>OW818699.1:0-4119755 GCA_942493385.1 uncultured Bacteroidales bacterium | reverse complement strand
GCCAAAATTCGCTCCTTCCGCAAACCCGAACCTTACAAAGGAAAAGGTGTACGTTTCGTAGGTGAAGAAGTTCGTAGAAAAGCTGGTAAATCGGCTGGTAAGAAGTAATTTACGCTAAAAATCAAGTAAGATGACATCGAAATTATCCAGAAGACTTAAGATAAAACAACGGGTACGCGGCAAAATCTCCGGTACACCGGAAACCCCGCGATTAACCGTTTTCAGAAGCAACAAGCAAATTTATGTACAGGTTATCGACGACAAGTCCGGTAAAACCCTGGTCTCTGCTTCTTCACTGAAAATGGAAGAAAAAGTGAACAAAAAAGAACAAGCTGCCAAAGTTGGTGAAGCAATCGCCAAATTAGCTGTGGAAGCCGGTATTACCAAAGTGGTTTTTGACCGCAACGGTTATTTGTATCACGGAAGAGTAAAAGAAGTTGCTGAAGCCGCACGTAAAGGCGGACTTAAAATTTAATGATCATGGCAGGACAAGTAAATAGAGTTAAGACTACCAATGATTTGGAGTTGAAAGACAGATTGGTTGCGATCAATCGTGTTACAAAAGTAACCAAAGGGGGTCGTGCATTCAGTTTCTCCGCCATTGTCGTGGTAGGAAATGAAGAAGGCATCGTTGGCTGGGGTCTTGGTAAGGCAGGCGAAGTAACCGCCGCTATTGCCAAAGGCGCTGAAGCAGCGAAAAAGAACCTGATCAAAGTACCCATACTGCATGGAACCATCCCCCACGAACAATGGGCTAAGTTCAGCGGTTCTGAAGTTTTCCTAAAACCAGCTTCGCATGGTACTGGTGTTAAAGCCGGTGGTGCTATGCGTGCCGTGTTGGAAAGCGTTGGTATTACTGACGTGTTGGCAAAATCGAAAGGTTCTTCCAACCCGCATAACTTAGTGAAAGCCACCATGGCAGCTTTGATTGAACTGCGCGATGCCGCAATGGTCGCTCAGAACCGTGGTATTTCCATTGAAAAAGTATTTAAAGGTTAAGGAGGATAGAACAAATGGCAACAATAAAGATCAAACAATTCAAGAGCCGCATCGGCTGCCCCGCAGTTCAGAAAAGAACGCTCGACGCCCTCGGTTTCAAGAAACTGAACAATGTGGTTGAACACGAGGCTAGCCCCGCCATTCTCGGAATGGTAGAGAAAGTAAGACACTTGGTAAAAATCGTAGAATAAAGTATATAACTATGAATTTAAGTAATTTAAAACCCGCTGCCGGCTCCACAAAATCGGCGAAGCGAATTGGTCGTGGTCAAGGTTCTGGCATGGGCGGTACTGCCACCCGTGGTCATAAAGGCGCCAAGTCCAGATCTGGTTACTCCAGAAAACGCGGCTTCGAAGGTGGTCAAATGCCTTTGCAGCGTCGTGTTCCGAAATTTGGTTTCAAGAACATCAATCGGATAGAATACCACGCAATCAACATCGAAACGTTACAAACTCTTGCTGATGCAAAAGCTTTGTCAGTCTTTACACTTGAAACATTCGTTGAAGCTGGCTTCGTTTCTTCCCACGAGTTGGTGAAGATTCTTGGCAAAGGAACGCTTACTTCCAAGTTGGAAGTTTCGGCCAATGCTTTTTCAGCTTCTGCCATCAAGGCCATCGAAGCTGCCGGAGGCACCGCTACCGTTTGCTGATCTGTATTCTTAACGATAAATAAAACGTTCTAATGAAACTGATTCAAACCTTAAAGAATATCTGGAAGATTGAGGAATTGCGCAACCGATTGCTCACCACTCTAGGATTTGTGGCTGTTTACCGGTTTTGCGCCTATGTGGTGCTTCCCGGTATCGATACAAGCGCATTGACGGCATTGAAAGGACAAACCAGCGAAGGTATCATGTCATTGCTTGACATGTTCTCCGGTGGCGCATTCTCCAACGCTTCCATCGTGGCACTTGGTATCATGCCTTACATTTCGGCATCCATCGTGATGCAGTTGTTGGGCATGGCCGTACCTTTCTTTCAGAAACTGCAACGTGAAGGCGAAAGCGGAAGACGCAAGATCAATCAATATACCCGTTATATGACACTTCTCGTATTGGTGATGCAGGCTCCTGCCTACCTTGCCAATCTGAGTGCTCAAATGGGCTATTCTGGCGCAACATTGCCCGCAGGTTGGTGGTTTACGGTATCCTCCATCTTGATTCTTACCGCTGGTAGCATGTTTACCCTTTGGATTGGTGAACGCATCACCGACAAGGGTATCGGCAACGGGATTTCCTTCATCATCCTGATTGGTATCATCGCTCGTCTTCCCCAAGCATTGGCGCAGGAATTCGTATCCCGCTATTCAATGAATTCGGGTGGTGGTCTAGTCATGTTGTTGGGAGAACTCTTGTTCTTGGTGGTGGTAACCATTTTTGCCATCATGCTGGTTCAAGGAACTCGTAAAGTACCTGTCCAATACGCTAAACGCGTGGTAGGAAACAAACAATACGGTGGTGCTCGTCAGTACATTCCCCTCAAGGTGAATGCCGCTGGTGTAATGCCCATCATTTTTGCCCAGGCCATCATGTTCATTCCGCTTGCATTCATCGGCTACTCCAGCGCTGCTTCAGCAAGCCCGTTTGCACAAGCATTTGTGAATACGAATGGTTTCTGGTATAATTTTACATTTGCCATCATGATTGTAGCGTTCACGTATTTCTATACGGCGATCACCATCAATCCAACTCAGATGGCCGACGAAATGAAGCGTAACAATGGCTTCATTCCCGGTGTGAAACCTGGTAAAAGAACGGCTGATTATCTGGATGCAATCATGTCCAGAATTACGCTGCCCGGCTCTATTTTCCTGGCATTTATCGCAATCATGCCTTCCTTCGCAAATTTACTCGGAATCAATTCACAGTTCGCTCAATTCTTTGGTGGAACTTCCCTCCTGATTTTGGTCGGTGTCGTTCTCGATACCCTACAACAGATTGAAAGTCACCTTTTGATGCGTCACTACGATGGTTTGCTGAAATCAGGCAGGATAAAGGGTAGAACAGGTAGCATTGCTGCTTATTAATAACCAATCGGAAGTTGATGATTTATCTGAAAACAGACGATGATTTAGTATATCTGCGGGAAAGCGGACAAATCGTAGCCAAAGCGTTGGGTACGGTGGCCGAATTCATCAAGCCCGGGATTACAACCAAATACTTGGATCAAATAGCCGAAGAGTTTATCCGCTCTTGTGGTGCCGTTCCATCTTTTCTGAACTATAACGGTTTTCCAGCATCCCTTTGCATCTCCCTCAACGACGTGGTCGTACACGGGATACCAACCAAAGATCAGGTGCTTAAAGAAGGCGATATCGTTTCAGTCGATTGCGGTGCTTTTAAAAATGGCTTTCACGGTGACTCCGCCTATACTTTCAGGGTTGGGGATGTCAGCAAGGAAGTCGAAGCATTGTTGAGAACCACCAAAGAGTCCCTTTATCAGGGTATCGCGCAGTCTCTGGAAGGCAAGCGTGTCGGAGACATCGGTTTTGCGGTGCAGGAATATTGCCAAAGACGCGGTTACACCGTCGTTCGCGAAATGGTGGGACATGGCGTAGGCCGCAACCTGCATGAAGATCCGGAGGTTCCCAATGTTGGAAAACGCGGAAGCGGACCACAGTTGAAAGCTGGAATGGTAATAGCTATTGAGCCGATGATCAATATGGGAAGCCGCAACATTGTAATGGAGCGTGACGGTTGGACAGTGAGAACTGCCGACCATAAACCTTCAGCACATTTTGAGCATACCATTGTCGTTCGCAAGAATGGAGGCGCAGAAATTCTGACCTCGTTTGATTATATACAACAAGTATTGGGAGATCGTTTTATTTAATTCGGATAAGAGATAGAATTATGGCTAAACAAGCAGCAATTGAACAGGACGGAACCATCATAGAAGCATTATCGAATGCGATGTTCCGGGTAGAGTTGGAAAACGGACATGAAATTACGGCTCATATTTCAGGCAAGATGCGGATGCATTACATCAAAATCCTGCCAGGAGATAAGGTTCGCGTTGAAATGTCACCGTACGATCTGTCTAAAGGCAGAATATCTTTCAGATACAAATAACAAATTAAGAATATGAAAGTAAGAGCATCATTGAAAAAACGCACACCTGACTGCAAAATGGTTCGCAGAAAAGGCGTTTTGTACGTAATTAACAAGAAGAATCCCAAGTTCAAGCAACGTCAGGGTTAAGTCAAACTCAAGTAATAAACAAGTATAGTATGGCTATAAGAATTGTAGGTGTAGATTTACCTCAGAACAAAAGAGGCGAGATTGCCCTGACCTATATTTACGGTATCGGTCGCAGTCGTTCTCAGATGGTATTGGAAAAAGCCGGTGTCGACAAGGACATCAAAGTTAAAGACTGGACGGACGATCAAGCCGGTAAAATTCGCGAGATCATTGGCGAATCCTTCAAAGTAGAAGGCGACTTACGTTCAGAAGTTCAGTTGAACATCAAACGTCTGATGGACATTGGTTGCTACCGTGGAATCCGTCACCGTCTTGGTTTGCCCCTTCGCGGTCAGAGCACCAAAAACAACGCTCGTACCCGCAAAGGCAAGAAGAAGACCGTGGCTAACAAGAAGAAGGCTACTAAGTAAGCCTTCAGCAAACACACAAGCTTAAAATTAAGAACTGATATGGCAAAAAAGACAGTCGCAGCTAAAAAAAGAAACGTAAAAGTTGAAGCAATCGGACAAGCGCACATCCATTCATCTTTTAACAACATCATTGTTTCCCTCGCCAACGGTGATGGTCAGGTTATTTCCTGGTCTTCCGCAGGTAAAATGGGATTCAGGGGTTCAAAAAAGAATACTCCTTATGCAGCCCAAATGGCCGCACAAGATTGTGCAAAAGTCGCATTCGATCTAGGCCTGAGAAAGGTCAAGGCGTATGTAAAAGGACCCGGAAACGGACGGGAATCGGCCGTTCGTACCATTCATGGTGCCGGCATCGAAGTGATGGAAATTGTTGACGTAACGCCACTTCCCCACAACGGATGCCGTCCTCCCAAAAGAAGAAGAGTATAAACACAAGTATTAATCTTATGAGCTCCGGGAACGTGTTTAAATTGCACACAAAGTCAAGCGACTGCTCCTTAAAGTTCATACTTTTTCAAAAACAAAATGGCTAGATATACTGGACCAAAATCAAAAATTGCACGTAAATTCGGCGAACCCATCTTCGGCCCCGATAAAGTTCTGAGCAAAAAGAACTATCCTCCGGGCATTCATGGCAACAACCGTCGTAAAAAAACTTCCGAATATGGCATTCAGCTGCGTGAAAAGCAGAAAGCCAAATACACCTACGGGGTTTTGGAAAAACAATTCCGCAACCTGTTCGAAAAGGCATCCCGCACCAAGGGTATCAAGGGCGAAGTATTGCTTCAGCTGCTTGAATCCCGTTTGGACAACGTTGTATTCCGCTTAGGCTTCGCACCTACCCGTGATGCAGCACGTCAATTGGTGTCTCACCGTCATATCGTGGTGGATGGCAAAGTCGTGAACATCCCTTCCTACCTGCTCAAACCAGGTCAAGTAGTTGGAGTTCGTGAAAAAGCCAAATCAATGGAAATCATCACCGAAGCGCTGAATGGTTTCAACCACAGCAAATACCCCTGGATGGAATTCGACGCTATCAGCAAGTCTGGTAAGTTCCTCCATCTTCCGGAACGTTCCGACATTCCTGAAAACATCAAAGAACAGTTGATTGTTGAATTGTATTCCAAATAATCCCTGACCAAATGGCAATATTAGCGTTTCAAAAACCCGAAAAGGTCATCATGCTGGAAGCGGACAGCAAATTCGGTAAATTCGAATTTCGTCCTCTGGAACCCGGCTTTGGTATTACTGTGGGTAATGCATTGCGCCGTATCCTACTCTCTTCACTGGAAGGTTTTGCAATCACTTCCATTCGTGTAGAAGGTGTGGATCACGAGTTCTCTTCCATCCCCGGTGTCATAGAAGATGTAACCAACATCATCTTGAATCTGAAGCAAGTACGCTTCAAACACGTTGTTGAAGAATTCGAAACTGAAAAAGCCACTGTCAATGTAACCGGAGTGGAAGTAATGACTGCCGGTGAAATCGGTAAGTTCTTTACAGGATTCGAAGTTTTGAACCCCGAGTTGGTCATTTGCCACATGGATGCAGCTACTGCATTCCAGATGGAACTGACCGTTAACAAAGGACGTGGTTATGTACCTGCCGACGAACATGGTGTCGTTTATAATGAATTGAATGTAATTCCAATCGATTCCATCTACACACCAATCAAGAATGTGAAATTCGCAGTGGAAAACTTCCGTGTGGAACAAAAGACCGACTATGAAAAGCTGGTTCTTGAAATCTCCACAGATGGTTCCATTCATCCTAAAGATGCTTTGAAAGAAGCTGCCAAGATTCTGATCCACCACTTCATGTTGTTCTCCGACGAGAAAATCACGTTGGATACTGCTGAAACTGATGGAGGTGAAGAATTCGACGAAGAAATCCTGCACATGCGTCAATTGCTTAAATCTAAGCTGGTTGACATGGATCTTTCCGTTCGCGCACTCAACTGCCTAAAGGCTGCTGACGTGGAAACACTGGGCGAACTGGTTGTATTCAACAAAACAGATTTGTTGAAGTTCCGCAACTTTGGAAAGAAATCCCTTACAGAACTGGACGACCTGCTCGAAAATCTGAATCTGTCTTTTGGGATGGACATTGCAAAATATAAATTAGATAAAGAATAAGACGATGAGACACAATAAAAAATTCAATCATTTAGGACGTCAAGCCGCTCACCGTGGTGCCATGTTGTCCAACATGTCCACCTCATTGATCATGCACAAACGCATCTTCACGACCACGGCAAAGGCCAAAGCCCTCAAAATCGTGGTTGAACCCCTGATCACCAAAGCTAAAGAAGATACTACTGCCAACAGACGTTTGGTGTTCTCTTCCTTGCAGCAAAAAGAAGCTGTGACGGAATTGTTCACCGTAGTAGCTCCCAAAGTAGGTGACCGCCCCGGTGGCTATACCCGCATCATCAAAACGGGTTTCCGTTTGGGCGACAACGCTCAGATGTGTTTTATCGAATTGGTGGACTTCAACGACAATATGTTGAAAACCAAAGTTGATAAGAAAGCTAAGACCCGTCGTTCTTCCGTTAAGAAGAAAGCCGATGCTGTTGAAGTAACTCCGATTGCAGAGAAGGCTGTTGCTAAGGCAGCTCCTGTTTCTGAAGAAGTTGTTGTAGCTGAAGAAGTTGTTGTTGATGCCCCAGTTGTAGAAACTCCAGAAGTTGAAGCACCTGCTGTTGAAGAAACACCCGAAGCTGAAGCACCCAAAGCTCCCGTTGCAGAATAATCCGTAAGGATTCCATATCAATCAACCAAGCTGGTTGACAGTTAGGCCCGTACATTCGTTGCGGGCCTAATTTTTTTTATTTAACTTGCAAACCAGAATCAATACCCTCGAGCAATGTGGAAAGACCTCAAGATCACCGTTATAATACCTTGTTATAAAGTTGCCGCACATATTGAATCCACGGTTGACGGCATGCCTGAATGGATCGATGAACTGGTTCTTGTCAATGATTGTTCTCCAGACAATACGCCTGATAAGCTAAATCAACTTCAACTTAAGAATAGCAAGGTGATTGTAATGAACAATCCGGAAAACAGGGGTGTTGGTGGAGCTATGATCACTGGCTATAGATATGCACTTCAAACTGGGGCAGATATCATTGTCAAGATGGATGGAGACGGGCAAATGAACCCTGATTACCTTACAGCATTGCTTCAGCCGTTGGCGGACAAAACTGCTGAATTCTCCAAGGGAAACCGATTCAACAATTTTCAGGCATTAAAGCGTATGCCAGCCAGCAGACGTGTAGGAAATCTTGGCCTAAGCTTTCTGATCAAGGCTGCATCCGGCTATTGGGAAGTGTTCGACCCCTCCAACGGCTTTATTGCCATTTCCATGGAAACCTTGCAACGCATTGATTTGAAGAAACTTTCACACCGCTATTTCTTCGAGAGTTCCATGCTTATCGAGCTCTATTATACCGGTGCTCGAATTCAGGATGTTCCGATGCCCGCGATTTATGGTGAAGAGGTTTCCAATCTCTCCGTTACCAAAACACTGTTCGGCTTTCCTCCAAAGCTTCTGAAAGCGCTTTTCAGGCGAATCATGCTGAGCTATTTCGTGTATGATTTCAGCATCACCTCCATTTACATCCTGGCAGGTTTGCCCTTATTCCTTTATGGTTTGACTTATGGAATAATCAAATGGATTCATTTTGCCTCCATGGACGTCGCTGCGCCTACTGGCACCGTCATGCTCGCAGTTCTGCCTTTCATCCTTGGTTTCCAAATGCTCCTCTCCGCCGTTCAACACGATGTCGATTCGAAGAACCCTTTCTTGAGAAAATAGTTAACACCGAAGAAGATTCTTTAATTGGGAGTGAAATACAAGGCACTGATTGCGAAGTCGTACCGGAGCGTACTTAAAAAGTACGTGAGGATCGATAAGCAAGCAGTAACGCAGTAGTTCGCTTCCTATTAAAGAATCTTAATCTACTAAATTGAATTTGGAGGAGCCGATAATATACCCGTCAGCGAAAATGTCCGCCCTGTACGAACCCGGTTGCAAGTACTCTTCCACATCCCAGTAGATGGTGACGGGAACATCCTCACCCTCATATTCTATAGGACGGCGGGCAGAATAGTTGATGTATTTGTTTTCAAAAAGGAAAACATTGTCGTTCTTTTTCACCAGCGCCGATTCATCCGGTTGAAGAATGCGCAGGTAGATGAATTTCTCACCTGTTGAAGCAGAAATGTTCTTATTGATGATGAAATTGAACTTCAATTGTGCAGTTTTGCTGATTTTGGTGGCTTTCCGACCTTTCTCGGTTAGCGACTCCACGGTAATGTTTCGCGCTTCCAGAATGGACGCCAACGTAATCTTGGTGGTCAGCACCTTTTTCTCTTCCACCAGCGCACTTGTTTTGAGTTGCTCTTCCGTATAGCGTTGAGTCACCACTTTGTTTTCAGTACGCAACTGAGTGTTCAATGCATTTAGAGAGTCAATTTGAATAACGTACTGACGCATGATGGTGCGCAATAATCCCAATTCATTTTTCAGCTCGTTGATGCGTTTCACATTGCTGGCTTTAACGGTGCGGAGTTCTTCCAACAATCGCTGAACTTTATAGCGTTGGGCATCCAACAAATTAGCCAGAGAGTCGTTGCCAATCCGAAGACCGTAGCCTTCGTATTGCAGGGCCAATTGAGAATATTCGTCTGTCAACTGTTCTTTTTCCAACTCAAATTGCTGGGACATTTCAGTAATGGCTTGATTCTTACTTTGAATATTTTGATACATCAAGAAAAAACCAATTCCGCCTCCAATTAAAAGGACTGCGATTACTGTAATGAAAATGCCTATTTTTGTTTTTCTTTGCATGAATGTCTATTGAAAATTTACCGCTGCAAAAGTACGAAATTCTCTGTAGATTTCTGTGTATGAGGCGTTCTTTGTTTTTTTACTTTTTTAGTAAAATCGATTACGGAAAATTTTCTTTAATCATGAGAATGTTGTACTTTTGTGTCTCCAAAAAGCCGGTTCAACAGGCCTCGTTTTCAATCGGATTAGTTTTAAACATAATACATTTTTCTATGTCAAAAGTAACTGTAGTAGGTGCAGGCAACGTGGGTGCTACCTGTGCGAATGTAATGGCCATCAACGAGATTGCCAATGAAGTAGTTCTCCTCGACATCAAAGAAGGCATTTCCGAAGGGAAAGCTTTGGATATGATGCAGACAGTAACCCTTTTAGGTATCGATACCAATGTGGTTGGTGTAACCAATGATTATGCAAGGACAGCCGATTCAGACGTTGTCGTAATTACTTCAGGCTTGCCCCGCAAACCGGGTATGACTCGTGAAGAACTCATCGGTGTGAATGCAGGGATTGTAAAATCAGTTGTTGACAACATCTTGAAGTATTCTCCCAACACGATCCTGATTATCATCTCCAATCCGATGGATACTATGACCTACTTGACGTTGAAATCAACAGGTCTTCCCAAAAACCGTGTTATTGGTATGGGTGGTGCTTTGGACAGCTCGCGTTTCAAATGTTATTTGAGCAAGGCTCTGAACGCCAATGCCAATGAAATTGAAGCATCGGTGATTGGTGGACACGGCGATACGACCATGATTCCTTTGACCCGCTTTGCATCTTACAAAGGTGTTCCAGTTTCTGAAATTCTCGACGCCGAAAAACTTAGCAAAGTAGTTGCCGACACTATGGTTGGCGGTGCTACCTTGACTGGAATGTTGGGCACTTCCGCTTGGTACGCTCCAGGTGCTGCTGGTGCCTACGTGGTTGAATCCATACTTCGTGATCAGAAGAAAGTGGTCCCCTGCTGTGTAGCCTTGGAAGGCGAATACGGGCAGAAGGATATTTGCATCGGTGTTCCAGTTGTACTTGGCAAGAACGGATGCGAACAGATTCTCGATTACAAACTCAATGCAGAAGAACAAGCTTTGTTCAACAAGAGTGCAGATGCTGTTCGCAACATGAATGGTGTATTGGTTGAACTAGGCGTTTTGGCATAGTTCCCAACGAATTATTGGTAAAGGAGGCTTTCAATTGAGAAGGCCTCCTTTCCTTTTTCCAGCATTTTAAGTGTTTAGAAACTAAAAGTTCGTACTTTTGTGGCCTACCTTTGAATATTAGTTACAAAACAAAGTTATTATGAAGTTTCTACGTCTGTTTATTTTAATCTGTCTGTTGCCTTTTACCTTATATGCACAGGATTCATCCTCCGAAGCTAAGACGGAAACAATCGTAGACCGGATCAACAAGCTGGAACCGGGTAAAGGCTCTGTTCAGGTGATTCAAGACGAAAGTATTACGAACCACTTGGGGCGGAAAGCCAGGAAAACAGCAGTAAACGAAGCACCTGTCACCTATGTTGAAATGCCGGGATTCAGAATTCAGGTATTCGCAGGTAACAACCAACGAGTTTCAAAAAGTGAAGCTTATACCAAAGAATCGGACGTAAAATCCATATTCCCGGAACTGTCTACTTACGTAGTCTTTACAGCTCCATTTTGGAGGCTTCGTGTAGGTGACTTCCAGACGTTTCAAGAAGCGCAGCGAATGATGACCAAACTGCGGACCGAGTTTCCTGCATTTGGGCGTGAAATGTCCATCATCAAAGAAAAAGTGAGAATAAAAGTAAAGTAGCATGATCGATAAACAATTGATACTCGCCACCGAGCGTAATCCGGTCCAAGATGAAATTGCCAGCCATTACCAGGAAATTATTCGTCTCTTGGGAGAAAACACCGAACGGGAGGGCTTGCTCAAAACCCCTCATCGGGTGGCTAAGGCCATGCAGTTCATGACCTATGGGTATCAAGTGGATCCCAAAGAAATTCTGAAATCGGCCATGTTTCAAGAAGAATATCAACAGATGGTCATTGTCCGAGACATCGATTTCTACTCCATGTGCGAACACCACATGCTGCCTTTCTGGGGCAAAGCACATGTGGCGTACATTCCAAACAAATACATCACCGGTTTGAGCAAGATTGCACGCGTTGTCGATGTGTTTGCCCGCCGCCTGCAGATTCAGGAGCGCATGACCACCGACATCAAGAACTGCATTCAGGAAACGTTGAATCCGCTGGGTGTGATGGTCGTCATTGAAGCTCAACACTTGTGCATGCAAATGCGCGGGGTGGAAAAACAGAACTCCGTCACCATGACCTCTGACTTTACCGGCGTTTTCCAGCAAGCAAAAACCAGAGAAGAGTTCATTAATTTGATACGGAAATAAGCACTGAAGCTTATCTTTGAAGTTTATAGACAAAGGGTAACGTATAATATACATTAACCGGTTTCCCTTTCTGAATCCCTGGTATCCAGTTCGGCATCAAATTTATGACACGAACGGCTTCAGCATCACAAGCAGCATCAAGGCCACGTATTACTTTAATATCGGAGACTTTTCCCGTTTTTGTGACTACAAATCGAATGATCACTCGACCTTCGATTCCTACTTTAGCAGAATTATGTGGATACCGCAGATTGTTTTTGATAAACGCCATTAAAGCATTTTCGCCACCCGGAAACTGGGGCATCACTTCCACTCCAAACTCTGGTTTTTCTGCATTTTTTAAGCTGTCACGTTTAGCAGCGCCGCTTTTTGCTTCAATCAAAATAACACCATTTGCACCCTTGCTACCCCAATCAGCCATCGCTGTGGAATCATTCAATACCGTAAAGTGTTTTATGTTGGATGGTTTCAGTTGATTGGTGTCTTGCGTTATAGAATAGGGCATTACGGCTCCATCCACAATCACGAGTGGAGACTTGTCAACGGATGTTCCATCCACATTCAAGAGTGGCGGCTTGACATCCGATGTTCCTTTTTGTAACTTATAAACAATTGGTAACGTATAATAGATAGGTACCTTTTTTCCAGCATATTTGCCTGGTGTCCAAACGGGCATCAGCTTGACGACACGAACGGCTTCTTGGTTACAAAGTGAATCGAGTCCACGCATCACAATCACATCGCTTACTGTTCCATCGATGCCGACCACAAAACGAACGGTCACCCGCCCTTCAACACCTGCTTTAGCAGATGCTACCGGATACTTCAGGTTGTTCTTGATAAAATTCAGCAGGCCCTCGTCTCCGCCTGGGAATTGAGGCATTTGTTCATAATCGTACAAGGGTTTATCATCAATCTTGTCAATGCCTTGTGCGGAAAGAGTTAAATTACAAAGGGATAGAATCACGATAAATAGGTAATACAGCAGATTTTTCATGGTTGAGAGGTTTGTAAATGCAAATGCTTGCTGCTTATTGCAAGAAATTAAAACTGAAGTTTGTAAACGATAGGTAGTGTGATATACACAGGGACGTTTTTACCATTTTGTCTTCCTGGAATCCAATTCGGCATGATTTTGATTACTCTGACTGCTTCTGCATCTAGTAAGGGGTCTAAACCACGAACGACTTTGATGTCCGTTAACTCGCCAGTAGCCAATATTGTGAATCGCATGGTCACACGGCCATCAATTCCAACCTCTGCCGCCTTTTCAGGATACCTTAGGTTGTCTCTAATAAATTGCAAAAGCGCATCGTCTCCACCCGGAAATTGCGGCATCACTTCAACACCATAAGCAATTTCCCCAGGCTTGAGCTCCTTATGGGTCACATTGTCAATGATCGGCTTTGGTTTCATGACCACCAGAATAATGCCGGTTTTACCTAATTCGCCGTAAATGGTTTTAGCGGTTTCTTCTTTCAGGATGGTCATGCTGGCCATGTCCTCTTGTTTTTTTAGAAGGGAGTCCTTTAAAAGTGCATACGGTTTGACCACTCCGTCTACCATGAGCACAGGGTTCAGCCGTTTGAAAGAAATGGGGAGCGTACTGTAAATGGCCACATTCTTCCCTTCTTGCTGCCCAGGCATCCATTTGGGTACCAACTTCATCACTCGAACAGCTTCCTCATCGCACTCCTTGTTCAATCCTTTCAGAACGGTAATGTCCTTGACCTCACCGTTGGTGTTGATGAAGAAACGCAGAATGACTCGACCTTCCTTTGCCGCTTCGGTAGTGGTGTCCGGATAGATCAGGTTGTTTCGCATAAATTTGTACAAGGCTTCCATACCACCTGGATATTCGGGCATCTTTTCGGCGGTATAATACGGCTGTTCCTCAGTAGGATTTTCACTTTGAGCACAAACAATAGAGGTAAATCCAAGGAGTAATCCGATGAAACAAAGGATTGTCGGCTTTTTTTTCATTTCATTGTAACCTATCTTTGAAGCTTATAAACAACGGGTAAGGTATAATAGACGCTTACCGTGTTTCCTTTTTGTTTTCCAGGAATCCATTTCGGCATCATCTTTATGACTCGTACTGCTTCTGCATTGCACTCGGGGCTCAAGCCACGTATGACGGTAACATCACACACTTGTCCAAGTCGATTAACTACGAAACGAATGGTAACGCGTCCTTCAATCCCTCTCTGTGCGTCAGACATTGGATACTTGAGATTGTTTTTAATGAACTCCAATAAAGCTTGGTCACCACCGGGAAATTGCGGCATCACTTCAACGCCATAGACTGGTTTGTCTTGACTGATGGCACTGTCGCGTTTAGCCGCCGCCGCATTTGTTTCAACAAGAATGACTCCATTCTTGGCACGTGGTCCATAAATCGAAGTAGCAGCCGAATCCTTCAATACTTTTAGGCTTTTGATGTTGGAGGGTTTCAGTTGAAGGGTATCTTTCAACATCGAATAAGGCATGGAAGTTCCATCCACAATCAAGAGTGGAGATTTGTCATCCGATGATGTACCTTTTTGCAATTTGTAAACGATAGGTAGGGTATAATAAACAGGAACATCCCTGCCGCTTTGTCTGCCTGGTGTCCAAGTCGGCATCATCTTGACCACTCGTAAAGCTTCTGCATCACACGAAGGATCTAGACCTCGAATAACCATGACATCGGTGACTTCACCAGTCTTGCTTACGACAAAGCGTATGGTAACTCGACCTTCAATTCCTTTTTCGGCAGCGTCTTTTGGATATTTCAAATTATTTTTGATGAATTTCAACAATTCTTCATCTCCTCCCGGATATTGGGGCATCTGTTCAACACCGTAAACAGGTTTGTCCTCTGTCATTACTGGGCTTTGAGCCATTAAAGCAGCGGAAAATGTAAAAAGGAATCCAATTAGGCAAAAATTAAGTAGCTTTTTCATTTTGTGATTGATTAGATGATGCAAAGATTAAAGGATCGGATGTTAATCAAAACGAAAAACGTCCGTAAAGATTGTGTGATGATTAACTATTTTTAAAAACGTATGTTCCTTGATTATTTTTGAAGTTTAAATACGACGGGTAACGTATAGTATACCGATACGTTTTGGCCGTTTTTACGACCAGGAGTCCATTTGGGCATCATCTTAACAACACGTACGGCTTCTTTGTCTAATGAAGCACTTCCACGGATAACGGTCACATCCGTAACTTCGCCATTGCGATTCACGATAAACCGGATGGTCACACGCCCTTCGATTCCTACTTCCGCCGCATCTTGCGGGTAGCGTAGATTATCCTTGATGAAATTCAGCAATTCTACATCACCACCAGGATACTGAGGCATTTGGTCCACTCCATAATAAACAGAGTCATTGTCCTGTTTAATAATGACTGGTGCCGTAAACTTTACTGTGGTTTTTATAGGCAGTTGTTTTCCGTAATCTGTCTTCGCTTCTTTTACATGTGCTGGTGCTGTAAACTTGATTGTCGACTTAGCTGGGGGAGTTGGTGTTGCATCCACTGAATCAACTGCATTTACCGTGTCTACGGCTTCGACCACAACCTTACTTTGCTCATTGGTATCGGTTGTCCTTTTATTTTTGCAGGCATACGATACCATGAGTAAGACTGCAAAGAGTGGCAGGGTCAGGAGGTATTTGCCCCAACCCACCTGGGAAGTTCTTTTCTTGTTCATCATTTTGATTCGATTCTGCAATTGTGAAACATTGAAATTATTTCCCATTCGAATAGGCGATTGTTGGTAAGAAAGCCGCAGCAAGTGATACTGGTAGCTTTTGGGATCGAAACCGGCATGGACCACGTCTTTGTCGGCGAGGAATTCCAGGTTTTCGCGGAGGTCGTATTTGAGCAACCATGCAAAGGGATTGATCCAGAAGATGGTGCAGATGAGTTCAGCCAATAGGACATCAAGCGTATGAGCTTGGCGAACATGCGTTTGCTCGTGGTGTAAAATTTCTTTGAGGTCACTTTCACTGTGGTCCTGAGGCTGAATAAAGACTAAACCAAAGAATGAAAATGGGGCTGAACCCTTGGGCAGGCATATTATTTTTTGACCGTCAACCTCCAACGTCCCATAGCGATGTGACAGAAGAATAAGTTTGGCAAATTGGAAAACAACCCTCAATACGAGCAATCCCATAATTGCAAAATAAAGTAAGATCAATATTTCCATTGTGCTGTATGTCCCGTTGCCATTGGCCGTTACCGTTATTTCAGGGAGTACGACACTGATGCTTTGTGTTAGTTTCTGAACCGGTTGCAAAATTGGCATCCATGCTGCAACGTTCAGAAGTGGGTATACCAGCGTAAAGATTAGCCCAAGCAAAAGTGTGAGACGCTTTCCAGTAAAGAAGGTGTCCCGGTGCAGAAAAATCCTGTAGAAAATCCACAAGACGGCAAAACCAACATTTGCCAACAGAAACCACATCATCGGCGTATTCATGACTATGCTTTTTTATCGTTCTCGATCAGTGCTATGATGGCTTGCAATTCCTTGGTGGAAATCTTCTTCTTTTTGGCAAAGAAAGTGACCATTTCCAGATAGGAATTCTCGAAGTAATTCTGAACCACGCCTGAAAGGAATTTGTTCTTGTATTCTTCCTCGCTGACTCTGGGGGTGTATACGCTGGTGTTCCCATAGCGCTTGGATGCCAAGAATCCCTTGCGTTCCAGATTTTTCACAATGGAAGCGAGCGTGGTATAAGGAGGTTGTGGCTCCGGATACTTGTCAAGATAATCCTTGATGACGCCTTCGCCGGTTTTCCACACGATCCGCATGGCTTCTTCTTCCTGTTGAGTCAGTTTTTCCATTTTCTTAAAAGTATTAAAACGATTGTATCGCAAAACTACGAAACATTCGTAGATATGATACTCGCTTCGTAGATAATTAACGTATATTAACAATAAAACAAAAAGCCCCGTGCCTGTAAAACCTCCTGAAAGGCTTTGGGCACGGGGCTTATAGGGAAATGACAGGGCCTTATAATGCGTCGTCTATCATCTTGATTTTTTTGTAAATCACATCGCGTTCTTCTTTCAACGCTTCGATTTTGTTTTTCATTTCGTCCAAAAGGCTGTTTCCAGAAGATTTGGACATGGTGAAGAAACCGATGTTGTTTTCGGAAGTCTTAATCTCACTGGTCAGGCTGTCGAATTGACGAAGCAAGCGTTCGCGTTCGTGCAAAACCTTGCCTTGACTCTTGTCTTCCAGATTGTGTTGGAACGTGTTCAACCGACGGCTGCTCTTGTCAACGTGCAAGCGATCCATCACTTTGTCCACTGCATCGTGCCAAGTCTTGTAAATCTTATCCTTTTCCTTGAAAGGCACGTGACCGATGGCATTCCATTGCGTGGTCAACTCGCGAATCAACTTGGAAGCTTCATCCTCAGGCATCTCCTCGGTAATGGCTTCCACCTTTTCAATGAGTTCCTTTTTGGTCGTCAAGTTTTTTTGTTCTTCATTCTTCTGCGTTGGAGCATTTTTTTCCTTTTGTTCGAAGAAATGGTCACAAGCAGCGATGAAACGTTTCCAAATGGCATCGGAAAATTTCTTGGGAACTGGTCCTATGGATTTCCATTCTTTCTGTGTCTGAATGAGCAGGTCGGCAGTGGCTTTCCAATCGGTGCTTTCCTTCAGCGCTTCTGCTTTTTCGCAAAGAGCCTTTTTCTTTTCGAGGTTCTGGTTCAGAACATCCTTGGAGGCTTTGTAGAAATCGCTTTTCTGACGGAAGAAATTGTCACAGGCGGCACGGAAACGTTCGAAGATCTTGACGTTGATCTTTTTGGGTGCGAAACCAATGGTCTTCCATTTTTCCTGGAGTTCAATGATTTCAGCAGTCTTGGCGTCCCAGTCCTTGTATGTTTTCAATAGGCTGAAGTCAATGGCTTCAAGCTTCTCGCATATATCAGTCTTTTGATCCAGGTTTTCGGATTCCACGTTTTTGAGGCGTTCGAAAAAGCCCTGGTGGTTCTTATTGATGGCACTGGAAGCCAGTTTGAAACGATTCCAGATATCTTCCCGGAATTCCTTGGCAACAGGTCCGGTTTCACGCCATTCCTCATGCAGTTTTTGCAATTGTCGGAAAGCGACCACAACGTCGGTTTCTTCGCTCAGCTTTTCGGCGGTTTCGCAAAGAGCACTCTTGATTTCCAGATTTTTCTTGAAATCGTATTCGCGGAATTCATTGTTGATTTTGAGCAGGTCATAAAAACGTTCCACCTGCATCTGGTAATTTTTCCATAGTTCATTGACCTGTTCCTGAGGAACGGAGCCCGTTTCCTTCCAAGTCATCTGTAGACGCCTGAATTCAGGGAAATTGCGACCGATGTCCTCGGTGCTGTCGGTCAATTTACGGATATCGTCAATGATCTGAAGCTTCTTCTCCAGATTGGTCTGACGTTGTTTTTCTTGTTCTGCATGATGTTCGGCACGCTTTTCACGCCATTCGTTCAGCAGGGTTTTGAAGTCGGTTTCCATAGCATCTTCTGCAGCCACGAATTCTTCCACGACGTTTCCGGCTTCCTGCCAGAGTTTACGAGCGGTTTCAACTTCCTGTTTGTGGATTTTGTAAAAAGCCTGTTTTAAAGCATCCACCTTTTCCTTAATGTCACTGGCAGAGGTTTCTGCAATGGACTTGAAATGTTCGATGATTTCAGTTTTGGAACTGTAAACAGGTTGGTTTTCAACTTCCGGCTCTGCTGTTACTTCCGGTTCCGAAGGACTGGCCTCGTCTGCAACAGGTGCAACTTCGGGTTCTGCAGCTACTTCAGCTTCAACTTTCTTAGCCTTGGGAGCAGCCTTCTTTTTGGCAGGTGCCTTCACTTCTTCTACTACAGCCGCAACAACCTCTTCAACCACCGCTTCTGCTTTGGGTTTTCTGGTACGTTTCGGCTTTGGTGCTACTTCTTCCTGTTTTTCCGGTTCGGAGTTTGTCGTCTGAGAATCAGCTGTTTCATCGACAGCATTCGTGAGAGTCGCCTCCAACTCGGCTTCCACCGGAAGCTTGTTGGTTTCGTTTGAGTCCATATTCAATCATTATTAGTTAAAAAACGCCAAAAAACTGGCAATCACAAATTAAAGCAAAAGAATTGATAATCTATGCATTTAGGGGCAAATTTTGTAGATCAGAGCCACTTCTTGAGTTTGAAAACCAAGAGGATCATTCCCGTTAGCATAAACATGATGATAATGGAAGCCCAGAATCCAAAACTTGTTCCTGTAAATGGCATGTCCGGAATATTCTGTCCAAAAATGCTGGCAACCAACGTTGGAGGCATGAAAATGACGGAAACAATGGTGAAAATCTTGATGATTTTATTTTGTTGAACATTGACAAGACCCATGAATATTTCCTGCATGTTGTTCAAGCGTTCAAAACTAAACTTGGCATGATCGATCAAGGAGGAAATATCGCGGAGCATAATGGTCATCTTGGGATGCAGTTCAGCAGGCATCAACTCGCTGCGGAGCAAGTTGGAAATGGACCGCTGCTTTTCGATGATGTTCTGCCTGATCTGCATGATTTGCTCCTGCAATTCGGTAATGTCCATCAACACACCTTCATCTGCATCACGAAGCGTATCGCTCAAGACCGTGATTTTGTCGATGATGTCCTCAATCAAGTCGGCGTCCTTGTCCACACGGGCTTCGAACAAGGCTGTCATCACGTGGTACCCGGTTGGATAATTTCGGGGATTGGCAGAAAGCTTTTTGGTGGTGTCGTGGAACGAAGGGAGTTCTTCGCTGTGGACGGTCACCAAAATATCGTTTTTCAAGATGAACGAAACAGTCTCGGAGTCAAAGTTCGGCAATAGAAAATTGGAATTGACCACCAACGTGTCGGCAGTTTCGATGAAACGGGAAGACATCTCGATCTCTTCCATTTCTTCTTCTTCCTGAATATAAATTTTGAGAAAATCCTCGAGCTGGTCTTCCACCTCGTCGTCTACGTCGTGAAGGTCGATCCAGAGGAATTTGTCGATGGGAGTCTTTTTAAGGAATTCCATGCTGCGGCTCACTTTGATGCGACCGCTTTCGTGATAGAAAAGTTTGATTTCAGCCATGGCGTTTTTTGTTTTTACACCGTCTCGGTGCTGGTTGTTACTCAGTTGCTAACGCATTTTTGGCAGGGTTGGTACCTGCCCACGGTTGGGGAAGACTCAGCCAAGCTCTCCCACAAAAGGAGATACCATATTGGTCAGTTTGACAAACTGTTCGACAGAAAGCTGTTCGGGGCGCAAATTGAAAATGGGATCCGTACAGATGGGACAGTCGTTGCCTAAAAGTGGTTTGAGTGAATTCCGCAGGGTTTTTCGTCGTTGGTTGAATCCGGTCTTGATGACCCGCTTGAACAAAACTTCATCGCAATCGAGACTTTTTGTTTGGTTACGGGTAATGCGGATAACCGCCGACTTGACCTTAGGCGGAGGGTCAAACACATGCTCATCGACTGTGAACAGGTATTCGATGTTGTAATAAGCCTGAAGCAGGACGCTCAGGATGCCATAAGCTTTTTTGCCGGGTTTGGAAGCCAGGCGTTCGGCCACTTCTTTTTGAAACATGCCGGAACAACAAGGTATCAGGTCCTTATATTCCAGAACCTTGAACATGATCTGGGAGGAAATGTTGTAGGGATAGTTCCCAATAACGCTGAAGGGCTTGTCGAACATTTCGTCCAACTTCAATGTCAGGAAATCTTCACCGAGTATTCGGCCGTTAAGTTCTGGGAAATGTTGTCCAAGGTAAGCGACCGATTCGCGGTCCAGCTCGACCACTTTCAGATCGTGGCCGTAATCGAGTAAGAAACGTGTAAGAACCCCCATGCCAGGTCCAATTTCAAGGACAGGCAAGCCTTTCCAGGCATCAAGCGTTTGCGCGATGCGTGCAGCAACATCCAAATCTTTTAGGAAATGTTGGCCGAGTGCTTTTTTGGGTTTTACCAGGGTCATCCACCTTAGTCGGAAAAAATTTATACCTTTGTGATTCCGTTGTTTTCGGAGTTGCGCAAAAGTACACATTTATATTGAAAGATAGTCCCCGAATGAAACAAATTAAGAAATTCCTGCAGGTTGTTTTGCCTTTGGCGATGGCTGGTTTGTTGTTTTGGTGGGTATACCGTGATTGGGATTTCAATGCGTTGGTGAATGCCTTCTCTAGCGGTGTGCATTATGAATGGTTTTTTGTATCCCTACTTCTGAGCATCTTAAGCATGGTCCTTCGCGGACTGCGTTGGCACCAACTGGTCGAGCCGGTTTGCCCAGGTGGTCGCAAAAGCGTCACCATTCTTTCCATTTTTGTAGGTTATGCCGCCAATATGCTATTGCCTCGAGCCGGAGAAGTTGCCCGCTGCGGCATTTTGGCCAAGTCGGACGGCCTATCCTTCACAAAAACATTGGGTACGGTCATCACCGAACGGGTGTTCGATGTGATTTGCCTGCTCCTTATCTCCGCTTTGGCCGTATTGCTTCAAGTCGATGTTTTCCGTGATTTCTTAACGAATAACCCGGAATCCACGACCAAGCTTCAGCACATGGCAACCTCACCCATACTTTGGGGAGGTCTGCTCGTTGTAATCCTAGCCTTTTTATTTTTACGAAAACGCATTCAAAAGATGCCTTTCTATGGGAAATTGCATGATATGATTCTACGTTTGTGGGAAGGGATGAAAAGCATCAGGAACATAAAACATCCAATTTTATTCATTGCCTATTCCATCGCCATCTGGGGTTGTTATTTCCTAATGTTCTGGATAGTCAAGTATTTTTTCACCTGGGATATGCCATTGGGTGTTCTCGCTTTGCTTAGTGGTTTCGTTATGGGGTCATTCGGTGTTGTCGCACCCGTACAAGGAGGAATTGGTGCCTACCATTTTATGGTAATCTACACGCTTGTTTTTTTTGGTGTATCTTCTTCGGATGCCGGTATTTTTGCTCTGGTAGCCCATGGCTTGCAAACTATATTCACCTTGGTTGGAGGCTTAATTGCCTACATAATGGTACTCTTTATCGAAAAGAAAGCAAATAGGCAAGTTGCCAATTAACCTTTCTAATTTTGCAAAGTCTAAATATTATGTCAATTTAGTACATTATACTGTCAAAATGGTACCCTTTGGGTTTTTTGTTTGGTCATGCCAAAAAACTGACCTATACTTGCACTCGATTTGAAAGACCTTTGTAACAAACGACGTTCCATACCAAATGAGAAAAATACACGTGCGATTCCAGATACTTCTGATTTGCGTTTTATTCCTGACATCGATTTTCCCTCTTTTTGCACAGGATGCAGATAATGGTCTGTGGACTTCCGTGGAAATCAAAAAAAAATTCAATTACGGATTATCGCTTTCGTTGTCAGAAGAATATAAGATGCGTGAAAATTTTTCGAACACCGACAAATTCGAAACAACCATCGATCTATCCTGGAAAGCGCTTTCATTCCTAAAAGGCGGTATCGCCTATTGTAGAATTGATTACAATCATCCTCCCAACAACAGCAATCCTGCAGAATATTGGGAGCTTCGGCATCGATACATTGCTTATGTGGTGGGTTCCTATGATATTGGTCGTTTCAGCCTTTCCCTGAGAGAAAAGTTCCAGCAAACAAATCGGGTGGGAGTTGATGCGAATGTAAACAAGTCCAATCCGACCAACGTCCTCCGCTCAAAACTGGCGGTCGACTACAAAATCAGGAAGTCTCCTTTTACACCCTTTGCGAGTGTAGAAGTGTATTATGCGTTTAATGAACCCGATGGGGTTCAAGATCCAGCCGCTACCAAAATGGTGACAGAAATACGAAATACCATCGGAGTGGAATACTCCATCAATAAAAAACTGGCCCTCGAAGCAGGTTACCTCTATTGTATGGAGAAAGATTGGGACAAGGATGCATTGGGTAATAATATGGGCGGCTATCTCAGTGGCATCACCAACGCCCTTACTATCGGATTAAATTATTCTTTTTAAGCATTCTGACTATGGATTTGAAGACACTTCCTGTTTGGGAAAAAATGCAACCCATCACCCTTCAAGAGATGGAAGGCATTCGCTTGATGAACAGGGTGGACACCAAATTTTTAATCGCTGAGGATTTGTTGCCCGAATTACTTGAACACATTAAAAATGACTATCGAGTTCAAGTCGTTGAAGGAGAGCAGGTTTGCCGTTATAAGACACTTTATTACGATACGGTGGATGCTGAAATGTATCACAACCATCACAACCAAAAACTGACCCGTCAAAAAGTTAGAGCAAGGACGTACGTGGAATCCGGGATATCTTTTCTTGAAGTGAAACGAAAAAGCAATAAGGGAAGAACGACCAAAGTACGTATTCGCATTCCTGTGGAAGATGTCGATGATATTTCAAAGAATGCAGCGGCCATGGAGTTTCTTTCCAAAAATTCTACGATTCCGGGTTCTGAAATCATTCCACAGCTTTCCAATACCTTTGAACGCATCACATTGGTAAATAATGAGAAAACGGAGCGTCTCACCATCGATGCACACATCCAGTTCATCAACCTACAGACAGGAATAGTAAAAGAGGCAACGAATTTAGTGGTGGTGGAACTCAAACAAGACGGCCTGTGCTTTTCACTTTTCAAAAGCCTTCTGACAAACTACAAAGTCCTGCCTAAGAGTTTCAGCAAATACGCCCTGGGTTCTGCCGTTACGAATTCCAACCTGAAAACAAACCGATTCAAGAATAAACTAAGATACATCAATAAATTAACTGACACTGAAGATGATACCAATGATTGACACCGCCCTTACCGTACTTGGAGCAGAAAGCATCAGCTTTTCTGATAAATTTTCGCTGGATTTCCTGGGAATACCCTTGTTTGACGCACTAAGCCTTTGGCTATTATTGTTGAGATTCAGCTTCAACCTTTTGGTCTGCTGGATTATCATTCACTTTTTCTATTACAAGAAAAGCACCAGAAGAGATTACTATACCACCTTCCTGCTTTTTAGTGTAACCATTTTCCTGCTGATTTTCCTTTTGGACAATGTTAAGATTCAAATGGGTTTCGCACTTGGATTGTTTGCCATTTTCGGTATGATCCGTTATCGTACAGAGACGGTGCCTATTCGTGAAATGACCTACTTGTTCATGCTTATCGGAATTTCCGTTATTAATGGGCTTGCCATGTCAGTGAGCTATTCTGAATTATTTGTCACCAATCTGATTTTTGTTTTGGCAACTTGGTTTGTCGAATACAATAAAATTATCAAGCATACAGCGTATAAAGTAATCCTTTATGAAAAAATCCAGTTGGTGGTGCCTGCTCGCGAGCAAGAATTGATTGAAGATCTTAAAAAACGAACGGGTTTGGATATCAACAAGGTAGAGGTTGGTAACATCGATTTCCTTCGTGATGTGGCGTATATAAAGGTCTATTATACCCCATTGCATGGCGAAGTTGCGTCAACAACCAAACTCTCCCCGCTGAAGCCTGAAGATTTCTAATATACCATACGTTTAGAGTCCATTATTTTTTTTACGGATTACTTAACATTTTTCCGGCCGGATTATTATCTTTGTCCATATAGTGAATGTAATTAGCCTTTTGGCTGCTAACAATATAATATGGAAGAGATAAAGAAATTGAACCCCACAGCATTGTGGGGCTATTTTGCTGAAATGACCCAAATCCCCAGACCTTCCGGTTTCATGGGGCCTATTCAGGAGTATATCAAACAATTTGGTAAAGCCAATGGCTTGAAGACCGATCAGGATGCTGCTGGAAATATCATCCTGCACAAACCTGCCACCCCTGGAATGGAAGGCAAGCCCGGTATCGTGTTGCAAGCGCATTTGGACATGGTTCCTCAAAAAAACTCTAATATTGATCATGTTTTCGAGAAAGATCCAATTAAGCCCCGCATCGTAGACGGTTGGGTAAAAGCGACCGACACCACCTTGGGAAGTGACAATGGCATCGGTGTGGCAGCAGCCATGGCCGTTCTTGCATCCAAAGACCTGAAACACGGGCCGGTGGAAGCGTTGTTCACCATCGATGAAGAAACTGGCATGTATGGTGCTTTTGGTCTCAAACCCGGAGAGTTCGACGCGAAAATCCTCATCAATCTGGATTCCGAACACGAAGGAAACCTATTTGTAGGTTGTGCTGGAGGTATCAACATGACAGCTGAATTCAATTACGATCACCTGTCTGCGGTTCCAGAAGGTGACATCGCCGTCAAGCTCGTTCTAAAAGGTTTGAAGGGTGGTCATTCGGGTGTCGATATTCATTTGGGCAGAGCCAATGCCAACAAATTGATTTTCCGTTTTCTCAAAGACGCCGTTGCCGATCTTGAAGTCCGTTTGGCTTCTTTTAGCGGAGGAACACTTCGCAATGCCATACCTAGAGAATCGTGGGTGGTCGTAACCATCCCTGAAGACGGCCTTCAGGATTTGGCTGAGGCTGTAGCCGATTACCAAGAACAACTCAATGACGAGTACAAGGGCATCGAAAATACGCTTTATTTTACCTTGGATCAGGTCGATCTTCCCTCTGGCCTAATACCCGAAGAGGTTCAAGACGACATCATCAATGCCGTAGTTGCTGCTCACGACGGTGTCTACCGGATGATCCCCGAAATGCCCGCTGTGGTGGAAACATCTTCCAATCTGGCCATTTGCGAATCTGCAGAAGGGGTTGCCCGCTGCAAATTCCTGATACGGAGTTCTGCCGATTCCATGAAAGAAACGCTCGTCTCCACCCTTCAGAGCTTGTTTGCACTGGCTGGTGCCAAGGTTTCGACCGATGGTGAGTATCCCGGTTGGAAGCCAAATCTGAAATCTCCCATCATGGATTTGATGAAGAAGATTTACGAAGACGACTGGAACAAGGTGCCACACATCAATGTCATCCATGCCGGACTCGAATGCGGCATCATACAGGATGCAGTCGGCACACTCGATATGATTTCTTTCGGGCCGAACATCACGTTCCCACACTCTCCGGATGAAGGTGTTGATATAGCCAGCGTCGAACGTTTCTGGAACTATCTGGTCAAAGTACTTGCTGAAATCTAAATCTAAATATTCTACTAAGTTTTCCGAACAACCCCAAAAAAACAAGAACCATGAATCGAAAACCTGTTTTCCTGCTGTTCTTTTACCTGTTGTTTGCAGGGGCATTGATGAACGCTCTACCAGCTCAGTCGCAAAAAACAAAGAAACCTGCCAAACCTCTTGAAGCTAAGGATGTCTTTGATTTGAACAATCTGAAAAAAATAGATGTTCTTCTAAAAAATGCCATTGCCAATGAAGCGATACCCTCTGCGGTCTGTATGATCACCTTTAGGGGTGAACCAATTTACTTAAAAGCTTTCGGAGATGCAACCCGCGAAGACAAGGGGAAAGCGCTAGCGAAGGATGCAATTTTTCGTAATGCTTCCCAAACCAAACTGGTCACTACAGTTGCCTTGATGACTATGTATCAGGATGGCATGTTCAGCTTGGAAGATCCTGTTAAGAAATACCTCCCCGAATTTGCCAATCCTGTTGTCCGTGTTTCCGGTAGTACAGAAGCCAAGAACCTGGTTACAAGGCCAGCCAAGGGCGATATCACCATTCGTCAACTGCTTTGTCATTCTTCAGGGATCAGTTATGACAATTTTGGTCAGGATCTTGAAGTGATTCGTTACGGCAATCTGATTTCGACAGCCGAAGCAGTTTCCCGTATGGCAAAAATCCCATTGCGTCACGACCCGGGTGCAGGTTTTACCTATGGTTACGGAATCGATGTTGCCGGTCGTTTGGCAGAAGTCATTTCGGGCATGCGCTTGGACTCACTCATCAAACTGAGAGTGCTAACTCCACTTGCCATGGAAAATACATGGTTCTATTTGCCCAAGAATCAGCAGAAACGCCTGGTCCCTGTCTATACGAAACCTGACAAAGATTCACCAGTTATGCTGGCCGATTCTTTGGATCGTTTTTATCCGCTGAATCTTACACCGACTTACTTTGGTGGTGGCGCTGGTCTCAGCGGAACCATTGAAGACTATTCTCACATTTGTCAAATGATACTCAATCAAGGCATCTATAACGGAAAGCGTTATTTGAACAAAAAAATTGTTGAGATGATGACCACCGACCAATTGTTTGGTGTAAATGGACACCAAGAATTCGGCCTTGGCCTTGAAATTTCCACTAAGGAAACGTTTGCTCGGACCATGAAAACACCAGGCTCATTTCGCTGGGGTGGTTATTACGGCACCGAATATTTCATCGATCCGAAATATCAGGTGGTGGCGCTGCTTTATACCAATAAGGTTAATTGGTACAACAAGCAAGATGTTTGGGGGGATATCCTTCGCATTATGTATATGTCTTTATTGCGATAAGCTTCATACACCACATTCCATAAAGAGGAGGTTTCATTTGAGACCCCCTCTTTTTTTTTAACTCCCCTCTTTTTTTACAAAAAATAGCGTATCTGATTGTAGAATGGCGTATTAAGAAAAGAAATTGCATTTATTTGCAAAAATATAATGCTAAAATTGGCTGTTGTAGGAAATCCGTTTGTATATTTGCAATCCCAATTTAGGGGCCTAGTATACCACATTTATCGTATATAAAGAGTAAATGTAGGTTTATAAAAATATTTTCGGTGAATGTTCCAATATTTTTGGAAATTCTCCGTTTTTCATGATAGAGAAGGATTTTCAATCACAGGCATTTAGCAAACATATAATTTAGTTACAATAAAAATTTGATTCATTATGAAAACCCAACAAGAAAAGAAAGTTAAGAAGTCCCAGGGAGTTTCCTCCGGATTGGTAATTGCAGGCTGCGCAGTTGTGGCTGTTTTGTTTTTTATATTCGTGGCTGGTAATCCTTCCAACTTCGTTGACGGTAACCCCAAAGGTCACCCACTTCCAGGTAACATGTTCGGAACCCTGTATAAAGGGGGTACGATTATCCCTATGGTATTGACTTTGCTTTTTACTGTGATTGTACTTTCTGTAGAACGCTTTTTCGCTCTTAAACGCGCCAGAGGTAAAAACAGCTTGTTTACATTTGTTCAGAAAGTGAAAGCAAAACTTGATGAAGGTGACATTAAAGGTGCTCACATTATGTGTGACGAACAAAAAGGTGCAGTTGCAAACATCCTGAATGCCGGTTTGGTCCGATACGAAGATGTTGAAAAGATCACCGACAAGAACAACGACGAAAAGTCGGCCATCATTCAGAAAGAAATTGAAGAAGCCACTGCTTTGGAACTTCCTTCCATGGAACAAAATCTTCCGATCATCGCTACTATTTCAACACTGGGTACCCTTTTCGGTCTGCTCGGAACGGTAATGGGTATGATCAAATCCTTCGCCGCTCTTGCGAATGAAGGAGCTCCTGACTCACTTGCATTGTCAACTGGTATTTCTGAAGCATTGATGAACACTGCAACCGGTATTGCAACTGGTGCCTTGGCCATTATTTTCTACAATTACTTTGCCGCCAAAGTACAAAACATCACCAATGCTGTTGATGAAATTGGTTTTGCCATTGGTCAGACCTACACAAAAAAACACATGGGTAAGTAAATCGCTAATGCGATAACCATTAAGACAAGTTAAACATGTCCAAAGTAAAAAGCAAAAAACACAGCACCTTCATCGACATGACGGCGATGAGTGACGTGACGGTACTTTTGCTGACATTCTTCATGTTGACATCGACCTTTATTCCTAAGGAACCAGTTAAAGTAATAACGCCCGGTTCCGTATCAGAAATCAAGATTCCAGATGGCAACGTCCTTACAATTCTTATTGATAAAGATGGCAAGGTTTTCCTAAACCTAGACCGTCCAATTGATAAGGTGAATGTTCTCGCAAGTATCGGAAAAGACTATAACATCAGTTTCACGGAAGCTCAGAAAGCCTCATTTGTTAACCAACCCAATATCGGAATGCCAGCTGGCAGACTCCAGGCTTTTCTGGATATGAAATTGGAAGATCAGGATAAGGCTCTGAAAGATTGGGGGATACCTACCGATAGCACCAACAACCAATTCAAACGTTGGGTGATGAACGCTAAAGCAGCGAATCCTAAATTGAGTATCGCTATCAAAGCGGATGAAGCAACTCCCTATCCTAAAATTAAGACGGTTCTCAGTACCCTTCAGGATTTGAAGGAAAACCAGTACAGTCTGGTTACGGTATTAAAACCGATGCCCGCAGGCTTCTAGTAATGTTGAACAAGCATATAATAAAAGAATAATATGTCAGAAATACAGACTGGTGGAGGCGAACAGAAAAAAGGGAAACCTAAAAAAATGAGTCTCCGCGTGGACTTTACCCCGATGGTGGATATGAATATGTTGCTCATAACATTCTTCATGTTCTGTACATCATTGGCAAAGCCCCAAACGATGGATATTACAATGCCTGTAAAGGACGAGAAGGTGATGGAAAAAGACCGTAACAAGGTGGCTGACGAGAAAGCCATTACCATCATCCTTGGCGAGGAAAACAAAGTGTACTATTATTTTGGCAAGCCCAATTACACGGATTATGCATCCTTGAAGGTTGCAACTTATGGTAGTACAGAAGACAAAAACAGTCTTCGAAATGTTTTACTGAGCAGAAACAGAGTGAGCGTAGCGAACATCGCCAAACTCAGGGATATGAGAGATCGAAAGCAGATCAAGTTGGCAGATTACGAGGAACAGGTAAAGAAGATCAAAGGCGATAAAAATGGCCAGGTCGTCATTATCAAACCGACGGACAAATCCACTTACAAAAATCTGGTTGATGCACTGGACGAAATGCAGATTTGCAGTATTGGGATTTATGCTATTGTTGCGGTGGATAAGCCCGACGAGTTCCTGATGGACAATCTAAAAAAAGCCGGAGCCCTTACCGCAGCGGCCGATTTTAGTAAAGCAAATGCAAAATAACGTACCTCAAACGAAAGAAACAAAATGGCAAAAGATATCAATTTGAATGATGCCGAATGGTGTGACTTGGTTTTTGAAGGTAGAAACCAGAGCTATGGTGCATTTACCATGCGCCAGACCTCAAGCAAACGACACATCAACGCATTCCTGATCGGTGTGGCATTTGTAGGTTTTTTAGCAATTCTTCCAACCCTCATCAGCACGGTTCAACGATTAACTGCAAAGCGTGAAGTGATGACTGACAAAACAGTGCTTTCAAATTTGGCTAAGTTGGAAGACCAGCTCAAAGAAGAAAACATCAAACGTGCTGCCGAGGCAGAACCACCGCCACCAATGAAAACGACGGTCAAGTTTACCGCACCGGTCATTACGGAAGAACCCATTGAAGAAGGTGAAGAACTGAAATCAATGGAAGAACTCTCGAATACGAAGGCAACAATTTCTGTAGCTGACGTACAGGGTACCGATGACGAAAAGGGTGTGGACATAGCCGATTTAAAAGATCATCAGGTAGTAATTGAAGACAAGCCGGTGTACGGTGTTGAACAAATGCCTCAATTTCCTGGCGGTGATGAAGAATTGCTGAAGTTTATCAAGGACAACCTGCGCTATCCGCAAGTTGCCGCTGAAGTAGGGATCGAAGGGCGTGTGACCATACGATTCGTGGTGAATCGCAACGGAGATGTAACTGATGTGACTATTATACGTGGACTTGATCCTTCTTGTGACAAGGAAGCCGTACGTGTAGTGAAAATGATGCCCCGGTGGATTCCAGGTCGTCAAAATGGACGCAATGTACCGGTGTATTACACCCTTCCTGTTGTCTATAAGTTGCAGAAGTAATTATAACTATTTCAAAATAATAAGAGGAGAGAAGATGCTTTTTAAAGAGTTGTCTTCTCTTCTCTTTCACTTGTTTTAAACGAAAATGAAAAAATTGAATTTTAAACTACTTTGGGGCATGTTCATGGCTTTGATATTTCTAGGCATGGCTGTACTTACGTTGTTTACAAATTACTTTTCAACGATGCCTAGCGCCCTGCGCATCATTTTTGGAATTGTCTTTCTGATTTTTTCGATTTACAGAGGATATCAGTTCTTGCGTGAATTACGTTCCTGAAATTTGTATGACCTATGAGATACAGTTCAATACTACTTACATTCATCCTTGGGGTTACCGCAATTGCGTGTAATCAGAAAAGGGGACCTGATAGAACAGATACACCCTCTTCAGGTGTGGCCACTGTGATTTGTGACGACTGCTTTTCTCCCATCATGCGTGAAGAAGCCAACGTCTTTCAGTCCCTATATGCGGATGCAACCATTCATTTAAAATTTTCCAACGAAGTGGATGCTCTGAATCTGTTGTTCAAGGATAGTGTACGACTAATTGTTGCAGCAAGGGATCTGACTCCCCAAGAAAAAAAAGCCCTTCAGGACATGAAATTAGTACCCCGTTCTACGCAAATTGCAGTGGACGGCATCGCACTAATTATCAATAAGAGTAACCAAGACTCACTGATTACGGTCGATGAATTTAGAAAAATTTTAGCTGGTCAGATACGCTCTTGGAGTGATTTAAGACCAGGAACCAGTCAAGCAACTATTGACGTCGTATTTGACAATGCCAATTCAAGTACCGTTCGTTACATTCAGGATTCTGTATCCAGAGGGATAATTCGATCAAAGAATGTGTATGCCAAAGAAAACAATCAGGCTGTTTTGGATTATGTGTCAAAAACACCCAATGCACTTGGGATTATTGGAGTAAATTGGGTAAGTAACCCCGATGACTCAACCAAACAAACGTTTACAAATAAAATCCGTGTAATGGCTGTCAGCCCATTCGATGTAGCCGATGCAGACAATAGTTACACCCCGATTCCTTATTATCTGATGATGGGACGTTACCCATTCTCCAGAAACATTTACATGATTATTACGGATCCTCCAGGTTATTTGCATTCGGGATTTATGAATTTCGTAGGAGGAGACAAAGGTCAACGCATCATCCTAAAGGCAGGATTGGTGCCGGCAACACGGCCCACACGCCTGGTCAATGTAAAAGAATAAAATTTTCAATCATAAACAACATAACTTTTAAAAGAATGAAGAGACCAATTTTCACCGCTATTTTTGCCTTGCTCGCAATAGTAGCTTTTGCGGAGAGCAACTTCGGCAAAGATTATTTTGGCATTGGAGAGTATACCAAGGCTAAAGAATATTTTGAAGGTCAATTGGCAACAGCGCCAGCTGAATCAAATTACTATCTGGGCCAAATAGCACAGGCCGAAGGGCAGGCCGATGCCGCTATGGCCTATTACGATAAAGGTATTGCAGCTGACGCTCTTTATCCTTTGAATTTCATCGGCAAAGGTTCTCTAATCTTGAAATCAAAACAGAAGGAAGCAGAACTTATTTTCTCATCTGCAATGAAGAAAAACAAAAAAAATCCGGAACTCAATGTGGCGATTGCTCGTGCCTATTATCAAGCCGGTTTGAGAGATCTCGTACCTCTTAAACTCGAAATCGCACGCAAGTATGCAAAGAAATATGCCGGTTTCTCCATTTTGGAAGGTGACATCCTTGTTGCAGAACAGAAAAATGGTGAAGCGGCAGGTAAATATGAGCAGGCTCTTTACTTTGATCCCTCCAATACGGTAGCTGCCCTCAAGTATGCTGAAGTGTATGCCAAAATCAATGAGGAAGCCGCTATTGCCAAGGTTACTCCGGTAATTACCGCGCATCCTGATTATACCGTTGCTTATCGTACATTGGGTAGGGTTTATAACTCCGTTGGGAAGTACAACAGCGCTATTGAATCGTTTGTCAAGTATTATGGTGAAGGGATTTGTGCCCCAGAAGATATGACAAGTCTTGCCTCTGCCTATTATTTTACGGAACAATACCCAAAATCCATAGTTTTACTAGACCAAGCACTTGCTAAAGATCCGACAAACTTCGTTTTTAATCGTTTGAGGATGTACAATGCAGCCAAAACCAAAGATACGACTGCCATTAAATATGCCGAGAAATTCTTTAGCCTTCAGGGCAACACCTTCATTGATAAGGACTATGCCGCCTATGCAACCATTCTGGCCGATGCTGGAAGGAACATTGAAGCTTTAGAGCAATACAATAAAGTACTTCAAGCTGAATCGGTGAAACCCGAAACCTACAAGGAGTTGGCTACACTTTATACCTCCATGAAGGACTATGCCAATTCTGCCATTACTTCTCAAAAGTATATTGACATGATTGGTGGCATTGATGTTGGAGAAGGAACCGATTATTACAATTTGGGACGATCCTGGTACAATGCAGGTCAATCACTGCGTTTAGATTCAACTGAGTTGGGCCGTGCAAATGCCAAGGATTATTTCACCAAAGCTGACACCGCTTTTTCGGTGGTATCCATTAAGAGCCCAGAGAGTTACATCAGTTATTTGTGGAGAGGTCATACCAATGCTGCACTCGATCCTGAAACAACCATTGGATTAGCCAAGCCTCACTATGAAAAGGCGCTTTCAATTATTTTGAAAAAAATTGAAGATGGTGCAAGCGTAGCTACCTACAAGAAAGACCTTATTAATATTTATCGCTATGAAGCATGGTATTATCATCTGAAACTTGAAAAAGACAGTGCCATTGCCTATTGCAATAAGATACTTGAGATTGCACCCGACAATGCCGATGCCAAGTCATTAATCGATTCTTACAATCCCCCTGTAATGAAAATGGTTGTTGTAAAAGGTACAAAAACAAAGAAGACAGCTGTTCCGGTTGCTGCTGTTGCACCGACAGCACCGACTAGTCCGACGAATGCACAAGGTCCTAAATCAAAGTAGGATTCTTCCAACCAATAACAAAACAGGCTGCCTTTTTTAAAAGAGCAGCCTGTTTGGATTTTTGACAGTAGGTGATTTGTTAGATTCTCTTATAACCGTAAACGGCATCCGCACCCAATTCTTCTTCAATACGAAGCAATTGATTGTACTTGGCCATACGATCCGAACGGCTTAAGGAGCCTGTTTTTATTTGTCCTGAATTGGTGGCAACAGCAATATCGGCAATGGTACTGTCTTCCGTTTCGCCCGAGCGGTGGGAAGTAACGCTAGTGTAACCATGACGGTGAGCCATTTCAATGGCATCCAGCGTTTCAGTCAAGGTGCCGATCTGATTCACCTTAATCAAGATGGAGTTGGCACAACCTTCGGCTATGCCACGTTTCAGATAGTCGACATTGGTAACAAACAAATCATCTCCCACAAGTTGAATGCGGCTGCCAATCTTTTCCGTCAGCAGTTTCCAACCGGTCCAATCGCTTTCGCTCATGCCGTCCTCGATGGAGTCGATGGGGTAGTTGTTGGCCAGTGATTCCAAATAGGCAGCCTGCTCAGCAGAGTTGCGTTTGGCACCTTGAGGACCTTCGAATTTACTGTAGTCGTAAATGCCGTCTTTGTAGAATTCGGAAGCGGCACAGTCGAGGCCGATGTGTATCAGATCCGTGTTGTAACCAGCTTTCTTGATGGCTTCGATAATGGATTCTAGCGCATCTTCCGTGCCTTTAAGGGCAGGAGCGAAGCCACCTTCGTCACCTACTGCAGTGCTTAAGCCGCGGTCGTGCAACACTTTCTTTAAAGAATGGAAGACTTCAGCGCCCATGCGTAAGGCTTCCTTAAAGGAGCTGGCACCGACAGGTCGAATCATGAATTCCTGAAAAGCGATGGGGGCGTCGGAATGGGAGCCACCATTGATGATGTTCATCATGGGGACAGGCAAAGCGACCGTGTTTACCCCGCCGATGTAACGATAAAGAGGCAGATCCAGATAATCTGCGGCAGCCTTGGCGACAGCCAGAGAAACACCAAGCAGTGCATTGGCGCCCAAATTCGATTTGGTTTTGGTTCCATCCAATGCAATCAGTTTGTGGTCAATCTCTGTTTGACGCAGGGCAGACATACCAACCAATGCAGGTGCCAAAATGTTATTGATGTTGTCAACAGCTTTGGTCACACCCTTTCCAAGGTAGCGACCTTTGTCTCCATCACGAAGTTCAATGGCTTCGTTTTCTCCGGTTGACGCACCAGACGGAACAGAAGCACGGCCAAAAGCACCCGATTCAAGCGTTACGTCAACTTCTACAGTCGGGTTGCCGCGTGAATCTAAAATTTCTCGTCCAAAAATTTTTTCAATCTTCATAATCTATCGATATTTAATGCAGTTATAGCGTTTATTTGACAACGAAGGTACGCCATCAAACCTTATATTACAAGTATATGCTTGGAATAAACTGATAAATAAAATCGATCTACCCTAAAAGTAACGCTTTGGAAATTTCCTCCATTTTTTCTTCACCGAGGAAGTGTTCGACGATTTGCAGTGCGAATTCAGCAGCGACACCTGGACCGGATGCCGTAATGATGTTACTGTCCTGAACAATCATGTACTCAGAAAGAATGGCACCTTTCAGATGCACTTCATTGCCCGGGTAACAGGTTGCTTCTTTGCCCTCCAGAATTCCAAGTTGGCCCAGAATCATGGGTGCGGCGCAGATGGCAGCCAGGGGTTTAGCTGCCTTGGCATGTAGCAAAAGCACTGCTTTCAGACCCTCATGCAAGTTAAGGTTTTTAGTACCCGGCATTCCACCAGGCAAGACGAGCATTTCAGCATCTGTAAAATCGATTTCTGGAAACAAACTATCTGCCTCCACCGAAATGCCGTGTGCTCCGGTAACTTTTAAATCGCCAGAGATGGAGACGCTTTTCACATCCAAATTTGCTCTACGTAAGATGTCGATGGTGGCGATGGCCTCGATTTCTTCAAAGCCTGGAGCTAAAAATAAGTAGATGCGCTTCATATACGTGCTTATTTGAGACATTCTTTGTACGATTGGATTGTTTTTTTCAATCCAAAATAAAGGGCGTCAGCAATTAGGGCATGCCCAATGGAGACTTCTTCCAACCAAGGAATATTGCTGCGCAAATAGGCCAGGTTCACCAAGCTCAAGTCGTGACCAGCATTGATGCCAAGTCCGAGTTTACGAGCAAGAGTGGCCGCTTCGATAAACGGTTTGATGGCGCCTGCAGGATTCTTGGAATACATCGTGGCGTAGGGTTCGGTGTAAAGTTCTATGCGGTCTGCGCCCAGTTTGGCGGCATTTTCCACATCGATGAGGTCGGTTCCGATAAAGACCGAAGTACGAATGCCCTTTGCGCAAAATGCTTCGATCACTTCCGTCAAGAAACTCATATGTTCCTTGGTATTCCAACCTGCATCGGAAGTAATGGCATCATGAGCGTCTGGTACAAGCGTTACCTGATGCGGTTTAACTTTTAGTACCAGGTCCATAAATTCACGGGAAGGATAACCTTCAATGTTGAATTCCGTTTTGATGATGGGCCTTAATTGCAAGACATCCAAATATTTGATATGTCTCTCGTCCGGTCTGGGGTGAACGGTGATGCCTTCTGCTCCATATTCTTCGCAATCCATTGCCACTTGGAGCACATCCGGGGAATTGCCTCCTCTAGCATTGCGCAGGGTAGCAATTTTATTGATATTGACGCTTAGTTTTGTCATGTCACAAAGTTTTCTCACTTTTGCAGCTGTAAGATATACAGACTGAACGTGTTTTGGTGCAAAGTTAGTCGCTTTTGAGTAAGTTTGAACTTCAAAATGCTGCAAATATCTCCCGATTCCCCAAAAAATGATACTATAAACCAGTCGCTGATGAAAGTCGCAATCTTTGGAAGTCCTTTCCAGTCGGACAAACTGAATCAGATTTGGAGCGTATTCGATGCACTGAATCAACTGGATGCAGAGGTTTTTGTGAGCCGTACTTTCTGGGATTTTCTACGTTCGACACTCATCAATGTGCCTGTAATCAAAGGTGTTATCGAAGAAAATAGTGACTTCTCGGCAGATTTCGCACTGAGCATCGGAGGGGATGGGACATTCTTGCGAACGGCACACCGCATTGGGAGACGCGACATACCCATATTGGGCATTAACACGGGACGTTTGGGCTTCCTTGCGGACGTTGATTCCATCGAGGTTGAAAGTGTCATGTCGGACCTGTATAAGCGGAATTTTCGCATTGACGATTTCGATTTGCTCCGACTTTCCGTCAATGGCAACTATCCGGCTGAATACCCCTGCGCGCTGAATGAGATCGCCATTCTGAAAAGGGATTCCTCTTCCATGATCAACATTCATGTTTGGGTGAACGGTGAGTATCTGAACGGGTATCAAGCAGACGGTTTGGTTATTGCCACGGCGACGGGTTCAACCGCTTATGCACTGAGTGTGGGTGGACCAATCATGATGCCTTCCACCAAGAACATCGTCATTGCTCCTGTTGCACCGCACAACTTGACAGCCAGGCCTTTGATTCTGGACGAATCCTCCATCATTGATCTGGAGGTCGAAAGCCGCAGCCAGAACTTCCTGGTCGCCATCGACGGCATTTCAGTCACCAAGTCTTGTTTGGACAAGCTGCAAGTCACCAAAGCGGATTATACCATCAAGACCATCAAGAGGCAGGGAAACACGTTTATCCACACACTGCGTAAGAAGCTCATGTGGGGCATCGACCCCAGAGGTTAGATTAAGCGATCAGCGTAGGATTCCATTTATCCAACCAATGGTAGGAGGGCTTTTGAGGTTCTTCATCCAACTCCTTGTCTTCAATGGCGTCCAGATTGAATTCAGCTGGGATTACACAATGGTTCAACATAAAACGGAAGAAGCGCATAAACGCCCAAGATGTACCGAATCCAAGTGTCAGCACGACCAGTAAAACATTCCCAACAAGCATCTCAAAAACTTGCCTGGTATTGGCATCCGAGTGTAGGCTGAACTCCTGATCCCCTTTGCGTACGACGGTATGGTTCACCGTGTAGTTGTACAAATCCCGGAAGTTCCAGATGTGGTAGATGCCAAGGGTCACGATGCCCAGCAAGAATCCTTTCAGATAAATTCGGAACAATTCCTTGGAGGAACCGATGTATCCAAAACGGAGGCTTCCGAATTTGAGATGCTCCATGATGTACTTGTACAATTGTGTTTCATACCAAGCGGTATAAATGCCAAATGTCAACATTGTCAGTATGTTACCACTCATCGTAATGCCAGTCAGATCACTTAGTCTGCCGGTATAAGAAGCAGAAACTGAACGCCATGCCGTATTCTTTGCAAAAAAGTTCAGGTCGCCATGAAGGATGAGCGGAATCATGATGAAGATGAAAATCACCATCGTAAGTGTGTTGAGGTAGGTCATGATCAGTAGTGTCTCCATGCCGGGTTTTCTAAAGATAAGAACCTCGCAGAGAATGATGATAAAGTAAATTACAACAAAAAGAAGCACCCTCATGTACCCGTTGAAAGCGACTTTGGTCTTTCCAAGAAACTCAAAAGGTGTTCCTCCAAGGGAGGTTTCCGACCATAAGTATCGCGCTTCACGTACCAGTGCTCTGGGGTAGAGCAATGTCAAACTAACGATGTTCAAAATCACATCGACAAAAAGGATTTTAAAAAAGTCAAATCCCTTTCCTTCAAATTTCAGACGATTCATACTATAACTATTTTCGATTCATTTTTCCTTGATAGCGGATTATTTCTCCAGTTGGAGACATGCCTTCTGCCGTTATGGTGTAGGTGCCACTGCCGTCTGCGGTGAAGAAGAATAAGTCTGCTTCGCCTGTGGCGCTTGTTTTCAAGTTGGGTTTCCAGTAAATGGTACTCCGAAGGTCCGGCATCGGATTTTGTTTGTTGGATTCCACCTGGTATTTTGGAACATAGAATTCAGCCGGAAGGGAATAACCAAGGGGCATTATTTCAGTCTGATTTCTTCCAAGGACTACAGGCTCATCATTTCTTTCGTCGCCGCGTTTCAGATAAATGCAGATGACACCGTTTCCTCCCTTGCCCCCGAACATCGCTGTTTGGGACGGATCTTTCAGGATGTCGATCATCTTTACTTCGCTTACATTGAGGTAATTCAATTCATTCATGGCCCATTCCATATTGTCAACCATGATCAAAGGAACAGCATTTCGAATCAACACGCCGTCGGCAGTTGCATTCAGTGTGACACCTGGAGACATCATCAACACATCAAGAATGGTGGTGGCAGTCGAAAGTGTTTCTTCAGAGATGGTATAGCTAGGGTCAGAATACATGGAACCGCGTTCTTCGCGAATCTTCTTGAACTTATCCGTTTTTCTCGCAATCACTTCCACTTTGTCCAGTTGAACGCTCATCATCCCGTTCTCCATTCGATACTTGTCCTGGCTTTTCTTGAGAAAGGTTTTCATCTGGGCGTTTTGCTTGAGGTTGTCTGGAAAAACGCAGGATACATTGCACGTGGGGAAGGTGTCGGGATAGATGACCAACTCAAGGAATTGACCGGATTTTTTGGCTGCATCGATGCGGATGCCTGTGCTGTCAGGAAACTCAGGGCATAGGAATTGAAAGCGGCCGGTATTGTCTGTTGTTGCGCCGTCAAAATGCATTCTTTTCAAAAAGTACATGGAGACATTAACACCGGAAATGCCTCTTCTTGCCGGGAAATTCTGAACCTTACCATTGATGATTGGCCCACGTTCCACTTCGTAGGCATCGCATTTGGCGTAGTTGCCTGCAATCACGGCTTTGGAATCATACCGTTTCCAGCCTTGTGTTAGCATTAGCATGTCCAGTTCGCTGGAGGCATTTTTGTTTTCCGGACGGAAATAGGCGTTTGGATTTTCTACTGTTCCCTTGAGGTCCGACTGCAGCAGCATGTAACTTTTAATGGTGGTTTCGGACGAGTCAATTTTGACATCGTTGTCGTCGGTTACACTGACAGAAAAGTTCCCTTCAAGCGGGTTTCCCTTGGAATCTTTCAAGATTAGAGAAGCATGAACGGCATCCCTCTTCTGGTAATTCGTTTTGTCCAGTGCTACATTTACTTTGACATCATCATTCCCGCTTACAAAAACCATACGCTCACTTAAAACTTCCCCCTTGGTATTCATGAGCAGTATTTGAGTGACTCCAGAATTCATGCCGTTCTTTGAAAACGTATAACCTGGACTCTCAGGCAGGATGGTGGTTTGGAAAATCGGAAGGCCGCGAAGGTTACCGATTAAATAAAGGGTGTCCGTACGTTGCGCTTGTTCAGGAGTCAGTACGGTTATGTTCATGATGGTTGGTGTCTGCTGAACACAAAGCGCAAAGTTGCTGGTGGAAACCTCAGGCAAACGGATGGAAAGTTTTTGGCCCATGTTGTTTTCACAGACAGCGGTATAGGTTTTACCGGCTTCCGGCATCAGCATGATCTTCCCCATGCCAAGATGCGTGCTTTTAAACGCAGTCACTTCGTTGTTCGTATTATCTAAAATCCGCCCGGTGACATCCGTTCCCAGACCATTGGCTCCGATGGCTTTGAAGCCGACTATCTGCATGTTGCCTGCGATCAAGTGCCCGCCTTCCGGGAAGAACTGTACGTCGAAATTCGCTTTCTCCTTGTCCGAAGATTTTAAAGCGGAATTGCCCATGTTGCTGCTTGTCCGTTCATTGACGGTGACGCCCGACAAGCCTTGCAGCCTGTTGCCAATATAGATCATGCGACGAAAAAAGAACGCTTCGTCGATGTTGCGCATGAAATTGGTATAAGCCCTGACGGAATACCAACCTTCTGCCAGCTCTGGTTTCAGGTCGATCTGCCCAAAGAACAGGCCGTCCTCAGTCGGCCGAATTTTCTTACGGACAATCACATCATTGTGTGCATTCAACAACTCCACGTAAATATAGCGACTGAAATAGAGGGCAGTGTGTAGAGCCGAGTGTACCATATAGGCGCGGAACCATATTCGTTCACCTGCAGAAAAGTAAGGCTTGTCCAATTGCAGATAGACCTTTTCTTCCGGGAAACTCTTCAGCTGATTGGTGAGCCTGGTGATGGCAGTCTTGTTGACCTGAGGGATGGCAGGTGCTTGGGATGCATCCTGTGCGGAGAGTGCTAGGGCAAACAGACCTGCGAGGCAACAAACTAGGACTTTTTTCATTTTCGAACGATTTTTGAGTTGCGTTTTTTCAACGCAGGCCGAAATTAAGGAATTATTTTGTCAAATGCACGGAATGCTCCCATTTTTGACGTTTTTTAGGGGGCATAGTTTAAGTCTTGAGGCCTATAAAAAATTGAGGCCGTCTAAATGGACGGCCTCAACAAATGATTTTGAAAAAAGAACAATTTTATCTCTTTTCCTTGATGCGGGCTTTTTTACCGGTAAGACCACGAAGGTAGAACAATTTGGCGCGACGAACACGACCAACCTTGTTTACAGTGATGCTTTCAATAAACGGTGATTCGAGGGGGAAGATACGTTCAACACCCACGTTTTCAGACATTTTACGAACGGTGAAACGCTTTTTCAAGCCGTGACCGTTAATTTTGATGACTACGCCACGATACTGCTGGATACGCTCCTTGTTTCCTTCACGAATGCGGTAAGCGATGGTAACGGTGTCGCCGCTCTTGAAGGAAGGATGCTGAGTTCCTGTAGCGAATGCCTCTTCGGCAATTTTTAATAAGTCCATGATGACATTTTTTAGTATGAATCATTGGCGCAACATAACAGGCTACTCTATTTCCTGCCAGCGATTACGCAAAGCGGGTGCAAAGAAAGCAAAAAAAACCAATATACGCAACTGTCTTAGAATACAATTGCTAGCTTTGCAGTTCAAAAATCCAAGAAATATGAGAAAATCGCTTGCTCTGCTTGTTTTGCTGATTTGCCTGACGGACCTTTCCGCCAAAGTCACAATGAAAGCTTACACACGAATGGAAGTTGATAAACGATACGATACGCTGGCTCCTGCCGATCTTGTCAAAACCATGCAATCCTACAAAATCCGTCTGGATCAGATCGTCAAACGCCCGATCGGTACCAGTACCGTGTATATGGAATCCAAAGCGCCCGAAAGCCTGTTGTCTAATTTCCTGAGCGATCAACTTTGGCAAAAAGCCGGAGAATTCTGTCCTGAAGGCGTGGATATGGCCATCATCAATTTCGGAGGTATTCGTGCTCCACTTCCATTTGGCCCACTAACGGTAGGAGACATTTATCGAATCATGCCTTTTGAGAACGAAATGGTGGTGCTTGAACTAAAAGCCGCCGATTTGCTCACCGTTCTTACAAAAATTGCCGCAGATGGCGGAGAGGGTGTCTCCAATATTAAAATGGAAGTGACAAACGGTAAAATTTCCAGCCTGCTTATTGCCGGAAAGCCTTTTGATGAGTCTCGCACGTATCGGATAGCAACGATCGATTATCTGGCAGACGGGAACAGCGGCATGACTCCATTTAAAAATGCCGTCAAGCGAATCGACACCCATCTGAAACTAAGAGATGCCTACATCAGTCAGATTGAGAAGCTTACTGCCCAAGGAAAAGCAGTGACCAGTGAACTCGACGGACGAATCCGCTACTCCTTCAAATAATTACTGAAATGAATAAAAAACACCACATACTCTTTTTCTTGTTGCTGTGTACTTTCACCATCCATGCAGGAACACCCTTGGTTCTGCTGCATACGAACGATACCCACAGCCAGTTGGAACCCTACGATTCGAATGATAAATACAATGCGAATATGGCAGGGATCGTCCGTCGAGCAGCATTGATCCGTCAGGTCCGTGACAAAGAACCCAATGTGCTGGTCGTGGACGCAGGCGATTTTGTACAAGGAACGCCCTATTTCAACCTTTTCCATGGAGAAGCTGAGATTAAACTGATGAATAAAGTTGGCCTCGATGTCATCACTCTGGGCAACCACGAATTCGACAATGGCATACCCTTTTTAACCAAGATGCTTAAGAAGGCCAAATTCAAAGTGATCGCTTCCAATTACGACCTTTCTGCAACACCATTGAAAAAACTGGTTCGGCCTTGGCTAATCGTAAAGAAAGGGAAGCTTCGCATTGGCATCGTTTCGGCCAACATCAGTCCATACGGATTGATCTCTCCAGCAAATTTCAGCGGAATGAAGTATTTGGATCCCTATGAAACGGCAGAAAACAAAGCCGCATGGTTGAAGTCAGTCAAGAAGTGCAACCTAGTCATCTGCTTGTCCCATCTTGGATTGGACAACAAAGGGGAAGCCCCCGACGATATTCGCCTAGCTGAAAAAACAAAAAGCATCGATGTCATTATTGGCGGACATACCCATACATTCATGCGCAATCCTGCAAAAAAGATCAATGCTGTCGGGGATACCGTCATCATCAATCAAGTGGGAAAAGGAGGAATTTACGTTGGTAGAATGGATCTGGACGTAGACTAATCATTCAAACTGCAAAGAGAAAACAACCAGTCTGGAAGTAATAGCGTCGAAAGCGTTCGTGTACTTCAGAAAAGCATCACTTGATTGGTCCGTTCGATTGTGAACCAAGATGTCACCCATGCCAAGGCAAACCTTCAGTTCGGGTACCAGCCTGAAATAGGGCATGTAGATGTCGCAACCAACTCCAATTTCCCAATACATGTTGATGGGCTGAAGCAGAAGCGGTTGTTGTTTATCCCGTCCCATGTCCAGTCCGGCACTGATGCCGCTCATCAGATAAGGCCTGTAGTTCTCTGTCCGTGCTCCACGGTAACGAAGATTCAATGGTACCAGGATGTAGTTTGAGCGTACATTTGCTATGACAGGAGCGCTGGCAACCGCATCCGAAACCAAAGTCACATCCTTACTTCCGAAATGTATGCTCGGGGTTGTACGCAAACTCAGAAAATCTGCCAGTCTCAAATCGGCAATCACACCAACAGAAAAGCCAGGCGTATAGTTGTTCACACTTCCATACCACTTGTCACTGTTAATGTCGATTGCTCCGGAATGGTCCATAATGAGATCCTGAGTATGCATGCCTACGGAAAAACCAAGATGATACAATTTTAGGTCTTCGTATTGTAGGTACTGAACTTTTCGCTGTGCAGTAGCAAAACTGAACGTTAAAATCAGCAATAAGGGAACCAACGTTCTATAAATCAATATATTCTTCATTCACCAAGCATCTCTGTCAGGAATAAACGACTTTTTATCGGATTTATTGCCGCTTTTTTTGCACAGATAGCAAAATTACGTACATTTGTCCTGCTATTAATTACTCATTAAACTCAATTGTATCATGGCTTATGTTATCAATGATGATTGCATCGCTTGCGGAACCTGCATCGATGAATGTCCGGTAGAAGCTATTTCCGAAGGCGATATCTATAAGATCGATGCGGAAGTATGCACCGATTGCGGTACCTGTGCAGACGTTTGTCCCACAGAATCCATCCATCCGGTATAAATTGCACCGGAAAAAGAACAAGCAAGGGATGTTGGAAACGATGTCCCTTTTTTTTGTTTACAAAAAAAAAGAGACGACATTGTAAACTGAAGCCCCTTTTCTATTAAAATTTACCCCTTTGTTAAGCCGTTTCTGCCGAAACATATTTGCCACCTTTCAAAATGCGGCGAACGGCAGTAGACAATTCCATAAACACGCTTTCTTTTGCCAAGTATCCTGAAGCACCATGCCGCAAGGCAAACATGGCGTGTTGCTTCTGTGGGTCGAAGCTATAAAACAAGACATTCGTCTTATTATTATCTTGTCGCATTCTTTGAAGTACATCCAAACCTGAAACCCCGGGAATGGAAATGTCCATGATTACAAGGTCGTATTTGCTGTTGGTTACTTTGTTTAACAGCTCATTACCGTCTGTTGCTCCATCAATCATCTCAATATCAGGAAGAGAGCGAATAATTTGTTCGACTCCTTCACGTACCAGGAGGTGGTCATCACCGATTAGAATGTTCATGGTTCTCGTTATTAATTGTAATTGATGGTCACCGCCAAAGGGGCACTTGTTTCATTCGTTGTTACTGCTGCCCTTTTGCTGATACGCATGGTCGCACCGATGTAAATACTACTGGCACCCGTATGCTCTGTTGTGGAAACGGATGAAACGGTACTTACGGAAATGGTTCTCCCATTTTGACTGAAACCAAAGTTCTTATTGGATAAAGTCACCGAAAAGGTGGCAGCTGTACCGGAAACACGGATTGAAGCCATAGACATGTCGCTTTCAATAGCAGCTGAAGTGGCTTCGCCGGATCTGACTGGAATGTCCTTAAATTCAAGATTTTTTGCCGAGGTCAAGGCTGCGGGTGTAAGCAGCGTTACAGCCATGTGGCCTAATGCAGAAGTCGCCATAGGCCCCCTTCCTGATGTCTGAGCGAAGGTGGATGGAGAAAGCCCCACGCAGAGGGTCAAGAATAAAACGGTGCGTATCGTTCTGAGTATCGAAATCATAATCGAGGTAGTTTAGTATGTAAACAAATGTAAGAATGGATAGATTGAATTCTTGAAGGGGTTTGAGAACAATGGTTTTCGGAAATTCTGAATTGCTTGTAGGGGACGCCCTACAAGCCTAGGGTATTATAAAAATAAAACAGGCACTCTTCACAGGGTGCCTGTTTTCTCTACCTAAACTACTTTTAAATAAAACACCCACCAATTGACCTCTAGGGAAGGGCGGTGGGATCCACTGGAGTTTTAAGGTCCAGCCCTTCGAGTTAGTTGTAATTTATCGTTACGGCAAGCGGTGTAACCTCTTCATTGGTTTCGACCACAGCCTTTCTGACCCGCATCGTTGCGCCAATGTAAATGGTGCTTGCACCGTTATTATCGGTATTATTTGTCGTTGAGAAATTTTCTACGGAAATGTTTCTGCCATTTTGATTGAAGCCCATGGAGCGGTTGTTCACTGTCACTGAATAAGTGGCCTTGCTTCCCTGAACACGAAGAGATGCCATTTGCATCACTCCATTTTCTTCGGTCAAACTTACTGAACCTTCATCGGAACTGCTTGCTGAACGAAGAGAAACATTATTGAAACTAAGGTTTTGTATCGTGCTCAATGCTGCCGGTGTAAGCAGTGTAACGCACATATGACCTATTGCGGTGGTTGACATCGGGCCCCTGCCAGATTGCGCATACCCTTGGAAGGTGATTCCAATCAGAAGTGCCAATATGTAGAGGTTGCGAGTCATTGTAGTAGGTCTTTTCTTGTACTACAAAGATAAAGCGCCTGCATGCGGCGCTTTGAAGGGGGTTCAGGTCATCACATGGTGGGAGACGCTGAATCGTATGTAGGGGAAATCCTACTCGAACGCTTGGGGGCTTATTCGATCAGCTTGTTTTTGATGGCATACATTGTCAAATCAGCATTCGTTTTCATGTCCATTTTTTCCAAGACGCGCATCTTATAGGTGCTGACTGTTTTGTCGGAGATGTATAAGGTGTGTGCAATTTCTGTGACCGACCTGCCTTTCGCCAATTGAATCATAATCTGGAACTCACGTTCGGACAAAGCCTCATGAGGCATCTTGCCTTCCATCCCAGCATCTTGGAAGATCAGTTTTTCGGCCAGCGCAATTGAAATGTATTTTCCGCCTGCAGTGATTTTTCGAATGGCTAAAGCTAATTCTTCAAAAGCACTATCTTTCGAAAGGTACCCCGAAGCACCAAGCTTAAAAGCTCGGATGGCATATTGCTCCTGAGGGTAAAAGCTGAATATTAGAACTTTGGTGGAGATGTTTCTATCTTTCATCCGTTGAAGCACGTCCAATCCGCTCAACCCAGGCATGGAGATGTCCAAAATGACAATGTCGTATTGGGTTTCGCAAATTTTGGCAAATGCCTGAAGCCCGTCGGAAACCTCTTCGATAAGTTTGACCTCTGGCAACGATTTGACAATTTGTTTTACCCCTTCCCTGACAATGGAATGATCATCGGCTATCAGAACTTTCATGGTTGTATGGTTTTGGGTATGAATACGATGACTGAAGTTCCATTTCCGGGAGAACCTGAATATTCGATGGTTCCACCGCATTGAGTAATTCTCTGGCGCATGCCGATGAGGCCGAACGACTTGCCTGAGTCAAGTTTTTCAGGGGAAATGCCAATTCCGTCATCCGAAATGATCAGGGATACTTCGGGTTGAATGGATAATTGAATGGAAACTTTGGTGGCTTGAGAATGCCTGATCACATTGGTCAACGATTCCTGAATAATTCTGAACAAGGCCAGATTCAACGTTTTTGAGGATGGCTCGGCGTCACCCAAAAAGAGCAGGCAAGGAATGCCTGTCCGTTCCGTAAATTCCTCACAATACCATTCAATGGCGGCGATAAGGCCCAAGTCATCCAAAACACCAGGATGGAGTTCAGAGGATATCCGTTGAACCCTACGAATTACCTCATTGGTCATCAGGATCATCTTGTCAATTTTCTGAGCGGCAATTTCTGGCTCTTTCAAATTTAATTTCACCCAGTTCAAGTCCATTTTAAGAGCCGTCATGGCTTGCCCCAACTCGTCATGAACTTGCAGTGAAATTTGGGACCGCTCGTCTTCGAGAGCCTTGATCTGATATTGATTCAGTTCTTCAACTTTTAATTTGGCCGCTCTGGTTTCTTCTTCAGATATCCTCAGTTTTTCCGTATCATCGATGATGCGCTGTTTTTGCCAGTACATTTCCAGGAAAATCTTGATTTTGCTAATCAGAATGACCTCGTTTAGTGGCTTTACAATGTAATCCACCGCACCAGCCTTGTAGTCTTCGAGCACCCTTGAATTTTCAGGGAAGTTTGCTGTTAGGAATATGATGGGGACCTTGTTCTCAGCACGGTCTTCGTTCAGCAATACAGCAAGCTCGTAACCATTCATTTCAGGCATTTGTACGTCAAGAATGGCAAGTGACAGCTCCAAATCTTTAACCAGCGAAAGCGCTTCAGCACCCGAGAGCGCTTTTATAAGCTTTGCAGGGATGTTTCGGAGTATAATCTCCAGATACAAAAGATTGGTTGAGTTGTCGTCTACGATAAGTATGTTCGGAAGTGCATGCATGTATTCACAGGTGTTTTCAGTCAAGCAAAGATAAAAGATTTCAGGAATATTGATGCATATTTTTAAAATATTGAAACGAAATCGCTCTCAACTGTCTGATACTGAATTTTCACAGCTATAATTTTGTTTATTAAACGATAAATTTTTAACTTCACGCAGTATATATGAGAACAAAAAATGAGTAAGCATCATATTTTGATTGTTGACGACAATCCCTATTCCGTATCACTAATCTCCGTTGTTCTTTCCAAAAACATGGAATGTGAGCTGTCTGTAGCATTTGACGGCCCATCGGCCATCAAAAAAGCACAGGAGGTCAAACCCGACTTGATCCTAATGGATTGGCAAATGCCTGGTATAGACGGACTTAGATCTATTGAGATACTCAAGGAAGATGCTGACACTGCACAGATCCCAGTCATTATGATTACCTGTCTGGCAGAAAAATCCGATCTTGAAAAGGCGTTCAATACGGGTGTTGTCGATTACATTCGCAAGCCTTTCGAAGCCATCGAGTTGATGTCTAGGGTAAAGTCCGTTTTGCAGACCAACGATTACCACAAACAAATGGTCGAGGCTCAAAAGCGCGAAGTGGCTGCGATTTCTTTGCGTAATGTCCAGAATGAAGAGTTCAAACACAAATACATTTCTGAGCTGAAGCAAGTCAAGAACCTCCTGAAATCTGAGCCGGATAGTGTTCCTGCCTACTTGGACCGCATCATTAGCGAACTTAACTCCGATTTCTCCGAGAACTCCTGGAGCCAGTTCGAAAGCCGCATCAAGGAAAGTGATCAGGAATTCTATAGAAACTTAGGACTCAAACATCCGAACCTGACCCCTGCTGAAATCAAACTTTGCTTTTTTCTTCGTTTGAACCTTTCAACCAAAGAAATCGCCGGCATGACTTTCCAGACGTACGATAGTGTCAGAATTGCCCGCACAAGGCTCCGTAAAAAAATGAATTTGACCAACGACGACAATTTGGTAGGGTACTTATTTGCAATTTGAGCCGAGTCTCGATCCTTTTTGTATCCTTTCACTGTATTTTTTGTTTCTGAAATGATGCTGACTTGACAGTTTCTCTTAGAGGTTATACGATGTATATTTGTGGTTGGTCTTTAATGTCCACAAGGCACTGAATTCAAAAACAAAATGATGTATTCCAACCACCATACGATAGTTAATTTCCTTAAAAACATCTTTAGATCAATTGCCATGATGCTATTCATGGTGAGTGCTTCTATTTTCCCTTCTATTGCCCAACAAACATTCAGTACCGCTGGCGGCCCGTTTACCTATAACGTACCAGTAGGCGTGACTTTGATCAAAGTCGAGTGTTGGGGTGCTGGTGGTGGCGGTAGTTCAGTGACATCCTATGGTAGAGCTGGTGGTGGTGGCGGCGGTGGGGCTTTTGCTAGCAAATTGATCACCGTTTCTCAATCCAGTTACGACTTGATAGTAGGAGCAGGTGGATCGGCAAATACAAAGGGAGGTGACACGTATTTTAATACCTCAGAAGTGTTTGCAGTAGGTGGAAACGGTGCTACACTGAATGCCAATACCCGTGGTACAGGAGGTGATGCCTTGGTTTGTGTCGGTACGATTAAAAGATCAGGTGGAGACGGAGCTAATGGAGTGAATTACTCGTATTCTGGTGGCGGTGGTGGTGGTGCCGGAAGCAACACAGATGGTCTACCCGCCTCAGGAAGCACAGGTGGTGTTGGTGGGAGTTTGAATGGTGGGGATGGCGCAGACGGTCGTACCTCACGAAACAATGGCATAGGTGGTTCTGTTTATGGCGGTGGTGGTAGTGGTGCATATACAAACAATTCCAATAATTATACAGGGGGTGCAGGGGCAAAAGGAATGGTTATTGTCACTCCATGTTTGGTGGAAGTCAATGCAACAGCTGGCGTGGCGTTGGATTATTATGCTTCTGTGAATGCAGCAGTCGCTGCAATTAACAATGGTGTACATCAAGGGGTGATTACCATCAAATTATTGGCCAGTACAACGGAATCTGCTCAAATTTCACTAAATGCAAGCGGCAGCGGCAGTGCAAATTATGCTTCTGTGACACTTTACCCGACTGCGACTGGTCAATCAATCAGCGGTAATTTCAACGGCCCTTTGTTCACGTTAAATGGTAGTGACTCTTTGACCATAGATGGTCGTGTGAATGGAACAGGAACAACTCCGTCTCTTACGTTAACCAATACGAGTACAGCCACAACTGCATCTACCGTTCAATTTAGCAATTCAGCCCAAAACAACATTTTAAAGTATTGTACTGTTTCTGGAGGTGCTGTAACCAATTCGACAACAGGAACAATTGTTTTTGGAACTGGAACGAATTCAAACAATACGGTCAGTAATTGTACCATTACGAATAATGGAACGAGGCGTCAGTATGGACTCTATTCCAATACTAGCACAAACACCAGCAATACCATTACAAACAATACGTTTAAGGATATCTGGTTGACTAGCGCAAGTTCGTATTCCGTTTATTTGGCGAACGCTTCTGCCTGGACCATTACTGGGAATAGTTTTTATGATACAGGGGTTGCAACTTTAACCAACACCTCCACTTATTCGGCAATTTATATAAATGCCGGGAATAGTTACAGCATCTCAAACAATTACATCGGTGGTTCAACCGAATCTTGCGGCGGTTCAAGTATGTCGATGGGAACTTCTTCGGCCGTATCAACTGTTTTTAATCCCATTTATCTGAATCTGGGGAATACGACTTCGACGGTTCAGAGTAATGTCATTCAGAACATCACTTACAAATCAAGCAATACGGCGCCGTTTTCGGGAATCACTATTGCAGCTGGAGCGGTTGATGTAACTTCCAATACGATAGGAGATCCCAACGGAACGGCGAATTTGAATATTACAGCCGGTGTAACTGCGTCCACTACCAACGGCATCAATCTGACTTCTAACGGAACGCTGAACATAACAAACAATACGCTTTCAGGCATAACTTTAGCAGGTTCGACCGGTACTTTTACACATAATTTCAATGGAATTAAAAGTTCAGGTTCTGGCACTCAAACAATCACCGGGAATACGATAGGCCATGCCTCCACTGCTTCAAGTATAGCTGTCACTAGTACCGGAACAGGCTCAGCACAAACGCTTTATGGTATTAATTTCGCAGGTACCGGCACAGTCACCATCTCCGACAACACCATTGCCAATCTTGAAAATGCAACGACCAATACCAACACAGGTACCGCTGGTACGGTTGCCGGCATCTTTTCAAGTGCTGGGGTCAATACTATTTCAGGAAATACGGTGCACCATTTATCAATTGCCAACGGAAGTACCTCATCGACCACACCTTCGGTCAGTGGATTGATGCTTACGAGCACTGATGCCGGTAAAACGGTATCTGGAAACCTGGTGCATAATTTGAGCAATACTTATGCCTCGGGTGCAGTCAATGTCGTAGGTTTGTACTATGGTGGTGCAACTTCAGGGACCAATACGGTGGAAAAGAATTTTATTTATGGATTGTCTGCAACCAGTACATCGGGCATTGTTCGGGGTCTACAAATCGCATCAGGTGCTACAACCTATTCGAACAACATCATTTCCTTGAGCAACGATTTGAGCAATGTGGTTTATGGAGCATTTGATGCTGGAGCCAACAATAGCACCTGCAATTTCTACCACAACTCTGTTTATTTGGGTGGAACGACCTCTGGTAATGTTAATTCCTTCGCTTTTTATTCTGCTACATCCAACAATACGCGAAATTACAGGAGCAACATCTTTTTTAATGCCCGTTCCAGCGGTATTGCCAATTATGCCATATACTATGTTTCTACAAGTGTTGGGAACCTTACTGCCGATTACAACGATTACCGTGTTACAGGTACCAACGGTGTTGTAGGTTTCTTCAACTCAACCGCACAGACGTTGGTCAGCTTGAGAACAGCCATGGGTAAGGATGCCAATAGCATTGATACCGATCCTGGATTAGTCAATGCGGGTGGAACGACTGCCGTAGATTACAAAACCCTGATTCAATTGATGGGTACGTCTACTGGAATATCGGTGGATTACAATAATGGAACGCGCTATTCCTACACCATGGGTGCTTGGGAATTATTGCCGGTTGTCGTATGGCAAAATGGGACATCGGTTGCCGCCTATGGGAATCTGAAAACCGCTTTTGACCGAATCAACGACGGCACTTGGACAGGCAATCTAAAAATTGTAATGGTTGGCAGTACTGAAGAGACTGCTAGCGCCGTATTGAATGCCAGTGGGTCCGGAAGCGCCTCCTATACCAGAGTTACCCTTTATCCTGAAGCATCGGACATTGTTGTTTCTGGAAATTTCAACGCACCTGTCGTTAATTTGAAAGGAACTAAGAATGTCTATATAAATGGTAGTGTATACTTAAACAACACGTCACCCGATTTGACATTTACAAATTCGAACACTGGAGCAAATGCAAGCGTCATACTCTTCTCAGACTCTGCACAAAATAACAGCATCAATTATTGCCACTTGGTGGGAAGCCCATTGTCAACCTCGTTGGGTATCGTAACATTTTCCACATCTGCAGCAGGAATGACCAACAAATTGGACACCATTTCCCATTGTGAGATCTTCGGAATTGGAACCACTTCTACAACCCGACCATACAACGCAATCTATGCCAATTCGAGCTTAGGAATCAATACAGACATTCAAATACTGGACAACGAAATTTACGATTTCTTCAATCCGAATGTGGCATCCAATGGCATTTTCATCGGAGCCAATTCCACCAAATTCACACTAGACGGAAATAGCTTCTATGAAACAACCGCATTTTCGTCAACCGCAGCGGTAGCCTATACAGTCATCAACATCAACAATACGTCAGGGGGAGGTTATGTTGTTTCCAACAATTATTTTGGTGGAAATAGTGCTGCTTCCGTAGGTGCATGGACAAAGACCGGCAACAATAATGAATTCAATGTCATGCGACTGAATGTTGGTGCTGCCGACAGAACGAGCATACAGGGCAATACGGTTAAGGGATTCAACTATTCCAACAGTGCCAATGCAAGTTGGTACATCATCAATATTGTCGCTGGTGGTGTGGATGTCGGAACAACGGTCGGCAACACGTTCGGAGCAAGCTCAGGCGAAAACTCCATTTATTTGACAAATGCAACAACTGGAGGTACGTTCTATGGCATTTACTTGTCCAGTACCAGTGTTAACACCATAGACAACAATCTTTATGGTTCGATAAGTGTAGGGACAGGAGATGGAGCGCTAGCGTATAATTTTTACGGCATTTACAAAGCCTCCGGAGCAGGGATTTTGAATGTGAGGGACAATCAAATCGGAGGATTGAACACCGTCAACAGTTTGATGGCCAGGTCTACAGCAACTGCAAATGCACAGACAGTCATCGGCGTGTATTCAGAAGGTACCGACAGCGTTCTGATTAAAGGGAATACCATCGCTAATCTGGTCAATGCAACGACTAGCAATGTGGTGGCAATGACGCGTGGTATTATGACGATAGCAGGATCGAACACCATCGACAACAACATCGTACACGACATCTTTACGTTGAATGCGCAATCCAACAATTACAACAATGCAACGTTGATAGGTATTGAACAGATTAGTGAACAGGCAAGTTCGACACAACGTATACGTGGGAACCAAGTGCACAGTCTGAGAAACCGCACCTCTGCGACCATCGAGATGTATGGTATTTTTTACAAAGGACCATCCACTGGTACGCATGAGATTTCGCGCAACTTTGTACATACGTTCATCATCATATCGACCGATGCCGCTTATTTGCACGGCATTTCGTTACACACCGGCGCATATACTTGTTCCAATAATGTTGTCTTACTAGGCGATACCATTAGGACTGGTTGTCATATTTGGGGTATTTGGAATTACAGCAACAGTGAAGTAAAAATTTATCACAATACGGTATACCTCAATGGGTCGATTCCCGCTGCAAATGGAACTTCAAACTCTTTTGCGTACAGAGACATCAGTACTGCTCCTACCAATCGGGATATACGCAATAATATTTTCTGGAACGCAAGAAAAAATGAAGATCAAATTTCTCACTTTGCATTGTACTTAAACAGCATAGCCCTTACGACACTTGATTACAACGACTATCAGTTTGCAGAGGAATTTGGAATCGCGGCGGGAGTAGAATATGCGAGTAAGCTGGCATGGACAAATGCCTTGCCCTTTGACGACAACAGTGTGGAAACTGATCCCACGCTGACCAATTTGGGTGGAATCTCACCCTCCGATTACCAAACAGGTGTACAGTTGACAGGTGTCCCAATAACCAGTCAGCCATTTGACTATGGCTTTTTAGCCCGTAGCGAAACAGCTCCTACCATGGGTGCATGGGAATTTGTGGCAGACCCCGTGGAGGTATGGAATGGCTTGTTGCACAGGCAAGATTTTAAGACCCTTAAAATGGCTTTCGACACCATTAATTCCGGCAAGTGGACGGATGATTTGACCATTAAGATCAAGTCCAACATACGCGAAACAGCTCCTGCAGTACTCTATCAAAGTGGTTATACAGGCGGTGGAGGCACATCCAATTATTCGCGTGTTCACATTTATCCTACCAGAGCCGATTTGCAAGTCTTTGGAAAACTGCCTTCGGCCATCGTTGAATTGAACGGGGCAGACGGTGTCGTGCTTGATGGGCGCGTAAACGGTGTGGGCGCACCTTACGGTCTCACCATCAAAAATGATTCGGTTTCGACAGCCGCATCTACCGTGTTATTTAAGAATTCAGCCCAAGGCGATACACTCAAGTACTGCCTCATAAAGGGTCTAACAACCAATCCCAACGGTGGAATTGTTCATTTATCAACCTCTACTGGCGGGACCGGTAACGACAACAATTGCATTCTCAACAATAAGATAACGGTAGTGGACTCCGATACCTTAAAATCCAGAGTCATCAATGCTGTTTACTCCGAAGGTTCATCAGGAATTGAAAACAACGACAATAGCATTTCTGATAACGAAATTTTTGATGTTTGGAGCCAAACAGCCAGTTCTTACGGCATTCATATTGGTCCCTATTCCAGCACGTTCACCTTATCAGGCAATAGCATCTACGAATCGACAACCTTTACCCCAAGTGCGGCAAATACCTACAACGGAATCCGAATCAACAATACAAGCGGTGACGGATTCGTCCTTTCAGGAAATTATATTGGAGGTAAGGCTGTTCAATGTCAGGGAAGTCCGCTTCTTATTGGTACTACAACTCCCGCCAATACGTTTGTCGTCCAACCCATTTATCTGAATGTCGGGGCTACGACAGCGACATCGGTTCAGGGCAATTTTATTAAGAATTTCAGACTGACAAGTCCGAACACGGCTCCTTTCTCTGGCATTTTCGTCAATGCAGGTGCCGTGAACATGGGCACTACCACCGGAAACACCATCGGTGCAACAACTGGTATCGAATCCATCTATCTGATTGGGGTTGCATCCGCATCCTCTTCGTATGGCGTTTATGTCAACAGCACAGCAGCTGTTGCAATTACAAACAACAACATCGGTTCAGTTTCAACCCATGTTACGGGTTCCACAACGTATGGGCATAATTTTTACGGAATCTATAAGGGCGCAGATGCAGGAGATTTGTCAGTGACTGGAAATGTAATCGGTAGTATATCCACGGCGAGCAGCATTCGGGCGATATCCGCCGCCACTGCCAATGCGCAATCGGTTTATGGCGTGTATTCATTGGGCACAGGAGCAACGACCATTTATAACAATACTATTGCCAATTTGAATGACAATACCACCTTCAACTCTGCCAGTAGCAATGTGGAAGGCATTTATTTCGGAGGAAATGTAGCTTCGGCCAACACCATTGAACGGAATTTCATATATGGTTTGACACATGCTTGTACCACCAATAGCGCATCAAACATTATGGCTGGGATTTATTTGGCAGGTGGTTCTGCAAACGTCATCAATAATATTATCTGGATTGGAAACGGGGTAACCAATAACTTTTGGATTTACGGCATCTATGATCAAGGTGTCGCATCGCAAACAAATGCCATTTACCACAATTCGGTTTACCTTTCCGGTACTCCCTCCGGAACAACTAGAAGCAGTTTTGCCTATTTGAAATCGGCCAATCTTGGTACAACCAACGTACTAAACAATGTTTTCTTCAATGACAGAAGTGGTGGGTTTACCGGGAAGCATTATGCACTTTCCATACCCGGACTTACCAATTTGACCCTAGATGCAAACGAGTATTATTGTTCTGTCGGCAATTTCCGGAATTTTCACTTGATTGAATATACCTCTTTATCTTCATGGAGAACCAATACTGGTAATGACTATTCCTCTGTCAATTCGATTCCATTTAATGACCCCGCTTCTCCTTTGGCTATTAATTTCCGCCCAATATTGGATTTGCCAGGTTTGGATGCCGGCATTGATTATGATTATGGCTTGAATCCGAGACATGCCACCACGCCAACCATTGGAGCTTGGGAGCGGGTCAACAAATGGAAAGGCAACATCAGTATTGATTTCAATACTCCTGCCAATTGGACTTTCAACATGGTGCCTGCCGTATACGACAACATCATTTTTGACGATGCACCACAACGCCCATGCACCATGGATCAAGATCGGTATGTTACTGACATCGTAAATAATCAGGCTACTCACCGGATGGTGGTCAACGGTTTCTCTCTCACCATAAAAGGAAATCTGACCTTCGCCAACGGAGCACAAGTAGATGCCTCTGCCAATGGCTCTACGCTTGTATTTAACGGATTAACGGCACAAACCATACCTTCTGGTTCGATCTATACTAATAAGGTGTACAACCTTCACTTAAACAATTCCAACCATGTGACGCTTTACGGCACCTTGGTCTTGCTCAATAACTTCACTTCAGCAGTAGGGAAACTGAATGCGGGTACATCCGGCGCTACGTTCACCTATGGCGGAACATCTGCACAAACCATTGAAAGCAATTTGTTCCTGAATGAAAAAGTCTATAACCTAACCATCAATAATCCGGCAGGCGTCACCTTAAATACGACGTTTACGGCAGATAATGATATGACCATTCAAACGGGTGCCTCTTTCATCATACCTGAAACCAAAGGCATGAAAGTGACTGGTATTCTTACCAATAGTTCGAGCGCCAGCGGTCTTTTGCTTAAGTCCTCGGCAACCGGTACGGCTTCGCTCATTCAATCCAATGCTGGGCCACTTGCCACCGTGCAGCGTTACATCGATGGTGACACCTTAGCATGGCACTTTATGTCTTCGCCTGTTGCCAGCCAAACCATTAGCGGGTCGTGGACACCAACAGGTACGTATGGTGATGGAACAGGTTACGACTTGTATTTGTGGGATGAACCACATGCTTGCTGGGTCTACAACCTGAATGCCGATTCAATTCCTGCATGGAATGTCGCCAATCCTGGTAACACGTTTGTGCCGGGTCGTGGATATCTTTACGCTGTTCAGGATTTTACTCCTACCAAACAGTTTGTTGGAAATTTGAACGGAGGAACCCTTACCAGAAGCATTTCCATGACCTCAATTCCAAATTCGGATTATGATGGCTTCAACCTTTTAGGAAATCCATATCCGAGTAGCATCGATTGGAGCCTCGGCGGCGGTTTTAACCGAGATATGTTGTATTTGAATGGTAGCGGTTACGACATCTGGACATGGAGTCCTACAGCCAACAACTACGGTGTATACAATTCTGCCGATGTCTCAGGTACCAATAATGTGACGCGATACATTGCGCCCATGCAGGCGTTCTTTGTTCGAGCATCTTCTGCCGGAACGTTCTCCTTTAAAAACGATGCGCGTGTGCATGATGGTGCCAGTGTTTGGCTGAAATCGGCACGAAGCCATAATGAAGATCAGAGTATTCAACTTAAAGTAGCCTCTTCTGCAGGTAGCGATGAAGTGCGGTTTGGCTTTGGTTACCCCTTCAATGAAAGTGGTGCCATGAAGCTTTTCAGTCCGGTTGAAACCGCGCCCAGCCTCTATATGAATTGCAGCGGTGGCAGTTTCTCGACTCGCCGACTAACGGATACCGTACGGAATAAATATGTTCCTGTCAATTTCAAGGCTGGCGAAGCAGGCACTTACACGCTGAATTGCACCTACGATGCATCCACCATGGGAGCCCTCTTCTTGGAAGACCGTCAGAATGGTACCATTTTGGATCTGAGCGGTGGCGAAAGCTATACCTTCCAGGCTTCTGTAACTGATCCGGCCGAACGTTTTGTTTTGCATTTCGGTGCCGTGACTCTTGTTGATTCCGATGTCCATCCCAACGTTTGGGTAAGCGACGGTATGCTAAATGTCTATTTGGAGAATATGATCGGCGACTATACGATGCGTCTATTTGACTTGCATGGACGTCAACTACAGTATGAAAAAATGTCGGGAAGTGAACAATGTTCGATACCCTTGTTCGGTAAAGGAATCTATCTAGTGAAGGTGGAGAACAAGTCTAAAATGCAGACAATCAAGGTTGTATATTGATTTTATTGCTTGTTTAATGTAATTATGTATCCTTTTTGTATCCTTGTTTTGCACCCCATTGTATCCATTCTGTATAGGTTTTTTTAATAGATGGTTCAAAAACAGCCGTATATTTGTATCGTTAAATCGATCCAACCAGAAAAGGAAAATCAAAACAAACAAAAAAATAAAAAAATTACAACTATGAAAAAATTAATTCTTTCCGTTTTCGCCCTTGCCGCTGTTGTTTTAAGTGCTAGTGCTCAGGTTAATACTTCTACTACTGGTGGTGTTAGTGCTGCAAAGTTGCAAGCTCCTATTCAGGTTAGTGCTGCTACAACAGGAGATCTTGATAATGCTGGAACCGCAGTTCTTAATGGCAATGTTCTTGATTTTGGTATTATCAATATTGATGCTGACGGGGGTGTAGTTGCAGTAAGTGTAACAAATACTTTTGATGCATTAACTTCTGGCATGACACAGGACGCTGCTGGAGTACCATCTGCCGCTGGTTTCAAAATTGCTGGAACGCAAGGTCTTACTTATGTTGTCTCTGTTGTTGATGGAGGTGATATGACAGACGGAACAACGGACCTTACCCTTACTAACTTTACACACAGTGCAACAGGTACAGTAGGTGCAACCGTTCCATCAAATACATTCTTGGTTGGTGGTCGCTTGAATATTCCTGCAAATGCAACTGTTGGAACTTATGCTGGTACTTTCAATGTAACTGTAGCTTACAATTGATTCATTACTATTGAATAAGAAAATGGCCGAGAGGATACCTCTCGGTCATTTTTTTTTTATTAATTGGTTCGCGATCTTTGGTTGTTATTCAGATTGAATAGTTATCGCGAATGTAAAATTGAAATCGAAGGTCTTTTTTGTATCCTTATTGTATCCCTTATCAACAGTGGTTGTATCTATTCTGTCGTGCCGTTCGTTGCTCCAAGAAAGCATGTTGTGCTATCTTTGTATGAGAGAAAAAAAGAATAAACGTATTTTAAAAAACAACCATGTTGGCCGATAATCATAAGATTTTACTTCTATTTGCAACGATGATGTTCTTTGCAGGAAGTTCCTATGCTGATGACGCCCACAGTAAGTCAATAGCAACGACTAGTAAGGCGAGAGTCGTTTTACCAATAACTTTACTGAATTTAGATGCGCAAGGCCTGGATTTTGGTTCGATAGTCATTGGAACATTAGATTCCAGAGTGGTTGTATCAGCTACTCCAAGTATCGTTTCAAATGTATCGACTGGTGATGCTGTAGTTCTAACAAGCACACCTCAAACTGCAGCTAAGTTTTCTGTATCAGGAGAAATCGGGAAAACATATTCAATAAATATACCTTCGAGTATGACCATCTCTTTTGGAGCAAATTCACTTGACATAGATAATTTTGTATGTTCTAATGGATCAGGAGGGACTATTGGTATAGATGATGTGTTTTATATTGGTGCGGAATTGGCTGTTCCGGCTGCTGCTATTCCTGGAACTTACCAGGGAACATTCAATGTGACAGTGGCCTATAATTAAAATATGCGTGTCTTAGCTGTGTTTTTGAAGCGCTAAAGGCACTGGATCCTGAAAAAAGTACGATTTTAGCTACTTTTTGAACCTAATGAATTAAAAAAGACCTATTTTTATGCTAATTTATACCAGAATCATTTCAAGTATGAAGAGAATTGTGGTTTTTGTGTTACTTTTTACCGTTTTTTTCATTTCTTTGTCCGCACAAACCAGTGTGGTTGGAAGAGTTGAAGCAGAGCTTGTTGTGCCTGTATCGGCCGTTGAAACGGATTTGTTGAACTTCGGACGGATTGTAGTGGAAGCGGGTGGTGGTACCATTCAGATTTCATCCTCCGGCGAACGTATCGCAACCGGCAATGTGTTGTTGGCAGACGACCAGTTCAGTACGGGAAAGTTTCAGTTGTCGGGTATGCCGGAAAGTTTAGTTTCCATGGTGTTGCCGCAATTGCCTCAAAAACTGTACATGAGCAGTGGAAATCAGACACTCACGGTGGACAAATTTACTTCCGACGTTCCTGCCGGCGGTCAAGTTGTTCGTCAGAGCGATGGTAAATCGGAGATCAGTATTGGTGCGACGCTTTACATCGGTAACAATCTGAGTAACCCCGCTGGCTTTTATTCCGGAAGCTATGAAGTGGTGTTTACGTACAATTAATTAAAAATAGTGTCATGAAAAGAAAGGTCGGATTCGTCCTAGGTTTATTTGCTTTGATCACAGGATTTTCTCAGCTGGTTTCTGCACAAGGAAATTTGCTGGTTGCTCCTATTCGTGTTGTGTTTGAAGGTGCCAAGCAAAAGGAAGATTTGAACCTGACCAATATTGGCCAGGATTCTGCTACCTATCTTGTTTCTTTCATACACTACAAGATGAAAGAAGACGGTAGTTTCCTGCAATTGGAAAATGTCGACTCCATCACCACGCGTTCAGACAAATATCTAAGAATATTTCCGCGTAAAGTCGTATTGCCTCCGGGAGAATCTCAAACCATTCGGATGCAATATCGTAAACCTGCCGATATGAAAGACGGTGAATATCGTTCACATTTATACTTCAGAGCCGAAAAAGAAGTTTCAGCGCTGGGTATGAATACGACACAGTCTGACACTACTAAAATGTCCGTTTCCATTACTCCGGTATTCGGCATAAGCATACCTGTGATTATCCGTAACGGTAACCTCGATTATAAAATGAGTTTATCCGATGCAGCGCTAACAGCAGTTAACGACACCATCAGCAACCTGACTTTTTCCATCAATCGGAATGGCAACAGATCCTCCTATGGAAATTTGAGGGCGGAATTTGTTCCTGCTGTAGGTAAACCGTTTGATGTTGGCATGGCAAATGGTGTGGGTGTGTATACCGATTTGAGTGCCCGTAAATTCAGTATGTTCATACGCAATAGAGCAGAACAAAAACTGAAAAACGGGAAACTTGTCATCCATTATTCCCTACCTAGGGAAGAAGGTGATACCGAGTTGGCTAAAACGGAGTTAAGAATACCCTAAGTATGTAATATGAAGTCGCTGTGAAAAAAAGTTTATTGCTATTTTCTGTGCTTTTTATGCTGTTTAACAGCGTTTTGAAAGGGCAGAACAATGCTCCTCCATTACCGCAGCGAACGGTGTCCCTAAGTAAGGAGATCGATTTGAATTTTGGGGATTTCATAATCATTAATACTGGCTTATCAGGTTATGTTACGATTCAAAGTGACGGAATGCAGAGTCCTACAGATAATGTATGGATACTTAATTCGTACGAATCTCCTCAAGCGGCAAGACTTTCTTTTCACTTATGCCCTGGACGTTCATTAACACCTGTTTGGCCGAGCTCATTCTCCCTGACAAGCCCCCAAGGTGGTAATCAAATTACTGTAAATCTTAATATTGTAAGAATTGGGACTACATTATTGACAAGTGGCGTACCCTTTTTTTCAAATAAAGGTTGTTCAGATACACATTATATTTACATCGGTGGAACCCTACAATTGGAACCTACTTTAAATTATCAGGGTACCTATACAGGCTCTTTTAATTTCACCATCAATAATGAGTGATCTATTCGAATGGATTGTTAATTAATGGTTATATAAAGACTTATTAGACTTTTCAATATTGTCCGATTAATGAAGTTGATACCGAAAGTTACCATGCTTGTTTGCGTTCTTTTTGCAAGCATTCTCGCTTGGGGACAAGATGTCGACTCTGAAAGTCAATTTGAGTCTTTGGATATGTCCATCACATTTGATAGGACCTATCGCATGACCATTCCAACATTATACAAAGTTCCCGACGTAGTCATGCTGCCTTTTTCCGAACTTTTCGACTTTCTGAAAGTTCCCAATAAAGTCAGTTCCGATGGTCAAGTCATAAAAGGTTTCTTTGAAAACGAGACGAACAGTTTTGAGATTGACAATCTGAAAAAGACCGTACAGTTCAAAGGCCAAACCTTTCCAATCGCCAACGATGAATCAACTACAGATATTGGTATCCTCTATTTGAGAACAACCCTGTTTAAACGCGCATTCGGATTCGATATGGTATTCAACGCCCGATCATTGTCATTGCAGTTTACATCTCCCTTTGAATTGCCCTTGTTTAAACTGATGAAACAGGAAAAACAACGTGAAAACCTGCGCATTAGCGGGGGCGAAGGTGCCGTTTATGATACCGTCATGAAAAGGGATTATCATTGGTTCAGGGGGGAAATGGTTGATTGGTCTTTAGCATCTACACAATCAAATGATGGCGTTTCTGATACGCGCATGGAACTGGGCGGAGGAGCCGAAGTCCTAGGTGGTGAAACCAATATCTGGCTTAATTATTCCACCCAATACGGAATGAAACGGAATCAACAGCAATATTACTGGCGGTGGGCTGACAATAATGCAAAAATATTTAGACAATTTCAGGTTGGTCGTATTGCAACACCTTCCATTTCATCCGTTTTATCTCCTGTTGATGGTTTCATGATAACCAATGCGCTGACTACCATCCGAAAGGCATTGGGCAATTATACCATATCCAATTATACCGAACCCGATTGGGTTGTTGAACTCTACCTGAACAATCAATTGATTTCATATACTCGAGCAGACGCTTCGGGTTTTTATTCGTTTAAGGTTCCCATCGTTTATGGGAGCAGCAACATTATTTTACGTTTCTATGGACCTGGCGGTGAAATTCGTTCGGAACAGAAAACGTACAACATGCCATTTAATTTGCTTCCCAAGGGAGAATTTGAATACCGCGTGAGTGGTGGGGCACTTTTGGATACTACCGGTGCTCGTTTTGCAAAGGCAGAATTCAATTATGGTGTCTCCCGATTTTTAACGCTCGGGGCTGGTGTGGAATACCTTACTTCCATAACCACTAGGCCGGAAGTACCTTTCTTGAACTTGACGTTTCAACCATTTTCCAAATTGCTTATTACAGGGGAGTATGCACACCAAGTACGCTCAAAAGTTACGATGAATTACAGCTTCCCCAAAAATATTGTTTTCGACGTTACCTACTCCAGATACGTACCAGGTCAGGAGGCCATTATTTACAATTACTTGGAAGAACGCTCTGCCAGTCTTTCCGTACCGATGCGGATACAAAATCTAACCAGCAGCATTCGAACTTCTTTTCGTCAAAATGTATATGAAGACTTCACCTACAGTTCAGGAGAACTGATGTGGACGAACAACTATAAGAATTACAGCATGATTCTGACGAATTATGCCAATGCGTCGGCTTCCAATGCATTGAATCTGTACGGTAACCTTACGCTGGCAACCAAACTGCGTAAAGAAACGAACATACGAACTTCAGCGCAATACAACTACATGTTCAAGCAGTTGATTTCGCTTCGTTTAGAAATTGACCGCAAGATTTTCGCCAACGGATATGCTGCACTGAAACTTGAAAATAATTTCTTGACCAACAGCCAAAATGCAAGTCTGACATTCCGTTACGAATTGCCGTATATGACCACCAATGCTGCGATGTCCGTATCCAATACGAAATTCCAAATGTCCGAAGGCGCATCCGGAAGCTTTGCCTTCAACAGCGGCGGAAAATACGTTCATACCGACCGACGGAATTCAGTTGGCAGAAGTGGCATTTCCATCAATCCGTTCATTGACATGAACTTCAACGGAGTGAAGGACGCTAAAGAACCTAATTCCAAAGGATTGAGAGTTCGTAGTTCGGGAGGACAGGTGTTGCAGCGAGATCAGGATTCCATCATCCGCATTGTTGGATTGGAACCTTTTGTAGATTACACACTTACGCTGGACGAATCCGGATTCGACAACGTCTCCCTGAGAGTCGATCGGAAATCCATGAAGGTAACTACCGATCCCAACCAGTTCAAGATGATCATGATGCCGGTTCAGCCAATGGCTGAGATCTTCGGTATGGTGGCTGATGAAGCCGGTAAGGGGATAGGCCGCATCATAGTGAGAGTGGCTGACAAATCAGGCCAGTTGATAGCCAAAGTATTGACGGAGTCTGACGGATATTTCAATTATATCGGGTTTAAACCTGGTGATTATAAGGTGTTTGTTGACTCCCTACAATTGGAAATTCTCAAATATCAGGCTACTCCTGTATTTGTCACCGTATTGGAAAACCCGGATGGCGATGTGGTGGATGCAGGCACCATTGAATTGGTCAAAAAACGTCTTGCTCAAACCCGTAGGGTGAGGAGAGCATTGCCTGGTGGTGGATATGAAGAAGTGGATTCCATTGAAGTAACACCGATTGTTCCCATCGTTCAGGAACCCATCATGGAAGATACGTTGGCCTTGTTTACGATTTTATTCGATGTGGATAAATCCAATGTGAAGGACCTTTATAGGACTCCGCTCAAAAAGATGGCCGAATATTTGAATAAACCAATCCATCAGGAATTAGGCATAGACATTCAGGGTCATACTGACGCAGACGCCAGTTCGAGCTACAATCTTCGTTTGAGTAACCGCCGTGCCGAAGCAGTCAAAGAGGTGCTTGTCAAGGATGGGGTTCAGCCATATCGATTGAAGACAAGTGCCTTTGGTAAGAACCAATTGGTGAACAAGAGTCGAAGTGCGGCCGAGAAAGCAATGAACAGACGTGTCATCTTCAAGACCATTAAGGTGGCTGATGAAGCAGAAAGACCTCTGGAAAAGGTTGTGACAGAAATAAAGACACCGAAGGAAAATCTTAATGTTAGAGTTCCATTGATATCCTTGGTGCAAGCTCCTGTTAAACCCAAGTTGAAAGCAGAGGATAAGTCGCTCGCCAGACCATCAACTAAGATTGCACCAAGTCCTGCTGCTCAGAAAGCATCCGTATCTATTGCTCAACAGATCGTAGTGCCCCTTTCCGGACCACGTTCGATTACGGTAGATGCCTCTACGCCTGTTCGTGTTGGAAATGTGCCATCCTGGTGCATCATGTATACCAGCAACAGTAATTATTGGTTCCAAGTGGGTTCTTTCAAAACGCTGCCCGATGCAATGAAGGTTGCAAAACAACTTAAACCATACATGAAAGCAAACATCAACATCAACTTTGTCATACAGGATAATTCGGTTAAGATTCAAATAGGTAATTATAGTAGTCTGGATATTGCATTGCTAGACGCAAAAATGTTGTATTCAAAAGGTTTCATTAAGTAGGAATAGATCATGGGTAGAAAAGAATGTTTTATTTATTTGGACAGACAGAACGCCTTCTGGCGAATGGATTCCAGTATGTTCGTGCAGTTCATGAGCCATGTATCTGACTATTTTGGAGTAATCAATAAAGGCTCCAAGTTTAATCCGGATAAAGTTCAATACGCTGAAATAACTGGTGAAGACCTCAATACTGTCAGTGCCATCTTTGGTGGTTATTCGCCCGATGAAAACCGCATTCTTTTAGTGCCCGTACATCCTCAACGGTTTATTTTACCAATCAAAAACAGTTTTGAGGTGTTTGTATTCGAAAAAGATAGTTCTGAACTTAAAGCCATCAACCTCAAAGCAAAATAAGAGTTTACCGATAAATGGGTATTGCTTCCTACACCAGCTGTTACTACTTTTGTGTAGTTAATTTAAAATAAGCTTGGAATGAGGCTTTCCGAACTGAAGACCGGCGAAAAGGCGGTAATTGTCAAAGTACTTGGACACGGTGGTTTCCGCAAGCGCATTATTGAAATGGGTTTTGTAAGGGGCAAAGTGGTGGAAGCCATTCAAAGCGCGCCACTTCTGGACCCTGTCAAATATAAAGTCATGGACTATGAGGTTTCGCTGCGTCGAAGCGAAGCCGAAAATATTGAAGTCGTCAGCAACCGTGATTTGGTTGAAACCTCCGAAATTGACGCCTACAATGGCGTGCTTAACGAAGACGAACTTCGTAAAATCGCCTTAACCAAACGCAAACACATCCGTATCGCCCTGGTTGGAAATCCCAACTGCGGCAAAACCTCCATTTTCAATCAAGCATCCGGTTCCCACGAGCATGTTGGGAATTACAGTGGTGTGACCGTAGATGCCAAAGAAGGTCGCTTTCAGTTCAGAGACTATACGTTTACCATCGTGGATTTGCCTGGCACGTATTCCCTATCGGCATATACCCCTGAAGAAGTGTATGTACGCCGCCACTTGGTCGAAGAAGCCCCTGATGTCGTGGTGAATGTATTGGATGGATCCAATCTGGAGCGAAACCTGTTTCTTACCACCCAACTCATCGATATGAACGTGAGGATGGTCATTGCACTCAACATGTACGATGAGATGCAGGAAGCTGGCAACAAGCTGGATTATTTGCAACTGAGCAAATTGCTGGGCGCACCTGTCATACCGACCATAGGCAGAAAAGGATGGGGGATGGATACCCTTTTCCATGTTATCATCAAGGTGTACGAAGGAAGCGATTTGTTCACCGATGAGGGGGAATTGAATCTGAATAGTATCCAGGAATTGCACGATTATTACCACGAGCACGATTTGGACCACGATACGATAGAAGAAATCAAGGAAGACGCGGATGCAACGTTGCGGTCTTTGAACGATACTCCTCATCAACATGAGCACCAGTATAAGGTTGGTGCGATGACTCGGCACATTCATGTGAATCATGGACCAGTCATCGAAAAAGCAATACAGGTGGTTCGGGAGGAATTGGTTAAAAACGCAGTGCTTCGAGCCTACTATTCCATGCGTTACTTAGCCATAAAACTATTGGAAGGCGACAAGGAAATTGAAAAACTAGTTGCTCCGATGGAAAATGCATTGGAAATTTTCAATGCCAGAGACCGCTCCACCAGGATTATTTCTGAAAAGTTGAAGGAAGACCCTGAATCGGCCATCACCAATGCAAAGTATGGCTTCATTGCTGGTGCCCTGGCAGAAACGTATCGAGAGGGAAAGAAGCCGAAATCAAACAAAACACAACGGATAGACCGGTTAGTACTAAACAAATACCTAAGCTACCCCATTTTCCTGTTGTTCATGTTCATCATGTTCGAATGTACGTTCGTATTCGGCCAATACCCAATGGGTTGGATTGAAGCAGGTGTTGGTGCGTTGTCAAAAATGGTGGAAGGCATGCTGAGTGCCGGTCCGCTGAAAGATCTCCTAGTGGATGGCATCATTGGTGGGGTTGGGGGCGTCATCGTATTTCTTCCCAATATTCTCATCTTGTATTTGTTCATTTCCTTTATGGAGGATTCCGGCTACATGGCCAGAGCTGCCTTTATCATGGATAAGATCATGCATAAGATGGGTTTGCATGGCAAGTCGTTCATCCCCATGATTATGGGTTTCGGCTGTACAGTTCCTGCCATCCTGTCCACCAGAACCATCGAGAATCGCAACTCACGAATGATTACCATGTTGGTGACACCGCTGATGTCCTGCAGTGCAAGGCTTCCGGTCTATCTGTTGCTGGCAGGAGCATTTTTCCCGTCGCATGCCGGATTGGTGCTTTTTGGACTTTATTTGCTCGGAATTGGCTTGGCTGTGCTTTTTGCCCGGATTTTTAAACGCTTCTTTTTCCATCGGGAAGACATGCCTTTTGTGATGGAATTGCCTCCGTATCGCCTTCCGACATTGAAATCCATAACTCGACACATGTGGGAGAAGGGAGCGCAGTATTTGAAAAAGATGGGCACCGTCATTTTGATGGCATCCATCCTGATTTGGTTTTTAGGTTATTTCCCCCAAAATGCTGAGTTTAACCGTACCCACTCGGATGCAAGCCGTATTGTTCAGCAGGAGAATTCCTTTATCGGTAAGGTTGGTAAATTTGTGGAACCTGCTTTGAGGCCTTTGGGATTTGACTGGAAAATCGGCGTGTCCATCGTGACCGGAATTTCTGCCAAAGAAGTGGTGGTGAGTACGTTGGGCGTACTTTATACCGGCAAGGACAATGAAGTGGCAATCGGTGACCGAATGAAATCGGATACCTATGCCGATGGAACGCCGGTTTTCAATGCTGCGGTCGCTTTGTCGTTGATGGTGTTCGTGTTGTTGTATTTCCCCTGCATAGCCACCATTACGGCCATTAAGAATGAATCGGGAAGTTGGAAGTGGGGCATCTTCACCATTTTTTACACGGTGGCGTTGGCTTGGGTGGCGTCGTTTGTAGTCTACCGAATCGCGCTGCTCTTTATCTAATCAGTTGTAAAGAATCTAATCAGTCGTAAAGATTGAAAATCTTGTCCATCAACTGCCATTTTTCGGCAGATGAGGCTCCTGGTTTGGCCACTTGAAAAATGGACATGTATTCTTCCCATTCTGCTTGACGGGGTAGGCTGGCTAGTTTGGACATCGCTGTCGACCATTCAAAATCCAACGGTGTTTCCACAATCATGAACAAGCGGGTTCCAAGGATATACAGTTCCATCTCGAGAATGCCCACTTCTTTAATACCGGCACGGATTTCGGGCCAGGCTTCTGCTTGACTGTGGCGTTTGACGTATTCGGCAATCAAAGCTGGATCGTCTTTCAAGTCGAGGGTTTGACAGTAGCGTTTGACGGGTTGGTTGTATGGCTTTACTGCGAAGCCAGTATGTTTGGTTTCCATGCTTGGTTAGAATGTGATGGAATTGACTGTCGTTCCGTAGGTGGCTTTCAATGTGCCCGCAGTATATACGCCGTCCGTGTACAAACCGTTGGTAGATGTTCCTGTGGTGGAACCTCCAGTATATAAGGAGTAGGCCGTATTGTTTCTAAGGCTTGGTGAGGAAAAGATAAAATAATAGGCTGTTCTGGTTGGCTTGTAGGTGGCTAGGTTCGTTGCAGCTGCATCTTGAATGTGGAATAACGTGTTGGCCAAAACAGTGCTGGTGCTGGTGGAATAAAGAAACCTTTGAGTTGATGTCACACTTGGAATCGGAATGGTCTTTGATCTGTAAGGTCCACTGACCATCAGTGTTCCGCCATTTATGATGAAACCGACACCGAAGTCAATGCTTCTTGTATTGGCAACGGTAGAACCCTGAACCACAACAGTCCCTCCGTTCATATAAATGCTTTTCTTTGAATCGATGCCTTCGCCGGCTCCCGTTGTATTTAACAATACATTTCCGTTTAACAGATAAATGTTGTCATCGCTCTTAAGTACTTTTGCCTCGGTGACGCTTACCGTTCCGTTTAAGATGGAGGCCCCTGATGTGGAGGCGTTCACGATGGGCGCTCCCGTTTCTGAACCGATGGTCAGTATGCCATTGGCAGAAATGCCTTTGCCGCCGATTCCGGTGCTGTTAGCCGTTATGGTACCACCCAACAAGTCGACTCTACCATTGGCTGACAGGCAGGTGGCGCTGTAGGCGTCGATTACCCCTAGATTGTTAATATAGATGGCACCTGCACCAGTTGTCGTAATGTTTAAATTGCCACTGGTCATCGTAAAGTCGGTGCCTGCCGATATGCCTTTGCCTGCGACACCCCCATGATTGATGGTGATGGTCGCTCCATTGACGGACAAACTGGCGTCACTTTTGATGGCTGCGCAATAGGAAGGATCAACTCCCAAACCTAGGGGTACTTTTACGACACCACCCAGCGCGTTGACCTCGATGTTTCCACCATTCAATGTCATAGCTTGCGTCGATTTTAGCCCTTTGGATTGATTACCCATGACAAAAGCTGAAATGCTTCCTCCGGAAATAGTCATGGTGCTGTCGCAGCTAATACCGTTGACATTCGCCGATCCGTTGATCAAGGTGATGGAACCTCCAGAAATGTTCACATATCCAAGCCCTGCGTCAATTCCGTCGCCACCGCTGGTCACCGACACGGTACCACCGGACATGATGAAGCCGTCATTGCCGTTAATTCCGTCTTTTACTGCACTGGCTACGGTGATTGTGCCGCTGTTCACTTGAATGTAATCGTCGCTGCTGAGCCCGTGCTGCAAGCTGCCTTTGCCATTGATGGTCAGTTTGCCGCTGCCGCTGAATAGGAGTTGGCCTTCACTGAAGAAGGCGGCGCCCTGGTCTTCTGGAATGCCGTTCACGAGGGGTGCGGCAACATAGGTAAGACCATCGGTGAGGGTATTTTCGGTACCATCGGCAAGTTCGACGTATGCCGATTTCTGGCATTGATTGTTGATGGCCGGTCCATTTGAGTTGGTGATGGATATACCGTTCAGCAAAAGGTGGAATGCATGGGCACTGTAAATCTTGAGCATGCCTTCACTGGTGGAACCGGACAATTTGTAGGTGATGTCTTTGGTGATGCTGGTGGAAGTGACGGTGACATCGGCACCATTGACGGTCACGCTGACTCCTTCAAAATATAGTGGATTCACAATGCTCACACTGCTGCCGTTGTAATTGATGGAAATGGTATTGGTGGAGTCGCCGAAATTGATGCTGTCAAGGCTTGCAACCGCAAATTCGGCCAGCGTTCCATTGACAACAAGCCGGGCAGTGCTGCCGTCCTTGGTGAATGTGAGGCTGTCGATGGCACTGATTGGCGCGCCAATCACATTTTTGTCAGATTTGAAGAGGAACATTTTTTCCTGGGCAATCAACGTCACGATAAAGGCCAGGAACAAAAACAAGAACAGAAATTTCCGCATTACTTCTTAAATTTCAGGATCTGATTGTTGATGCGAATCAGATAGATGCTTGCAGGAAATCCGCTCATGTCAATGGATTCGTTGTTGTTGATGGTGGTTCTGACCACAGCCACACCATCTAAACGAAAGACAGCTACTGGATGTTTTCCTTCAGTTAGATTTCTGAAATGAATTTGGTTGTCGGAAGGGTTGAAAAAGATATCCGTTTTGGGTACAACGGTGTTTTCGTAGGAGGTATAGGGACTGAAAAACAATTTTTCGAGCGTGGAAAAACCATAGGATTGTGTGCTGCCTGACACATAGTTCAGCACCAGATTGTTGTTCGAAAACGTGATTTTTTGCAGATTGCTCAATACAATCGTCTGATCGGTTCCTCCTTGCAATCTCAAAACCATGTTTTGGGACTGAAGCTGTGGGGCGAAAAAAAGTGCTGTCGCCACTAATATTAGGGATAAGTGTCTATGTTTCATGTCAGAGATTGAATTCGCACAATTGTTACTTAAAAAATCAACAGCCTCAAAGTTAGATGTTTTTCGGGAAAAATAGCATAATATTCCCGAAAATATTAGCGTACTTCCTTGACTAGATAAACCAAGGTGGGGAAGTGATCGCTATAACCTTCAATAAAGGTGTTGCCGCTGAATGAGCGCCAAGGATAACCTTTGTAAGGACCTTCCTGAGTGATGAGGAAATCCCTATTGAAAACCTCGGCTTTCCAGTATTTAAGAGTGCTGCGGTCTGTTCCGATGAATGCAGGAGTCAAAATGTGTTGGTCGAATAAGTTCCATTCGCCGCGATAACCCAAGGAACCGATGCCTTTGTCCAGAATGCGCCACATTGGATTGAACAAATCGCCTGGTTTAACGTCTTCGGGATCTTTCCTGGCTTTGAGTGTTTCCTTAATAGGTATGTTGAACGGGTCGTCGTTCAAGTCGCCCATCAGTATGACTTTGGCTTGCGGTTCCTTCTTAATCAGTGAGTCAATGATGCTTTTGGAGAGTTCAGCCGCTGCTTGTCGCAGGTGTCTGGACGCTTTTTCACCATTTCTCCTGGAAGGCCAATGGCAGACGATGAAATGGACGGGTTCTCCCAACAACAAGCCATTTACCAACAAATGGTCGCGACTTTTGAATGAGGTATCGTTGGGCAATGTGAACTTGATGGCTCTGCTGGAGGTGAGGGTGAATAGTTTCGGATTGTAGAGCAAGGCCACATCGACACCACGGCGTTCCGGTGAATCGTAGTGTACAATTTTGTAGCCAACCGATTTCAGGTTTTTGGAACGAACCAGATCTTCGAGTACACTTCGGTTCTCGATTTCAGAAACGCCCAAAATGGCGGGGCCCTCTGGACAATATTCTTTTGCTAACTTGTTGATGGCGTAGGACATGTTCTCAATCTTCTTCCAATATTTGGTCCCGTTCCATTTGTTGATCCCATCTGGTGTGAATTCATAGTCGTTCACACCTGGTGACTGAATGGTGTCAAACAGGTTCTCCAGATTGTAGAAACCAATGGCTGCGACGGTGAATTTCTTTTCCTGAGAAAACAAAAATGTGCTGCTGGAAAGGAAAATAAGAAGTGTTAAAAGTTTTCTATAGGACATAATTTCGTATAATGAATTTTTATACCAAATATCGTCATTTCTTTTTAAAGTTTGCTAACTTTGCTATCCTATTTTTCAAAACAGACCTTTACACATAATAGTTTTCGATATGAAAAAAACGTTGAGGGTGTTGCTCTATTTGGCAATTGGATTCAATTTGGCCGCTCAGACTCCGGCCGACAGCATCCAACCGCCGACAGTAGTCAACAACCAATTGTTCCTGTTCAATGAGTCCATGATTGACGATGAAAGCGATCAAGGGCAAAACATCAGTTCGGCGCTTTCCAATTCGAGCGATGTGTTTTCTTCCAACGTTGGGTATACGTTTTCGGCCATGCGCTTTAGGGTGCGGGGTTTGGATTCGGAATATGCTCAGAGTTCCATCAATGGAATCACTTTCAATGACTTGGAAAGAGGCCGCTTCTCGTATTCCATGCTTGGTGGTTTGAACGATGTGGTACGCAACAGGGAAGACATTACGGGTACCGAATACAATGCTTTCGGCTATGGCGACATCGGGGGTTCCTCCAATTTGGTGCTCAGAGCCAGTAGTTTCAATCCAGGCAGTCGTGTTTCGCTGGCTTATACCAACCGCAATTACAAACTCCGAGGTACCTATACCTATTCCACTGGTCTGATGGCCAACGGATGGGCGTTTACCGGTGCGCTTGGTTACCGCTGGGCGGACGAAGGCTATGGGGAAGGTACTTTCTACAACAGTCTTGGTTATTTTGCATCGCTCGAAAAGGTGCTCAATCCGTTCCACAGTTTTGTTCTGACTTCTTTTGGGGCACCTACCCAACGGGGTACGCAGAGTGCCTCCACGCAGGAAGTTTATGACTTGACCGGACGGCACAGTTACAACTCCAACTGGGGTTGGCAAGATGGAAAAAAGCGGAATTCCAGAATCGTGACCGATTTTCAACCGGTTGTGATTTTGTCGCATTTCTGGACACCGGACAAAACATTGAAATTGATTTCAGGCCTGGCTTTCCGCTCGGCATCTTACGGCAGCACCGCTTTGAACTACAACAACGCTCCGAATCCGAATCCGGCCTATTATCGGAACCTGCCCAGCTATCAGACAACGGATGACCAAAAGGATTTCTACACCGAAATTTGGACCGGTGGTGACGACAGCAATACTCAAATCAATTGGAACGGCCTGTACATGGCAAATGCCTTGGCTTTACGCGATGGACAGAGCGCCCGATACGTTTTGGAAGAACGGCACAACGATCAGAATGAACTGATGTTGAATTCGACCATCAACAAGCGGGTGGGCGATCATCTGAAAATGACGGGTGGCGTGGAAGCACGCCTTTCCAAGGGGATGCATTACAAGACCATTGCAGACATGATGGGTGCTACCAACTATTCGGATGTGGACGTTTACACCGAAAACTATTCGCCGCTGAACCCCAACATACAGTACAACGACCTGAATGCGACTTCCACCGATAAGAAAAAAGGGGATGTGTTCGGCTACAACTACAACATGTTTGTACGTTCGGCCAATGCTTGGTTTCAAAACAACCACACCTATAATAGTGTGGATGTATATTATGGTGCCCGTTTCAGTTTGATGTCCTATCAGCGCGAGGGTTTGATGAGGAATGGCCGTGCGCCGTTGGCTTCGTACGGAATGGGTCTGAATCACGAGTTTTTTGATACGTCCGTGAAGGGTGGCATCACTTGGAAACTGGACGGCAACAACTTCTTTACGGCCAATATTCTGGCTGAAACCCAACCGACTCTGCCCAATCAGGCCTACATCTCACCGCGCATCAAGGACGCTGCAGTGCCCAATCTGGGTAGTGGCTCCGTTTTGAGTTACGATGTGAATTACAAGTTCAACTACCGTTTCTTGAGAGGCCGAATCACAGCGTATCGTGCCAGTTTGAACAAACAAGTGGAAATCGACAATTTTTACGACGATGAGATGATGACGTTCGTAAACTATGTGATGACGGGTGTCAATAAGGTGCACGAAGGTTTCGAGCTCGGCCTTTCGGCAAAATTGGGCGGCGGACTTACGGCGACTACCATCGGGTCCATTTCGGACTATGTGTATACGAATCATCCCACAGCCACCATCAGTATGGAAAATGGGATGAAAGCAGATCAGACCAGAGAAATTTATTTAAAGAATTACAGGGTGGGAGGAACCCCACAGACGGCAGTTTCTTTCCAACTGGATTATGCTGCGCCCGACTATTGGTTCTTCGATTTGGGCGTGAGTTATTACGACCGCACCTACGTGGAGCTTTCTCCAATTAGGCATACGGCTGAGATCTTGCAGTTCACTGCCAACAGTGAGGCCGATTACCTGAAACTGGCGAATAATATCACCACACAGGAAGAATACCCTTCGGGCTTTATGGTGGACGCTTCCATTGGTAAATCCATCCGTCTGAGAAACGGGAACCTCATCAACATCAACTTGCAGGCAGCCAACATACTGAACAATACGAACATGCGTTCAGGCGGTTATCAACAAGGCCGGTTTGACTATGTAGGCTACAACGTCAACAAGTTCCCGAACAATTACTATTACGCACAGGGTTTCAATTGTTATTTCCTGGTTGCTTATAAATTTTGAACTAAATACGACAACTATATGAAGCGTTTCAATCATTTTTTACCTGCTTTGCTCCTTCTGAGCATCACCTTTGTGGCTTGTGACAAAAGGGAATTCGAACTGCCGCCACTTTATGAACCGGTCTATACGGATACGGCAACCATGTCCATTGCCGATTTCAAGACTCAGTTTGCTGCGGCTACTGCAGTTGAAATCACCGATTCCATTACCATTTCTGGTATTGTCGTAGCCAACGATATTTCTGGCAACATGTACAAGGAAATGACCATCATGGACAGCACGGGTGGTTTGAAAATTGCCATCAATCAGGGTGATTTGTACACGGAATTCCGTCTAGGACAACGTGTTTTCATTGAATGCAAAGGTTTGTGGGTAGGCAAATACGGCGGCTACATGCAACTTGGTGGCTCGTACAACGGCGGAATCGGTCAAATGACTTGGGAAACAGCTCAGGCTCACGTATTCAAGGATGGTTGGCCTATTCCAACACATGCTTTACTGACTCCCGAGGTGATCAGTTTCGACGTGGTGGCAAGCGAAGCCAATATGGGCAAGCTGATTACGCTGGAAAACGTTCAATTCACTCCGGCTGCTGGAGAGGTTTGTTGTACTGCTGCGGCTGACGGATCGACGCAAACTTTAAGCAAAACGTTGACATCCAGCACGAATGCAGGAAGGACCATCGTAGTTCGACTTAGCAGTGCATCTGATTTTGCCAACAAACTGTTGCCTACGGGAAATGGTAACTTGACGGGTATATTGTCCTTGTTCGGTACCACCTACCAGTTTACGCCACGTGATTCCATGGATTTCGAATTCGTTGGTTTCGGCAAAGGTTATGTAAATCATGGTCTTGGAACCAAAGCAGAACCTTTCACTGCTGAATGGGCGTTGTCGCATCAGGGTACATTGGCCGGTTGGGTCAAAGGTTACATCGTTGGTACTGTAAAAAGTGGCATCAATGCAAACGATCCCATCAATGGGAACGAGGACATCATCTGGGCTGCTCCATTTACATTGAACAACACGGTGGTGATCGCTGCTAATGCTGCCGAAACCGATTGGACCAAATGCGTGGTGGTCAACTTGCCTGCAGGGTCTTCCTTGCGTGACTCAGCCAATTTGGTGGACAGGGCTACCAACAAGGGTCGCTTATTGGCAGTGAACGGTACGTTTGAGAACTTCCTTGGAGGAGCTGGTGTGACAGTGGCAACGGGTTCAACCGCTGAATATTGGCTGGATCATCTGCCTGTACTGGTGGAAGGGGACGGAACGCAAGCCAAGCCCTATACGGTGGCACAATCCAAGGCCAAACAGAATGAAACGGCCAAATGGGTAACTGGATACATTGTCGGTTACATCTATACGACTACATCACCTTATGTCTATACGTATTCGGCTGTGGGTGGTTCTACTACCAATATGCTTATTGCGGATAGTCCTAACGAAACCATCGACGGAAACTGTGTTCCAGTTCAGTTGCCCATCGGAGCCATTCGGGATGCACTGAATTTGTCCACCAAACCTGGGAATCTTGGCAAGAAAGTCAGTGTGAAAGGCGACTTGTTGGCTTATTTCAGCGTTCCAGGTGTTAAAAACCTAACGTCATATTGGTTGGAAGGTGAAGTTATTGTAGTGGATCCACCTACGATTTTCTCCGAACCATTTACTGGTACATTGGGTGCTTTCACGACCTCTAGTGTAGTGGGTGATCAAGTTTGGGCAGGTACCACTTACGGTGCAACCATGACTGGTTTTGTAAGTTCGGTTTACAATGCAAACGAAGACTGGTTGATTTCTCCGGCCATCAACTTGACTGGGAAGACTTCTGCTGTATTGAGTTTCATGCATACTATCAATAAAGGTGTGGTTGCCAATATGCAGGCCAACCATACGCTTTGGGTCAGCAACAACTACACTTCGGGTGCCCCGTCTACGGCAACTTGGACACAGGTGACCATTCCGACGTATCCCGGTGGTGCAGACTGGACGTTTGTAAGCAGTGGAAACATTTCGTTGCCGGCTACAGTGCTCGGTAACAGCAATTGTAGGATTGCATTCAAGTATTTGTGTTCAACAACGGAAGCTTCCACTTGGGAAATCAAGACGTTGAAGATTATTCCTTAATTAGCAATTTCTGAATTTTGTATCTGTGCAGATGACATCCTGTTTGGGTGCCATCTGTACTTTTCTTAGACCTTATGAAAAAGAGATTATATTTCAGCGTGTTTTTTCTAGGATTGTTGTTCAATCAGCACGTGTTTTCCGTTATTCCAACCGGATATTACGACGAAACCGATGGATTGATGAAGGTGGCTTTGAAGACAAAATTGTATGGAATCATTTCCAAAGACGCTTTTTCATTATCCAATGCACCTGCATCACTCTCATACGCTGATCTTTGGACGGCCTTTCGGACTACGGATGTTCGAGCGGACGGGAAGGTTTGGGACATTTACTCCAACAGCACAAACTACGTATTCATTACCAATCAGTGCGGAAACTATTCAGGAGAGGGGTCATGCTACAATCGGGAACATTCCTTTCCGAAAAGTTGGTTCGGCGGTGAGATCGCTCCTATGTATACGGATTTGTATCATATGTATCCTTCTGATGGTTATATAAATGGTATGCGCTCTAATTATCCCTTCGGCAATGTAAGCGGAGTAACTAAGTCTTCAAATAATAGTTATTCTTTGTTGGGCACATCTTCCGAAAGCGGTGTCTCCCTAACCGTATTCGAACCCGCCGACGAACTGAAAGGCGATATGGCCAGAACCTATTTTTACATGGTGACCCGCTACGAAAATCTGGTGACAGGCTGGAAGTCGAACGACAACACCGAGATGCTATCGGGAAACGCCTATCCCGCCTTAAGTGCTTGGGCAATAACTGTCCTACTCGAATGGAGTCGGATGGATCCAGTCAGTGCCAAAGAAAGAGCCCGCAACGATGTCGTTTATACCAACTTTCAACACAACCGGAATCCGTACATCGATTATCCCTCGCTGGCTGAATATGTTTGGGGGGATTCCACTACGTATGCTTTCCATCCAGCCAATTATCTTCCAGCCTCTACCGTCAAAACGGTTGAACCGAGCTTCCTTGCCTGGAGTGAAAACGGAAGGCTTCACGTACGGACTTCAGCAGGGAAAGGGATTGAAATTTTGGATGAGACGGGTAGGCTTGTTGTACGATCCGTTTCTCAACAGACTGAAACAACACTCCAGGTCGGCTCAAAAAGGTTTGTTTTGGTGCGTGTGGATAATCAGGTTCAGAAAGTGGTTTTGTAACTCGATTTTAACAACATTTTTTTGTGCATACTCGTATATTTATTTAAAACTTTGGTATCTTTGGACATTACTCCTACTAATTAATAAACCTTTTTTGCGTATGAAAAATTCTACTTTATTTAAGAAATGGTTGCTCCTGCTTGCTTTCGGAGTTTTCAGTTTTTCTTACAGTTCCGCTGCTATTCAGGCTGATACAGCCACCATTTTATCCGAGCCGTTTGCCACTTCGTTGGGTAAATTCACGACACAATCGGTAACAGGAGCTCAAGTTTGGGCTTGGAATTCATCCGGCTATGCCAAAATATCGGGTTACGCATCTCCTAAGCACATTCTAAACGACGACTGGTTGATTTCACCGTCCATCAACCTGGCGAATGCATCCAACGTTCTGCTAAATTTCACCCATGTGAATCGTTACGGCACGGACATTACCGGAACTAAAACCTTAAAGCTGTATGTGACCGATTCCTATATTTCCGGTCCCATTGATACCACCAAATGGACAGAATTCAGTTTCATCCACAGCCCTGGCACAAACTGGACGTTTGTCAATTCCGGTGACATCAATCTGAGTTCATACATTGGTCAACGGAACGTACATTTTGCTTTTCGTTACACCTCCGATACACTCAATGCGGCAACTTGGGAAATCAAGAATGTATCGTTGAGAGGACTCGATCGGGAAGTGATTCTTTCAGAAAACTTCGATCGATTTACTGCTGGTAGTTTTGCCTCACCGTCATCAACCAATGTTGGAGCAACCATCAATGATTATACTCAGACTACAGGATGGGCCGGTGTAGGTGTCTATGCTGCTGGTGGTGCCGTTAAAGTTGGTGGATCTACTTCCTTGGGAACCATTACAACCAAGCCAACCAATCTTTCACAGGACAATGGAAAGTTTTTCGTATCCTTTTATGCTGCCAAATGGAGCACCGACTCTTCCTATGTCAACATCTTGGTAAATGATGTTCAAGCGAAAGTAGTTACAGGAGTTCTTCCGACCATGGGTTGGTTTGGCCCCATCGAACTGACGGGCGGAACAGCTGCCACCACTATAAAATTTGCTGGTGCTCAAGCTGCAAAGGGCCGTTTCTTCCTTGACAGCTTGATCGTAACCCAACAAGTTCCTGCCGTACCCACTGCAAGTTTGGCTTCAGCCCTTTTCAAAACAAAAGTCGGTACGACGCAATCCATCAAATTGGCCTTGACCGCCAAGAGCCTTTCAGGTGATTTGACTGTTTCGCTTACAAACAAGGCTGGTAACGATTTCTCTACAGCAGTCACCACCATGTCTAAAGCAACCGCACTTTCGGGCAGCAGCATCAGTGTGGACTACAGGCCCCTCTCCGCTGGTCCTGATACCGCAACTGTTACCATTTCGGGAGGTGGATTGGCCAGCAACGTAGTTGCTACCATCTACGGCAACGGCTATGTTACTGTGCCTGTTGCCAATTTGGGTGCCGTTCGTGCCGCTTATGTCGCTAATCCCGATATCAACATCGTTTATGAACTCACTGGTGAAGTGACGGTTGCCAATGTGCAGTCTTCTGGCAACAGCAAATGGGTTCAGGACGCTACGGGTGGTATCTTAGTCTATGATGTTGCTGGTGCCATCAAAACCGTATTTGTGGCTGGAAACGGCATGAGCGGTTTGGTTGGAACACTAACCGAGTATGGCAAACAGCTGGAATTCATACCTTTCAACGATGCAACCGTTTCGACACTAAGCAAGGATTTGTTTCCTGGTAAATTGACCATCCCACAAGCCAAGGCTAATAAGGAACGCTTTGAATCCATGTATGTTTACTTTGAAAACCTAACCTACATCAATGCAACAGCCGTTCCGAATTGGGGTACAGCCAAAGGCAACTTCAATTTTGTAAACGGAACCGACACCATCGTATGCCGCACCAATTATACCGGCATGGATTACATGACAGCTACAACGGCCATACCTACTGTTGCCACCAATTTTGCCGGTATGTTGCTTGAGTACAATGGCACGCTTCAGTTCTATCCGCGCAGTCTTTCCGACATCGGTTACAGCGGTACCGTCTTAGGTGTTACTGAAACAGCCGTCCCCGCATCGGTTTGGGGTTCCAACGGAACTTTGAACGTCAATGCCACCGAAGGTCAGAGCATCGAAGTGTTCAACCTGATGGGCCAACGTTTGATGAAGTCGACCGCTAGAGAAGGTGTCAACACATTCACACTTAATACGAACCAATTGTATTTGGTACGGGTAAACAATCGCGTTTCCAAAATTGTTTTATAGCCGTCCAAACTAAACTAGAAGGACGCCTCGGAATTTTTCGGGGCGTTCTTTATTTTGACTATGAGTTTTAAAAGAATTACCATCCTAATTTTTGCCATGCTGCTGACGGTCTCCGCTCAGGCGGCAAATCCAAACGGCTATTACAATTCCATCACCGGTAAGAAGACACAGGCGCTCAAGACGGCGCTTTCAATACTGTTGTTGAATCATACGGTTCAGGAATACAACAGTTTGTGGGGCTTTTTCCCCAGTACAGACGCTCGACCTGACGGAACTGTCTGGGATATGTATTCCTCCACGGTCCATACGTTTGGTTCTACTTCCGGAATGAACAGGGAGCATTCGTTTCCAAAAAGTTGGTGGGGCGGGGCTGTCCTCCCTGCGTATACGGACATCAACCATCTTTATCCATCGGACGGTGATGCCAATATGGCCAAAAGCAATTACCCCTTGGGAATTGTCGGCACCACGCACTTCAATAACGGAGTTACAAAAGTTGGATACAACATTTTTCCGGGTTATTCGACCAACAGCAATGTGTTTGAACCCGCCGATGAGTACAAAGGTGATTTTGCCAGAACCTATTTTTACATGGTGACCTGTTATCAGAACTACACCTGGAGCTATCTATACATGGTCGATCAAAACGTTTATCCGACGCTGAAACCTTGGGCTGCGACCATGCTGATGCAGTGGCACCGGCAAGACCCGGTGAGTGCCAAAGAAACCATTCGCAACGAAGCGGTTTTCAAAATTCAGAACAATCGAAATCCATACATTGATTATCCACAGTTGGCTGAATACCTCTGGGGGGATTCCACGGCTTTAAACTTTGGACTGGCCACGATTCCCAACACTCCCGTATTGGCTACACCCACCAATGATACGCGATTGGATTTCGGCATTTCATTGATTGGAATGACCAAGACAAGGACCTTGTACCTCAAGGGCAGCAACCTGAATTCAGCTATGTCTGTTTTTGTCGAACCGACCGACAACTACACTCAGTTCGCTTCTGCCGTGAAATATGTTACACAGGCACAAGCAAATGCAGGAGTTATGATCACAATGTCCTACAAGCCAACTACCATAGGCAGTCACCTTGGTTCGGTGTTGGTGTACGATGGTGGAATTCTGGGTAGCGTCAAGGTGAATTTGTCGGGGAGAACCATTCCGATGGACAGCCTGAAGGCTCCGGTTCCATTGGCGGCGACCAGCATTACTTCGACGGTTTTCACTGCCAATTGGAATCAAGCATCTTTTGCGGAATCCTATTGTTTGCAGTTGTATGCGGTAACAAACGGTTTTGCCACCTTGGTGCGCACCATCGACTCCATTCCCGACAACAGTTGTGAGGTCATGGGATTGGAAAGCGGCAAGAATTACAGCTACACATTAAAAACAAGGATAGGGAGCGTGCTGAGTTCCGAATCGACGGAAATGCCGGTGTCGCTTCTTTCGGGAATTGCATCTTCGACTGACACCAACGGGCTAAGCGTTTACGTTTCCGGTTCGACTGTTTATGTTCAGGCTTCCACTTCTGGTTTGTCGGTGGAACTCTTCGATTTTTCCGGTCGAAGGGTGGCTATTTTGCCGTCAACTGGTCATATCCAGTCGTTTGAGAACTTGCCTTTGGGGCTTTATTTGGTCCGTTGCAACGGAAATCAACGAAAAATCATGGTGAATTAAAATTTTTTTTCAAAAATGGGAAAGCCTGTAACGCCGATGTTATGGGCTTTTTTTCATATAGAACTAAATTATTTTATAGTTCTATTAAAAAAAGTAGTACTAAGTATTGCATAGTACTAAATTGTGATATATATTTGTACCGAATCTAAGAGTCCTCACCGACGAAGACTATACGGTTCGACCGTTTAAAACAACCAACATGGATCTAGAAAATGTAAAATCACAAATGCGCAAGGGCTTTTTGGAATACTGCACCTTGCTGATTTTGCGGAAAAAGGCATCCTACACTTCGGACATTATTGAAGGACTGAAATCGGCACAGCTTATTGTGGTCGAAGGAACGCTGTATCCGTTGCTGACCCGACTCAAAAACGACGGTCTGTTATCCTACGAATGGGTGGAATCCACACAAGGACCTCCCAGGAAATATTACTCTCTCACCGATCAAGGTGTTGTTCTTTTGGACAACCTCGGTGAAGCCTGGCAGGATCTTTCGTCCTCCATCAATCATTTAAACGAGTAGTTAGTGTGTTATAAAGAATTAATCCTATGAAAAAAACTTTAAGCGTGAATTTGGGCGGATCCGTTTATCACATTGACGAAGACGCATATCAGGAACTGATGGATTATCTGCAGGAAGTCAAAAGCCATTTGGGCAATGACGGCTCTTCTGCTGAAGTCCTTATCGACATTGAGCAACGCATCAGCGAACTTTTCGGAGAGTGGATGAAAGGCCGTCGTGAAGTGATCACGGCCGGTGACGTGCAAAAGGTCATTAGTATTTTAGGTCGTCCCGAGCAGTTTGACAACGGCGAAGCGGAAACTACCGATGAGGCTGAACCGGAAAAGGCAGCCCCAAAATCGGAACGATGGTCCGATGAACGCGCAGGTTCCGCCCACCGTAAACTTTACCGTGACGTAGATAATGCCAGACTGGGTGGCGTTTGCGCCGGATTAGCAGCCTATCTGAACGTTAGTGTGGTGTTGATCCGACTCATTTGGGTTTGCATGATCTTATTTTATGGTTCTGGTTTCTTCTTCTATTTCCTTTGCTGGATTATTATACCCGAAGCCCGCACAGCTGCACAACGCCTGGAAATGGTGGGGGAGGATGTGACCATCGACAATATTGAGAAAAAAGTCCGTGAAGAAGCGGGCAAGGTGAAAGACCGTGTCGATGGTTATGTGCGCTCGAACCACTTTCATGATAACGTTCGAAATGCTGGAAATGGTTTTGTGGAGTTCATCCGCGTCATCATTAAAGTCTTTTTTGCCTTCATTGCAGGTGCCATAGGCTTGGCTGGTTTTGCCGTATTGCTTGGACTGATCTTTGCACTACTTGTTTTGTGGACCGGAAACGTTCACATTATACAAGCTTGGCCGCATGAATTTCAACCCTTGCAGGATGCCTTGATGAATCCGTCCTCGGCTACTTGGATGACGTTCGGTTTGATACTTGCCATCGGCATACCGTTCATTGCGATTTTCCGATTGCTCTTTGGCCGTGCACTGAATATGAAACGCACCGCTCCCTGGGAAATCTGGGTCGGTTTCATCGCGTGGTTCATTGGTATCGGACTTTGTATTTTCTCTAGTTTGCATTTGCTGTCGGGTTTCGGCGGTTTTTGGATATAAGCCATGAATAAGCGCAATACAACCATCGCCTTGCTCATCTTGGTGGGTTTGATCCTCCTTTTGTTTACTAAGACGTGCTGCTTTAGGAGAACCTTCATTGAAATGCCTGACAATTTTCCTGATAACTACAAGGTGGATGTGAACATCAGGATGGACTCTCTTCTTTTGGATTCAACGGCCGAAGCCAATTATCCAATCGTCATCCATTATCAGAAAGCCAGACGTTTTGGAGAAACGTATGCCAAGAACCATGTGCTCAGTCAGGATTTGTCAATGATGACAGCCAAGCCAGGTGAATTGGATTCTACTGAAGCCATTCACATTTATACGAAGAACATTCGAAGCAAAACCAAATTCATTTATTTGGGCATGTACAGCAAATCGTCCATCAATGAGGATGTCGAATACACCGTTACGTATCCGGTGAACGATAGCCTGGGACTTCATGTCGTGACAGACTCCGGATTGATTAGTACAACCATGCATTGGAAAACATATGGACCGTCCACTCCTAGTAAATTCAGGAAACAAGCAGAAGATAGAATCACAAAACAAGTCGAAGACCAACTGGTAAAGGACATCCTTAAAAAGATGAAACGGACCAAAGATTCCGAATAAAGGCTTCGAAAATTGATTGAAAAGGTGCTCCAAAAGGGCACCTTTTCTTTTTTCAACCTGATTTTCGAAAACCTTCGAAAATTTGTTTGTTTTTTCGTTTGCTATTTCTTATGTTTGCATTCGTTAGTAAACAAAACCATTTTTTATGTCAAAAATCGCATCCGTCGACGTGAAAAAGTTGAAAATGCAGGCAGAGGAAATTCGCAAAAGGCTGCTGCAAATCGTCTTTTCCGCCAAGTCAGGACACATTGGCGGCTCCCTTTCCTCGGTGGAAGTGGAGACTGCGCTTTATTTCCATGTAATGAACATTGATCCTGCCAATCCACAGGATCCAAACAGGGATCGTTTTATCCTCAGTAAAGGCCACAGTGTAGAAGCCTATTACGCCGTTTTGGCCGCCAAGGGCTTCATCAGCCAAGAGCAACTGGACACCTACGGTCGTTTCGGCTCGAAACTGGCTGGGCATCCCACCAAAAAAGTGCCTGGCATTGAATTGAACAGCGGTGCGCTCGGACACGGGCTTTCGGTCGGTGTGGGTTTGGCAATTGCGGCGCACATGGATAATAAAGCGTTCAGAACCTTTGTGTTGATGGGTGACGGCGAACAGGGTGAAGGCTCCATTTACGAAGCGGCCATGTCTGCCAGCCATTACAAACTGGGCAATCTGGTGGCTATTATCGATCGGAACACGCTACAGATTTCTGGACTTACGGAAAACGTGATGTCGCTGGAGCCGATGCGGGAACGTTGGGAAGCTTTCGGCTGGGAAGTCATTGACGTTCAAGGGAATGAGATGGAAGATTTGGTGAAGACCTTTGATGGGTTCGATTACAGCACCGATAAGCCCAAACTCATTATTTCCCATACTACCAAGGGCAACGGTATTTCCTACATGGAGAAAGTGGCCAAGTGGCACCACGGTGTACCCGATGAGGCCCAATACCAACAGGCGCTTCAAGAAATTGACGAACGAATCAACGCATTGAAATCATGAGCAACACCATACCCTGTCGGAAAATGTTTACCGACACGCTGCTGGAACTGGCAAAAACCGACAAAGACATTCTGGCCGTGACCACCGATGCGCGTGGTTCGGTCACATTGGACAGTTTTGCCAAAGAATTGCCCGCTCAGTTCGTGGAATTGGGCATTGCAGAACAGAATGCCGTCGGAGTGGGTGCCGGATTGGCTTCGGCAGGTAAAAAACCGTATGTGTGCGGGCCAGCCTGTTTTTATGTGGCTCGTAGTCTGGAGCAAGTCAAAGTCGATGTGGCGTATTCCCAAAACAACGTCAAGATACTGGGTGTCAGCGGTGGGGTCAGTTATGGTGCGCTCGGATTTTCCCACCACAGCCTGCACGACATTGCTGTTTTGCGGACGTTTCCAGGCATGGAAGTGGCTTTGCCTTGCGACATTTATCAGACAAAAAAACTGGTGGAGTTTTTGGTGAATCACCCAAAACCGGTGTATATTCGGGTGGGTAGGAATGCCGTGCCCAACGTATACGAATCCGAAGATTGTCCTTTTGAATATGGGAAAGCAAATACGTTGTTGCAAGGCACCGATTTGACCATCATCGGCACTGGGGAAACGGTCTGGCATTGCCTTCAGGCGGGGAAAGCGCTCCTGGAAAAGGGTATCAAAGCCCGCGTGCTGGATATTCATACGTTGAAGCCATTGGATACAGAAGCGATACTGAAGGCAGCGGCTGAAACCGAATGCATTTTGACCGTGGAAGAACACAGCATCTATGGAGGTTTGGGTTCGGCCGTGGCTGAAATCGTGGTTCAAGAAAACCCGGTCCCGATGCGGATTTTGGGTATTCCGGATGAAAACGCCATCCATGGAACATCGCCGGAAATTTTCCATTATTACGGCATTGATGCGGTGGGCGTGGAGAAAGCGGCGATGAAATTGCTTGAAAGATTACCATAATTAGGAAGCCAGCGAGTTGCACCTAACTTCAAAGACCAAAAAACACGTTACAATGAAATACACCTTAGCCATCGATCAAAGCACCTCCGCCACCAAGGCGATGCTGTTTGATTCCCAAGCGAAACTGGTTGCACGGGCCTCTGTGGACCATCAGCAATTTTATCCGAAGCCAGGTTGGGTGGAGCATGACGCGGAGGAGATTTTGCGCAATACCTATCAGGCTGCTGCCGAGGCGCTTGCCAATAGCGGCATCCAGGCCGAAGACGTAGCCTCAGTCGCCGTAACCAACCAGCGCGAAACCGTCGTGGTTTGGGACAAGCGCACTGGAAAACCGGTCTACAATGCCGTGGTTTGGCAATGCAACCGAGGTGAAGCCATTTGCGAGGCGTTGAAAGCTCGCAATCAGGAAGCAACGGTTTCGGTCAAGACTGGACTACTTATCAATCCATATTTTTCTGCCAGCGGTGTGCAGTGGATCTTGGACAATGTGGAAGGTGCTCGCTCGAATGCAGAAACCGGTCATTTGCTCCTGGGAACGATGGATACTTGGCTTATTTGGAATTTCACGCATGGTCGGGAGCATGCCACCGATTTCACCAATGCATCCCGAACGCTGCTGTTCAACATTCACACCTTGCATTTCGACGACGAATTGCTGGGGCTTTTCCATATACCTCCCACGATGCTGCCTGAAGTGCTGCCATCCGACGGCATCTACGGCATGACCACCTTGAACGGCTTGCTACCCTATGTTCCCATTGCTGGTGTGATGGGCGATTCGCACGGTGCGCTGGCCGGCCAGATGTGTTTCAGTCCTGGCATGGGCAAGGCCACCTACGGAACGGGTTCCTCCATCATGGTCAACATTGGAGAAAAGCCGATACCCGCACCAGCTGGTTTGGTCACTTCGGTCGGTTTCGCCGCCGCTGGAAAAGTTCATTTCGCCTTCGAAGGCAACATTCATTGCACCGGCGCCACCATCAAATGGCTCCAGGACGACCTTCAATTAATTCAATCCGCGGCTGAAACCGAAACCTTGGCCACTTCGGTGGAAGGCACGGATGGTGTTTACCTGGTTCCAGCCTTTGCCGGACTCGGCGCCCCTTGGTGGGACAGCGAAGCCAAAGCCCTCATCTGTGGCATGAACCGCGGAACTACCAAAGCCCACGTGGTCCGCGCCGCGCTGGAATCCATCGCCTATCAGGTCAAAGACTTAATTGCCCTTATTGAGCGGGCAGGTGTTGAGCTACAGGAACTCCGCGTAGACGGCGGCCCTGTCAAGAATAAATTCCTCATGCAGTTCCAATCGGACATGCTTCAGGCTTGGATCAACCGAAGCGCCATCGAAGAGGCTTCAGCCTTGGGTGCCGTACTGATGGGTGGCCTGGCCCTTGGAAATTGGAAATCACTGGACGAAATCGCCGCACTTCGCAACAGCGATGACCGAATCGGGCCGCTCATGCCTTCCGTTCAAATGAAAAAACTTTACACCGGCTGGCAACTAGCCGTCAAACGAACGTTACTGAAATAACCTATAAAACACTTAAAACCATGGCTTACAAACAAAAACTGACTTTCGGGATCATCATTGGAACCCGCAATTATTTCAACTCGGATCTGGCAGCAGATGTTCGCGCAACCTTATTGAAGGAAATCAAAGCGCAGGGTTACGAATACGTCATTTTAGACGCGGCTGAAACCGTGACCGGCAGCATCGAAACCCGCGAGGACGGCAAGAAATGTGCCGCATTGTTCCGCGCCCACCGCGATCAGATTGACGGCATCATCGTTTCACTGCCCAACTTCGGCTTTGAAATCGGCATCATCAACACCATCAGTTTGGCCGATTTGAACGTGCCCATCCTGGTGCAAGCCTGCGACGACGAAAACGACAAAGTAACGTTGGACAAGCGTCGTGACGCATTCTGCGGAAAGCTTTCCGTTTGCAACAACCTGTATCAGTACAACATTCCGTTTACCGATACCATTTACCACACCTATTCCATCCACAGCGAAGAATTCAAGTTGGATCTGAGTCGTTTCGGAAGTGTTTGCCGGGTAGTCAACGGATTGCGTTCAGCCCGCATCGGTGCCATCGGTACCCGCCCAGCCGGTTTCCAGACTTGCCGTGCCAGCGAAAAGATTTTGCAGGCAACTGGCATTACCGTCATTCCAGTGGATTTGTCCGAAATATTGGCTTCAGCAGGTAAAATTGATAAAGAAGCGGCCATTCTGAAAACGCGTCTCAACGAAATCAAGGCGTATGCTAAAGTTCCAAAAGAATACGAAGAAAAACTCGTCAAGCAAGCCATGTTCGGCCTGGCCATCGACGAATGGGTGGCCGAAAACGAATGCGACGCCACGGCCGTTCAATGCTGGGATTCGCTCGAAAAGAACTATGGTTGCGCCGCTTGCGTGAGCATGTCCATGATGGGCGAAAAGCTCATGCCGAGTGCTTGCGAAGTGGATATTGCCGGTGCCGTTTCCATGTACACCCTGATGCTGGCTTCGGGTCAACCATCTGCACTACTCGATTGGAACAACAACTTCGCCGAAGAACGCGACAAATGCGTCTGCACCCATTGCGGCAACTTCCCCAAGAGCTTCACCAAGAACGACATCGAACTGGGTACGCTCGGCGTGCTGGGCAATGTGTTGGGCAAAGCCGACACGTTTGGTGCCGTCAAGGGCAAAGTGACCGAAGGCGATTTCACCTATTTCCGCATTTCTACCGACGACAACCTGGGCATCATCAAATCCTACCTCGGTGAAGGCAAATTCACGAACGAACCCTATCCGATGGACGGTGGCATCGCCGTAACACAGGTTCCGAACTTGCAAGGTTTGCTCAAATACATGTGCAAGAACGGATTCGAACACCATGTAGGCATGACCCGCGGCTCCGTGGCCGGCATCATCGAAGAAGCCATCGACAGCTATTTGGGCTGGGATTTGTATCGCCATTCATAACTTTAAATACGAACGACCATGACGCTCATACAAAGTTACTTACCTGCTGTTTTCTTTCTGATTTTCAGCATGATTTGCTGGGGTTCCTGGGCAAATATGCAGAAAATGACGGCCAAGACCTGGCGGTTTGAATTCTTCTATTTCGATTTCGTATGGGGTTTGTTGATCACGGCGGTGGTGGCAGCCTTCACTTTGGGTAGTTTCGGGCCTGATGGCCGAACCTTCTTGCAAGACCTGGCGCAGGCCAATACGCAAAGCATCCTCTATGCGCTTGCAGGTGGCATCGTTTGGAATCTTGGAACCCTGTTGCTCACAGCTGCCATGGCCATTGCCGGCATGTCAGTGGGTTTCCCCATCGGAGGCGGACTGGCGTGGGTGCTGGGTATTCTCATCAATTTCGTGATTGCCGGACCTCAAGGCAATAATGTGACGCTCTTGTTTGTAGGAGTCATCCTGATTAGTGCGGCCATTTATTTCAGCATGATGGCCTACAAAAAACTTTTGAAAGGTCAGAAGAAAACCACCTCAAAGGGCGTGCTGATTTCCTTGGCAGCCGGTGTGACCATAGCCTTTTTCTACGGATTGGTCGTAAAATCGCTGGACCCGTTGTATGTGGCCGGTGGTTCAGGCAACCTGACCCCTTTTACCGGAGTGTTCTTTTTCACTATTGGAGCAGTGCTGAGCACACCAATTTTCAACGGTTGGGTGATGCGTCATCCGCTTGAAGGCGAAAAACTTTCTCTTAAAACATACCTCAAAGGCAGCATGGTGACGCACCTCATCGGAATGCTGGGCGGTGTCATCTGGATGGCCGGTATGGTCGTCAGTTTCATGGCCATTCCCAAAGCTGGCCCTACCATATCCTACGCTTTGACCAATGGCGCACCTGTGGTGGCCATGTTCTGGGGCGTGTTCGTATGGAAAGAATTCAAGAAAGCGCCAATGGGAACCAATAAGTTGCTCACTGCCATGTTTGTACTCTTTATTGCCGGACTCGTGCTGATCACCTTATCTAAAGTCTAATATGAAGAAACCCGTCATCGGTTTGGTCATGAAGTCGTTGCAGGCCGAGTTTTTCCAGGAGATGGAAAAAGGGGCCCGCAACTACGCTCAGACTCAAACCTCTTTTGAACTCATAACAGTAGGGACTACGACACAGACCGAAATCGACCTTCAAATACAACTGATTGAGCAGTTGATAGCCTATAAAGTTGATGCTCTGGTGGTTGTGCCCATCGATTCCAAAGCCTTGGTTCCCGTAGTGGTGAAAGCAGTTCAAGCAGGCATCAAAGTCATCAACATCGACATCCGTTTGGACGAAACGCTTTTGGCTGAAAGCAATGTGGAGCTCACTTATGTTGGACCCGACAATTTTACGGCTGCATTCAAGATCGGTGAAGTGTTGGTCGGGCAGCTGAAACCGGGTTCCAAAATCATTCTGATAGAAGGTTTGCAGGTAGCCGAAAATGCACAGCAGCGCAAGGCAGGTTTTCTCAAAGCCATTCAGGAGGGAGGAATGGATTTGGTTGCTTCTGAACCAGGTGATTGGGAAACTGTGAAAGCCGCTGTTGCCTTTATGAAATTGTTCGCCCAGCATCCGGATACCGATGCCGTGATGTGTTGCAACGATGCCATGGCGCTCGGTGTCATCCAGGTACTCATAGAGAAGAACTTGGATGGAAAGATTCCTGTCGTCGGTTTCGATAACGATGCCGCCGTTCAGCCCTACCTTCAATCCGGTGCTTTGCTGGCTACCATCGATGCCTTCGGCTCTCAAATGGCAGTGGAAGGAATCCGTTTCGCTCTAAAAGTGATTGGAGGAATGGAAAACAAAGGTTCCTATAGTACGCCCTTCGTTTTGAAAAGAGGCTGAAAATCCATTTTCTGGCATCTGTTTTCAAATATGGTTTTGCTACATTTGCATGAAATTCCGATGCAATGCAATGAGTAAGATTTTGAACGTACATTGGGTTAAGACTTGTTTGTTCTTACTGCTCGTATTTTCTGGCACGACAAAAGCACAGGAGGCAGGCCAGCACGAAGTGACTTTGTATGCATTTCCAACCTTGCATCCTTTTGATTGGAAAAGCCCTGCTGCCCTCTACAAAACAGCGAGACATTGTTTTTATAAAACTATATCGCTGAAAGACAACTACTTGCTTGGTCACATGGCCCTCAGTCTGAATTCGCCCCTTCTGCCGCAAAAAAAATACCTTGCTATGACGGCGGCTAATAAAAAGCAACGGGTGGATCTGATACTGAAGGATAAAATTGGCTTGGCAATTCTTGGGGCGACGCTGGAAGGAAAGATGGAGAGCGAAGAACACATTCTTACTATGCTGCAAGTGTATTCCGAACGTAAAAAGTTGGCTTACATCACATTCAGGGTGTCCGAAGCGGCAATGATCAGAATGTTGGATTTCATAACGGCTTTTTCCAGAAGCAGTCCGAGTGAAGTTCAGACAAGTACTTATTATGGTGGATATTTCTGGCCACTATATGAGAATGAAGGAGCAGGTTGCTCTGCTTTTGCCTTGGGTGTTCTGGCTGCTGCCGACCTCTTGCCTGCCGAAGCCTCTGCATGGATGAGAAACGTAAACATTCCCATGCAACTCATTGGAGGGGAGTATCGTGACAACAAGTCGATTCCATTTGCCAGAATACTGAAGTACAAATCTTGGTATGAAGGTGATGGATTGCCGAATGTGGATTTCGTCAATGTTCAGACCTACGACCCAAGTGTATTGATGGAGTGGATTTTGCAACGACGAATGCTGAAAGATTCTTTCTATATTGCAGAAGAACTGAATGGAGTGCCCGGATTGATCGTGAATAGCACCCAGAAACCTCTTCCAGCTGATAAACCGTATTTTGTGAAAAGAGCGTTTCCGAACCTCTTCTTAGATATTTACCGAAAAAAAATACTCAAAAATGCTACCCAACCAACGCCGTGAAAAAATCCTGGAATTGATCCGCGAGGACGGCCATGCCAAAGTGCTGGACCTCAGCCGCATCTTCAAAGTGACTGAAGTCACCATCAGGCAGGACCTCGAAAAACTGGAAATAGAAGGCTCCATCACCCGCGAACACGGTGGTGCCTATCTGAAGAACATGGACCTGAACGTCCGAAATTTCAGCCTTCAGAACCAGGATAATTTGGCCGAAAAAGTAATGATTGCCCGCAAGGCACTGGAATTCATTGAGGACGGCGATACCATCATTTTGGATTCAGGCTCCACCACGACGGAGTTGGCTAAGATCATGACCGGATATAAAAACCTGACTGTCATTACCAACGCATTGAATATCGGATTGATTTTGGGGGCTGAACCCGGCATCAATGTCATTCTGACAGGCGGCGAGTTTAAGGCACCAACCCTATCTTTGACGGGCCAAAAGGCTGCGGATTTTTTTCAGAACCTGCATGTGGACAAGCTCTTTTTGGCAACAGCCGGAGTTTCCCTTAAATCGGGTCTCACTTATCCAGGCATCAGCGACATTTGTGTGAAGCGCGCCATGATTGAATCGGCCAATGTTACCTATCTGTTGGCGGATTCCACCAAAATCGGCAAAAATGCCTTTGCCAGCTTAGGTGCCTTGTCGCTGATCAATTACCTGATCACGGATTCTGGCATTCGAAACGAAGACATCGAATGGTTGAAAAGTTATGAAGTGGAATTTGTATTAGCAGAAAATTAAATTAACATCAATATATTGTTTTAAGAATGATTTAATATTATATCTTTGCAAAGATAATAATACTAAATTCTTAAAACATGAAAAAAGGACATTTACTCTATCTTGCCAGCCTGCTGTTTTTGCAGGTTGTTTGCACTGGTTTCGGCAAGCTGTCTGCTCAGACGCTTACTGCCGACACACTCTCCTGGAGCTGGGAGGTTTCCACCACTACCAGCACGATGACCAAATCTTGTACGCTTGAATTCACTGGCAACTTGACCCTGAATTGGGGAGACGGGTCGGTTCAGACATTGACGGATTCCTTGTCGGGTATCGCGTTGACGCATGTCTATGCAAGTGTTGCAAACTTCAATTGTGTGGCTACTGGGACTGGGCTGTTGTATTTTAAAGCAGATTCCAGAAGGTTGTTGACGCTGGACCCAACCAAGGCACCTGCCCTGACCTATCTGAGTTGTACCAGCAACCAGTTGGCAGCGCTCAATGTGTCAAAAAACACCGAATTGGTTTCCCTGTATTGCGGGGGCAATGCACTGGCGACCTTGAATGTGTCCAGCTGCACCAAGCTGCAGACGCTCACTTGTTCCGACAATGCATTGACTTCGCTCGACGTTTCTGGTGTACCGTCGTTAAAGAAACTGACCTGTCACACCAACTTGCTGACTTCACTCCGAGTTTGTCCGACCGGAAGTCTGAGCTACATTTCCTGTCTGAACTGCAGCCTCCAGGTTGCCGAGCTGGATACGCTCTTTGCGCAACTCCCTCCGTTGGCGGTTGTTCCAACGAGTAAGAACCTCTATGTGCTGAACAATCCGGGCTCCACCAATTGCAACATTCAGTTGGCCAATCTGAAGAATTGGTACCCAGACAAATTAGTAACAAGCAGTTCCTTCTATATGCCATCGGTTACCTGTACCACCGGAGCAGTCGTCGGTCTAGATATTTGCCTGACGAACCCAGTTCCTGTCATCGCCTTCGAACTGGATGCCGTCTTTCCTTCCGGTTTTGAGTTGGATACGGTGCTAACTTGTCTGGCAGCCGCGCGAAAAGGAAGTCACCTGCTTTCCATTGCCCGAACGGCTTCCAATCAATATAAATTTCTGGTTTATTCCATGTCTACCGGTGACAAGTTGAAAAGCAACAGTGGTGTCGTGCTACAACTCATCGGGAAAACTCCTGATACCGCCGGGGTATATTCCATACAACTGAAACAAGCTGTACTGGTGGATACGACCACCAGCATGTGTGCTGTAACTACGACCAACGGAAGTTTGACAGTGTTGCCTGCATCAGTGAATGGTGATGTCAACGGTGACAAGGAAGTCAATGTGACGGACGTGGTCAACTTAGTTGCCTACATCAACGGCAGAAATCCTTCCGGATTCAGTGCCTTGGCAGCAGATTTGGACAACAACGGCTTCCTCAATGTGGCAGACATTACCAAAATGGTGGTGATCATCAATGCCGCTGGCGTTACACTTCGTTCGTCTACGATGGAAACATCCACGGACAGGTTGTTGGTATTGTACGACAAGCAATCGGCGGAATCCGGCAACAACCTTTATATACGCCAATCCACAACGACCAAGAATTGCTTGGAACTCTGTTTGGACAACGCCACTCCGGTTCAGGCATTACAGGTGGACATTCGATTGCCTGCTGGTGTGTCGTTGCAAACAACGTCGGTTTCCGGTAAGACCTTCCGTCAAAACGGCCATTTGATTCAGGTCAGTTCCATCGGATTGAACAACTACCGTTTGCTGGCATATGCACTTCGGCCGGATGCGGCGTTCAAGGGCGATACCGGTGTGTTGGCATTGCTGCCCTTGCAGCTGCCAGAAATCCTACCCGCTTCCAATTATCCAGTTTATCTGAATGCGCCAGTCTTGACAGGAATGAACCGGACAACGGTTTCCTCCAGGGGTTTTGACTTGTCTGCCAAACTAGGTGATGTGCAATCATCAGACATGTCTTTGAAAGCTGGCACGGACGGACAATCCGGACTCTGGGTGCAAGGAATGGGTTTGACGGAAGTTTTTGTCTGGAATCTTTCAGGTCAGCTACTCGAACATCAACGGCTCAGAGGAACGAATACCTTTAGTGCGTCCTTTCCGAAAGGCGTCTATGTGGTGCGTGCGCAATCGGATTCCAAAAACGAGTTGAATCAGAAAGTAGTGGTGCGATAACTGACCATTTTGTCAGTTTTTGGAGCCGTTTTTGAGATTTTATGGTTAATTTTGTCAGGTTCTTTTCCGAAAGTAAACCGGCATCCTTTTGGCACGGTTTTCGAGTAGCACACATAGCCGGGTCAGACCGGTCGTTTTTTCGCAAAAAGTTTTTCAAAATCAACCAAAAAAATAGTAAGACTATGGCATTACAACCTCTTTCCGATCGCGTCCTGGTTAAGGCAGCAACAGCGGAGCAAAAAACAGCAAGCGGTATCATCATTCCCGATTCCGCCAAGGAAAAACCCCTGAAAGGCGAAGTGATCGCCGTTGGACCCGGTACTAAAGACGAAACCATGCAACTGAGCGTGGGCGATGTGGTTCTTTACGGCAAATATGCCGGCACTGAAATCGAAGTGGAAGGCGAAAAGCTCTTGATCATGCGTCAATCCGATATTTTGGCTAAATTTTAATAAGACATACAACTATGGCAAAAGAAATCAAATTTAATATGGAAGCCCGCGACCTGCTGAAAAGTGGCGTGGACCAATTGGCTGACGCCGTTAAAGTGACCTTGGGTCCCAAAGGCCGTAACGTGATCATCGAAAAGAAATTCGGTGCTCCGCACATTACCAAAGACGGTGTAACCGTTGCCAAAGAAATGGAACTGGAAAATGCCTTCGAAAACATGGGCGCTCAGCTCGTTAAAGAAGTCGCTTCCAAAACAGGTGACGATGCCGGTGACGGTACGACCACTGCTACCGTTCTGGCACAAAGCATCATCCGTGAAGGTTTGAAAAACGTTACCGCCGGTTCCAATCCCATGGATCTGAAACGTGGTATCGACAAGGCTGTTGCCGCTATTGTTGCTCACATCAAGTCTCAGGCTCAGGAAGTCGGCGACAACTTGGACAAGATCGAACAGGTTGCTCGCATTTCTGCCAACAACGATGCTGAAATCGGTGCCCTCATTGCCGAAGCCATGAAGAAAGTCACCAAGGAAGGCGTCATCACCATCGAAGAAGCCAAAGGCACCGACACCCACATCGAAGTGGTTGAAGGCATGCAGTTCGACCGTGGTTACCTCTCCGCTTATTTCGTGACCAACGCCGAAAAGATGGAAGTGGAAATGGAAAACCCATACGTCCTCATCCACGACAAGAAAATATCTTCCCTTAAGGAAATGCTGCCTATTTTGGAAGCTGCCGTTCAAACCAGCCGTCCGTTGCTCATCATTGCCGAAGACCTCGACGGTGAAGCGTTGACCACGTTGGTTGTGAATCGTCTGCGTGCCGGTTTGAAAATCTGTGCTGTCAAGGCTCCGGGTTTTGGAGACCGTCGCAAAGAAATGTTGCAGGACATCGCCATCCTCACCGGTGGTACCGTGATCTCCGAAGAACAAGGTCTGCAACTCGAAACCGCAACCCTCGAAATGTTGGGTTCAGCCGAGAAAGTGACCATCACCAAAGACAATTCAACCGTTGTCAACGGTAAGGGCTCCAAAGAAGCCATCGCCGACCGTGTGGCTCAAATCAAGGCTCAAATTGCCAAGACAACCTCCGATTACGACCGCGAAAAACTGCAGGAACGTTTGGCCAAATTGGCTGGCGGTGTTGCTGTTCTGTACATCGGCGCTCCCTCCGAAATGGAAATGAAAGAAAAGAAAGACCGCGTGGACGACGCTTTGAGCGCCACCCGTGCAGCCATCGAAGAAGGAACTGTTCCCGGCGGTGGTGTTGCCTACATCCGCGCTTTGAGTGCTTTGGACAACCTGAAAGGCTTGAACGAAGAAGAAGACCTCGGTATCAAGATTGTTCGTCGTGCCATCGAAGAACCCCTTCGTCAGATTGTTTACAATGCTGGCAAAGAAGGTGCCGTTGTCGTACAGAAAGTCATGGAAGGCAAGGATGACTACGGTTACAATGCACAGACCGACACGTACGAACACTTTTATAAAACCGGTGTGATCGATCCTGCCAAGGTTACACGTGTGGCGTTGGAAAATGCGGCTTCGATTGCTGGCATGTTCTTGACGACTGAGTGTGTGATTGCGGACAAGAAAGAAGATTCCCCAGCTCCTCAAATGCCAGGTGGTATGGGCGGAATGGGTGGAATGATGTAATCGTTCAACACAATTATTAGGGAGAGCTCGGGCCGAAAGGTTCGGGCTCTTTTCGGTAATAGGGATTATTTGTTGAATCTTGTGTGTTTTTTGACGTCTTTTCATTTGGAAGGTTGAGGGTGTTTGGTTTTTTCTAAATTTGTTTCAAAATCAACCAAGACTTACAACCATGAAACGATTGATATTATTCGTGTGCTTTTCGGCACTACTTTTTACTGCAGTTGCTCAAGACCAAAAAGCCGCATGGAAAGAAGCTGCCAAGCTGGAAAAGAATATTCTTCGGACCAAGTTTCCCAAACGTGATTACTCCATTCTGAGTTATGGTGCTGTCGCCAACGATTCTGCCAAACTAAATCACGGCGCCATCAATAAAGCAATTTTGGAATGCAGCCTGAAAGGTGGAGGCCGCGTAGTTGTGCCCGCAGGTACCTATTTTACGGGTCCGCTGACACTTCAAAGCAATGTGAATCTGTATCTGGAAGAAGGCGCCATCCTAAAATTCTCCACCGATAAAAGCCTGTACCTGCCACAAGTGCTTACCCGTTGGGAAGGCGTCGATTGTTACAATTACCGGCCACTCATCTATGCCTACGGTGAAACCAACATCGCCATTACCGGAAAGGGCCACATCGATGGACAAGCTACGAACGATAATTGGTGGAGCATGTGTGGAGCACCACAATACGGTTGGAAACCAGGCCTACAAAGTCAGCGTACCGGTAGGCCGCGCCTGTTACAGGCAAATGAAGACAAGTTGCCCATCGAAGACCGCATCATGAGCCCTGAAGACGCCATGCGTCCGCAACTTATCAATTTCTACAAATGCAACACGGTTTTGATACAAGGAGTAACCCTGCTGAACTCTCCATTTTGGGTAATCCATCCATTATTGTGCGAGAATTTGGTGGTAGACGGTGTCCATATGATCAATGACGGCCCCAACGGTGACGGCTGCGATCCCGAATCCTGTAAGAATGTATTGATCAAGGATTGCTTTTTTGATACCGGTGACGATTGCATTGCCATTAAGTCCGGTCGAAACAACGATGGTCGGAAGTGGGGCATACCCAGTGAAAACATCATCGTACGTAACTGCATTATGAAAAACGGACATGGTGGTGTTGTGATAGGCAGCGAAATATCAGGAGGTTACAAGAACCTTTATGTGCGAGATTGCGAAATGGACAGCCCCAATCTTGACCGAGTCATCCGCATTAAGACGAGCACTTGTCGAGGCGGTATCATAGAAAACGTCTACGTTCGCAACATCAAGGTGGGAGAGTGTAAAGAAGCAGTACTGAGAATCAGCTTGTTGTATGAAGGCGACGAAGCATGTCAGCGCGATTTCCCCCCGACAGTACGTCACATCTATCTGGAAAACATTCAGTCAGAAAAGAGCCGTTACGGGATTTACATTGATGGACTACCGAGCAACGATCGTGTATACGATGTTCATGTATCCAACTGTACGTTCAACGGCGTGAAAGAGGGCAATAGGATTTCAGGAGCTGAAGACGTTCACTTCAACAGCCTGATGATCAACGGTGCGGTGGTAGATAAATAAGATTACTTCAAAAGAAACTCGCGAACCACTTTTTCAATACCCTTTTTGTCCAAGCCGCAGAGGTGATGCAGCTCGGCAATGGAGCCGTGTTCCACAAACTCATCCGGCAAACCAATGCGTTTTACCGTCGGATTGTAGTTGTTCTCACTGAAGAATTCCAAAACAGCGCTTCCGAAGCCACCTTGAATTACTCCGTTTTCAAGGGTCACCACTTTGCTGAACTTTTTACCGATTTCGTGCAAAAGGTTCTCATCAAGTGGTTTGACATAGCGCATGTTGTACAAGGCTACTGAAACGTTTTCTGCCTTCAGCATTTTGACGACTTCCATGGCTCTTTTTCCGATGGGTCCTACACTCAGGAGTGCCAATTCGTCGCCTTCGGCCAAGCATTCTCCCTGTCCGACAGGCAGTTCCTTCATCTCATTTTTCCACTTCGGAAGATAACCAAGGCCGCGCGGATAACGGATTACAAAAGGACCGATTTCCAGCTTTTGAGCGGTGAACATCAGGTTGCGCAGCTCGTGTTCATCGATGGGGGCACTGATGATCAGGTTGGGTATGCAGCGCAGGTAAGCCAAATCAAAGGCGCCGTGGTGGGTTGGGCCGTCTTCACCGACTAAACCGGCACGGTCCAAGCAAAGTACGATGGGTAGTTTTTGAAGAGCCGCGTCGTGGATGATGTTGTCATAAGCCCGCTGTGCAAAGGAAGAATAGATGTTGCAGAAAGGAATCATCCCTTCCTTGGCAAGTCCAGCAGAAAACGTCACGGCATGGCCTTCGGCTATACCGACGTCAAAACACCGTTCCGGAAAATGTTCCATCATGATGTTCATGCTGCATCCGGTTGGCATGGCAGGCGTAATTCCAGCAATTTTTGGATTCAATGAAGCCAGTTCCACCAACGTATGCCCGAAGACATCTTGAAACAACAGCGGCATGTTTTCTTCCTTTTTGGAGGTCCGTTTGCCGGTTACCGGGTTGAACAAGCCAGGTGCATGCCATTGGGTGGCGTCGCGTTCAGCAGGTTCGAAACCCTTACCCTTGATGGTGCAGACATGGAGGATTTTTGGTCCCTTCATATCTTTTATGTCCCGCAACACCTTGATGAGGCCTTCCACATTGTGGCCGTCGACTGGACCAAAATAGCGAATGTTCAGACCTTCAAAAATGTTGTGTTGATTGGTGAGCAAAGCCTTCAGTGCGTTGGTGAATCGCAGGATTCGGCCTTTTCGCTCTTCGTTGATCAATCCGATCTTCTTGAAAAGCAAATAGGTTTTCCAACGGATGTTGTTGTAACGCTTTGAAGTGGTCATCTTGACCAGGTAATCACTCATGCCGCCCACATTTCGGTCAATAGACATGTGGTTGTCGTTTAGAATGATGAGCAGGTCGTTCGGGTATACGGAGGCATTGTTCAGTCCCTCGAAAGCCAAACCGCCAGACATGGCACCATCACCGATGACGGCAGCCACCAAGTGATTCTTTCCCTGCACTTTGGAGGCAATGGATATGCCCAACGCTGCAGAAATGGAATTGGAAGAGTGTCCGGCAATGAAGGCGTCGTAAGGGCTTTCAGCTGGATTCGGGAAACCGCTTATTCCCTTGAATTTGCGATTGGTGCTGAAGCGTTCCCTTCGACCAGTCAGGATTTTATGACCGTATGCTTGATGTCCGACATCCCAAACCAATTTGTCCTCTGGGGTGTTCAACACATAATGCAAAGCTACAGTAAGCTCCACCACGCCTAAATTGGCGCCCAGATGACCGGGGTTGCTGGAGAGTTCGTCAATGATCCGTTGGCGCAGTTCGGTGCAGACCTGCGGTAGTTTTTCGATGCTAAGTTTCCTTAAATCATCCGGATAATCGATGGAAGAAAGTATATTGGTTGTATCGTTTGTCATCCGAAAAATCGGTTAGTTGGGGCTCGTCATGCCCGTTTCCACAAAAACGCTGCCATTCTGGAAGCCTGCAAAAATACGGTTTTTTCTGAGAAACTACGTAATTATTTGTATTTTTGTGGGTATGGAATTCAGAACAATCGTACCTGTCAAACAAATGCCCTTCTCGCTGTCCCATGCGGACAAAGTGATGGTGCTCGGCTCCTGTTTTGCCGAAAACACAGGGCTGAGAATGAAGGAAAGTGGTTTCCGAATTTCGCTCAATCCGTTCGGCGTGCTTTATAATCCGGCTTCAGTCGGTATGGCCTTGTACAGAATGCTGGCCAATCAGCCTTTTCTGGATGAGGAATTGGTGGAGTACGAAGGCTATTTTCACAGCTTCAGCCACCACGGTTCTTTTTCGGGAACAGACCGGAAAGCGACGCTCGAACGCATCAACCAGTCCTTCAATGAAGCAGTTCTTGATTTGAAAGATGCCACCTGCCTGATGATTACCCTTGGAACGGCATGGGTTTACGCCTTGCCCTCCACCGACCAGATCGTCGCCAATTGCCACAAATTGCCCGAAGATAATTTTCTCCGCCGCAGGCTTTCATCCGACGAAATCGTATTCTTTTATACGGAACTGTTCGAGAAAATATTTGAACTCAAACCCGATTTGAAAGTGGTATTCACAGTTAGTCCAATCAGGCATTGGAAAGATGGGGTTCACGAAAATACCCTAAGCAAGGCTATTTTGCACATGGCTATCGAAGATTTGTGCGAAAGCTTTGAAAACATCACCTATTATCCGGCCTACGAGCTGGTCATGGACGACTTGCGCGACTACCGGTTTTATGCCGAAGACATGCTGCATCCGGCACCAACAGCTCAGCGATACATCTGGGATCATTTTGCAGAATCCTTTTTCTCCAAACCCACCCGTGAAACCCTCCGTCAGGTGCAACAGATCCGCAAGGCCATGCAGCACAAACCCTTTCATCCGGGTGACGAATCGCACATCCGTTTTGCCAAAAAGAACATCGCAGCACTGGAAATGTTGCGATTATCCGCTCCTGAACTGGATTTAACAGAGGAAATCGCTTTCTTTACACTTATTATCGACGAAAGTCTGTAATTTTACAATCATGAAGTATACGCTGAACGAAATTGCTGACATCTGGGGTTCCAGACGTCGCATCCATGAGAACCTGCCCATCCGCTGGTTGCTCACGGACAGTCGTTCCTTGTCCTTCCCCGAGGAGAGTTTGTTTTTTGCATTGAAAACTACGCGCAACGACGGTCACCGGTACATCAGCGACCTATATAAAAGAGGCCTACGGAACTTCGTTGTTTCTGACGCTGCGATAGACCTGAACCTTTTACCGGAAGCCAATGTCATTTGGGTGAACGATGCGCTCGGAGCCCTGCAAAAATTGGCTGCTTACCATCGCAAACGATTCAGCTGTCCCGTCATAGCCATCACCGGCAGCAACGGGAAAACCATCGTCAAAGAATGGCTTTGGCAAGTTTTTAAAGACGATTTGGTCATTACGCGTTCGCCCAGAAGTTACAATTCCCAGATTGGTGTGCCACTTTCCGTCTGGCAAATGAATGAAGCCACAGAACTGGCCTTGTTCGAAGCCGGTATATCTGAACCCGACGAAATGGCTCGCTTACAAGAAATCATCCAACCGACCATCGGTTTGCTCACCAATATTTTAGCAGCCCATCAGGAAAACTTTCATTCCCTCGAAGAAAAAGCCTCGGAGAAAGTGAAACTATTTTCCGGTTGCAAGACGATAGTATATTGCAAAGATCAAGCTCTGTCGGAGCAGGCTCTAATCGAAAATTTCCAGGTTGATAGGCTTTTCGGTTGGTCCTGCTTGGATAAAACGGCCCCCCTCTACATTCGGCAGGTACCGGAAAGTGGTTTTAATACCTTGATTTACTATACCTACAAAAACACCGAGCGCTCCTTTATTCTGCCCTTCAGCGATGCTCCTTCCATTGAAAACGCCCTGCATTGCCTGGCTGTGATGCTGTTGCACGACTTGGCTGCTCCGCTCATTGCCGTACGCATGGGCGCCCTGGAACCTGTTGCCATGCGACTGGAAGTGAAAGAAGGCAAGAACGGTTGTGTCGTGATCAACGACAGTTATAATGCCGACGTGAACGCACTGGAATTGGCGCTTGATTTTCAAGCCAGACGCACTGCCGGTGTTGGAATGAAGCGGACACTTATCCTTTCCGATATCTTGCAAAGCGGCCAGAAAGCCGATGAACTTTACCGTTCTGTAGCCGAGATGCTTCAACGAAAGCAGGTGGATCGCTTTATTGGCGTTGGTTACGAACTCTCCGCCCATGCCCATCTTTTTCCCATGGAATCCCAGTTTTACCTTCAAACAGACCGTCTGTTGCTTTCTGGCCTTCTGGACCAGCTTCGCAACGAGTCCATTCTGATAAAAGGCTCCCGTTCTTTTGGCTTTGAAGAAGTCAGCGAGCGGCTTTCCCTAAAAGTCCACGAAACAGTGCTGGAAGTGAATTTGGATGCACTGGTGCACAATGTCAATTATTTCCGATCCCGCCTGGAACCCAAAACCCAGATGATTTGCATGGTCAAAGCAGCCGGTTATGGCAGCGGAGCCCTCGAAATTGCCAAAACCCTCCAGGCGCATGCCGTCGATGTCGTCGCTGTAGCCGTTGCCGACGAAGGCGTGGAACTCAGGCACGGAGGTATTCACATCCCCATTTTGGTGATGAACCCCGAGTTCGGGAGTTTCGCCACCATTTTTGAGCACAAGCTTGAACCAGAAATATACAGCTTCAAATTGTTGGAAGCCTTTATCCGCGAGGCCGATCGCGAAGGCGTTCGCAACTATCCCATCCATTTGAAACTCGATACGGGAATGCACCGCCTTGGTTTCGAGGAAAAGGAGCTGGATGAATTGCTCAACCGCCTTCAAGGACAGGAATCCCTCCGAGTCCGCTCCGTTTTCTCTCATTTGGCAGGCAGTGATGAGGCGAAGTTTGACGATTACACCCACGAGCAACTGGCTCTTTTTGAGAAGCTTTCCACCCGAATTCAACAAGCTTTTCCGCACCGCATACTCCGTCATATCCTGAATTCAGCAGGTATCGACCGATTCCCAGAAGCCCAATACGATATGGTTCGGCTCGGCATCGGCATGTACGGTATTTCCGCCGTGGACGAATCCACGCTTCGGAATGTCAGCTCGCTTAAAACCACCATTCTGCAGATTCGCGAATTGGAAGCCGGACAAAGTGTTGGTTACAGCCGCAAAGGCATGCTGAACCGACTTTCTCGCATCGCCACATTGCCCATCGGTTATGCCGACGGCTTGGACAGGCATCTGGGCAACGGTACGGGTGAAGTGCTTATTCACGGCCGCCGCGCCCCGTTCATCGGAAACATCTGTATGGATGCCTGCATGGTGGATGTCACTGACATCACAGCAGAAGAAGGTGATGAGGTGCTGCTTTTTGGTGAAGGATTGCCCTTGTCGGAAGTGGCTGCCAAGCTGGGTACCATCCCTTACGAAATATTGACTTCTGTTTCCAATCGTGTAAAACGTATTTATTATCAAGAATAAAATTTATGAAACTAATCAGACTTTTTTTGAGTGTCGTTTGTTTTTCCATGTTGATGAATGCTTGCACTCCGGGTGATGAGGTCATCGGGTCCAAAAAAAACACAGAATATGTCAATACCTGGATAATGAATACACTCCGTGACTACTATTATTGGACCGATGAGTTGCCCGATAAGTCAAACAAAACGTTGAGTCCGGACAAGTATTTTAAATCCATCTTGTATTGGTACGATCCTGTCACTGCACCAAACGGCGACCGTTTCTCCTGGATCGAGGAAGATTACGAGGTATTACAAGGTTCACTCAAGGGAATCGTTCCTATGGAAATTGGATTTGATATGAGCATTTACTATAAAGATGAGACCGAATTAAATCTGATCGGTCAGGTCAATTACGTTAAGAAAGGCACGCCTGCCGAGCGCTCTGGAATAAAACGAGGTATGTGGTTTGACCGGTTGAACGGTACAATTTTGACCACTTCAAATTACATCGAGTTGATCAATGTAACTACCGCTGACGTTTCGATCGGACTGGTAGATCCAATTTACAATGCGCAAGGTAACTTGACTGGTTTTTCAGGCCCTACAGAAAAGACTATTCAAACAGTAAAAAACTACTCGGAGAACCCCGTCTATCTGGATACAGTTTTTACCATGGAAAGTCATAAGATCGGGTATTTCATCTATCATTTCTTTGCTCCGGACAGAGGTCCTGATCCAGGTAAGAAAACTGGCGATTTCGCTTACGACCTGGAAATGAACGCAGTCTTTGGCAGGTTCAAGACTTCCGGCATTACAGACCTTATTTTGGACTTGCGTTACAACAGCGGTGGTAGTACCTCCTCTGCCCAATTGCTTGCCAGTGAACTGGTTCCAAGTGTATCTGATACCAAGTTGTTTGCATACTATCGGTATAATTTTAATTTGACGGCACAGTATACCGCAGAAGAAATGAAGACTTACTTTACGACAAAAGTCATGAATCAAACCGTGCAAATTGGAACCGTCAATAACGTTGGAAATCAGCTTGGCGGGAAGGTTTACATCCTGACAGGAAAGTATACGGCTTCAGCCAGTGAGCAGATTATCAATGGCTTGAAACCCTATATGAACGTTGTGCTTATTGGCGATACCACTTATGGAAAAAACGTTGCTTCCTATACCTTTTACGATGAGGAACATATCGACAAGAATAGGTGGGGCATGCAGCCCATCATCGCCAAGTATTTCAACAGTCTAGGTCAATCGGACTTTACAGCTGGCTTCGCTCCAAATTACTTCATAAAGGATGGTGGGCTCAATATGAAGGAATTTGGTGATCGCAACGAACCACTTTTGAACAAAGCGCTCAATGATATATTGGGAACTCAGACACTGCCATTGGTGCAAATGCGAGCAGAAAAGATACAGACTGAAAGACTGTTAAGCCTTCCCGGCAAGCGCATTCGCGGCATGCAACTCGATAATTTGCCAATTCTTAAGTAAAAGATTGCTCACTTTGCTCATTTTTGTGTAATTTTGCACCTGAATTTAAAAAGAGCAATTTATGTCAAACAATTTATTAGCTGGAAAGCGCGGCATTATCTTCGGTGCGCTGAACGACATGTCCATCGCTTGGAAAGTCGCTGAACGTGTCGTGGAAGAAGGCGCCATCATTACCCTGTCCAACACGCCAGTGGCTTGTCGCATGGGAACTGTACTGGAATTGGGTATACAACTCAACGCTGAAATCCTGCCTGCCGATGCTACCAGAGTGGAAGACCTGGAAATGGTATTTTTAAAATCTCAGGAAATTCTGGGTGGTAAAATCGATTTCGTCCTTCATTCCATCGGAATGTCCCCCAATGTTCGCAAAAGACGCACCTACGACGATCTGGATTACCATCTTTTGACCACAACGCTTGATATTTCTGCCATCTCTTTTCACAAGATGATACAGACAGCCAAAAAATTGGATGCCATAGAAGAAAATGGTAGCATTCTGGCACTTAGCTATGTGGCTTCCCAACGTTCCTTCTTCGGCTACAACGACATGGCCGATGCCAAGTCCCTTTTGGAATCGATAGCCCGAAGCTTCGGTTACATTTATGGTCGTGAAAAAGGAGTCCGCATCAATACGATTTCCCAGTCTCCAACCATGACCACTGCAGGAAGTGGCGTGAAGGGCATTGACGGTCTGTTGGACTTCTCCGATAAAATGTCCCCGCTTGGTAATGCAGATGCCAAAGAATGTGCCGACTATTGTGTGGTCATGTTCTCCGACCTCACCCGTAAGGTCACCATGCAGAACTTGTTCCACGACGGCGGTTTCTCAAGCATGGGTATGAGCCTTCGTGCCATGAACCAATACAACAAGAGCTTCGACGAATTCAAGGACGAAAACGGTAAACTCATCTACGGATAAACCACAGCCATAAATAATTTTGAAAGGGAGGCCCGCAAGGATCTCCCTTTTTATGTATTATTCAAAAGTTTATCTATTTTTGTACACCTTTTTAAATGCGTTCAGACCCATGCTTATTAAGTTGTATGCCGACAGCCCCAATACTAGGGTGGTACAGAAGATAGCCAATGCTTTGCGTGAAGGCGGGCTCATCATCTATCCCACCGATACGGTGTATGCCATTGGTTGCGACATCTTTCATGCCCGTGCAGTCGAAAAGATTTGCAAGCTTAAAAAGGAAGACCCCAGAAAGGCCAACCTCTCCTTTATTTGTCAGGATCTAAGTCAGGTGGCTGAATACGCCAAAGTGGACACGCCTACGTTCAAACTTCTGAAAAAAAACCTGCCAGGTCCGTTCACGTTCATTTTGAATGGCAGCAGTAAACTCCCCAAATTATTCAAGCAGAAAAGCACCGTCGGAATCCGTATTCCCGATCATGCCATTGTGGATGCCATCGTTCGTGAGCTTGGCAATCCGCTGATGTCCATGACGTTGCACGATCAGGACGATCAATTGGAATACACCACCGATCCGGAATTGATCGATGAACGTTACGGAAATGATGTGGATCTGGTCATTGACGGTGGTGAAGGCGACATTCAGGTTTCCACCATTGTGGACTGTACGGGTGAAGTCCCTGAACTGATTCGTCAAGGCAAGGGTACTCTTATTTCTTAACCTTTTTCTTTGTCTGAACCTCTTTTGGTATTTCGGGCTCTATGGTTTCATAAACCACTGGCGGACGTTTCAGCGCCCTTATTATCCAATACAGACCTGCCAGGATAAATGGGATGCTCAGTATTTGTCCCATATTGAGCAACCATCCTGCTTCAAAGGCTTCTTGATCTTCTTTTACAAATTCAATGATGAATCGAGTGAAGAAAATGCCGAAGAAAAAGATACCGGCAAGCAAACCTTCCATATGCTTGGCTTTATTATTTTTCCAGTAAAGTAGGAGCAAAATGACAAAAATGGTTAGGTAACAAAGCGCCTCATAGATCTGGGTCGGATGCGAAGGTAGTGAAAAGACGGGGTCTGCTCCATGTTGCCAGTTGCGGACGTTTTCAATGAAACGAAAGCCCCAAGGCAGGTCGGTGGGATAACCGTAAATCTCATGGTTCATCAAATTCCCGGTACGGATCAGTGCCGCTACTAACGCGACTGGAACTGCCAATCGGTCCAACGTCCAAAGCATGTTGCGTTTGGTGACATTTCTCGAATAAAGCCAAATGGCAAAGATAATACCGATGCTGCCGCCATGGCTGGCCAGTCCACCTTCCCAGATTTTGAAAATCTCGAGCAAATGTTGTGAATAATAATCCCAGGCATAAAAAAATACATGTCCGAGTCTTGCTCCGATCACGGTGGCCACAATCACATAAATGAACAAACTGTCTGCCCAAGATTCCTTAACCTTTTCACTGGCAAACATTTTTGTCATCATAAGAAGACCAAGGTAGAAACCAATGGCGAAAAAAAGTCCATACCAACGGACTTCCCATCCGCCCAGGATGAAAAGATCGGGTCTGGCTGTCCAGGTGATGTATGAAAGCATAGCGTTCTAGATTTGATGCAAAAGTACGTTTTTTTTATCAAACCATGGAATGATTCACAGACTCCTGTTGGCTGCGAATTCGGCACAGCAAATCAACGCATCTTTTATTTCACTGTCTTCAAAAAATGCCAATTGGTCAATCGCTTCGTTCTTATAACGTTCCATTTGCGAAATGGCATAGTCGATGCCTCCGTTTTCATGTGCGAACCGCGTCATCACTTCAATATTTTCCGTGCTGTAGTCTTGTTCTTTAATCCATAAAAGAATTTTCTCCTTTAAAGGATCGTTTGAATTTTGTACTGCATGAATTAGTGGTAACGTGATTTTCCCATCTCGGATATCGTTACCAGTCGGTTTTCCCAACTCTAAATTCTCGAAATAATCAAAGATGTCATCCTTGATTTGAAAGCTTATGCCCAGGTATTCCCCAAATAGTTTCATATGTTCGATGCCTTCATCAGACATTTTTGTAGATAAACCGCCTACTTCCGAGCAAGTTGAAAACAACAATGCCGTTTTTTTACGAATGATGGTGAAGTAATCACGTTCTGAGGTTGCTGTAATCTCTGCATTGTTAAGTTGTAGGATTTCACCATCCGAAAGTTGGGTTCCTATATTTGCAATGGCTTTTAGTATCTTCAAGTCATCGGTCTTAACAGCAGTGGTAAGGGAACGAGAAAGAATGTAATCGCCAGAAAGGATGGCTATCTTGTTTGACCAACGGGTGTGCACAGCTGGCTTACCGCGCCTTTCCTCTGTGTCATCAATGACATCATCGTGTATCAAGCTGGCGGTATGCAGCAGTTCCAATGAGATGGCCGCATGGATGGTCGCACTGCTTATCGGGCCATTCAGTCTGGCTGCCAAAAGGGTCAAAATTGGCCGGAATTGTTTTCCGGACGTTTGGAGAACATATTCATGTACACCCTCAAGTATTGGATTGTCTGTTTTCAAAGCATCTGAAAATGCCTTTTCAAACACTTGTAAATCACTGATTATGGGGTATTTTATTTGATTTATGACGCTCATTTTAATACGTATTTAAGATATGCTTTACTGCGGCGAACAATTTACAAAAAAAATATGCTATTAATTTAGTAGGATGAAATAAAACGCATATATTTGCACTAATTTACACAGGATATGAAGGTCAATACTAAAATTCGTTACGGATTACGGACTATGTTGGAGATTGCCAAAGGTCCTGAGCGTGAAGGAGTTTTGCAAAAAGATATTGCTAAGAATCAAAACATTTCGCTCAAGTATCTTGATAGTATCATATCTTCTTTGAAATTGAAAGGTCTTGTATCCAATTCGAGAGGCAGAGGCAGTGGCTATATGTTGACTCGGGATCCGAAAGATATTACCATGTTGGATATATACACGTCCTTTGAACAAATTGAAGTAATTGAATGTATTAACAACATGAGTTTTTGTGACCGATCTATCCATGTGTGTTTGGCACGAAATTATTGGACAGAATTCAGTCTTGAATTTATTGAGTTGCTGCGGAAAAAAACTTTGAAGGATATTATGGATGCTACACATTATGAATGTAACGTCATTTAAATGACTTTTTTTTATTTTAGTATGCTACTAAAACTATAGCATATATGGCTGCACGAGACATTTTTTTTATTCTTTTATACTACAAAAGTTATAGCATATGTGGTTGTAAAATATTTGAAATTTCTTAAAAATGATTATAAATATGAAAACAAACAGATTCTCAAGTATTTCAAAAATTTTCGCATTCAGTCTTGCATTGACTAGTTGCTTCACTTTGAATGCGCAGGTGCTAAAAATCAACCCCAAATCTTTTAATATGACGATTCTGGGGACTACGAACGTTCATGATTTCAAGTCAAACGTTACGCAGGCAAAAGGTGAGGCCCTCGTGAACGCCAATAAAGAACTTCAATCACTTGTGGTTGAAATTCCGGTTCGTGCCATTAAGAGCGGAGAGAAATTAATGGATACGAAAACCTATGAGACTTTTGACGTTGAAAAGAATCCGAACATCACGTTTAAACTTATCGAAGTTAATTCTTTAAGGGTGGAAGGCAACCAAGTGAATGTTACCGTGACCGGTAATCTGACCATGGCTGGTGTCACACGTAAAATCAGCATCAAATCGATTGGTAGTTCCACAAAAGCTGGAGTATATGAATTTAAGGGTAGTGTTGCGCTTAAAATGACAGACTTCAAAATGAGTCCTCCCACAGCCATGTTGGGGCTGATGAAAGTGGGTGATGCCATTACATTAAAATACGATGTCTCTTTTGAGAATCCCCAACTCGCTCAAGTTCAATAAGCATCCCTTAAATCATTTATAATAAAACCAAAATTCACTCCAAATGAAAAAAATTATTTTGTTTTTTAGTGCAGCTTGCCTTGTGAGCAGCATTGCATCCGCACAATTGCGGGCAACCGATCAAACTGGTATCAACGTATTCGAAACGCCCAAGACGGATACGGAGTTTACTGGTCCGGGAGTAAAGTTCGGTGGCTCCATTGCCATGCCGTACATCGCTTTAACCCACAGTAATGCCGTTACGGAGCAAGATCCTGCAAAAAATACGCAGGCGTTGTTTAAGAATTCAGCCAACTTTGCTTTGTCACAAGCCAATTTGGACATCAACAGCTATCTTGCTGATGGAGTCACGCTACAGGTAACCTTGTACCTCGCATCCAAACACCACAACGAAACGTGGGTGAAGGGCGGTTACGTTCAATTTGACAAAATTCCTTTCCTGCATTTGGACATTCTGGATGAAGTCATGAAATATACTACCATCAAGGTAGGACAAATGGATGTGAACTATGGTGATGCCCATTTCCGCCGTTCAGATGGTGGTCAGGCTATTTACAATCCGTTTATGGAAAACTACATCATGGACGAATTCGCTACTGAAATAGGTGCTGAAGCCGCAATCAATTACAACGGTATCATCGGTGTGGCTGCAATAACCAATGGTAACCTGAATCCGAACTTGTCATTTATCGATACCTCCAAAGCAGCCAACAAATATGCCAACGGCTTACACAATCCTTCTTGGATTGCCAAACTGGGTTACGACAAGCAATTCACCGATAACTTCCGTGCACGTTTGACAGGATCTGTCTATCACACGGTAGGTGCAGGTTCCAATACGTTGTTTGGCGGTGACCGTACCGGTTCCAACTATTCTGCTGTGATGTACAATGCAGGCCCAGGTACTGGTACCGCTTTCAATGGCCGTGTCAATCCAGGCCTATCAGACCGAGTAACTGCTTTGATGGGCAACTTGTTCTTGAAATACAAGCCCTTGGACTTCCTGGCTGTTGAATCGTTCACAACACTCGAAAAAGCAACCGGTGCAAAGGCTTCCGAAGAATTCAACCGCAATGCCAACCAATTCGCCACCGACCTGATTTTCCGCTTTGGCAAAGATGAAAACTTTTACATCGGCGGACGTTACAATACGTTATCGGCAGATCTCATGAAATCAAATGCTGTTGCTCCCGTAGCTCCTTTTACGGTTGGTCAGGATTTGGTTCCGGCTTATAAGCTTGATGTTAGCCGCTTGGCTATTGCAGGTGGATGGTATGTGACCAAAAACATGCTTGCTAAAATTGAATACAGCACCCAGACATACGGTAATGTACCCAATGTCAACTACATCCTGAATGGTGCCGAATTCCACGGATTCAGCGCTGAAGCAGTAATTTCCTTCTAACAAATTAGAAATAGTATTAAATTAGCCGACAGGATTTTATCTTGCCGGCTAATTTTTAGTATTAAAATGAAGAGGTTACTTTTTTCATGCCTGTTATTTTTGGCTTCTGTTCCCGTCTTTTCGCAATTTAAAGCGATAGTGGAATTGAAAAAAAACAGTGCGCTTTCCATCTTTGTGGAAACGAATAGGTTGAATTTTAAGTTGGTTCAACATGGAGACCAGCTTTTGAAAGCCCCGGTCGAGATTTCTGCCAATGTTCAGAAGAACAAACTTTTTGTCGATCACAATAAATTGGATATTGATGTCAGGGGATTCAAGTCTGATAACTCCATTGGCCAAAAAGAATTCTACAAATTGATGATGGTGGAGAAATTTCCTCATATGAATATTGAGTTGATTCGATTTGATGCCACTTCTGAAACTGCTTCAGAACGCTCGTGCGGTAAAGCCTGGCTCAATATTACCATCACCAATGTGACCAGAAAGTACGAATTTCCGGTAATCATTCAAAAAGAAGAGGGTTTGATGCGCGTAGCCGGCAGAAAGAAGATTTCCATCACCGATTTTGGTCTTGCAGCTCCAAAGAATTTACTACTTGGCATGGTCAAAGTCAATGAACAGATTGTCATTGATTTGAACTTTTTGTGCAAACTAAATCTTATGGATGGAACTTTAGCTGAACATCCTGTCCGATAAAATTACTACATAATCTCACTTATCAGTTCCTCAGGTAACTTTGGCATGGCTCCTTTTTGTGTGCAAACGTAAGCTGAAACCTTTACAGCCAACTCGTGTGCTTTTTCTATGGTATTCCCTTTCAAGAGTACGGCAACAAAGGTTGCGGTAAAGGAATCACCCGCACCGACGGTGTCAGCCACGATCACTTTCGGAGTTGGTTTGAAGCTGATCTGATCCTCTGTGATGACATAGCTGCCTTCAGTGCCCTTTGTTAAAACTACCATGCGGAGGCTGAAGTCAGACTTCAGCCGTGTGCAAACCTCCATTTCGGAAAGACTGACCCATCCGAACAAAGAAGCAACGACCTTCACTTCGTCATCGTTAATTTTGAGGATGTTGCACTTTTTCAAGGATGCTTTAATCAGTTCTTTATTGTAGAACTGTTGGCGGAGGTTGATGTCGAATACTTTCAGAGCATCCATGGGCAACGCATCCAGAAATCGAAGAATCGTATTGTGCGATACTTCATTTCGCTGAGCCAAGGAGCCGAAGCAGACGGTTCGCGTTTCTGAAGCTAATTTTTGAAGTTCATCCGTGAAGGGAATATTGTCCCACGCAACGTTTTCACAGATTTCATAGTTTGGAACGCCCTTGTCGTCCAAGGTTACTTGCACCGTCCCCGTCGGGTAATCCACCACTTCGATGGCGGTCTGAAAGGCTTTTTCCTTCAAATTTGCGGTGATTTCCTCACCAAGCGCATCCTTGCCGATGGCACTCACGGCAACACCCTGCAACCCGAACTGCGAAACATGGTAGGCGAAATTCGCAGGTGCTCCACCCAATACTTTTCCTTGAGGGAATACATCCCAGAGGATTTCTCCGATACCGACTATCTTTTTCATAAACCTAGTTCTCTTTCAATTTGTTCCAACGATTTGCCTTTGGTTTCCGGTATCCAAATCTTGACAAAAATGTAAGCCAGGATACTGAATACTCCGAAAATGCCAAACAGGTAGTTCAGCCCCAGCGAGCCCTGTATGATGGGTGCGAAATAGACCGTAAGGAAAGTGCCGAACCAGCTGACGGCAGTAGAGAACGACATGGCCACACCCTTGATGCGGTTGGGATAGATTTCAGAAATAATGACCCACATAACTGGTGCGAAGGAGGCGGCAAAGAATGAAATGTAGATGAGCAATGCGGCGAGGACGCCCGGCCCACTTTGAACGGGTTGCGAGAACTCGTAGGTGAGGTAGGCGAGCGATGCGATCATACCGACGGCGCCCCATAGCAACAAAGTTTTTCGGCCTTTACGGTCGACTAGCCAGAGTGCAACAATGGTCATCAGGAAGTTCACCAAGCCAACGATCATGGATTGCATCATCGAATCGGTTTGTCCGGAACCGGCTGCTTGAAAGATGTTGGGCGAAAACATGATGACGGCGTTGATGCCAGTGATTTGCTGGAATGCGGCAATCAAGGTGCCAATTAATACGATCTTGCCGTTCTTACCTTGGAATATCTCGACAAAGCGGACTTTATCCCGGTTTTTTTCAGCGTGAATGATGCGCTCCATTTCAGGAAGTTCCTCTTGGATGAGTTTCTCTCCACCGATTTTTCTTAAGATGGCGACCGCTTCTTCGCGCCTGTTCTTTGAAAGCAACCAGCGCGGGCTTTGCGGAAAAGATGTTAACAAAAGAATTAGATAAACGACTCCAGAAACAGCCGGAACAGCCAACATATAACGCCAGCTTTGATCACCGAGGCTCATTAGCAGGTAATCGATCAAATAGGCCAGCACGATACCAATGGTGATGGCGAACTGGTTGAGCGACACCAACATACCACGATTGTTGGCAGGTGATATTTCTGAAATGTACATCGGACCGACTACGGAAGTGGCACCCACGGCTAATCCGGATAGTATTCGGAAAACAATCAGTATGCTGGAGGTGGAAGCCAATGCGCAACCAAGTGCGGAGATGATGTATAATACGGCTGTGAAAATCATCACACTTTTTCTGCCGAAGCGTTCTGTAAAATGGCCAGTAAACAAGGCGCCAAACAAGGCTCCGATTGTTAGTAAAGCCGCGACGGTTCCCAATCCGCTGTCGGTGAGGGAAAATTCACCTTTGATCATTTCCACTGCACCGGAAATACCGGCCATGTTTAATCCGAATAGCAAACCACCATTGATGGCCACGAATGTGATCCAAAACAAATATTTGTTGTTCATGTAATTAATAGATTATGTAAGGTATTTTTCTGGTGGCAAAAATACGATACGGATATTGGAGAGGGTGTCAATTTTGTTTCGTGTTATTCCATTTTTGTGACACGATGCTGAATTTTTTTTAGGACCTGACCCTTTTTAGATAGTCAGTCGGATTCTCGTTGAAGTACTCCTTGAAACACTTCGTGAAATAGGAGGGTGAGGAAAATCCTGTGTCGTAGGCTATTTCAGAAATAGATTTTTCTGAATTGATCAAGTATTGTTCTGCTTTCTTCAAACGAATGATTCGAACCAGCTCATTGGGAGCGTAGTTGGTCAGCGACTTGAGCTTACGGTATAATTGCACTCTGGACAAACCCAAATTCTTACCGATTTCATCCACATTGAGATCAGCATTCGTGAGGTGTTCTTCGATAATTTGCCTGAACTTGTCCATAAACGACTTGTCCAACTCTGGCACTTTGTCCTTTCGGTCACCGAATGTCAGGTTTTTCTGGAAATGCTCCTTTACCTTCTCACGGTTCTCGATGGTTTTGCGAACTCGGATTTTTAGGATTTCCTCATTAAAAGGTTTGAGTATAAAAGCGTCTGCTCCGCTTTCGAACCCCGTAATTTTGTGCTCGTCGAGCGCATGGGCCGTAAGCAAAATGACCGGTATGTGACTGGTCGTAATGTTCTCTTTGATGGTGCGACACAATTCATAGCCGTCCATCACATCCATCATGACATCGGAAATGATCAGTTCCGGTATGTATTTCATAGCTTTGATGACGCCAGTATGACCGTTTGCCGCTTCTATGATCTCGAAATCGTCCGTCAACAACGTCTTGACAAAATGCCGAACATCGGGATTGTCCTCTACCAACAAGATGATGGGTTTCGAACCCATAACCGGTTCCTTTTCTTCTGACGGATCGTCCATGCCATCCTCCATCATCTCCTCATGCAGAAAGGATTTGCTGTCCAATAACGGGTATTGCTCCGTCACCGATATGTCTTTTTGCTTGAAAGGGATGGTAAATGTAAAGGAGGAACCCTTGTTTTCTGAACTGACCACGTCGATTTCACCACCGTATTGCTCCACCAGCACTTTGGTTAAAGCGAGTCCAATGCCTGAACCCGACGACGTCTTGTCAACCATGTAAAATCGGTCGAAAATTTGATTGATGTTTGCTTTCGAAATGCCAATGCCAGTATCTGAAACCACGATTTTGGCAAAATCCTCCCCATTTTTGTGGATGCGCGACAATTCAAGTTTGACATGTCCGTTTTCGGGCGTGAATTTGATGGCGTTCGAAAGTAGGTTGTTGCAAATCTTTACCAACTTGTCAGAGTCAAACCATACCATAAAATCCTCATTACTGGCATGAAAGCTCAAGTGCAGCCTCTTTTTTCGGCTGATTTCATTAAAGGAGTCGGTGATCTCACGAAGGTATTTCTTTAAATCCCCCAACGTATAAAACATCTGCATCTTACCATTCTCGAACCGTCTGAATTCGATTATCTGCTCAATCAGACGAAGCAGGACATAGATGTTTTTCTTCATCATTTGAGTGAGCTTGCTGCCTTCTTGACTCAGTGTCTCTTTTTTTACGATGCTTTCCAGCGGACCCAGCAACAAAGTCAATGGAGTCCTGAATTCGTGAGAGATGTTGGTAAAGAACGTGAGTTTGGCCTGCGTGGCTTCTTCCAAGTTGCGTGACAATGTTACCAACTGATCCCGTTGCTCAGAGATTTCTTCCTTTTGCAGGCTGATGGCCAAATTGGTTTCTTCCAATTTCTTGTTGGCTTTGTTTTTCTGCCGGTACAACCTAAAAAGAAGCAGGGCAAGTACCAGGAACAGCGCTACCACGAACAGTAAAAAAAACACGAATGTCCGTTGCGAGCTGTATTGGGCGATATTTTTGTTCAGAACTTCGTTCAGTTTGCTGATTTTCTCCTGATGCTGGACAATCTGATCGGTCTGAAGTTTCAGAACCCTGGCGTTTGTCTTGTCTACGACGGCCGTATACAGGAAATTTTCCTTTTCAAAGGTTTCACCATGTAAAATTCGGAAGGCGGTTTGAATGGTTTTTTCTCCACCTGTCGGATAAATAAACGTAGCATTCAGGGCGCCGTCCAGTACTTTTTGAATGCCGCCGTTTGCACCGGGCAATGCATCGATGCCGATGATGAACGGTTTTTGAATGCCGGAAACAGATTGGATGGCTTCACCGACACCGAGCGCCATTTCATCGTTGTGGGCAAAGACTAGATCAATGGATAATTTTTTTTGGAGGACAGCATACATCTTGGTTTTGGCCACCTCTCGATGCCATTCTCCGTCCACTTCATCTACGACGACGATGCCTGGATACTTGCTTATGACGCTCTTGAACCCATTGTGTCGTTCCTCATCCGGAGTTGAACCCTTCAATCCCCTGATTTCAAGCACCCGACCTTTACCACCAAGTAAATTGACCGTATACGTTCCGACTTCTTTACCAATCTGAAAATTATCTGCGCCCACAAAAGCCGTATATTGGCTGGAACGTGTTTTCCGATCCACCAGAATTACGGGTATGTTCTGAAGCATAGCCTTTTCAATGACAGGTGTGAGCGGGGTGGCTTCGTTCGGAGAGACGATGATGAGATCGACCTTGTTGGCAATAAAACTTTCGATGTCCCTGATTTGCTTCTGATTGCTGTCGAAAGCTGTCTTGATGACGACTTCCATGCCCGACTGAAACGAAACTTCCCTACGGATTTCCTCGTTCATGGTCCTTCTCCAGCTGTCTTCGCTGCATTGGGAGACACCAATCACGTAGGTCTTCTCCTTCTGTATCAAATTACAGGAGGTTACTAAAAGCAATAGGAAAAATAGGACGTTACGTTTCATTCGGCTGCATTGGAGTTCCGGAGCGTTAAATGTACGATGACGGTTTAACAGATGCAAATATTCACTTCATTTCGTAAATCTTCAGATTCTCAACGTACCAAGGCTGATTGGACGTAAAAAAGGTTAAGTTTTTATAGGGCTGGGATGGGAAAACCAGGTTGGTCAAAACTGTTTCGCCGTCGTTGATGAAGATTTCGGACGAAGCTTTGTCTATAAAAAGTCGGACTTTGTATACATCATGCTTGGTCAAGGGTGCTATAGGTTCTGAAACGAATTTCTGGCTGAAATCCTTGATTCCCGTGTTCCGTCTGTCCACTTTTAGGATGTTCTGCTCCAGGTCGAACGTGAAGTTCAGGTAATCCCCGATATCGTTTTGCAACCCGAAACCCAAGATTTTTGAGTTCAGCCGGTGAACGATCATCTCAATTTCGAACGTGCCATTGAAGTTTTGCAGTATGTTGGAGATGTTTTTCTCAGCCATGACGGAAAGATGTGCTAAGGAACTGGATTTGCCTCTGAGTTTGGTGACTTCGGCCGTTGGTGTGCTGCTCAAGATCAAGTGCTCCCCATTGTTCACCAATTTCAGTTCGCGGGGCAGTGTCATGGCATTTCTGAAATAGTTGGTGGGGACGTTGTTGGCATAGTCCCAGTTGCTCATCCAACCCATGAAGATGCGGCGGCCGTCTTTTTGGGCGATGTTGTTCCAGGTTACGCCTGCGTAATTGTCCCTGCCGTAGTCGATCCACAAAGGATAGGGCAGGGGGTCGGCACTGAACGTCTTGCCGTTAAAGTCTCCGACGAAGTATTGAGTGGCTGAGCCTCCATTGGGGCCACCAGGATTGATACTTACCAACAACACCCACTTGGTTATGCCCTCGTACTGCAGCGGAAACAAATCCGGGCATTCCCAGACACCACCGTGCGCACCGGTTTCATTGCCGAATTCGCTCAAGCGGGTCCATTTTTTTAGGTCGGATGAACCGAAGAACGTGATGGTCTGCTGCGTGGCCAGGGCCATGACCCATTGTTTGCTTTGTTCGTTCCAGTTGACTTTGGGGTCTCTGAAATCTTTGATGCCTGGATTTGGCAGTACTGGGTTCTTTTCGTATTTCGTAAACGTCCTACCTTTGTCGGTACTGTAAGCTAAACATTGCTGTTGAGTCACACCATTGGCCGTGTAAATTGCCACGATGGCATTCTTTCCAAAACCGGCCGTATTTGCTTTATCCACTATCGAACTGCCAGAGAAGATATCCCCCAGTTCGTCCGGTGCGATGGCCGTGGGAAGATAGGTCCACGAGGTGAGGTCCGTACTGACGACGTGTCCCCAATGCATATTTCCCCACATGTTCCCATACGGATTGTACTGGTAGAAAACGTGGTATTCGCCATCCAGGTAAACCAGTCCGTTGGGATCGTTCATCCAACCGTATTCGGGCGAAAAGTGAAATCCGGGACGGAATGGCTCGTTGTACGACAACTCAAATTTGTCCGATTGTTTAATGTTTTTTATGCCCAACAACGAACTCTCGGCGCCTTCGAACGATATCAGAAGATCTTTTCCCTTGAACGCATCCACATCGTACTTGACCCAATAATCGATCTTGTTTTCAGCAAGTCGGATGTAAAAGGTTTTGGTTGTCTTCTTGTTGTTTCCGATGGTAAAGGAAGTCCTGATTTCTTTGGCTTCTTCCTGGATTGGAATCAAGAGGTACGAATTAGTGATTTTTTCCTTGATGCTGGCGGATTGTTGTTTCTGGACCACCTGCCTTTTGCTGCAAGCAGACAAAGACAAAACAAGGAAAATCAAGCTTATACAATGTTTGTAGTTCATGGTTCAAGGGATTTTATTTACAGCTAATTGGTCTATGTTGATGTTCCCGTTATCCGCAAAGATTGTCCATGGATTTTGGTTCATCCGATAGATACGATTGGTAAAGGCAACATTATCATTTACATACACCACACAAATGGATTTCTCGATGATTATTTTCACGTTGAACTGTTTGTTGTCGGGTACGATGAGCGGCGTGAAATTCAACTCTTTGGTATAACTTCCAGTACTGTATTTGGTTTCTTTATTCAGGAACAGGGAAGGTGTTGACCAGTGGTTGGTTGCGGTTAGATCGAAGATGACGGAATACAGTTCAGCCATATCTCCACCAGCTCCAAAGGAAAAACCGAATTTGGTGGATTGCGACGCATCGATGGTCATGGATATTTTTACAGCTGTGGTGTTCCGATTGAACATTGCGTAGCTTCTGCCGGACGAAGCCGTAATCGCATACGAATCTTGATCGCCGGAAACAGTGCCTGAGGACTTGATTTTTGCAAAGCCGACAGGTTTGCTGAATTTATTTTCCACCGCTTCCGGTATGCATGGGTACAAGCGGCCATCGGATTGTTGAACCAATTTATGCGTGATGAGGCTACCGGCCCAGTCGAGTTCGTTTTTCCCGTTTACTTGCTGCCCGGTGGAGCACCAGCCGGATAGATAGCGAGAAGTCCCGTCCGAAGCTGTTTTGGCAGCATACAGGTAGAGGCCGTCAAACGTTTCGTGGTGACCAGTCGCATCTTCGCAAGGTGTCCAAGGTCCGTTGGGACTGTCGGAGATGCGGTAGAAGGTCTTGCGGTGTTCGTCCCGATTGATGCGGGAAAAGATAAGGTACCATTTGTTTCCCATCTTGAAAATGTCCGGGCATTCCAAAATCTGCGCATCGGAATTGAATTCAGTCAATGGGTCGATCAAGGTCCAGTTTAACAGGTTGGATGAAGTATAACGGGCCATGATGCCTTTACCATCCTTGATGGTTGTCACTGCCATAACGTAGCAGGAGCGCGTTGTATCGTAATACACACAGGGGTCTCTAAAATTGTTCTTGTCGTATCCGTCTGGTGCTGCAAACGAGAAGCCCGGCACCTTGATAAAAGTTCTCATATCGGTCGAAGTGGCCAGCATGATTTTTTCAGCCGGATAGAGACTTCCGTTGTGACCGGTGTAGAACCCATAGAGTTTGCCATTGGCGTCTTTGATGAAGCTGCCGGTTCCCAGCAAGGGCTCCTGTGAACCGGGCACGCCGCATGGAATGGATTCCGTGAAACCGGTAAACTTGCCGTAATCGGTGGTTTTGGTGCAATAAATGGGATGGTCCGTGGGTGCTCCATTCCGCCAATCCTGTAGGAAGAATAGGTAATAGGTATGGTCTGTAGTGTTGTAATACGGCATCGGATCGCCAACAAAGCCCGTCTGGGGTTTGTAGAACGTACTGTATCCACCCGTTTCCTGAATGTTCCGAATGGTTGTTGTTGTATCAATAGACGGTTGGTCGTCTGGATTGGGCCCCGTATTTGGATCCCCGCAACTGGCGGAAGTCAATAACGCGAGTAAAACTAAAAATTGCAACATATTTTTCTTCATAGTTAAACGAGGTGATGGAGATTTCAAATGAGTGTCAAGGTCAAGGCACTGTTTCCTTGGCACCCCGGAGCGTACTTAATGTACGTGAGGAGTGACAAGGAAACAGTAACGCAGAGATTGGCGCTCATTTGAGATCTCTTATGGTTTGGGATGTGCGATTAGCTGGTCCCAATACATCATATGCGTAACAAACGTCGGATCTCCACTGGAATCGTCCACATGTGGGGCAACCAAAATATTGTTGATCACCGCAGTACGGCTTGCTGGGATCATGAAGGTGAGTTCCTGCCATTTGCCCAATGCATCGGCGGAATAGGCCACTTTCAGCCAATCTTTGTTAGCCTCGCCGTCCGACTGGATTTCAAGCTGAACGGTACCTGCCACATTCTTTAGTATCATCACGGTGATGCGATCGTAGAGTTTCGGATCGATGCTCACCTTATTGGCGTTCCACAAGGCACCGCCTGACCATGGTCTGCCACCGTCGTCGGAACCCTCTTTTCTGCGAGTGATGGCTATACAAGCCGAAGTGGTGTTGATACCATCGGTCTTCGGATTCAGGTAGCCGTTGTTAATTGTGCTGGCGATGGAGGCCCAAGTGGGTGAAACAGATTCGCCGTTGTAGATCACTAGGTTCGGAAGGGGCTTGTCACCCAATTTGACCGTTACTTCGTAGGTGAAGAGTGAACCCAAGTATTCCAACGTAAAGTTAACTGGGTTGGTGAAATTGACTGGGCTTCCCGAAGTTGGAGTGATGTTGGCACCAGTTGAGTATTCCACAATCGGAATCAAAGCCGTCACATTTGTTCCCAATGGCAGGTAAATCAGGATCTTTTTGGTGGTTTCGTCAATATCTGCAGCCAGGGATCCAATTTTGAAACTGGTGATTTTGGCTTTGGCCACATCTACGGTCACTTTGTATTTCTGATAGGAGTCTTTGTTGGAAACCGTGTAGACGACCGGTGTCGGGTTTCCGCCGGCATCTGCAAAATCGACCGTATCGCCGGAGCTAGGACTGACCACGGATCCTTCACCCAAGGTGATGACCGGTGTTAACTCCTTTAGATCTGTTCCTGAAGGGAGTATAAGGGAGATGGTGGAATTTTCCGAGTTGATCGTTCCCTCCACACCGTTGACGACAAAAGCGTGGATGTTGGTGTCACCAGTAGTGTCCAGATTGCTCCGATCCTCCATTGAACAAGAAGCCAAAGTAAGGACGGGTGCCAACAACAGTATTTTATAAATCAATTTTTTCATTTTTCAAATGTATTAAAAACCGTAGTTCTGTTTGTAAATGTTTTTGCTGAAATTAATTTGCTGAATGGGTACGGGCACGTATTCGTTCTTGTTTTTGGAGAATTGGGCTCCTTGGAAGAAAGTGTGTTTGTCAGCCTGCTTCAGGTAATACGCGTTCAGCACCGTTTCGGCTAATCCCCAGCGCACCAAGTCGAAGAAGCGGTAGCCCTCCATAGCCATTTCCAGTCTACGCTCCCAATGCAAAGCCTTACGGGCATAGTCTTGGGTCCAGGTGCAGTTGACACCGGGCTGATAGGTGACGATGTTCATATTGTTGGCAAAGCCGATGAGGTTGGTGCTCACTTTGGCACGGTTGCGCAGTTGATTGATTAAAGGCAAGGCACCGTCAAAATCATCGGTTTCTACGAGCGCTTCAGCACGCATCAGCAAGACGTCGGCATAACGGATCACGATCTGATTCTTTGAATTGGCGTACCAGGGGCCGGTCTTGACATAATATTCGCTGGCCGGATCCACGTTTTCCTTTAAGGAAGAGAAGTTTCCGTACATACTCGGATTTCTGGATTGTGTTGCCAGGTAATTGACGTTGGTATATTTGTATGGCTTGTCGGGAATGGCCACGGTATGAAACAGACGTGGGTCAACTTTATCGGTATTTTCGTTGTAATCGGCTGAATTGTAACCATCAAAATCAGGAAGTCCGTTGACCGTTTTGAATGCGTTCACCAAATCCTGGCTGGGTTTGTTGAAGTCACCGCCTGGAGTCGGTGTCGTTAGCGCATTGCCCATGTTCAGGCGTCCGAACGTGGTGCCGTCATCTTGTGAATATTGAATGGCAAAGAGCGCTTCCGGACCGTTTTCATAGGAACCCGGCAGAAAATTGTATGCGAAATCATTTTCCAAACGATAGGGTGAAGACATGACAAAAGAAGTCAAATCCAAAACCTGCTGCATATCCGAACGATTGATGGAAGTTATTTCATGCTTGCCTTCCGTATCATCTTGACGATAAGCTTTATACAAATAGACCTTAGCAAGATAAGCGGCAGCAGCGTATTTATTGGCACGCCCAACTTCTGATTGACTGAGCGGCAAATTCTCATAAGCATACTGAAAATCGTCCGCAATCTTTTGCCATAGTTCATCGTTCGTATATTTCACATTCGAAACCGTTGCGATGTCCTCAGGAGACATGGTTTCGTCAATGAACGGAATGTTTTTGAAAATTATTTTCTGAACAAAATGCATGTGCCCACGTAGAAACCGCATTTCCGCGATACGCACTTTCTTGTTCGGCATCATCGTTTCATTGATTTTCTCCAACATTCTTAAAGCTGAATTCGCTCTGGAAATGGCTACGTAATTTCTGTACCAGAACACGTCCGTATACCAGGTCTGATTTCCGATGGAAGGAGAGGAGATTTCCAGAAAATGCAGGAAATCCCCGTCATTCTGGTCATTTCCACCTTTGTAAGCATCATCGGAACGGACGTTTCCGTAATTCCACAAGCTGAGTGGCCGATTGATTTCATCATTTCCAACGCCTGCATAGGCCGAAATGACTTCGTTTTCAATTTGTTTGACTCCGGTCAGATTATCTTCTGTTAAAATTCCGTAGGAAGGAACCTCCAGAAAGTTTTCACAGGAAAAGAGGGTCAATCCAACAGCCAGTGTCAGTATCGTATTTTTTATAGTTTTCATATCCAAGTTTAATTAAAAGCTGATGTTGATACCTGCGGTGAATGTGGTGGAAATGGGGTAGCTCAAGTAGGGATTCTCAGGATCCAAACCAGTGAACTTGCTGCTTTTGATTGTCAACAGATTCTGCCCGCTCAGGTAGAGACGCACTTTTTCAAATTTGTATTTCTTGACCAGGTTGTTTGGAAGGGAGTAACCCAACTGTAGATTGCGCAGTTTCATATAGGAACCCGGTTCCACATAGTAGGACGAAAACCGCTTTTCGTTGTTCAAGTCGCTGAATGTAAGTGCAGGAATGTCTGAACTCGTGTTGGTGGACGACCATGCATTCAGCAGGCGTGTGCCTTTGTTGGAGCCCAATTCGTCGACGGCCCAGAAATCGGTAAAGCGTTTCACTGAATTATTTACTTCACTGCCATAGATGCCTTGAATGAATGCAGAGAAATCGAAGCCTTTCCAATCCAGCGCTATGTTTAGACCGTATTGAAAGTCCGGATGCGGACTACCAATCCAAGTGCGGTCCTGTTCGTCGATGACGTTGTCGTCGTTAAGATTCTTATATCGGATTCGACCGATGCCTTTGCCCGTCTGTTCGGCGTATGCGTCTACTTCTTCCTGCGTTTGGAATAAACCGTCAGCCATGTAACCGTAGTATGATCCAATGGGTCGACCGAGGATATTGTCCGTTGTACCATTACCTCCGTAGTTGTTAACAACGCTTTCAGGCAGTGAAGTGATTTTATTGCGGTAGCCGGAAATGTTTCCTGTCAAGTCGTAGTTCAATCCGAAAGCAGTGGTTCCTCTGTAACCGAGCGTCAATTCAAGACCTTTGTTTTCCATGGAAGCCCCGTTCACCCAATGGTCGCCACCTTCACCGATGGCGCCCAGATACGGTGGCCTCACCAGAATGTCGCTAGTTTGTTTGAGGTACCCTTCCATACTGCCATAAAGACTTTGTTGGAATAGGCCGAAGTCGAGACCGATGTTGATTTGTGTGGTCGTTTCCCATTTGATTCGCTCATTGCCACGTTGATTCAGTTGATAGCCAGAGGGAAGAAGACCTGAGCCGTCTCCATTGATGTCGTAAGCTGTTCCGGTATTGACTCCGGCGCCGGTTTCGCCGATGTAGTTGGCCACAATGATGGTGCGGTTGGCAAAGTTGTCGATTTCCTGATTACCTGTCTGCCCCCAACCTGCTCTAAACTTGAGATCCGAGACGATATCCTTGGAACCCTGCATGAAGTCTTCTTTGTTGATACGCCAACCTGCAGAAACCGATGGGAAGGTAGCGAAGCGGTTGTCCTTGCCGAAACGGGAGGAACCGTCACGACGCAGGGTGACCGAAGCCAAGTATTTTTCATCGTAGGAGTAATCCACTTTTCCGAAGAAGGAGCTCAAGGCATAGCCAGTTGCACCGCCGGTAGAATACATTTCGCCGACCCCGGCTGAAGGCCACATATAATCTGGGTCTTCCAGTTCGTATCCTCTCCGTTCAGAAGAGAACCAGCTGTCGCTTTGTTTGATCAATTCTGTCCCTACCAGTAGGTTGAACTGATTTTTATCCATTTTGAAGTCGTATGTTGCCGTGTTGCTCCAAGACCACTTCATGGAATGGCTCTGATTGATTTTGGATGACGTGAGGTCCGAACCCAACCTACCGGTATAGGAAGTAGTCAGTACGCGTTGGTAGAAGTTGCTGTAATCCACTCCGAAATTGCTACGAATATTGAGTTTCTTAATCGGCTGGAAATTTAGATAGGTATTTCCGAAACTTCTCCAAAAGCTGTATGGACTGTTCTTGCTGGCATCCAGGATACGGGCGGGATTGTCCCTATCACGCATGCCTGATGTCACGCTTCCCCAGTCTCCGTCCACTTTTTTCAGCGGCATGATGGGCAGCGAAAGGATGGAAAGCTCCAGAACTCCGCCAGGTGTGGAGAGTTCAGCAGTGCGGTTCACCGTAAAGTTCTCACCGATGGTCAGCATGTCGCCAAGTAGTTTGTAGGACGAATTCATTCGAGCAGAAATGCGGTTGAAATAAGTTTCCTTTACTGTTCCCTGGTTGTCGTAATAGCCCAGCGAAAAGTAACTGTTTGACTTGTCCGTGCCGCTGCTCACTGAGAGGTTGTACGATTGCGCGATGCCAGGCCTTGTAATTGCACCGAACCAATCGGTATTTGCCGAAAGCATGGTGTTGGTGCCGTCTCGTGCATCAATGTATTTGGGCACTTGAATGCCGTTGAGCAAAGCATTTCCATTATCATCGTAACTGTAATTATACCGATAGCCTATTTGGTTTGTGTTTGGATCTACCCCGCTATTGACCATGGCTTGAAATTGCGCTTGCCCGAATTCTTTCGTGTTCAGCATTTGGATGACTTTGCCGTAGTTGGATGTGCTCAAATAGCTGTCGAAGTTGACAGAAACCTTGCCTTCCTTGCCTCTGCGAGTGGTGATGATGATGACTCCGTTGCCAGCACGAGAACCGTAAATACTTGCAGCAGAAGCATCACGAAGTACCTGGATGCTTTCTATGTCGGAGGAATTCAATTCGTGCATGCCACTCTTGGTCGGAACACCGTCGATGATGTACAACGGATCGTTGTTGTTCAGTGTACCGATACCACGAATACGAATGATCGTCCCAGAGCCGCTTGGCGAACCGTCGGTCGTGATGTCCACACCGGCAGCTCGACCCTGAAGTGCTTGCATCGGATTATTGGCTGCCACTTTCCTGAGTTTGTCTACGTCAACGACGGTAACAGCACCTGTCAAGTCAGCTTTGCGTTGGGTCGTATAACCTGTCACGACCACCTGATCCAGTGATTGGGCGTCAGCCACCATCGAAACGGTAATGGGTGCTATGTTCTTAATGACAACGTCCTGCGATTTCATTCCAATCATGGAAAACGTCAATGTCTTATAGTTTTGGGTCAATTCAATGCTGAATTTTCCGTCGATGTCTGTCGTGGTGGCCGTATTGCTGCCCTTGACGAACACGGTGACCCCGGTGAGAAACTCACCATTTTCTGCAGCAACCACCTGCCCTGCAATCTTTTGAGCATTTGCCGTTAGTTGAATGGAGAAAAGGAGGATCAGGCTTATTGAAAACTTCAACAAGAAACTGAAAGGGATAGCTTTAAAGTTCATGGATCGTGTTTTACAGTAAAAAGTCTTATCGGTTTAAAATCTGAATCTTACGGTTAGTGACTTGACCGTTATCAAGTTTGTTACGTTGAATGTAAATACCGGTTGAAAGCATTTCTTGACGGTTGCCCATCAATTGGCCGGTAATCGAGTAATACTCAGTTGAAAGAACTTTTGCATCTTGTTGCACTTTGGTCATACCTGTACCAACTTCCATGGATTCCACATTGTCGATGTATACTGGTGTGTGGTTTGCCAAATTGCTCAGATTCGTATCTTCAAAATGCGGGAAAATGATAATGGTATTTGGATTACCTGTAAACAATGCCGGGTCAAATGTAAATATTAATTTGGCCCATTCACCAGGAGTCGTATATTCGGCGTACACTTCTTGACTACCAGCTCCTTCCAGTTTACAACCTACCCGGCCAGCCACTGCCTTGTTAATCATGATGGAGACTTTGTTGTGGGTGGTCACGTTAATATTTTGGCCACCGCAACCCATACCGCACCAGCTTTTGCCGTCCTTGGCTCTCAAAAAACGCATGACATGAGCCGTGGTGTTAATACCAGTCGGATTCAAGTTTGGAAAGACATCCGTTTGCAGGTCGCTCAGTGAACCATTCGGCCCCCAATATCCATCTAAGAAATTTCCAGGAGCAGTTTCACTGCCAAGGGCTACATTACCATTATATAGAACTGTGGGAACATCCGATGCACTGTACGTGGTCACTTCATCCCAATAGGTGATGATGGTTTCGGCCAATCCACCTTGATCGTGCGGAAATACGAGTAAAGTGGCGGGATTGCCTGAAAAACCTGCTGCATCAAACGTATAGGTCAATTTTTGCCAAAGCCCTGGTGTATTGTACATCTGCGTTTGCTGTTGTGCAACCACGCCATTTCCTTCCAGTTTCAAGGTTACATTTCCTTCCACCGGCTTTTTCACCAAAATGGAAAATTTTCCGATGTAATTGTCTTTAATTTTAATTGCTGAAACGTCCAACCCAGCACCAGCCCAACCTTCACCATTCTTGGCACGTACAAAACGCACAACTTTAGGTGTTGCATTCACACCACCTGCATCCGGATTGGCAATACCTTCCGTCATAATGTCCATTTTGCCAGATACATAGAGTTTCCAGCCTTCATTTTTTCGACAATCGGCACCATTTGGACCTTGGTCATAGTCGGTGCCATAACCACCACCAATATCCCAAAAGTCTGGAGTGGATGTTTCACCATTGTAGATTACATTTTGAGCAAAGGAAGAAGTGAAACTCAAAACGACACCGATAAAAAGGGTAATGTTCTTTTTCATACTGCTTTATTTTTAAGGTTGATAATTACATAGAATCACGGTTGCAAAAATAGAGGAGATGCAAGCGGAACTCTGTAAAAATTGTTGCAGTGTGTTGTAATTTTTGAGCAAATACCCTTTTTCTAGCAATTTTGTCAATAACAAAGAAATCGTGTAACTTTAGTAAGATTTGAATAAATTATTGGAAACCCTTTGCCCTTTTGTAAGGAATCGTAAAGACGAACCGTGAACCTTCGCCAAGCTTTGAAGTTACTTCAATTTTTCCACCGAGTAGTTCTACATAAGCTTTGGCAATAGACAAACCCAATCCGGAACCTCTTAATTTAATTGCAAAATCGGATTCGACTCGTATGAACCGTTTAAAAATGTTTTCTAACATATCCTCTGGAATACCAATTCCCGTATCTTCGACAAAGAAATGCAATTCTGAATCGCACACAGAATAACCCATTTTCACAGAACCATATTCAGTAAATTTCACGGAATTGCCAATCAGATTCTGCAAGATTCGATTCAATTTGACACCATCTGTCACAATCCAATTCGACTTATTGGAATCCTGAATGTCCATTGTCAATGTCAGATTCTGCTTATTTGCCAGTACAACGTATTGTTCGTTTAGGTTTCTCAGCATGTCATTCAAATCCAATTCGTACTCTGAAACTTTTTCCAACCCCGACTCAATAGTTGCAATACTGATAATGTCGGAAATGATGGAAGTTAACTGATCGCTGCTGCGCGAAATTATTTCAATATAACTCACGACCTTCTCTCTACTAAGTTCGGCGTCTTCCAATAAACCCGAAAAACCTACAATTGCATTGAGAGGCGTTCGAATTTCATGAGAGATGTTTTGAAGAAAGGCGGTTTTCAGCCGGTCACTTTCTTCCGCTTTTTCTTTCGCGTCAATTAAGGACTGTTCCATCAACTTTCGGTCGGTAACATCGCGTGTAATGCCAAACAGTCCAGTCATGCGGCCGTTGTCATCGTACATGGGGCATTTGATGGTGTGAAAAATTCGTTGAGTTCCATCACCCATGGTAATTGGTCCTTCCGATTCAACAGGTAAACCATTGTCAAAAACCTGTTGGTCACTTTCCTTAAATTGCTTCGCCTCACTTTCAGAAAAAATAAAGGTGTCGTCCCGACCAATCACTTCAGTGGCCAGAATTCCAGTCACTCGTTCTGCCGCTTCGTTAAAAAGCAAATAACGTCCTTTCAAATCCTTCACATAAATGGAATCCAACGCATTATTGATAATGTTTTGCAATAATTTTCGACTGGTTTGGATTTCAATTTCCTTCTGTCGAAATTGTTTTAACTGAGCCATAGCGCCCAACGCACGTTTTGTAGCCATCCCTACTCGATGAATCCGATCCTTTAAAACATAATCGGTGGCTCCTTGTTTAAGTAGTTCCACAGCCCTGTCTTCGCCGATGGTGCCGGATATAAAAATAAAAGGGACATTGGGACAAATATTCTTAGCCAATACCAGTGCCTGTTGTCCATTAAAGCTAGGCAATGAATAATCAGCATAGATAATGTCATAATTTTGACGTTTTAACTTTGAAATGTAATCCGATTCATTTTCAACGACATCCATTTCGAGCGTATAACCCTCAGAAGTCAAGATTTCCTGCAACAATTCGGCGTCTTTTTGAACGTCTTCCAAAAGAAGGGTCTTAAGTTTATCATTCATTGTTTGTTGTGTTTATATTTTGTGGTGGATTTTCATTCACCAAACCCCAAAATATGCCTAATTGTTTAACCGCGTCGATGAATCCGGTAAAATTAACCGGTTTGACGACATACGCGTTGACACCTAAATAATAACTATTCAGTATGTCTTTGTCTTCGCGTGATGAAGTGAGTATGACCACAGGCAATAACTTGAGGTCTGGATCATTTCTGATTTCCCGCAAAACTTCGATGCCATCTTTTCTTGGCATTTTGATATCCAACATCAAAACGCATGGCAACCCAGGCTCTCGATTCGCATAAGCGCCCTGACATTTCAAATAATCCATTGTTTCTACGCCATCTTTACAGACAACGACCCGATTTGCCAAGAAACTGTCTTCCAAAGCTTCCATCGTCAATTCCACATCTTTTGGATTGTCTTCAGCCAATAAAATAGTCTTTAGTTCCACCATAGTAAGTATTATAAGGGTAAAGAAAAATAGAATGTAGCACCATTGTCAATTTCACCTTCAGCCCAAGTACGACCTTTGTGACGATTGATAACCTGACGAACATTGGCAAGACCAATGCCTGTTCCTTCAAACTCTTCGTCAGAGTGTAGTCTTTGAAAAACCCCAAAAAGTTTTTGAGCATAATTCATATCAAAACCAGCACCGTTATCGCGTACATAAAAAATTTGTTCTTCCTGATTAAGAATGCATCTTATGTCAATAGAAGCGACCTCTCTATTTTTTGTGTATTTGATAGCATTTCCAATCAGATTGACCCAAACTTGTCGAATCATCGTATAATCTGCAAACACTTCCGGCAAGGTGTCAATGGTCCATTTGAATTTCCTTTCCTTCAATTCAGGATCTAAAATTATCAAGGCATCTTTGACGGCTTTGTTCATATCCATTTTGTTCATTTTCAATTCGGATCGGCCAGATCTGGAAAAAGCCAGCAAATCGTCGATGAGCAACCCCATTTTATTGGAGGCTTCGGAAATGGATTCAATGTAATGTATGCCCTTTTCATCAAGTTGATTGCGATTTCGCCTATTGAGTAATTCCAGGAAGCCGTTGATGTGTCGCAAAGGAGCACGAAGATCGTGTGAAACGGAATAGGAGAATGCTTCCAATCCCTTGTTTGCTTCTTCCAACATAGCTGTTCGTTCCTGAACAATTTTCTCAAGGTTGGCATTCAGATGATGAAGGGCTTTATTCGATTGATCTCTTTCACTTTCACGTTTTTCAAGTTGAGCCAATAAATGATTGAACTGCCTGTAAAGTGAACCAATTTCATCCGTGCCTGGTGGAATAAGCCGAACTGAGAAATCATGATTTTCAGAAATTGACCTTGTTTGATCGGCCAAAAGCAAAATTGGACCAGAAATGTTTTTCTGAACTTTTGAAGCCAGAAAGTATGTCAACAATAGCAACAGAAACATCAAGCTGGAAAAAGCAATAATTAGTCTGATTTTTTTTGATGTCAGAACATCAGAATCGGCTTTTATAGCAATTGTTCCCAATTCCATACCTTGGTAGTGGATGCTTTCAGAAATGTAAAAGAAGCCATCGATCAATACAATTTTTTCCTTAATAAACTTTTCAGTGAATACATCTTTCATCAAAGAGTCTGGGTAACTGGCAAACAAATTCCCATTCTTGTCAAACAAATACCCTTCCTTGACCGATTCCAGTATTTTTAATCGCAATAAGGCTTCATTGGCTTGTATTTTGTCACCAAAATACAAGGGTACGACGCAATAATCACCGATCAATTTGGTGTTTAATGCCAAATTGGACTGAATCGTCTTTTTTAGTTGGTTGATATCCCACGTGGCTATAGAGACGAATCCTGCGGACATGATGATAAAAACCACCAACAAAACCATTGCAATGATCTTGTTCTTGATTGAAAGGGTATGGTAAACAGATGGCTTATTCATCATTTTATAATTGTTTCAGCTGAGTTCAAAAGTAAGCTGCTCATTTTCAATCCCGAAAGATTGAGCATCTTTTGATTGATATCATACCGGATGAATTGATCCTTCAGAAACATATTGATCATGATTCCTTTTTTACTGTAGCCATTCGCATCACTAATAGTCAATATGTTTTTTCCTTGGATGGAGCGAAGAATCATTTCTAAATTACTACCCACTGATGATGAAACGATGAGAATGGAACTATTGCCAATGTCTTCGATAGAAGTAATATAGCAGATCTTAACGGGTTTGTTTTTTACTTTTACTTGACTGAAAATGTCATTCAGAGCAGTTCCAAATCGATGTCGGCCAATTACTGAAATCCTAAAGACAGAGTCATTGGAAATCTTTTTTTCAGGCCAGTCGACAAAATGAGTGAATTTCTCAATGAAACCTGCTTTGAGGAGGTATTCTTTAGATTGTGCTGCAGAATTTTGTGGGAGTAAGAAACCCACAAGAACCCACAGGCAGAATACTTTTAACCAAACCCTATGTTCTTTTAGAACTTCCATCGTGGCTAAAAATGATATACGGTTTTAAATAAGACGGTGCGTTGCGGCTGTCTGTACCTTCCATCAAAAAGATTGGACGGATGATAATATTCCGTATTCAGTATATTATTCAATTTAAGCTGAAAATCGAAGTTCTTTAAACCAAGATAGGTAATTGCACCATGTAATAGTAAAGCTTGATCAATCTGATTATTTCCCGTGGCGATAATGGTGGTTGGATTTGAGCGACTACCCAGATAATTGGTTCTTAAATTGATGTGGAATTCTTTCATCAATGGGATTGTGATACTGGCGTTTGCTGAATGCATCGCTATTTCCGGTATAAAATCTTGATTTTGATTGACGGAATGATTGTAAGTGTAATTGGCATCAATCATGCATCCTTTTACCTTTAATGTGCTGTACAATTCAATACCAATGGTGTTCAGCTCACCCTGGTTGACCCATCGATAATTACTTAATACTACATCCTTGGTAAGTTTGTCCAAGATTTTATTCATATAAAAAGAGGTGCCCAACGTGAAGTTCTTGGAAGAATTATAGCTGAAATCAAATTCAATGGATTGCATTTTCTCGGGGTCAAGCATAGGGTTGCCTAAACCACTCGTATAGTCCCATGGTTTTGGAGCCCGGAATGCCTTGTCAAAGATCAATTTGGCCGTAAAGTGATTTTGGTTTAATATCAATCCTGCCCGAGGTGTAAAAACCTGACCATAATAACTGGAGAAATCCTGCCGCCATCCTCCAACAAAACTAAGTGAACTGCTTATTTTCCAATTTCCCTGTACATAATAACTGCCCAGGAAGTTATACAACATTTCAGGTTTAATTGGAATAGGCGGAGCTACGTCTTGAGAATTGCTTTCGGTAATGGAAAAGCCTTTAGCCAAGTGCTCCACCTCACCGACAATACCGGTAACCAGAAATAAATGATCACCTATTATGAAATTGAACTGATTTTCCATACCAACCAATTGATTGGGCCTATAATAACCAATTTGCTTGCCTGCAGTCGTATCGGTCGCTTTAACAATTCCAAAAATGGTGTTTGGTTTGAGGGTTGTGTTCCGATAATACAATTGTGAACTCCAAGTCCAATGTTCCTGTTTATCGTAGACATACTTAAGATAGCTGTTTAAGAAACCAATGTCCCAACGTGAATTCTTATCCAGATAACCGTCCCTATTATTAAGGCGATAGGTCGTGTTGGAGGTTACTTTTTCTTGATACAGCATTCCAGCTTGAAAGCCATCCATATTCATTTTGGCCGACAAGGATAGGTCGTTTTCGAAATTTTCCATTGCATCGGACCAATTGTAATCCGATTGAACACCTCGCAAATTGGCTTTTTCGGAAGTTTTGACCATACCCGAAATCGAATAGCTTAAATCCTTCTCCTGTATCAGATTTTGCAAATTGAAATCGGCCAATCCTGTTTTAAAATTTCCTCCTAGCAAACTGACATGTCCCCTTGATTGACCGTCCGGTTTCTTTGTAATGACATTGATTACGCCTGAGACAGCATTGGTGCCATAAAGTGCGGATGCTGGCCCATATACGACTTCTATTTGTTGCACGTCCGATAAATTGAATTGGCCACCAGCATAAAATCCTCCAGAATTGAGCTCATTCATTTGAACACCGTCAACCAGTACAAGTATAAGATTGTTTTGACTGGTTGCTCCCCGCATGAAAACATAACTGTTGAACCCTACGATGTTGCGAAACTGAAAACCAGGCAAATCGGACAACGCTTCTTCCAATGTAAAATAGGAGCGATCCCTGATTTGTTCTGCTGTAATCACCCGAACTGTAGCGGCCACATCACCAATTTTCTGTTGGATTTTTGAACCACTCACCACCTGAATGTTCATCAGGTCATTGAAAGACATTTTCAGGATATCCTCGGCATTGATGCTGTCAGTGCGCTGAGCAAACGAAACTGTATAGGAAAGCATTCCTACTGCACATAAAAACAACCGAACCAATCTTCTCATAACTCTACAATTTGAGTGGATATGCTCAATTAGTACAGAAAAACAAGGAAGAATAATTTGTGTATTATTAGTGCAATGTAAGAAAGAATGACATTAATTCGTACAAATAGTGCCCTTTTTTTTGGAAATTGTGTGAAAACGAAACACCCTTGATTATTATATTGATAATCAAAGGTGTTTATAATTACTTAAGTTGTCTCGCCAGGATTCGAACCCAGACAAACAGAACCAGAAACTGTGGTGCTACCATTACACAACGAGACAATGCTGTATTGCGGTGCAAAAGTAGCAATAATTTTGATTTGTTCTATTAGGCTAGGGCTGTTTTTCTCAGGATTTTTACATTTTTCAACTTTTCGAAATCGGTCTTGAGTTCGGTAAAGATGTCTTTGACACGTTCAATCTTGGTGGCCTTGAAAGCGTTGCTTCCGCAGAAAGCATAACCAGTGTTCATCTTGCCTTTGTAGGCGCTGTAAAGGGCGGAGATGATGCAATACGGACTGTTCACCATATCACAGGTCTTGATGCAATGGGCAGGGCAGACGCGGGGTTGCTTTTCGCCGTTCTTAACTTTTGTCAAGAAATCGTTGTGAATGGCACGACCTGGCATACCAACTGGACTCTTGATGATCTCAATGTCTTTTTCCTCGGCAGCGATGTAAGTCTGCTTGAAGGTTTCTGAGGCATCGCATTCTTCCGTGGTAACGAAGCGGGTACCCATCTGAACGCCGGCAGCACCGAGTTCCATGATTTTGTACATGTCTTCGCCGGTATAGATACCACCGCCTGCTATGACAGGAATGGATACGTTGTAGGTTTCTTCATAACCGCGGACGGTTTCCACCACTTGCGGTATGAGTTCTTCGATGGCGTATTGTTCGTCTTCGATCTGTTCGTTTTTGAATCCAAGATGACCACCTGCTTTTGGGCCTTCTACGACGATGGCATCTGGCAAGTAGTTGTAGTTGGCTTTCCATTTCTCAATGATGATTTTGGCGGCACGGCTGGAGGAAACGATGGGTATCAGTTTGGTCTTGTCGCCTTTTTGGAGAAAGGATGGGAGATCCAGTGGCATACCTGCTCCGGAAATGATGATGTCGGCTTTTTCTTTGATGGCGGTACGTACCATGTCTGCATAGTTGGTCATAGCAACCATGACATTGACACCGATGACGCCTTTTTTCGACTTCTCGCGGGCAAGACGGAGCTCTTCCTTGAGTCCCAAGATGCTGGCTTTGAAGTAGTCGGGTGAGAGTTTCTTATAGAGCAAGCCCAGGCCTGCGCTCGAAATAACACCGACACCACCTTCGTTGGCAACTGCTGATGCGAGTCCGGAGAGCGAGATACCAACACCCATCCCGCCTTGAATGACAGGAATGGATATGGTCAGGTTTCCGATTTTTAATTTCTTCATTTTAGTTTGTTTTATAAAAATGAAACCCATTCATACGTGCAGGAGGATCCTGTCGTTCATGTATGGGTTTCATGGTTTCTCTCAAAAACGTTTTCCGAAGCTTATGATTGGTAAGACATGGTGAACTTCGCCATTTCTTCGGGTTTGCCACCGGCAATGATTGCGGCATGTTTGGCAACTTCACCTTCGGTGTATTGAACGAAGATTTCGGCTGAATTGCGGAACATGCTGTCACGGCTGGCGTCGTTGATCAACAAGTGACTCATAACGATGTATCCAGCCATTTCGACCAAGCGGCGTGCTTGGTAATCAATGTATTCGGTGCTTTTGTATTCCAGGACCTCCGCAACGGATGCTTCGTAAGTGTCGGCCAGTCCCTTAAGAGTTTCACGCAAGCCTTCGAGTTCGGGCAAGGTGTGTTCTTGTTCGTGCTGACGCATCATGTTCAGGTAAGTGCCTGTCGTGACGTGACGGATGGCAGCAACCACTTGCAATTGAGTGGTTCCTTCGTAAATGGAGGTAATGCGGGCGTCGCGGTATACACGTTCGCAAGCATAATCTTTCATGAAACCGGATCCACCGTGAATCTGAATGGAGTCGTAGGCGTTCTGGTTGCAGAATTCGCTGGCAAGGCCTTTCACGATTGGCGTGCAGGCATCAGCGAGCTTCTGGTATTTTTTCATTTCTTCGCGTTCGGTGGGTTCGAGTTTCCGATCTTCCGAAATCTGACCCCAAGTTTTGTAGATGTCTACAAAGCGGGAGGTTTCATACAGCAAGGTGCGGGAAGCGTCGAGCTTGGCTTTCATCAGACCCAGCATTTGATAGACTGCTGGGAATTCGATGATGGCTTTGCCGAATTGTTTGCGTTCTTTGGCATATTCCAAAGCTTGGTTGCAGGCAGCCTGACTCAGGCCGACCGATTGAGCGGCGATGCCTAAGCGGGCACCGTTCATGAGGGACATCACGTATTTGATCAAACCCAACTTGCGGTCGCCGCAGAGTTCAGCCTTGGCGTTTTTGAACACCAATTCGCACGTAGGAGATCCTTTGATACCCATTTTGTTTTCGATGCGACGTACGGATACGCCACCGTTGTTCTTGTCGTAGAGGAACATGGAAAGGCCACGTCCGTCTTTGGTATGTTCTTCAGAACGGGCCAGAACCAAGGCAATGTCGCCGTCACCATTGGTGATGAAGCGTTTCACGCCGTTGAGGTACCAGAATCCGTCCGCTTCGTTGTAAGTGGCTTTGAGCATGACTGCCTGCAAGTCGGAACCTGCATCAGGTTCGGTCAAGTCCATGGCCATGGTTTCACCGTGGCTAACGCGGGTCAGGAAGCGTTCTTTCTGATCTTCGTTCGCAAATTCATGGATGGTTTCGGCGCAGTCCTGCAGACCCCAGATGTTGGTGAAACCAGCATCCACGGCACTAACCATGTCGGCACACATGATGTAAGGCACAATGGGGAAATTCAGTCCATCGTATTTGCGGGGCAGTGTGATGCCCATCAGACCACCCTTGATCAGGGCGTCCAAGTTTTCGGAAGTTCCTTTGGCATAAATGACGTGACCGTCAACAACAGACGGACCTTCGTGGTCCACATCCTCTGCGTTCGGGCCGATGATGTCGGTGCAAATCTGACCGGTCATTTCCAGCACTTTTTCGTAGCTGTCCATGGCATCCTCAAAATCCTGAGGCGCATAATCGAACTGGTCTTTTTCAATGTAGTTACGTTCCTTGATCTCCACGATGTGTTTCATCAGTGGATGGTTCAGGTGAAACCGCAATTCGGGGGTGTCGGTATATAGGTTGGCCATCTTATTTCGAATTTTTCTTGTAATACTTAATCATTTTCGGAATCACTGTTGCAACATCACCATTGATCACATAATCGGCAATGGTGTTGATGGGCGCATCCGGATCGTTGTTGATGGAAATGATCATGGCGCTTTCCTGCATGCCGGCGATGTGCTGGATTTGTCCGCTGATACCGCAAGCGATGTACAGTTTCGGACGAACGGTGGTGCCGGTTTGACCAACCTGGCGGGCGTGTTCGGCAAAGCCTGCATCGACAGCAGCGCGGGAAGCTCCCACTTCGGCACCGATGGTTGCGGCCAGTTCGAACAGCATGTCAAAACCTTCCTTGGAACCCACACCGTATCCGCCGCTTACGAGGATGGGTGAATTCTTGATGTTGATTTTGGATTTTTCCATGTGGCGTTCGATGATGCAAACAACGAAATCGGTGTCGCTTACATAATCTGCAACGTTAAGGTTGTTGACCACACCTTTATAATCGGGATCCAGAATTTCTTTTTTCATTACCCCTTCACGAACGGTGGCCATCTGTGGACGGCAATCGGGGTTGATGATCCATGCTACGATGTTGCCACCGAAAGCCGGGCGAATTTGATACAGCAGGTTTTCATAAATCTTGCCTTGCTTTTTGTCTTCGTGCGGGCCAATTTCCAGCGCGGTGCAGTCGGCGGTGAGGCCACTGTGCAGGGCGGAAGAAACACGTGGACCCAAATCGCGGCCGACGCTGGTAGCACCCATCAGGGCGATTTGCGGTTTTTCGTCAGCAAACAATTTGATGAGGATGGCGGCGTGGGGCAGGGTGGTGTAGGGTGCCAGTCTTTTATCATCAGCAACGTGCAACACATCAACACCGTAAGGGAAAACTTGTTGTTCAATGCCAGCAAGGTCTGAGCCGATTACAACGGCTTCCAGCTGACATTTCAATTCATTGGCCAGCGAACGGCCTTTGGTGAGCAGCTCAAGGCTCACATCTCCGATGATACCATCTTCGATCTCGCAGTATACAAATAAGTTGTTCATAGTGTTATCCGATGGTATGGTTGCTAATGAGTTCCTGAATCAAGCCTTCGATTTCCGTGTCGGAATCGGTGAAAGTCTTGCTTTCTTTTGCCTGAAAGACGACGCTCTCAATTCTTTTCACTTTGGTGGGTGAACCGCTCAGTCCTAGTTCGGACGGTTCGGCAACGATGTCGTTGACACTCCATTCGCCAATTTGGAGGAACTCCCTACTGGAATATAATTTGGTGTAATCTTCGTTTGCAGCCTGCAATTCGTTGGGGATGCGGGCGTATTTGTATTTCATCAGCAACCTGGCGTTGCGAGGGCGGCATTCGGGAGCGGAACCGTTGACGGTAACGACCATTGGCAGAAGCCCTTCTAAAATTTCAACACCTTTCTCAATGCGACGTTTCACACGAACGATTCCTTCTTCTACAAGTTGAATGTCTTCAGCATAGGTAATCTGATTCATCCCGAGTTTTTCGCCTACCTGAGGACCCACTTGCGCGGTGTCACCATCAATAGCTTGACGGCCGCAAATAATGAGGTCGATCTTGTCCATCTTGCGGATGGCACAACTCAAAGCATAGGATGTAGCCAGGGTGTCTGAACCAGCAAATGCGCGGTCGCTCAGCACATAACCACGGTCGGCACCCCGATAAAGGGATTCTCGGATAATTTCGGCAGCGCGAAACGGACCCATCGTCAGGACGGTCACGGTGGTGCCGGGATGTTTGTCTTTCAAGCGCAAAGCTTGCTCCAAAGCATTGAGGTCTTCGGGATTGAAAATGGCAGCAAGTGCGGCACGGTTGACGGTTCCCTCGGGCGTCATGGCATCTTTGCCTACGTTACGCGTGTCGGGAACTTGTTTGGCCAGTACCAGAATGTTCAGACTCATAGATGAATGATTTTAGTGTTTTGCATACCGTTCCTCTAAAAAACGGCGCGACAAAGGTAGTAATACCCTTGAATATATTGCACATTCACAGTGGAATTGAGCAAAAAAAATAACTAAAAAATCGAAATTTATTGGAGTCGGTAGCGAAGACCCAATGACAAATTGAAATTGAACGGTTCTTCGGTGCGGTTCGAGATGGGTTGGTCGGAAGGTATGTACCAGGCAACACCAGGTTCCAGGTAGAGAAGGAAGGTTTTATTGAGGTTGTAACTGACTCCGAATTGACCTGTCAGACTGGTTTGGATACCTTCTATGTCTTGGGTGCCTTTCCATGTTCCTTCCCCTTCGACAGTGGAGGTTTGAACCCCGGCAAGTCCTTTTTCAATGGTCCCGCCAACTGCGGAATACACAACGAAATCACCCCGTTTAACCAGATTGACCGCTATTTTTACAGGTATGCCCAAATAATGCAACTCTTGTTTCAAATCGAAGGTGTTTCCAGTGATGTGGTTTGCCATGTAGGTGTATTGTAGGCCAGTGATGAGGTTCAGGTTACGGATGATGGGGATGGAAACCTGAAGGCCGAAATTGATGGGCAACAAATAATTGGTTTCGCAGTTCTGCAACATGGTTGCGGTGATGTTGTCAGGACCCAACCATTCGTTGGGTGAAGTCGTTGTCGTGCGAAGCATGGTGGCGGAAGCGCCTTCCAGACTGGCATAACCGTCTGATGCGCTGCTGGCTACAGACTGAAGCGCAAATCCTCCGTCCGATTTGGAGTTGACAACGGACAAAAGTCGATTGGCGCTGTTCATTCCAATGCCAAAGGTCATTTTATCAGGTTTGGAACGGGCTTTGCGGATGCGTGCCGCTGCGTAGGCTTCCTCGACGGAACGTGCTTGTTTTGTTGTCAAACCGGAGGAACGAGTTGGCTTGATTTTCGACATCGTTTCATCTTGAGTGGTATCTCTTAGGATGCTTTCTTCCGATTCAGTATTCGAAGCCATGGATGCTTGGACAGTCGTATTGTTTGATTCAACAGCCAGAAGTTTGATCTTGGAAGGCGTTGAAAGCAGTTGAGCCTTTTGCTTTGTCAAAACGGTGCTGTGTGTTCTGACAATCCGTTTTGCAGGAGTCTGAACCTGTTCCGTCACTGGAGCCTTGCTTAAGTTTTCAACTTGGTTTACAAGTTTGTTGGGCAAAAGGAAGAAAAGGGCCAAACAGGCGGCAGCAACACTGGCAACGCTCCACCAGGGGAACATACGGATTTTCGGTGTCTGAACGGGTTTGCCAAGTATTTCACCGGCGAAAAGTTGATCGAATGCAGGTGCCTGAACCGTATGGTCGGCCAATTTGGATGCAATGGCAGAACGCAACGAATCGCTTCCTAGGGTCTCGTTCCCAAAGAGCGCGTCAAAATCGGGTGCCTGAACCTCAGCGTTCGTCAGCGTTTTCCGAATCTTTTCGTATGAATCGTATTCCTGCATCTTACTATTTCGTTTATTTGACCTTTGCCAGCATGTTTTGCAACATTTGCCTAGCGCGGGTGAGGTAAACCCTCGAAGAACTTTCCGTTATGTTCATGGCTTCGGCTATTTCTCGGTGTGAGTAGCCTTCCACCACAAAAAGGTTGAAAGTGGTCCGATAGGTATCGGGAAGTTTCTGAATGATGCGAATCAATTCATCCGCCTGCATCCGTTCCATTATCCCGATTTCATCGTTTGAGAGCGTGAAAGCCTCCTCTACATCGAGGTGGTAGCCTTCATCGGTCTGTTTCCGTAAAAATTCCAACGCGGTATTGACCATGATCCGCCTGATCCAGCCTTCAAAAGATCCGTTGCCCTTGAAACTTTCCAAATGGACATAAACCTTGAGAAATCCGTCGTGCAACAAGTCCTTTGCCGTTTCCCTGTCTTTGCAATACCTTAGACACACAGCCATCATCTTGCCGGAATAGGTTTCGTACAGCCTTTTTTGGGCTACACGGTCACCCTGCAGGCAGTCCGATATGAGCTGTTGTTCCAGGTAATCAGATTCAGGCATAGTGTGTTGGTAAAATAATAGATGGATTTTTACGTCAGATGCTACAAAGTAACAAAAAAATAACAGGACATAAAAAAAAAGCAGCCTGGAATCACTTCCCGACTGCCCGTGTTTTGACGTTTAATAAAATAAACTAATACCTTGAAAACGTCTCAACTCTACCTTGAAAAATATTTATTGTTCGTTTATTCTAAACAGTCGTTTTTCGTGACTCGGCATAGTCGAAGTAAGCTTCGCCTCTGCTCTCGCTACTTAAAACGTTCGTTTAATATTAACGTTGGCCGCCACCGCCACCACCTTGTCCACCCATGCGGGCAGCACGTTCGGCTTCTCTTTCCTTGAGATATGCGTCGTATTTGGTCTTTTGTTCGTCTGTCATTACAGCTTTAACTTCAACTGCTTGAGCTGCAGCTTGTTCAGTTCTTGTTTTCATCATTGCTTCACGATCCATGGTGGCACCTGAGGCTCTCATCTCAACCATACGGAGAGAATCTTTGGTTGCATACTTCAGATTGATTTCCAAAACCTTGGCTGCCTGTTCGGGGGTTAATGCCAATGCTTTCACAATGTTTTCTGTTTCGGTCTTTGCACGTTCTGAGGACGATCTGCGATTTCCTCCTTGTCCCTGAGCCATTATAGAGGTGCTAAACACCAAAAGAGCGACAGCGGCGATGGTTTTAAATAGTTTCATGTTTTTCAAATTTTGATGTAGGTTTAAAAATCAAAAATATAGGTTTAGAATAATCAAAACCAAAATGGTTTAATATTTATCGGTAAATGTTGAAAAAAATGTGTTCAATAGCGTGTATTTGTGCAATTGTAGCATAAATCACCATTTCGGAGCTCATTTAAAATAAAGGCGTAAGCAACGATTTGGCCCAATCTAAGGATGCGACGGATTTCACGATCGCGTCGGCTCGTTGGATAATTGTCGCCATTATAGTGGTGTGTGATGTAACGGTAGTTGATGTCAAAGATGCGGTTCCGCTGATGATCGCTTAACTCAAGTGCGACTACCAGTCGATTGGTTTCCATCCAGGCAAGGTCTTCCAGCGAACAACCCAGATTTTCATTCCGTAGTGGATCGTAGCAAACCGGGCAGGCATTGACGTGCATTTCACGGTACACTCGGATGCCGCGGCCTTCGCAATGGTTGCAACGCAGGTGTCTGAATCCGTCGATGTGCAAGGTGAATCCTCTACCGGTGCAGAAGCCGCATCGCAGCTGGCGTTCACGGTAGCTCACATTGGCCCTGCGGTTGAAGTCGGGACGTCTTTCAGGTCCTCGACTCTCTATGCTGGATTGGCTTCTGCGAATAGTTTCGTTCCGACTGACACTTGCCGTTGAGCGTTCTTTCCGGTTGGATTGTTCTGGACGTACATTCCTGTTGGACTGCTGTTCCCTGTTGGATTGCTCCTGTCGAACCTCGGTGCTGCGAACCTTTATTTCTCGGCTTTGATTGCGCGAAGGCAATTGAACCTCTGTTTTGCGTTCAGTGGTTGTTCGTGTCGTTCCACGATTATCTCGGGTGCGTTCAGCCGTTACTTCGCGTTTTACCTTTATTTCGTTTCGTTGACGGGTTGCGGTTTCCTTCCGGGAGTCGTCGCCTGCCAAAACTGTGTTGAATGTTCCTGCCAAGAGGAAGCTAGTCAATAAGAGGGTCGTGATCGTTTTCATTGTCTTGAAATGTTAGAAGGTGAATGACTTCTTTATTTCAAGACATACGAGCTGACGAATTTGTTACGTGGTGGAAAGCAGATTTAACAATTCTTAGTCAACGCCCTCATCTTTCAGAATACTGACCGGTACAAATTCCAGATAATCCAGCATAAATTGGACATCACCACCTGCTGAACCGGTATTTTGAATGCGCAGTGAGTGTTTACCGGCTTCAGGAAAAGTGAAAATGCCTACAATCTTACGCAGGGATTTTATACTTGTCCTTGCAGTTTTAGTAGGGTCATAATACAAAGCAATTGTACACTTGTAACTGGATGGACCTTTCATGTATCCTCTTGTACGAAGTAGGCTGTCGTTGGCAAAACCATTTGGATCATTGAATTTAGAACCTGGCAATTCCCATCCGATTAATGGATCATTAGCTAAAAGATAGAACTTGACTGGAGGGCCACATGTCACACCATCAAAGTACATCTGATCAAGTCCACGCCATGAAGTCGGTTGGTATCCGAAACGAACCTCGTAGGTGCCAGCAGGAATAGGTAATGTCGTTATTGTGAAATCATATTCCCCTTCCATATAGAGTTCATCCCCTTCATAATCTTCATAAATGCCATTTGCTCCAAGGTAGGACACTCGTGTTGCTGATGTAAAGCTCATATTCTCGCAGTAGCCTTGAGGGATGATGTATCGGTGGGTTTTCCCTGTAACATTCACTGCCGTAGGATTGTTGCCCCGCATATTGTTGTTGGCAAATTCTTTAAAAAAGGAAGCCACATCCATACGAAGCCTGATGGAGGAGAGGTAGTCGTAAACGGTTCGTGAAAATACAAGTGGTTTGTCAATTTCGTGACCGAAGCCATTGTAACCGAAAATGGAGTTGCCAGTAAAATGGACGGCCAAATTCAAGTTATCTACATCATAACTGTTCAATAAATTGCTTTGTCCTGTGGAACGATTTTTTTTGACTTGCAACAACGAATTCTTTAACAAAGTCTCCTTGTATTCGTCTAAATCGTAGGTCTTTATTTGATTAGGAGTGTCAAAATCATTCAGGAATCGACTCTGGTATAATTTGCTATCCAATAGATGATAGGCGATGTAGCGGTTTAAAAAGTTAAGGCTGTCTTTCCGATCGGTAATGCCAGTTCCATTTGCAAAAATCCCTTTGTAAGCTGAAGAATACCAATATTTAGCCATCAACTCCAAATCGTTCAGGTTTAAAATCCCATTTGGACAAAGCGGGCAATCCTTATAATTGGCTAATGTCGAATCGCTTTCCATCAGTAACGTGAATCCATATTGCCGTTTTAAGGGATATTCTTCTTTGATGTTGTAGGTTTTTAATGCCCATGGGATAGCACGGTAGTCATAGGCTGTGTCTGCTTTGGGTGTGTTCTTGATCAAGTCTTCATATCCGGTTTCCCGTAATGCTTGTGCAAACAAGGTGAACCGCTTGTCCTTAGCCAAGCGTTCGAGCAGATTCGGATTGAACGAATTGATGAACGACAAGCTGTCGATGTCCGATAATGCATGTCTGAATTCAATGCTTCCCTTTTTCATGACGTAGAGCGTGTCTTGAGCATGCAGTTTCGTTAATAAAAATGCTAGTAAACAGCATGTTAAAAGGTATGTTCTCTTCATGGTACGATTAATCTACGGGTTTGAAGATGATGCAGTCGGTTCGGATTTCTCGGCTCAAAGTGGCTGACTCATTAGTTATGGCTGCGTTTTCTATCTTAAGTTTGAGTGTGGATGCAGTCGTACTATTTATTTGGGGGTCCAACTGATTCATAACGAAATTCTGTAAAACCAGAACTTTAGTCATTGCATTTGAATTTGTAACAACATTCGAAATGATCAGTTTGTTTGAAACAGTCACTCCCGCCGTGTCTGAATACGTCAGGTAAAAGTTTACCTTGTAGGGATTCTGCAACGTCGAGTCTTCTGCAAATGCCGGGACGAACTGGGCGTAGATGTTGTAGAGACCTGGAAGCAAATTGTTAACGCTATAGGTGACAGAAATCTTTTGTAATGAAGAAGTCGTGAGCGGAAAGCAATAGTTATAGGCGCTGTTGGAGATGGGGAAGGCTGGATTTCCAGTCGATTCCCTTTTTATGACCTGACAATAAGTAGACGTGCGATTGATGGAGTCTTCGGCTTCGACAATTATGCCCTTTTGAAGTGTTAGTGGAATGTTCAATTTTTTGATGGAATAACAATTCCCGTTGGAAAGCGTTGCCACTAAATTGGCCTCACCGAATAGTTCAGTCGGATTAGTGATTAATTTGTACTTGGTTGTATATACGGAGTCCGGCCATGTTCCGAGAGTTCGTCCACCCATAAACAAATGTTTGATCATGTATAGTTTGACATTGGTACGCTGCTGAGCCAATAGTTTTAGATTAGTGGTGGAAGGGTATGTTTTCATCAAACTGTCGTATGTTGCTTTCCATGTTTGATCATCCGGTATCAAGACGGTGAATTTCTGCCATTCTAATTTCAGATTTGCATTCAGCGACGTTAGTAAGTCATTGGAAACCAATGAATCCTTAGTGACAGGATTGTACGTTTTCTTGTTGTATGAAAATAGAAAAGTTCGCATGGAGTCAACATTTCCTGCCGAATACAAGTATTCCCAAAGGTTCTTTCTATATGGAACATATCCATCGAGAATATGGATGACGCTGGTTAATGCTGAAATATTTGGCTGAATGACTCGAATCCCATCCATGTAAAACAGATCGTTGACTTTTGTCATTTCGATCTGTTTATTGCTCAACATCGTCATTTTCATGGGAAAATTGCTTTCGATGGAATAAATAAAAGGATAGGTTGAGCTTCGCAAATGATTTTCCACCAAATTCTTAACCAAATCTCCATCACTAAGGTCAACCCCTTCAAAGCTTGCATTGACGGGAACCCAAATGGTTTTGTCGTTCAATTTGTCCTTGTAGCCGGATTGTTCCAACATGTCGGCAAAGATGCTCAGCTCGGGGTTGGAACGGATTTTTTGGTACACGGCTTCCGACTCCTTCCAATCCCAATATTCTGGAAGGTGAAACGTGACGCTATCAATCTGATCTGCTTGGGAACGGTAAAGTATTTGTCCATTACGATAAATGTAAAGGCTGTCTTGTGCTGAAACGAATTGGATGGATATTAAAAGAAAACAAATTAAAAGGAGTAATTTGTTTTGCGTTCGTTTCTGTTCATTCATGGTATTTCGTATCGTATTACCACACAGTTTCGTTTTAAACTGGAGGAACGTTTATGCAAAAAAAAGGTATCCGTAAAAATACAAATTTCTACGGATAACCAATTTATTAAATCGAATTTAAGTATTCGGACAGAAATAATTTACTTTTTTAATCCGTCTAACAGAAGATAATAGACTTGTAACAGCTTAAAATATCGTTATCAGTTCAAGAAAGGTTTAGAAAGACTTTATTACAATAGCCCAGACTGCCAAAGTGGAAGGATGTTCATGGACCTAAATTCAATATATTGTCAAGAATGCACCATCATAGTGCATTAATTGGATTAATTTGCACTATAGCAGTGCAATATGTAATAACGCTTGAATTTCAAACTTTTAATGGATTAAAAGTAAAAAATTATAGTTTGTCAGAATTTTTTATCATATTTGTGAACTGTAAACGGTAAATAAGCACGTTATCAGTTCACGGATGGATAAAAAGGACTTTATTTTGGAGATTTATATGGACAAGCGGACTGTATTCAAGCTGACGGATATTGCCATGCTTTTTCCGCTGGTTGATAGTAAATATCTTAGCGACCGAATGGGTTATTACGTACAAACCAGTAGGCTTAAGAATCCGCGCAAAGGCATCTATGCCAAACCCAATTTCAATCCGCTCGAATTGGCCAATATACTGTACCCGCCCTCCTACATTTCACTGGAATATGTGCTTCAACAAGCAGGAATTGTTTTTCAATACGATTCCCGGTTTACCAGTGTCAGTTACCTCACTCGAGAGATTGAAATTGGTGAGATGATATTTAGTTATCGAAGGATCAAAGAAGAAATCATCATGGATCCAACAGGAATTGTCCTTAACCAGGACAACATCAATATTGCGACTCCGGAGCGTGCCTTTTTAGACCTACTCTATTTGAATAAAGATTCTTATTTCGACAACCTTAACCCACTTGACAGGCAATTGATTGACCGAATTATTCCAGCTTATGGTTCGGTCGCGTTGGAACAAAGAGTGATTAAACTTTTGAAAAATGGTTGACATAAACAAACACAAATTCTTTTTATTCCGAATTCTCAAGGATATTTATGACGACAAAGCATTGTCTGGGATACTTGGTTTCAAAGGCGGAACTGCGCTGATGTTCTTTTATGATTTGCCTCGGTTTTCAGTCGATTTGGATTTCAATTTGTTGAATTTGGAAAAGGAAGAATGGGTATACGGGAAAATCCGTGAGATTTTATTAAATCATGGTTCCATTCACGATGAAGCCAAGAAATTTTATGGAATTATTTCCGTACTCGACTATGGTGCTGGAGAACGTAAATTGAAGATTGAAATATCAAACCGATTTTTCAATGATCGCTACGAAATTAAAAACCTGCTTGGTATTAACATGCCTGTTATGGTTGCTCCGGATATGTTTGCCCATAAACTCTGCGCCCTGCTGGACCGTTCCACTTTGACCAACAGGGACATATTCGATTGCTGGTTCTTCATGAACAATAAAACGCCGCTCAATAAGTCCATTGTTGAAACGCGCATGGAAAGGACATTGTCCGACTATTTCCAGAAATGCATTGACGCATTGGAAGGTATGACCGATAAGGGTCTGTTGAATGGTTTGGGTGAACTGATGGATGAGGATATGAAGAAGTTTGTCCGAACAAAACTACGCACGGAGACCATCAGCCTGTTGAAATCGTACCAACAATTTCCACTTTTGGGTTAGCGGAATGGGTAGAACGATCTATTCAGTCAATCCCTTCAGCAGCATGTTTACAGCTTCCTTTACGCTCGGAGCTTTGGTAAGACATTCCACAAAGCGGCTGCCGATGATGGCACCGGAGGCGTTGGCGAAGGCGGCGTCGAGGGTGGCTTTGTTGGAGATGCCGAAGCCGATAAGGCGGGGATTCTTCAGGCCCATCGAGTTGATGCGGCGGAAGTAGGCTTGCTTGCTATCGTTGAAGCTGGATTGGGCACCGGTGGTGGAGGCAGAGGACACCATATAAATAAAGCTGCTGGTATGCTCATCGATAGCTCGGATGCGTTCGTCGGAGGTGTCGGGGGTGATGAGAAGCACCATCGCAAGGCCGTAACGGTCCATCATGGGTTTGAATTCTTCCAGATAGTCGCTCATGGGCAGGTCGGGCAAGATGACACCATCCACGCCAGCCTTCTGGCAATCTTGGCAAAAAGCTTCCAGACCATATTGCATCACGACGTTGAGATAGCCCATCAACAAAACAGGCATGGTGATTTCAGGTCGCATGCCTTCGAGTTGGCTGAAAATCTTTTTCAGGGTCATGCCGTTTTTCAAAGCCGCATTGCCACTGGCCTGAATAACAGGACCATCGGCCATCGGGTCGGAGAAGGGTATGCCTACTTCGACCATGTTGACACCCTGTGACTGAAGTTCGCGCATAATGGGCAGCGTGTCTTCCAGGTTGGGGTAACCGGCAGTGAAGTAGATGGAAAGGATGTCTTTTGGCTTGGCCAAGAAGAGCTGATTGATTCTATTTTGCATGATCTTAAAAAGCTTGGATAAACGATTTCAGTAGCTCTGCGTCTTTGTGTGCAGGGCGAGTTTCAAATTTGCTGTTCACATCGATGCCCACAAGTTTGGGGTGGCTGAACTCTTTAATCCGCTCCACATCGTCCGGTCCAATGCCACCACTCAGGAAAAACGGCGTTTCCCCTTTGTAATTCTCCAGAATTTCCCAGTTGAATTGTTTGCCGGAGCCACCTGGCAGGTTGCTTTTCGTGTCAAACAGGAAATAATCGCAGGTACCCTCGTATTCTTTGGTAATCTCCAAATCGGCGGCTTCGGCCACTGAAATGGCTTTCAGTACATGAAGCCCCATGTTTTTGAGTTCGGCACAAGTTTGGGGAGTCTCGCGGCCGTGAAGCTGAATGTGGGTGAAGCCGTATTTGTCGCGGATGTGCAGCACGTAGGCCACAGATGGGTTCACGAAGACGGCCACCGGTTCGATGCCCTGAGCTTTAAGGCGTTGTGCCACGTAAAAAACCATCATCTCGACAAAGCGGGACGATTTGAAATAGAAGATGAAGCCCATGTAATCGGGATTCAGAGCGGCCACTTCCGAGATGTTGCTCGGTTCGCGCATGCCGCAGACTTTCAGTTTTAAGTTGCCGTTGATCATTGCAATGCTAAAATAAAGGATGACAACGCCGCACCCGGGTCGTCGTGTTTCATAAAGTTCTCGCCCATGAGGAAGCCTTTGTAACCGGCATCCCGAAGGCTTTTCACAGTGGCAGCGTCGCTCAGGCCGCTTTCGGAAATCTTTACGAATTCCGAAGGTATTTTGTCGGCCAGGTCGAACGAAACCTGCACATCGGTCACAAAGGTACTCAGATTTCGGTTGTTCACACCCACCATGTCTGTGAAACGGCTGATGTAATCGAGTTCGGCTTCGTTGTGAACTTCCAAAAGTACTTCCATGCCGAGTTCGTGGGCCAGTTCGCCCAAGTCGTAGGCTTCATCCAAGGTGAGGGCTGAAGCGATGAGCAGAATGACATCGGCGCCAAGAACTTTAGCCTCGTAAATCTGATACGGGTCGATCATGAAATCCTTGCGAAGCATCGGACAATCAAGCACTTGGCGGGCATTTCTGAAGTCGCCGATGGTGCCGCCAAAGTGGATTTCGTCCGTGAGTACGGAAACGCCGGTGCAACCGCCTGTTTGATAGGCACTGACCACGGAGGACACGTCTGCTCCTGGATGAATGAAGCCTTTGGAGGGCGATTTTCGTTTGAATTCGGAAATGATGCCGGTAGAGGAAATTTCAAGCGCCTTTTTTAAGGAAAGCCCCTTTGGCATTCCTTTCGCCATACCTTTCAGGTGTTCGAGCGAAATGACTGCCTTTCGTGTAGCCACTTCCTGCCGTTTGTCCGATATGATTTGATCGAGAATGGTCATGAGTTTAATTGAATGAAATTTTTGAAGTTCCTTAGCGCGTTGCCGCTTTCCAGCGATTCGTTAGCGATGGCCACCGCGTCTGCGAAGCTAAGCAAAGGATCAATTACTTGTATCGCCACGGCCGAATTCGCCAGAACGACATTTTTCTGGGCGGTCGTGCAGCTGTTGTTCAAAACGCTGTCAAAGAGCGCCGAGGCTTTTTCCACGGTTTCACCACCGAAAAGTTCTTCCGGTTTAACCGTCTGGAAACCAAGATCGGAAGGTTTAACCACTTCCTCGCCCGTGTTGCGGACAATTTTCATGTCACCGGTTAGAGAAAGTTCATCGTAGCCGTCCAAGCTATGGATGATGGCAAAATCGACGCCGGTCTGCTGGTAAGTGTATTCGTAAAGCCTGGCCATTTTCAGGTTGTAAACGCCCAAGCATTGGCGACGCGGTTTTGCTGGGCTCACGAGCGGGCCCATCAAGTTGAAAAACGTACGGACGCCCAGTGCCTTGCGGATGGGAGCTACTGTTTTCAGCGCGGCATTGAACAGCGGCGCGTGCAGGTAAGCCAAATTGCTTTCCTCGATGGAACGCTTCAATTGGTCCACATCGGTGGTGAACTTCACCCCATGTTGTTCCATGGCGTTGGAGGAACCCGATACCGAGGTTGCCCCGTAGTTCCCATGCTTGGCCACTTTGTAGCCTGCACCTGCGAGTACGACGCAACTGATGGTGGAGATGTTGAAGGTGTTCTTGGCATCGCCTCCGGTACCCACGATGTCGATGGGATCGTATTCGGAAAGATCCACGCGGTGGCACATGTCCAACAAGGCTTTCTGGAAGCCGGACAGTTCGTCCACAGTGATGCTGCGCATGAGGAAAACGCTCATGAAGGCGGCTATTTGATATTCGTTGTACTTGCCCGAACCGATGTTGAGCATGATTTCAGCGGATTCCTCCGAGGAGAGGAATTTGTGTTCGAACAGGTGGTTGAGTATTTGCTTCATAAGTTGATCCAGTTTTTGAGAATGTCTTTGCCAAGGGGAGTCAGAACGGATTCGGGGTGGAATTGGACGCCATGAACGTTGAATTCCTTGTGTTGCATGGCCATGATCTGGCCTTCGTCGTCCACTGCGGTGACGTCGATGCAGTCGGGTAGGTTCTCCGGGCTGACGGCCCAGGAATGGTAACGGCCTACGTCAAAGCGTTCGGGCAAACCCTTGAATAAGGGATCGTTGCCAATCACTTGAATGCTTTCGGAAAGCCCGTGGTGCACGTCAGTCAGGTTGATGAGGGTGGCACCGAAAACTTCGCAGATGGCTTGATGGCCGAGGCAGACGCCAAGGATGCTTTTGGTTGGGGCATACATGCGGATGAGATCCAGCAGTAGGCCGGCTTCCGATGGAATGCCTGGTCCGGGGGAAAGCACAATTTTGTCGTATTTTTCTGCGTCCTCCAGCTTTAGTTTGTCGTTCCGTACCACATCGATGGTGGCGTCGCATATCTCGCGCAGGGCGTGCACCAGGTTGTAGGTGAACGAATCGTAATTGTCGAATACGAGTATTTTCATCGTCTTAATTTTTTAAGCGGACAGCCATGTCCAGCGCCGATTTGAGGGCGGCCAATTTGTTTTTAACTTCCTGCAGTTCGTTTTCTTCCACTGATTTGGCCACGATGCCGGCTCCTGCCTGATAATATAAGGTGTTGTTCTTGCTCAGGAAAGAACGGATGGTGATGGCTTGGTTGAAGTCGCCGTTCAGGCCGATATAACCGATGCAGCCTCCGTAGAAACCGCGGGCGTGGGATTCGATTTCGTTGATGAGTTCTAGTGCGCGGACTTTTGGTGCGCCAGAAAGAGTGCCTGCCGGGAAGGTGTCGGCGAACAGCTTGATGACGTTGGTGCCTTCGGCCAGTTCACCGCTGACGCGGGAAACCATGTGTAGCACATGCGAATAGTACTGAATTTCCTTGAAGATTTCCAGCTTCACGTTTTTGGAGTTGCGGCTCAGGTCGTTGCGGGCAAGGTCCACCAGCATCACGTGCTCAGCGTTTTCCTTGGGGTCGCGGCGAAGTTCTTCGGCCAGCAGCAGGTCTTTTTCATCGTCACCGGTTCGGCGGAACGTTCCGGCGATGGGGTCGATGTAGGCTTTGTTCTTTTTGACCACCAGATGCGCTTCGGGTGAGCTGCCAAAAATGCGGAAGGAGCCGAAGTCGAAGTAGAACAAGTAGGGACTAGGGTTAATGGAACGCAGGGCACGGTAGGCTTTGAAGTCGTCGCCGGCATATTTCTGGGCATAACGGCGGGAAAGTACGATTTGAAACGTATCGCCGCGGTAGCAATGTTTCTTGCCTTTGGTCACCATGTCCATGTAGGCTTGGTCGGTGATGATGGATTGCTCTTCGCCCTCGAGCAGGAAATTGTAGGAGGCAAAATTTCGGTTGTCCAGCAGCGCCAGCACGGTTTCCATATCGGTTTCCTCTCCTTCGAACAGGTTTTCGACGATGGTGAGTTCGTTCTTGTGGTGGTTGATGCCGATGATGTACTTGTACAGAATGTATTGGATATCAGGTACTTCAGAAACGTCGTTTGCCGTTTTTGTGATTTTTACGTCCTCAAAATAGCGAACTGCATCGTAAGCGGTAAAGCCGAATAGGCCGTTGAAACCCAAGGTGTTGTTGTCCTCGATGACGGGAAACGACTGAATGAATTTTTGAAAACATTCGGGTACGTCCACTTCGGGCGTTACGATGATTTCAACCTTGCTGCCGTCCGGATAGGTTTCGGCTATGACACCTTTTTCGAGTTTGAACTGGGCTACGGGTTGGAAGCCGATGAAGGAGAAGCTGTTTTCACCACCGTGGTAGTCGGAACTTTCCAGTAGGGCGGAATGCGGGAATACATCCCTGATCTTCAGGTAAATGCCAACCGGTGTTTGCAGGTCGGCCAGCAGTTTGCGGGAAAGGGTGCGAATGGAATGTTTCATAGCGCTTATTTGTTAAAATGTTTGACGTAGGTTTCCATGTCTTTGTCGCCGCGGCCGGAGAGGTTGATGACGACCACCTCTTCGGGTTTGAACGACATCATGGGCAGTGCGGCTAGGGCATGGGCGCTTTCGAGCGCGGGGATGATGCCTTCGATGGCGGTGAGTTCGAAAGCGGCTTTGAGGGCTTGGTCGTCGGTGGCGGCAAGCACGTGGATGCGGCCTTCTTTGGCGAGGTGGGCATGAATGGGACCGACACCCGGATAGTCCAGACCAGCGGAAATGGAATAGGGTTCGATGATCTGACCGTCTTCGGTTTGCATGATAAGGGACTTGCAGCCGTGCAGGATGCCGAGGCGGCCAAGCAAAATCGAAGCGGCGGTTTCAGGCGTGTCGATGCCAAGGCCTGCGGCTTCAACGGCTACCAATTTAGTGCGTGCCTCGTCTAGAAAATGGTAGAAAGCACCTGCCGCGTTGCTGCCACCACCGATGCAGGCAATGACGTAATCGGGATAGTCGCGGCCTTCGTGCTCCAGCAACTGTGCTTTCATTTCCTTGCTGATGACGGACTGGAAGCGGGCGACCATATCGGGATAGGGATGAGGCCCGACGGTGCTGCCAATAATGTAATGGGTATCCTCAGGGTTGCAGCACCAGTCGCGGATGGCTTCGTTGGTGGCGTCCTTTAGGGTCCTATTTCCGGAAGTAACTGGAACAACTTTCGCTCCCAACATCTCCATCTTTTGGACGTTCAAGTGCTGGCGTTCAACGTCGGTTTTGCCCATGTATACCACGCATTCCATGTTCATCAACGCACAAACGGTGGCGGTGGCAACGCCGTGCTGTCCGGCCCCGGTTTCAGCAATGATGCGGGTTTTTCCAAGGCGTCTGGCAAGTAGGATTTGACCGACAGTGTTGTTGATTTTGTGTGCACCGGTGTGATTGAGGTCCTCGCGTTTGAGATAGACTTTGCAACCGTATTTATCCGAAAGTCGTTTGGCAAGATACAGGGGAGTCGGTCTGCCCACATAGTCCTTGAGCAAGGCGTCCACTTCGGCCTGAAAGCTGGGGTCTCCCATGATCTGCAGGTATTGTTCCTTCAGGTTCTTGACGTTGTTGTACAGGATCTCGGGGATGTACGCTCCGCCGAATTCTCCGTAAAAACCGTTTTCGTTGACTTGATACATATTGTTGTTTGTTTGAAATTTTGTATAAAAAAAGGCCTGCTGTGAGTTCAGCAGGCCTTTCGTATCTATTTTTAAATGTGCACGGGCTCTTTACCTCACCAATTTTGTTGAAGTTTACCAAGCCACCACCAATTATTGCACATCATCATGTATCTGTTTTAATTTGTCACAAAAGTAGCGTGAATTTTGAAAAAAACAATAGAAATGAATTAAAAAGTTTACTTATTTCTGTGAATTCGCAAAAAATGCTATTTGTTTTAATCCCATTCATTGCTTTGAATCAGTGTTGCAACCAACCAAGCCTTGCTTGAAAATCATCTTGGAAATCGTTGCTCCATTTGGTGATGGTCCCTCTGCCAGGTCCGTCTGTGTAGTGTTTCGTGGAGTCTATGCGCACGTACTGGCCACCCCAACTGGGTTGTGTCGGATCCTCCGGATTATTGATGCCCCTGTTTGCACTTAGAAGGTACAAAAAGGAAGGTGTATCACCCTCAATGACACCAGGCCCGGCAATGGCTTTAGGAGGGTAAAGGGCACCAAGTGGGCCATGGTCCTTGATGATGTTCGTTTCCACCCATGTCAAATTGCCGACTCCAAACATGCCCTGATAGGTTGTTTTGGACTCGATGATGAACAAATCTGGAAAGCTTTCCATCAACCAATGATGTGTAGCGTCTTGATAACCAATTAAAAAGATGCGAAGCTTGGCAATAAAAGTATCAAATTCTTTCTTCGAACGCGTTTCACGTGCTTTCCAAATGGCTTGTGCAACTTCCCTGGGACCACCCCATACACAGATGTAAATGGGGCGGGAGTCGGGTTTATCTACGGCTGCAATAATTGCATTGGACGCTTCGCTGTCTTTGTCCTTACCGATGATTTCGGACCAGGATTGTTTGTTCAAACCCCATTGGATGTTCAGTTGGTGGTTGGTGCCCAAGCCTTCGTACGTAACGGATCGCAGATGTTCCGCGGAGGGATATTTTTTATCGTGTTTTTTAAGTTGGTCCACCACAAGGGCATAGGTATCGAGCACTTTCAGAATATTTTTCTTTTCTGCCACCATATTGAACGTACCGGCCGATGCAATGAGACCTTCGACATCGAACTCGTTCGAATACATTAAAAAGCGCACGATGGATTGAACATCATCTGGGTCACTGTTTGTTACCGGGATAGCTGGGAAATCCGTTGAAACGATGACCCTATGCTGAGCAACAGACAAATGCTGCGATGCGAGCAGCAGAAACATGATAGCTAAGACTTTTGGTACCATTTTAATGTGTTCCGAAATCAATGAATTTTCGTAAACCGTAGGGCTGTAAACGGCTTTTCCGGTAGTTGGATCAAGCTGTTCCCACTGAATATTCCCTCCACAGGGGTGATCGTCATGTCCCAACCATTGATGATCTCTGCTTTGTATTTGGCATTTGCAGGAAGTTTCACAATCTGACTGCGTGGTTGGTCCATGTTGTAGTAGTTCAGAAAATACTCATCCTTGTAAGCTACAGCCGAATACGGCATCCAACTTTCATAATTGACAACCGGAATCAAATAGCCGGGAGCACTCTCAATGATTCCTTTCAAAAACTTAATCCGTTCCTGACTTTTTCCTCGAAGAATGCCACCCTTGGACCACCACATCTCGGCATCGGATTGATAGCCCCATTTCACTGGATTTTCCGTGTTGTACGTTTCACCGTGACCCACATAGCCCCCGTTGGTAAAACCACGCCAGAATTTGTTCACCATTTCCTCGGCGGAAAGATTGCCCCAGGACCAATTGATGTTGCCTTCGTATCGGCATTCATCGTAAATGACGGGTTTTTTAAATCGAATCCTCAACTCTTTTGCCCGGTAAGTGTCTTCATTTTGAATGCTGGCATGGGTTAATAGTGGGTTTGTATGATCGTACATGACGGAGCCGTGGTGAATGCTTCGAAGGTGGTTAAAGGGATCCTGTTCGGCAAATAGCTGAATGAAATGGTCCCAATCCTCCTTTTTCTTTTCTTTCATGAAATCGTATTCATTGGCCATGCTCCACCAAACATTTTTATAAGCGGCAAATCGTGCGATGATGTAATGAATGTAGAGGTCATCGGTCTTTCTGTCCATTTTTTTGAAACCCCAGCGGTCGTACGGGTGAAAAACGATGAGATCAGCCTCAATGCCCATGGAATCCAGTTGAGCAATTCGCTTTTCAATGTTTTGGAAGTAGGCAGGATTAAATCGTGTATAATCCCAATTGGTCAACGGTTTGCCTTCGAACGGGTACAAAAGTGGCTCCTTTTTGTTCCAATCGTAGTCCTTGGGGAAAATGCACATGCGCATTTTGTTGAAATAGCCATTGGAAAGGGTTTTCAATGTAAGTTCGGCAAGGCTGTCACCCTGGTGAACCCAGGCATAGCAGGTAGTTCCAAATGGATAATAGGCCTTACCATCGGAATAAGCGAAGTGGTAGGTCTCTTTGACGACTACGGGTCCGTGATTGTTGGCGGTATTGGCAACGCACTCAACTTTTCCCTTTTTCCCTTGCAGGGATTTTACATTGCTCGTCGTGACATAGGCCCAAGTCCCTGTCGCTTGAGGCATGAATCGAATCTTGTAAATGCCTTTTCCGTCGTAAAAGCCAGAAACGGTTTTCGTGTTTTCGCCATTCACAAAGGTGGCGCTTAGTTGTACGTCAGTAAAAGGATTCCCCTTCGATTCGCCTTTAAGCACGATTTCATGCATCCGCCACAACTCAACCTTGTTTTGAGCGGATAAACAGATAAATGATAAAAGTGCCGTTGCAAGTAATAGCCTTCTCATAGAGCGTTTTTTTAATTTATTCCTCGTTCTTTCTTGACTTGTTCGTAGGCTGCGTTCACTTCCTTGAATTTTTCACTGGCCGCCTTCTGGACATCTTCGCCCAGGTGGTGTACTTTGTCCGGGTGGTGTTTCACAGCCATGCGTTTGTATGCTTTGCGAACTTCTTCGTCCGTAGCTTGTGGGGTGATTTCCAAAATTTTGTAGGCACTTTCTGCGTTTTTAACAAACATAGCCTGAATGGATTCGTAATCGAGGGCTGAAATGCCCAACCAGTTGGCGATGTTGCGGACAGTCTGAATTTCGTCGGGATGAACATGTCCGTCGCTTTTGGATAATCCGAAAAGGTAATGAATCAGTTGTAGGCGGGAGGCATGATCCATGTAGAGCTTGATTTGCAAGCAAACTTCCCGAAGGTCGATTTCTTTCTGAAGCAGCTCTTTGAGCATGGCAATGTAGCTTTCGGCCTTGACTTGTCCGAACTGGCGTTTGAAGAATTCTTTGACGTAATCCAGTTCCGATTTCTTGACTTGTCTGTCGGAGTTCATCACTGCTGCGGATAAGATGAGCAAGCTGACGCCGAAATCGCCGGGTTGAGTTTGCGGACGTCCCATCCGTGACTGTCCGAAGCCGCCCGGGTTCGTTGTAACCTGTTCTCCCGTTATTGCATTGTCGAACATGGAGCCCACCGCAAAACCGATGATTCCACCCATCACTCCGCCAAAGGCCCAGCCCATGACGCCACCTATCCATTTGATCGCACCCATAATAATCTTAATAAAATACGGCTACAAAAGTAAGATTAAAAATTCAATCAACATGCGAAATAAATTTATCGCTCTTCAATGTAAAAATAAAGATAGTATTAAGTGAATTAAATGTAAATTAAAATTATATTTGCAGGGTGTTAACAAATCAATAAATAAACCCATAAAAAAATGCTTATGAAAAATTTCAAACCAATTTTGTTAGGAATGGCAGTACTGCTCGTTACTGCCTGCTCTAAGGAGGATTCGCTTCAATTACAACCAGTTGCACCCTTGACTGTTGTTTCCGATCCGGACGTTTCATTCAAGAACAAGCTGCTGAACGACTATGCAGTTGTCCTGGCCAGAGCTGTTCAGAAAAAAGAATTGCGGACGGTCATCCATCATCGAGCGATGCAAAAATTCGACGGAGACTTCGATGTGTTGGTGGCGCGCCTTGAGTCGGAAAAATTGAATCAAACGGAAGGTACTGTGAAAGAGTTGATGCGCAGCATGCAAACGGATCCCAGGTTGAGAAGCATTGGAATTGAGAATTCGGATAGTGATTTTCTGAAGATTTCGACCATCATTCCCAATGTGCAGGTTTCCGTGCCCGTGCATTGCGAGGAGTGGGATCCGGCAACTTTTGTGCCATTGGTGGTAGTGCTGCCATACGATTACAAAGAAAAGGCCGGTAACATCCTAACTGCGTACGATGCAGATGGAAAAGCTTATCAACTGAGTGCGGATGAGGAGCCTGGCTTCCCTGTTTTGGTAGTAGGCCGTTCTGAGCGGGTGGATGAACAGGGTCGCATGGATACCGCTGGTTACAGCATGAAATTTCCTGCTTTTCCTGAATTGAGAGCCAGCAATCTCTTGGCCGAATACCCGGAAAAACTTTTACTGACGCATGGCATGTCAAGATCCTTACTGCTGGAATGGACCGATGTGACCAACGATACGGGTTATGAAGTCTGGCGGATGTCGGGTACGGTTTTTCAGAAAGTTGCGCAAACGGTTGTCAACGACAATAGTTTTGTGGATACGAATCTGACACCCAATCAAAAGTATTGGTATAAGGTTCGAGCCATCAATCTTGAGGGATTCTCTTCTTGGTCGCCAGTCATGGCTACTACCGCATCGAACCGTAGTGACAATGAATGGTTGAAGATCAAGCGTATGAAATTCTCGACCAGCGCCTTAAACGCAGTGGAAGGATGGATTTCGGGAGCGCCAGAGATCAGGCTTCGAGTGGTTCAGGGCAGTGAAGGCGGGGCCACCAATGTGTACACTTCGGGAATACTGGAACCTGACAAACGAAACGACATCAACAATGTATGGTGGAACAGAGATGTCACCATTTTTGCTTGGTCAACCAGTGTGTATGGAACTGTTCTGACTTTCGACTGGAGGGAAGAGGACTGGTTGGAACGGGTCGATTTCCCGCTCACCGGTAGTTACGAAGACAAACAATCCGGTGGTACGGTCAAAGTAGGTGGTTCAATTCTTATTAAGAATGATCCTGGAGGTGATGTCATCGGAAACACGTCGGTGATGTGGTGGCAAGAAAAGAGTCAAATTTATGATCTTTCTGGTTTTCAGTGGCAATTCACTTATTAAATGGGATTATTGGGGGCTATCTTTTAGAAGGATGGTCCCCTCTTTTGAAAGCCCCTCAACGCTGAAAACCAGTTTTTTACAACCAGCGTTGTTGTTGAATTCAACCTTGGCCTTGCCTTCAGAATCGGTGGTGATGTCCGGGTTCCAGTACAAGGTTCGGCGATGGTCGGACTCCAAAATGGGAACACCGGTCCGATAGACAGGTGAATAGAATTCCCTTGATTCTGAATAGCCCTGAAAGGTTGTTCTGCGAATGCCAATGGGCTCCCGAGGCTGAATGCCATTCTTGAAAAAGTAAAGCATGATTAGGACAGGCTCTTTTTCTTCCAACGGATAATAAAAACGGGAAATCTCTCGATCTTCCACAATAAGAACCTTTTCTATCTCATCACCCATCAATTCTTCTGGCTTTCGAGATCCGATATACTCGGACGGCGTATTATTGAAAATGTAGCGTATTGGTCTGCCTTTGTATCGGTATTCAAAGGAGGCATCTTCTTTCGAGAAAATGCTGATATACTTGTTTTCCTCCAGAAGCATTTGTAATATGGACGGTGCTTCAGAGATACCGATGTCCCTATGTGCATCGGTTACCTTGCCAACGTTGTAACTGATGCTAGCATTTCGGGCAGCTTGTTGTTCCATTGAAAGTGGTCTTCGAGCAGTCTTGACCACTTCCTTGAGTGTGTATTCCTTATAGCCCTCCGGATTAACTGGAGTCGTTTCCGTGGTGTATTTAATCTCCCCAAGAAGTAAAGCCGTCGAATCTAGGATGGGCTCTGGCGTTTTCAAGCTGTTGTCAATCCAAATTTCCTTGTCGAAACCGGTGTAACTTCTCGGTTCGGGTGCAAAAGCACGGTTTAAAAGGATGCGGAACTCTTTTCGTTTATCCTCGTTCTTTGTCTGCAGATTTAGGTCCCAGACGCCATGAATGTCGACTAAGAAGTTGAAATCCCCGTTTTCATCTGTCTTGCATTCACCCTTGTAGGATTGACCACCTTGGATCATCCAAAAGAGCACATCGATGTCTTTCTTTTCTTTTTTTGCCAGAAGTGAAAGCACTTTTCCATCAATCAGGATGCCTTCTTCGATTGGCTGTTTGGCTAAGAAAGGTTCAATGCCCTCCATGCGCTTCCAAGAGTAGCGGCGCCATCCTTGGGTCATCATCAGCAGGTCAAGTCCCAGAAGACGATCGGTGCTCGATGTGGCGAAATACCAGGTTGGATTCTCAATATAACCTTTCAAGTCGGAAGAAAGGAGCAAGTTGGTGGCGATGTTCCCATTGTCCGAATTGCCGAAATCACTGTTTGCTCCGTCACGAACTGCAAGAGAAAGCTGCCCACCGGCATTCTTCTCGTCTGCATTTTGAGGACGAATCTCCAAGGAAATTTTTTCGTAGGGTTTGTAGGCGTTTTTGTCGGTTTGCACCAGGAGGGAAGATTTGGTGGTGGGTTGAATAAAAACAAGCCGCTCGCTTTGAATGCGTCCTACTGCATCGTACAGTGTGAACTGGCAAACTCCGGATGGTAAATTGGTTTTTTTAAAGGAAAACATGGTGCCTTCATCCTTGACGGTGAGCAACCTGAAATCAAGAATCTGACCCCTGCAAGTCAAAACCATTGCCATGGAATCGGATTCAGGCATGCCCGGACTTTTTTGAATCATCACCCGCATGTTCTTTGTAGAAAGGTTGAAAACGGTCATGTTGTAACCTGTGGGTTCGGCCTCAGGTAGTTCGAATTTGGATTCCCTTCCATCGTAAAACACTTTGGCAATGCATTTTTTTCCGTCGGAATACATTGAAAACGAGCCCATTCCATCATGTTGGGTATTGAAGCTGATGAGTTCTTCCCCTTTTGAATTGTAAACGGTGCCTGTCACATCGATGCTTTTTCCCTGCTTGTCCGTCGCTTTAAAGGCCACTTTGGAATCCATTCCGGCTATTAAACTTCCACCTTCGGGATAAAACGAAACGTTGATTTTGTCACGTTTTGGTTCCTTTTCCCGCAAATCGGGTATCGTGAATTTGCGATAGGTCATGTTCCGATCCGCATAATTGCCATCTACTTTTGGGGCGTCGAAAACAGGAAAAATTCTGGAGAAAACCACTTCTGGGCCAAAGTTCAGCATGCAGCGGGTATACGCCCTTACCTCGTAAAATCCAGCTTTCAGAGAGTCAGGCAGTTGAAAGTCCCCACGGCAAACTCCATTTTCGATTTTAAGTTTCTTATTTTCCACCACATAACCCTCTGGCGTCAGCAAATCGACGTACAGCGTTTTGCTCATGTCGGTGAACGTATTGTTGACGGCTTTCACGACATAAGCTTTGAACCAAATGGTCTCACCTAGAAAGTACCCGGTGTTGTCAAAATGCAGATAGGCTTTTTCCTGGGTAAATTCGCGATTGAACCGGGCAGCATTTTGAGCGAAACGAATGAGTCGGCCAGAGACGGTGCTGCTGTCTTGGGCAGAAAGCCCAGAAGCCATCAATAAAAGGAGGTACAGCAGTCGTTTCATGGAAAGCAACTTTGCGCCAGACTTTCCGCACAACGTTCGCCGTCGATGGCAGCGCTTACGATTCCACCTGCATAACCTGCCCCTTCGCCACAAGGAAAAAGGCCCTCGGTTTCCTGATGGCACAACCGTTCCGAATCGCGCGGAATGCGCACGGGTGACGACGTCCGGGTTTCCACACCCAGTAAAAGTGCTTCGTTGGTCAGGAAGCCGTTGTGGCTTTTTCCAAACTGGCTGAACCCATCCTTCAGCCTGCTCGAAATGCCTTGCGGCAACCATTCATGAAGGGCTGAACTCACCACGCCAGGTGCATAGGAGGAGTCGGGCAGGGTGGAGGAAACCTTTCCTGAAGTGAAATCCGCCATGCGTTGGACGGGAGCCACTTGAGTTGAACCACCTTGTTGGAAGCTGCAGCGTTCAAGGTGTTCCTGAAAATGCATCAGCAAAAGCTCGGGTGTGTTTCTGGCGGTAGCCTGCAACGCTTCGGAAATGCCCATGGATCCTTCTGTTCCAAAGCCAAACGGATTCACCGCCTTGCCTGAGAAATCAAGGTCTTCCGCGTGAAATTCCACGACCATCCCTGCGTTGGCCCAACGAGAACCGCGGTTGGAAGAAGACATGCCGTTCACCACGACCTGTTCTGGTCCGCTGGCGGCAGGCACCACCACACCGCCCGGGCACATGCAGAAGGAATAGACTCCTCGCCCTTTCACCTGCGTTACCAAGCTGTATTCAGCCGCGGGCAGGAATTCGCCCCGACCTTTCGGATTGTGGTATTGAATTTGATCGATCAGCAATTGCGGATGCTCCAAACGAACCCCCATGGCCAACGACTTGGCTTCCTGGCGAATGCCTTTACGTTGCAACAAGCGATAGACGTCCCTGGCTGAATGCCCTGTAGCCAAAATGACTGGGCCTTGAAATTCGCGGCCATCGGCGGTACGAATGCCACAAACGGTGCCTTTGTGAATAAGCAAGTCCTCCATTCGTGTTTCAAAATACACTTCACCACCGCTTTTTAGTATCTGATTCCGCATATTCTCAATGACGGCAGGCAATTTATCGGTACCAATGTGCGGATGTGCGTCGGCCAAAATGGACGAGCTGGCACCATATTGGCAGAAAACCTGCAGGATTTTATCGACACTTCCCCTCTTTTTGCTGCGCGTATAGAGTTTTCCATCGGAGAACGCTCCTGCTCCACCCTCACCAAAACTGTAATTGGACTCGGGGTCAACGGCATGCTCCCTGGAGATGCGCGCCAAGTCTTTTTTTCGGTCGTGCACGTTTCTGCCGCGTTCTACGACTATGGGTTTGACCCCCAACTCGATTAGCCTCAAAGCTGCAAATAAACCACCCGGACCTGCGCCAACGACCACAGCCGTTTTGGAAGAGCCTGAAATGTCGGGATATAGGATTTCCGGGAACAAGGTTTCTTCTGGCATTTCATCCAGATATACCCGCACCCTTACATTCATGAAAACCGTCCGTTGACGGGCGTCGATGGAGCGTTTCACAATGCGAAGCCCTCGAAAGACCTCGGGGTCAACCCCTTTGTCGCGCACCAGCAGCTTAAGGATGCTCTGTTCTCGTGCGGCCTGTTCGGGCAGCATCCTAAGGTCGAATTCTTGAATCATGCGAACAGTATTTTGAAGGCTTCCTCCACCTTGGTCACTTGGAAAATTTCCATCTTGAAGCGCTTTAAATCGAGGGAAGAACTGCTTAATTTTGGTATTATTATTTTGCTGAAGCCCAGTTTCTCAGCTTCTAGAATGCGTTGTTCGAGTCGGTTCACCGGGCGAATTTCGCCCGATAGTCCAACTTCTCCTGCCAGGCAGAAACCTTTGTCCATGGCAATGTCCAGGCTGGAGGAAAGAATGCTGCAAAGCACCGCCAAATCGATGGCCGGATCGTTCACCTTGATGCCGCCGGCAATATTTAAAAACACATCTTTTTGAACCAGCTTGAAACCGGCTCTTTTTTCGAGTACAGCCAACAACATGTTCAAACGCCTAAGATCAAATCCAGTGGCCGAACGCTGCGGTGTGCCGTACGCTGCTGTGCTCACCAGAGCTTGTACTTCAATGAGAAAGGGTCTGATCCCTTCGATGGTGGCTGCGATGGAAACCCCGCTCAGCCCCGTATGGTTTTGTGATAAAAGCATTTCGGACGGGTTCAGCACTTCCCTGAGTCCGTCCTGCAACATCTCGTAAATGCCTATCTCAGAGGTGCTTCCGAAGCGGTTCTTGATGGAGCGCAAGATGCGGTAAAGGTATTGCTGGTCGCCTTCAAAAAGCAACACCGTATCCACGATGTGTTCCAATACTTTTGGGCCGGCAATGCTGCCCTCCTTGTTGATGTGCCCGATCAGAATGACTGGTGTGCCACTTTCCTTGGCATAGCGCAAAAGGGCAGCCGCCGATTCCCGTACCTGCGTGACGCTTCCCGGAGAGGATTCAGCCATTTCGGTGGAAACCGTCTGGATGGAGTCCACGATGAGCAAATCGGGTTTGAGGTTGGCAAGATGTACGAATATTTCTTCGAGGGAAGTCTCGCTCACGAACCATGCCTGCTCGTTGCTGCCGGGTATGCGTTCAGCCCGCATCTTGAGCTGGCCGACGCTTTCCTCACCCGAAACGTACAATACTTTTTGGTTGGGTATCTGCAGAACCGTTTGCAACACCAGTGTCGATTTGCCGATGCCGGGTTCGCCTCCGATCAGTATCAGGGAACCTGGAACGATGCCGCCGCCGAGCACACGGTCCAGTTCGCCACCGCCTGTCGTGATTCGCGGCTGTTCGGACAGTTCGACCTCCGAAAGCAAGACCGGTTTGGACTTGGGTGCGTGGAAACCCGATGAGGAGGCCTTCTTGGCAGAAGGGTCCATTCGGATGATTTCTTCGTTGTACGTGTTCCACTCCCCGCAAACAGGGCATTTCCCGACCCATTTTGGTGAATCGGTTCCGCAATTGTTGCAGACGTAGAGGCTTTTTACTTTGGCCATGTTCGGTTAATTCTTATGGACCAAAGGTAACGAAATGGAAGAGAACAGCACAATAGTAGGTGCATGAAAAAAGGGCATCTTCGAAAAGACACCCTTTTGTTTTGTTGCGGAGACCGGACTCGAACCGATGACCTTTGGGTTATGAGCCCAACGAGCTACCACTGCTCCACTCCGCGATTTGTTTGTGGGTGCAAAAGTACTCCAAAATCCCGAAACTACAAACCTTTTCGGAAATTTATCCAAAAAATAACACTAACGACTTGTGCGAAAGGATTTTTTACTACATTTGCACAGTCTTTATCAATTTGTGCATAAAACACGCTTAATATGTCAAAAACCAGAGGTATGTTGGTGGAAGTCGCCAGACAACTTTTCGCTCAGAAAGGTGTCGTGGAAACGACTATGAACGATATAGCCACCGCTTCCGGCAAAGGACGACGCACCCTCTATACTTATTTCAGGAGTAAGGAGGAAATATACAAAGCTTGCATAGACAGTGAGTTGAGCATTGTGACGGCCGCATTGCAGGGCGTCATGAAACAGGAATTGGAGCCCCGCGAAAAGTTGGAAGAGTACATTCGTGCCCATTATGAAGTCTACAAAAACATTGTGATTCGCAACGGAAACCTGCACGGTGTTTTCTTTCAGGACATGCTGGAAGTTGAAAAAGTACGCAATAAACTGGACAAGCGGGAAACCGTCATGCTGCACCAGATTCTGGAGGATGGTGTAAACAAAGGCATTTTCATCATATCGAACGTCAAGCGTTTTGCCCAAATCCTGCTTTTTGCCATTAAGGGTTTGGAAGCACCTTACACCAGAGAAAATATCCGCGGAAGCAAAGAACGGAACCATCAGATCTTTGAGTTCCTGTTCTATGGCTTAATGGGAAACAGCAAAATATAAGATGAAGATGTCTCAATAGAGCACCAATCTCTGCGTTACTGCTTATTCGACAATCCTCACGTACTTTAAGTACGCTCCGGTATGTCTCATAATCAGTGCCTTGACCTTGTTACTCTATTGAAACATCTTTCACAGCAAATCCAAAAATGTCACCTTTTTTTATAACAATCAAATAGATTACTCAATGAAATTACTCGAAGGAAAAACCGCCATCGTGACCGGAGCCGCCCGCGGCATCGGCAAAGCCATTGCCATCCGTTTCGCACAGGAAGGTGCCAATGTGGCCTTTACCGACTTGGCCATCGACGACAACGCCAAAGCAACCGAAGCTGAAATCGCAGCCCTTGGTGTGAAAGTGAAAGGCTATGCCTCCAACGCCGCCAATTTTGAAGATACCCACAACGTGGTGGAAAACATTGTCAAGGATTTCGGTCGCATCGATATTCTGGTTAACAACGCAGGTATCACCCGCGACGGTCTGATGATGCGCATGTCCGAACAACAATGGGACATGGTCATTAACGTGAACCTGAAATCCGCCTTCAACTTCGTCCACGCTGTCACTCCAGTCATGATGAAGCAAAAATCGGGTAGCATCATCAATATGAGCTCCGTAGTCGGTGTTTCCGGAAACGCAGGTCAAGCCAACTATTCCGCTTCAAAAGCCGGTATGATTGGTCTTGCCAAATCCATTTCGGCTGAACTCGGTAGCCGCGGCATCCGTGCCAACGCCATCGCACCGGGCTTCATCATCACCGAAATGACCCACCAGCTGCCCGAAGAAGTTCGCAAGGAATGGGCTGAGAAGATTCCGTTGAAACGTGGCGGTACGCCAGAAGACGTGGCTAATGTCTGCGTGTTCCTGGGCTCCGAACTTTCTGCTTACGTCAGCGGACAAGTCATCAACGTTTGTGGTGGAATGAACCGATAAGAATGACCGTTCTTTACGAAGACAACCATTTGCTGATCGTCAACAAAGCCTGCGGTGAACTCGTCCAGGTGGACAAGACGGGAGACGTCTCCCTCGAGGAGTCGTTAAAACTTTGGTTGAAAGATAAATACAACAAACCGGGTAACGTCTTTTTAGGCGTTACCCACCGTTTGGACCGCCCGGTGACGGGCATCGTCATTTTTGCCAAGACCAGCAAGGCCTTACCCCGTCTGAACGAAATGTTCCAGAAGGGTGAAATTCATAAGACGTATTGGGCCTTGGTCAAGAATTCACCCAAACAAACGGAGGGTGTGTTGGAGCATTTTTTGGTCCGGAACGAAAAACAAAACAAAAGTTACGCCTACGATACGGAGAAGCCCGAATCCAAAAAGGCCATCCTGCATTATAAGATCATCGGCAAGTCCGACACCTATTACCTATTGGAAATAGACTTGAAAACAGGACGTCATCACCAGATTCGCTGCCAATTGGCCAAGATGGGTTGTCCCATCAAAGGTGACTTGAAATACGGTTTCGACCGATCCAATAAAGATGGTGGTATTTCATTGCATGCCAGGCATATAGAGTTCATTCACCCGGTGAGTAAAACACAAATGGAACTCACGGCACCACTGCCTAACCACGACCCCATTTGGCAGTATTTTGAAAAAGTAGACCACAGATGAAAATATTTTCCAAAAAAAATTTGTTTGATAAAAAACTTTTGTATCTTTGCAACATCAAACTATACAAAACCAATGGACGATATTTGCATCATCAAGGAAGTTTATAAGCTGCTGTACCAGTTTGAGAAAGATTTTTTCGAAAAACATCAGATGACCATCAACGATGCGATGGTGATTTGTTGCTTGAAAAACGGGGAGGAAAAATCGGCCGGGGATATTTGCGATTTCGTTGGCCTTTCCAATTCCAGAGTGTCCAAAGTGTTGTGCACTGTCGAAGAAATGGGATTCATTCAACGTCGACTCGGTTCCAAGGATAAGCGTCAAATGTTTTTCTCATTGACAGAAATTGGCAGGGCTAAAGTTGAAACCATGAAGGGTCAGTCTCTGCATTTCGCCGATTTCCTGAAGAAAATCTCGAAACAGTGCACTCAATAATATTTTTTTATCCATATACTGTTTAGTACGAAATAATTCAAATAGAAAACAATATGAAAAAAACACTCATCGCATTTATGGTCTTAATGACCGCACTGACCGGATGCAAAGCAAAAGCTGGAGAAACATCCGCTTCAGCAGAAACGTCAATAACAACTTCAAATACAAAAAAAATGGGAGCAATTCATTTAACAAAAGAAACCTTCATGCAGAAGGTGGCAAACTTCGAAGCCAATCCGAAAGAATGGAAATACCTGGGTGACAAACCCTGTATCATCGATTTCTATGCAGACTGGTGTGGACCATGCAAAGCCGTGGCTCCAATCTTGGAAGAACTTGCAAAGACCTACGATGGTGAGATTTATGTCTATAAGATCAACACGGACGAGCAACAAGAACTTGCTGGTGCCTTTGGCATTCGCAGCATTCCCAGCCTACTTTTCGTGCCGATGGACGGCAAACCTCAAATGAGCGTGGGTGCATTACCTAAGGCGCAGATGGTGGAGGCCATCAATTCAATCCTCTTACTTAAGAAATAATTATTCCACTCCGTTTTTACAAGAAAAGGCCTTCTCGATTCGTTGAGAAGGCCTTTTCAATTTATAATTTTGCTCGTGCTATTTCGACTGCGTATACACTTTCGAAGCCCTCGAAGTTGGCACGGAAGATGATCCATTTGCCATCGGGTGAGAAATGAATGTTTGGTTCCAGTTTGTATTGGTGGTGCTTCATGTTGACGAGCCGTTCGAAGTCAAAATGATCGCCTGCAGGGAAGAACAGATTGATCCATTTGCCGTCCGGAGCCTTGGCCACGGAAGTCGAGTCACCACCGTCCCCTGCAAATAGCTTTTGGTCTGGCGATTGCGTGTAATGCACACTCCATTGGTTTCGTTCGTGGCTGTATTTTACTTCTTCACCGGTAGTGACATTGGTTCCGCTTACTGCAAACGTCTCACCGCGAGGTTGTTGAAGGTCGTACCAAATAATCTTGCCGTCAGGGCTGAACCATTCGTGCCCGGCTATCTCCATGTTCATGCTGCGTTTGTGCATCAATTTCACCTGCTTGCTGTCCAAATTGATGGTCCAGATCCGGTCCACCTTGTGCCAAGGGCCTTCGTGGCAGAACATCAGCAATTTGGGATTGGTGGTGGAGAACTGCACATGATTCAGCCAGGCTGAGTCCGTATAAAGTTTGTTCAGTTCCTTGGTTTTCAGATTGATGGTGAAAAGCGTTCGCGGTAATTTGGCCTCGTAAATTTTATTGAAAAAATCGCTTTTTGCAGGATTGGCCTTTAAAATCGCCTTTTCCTCATCGGTTGAACGCGCCCCGCCCAACAGCGTCTCATCTGCATTCAACGTGGTGATGCTCCCTTTGAAATCCGCTGGAAAAACATAGACCAATTCTTGCTTGCGCGTGTCTATGTTGATGGAGTAGACGGAATCCTGTACCTGATAATACACGTTGTGGTTCACTTTTCCCACGATTTCCCCATTTTTACGAATGCTCTTTTCAGTGAGTTGAGTGATCTTCAAGTCATTCAGGTTGACCGTGAACAATTGCATCCCCGCTCCGTCGCCTTGGTATTTGTCGTTTCCGTAGAAAACCATCCTCATGCCTTCTGGTCCTGAAATAAATGGATTGTTGTGAAAATAAAAACTGGCGCTGTTGCCTTCGCGTTGGGTCATGCGAATCATCTTGTGGTTGGTATCCTTGTCGATCCAAACCATGGGCATCTTTTGACCACCTGTTCGCATCACTGGAATGGTATTGAGACTTACGATGGAATGCAAGTACATCTCAAGGTTGCTATACCCGTTGGAACCCACCAATGGACCGTCCTTTGCATTTTTGGGATTCAAGCCGTTCGCTTTTTCCCAGTTGTCCGCTATTCCATCCTTGTCCGAATCTTTCAACGCTTTTATTTTCTTGTAATTCAACTGACCGCCAACCTCCGCTTCGTCCTTGATGACTTGACCTGCTTTTCCCAACGAATTCACGTAGGAAATCAGTCGGTTGTCAATGGCATCCCGCTGCAAGGAGGCACCAACTTCTTTCATGACCGTTTGGTAGGCGTCCGCTGCAGATTCGATGCTGAGCAAGGACATGCTGCTGTTTTGCGTCTTGGTCTCCAGCGTTGCTTTGGCTTTGACGAAGTCGTCCGTAGTGACCTTGCGACCGTCCAACAGGCCGTTCTTATTCAGATCGACCATGTTGCCCCGATGGAAGACATGGTCGGTTTCAGCAAACTGACTGATAAAGGCATCGCTGGAATTGGGCCCGCCAATAAAATAATTGTTGATGATGTCTTGATGAAAAGTAGCTGCCGAATGCCCGCCGACCAAACCGTTGCTACCCCAGTTGTAAATGACGTTGTTCACAATCTCAATACCTGCCTTGGCCTTGGGATTTCGGCTTTGATTGTCCACCCAAAGGCAATGGTGGAGGGTGATGTTCGAAGGCCGTTCGAGGAGTGCACCGAACATCTGAGGATTGATTGCTTCGCCGATGAGGCAATATTGTAAGGTGATGTTCTTGCTGTCCTTGATGTGCAAGTTGTCCCAACGTCCCCATTCGATGGAACAGTGGTCGTAGATGATGTCCGTGGCGTTGTCTGCAATCAATGTGCAGGTGCCCCGGCTCATGTTGACGCTCCCGCGGAAACGGACATAGCGAACAATCACATCGTTGGAACCGCTAAACGAAACGCCGTTTCCGTAGATGACTATGCCTTCACCTGGAGCTGTCTGACCAGCGATGGTGATGAAGGAAGCCACGGAAATGCGGTTTTTGATGCGAATCACACCGTTGACGTCAAACACGACGGTTCGGTTCGGTTGGCTCACCGCATCCCGAAAGGTGCCAGGGCCTGAGTCGTTCAACGTTGTCACGTGATAAACGGAGCCATTTCTGCCGCCGATGGCGTATTTTCCAAAACCATCTGCGCCTGGAAAAGCGAGTTGCTGAGCAGAAATAGCAAAATTGCTCATAAGGAGCGTTAGAAAAAACAGGACATGTTTCATGGTGCGGTTTTTCGATTAGTGAAACCAAAGATAAACCGATTTGACGGTATGTATGCACCATCGTTTAACACAGTTGCGCAGATTCGGCAATTTTTCCACCGTTTTTCTGCCCAACAATCGGTAACTTTGTACCCAAAGATACACTTTATGGTTTCAACACTGTCGGAAAAGAAATTCTACCCTTGGTTGGTGGTCGGTTTGCTATGGTTTGTTGCCCTGCTGAACTACCTGGACAGGCAGATGCTTTCCACTATGAAGCCATCCATGATGCTGGACATCAAAGAATTGGCCACGGCTGAAAACTTTGGCCGACTGATGGCTGTCTTTCTTTGGATTTACGCGCTGATGAGTCCCCTTTCCGGTATCATCGCCGACAGGCTCAATCGCAAATGGCTCATCGTCGGAAGTCTTTTTGTCTGGTCAGCCGTCACTTTGTGCATGGGTTATGCCACCACCTTCAACCAGATTTACGTACTTCGCGCCATCATGGGCGTGAGTGAAGCCTTTTACATTCCGGCTGGTTTGTCGCTCATAGCCGATTACCATCAGGGTAAGACCCGTTCGTTCGCCATTGGGATCCACACCACAGGCATTTATCTGGGTCAGGCATTTGGAGGCTTCGGAGCCACCATTGCCGACCATTTTTCCTGGCAATTCACCTTCCACACCTTCGGCTTGATCGGCGTTGTTTATAGTCTGATTTTGATTCTTTTCATCCGTGAAAAGAAAACCTATGTGATCGATCATACGGAGAAAACATCGATGGGTATTGAATTGAAGCGCACATTTAAAGGTCTGGGCATGCTTTTCGGGAACATCGCTTTCTGGGTGATCCTGTTTTATTTCTCAGCACCGAGCCTTCCAGGCTGGGCTGCAAAGAACTGGTTTCCAACTCTTTTATCCGATGCCTTGCATATGGATATGTCGCAGGCTGGCCCTATTGCCACCATCACCATTGCGATGGCTTCCTTCGTTGGAGTTTTAATGGGCGGTTGGTTGTCAGACCGTTGGGTGATGAGAAACTTAAAGGGACGCATTTACACCGGAGTCATTGGATTGTGCCTTACCCTGCCAGCACTTTGGTTGTTGGGAAGTGGTGTCGGCATGACCGCTATATTGGCTGGAGGTTTGCTCTTCGGCTTAGGATTTGGTATCTTTGATGTCAATAACATGCCCATACTATGTCAGTTCGTTTCAGCACGTTATAGGGCAACTGCCTACGGGTTGATGAATCTGGCAGGCATTTCAGCAGGAGCCGTTATTACGGAGTTTCTGGGGAAATCGGCCGACAATGGGAACATGAGAGAGGTTTTCGTCTTATTGACGGTCGTGGTCGCCGTTGCCATCGTTTTGCAACTGGTTTTGTTGCGTCCGAAAACGATGAACATGACCGAAGTTTAGGTTTTTAATAATTAGTTCCTATGAAAAAGAAAGTTATAGTTGTGGGTGGCGGATTTGCCGGCTTACAAATGGTCCGGGCGTTGGACGAGAATCTTTTCGACATATTGCTTTTGGACAAACTCAATCACCACCAGTTTCAACCCTTGTTTTATCAGGTAGCAACTTCACAGATTGAGCCTGCCAGCATTTCCTTTCCCTTGAGAAATATTTTCAAAGATAAGACCAACGTTCAGGTAAGGATGGCGGATGTAAAAGCCATTGATCGAGAAAAGAAGTTGGTAACGACAGATATCGGCGATTTTCATTATGATTACCTTGTTGTTGCGATCGGTTGCCGCACCAACTTTTTTGGCAATACCAACATTCGTGACAATGCCTATTCCTTAAAAACAACGTACGATGCCATTCGTTTGAGAAACCATGTTTTGAAAAACTTTGAAGCTGCCATTTCTGCCAATGAGGAAGATAAACAGTGCTATCTGAATCTGGTTATCGTAGGTGGTGGACCCACCGGTGTCGAATTGGCAGGCTCTTTTGCCGAAATCAAGAAAAATATTCTCCCCAACGATTATCATGGCATCGATTTCTCCAAATTCAGGATAATTCTGGTGGAAGGTTCTCCGAATACGCTGAACAATATGAGTGTGGCTACCAAGGTTACTTCGGCCAAATACCTGCGAAAAATGGGCGTGGAACTCAAGATGGGTACTATTGTCCAAGATTACGACGGGAAGACGCTTACCCTTAGAGGTGGCGAACAAATCTCGACCCGCACCGTTATTTGGGCAGCAGGCGTACGTGGGCGACTGATGGAAGGGTTTTTGCCGGAAGAAGTTTCAGAACATGGAAAACGTTTGCTTGTGAATCGAATCAATCAATTGATCGGTAATCCGGATATTTTTGTTTTGGGTGATATCGCTTGCATGATTACACCAAAATATCCCCGCGGCCATCCTCAATTGGCCAATGTGGCCATCAATCAGGCAAAATTGCTTGCCAAAAACTTGAAGAACATTGAATTGGGAAAACCGACCAAGGACTTTGAGTACCACGATTTGGGATCGATGGCTACTGTCGGGACCAACAAGGCTTTGGTAGATTTTCCTCACATGCATTTTCAAGGGCTTTTAGCTTGGCTCATCTGGATGTTTCTCCACCTGATGTTGATCTTGAGCGTTCGCAACAAGCTGATTATCTTTATCAACTGGGCTTGGGCATACATCACGAAAGATACGTCATTGCGGTTGATTCTGACCAGTCCAGACGATCGCGAAGCATAAAGACTTTCCAACCATTTCACTTAAATCTTAAAAACACAAACTGATTCAATGACACGACGTGCCCTCTTATTATTTTTAGTACTACTATGGGCCGGTGTTTTCTGTCGTGCACAGGAAAGTGGAGTTCGTATCAATGAATTCCAAGCTTCCAATTCGATAACGATAAAGGACGAGGACGGTTTGTATACCGACTGGATTGAACTGTATAATGCATCTGCTGCCGGTGTAAACTTGGCTGGGTGGTCATTGACCGACAATGCTGCATTGCCAAAAAAGTGGGTTTTCCCTGATGTTACGTTGGGTGCAGGCGGCTATTTGCTGGTTTTTGCATCCGGAAATGACAAACGGATCCCCGGAAGTCCGTTGCATACCAATTTTAAAATGTCCGCCTCCGGTGAATATCTGGGATTGTATTCGGCTGATGGTAAACCGGTAACGGTATTCTCACCCTTTCCCTTTCAGGAAACAGATCAATCGTATGGCTATTTGAATGGATCTAGGTTGATTTTTCGTTCCCCATCGCCAGGAAAAGTGAATTCGGACACTTCCATTCTGCGATATCCGGCACCAGTACTCAGTCGCGAACGCGGTCTTTATTCTCAGTCGTTCGACTTGTATATTTCTTGTGCCATTAGAGATGCGGCAATTTATTATACGTTGAACGGAAGTGAGCCGTCGCCTTCAAATGGAACGTTTTACACGAGCGGCATTCCTATTTCAGGTACTACCGTAGTTCGTGCCAAAGCGTATGTACCGTATCCCAACAATCTAAAAACAGGTGACAGTCCGGTGACGACTCAAACCTATTTGTTTCCCAGCAGTTTGGCCTCTCAGGGCAATACGCCTGTTGGATATCCTGCCAATTGGGGAAAATACGCCCAGATTTCCGGAACTTCCATCGCCGATTATGAGATGGATCCGGTGCTAATGGCCGAGCCTACTTATTTGGCCAAGGTTAAGCTTGCCATGACCGAGCTTCCCATCGTTTCACTCGTAACGGACAAGAACAATCTTTTTAGCACGGTCAACGACTCGGTTACGGGTGGCATCTATGTATTTACTGGACCTCCCGTCGGCTACACCACTGGCAGAGGTTGGGAACGACCGACTTCGTTCGAGTACTTTTATGCCACAGACTCGGTTTCCCTACAGGTGGACTGCGCTGTCGAACTCCATGGCGGTCATAGCCGTTTGCCTGAAAAATGCCCCAAGCACGCCTTCAAGATTGATTTCAAAAGCAAATACGGGCCAGCCAAACTCAATTATCCGCTTTTTGGAAAATCGGAGGCTTCCACTCTGAATTCCTTTAATCTCAGGGGTGGTTTCGGAAATACCTGGGTGCATCAAACGTCTGGAGGCAGGACACTGGCTGTTTATGCCAGGGACGAGTGGGCCAAACTCACGCAAAAACGCATGGGCCAGCTTTCGACCAATGTCAAGTATGCTCATTTGTTCTTAAATGGCATGTATTGGGGACTTTACAATGTGGCTGAAAAAATTGATGAGGATTTCTGTGAATCCTATTTAGGTGGAAATCAATTGGATTACGACATCATTGAGTCCAGTGAAATCGTGCCTGCTCCAAGTATTGTAGCCTCAAGTGGAAATATGGATGCCTGGAAATCTTTGTTCACTCAAGCCGCCAATGCAACCGATTCGGCCGTTTATCAAAGAATTCAGGGTAATAATCCGGATGGGACGCCAAATCCGGAGTTTCCGGCACTCATCGACATGGAAAACTTCATCGATTACATGTTGATCAACTTTTACGATGGCAATACGGACTGGGACCATCACAATTGGGTAGCGGTAAGAAATCGCATGATTCCTGGAAAAGGATTCCGCTTTTTGACATGGGATTCAGAAGAAGTGCTTAAATCGGTGGCGGAAAACATCTTGGCTGAAAACAACACATTGTGCCCTAGCTATTTGTTTCAGCAGTTTAGAAAAAACCCGAGTTTTGTTAGGCTATTCGGAGATCGCGTCCTGAAACATTGTTTCAACAACGGTTATTTGACTTCGACCAAAGCTGCAGAAACCTTTACTTCCTTGACTTCGCAAATTGAAAATTCCGTGTATGCTGAATCGGCGCGTTGGGGAGACTACCGCAAAGATGTGCATCCCTATTCGTCGGTTGGAGAGCTGTACCGGAAAGAGGTGCATTTCGATGCTCAAAAGAAGATTTTGTTGGAAACCTATTTTCCACAGCGTACAGCCAATTTTGTCACCCAATTGAAAACAGCCGCACTGTTTCCGACGGTAGCTGCACCGCTCATCAGGGTAAACGGTTCGGTCACGACCAGAGATACCTTGGAGGAAGTGGACAAATTGACTTTGACGGCGACTTCTGGAAGTATTTATTACACCAAAGACGATACCGATCCTGTTAAATGGTCGAACGATGGCAAGGGGGCACTTTCAACGACCGCACTGCTTTATGCCACTAATTTTTCTCTGGATAAAAGTACGAACATTAAGGCACGAGCCCTGTATCAGGGTGCATGGAGTGCCATGAATGAACAATTCTTCCATTTGCGTGCACCAGTCGTTGGCATCAACAAGGAGGCATATCTAAAGACACAAATTACTGCATCCAACGCGCCCAATCCCTTTACTGATCTTACGTCTTTCCGCTATTCAGTGCCATTTGATGCGCTGGTTCGCCTAGAACTTTTTGATATTTCCGGACGATTGGTTTCCACCATAGAGAATGAGCAAAAGGAAGCAGGAAGTTATGTAATCAACTTTGACGGTTCGAACTTGCCCCGTGGCATCTATCTCTGCCGGTTCAACGTGAAAGGAACCGTTCAGCATCAGCAGGTTTTCAAGATCAGCAAATGGTAAAAAAATAAGGCTACCCGTCGCGGGCAGCCTTATTTGAAGTTAACCTAATCATTTTTTCAGAATGGGGTCCTTAATGGGGAAGGTCCATACTGAGTAGTGCATCTGATTCCCATTATTCTTATTATGTTAGTCGAAAGCGGTATAAGCCGTTTCTCCGTGTTGACTTTCGTCCAGACCCAAGGATTCTTCCTTCACTGTAGCGCGGATACCGATGGTCTTCTCAACAATTTTGAAGAGGATGAAGGTACCAACACCTGAATATACCAGGGTAGAAAGAGTTGCGATTGCCTGTACGCCAAGTTGGTGCCAGTTGCCAAATGCTGCGCCACTGTAAGCAGACTGTACAACCGGAGTTGCAAGAACACCTGTCAGGATAGCACCGATGATACCACCAATACCGTGTACACCGAAAGCATCCAAAGAGTCATCGTATCCCAGTTTGGGTTTCACAACGGCGACCATGAAGAAACAGATCAGCGAAACGACCAAACCAATGATCAAAGCACCTGTTACGTCTACAAAACCAGCAGCGGGAGTAATGGCAACCAAACCGGCTACAGCACCTGTACATACACCAACGATCGTCGGTTTCTTACCATGGAACCAGTCGAGCAATGCCCAAACCAAAGCAGCAGTTGCAGCAGCAATGTGTGTCACCAGGAAGGCGTTGCCGGCCAAACCATCAGCAGCTAGACCGCTACCTGCGTTGAAACCGAACCAACCGAACCACAGCAATGAAGCGCCGATGAATACGTGAGGAATGTTGTGAGGAGGTATGGCATGACCTTGGTAGTCACGACGTTTGCCCAACAGGAGAGCCATTACGATGGCAGCGATACCTGCATTGATGTGTACGACCGTACCACCTGCGAAGTCCAATGCGCCCATCTTGAACAACCAACCGTCACCTGACCAAACCCAGTGTGCAATCGGGTTGTAGATTACGATAGCCCAAAGAAGACTGAATACCAAGAAACCTTTGAATTTAATGCGTTCTGCGAAAGCACCAAGGATAAGTCCCGGGGTGATGACGGCAAACATACATTGGAACAGGATGAATACAAAGTGAGGAATGGTACCAATCGTTCCACCATCAGCCGTGGGCTGTGAATGTGAAATGAAGTACGGGCTCAGGTCACTCATACTGATGCCATTTAAGAAAGCCCAGTCGAATCCACCGATGTAAGGAGCTAGAGCACCTTTGATGCTGCCAAACGACAAGCTGTAACCAACTGCTACCCACTCGATGCTGATCACAGCCATCAGGATAATGCATTGCATCAGCACGTTCAAAACGTTTTTGCGACGAACCAAACCACCATAAAACAGGGCGAGTCCAGGAATGGTCATTAACAGAACCAGCGCAGTAGCCATAATCATCCAGGCAGTGTCACCGGCGTCCGCGACGGGAACGATGGCCGCAGGGGCCGCAGTTTGAGCAGAAACGGCCAGGGAAGTCAGACCCAATGCCGCAAGAGATAAGAATATTTTTTTCATTGTTTGAATCGTTTTGGGAGGGTTACTTGTCGTCTTTGTTGTAAAGGGCTTCCGGGCCTTTTTCGCCGTTGCGGATGCGGTAGGTTTCCTCGATTTCGTAAACGAAAACCTTACCATCACCTGGTTCGCCTGTGCGAGCTGCCTTCATGATGGCATTTACGGTTTTTTCGAGGTTGATGTCACGTACCACAATGGAGAGCATGCGGCGTTGAATGTAATTTGACTGGAAAATTTGTCCCCTCACGACCTGGTCTTCGGTAGATTTACCGAGGCCGGTAATGTCCCAATAAGAGAACCAATCGATGTCAACATCGTACAATGCTTTCTTGACATCTTCGAACATGGATTTGCGAATAATGGCTTCAATTTTTTTCATATGCCTAGAGTTTTTGTAAAGTTTTTAAAGGGTGATCCCAAATACGATGAAAGCATCTTTTGCCATCGGGTTGAGACCTGCTACACCGTAGACTGGTAAGCTGAATTTATCGGTGATTTCAATGGCTTTGGTAACTTTCAGACCTACATTGCTGACACCTGCGCCACCGTACATCGGTGTGTCCAAAACGGAACCTCCGACAAAAACTTTGGCATTTCCGCTGAAAGAATAACCCAATTCAACGTACGAAGAAAATGCTTGCTTGCCTGTAGAAGTTTTGTCATTACCAGCGAACATCGTATTGAGTGATGCGCTCAACGGCAAGGATTCTGAACCTGCATAAGACAATGTTGCTTCAAAAATGTGATCAGTGCCACTTCCATAATCGAAATAGCTGTTGGCAAATGACCAGTTGTAATCGGTCAATGTGAGCGATAATGCACTGCTGAACGCGTACGTGGCATAGAAGTCAACTTCCTTGACGGTGCCGGTAAAGCTGGTGGAACCCCATGATCCCAATGTCAAACCACCAATGGTATAAGATACATAGGGTTGGAAATTCGGTGATTGAGAAGGAGCAGTCAAAGATAAATCCTGTTTGAAACCACGCCAAACATACGAACTTACGATGTCTGAACCTACACTGAAACTACCTTGTGCGAAAACTGTTGTTGCACTTGCTGCGAAAACCAAGGCTAGGAGGCCTTTTGAAATCATCTTTTTGTAACTTTTCATCTTTCAATTTTTTAGTGTTAAACTTTGTTCCTCTTTTTTACACTGCAAACATACGGGTTAATTTTGAAACCACAAAGCATAATGACAAAAAAAATATAAAAAAACTATCCAAAAGAAAGCAAAAAGGCTAAAAGCCTGTCATAATGATTGAATATATCAATATTTGCTTACACGAAATTGGAAGTTAAATAGTGGTTGAATGCAATGAATCATACGGAATTCCAGCAATTTACTACCAAATTGTAAGATTTCGTATGTTAAACAACCTAAAAATCATTTACCCCGATTTTTTCAAAAATTCAAGTAACTTTGTGTGAAAATTTGGTACTGTGGAAAAAGAAAAAACCGACCTTCTGGCTCAAATGTTTACAAATTGGTGTGGTGCAATGCCTCAGAAAATCGAATTCCTGCCACCAAGCGGATCGTATCGGAGTTATTGCCGAATGCAGGCTGAAGGCTTTTCTGCTCTTGGCGCGTGGAACGCCGATGCCAAAGAAAATGACGCATTCCTCTCGTTTTCAAAGAGTTTCAGCGACGAAAACTTGCCTGTCCCTATTATATATGGTATAAATGAAGAAGAAGGGATCTATTTGTTGGAAGATCTTGGAGCCGATACCTTATTCGATTGTGTCAAGTCGCAACCGTTCGACGATGCCATCAAGACGCTTTATCGCAAAAGCCTAAAAGTGTTGGTGGATTTGCAACTCAAAGGTAAAGACTGCATCGATTACACCAAGTGCCACCCCCGTGCTGCTTTCGACCGAGATTCAATGATGTGGGACCTCAATTATTTCAAATATTATTTCCTGAAACTGGTTCGCATTCCGTTTGATGAACAGGCATTGGAAGTGGATTTCCGGAATTTTTGCGATTACCTGTTGCAGGAACGCAGCGATTACTTCCTTTTCCGTGATTTCCAGTCTGCCAACATTATGATCAAAGAGGGTGAACCCTACTTTATTGACTATCAAGGCGGCCGCCGCGGTGCCTTGCAATACGACCCTGCCAGTTTGCTTTTCGATGCCAAAGCAAAGATTCCAAAAGAAGATCGTCAAGAATTAATCTCCTATTACATTGACGTACTCGAGAAAAAAAAGCCGGTAGACCGCGACCAGTTCATGGGATACTACCAGGGCTATGTGCTCATCCGCCTCATGCAGGCAATGGGTGCTTTCGGTTTCCGCGGTGTCGTGGAAAAAAAACCCGGTTTTATGGAAAGCATTCCACCGGCATTGGTCATGTTCCAAGACTTGCTCGATGACTGGAACTTGCCTCTGGAAGTGCCCGAACTCAAAGCTTGCTTTCAGCGCATGATCGAATCGGCCTATCTGAGGCGCTTGCTCGAAAACCATTTATAAAACCAGCTTGTCACAACTTAAAATATTGATCGTATGAAAGGGGTGATTTTTGCCGCTGGCCTGGGTACACGATTATATCCTTACACCAAGGACAAACCCAAGGCTTTGGTCGAAGTCCACGGCAAGGCGATGCTGGGGCATACGCTCGATAAATTCAGGGCTGCGGGGATTTATAAGATCATCATCAATGTCCATGCTTTCGCTTCATTGGTTGAACACTATATAAAGGAGTATGCTTTGTTGCATCCAGAAATGCAATTGGAGGTTTCGGACGAACGCGAACTGTTGCTCGAAACGGGTGGGGGACTGAAGAAAATGCAGGCTTATCTGGATGAACCGTTCATTGTGCACAATGTGGATGTGCTCTCAACGATTGACCTTTCGTTGCTTGGTTTAGAAAATGGGATCACTGCTAAGAACACCCTCGCCACCCTGGCCGTCCGCTCGTGCGAAAGCGATCGCTATTTCCTTTTTAACGAAGCTGGTTTGCTTTGTGGCTGGGAAAATGTTCGCACGGGAGAGCAGAAGATATCCAGACCGCTTGTAAAAAATCTGAGGCGCTTCGGTTTCACTGGCATTCACCAGATTTCTCCATCCCTTTTCCCTTTAATGACGGAAGAAGGCGTCTTTTCCATCACCGACGTTTATTTACGGTTGGCGGTGAATCACGATATTCGTATGGTTGATGTTTCGAATGCCGCTTGGTTCGACATTGGCAGTCCGGAGCAGCTTGCAGTTGCTGAACGGGATTATTAATTACTGCCCTCGATGCTTTTCGGTGAGGAACTTAGTTTTTTTTACATGCAAATAAACGATTTCAAATTATCGTTACTATTCAAGCATTTATAGACTCTAATTGTTACTCCTGTAGCGATAATTTGCATTGCACGTTAATCTTTCACTCGATGCGCCAGTGTTGCTGTCGCTTGGAAGGTCGGCATCAATAAGACTTCTGCAATTTGCACATGAGCCGGTGCTGAGGCTGCGTAATACACCGTTTCAGCCACATCGTCTCCGTTCAGAGGTTTGATACCCTTGTAGAAATCGTCGGCAGCAGGCTTGTTGCCGCGGTAACGGACGACAGTGAAGTTTGTTTCCACCATGCCAGGCTTGATGAGGGTGACACGTAAGGGGGTATCCACCAAGTCGATGCGCAGGCCGTCCGTCAAGGATTTCACCGCGGCTTTGGAGGCGCAATACACGCTGCCGTTGGCGTAGGCCGCATCACCAGCAATACTGCCAATATTAATAATGTGTCCGCTTCCGCGAGAAACCATGCCGGGAACCACCATGCGTGTCATGGCCAATAGCCCTTTGATGTTGGTGTCCAACACAACATCCCATTCGTCCAGATTACCTTGAAATTCCTTATCCACACCGATGACCAGACCGGCGTTGTTCACCAAGACGTCGATGTCTGACCAAGGCTTCTGCAGGGAATCAATAGCCAGCTTCATCGCTGCACGATCACGAACGTCGAATGGCAATGCCAAAACATTGATGCCGTACGCTTTTTCCAGTTCAGCCTTTAAAGCATCGACTTTCTCCGGATTTCTGCTGTTTAATATAATGTCTGAACCCTGAGATGCGAATTTCCGGGCGCAGCCTTCGCCAATGCCGCTGGTGGCACCCGTTATGAGGACGATTTTACCTTTCATGATGATGTGTTTGATTTGTGACTGCAATTTACATAGGATTCTCCAAACAAGTACAGCCTTGTGAATTTTACGAACAATCTGCCGAAATCGGCTTCAAAATGCGATAAAACAGAGTAAAAACATCAAAATAACTTCTATTCTGAAACATTATTATGTAAAAAACTAATTATTTATTGTTTTGTATTCGGAAAATAGTTTATCTTTGCAGCATCAAAAACCGAAAAAATGGCTCAATCTATTCTAATTAACCTAAACCTGATTGGTATTCTTCTGCTAGAAGAGTAGCAAAGTAGTAAGAGCGTACGGTTGACGAATGAAATAAATAAACTAAAACCCTTCTTGCTACACGGCAGGAGGGGTTTTTGATTTTTAAAGAACATAACATTAAAACATACAACAATGTCAGACAAAGTTTTTATTTTCGACACCACACTCCGGGATGGGGAACAAGTGCCAGGATGCCAATTGAACACCGTGGAAAAGATTCAGGTTGCCAAGGCGCTGGAATCACTTGGCGTTGACGTGATTGAAGCCGGTTTCCCGATTTCCAGCCCAGGTGACTTCAAATCGGTGGTCGAAATCTCCAAAGCTGTGACCTGGCCTACGATTTGTGCCTTGACGCGTTCGGTCGAAAAGGACATCGATGTGGCTGCCGAAGCTTTGAAGTATGCCAAACGCGGCCGCATTCATACAGGTATCGGTACTTCCGACTACCACATCAAATACAAATTCAATTCCACCCGCGAGGACATTTTGGAACGTGCCATCGCTTGTGTGAAATACGCCAAGAAATACGTGGAAGATGTTGAATTCTATTGCGAAGACGCCGGTCGTACCGATAACGAATACTTGGCCCGTGTGGTCGAAGCCGTCATCAAAGCTGGCGCCACTGTTGTTAATATTCCCGATACTACTGGATATTGCCTGCCCAATGTCTATGGCGAAAAGATCAAGTTCTTGATGGAAAACGTCAAGGACGTGGACAAAGCCATCATTTCCACCCATTGCCACAACGATTTGGGCATGGCCACCGCCAACACCATGGCCGGTATCATCAACGGCGCCCGTCAGGTCGAAGTGACCATCAACGGCATAGGCGAACGTGCAGGGAACACGTCCCTCGAGGAAATCGCCATGATTTTGAAGTGCCACAAGGACATCAACGTGCATTCAGACATCAATACACAGCGGATTATCAAGACCAGCAGACTGGTTTCCAACTTGATGAACATGCCGGTTCAGCCGAACAAGGCCATCGTAGGCCGTAACGCTTTTGCACACTCCAGCGGCATTCATCAGGACGGCGTGCTGAAGAACCGCGAAAGCTACGAAATCATGGATCCCAAGGACGTGGGCATCGACGAAAATTCCATCGTGCTGACAGCCAGAAGCGGACGTGCCGCCTTGAAGCATCGCTTGTCCATTTTGGGTGTACATATTGATGGCGACCGTTTGGTGGAAGTTTATCAAGAATTCCTTAAATTAGCAGACCGTAAGAAAGACCTCAACGACGATGACGTGTTGTTGCTGGTTGGCGAAGAGCGGACCAAAAGCAGCCGGATCAAATTGGATCATTTGCAGGTAGTGACCGGCAAAGGCGTTATGCCGATGGCCAGCATCATTTTGGACATAGCGGGCGAGAAATTCGAAGCCACTTCCTCCGGTAACGGACCTGTGGATGCAGCGCTCAAAGCATTGAAGAAAATCGTCAACCGTGAAACCACCGTGCAGGAATTCCTCATCCAAGCCATGAACAAAGGCAGCGATGATACCGGAAAGGTGCACATGCAGGTGGAATACGACGGCGTGGTTTATTACGGTTTCTCAGGCAACACCGACATCGTAACTGCTTCAGTGGAAGCCTATATCGATGCCATCAACAAGATTGTAAAATAGTTATAGATAAGACAATGGGACAAACATTATTCGATAAAATCTGGGACAGCCACGTGGTTACCGCGGTGGAAAACGGCCCGACACAAGTATATATTGACAGGCATTATTGCCACGAAGTGACCAGTCCACAGGCGTTTCAGGGCATGCGCAACCGCAACCTGACGTTCCTCAGGCCTGAAAAAACGTTCGCTATTCCCGATCACAACATTCCCACTTTGAATCAGGAGAAACCCATCGAGGATCCCATTTCAGCCTTCCAGGTGGAAACGCTTACTAAAAATGCTGCTGAATTCGGCATTACACTATTTGGTTTAGGCCATAAGAAAAATGGTGTGATCCATGTGGTTGGACCGGAAAACGGCTTGACGCTGCCCGGCATGACCATCGTTTGCGGTGACTCCCATACTTCCACGCACGGTGCCCTCGGCGCTGTCGCTTTCGGCATCGGTACTTCCGAAGTCGAAATGGTGATGGCTTCCCAATGCATCTTGCAGGCAAAACCTTTACGCATGCGCATCACCATCGACGGAAAGCTCGGCAAGGGCGTTTCTGCCAAGGATTTGGCGTTGTACGTCATTGCCAAAGTGACCACTGGTGGTGCCACCGGATATTTTGTGGAATACGCCGGAGAAGCCATTCGTGCCCTGAGCATGGAAGGTCGCCTGACACTTTGCAACTTATCCATCGAAATGGGTGCACGCGGCGGTATGGTCGCTCCGGACGAAGTCACCTTCGACTACATCAAAGGCCGCGAATTCGCCCCAAAAGGTGCTGAATGGGATGCCGCTTTAGCCAAATGGAAAGAATTGAAATCGGACGACGATGCAGTTTTCGACAAGGAAATCGTTTTCAAGGCGGAGGATATTGAACCCATGGTCACCTACGGAACCAATCCGGGCATGGGACTTGGCATTTCAGAAAGCATTCCAACGCTGGATACCATTGACGAAGCTAGCAAGATTTCATTTTCCAAATCGTTGGAATACATGGGTTTCCAACCTGGCGACAAGATGCTGGGCAAGAAAATCGATTACGTGTTCCTGGGCAGCTGCACCAATGGGCGCATCGAAGATTTCCGTGTTTTCGCCAACTATGTGAAAGGCAAGAAGAAAGCCGATGGCGTGGTGGTTTGGTTGGTTCCAGGCTCTTGGGCAGTTGAAGAACAATGCCGCAAAGAAGGCTTGGTCGAAATCTTGGAAGCCGCTGGTTTCCAGCTCCGCCAACCCGGTTGTTCAGCCTGTCTGGCCATGAATGACGACAAAGTTCCAGCTGGAAAATATGCCGTCTCCACCTCGAACCGCAACTTCGAAGGCCGCCAAGGTCCAGGTGCCCGCACCATCCTGGCTGGTCCACTAGTAGCTGCAGCCGCAGCAGTGACAGGTCATATCACCGATCCAAGAAACTAATATGGAACCCATCTTCCGATTTTCCCTACCCATTCAGGTCCGTTTCAACGACGTCGACATCATGGGACACGTGTCCAACACGGTCTATCAGAATTACTACGACGCTGGAAAAATGGATTATTTCGACAATCTGCTTGACGGCTTGGATTATAAGGAACTCGGAATAGTCGGTGCTTCCATCAAGATCGAGTACCTCAAACCGATCATGTTTAAAGATGAAATTTACGTGGAGACCCGCGTATCGATACTCGGCAACAAGAGTTTCACCATGGAACACCGGTTGGTGAACATGAAGAACGGAGAATTGCTCTCCACTTGTACGGCTGTGATCGTATGCTACGATGCGGTGCATAAGGTGAGCATTCCGATGCCTGCCGTTTGGCGTCAGAACATCATCAACCACGAAGGCAAACAGTTAGTAATTAAGTAAATAACAAAGCCCAAAAGGGCAAAAAAATAGAGTATGGAAAAGTTCATCACCCTTACTTCCACCATTGTTCCGCTTCCCATCGAAAACGTGGATACGGACCAAATCATCCCCGCTCGCTTCTTGAAGGCAACCTCCAAGGACGGTTTCGGCGACAACCTCTTCCGCGATTGGCGCTACGACAGCAACAACCAGCCCATTCCCGGATTTATTCTGAACAACCCGACCTACGGTGGCTCCATTTTGGTGGCCGGCAAAAACTTCGGAAGCGGATCCTCCCGTGAACATGCCGCATGGGCTGTTGCTGGTTACGGTTTCCGTGTGGTTGTGTCAAGCTTCTTTGCAGATATATTCAAGGGCAACTGTCTGAACAACGGTGTTTTACCAGTCGTTGTTTCCGAAGAGTTTCTGGCTGAAATCTTTGCTGCCGTCTATGCAGACCCCAAGGCTACCTTGACGGTCAATCTGGAAAAACAGACCATCACCAACAATGTGAGTGCTGCGGTGGAGAGTTTTCAGATAAACGCTTACAAGAAGAATTGCATGCTCAATGGCTATGATGATATCGACTTCCTACTGAGCAACAAGGATAAAATTCAGGAGTGGGAAAAAAAATAAGATCCATGAAAATCGAAATAATGGATACGACGCTTCGGGATGGGGAACAAACCTCCGGAGTATCATTTGCTGGGCAAGAAAAGCTCAGTGTGGTTAGGCTGTTGTTGGATGATTTGAAGGTTGATCGGGTGGAAATCGCTTCGGCGAGGGTTTCAGCCGGTGAATTCGAATCCGTACGCCGCATCGGTATCTGGGCAAGACGCTACAACATGCTGGACAGGGTCGAAGTCCTTGGCTTCATCGATAAGGGTCAATCCCTGAAATGGTTGACCGACGCTGGCATGAAGGTGATCAACTTGCTGACCAAAGGCTCGTTGAATCATGTCACCAATCAACTTCGCAAGTCGCCTGAACAACACCTCGAAGACATCCGTGCTGAAATTGCTTTGTGTCAGGAAGCCGGTGTTTCCGTGAACCTGTATCTGGAAGACTGGTCCAACGGTATGATTCACTCGCCCGAATACGTCTTTTTCATGATGGATGGAATGCGCGACCTACTTGTGAAACGCTTTATGTTGCCCGATACATTGGGCATCCTAAATCCTACTCAGACGGCGGATTTTTGCAGTCAAATGGTGAAGCGCTACCCTGAACTGCACTTCGACTTCCATGCCCACAACGACTACGACTTGGCTGTTGCCAACGTCTATGAGGCCGTTCAGGTTGGTATAAAAGGTGTGCATGTGACTGTAAATGGTCTGGGCGAACGCGCAGGAAATGCACCGCTCACCAGTGTGGCTGCTGTGTTGCACGACCACCTTAAATACGAAACCAACATTATCGAAGACAAACTGACCACGGTCAGTAAAATTGTCGAATCGTATTCAGGAATACGCATACCCGCCAATAAACCAGTGATTGGCGACAACGTCTTCACCCAAACAGCGGGTATTCATGCGGATGGAGATGCCAAGAATAACCTGTATTTCAACGATTTGATGCCAGAACGTTTCGGCCGAACCCGCGAGTATGCGCTCGGAAAGACTTCAGGCAAGGCCAGCATCAAGAAAAACTTGGAAGCGCTCGGCATCGAACTGGACGATGATTCCATGCGGTTAATAACAGAACGCATCATCGAATTGGGGGACAAAAAACAATTGGTGACTCAAGAGGATCTGCCATACATCATTTCCGATGTTTTGAAACAAGTGAGCACGGAGCAACCAGTTCGCATCCTTAATTACGCGCTTTCGCTAGCTCACGGTCTTCGACCTGTGGCAACGGTGAAACTCGAAATTGGTGGCGAGATCTATCAGGAAACCGCAGCAGGAGATGGGCAATACGATGCGTTCATGCAAGCCCTTCGCCGAATCTACGAAAGCCGAGGCCGTACATTGCCCAAACTGACCAACTATGCAGTAAACATACCGCCGGGTGGTCGTACGGATGCCTTTGTACACACGGTCATCAACTGGCAAGATGTGGACAAGGAGTTCCGCACCAGCGGCCTTGATGGTGACCAAACCGAAGCCGCCATAAAAGCAACTATTAAAATGTTGAATATCTTTGAAATAAGTAAATAATTTTTGAAAATGAAGCTGAATATTGCTGTACTTCCCGGTGACGGGATCGGTCCTGAGATTGTGGAACAAGCCTTGAATGTGACCAAAGCTGTTTGTGAGAAATTTGGTTATGAACTGACGTATGAAACGGCTATTGTTGGGGCTTGCGCCATCGATGCCACCGGCAATCCGTATCCTGATGCCACGCACGATTTGTGTATGAAATCGGATGCGGTGCTTTTTGGTGCGATCGGATCTCCCAAATACGACAACGACCCGACTGCAAAGGTGCGTCCGGAACAAGGTCTATTGGCCATGCGTAAAAAACTGGGTTTGTATGCCAACATCCGCCCGGTGGCCGTTTTTCCATCCTTGATTTCTCGTTCACCGCTGCGTGCTGATTTGGTGGAGAATGCCGATTTCATGTGTATCCGTGAACTCACCGGTGGTCTGTACTTTGGAAAGCCGCAAGGACGCAGCGAAGATGGTAACAGTGCGGTCGACACCTGTACGTATAGCCGCCATGAAATCGAGCGCATTCTTAAACTGGCTTACGAATATGCTGGTCAACGTCGCAAGAAACTGACGGTGGTGGACAAGGCCAACGTGCTGGAAACCTCCCGTTTGTGGCGTCAAATCGCGCAGGAAATGGCTCCGAGCTATCCGGATATCGAAACCGAATACATGTTCGTGGACAATGCCGCCATGCGCATCATTCAATGGCCTTCCAGCTTTGACGTAATGGTTACTGAAAACATGTTTGGTGACATTTTGACCGATGAGGCTTCTGTAATTACAGGCTCCATGGGCTTGCTTCCTTCGGCTTCGGTTGGTCTACACACTTCGGTGTTCGAACCCATCCATGGTTCGTATCCTCAAGCTGCTGGCAAGAATATTGCCAATCCGTTGGCTACGGTTCTTTCCGCTGCGCTGATGTTCGAATATGCGTTCGGACTGATGGAAGAAGGTGCGTTGATTCGCCAAGCCGTGGCTGCTTCGATGGAAGCGGGTTGCGTTACTGAAGATATCACCATTGCCGGTCAAACGGCCCATTCGACCACGCAGGTGGGTGAGTGGTTGGTGGATTATATCAAGAAATAAACATACACAGTATAAATGAAAAGCGGCTATCATCCTTGAGGGGTGGTAGCCGCTTTTTTACATGGATAATGCCAAAAGTTCTTGCCCCAACTCATGTATTCCCTTTTCAATACGTTTAACTTGTTCAGGTCTTGGTTTTCTGACACCTGCTGCGTAATGCCATAATTGTCTTTCATTAATCCCTGTAATTCTGCTTAATGCTGCTTTGGTGAAAATTGAGCTATATGCATTTAGTAAAGCTTCGGCAGAGAATTTGTATTCTAAAATCCATTCATTTTCGAATAGTGCTGGAATTGGTTCTTGATCTTCTCTCATCCCTTCTAAGTGAATTTCAATGCCTTCTAATAAATTCTTTTTCAATTCATGAAACGTGCTACCAGTTGCAATACATCCTGGTAAGTCCTCTATATGTGCTGAAAAATTTCTACCTGAATGAAATAATTCCACTAATACTCTTTGGGGTTTCATTGTTGCTTGGTTCAATTGTAGCGTTAAAAAATCACATCCTCATTTAAGACCAGCTTGTTTTAGAATTGAATTAAAAGTACCTGGGTCAAGATCTGCACTTAAGTGACCTGATACAGTTACGCGACCCTTTTTGATAGGATGTTTGAATTGTCGGTGACTGGTACCATTTAGTTTCAGTTGGTACCAACCATCGCCCTCAATCAGTTTGATAGCTTCTTTTTCCTAGCTGTGCAAAGATAGTAAAAGGACGAACGAATATTGTTAAATAGCTCATAAAAATACTATCAATAATTCAAAAATTGATTTTTTATTGATTAGGTGTTGAATGGCTAAGATATAATAAAAAGGTTTATAAAAAGATAAAAAAATATTAAATAATCGACTAAAATTAGGCCTAAGTTTTGAAAGTGTTTTGTTATGGAAAATTCATTAAATTGCGTTCTTCTTAAATCACAAAAATGCTCGTAAATCATTTGTCCATAATTTTGATGTCGCTCTTGATTTCTGCATTTGGAATTCAAGCAGCTGAAATTCATGATGCTGCTACCAGCGGAAATCTAAATTTTGTTCGAACATTGATTGAAGGCGACTCAACCATGCTGGAACTTAAAGACTCCAACGGTGCAACACCCCTCATGTGCGCTTGCCGCCGTTCGCCCGTTACCAACACCAGGATGCCTGGTCAATTTGAGGTAGCCAATTTTCTTATCGACAAAGGTGCGAATGTCAATGTGATGGATAAGTCAGGTTCGACACCCTTGCGCGCATCATTCGGTGGAAAGGACAGGGATTTGAGTCTTATTCGGCACTTACTTGAAAAGGAGGCATCGGTGAACAATCCATCGGGTGGAATGGGTTATTTGCATCAATTGGTTCATTCTGGTGATGTGGAGGTGTCTGAATTGTTGATGGAATTCGGAGCAGATGTGAACTTACGAGACAAAGGTTGCTATGGAACGGTATTGCAGATGGCCCTCAATGTAGGTTCGAACGAGGGTATGGTGAAGCTGTTGTTGGAACATGGAGTTAGGGTAGATCAAGTGTTTACGTATGGAAATACGGAACTGCATTTGGCTGTTTTGAAGGGCTTAACCAATTCGGTGCGATGGTTGCTTGAACGTGGGGCGAATCCTAATTTAAAGAATGATTATGGGCACACGCCGTTGTATTATGCGACCAAGCATGGGCGGCAGAGTATCGCTCATCTATTGGTTTCGGCAGGTGCTAAAAATGATGAGTTGGTAGAGCGGAATTATGGAAAAGCGCCTCAGTTAGGGAAGAAGCTGAAGGAAGGAGAGGCGCATCTATGGTACTTGGATGGACATTATGGAGGTGGTTATGCGGTGAAAACCACGAACCACTTGATTGTTTTTGATAAGACAAATGTGGATGAATCGAAAGATGCGGGTTTGGCGAATGGGAATTTGAACCCAAGGGAATTGGCTGGTCAGAATGTGACAGTCTTTGTGACAAAGGTGATGGGAACGAGTTTTGAGTCGAATGCGTTTGAACTCTTCCGAAAAATGCCAGGTGTTGGTTTGGTGCTCGATGACAAACCCGCTGACAAATTTGAAAAGATTACACCCTATCGGTTGGCGACCCCCAATGAGCATTTCGACATGGACGGCATGCGAGTGCATACCATTCCAGCGATGGGCAAGGGTAATGGAGGAGCCGTTGGCTTGGGGTATTTGATTGAAGTGGATGGATTGAAGATTTTCAATGCAGGTTTTCATGCCTCAATTAATAAGGCGGCACAAATGGAAAAGTATAGAAAGGAAATAGATTTCCTAAAACCCTACGGACCAATCGATTTCGTTTTTCTACCGATTATGGCACATTTAACGCTTTCGTATGAGCCTTATCTGTATTTAATTGATGAGCTTAAACCAAAAGCAATTTATTTGATTGGTGGTGAGCAGTGTACAGAAGAATATCTAACGTGTGTCAGGTTCCTTAAATCCAGGGGTGTGCCTATATACTATCCTGAGGGCGGCAGAGCGATGGGTGAAAGGTTTCATTACATCAGCGATTGAACTTTGTTGATGGGTCTAGAGATGAATCCATTTCTTTAAAAACAATAGGCAGCAAGAACCAGAAATCGAGTGGTTCGCCATCGTAATAGCACGGTGTCCATTTGGGCATCGCTCGAACAACACGCATGGCCTCCATGTCAAAATCACGATCCACGCTGGTGTTCAATCTGAATTTTGTCGGAGTCCCGTCTTTGGCAATAACGAACTTGATGACTACTTTGCCGTAATTTCCGCTTTCTGCTGCTGAACTTGGATACCTGATGTTGTTTTTCAGAAACTCCAACAACATTTTATCGCCTCCGGGAAAGGAGGGTAAAACCAAGAATTCGAAGTGCTCGATTTGGTTTCCAGTGGAATCATAGCATGCGCCTGATACGAATTTGTCTTTTTCGAATAGGTCCTTGCGTTTTAATCGACCATTTTGCCAGTAGGTCAATACATTACCCTGCATTTTGTTGTCGACAAAATCAACGGCACTTTTAAGCTGTCCGTTCCTGAACCAGAACCGCTGGGTCCCTTCCTTTTTCTTCTTGCTTAAATCGAGGTAGTAAATCTCTTCTCTTATTTGACCGTTTATGTAGTACGAGCGTTCAATAAATCGTTTGGAACTGTTGCTCTCTATAAAATGCAGTTGGTAGTAATCTGCCTGCATCATGGTTCTGACCTTGTCGTCCTTGCTGTTGTAGAAGATGGTGTCCTGAGCAAATGAGAGCACGGGTGACAGGAGAATTAATAGGACGATTATTTTCTGAAATCGATTCATAAAGTCGTAGATTTGTATTTGAGACAGCGAATGTACCAATAAAATCAATTTAACGCTATAGTACCATATAATTTATATTGATCCATGCCCAAAAAACTAATCATCCTAACCGGCTCCGGAATTAGTGCCGAAAGCGGTATCAAGACCTTCCGGGATTCGGGCGGGTTGTGGGAAGAACACAAAGTGGAAGATGTGGCCAGCATTGAGGGTTGGTATCGAAATCCTAACTTAGTCCTCGAATTTTACAACCAAAGGCGGGCACAGCTCGCCACTGCAGAACCCAATGGCGCACATTTCGGGTTGGCAGAATTGGAGGCCGAATACGATGTTCGGATCATTACCCAGAATGTGGACAATTTGCACGAAAGAGCTGGAAGCAAGCACGTGCTCCATTTGCACGGAGAGTTGACCAAGGCTTGCAGCAGTATGGACAAATCGCATGTCAAGGAAATTGGTTACAGAGCGATTCGGGTGGGAGAAAAATCAATGGATGGTTCTCAACTAAGACCGTTCATCGTTTGGTTCGGGGAAGAAGTTCCGGCAATGGATTTGGCCATTCAATGGACTTCCGAAGCGGACATCTTTGTCATCATCGGTACCTCGTTGCAGGTTTATCCAGCTGCAGGTCTAGTGAATGATGTACCAAAAGGTTGTCCGATTTACATCATTGACCCAAATGAGATTGGTCGGTCGATCCAGAAAGTAACCATGGTAATTCGTGAGAATGCGGTAAAAGGGATTCAGCAATTAAAGAAAGTATTATCCTCATGAGCAGTTTTACCAAGTTTTCTTTCCGGCCAATATTTTTCGAAGGGTTTCTTCATACATTTTGGCTGTGGCACTGTTCGGATTTTTCACCTTATTTATTGCGTCGGTGATCATATTCTTAGCTTCCACTTTTTGGCCGAGTTTGTAGAGAAGGTTTCCACAGGAAAAAAGATAGCTGGGTTCGTCGGGGGATAATTCCAAGGCACGTTTTGACCAACGAAGTGCATCCTGAAGGGCTTTTTCAGGCGGATTATATTTTTGTTTTGTACATGATCGGTATGGTGAACAGGCAATCAATGGAATCTCCATCCTCTGAGGCAGGGATCCATTTTGGCATACTTTTGACGACTCTCAGCGCTTCTTGATCCAACTCTGGTGATATACCACTTTTTAAAACAACATTGGAAATGGTACCGTCTTTTTTTACCATAAAGTCTACAAGAACCATTCCCTCAACGTTCATAACCATGGCATCCCTAGGGTAAACGATGGTTTTTCTTAAAAACTGAAGTAGTTTGTATTCCCCTCCCGGAAAAGTGGGCAAAACTTGATAGTCGAAATGTTTTTTTATGCTGCCATCCACATTGAAACATTCTCCTGCCTTAAATTTATTGTTTTCGAACGTGTCTTTGCGTTTTAACCGACCATTTTCCCAATAGGTTAACAGGAGCCCCTGTTTTTTATTATCTACATAATCCACCGCACTTTTAAGCTGTCCGTCACTATACCAAATCTTTTGGGTTCCTTCCTTGATTTTCCGATAATAATCCAAATAATAGGTCTCTTTCATTGGTAGGCCCGACAAGTAATACTGACGTTCAATGATTTTGTTGGTTTGAACGTTGTCTTTTGCAAGTGTTTGATAGTAAGCAGCTTTCAGTTTTGTATCGACCTTTACTCCATCCGAATTGAAGTAAATGGTATCTTGCGAAAATGCAATAAAGGGAATAAATAAGAGCCCAATTGTTACAAAAATCCGAAGTGTTTTCATAATTAGCGAAGGGTTAAAATTTTGTCCGCTAATGTACTAAAAAATCAATGTAATCAAAACGTTATCCCCTTGCTAACGTATAAAACATCGCTAAAGCCGTGGCGAGCATCACCAAAAATGTAAACCAAACCTCCGTATTCGGTCGCAATTCAGGCATGTCTGGTTGTCATTTTCTCACTACTTCAACCATTTTTTCACAAAAAGCAGCCAGGTCTTTTGGACTTCTGCTAGTAATAAGATTGTGATCAACAACGACTTCCTCGTCAATCCACTCTGCACCGGCATTAATCAAATCGGTTTTCATGGTTGGATAGGAGGTAAGCCATTTTCCTTCAACCAAACCTGTTTCAATAAGAATCCAAGGTGCATGGCAAATGGCGGCGATTGGAATTCCATTTTCGAAGAATTCGGTCACCCATTTTACGGCTGGTTTTACGGTCCGAATGTGGTCAGAATTCATAACACCGCCAGGTAGAACCAAAAGATGGTAGTCTTTCGATTTTGCCTTATTAAGAACGACATCCACTTTGAAGTGGTCACCCCATTCCGTTTCTTTCCAACCTTTGATGGTACCCTTTTTTAATGAAATGATGTCGACTGAAATATCCGCTTTCTTGAGAAAATTCAAGGGGTACTCCAGTTCCGATTGTTCAAAACCGTCTGTTGCCAGGATGGCTGCTTTAATTTTATTCATACGACTTTATAGTTTAGTAATCTGACAAATATAAATTTCCATATCAATAAACGATTTATATGATTTATGAGAAATGTTACATCATTCACACATTGATGTTGAGGAAAAAACTATGCACTGTCCAATAAATGCCATTTGAGTCCAATTCTTATATGTTGACGAAGGGAATGTCGGTGACTGTGTTATTTTTGTTTACCGACTAAAATCTTGACCATGAAAAATTTATTCCGCCAACTATTCCTTTCACTTTTTCTTTTAGTTTTCAGCGCCACCTGGGCTCAAAAACCGATTGATCCACAAGTTGTTCAAGATCAGGATGACATGACATGGACGGATTATAAACCGATACCTGGTAAAAACTGGGCGGATCCCTTGCTAAAGGCGGGAAGGCAAATGCGAATTGCGCTGATAGCGATCGACTTTTCGGATCAACCGTTTGTGATTACCATGCCCAAACATTCCGAGATTTTCGGGAATCCACAGATTGATCCGATATCAAGAGAAAAGGTGCCGCAATTTTATGCCGATTTTTACAATACTCCAAGCGATATCAACCACGACCATACCATCAATGGGTATTGGATGGAGCAATCCAGGGGCCAGGTAGGCGTGGCCAAGATTGATGCATTTGGTCCTTACCGCATGCCCAAAAACCTGTGGGAGTACGGACTTACTGATTTCGGACAGAATTATGCCACTCCAACCGGAGTGCCAGCTCGCGGTCGGATGGGAAAGGATTGTGATTCTATTTGGAAGGCCGAAGCCGGTGATGTAAGGGGGAATTACGATGCCGTATTGCGGATTTATGCCGGATACGACGAAACCGGGGTCTGGCAGGAATTTGGAGAGATGAAATTCCGCTCGAAGGATGATATCCCTGCAGAATGGGGCAATCCGGATCCTACGAAACCCAGATGGGTCAAAACTCGCTATGTGGACTGGACTTCCTGGAGGGCAGGGGCACAGCAGTGGGGTGAGTCATCCATGCGCCAAGGCGAGAATTCGGGAACGATCACCCATGAGATCGGCCATTTCATGTTCAATACTGGTGACAACAACAACAATCCATACGTGAAACCCTATCGAAGAGTTGGATCGGGTACTTGGGACATGATGGACCGCGGTAGTTTCAATGGCCCTGAGGGGCCGCATAGCCGTTGGAAAGTTCCAGCCATTGCTGGAGCTTCTATGCCGGCTGGGCTGATGCTTCGACAGAAAATGAATTTCAAGTTTGTCAGCGAAGCTCAGGTACTCACTCTTAATCGCAACGATCTGGCCAAATCTGGATTGGTGGTGGCCACCATCACCGCCAGAGAAGTCGAACCGCTTCCCACCACGTATGCTGGAATTGTGGTCAGGTTGGACGGGGATGCCCCTCAGGACCGCACTCCAGAATCTGATCCGGCAGTGGATCCTCTTTCTCCCGGTTTATCCACCTACAACTTTTATTCCGTAGAAGTGGTTCAGCGAATCGGGTACGACTCCTATACGCCCGATAACGGTGTCCTGATTGCTAAGAATAAAGATAAGGAAGGCAGGCGGGAAGGCAATAACGGCGGCCCAAACAGTTTTAATTGTTTCAACTGGGTAATCGATGCCAACCCACAGGATATCAAAAAGATCGATTACCTGCGCCCTGGCGACGGCACGCCTGTCATGCGTACACTTGCCGATTACCGTCAATTGAATGACGCTTTGTTTCATGCAGGAAACAATTCCGGAAGCAAGGCTGAATGGGTGGATCAACCCAATCGCTTGCATTTCTATATCTTGGATAAATTTGTGAACCCCGAAGGCATCCTGTCCTATCAGGTCGGTGTGAGGTCACTTGACGGAAATGATTATAGCATTCAAAAGCGCAGTGTTACCGCCAAATTAGATCAGAAAATCCAATTGATCAATAGTACAAAATGTCTGAACCTTCAAATTACGAACACCAGTAAACCGGAAGTTTCGTCCAAAAACAGTTTGAACTATGACATTTACCGACTCACAGTTTCCTGTGATAATCAAAAAGTATATTTAACCAACGAATTGATTGCCATCCCTTTTGGGAAATCAAAAGACGTGAAAGTGTATTTTGCCGATTACAAGAAAACCAAAACCAAATCGATCATCAGCGTTAAGATCACTTCAGAAAGTAGTCCAAACGTATCGACATTAATCGATAGAGAACTCTAATTAAGAATCTTTCCAAGTACTATTCTTTACCCTCTGAAACGGACGGGGAATGTGAGCTATGATTTTGTAACCGCATAGACTTTTCGTGAGTCCTCGGCACCATTTTCATCAATGACCTTCAATTGGTTCCAGCCTTCTTTAAACAGGATGCCGAGGGCATGCTCTTTGATGGTTGTGCCCATATAATGACCGTTCAGGTACCAAAACACCCGTTTGTCGGTGCCAACGTGGCCGACCTTGCACAAGACGGCTTGCGTTTTTCCGTCAAAATCTCTGGGAAGGAAGAGTTTGGCTTCCATGTTGGGGTAGATGATCTTTAAGGAATTCTCCGACGAATAGGCCGGGCAATTGGGGTAGTGAGCCACCACTGGTTCCGGAATTTGGCCCTTCTCTCTCAAATAATACGCGATATCGGGCGGGTAGCAGGTGACGGATTTCCGAACGCTGCCCAGCTCTTGCCAACATTGAGAACAACATTGAAAGCGTCCATCCAAAGAGAAATATTTGAATTGATGGTATTCGCAGGCTTTCAAAGGCGACATTCCGTAGGGCACATCCACTAGCTTTTGTTCTGGGCAGGCTTCCGTGGCTCTGTATCCGGTCAACGTACATATGTTGACCTTTTTATAATCACGCGGTAGCTTGGCAAACCAAACTTTAGAGTTCCTCTGCGGTAAAAACTGCAGGATGTCAAAAAGAATGGGCCCGGCTGTCGTGGCGCCGCTCAGGTTTTTATTGCCTTCCCCGCTGAAATTGCCAACCCAGACGGCTATGGTGTAGTTGGGTGTCACGCCGATGGCCCATGCATCCTTGTTCGCATAACTGGTCCCTGTTTTCCAGGCAATGGGTCGTGAACCGCTGAACCGTTCCCAAAAGTATTCGCTTCCAGGCCGTTTCAGATCCTTCAAAATGTCCATGGTCAGGTAACAACTACCCGCACTGATGAGTTGTGCGGATTGCCTTGCTTTTTCATCCTCCAAAACAACGTTGTTGCTGAATACGCCCCTGTTGGCCAACCCTCTGTAAAGCATGACCATATCCCAAACATTCACTTCCGAACCCCCCAGAATCAAAGGCAACCCGTACTCGTCTGCCGTACGGAACAAAGTGCTCACACCAGCCAGTTTCAGAAAACTGTAGAATTGGAACGTACCGTAAATGTTCAGCAATCGCACTGCCGGAATGTTGAGCGATTGTACCAATGCTTCGCGCGCCGTAACCACCCCCTGAAACTCCCGGTTGGCATTCATGGGCGAGAAACCTTCGAAATAGGTGGGAAGGTCCCGCAAATAACTGTCTTGCGCTATCAACCCTTCGTCCATGCACAGTCCATACAAAAAAGGTTTCAAGGTCGAACCGGAGGAACGCGGAGCCATGATGCCGTCCACTTGACCGCTGTGCTGGAAGTCAAAGAAGGCGGGGGAACCCACGTATGCCTTGACAGCACCGCTTTTAGTGTCTGTAATCAGGATGGCCAGGTTGTTGATGCCGTACGATTCGTAGATGTTTTTGTACCGTTCTGCGATTCGGTTGCATTGTTCCTGTATGTTTTCGTCGACAGTCGTGTGGAGAATCCATTTCCCAGGATAAGCGTTTTTTAATCTTCGAGCCAGGTGTGGGGCTTTTGAATCGAAGGAAATGAAACCGTCTGGCACAGATTCCAGTTTGGCCAATCGATAGCTTTGTTCACTGAGTTTTCCTTTTTCATACAGCTTTTTCAGCAATAAATCCCTCTTCTCGACGAGCCTTGAGGAAGTGCGCGATGGATAGATGAGCCCTGGTGCATTGGGCAAGACAGCCAATGTGGCGGCCTCGCTCCAGGTGAGGTATCGCGCTTCTTTTCCGAAGAACCGGTAGGAGGCAGTCCGGTACCCGATGACATTCCCGCCGTAAGGCGCATGGTCGAGATAGAGTTTCAACACTTCTGCTTTGGAATAATGCAGACTGAGCTTGAGGGCAAAAATGATTTCCTTTAACTTGTTGAAGTAGGTTCGTTTTTTCGGGTTCGCCATTCGCGCCACTTGCATGGTGATGGTGCTAGCGCCACTTTTCACCTTACCCCCTTTGACATTCTGACCAAGTGCCCTGAAAATCGACTGCAAGTTCACCCCTGGATGCCTGTAAAAAGATTCGTCCTCATAAGTGATGACGGCCGTTTTCAGTTTTTCAGGAACGGTCATGGTGTCGGGAGGCAGAAGCCATTGCTCCTGCTTGTTGGTGAAGACATGCAGCAAACTTCCGTTCTGTGCTTGCACGACGGTGCTGTATTCCTCTTTGAACAAAGGATTACGTACGGGAAGTAAAAAATACAGCAGCACGATGGACAGTAAACCTATGCCTGTCCACCGTGCCCACTGTTTCTTAGTTAAATGATTGGACATGTACCTTCCTACCTTTGGTCTTCGCTTTGTAATCGTTGTTGTACATGGCTTCCGCATGGGTGGCCGGCAGCCAGAAATCGCCTGCGTTCACACAGTTTATCTTGACAACAAAATCCAGCGTTTCGTTGCCTTTCAAGTCGAAAAACCACATCACTCTGTCGTCGCGGAGGTCCAGGTATTCCTCCTTGTTGATGTTCCACGAACGTACCCAGCTCGGCAACAAGCTGTTGTTGAGCCTGGTATTTTCGATGGCCCAACCAGAAGGCAACAGCTGAACCAAAGCCATATCGGTCAATTCGCTCACCGGGCTGGTGTTCTTGACGCTGAATTTGCCGTAAAGGGTGGTGCCTTGTTTGAGCGACTGCGGATCCAACACATTGCCGTTTTCGTCGTACCAGCCTACATCCAGTTTGAGGTTCTTTTGATAGGCCTCCTGCTCGTCTTTAAACGGAATGCCGTTCCAAGACAGCGTCACATAGGCCTTGTTCACACTAGAAGTCCCCGACAGTTTGAATTGAATGCTTTGGCCAATCTGGTCGTTGATCCGAAGACTAAACCTACCTTTCTCCTTGAACTCAATGCTCTTACCGTTAGCCAGCGTGATGGTTCCTGCCAAGATTTGCCCATTGGCACCAGTCAAACCCTTGGCGGAAAAATAGTTGCTGAGTGCCAACAACATGTAGCCGGCACTTTGGGTGCTCAGATACTCTTTGCTCGAGAGTTTCAAGGCTACTTGCTTGGCCATCAAATCTGCCGTTTCCATTTTCTTCATCAAAGTGGCGCAATACAAAATGATGGCGTCGTCCCTGTATTTGGAACCGAAATTATCGGAAAACGGGTTGTAATCCACCGTCTTTGTGCCTGCATTGCTTAGGAGTCGTTTGCTGACATCCTCTGCTCCAGCCAAATAATAGGCCGTTGCCAGCATCCAACGCTCGGAACTGCTTAGGATGTCCAGTTCATTTTCCATGAGCATGTTCATTTCGGACATGGAAGTCTTACCCGCAAGCGCAAGTATGAGTGTTCGGTTCACCCGGGTGGCACGGTCACCTGTATGACGCAAAGCCGCATTTTTCATACCATTGAGCGCCTTGTCGTAAATGAAATCCGGTACCGAATAGCCCATTTTCTTGGCTTCCACCAAAAAGTGAGTGGCATAGTTCGTTCCCCAATCGGTGGAGCTCAATTCGCCTGGCCAGTACGAGAAATTGCCTTCTGGCAGCTGGAATTGCTGAAAGGAATAGATACCTTCATTGATGTTCTTGTCGATTTCCATCCGTTCATTTTCCTTGAAATAACCCATTTTTTTCAAGCTAAGTTGGGGGAACAGGGTGGAGGTGGTTTGCTCCAGACAACCATAAGGATAGTCGATAAGCTCTTTTAATCGATGGTCGAAATCCATGTTCGGGAACACACAAACCTCCAAAGTGGCTCGGTTGGTGCCGCCTATTCCCACTTTGGGAACCTGAATACTGATGGACTGTCCTTTCTCCACTTGTTGCGTGCGTTTGTCATATACGCGAGCCTCGCTGGGAACCACTTTGACAAAAGTTTTAATTTGCTCCTGAATCGTGCCCGATTTCCCGTCGATGGTGATTTTGCCCTGTCCCACAGCAGCTTTCACCCGCACTTTATATCGAATCACCGCATCCGTTTTTTGGCTGAAGTCAACCGAATAAGTCCTTGCACCGATAACCTCCAACGGACCTTCGGTGGAAAGTGTGAATTGAGCAGACTTGATTTTCTTGTTGTAGGTAAACAAGGATACTGGAAGTAGAAACTCATCACCTGGATGGAGCATCCTTGGAATGCTGGGTTGCATGATGATGTCGGTTCGTACCGGAACGGTTTTCTCCGCGTTTCCGAAGCATTCCCCATCGGCTCCCACCACCATCACCCGGACGGCACCGTTGTAATTCGGCATGCGGAACGTAACCTTGGCATTACCCTGGTTGTCAGTGTAAAGCGGCCCCTTGAACAGGCAGACCGGATCGTACCGTTTCTTGCCGTCCACCGGATCCGTTTGCGACTCCCGGTAGCTCATATCGTCAGAACCGCCGATGGAAAAGGTTTGGAAAACGCCACCCTTGTTGGCACTGATCACGTGTGAAAACACATCGAAGCTTTCGACAAACAAGCCAACTTTCTGGTAGAATTCTTTCCAGGGCTGTGGCGTCCTGAATTGGGTGAGACTGAGCAAACCTTCGTCAACGACTGCAATGGTAAACTGGCTGCGGCGAAGATTTTGCGTGGAAATATGGATGGTGAAATTTTTGTTTGGAGCCAAGCTTTCAGGAGTAACAAGCTTGTATAGTAGTTGACTTCCAGGATCTTCCACCAGAAGTGGTAGGATGCCGAACATCCGAATGGGCCTGTCGTTCACCGTTTGAGCATGCGGCTGCAACACCGATACGGTGACATAGACATTGGGCAACATGCTCTTTTTGATTGGAATGTCTATGACAAGTTCGTTGGCCTTGTTGTTGGTGGGATCCACCCAAAACCAGTTCAGCAGTTCATTCCCTTTTTCTAAGGTCACCAGAATTCTGCCCATTTTTGGATTCGGCAGTTTGATTCGGGCGACTTCGTTGGGAGCGTATTTCGCCTTGTCCGATTTCAGCATCAGCGTGCCTTCATTCTCGTTGCCACCTGCAGAACCACCGTATTGGTAGGCGCTGAAGAACATGGAAGCGGTGTGCCCGTTGCCGCCGTCACTGACTTCGACGAGGTATTCTCCGTTTTCGGCCGGAGTGAAACTGACGTAATCGGTTCCACCGTGCGTATTGACTACGCCTTCGGACTCCAAATACGTTTGATTGTCTTCCTTGTACTTGAGCCGATATAGGTTTCTGCTTTCATACTGGTACCACCACATTTTGTCGTTTCGGTAGATGCGGTACTGCAATTGGCGTCCGGAAACCTTATTCCCATTGACGTCCAACAGAACCACCGGGAACTTGACCACTTGGTTTGTTTGGTAGTAACCGTAACCGCTGGCATCTTTCAACCCCACATAATGGGGATAAACGTGCAGGCTCACATTGTTCCAACCTTCGTTGGGCTGTCCGCCCTTGTCCAACACTTTGGCGCTTATCTTCAATTTTAACGCTGAAGGAACGCTGCCCAATGCTGCAACATTCCACATACCGTGCAAATCGCCTTTGTCATCCAATTCACTTTTAAGTACATTCTGTGTGATGGGCTTGAAGTCGATGTCGGCTCTGGTAAAGGTGAATTCAGCGTATTTTGGAAACGTTATTTCCCATGGATGAACTTCCACATTGACTTCGGCACTCAAATTGGCAGCCGGCGCACCAAACAGATAACTGGCGTTGATGTCGAACCCTACGGTTTTGTCCGTGCAAACGAACTGTCTTTTTTGAGGTTTCACTGTCACTCGCAATTGCTCGGCAACGACGGTTTCAATTTTCAGGTCCTTGTTGAACCAGGAGCCACCAGCCTTGATGGTGATGTTGTAGTTGCCAGTGGCTGCTTTTTCGTCCGTTTTGAAGCCAAATACATAATAGCCATCCGTCGATTTCACGGAAGTACGTGTGTAAACGATGTTGTACTCCGGATCACGCACCTCGATGCTGACTGGATGATTCAACGGGAAAGTGAAGCCCTCGTTTTTAACGATGAAACCTACGTGTATCGAATCCCCTGGGCGATAGACGCCGCGTTCGGTATAGATGAATCCTTTCGTTTTGTTTCGTTCTTCCTGAATGCCGCCGATGTCGAAACCGGAATTGCTCCACAACATTTCATCCCGATTGAGGGCTGAAAGCTGTTTTCCGTCCTCAACCATAACGTAGTTGAAATAACGGTTGGAGTTGAAAGTGGCCAGTCCCTGATTGTTGGTGACATTGACGGAAACTTTTTCGCCTTCGTAATCCAGCAGGGTCACTTTTACAGAACCCTTTGGCTGCCCGGTGATAATGTCCGTGACAAAGACATAGGTCAGATCACGAGCCGCTTTAACCGTAAGGCCCAGATTACTCAGAAAGACTGGTTTGTAAATTTGTCCCTTTTCAACGATGTAATTCAACACTTCTTTTTCGATGGGTACTTGAACATCCTCTGGGGTGAAATTGATGCGAATCAGAAACAAACCATCGTCGTATTTGTTGAACAAACCCGACAGGTCAAATTCATGAAGCAGCCATTCGTTGGCCCGTTTGCCCAGCTCGATGGTCTTACTTTTGACAATGACCCCGACATTGCTCTCATAATTTTCACTGAACGGTTTGTTTCGTGTTTTGCTGCTGCTTAACTTTTCGGCTTGCAAGAAACGACCGATTTGGTTGGGAAATACTTTCTTGACCTGCAAGTGCACCCGCTTTAAATTGGACGTGTAAAACTGGATTTTTTTGTTGTTGGAAGTGGGTAGAATAATCCCGTCCGATGCAAATTCCACTTGTGGCTGTATGTTCGAAAACTGAACTTCCTTGGTGACAGCGACTTCCGTTTTGCTTCCCCACCTGCTACGAATGCCTTTCTGAACAGTAATTTTGTATTTCTGCCCGAATTTGAACGTGCCATCCAGAATCACCGTTTTCCCCAACTTCTTGACTTCCACTTTCGTGGAGGGCGATGTCGAAACTAGACCGTCGATGTTCTGATCCATGTCGAGTTCGTCGGAAAAACCGATTCGGATTCTGGGCCGCTTTCCTGCATCATCTGTCTTGAACTCATTGGCTACCATTTTTTTAAGGGGAGACAGCAAAAAAGTCTCTGTGACATCCTCTTCCAATTCCAACGGCTTTTTATCGATGCTTAGGGTGAATTCCTGGTCCTTGTTTGTCCGGATGATGTCGCTGCTGGAAAATTGGAAATTCCAACTGTCTATCTGGTTCAAGGTTAGGGTGACATGCTTTCCGCCTTTGAGCCGAATCGCCTTTTTTACTGCTTCCAGCGTGGTCTTTTCCGAAAACGTCATGTTCCCCGAGTAGATTACCAGTTGTGGATCGTTCCGATCTTTCAGTTCAAGTGAGGCTTTAAAATTGGTCACATTTCTTCCCAATACCTGAAACCTGAAAATCAAATCTTCTATTTTTTGTTCCAGAAACTTGGCTGAAAGCTTTTGCAGCTGAAGGGTTCCTTCGTAGTTGGTTCTGCCCGGCAACGCTTTGTCGGGAATAAACTTCAACACGTTGTTTTCAGCCCAAACGGCTTTTCCTTTGATGGAAGGATAAAATTTGAGCACACCCTCCGGCGAACTTCCCACTTTGTCCTTACCAACCACCGGATGGTTGAAAACAACCTGTATCACATCGTCAAAATGAATCTCGCCACTCGTGACGAAACTGATTTCCTTAGCCTGGGCTTCGGTATAAATGACGTCGGAAACCGGTTTGTCCTGTTGCTTTTTACCGGTGCACGAAACTAGGATTCCAGCAATGACCAGCAGTGTGATGCTGCTCCGGGTCGAGATAAATAAGTTCTTCATAATCCGTTTCTATCGATCAAATACACCAAACCCGCTATCGCCGCCGTACCCAGCTGCATTTCACGACGGCTTACCTGGTCGAACGTATCTTTGGCTGAGTGGTGGTATTCAAAATATCGCTGGCTGTTCGTGGAAAGACCGATCAACGGATAGCCATAGTCTTTAAGTGGCCCAATATCCACACCGGCATGGCTTTTGTCCGTTACATAGATGCCGAAATCGAACATCTTGGCTGTTAGTTTTTTTATGGATTGCACTACGGATTCATTATCACAGTCGATGCCGAAACCGGTTGGCAAAAGCCCGCCAGCATCCGATTCGATGCATGCGATGTGTTCTTTTTTATCTACACCAGCAAAGGCAGAATAAACCTTGGAACCAGATTGATACATTTCCTCATCCATGAAAAGAACCAAACGTATGGTGTTTACCGGATGCAGGTTCAGGGCTTTGAAAATGCGGAATACATCGATGATTTGTACGCAACCGGCACCGTCATCGTGGGCACCCTGGGTGTTTTGCCAAGTGTCCATATGAGCGCCTATCAAGATGATTCTTTCCGGATGAACGCTGCCCCTGATTTCAGCTATGATGTTGGAGGTCTGAGCGGAGGCAATGATTTCCGTATTGCTGGTCATTCGGACTTCCACTCCCTTGTGCTGCTTGATTAGTTCGCTTAGCTTGTTTGCATCGTTGGTGCTGACGGAGAGGTTGGGAATTTGCTTGACGCCCTTATCAAATTTGCTGACGCCGGTGTGGGGAAAATCATCGGGTTCGGTGGACAGCGAACGAACAAGAGTACCCACTGCTCCATATTGAGAGGCCTTTGACGCTCCGCTGAAACGTATGTCGACCCCATCGCCATAGGCCGAAAAGGTTCTGACGCTGGCATTATTCATGGGATTGTTGAAAAAGACAATCTTGCCCTTTACCGATTTGGTTCCCAAGCTGTCCAGTGCCAGAAACGATGGAACTTCAATGACTGGAGCCTGCAAGCCATCGCCCAACGTGCTCACAGACAAGCCAAGATTGACAACATTCAACGGAAGCTTGGATGTGCCGAATAGGGCAGTGGTTTGTGCTGGTTTATTGCATCGCCAAGAAGAGGTGGTATATTTTTGCAGGTAGCAGGTGTCAGGTTTCAGAAGCTCCACTTTAGCTCTCAGCATTTGAATGGCTAGCTCCGATGCAGGTGAACCGACCAATCTCCCCGGCGCGTCCGTGCACAGTTCACGGAGGTTTTCGTAGGCTTCGAAACTGGTCAGGGCACTCGAATAAATGGCAGAAAGGGTGGCTTGCTCGCTGTTCTGCGCCTGAATCATCAGCGACCCAAGCAGAAGCAACCCAGCGATCATCGATCGGTGATTCATTTATTTTTGATATTTCTTGATTACCAAATATTTGAGTTCCGTGTCGCCAACATTTTTGATGCAATGTTCCACATTTGAAGGACTATAAAAGCTGGTGTTAGGGCCAACTGTTTTCGTTTTGCCTCCCAAATAGCATTCGGCTGTGCCTTCCAAAACGTAGAAGAATTCGTCTTCTACATGTTTGTGAGGCGTATGGGTGGCTAAACCAGGAGCCACTACACTTAACTTTAGGGTTCGGCCATCAATAAAATCGGCGTCTGCAAACCAAAATTGGTAACCGACTTTTGTTTTTGTCGCTTTTTCCATTGAGAATGTCGTAACGCAATTGTCAATGGTAAATTGTTTTTGTACGGTCATGGAATCAGACTTGTTTTGGGCCAAAAGGGAGTGGCACATGGTAACGAATAATAGACCTAAAAGTACATTTTTCATTTGGTTGTTTCGTTGGTTTTGAATGTAAATGTACCAATATCAATGACATCTTTTGCATTTTCGAGTCGAAGGCACACCTCTTTTTGTGTCTGGCCGGGTTTACCATAGTTGGTGATGAAGCGCAGATGAAGATTGACCGGAGCAAGAACGGCCTGGGAGCGTGTTCCATAGTAATTGGCTTGGACGATGTATTTTCCGGCAACAGCTTTTTTTAGCATGAATTCTTCAGGTCCGAAACCTTGGGTAATGTCGTAGGTGATCTTGCCACCCAAGCGAGTCCGTTGGTGATCGTAGAAACACTTTTCACCGGTTGGATCGGTCACCCAAAGGTCCATGTCACAGTTGTCTGTATCCCAGGTGAGGCACACGCGAATGTCAACCGGTTCTTTTTTGAGCAATCGTTTATCAATGAACGAGTAATCAAGCGTGGGATGCGTAGCGATGATGTTGTTGATTTCGTTCATCACAATCAATTCAATGCCATCAAAACGAAAGTCCCATGCCTGTTTAACGACCTCATACAGCATTTCAATGGCGGACTGATCGTTCTTGTTGGCGTGTAATGCAAGGCCCAGATCCCTATACGATTGTGGGTCTTCTCCACGTATCTCCTTGATTTTTAAATAAATCATAACCGCTAAGTCGTAACGTTTGTAATCCATCAGCTTGTTCCCCAATGCGCGTAGCAATTGTGAGGACTCCAGATCGAGTTCAGCTAAATTGGAGAGAATGACGAGTGCTGTATCTGGATAGCCTGCTTTTTTAAAGAAATCAGCAGCATCCATGTAAAAGGACGGCATCAGGCCGTATTCCAGCTTCAACTTCAGATAGGTGTTGTAAGCCTCTGCTGGAGCTGCATACTGAAGCACTTTGTAATACGGTGTTTGTGGATCCCATGCATTGAGTTGAATGTCTGCCCTGCTTTCATTTCTGTTTCTTTCTGCTTTATCAAGGTCTACAATGTCAACGCCTTTTTCTTCATCTGTACCCTGTACGTCAGCGACTGAAATGGTTGCATGAGTTGAACTCAATTCCTCCTGAGAAGTAATTTCTTCGTTTTTTTGGGAAAGATTACTTATAATGACCGGTGCAGTAAACCTTACTGTCGTTTTTAGGGGTCCAATTTTTTTGGGTACAAGTGGGTAATTTGTATTCCACCATTTGCTTTGCTGGTCCGACATTCTAACCACCTCCTCGATGTGGTTTTTTTCACGGACCCTTTTTTCTTTAAAAGCATTAGCCTTCTGGTCAAAATATGCCCTTTGCAATTCGATGGGTGGAACGATGTCATTTTGTAAATAATCCCCCAGGGTTTCCAGCACGATCAGCGACGTATTGTCAGTGACAATTCCATACGCTTTGGCTGTACGTTGAATTTCTTCCTTGTTCTTTTCCTTCTTGAAACTCAGCTCTTCAATCTTTTTGGATGCCCAGATACGACGCAGAACGCTTGAATCCATTTGATTCTTTGTTTCCAAATTGACGGTTTTGGAGTAGGTGATGTCCTTACCAAATCCAAAGTTGAGTTTGAGCATGCCCGTTTTTCCCTTGATGATTCCGACCAGGCTAAAAGTCTTTTCAAACGGGCAGGGCATTGACGGAAATAGGTTTGACAATGCGCCATTCTCAATTTTCGCCGAAATGAATTGGAAGTTGTCTTGGGTGAGCTTCTCGACGGCTTCTTTTGCCGTGTTTTTTAGCAAATTGATGTAGACACCACCTGTTTTTTGAGCCACAAAGGTGAGGTAATTCGGATTCGCAACGGTGCTGGAATTGATGGTATAGATCGGAATGTTACCCAGAATCACTTCTGATGCACCAAAAGTTGATAGTCCATCCGAAAAAAGTAAAACCGCATCACTCTTCATTTTGGTCACATCAACCGTACCCAACGACGTTGCACCATCAGATGGCATCGATATCAGAGCATACTTCAGTGCATTCCAATTTCCAGAAGAAATCTCAAAAGTCTTGGCCGGCATCCGTTTGATATTGAATGGTATAAGCTCTATGCTAACATTCTCGATCCGTTGAATGTAAGCATCCAAAACTTCCAATTCCTTGGCTATGTTTCTGTCTTTGGCCGAACTTGAATTGTCCCACATCAGCGTCAATCGTTTCGGCAAAGCTTTTTGGGATTGTATTTGAACTTTTGGCCTGATTGTCACGTAGAAGTAGGATGAATCTGAATTCGAATGAATGGGTGCAGTAATGACATTCACTTCTGCTTCATCCGGCTGTGTCGTGGATAAAGCCGGTTGCCGGTGTGGAAATGAAAACGCGACTTGTTTGTCAGGAACATAGTTGTTCTGCTCAAAATTAGCTACATAAGCTTCGTTCCATTTGTCAAATTGCAGATTGCTCAGTTCGTTCGAACCAACCTCAATTTGAGCGTCGTTTTTAAACACTTCAGCATGTATGGAAAACTTCCGGACAGGTTGGCTTATTTTTAGGGGCAAGGTATACAAATCGTACGTCCCCTTGTCGGTTAGTTCCTGTTCGTAAGCTAAAACTACCCTTCTCGAGCCATTGGCAGGTAGGGGGTATACCCGAATCCGATAATTATTTCCTACCGTTTTTTCCAGCAATCCAGGGTCCACTCCACGCTGTACGATCGTTTCAAAAGTTTTTCGACCTTTTTCTTTGTCAACGATGACTCCTTCACGCAAAGATCCATTGATGTCCAGTGCAAACCGTGAAACCGTTTGTCCCTCGGCCAATGGAAATTCAAAGGAGCCTTCCATTACACGAGCATTGTCATTGAAGAAGCTCATGTCCAAGGTGGTCACTGCAATTTGTCCGACTACCTTGATGTCAATCTTTAGGATGTCCAGTCGAATCGGGTTCTCCGTGTAACTTTTCAAATTGCTGACTTTCATAACCGGAACGATGCCAACTTGGGCATTCAATGGAATTAAAAACAGCAGCATCAACCCAAGCAATGAATTTTTTCTTTTGCCGAACAATAAGTTTTTTGTGTTCATAATGGGAGGATTTTTACGGTTTCTAATTCAGAAAATTTGTTGTGCATCACGTTATTTTAATAAAACGGTCGCATGTAATTTTTATTTTAAATTTGGATGAAATTGTAGGCTTATTCATTAAAAAAAATGTGCGCATCAAATGTTGCAATTGTAGTAACATTTGATGCGCACATCGCTCTGACGTTAATTTGCGCTATTTTTCGTTCTGTCTGGCACTTCTAGTAGCTGGTGTTGCCGCATTGTTTTTCATTTCCTTGGTCACTCGCACCGAATTGCCGATGGTCTTGCCATAATAGTTCGTCTGGTTGTTTCTGACCGGGGCTGTTTCATTATTGGTCGAAGTCTGACGAGTTGTTGTGGTAGTAGTACGGGTAGTTGCCGGGGTTTCGGCTTCAGTACGTGTGGAAGTCCTGGTTTGTGGAGTGGCTTCGGTCCGAGTTCTGGTTTCGGTCTGAGTAGAAGTCCTGGTTTGAGGCGTGGTTTCAGTCCGTGTGTTGGTTCTAGGTTGAGTCGTCGTTTCAGTCCGCGTGTTGGTCCTTGGTTGAGTCGATGTTTCAGTCCTTGTCGTGGTTCTGGTTTGCGTGGCATTGTTCTGCTGTCCACCCCTTGATTCCCCACCGAACGTCTTTTGTTGCTGGCTCTGATTCCTCTGTTCACGCCTGTCTTCTTCCGAGTATTTGAAGCGACGGTTGTCCCTCAGGTTATCATCGTTCCATGGACGGGCACGGCTTCTTTCGTTGTCATTCCAATAGATTGCACGACGCAGATTCTCGTTGTATGCCCTTACGTAAGGAATATTGCTGCGATCGTAGTAGTCGCGGTAATAATACCTCGGATAATGGGAAACATAGTATTGATGGTGCAACCAGGGCTTGTATACATTTACGTTCATCACGATGCAGAAGCTGTTCTCCAGGTCGTAGTTCCCATAAATAGCCGGCAAGTAAGGCGAAAAGTGCCATCGTCCATTCATCAAGAAAATGTATTCTCTGTTGCCCAAGTCGTAATAAAGTTCCAAGTCGGGCAGGTAGTAGTAGCGTGCGCCGCTGTAATAGGGTGGTGCCCATTGCGGGTTCTCATAGCTCACTGTTGTGACGGTTCTGGTAGGTCCCATCATCATACAACCGGAAAACAAGGATGCAGAAAGCAGCACAACAGCTGCTAGGATAAAAGATTTCAGTAGTTTCATTTTTTTGACATTAATTGATTCATGTCTAATCCGTTTTTGCATCCATCTTTGACCCATTCAAAAGTTGAACTGGTTTCAAATTAGAAGCGACCTAAAGTTAACTCACTTTTAGTCGATTACAATCAGAATCGTATTATTTTGCAGAAAGGTTTACTCAAATACCGGATATCCATTATTGATTCCTGTTTTTATCACCCATCTGGAGAGCGGAATTGTACCCCAGAGTGGCTTGCTTGTAACATAGGCATTCAGTAAATCAACCGGAATTCCAGTAAGAAGTTCTCCATGGAGTTCTTTATTCGAAAAATCCGTAATGGATTGAAGGTCCGATTCAGAAGTCCCTTTTTGGATACTAATTTCGGAGGATGCAAAATTGTTATCATTCTGATTGTTAATACTTTCGTTGGTGTAGGAGATTCTGTTTGGCAAACTAAGGTCAATGTTTGAATGGCAGATGGATTTAATGGTGCGATTAAGGGCAAGGCAATGACTGATAGACCCAGTACCGGCAATTCCGCCCGAAACTGAAGCAACTTCGGAAACCGATTTTACTTCGCTTATCGAATAACAGTTTGTTACAAAAATACATTCCCCAACCAAGCCTCCGGCAAAACTTACAGCGTTTTCTCCAGTTGAAGTTGCCTCCACCTTACCTGTCGAATAGCAATTCAATGTCATTTCACCACTACCAACAATTCCTCCTGAATAAGCTCTAGCATAATAGGAGCTGGAGGAAATGTTGCCAGTGGAATAGCTGTTGACAACATTACCCCGAACGCCACTAATGCCTCCTGAATAAACATTGTTTACACCTTCTGTCGCCGCAGAAACATCTCCTGTTGAATAGCAATTCAGTGTAAGATCATCATAATTAAGTGAATTCATGCCAACAATGCCTCCGGAACAACTTTCGGATATAATAGTTCCCGTAGAATAACAATACTCAATGTTGCCTACTGCTGCACCTGCTATTCCACCTGCTGCTCCTAAAGGAAAGCTCCCTACAGAATGTGTTGAAATAATAGTGCCGTTTGAAAAGCAATGACGAATGATACCATTCGGGATTGATTCATTTTCATTTCCACCCAATAATCCGACGATACCTCCTGAAAAACAGTTCGAATGAATGGGCCCGGAAGTACTGCATTCTTCTATGGAGCCGCCAATCAAGAGGCCTGTGATTCCACCGGAATATGCACCTGGAAAGTCTAACGATTTCCATTCAACCCTGAGTTTTTTCACCGATCCAGTTTTAATTACTCCAAATAAACCGGCATAACCGTTGGGTATCACATCTGCATTTCCTAGTGTAATGCTTCTAATAATATGACCGTTCCCATCGAATATCCCTCTGAAGGAAATCGTATCATTCAGTCCGATTGGAATCCATGCATTAACTCCGGACATATCAATATCAGCGACCAATTTGTATACCATTTTTCCGTACACCTCATTTTCAGAATTGATCTTGTCCCTTACTTCGATCAAATCCTTGCTGGAATGAATAAGCCAAGGATCTTCTGCTGTTCCAGAATAGATTGCAGGAATATCAGTTTCGCAACCTGTTAATAATAAGGAAAGTAAGATGCTTGATGCAAGAAAATGGCGGAATCTAATCATGGTGTAGAGATTATTTGATTAACAGTTCGGAAGTGTTGAATAATGCATTCAGACCCTCCGAAATCTGTTGTTTGAAAGGCCAATCGAGGTAGTTCAGGTCGTGGTTGTGCCCCTCGAAAACGAAACATTTCAGATTGGTTTTGTTGGCCTGCTTGAACCTGGATTGAACATCGTAGACGCCTTCCACCGGAGCGTTGGCATCTTCGGCGCCTTGAAATATGAATATGGGGATATCGATGTTCAGTAAGCGCGTTTTATTGGCTTCGAGCTCGAAATGCTCTTTAAGCCAGAGGCTGGTTATCCTGAAATAGTTTTTCCAGATCCATGCGTCGTTGCTTTGAGCAATCATTTTCATCAATTGATCGTAAAAAGGTTTGGTCAAGGGAGCGAAGTCCCTGTAATCGATTATGCTGTCTTTTACTATATTCAAAGAATCAAACGCCGTGTTTTTTAATACCCGAACCCTACCTAGGGTGGCTATGGAATCGGTCGACTCGTATTCTGCCCGGCTGAACACCTTGTCGTTGTTCCTGTCAAAATATTTTCGAAGATTGATCATGGAGGCAGCACCCGATAATTGCCATTTGATGATATCCTGCATGTTGTCGTTGGCATAGCCGAACAACAACAATCCATCCACTTCTTCCACCCTTCTTTCTGCCACCATGGCAGCGATGATGGTCCCTTCGCTAGCACCGAGAAGTGCAATTCTTGCATTCTTGAGGCGATCGACTTTTCGAAGGTCTGCCAGAATGGATTCGATATCCAGAACCTCCCTTTTTGGGGTGTATTTGGCGTATTTGGTTGAATCTATTTTATCGTAATACGGAGGATTTTCACCAATTTCCACTCCACGCCTGTTGTACGTGAAAAAGCCGATGCCCCTTTTGTTGAATTCAGTTTCAAAAAGGTCGTAATAGTTGAATTCAGCCTTGCTGATTTTCCGTTTATTAAGGTAGGTGTTTGGTCCAGTGCCAGGTACGAATACGACAATAAGTGGTACCTTGTCATTGGTCGAAGGCAGCGAAAGTCTACCAACGATATTTTCTCCATCATTAAGTGGAACGATTCGAATTTCCGATCCGAAAACGAGCAAGCTCCAAGAGCAGGCAAATAGCAACAACAGCTTTTTCATAAAAGTGAAGTTTACACCCGCTAAGTTAACAAATTATAATGTTACTTTTTTTGTTTGATGACCTTGTATAGTTCTTTCGAAACCAATTCTGTTGCAATTGGCGTCCAGTGGGAATCGTCCTTTTGATAGAGCAAATCCTTGTCATGCTTTCTATAGTCGTTGTAAAGGCCTAGCGTGTTGATGGTTGCAATTCCAGCGTCTCTAACCAACGAATCCAATTGAAACAAATAGGTGGGTTGTTTGTCAAAGGGGACAAGTTCAAAATAAACGGATTCTTTGTCTGGCATCGGCAAAAAGAGGAAATCAATTTGATGGGTGTCGCAATATTGTTGATAGGATTTAAGAATCTTTACTGTCTTTTTAAGGTCGGACTCCTTGTGTTTTTGGAATGAACCTTCCAAAAAGAACACGGTCGAATCGCCCACGGCTGGTTTCCCGTTGCCCTTGTAACCACGAATTCGGGCATTGAGCCATTTCAAGGACGAAAATCGAAAGGCCCTGTCTAGCAATGCACTCGCTTCACCCGCAGCAGGAATAGGTACGAGTTTTCCTTTGATGCCACCAATGCTTTTAGTATAAAAAACTTCAGGCTGACGCCTTTCGACCATCGCAAAAACGATCAATTTTGGTTTTTTTACGATGCCCAACCGGAGAAAATAGTCAAATTTGGTGAAGGAACTGGGAGCCATGTTGTACACCTTGAAATCTTTGCCGAATTTAGCTTTTAGTCGGTTGGAAAGCAAATCATCCTGACTGATGCCGGTACCCGCAATAAATGAATCGCCGATGATCAATACATCCGCTTCTTCCACAAAGGCATCGTTTCGGTAGCCTATTTTGTCCGTTATCCATAATTCCCTTCTTACAACGGCTTTTGGAGTGTGATGTCGCATATCACCAACCGCATCCATTTCCACCGTTTCACTCGGATAAAATTGGCAATAAGTAGGAACGGTGGTGGAATACTTCAGTGCTTCCCAAGGCCTGAAGGCGAAAAAGTTCGGTGGCAACACGACTTCAGTGACCATCAGAAGTATAATGGGAATTAAGAACACCAACAACGACACTAGGAACTTCTTCATAGTCTAAAACTGAAAATAAATGAATTGTTGTTGGGAACCCGCAAACATGAAGATAGCCATAATCAATACGTAGTAGAATGCCCAGCGAAGCGGTTTGTACCAGTTCAGCCCCAGCTTGGCAATGGCATACTGTTGGTCTCTGCCCAACCATTCCATCAGGAAGAAAAAGAGGATCAACCAACCTGTGAACGTTGCCCTGCCCAGGCCTATAAAGTAGGGCGCCGAAAACAAGGAAGTAGAAAATATCCCTGAAATATAGCTGAACGCATGGCTCAGGTTGTCTGCCCTAAAGAAAATCCACGCAAAAACGGCCATCGCAAACGTGAGGAGCATGGAAAAGAATTCCCGCAAGTTTGGAAAAATCCGCCCCTTAGCAACGATATCGATGTTTTTCCGATTGTTGTTGGTGAGCATCAGCGGCAAAAAGTAAGCTGCATTGAGCGCTCCCCATACCACAAAGGTCCAATTCGCACCATGCCAGAAACCACTCACCAGAAAAATGATGAAGGTATTCCGTATTTTCATCCACGTGCCACCACGGCTTCCACCCAATGGAATGTACAGATAATCTCTGAACCAGGTTGTCAATGAAATGTGCCAACGTCTCCAGAATTCAGCGATGTCTCTGGAGAAATAGGGGAAGGCGAAGTTGCGCAACAGCTCGATGCCAAAAAGTCTGGCTGTTCCCAACGCTATGTCCGAATAACCGGAGAAATCACAATAGATTTGGATGGTAAAAAACAGCGCTCCCAACACCAGCGTACTGCCTGAATAATCGGCAGAATGGTTGAAAATGGTGTTGGCATATTCCGCACAGTTGTCCGCAATGACAATTTTCTTGAACAGGCCCCATAGAATCTGCCTCAAGCCATCCGCCGCCTTGGTGTAATTGAATGTTCTGGGAGCCTTGATTTGAGGTAATAAATGCGTGGCTCGCTCAATGGGGCCGGCAATCAGCAACGGAAAGAAGCTGACAAAAACCGCATAATTGACAAAGTTCTTTTCCTCCTCAATCTTGTGTTGGTACAAATCGATGATGTACGACAAGCCGTGGAAGGTGTAAAATGAGATACCGACGGGTAAAATAATATTGAGTGATAGCGGATTGACTTGGAGCCCGAAATTCGTTAGCATTTCAGCGAACGATTCGGAAAAGAAATTGAAATACTTGAAAACGCCCAGAAAACCGAGGCTGAAGACGATGCTGATCCAGAGCCACACTTTCCGAACGCTCGAGCTTTTGGTGGCCGTCATGAACCTTCCCGGAAAATAAACCAAAACGATGGAGATAAGCAATAAGAAAAGGAATCGCCAGTCCCAGGAGGCATAGAAGAAACAGCTGGCCACCAGCAGCAACATGTTCTGCAGTTTTAGATTCTTTTGCGTGACAAACCAATACAGCAAAAAGATAATCGGAAGGAATATGGCAAAATTCAGGGAGTTAAAAAGCATGGATTCGGTCGGTATGTGTTTTTCAAAAAGAAAGCGCCAAAAGACAGACATCTCAAGGCGCTTTCCGAATCGATTCGAGTGAGCTGTACTGGAGTCGAACCAGTGACCCCTACCCTGTCAAGGTAATGCTCTAAACCAACTGAGCTAACAGCTCGATCGCGGATGCAAAAATACAAAAAAGGTTGGTAACCGAAATAGGGCAGGCTACAAAAAATGAGGGTTGGAGGTATTTTATAAAAAAAAGTCCTGCTCCGAGGTGGAACAGGACTCTATAAAGTTTATTGGTGACCAGCGTTTAGAAGAAATACCAGTAGAACAACCCACACAAAATAACAACGCCTGCAGATGCGATGACATCCCATTTGTCCCAGCTTTGTCTGATGAGTTTCTTGTAGTCGCCTGTGAATGTGATGAATTCAATTTGTTCGGCAGTTGGTTTTTTGGTAAAGAAGGAAACCAAAACCATAAACAACATGATGAATACAAGCAGCCAAATTTCAAAGATCAACCAGTTGGTATGCCAGAACCAAGTGGTGGTTTCCCAGTACCAGCCTGTCATGACATCAGCACCTGTATTTGTAAAGATGTTGGTAAGCAAACGTACCATACCAATAAGAAAGCCTACAATTAAACCTGCTTCACCAGCTTTAGGCGTAATTTTCTTGGAAAAGATACCCATTACGAATACAGCCACCATGGCAGGTGCGAGCAGCGATTGAATGCCTTGCAGATAAGAGTAAAGACTGCCTAGACTCATCATGATTGGAATCCATGCAATACCGAGTATCACAACAACAATAGTAGCAACACGACCTACCAAAACGTAGGTAGCCTCGGTCTTCTTTTTGAACATAGGCTTATAAAAGTCTTCTGTAAACAGTGTAGCGCAGGAATTGAAGAATGCCGCCAAAGAAGCAACCAATGCCGAAATAAAACCAATGGTAACAATACCTTTTACACCGGCGGGCAATACAAACTTAACCATGGATCCAAAGGCGGTATCCGGGTTGGTCAATGTAAAACCGCTTTCGGGACGTGCTGCCAATGCGGCTGCTATCATTCCAGGAATCAAGAACATGAATACGGGTAACAATTTGAAATAACCTGCAGCGATGGTACCTCTGCGCGCACGCTTCATTACAACATCACTAGACTCGCCCTTTGATTGTCCAAGCACACGTTGAACGATGTGTTGGTCGGTAGCCCAATACCAAAAGCCGATAATGGAGGCTCCGATAAATACCCAGAAACCGGGATATTCGTCGTACAGAGGATCGCCAGTCTCAAAGTGGAACATGTGGTTGGTGCCATAAGCAACACCGTCTGCTCCAACGCTCAGCGATCTGGAATAATCCATCATGGCAGACCAGCCGTCGCCAATGTTTCCGCCACCGAGAGCTGACAAACCAAGGAAAAGTACTAGAAAAGAACCTATGATAAGTATGGGAGTTTGAATGGCAGACAATGTCATCACACCCTTCATGCCGCCTAAAACAGTAAAAATACCTGTTAAAACGATCAATCCGATAGCTCCGTACCAGAAGGGCAAGCCAAGAAGGCTTTCCAAGAAGATCCCTCCGGTAAATGCTGTCACACTCACTTTGGTCAGCACGTAAGCTATCAAGGTAATGATAGACAACCATGAACCCGTACGGGGTGTGTAGCGATTTTTGAGGAAGTCGGGCATGGTGATGATTTTCCCCAATTTATTATTCATCAATTGGTAGAACGGAACAAAGAGCCAACCCAGGATGAGAATCATCCAACCTTGCATTTCCCAATGCGCCATGCCTACGCCAGCTTTTGCGCCAGTACCAGCAAGACCTACAAGGTGTTCTGAGCCAATGTTTGCAGCAAAGATAGCCGCACCAATGATGTACCATGGCTCGCCTTTACCGAACAGGTAATCCTGACTGTCGGCACCCTTTAGCTTACGATTGTGTTTTTGTATCGAGCGAGTTACAGCCCACCCAACGGCTAGAATCCCAACTGCGATGATTACCCAGTCGAGCCAAATAAATTCTTGTGAATTCCAATTCATGTTTCGAATGTATTAAATAGATGATTAATGATTCGTGTGTTTTTAAAAGCAGGTGTAAAAATAACACTTATTATTTTGTGACGCTGAATTCACCTTATGTTATACAACACAAAAACGGGACCCCTGGGATCCCGTTTTTTAAAGAAGGTTGGGACAGCGCCTAGGGCACTGTTTACGCCAATTTTCTGGCTCCGTCGCTAATGACTACGTCGTAAACTTTCGGAGAAACGCCGAACTTGGCTTTGAACGTTTCTTGAGCATCCCAAAGGAAGGCATCGTAAAGTTCGTCCTTCACCAAATTGATGGTGCAACCGCCGAAACCGCCGCCCATGACGCGGGAACCGGTAACGCCGTTTTTCTTGGCACATTCGTTCAAGAAATCGAGTTCTTCGCAGCTTACTTCATAAAGTTTGCTCATGCCCCAATGGGTTTCGTACATGCGAGCACCAACGGTTTCGTAATCACCAACTTCCAAAGCAGCGCAAACGTCCATGACGCGTTGAACTTCGCCAATGACGTATTCGGCACGCATGTAGTCTTCTTCGGTGATTTCAGCTTTGACAGCGTTGAGCATGTCCATCGTGGCGTCACGCAGGAATTCAACGTGCGGGTGGTTCTTGCGGATGGCAGCACAGGCTGTTTCGCAAGAAATACGACGTTGGTTGTAAGCTGAAGAAGCCAATTCGTGTTTAACCACGGTATCCAGCAACACCAACTTGTAACCTTTGGGATTGAAGGGATAGTATTTGTATTCGAGTGAACGGCAATCCAGCAGAATGAGGCTTCCAGCTTTTCCGAAAACGGAAGCGAACTGGTCCATGATGCCGCACTTCACACCGCAATAATTGTGTTCGGTGGATTGACCGATCTTGGCCAATTCAAATTTGTCGATGCCACAGTTGAACATGTCGTTCAATGCGAAAGCATAGGTGCTTTCCAAAGCGGCGGAGGAGGACATGCCAGCACCCAGGGGTACATCGCCTGCAAAAGCAGTATCGAAGCCGTGCAGGGTAGCACCGCGTTTAATCATCTCACGGCAAACGCCGAAGATATAACGGGCCCAGCTGGCGCGGGGTGCATCCTCTTCGTTCAGACCGAATTCTACATAGTCTTTTAAGTCGATGGAGTAGGCGCGTACCTTTTCGGTGCCGTTGATTTTTATTTCGGCCACCATGCCTTTGTCGATGGCACCCGGGAATACAAATCCACCATTATAATCGGTGTGCTCGCCAATCAGGTTGACACGACCGGGAGAGGCATAAACAGAGCCTTCAGCACCATCAAAGTGCTTTTTGAAACGACTTCTTACAAATTCAATTTCCATAATAATATAGGTTAATTTTGATTGATTATTCTACAGGGATATCCTTGTTCACATTCTTGCAACCGATCACAGCATACCACAACAAGTAGGCGATACATGCGAACATCACCCAATAGCTGGCGGTATAGCCTGCTACGTCTGCAACACCACCTTGAATCAGCGGAATGATGCCACCACCGCAAACCATCACCATGAACCAACCTGATCCGGAAGCGGTGTATTTGCCTAGGCCTTCCACAGCCAAGTTGAACGTGCCGCCCCACATCACCGAGGTGCAGAGTCCGCAAAGTACCAGGAACAGAATACTGATGGGCACTTGCTGGAATTCACTGAATGAAATATTGAGTGGCATGTCGAATACCATGGATTTTGGAAGCAGAATAGCCAATGCAATAAAGATCATGCCAGCGGCAGAAACCGTCACCATCATGGCCTTGGTGGAAACTTTGCCACCGATGGCACCGCCTACCAGACGTCCCACCATCATGAGCAACCAATACAAACCGACGATGATACCGGCGATGCCAGCGTCGATACCCAGACCAGGCTGGCTCTTGCTTTCGGTTACTTCCAACGCTTTCTTATAGGTGCTTTCAGTCACTGCCAAGTCAACATAACCTTCGGTCAGCTTGTTGGCTTCGTCCTGAGCCTTGTAGGTAGCCAGCAAAGCAGGATCTGCCTGTTGTTCGTTGTATTTCTGAACCAAACCTTCGGCGTTTTCGACCGTAAAGGAAGTCATATACAGGTTGGCAGTACTTGGAATACCGATTTCGACACCTACATAAATAAAGATGGCGATAATGCCCAACACAAAGTGACGGAACGAAAGTGGGCTGTGTTTGTTTTTAACCTTGGTAGCATTTTTCACTTCCAGGTGTGGTTCCGGGATGCGGACAAACAACAATACCAAGAATGCGAATGCGAAAATACCCATTGCCAAGAAAAGCGCGGGGTTTGCTTTGTCAATGTTACGACCAGCCTCGGCGCCCATCAGATAACCCACGAGCATCGGGGTGATGGTTGCAGCTACAGAGTTGAAGGAGCCGCCCAATTGCAACAACTGATTGCCCTTGTTTCCGCCGCCACCCAATGTGTTCAGCATGGGGTTGACTACCGTGTTCAGCAGACACATGGAGAAACCAGAAATGAATGCGCCGGTCAAATAAACGGTGAACGATTCCACCTGACCTGAAAGAAATTGAATGCCTACGCCAACGAAACCGACCGTAACAGCGGTGAGTGCCGTGAATTTGTAGCCTAATTTTTTAAGCATGATACCAGCTGGGATACCCATGAAAGCATACGCCAGGAAGTTGGCAAAGAATCCGAGCTGGGATTCGAAATTGGACGCTCCGAATTGCTTGGCTACGATCACACCCATCGGACTAGGCAGCCCTGTTACGAATGCAACCATGAAAAAGAGTGCAAACATCACCGCTATGGGCAACGCATTGTTCTTGGTGGTTTGTTGTGTCATTTTATAAGGTTTATTAGATTTAAGAAGCTTTTGGAAAGCGATGTCAAATAAAGTCAATTTCTTCGAGATATTCAAATTTTTATGGTGGACTGAAAAGTCAAAAAGGATGGATTTTTTGTTTTTTTAAATGACTTATAACAGAAAACGTCTCAAATTTTTACTTTTGAGACGCTAGAACTTATAAAAATACCATGAACTTGATATTTATTCAGAAAACCATACAAAGATCTTATCCGTTGATTTTCTCCAAATGACAACACAGCAACGCCCCAGTTTTCTCCTCCCGGAGATGCAGCCCGTTGCCCTCGCAATACTTCCACGATTTGCAGGAAGCGCACTTGCCGGTTTTTAGCCACGACCGGTCACGCATGTTTTGGAACCGTTCGTTCCAGACGGTCATGAAGTCGTCTTTGTAAATGTTGCCCTGAATATAGTCTGCCCGCAGGCTGGGGCAGGCACTGATGGAGCCGTCCACCAATACCGAACCAACGTTGATGCCGGCTCGGCAGAAAAATGGCGTGTCCCGAACATCGAATTCGTATTCGCCCAAAAAGCCTTCGCAACCGAAAGCTGCTTTGATGACACCTTCCGCACGAGTAGCCTTGATGAAATCCATCAGCCACACAAACTCTGTATCCGAGAGCTTCAATTCAGGGTTTTCGGCAGCTCTGCCTTTCGGGAAAATGGCAAACAGGCGCCATTGCTTCACACCTTTATTTATAAGTAATTCTTTTAAATCTTCCAGGTCTTCGATGTTCCGCTTATTGATGCACGTCACCACATCAAAAACCAAATCCGGTGTTGCTGCAATTCGTGAGATGGCATCGATAGCCTTTTCCCAGGAACCTTTCTTGCCTCGCATCCAGTCGTGGGATTCTGAAGTGAAACCGTCCAAACTCACTGTGATGGAGCGCAAGCCAGACTTAAGCAAGCTGTCCAGGCGGGAAGCAGTCATAGCAAAACCGTTTGTTACCATGCCCCAGGGAAAACCGCGCTTGTAAATTTCAAGTCCAACTTCAGCCAAGTCTTTACGCATTAACGGCTCGCCACCGGTAATGACCACCATGGTTTTATTGGGATTCACGTGTGGAGCGATACTGTCAAGCACTCGTAAGAAATCCTCACCAGGCATATCAGGCGTTTCAGCCTCCATATTACAATCACTGCCGCAATGAAGGCAGTTCAGGTTGCAACGAAGCGTGCATTCCCAAAATAAATAAGAGAGTTCGTGAAGTTTGGTCTGGTTTTTTTTATGCTGACGGTAAAGTTCCAGCGCAAGATGCTTCTTAAGGTTCATTCCTTTTTCAGTTTGAAGTCTTTGGCAGCTGTAATTTTCCCTGTATACCAATCTTTAGCCTTGCTTTTATCCAAATTGGTTGCGGTGACATTTATAATGCACTCTTGGGTGAGGTAGACTCCACCGTTTAATTCACCGTCGATATCTTCTGCCTTCAAGTTGAATGGGACTGATTCATAGGGAAACGATTGGAATAAAATTTGGTATTTCCCATCGACATCCGTGTAGACGGTGTCTCTAGGTATGAAGGGTTCGGCTCGATCCTTAATGCTGACCCTGATGTTCTGAACTGGAGTGTTTGTAAGACTGTCTGTTACCGTGCCAATAACCACATAGTCCGCCGTTGGTGTCCCATACATTTCGCGCGGTTCGTCACAACCGGAAAAAAAAGGGAAAAGCCCTAAAAGAGCCATAACGATTTTGTCAAGAAGCTTCAAGGATTTGTTTTTCATATCAGGCAGGTTTCTGTTGGTCCACCACGGCTGTAGGAACTACTCCATACATTGGCTGAACCCCATATTCGACAACTGGCTCATCCGGCTCGCAAGCAGTAAAAGAAAGTCCCAGTAACAGGCCGAAGAGACCCATTACAATCTTATCGTAGCGTTTCAGTGTAAGTCGTTTCCAATCCGTGCGTTTCATAGTGCAAAGTAGTTTATAAAATAATAGACTAAAAACCAGTTCCTGACGCTACAAAAATAGCCGTTTTATCGAGATTTCGGGTATGAATTATTCTCGTCGGTTTATTTGGTTATTCGGAAAAATCGCCGTACTTTTGCAGGCCGATTATTATCAAGAATTGTGTAAGATTTTAATTCTTAGCAGATTAACGTTCAATGTGTCCTGAACAGAGGCCTGCGAGGAGTTGTTAGTTATTTTAATCATTAAAAATTAAGCAGTGGATACTTTAAGTTACAAGACCATTTCTGCGAACAAAGCAACAGCGCAAAAAGAGTGGGTTGTAGTTGATGCAACCGACCAAGTGCTGGGAAGACTAGCTACGAAAGTAGCTAAATTGCTGAGAGGCAAATACAAACCCAGCTTTACCCCGCATGTTGACTGTGGTGACAATGTGATCATCATCAATGCAGACAAATGTAAATTGACGGGCAACAAATGGAATGACCGTATTTACCTGAGCCACACCGGTTACCCCGGCGGCCAGCGTTCAATCACACCTGCCAAACTGATGGCAAAGGACGTGACAAGACTTTACCGCAAGGTAATCAAAGGCATGCTTCCCAAAAGCCGGCTGGGAGATGCAATCATCGGAAACATGTATGTATATGCATCAGGTACCGAGCACAACCACCAGGCACAGACTCCGAAAGTTATTGATATTAATGCTCTTACTTAAGAATTTATGGAAGTAATAAATGCCATTGGTAGAAGAAAAGCAGCGGTTGCTCGTGTTTTTGTAAAAGAAGGAAACGGAACCATCACCATCAACAAGCGTGAATTGGACAACTATTTCCCTTCAAGCATTCTGCAGTATGTCGTTAAACAACCCCTGAACAAATTGGGCGTAGTTGAAAAGTACGACATCCGTGTAAACCTCGACGGAGGTGGTTTCAAAGGTCAGGCTGAAGCCTTGCGTTTGGCCATTGCCCGTGCTCTTGTTAAGATCAACCCGGAAGACAAGTCAGCCTTGCGTTCCGAAGGTTTCATGACTCGTGACTCTCGCGTTGTTGAACGTAAGAAACCGGGTCGTCCAAAAGCAAGAAAAAGATTCCAGTTCAGCAAACGTTAATCGTTTTGATACCACTGCTCTTACAAATAAGACGCGTTTAGTATCTAAATGGTCGGGACTTCAGGCAGCGTAAGCCTCCCATGAGCTACCCGGCGATTGAATGAATACAAAAAGAAAGTAAACGAATTTAAAACAAAAAAAATGTCAAGAACTAATTTTGATCAATTGTTGGAAGCCGGCGTTCATTTCGGACACCTCAAAAGAAAATGGAACCCTGCTATGGCACCGTACATTTTCATGGAACGCAATGGCATCCACATCATAGACTTACACAAAACCGTAGCTAAAGTAGACGAAGCAGCTGATGCTTTGAAAAGCATTGCTAAGGCCGGCAAAAAAATCCTTTTCGTAGCCACCAAGAAACAGGCTAAACAAACGTTGGCCGACATGGCCACTTCCATCAGCATGCCGTACGTTACGGAACGCTGGCCGGGTGGTATGCTCACCAACTTTCCGACCATCCGCAAGGCTGTGAAGAAAATGACAACCATCGATAAGATGCTTACTGACGGTACTTTGGAAAACCTTTCCAAGAGAGAACGCCTTCAAGTAGGTCGTCAACGTGCCAAACTGGAAAAGAACCTTGGCTCCATCGCCGATCTGAACCGTTTGCCTTCTGCTCTTTTCGTCATTGACGTGATGAAGGAACAAATTGCTGTTAAGGAAGCCCTCCGTCTCGGTATCCCCGTATTCGGTATGGTTGACACCAACTCCAACCCCGATAATATCGACTTCGTGATTCCGTCCAACGACGATGCCACGAAATCCATCGAAGTGATTCTGGGTGCCATGGTAGCCGCCATCGCAGAAGGTCTTGAAGAACGCAAGGTTGAAAAGATCGACATGGTAGCTGCTGAAGGTGACGAATCTGAAGCTCCTGTTAAACGCGAACGTCGCGGTGGCAAAGCAAAGAAGGAACTCATCCAAAAAGATGATGTTGAAGCTTTGAAAGCTAACGTTGCAGCGAAATTTATCAAGGAAGACGAAGAATAAAAAGCATATTCCCATTTAACCATGTGCCGATATGCTGATTCTATCAAGAAGGCATGTTGGCACATTGGTTTTTAACCGAATTCTATAACAAACAAATAAATAGTATTATGGCAGTAACTATGGCAGAAATCTCGAAGCTTCGCACTATGACTGGAGCCGGGATGATGGATTGCAAAAACGCTTTGATCGAAGCAGAAAACGACTTCGAAAAAGCCATCGAAATCATTCGTAAAAAAGGACAGGCTGTTGCCGCCAAGCGCAGCGACCGCGAAGCGTCCGAAGGTTGTGTACTTGCAGGTACAAACGGTGGCTTTGCCGCTGTTCTGGCTCTGAAGTGCGAAACTGACTTCGTAGCCAAAAACGAACAGTTCATTGCATTGACTCAGTCAATCTTGGACAAAGCTTTGGCTGAAAAACCCGCCGACCTCGCCGCTTTGAAAGCATTGGTTATGGACGGACGTACCATCGAAGCACTGGTCATCGAACGTATCGGTATCACCGGTGAAAAAATGGAATTGGACTACTACGAATTTGTCAACGATGCATTCGCCATTTCCTACATTCACCCGGGCAACAAGTTGGCCACCTTGGTTTCTTTCAACAAGGAAACTGAATACCAAGTAGCTCGCGACATCGCCATGCAGGCCGCAGCTATGAATCCAGTATCATTGGATCGTGCTTCTGTTCCCGCCAAAATGATCGAAGTCGAATTGGAAGTTGGTCGTGAAAAGGCTCGCGAAGAAGGCAAACCCGAAAACATGTTGGAAAAGATTGCTCAAGGCCGTCTCAACAAGTTCTATCAGGAATCTTGTTTGCTCGAACAAGCGTTCATCAAGGACAGCAAGGTAACCATCGCTCAGTACCTTACCAGCGTGGATAAGGAACTGGTTGCTACCGCGTTTAAGCGCGTCACTCTAAACATGGAGTAAAATCGAATTCAATTTTACAGTAGGGTTTTTGCTCCTAGAAATAAGAAATGCTACCTCGGAAGGGGTAGCATTTTTTGTTATTTGACGGATAGCTTCGGAATTAAGTTGGCAGGAGCCAGAATGGAAAGAATCTGGTCAATATCTTGTACGTTTGCAAAAATCCAATAAACGGTTACGTCAGATTGGTAGTTGTTGGCTGATTTCACCCGGTTAGCGAAGGAAACAACCCTTCTTCCGTCATTTAGTAGTAAAAACTTGGGTTCCAATTTATTGTAAAATGAATATACCCACTCTGACATCCACCAGCGAATGGTTACGATGGGGAACTCAACACCAGGATCGAGCATTGTATCCCCAATTTTCTTTGCTGATGAATCTTTCAACCATGTCTCATAAATCGACTTTAGTTTTTTCAGCGATTGTATGAAAGAATCCATTTTATCTTTTTCAATTCGAATCTGAGCTTTTGTGTCCTGCTCTTTACTTGCAATTTGTACGAAAACAAAATACTTGTCATCCTTCACTTTGCTTGCTTCGATTTGAAAGTCCATGTTGAAAAACGCTGAAGTGTACGTGCCAATCAAGGTTTCTGCTTGAGAGGAAAGGGCAGAGAACAAGCAGATAGTAAGGAATAATAGGTGCTTTCTCATGTGAATCGGTTTTTTATTTTTTGAAATCTCCACGGACCAAATGTCCTTGTTTTTTTAGATAGTCAGCAATTTTGAGGCGAACATCGCCTTGAATGAGGATTTCGTCGTCTTTGGCAGAGCCGCCGGTGCCGCAGTGTTTTTTGAGGGTGGCGGCGAGGTCTTTGAGCGCGGATTCGGAACCTTGGAAGTTGCTGACGATGGTGGCAGGTTTGCCGTTGCGTTTTTCGAAACGGATGATAAAGTCCTGACGTTTGGAAGGAGTAAGCGCGGATGGCCTTTCATCAGTCGCATTTTCAGGGAGTTGCTCCAGTTTAGCGTTCAAAAGATCTTTCCAGTCGGGCTTGCTCATGGACGTATATATATTAGGTGTGCTCAAAAGTAGAGAGGAATTTGCACTCCGGCAATAATTAGCACATACAATTGCTTTTTTTTATTATTTTTGTAAAAACTGATGTTGAATAACCCGATGGATTTCACGAGGCCTACTGATTTTCGCTCCATACCGGAACCGACCTTACGTCGTTTGCCTTGGTATTTAGCCTATCTCAAACTCGAGGCCGATCAAGGAGCTGATTTCATATCCTCCACGCAGATTGCAAAAGCCATCAACGTGAGCGCATCGCAGATAGCCAAAGATCTGTCGCTGGTCAATGTGGCCGGTAAGACCAGAGTCGGTTACGATGTCAAACAATTGGTGGATGTGCTCGAAAGCTTCCTAGGTTTCAAAAGTGTGCACCAAGCCTTTATTTTTGGTGTCGGAAGTCTAGGCGCTGCCTTGTTGCACGATCGGGGCCTATCGCAATTTGGTGTCGAAATCGTAGCCGGTTTCGATGTGAATCCAGCCATAGTCGGCACGGAAGTTGACGGACTAAAGGTGTATCACATCAAGGATTTTGCACAAATGCAGACCGAAATGAACGTTGCCATCGGCATTCTGACGGTGCCCGTCGACAAGGCTCAAGAAGTGGCTGAACTGATGGTGGAAGGCGGCATCAGGGCCGTTTGGAATTTTACCCCCTTCCGAATTCGGATGCCACAAAACATCGTGGTGCAGAACACGTCCATTTATGCCCACCTGGCGGTCATGTTCAACCGTCTGGAATATCAATTCGCTCGATAAACACACTACGTATGAAAATACTTGCTGTCGGTATGAACTACCGCAAACACGTTGCCGAACTCAATAATACAGTTCCGGAACAACCCGTCCTCTTTATCAAACCAGATTCTGCAATGGCCTTTGCACCTGCCTCCAAAGGCACGGCCAACAAGCCATTTTTTCTCCCGGATTTCTCCAACGAAATCCATTACGAAACGGAATTGGTCGTAAGGATCTGTAAATTAGGCAAAAACATCAAGGCAAAATTTGCACACCGGTATTACGAAGAAGTAACAGTTGGTTTGGATTTGACCGCTCGAGATATTCAACAACGGTTGCGCAAGGCAGGGATGCCTTGGGAAATCAGCAAAGGCTTCGATGGTTCTGCCGTTTTGGGCGATTTCGTAAAGCTCAAGGACTTGGGCGAAATCCAAAATCTGGACATCAAACTCGATATCAACGGAAAAACGGTTCAGAACGGTTGCACGGCCGACATGATCTTCGCCGTGGATACCGTCATCGAATATGCTTCCCAGTTTTTCACACTAAAAACAGGCGACCTAATTTTTACAGGAACCCCTTCTGGCGTTGGCCCGCTCTTTAAGGAAGACCATTTGGAAGCCTCACTCGCCGGAAATAAATTGCTGGATTTGCGGATCAAATAAATACGATTCAGGCAAACTTTCCGTTCTAGTAGCAGTTAGGAATTCTTCATGAAGCATTTGATCCTGTTTTTTCTCACCCTTTTCGTTGTAACTGGTTTGCAGGCTGGTAACAGCCGAAGTCTGGATTGGTATCAACCTTCGGCTTCCGTACCCGATTTCGAGGGCTCGTTCCATCCGGAAGACCAAACCCTACCTGTCTTCTTCGAATCACACGAACCAGCTGTCAAAGCGTCCAACTATCAGGTACGTTTGGTTTATCCAGTTTACAAAAAACTGCTCGCTTCCGAACTCAAAGCCTTAAAATCTCTGCTGAACTCCATATCCGACAGCATCACCATCAACGTGAATGTGGGAACCGCCCGCAAAAAGCCGGTGTTGGACATGTCCTTTACACCCTTCATCCATAAAAATGGGACGTATTACAAGCTGGTTTCCTTCGATTGGGACATCAGCCCCATTGGAGCAACGCTGAGAAGTTCCCAAGCCACAACCTATTCTGCCAACTCCGTACTGTCATCCGGCAAATGGAAAAAGATCAGTGTCACCGAATCGGGCATCTATAAGCTCACGTTTTCTGACATCAGGAATATGGGCATCGATCCGGCCAAGGTTCAGATTTACGGTTACGGCGGCAAACTTTTGAACGAAAACTTCTCTGTGGCAGGCTATATGGACGATTTGCCCGAAGTGGCCGTCTACAAGGCCAGTGATTACATCTTGTTTTATGCGCAGGGCCCCATTTCGTGGGGTTACAGCAGTGCCTACAGCATGTATATCCGTGCACGCAACCATTACTCGGACAAGGCTTATTATTTCGTGGGCGAACGGTCAGAGGGTACCTTGACGGCGTCTGTTTCCTCCTATGCAGGAACAGCCAACAAGGAAGTCACAGCCTTCACCGATTTCCAGTTGCACGAAGAAGAAAAAGTGAATATGGGTGAATCAGTTGCCGGCCATGGCACAGGTCGTCAACTATACGGAGAAGATTTTGTCACCAGCACGTCACAGACCTTTACCTTTGACGTGCCCAATCCGGATTCGACCTCCAATTCGAGGCTCCTGACCGAATTTGCAGCCAACAATCTGAATTCGACCTATTGCAATGTATTCGTAAACAAAGTGTTCCTGAGTTCGATGAACTTTCCCATGATTGATGCGTCAGACGACTATCGGTATGCGTACGATGCGAGTGCAACGGGCAATTTCAAGCAAAAAAGAGCGGTGCTTTCCGTGCAGTTGGATTATTACCGGTCCAACACTTCGAGTGAATCCAGAGCTTATCTGAATGCCCTAACTCTGAATGCTCGGCGTTTCCTTAAAATGACCGGTTCCACAATGCCTTTCCGCGATCCCGTCAGTGTTGGCGCCGGTAATGTCGGTCGTTTCACCCTGCAGAACGCGACCTCCAAACTTTTGGTTTTTGACGTGACCGACCAAAAGAACATGGTTCTCATGAACGGAAACTTGAATGCAAGTACGTATGAATTCGTCAATTCAACGGCAACCCTTCATGAATATGTGGCAGTCGAAACGAGTAGTGCCATTGCCAAGCCAACCCTCGAAGGTAGTGTCGCCAATCAAAATCTCCACGGACAAGTCGGCGTTGATATGGTCATTGTCGCACCGACAGAATTTCTGTCCTACGCTAAAAGGCTGGCAGATGCGCATATCGCGCACGATGCCATGAACGTATTGGTGGTGACTCCCGAGCAGGTTTACAACGAATTCTCTTCCGGAACACCCGATGCAACGGCCATCCGCCGAATGATGAAATTGTATTACGATCGAGGTTTGACCGATGCCGAACTTCCCGATTACCTCCTTCTTTTTGGGGATGGAGTCTATGACAACCGGTTGGTCTCCACGCGTTTTTCCAGCTTGACCAGCAAACCCAACAAGATTTTGACGTACCAGTCTGTGGAAAGTGCCGATGGGCATTATTCCTACGTGACGGACGATTATTTTGGATTTCTGGATGATTCGGAAGGCGTTTCGCTAAGCTCGGCCAAGCTGGACATCGGAATCGGTCGATTCACGGTTTCTACCGCTAGGGAAGCTGAAATTGCTGTTGATAAGGCCATTTCGTACATGTACAACAGCAAAATGGGGCCTTGGAAAAACCGCTTGCTTTTTCTGGCAGACGATGGCGACAATTACTTGCATGTGGGACAGGCAGATGCACTGGCAAACATGGTTGGATGGGCACACCCCGAATTCATGATCAACAAAATCTACGTCGATACCTATACCAGAGTCACAGGTGCTTCCGGAGTGACAGTGCCAGATGCCAACATCAAGTTTGCCGAACTCATGAATGCAGGCTTGCTGATGCTGAATTATACAGGTCATGGATCGACCAGCCAATGGGCCGATGAAAAACTGCTTCTGAATAAGGACGTGGAAACCATGAACAACAAGTGTCTGCCACTTTGGGTGACAGCGACTTGCGACTTTTCACGTTTTGATGCTGCCGAAACTTCCGGCGGAGAACTGGTGTTCATCAAGGAAAATGGTGGTGGCATCGCGTTGTTCTCGACGACCAGAATCGTATACTCTTCCAACAACTACACCATCAACAAGTGTTTTCTCGATAACATCTTTACCAAAAACAATGGCATTCGCTATACGCTGGGCAACATCATGAATTTGGCCAAGCGAAGTGATTTGCTCAATGGTGATTCCAACAAGCTGAGTTTCATGTTGATTGGCGACCCAGCCTTAAAACTTGGTTATCCCGAATATTCCGCACAAGTGACGCAAGTGAACGGTAAGAACGTTTCGCTTGTCAATGATACCCTTCAGGCATTAAGTACTGTCACCGTTGCAGGTAAAGTTTTGCGCGAGGATGGAACTCTTGCCACGGATTTCAACGGACTGATTTCTCCCAGCATTCTGGATGCTACCGAAATCATTGCAAAACTCGGTCGTTCAGATGGAGACACCCTCGTCATCTACGATCGCAGCAAGGTGCTGTTCTCTGGGAAGGACAGCGTCAGAAACGGACTTTTCAGCTTTACTTTTGTGGTTCCAAAAGACAACAGCTATTCGTATAAACTCGGTCGCATCAATCTTTATGCCTCTGACGGAACCGGAACCAACGAAGCCCAGGGTTATTATTCCAATTTCGTGATAGGTGGTACGAATCCTTCGGCCATCATCAATAACGAAGGCCCAAAGGTTGCCTTGTATTTGAACGATGAGGCTTTTGTCAATGGCGGAACCGTTCAGGAAAGCCCGACACTTGTTGCCCGGATTTCGGACGATAACGGATTGAGTACTTCGGGCAACGGCATCGGGCACGACCTGATACTGATGGTAGACGATGAGCCCTCCAAAGTCTACAATCTGAACAGTTTCTTTACGGCAGATGTAGGTAGTTACAAGTCGGGAGTGGTTCGCTTTCAGATACCTGAACTCAGCGCTGGGAAGCATCACCTCACTTTCAGAGTCTGGGATGTGCAGAACAATTCCACCATCGATACCTTGACTTTTGTCGTGAAACCGGGGCTGAAACCTATGGTAACCGATCTCAAGTTTGTTCAGTTGGGAAATGCAGGGCAATTCCTCTTTAAACACAACAGACCCATGGCGGATGTCACCGTGAAACTGTCCATTATTGACCTTCTGGGACGTATTATTTGGCAATCCGATTGGAACATGCAGGCAGAAAATAACAGTAGTGACCTTTTAGAATGGAATTTAACCGATATAAATGACCGTCGTATCGCAAATGGTTTCTATATTTGTCAAATAGTCCTAACAGACGCCAACGGTTCGCAAAATTTCGGATCGGAAAAAATTCTCATTACCGGACAATAAACGTGCTTTTTTAGAGTTATTGATATTCAAGACTAGTTCGAAATTCGTATGAAGAAAAATAAAATCGTCCTCGCTGTTTGTTTGCTTTTAATACTTGCAGTCTCAGCACGTTCTCAAAATCCGTACAATCCCATCGTTAATTCCGTACCCTCGCTGAGCATCTCTCCTGATGCTGCCGCCAGTGGTTTGGGTGATTTGGGCGCCGCGACGGAGCCTGACGTCAATTCTCAATTCTGGAATCCTTCCAAATATGCACAGATCGAAAGCAATGCCGGTCTTTCGCTGTCGTTCACTCCCTGGTTGTCTCAGCTGGCTTCCGACATCAACTTGTCGTACTTGGCCGGGTATTACAAATTGGATGACCGTTCGGCACTCAGCGGTTCATTGCGTTATTTTTCACTGGGTGAAGTGACCTTGCGTACAGCTTGGAACGACCCCGGTTATTCTATTGAACCCTACGAAATGGCTGTGGATTTGGGCTATTCCAGAATGCTGTCCGAATATTTGTCCATGGGTGTGGCATTGCGTTACATCAAGTCCGATTTGATGAGCAGCGACGATCCCCCCGGATCAGCCTTCTCCGCCGACATTTCCACGTTCTGGAAAAAACCCATCTATTTTGGACGTGAAAAAGGTAGCCTTGCCTTTGGTGCCAACATTTCCAACATCGGTACCAAAATTTCGTACGACGGTGGCAATAGCAGCTATTTTATACCGACCAATCTACGTGTCGGGGGTTCCGTGCATTATCCCATCGACGATTACAATGCGCTGAATATCTCGATGGATATCAATAAGTTGCTGGTTCCGACCCCGAAAGACACCTTGGAAGTGACCACCAACGTTAACTCCATTGCCGGTATTTTTCAATCATTCGGAGACGCTCCCGGTGGTTTTAAGGAAGAAATGCAAGAACTCTACGGTTCCGTCGGGATCGAATACGCCTATAACAATCAGTTCTTCGTTCGTACCGGTTATTTCTATGAAAACCAGTACAAAGGCAACCGTAAATATTTCACTTTTGGTGCCGGTTTCCGGATGAGCATGTTTCGTTTGGATGCCTCTTACCTGGTTTCCCAGTCGCAGAGCAGTCCACTGGATGGAACGCTTCGTTTTTCCCTCGCCTTCGACATGAAGGGTATCCAGATGTTGCTGGGTAAATAACCGTGGATATTCGCGTCGGATATGGATTTGATGTGCACAGGTTGGTCGTTGACCGGCCTTTGTGGCTTGGTGGGGTAGCGCTTCCGTTCGAAAAAGGTCTACTTGGCCATTCCGATGCCGATGTATTGATCCATGCAATTTGCGACGCACTGCTGGGTGCAGCCAATATGCGGGACATCGGTTTCCATTTTCCCGATACGGCAGGTGAATTTAAAGACATCGACAGCAAGATCTTATTGCGTCGAACCACCGATTTGTTGGCAGATAATGGCTGGAAAGTCAGCAACGTGGATGCAACCGTTTGTGCCGAACGTCCCAAGCTGAACCCGCACATCCCAGCCATGCAAGCTTGCCTGGCCCCGCTCATGGACATCCAAACCGATGCCGTTTCCATCAAGGCTACGACTACCGAAAAACTTGGATATACCGGTAGGGAAGAAGGCATGTCCGCTTCGGCCGTCGTATTGATTACCCGCGCTTAATTTCTGGTTCGGAAATTCGCTTCCCTTTGGGAAAAATCAATTTTATCGTGTACATTTGAGGTCATGAAGAAAGGATTCGGACTTTTGATGACCTTATTGCTGTTGCCCCTGCTGGCAGGTGCAGCCGACGATGTGTTACGCTTTAGGCTCTACCTGAAGGACAAGCCCAACTTGACGATGTCTCCCATGCCTTACCGGCTTTCTCCAGCTGCCTTGGAACGCCGAGCCAAACAAGCCATCGCCCTTGATTCCACCGATTTACCTATTTTCCCAGGCTATCTTCAAGCGATTCGCGAAAAAGGCTTTACCATCGTTTCTCAATCACGCTGGATGAATTCGGTCGTGGTGTCCATGGCGGATTCTTCAGGCCTGGATACACTGAAAGTGCTGCCGTTCATTCGCGAAAACAAGTTGGTTTGGATGAATCCCGCCCTCAAGAAAGCCACCGCCAAAAAGCGGGTGATCACCAAAAACAAATACATCACCGATTCGATCAGTTATTACGGAAAAGCTGAAAGTCAAGTTGAAATGCTTGGTTTGGATGCCTTGCACACAGCCGGATTCAAAGGTGGAAGCATGACTATTGCCATCATCGACGCCGGTTTCATCGGTGCGGACACCATTTCGTTTTTCAAAGACTTGAAAATTAAGGCGATACAAGATTTCATCTATCCGCCCACTTCCGTCTATAACGGACACTACCACGGTACAGCTGTCTTGTCACTGATGGCTTCGCAGAAACCGTACACGATTGTAGGTACGGCTCCTGAAGCCAGCTATTGCCTGCTCCGTTCCGAAGACAACCGTACCGAGTTCCCCATCGAGGAAGATTATTGGGCGGCTGCGGCTGAATTCGCCGACAGCATCGGAGCTGACATCATCAACAGTTCGCTGGGTTACAGCGAGTTCGACATGCCCTCACTTTCCTATTCCAAAAGCCAGTTGGATGGAAAGACTGCCTTTGTCACCAGAGCGGCTTCCATGGCGGCTTCCAAAGGTATGCTGGTCGTGATCAGTGCTGGGAATGAGGGCGCGAAGGCTTGGCGGAAAATCAGTTTCCCCTCCGATGCACCTGATGTTCTGACAGTCGGTGCAGTACAAGCCGACTTGATCCGAGGTACCTTCAGTTCCATCGGTCCGACTTCCGACGGCCGTATCAAACCCGACGTCATGGCCATGGGTGTGAACAATACCATCATCAACGGAGTCGGTGCGGTGACGTACGGCAGTGGAACCTCCTATTCGGCACCGCTAGTCGCCGGCATGGCAGCCTGCCTCTGGAATGCTTTGCCCATGCTGAAAGCCTCAGAGTTGCGCACCAAAATCATCGAAAGCAGCGACCGATTTCCAGCTCCTGATACCTTGTATGGAAATGGCATACCCAACGCTCAAAAACTGTGGCTCACCATTAAGAATTCAATCGACCAGAAGAAATTGGATCGTTTCTACTGCTATCCGTCCCCGGCTTCAGACAAACTGTATCTGGCAAGTTTCCTGCAAACCCAGGAATCCGTCAAGGTGATCATCTACAATGCCTTCGGAAGGAAAGTCCTCGAAAAGACCCTGTCAGGCAGCGCCTTGAGCGTGGATATAAACAATCTGCCCAACTCCATCTATTTGGTTGAATTCGTAGTTTCCGGAGTTCGTCAGGCCACTCAAAAAATCCTCGTACAACGATGATGGAAGCTTTGACACTCCTGGATCTTACTCAGTTAGTCCGGAACCGCCTGCGCCGTGAATTTCCCGATACGTATTGGATTTCGGCTGAAATCAGCGAATGCAAGGAGCACTTTTCTGGGCATTGTTACCTCGAACTGGTTCAGAAACGCGAAAAGTCCGAAGCTCTTTGTGCCAAGGCTCGTGCCACGATATGGGCGAACACATGGGTCAACCTCAAACCTGCTTTCGAGCAACAAACCGGCACCCGTTTGCAAGCCGGACAAAAAATATTGGCCGAAGTCTCTGTCGATTTTCACGAATTGTATGGATTCAGCCTGGTCATCAGGGATATCGATCCGACTTACACCATTGGCGACCTCAGCCTACGCAGGCAACAAGTGATACGCCAACTCACCGAGGATGGGGTGTTCGAACTGAACAAAGAGTTGGAATGGCCTACATTACCCAAACGCATTGCTGTGATTTCCTCACCCAGCGCCGCCGGGTACGAAGACTTCATGGACCAGCTGCACCACAACGATTTGGGCATTCCTTTCCACACGGACTTCTTCCCAGCCACCATGCAGGGCGACGCTGCCGCTGCCAGCATCATGGAGGCTTTAAATGCGGTACAAGCATCCGGCAAAGAGTTTGATGTGGTCGTCATCATCCGTGGAGGCGGTGCCACCACCGATTTGCGTTGCTTTGACGAATACGAACTGTGTTATTACTGCGCCCAATACCCACTGCCTTTGCTCACTGGCATCGGACACGACCGAGACTCCTCTGTGCTTGATCTGGTGGCCCATACGTCTGTTAAAACGCCCACTGCAGCCGCCGAACACCTCATCGATTGCCTGAGCAGCGAAGCCTACCGGCTGGATTCGAATCTGGATAAACTTCAACAGCGGGTTTTGCAATTGCTCGAATCGTACAAACGAAAACTACAGGCCAATACCGAGCGTCTTCGCCGCACCACTTCCGACGGCCTCCATAAAGCCAATTTGCAGGTGGAGCGAAACCAAGCTGAACTGTACCGCAGAGCCAATCAGTTTGTAATGGTTCGCAGGCAGTCCGTCGATTTGAAGTCTGCAAGCCTCAACCACCGTGTTCAAACCCTGCTCGATCAGCAAAAACATCGGTTGGCCTTGCTCGAAAGCCGCCTCGATACCTATTCGCCAGAAATCATGATCAAGAAAGGATTCTCGCTGACCCTTCATCAAGGCAGAATTCTAAAATCCGTCAAGGACCTCCAACCTGGCACTGAACTCCAGACCCGACTCAAAGACGGTGTCATTACAAGCATTGTACAACAAATAGATACTACCCATGACTGAAAAAAAGTTTTCATACAACGCCGCCATGGCCGAAGTGGAGCAGATACTGGATGCCCTGAGCAAAAACGATCCGGACGTGGATGAATTGACCCGTCAGGTGAAACGCGCCACCGAACTGCTGCAGGCTTGCAAGCAGAAACTCTACGAAACCGATGTGGAAATTCAGGCCGTATTCGAAAAGGAATGAAGACTTTCGCGCTCATACTAGCAGGTGGTAAGGGATTGCGCATGGGCGCCGACCTGCCCAAGCAGTTTTTGCTTTTGGCCGGCAAACCGGTGCTGATGCATACGCTGGAGGCTTTCCATAAGGCAGATCCAAAAACGGAACTGATCCTGGTATTGCCTGCTGAACATCAAGCCTATTGGACAGAGCTATGCGTAAAATTCAATTTTACGTTGAAGCACCGGATCGCTACCGGTGGTGCCGTGCGGTTTGATTCTGTACGCAATGGATTGAAGCTTATTCAAGAAGAAGGATTGATTGCTGTACACGACGGAGTCCGACCCTTGGTCAGTCCAGCACTGATCAACCGCTGTTTCGCGAAAGCACTCGAAAAAGGTGCCGTCATCCCTGTTTTCGAACTCGCAGAAAGTATCCGCCGCATTCAGGGTGACCGTAGTTTTGCCGAAGACCGAAGTCTTTACCGTACCGTGCAAACGCCCCAAACATTCCGATCCGAACTATTGAAGAAGGCCTACGAACAACCATATAGGGCACTATTCACAGACGATGCCTCCGTTGTGGAAGCAACCGGCTATGAAATCTCCCTGTTGGAAGGCCATCGGGAAAATATTAAAATAACCCATCCCCAGGACCTGCTTCTGGCGGAACAACTATTGATGAAATAGTGCTCGACCTCGCAAGCAAAGAACTGACGTACATTCCCGGTGTCGGCCCGGCCCGGGCGGAGATCCTGAAGAAAGAACTCAACATCTCCAGTCAGGAAGACTTGCTGTATTATTTCCCCTACAAATACATTGACCGAACCAAAATCTACACCATCGGTGAGTTGACTTCCAACATTCCCTACATCCAGGTTGTAGGACGGTTTCAGCAGTTCAAAATGGTGGGCGATGGCAGGTTCAAGCGGCTTTCGGCTACGTTTTCAGACGGCACAGGCACCTTGGAACTCGTTTGGTTCAAAGGTGTCAAATTCATCGTGGACAAATACAAACTGGGTGTCGATTACCTGGTGTTCGGCAAACCTTCCGTGTATGGTCATCAGCTTTCCATCGCTCATCCGGACGTAGACCCAGCTCCGACGGCCACTTCGGCTCCGATGCCTGGCCTGCAGCCTTTCTACAACACGACGGAAAAGATGAAGACGCACTACCTCAATTCCAGAGCAGTGCAAAACATCGAGGCCAGCCTTATCCGAACCATTCAGGAACGCATTCCGGAATCCTTGCCCGAAGTCTTCACCAAAAAGCACAAGCTCATGCCCTTGCACGATGCCTTGGTGCAGGTGCACAAGCCAACCGATTCGCACACCCTCAAGGCCGCTCGCTACCGTCTTACCTTTGAGGAACTGTTTTATTTGCAACTCCACATATTAAGGTATACCAAAGACCGCGACAAAAAGTACCGCGGCTATCCCTTCGAAAGCATCGGCGAGCTTTTCAACACCTTTTTTCATCGCTATTTACCGTTCGAACTCACCAACGCCCAGAAGCGGGTGTTGAAGGAAATCCGGGCCGACCTGGGCAAACCCCGTCAGATGAACCGGCTGCTTCAGGGTGATGTGGGCAGTGGCAAGACGCTGGTGGCACTCATGTCCATGCTCATTGCCTGCGACAACGGTTTTCAGGCTTGCATCATGGCCCCGACTGAAATCTTGGCCAACCAGCATTTTGTAACCATCCAGGAATTTCTGCAGGATATGCCTGTCAAAGTGGCCCTGCTCACCGGTTCCACCAAGCCAAAAGCCCGCGTGCCCTTGCATGAAGGGCTCCGCAACGGCGAAATCCAGATTCTTATTGGTACCCATGCCCTCATAGAAGAGACGGTGCAATTCAACAATTTGGGTTTGGTGGTCATTGACGAACAGCACCGATTCGGGGTGGAGCAACGCTCCAAGCTGTGGCGTAAAAACGAGAATCCACCGCACGTGCTGGTGATGACGGCCACTCCGATACCACGTACTCTGGCCATGACCGTTTATGGTGACTTGGACGTTTCCGTCATTGACGAATTGCCCCCTGGCCGAAAGCCCATTCAGACCCAACACCGTTTCGACGGGAAAAAGGGCCCGCTGTATGCGTTCATGCGGGAGCAACTCAAAGCAGGCCGTCAAATCTACATCGTTTATCCGCTCATCAGCGAATCAGAGAAGTCCGACTACAAGAACCTCGAGGAGGGTTACGTCCACATTCAGGAAGCCTTTCCCGAAGTCAAGGTCAGTATGGTGCACGGTCGAATGAAACCAGTGGAGAAGGATGCGCATATGCAGGCCTTCGTTTCGGGAGAAACTCGCATTCTGGTGGCGACCACCGTCATCGAGGTCGGCGTCAATGTGCCCAATGCCAGCGTGATGATGATTGAAAGTGCCGAACGCTTTGGCTTGTCCCAGTTGCACCAGCTTCGCGGAAGGGTTGGTCGAGGAGCCGAGCAATCCTATTGCATCCTTGTCACGGCTTATAAACTCTCGGACGAAAGCCGAAAACGGATGGATATACTGGTCTCAACCAACGATGGTTTTGAAATAGCCGAAGCCGATCTCAAGCTCCGTGGCCCTGGCGATCTGGAAGGAACCCAACAAAGCGGCATTCCCTTCGACCTAAAAATTGCAAATCTGGCCAAAGACGGCCAATTAGTGGAACATGTGCGAAATATTGCAAGAAATATACTCGATGAGGACCCCGAGTTGGCTCAACCTGAGAATGTTGTATACAAACGGCAATTGCGGAAATTGTTTGCAAAAAAGATCAATTGGGGCGTAATCAGCTGATTTATTTATCAAAAAAAAGCTTAATCAGTTTTTATACTTGAATAGTTTTTTTTATCTTTGAAAAGTCGGGAAAAACGCCGATGCTATTTTTTATTGCTGAAACGAATTTATATGCATTTTTACAAGACCTTATTTCTTCTACTTTTCACCACCACTATGGGTATTTACGCACAGGATAATTATACTGTGAACATCCGCTACGGCCGTAATGCCGCAGCGCTGGATTCCGTAATTACCAAGCAGCTGGTCGAAGATGAAGAAGAAGAGGGTGACTTGTACGAAGGTCTTTACGGTAGCTGGAACAATTCAGCCGTGAATCCCTATGGCATGAACATCGGCAATATGAAAGATAGTTTTTACATCAACCTTGCCAATTATTATCCTCCCGTATTGGGAAAAGTCACTTCGAATTTCGGTTCCCGCGGACGTCGTTTTCACAATGGCATCGACTTGAGAGTAAAAGTAGGAGATACCATCCGCGCAGCTTTCAACGGTAGGGTTCGTATTCGTCAATTCAACCGCAGGGGTTACGGCTATTACATCGTACTGCGAAATCACGAAGGCATCGAAACCATTTATGCACATTTATCCCGTTTTCTCGTCGCTCCAAATCAAGACGTGAAGGCTGGCGAACCCATCGGACTTGGCGGTAATACCGGCAGATCCACCGGGCCACACTTACACTTTGAAACCCGTATTTACGGAAACCCAATCAATCCGGCCAAACTTTTCAGCTTTGAAGACTACGTTCCACTTCATAAAAAGTATTTCATCGCCAAGGCAAAAACCTTTGAAGAACGGATCAAGTATTCTGGCGGCGTATATTTTGGTGTTCATGCCGCACTTCCGGGAACGGATCTAGTGAACAAGGCAGGCACCAACTCCTACCAAAAAGGGGAATATGCAACCGTCAAGTTCCACACTGTACGCAAAGGTGATTCTTTATACCGCATCGCTGCTGATAACAACATGAAGGTTTCGGAACTCTGCAAGCTGAACAACATTAAGACCAAATCATCCATCCGTCCAGGTCAACGTTTGAGGCTTTCTTGATAAAAATTCACGTATTTTTTTTGTACTTTTGTAGCCATCAAGCAAACATAATGCTCCATGGCAGATACCAACGTACAATTTGACACCGTAACCGCCCAGTGTCGTTCCGTTTTTTCAAAGAAACTGCACGATTATGGAGCTGCTTGGCGCATACTTCGCCCACAATCCGTCACCGATCAAATTTATATTAAGGCAAACCGCATCCGAAGCCTCGAAACCAAAGGCAATGCAAGGGTTGATGAAGGCATTCGTCCAGAATTCATGGGCATTGTCAATTACGGTGTTGTAGGTTTGATTCAACTGGAACTCGGCCCTGCAGATCAGGTTGATCTCACCGAAGAAGAAGCCATGAGCCTGTACGACCAAAAAATTGCTCAGGCCAAAAGCCTGATGCTCGACAAAAATCACGATTACGATGAAGCTTGGCGCAGCATGCGCATCCCTTCGTACACGGATCTCATCCTGATGAAGCTTCACCGAACCAAACAAATTGAGGACCTGGGTGGAAAAACGCTGGTGTCTGAAGGCATCGACGCCAACTACCTGGATATGATGAATTATTCGCTTTTCGGATTGATTCGAATGGAATTTGACGAAAAATAAAAAGTCATGAAGCTGTCAGACAAAACTTTAAAAATTCTGGTCAATGTAGCCCGCCTGCTGCTGGGGCTTAGCTTTGTATTCTCCGGGTTTGTAAAAGCCCTCGATCCCCTAGGCAGCACCTACAAGATCAACGATTATCTGGAAGCATTCGGATGGGTGTATTTCCAGGATATGTCCTTTCTTATGTCTGTTTTGCTTTCAGCGACTGAATTCTTCCTTGGACTGGCTCTAATCATTGGTGTCTACAAACGCGCCATTTCACTGTCGTTGATGTTGTTCATGCTTTTTGTCACACCACTCACCTTGTATATTGCCATTGCCAACCCAGTTTCAGATTGCGGTTGTTTCGGCGATGCCTTGGTGTTGAGCAATACCGCCACGTTTCTTAAAAACTTGGTATTGCTTGCCATCGCCTTCTTCGTCTATTGGCAAAATGAAAAATTCATCACCTTTTACGGAAAGCATACTTCCCGCTACACCGCTTTGTGGTGCATGATCTTCCCACTGATGATCTCCATTTGGTCTTACCGACATTTGCCACTGATCGATTTTCTGCCCTACAAGATTGGCAACAACCTTTCCAAACTTATGGAGATTCCTGCTGGCGCAGTTACGGATTCCATCACTACCGTGTTTATCTACGAAAAGAAAGGAGTGAAAAAGAAATTCACCCTTGAGAAAGCGCCTTTTGCCGATACCACCTGGAAATTCGTAGATCGTGAAGACATTGCTGTCCGTCAAGGGTATCGGGCACCCATACATGATTTTGTACTCGAACATCCGGAGCTTGGCGACATTACCAAAAAAGTGTTGGCCGATCCATCCTATACATTCCTGCTAATCAGCAATAAGTTGGAAGATATGAACTACAATCGTATCCAGGAAATCATGGACGTCAAGCTTTATGCCAACAAACAGGGTTACCGTTTTATGGCATTGACAAATTCCAGCCCACGCATTGTAGAAGACTGGAAATACGAGTACGACGACGACATGGTTTTTTGCTCTCTGGACGATCGTACCCTGAAAACCATGATGCGTTCCAACCCTGGATTGATCCTCCTCAAAAACGGAACGGTCTATCAAAAATGGGGTTTCAGAGATGTACCTGATTTCTCCGATGAGAAGCTTCCTTTAGACAAACTATCGTATGGTACCATTGGCTTTCCATCCAATGGAAAACTCATCGGCGGCTTGCTTTTTGTGCTGATAATCCCGCTCATCTTCTTCTTCCTGATGCACAGCGGTTATCGTTTTCGGTACAATAAGTACTCCAGAAGCTGGTTCAAGTTTGAGCGAATCGACGAATAAAATGAATTACTAATCACATAAACTATTTAGAAAATGAGAAAGAACATTGTTGCAGGTAACTGGAAAATGAATAAAAACCTGCAAGAAGGTGTTGCCCTGGCAACAGAATTGAACGCCGCTCTGGCTTCCACCGCTGTCAACTGTGATGTTGTTATCGGTACTCCTTATATCCACCTGGCTTCCGTAGCAGGTGTTGTTGATTCTTCCAAGCTTGGCGTTGCTGCACAAAACTGTGCTGACCACGCTTCCGGTGCCTACACCGGCGAAATCTCAGCCGCCATGGTAAAATCCACCGGTGCTCAGTACGTCATCCTCGGTCACTCAGAACGTCGTGCTTACTATGGTGAAACCAGCGAAATCCTGAAAACCAAAGTACAGTTGGCCCTCGAAAACAGCCTGACCCCCATTTTCTGCATCGGAGAAGTACTCGAAGAACGCGAAGCCGGAAAGCAATTTGAAGTGGTTGAAACCCAAATCAAGGAAGCCCTGTTCGATTTGAGCGCTGAAGACTTTGGAAAAATCGTTTTGGCTTACGAACCCGTTTGGGCCATCGGAACCGGTAAAACAGCTTCTTCCGAGCAAGCTCAGGAAATCCACGCGTTCATTCGTGGCGTCCTCGTAGCCAAATACGGTGCAACTGTTGCCAACGACTGTTCCATTTTGTACGGCGGAAGCTGCAACGACAAGAACGCCAAAGAACTTTTTGCCAACCCGGATGTGGATGGTGGACTGATTGGTGGTGCCTCGTTGACGGTAGCTGCTTTCATGGGTGTTATTGCTGGATTTTAATCTCTAAAAAACATAATTAGAAATGGTATTTCGGGATTCCGAGATGCCATTTCTTATAAAAAACAGGTATTCAATTATTTAGGCTTCAAGCAAATTTTGCCGTTTCCTTTTTGTATCCTCTTTTATCCATCACATGTTCCCTTCTGTATTGGAAAGTGTGCCGATAGTTTCAAAAGCCTACCTTATCTTTGCAACATAAAAGAAAATACTATACGTTATGAAAAAAGTAATTGTCTCCCTATTCGCCATCGCTGCTTTTGTTTTAACAGCTACTGCTGACGATGTTGCCAACAAGACTGTTACTGTACAAGGCAGAGCTCGAATCATTACTCCGATTACCTTGGAAAATACTTCAAGTCAATCCCTTGATTTTGGTATTATCGCAAGAGGAACATCAGAATCTACAGTCGTTGTTGCTGCTTCTGCCTCTCCTTCTGTAAGCGTAACCGCTGGTGATGCTGTTGTTTTGACAAGCTACACACAGACTGCAGCCAAATTTACCGTTGGAGGTGAAAGCGGCAAGTCGTATGCCATAACGATCCCGAGTACTACTCAGACCATAACGGACGGTACCAACACTTTGAATATTACAGACTTTACCTGCTCAAACGGTGCAACAGGAACAATAGGTAGCTTTGATGTATTCTATGTTGGTGGAAAGCTCACCATCCCTTCTGCCGCTGTTGCTGCTTCTTATACCGGAACCTTCAATGTAACGGTCAATTACAATTAAACTACTGCTTTTAAATATCTAGAACATCCACAAAACAGCCCGGTAGATTCGATTCTGCCGGGCTGTTTACGTTTTAGTCAAACTACATCTTGATCATCTTCTTGTTGATGACTCCCTTCGAAGTGGTTATCCTGACAACGTACATGCCCTTCTTCAGGTCTTTCACATCCACATAGCAATCGCCATCCGCTCTAAGTTTCAATACAGAAGCTCCGTTCAAGTTATAAATGTTTACCATCGAACCAGGTTCTAGTGAACGAATGTGGAAGCCGTCTTTGACTGGATTGGGATACAGCATCACCTCATTATTTGAAGAAAGCCTGCCAATCTGAACATCATTTCCAATCAGACGTCCGATGATGCCCTCATAGTCATAAAACCCATCGAATTCTTCCTTTGATTCACCAGTGAACCAACCATGGTTTTGATCCCAGAAAAACATGCTGAAGATGGAACCGTTTGTTACATTGGTATTTTGTTCCGTCCAGCTGTTGCCACCATCGGTGGTGTGTTGAATGACAAGGTCACCGTTTGAATCTCTTTCCATCGCTATCCAACCCGTATTGGCATCCAAAAAGAATAGAGTTCTGCCTGTGGAGCCTAAAAATCCAAAATTGGTTTGTTCTGTCCAATGCAGGCCACCGTCTACGGTCTTTAGGAGTTTGCCTTTATCACAGGTTACCCAGCCATGGTTCAAGTCTGTAAACTGAATGGCAATGAAAGCATTATTTGCAATGCTGCCTTCCAAATACTGTTCTGACCAATTCAAACCACCATCCGTCGTATGAACGATGGACCACTTCGGATTTGTTGCCGTATCCATCGGCATGTTGATTGCCCAACCGTTATTGCTGTCTACAAAGTCGAAGAATCCAACGGGACCGTTTCCGGGAATTGGGCTCCAGTCGGTTCCTCCGTTTGCGGTACGGTAAAGCTTCATTTGTGACGTGTTGGTATTGTAAATCGAAGCCCAACCGTTGTTTTCATCGGCAAATTGAACCTGCAAGCCAAGATCACCGGAGTAAGACGAGTCTCTTTGGAAAACACCAATTGCATTTCCACTATCTTCCGATCGGTTGTAAATAATGGTATTCTTGTCTACACTCATGTATCCATGTAAGTTATCCGATTCCAATGTAACAACACCCGAAGTGGAAACCGACAACTTAGCTTCCATTTGATCATCGCTAGCTTCCTCACCATTATAATAAATAGGTCTAATGGTGGCCGTTCCGTCTGCTCTTATTTCAGCCTTAATGGTAGTCGTCGTGGCTTGTTTTCTATCAAACATGGAATTTGGCGCCGTTATGTCGTGTAAAGTCCAGGAGCCTTGCAAGTCTTTTGTCTGATATGTATTTCCAACAGCTTGTTTTTGCATGACAAACATCGAAAAATTATTTTCTTCATCGTTTGTTGTTACAGTGGAATAAATGGCAGTCTTATCCACGTTCATGAATCCGTGCCAAGTATTGCCAACGACATTAACGATACCGTCTGTAGACATGGTAAACGTTTGGTTTATAGTCTTCGTGATACCCAAATTGTTCTTCACATTCAAAACTCCATTTCCCGCATTGTCAATGGTGGCAGTGCCATTAACCCAGAAGGAAGGCTCACCCATTTGGGTATTGTTATTGTCCAGATACAGCGAATGCAATTGCCAAGTTCCTTGTAAATCGGATAGACTGTAAACGGTACCCGGCTTTTGCCGTTGCATGACGCCGAAAAGGTGAATTCCTTCTTTTTCGCTCGCATTGAAGAATGCAGTATTTTTGTCAGCACTCATGAAGCCATTCAAACCCGAGTTGTTCATTGAAAGAATTCCATAGGGCGATATGCTCATTTTGAGATCGGATTCTGGAGTCCAGTTCCCTAAACTCATGACATTCTCGCTGAATGTAATTATTCCATCCGTACCAATTGTCATCTTCGATCTAGCCCAGGCTGAAAAAACACTTTCTCCATCTTGATTGTCTCCTTCCATGATTTCATGCAATTGCCAGGTCCCTAATAAATCCGCATCACTATAGGTGATTGTATTCCTTGATTTTGGCAATACTTTTGAATTCCAGGAAAGTCCTCCATCGGTGGTGCTGTACATCACTGCACCGTTCGGTTTGTTAAAAATGGTACTGGAATCTGTAGCCATTGTCTTCAGAATCCAACCCTTAGAGGCATTCACCCAATCCATGTTGGTGGCCGGATCCGATAAGCTTCTGGTGAAGTCTGACGGAAAAGGAGTGACTTTATTCCAGGTAACACCAGCATCCGTTGAATGGAGCAAGCCGTTGCTATTGGCACTGGCTATCCAACCTTCAGTCTCACTGACAAACTGAATTTTCCCAACAGAATAGGATGAATTCGACTGGATTTTCCAGGGAGAGATCGGCATCCAAGGTTGATAGACATTTCGCCAAGTCCGGACGGTATCCATGGGGCTGTAGTTTCTATCGTTGATCACATTTCGAGCTGTGTCAAGTTCTTCGAACGACCATTCAGGACCTGAACAGTATTTGTACTTGTCGCTCCTATGGGCGTTCAGAGTGATGGAATAGATGTTACTGTTTTCTTTAGTCATTGGTTGCTGCATCCAACCGTTCATTTCACCGGCGATGTAACAGGCTTTGGTACCGTATGGAACCAATACCCGGTAGGTGACGTTTTGAATTTCGTCAATGTTGCTGAATTCATTCCATTGATTTGCAGTCTTGTAGTTCCATGCAGCACCTTGAGGTACTTTCAAAACGCAGGTTGCTTTGTCCACACCATTGAATACATTGGGTGAATTGGATAAATTAACTGGGTAGTACCAGTTTACAGTGATGGATTCCAACTTCTCACAACCGTCAAAAGCTTCGGCATCAATAGTATTGATGCTGCTTGGCAAAACTACTCTAGTCAGATTGGTGCAATAGAACGCCATGTTGGAAATCTTGGTCACTGACATCGGAATGTTCAAGGCTGTTAGATTCCAACATCCGCCAAAAGCAGATGGACCAATTTCATTGACGCCGTAGGGTATGTCGTAGTAATTACCTTTTTGGTTGGGATAGGCAACAATTTTTTTCTGGTCTCTGTCGTAAAGTACTCCATCTTTGGTGGAGAACCAAGGATTCGTTTCAGCCACGTCAAAACCCCATAGATTGCCTGTCCATAGGAAGGCAGGTGTCACAATGTTTTTTATCGTATTCGGTATGTTGATGAATCTGATAAAATTACAACCTTCAAAAGCTCCGGTATGAATGGTTACAGTGCCCTCAGGAATGATGGCTTGGTCGGATTTCGCATTCGGCCAATAAAGCAGTGTTTCTGCTGTTTTGTTGTATAAGCATCCATTTATGGTTGAGAAATTGCTATTTCCAGATGCTACTGTGTAAGAAGCCAGGGGTGAGATTGAAGAGAAGGCCCAATCCCCAATTGTAGCAAGAGTGGCTGGCAGGGTAACTGTATTCAATTGGGTTCCACAAAATGCCCAAGGCTCAATATTGGTAATACCTTCATGTATCGTTATGTTTCTCAGCCCGGTATTGGTAAAAGATGCACCACCAATTTTAGTCACCGTTGTTGGTAATAAAAACGAAGTCAGCCAATTTTTATTTCGTACACCATCTGTGAAGTTAAAGGCTTCTGGTGGAATCGCGTTGGATTGGTAGTCATTGGTATAGAATGCAGTTCCTTCAGTGCCCGTATATGCTGAAATTGATGCCCCTCGCAGATCCACTTCGGCAAGCATGGGCAGATATTCCCGCATGGTCTTGAAATCTCGAGCATCCACCGTTCCGTTCACCTTGAGATGGGTCACTTCGTTACGTTCGATGGATGTAAGCGCATTGAACAATCCTCCTGCTGTAATGGTTACCACTTTGGTGATGTCTTCTGCCAGGTTGGGGAAGGAATTCCATTTGTTGGCTGCCTGGTAAGCGTACTTGGAACCTGTTGGAACTCGTAGGATACACGCATTCCTGCCAACCCCGTTAAACACGTCCGTAGATGCGGTAATATCCACTGGTGCAACCATTCGTGCGTTGATGATCTTCAGGTTGTAGCAGTTGCTAAACGCCATCGCTTCAATGCTGTTGACAGAAGCTGGGATTTCGATGGATGACAGGTTGTTGCAACCATAGAAGGCTTCCAGGGATAGGGTCTTCAGAGTTGTCGGCAATTCAAGGGTGCGCAGTGCCCAACATCCTTCGAATGCTGCTGTATCAATGGCTTCGACACCTACAGGAACCTTGTAATTGATGCCATTCATGTTTGGATAGCTTACCAGCGTTTTGCGCGTTTTGTCAAACAAGACACCCTCAAGCGAAGAGAAGAATGTATTTGATGCGTTCACTTCAATCGATTTCAGGCTATTATTGAAGGTAATGGCACAATAACCGATGTATTCCAAAGTAGCAGGAAGTGTTATCGTTACTAATTCGTTGCAGTTCTGAAGTGCATATTCACCCATGATCTTAACGCCTTCGGGAAGGGTTATACTCGTTAAGCCACTTCTCAAAAACGCACCGTATTGAATGGTGGTGACCGAACCAGGTAACGTTATGCTTTTCAAACTCCCACAGCTTGTAAATGCCAGTCTGTCTATAGAGGTGACTGAAGGCCCTATCAACACGGATTTTAGGTTGTAACAACGGTTGAAAGCCGACCTGCCTATTATTTTCAGATTTTTTGGCAGTAGAATGGTATTCAGTTGTATGGTTCCGTTCGGATTGTTGAATGCGGCTTCTGGAATTTTGTCGGCAAAGTACACATATTCAGTGGTGTTCCACGTTCCACCGGTTCCGGTATAAGGCGCGATGGTGACAGCACTCAGGTCGATGTATTCCAGTTGCGGCATGCTGTCCCGCATGGTTTTGAAGTCGCGGGCATCGATGCTCCCTTTCAGATTCAACCGCTTCATACCTTCTCGAGTTGTCTTGCTCCAAAGAGTGTGCAAGTTGCCTGGTGTCACATCCTGTGCATCAGAGAGTTCGACTATGTTGGTGAACTCTTTCCATTTGTCGGCTGCTTGATACTGCGCTTTCAATCCGGAAAGTACGTACAAGGTGCATGCGTTTTTATCGATGTAGTTGAACACGCTGTCCGATGAACTCAGATTGACCGGTGCGGCAGTGTTCACATACAGCGCTTTCAAACCGCTGCAATTGTAGAAAGCGTAAGCCCAAATTTCGGTGACCGAAGCCGGAATAGTTAGAGTTCGCAAACCGGTACAGTTTTCGAAGGCCCAATCTTCGATAATTTTCAGAGAAGCTGGTATGGTGATGGAATCCAAACTCCTACAATTGTAGAAGGCATCGCCGACAATGTTTGTAACTGTTGGCGGGATATCTATTTGGCCTGTCTTCATTGCGGGGCAATATAGGAGCCGGGTCAATGCCTTATCGTAAAGAACTCCATTGATGTTCGTGAAGTAGGAATGTCCAGCTGGTACCGTCACTTCGGTTGAAGTTCCTAGGAAAGCGACATTACCGATGTGGTTGACTTTCGGTGGTAATAGGAAAGCGGTGATTTTTGGGCAGAATCCAAACGCAAAGTAACCGATGTGCGTCAGTTGAGAGTTGGGTTCGAATATGGGGGTTGACAGCTCGGTGCACTGAAGAAATGCTCCGTATCGTATTTCTTTGACAGAAGAGGGTATGATAATGGATGTTAGTTGTATGCAGTTTCTAAATACAAAGGTGTCAATCACAGCTATGCCATTGTAAATGACTGCCTCTTTCAGCTTCTGGCAATCATTGAAGGCTGCATACCCCATGTTCCGGATGCCAGAAGGCCAATTGATGTTGGTCAGGTTGTAGCATCTGTTATAGGCCGACCGTCCAATTCCAATCAGGTTTTCAGGTTGGACTACCGAGAGTAGGCTGGTTTTTCCATTTTGCAACACAAAAGCGTTCCTTGGTATGGTGTTGGCCGGATAATGTTCTATAACTCCGTATCTTGGCCCATCTGTGCCGAAGTATTCGACGATATTCACTTGGCTCATGTCAAGATTTTCCAGTAAAGGCATACTGTCCCGCATGGTTTTAAAGTCGCGTGCATCAATATTGCCTGAGAGCTTCAACGTTGTTACATTTGACTTTTCATACGAACTTAGTAGGCTTGACAATCCTCCAGGTGTAACCGAATAAATCTTGTTTGGATTGAAAGCAAAGATCCGAGCTTCGATTTCTGCCCCTGTCCGCTTTATCTTGGAAACATGAAATTCGTCAAAATACCCGGTGCTGTCGCCCCAATAGGGGAGATAGAAATATGCTTGGGTGCGGATGGCTGGCCTACAAAGCAATGCCGAAGTCATATCGAGTTTGCCATTGATGTAGATTCTGGTTGAATCACCCCAAGTGACAGTAACATGCGTCCAGGTATTTAAAGGGAGTTTTGTATTACCTTTAAACGAATTGCTGACGCTGTATCCCCAAGTGCCTAAACTGACTTTGCCGAGCGAATCAAGTGATAGGTGGAAAACATGCCCTGCTGGCGGATAGGATTTGGTGTAATTCCAATTTATATTCAACAATCCTTTGGCAAATTTTTTCGGATATACCCACATCTCTACCGTGCCGGCTGCTTCCATGTTTACGGATTTACTGTAAATGATGTAGTTGCCTGGTTTTGAAAGTTCAATGGCTTGTGAAAGTCCGTTGGTGCCTTGAACATATTGAGGTGAACCTACTGTTTCACCCACGTTTGTTCCGTCAAAATGATCCAAAATGACCGTATTGGCATCTGGAGTAACAGGGATACCTACAATATCAGGAGTTGAAGGAATACCATTGTTCATCTTCATCAAAAAGACATCCTTGCCACCTTTGCTGGTGATTGTCATTGGGCCAAATGTGGCGGTGCCTTGGAACGTGCCGCTGATGTAGACTGTTTGATCCTTCTTTACAATTTTGAGTGCTGCATCGTCCAATGGGCCACCCCCAAACACGGAGTCAATGACTGAACCGTCCGCTGCATTTAGCTTTAAGGCGAAAGCATCCTTACCGCCTGAACCGTAACTGGAAGTTTCTCCGATTACCCACAACGTGTTGTCAATGATTTCTATACCGTTGGCGATATCTTCCAAAGCCCCGCCCCAGACTTTCTTCCAGATGACAGTGCCGTCTTCATCGTACTTAATTATCAGCGCTTCTTTGCCTCTACCAGCTATTTCCTCGTATCCAGTGGCAAAAAGGTTTTGATTGGAGGCACAAAGTCCTTTCATCCAAGACACAACTTCAATTTCTGTCGATTTGCTCCAGATTTTATTTCCAGCCAGATCCGATTTCCACAACGTGAAATGGTTCTCAACACCGCCTACATAAATGTGATTATTTAGTACACAAATGGCGTCTGTGACGTCCTGTACAGCCGCTGTACTTCCAATGGTTTCCTTCCAAATCAAATTCCCTTGTGTCGTGTGTTTTGCAAGTATTGCTGTACTGTTGCTCCAATTTTCCTGAGCTGCTCCAAAGCTGTAAATGTAATTGGTATCATTTTCTGAATGCAACATATTTCCATAAAAAAGTTCGCCTCCGTTATACGGAAAAAAAGTAGGCTTTGCAATCCAGTCAGCTCCACCCAAGCCTGTACCGGTCGCTCCACTCAAGGGAAATTTGCACATAATTGCTTTTTGTTCCTTATCGCCAGACCCATCGGATGTTTGAGAATAACTGCAGCCAGAAACATAAACTCCGTTTGCATCTGCCGCAACACCACTAAACCATTCTAAAACGGGTGAGGGCGTATTGGGCCATTGAATGCTCCAAAGCAATGTATTGATGTTATCGTCCCCGTATTTTAGAACCATAGATTGGCCGGCATCATTACCGGCAATGTAGATGGCACCATTGGAGATGCTCATACCCGCCGGAACTTGATCGGCTGAATTTCCAAACTGTGTGATTTGATCGATGGTGAACTGGGCGTTTACCAGTAGAATAGGAAGTAACAACGCAAACAATAAAGTGGCCAACTTTTTCATAATCGTCTGATGTTAGTATGTGAAAGAGCACTGCCAAAAGACAGTGTCTAAAAATTATCAGAAGAAGAACTATTTTGCTTTGAAAGAATGTGTTTTATGGTCTGGTATAGCTAAAAAAGAAATTAGGCGCTTAAAGATATAGTCAAATGACTGCAAAAAGAAATTATTTTGACAAAAATATTCAGCAATTCAACAAATTATTATTTTTTGCTTAATACCGTTTTTTCTTAAACCACAACGCCACATTCACCAATCCGATCATCACTGGTACTTCCACCAACGGACCAATTACGGCAGCAAACGCTTCTCCCGAATTGATGCCGAAAACAGCAATGGCTACGGCGATGGCCAACTCAAAATTATTGCTGGCGGCGGTGAAGGAAAGGGTCGTAGCTTGCTCGTAATTCGCCCCGGCTTTTCGGCTCATAAAATAGGATCCAATAAACATGACCACGAAATAGATGACCAACGGAATAGCGATGCGCACCACATCCATAGGCAGTTTGACGATGTATTCGCCTTTCAGTGAAAACATCACGACGATGGTGAAAAGCAAGGCGACCAAGGTCAACGGACTGATAACAGGAACGAATTTCGTTTCGAACCAATTTTTGCTTTTGACACGAATCAGAATGTACCTCGACAGGAAGCCTGCTGCAAAAGGAATACCCAGATAAATCATTACACTTTTGGCAATTTCTCCAATGGTGATGGCAGCCACGGCATCGTTCACCGGCAGACCGAACCAACCCGGCAATACGGCGATGAAAAACCAAGCATAAACCGAAAATAGCAACACCTGAAAAATCGCATTGAACGCCACCAATCCTGCCGCATACTGCCTGTCACCGTGTGCCAAATCGTTCCACACGATCACCATGGCAATGCAACGCGCCAACCCAATCAGGATGAGGCCGTACATGTAATCCAGGTTGAATTGGAGGAAAATGATGGCCAGAAAGAACATAAGAATCGGCCCGATGAACCAGTTCTGCACGAGGGACAAGCCAAGTATTTTGGTATTCTTGAAAACATCGCCAAGTTCCTCGTATTTGACCTTGGCCAATGGTGGATACATCATGATGATGAGGCCTATGGCAATGGGTATGTTGGTAGTGCCCACCGACATGGAATTCCAAAAAGAGGCCACATTTGGACTGAACCAACCGGCAAAGACACCGATGAACATGGCTAGGAAAATCCAAAGCGTAAGGTAACGATCGAGAAATTTCAGACGAGCTTTCATAATTAACAGCAGTTTTTTGTAGTAGTAGTTGAGCAATCACAAGAGGGTTCGGTCCCGTTCAACATGCCATAGAGAATGGCTGCCGCACAACCGACGCCCGATTTTACAGTGAGCGCACCGTGTTTGCAATTCAATGCACAAGCACCGCATTCCATGCAATCATCGACATCCAGAATGTGTGCTTTTTTCTCACGCATTTCAAAGACGGCACGAGGGCATACCGTAACACACATGACGCATCCGGTGCATTTTTCCGAATCCAGTTTCAAGGTGACGACGTTTCGTAGGTACTGCATACTCATACCAATTTTGATAGTAAATACATAAGGATACCCAACGCAGCAAAACCGATTTGAAACGGAATGGCCCATTTTATTTCCTTTTGAACGCCCGAAAGCGAGGTGTACGTTGACGAACCGGTAAAATTCATGCTCATGAACGAGGCGATGCAGACATTCATGAAACCTAAGCCAATAATTTCAAGAGGGCTGCCTTGAAAAAATAAATTCAGCAACACAGTCGTGACCACTCCCCAAAAAGCCCCCTTCAAAGCGAACGCCCTAACTGGAATCCAGTTCAGAAACAAGGGACTCAGCGCAACGCCAGCAAGGTAGGCGGCAAAAACATTCAGCACTGCAAAACCTCCAGTCGAAAGCATTTTCTCGAACAGAAATCCCGATCTGTCCAATCCGGCCGTAAAAAACAAACCCGTCATAATTGCGAGAATCTTGTATTTCCCATACATGAAATCGTTCGGAATCAACTTCGCCCGTTCCTTGATGGGGAACCCCATTTTCCGCATTTCCGGCGTAGCTTTATACCCAGCCGCAAAGAACTCTTTGATGTCTTTGGCCAGCACCGGACCGAAAACGGCCCTGAAACCCGTCTGCTCCTTGACCAAATGTGCTGCCACTCCAGGCGCACAAAGCTGAGGGAGAATCACTTTGCGTTGTTTTACCAAGTGTTCGAGCGAAACGTCTTTGATGCTTTTCACCACCCTTTCAGTCCCAAACGTACCCTTTCCAGCCGCACACCAAACATTGACTCCGTTGGTGTCCACCACCAAAATCCAAAGATTCAGCCCATCCAATTCCTTCCGCAGCATGTCGAAACTCAGCTTGTAATTGGCCGAAACCAACACATCAGAGTCTCCGTCAGGCTTGCCGAGCCGATACAATCCAGGTTTCACCGTATAATCTTCTCGGCCGAAACCCAGACGCACCTTCACCGCTCCCCACAAATCACCAACATCCAATTTGGAAGATACGGTAGGAGCGCTTAAAGCGACCGGTTTGAAGGAGGTAAAATCCATTATTTCATCTCGTTCTTGTAAAAATCGTAAAACCTGTTCTTGATCAAATCACGAACCCTGCGGAACTCGCTCCAGATGAATTCATCGGAGCCGGAAGCATGTGACGGATCTTCAAAACCCAAATGCAAGCGGTGCTTCACCTTGCCGCTGAACATCGGGCAGGTTTCATTCGCATGGTCACAAACGGTGATCACATAATCCCACTCTTCGCCGATGTATTGATCGACCATCTTTGGGTAGTGAGCAGAAATGTCCACGCCAGCTTCTTTCATGACAACAGCCGCCTTTGCGTTGACTTTAGAAGCCGGTTGCGTCCCAGCGGAACAAACCGTAATGTTGGGGTCGAAGGATTGCAGGAATCCATGAGCCATTTGACTTCGGCAACTGTTGCCGGTGCAGAGGATTAGTACTTTCATTGTAACTTATTTATTGATTGAGCATTTGAAAAAGGCTCATGGTTTGATCTTAGTAAAAATAGCCGTCAAATACAGGTCATAATAGCTTTTTATGGCTTCTTCCACTTCGCCCATCGGTTTCACAGGTACCAGATCGGCAACTTCCTGGTACGACAAACCCGAATTGAACAACGTTTCGGTGGTGCCCCAAAGCATGTCTGAAATCACAGCATGAGCCTCCGCTTCCTCCATTCCGAAGACGATGGCCAATTCCTTCATTTTTTGCAGTTGGAAGAAGAAATAGGTGTGCCCCATGGCGCTGATCACCGCATAGGCTTCCATTTTGGATTCAGCAATTTCTGGTGTCTGACCCAACGGTAGCATCATTTCCAAAAAACGCTCTTTTGTGTCTGCCGAAACCAAACTTCCAAAAGCAACCGGATTGACCCCTTTGTTTACCACGCAGGAAGCACTCGGATTCATACGAGCCACATTGGTGAAACCATCCAATGCCGTAGTCATTTTTTCCATGGTGATTTTTGGTGCCAAGGAAACCAGCAAAGTCTCGCTGTTCAGTTCACCTTTCAGTTTAGCCAATGTTTCCATCATTACCGGTGGGTGAATGGCCAAGAATACTACTTCGGCCTTGGTCGCCTCCAACAGATTCTCGGTTACAATCACGTTCGGAAATTTCTGATTTAAGAGGGGTAGCGCTTCGCTATTTGTGTCAAAGACTACAATTTTGTCGTAGCGAATGGGCCCGTTTTCAAATGCGTGGAGCATGATTTTTGTGATGCGTCCACCTCCAATAAAACCGATAGTTGTAGTTTTCATAATCGTATATTTAAAATAAGTAGTTGAACAAATATCCCACAATCATAATTCCCGAAGCGACTATCCCGATGAAAGTCAGTATCAACGGCAATTTTAAAACCTTACGCAATATAATCATTTCAGGCAAGGAGAGCCCGATCACAGCCATCATAAAGGCCAATGCGGTGCCCAAGGATGCACCTTTTTCGATCAAGACCGAAACGATGGGAATGATACCAGCCGCATTCGAGTAGAGAGGAACCCCAATTAGAACGGATAGCGGAACGCTGTACCAAGCCGATTTGCCCATGAGGGCAGCCATGAAATCTTCCGGGACATAACCGTGAGCACCAGCCCCGACGGCAATACCGATGGCCACATAAATCCAGACCTTGCTGACAATTTCCTTGACTGCGTCAAAACCGAAGTGAATCCTGTCAGCAAATTTCAGATTTTCATCACTTTCGCCAATAGTACCAAGTTGGGTTTTATACACCCAATCTTCCACCCAATGCTCGAGTTTCAGCTTCCCGATGACCCAACCGGCAAGGATGGCAATGACCAGACCTGTCAGCACATAAATCAAAGCCACTTTCCAACCGAACAAGCCGAAGAGCAGGATGACCGCCACTTCATTGATCATAGGAGCGGCAATCAGAAATGAGAACGTAACGCCCAATGGTACACCGGATTCTACAAAGCCCAAAAACAAAGGTATGGCAGAACACGAACAAAACGGCGTGACGATTCCCAACATGGAAGCCAGCACATTTCCTGCAAACGTGGATTTGCCCTCGAGTGCCTTTCGGGTGCGTTCAGGCGTGAAATAGGAGCGGATGATGCCTACAAAGAAGATGATGAGGGCTAGAAGCATCAGTACTTTAGGCAGTTCGAAGATAAAGAAACGCAGTGCCTCCGTAAGGTGTTGGCCTTTTTGCAAGCCGAAAACCGCGTCGATCAACCAATCTGTGACGGGTTGCAAATTGTGGTAGATAAGAAACCATACTGGAATCAATACCAACGGGAGGGCAATTTTTTTATTGACAGTCATTTCGTTATTCTGCGAAATATAGGTTTAAATTTTTTTACAAAAAATATTGGACGATGTAGTAAATGCCTACTCCAATAAATGCCACTCCGACCACCCGTCTGAACCAAAGTTCAAAAGTGCGGATCCGATTGTAGAGTTTTCCGACATTGCCCACCGCAAAAGCTAGGAGCCATGCGAAGACGATGACGGGCAAACCAGTTGCAAGAGCAAAAAATACCGGTAAGTACAAACCCTCGGGGCTGGCAATGGTCATCGGTATCAACATTGCAAAATACAAAACACCGCTGTAGGGACAGAAAGCCAGGGCAAAGACCATCCCCAAAAGTAGCGTGCTCAAATAGTTGCCCTTACCTTTTTCGTCTATTTTTTCTTTAATCTTGGAGAATCCTGGAAACTTGAGCTTAAGCACATCCAACATAAACAAGCCGATCACAATCAGAAGCGGCCCCAACACTCTTTCGCCCCAACCCTGAAAAATCATCGCGACATTCATTTTGCTGGCGCCGAAATACAGGATGACGGCCAACCCGGTATAGCTGATAGCTCGTCCTAGCGTGTAGACCAAACCATTGACAAACACCCTTTTACTATCTTTCAAATCCCGACTGATAAACCCGATTGCCGTAATGTTGGTAGCCAGCGTGCAGGGGCTGATGGCAGCCATCAACCCCAGGATAATCGCTGTCAAGAACGCATACTGCGACTGGTCAAGAAGATTTTGCAATGCTTCCATTCTAAATCAACGGATCAATGGATTTTTTGAGCTCGGCTTTCAACTTTTCCGGATTGCTGATGGCATTCATGAAACCTTGAGATGTCAAATCAATTCGTTTTCCACTGCCTATGACTAACAGGCTTTGGCCCTCAGCACCGCATTTTTCGGCTATCGATTTGTTGGTCGCATCATCCAGGTTGATCGACTTGAACGAGATTTTACCCGATTTTATCAATTTGGAATACATTGCTTCCAACGACTTTTTGGTTTCCGATTCAACCGCATTGCAGGTCATGCAACGACGCGTGAAATGGAAATAATACACTTCCACATTGCCTGAAGCCAACGATTTGGTTTCTTGTTTTTTTGTACCCTGCGCGTTGCAGGAAATACCTCCCAAAATCATCACGAGCGCTAAACTCAGAAAAATAAGTTTCTTCATAGGATTGTAATTTATTGACCGATTGCTTTTTTGATTTCTTCCGTCGAAGGAATGCGACCTTTTACGACCACAACACCGTCCACCACCAATGCCGGGGTTGACATGACACCGTATCGCATGATCTCCATGATGTCCTCCACTTTTTCAATGTTTGCCTGTACTCCAGTTTGATAGACCACATCACGCGTCATTTTTTCAAGTGTCTTGCACTTGGGGCAACCAGTGCCTAAAATCTTGATTTCCATATTTTATTTATTAGTTGAACAACTTCCTGTCGACTGATTTTGCGGCTGGCTGTCCCTATCAAAAAACTTAGCCAACAACGCTTTTGCTTCTTCCCAATTCGTGTAGTTGATGCAATATTTAATGTAAGGTGCATTGATTTCACCCTGAATCAACCCGGCACGCTTCAATTCATTCAAATGTTCAGAAAGGGTGGAGCGGGCTATCGGCAATTCCTCAGCCATGTCACCGCTGTAACAGCATTTGTTGCTGTTGTTGGCCAGATAATCCATGATGAATACCCGAGCCGGATGTGCCAAAGCCTTGCAATATCTGGCCATTTTTTCCTGTTCCTCGGTGTATATTTTCTTTTTCATAGGGCTGCGTTTAGTATTTCGTAAAAAGACGAAACAAAGATATATAAAATGGATTGATCTCCAATAAAAACGTATTAAAAATTATCTAAAGACAACAGAATCGGTTTTTTCATCCTCGGCTGAACGCGAACTTGTTTGTTCCCATAACGCACCGACAGCGCATTTTCTGTAGAAGGGTATAGCTTTGCTTCGGTCAGTTTGCCATCTTTCCAGGCGAGGTCCACCGTCACATTCCCACGAGTCTTCAAACCCTTGACCGAACCCTCGTCCCACGCCTTAGGCAGCGCAGGCAGCAATTCGATGATGTACGAATCCTCTCCATCAGGAATAGAACTCTGCAGCAGCATTTCAGCAATGCCAGCCGTCGTACCGAAATTGGCATCCATTTGGAACGGCGGATGCAAACCGAACAGATTGGGCGACGTACTCTTGCTCAACACCACGTTGAGATCTTCCAGTGCCTTTTCTGCTTTGTGAAGGCGCGCATACTGACTGATGAGCCATGCCGCACTCCAACCCGTATGTCCGCCACCGTTAGCAATTCGGTAATCCAGAGATTTCTCAGCCGCAGCTGCCAGCAAAGGCGTCTGAATCAAATTGATCTGCGAGCCAGGATGCACTGCAAACAGATGCGAGATGTGCCTATGCCCGGGTTCGACCTCCGGAAACTCCTGCGTCCATTCCATCAACCTGCCGTCCGAACCAATCGTGGGTCCGGCCAATCTTCTCAAGGCCAGTGAGGCTTGGTTTACCAGATCGTTCTGAATGCCAAGCACACCAGTAACCAAATTAAAATCGGAGAAAAGTTGAGCAATCACCTCTTGGTCGTGCGTCGGACCCATGCTAATCTGACTCTTGCTTCCGTCCGGAGCTACAAACGTATTCTCAGGCGAAACCGCTGGCCCAGATACCAACTTTCCAGTCCGTGGATCTTTGACCAACCAGCTCAGGTAAAACTTCACCGCACCCTCCAGCACCGGGTACATCCGTCTTAAAAAGACCGTATCCCCCGTAAAACGGTAGTGCTCAGCAATGTGTTGGCAAATCCAGGCAGCCGCACCAGTGTGCATACCCCAGCTCGCACCCTCACCAGGAGACGTGTAGCCCCAAACATTCGTGATGGGATGCACCACCCAACCTTTGGCGTGGTACTGTATCTGCGCCGTTTTTGTGCCTGGAGCCACAAGCGATTCGATCAGATCAAACATCGGCAAATGCATCTCCGACAGATTCGTTACTTCGGCCAGCCAATAATTCATTTCAATGTTCACATCGGTGTGGTAATCGCCATTCCAAGGCGTCTGAATCTTATTCGCCCAGATGCCCTGCAAATTTGCTGGTAAGCACCCAGGCCTCGAAGACGAAATGAGCAGATACCGCCCATACTGAAACATCAATTCATACAAATGCTTATCGGCAGAACCCTTTTTGAATAATTCAAGCCTCCTGTCCGTAGCCACCGTATCCTTAAAATTCTTGATGAGGCTCAAATCGACACGGTCGAAATACCCCCGATACTCCTTCACATGCGCCTTCAGCAACGCCTCATAAGGCTTGGCCGAAGCCTTTAAAATATTCGCCGCCGTGATCAAATCGTAATTTCTTCCCTTGTAACTCGGATACGAAAGTAGGTAATCGGTGGAAGCGGAGAGCAGCAGCACCACCTCGTCGGCAGCCTTCACCTCGAGCAACGAGTCCTTACAAACAACCTGTCCATTTTTGGCAAAAGCTTGAAGTCTAGCCTTATAGTAGAGTCCATCACCACCTTTTCCGTCCGAAAGCGCCCCAGTCATCACCAACTGATTGCCCTCGGCATACGTTTTGAACCGTTCCGGCCTGTTTAAAAAGCTTTTGAACGAAATTTGCCCTTTTTTGCTGGCCGTAAATCGAGCCACCATAACTTGATCTGGCTGACTCACAAAAATCTCCCGTACAAAGTGCACCCCGTCCTGGTCGTAACTCACCCGCACCACCGCGTCGTTCAAGTCGAGCTCTCTACGGTAATTTTGCCACTTTGACGTCCGCCCATTGTCTATCCACAAATCACCCAACGTCTGAAAGCAACCGAACGGCACCGTCGCGCCATTTCCAAAACCCGAACCCTTGCCCTTGCAAACCTGAGTCTGGTTCGTCATCTTCGTCGCCTCGCGGTACTTCCCGTTGAACAGCAACACCCGGATGGAATCCAAATACTGAAACGCCGACGGATTGTCGTTGTCGTCAGGACTGCCAGACCACATGCTTTCCTCATTCAGCTGAATCCGCTCTAGATTCACATCCCCGAACACCATTGCACCAAGGGCTCCATTGCCCAAGGGCAACGCCTTCAGCCACTCGGCATCGTCCTTCCAACCATTCGGATCGTCCTTGACGGAAGCCATGGCAGGCTTATCGTACCAAAGACACAACGATTTTTGGGCGTTCAAAACAAAGGGAATAAATAGTGCTAGGGCAAGAAAAGCACGTTTTGTGTCCATTACTTTTTTGGCAACTTACCAGCTCCTTTTTTCAACAGAAAATCCACATTTCTTTTCACCGAAACAGCTGTGATCGTAGCACCGGTGTAGCCGTCCATTTTTGCCGTTTTGGCCTCCTTGAGGGACTTTCCAGCCCAACAATTAAAGAACCCTTTTTTTTCCAGCCGCTTCACATAAGCCAGCGTTTCGTAATGGGTTAGGATGGCCACCTTCTTGATTGAAAAGGTTTTATCCGTAATGATCATAACCGGTGTCGCATTGTGATACCCTTTCACATCCTTGCAAAATTCGGTACTTGTCATGGCATACCCCAAAATAGAGCTCTGAGCATCCATTATTTTATACCAATAGTCGTTCACCTTTTCAACCTTCACGGCAGTGGGATAAATACTGGTCACCACTTGCTGATTGGAAACCGGATGCAATACCGGTATTTCTTCCCCGCGTTCTTGCGCCGTTGCTGCTCCAGTGAGCAGCAACAGTGCAAAAACCAAATTCTTAAAAATCATACTGTCAGTTATTTCTCAGGCATCAACACCGCCTGAATGTAGTTTTTACCAAATACTTTTTGAGCCATTTTCTGAATCTGAGCCGACGAAAGTTTTTCGATCATGCTTGCATAATCCGAAGCTGTCGCCACCTTTTTCAACTCCATCAAATCGTTGGTTATTTCCTGAGTCCAGAACGCATTGTCCTTCAGATTCAAGTCCAACTGATTTTTCTGCGCCAGTTTAACCTTGTTCAGGTCAATGGTTTCGACCCCAAAGGTACGAATTTTCTCAATTTCAGCCAGCGCAGCTTTCCTGAGCGTGTCGGCCATGGCAGGCTGGCACTGGAAGCTAACGGTTTGCACATAATTCGTGTATGGAACTTTGTTCAAGCTACCTCTGGAACGAACACTGTACGTACCACTCATCTTTTCACGCAACGTTTCCGTCAGTTTGATCGTTAGTACATCGTTCATCGACTTCAGCAGGTAATTGTTCTCAAGGGTAACTGGAATAGCACCCGTGAACGTCATTTGAACCGTACATTTCTGGTCCTTGCCTTTGAAAACGTCCTTGGTCACAAAACCCTTTGGTGGACGAATGCCCAAGTCTTTGGCCTTCTCGCGAACGGACGAAGACGGCAGACTGGCCAAATAGGTTTCCAGGAAAGGCCTTATCGACGTAGGATCAAATGTCCCAACGATGATGAAATTAAAGTCGGCAGCATTGGCAAAGCGTTCATGCAGAATGCTTTCCGAACGTTTCCAGTCGATTTTGTCCAAATCCGCATCGGTGGGAATGCCACCGCCTCTGGGGTGATTGCCAGACATCAGTTTGGCCACCTCGTTTGCAAAAATGCGCGCAGGATTCATCTTGAGCGACTCCATGGATTCCTTGGTCTTTTCGATGAACAAAGCCGTGGCTGCACTGTCAATTTTTGACTGAGTGAAGTACAAGTAGGTCAATTGGAAAAGCACATCCAGATCCTTGGGCGAACCCTCGGCAGTGATGCCCTCGGTCGTTGCATTCAGGAAGGGTTTCACGGAAACGACCTTACCGGTAAAGGCTTTGACCATATCGTTCTTGTTCAAGTTGGCGATGCCGCTTTCCCCAAGCAGTGAAGCAGCATAAACGGCCGAATAGTAGTCTGCATCGGCTACAAGGCTATGGCCTCCAGGGCTGATGGCAACCACATATACTTCGTTGTTCTTGAAGTCGGTCGGTTTCAGCCAAACATTCGCACCGTTGGAAAGGGTCAATTTGGTCAAACCAGCTACAACGCTTTCCTTAACAATCGTACCCGGCTTTGGTTGTTCACCTGGCCAAGCGAATTTCTTGGAATTGTCCACGTAGGGCGTCAGTTCCAGTTGATCGATGGAAGCAACAATTTGACGCAGTTTTTCTTCGTTCGGAATAGTGACTCCAGCTTTATCTGGACCTGTCACAATGACCACCCGGTTGGAATCCACCAAAAAGGCATCATCAAATTTGTTCATTTCATCCAACGTGATGCCGGGAAGTTGCCCTTTCGCAAAGGTAGCTTCAAAGTTGATACCTGGAATGGCTTCACCAGCCAAGAAATTGCGAACCAGTTCCGAAGCCACTTCGTCCGAAGACGTCTTGTCCTTTTCAGCATCGGCTTTATCGTACATTACGGTAATGCTTTTCTTGGCCCGTTCCAATTCGGTATTGGTGAACCCAAACCGCTTGGTCCGTTCGAGCACCGTCAAAGCGGCCGTCAAACCCTCTTCCACGCCGTTGTCCTTGACACGCATCGTAACGCTGAATGCATCTTTGGTGCGGGCATAAGGCTCAAAGCCCGATTTAGCATAATCGAACGGAGGCTTGGCCGAACGTGACAATTCACCCATTCGTTGGTTCACCATGAAATAATAAATCTTTTCCTTGACGAACTCGCGATAGTCGTTCAGCCTCAAATCTTCCTTGCGAGCCATTTTCATGAAGATGTACACGTTGGTCTGTGTGGCTTCCTTATCGGTGCTGACCGAATACAACGTCCCTTTGTAGTCGGGAACCTGGAATAAGGTTCTTTCCCGTACGTTTTTAGGAGCTGGAATCGACTCGAAATGCTTCCTGATGAGCAATTCATACTGATCGGGATCAATGTCACCCACCACCACGACAGCCATCAAGTCCGGACGATACCATTCTTTATAATAGGCAGTAAGACGGTCTTGCTTAAAGCTTTCCACCACTTGCTTTTTACCGATGGGCATCCGTTTGCCGTATTGAGAACCCCAAAACAACACCGGATAGTAAATGTCGCGAAACCGTTGCGCGGCACTCTGACCGATGCGCCATTCTTCCAAAATAATGCCTCGTTCCTTCTCCACTTCCTGCGGGTCGAAACTCAAGTTGTGCGCCCAATCTTCGAGCACCAGAAACGCACTGTCCACCACCTGCGATTTCGCTGTCGGGATCAAGATGCGGTATACCGTTTCATCAAAGCTGGTGTACGCATTCAGGTTGACGCCGAATTTCACACCAACCGTCTGCAGGTAATTGATCAAGCCATTTTTTGCAAAATTCTTTGATCCGTTAAACGCCATGTGTTCCGTGAAGTGGGCGAGACCTTGCTGGTCATCGTCTTCCAGAATGGATCCAGCATTGATGGCCAGACGGAGTTCCACCCGGTTTTCGGGCAACTTATTTTTTTTGATGTAGTACGTCAATCCATTGGAAAGCTTACCAATACGGATGTTCTGATCCACCGGAAGTGGAGCGTTCAGATCGTACTCCTGAACCTGAGCAACCAAGGGGAGACTCAGGCACAGCAGCAAAAAGACTCTTACAAACCTCATTTTGCGATGGCGTAGATGTTGCAATCGTTCACCGTGTAGTTGGCGATATAATCCTTACCACCCGCTTTGATTTGCTTTTTCAAATCGGCAATCTGAGTATTGATGCGTTGCGTAGGCGTTGCAGCCACCGTCATGCCTTCAGCCTTGGCTTCCGAATCGCAATGCTCCAGTTTCTTTTTGGCCTTGGCAGCTTCCTTGACGGCAACCAATTGCTTTTTCAAATCGGCCAGATAGGTACGATTTTCGGTTACCACACCGGTAGCGATAACAGTGGAATCCACGACTGTCTTGTCAAATTTGGCGATTTCCTTGCCAGCATTCACTCGGAAAAGAATATCACCTTCGGCATCGGCTAGGAAAAGTTTACGACCTGAAACAGCACAAACATGGTTTGCCCGACCCTTTATCTGTACCGTTTGGCCAACCAACGTCGGCGCCTTTACGGCCATTTCTTCAACCGTATAAACGGTTTGAGCGTTCGCACTGAAAGGAAAGAGAGCAGCTGCAAAAAGAGCTAGGAATAAAATTTTTGTCTTCATCATTTTTATTTTATAGTTAATTCGTTTAAAATGTACTTGTTACCTGCAAATTTATCGATAATGAACAACGCATAGCGAATGTCCACATTTACTGTTCGGTTCTTTTCTGGCTCAAAGATAATATTACTGGCCAGTGATTCCCAATTTCCGTCGAACGCAATTCCAATAAGCTCACCTTTTCCGTTCAAAACCGGACTGCCAGAGTTGCCTCCACAAATGTCGTTATTGGTCAGGAAGTCCACCGGCATACCACTTGCACTGCCGTATCGGCCGTAATCCTTGCTCTGATACAACGCCTTCAGCTTGGGATGCACCTGGAAATCGTAACTGCTGGGATCTTCCTTCTCAAAAACTCCTTTTAAGGTTGTCTGAAACCCATACGACAAGCCATCCCTCGGAGTGGCCCCGCAAACGGTTCCATAGCTCAAGCGTAGCGAGAAATTGGCATCCGGATAGCTCAGCGTTCCTGCATTCTTCTCCCGCATCGCTTCGTTGAATACCTTCTTGTATTTCCGAATGTCCTCTCCGTATTTGTCAGAAAGCTTCCGCAAATCCATCAGCTTGGTATACACCGAGATACCGAAAACATACAACGGATCCTGCTGAACCCTTCTCGTGGGATTTTCCATAAATGCCTGAACACTGTCTTGGCTTGTAAAGATGGACTTAGCATACAGATCGTTCACATACGCATCAATGTTTCCCTTGAATTGGTTGTCAATAATCGCATAGAAATCAGGCAGATACTCTATCTTCATTTCTTTTTTCAGCAGCTTGACCATGGCCCTCACTATTTCCTGATCCGTTTTGGAATCGTATTCGGTCAGGAATTTGGCATACCAGTTTCGGAACGATAAAACCTGTTTGTCCAGCGCCGATTTTTCCTTGAACTCAAGCTGGTCCACCAAACCCCGGCTTCGAATTCCAAACAAGGTTGCATCGCCAAACAACGCACCGGTGAGCAGCGCATGGGCATATTTCGGTTCTTTTTCAAGTGCATAATTCTGCTCCAATTTGGCCAGGCAATCGCCGTATTTCCGCAAACGCGAAGTATCCGCCTGCACCCATTTCTGGAATACAGCCTCGCTTGCCTGTTTTTGCAGGAGCGCCGGGCTCAAATACACCTGTTTCAACGTTCCCAATGCCAGTTTGCAGGAATTCCCAGCCGAAAAGTTCTTGTCCGAATACAGCAGCCGAACCCGTTCGTCCTTGTCCATCTCACGTTCCACCACCTCGATGTACTTGCCCTTGGTAATACCCGTCGCACGATTCTTCACATCCATTTCCTCGATCATCTCGAACGAAGTGATGTGCCTGGCGGTGCTGAAGGGGAAGCCCAGAATCATCGAAAAATCTTTTGTTTGAACCCCTTTCAAAGAAACCGGGATAAACTTTTTGGGATGATACGGTTTGTTGTTGACCGAATACGCAGCCGGTTGGTTGTTGGCATCCGCATACACCCTGAAAACACTGAAGTCAGCCGAATGTCGGGGCCAGGCAAAATTATCCGTTTCCCCACCAAAATTCCCGATGCTTTCAGGCGGAAGCCCGACCATGCGAACATCCTTAAAAACCTGATAAACCGAAAGCAAATACGTTCCATCGCTGAACCCGTCCATGCTGGCCTCGATGCCGCGCGTGCTGTCGTTGTACAATTTTTCCATCGCATACGACGCCTTGCGGCTGCTTACCGTTTTCAGCATTTCCACCGCCTTGTCCGTTACATCGATCTGACGAACCAACACGCGGACTGTCAGCCCTTTGATTGGAATTTCCTCGTTTTGAGAATTGGCCCAGAACCCATCGCGCAAATAATTGTGTTCAGCCGTGCTGACTTCCTGAGCCCTGCCTCTGGCGCAATGGTGATTGGTCATCACCAGGCCGTTAGCCGAAACGAATTCAGCCGAGCCTGCGTTGTCAAAAACCATGACGGCGTCTTTCAGACTGGGTACCAATGTGTCATAGATCTGATTGACAGGCAGCTGCAAGCCGATTTTTTTCATCTTCTGCACCAGCGGAGCATCCAGACGAGAAATGGTCCACATGCCCTCGTCGGCAAGGACGGAGCCGGTGAGCAGTATGAATAACAGAATGTTGGAAAGCTTTTTCATAGTTACTTGGATCGGATTTTATCGAACAGGTTCAAATTAAAAATTGAGCGTAAGACCAGCCTGCGCAAACGCCGACTGCCGTTGACTGTTTTTATGTAAGCCTCCCGTTATGGTGGCCGAAACCGAGCCATAGCCGAATTTCAATTTCACATCGTAAAAGGCGTAGTCAGAGGTTAGGAACGCAAAGTCGGGGAGTACCAACCGTTCAGCCAATACCGTGTTTTCAGCCTGAAGCAGCGAAGAAGAGAGCACTTTTCGGTAGCCGCCACCCACAGAAACGTCCAAGCAAGATTCTTGCATCGGACAGTGCAACCCGAACGTCGCGTTACCAATGATGTCTTGCACAGCCTGATTATAGTCCGGCGTGTAATAAAATTGCTTATGGTCCTGCCAGCGTGCTTCCACTTCTCCCCAAACGGAAAGTTCCCTGAATTTGTTTTGATTGGCCAGCAAAACGGAAACCGCAGCTTCTTGCGCCAGCGATTGATATCGGTCACTTTGGGTGGCAAAATTCCAAATAATGTAATTTGTGTTGATGGTTGACGGCGTAAATTGCGTCTCGTTTCCGATGGTCTGCAGGAAATCGTAACTGCCCTTCAAGAAAAGCGTTTTGCCGCCGATGTCCTGTTGGTGTGTCACTTCTCCACCAATCCCGTTGCGCGTGATTTTGTAAGGAGTACGACGGTCACTTTCGCTGGCTTCCAGCAAATCCCGCAACACCGAAAGGCGCAAACCTGTCTTTAACTTCGGCGTTTTGGAGAAATTCACAGTGACCCCTGTGCGGAACAAGTTTCCTTTATAAATGCGTGAATAGCTTTCTTCCAGTTCGGAAAACTGCCTGTTGTAGGTGCCAAAACCCTGTAGCAAAAAGAAATACGCCTTTCGGCCTTCCTTTTCCACCTGAATGTCCACGTTCTGGCGATACCGTTCGTAAGAACCGTACCATCCTAGCCGCCATGGCCAAGTAAAATAGTTGACTCCAGGATTGAAACTGATGCTAGACACCGTATTCTTCGGTCGCGGATCCACCTTCCGATACGAAACACTGCCCTTGTACAATCCGCGCAACCCCAATTCCCACTTGCCAGTGCGAAACGACGTTCCTCCACCCATGCTGTACGCCTCCCTGTAATAATCCCCACCAATGGAGTCTGCAATCAAATACGGATTCAGCAACGCCCTGTCTTCCACATCGCACCACTGCACGTTCGAACGCTGATCGCTCACAAAACTGGCTTCCCCAAAAAAGGTATGGTTGCGCGAGTTTCTATTACTCTTCGTATGAATGCGCAAGGCATTCGAACCATCACCATCCTGCACCAGATGCATTTTTTCGTCCGCACCAGAAAATCCGTAATCCGCACCCAACACGGCGTATCGCAATTCCGGGAGTGCAAACGTTGCTGACGGATTGAAATCAAAGTAATCCGAATATTTCATGAACGGACCTTCCCACAACCAAGCCCAGCGGCTCGAATCGTTCAGATTGACGGCCTTCATCGGCAATGCGATGAAAATCAATGCTATGGATAGTAGCTTTTTCATTCCACTTCCCCCGGTTTAGGTGTCGCATTCGAGATAAAATCACTGGCCGAATTGTTAGTATCCTGCAGAACCGCCCGCCCATTTTCCCATTTCAGTACTTTCCGTCGAACGCTTTTGCCGATGTACGAACCGTCGCAATACGTAAAACTCACGTCCACGGACGAAGCCAAGGCCTTGGATCCTATCGTGCCAGCCGTTCCCAACTCCACGCCGTCCTGAATCATCGAGTACGGCACCGCCACCCTCGTCACCGAACTCCCCGAAGTTGTCAAAACGCTGATGGAATGCGCCGTCACAAAACTGGCTATCCCTTCCACAGGCTGAATCAACGCGTAGGCATGATACCCCTTCACATGAAAAATCCAAATGGTATTCGAATAGCAGAACGCACGAATCAGGTTCGGCACTTCAGGCACATCCACATCGATGCCAGCATCGTACCATTCAAAATCGGCATGCGAAAGATCGGACGGCGAATTGGCGTTGACTGCCTGATGATTGATGCCCAGCGAAGCTATCATGATGCTGCTTCCCGGCTGAATCGGATGTTCCGAACCAGCGCCGGGCACCGTGTACAAAGCGCCAGCAATCAAATCGTTGGGCCGATCCGCATACGGATAAACCGCCGCATTGCTGATGTGCGTGGACTCCACAATGGTCAACCCATCCGCATAAAGCACCGAATCCGAGTTGTTGAACACCTCGATGAACTGATCCTGGTAGTATGAACCGTTGGACGGCGTCTTGCTGCCCGTGTAATAAATTTCCTTGATGACAAAGCCGTTCCCCTGCTGGGAGATCATTAGCGGTATCGTATCTGTCACTGCCGCTCCGAGGACCTCGACCTTTTCCTTCAGCCCCCGAATGTTTTCGGTATGGACAAACGACTGACCCAACCCAACGGTGGTCGTCAACGTTTTCGTCCCCGTCACCTCCACATTGTAAATGCCTTCCTCTGCCGTAAAGTGCACCTTTCCTTGGAAGTCGGTAGTGTCCGAGACCGAACGGTAGGTCGCAATGTTGGTGAGCTTCACCGAGTAGCCGTTGTAACCTGCCGCGATGGCGTCCGAGTCCGACAGCGTGACGCAGATCTCCGCCTCAGTAAATGGAACCGGTTGCAACGCACAGCCCGTCCATAAAAACGGCAGCAATAGCACTATGTATTTCAGCCTCCTCATATCTTCACCTGAATTTCCGCCCCCATAAACGGCGTCACCCATTTCTGAGTAGCCACCCCGAAGCGCGAGTATGCCCTTGGGTTATAATCAATCAACCGATTCACAAAAAAGGAAAGCTTCAACTTGCTCCCGATTTCCTTGGTCACTTTCAAGTTGACTTCCACCGAAATGGGCGAAACCTCCGGTTTGAAGTAAGCGCTGGAAAACGTTTCCACCAAAGGCTTGAAAGCCGGATCGTTCTTCTCGGTATCTGTAAAGGGATGCTGCACGCCATCCAAACCCACGTAGGCATAAGGTGTTCCACTATACTCCATCATCTGGTACGAACTCAACCAAACCGTCTGCACCGACGTGGAAAACATCAGCCGCTGTTTCGAAAAATGCGTGTTGAAAAACAAATTCGTGTTCAATTGCTCGCGCACCTTGCTGTTGTCACCAGCCTTGTAAATGCCCATGTATTTGAAATAATCCCCATTGGTAATGATGGTTGGATATTCATACCGGTCCGCACTGATGTCGTACGTCGTCTGAAACCACGCCCCATTCACCACAATCTCCGTGTTGATGGCCTTGATTTTCCGAGTCGTCCACTGGTACTCAATCCCATTTTTCTGCACCACCGCCGCATTGGTCGTGGTGGAGTAGGAGAGGAACATCGCCTTTTCCACATAGGTGAAATCAGAAACCGTCGGTATGCCCGTTCCCGTAAACGACTGCGGGTTGAACAGCTTGTACACTTGCGGAAAATACATGCTCTGCGCCTCGAACCCGTTCCGCTCATTCTCATGGAAAACCGTCAGATTCAGCGTGTTTCCGCCAAAACTCAAATCAAATCCACCCTCCAGCTTTCTGTTCCGTGCGGGAATTAAGTTATAGTTTGATCTATTTTTTACCACCGTCAGCAAATAAACCAACCTATTCGCCTCATTGGCAGTATAATAGTTCAGTTCCGAAATGTCATAATACGCTTTTTCAGGATACAGCTGCATGGCCGAAGGGAACTTGACTTGGTCCCCGAAACCACCCTTCAGTGTCAAATTGAAAGCAGTCTTCCCCACATTGAAGGTCGGAAGCTCGTAACTCACATTCAATCTGGGCTCTGTGTATATTTTAGAATGTAAGGCACTGCTCGCAGCTATATTACCTAAAAGCGTCGCCCTCAGCCCACCGGTCACATCCAATTTCCCTTCGCCTACAAAAGCTTTAAAATGCTCCTCACCAAACAAAATCAATTTCTGCATCGACGGTATGTCCTTAGGCGCCCGCGGCCTGCTCGACGAACTCATCGTCGGAAACGGCGGTCTGGTCAAATCGTAAACTGCCCCATCCCCAAAATTCTTGTCCAGTCTGAATTCAGCCCCCAACAACACATTATTGAACGTCTCACCGATTTTCGGCTGCAAGTAGGCCGTCACCTGCGAATAAAAATTGAACGGCTTCCCGTCCACCGTGTAGCTCGAAAGGTATTCCGACGGCAAAAAGAAACCCAACGACTCACCAGGCACCAAATTCAAAGTCATTCCCATCGGCGAATTCAGCGTCACCGTCTTCGTCCTATCCAGGACGTCATTCGCAGCCTGCCCCGACACCGTATATTCCATTTTATTCAGAATCCCCAACCCAATGTTCCAAGTTCCCGAATTGCTGAACCGTACGCTGTTGTAATCCGAACGGTAATTGTCCTCCTTGTTCATCACATCCGGGTCACTGATTTTCTTGTCGATGGTCCCCGTATACGCCAACTGCGTGGACGTCGTAAAACTCTTTCCAATCTTCCGCTCATGGCTCAAATTGGACGTAATTCGTTGATATTGGTCAAACGGGCTCCGCTGGTCCGACACAAACTTCGTATAATCCACGCCCAGATTCAACGTGCCCCATTCTCCCGGCAACTTAAAACCCTTGCCAGCATACACCAGCTTGTTCAGCGGATCCGACTTCACCCGCAACGTCATCGGCGTCGCACCCTTCTTCGACTTTATAAGAATTGCACCACTCGTCAAATCCCCATACTTCACTGATGGAATCCCACGTATCACTTCCACTTCCTCCACATGGTCGGTTGAAATCTGCCGCATGTCCACCCCACTATTGACCGAACTCTTGGCGCTGGCCACATCCGAGGAGCTCGTTCCATAAAATGACTGCATGTTGTAATCGTTTGACATCGGCACACCGTCCTGCACCACTGCCGTTCCCATCGCCGTGTTCATGTCGCTTCCAGCCTGCCGCATCGACACCGAATTGGCTACATTCAGTCTGGAATCCGAAAGCAAACCGCCTGGCAGCAACTGCAGCACATCCGACATGCTCGACGGTTGCAAATGTTCAATAGCAGCCCGTTGCATGGACGACGTGGTGGCCGCCGTCTTCTTTTCACGCGCCATCACATTGACTTCCTTCAACATCAAAGACGTGGGCACCAACCGAATCGAAATTCGCAAAGGTTTGTCTATATTAATAATGGTGTCGAACACCTCATACCCCAAATAGCACGAACACAAATGATACGTTCCCTTGCCAATATTCCTAATCTCAAAACTACCCTTCTCGTCCGAAACCGTTCCCTGCGTCGTCTCACTGATGAACACGCTCCCCATCACAATGGGCGCACGCGAATCCCTATCGGTAATCACCCCAGTCACCGCAAATTTTTGCGCATGAGCCAAGCTTACCGAAAAAATCAGTACAAAAAGCAAGAAATGTTTGAAACGAAACATAGGCGAAATTTACTGTACAGCAACTTTCACGCTCACTCGGCTACCATTCAATTTTGTAGCGCCAATCACATAAACACCCTGCTGCAAATTGCTGAAACGTATTTCACCGGCATTCGAAGTCGACGTTCCAACCTTGCGACCCGTCAAGTCAAACAACGAAACAGCGGAATATTCACCAGCATTCTTTACCACGACCGAACGCGAAGCCAATTCGAAATAGCATGAAACCGCATCCGTACGAACCGGATCAAGCCCAGCTGCCGTTACGGTATAACTCTGTAACAGGAAATCAAAAGAACCCAGCCTGGCGTACACCATGGTTGGAACCTCGAACGTGATTGGGTTGCTGTTCGTGGTCGATGCCAAGTACAAATTTCCACCGTACGAAGTCAATCCATTAGCAGTTTCAGACCCCGTGCCTTTACCTGCCCAATGAGCTTCCCCAGCCGAGCCATTCGAAGGGTCAAACGAAGTAAGGAACAAATCTCCTGTCTTGTTGGCAGCATCCGCCAATACGACACCGTTCCCAAATGAGCAATCACCAGCAGGAATAGTCGTTCCCAAGGCATTATAGGTATATCCATGCGCCCAAATCCTTCCGTCGTTGCCATTAGCCAAACCGTTTATTTCAGTAATGGCAGGCGATGTAATGGCTTTTTGCCAAACATCCACACCATCCGTAGCATTGAAAGCAGCCAAAAAACCGTTCAAATAAGCAGCGGATGCAGTCAATGCACCACCGGTAAACTGAAGTCCACCGTAACTGCCTTGGAACGAACCGCCCACAATGACTTTGCCATCCTTGAGAACCACATCCTTGACCCGCACATCACCCTTGGTAATATCCGTTGACAATGACGCACGGCTCTGTATATAAATGGGCATACCCTCAAAATCTGTTTTTACCAAAAACAAGCTCGGGGTAGTGCTCGGAGTATACGTCAGCGTAGGGCCAACATTCACCACCACTGGCGTAGCCAGATTCTTGGCTGAACCAGCAATATAGACGCCATCAAAACCAACCGCCAAACCATTGAAATTTTCGGTTATGATGCCACCCGAAGACGTTCTGGCAAAAATAGCATTACCCGTTGCACCGTCCAATTTGGCAAAAAATGCTGCTTGAGTTGTATTGGTGGTCGAAATCGAAATAGGCGTAGCAGCGGGGAAAACAGCCGTCTTCGTGAAAACTCCTGTCAAATAAATGTTGTCGCTGGCATCCACCACCAAAGCGGAGGGTTCAACCAATGTATCTTTGGTAGCGCTGGAATTGATTTCCTTGACCCATTGTAAAACACCACTGGGATTGAACTTGGCAACAACGGTCTGTACCTCTGTTGAAGCAGTGCCAAGATCGGTAAACGTGGTCACCGTTCCAGCAGCGTCCACCATGTTCGCTGAGGTAGTCGCACCACCCTTCACAGCACGCACACTTCCTGTTACAATAAGCGATCCGTTTTTTGTAGTAGCCATCGCCACCGGATTGAAAACACCCACGTTCGAAAAAATACTCCACGAATTGGTTTTGGTAGCACTCATCTTCGTGATGAAAAGACTCTTGTCAAAGCTGGCGCCCGAACCCTTAGGAGAACCTTTTTTACCAACACCGTTAAAAGTTAATGAATCCACAAACGAAGCCATCATAAAGATGTTGCCGTCACCATCTGTCGTCACATCCGAAGCATAATCGGAACCCGTTGCACCGCCTCCACCGACGAACCATGAAAAACTAGCATTCGCTGCCCCAGCCGTCAATACAAAGACCATTAATAAACAGATTGTCGTGTAAAATTTTCTCATACCATTCAATTTTTGAGTTTTGATTTCTAGCACATAACAGGTATAATTCCTACGAACCGTGAAGTTAACAATCCTATCAATACGACAATCGACTTTTCATCCGTTTTCATTCATTTTTTTTGAATTTTCTTAAAAAAAACCGCTCCTTCGCCTCAACACGACAACGTAGGGCAAATCCTACATAAAGTTACCAAATGGCCTTACGAATAAAATTCAACGGAGCATATACATTTGTATATTCTTAAACTACCTAGTCCCTACAACTATGAAGGACGATCCCAAACTTTTTTCCAGCGATTTTCAGGCCAACCCTGAATTGATGATTCTGTCTAACCTCAAGGACGGATCCTACATGGATGTCAATGCTGCCTTTCTGAACACCCTCGAATTCGACCGTTCCGAAATTGTCGGAAAAAACGCTCTGGAACTCGGTTTCTTAACCCCAAAAGAATTTGAGATCCTTCATCAAAGCATAAAAAGCCGCAATCCCCTCAAGAACCACGAAATCGTAGTTCGCAGCAAAACCGGCGCCGTAGTGGTCGGCCTATTATCCTGCATCACCATCCGAATCAAAAACAAACCCTACCTCATCACCGTCGTCACCGACATCACCCAACAAAAATTTCAGGAAGTCGCAAACCAGAAACTCAAAGAACTGGAATTATCCGGAATGTCTTCCAAGCTAGTATATAACTGAACACAAGCTCTTCCAGATTCACCCTTCCGTCAAACAACTCGGAGCATTCATGCTTTAATCGTACTTCACCCATTTTACATTCTCGTGTGAAATCGTTGTCAGTAACACCATTGTAAACACATCTCCACCGAAACGTCACAGATGCTTCGCACGTTTCAAACATCATGCCCGTTCCTTTGTTCCCGAACACTGAATAGCATGTATGTCGAAAACTATATTAAAAATTTGTCTGGTTTTTTGTTTGGTAATACTCCCTTTTGCAGCCGATGCACAAGGAATTTTGAAGGGAAAAATCACGGATAAGAAAAATAATGAGTCCATCATCGGAGCGAATGTAATGGTAAAAGGAGTGACCATGGCAAACATTTCCGATGTGGACGGGAATTACCAGCTCAAAGGTATCCCAGCAGGTATCTACGAAGTGACCGTACGGTATGTGTCGTATCAAACCGTTGAACTTAAGGATATTGTAATTGAATCGGGTAAAGCTACCGAACTGAATTTGCAGTTGGAACCAGCAGAAGTCGCATTGGCAGGCGTCCAAATCGTAGGGACCCGACGGACCAATACAGACCTTGCCATGTTGAGCAACACCAAAAAAGCTCAGTTGGTCGTGAGTGGAATCTCCTCGCAACAAATAGCCAGAACCCTCGACAGGGATGCCGGGGAAGTGGTGAAGCGCGTACCAGGCGTTACAATTATAGGAAATCGTTTTGTTGTGGTACGAGGTTTGAATCAACGGTACAACAATGTATGGTTGAACGAGGTTTCCACTCCCTCCAGCGAAGCCGACAGCAGGGCATTCTCGTTCGACGCCATCCCTGGTGGAGTCATCGACAACCTGCTTGTTTACAAGACACCAGCTCCCGAAATCCCGGCCGATTTTTCCGGCGGTTTCATCAAGATACAAACCAAAAACATGCCCGATGGCAACCAACAATCCATCAATCTGAGCGTTGGTCACAACAGCGGAAGCACGTTTGAGGCGTTCGAATCCGTTTCCCGAACGACAGCAGATTGGCTTGGTCTGGGTTCGGCAGCGCGTTCACTACCTTCCGACTTTCCTGCCAAACTCAAATCCTCCATCAGTCCTACAACCCTTGCCGGCTTCACCCAAGCTGCAAATCCTGTTTGGGGAACCAAGAGTATGACGGCATTGCCCGATCTGCGCTTTTCGGCCAACTACAACCGGGTGTATCAGTGGGGTGACATCAAAGCCGGCAATGTTGCCGCGTTCAATTACAGCAATACGTTCCGTGCCAACCAAATTGAGAACCGTCGCTTCGGCATTTACCGCCAAGACGTGGACCAACCTTTTGCACGCAACAACTATCTGGACCAACAGTTCAGCCAAGATAGCAAGTTCGGAATCCTGTACAACTGGTCGTTCCAACTTAACAATGTCAGCACCATCGAGTTTCGCAACTTTTTCAACCAAATCGGCAAGTCGCGATTTACAAGCAGGGCAGGAGAGGATAAAAACAACGACTACGTGATACGCGAGTCAGAAGACTTCTACATGAGCCGTTCCACTTTGTCGTCGCAACTCAGCGGCAAGCATACCTTCTCGGAAAAGGATATGCGCATCGATTGGGTGGCCGGCTATTCCTACGCCAACCGTCGCGAACCCAACCGCAACATCGTCACCTACCGCCTCAACCAGGATTCACTGAGCCCTGGTTTCAACCAGTACCGTACTTTTTCCAGCGACGTCAAGCGCTACAATCAGTCCTTGAACGAACACGTGACCTCGGTGGGTGCCAACCTCGAAAAGCAGCTCTACATCGGCGATTTCAGCCCTTTACTCAAAACGGGTGTGTTCGGAGAATACAAATACCGCACGTTCGACAGTCGAAATTTTGTCTATAATTTTAACTCTAGTAATTTGCCCTCCAACTATTCTTACTTGGGCATCGAAGAGCTGATGACGGATGCCAACATTCAAAATCAAGGCGTTCTGCTCAAGGAAAACACCAATAAGTCCGATTCCTACAATGCCAGCTCAGCCAATGTGGCTGGTTACGTCGGACTGAACATGCCCATCGGTTCCAATATAAAGGTGTATGCCGGCCTGCGTGCAGAAAGCCATACGCTGTTGTTGAAGGGTTACGAGTCAGACGGTACCGATCCCGTGAACCTGAACCGCACCGCTTTGGACTTGTTCCCATCGGTGAACGCCACCTACAACCTTACCGAAGAGCACCTGCTCCGCCTAGCCTACGGCAAATCCATCAACCGTCCCGAATTCCGCGAAGTTGCACCCTACGTGTATTACGACTTCGAACAGTTCGCCAATTTCGAAGGAAATGCCAACCTCAAGGATGCCACCGTTCACAACCTGGATCTACGGTATGAGTGGTATCCGACCCCCAGTGAGACCTTTTCGGTAGCCTTTTTCTTAAAGAACTTTACGAACCCCATCGAAAATACCTATTACGAAGTTGGTGGCCAATATCAGTACACGTATCGCAACGCCAAAAGCGCCCAAAACTACGGAATGGAAGTGGATGTCCGCAAGAATCTCACCTTTATCGGTTTGAGCCGTTTCAATCTGGTGATGAACGCCTCCCTCATTCACAGCCGAGTGTTATTCCCAGCTGGTAGCTTTGAACGCGACCGCGCCATGCAAGGTCAATCGCCCTACTTGGTCAATGTCGGTCTATACTACAACGATGATGATAAAGGTCTGAAAGGTAGTCTGATGTACAACCGCATCGGCCAACGCATCCTTTATGTGGGCGTTGTCAACCAGCAAATCATCGAAGACATTCCCGACACCTACGAAATGGCCCGTAACGCCATCGACATCAGTTTTTCAAAAAAATTAAACGACAAGATGGAACTGGGTTTCGGCATCAAAGACCTGCTCAATGAGCCTGAACAGTTCAAACAATTCCCAAAATACAACGACGGCGGCACCTTGGTGAAGCGAGAACAGATCACCCGCTCTTTTTACCCCGGACGTAACATCTCCATCAGTTTCAAGATTAATCTTTAAACTGTAAACGAACTGAAACGCAATTGTATTCCTACCGATACTGAACGGAAATCTCTAAACCTTTTCTTTGCACTTGATAACGAATTCCAACAAACTTAACTATTATGAACAAGAAAAATTTTAAATGGATGCTGGCCCTCGCGGCTGTTTTACTATCTGCCTCTGCACTTGTTTCCTGCGACCCAAAAGAAGAAATTATCGTAGAAGAAGAAGGCGTCGAAGTAGTTGTCACTGACTCCATCGTGGGCAACATCACTTGGGAATCCCAAAACACCTATTTGCTCAAAGGTTTCGTTTATGTGGTTAGCGGAAGCACGCTGAACATAGAACCGGGCACCATTATTAAAGGTGATAAAGATACAAAAGCCACGCTTATCGTCGAAAAAGGGGGTATGATCAACGCTTCTGGCACCGCCAGCAAACCCATCGTCTTTACTTCTGCTCAACCTGCAGGCCAACGCGCTTATGGCGACTGGGGCGGCATCGTCATCTGTGGTAAAGCTCCCATCAACACCGTCTCCGAAGTTCAGAAAATCGAAGGTGGACCCCGCAGTTTCTACGGCGGTAGCGATCCTTCCGACAACTCTGGTAAACTGCAATACGTACGCATCGAATTCTGTGGTGTGGAATATGCCACCGACAACGAAATCAACGGTTTGACCATGGGCGCCGTCGGTTCAGGCACCACCATCGACCACATTCAAATTTCCTATAGTGGCGACGACTCTTACGAATGGTTCGGCGGCAGTGTCAACGCTAAATACTTGGTAGCCTATCGCGGTTGGGACGACGAATTTGACACCGACTACGGTTACAGCGGCAAACTCCAGTTCTTAGTAGGTCTTCGTGACCCGAATGTTGCCGATAAGTCCAAATCCAACGGTTTCGAATCCGACAACGACGGCAGCGGTTCCAGTAACGAACCTTTCACGTCACCCACGTTCTCCAACGTCAGCCTATTCGGTCCGTACACAACCCTTACCGATGTAGTCAATCCTCAGGGTGGTAACGGCACCTTCCAAGTTGCCATACACCTCCGTCGCAACACCCGCACTTCCTGCTTCAACTCCGTCTTCGCCGGTTGGCCCAAAGGGCTTTTCATCGAAAACGGTGGTAAAGGAACCGCTCAAACCAACGCCACCAACGGCACTCTGGTGCTCAACAACAACGTGTTGGCCGGCATGATATCCAACTACATCGAAGATGCTACCGCAACTGCTGGTTTCAATGCTGCCTACTGGCCTGTCAAGAACAGCGTGCTTGCCACCAATGCCGAACTTGGCTTGGTAGCTCCCTTCACCTTGGGTGCACCGAAGTTCAACGCTACTTCCGCCAGCAGCTACGTCTATGGCAAAGCAGCCTTCACGCACGAAAAGGTTTCTGGCAGCTTCTTCGACAAGGTAACCTATATTGGTGCCTTCGGTACAGAAGATTGGACCCAGGGTTGGTGTAACTTTGATCCGCAGAATACGGTTTATTAGTATCTTGCAACATAATCTTTTCAAGACACTGTCAGAACTTTCGAGTTCGGACAGTGTCTTACTATAAAACTTTCCGCTATGAATAAAAAGATCTTGATGCTGTTGGCTTGGAGCCTCTTTTTCCCCTTGCTTATCGCCCAACAACCCGACACGGTGAGCGTCATCGCCCAAAAAGCCCGTGCCGAACAATACAAGCCCATCGAAAGCGACGGTCTATTCTTTACCGATGCCACCCAAACCAAGCTCTACAATGGGGGATTTAAGGAATTCTTCGACAACGGCGAACTCAAGCTGGAAATGATGATCGTTCAGGGCAAGCCTGAAGGGCCCTATGTGGTTTATTTCCCCAACGGCCGTCCCAACGAAGTCCGCTCCTACCACGACGGAAAATTCCATGGTGTGTGGCGCACCTACAACGAGAGCGGCATGCTTATTTCACAAGCCGAATACCTTGAAAACAAAAAGCACGGACGCTGGATGGTATGGGACGATACTGGCGTACTTCGATACGAAATGGAATATACTCTGGGCGTTCGAACAGGAACCTGGTACATGTGGGACGAAAAAGGTCGTTTGCTTTCCGAAAAGAAGTATTGAAACAGCCTTGTAACAACCTTGTATTTTGACTGCAATCATCGGGCAACAACTACCCCGTATTTTTGCATCATAAAAACATTGCAATCATGAAGAAATTTTCAGTCATACTCGTCGCTTTAGCCTTTAGCACCGTTTCTTTCGCTGCCGGCAAAGCAAGTCCCGAAGCCAAAGCCAATAAAGTCGTTTCAGTTGTAGTCGTCAATCCCAACCTCATCACTGGTAAAGTCATCGACAAAAAAACCAACGAAGCCCTGGCCGGAGCGACCATCGTTTGCGACAACCAAAAAGCCTATTCCGACTTGGACGGCAATTTCTCTATCCTCAAAACTAAGAAAGCATCCGAACTCAGCATTTGTTTGATTTCTTACACCCCCATAACGCTCAAGCTTAACGAGATTCAGGACCAGTGCGTGAGCATCAGCCTGCGTCAACGCTAGCTCTATTTAGGATTTGTATTAAAGATTTGGTAGAAGGCTTTCCCTTAGCGAAGGGCTAGCCTTTTTGTTTTTAGTCAATTTTTTCCGCATACTTCTTAAAATTGTTCAAGATCATCTGCCACCCCTGCAGCTGCAGCTCCAATGAGTTTTCGCCCTCGGCTTCGAACGTTTCGACAATTTTGGTTACTCCGCCCACTTCCGTGAAGTTGGTATGTACCGTCCTCTTGTCATCCAGCACACTCGTTATCCGCTCATTCAGCACCAATTCCAGGTACGTTCCCCCAAAATCGAACCCGAAACTCCCGTCCTTGGCTTCCATCCTTGACGAAAACCGTCCACCAGGCTTCAAGTCATTTTCAGCCGAAGGGCAATGCCAATCGTCCCCAGCATAATTCCATTTAACAATGTGCTCCGGCTTCGTCCAAAATTCCCATACCTGCTGAACCGGTAAATTCACGGTTGCCTCAATCTTCAGCACCGGCTTGCTCTTCTTCTTGGTCACTTTGACCACCTTGCCTGTGGCATCATACGTGGTCCAATCCCCCGTTTGTCTTCCTTTATCGAAGGATCCCGACCGCATCAAGCTACCGTCCTTCCGGAACCATTCCCAATACCCATCCATTTCTTGATCAACGATATGACCCTCAGCCCATAGCGAGCCGTCGCGGTGCTTCTTTATGTACTTGCTCATAATGTATTTAATTTATGGGAGCAAAAATAAGTACAAAACTGCTGAAGTGAAATACCTAGAGTTTAGTATAATTTGCCTAAAAACAAAACCCGGAAGCATGAATTTCTTCAGGGGTTTCCGGGAACTATTTCTTGGTTGAGCAAATATAATTAATTAAATGAAATTCCAAAACTTTAATATTAATAAATAAATATATATTTGTAAATATAAATAGTGCTAATAAATTACCGACATACATATAGTGTAAGTCTAAAATATATATTATATTTGCAGTGAAAATTACATTCAAAAACAAAAAACTGGAAAAGCTATCATGCGACTATAAGGCTTGTCAAAGAGCATTGGGCCCTATTCGAGCAAAGCTTTTTACTTTACGATTGTCCGATTTACGCGATGTGCATACATTGGAAGATGTTCGAAACTTTCCAGGAAAGTATCATGAACTGACCGGAAAAAGGAAAGGGCAATGGTCTTGCGATTTGGATCAACCCTATCGATTGATTTTTGAACCACTTGTGAATCCCATTCCGTCGACAGCCGACGGCAACTATCTCTGGATTGAGATTAAAGGAATAGAAATTATTGAAATCGTAGACTATCACTGAATCAACCAAATGAACCGAAAAAACCAATTCTTTCCCTCCATTGTTTTCCATCCCGGAGAAACTCTTGCCGAGAAGCTAGATGAACTGAATATGGGCCGCAACGAATTTGCCATTCGCACTGACAAACCCGAAAAGACCATACATGCCGTGATTAAAGGTGAGAGTTCCATCACTCCCGATATGGCCGTCCGTTTTGAACACGTGCTTAAAATTCCAGCCTATTTTTGGTTAAAACGCCAGTCCGATTACGATGAATACGTCATACGAGAACAAAGAAGAACAGAATTGGAGAAAACCATCGAATGGGCCATGCGGTTTCCGCTTTCAACCATGATAAAGAACCAATGGATTCCAGATTGCGCCACAAAGGAAGAAAAGACCGGTGCTTTGCTCGATTTCTTCGGCCTCAGCAATCACATCGCCTGGGAGAAATACTACCTTTTACAAGCATCAGCATCCAACTTCCGTTTATCACTGGCATCAGCCAAAGATCCATACGCCATTTCCGCTTGGCTGAGACGTGGCGAGATCCAATCCCAAGACCTTACTGCAAAATCATTTTCGGCTGAAACCTTCAAGTCCATTCTACCCGCTATCAAGAAACTGATGTATGAAGAACCATCACATTACTTCAAAAAAATGCAGGAACTCTGCACTAAAGCAGGCGTCAAACTCGTTTATACACCCTGCTTGCCCAAGGCCCCTGCCAGTGGTTCTACCCGATGGTATAAAGGCAACCCCCTCATACAAATGACCGGCCGCTATAACCGCAACGACAGCTTCTGGTTCTCGTTCTTTCATGAAGCCGGCCACATCCTGCTCCACAACAAATACGACATATTTTTAGAAAAAATCGAATATGCGGGAATGATACCAGATAAAGAAAAGGAAGCCGATGATTTTGCAATCAAATGGACACTCTCAAAAACCCAAGAAAAAGAAATCATTTCCAGCTTTTTGCAGTCAAAATCACTGGCTGAAGCCGTAGTCCTTTACTCCAAGAAATTTGAAACCAACCCCGCAATCATAGTTGGAAGACTTCAACATCTCGGATTGATTGGTCGAGATGTAGGGCATGAATTTCTTTCTGTGGTGGAAATGTAATACCTCACCATCGGCCTATTCTTCGAAGTCCTATCCGCCTCCTCGAACCCAGCCTTCAAGTACGCCGAAAAAAGCCCAGTCCACACAAACGAATCAGGCAGTTCCCCCTTTGTGGGGATAGTCGGATACGCCTCTATTATGCCAATACCCTGCGACCTGGCATACGCAACCACCCCTTTCAACAATTCCACCGAAACTCCCAACCGCCTGAAATCCTTGGCAATAAACAAACACGGAATGGACCAAACCGCTTTTTTGTCTATCCTCTTATGAACCCGTGACCGATCCAATTTGCTGAAATCCTCCCTTGGTGCAAACGCCGCCCAAGCTACAGCCTGCCCCTCATAGAAACCCAACATTCCTGTCGGTTTGTTTGCCCTGACCAATTCATGCATCGCTTCTTTATTTCCATCTTCGTGCTTCCCCTCCGTCCAATCCGCCTTTGTGAGTCGGTAGTACATGCACCAACAGTTCCCGCAGGCGCCTTTCTCGCCAAACAGTTGGACAAACTTAGGCCAGTTGGCGGTTGAAAGGGGTTCGAAAGTGATCTTGGAGAGAAATTCGGGGTCTGTCATGGTCGGAATGAATTAGTGTTTTCCAAAAGTAAACACAAATATCATAAACTCGACAGCATGATAATAAAACTGCCCCCAAAAAGTTAGTCATAACTTCTTGGGGGCAGTCCATACAAATTAAAGTTAGAGTTTCACAAACTTCTTGGTGAAGCTATTGGACACATCTTTAATCTGAAGAAAATAGATGCCCGATGTCAAGTTGCTGATATCCAACATACCGGTCGAGTTCAACTGTTTAATGATGCTCTTGCCATTCAGGTCGAACACCGTTAAAACCGCTTGCGGAACAACGCCGCTTACATGCAGAATGGTTTGGCCTTCGTTGGTATAGATCCGAATCTCGGCAACAGCTGCATCTTTCACTGGAGTAGGTGAAGCCGGTACTTTGATGGTCTTGGTAACCAGTTCTTTATTGATGATCAGATCGAAGATTATTTCCGTTTCCAGCACAGACTGATAAGGTATTTCCATGATGACAGTTCCTTCGGCAGGAGCAAAAGCCGTTGCCAGACCAATCTTGTAGTTTTCCTGGTTGATATTGAATGCTGTCAACATATTCTTGTCCAAAACGACAGGCTGTCCCAGTATTTGATGTCCGTTGGAGGTCGAAGCTCGCAAACCAAACAATTGACCTTGTGAGGTAAAGATGATTTTGGAATCGGAAGTAGTTATCAACACGTCAAGAGAATTGGCGTGTGCACTTCTAAGCCCTACCGGGAACGTGTTTATCAAATTGATGGCTCGTTGCAATATCAAGGAAGCATCCATCGGAGTGATGCCAGCCGAACTATCGACATCGGCCGTAAGTATACGCCAAGGCGTCCAAGGCAGTGGACAAACAACAGGACTAATATTAACCACGTATTGCAGAACCAAGGCAGCGTCGTAAGCATAAATATATCCATCATCGTCCACATCACCGTCACGAAGAGGAATCACGGTGAAGGTTCCTCCACTTATCGGTGTGGAAACCACCGCGTTGCCAGCCAGATCTTTAGCATTTGCAAACGATACCAATACCGCTCCGTTGCCATTTTTGACGGTGTAGGAATAGGAATACACAGAGCTCGTGGTTTTGACCATGTTTACGGCCGAAAGCGTATTGGCGCCACTTAGAACGATTTGAGGTACAAAGTCGTCAGAAACGGCTTCGGTAAACGTCGCAGTGAGGGTCAACACATCGCCCGTGCGCCGATTCAGGTCCACTTCCGAATACGTGACAGCAACCCTTGGCGGAATGGTATCTTCAACCACCAGCGCCCCGATGGAGAATTCAGTCAAGGCAGTCGTATTGTAACGGAAGTTAGAGAAGGTCGGGGTTGCCGTGCCGATGGCATTGGCATGGAATTGCAACCGAAGGATTTCACCGGCACCAACAATCGGGGAGGCAGAAGAAAAACCGACGGTTAGATGTCCGAGGGTCAGATTGTTGACCAACACCGTTCCGCTTGCTGCCAATGTGCCAACCACTGATGCGTTCAGATAATCTAATTTGCTTGCGTCATAATCGAGGTCAAACTGGTAGGAAAGGATGTTTATTGAAGAATCGATCTGAGTCGAAACAATGGGCAGGTCAAAGTCAAATGTCCTCTGTACGGTTAGAGCCGGTGTGCTGATACGAATGCCTTCCTGTATTAAAAGAGTTTGATTGGAGGTAATATTCGCCCTTTTAGTCACTTTTCCGCTCGACCAATAGACAATTACGGAATCGACTGTCACATTCGTCCCAAGTCCGAAATGGAAAACATCAGACAAATTGTTGCTGATGAGCCCGTTGGAATATTGGGTCAACATCATTCCTCCAGCTTTCACCACCACTCTGGATCCAGTCCCATCCTTGGGTGAATCCGTACCACAGAGTTTTATCCTCAGATAATTGGTCGAGCTGTTGTAGGAATTCTGCATCAGATAGACCAGTCGGACACCTGGGTTGCCACCATGACTATTGAACATGTCCAAATCCCCATCGTTGTCGTAATCAAACCATTCTGCATTGTTGGCTCCAGCCACAAGATTGCTCCCTACGCCCAATTGCAGACTCTGAGCCGCGGCGGTATTGGTGTAAGATGTTCCGTTGAATTGCCAAAGTTGGTTCCTATTGTCTTGCCAGTAGGAGGAAATGTTGGTGGTCGATACATCGAAAAAGCCGTCGTTGTTGAAGTCGATGGCCGAGAAACGATTGTAGTACAGGCTGTTAGGGTGCAAGTTGTAAGTGGCACTCATCTCCGTAAACGTATTGTTGCCGTTGTTTCGCCAGAAAAGATTTTTCCGGGTTCCGCAACAATCGCTCGTCCCGTTGAGCATGTCCAGAAATCCATCGTTGTTGTAATCCCAGATGGTGATGAAGCCATTCAAGGCAGCACTTGCCAAACCAGCACCCGTCACGATGGAGAAAGTACCGTTCTGGTTGTTACGACGCAATACGAACGGGTCGGCTCTGTAACCACCGAACGCACCAGCCGCTCCATTTTGTTCGCAAGTTACGATGTCCGGATATTGGTCGTTGTCCGTATCGATGACGCTCAAGCTGGCCGCCTGCACGTTGTTCGGATACGTCCACAAGTCGATGATGGTATCGAACATGGCGATGTCAGGTACGTTCAGGTTATTGATCAACACACTTACCTTGCTATTGATGCAAGTGGTGGAGGAAGTCACCTGACTCGAAGCAAACAAAATGTCCAAATCCCCGTCCTTATCGTAATCAAAAGGCATCAATCCGTTGGACCAATGATTGCTACCATAAACAAAAGGCGTTGAAAAACCCCACTCAGTAGTTTTGTCGACAAAACTACCCTGTACGTTTCGAAAAATGCGTATCGTATCATTGACCGGAGCTCCTCCGTGCATGTTTGTAAATATCAAATCCCGATAGCCGTCGTTGTCCAAATCGACACTGATGACATCAGACCAACTGGTTCTCATAGCAGGCAAATTCACAGCCGCTGTTACATTACTGAAGGTTCCGTTTCCATTGTTCCGGTACAAGACGGTTCTACTCGTGTCTGTGGTGCATAAAACATCTTCCCAGCCGTCGTTGTTGTAATCCAAAACCTCTCGAATAGTACCAATTCTATCGGTATTGACAAGGCCTGAAGCGCTGTACACATCCGTAAAAATTTGCGCTTCACAAATAAATAATGAAAAGAAAAACGTGACCAAAAGTAGCATAGACTTTTTCATAATCTTCTGTGAGTTTTAGGTTTATTAAACAATCAGAAAATGAAATAAAGTTGTTGATGATTTCATCAAATGTAATACGGAAAGAAAAATTTTATCACTTTTATTTAAGTAATAAAAAAACAAACCAATAAGATAGAAATTAGCAAGAAATTGGTCTAACTGCCCAAACCAATAATTAAGCATCAAACCAGCTAATAGTTCACTTTTTAGAAGTGATTTTTTTAATGAATAGTTAAATATACGTTTTACCGTATTTTTTTGTGAAATTGTACACCGCAAAATTTAATGTGATGTTACATTCCGTCTTTTTTAGTAACCTAAATCTTAGACGAAATTACTATGAAAAAGCTCACAATTGTTTTGATTGTTTTAGTTGCAACTGCAATTCAGACAAAAGCCCAGTATTCAAATGCTACATTAAACGGAACATGGTTTATTTATCAAACGCCACTAACGCCTTATGGTGATAGCTTGCTTTACGTTGTTTTTGATGGAAACGGAACTATTTCCGATTGTAGCGGTTTTGGTGAGTTTACAGGCAGTCATTATGCTGTTACTTCTAGCGGTGCAATAACGGGAAGTATCATTTCTGTTGGTGAAGGAGAATATGCATTTACTGGACAACTTAGTTCGCAAAATGCCGGCACATTGACAATGGATGGAATGGGTTATGTGCTATCGAGAATTTTCAATCAGGGAGCGTTGGCCGGTTCCTTGTCAGGGACTTTAAACGCGGGAACTTGCGGACAGAAAACTGTTACGATAACGGTAAATGATCAAGGCATTATTACTTCTGCAACTGGCTTGGGTTCACCAGTAACAGGCAAAATCTATGCAGATTTGGGCGTGTTTCTGGGTCATTTGAGAACGGGTGATAGCAGCAACGGTTGGAATGAGTTTTCGATATGGGGATATTATTCCAACAATACATTAAATGGAAAAGTTAGTTTAGATCTTAAAGGTTGCGATAATACTACGGTTCAACTCACTAAGAATTATAGTTCTTCGAATACTCAATCGGCTATTTTTGGTGGTGGAGGCCGAATACGCATACTCGATGCAAGTCCAATAAACACCTCTGCAGTGCCTTCAGCCTATCAAGTTACTGGAAAAGCGATTACAGTGGAAGCTTGGATTTATCCAATGAAATTACCTGGAATGTATAATGCTGGTAGAATTCTTTGTCGTCCGCATTCGAACGAATCAGGGCGGTCGTTTGAATTACGTGTGGATAATTGGTGGGGTGACAACGATGATCCACGCATTCAATGGATAATTTCAGATGGAACTCTTCCCGGAAACTGGGGAGCTACACTTGATCCAAGCAAACCTAAAGTGGGTAGTTGGACACACGTGGCAGGTACCTATAATGGTACTAATTTATGCCTTTACATTAATGGAACTCTTGTTGATCAATCGAATTACTCATCCAATATTGGTGCCGGTGAAATTGGCTTATATATTGGTGGTTATACTTCGGAGTTTTTTAATGGATTGATCGATGAAGTAAGGCTTTGGAATGTGGTTCGTACACAAAGTCAAATTCAAGCGTCTATGTATCAAACATTAACAGGTAGTGAAACTGGACTGGTTGGTTACTGGCCAATGGATGCCGATTATACTACTGATGCCGGATTGAAAGCAGTTGCCGACAAAACTGCCAATCACAACGATTTATTGGTACAATATGATGCAAAATTAGTAGCATTTCCTCAAGGGGTTCAACCTCAGTTTCCAATTACTACTTTCACGCATTCGGAGTGGTTGGCTGTTAATGGTCTAAAATATAGTTCCATATTATCTGCTGATGGCTGGCCAAAACCCACATTAAATCTATTGACCAAACCGTCGGGTATGATACTGACTGCTGACACTCTGTTTTGGACACCTCAGCCGTATCAATCCAAATGGAATGAAGTTGTATTGCAAGCCGAAAATAACAGTAGTAGCCGGAATAAGAGATTTTCTGTTTATGTCGACAAGCAGGCGAAGGCACAGAATCAGTTAACCCTCGATGTTAGCAATGCTGGGAAATTAGGCGCAATGGGAAAATATTCAAAAGGGATGTATTACAAGTCCTTGAATGGCTTGTACGCCGCCGATTTCAGCCTAATTGATCGGGCCACATCAAAATTTTCCGGTTGCTTCTGCAATTATGGAGATTCTGCCTTTTTACCACTGGATGATTTCACGAATGTGAGCAGCCGTTTTCCGGGCTTTACCGCTTTCAAAAATACGATCGTCGATACAGAAAAAACGAACAATATAGGTGTTCAGGTCACTCAAACCATACATAGTAGCACTGCAGTGAACGACGACAAATATGTTATAATAGAATACCAAGTTAAAAATCAATCTGGAGCCGCATTAACTGATCTGTTTGCTCAACTAACAGCCGACTTTGACATTGGAGTAAGTTCAACGAATCTAGGTGGATTCGATCCAGCTTTAAAGCTAACCTATTTGTATGAATCGGGCGGTGCCACCAATCCGTATTATTACGGATACGCTCTTTTAAACAACTCGGTGAGTGGAGCTTCTGTTTTTAAAAACGGAACTGATAGAACCTATGTTCGCACCATTAATAAGTTGACCGTAATTGAACAAGACCCAACTGCCCCAGCCGATTATAGAAACCAGCTAAACACCGGACCAATTCAACTCGCTAACGGAGAATCGCGGACTTTTGCATTTGCAATAATGGCTGGTGACGAGTTGAATGACATCAAGTATTCAGCCACCAGGGCAAATTCAGTATTTAGTTCATATACTGCATTAGATGGCGTTATCAGCGAAAACAACAACGGGTTGACACTTAGTAAAAATTACCCAAATCCATTCAAAAACGAAACCAAGATTAGTTATTCAGTAGCCCACGCTGGAATTGTAAGTTTGAAAGTCTTCGATTTACAAGGAAAAGAAGTTGAAGTGGTTTTTAACAAATTTGTTAATTCAGGCACTCATTCGGCAACAATCAAGTCAAACAACCTACCCTCAGGAACGTACATTTACAAACTGGAGTCCGAAGGTTCTGTTGTATCAAAAAAGCTTGTTGTAATGAAATAATTCCATTTCTTAACAAAACCACTAAATCTTTTGTATATTTAGAGAAACAATCTCTAATTGAGATGCAAGAACCTATAAAAGCAGAAGTTAATCAAATCGAAGCGGTAAAGTCGTTGAGTTTGAGTTATGAACTGTATGCCGATTTGGCAAATGCATTGCCTACGGGGATTTATCGCTCGCGCGTTTTTCACGACGTATCATTAAATGAAGACAGATGGTTGACTTCCAAGAATGCACCCTATGTCATCGAATATGCCAATGAACGCTTCTTTGAAATATTGAAGTTGGACAAGCATGTTTTTGAAAAGAATCCAGGAGTTGTTCAAGATTTAGTTTACGAAGACGATAAGGCCGAATTTGCCAAATTAAATGTTCTAGCTAATTTGCAACTAACTCCATTTTTGTGGGAAGGCCGCCTATTAGTTAATGACAACGTCATTTGGATTCGTTTTAAATCAATTCCTCGAGTTCTCGAAAATCGAGATGTGGTTTGGACCGGTACATTAGAAGATATTACAAAGCGAAAGCATTGCGAAGAAGATATTCAATTTAAAAATGCCGAACTCCAACGATTGAACGCCGACAAAGATTATTTCATATCCATACTGGCGCACGATTTGAAAAGTCCTTTCAATTCAATACTTGGCTTTCTAGAATTATTATTAAGCAACATTCACACCGTTGACATCAATGAGGTGGAAAAGCAGTTGACGCTTGTACATAAATCAGCGATCAATGCCTATAACTTGTTGGAAGACATACTCGTGTGGGCGCTTTCCCAATCGGGTAAAATTCCATTTGAGCCCAGAAGATTCAACTTTAAATCAAGCTGTGACCAAGTGGTCGAAATGTTAAAACCAGTTGCCGATGCTAAAAGCATAACCCTCAAAAGTGTCGAAACGGAGACGATGGTTTTTGCAGACACCAATATGGTGAATACGATTCTGCGCAACTTAATTTCGAATGCGCTGAAATTCACGAACAAGGGAGGAACCATCACCATTTATTCTGAGCATAAGAATTCAGAGATTACTATTTCCGTTTCCGACAATGGAGTAGGAGTATCGCCAGAATTATTGCCCCACCTTTTTGATAATTCGCAAGTCCATTCACAAAAAGGAACAGCCAACGAAAAAGGGACAGGATTGGGATTATTGCTTTGCAAAAAATTTGTAGAGAAACACGGAGGCAAAATTTGGGCGGAAAGCAAGTTGGGTCATGGCAGTGTGTTCAAATTCACTTTGCCAAAAATAAATCCCATCTAATTCCATTTCATACCTCATTTCAGATAAAACAACGTAACTTTGAAAGTAGCGTAATCCCGTTTTAAAACTGAAAATCATGCAAATTGCCGTCAATAGAAAGGATTTTACCTTTTCCCCCGATTCTTCCAGGGTCATCGCCCGATTTCTATATTTAAACGATGAACGGTCGGCGGACATCATCCGGAAGGTATTGGCAATGCCAGAAAAAGAGGTCAATAGCGCCATGAGCCAGTTGCTGAGGGGCTATTCAAGACGTCACCGGAATATTTCGCGCATCTTCGAGAAGCATTTTGCCAAGCTGGCGCCCATATTTGATAAGATCGAAGTGAACGAAGAGGACCTCAGTCCCACTCAAAAATCCCTGATCGGTTCCTATTTCACCATGGAATACTCCATCGAATCCGCTGCCTTTTTCAATCCCTCCATTGTTGAAGATCCAGACCAGTCCGAAACTAGATCCGACGAGAAGCGAGTCATTTTCAGTTTCCGTGCCACTGGTGAAGGCCACATCTCGTCCGTCGTTTTTCGCGCAGGCATTCTTGATAAGAATAACAACCTCACCATCGAACCCATCGGTAAAATGCTGGCCGAAGCCGATGTCATCAAACGCCACGTCTACGATAAAAAGACGTTTCAGGAGAAACTGGATGAAATGAAAGACAAGGGCAATGTTGTGGTTCCTGCCATCTTAGATAAAATTGATAAACTGGAAAACACGGAAAACATTTTTTCGCCAGTTCTGCCCGAAAAATCCGATAAAAAAAAGAAACAAGATAAGGTGGTTTCTCCAGCATTTGTCCTGGATAAACTAGGCGATAATTTCACCTACGGCGAATTGATGAGGAACCTTGTTATGGCAAGGCAAGATCCCAACCTGACGGATGATCAACAAAAACTCATCAATCAAATGATGTGGCTGGCCTCCTCGCACTACGAGATCAACTTCTCCATCGATTCAGCCATATCCGAACGCGTCATCTTCCCCGTCTCGGCCACCGAACAGAAAGGCATTGAAGACGCCCGCTTCGTCAAATTCACGGACGACGACGGCGAAGTGACCTATTACGCCACCTACACCGCCTACGACGGCGTCGCCATTCTGCCCAAATTGATCAAAACCACCGACTTCTACGACTTCAAGATTTTGCCCATCAATGGCGAAATTGCCCAAAACAAAGGCATGGCCCTGTTCCCCCGCAAAATCAACGGCAAGTACGCCATGCTGTGCCGCATTGACGGCGTAAACAACTACATCGCCTATTCCGACAGCATCAACATCTGGCACGAAGCCAAAATCATTCAACAACCCATTTACCCCTGGGAACTCGTCCAAATCGGCAACGCCGGTTCCCCCATCGAAACCGAAGCCGGCTGGCTGGTCATCACCCACGCTGTCGGATCCATGCGTGAATACACTCTGGGCGCCTCCCTCTACGACCTCGAAAACCCCGAAAAAGAAATCGGACGCTTAAGCAGCCCCCTCATGGTGCCCAACGAATTCGAACGCGAAGGTTACGTCCCCAATGTCATCTACTCCTGCGGCTCCATCATCCACAACGACGACCTGGTCATACCGTATGCCATGTCCGACCATTCCTCCTCGTATGCGACGGTCAATCTCAAGGAACTGCTCGATGTGCTGACGAATTCCAAAAAGGAGGCAGATGCAGAAAAGGGGTGAGTATTGCTACAATTTAATTAATGATACGCTTTATTATAAAAAAATAGTTATAGATTTGTAGTTAAAGAATTACTACGATGAAAACTATTCTTCTCTCCTTCGCTCTGCTTCTCACCTTGATGAGTCAAGCCGCAGTTTCCAAAACAGTGAGCATTGGTACACCAGGAACTTTGTCAACTGCTTTAACATCAACTGAATTAAGCACCGTTACCAATCTTACCATAACAGGCACCATCGATGCCCGAGATTTTAAAACGATGCGCGCTTATATGCCTGTAATCGCTGAAGTCGATCTAAGTGCTGCAAGCATCGTTGAATATTCAGGCACCTTAGGTACGGTATCGAGTGCAACCGTTTATCCTGCCAATGAAATACCAACCGAGTCGTTCTATATGGGAAAATCACAGAAGCTGAGCCTAACAAAAATGATACTTCCAAGCACCTTAACTTCCATTGGTTATGGTGCTTTTTACAATTGCTATAATTTAACCAATATTGTTATTCCCGAAACCGTCACAACCATCAAAGACAGAGCTTTTCAAAGTTGCAATTCATTTACCGAAATCGTTATTCCAAATGGCGTAACAGTCATCAATATGATTTTATACGATTGCCCCGGACTACTGACACTAACCATTGGAAATGCCGTCACCTCCATTACCACATGGGCAATCGGATGTTCCAATTTAAAAACATTCAATTGCCTAACCACCACACCTCCAACTTTAGGTAGCAATTGGTTTTACGGCGGAAAAGTAACCGACGTATTTGTTCCTACCGATGCAGCCGTAACCGCTTTTAGAGCCAATTCCGGTTGGATAACAGTTTTCCCCGGAACCATCATTAAAAAAGTAGGAACCGCTGCCGAATCATCCCTCTCCGTTTCGTCAACTGCCTTATTTGTGCTTCCTGCCGCCAACAGTTCCACGACTTTCACCATTACCTCCAACACCAGTTGGTCCATCACGAGCGATCAATCCATTTGTGTTGTTAATCCAACATCCGGTTCAAACAATGCAACCATCACAGTAACCGCTACCGCAGAAAATACCGCTGCTACAGCTCGCACTGCTTATTTGACCATAATCGGTGTCGGTATTTCAAACCAAGTTGTTTCTGCCACACAAGCAGCAGCCGGAACACCAGTTTCCAAAACAGTGACCAGCCAAGTCAAAGTCTATTCCACCCAGTCCGCGATACTGGTAGAAGGCATCTTAACAGGAGAAACCGTATCCATATTCGACCTCACCGGCACAAAACTCCAAACCATTCTATCCAACGGCCAACGTTTGACCCTGCCCATAAAACACCCTGGCATTTATCTCGTAAAAACAGCAAGCCAAGTGGTTAAGGTGAAGATTTGAGCCGCTTTATTTTTACACCTAATGCCAGAATCGTACATCAAGGACACTTCCTTCGAAAAGTTGAATTTTCAGAAAGATCGACTGCTTTACAGCGAATTCGAAAATTGCAGATTCGTTAATTGCGTCCTGTCCGAAATGGATTTAAGCAATTTGAAGTTTGTCGATTGCGAATTCTCCAGTTGCAATTTAAGCCTGTCGAAGCTACACAATACCACCCTATTCAACGTTAAGTTTACCGATTGCAAGATGCTCGGCCTTCATTTTGAAGATTGCAACGACTTTGGCTTCTCCTTTTCCTTCGATAATTGCCAACTCGATTACGCCTCCTTTTATAAACTCAAAATCAAAAAGACCGTCTTCCACAAATCCCAATTCAAAGAGGCCGACTTTACTGAATGCGACTTGAACCATTCCCTTTTTAGCGAATGCAACCTATTACAAGCTCGCTTCGATCACAGCAACCTCGAGTTTGTTGACTTCCGAACCTCCTACAACTACTCCATCGACCCCCAACTCAACAAACTCAAAAAGGCCAAATTCTCCCTTTCAGGAGTAGTCGGATTGTTGGATAAGTATGATGTTGTGATTGACTAAAACTAGCGTTTACTCGACACTAATCTTGGTTGTGTACCCATCCGCAACGACGATGTAGGCTCCAGGGCTCAAATTGGATGTAGGGTCAACGCGCATGCCCTTTAAAGTGTAGATGCGAACGTCATTGGCTCCAGGGACAAAAACCTTGCCGTCCTTGACGAATGCCTTCAATAACGAAGCCTTCGTATCCTTCATTCCAACAACGTTCGTGACCCGTAAGAGGCCCTTGGATGCCAGGTCGGCGGTGTCCCAGTAGAGACCCTTCGCTGCATCTACCACCATGTTCTCCAAGGTGGGTGTTCCAGCAAAAGTCAGTACATTTTGGAACAATTGAATGCTGTCACCAAGCACAGGTATCCAGTTGCTCCATTGTAGACGGATGGTACCGTTCATGGTGAATAGGTTTATATGCTGCAACGTGGTATAGCTCTGCGCAGAATAAATGCCCATCTCTACCACAGCCCCCTTGGCCACGGTCACGTTTTTGCTGCCGAAATCAAGAATTCCGGTCGTGGATGTAGCGGTGTTGCCTACCTGAAGAGAGGCACCGGATTCGAAGGTGTATGCGCTGTTCGAAAGAGCTCCTGTACCAGTGATGCCGCAAAGTTTGGCATCTTTCTTCACAGTGAGCGCGCCCGTTCCGAGTTTCACGGTATTACCGGTGATGAAGAGTTGTCCTACCTCAACGATCGTGTTGCCGGTGTGGTTGTGTGTTCCAGAAAGACTAACCTTTCCGCTGCCTATCTTCACCAGGTTCGAGTTGGCAGTGACAATGCCCGTCCAGCTCCAGTCTGTATCGTTTCCTAGTCTCCAGGTGTTGGTTCCCGAACCACCATCGTTGGCGAAAGAAGCCCATCCGCCCAACTTGCCGCCCCCAGAAACCGTACCAATCGTAAAGGTCTTACCGGTGTTTTGAACCGTAGTTGTGGCTGCAATGTTCAGGTTCCCCTTGGGTAAGCCTGTCGTGGCGTCGAGTGTAAAACGCGGATCGGTGTCGCTGGTTCCGTAACTGCCCACAGCCTTGATAGTTCCCTCAAACAGACTCCAGTCGCCTTTTATTCGAGTACGGGTGGCGTACCAACCCGAGCCGGCAATGACCGGACAGTTGATGGTGAGTGTACCCTGGCCGGTCACCTTGTTGGTAAAGCTCGCATTGTTCACGAGGGTCTGCGTTCCGCTCATGTTCTTGGACACCTGGATGGCATAGCTGCTGCTGGTGTTCTCCAGCAACGTGCCGCTCTGAAACTCAACAGTCTTTCCCGGTAACGAACTGGCGATGCACTGTACCGTGCCGGCAGTGATGACGAGACGGTCCACACTGTTGTTCACATTCAGCTTCATCCAACCCGTTCCTTTTTTGGTCAGGGTCGTGCCAACGATGGCCTTGTTCACGAAGAAATCGCCGGCATTGTTGATGATGCCACCTTGCTCTCCCAACATCTGCATGTACGAACCCTGCGTGACGGCACCAGACGTTTGAAGGGTAGCTCCGTTCTCCATGATGAACTTTGCCGCAGAGGCATTGACGCCACCGAGTTGGCCGAGTGCCAGGTTATCATTGCTGAGCGATGTTACAACCACGGTTCCGCCACTGATGCGAACTCCCCCTGTGAAGGAGTTGTCGGTGGTGATGGTGAGTGCGCCAGTGCCACGCTTGATGAGCTTGGATGCGCCAACGATGGATCCGGTGCCTCCGAAGGTATAAGCCGCATTGCCGTCCACTAGAATGCTGTCTGCTTCCAACTGCCCCTTGAGCGTAATGCTCTTTTGGCTTCCGGTGGCGTCAAAAAGCACCTTGTCACCTGAGATGAAGTATTCGGTCACGGCCGTGGAATCGGTGGCAGAAGTGAAGTTTTTAGACTGTGCAAAGTCCCAAATGGCATTTTCCTTGCCGTTCCAAATAATGGAGGAAGCCTCCCGAACGTTGGAAATGGTGAGGTAAAGATGCTTGTTGGTATGGGAGAGTGACGCCTTCAAGGAGGTTCCAATGCCTTCGATGACGACGTTGGAGAGCAACCCGACAATGGTGTCAACCGCGCCCAGATCGTAGGTGCCGATGGTGGGGTTCACCACCACGCATTCAACGATGGGCGTCAGATACTTGGGACCGTACTTCCACGTCTTTGTCTCGATGGAGAGGTATTTGGCGTTGATCTTGTCGGCCCCCAAATTGCTCGAAAGATCCATCTGTAGCCGTGCGCCAAAACCGAGTTTGAGCGTGTCGGTGGTGATGGTGCCGATCGTAGTCTTTCCACCCGGGCGGATGGTCGCGTTGTAGTCTGCCTTGATGCTGCGAAACTGCCCACCGTTGGAGTTCAGCACCGTATGACGATTCAACCAAAGGGTGGAGCCAAGAAGTTTGCCGTTAAAGGTCAGCGTACCGTTCCACACATCGGTGTTACCGGTGTACAATTGATCCACTGCTGGCAGGATGAGTTCTCCCTCCCCTTGTTTGACCAAACGCATGGGCCCTCCAAAGGCACCCCCTGTCACCGTGGAGGTGTAGAACTGAGTGACCGGAGCAATTTTCGAACTGGTTTCGGAGTTGTTCTGACCTTGGGTCCAAGAGGGGACATTGAAGATCACATTCCATGGCCGAACTCCATCTTCCACCGTGATGGTATTGTTTTGATTCTCAAACACCAACACGTGTTTGTCCACATCGGCTGAACCGATGGTACCAGCGTTTGCTACGAGATCACGGCCGGTGGTAGTGAGTACAGGAGGTGCTGCGGTGATGCCTTCCAACTCTCCAAGGAAGAAGGAAGGATGAGGGGGCAAGTTGTAGCCAATGGTTTCCCACACCATGGCCTGTCGGTATCCGTGGTCGTGCCAAAGGGTAGGAATGCGATACGATGTGGTGTAGTTCGATGTGTAGATGCGCATCCCCGTACCGTTCCGGATAACAATTTCCTCGCGCCAGTCGCCGAGTATATCGCCGCTTATGCAAGGGTTGTTCTTGGAATCGTTGTTCATGTTCCCGGCATTGGCTAGGAAGATGCGGCCCACTCCAGGTTTGTCAATCTTGGGCTGCCTGGCCGTACCTGGACTATCCAGCACTTCTTCCAGTAGATCGCCATCCCAGTAAATCCGGAAATTGAGGTTGCTCCAAGTGATGAAGCTCTCTGCCGTTATTTCACTGATGATCTTGTCGGCCACGGAGCTTACAAAACCAGTATTCACCGAACGTCCCAAGCAACCGGGATAGCTGTTGGAGAATTTGCCCATGAGCGCACGGCCATCATCGCTCGTTCCTTGCGAACGAAAATAGAGTTCGGAGGTCGTGGCGTTTCGAAAGTTCATGTTGGGTGACGACTCGTTGCATGTAAATTGCTCCAAACCCCATCGATAGGGGTCGAGGTCCCCGCAGTGCTGAGCGTCTCCATGACCCAATCCACTAGTGGAAAGTCCTTTACCGTTGTCATCAATGGTCATGGAGCCGAACATGATTTCGTCGCGACCGTCCATATCGACGTCCTGAATGGCAAAATTGTGGTAACCCTGTCCAAACCAAGGACTTCCACCTATGTTGTTGGTCCAGTACCAGCGCTGGGTAAGTTTGTGAGTGGCTGGATCCACATCGAATGCAGCAAACTTATGACGCGTGTAGGTGCCGCGGCCAAGAAAGATGGAAGGTTTCTTCCCGTCCAGATACGGCGCACCAAAGTAATGCTTGGTCGAACGGTGACCACCATCCCCTTCGTTGCCCCATACGGCCAACGAACTTTCGCCAGTTTCATAGCGTTTGAGCGGATACGTCTTCCAGAGCTTGTCGTTGTCGCCAATGGGGTAGGGCTCACCCGTTTCACCATTCAGATACAGGAGGTATTCGTTACCCACGCTCGTGTATTGCGAATTGTTCACCGTGCGGGAGTCGTAGGTCGGACTATCACCGATGGTCATCGTGGTTCCGTCCGACTTGTGGATGATCATGTTGTCGGCACCACGCATCAACACCTCAGCCTTGCCATCCATGTCCCAGTCAAAAGCAATGGCATCCCACTGCTCATCCGGACCGGCCATCAAGTTGGGGCCAAGGTCGATCCACCAAAGTCGTACGCCCGAAAGGGTAAGTATTTCGATGCGGTTGAAAAGGGTGGTGTTGCTGGTAACGTAACGGTCGCCCGTGTAGTTTCGTTTGCAGATGAGTTCCAACTGCCCGTCACCGTTCACATCGGCAGCCACGACATCGTTGAATTCATACGCGGATGTGGCATCCAGTCCGGCACGGTCCGTCACCGCCTGGCCGGTAATATCTTGATAACCCGTCGTGAATCCGGTCAGCGAGTACGTATCTGCGCCGCTCCAACGGCTCTTCTCCAAACACTTTTCACCTTCCACTCCCCGCACCACAGGGCTCACCCGGTATTTGGTAGCGGCAGTACCAGCAGCGTGAACGAAATTCGATACCTTCAAATTGGAAGCTATTTTGGTATTGTCCGCATAGAGGTTGTACGTCACATCGTAATACTCCTCACCCAGAATTCGCCAGCTAATAAAGTTGCCACTACCATTCTGCGCAATGGTGGTCACCAAGCCACGGTCAAGTTTGTCAACATTGCGCTGAGCGCTCACTTTACCTGCTGTTCCAATCAATAGCAGCAAAACAAAAATCAATCTGAAAAGTATATTCACGAGAGTAGTATTTATGGTTAGGACAAAAAACGTTCCAAAAGTACGGCAACCCCGCTTGATGTAGGTTAGGATTCTGACATATTATGAATGAAAAATGGCATCGATTGATGCCACTTCGCCTTAATTACTGAACCCGTCGATCCCTCCAAAACGCCATTGCATCTAGAACCGCATAAAGAAATCCCACGTTTCTTTCGAAACCCAATTGACATCCGATTCAGGATCTTTAACGTTTTCGGTATGACCACCCACGAAGGAACCAAAGATTACCGGATATTCCTCCGGAAGTCCTTTAAATTCCGTCGTGATGTGAGTCGGTGTCGTCGCTATCGGTATTTCTGGCATTACTTTTAACCCATTGTCTTCGATGTGTGTCAATACACAATACTTACCACCTTGTTTGAGTACATCGGAGTTGACATACTTGCAAAGACCGTCTTCAGTACCCGTTGTGCTAAAGAAAGCAAGCGGTTTGCGCTTGTTTTCAGGAAGATAAATGTTCCAATTAGCTGGAGCATAACAAGCTACAGCACGAAGATCATCCTGAAAAGCCAACGACAAGGAATAGGTAATCATGGCACCAAAGCTAAAGCCACAGCAAAATACGCGAGAGGTGTCAATGCTCAATGTATTTTTAAACAATTTGAGCATATCAGCAAAGAAGATGTGATCTTTGTCATCCCATCCACGCCAAGGAGAACGGTCGGTGTAACCCTCCGGCGCAACGAAAATAACAGGAACTTTATCTCTTTCGGCATACGTTTTAAGACCATAATAGTTTTGATCAATCATAGTTTGCATATGCCCCCCCATCATGTGCATGGCGAAAATCAAACGATACTTGGTTTTTTTGTTGTATTTTTTGGGAATATCAATGGTATACTGGCGATTAAGCCCTGCACTGGTGATGGTATACGTCCCGCTCTTAAAATCACCAAGTTCTTTCCCGTAACCGGCACTTGGAGTAGGCGCATTTTTCAGTTTATGAGCAACTTCGACTGAATTACCTGTTTTTGCATTGAGCGCTAAAAATGAAGCTAAAAGGAAAAAGATGACAACTGCTTTTTTCATCGATCATGGTTTTTATTAAAGTGGATGAATTTTTGCGTGCGAAGATACATCAATTCATCCTTCAATCCTCCCAATAGAGATGTTCAATACTTTTCACTCCCATTTGCTTTAAACCACTTTCGTTATATTTTTTTGCATTTTTACCCCAAGTCACACATTATTCCCTCACCATCATCATTTTCTCCCCCAACCCCCACCAATATCAAAAAATCTTTATAGATTTGTAACCCATACAGCAGGATTACATTCCCTTAACGCAACCCTGCCGTTTCACCCAACCTGTCGTCCATGAACCAATTTTCCGCTCACACCGCCGAAATCCGCCGCCTCGTATCCATCTGGGAACCCAAGCTCCTCCACTTCGCACACGTTGCCGGTCGCGTCGAAGAATCCAAACTGGGAAATGTTTGGCTGAACGCACTAGCATAGCCCATCGCGCTGGATGCAATGATACGTGCATTTAAGAATCGCACACTTCACTCATTTTGCAAACTAAAAAAAAATTAAGAGTATGAAGAAAATTAAATTATTGATTCTTTTCCTGATGATGGTAGTTTGGATAACTGCCTACTCGCAAGATACGATAAGACATATAAATTCAAGTTGCATCAAGTCAGATTTGAGAAATTCAAAGTTGACCAAGTACAATGTAACTTTAGTATCTGATTCTGTTATAATTACATGGCGGATAGAGGCAAATTGTGCAAGTAGAAAAGCCGGAATAATCCGAAAAGTGACGGATACAATTTCAATTAAAATAATTGAGACAAGTGATGTTGCGGCTACATGTTTATGCAATTTTGATCTTAGGATAGGAATAAAAGCTTCAAGTTCAGATACAATAATTCAGATAGATAACGAATTACTAAATATCAGTTATTTATTCAATGGTATCCAAACTGTTGTTAAAGATGACTACTCAACAGATGTTTATTATGATTCTGATAGTGAATGTTTAAGGGTGAAAACAAAAACGGATGATAAACTAAAATTCATGCAATTGTTTGATGATATTGGGCGATTACAACTGTCCATTTCAAATGATAAGAGAATAATTGACATGTGTGGATTTGCTCCGGGTATTTATGTTTTGAGATTTCTATTTGCGGATAATAGACAGATAATCACGAAAATAGAAAAAAAATAGACGAGGCATACACCACCTAATCCACAGCCAATAAGGCGGCCGCGGCTTAGCTTTCCGTTAACCGCAAGCATAAAACCGGCATTTTGAAATTTCCAATAATGATAACACCATGAAATTGAACGCATTATTATTTTGTTTTGTAATGATATCATCGATATCCTATGCTCAATCTCTAGACGAATTGTTTCGTAAAGCTGAGATAAGTTTTAGTAAGCAGGATTACAAATCGGCTGAGCAAATGTATCAAAAGATTATAGATCAGTTTGGTGATTATAAGGATCTGTATGTCGTATATACCAATTTAGGTACTGTTCAACGTCGATTCGATAAGAAGGGAAAAGCATTGGAGTCCTATGACATGGCAAATAAACTTCATCCAAATAGTGTCTATGTTCTGAATAATCGAGCCACATTACGTGTACAATTAAAGGACTATAATGGCGCGATGGATGATTTTACCAAGTCATTTCAGATTGATTCTTTGAATGAAGCTACGTTGATTAATCGCAGTCATTTGTTTATACTGATGAAAGATACAGCTTCTGGGCTCCAAGACTTGTATGCGGTTCTCAAATTTAAAAGAAACAGCGTGCCTGCAATCAACAATATTGCCGATATTCAAATGGCTAGAGGACAATTAAATGAGGCAATGAAGACATTTACAGATTTGTTAGCCGAGAACCCTGGTGAATGGATATTGGTAAACAATGTAGGCGAAGTTTATTTCAAGATGAAAGACTACGACAAAGCGTTTGAGTGGGCTAACAAAGCGATAAAGATAAAAAGCAATTACGATGCTCCATACATTACTCGTGGGCAAGTATACCTGACCCGAGGCGACTTGAAAAGAGCTAAAAAAGATTTTCAAAAAGCCATTGGACTGGACACAGATGATGAAAGGGCATTTAATCTTCTCGAACGATGTTTATAAAAAATGCCTGCTGCTAACTCCAGCTAAGCTACAGGCGTTTAAGGGTCTAAATACGCAAGATATGACTTACATGATTATCTTTGGCATTTGGCATTCATTACAAACCTTTGGATATGAAATCAAAAATTCAACTTGGAAAGGCGCTGTGTCTTTTTCTCGTGATGCTGATGAATTTCTCAGTCGGGGGGTATGTCTATGGTTTTCAAGAGCATAGGAGCCCTGTAAAGATTGAGCTTGTTGGTTCGAAAGCATCGATTAAACGATCCACTTGTTATTATTTCACTCAATATCAGAGTAAAAGAATTTTCGTAATTCCAATTTCCAATTGGGAAAATTATCTGCGTTATTTTGAATCTAAAACTATTTTTTGTCAAAAGAATAGTATCTGGATATTTGAAAATGTACCAAAAATAAAGTTCTACGCTTATAAAAAATGTTTTGATTTTGATGATGATTTTTGGTTGAGTAATGCTGCACATCCATTGTGCAATAAAACTTGTATTCAACAAAAATCATTTATCAAAAAAGAACATTATGAAAACTTTATCTTATAAAATCGGTTATTATACATCTGTACTATTGGCCATTATATTTATAGCCTGGATGGTCTGTTTTGTCGGGATTGCCTTAACTTCTCCGTTATTTTTTTGGACAGGAATGGCAGACTATTTGAAGTATATGGAGCAAAACAGTCAGATTCTCCAAATCGTTGCGAAGGCACTTATGCTGGTATTTGCTCCTTTATTTGTCGTCTTAATAAATAGTTACTATGAGTTCGTGCCTAATGAAAAGAAGTTTCTAATTCGTTTGAGTTTACTTTTTGCGTTGGGTTTTGCGATCCTTTCGAGTATTCATTATTTTGTACAACTTAGTTCAGTTCGACTGAATATGTTGCAAGGGAATATCAATGGGATGGAATGGATTGTACAGGCAAATCCCAACTCCATAATGACTTCAATAAACATGTTGGGTTGGACGTTGTTTTTAGGCATGTCCTCTTTTGCTATTTTCTCGGTCTTTGGTAAAGATCAAAGAATCATTCGCTTTGCTTTCCTCGCAAATGGCATTTCATGCATGCTGGCAGGAGTAGGTTATGTATTTCAAATAGACCTGCTTACGTTTTTGTTTGCCAATCTTGGGGTAGGAGGTGCTTTATTAGTTGTAATGATTTATTCTGCAAGATTGTTTAGAAGGCTGAATTCAATACAATAATTTACCTTTGTCTAATGGCACCCTGATCGCATGTAATTAAAGGAACATGTTATCGGGGTGCACCTTAGTGAAAAGTATGACTATCATTCAAAAAGTATGAAAACAAAAATCAAGACGACAGAAACCGAAGTCAATGTTATAGACTTCATCAACAGCTACGTTTACAATGAACAAAAGAAGCAAGATAGTTTTCGACTTATTGAGCTCATGCAAGCGTGGTCGGGTTATGAGCCCAAAATGTGGGGACCGACCATTATTGGTTTCGGCAGTTACCATTATAAATATGAGAGTGGGCATGAGGGGGATGCGCCTTTGATTGGATTTTCACCGCGAAAAACTGTATTTTCGCTTTATGCGTATGCACCTACTGAAGAAAGTGAGCGGGTGCTGCAAAATCTTGGGAAGTACAAAAAGGCGATAGCTTGCATTTATTTCAAGAAGTTGAGTGATTTAAACCTGGATGCGTTGGAGATGTTGTGCGGGATGACGATTAAATTTTTGAGGGAGACCTACGTTTGAGGTTCTGGTAATTAAAGATCCTCAGGCAACTTGCGTTGAGCAGGCAGCCTGAGGATCTTGAAAAAAAAGTGGAGCGCTTCTTGCTGAGGTTTATTCCGAATATTTGATGATTTCGACCGGACAGCTTTCGGCGGCTTCGATGATGTCATTGGTGAATTCGGCGTAGTTGACGCCTTCGTTGACGTAAGCGATGTCTTCTACACGGAATACATCGGGGCAAGTTGCTTCACAGAGGCCGCAAGAGGTGCAGCCTTCTTCCATCCATACTTTATTGATTGTCATTGTTTTTGGGTTTTAAGGTGACTTTCACCTTCTGCAAATTTAAAGAATTGGAAGTAAGCGGCAATGTTTTTTCGGCCGGCTTGTGTAAAATTAACAATCCAAATTTTGAGCGATTGAACGAAGTGGAAAAGTTCGGTGGGCTTAGCCTTTGCGGTTAGGCTAAGTTTGAGTAGCATTAATCCAACTGCGTTTTGGCAAAGTAAGCCATAGCTTTGGATCGGAACTGTGCAAATTTGGACAGTCCCTTTGCTGAATACTTTTTCATTTTGTCGAATTTTTGGTTTGATTTTGCAAAGATAAGGTGTGACGTAACGTTAGAGTCAAGAAATTGTGTGACACTAATCTTGATGCGTTGGAAAAAGTTATACTGCTTGACAATTAAAACGCTCCAGACACAAATGCCGTAAAAATGTCATAGCTGAACCGCAACAGGATTAAAGGGGATTGTTGTAGTTTTGTGGTTGTAATCAAGACACAAATATCATGGAAACAATTGGTGCTAAAATCTTGGAAATTAGAAATCGGAAAGGGCTTACTCAAGAGAAGCTTTCGGATTTGGCAAGGATTAATTTGAGAACCTTGCAGCGAATAGAAAAGGGAACGACTGTGCCTCGGAGTGAGACATTAAGTAGTATTTGTCGGGTTCTAGAGGTGAATGTGGAAGATCTTCTTGATTATGGCAAAAAGGACGATTTGGAGTTTTTAAAGTATTTTCATTTATCCGTGTTGGCCAGCTTGTTTTTCCCACTTGGAAGTGTCATCCTACCTTTGATGCTGTGGCTTACGAAGCGCGATAAGATCATTGGTTTAAATGAGCAAGGACTAAATGTTCTGAACTTTCAGATTTTGTGGTCCATTCTTTTTTATTTCTGTTTTACAGTATGGGCCTTCTTGAAAATTCTCCATTGGAGCCATGCGAATCTGTTTTTATGGGTTGGAGGCGTATTCTATTTGATAAATATCATGTATCCAATCATCATTAGCCGTCAAATCGGCAAAGGCATTTTGAGAAAATTTTATGTTAATCCAATTGAGTTTCTAAAACCATAACGAACATGAATGTAAAAAACATACTGCTTTTGGTTCTGCTTATTTTGGGTCAACAAATAGTTGCTCAACAAAATAGCGTTCTTGAAGCGCCTAAAGTAGATCAGAACGTAGAGCTACTGAGTATCGTGTTCCGATTGGCGGGAAATAAGGAGTACAATGGGGCATTCTTCAAAAAATACACCGATGGGGTTGATAGCCATTTTAGTGGGTACAGGGAGCATGAGCTCATAAAGTTTGCGAGAGAATTGCATCAGAAAAACGGAATCTCGTACGATGCGGTGGTGTGTATGGCTGTTGTTTTGGATAAGAAGTTGAATCCATTGATTGATTTCTCGACCACGGTTCCAGAAAAGAGGTGGAAGAAGGAGGATGCAACGAAATTTGTCAGATTGTTGAAGCAATTTTATAAAGATGCGCATTGTAAAGCGTTCTTCAGAGAGAATGAGGTGTTGTATCAGGAGGTTTCCAACCGCTACAGTGCTGTTTATAAAGCGTTGGACTTGAATTGGTTCCAGTCTTTTTATGGGAATAAGTCTGACGAAAATTTCAAGATCATTCTAAGCCCAGGTTGTGGTGGCAACAATTATGGGCCGTCTTTTACACTTCCCAACGCTCGAAAGCTATTTGCCTGTGCTTTCTGAGATGTATAAGTCTATTGCGGTAAAATCAAGTCAAGCTGATTTTAAGATTGCAAAAAAATTAACCATCTCTGATAAACCTAACAGTAGCAATCAAAAATAATGATTGACCGAAAAACGCGTGATGGCAAAGAAAACGAATGATTAGCGCATTCTTGATAACTAAATTGGAGAATTTATAATGAACCTACTGTTAAGATAGTAGCTATATTTTATTATATTTGCCTACCAGTCAATCATATTGACTTTAATTCTACCAAACTACACGATCGGCCATGAAGAAAGCAATTTTTGTGATTTTACTGTGCATTGCATCAACGATGAGCATGTACGGACAGTACTATAAGTGGGCAACTACCGGAACATCCAGCGGTGTTTCTTGGATTACATCCAGCATCAATGAAAATGGTTGGTCCTTTTTGGTTAATAGTGGAAGCAATGGCTACAATGTTGGTGACCAAGCTATTACTGGGGCTAGTGTGAGTGGGCTTTCAGCGGTGGACCCAAGTGGAAAGGTGAGTTATCTGAAGAAAATTCCAGCTAATGTGTATCAAGTGGCAGGTGATGGTCAGAACAATTGCTATGTCGCTTTCAACAAATCAGCAAACAGCTCCGATCCCATTTATGTGGGTACAGACACGGTTCTGAGAGACAATGTTGCGGATAAGGTGCTGTTTGTCAAGTTGGATCAAAATGGGAAGGTGCTTTGGAACAAGCAGATGAAGAATCCTTTTCCGACAGTGGGATTCAAATATTACACCAATACTTTGGGTAAGTACTTTCAGAAAGTGTTTGCTATCGATCCGGATAACAATGTGTATTTTTTGGTTTTTCTGGATGGAGAGTGTACCATCGATGGCATAACCTACCCGTATGGAACCAATCTATTCAAATATTCGAGTAGTGGAACGCTGCTCTATTCGAAACCGATTTCATACGACATCCTTTCAATGGCCTGCGACCACGAAGGTTCTTTGATTGTGACTGGAAACAGACACTACAACAGTTACAACTCGGTGCAGGCGGTCGATTTCGGAAACAACGTCACGCTCACTTTTCCGCTTGTAAACAATACGTTCCAGTTTTATACAGCTAAGTACGATAAATTTGGTACGGCGCTTTGGGCGGCTAAACCCAATTCCAATTACGTACTGGCGAATATGTTTACCGATGTCATTCTTAAGGGAGTAGTCATCGATCAGAACAACGCACCCCATCTGTACGGTACGTTCAACTGCGATATGATTTATCAGGGAGACACCGTGCCACGTGGTTGGGCGATCAGTGCTTTTTTGGTGAAGTTGAATAAGGACGGCGTGTATCAATGGAGCAAGAGCGTCAGGGACACTTCGGCCAAGCTGAAGGAAATGGAGATTCGAATGCTGGATTTTGGGCCAAAGAACGAGATGGTGGTGTTTATGCGGTCGACCTATCGGCAGTGGAGCCTGTTTGGCAACAAGATGCCCAGGGTTGGTGTATCGGGAAGTAGCGACCGAACAGTGGCGGTGATGGACTCCAACTTGGTGCTTCAATCGTACCGTTATTTGTCGAATGGTGAAACCAACAATGTAACTCCGAGCATGCGAGTCACCCCCAGTCGTGATATTTTTCTGGTAAGCGGAAGTGGTGCCATCACCATTACTACTATTGACACAACGACAACAATGCCAATAATTGACAGCACGGCTTTGAATGTGAAGATGATGACGCCAACGGTCATCAAGTTTGGCATGGATGCACCGACTACGGTTTTGCAGAAAGTAAATACTACGCCTTCGGCCGTTACGATATATCCGAACCCTGCAAGCGATAGGATCTCGATTCGGACGGCATTCGATGCGCCTTGCACGGTCGAAATATTCAACACCCTGGGCCAAAGGCTATTGCAGACAAGTCAAACGGAAAATATTCCAATCGGTCAGTTACCGAATGGGATGTATCTGCTGCGAGTCAAGACCCCTCATGGGATTACCAACACAGAAAGGTTTCTTAAGAAGTGATGCTGGTTCTTCGTACCTTTGTACGAAATCAATGCACCACTTATGAAACCAAAATACATTTTCCTGGCTTTTTCCATCCTTCTCCTCACTTCTTGCGAAACCCTGACCACCATCATCAATCAGGTGGCTGGCAGCGGCGTGCGAAACGGTACCGCTGTTATTGATAACGCGGCTGGACTCAAAGAAGCTCTGAATGTGGGCATTACGAATACGGTGGCGGCAGTGAGCAAGCCGAACGGATTCATGGGAGATGCTGCTCTCAAAATACTTTTACCGGCAGAAACCGATGTCATTGTGGACAATATTCGATTGATTCCGGGTGGACAAACGTTGGTGGATAATGCGATTCTGAGGTTAAACCGTGCGGCAGAGGATGCAGCGGTGGAAGCCACACCGATATTTGTAAGTGCCATTAAGGGGCTTACGCTCACGGATGCCAAATCCATTTTGTTCGGAACCGATACGGCGGCAACGGCGTATCTGAGGAAATCGACCTATTCGAAACTGAAGGCAGCTTTCATGCCTAAGATTGAAGCGTCGCTGAACAAAGATCTGGTCGGAGCGGTTTCGGCTACGGAATCGTGGACCCTGCTGACCAGCAATTACAACAAGGTTGCAAAGTCGACGGCAGGACAAATAGCAGGTCTAAAGGTTGTTACGGCCGATTTGACCGATTTTGTGGCCGATAGGGCATTGCAAGGAATGTTCCTCAAGGTCGCTGCCGAAGAAAAGAACATCCGCAAGAATCCCGCTGCTCGCATCAATGCCTTGTTGAAACAGGTGTTCGGGCAGTTGGATTAATATACAGCTTTATTCGTTGTTCATCAACCGAACAACCTTGATCAGCCCTGTCTCCGTCCGCAATCGGATTCCATTTTTGCGTATCAAGGCAGACAGGGCATCCTTTTGCTGGGGGAACAAATTTAGGAAGCCTCGACGGTTGAGTTGTTTCAAAACAAGGAATTGTCCAGAGCTTAGTTTGATGTAATAGATGGGCGATTTGCCGTAGGCTTTTTGGATGTAGGAGCCGTTTTTACCGTTGGCGATTTCATCCGGAAGGCTGATGACCCTGCGTTGAATGTACAGGGAATAACGGCCTTCCACAGCCACCTGTGCAAAAATACCTTTAAGACTGTTGGTGGAATCACGAACCTGAAGGTTTTTGAAATAAACAGGATTGCCCAAATTGTCGGTGGTCCAGAATGCCCGGATGTAAGCTTTGTCTAGGACGAACGGAGTGAAATTGGAGGGGTTGTACCATATCACTTCGTCCAAATAGCCCTGGTAGTTGATTTTTTCACCAGAAACCGTATCGCCGCTGGAGAGCAAGATCTTGCTTTCTGTCCAATCGTTGTTAAAGAAGATTTCGCCGAGGTGTCTGGCTTCGGGAACGTAGAGCTCACCCGTCAGTTTGGGTAAGAAAAGGCTGTCCCCGGTCTGAGCGAGGAGGCTGGCACTTAGTCCAAGAAAGGCAAGGATAAGCAGGTGTTTCATTGATCCGTTGCTGTAATGTTGGTGTTCACTTGAATGCTGGTTCTGGCGCTCAAAGGCCTACCATCTTGGGTGATGCCTTCCACCTTGATGATAAAAGTGCCTGTGTTTTCAGAGGTTGGGAAGGTGTATTCCGTTTGCAAGGATGCAGCTGGGTTCCAATACAAAAGCTGTTTGAAATAAGGTGCCTTAGCGTCTTTTGAAGTGGTTGGCAACTGGACTGCAAAAACTTTCCCCACGGTGACAGAGTCGTTTTTAAGTCGAACCGAGTTGCCTGCAGGTACTGTATTCAAAATTTCGTTCGTTTTGGTTTGAATGGATAGGATACCGTAAAAAACAATGTTTCCGAAGGCTCTTTTGTCTTCGATCACCTCGATTTTTCGAATTTTTTCTGAGTTTAGTGAAATGATCTTGTTGATGTCGTCCAGGTATACGCCATCCAAGTAGATGCTGACATCGTTTCGACCGTAAAATTGTTGCTCGCGGGTGATGGTGCGTGCATGGTAGTTTCCGTCTTGCTTGAAAAGTTTGACGGTGGGCAGTAGTTCAACAGCGATTTCGGGGAAACTGTCCAACGGTACGAAGTCGGAAAGATAAATGGGTTTCACCTCACGTCGGTAGAGCATGGGGCAAAATGCTGCAGGGACAGGGGCTTTCTCCGTCCGTGAAACCTTTGGGTCGTAGGTTTTGTTGATGTAGGCGATGTCCTGGCTTTTCATCAGGTATTTTTTGGCGGGTGCCGTCAAAGCATTCAATTCGGGTTTCCAAGTGGAGGCGAGGTCGAAATTGTCTTCCACTTCAATTTTCCAGTTTCGCTCTGCAGGCATTTCATGGATGCTCAGGAACAGTTCCTTACCATCGTAATAGGGATCTAATTGCAGTTGGAACAATCCTTCTGCATCGGTGATGGCGTATTGCAGGTTGGCCACCGTATCTGGGCAAGACAGCAAAACGATGGCGTCGGAAATGCGTTGGTTGCTGGCGATGTCCAAGACCCTGCCTCTTAGTATTTTGTATTGCCGCTCAGCCTTATAACGGATGGAGCGATAAGTTGCTGCCTTAGGTGCTTGAAGTAGGGTTTCGGCCATGGACTTGTCCGGATAGTCCAGTTGGGGCTCTTCATAGACCGAAACGGCCAGATTGGTGTTGGAAAAGGCGCAGCCCAAACGGAGCGAGACTTTTTCGCCGGGGGCATAGTACGTCTTATCCGTTTGAATTCGAAGCAGGGAATCCGTTTGACTGTACATGGCCGTATCGGTAGCGACAAAGGCCTTGAAGTTCAGGTCTTTATCCAATCGGTTGGCCAGAACGAGCTCCCGAGTGAAAAAGTAGTTTTCGGCCCCGTTTTTCATGAAGTTGGTGAACGCAACAAGCTGATAAGCACCGGAATGCAAACTGTCGGGGAGTACGAAGCTGCCTGCGGCGATGCCTTCAGAAACGGAAACTCGGATTTTTAGGGCAGGAACCGACTTGGGTGACCGAAGCTCGATGTAACCGACCTTGCTAAGTGATGAATGTTTCCTGGTGTCGGCTTGGAGCACGTGCAGCTTGAAGTAAACGGTTTCGCCCGAAATGTAGACCGACCTGTCCGTTTGAAGGTAAACAGTTTCCTGGCTTCCGGCCAACACGTTCAGTGTGAAGCAGGTAAGCGCTAGCAACAGGAGATGGATTTGTTTAATGTGTGCCATCGTTCAAATTATTTCGCGTGAGTCCACCAGCTGGGGAAGGGGACTACTACAAATTCTGGATCGTCCGTTTTGCGGCCATCTTTGTAAACTTTATAATAACCGCCCCCATTTGTTGGAATTAAGTCGGTATAGGGTACCTGGTAGACATTTCTCCGGATGATGTAGGCTGCTTGTCTCACGGAGGAAACCTCGAACAGACCCAGTGCTAATTTGTTGGGATTGCTGGTGCAGTGAATGTTTCCATTGAGTTGGGAGGTAATGGGGTCGAACATTTTGCCAGTGGCCGAAAGCTGTTTGTTGGCTTCCTTATAAAACTGGTAGGTATCTTCGTTGATGGTGAATTGTTTGTAACGATAATACTTGAGGGAAGTCATAGTCGGAGTCGTGTTGATGCCGAAGATGTTCGGATCACTTGGCATGAAGCAGAGCAGATGGTCCTTGATTTCTGCCGAGGAAGTCTTGGTGCGTTCGTCGGTAATGTTGGCCGTTTCGTTCATATTGAACGTGTTCCAGCCAAAAATAAACCAGTACCAAGGTTCGCCTGCCGGATTGTTGGGGTCGAATAATTCTTGGGTATATTGAAATTGTATCACGACTCTGGATTCGAAGCGACAAAGGGGCTTGGGATTGTCGGCGGTTGCATTTTTAAACAGGTTTACCCGGATGTCATAGCCGCTGGCAGATTTAAGTTGGTTGTAGCTGTTGAGGTAGTCTTTGGTGGCGGAGATGGTAAAAAGTGTGTCGATGGTTTCCGAAGGCATTAACTTCTGCGGATCCGATTCGTAGACTTCGCCGTCGCTGGTGGCAATGTGCAGCACGTAGGAGCGGCCGGTTATGGCTCTGAAGGAATCGGGCAGGCAGTAGCTGCCGTTGGCCAGGTTGGTGAGATCAAAAGTTTGCCCTTCGCTGTCGGTCACACGGAGGACGGCGTCCCAAACGAAGGCCATTCTTTGGGTCGATTCAGAGTTGTAAGGAATTGCTTTGGTCAGGGTAATGCAGAATGGGCCCTCGCCGTCGGTGATGAGGCCTTCAACCACCAAGGCATCTTGTTTCGGGTCGACTTTAGGGACGTATATTTCCGTACAACCGACTAGGGGCAGCCCTATCAGGAGTATCAGGATAATATGGTGTAGCAGTTGCTTCATTAGAAGGTGAAATTGTAAGTGATGGTGGGTATCGGTTTCTCAATGATGTACATTTTGTACAAGTTGATGGAGCTCTTGAAGTAACTTTCGAGGCCTGCGGTGGACTTGTAGAAAACCGAATAAGGGTTTTTCTGTGCGTACAGGTTCAGGATGGCAATGGTCCAGCTACCCTTCCACGATCGTTTCAGCTTCAGGTTCTCGTCGTGGGTGAACGCGATGTCCAGGCGGTGGTAGTTTGGCAAGCGGTATTTGTTTCGGTCGGAATAATAAATGTATTGCTTGCCGTTGTATTCGTACTTCAGTTCGGGCAGGGTGACTGGGCGGCCGGTGCTGTAGTTGAAGGTGCCCGAAAACATCCAACGCCGGGTGAGGTGGTAATTGCCCACCAGCACGATGTTGTGAGGTTGGTCGCTGCCGGATGCGAAGATGCGGTTGCCGTTGATCTGGTCGGCCTTCACTGCGCTGTTGGTGTGCCGCAACGAACGGGAATAGGTGTAGTTGGCCCATCCGGTGAGCTTGCCGGTATTCTTTTTGATGGAGAGCTCCACCCCGTAGTTGTATCCGGAAGCATTCAGCAGGTCGGATTCCAGGTCGTTGTTCATTAAAAGTTCTGCTCCGTCCCTGTATTCCAGGATGTTCTGCAGTTTTTTGTAATAAATCTCGGCCGAAGCCTCCAGCGCATTTTGGTTGAAGTTTCGGAAGTATCCCAGCGCCACTTGGTCGCAAATCACCGGTTTTGTTTGGGGGCTGCTCAATTTGTAGACATCGGTGGGCGACATCACGGTGGTGTTGGAAATCAGGTTGATGAACTGGCTGATTCGGTTGTAGTTGAGCTTTACGGAGCTGAAATCGTCCAGCGAGTAGCGCATGGAAAGCCTTGGTTCCAGGCTCGACGTCCAATCGGTGGTGACGCCCAGATTGGCGTATCGGCTGAATCGTAGTCCGACTTCGGCACTGAATGGGGAGGAGAAATTGATTTTATCGCTCACGTAGGCTGACATTTCGAGGCCATTCTCCGCACCCACTTTTTTATAAATCACTTCCGAAAGCAGACCGAGCGGTTCCTGAACGCCAGGCTGAATGGTGTATCGAACAGCGTTCAGTCCGAAATTAAACGTATGGGCAGCGGATTGCAACCAGTTGATATCCAGCTTGGTATTGTAATAATGAATGGCAGAGGAAACCTTGAAGGCTTCGGCAGGCAACAACGAGTCCGATTCGCTCATGTCGTTTTTGTAGCGGCTCAGACCGGCCATCCAGGTGGCGTTGAGTTTCTCTGAAAACTGGTGCAGGTACTGAACGGAACCCAGCAAATTCTCGTAGTGGAACTTGTTTTCGTTGCTCAGGCTGTATTTGTCATCGCTCAAATAACCAAACAGCACCAGCTTGTTTTTTGGATTGAACTTGATGCTCAGCAAAGCGTTGAGGTCGTAAAAGTTGACCGAACTGTTCTTAAGGTCTGCTTCGGGCATTTGATGGAGAAGCCAGTTGGAATAGGAAGTACGGGCACCGATGAGCAGGTTGACTTTCTTGTTGAACAGAGGTGTTTCAAAATTCAACCGCGTGTCCATCAGGCCGATGCCACCTTTGATGGAAGTCCTGTCCGGGTTGCTCCCCATGCGGATGTCCATCACCGAGGAGGCGCGTTCGCCGTACTTGGCCGGAATGCCGCTTTTCAAAAGGGTCACGTTGTTGATCCCGTCTGAATTCAGTGCCGAAATCAGTCCGAAGGCATGTGCCGAATTGAACAGGGGCACGTCCTCAATCAAGATCAGATTTTGGTCTTGGCTTCCGCCGCGGACAAAAAATCCGGTGCCGAATTCGCCGGTGGATTGCACTCCGGTAAGCAACTTGAGGCTTTTCAAGACGTCTTTCTCGCCCAGAAACAAAGGCAATTCCTTGATGGCTTTGGCGTTCAATCGGATGGAACTCATCTGCGAACTGACCACATTCTGGTCGGCAGCCTCGTTGTTGACCACCACTTCCTTGAGCCGTATGGTTCTTTTGGCGATTTCAAAATCGACGATGCCGTTGCCGAAGACGCTGATTCGGCGGATGTCCTCGCCAAAACCGGTTTGATTGATGGCTAGCTCGTATTCCCCCACCGGCACCATGATTTTATAGTTTCCATCCTTGTCGGTGGTCGCAGTCATCGTAAGGGCATCAATGCTGATGGTGGCTCCTTTCAAGGGCTTGCCGGTGTAAACGTCGGAGATTTTGCCGCTGACGGTGGCGTTCGCTCCTTTTTCCAGGTTGCTGCCTTCGCCGATAAGAAGTACGCCGTTGCTGTTGGTGTTGTTGGAATAGTTCCGGACTTCCTCGGGTACGAAAACGTAGCTGTCCTCTTGCATCTGAATGCATTCAAGGTGTACGCTCCGCTTTATGATTGCCAAAGCATTTTCCAGGGACATTTCAGCCATGGTTTCCTTGAACAACTTGCCTTCAAACCAAGCGGACTTGTAATAAATTTTCACATGATGGGTGCTTTCCAGCTTGGAGGCCAAAACATCAAATGCAACCAATCCGGTCTGTTGTGCAGGAATTGTGTGAGAAAAAGCAAAGAATATGAACAGAACCAGAAACTTGATTTTCACGACTGTCAGATTAAAACGGCCGATAAAGGTAACGATTATTCTTTAATTGCCATCCTGCATGTTTTGTTCGGTCCATTGCTAAAAATCAGCAGGTAGACACCTTGCCCCAATTGCTCCGTCCGAATACTTGCATTTGCTGAACCGTTGAGCCTTTGCATCAGCCTGGTTCTGCCTAATAGATCCACCACGGTCACTGCGTCGAATTCGCCGACGTTGTCCAGATTGATGCGATCTTTGAAGGGCAATGGATAGATGTTCAGCGCATCGGCAGCTGGTGCAACCACATCCGTCGTGCTTACATTGGTCACTTTGGCGGTGAAGGTCTCGGCAAAAATTCCAACGGAAGATCGGACGTTGCCTGGTGTGTAAACCACTGTGATCGAGTCTCCTTTGATGACGGGGCCGGTAAGGGTCAGTCGGATGATCTTGGTGTTGGCCGGATACAGGTCGGCCTTGGAGGCTTGCAGTTTGCTGCCAATCTTTGAAGTGATGGTAAAGCTGCCTTCTTCACCGGCCGGATTGTTGATGACTTGGTCGAAGATGAGGTAGATGTTGGTCCCGTCGGCCGTGGTGGTCGAATTGGTTATCAGAGGTGCGGCAACAGCATTGGTGACGGTGTTGTAGGCGAAGGAGGTGACATACAGTTTGTCGGCACGCCTCAAAGCGCCTGGTATGTAATCCACTGTGACGACGTCTGTTTTCCGATCGATTTGATCTTTCAACGTCAGTGTCAAGTAGTCTTTGGTCGCACCGATCACTGCGGCGGTGACCGTGTCCACTTGGCCATTGACTCGAACCACGTAGTTGGAGAAGACGACGGTGCTGTCAATCAACTTGTTGTCGAAGTTGACTTGGACTTTTTTGCCGTCGGTGTTGGTTTTGGCCGAAACGTAGGTCGGTTTGACGTTCGCATCGATTTCTGGGCCGAACGCTTCCAATTTGCCTCCATCGGCAGAAGTCATCAAGCCTGGGGCGTACGAAACCGGAGCATAGGCTTTGTCGCTCACCGGGGCATTGGTACTTAGGATGATTCGGGTGGAATCGTCGACTTTGAGACTTGCCGCGGTGAGGTAGTTCATTTTTTGGTCGAACAGCTTGAACGATTTCACTTGGGCGGCTGGATTCGCCATTTTCTTGTCGAAGGTGAGCTGTATTTGATTGGGAGCGACCACCTTGACGCCCAACAGCTTGGGTGAGGGCACGCTGCCACTGCCTTGAGTCAGTTCGAACAATTTGCCGTTTTCGCCTTTTTTGAACGTGATGTTGAATTTTTCCCACACGCCATCTACTTTGGCCAACACGTCGTAATCGCCGAAATAGCCTTTCAAAACGCGTTTGCCATTGGCGTCGGAGAGCCCGGCGACTTTGGTGGTCCATTCCTCATGAATAAGCTTGTAGACGGTGTCGGCAGCGATCTTGGTGGTTTTATCTTCTCGTATCACATTGGCGATGGAAGCTGGTACCCAGGTGGGTTCGGTCAAGCCCCAGAAAACGAAACCTTCGATGGCCGGATGGGAAAAGCAAAGACGCATCATCTTGCCCATTTCGACCGCGTACTGTGCTTCGGTGATCGATTTGGCGCCCATGTCAAATTCGGTTACTTTGACCGGAAGGCCGAATTGACCGAGTTGGTCGAAGCGGGTCTTGAAGTTGGTCAGGTCAACGCTCGAACCGATGTGACACTGGGAGCCGATGCCGGTGATGGGGGCGCCGTTGTCAAGCATCTTCTGGACCAAGGTGATAAAATTGTTGGTCTGGTCTTGCCATTCGATGATGTTGTAGTCGTTGACGAAGAGGCGAGCGTCCGGGTCGGCTTCGTGAGCCCATTTGAAGCAGTTCCAATTGATGGAGTCGCCTACGACGGACTGCAAGTATTTGGCATGGGTGGGTTCATTGATGACGTCGTATTCCTTGACAATGCCTTTGTAGCGGGTCACTTCGCGAATAACTCGAGACTTGCAAGCCTCGTACATGGCTTTGGGCGTGGTGCTTAAATCCATGACCCACTTGGGGATGGCATGGTAGTCGGTTGCGCTGGTGCCGCCCCACAGCAGGGTGTGGGCACGCATATCCCAACCTACGGATTTAAACCAGTTGTTGGTATATTCGAAGTTGCTGTAGGTGAGGTTGCCTTTGTTGGCTTCCATGCCACTCCACTTGAACTGGTTGCCGCAGACCCCGTAATTGCAATATTTGAGCATGACGGCCTTGCTCCAATCGTCCGATGTTGGCAAGGATGCGGCAGAGCTGTTGTCGATGTAGGTGTCGTCGGCGTAGTAGACTCTTCCCTTGATGTTAATGGTGGAGCCACCGCAATTCAAGCGGAGTAGGCTGCCGCCAGTGCTTTCGGCTAATATCAACCCATTGATGGAAAGGTTGTCTTTGGTGGCCATAAATTCCACTTTGGCCTTGCTGCTGGTTGCCGTGAAGGAGTAGGTGGTGTCGAAGGCAACGAATTTGCCTTTAGCCAGCTGGTACTTGTCGCATTTTTTCAAGATCAACTCGCCGTTAAGGTAAACATCGAACAGGCGGGAATCAGCGGTGCCGAAGTACAATTCGGCAAACTTGAGGGTCAAATTGTACGTCTTGCCTGCCTCGGTTGGTAAACTGTAGCAAAGGTATTTGCCCCAGCGTTCGGACTGGTAGACGACATGGTCGCCATATAAGGAGGTGATGGCATTTGTTGTGGAGCTTTTTGAGGTGGTGCCTGGCGTGGAGGGTGGATACAGGTCGATGGCGTAGCCCCAGGCGAAGTCGTGCTTCTTGTGGACAATTTTTACACTGTCCGTTACTGGGTTTCCCAGTTTGTTTAGTATTTTGACTGCGAAGGTGCCTTTACGCAGGGTGTCTATTCTGGATTGAGCAGCGTCGTACCAGGTGGTTTGTGCTGAAAGATTGAAAGCGAAAGTTAGTGCAATGGCTATCGTTGCAAGCCGCAGGTTGGTAGTAGTTCTCATTTAATAGGATCAAAGTAGGTCAAAGTTACTGTTATTTAGAAGTCGTTACTATCAATTTCGATTCAAAAACTGTTAAATCGTTTTCGAGGTAAATAAAGAGTAGCTAGAAGCATACATAATAGTAATTTTAATATTATATTTGTGAATCATTGGACTTGTAGGTATGAAGGTTTCGTTTTTGGTATTATTCCTTTTCGTTTCGTCGGCTATTTTTGGAAATATTAGTTACATCTTGTTTGATAAATTGCCTGTAAGTCAGAATAATGACAAGCATTTTAATTTTATCAAGGAGAACGAAAAGTATTTTAATCATTGGTCGCCGCAATGGGATGCCAGCGTTAACAAAACAACGCTTATTACCGGTTTGAAAGAAGCCATGAATTTTTACGCCGGTTTGGATGCCTCAAATCTTGAAAACAATCTTTTGATGGGTGAAATTGCGTTGTATTTGTTCAACTTGAACGAATCAACGTATCGTGAAACGGCCGAAAAATGCTTTAAGAAAGCCACCCAATTGGCCCCTTTGGATTATCGGCCTTATTGGTTTCTTGGAAATTTCTATGCCGCGGCAAACGATCAGATCCATTCCATCGAATTCTTCAAAATCGCTAAAAACAGGTTGCCTCTTCCCGAACCCGCACTTTATTGGGAGCAATATGCGAATGCCGCTAAAATGGCGAGCATGCCTTCTACCTGCATTTATGCCATGGATAGGGCAAAAGCCCTACTTGGTCGTCCAAGTGATTTTGAAAAGAACTTCGGCCAAGCCGTTCGGAACAAGATCGCCGTAATAAGTAGCAGCAGAACCTTCACCAACACGGAACTGTGGTCGTATACGGAAGGCGAAGTAATTACGTTTACCAGCCGTGCGCTCGGTTTAAATGTCATCATTGATCCGGAATGGGAGTTGCAGCTATCAGGTTTTGATAATCGGAAAGCATCGTTTACAATGATTCCTCCTGCAGTGACCAGCACCAAAGGACAGGAAATACCCTTTACGATGTCCATTATTACGAAGGTGTCCGCAGAAGGTGAGGATTTGAAATCCTTTCTGAACACTTTGGTTCCGTCAAAACTTATCAAAACGGAGCTAGAATTTTCTCAAAAATACCCCAACACGATTTCATACGAATTGATCGATAGCTCAATGAATGCGGATAAGGGCGGAAATCATTTTTACCTGATCGGTCTCAAAAGGAAGCAGCCCCTATATCCTGGATTGTTGCTGGAGCAACCCCTTCAAGTTACCAATACGGAATCTGGCGAAACAGATTTTTTAAAGGCTCAGAACGTCAAGAACAGGTTTGCCGGCACCCTCTTTTATGCGGCCATTCTGGAAGCCAGCGAGGATATCTTCCCTGCCGCCAGAAAAACCTTCTGGGGCCTATTTGTAAATCAAATGGTGGTGGAGTGACGTTATTTCAGCATCGTCAACATCAATCCTGCCGCTACTGCTGAACCGATGACTCCGGCCACATTGGGCCCCATGGCATGCATGAGTAGAAAGTTGAAGGGGTCCGTTTCCTGGCCGACAGTCTGAGAAACACGTGCTGCCATAGGTACCGCAGAAACACCTGCCGAACCGATGAGCGGGTTGATCTTATCCTTGCTGAAAAGGTTCATGACTTTAGCCAACAAAACACCACCAGCCGTACCGCAAGCAAATGCAAGGACACCAAGTGCCAGAATTTGCAGGGTTTGGACATTCAGAAAAGAGGTGGCTGTAGCAGTGGCTCCAACGGTAAGACCCAGGAATATGGTGACAATGTTCATCAGTTCGTTCTGAACAGTCTTGGAAAGCCTTTCCACCACACCGCTTTCACGCATCAAGTTGCCCAACAGCAAACTGCCCAAAAGGGGCGTGGCGGCAGGTAACAAAAAGCATATCAATCCAGTAGCGAATACTGGGAATAAGATCTTTTCTCTTTTTGAAACGACGCGCAATTGTTTCATGCGGATGGCACGTTCCTTTTTTGTAGTGAGCAGTCGCATGATGGGAGGCTGAATGACAGGTACCAGCGCCATGTAGGAATAGGCCGCAACGGCGATGGGGCCCAATAGTTCGGGCGCCAGCTTGGAAGTCAGGAAAATGGCGGTAGGACCGTCGGCACCACCGATGATGCCGATGGAGCCAGCTTGGGGCAAAGTGAATTCAAACCCGACGGCCAGAAAGAATGCTACGAAAACACCCAATTGAGCCGCAGCACCAAGTAGAAGGCTTTTGGGGCTGGCCAACATGGGACCAAAATCGGTCATGGCTCCTACACCTATAAATATAAGGCAAGGGTATATCTGGAGTTTGACGCCCAGGTAGAGATAATCGAACAAGCCAGCACCATGGGCAAATTGATCCCAATGCACTACGCCACCCGCAAAAAAACTGGGATGGTACAGTTCGCCTCCGGGTATGTTACTTAAAAACATGCCAAAGGCAATGGGTAAAAGCAGTAAGGGTTCGAATTGTTTTTTGATGGCCAAATAAAGCAGGATGCAAGCGACTGTCATCATCAGCAGGTCGCCCCAGCTGAGCATGGCAAAGCCGGTGCTTTGTAAGAATTCGTTGAAGGTGTTGCCTATTGATTCAGGTTGAGCAGTATTCATGATGTTTGTTTGGGGGGATTAATTTCTGTGGAACACGTTCAGACCATAAATCTTCGAGCTCCAGGGGGAATAGCGCTTTTCGCCCTTCTCAATGGTGATGATGTTGCTTTCCACATCGTGCTTGATTCGGAAGTGCGCTCGAACAGTCATGCTGATCGCAGCAAGTACCTCGCCAGAAATCACTACTGCCTCTGCGTCGCTTTCAGCCAGTTCAACGACTGGTCCTGTTGCTTTCGCCTGCTTTTCCAACTTCAATTTCTTTGCTTTTTCCAGTCCAACGAAAAATCTCCCGGAAATGTTTAATACCAATACGATGAATATCAGCAATAGAAAAACCATCATAAAGGCAAAACCTGCCACGTTGAGCGCAGCCGCCCAGTCAATCAATAAAAATTCCATTCGTAATAAGCTATGATAATGTTCAACCTTACGTTTGTAAAGTCCAATTGTGGTGAATTAAATCGGTGGATTTTTTTGGCCACACAAATTTACAAAAAAGGTTGGTAGGTTGTAGGTGGAAGTTGTTAATAGTTGTACTTTTTTGGTTGATTCTTTTATTTTTTATTCATAATTTCGTGGGCAATCTATGTTTCACCAATAAATTTTTGACCATGGCACTTGACGCAACGTATTTGTGGGCATTTATCCCCATTCTCCTTATTGAAATCGGGCTTATCGCTTATTGTTTGATAGACTGGTTGAAAAGAGACAAATTCAGATTGTTGAACAAATGGGTTTGGCTATTAATCTTTGTATTCATCCAGATTATCGGGGCAATCTTGTACATCTTATTGGTGAAAAATCATGACGATAATCAAGTGTGACGGTCTTCAAAAGCAGTACAAAGGCGAAACCGGATTTGCACTTTCCGGCTTGAACCTCACTGTGGAGGAGAAAACCGTTTTCGGCTTCCTTGGCCCCAACGGTGCAGGTAAGACCACCACCATCAAAATTCTGACTGGCATGATGAAGCCAACAGGGGGAGAAGCGGTGGTTGCTGGGGAGCAGGTTCGGTTGAATTCAGTCAACCTCCGCCGAAAAATCGGTTATCTGGGGCAGGAACCCCGCATGTATGGTTGGATGAAAGGCCTTGAACTGCTGGTATTTGTTGGAAAAATATTCGGACTTTCGGAGGCAGAAAGCAAGAAAAGGGGCAATGAAATGTTGCTGATGGCAGGTCTGAGCGAAGCTGCCAACAAGAAAATCTCCGCGTATTCGGGCGGAATGCTCCAACGGTTGGGCATTGCACAAGCACTGATGGGGAAACCCGAAGTCTTGTTTTTGGACGAGCCCACGTCTTCGCTGGACCCGATCGGTCGAAAAGAAGTCCTGGAATTCATTCAGCAGCTTAAACAAGACATGACCATTTTCATGTCCACCCACATTCTTTCCGATGTGGAACGCATTTGTGACACGGTAGCCATCATTGATCAGGGTAAATTGGTGGTGCAGGATAAAATGCTGGAGTTGAGAAAACGCTATGCAGCCAAACAGCTTGAGATAATTTTCGAAACACCTGCCGCTTTTCTGTCTTTTCTCAAAGAGGCAAAAGGGATGGATTGGGACACGGTTTCGAACGCTGAACTCCGAAGAGTTACTATACAGTCGCCGGATATCGACCGTGCCCGACATGAGAGTCTTGGACTAATTTCTGTTCATCACTACTCCATCGACAAATTTGAGATGAAAGACGCCAGTCTGGAAGATGTCTTTGTGAAATTAATCGGATAACATTCCTAATAATGAGAACCCATCTATTTTGGACTTTGATACATAAAGAGTGGACGGAACAGCTTCGGTCGGGACGTTTGGTTATCTTGCTAGCTGTCTTTTTGTTTTTCGGGATTTCTTCGCCGCTACTGGCCAAATTCATTCCGGAGATGCTACCCTCCTTGATGAAGGGGCAGAACATTGTTTTTAACATGCCGCCAGCCATTTGGCAAGATGCTGTGGCCCAATTTGTCAAGAATATTTCCCAGATGGGCGTGTTTGCACTCATCCTTCTGTGTATGGGCACCGTAGCCAAGGAAAAGGAAAACGGTACGGCTTCCTTTTTACTGGTGAAACCGGTTTCCAGAACTGTTTTTGTATTGAGTAAGTTTACTGCTCAATATCTAGTACTTTTTGTATCCATGTTGCTGGGATTTCTGGCTATGATTTTCTATACCAAGATTTTCTTCGGCGACTTTCCCATGATCCCGTTTCTAATGTCGATGCTGATCCTGCTGCTTTATTTGATGGTCGTACTATCCATTACCATCCTTTTCAGCGTATTGATGAAGACCCAAATCACAGCAGGCTTGCTGGCTTTTGTGACGACCATTGCATTAAGCGGAGTATCCATGTTTGGTAAACCCGGTCTTTTTTCGCCAGGGCATTTGATCGATGAGATTCAAACCTGCATGAAGGAGGATGTGATGAACTGGCAACCTTTTGTCGGTTCGTTCCTAGTCATTCTACTTTGCGTTGGCATTTCCTTGAAAAAATTTCGAAACTGGGAAAATTGAATCCCATAAACTACAATCTATGTACAAAGTCCTTTTCTCATTTCTGGCATTTTTTGTTTTTGTTCAATTCAACGCTGTAAGCAGAACTGTCCAAAAGAGTGCCCCACGCATCGACATCGCCAAAGCACCTGCACCTATTTTTGATGACGAGCTGTTTCACGGAGCCACAGACCCATTCGTTCTTTGGAATCCGACCAACAAGACCTGGTATATGTATTACACGCAACGCCGGGCAACGTTGAGCAATCCCAAAGGCGTGGATTGGGTGCACGGTTCGGCCATCGCTATAGCCACCTCCAAAGACGGACTCAAATGGAATTATGCTGGTACATGCCAAGGTGATGAAAACCTCTCTGAACCGCTAAAGGCCAAAGGACTTGGACCGACACCTGGCATTACCTGGTGGGCGCCAGGCTTTGTGTTGGAGGGCAAAACGCTGCATATGTTTGTCACACAAGTAGATGGGGTTTATTCAAGTTGGGTTGGAAAGCGCCACATCCTACACTTCACAAGCGAAGATTGGGTGAATTGGAAATACGTGAATACCTGTCAGCTGAACTCCGAACGCGTTATTGATGCAACCGTTTATCCAATTAATGGGAAGTGGTACATGGTTTACAAGGATGAAGCGGCCGGGTCACGAACCTACCGCTCCGAAAGCAAAGACATGGTGGACTGGTCCAATCCGGTACTGACGGACAAAGATGGTGGGCAGGAAGCCCCCTTCGTATTCCAATGGAAGGGCAGCTATTGGCTCATTGTCGACGCCAAAGGTGGATTGAGGGTTTACAAATCCCCGGACGGACTTGACCAATGGGAATACAACAGCACCGTGCTAGCCGACACAGCGGGAATTCGGCCCAAAGACAACAATCGTGGACACCATCCGGGAATGGTTCTCCAAAAAGGGCCTGACGGGGCGGAGGAATGCCTGATGTTTTACTTTACGCACCAAGGCCTTAAGACTGTCATTCAGTTGGCTGAACTGGAATTGGGAGCCGATGGGAAGGTGTTTTGCAATCGAAACAAATACGCAGTCCAGCATTGAAGAAGTAAAAGAGTATAATTCACCTAAAAAGACATGTTTTAGGGTGTAAAAACCGGATCCTGATCAAAATTTCCAAGGGCTAGAAGGTGTTCCCGCGTCCGAAGCCTTTGGCATTTGATTGAATGGCAGCACTTTGCCTGAGTGAACCTCGTACAGGCGTTTGTTGGTTGCTTTGGCAGCTTCCACCAGTTCCTTATAAGGACGATCGTTGACGTCCACGAAACCGATGTTGTAGTTCTCCCCATCCATTCGGCCCAAAGCAGGCTCATCTTTCCATTGGAACCAATAGGCACCGACGAAACCACCCACCGAAGCTGATTTTTCCACATAATAGCGGTAAGCAATGCCTCGTTCTGTTTGATCTTTTGCCTGAATCAATCCGGCAGCCAGTCCGTTGGCAGGAACCCCGATGTGGAATTCACCAAGCAAAACCGGGCGTCCAGTATAGCGGGAAGCGCGGTTCAGTTGCCACATGGGTTCGTATTCATAGACATTGACGCTGCAAACATCGAATCTCTTACCCGTATTGAGCAATTCGTCCGAGACATCCCCGCCGAAACGGATACCCAGTGTCAAATGGTTCGGGTCGTATTTTTTAACGGCTGAACACGCCAATTCGAGGTACTTCTCGAAGGCGGTGATGATGAATTCCTTACGGCGTTTGGGCGTATCACCCTGGGCTAGAAACGCCTTCAGCTTACTTTGAGTGGCGGTAGCGGGGCCGTTCAGAATTAGATCGACCACTTCGCTTTCCCGTCCGTCAAAAGCAGGTTCGTTTCCGACGAAATAGCCCAGAAGATACGGATCATCCTTGACAGACGAGCATTGCGTATTGGCCGACTGGTCGATGTTGCTGGCGAATTCTTCCGAATAGACATCCGGCAGACCCAAAAAAGCGGTTCCAGTACGTGGCCAGCGAAGCATGATGGTATAGGCCATATCCGCTCCACCAGTAGTCATGCCCCAAGCTTTCAATCGGGGAGTGATGCGGTTGACAGCAGGATCAGTCGCCTCTTTTGCAGGGCGTCTGCCAAAACCGGCTCCGGCACCATTCGAACCCGTCGATAGGAACAAGTGTCCGTCCGGATCGACAAACCACCACTTTCCATCGATTTGTTCCACCCTGAAAAACCCAGTGGCTTTGGCTTGTGTGTTTTTATATCCACCGAACGAACAATAATTGTAGTCGGCCTTGCCCCAGGTTATTGCTTCGTCCGCGAGCTCCTTCGTCAATTGTTCCTTACTTTTTAGCTTGCCCGGCCAATCCGCATGAGCCCATTGATTGAATTCGTCCAATACAGGCAGTTTTTCAAGGAATTCAGAACCTTCGTCCTGCTTGGATAAATGCATGGAACGAATTTCGATGGTGGGCTTGTTGATGGGATATTCCATGGCGAAAGCGACCTCCTCAACGGCATTGATCGCCCCAAAAGGCCCCCATGTGGAAAACCAATACGAATTGGCACGACGGTTGTTGGCCGAAGCCAAATCCGTTCCTTTTGAGTCTTTACTTACAAAATACTGTACGGGTAAGGAGATTCGCAGCCAAACATTCTGTCCGAATGGCTGCATCATGATCCTGACCGGAGCGCCATTGCTTCGATGGAGCCAAAGGCTGAACCGCTGAGGGGAAGAAGTCCGTATTTCCATCACCAGATGGGTGAAGCTGGTCCAATCGGAGGGTAACGAATAGTCTTTTACTGGAATTTTGATTTCACAGACGGTTCCATCGAACGTTAATGTTCGAACTCCTTGTGCAAGGGCGCTCAGAGAAAAAAACAGTGCCAATGTTAGCACCAAAGTCTTGATGATTGTTCGCATAATTTTAGAATTCAATAAATTGATGGGCGATGCTGTCCGGATACACGTTGACGAGTCGAAGTCCAGAACCGACATTTCCCAAAGGCTTACCGACAGCTGAAGAAATGACCAGATCGATGCCTTGATAGTTTGCCTCTGCATTCTTGTGATAATGGCCTGAAAATACAGCAACTACGCCATACTTTTTCAGTAATTCCAGGTATTTCGTCCTATAGGGTTCAGCAATATTGTCATAGGTGTTTTTTTCCTCCAAATTCTTGTTGAAGAAAGGTTGATGGGTGAATACCACTTTACGCATCGACTTCGGTTTCTTTTCCAAAGTGGCTTTCAACCAGTCGAGCTGAATGGTGTCTTGCTTAATCCCAGAATTGATGAGACAACTGTTGAAGCCTATGAATTGGACCTTCTTGTACGTGAATTCAAACCGATCGCTCGTGTACTTTTGCATGAATGAGTCCAAACTGGCTTGTGTGGGTTTCATGCCAACGTCGTGATTACCAGGAATCAAATAAACCGGGATGCTTTTGTGAATGGTGGAAGTGATTCTGATAAATGAGTTTACTTGATTGGTATCCACTCGATTATGATAATAATCCCCAGTAATGACCACAAACTTTGGTTTTATTTGGTTGATGCGTTGCACTGCTTTGGTATACAATCGGATTTCTTCCTCACAATTCTTATTTTCACTGATAAAACCCATCTGAGGATCGGTGAGCTGGACGAACGTGAACAACGGTTTTGGCGATTTCGCAAAAGCCAACTGCAGGACGCACAGCGTCAAAGCAAGGGTGACTATTTTTTTCATCTGCCAATTCGTCTTTCTACTGTTGAAACCGTATCCGGCAATTGGTCGGCGCACATTTCCAAGACTTCGATGGTCACCAGCGCGTTTTGTGCTGAACCGTTGGTTCCAATTCGTCTGCCTTCATCCAAAGGATTCAGCACTTCAGGGCCTACCACTTTGATGGTTTGCACCCCAGTACCTCGAGTTCCGGCTATCGGGCCCAATGCTTTTTTTGCAAAAGCCGGGTTTTTAGTTTTCATATACGCGTAAGCGGCCAAACGGTCTGGCCTGGCGTACGAACCGTCGTTACCCTCTTGGCCGGTCGCCTGGTCTTTGGTGAGAACATCTGCAGGGGCCGAAGTCAACCGACAGTATTGCAGCCATGCTTTTTGCCAGCCCGGATGGTCAATCAGCTCATTCAGCTCAAAGATGACTTCCGCACCACCCATGATGGTGGCCAGGTTGTAATCGCTGGGTTTCTGGTCGAGTGGAAACAACTTGCCTGTGGCAGGGTCATACCCAAACACCAGGTTTTTCCCAGTCTTGAACCAATACGGCATTTTGACGATGCAATCCATGCCTGTTAAAATCTTGTCTCGGTATTTGGTGTTGCCGGTGCGTTCCCATTCGGTCATCCAGTTTCCGGCGAATGCGAGCCAATCGGGACCGCCTCTAACGCGACCCGGGTATTGTTTTTCAGCCTCTGTTCTCGGTTGAGCCAAACGCATGGGATCGTATTCGGTAGCCTTGAAGTCGGCATCCACCATTTCGTGCATCACATCACCGGTGCGTTCGTCCGTGGTGAGATAATAGTAAAAACGACGGTAAGCTGCCTGGCTGATGCGTGCTTCTTTGGCGCCGCAGCCCCAGTGGCGCACATTGTGCCGTGAGCCCAAACCGGCAAATTTGCCCAGATGGTAGCAATCCACTTCGGTGGTATGTCGGGTCATGTTTTCGGCCATGTGAAAAATGTCGGCTCTTCCGGTGCGTAGAAAGCTGTACCACAGCCACATGTCTGTGCCCAATTCGGAATTGTCCCAAGCCATTCCACCCAGATCGTACCGCCAGACATGACGGACGTCGTCGTAGGAATGCATCACATCCCCAAAATCCCAGAAACCGTACCAATAGTTTTGTTCGATTGCTTTCTGGTAAAAGGCGATGGTTTGATCCATGTTGTTTTCAACACTGATCTTGAAGGGCGTTGACCGGTCCGGCAAACTCCAGATGCCGAAAGCCTTCACTTCGTGCAAATACGAGGGTGTACAAACCAGTAGGGGCGGATTGCCGTTGGTGATGGCTTCGTTGGCCGTTTCGGCCTTGGTCGGTAAGCCGCCACTCGGGTAGAGCGTGAGTTCGCTGGTGCGTGCCACGCCGTTGGGGGTGCTGAAGCCCGGTTGAACATCTTCATACACTTCTTCCAAGCCATGAGCGATGGTATCGTAATGGCGCATGTCCATGGCAGGTGCATCGGGCGACCAAAGCCAAACCTTGAGTTCTGCAGTTTTGTCGGCAGCATGATTCACTTCGAGCGAAGCAGGATACGACTGCCAGAAATTCTTGAGTCCAACGGCCAAACCACCGCTCACATCACCCACAAATACCAAACCCGAAGCACGTTTTCCTGAACCGGCCGGTAGCCAGCAACTTTCCGCATTGGTGCGTTTCACAATGGTGAAGCTGTCCGCATTGGGCTGGCTGAGTTTGAAGTCCCTCCAAACGGCCCATGCATTCAACAAGCGTTGGCCTCTTGGATCCAAGTTTTCAATGTTGGATATACGTTTCCCTGCAATCTGGTCGACGTAGGCGTCTGTTCGAGCTTCATTCATTACGAACCTGCCGTCCCTTCCTTTCATCGGCTGAATGGGCTCCGACCATAGGCCATTGCCTTCACCCGAAAAACGAACCTGCCTGTTTTGAACCTGCTCGCGCATGGGAACATCGAAAACCATTCCTAAACCACGTATGAAGTCTTTCTTTTCATCCCCGTCGAAAACGATGGAGTGGACCACCTTTATTTGTTCCAAGTCGGCATAAAAATACAGTCTAACTGCGAATGGAAGCCATTCCCGGCTACCTTTTACGGCCTGGTGCATGCCTTCCACTTTGACCACTGCCCGAATGGGACCACTCTGCTCCACAGTCACTTTCGAGATGTTGCTTACAAAATCCTCATATCGTATTGTTCGGTCTTTTTCCAAACCGGATCGATCTTCCAACGTGCAAATCAAATGACCCTTTGCTGCGACCACTTGCCCGTTAACCCTAATGGAATCAATGATTTCCGAACCTTTCCGTGGTATTTGGCAGGACATTGTCTGGGTGTTAATCTCTACAAAATCCGTTTTATCGTCCACCTTAATCGTGACCGCTGGTTTCGAACCTTTACCGGCCGAAAGCGTAAGCGAGCCCTTCACTAGTGCCGGTGAAACCGTAGCAAATCCACTCCATTTGATGGAACCGTCCGGCCAATAAGCCAGCGGCCAGCTCTGAAGCGGCAACTCTTTACCATCCGAAGTGTTCAATACAAACGTCTGGTTTTTTTGGACCTCTCCCTTTGGCCAAGGTACACCCCAACTGACACCACTCGATACGAGCGGGGTATTTTCAAGCCAGTTCAACGTCACTGCTTTTGCTGGTTTGGGTGCTGACCAAAGTGGAAGGGAAAAAAGAAGGAGGGCAATCGATAGAACGGTTGGTGTGTTTTTCATCCTGATATCCATTTGTCTAGATTAGACTGCAAGGTAGCAAAAATGTAAAATAGTCAAGCATTTTTTGGTTTTGCTTGAAACACAGAGGGTAACGTTGGTTGAGAAAATGATATAGGAATGATTAATAAGTGTAATATATACACCAATTGCTAAAACATGTTAAATAACATATTTTTTTGGATCAAATACTTGCAAAACGCTTCAAAGCCCTTTATCTTTGTACTGTGTTTTTCATGGTATTAGATTTAAGGTTAAGGAAGATTGGTTGTCGTGAGACAACCTTCTTTTGTTTTAGGCAGCTACGTAAGTTTTTGACAGTTCCGAAAATAATTCTTTTTGCTTTTCGGTCAAATTCGTAGGGATCTTAACAGAATAGGTGATGATTAAATCGCCAAACGATCCTACTTTTTTATAAACGGGAAAACCTTTTCCACTAATCTTGACTTTGCTACCGATTTGTGTTTCGGGAGCCACTCTGAGTTTTACTTTACCGGTTAAAGTGTCTACAGTTATTTCACCACCCAATACGGCAGTGTACAAGTCAATATTAAAATTGGCATCCAGATTGTTCCCTGTTCGCTTGAAAACAGGATGTGAGGCTATGGAAAAGGCAATGTACAAATCGCCGTTTGGCCCGCCATTGGTACCAATGCCACCATGTCCGGAAATCTTGATGGTTTGTCCGTTTTCAATACCTGCGGGAATGGTGATGCGAATCTTCTTTCCGTTTACGGTGATGATTTGAGTATGGGTTTTGTAAGCTTCCAGTAAGTCGAGATGCAACTCAGTCGTGTAATCTTCGCCCTTATAGGATGCCCTGCGGCTTCTGCCTCCACCTGCTGATCCTCCAAACATGGATTCAAAGAAACTGGAGAAATCGCCCTGTGATTGTTGTCCAGAGTAGCTATCCCTTCGGGCATTGGACGATTGTTCCTGCTGTTTCTTTTGTTTCTCAAATTCCTCAGCTCGTTCCCAATCGTTTCCGTACAGGTCGTATTTCTTGCGCTTCTCTGGGTCGCTCAAGACTTCGTTTGCCTCATTGATCAACTGGAAATTGTTCTTCGCATCTTTAACATTCGGATTCAAATCCGGATGATGTTTGCGGGCTAATTTCCGGTACGATTTTTTAATTTCTTCGGGCGTTGCCGTTTTTAACAATCCCAGAATTTGATAATAATCTACAAAAGTCATGATCCGTTCTTATAAGGAACTAAGATCATGACTTAAGTGCCGATTTATGTTACACAATTTCGGAAAAAAGTTGTATAAATATGGTTAGAATCAGTGCGAATAGATTCGCCGGTGCTCATTGAAGATCTTAGAACAACTTTTGATGGTGTATTGTACGCTTTTAACATCAATGTGTTCCTCCTTCAATATTTTGTTAAGTTGATTGACTTCCATCATGATCTTGCCTTCCATTCTTAGAGAGACCGTTTCATTTCCAGGTGACAAGACCCGCGCATCCTCTTGCAATTCTTTAATGCCATCTAAAATGCTTGCGGGTACATCCTGCCTTCTTTCAGCTTTCGAACGGGCTAAATCAATGACGTTGTTTATCATTCTCAATTGATTGCGTTCCAAATTCTGAATTTTCTCGTCCGGCTTCACATTCTTTTTGGCAGGCTTGAGCACAGCCCACAGCCCCATGAAAAGAACAGAAAGAAAAATCGATTGGATCATAATCCGGGTTAGAAGGTCCACCGGATTAATTAAGTCAAAATAAAGTATCGCTCCAACGGAGAGTAGGGCGTAGGTGATGGTGAAAAACCATCTGGTGCCTAATTTGTCGGCCTTTTTTGTGGACTTCTCGCCCGGGCCAAGCATAGGAAAAAACACGTTTATTATCAAAACGCTGAAGATTATTGAAGCAACGATTCCATTGAGAATCAAAATACTTTGATGTAAGTTTTTACCAAAGTGTAATAAAGCTGCAATTAAAACCCCTTCACCAATAATCCAGCACAAAAAAGACCACAATCTTTTCATACCAAAGTAGTTTAGGTTAGACTATCTATATTCGAATCTGTGACAAAAATTGACGTTCACCGCCAATGCGTAAATAATGAGTGAAATTGTATAGTGTAAAGCTGAGTTTTCTTAAGTCTAGGGTACAAATAATGCGTTCAAAATGTAATTTTAAAATCTAAAAACAAGCAAAATAAATGGTTCTGGTACTGTGAGCTAACGTGATAAAGATACAAAATAGATTCCGTTTATTGAACTAATTTCCAATAAATTAATGCATCAACTTGTTGATTTTTTGAAAACTACCACCACCACTGGGTTTCTGAAAATGATAGTCAAACTCAGATGCATTCTGTATGAATCATGTTATGTGTTTGGATGATGAATACCACCAATAGAAAAACTATATTTGAGGATTATTTTCAACCTTTTCGGCATACCAGAACTCCTAATCTTTCTACCGAAATATTTAAAACTATGGTCCTTTTCAAAAACAAACCTGCAGTTTTTTTAATGAACGTGTTTTTGGCATCAACGCTTATTGGGTATGCACAGCAGCCCATCACCCATGTTGACCAAAAACCCATCGACCGTTTTGCATTGGTAAACCGGCATAATGTGCTTTTGAACGAAGCCGACCCGCTTGCACCTTTGTCCGTAGGAAACGGCGATTTCGCGTACACGGCCGATGTCACCGGCATGCAATCGTTGGGCGATTTCTATTATAAAAACGGCATTCCGCTCGAAACGCTTTCCACTTGGGCTTGGCATGCTTTTCCCAACATCAACCAGTATCGGATGGAAGACGCTATGAAGGAAAGTGACTTTCACGGCCGTAAAATACGTTACGCCAGCGATGAGAAAAGTCCTGCAGGGCAATATTTTCGCATGAATCCGCATCCGATAGCCTTGGGCCAAATCAGCTTGATCGGGCAAGACTTCAAGCCGCTCGATCTGGAGATGCTAACAAAAATAAATCAGAAACTGGATATTTGGAAAGGCGTCATCTCGAGCAGCTATGAAATTGATGGTCAGCCAGTTCTGGTTGAAACAGTATGCCATCCCGAATTAAGCCTGATTGCCTTCAAAATCAAATCTCCACTGCTGAAATCGGGGAAGTTGAGACCTGCTTTCCGATTTCCCTATTCGTACGATCTGTCCATCAAGAATAAACCGCCCTTCGACTGGAGCAAACCCAGCAGCCATCAAAGCACAGTCATCAAGAAAGAGGACCATGGAATCCTGCTTAAAAGAACCATCGATACCAGCTTCTACTTTGTAAACATACGCTGGGAAGGTAAGGCTGAATGGGATATGAAAGCACCCCATGAATACTGCCTGAATGCCACCGGTTCCGACAGTCTGTTGTTGGTCTGTGATTATACGCCGGATATGGTAAAGCGATCGTCACCCTCCTTTGAAGCTACCAAACAAGCCAGCGAGCAATCCTGGAAGGACTTCTGGACTCAAGGAGGCGTCGTTGATCTAAGTGGTAGCACCGATCCGCGTGCGCCAGAGCTGGAACGACGCATCGTCCTTTCCCAATACCTGGTCAAAGTGAATTATTCCGGTTCGTTTCCGCCTCAGGAAACCGGCCTGGCACATATCAGCTGGTATGGGAAACACAATTCGGAGGTCTATTGGATCCACGCCGCCCAGTTTTATCAGTGGAATCATACCAACTTGCTGGAGAACGGCTTGAAATGGTATTCGCGAATTTTGCCACTCGCGCAAGCCGAAGCTAAAAGCAAGGGTTTCGAAGGAACGCTTTGGCCAAAAATGGCCGGTTATGACGGGCGTCCTACTCCAGGTGGAATCAATCCGTTTATCATCTGGAACCAACCAAACCCCATTTATCTTTCCGAACTTGTCTACCGGGCACATCCCGATAAGGCAACCCTTTTGAAATATCAGGACATCGTTTTTGAATCTGCCAAATTCCTGGCTTCGTACGCTTTTTTTGATGTTAAAACCAATCGGTACATTTTAGGGCCACCCATCAAAAGTGTCAATGAGAGCACGCAGGAGAATGACACGAAGAATCCCAGTTTTGAATTGGCGCAATGGTACTATGGTCTGAAAGTGGCGCAAGATTGGCGCGAACGGCTTGGGCTGAAGCGTTTACCCTATTGGGACGATATCCTGATGAAGCTTTCTCCCATAACGATACAAAACGGAAAGTATGTGGAGATAGAAAGCGATCCGACCATGTACGACCGGCAGGGCGGTTTCTCATCGGCCATGCTGATGGCGCTCGGCTACCTACCACAAACCCCCATGGTCGATAAAGCGATCATGAAAAACACGTTTGAGACCATTTTCCAGCGAAATGGATTATCCAGCTTTGTGAGTTGGAGCATGGGAAAAGGTGCACTGACGGCTGCGCGGCTGGGGGACCCTCAAACGGCTGTCAATATTGTTTGCAATGACAGCCCCAAAGCAAAATTTAATAAAAGTGGCTATGTTATGCGCCCCAAAGAAGGCTTGGACTGCCCTGCTTACCTGCCGGTGAACAGTTCCTTTCTAGCCGCGGTAGCACTCATGGCTGCGGGATGGGATGGAGCGCCAGCAATCAATGCTCCTGGGTTCCCTCAAGACGGCACTTGGCAAGTGAGGGTGGAGAATCTTCAAAAACTACCGTAAACAGACACGCTTGACTTTTTTACCAAGTTTATCAATAATTTACCAACGTTTTTGTGTTATGGTAAAAATGTATTGTATATTTGGACCAATAAAGGAAATACGCTGTTGCACAGTATTACCATGAAAAACCGCTTTCGATTGTTTCTGCTGGCGATCACTGCATTGATGGTGCCTCTGGCCGTATATGCGCAGGAGGATGTGACCTCAACGTACGTATTGAATCCTGGTTTTGAGGAAAGCCCTGGCTTTTTCCACGATTCTACTGTGGTGATTCCCGGATGGAATGTATCCAAAAAGAATCTGTTGGTGGCGTTCCAAACTGAAAATGATGGAGAAGCCGCACCACAAGGCAAAAACGTTTTCGGTATTTGGGCCCCCGGAGCGATCGGCGATTTTGAAATCTCACAAACGGTAAGGAACCTGCCAGCCGGAACGTATGTCATCAGCTGCGTTATGACAACCACTAAACTGGAGTACACGACTCAGCGGATGTTTGTTTCTACCCTTTCAGCAGGTACCAAGTCGATGTATTTCGAATCGGTTCCTTTGGATACGATCTCAGGTGAGAATTTCTCTTTTGCAGGTTATCCCGATAACGGTAATGGCAATGGACCCTTCCATTCGATGATGTTGAAAATCAAGGTTGCTGCTGGGGAACCTCTTGTCTTTGGAATTCGTACAAATGGTACAAAAAGTATCATTTGCCCCATATTGACCACCCTTGGGAAGAATGGAAATTTCAAAGTGGACGACTTTAAACTGAATTTTATTCCAGATGACGCTATCTATGTAAAGGGCCAGATTCAGGAAAAAATCGACATCTTGAATGCTTTTCCTTTAGACTCCATTCCCGGAGGTTATATTGCTTTGATTCAATCAAATATTAGTAAAGGTCAGAATGTCATTGCCACCGAAAACAACATTGATGCAATTGAAAAGTGCAATGCCGAATTAGAGGATTTGATTGCTGCTGTGGGTATAGCAAAAGGAAAATTTGTTGCGTTGAAGAATATGCTGCGAACATTTGAAATCATTTCCGACTACGTTTCTCTTTCCAGTTATACCAATCTTCCAGTAAGGGCAGAAATATTTTCGGTGTATAATCACACCATCGACGTTTCCAACTCCAACAACAGTTTGAATTCCGATTTCGACAAAGCATATTTTCAATTGGATTCCGTCATGAGTAGATTTGGTTATATAGGGCCAGCAAGGTTTGGATTAGGAGATAACCTCGCACTCAAAGGCACCGCTTCTACCTCCAACACATCACAATTGTTGAATCTCTCGGCAGTCAAGGATGGATTTGAGCCCTCCAGTTCTTCGGACACCTTGCATACGGTTCATGGAAGCTGGGATGGAAGCAATGGAAAAATAAACTGGGTACAATACGAGTGGCCCGAATTATATTACTTTACCAGTGTTTACGTCTATTGGTACACCGATTTCGGGAGTATATCACAACCTGTCGCAGCAACCGTGGAATATTGGAAAGACAATGAATGGAAATCTGCGGGTGCCATCGATACCGTGCTCAACAAGTGGAATGTCCTGAAACTTGACGATTTGGTAACAAATAAGGTTCGCTTAAGCTTTCAAAACCTAAATTCCACCGGTATTTGTGAATTTGGAGCGGTAGGCTTCACGAGCAAATATTTGACAGCGATACATGATCTCAATCAAGATTCTGAAGCCTATAAAAGTATTTCGATCAATCCGAATCCAGTTAATGACCGCCTGACCATCGATTTCGGATCGTTGATTAACGGTTCTGTTAGGATCACAAATGTGCTGGGTCAAACCGTTTATTACTCCCGCATTAACAATCAAAAGGCAGAAATCAATACGACAAATTTTGCTACAGGAGGTTTATTTTTCGTGCAGATTTTTGATCATCAAAACGAGTTGATTCTTTCCAAAAAGATTTTGAAGTAATAGATGGGAAACGAGCCATCGTTTTAGTTGAATCGAATCAACGACTTTTCAATCTCATTCCGTAATTGTGGATCGACTCCAACTGCATCGGCAAACGACTTCCACCGATGTACCATCTCTTCGATTTCGTCAACAATCTGAGTCGCTTTTTTGCATTTGATGGATTCGCCCACCAAGAGCAAGTCGTTTTTGGTGAAATCCTTGCGCTTGCCGTTGATGCTCAAGGCGTGTTGGCTCACCCATCTGTTGTCGGGTTTGTAGGCATAGCAGACGTCGTAGGCTGGAGCCAACTCCCAATTGCCACCTTTTTTGAGCCGGAACGCAAAGTTTTTGGTGTGGTCGTCGCAGTTTCTGGCAACGACATTGAAGACCATCCTGCGAAATAGTTGCTCCGCATCCTGATAGGTGAGTTTCAACTCCCGCATGGTTTGAAACAACTGTTCGTAACTGAAACTGTTCACGTGGTTGAAGTCAAAATGGCTGATGGCGCAAAAAGTTTGAATATGATGCTTTGTGTCAGCGCCTTCTCTGTCGAAACGTTTCGTCATGAAATGTGCCCTGTCGTTTTCTACCAACAGTCGCGAAGGCATCATCTCGATGCCGCAGGCTGTCGCCATCTGGTAGTATGCCATTTCCACCCGGCCATAGCCCGAGCTGGCGCCAACTTGTACATCGCTTACCCCGTCCAACTTAATCAGCCACTGTTCGAACCCTTTGGCGGCATTGGTTTGCCCCGATTTGACCTCGCCTGTCTTTTCATTATAAGCAATCAGTGCTTTCGGTCTGGCACCACCTGCCGATGTTCCAATTTTCATAATGTCCACCACCGCTTTTTCTTCCTCTGCTTGCAGGTTGGAAACAAAAGCCTCCCGCTTCGAAAGCATTTTTTGCGCTAATTCGACCAAGCTGTCTATTTCAAGGCTGAACGATCGTTTGTTTTCCCGATAGGTTGCGGGTACGAATTCTAGTGCTCCCATGCCTCGGGTTCCGATGAAACAGAGCATCTCGATGGGATTCATGCTGTCTTGAGGCCGGCCTTGCTGAGCCAGCCATAAGTTAATGAGTTGGTTGCCGTAGCGGTCGGGTAGGGAATCGGCCAACAAACCCGGCAGGCCATTAAAAGTGTTGAATTCAGCTTGCTTGTCTTTGCGAAGTTCTGGAAAGGAATACAGGTTTTTGGCAGCGGCAATAGGCATTTTAAGTGGCGCCAAATCCCAGCCGAGCCCCTTGAAGCTCGGGTCGAATTCGAAACTTGCAATGTTCGTTTCTTCATCCCAGGCTACTGCACCAACCAGCGTTCCCCATATTTTAACTTCGGCTACCAACATAGGTTACCAGTTTGAAATGTTTTCAACCTCCTTTTTATCACCGCTCGCCCTTTTGCGCTTCTTCTTTTCAATTTTTGCTAAAGCTAGCGGGCTAATCGTTTCTTTGATGGTGAATGCCTCCAGAATGTTGAGGGCATCCAATGTGCGCATTACCTGAATCAAAGTGCCCAATGTGACAGTTTCCCCTCGTTCCAACAAACTCAGCGTGGAGCGGCTTATGCCTGCCTCCTTAGCAAGTGTGTCCTGCGTCTTATGGGATTCCATACGGAGGTGCTTCATGTAGGCCCCTATATGCATGGTGAGCGCTTTATCGCTCATTGATTGCCATTTTGTGAATGATATATCAGTCATAAGTACGCCTTTATTTGAACAATGCATTAAATATCATACAAATATAGTCGTAAAAATATGAAATGGTACTTTTATCGTGTAAAAAGTGCCTACTTCTTCAAAATAAAATCCGTAATACTCTTTACAAACCCATCCGCCAAGGGCAGTTCTGCCTTGTTGTAAGTCGCCAGATTGGCTGTTCTGTCGGCTTCGGACGTGCGCAGAATGTGGTTCATCTTTTCGATGAGCAGCAGTTTCGCATCCGGTTTGGCAGCTGAAAGCAATTTGGCATCTTCCACGCTCACCTGAATGTCGGTGGTGCCTTGAATGATGAGCACTGGGATTTTGAGCTTCTTGAGTTCCACAGTCGGATCGTATTTCAACCACGAAATCATGTAGGGCTGAACGCTAGGTCGGAACAGCGGCATCATGGCCGGGCTGATGGGTTCCACCTTTTCGCCCTTGCTCAGCCGATCGATGATGGGGAAGGCTTCGTCCTGAACTGCCTTGGGCTGAGCACTCAATTGTTCTTTCAGCACGACTCCGATGCCTCTTCCTGCGCCTGCCACCGAGATGAACTTGTCGGCTTTTTCGGCTGCCAAAATGCCAATCATGGAGCCTTCGCTGTGACCAATCACCACTACTTGGGTGAAGCGTTTGTCCAGTTTGGCCAACTGGATCCAGTCTTTGGCATCCTGAACATAGTCGTAAAAAATCAGGTTGGACTCACTTTCCACCGCTGCGGTGCTTTCTGCAATGCCGCGCTTGTCGTAGCGAATGGAGGAAATGCCGCTCGAAGCCAATTCGTAGGCCAGTTTTTTGTAACCATCGTTCGTCATCGACGGGTTGTTTCCATTCCTGTCCGTTGGGCCGGAACCAGCGATGATCAAGGCCACAGGCCCGTTGGTGAAGACCTTGGGGGTAGTCAACGTACCATAAATCTTACCCGTTTTTGTTTCCAGCGTAACGGGCGTTTCCAAATAGTTGGCATTTTTATCGACGGCAACGACTGCTGCTACAACAGCCTGTTCGTTCTTAGTCAAATTCAACGGCATGTTTTGGCCGGCCTGGCTAAAAGTTCCCGTCAAGGTCTTTTTGTCCAATGTGCCGACATACTTCATTTGTGCAATACGCAATTCGACCGTCAGCACCCCGTTTTCGAACGTTGTGTGACTCATTTGGATGCCTTTTGCCCCTTGGTCGGGACTGTCCATGGTGGAACTGTAACCCGCATCCGTTTTGTTGATGTGGAAAACCATGCGCATCGAGTTCCCCTGAATGTTGAGGGCACCATTCCATTCACCGGTGATGTCTTGACTGTAAGCAGTCAAGGCGCTTAATAACATGAAAAACAATACGATACGTTTCATACGATAAATTGAATTAAAGTTTAAAACTATTTTTCTGAAACCGCTATCCGTTCTCCTCCCGAATGTGCGGAGAATTCCGGTGCATATTGGCATTGTAGTGTGGTGATGCCGCTGGTGAATTCGCCGGCGTTGTTCACCCACACCTCGTACTCGAACACATAGCTGCCTTTGGGCAAGGCTGCGAAAAAGAACTGGGTCGAAGCGTCTTTTGTGGTTTGGTAATAGCTTACGCCTTCTTTCCAAACACAGCCGGAACGTTGTTCGAAGGGTTCGAAGCAAGCGGCACGGAGGTCTTTCAAAGCCACATACTCCATGTCGCGGTCCACGGTGACCACGAGCCGGGTGATGACTTTATCACCAATTTTCAAAACGACTTTTTCGATGGGAATCATCGACTTGCCAGTCGGTAGCAATTTTTCCACAAACAGCTTCTTGCTTACTGTCAGAGAGTTTCCGCTTTGTTTAACGTCTTTCAAGTTCTGAAAATACTGCCAATACATCGCGCCCCAACCAAAGCCGGAGTTGCCTTTCAACTCGATTTTTGCACGCGCCATTGATGGATTGACTTCCTGACCCGTAAACGTTTGTTTGATGTAACCCGAGCCTGCTTCTTTTTGCTCCGTTTTCAGAGCTGTCGAACCCAATTGAATCGAAACTTCGTTGTTGGACGAAATCCAGTCCGTTCCGTACTTGAGCAGGGCATAAACGGCATCGACCGTAGAAAGCGGTGAATCCCATCGCTGCGTTCGCTTTTGGTGGAGCAGCCAGATCTTCATCTCGTCCAGGTCGGTTGTGTTTTTGGCTACCTCGGCAAAGGCTTCCAACAGCATGGTCTGAACCATGACCGGACGTTGGTTCCAGAAGTAACCCGCTATGTTTCGAGCCCAATACATGCCCATTTCATCCGACTTGATGGCGTTCTCTTTCAAGGAAGCCAATATCTTCGTAGCCAACTTCTTGTTTTGGTTTCTGGCAGCAATCAATGCGGAAGCCGCTTTACCATAAAGCGTTGACTTCTGCCAATAGTTCATAGCCTGAGAGGTATAAAAGTCCACTGCTTCTCGGGCGAAATCGGGAATGGGCACCTCCGGGTATTCCGACCGGACATGCAGGTAAAACCATTGCATGTCACCGATGCACATCGTCGTCTTATAACCAGTGCGGTATAATTTTAGCCGTTCGTAGTCCTTGGCAATCTCGTTGTCAATAAAGGCTATCGCATTTAGAATCACTACGTCATCGATTTTTGATGAGGCCTTGATCATGGTGTTCAGCCGAGCGGCATTCAATAAAATGTACTGCGTGACGTACCAGTTTTCCGGCATGTCTTTGAACCAGGAAAATCCACCTGACGCCCCCTGAAGTTTGATCAGTTTTTCCCAATAAAGCGCATTCTGCTGCTTCTGTTGATTGAGATCAAAAAGCAGGGCGATTTGTCTTTTCTGTTCGGATTCGTTCTGTGCCGCCAGAAGCCATGGCGTTTCCTCGAGCAACATCGTTTTCAACTCCTTGTTTTTTTCAAGGTTGGAAAGCAATGCGTTGCGACCTTGAGTCGAAAGTTTCCATTGGTCGAAAACGGTGGCAAGCTTGGGATTCGAGTTCGCGATGTACCCGGCCAGCGTATTGACATAATAGGCTGTAAAATAATCGATTGCATTATCGTTTTCGGAAACCGATAGGGTAGGCAAGGCCTGAACGGCATACCAGGCAGGATTGGGTGAAAACTCGACTGTCAACGATTGCGAGGTAACGTTTGAACCGTTCTTCAGCAGATTTTCCAACGAAAAACTCTTGGTTTGATTGGCACGAACGGTCATCGGCAAGGTTTCAGTGATCAGTTCCTTGTCGGGCAACACCGGCAAATACCGCTGCTCGCCATCGCTGAACAATTCGGAGGAGGCTACCACTTTGCAAACGACCAATTCGAAGGGCGCAAATTCTGTCAATTCCCATTCCACAAACTTGGTTTCCCGAGCTGCCAGCGCAACATTTTTGGTCAAACCGTCTTTTAAAACGATGATCTTACTGCTAGAAGGATCGCTCAGCTCCAGTTTGACGTTTGTATTTTGAACGCTGTCCGTCAGATTGGCCACACTGGCACGCACCAACAACTTATCAGAGCGACGCACAAAGCGAGGCAGATTGAGCTGTACCATCAGCTCTTTTTGGGTAACCACCTGATTATCGGCAATTCCGTAGAATAAATCCTTGGTGTGAGCCAGCATCTTCACATTCCAACGGGTCAGACTTTCGGGCACGGTAAATGAGAATTTCACATTGCCAAGTTCGTCGGTGCGAAGTTGCGGGTAGAAAAAGGCGGTTTCGTTGAAGTTGGTGCGGATTTTAGTGGAGGACTCTGTTTTGCTCATGATCGGTCCTGAGTTATTGGTTATGTCCAAACCGGCAATGCGTCCTTGAAGTGCAGTACCAATGCTAAAGACTGGCATGTCTTCGATGACCACTTGGTGATCTTTCAAATCGGCAATCTCAACACCTTTCATATCTGCCACCGAAACGTTCAGCGAAGAAGTGCCCCTGATCCGAGTGTTCAAATTCAAACCCATCCAATCCAATTCGCTGGATGGAATCTGATTGGTGGGCAATGCATTCAATTTTTCCAGATAGGACCGATTGAGCCGCTGTGAAATGGTAGTAGTCCAACGAGGTGCAAACGGTATGTTAGTAGATCTGAGCGGATTAAAATACCAAGAATGCTTATTGATCGCATCGAGCGAGGCATCGTACATGTCCACGAGCAATTCGACCTGGAGATCTTTTTCGACGACTTCGGGAATGTTGATGGTCCATTCGGCCTTTTCGCCAGGTTGGAGTTTGTCACGGAATACGGTCAGCTTGGGGCTTAACTCCCGCTTTTCCACCTTTTTATAAAGAATGACATTCTCATAAAATAACTGTTCGTCTTTTACAAAAGTGAAATAGATATTAATACCTGCCCCATAAGTGCTCAGGTATGGTATCTCTAACGTACGAATGGAATTCGATACGGTAAACCAGTTGCTTTCGAGAATGCTGTCTGCTTTCATAATCTGAAACAATACATACACCTTTTCGGCTGACGAACCAAACTTGACGACCGCTTTTTCTCCAACAGCGTAGATAAGATTTGAAACATCCAACCACGTGTATTTTTTCACTGGTGGTCTCTTGTCGTTCGGAGCGTAAAGCATGATTTTTTTGGTCACTTCAACCGTATCCTTTCGATTGTCCAAGGTGAAAAAGACCAATCGATAGTAACCGGAATCAAACTTTTTCAAATCAAGTTTCAGCTTAATTTCCTTTGTATCGAAGTTGCCTGAAAGAACCGAAGTGCCACGACCTTCAACCACCGGTTTTTGGTTGGCTTTGTCCATGAAATCAACAGGTTGTTCCAATTGAAACAATTCGTAATGCACAATGCCTTCCGCATTCTCATTGTTCAACGTCACCAAGTGAACTTCGACCACCAACTCTTTTGTCTTTTCTATTTTTGCGATGTTGGATAGGCCCACCTCAATAAACAACGATTTGTCACCGACCGAAACGGTTTGTTCCCCTTTTTGCGTTTCCCCCTTTTGGTCGGTAACGACTGTCGAGATTTGGTAGTTATAGTATTGTTCACCATTTGCTTGGTTGTTCCTTTGAGCCTGGAATGCTACTTCAAAAGTACCGTCGGCAGTAGTTTGGACTGTTCCGCTCGAAACCACTGTTTGGCTCGTCTGTGTCATCATGCGATATTGTGCCTGACGTACAACCTGATACGCCACATTGACACCCGCTACCGGATGTCCCGAATAGGTAGTCACTTTTCCATGCGCCTTGATGGAATCCCCTAAATACACCTCTGTTTTGGGCTTCTCCATCGTCACTTCGAACGTTGGGCGTTTATAGGCTTCCACTAAAAAATAGGTGTTTGAATAGTTGGTTACCATGCTGAAGTATCCGTTTAAGCCGTCCATAGGCAAGACAAAGGAGTCGGCAAACGAACCGAATTCGTTTGTTTTAAGCGTCTTTATGGCAACCTGCTTGCGGTTTGCATCCATCAACTTGATTTCAATGGTCTCATTGGCCGACACTTCCTGCACGTCGGCATTCGAAATGTAAGCTATACCCTTGAAATGGACCGTTTGTCCGGGACGGTACACGGACCGGTCGGTCAAGATGCTCAAAATAAAGGTTTTATTTACGTTACGAACGGAGTTGTATCGGAGCTCATTGAACATAGACGAAAGGTATTTGTCAGCACCCTTTTCAAAAAACAGAACCGTGTTACCGTACGTATTTCTTTGGGGAGTGTACTCAAATATTCCATTTTTATTAGTTAATCCATTAATAAAGTTAGGAGTAAGTTCTGTCTTTTGTTGCCCATAATTGATGGTGAATGAATTGATCGAAACCTTTGGTGCCGGTTTGCCCGTAACGCGATCCACCACACAGTATTGCGTTTTTGAAGCGCTTTGCGTCATATATGCCAAGTCGGAAACCACAAATTGGCTCCGAACCTGCTCGTTGGGGATTTCGTTGTTGCCAAACGTGAATTCATAGATGCCATAATCACCGGTATTAACGGAAGTGGTGGTCGATGTAGAGTTGAAATTCAGATCCTTGTTCAGTTTTATCCAACGTTTTTCAAGCAAGGTGGCATTAGGAGACACCGTGTTCATATAGTTCGCCCTGCTACTAAAATACGCTTGTGCCGTCGTGTTTATGCGGTAGATCTTTAGTTCAACGCTATCCAAATTGGAAGTATTCAAGACAATTTCCAATTTTGTATTTGGCTTGACTACTTCGTTGTTGGAGGTGCTCATGCGTTTCTGCCTGATTTGATCTACCATGTTCTTCAATACGTTCGCATATTGGGCATTTGGAAATCGAGTGATACCTTCTTCGCAAATGTCGTATGCCTTCCGGTTAAAACAGTTGCGGATACTGTCGTTCGCATTGTATTTGGATTTGTACAATGATGCTTCCAGTGCGAGTACCCTCAACACTTGCTCGTGGTTTTTGAACTTGTCGGCCATAGTGCGCAAGGCAGATAATTGATACGTTTCCCAATCTTTTAAGCCACTGCTGCCATAGGGGGCATACCATCTTGGCAACAGGCTGATAAACGTATTTATGCGACTGAAATCCGTATTGATCAATGCTGCCGTGTTTGTATCGTTGACTCGGAAACGTAGCCATTGCTGATAGGTCCGGATGATTTCACGATCAATAGCAGAACCGATGGTCGTATCCATTTCTGCCTCCAGGAACTTTTCGGAAGGCAGATACAACAGGTCCTCTCTAGCAGTAAATTCGGCCTCATTCAACAGATTCTTCAAGTTGCTTAAAAGTTTGACTTTTCGTTTGGCCAGCAGATCGTAAAGGGTTGGCTCCAACAGCTTGTCATCTACGTCATTAAGCAGTGCATCATACTTCTCGATGTTCGTTTTTTTCAAGAAATCGGAGTTCTTCAGCGAGGCGTTGAGCAAGGAAACTATTTTTTCAGAATAATTGTTTTTGGTCCATTGCGTCAAGTCTCCAGTAGCAGGACCACTTATTTCAGTCCGTTTGTTGATGTCCCACGATTTGTTCCTATAGTACATAATGTACAATTCTGCCGTCATCGATTGCAAAATTGATTTGTCCGATGCGTCGGTTGCTTTTTCGATCAGCGCCTCAAAACCCACTATTTGTGCAGGTGCTTTATCCGGATCAATTTTCAAGGTAAACACCGCGACCTGCACACTGCCCTTGATGAGCTGTACCGTATTTTTATCCGATTCCGCCTGCTTCAGAATGATTTCAACTTCCTTCAAGGCCGATTCGGGGAGATCTTCTTTGGTCAATTGTGCCACTTTGTCCCAATGCTCTTGGTACGAGAAGGGGGTGGAATTGTTTTGAGCCAGGACTGCATTTGCAGCCAAAAAAACAAAGGAAATTAAGATGATGAACCGACAATAAGGCTGTGTTTTTATCATGATTTGCTTCGATTAAGGTCGCTAATTCCTACAAATCTAAACAATATATTAATGATAACCTACACTTATTTAAGACAACCATTCTTTGATGGGTTGTTGATAATTCTCCTTGTCAGCCCAGAAAATGGAATGATACTCCTTTGGAATAAAGATGGTTTTGACGTTCTTCATCGGCTGAATGAGCTTTTTGATTTTCTTCATGTTGCAGATGGCATCCTCCTCGCCGTAAAAAAACAGGATATCCTTGGAAACGATTCTAAAATTGGAATAGATTTCACGACTCATCTCATGGATGGGAAGCAGGTAGTTGAAATTGGCAAATTCCGGAACGAGGCTGTCATTTTGTATCTGTTTGTAGACCACCGAATTCCGTGTCATATCTCCGAGCAACGCCTTCACGGGCAAGAACATTTTTTCTCTTGCAAACATCGCCCAAAAGGTGGACTCCGGTTGCTTCAAATTGGTAAAGAAGAAACTCCAATTCAGATAGATGGGTGCTCCGAAAATCAAGTACTTGCTGGCTGTCATCTGATCTCGCTTCAGCAGGTAATACAACGCGAATATTCCACCCATGCTTTCGGCCGAAATCAAGTCAATGTGATCCAATCCATCTTTTTGCTTGATGGCCGAAATCGAGAAATCAATGCAGTCTAAAAGGATGTTTTTGTCGGGTAATGAACCCTTCTCCCCAGTTGAACGGCCATGATGAGGCATGTCGATGAAGTAGAAGTTGGCAAAATCGTCGGGCAATAAGTCGATTAGTCCGTGGTAAAACGCCCCATACATGCACATGCCATGCAAATACACGGCGCTCTTGCCACTCGGCTTGGTTGAGATCTTGGTGATATGGATGCTGTATCCGCCAAAATCCAACTCTATTTCTGTTCGGTCTCCCACAAATTTTGTAAACTTATTCAACTAAATATTGAACTATTTTTTTTCTTCTAGCTACGGTCGCATTGTTTTCAAAAAATTCTATTTGGTAACGGCCTGATTCCAAAATCCGTATTGCTATATCACAGTAAATCCCAGAGCTGTAGGCCGTGTACATTTGCGTCTTTAAATTTTTGTCAAACAATCCCACCACCCAATTTATATTTTGAGAATACGCCCAACTTGAAGGAGGTACCCATTGAAACGAATCCACTGGAAGATTAACAATTGCAGCAATTTTGGTCAACCGTATTTTTAATGACAAGCCTTCAGGAATTTGTGCTGCCATACTTAAATATTTGCCTTCAGTACTCGAATAACTTGTATCGGTCATAAATAAAAGGTTGCGCCCATAACTACCAGTCGCTGGATAGTTGATCAATGAATTCGTACTTACAAAACTCGTCTTTGCAATAAAATTGTCAATGTACGACCCAAAGTTTGGCACATTGGCTGAAGCTCCCATCGCATCATACCGATTGACCAATTTAGTTTTAATGGCAAGCGTATCTAGTAAAACTGAATGAGTGACCAAGTTTGACCCTGAAAGATTGCTGTTCAAAACACCATCCATTCGAATGTCCTCGCTGATATTCGACAACAGTTCCGTCATCTCACTTTCTGTGCGATACCCTTGCAACATAGCACTTATGGCCAACAAAATGCCGTTATCCACTCCTTCCACCGCTATATTGAGGTCTTCCGAACTATTGATGGTATCCTTCCGAATGTTAAAGATGGCCAGTATTTCCTTTTGAGCCTGTTTTTTAGCGTCCGAAAAGGACAATCCAGATTTCATCAAATACTCAACGCGTGGTTTTTCCAAATGCGTCAACAAATTGATGTTGATATTCTTATGATCGGTAATATCCGTCAGCGCATACAACGTAATCTGTGAAACCGATTGTTTGCCCAAAATCTCATTGTAATAAAAGCCATCCGCCCTGATGCTCACAAAATTGGAACTCAACGAGATGTTGTCTATGCCGAACGTTCCTTTGTTGTCTTTTATTTGGGTGTTGAACGTCTTTCCCGTAGGCGTCAAATCCGACTTCAATTCATAAATGGTGATGGAACTTCCATTGATGAATGGGCCTTTTTGAGCCAAACCTTGCAAGGAAACCCCGTTCAGGAGCGATGCATCATAGAGAATGATGCTGTCAATCGTGCTGACTTCAATTTTTTGTACCGCACCACCTTTTTGATGGATGTAAATGAAATCCTGAATGCCCCAAACTCCTCCAATTAAGATAAACGCTAGAAATGCAACTAAAAGCTTTTTCATGGCCGTTTCTTTTTAAGTCAAACAAATTTCAGTGCTAAAGTACGTATAAAATTTAAGTTGTGGTAATCCATTTTTTTATATATTTGCTCCTCTAAAATCATTGGATGTCATTACGTTTGGATTTGGTATCGTAAACAATCTGTAGCTCTTCTTACAGGTTGTCCCTCCGTTTCTCCTCAGAAAACTTTTGAGGAGGGTTTCTGTACACTATTAATACTACAAAAATCATGGAAAACGAACATCCATCCATTCACGAATTCGACTTTTCAATCATCTGTGACTATTTTTCTGGCCTCGAACGTCAAGGACCAGGTAGTCCCGAAGTTACCATTCAGGCATTAAGTTTTATTGACAACCTCACCGAAACCTCTCGCATTGCCGATCTCGGCTGCGGAACCGGTGGCCAAACCATGGTGCTGGCCCAACATGCCCCAGGCCATATTTCTGGTTTGGACCTCTTTCCTGATTTTATCAACTTGTTCCAACTTCAAGTGGAGAAGCTTGGCCTTCAAGAACGTGTCCATGGCATGGTTGGTTCGATGGCCGAGTTGCCCTTCGAGCACGAATCACTCGACTTGATTTGGAGCGAAGGCGCCATCTACAACGTCGGTTTCATACGAGGCCTGACTGAGTGGCGCAACTACCTGAAAGCCGGCGGCTACATCGCCGTTTCAGAAGCCTCCTGGTTTACCGACGAACGCCCAGCTGAAATCGATGCATATTGGCAAGAAGCCTATGCCGAAATCGACACCATTCCCAACAAAGTGGCTCAACTTCAAGCGGCTGGATATATTCCTGTTGCGACATTTGTGCTGCCTACGGAATGCTGGACAGAAAACTATTATGTTCCACAAGCTGCTTTGCAAGAGGATTTCCTGAAGAAACACCCAGGGAATGCTACCGCTGAGGAACTCGTGGCTACCATGCGGCTCGAAGTAGAAATGTACGATAAGTACAAGTCGTATTACGGCTATGTTTTCTACATTGGGAAGAAGATCTAATCCATTTCATCCATGCCTCCTTGGCTTTCAACCAAGGAGGCTAACACTCCACATTTCCTTTATTTCCTGAATATCAAGCAAACAAAAACGTACATCACGAATGAATTCTTTGACGGAAGCATGGAAGTGTCCATAAAACCAATCCCCTATAGGTTGCTTATTTTCTATCAAATACGCAAATAATTTATCCATCGTTCCACGCTCAATATCCAAATCACGTTCCAAGGTTGTATCATTCATAAGCCAGCCGGCAACTCCAGCCTTTGTCGTTGGGAAACAGAACGATGGTGCTGTGTGAGCGATAACTGCATGAATCAAGATTCCCTCAAATCTCAGCTCATCTAGTTTCAGTTCATCAAAGACGACCTGTTCATCCTTCCAGTAAATTGGACTGTGTTTTTCACCCTTGGCATTGCTCAACCACATATTCCTTATTCTTGGGGCTCTGTCAACAGAAATGCCACCACCAACGCACAATGCATTTTTTCCGTTGAATTGTAACACCGAATAGTCAGGCAAGGCTGTCATGAACGGAAAGTTAATTCTATTTCCATCATAAAAGGCTGGGTCATCGTGGTTGCCTCTTATCAGTAAAAGTTTAACATTTTGCTTTTCGAGAGATGCAGATATCCTGTTGTAGAGTTGATTGTAATATTCCGGTTTCTCAAATCCAATCCCGCAGTCTCCTGCAACGACAACAACAGCATCCTTAATGGACAACCGTTTGATGTTGTAAACAAGTTGTCTGAACTCGCCATGTATGTCACCACATACGCAGAGTGATGTATATGTTGTTGGTAGGTCGTATAGATACATCGTTATAGCCTTAACTACTTTTACCCTACGTTTTTTTTAGTTTCTTCATAGCCTTGTCTAAATCCGACAGGTATTTTTTATCTTGTTGAATTCGAAAAATTTCATACTCTTCTGCAGCCTTTTCAATAGCTTTTTCGTGCGATATTTTCCCTGCATTTGAAAGTAATTCCAAACTATTGCTTTCCAAAAATTTATTTGTTCTTTCGAGCCAATCATTCATCGTCATCAATTGTTTTCTTCTAGCTTGAAACTCTGCCAAATCGAGGTAAGCACTTACTAAAAGGTTCAAATCACCTACTTCTTGTTCAGAAAGGTAGTTTTTTGCAATTTTTGTATCGCTTTTCAGAATCTTTCCGGTTGGAGAGTTCCTCCAAGATGTTAGTCCCATAAAATCTTTGTTCCGATCGGCTCTGTTGGCGATAATTTCAGCTGCCGTTTGCCCTGTTACTGCAAAGTGAAATTTATTTTGAACCATTTTGTAAAATAACTGGCATTCTTCGGCTTTGGCATTGTAATCAGCACTACATTGCTCGAAAATATCTCCCAACTTTTGGTACAAACGACGCTCACTTGCTCGAATTTCTCTAATCCGCTCTAATAATTCATCGAAATAGTCTTTGCCAAACGGCTTGCCATTTTTCAGTAAGTCATCGTTCAATACAAAACCTTTGATAATGTACTCCTTTAAGGTTTGGGTAGCCCAAATACGGAATTGTGTAGCTTGCTTGGAATTAACTCGATAACCAACTGCAATTATTGCATCGAGATTGTAAAATTCTACCAAACGTTTAACCTCTCTGCTACCTTCAAATTGAACTGTTTCCAAAATGGAAATAGTTGATTCTTTTGTAAGTTCACCCGTATCGAAAATATTTGCCAAATGTTTGCTTATGGCAGGTGTTTCAACACCAAACAGATGGGCTATTGCTTTTTGTGGCAACCAGAATGTATCGTTCAAATAAGTAACTTTAATAGTTACTTTACCCTCTTTGTTGTTGTAAAGAATAATCTGATTCTCCATAGACAGACTAGTAATAAAAAGTAAATATGTTTATAAGATAAATTAAAAGTTATAAAATAAAAGATCATTCTCGAATCTAAAAAACTTTAAAGTGCTAATAACCAACAATAAAACTAGGTTGTTTGATTGCCTTCGTAAACAAAGATACAAATAATTAATTCAGAATGCGATTTTCGGTTAAGTGAATTTTGAACCAGCTTTTTTAGATTTTTTTACCTGTCGACTACCACCCAAAATTTATCGGTGAATGTAAAATACTGATTCATAATAGGTTGTTAAGCTTGAAAATCCTGCTTATTACCGATGAACCTTAAACGTACCTGCTCGTTTGCATTCTAAACAGTAAATACGTTTAAAATCATTCATCTTTAATATTCAAAACAATGAAAACAATTCAATTCCTTTTAGTCGCTGTTTTTCTGACAGTTAGCACTTCCTTGATGGCCACTACTTCTATAGAAGAATCAATCGCATTGCGCCAGACCGAACAATTGGTCAAACCTTTGAATTTGAGCAAGAAGCAAACAAAGAAGATTCTCGCCATCAACCAGAATTATGCTCATCGAAACCTTCTGCTATTGGGACAACGGAAAGTATTGCAATCTTTGGGCTACTACGATGCTACAGTTGATCAGACCTTTGTTCAAGCATTCTCCAATCGATTTGATGCCAGAGCCCTTGCAATCAAAGCGGTATTGAAAAATGAGCAATTGGTAGCTTATACTGAAATGCTGCCTGAATTGAAAAGGGAACAGAATCATTCGATTCGTTTCTTGCGTGAAAGGAATCGGGATCGATACGATTCGTAAAAGGTTCTATAAAAAACCGAGCCACCTGCATTTATACGGGTGGCTCGGTTATTTATAGTGGAAAGACCTGTCTATGCTTTTTGCACCGGCGCTTTTATCAGTTTTACCAAGATCACTCCAATCACCAGCATCACCCCAGCAACAATGTACGAAACATTGTAGGTGCCCGTTAAGTCAGCAACTCGGCCACCGATAATCGGGCCGATAACGCCAGCAACACCCCAACCGGTAAAAATAATCCCGTAATTGACGCCCAGGTTCTTTATGCCAAAGAAATCGGCTGTAATGGCTGGAAACAAGGAGAAAATAGCACCGTATGACAAACCGGCTACAGCGGTACCTACGATCAACAATGGAATGCTGTTGTAGAATGCAAACAAAAACATATTGACCGCTTGCAGGCCAAAAGCAAGATACATCGCATTGGTCCGACCCACTTTATCCGAAAGGAAACCGCCTGTGATGCGACCGGTCGCGTTGAATACCGCCAAAACCACCACCAAGATAAAACCTGCCTTCCAATTTGCCTGAACAAAAGCGATGCTGGCAATGTGTCCAATGAGCATCAGCCCCGCCGTAGCACTCATCAAGTACGTCAACCAAAGTAGGATGAACGGACGTGTTTTCAGCATATCCTGCCATCTGAAATCGGCTGAATGCTTTGTCGCAGGTTTCTTAGCATTAACTGCAGGTACATAACCTACCGGCGGATTTCTCAAAATCAAGGAGAAAACTGTCATCGCTACGATCGACAAAATGCCTAAGAATAAAAACGTTTGCTGTATGTTCGAAGACTTCAACAGGTAATTTGTTAATGGAGCAATGTAAACTGCCGACAAGCCGATGCCAGAAACGACAATCCCAGTAATCAAACCTTTTTTGCGTGGATCAAACCATTTGATGGCGCATGGAGTTGCGGCGGCATAACCGAAACCCATACCCAAACCACTGATGACTCCAAAGGTAAACACCATCATTGTTGGGCTCGTGGCAAAAGCCGACCCAATCAACCCAGCACCAAACAACAGCCCTCCAATCAAAGCAATGATGCGCGGACCATATTTATCCTGTAATCTGCCTCCAAAAATGGTCACAAAAGCCAAAACCGCAATGCACACCGTATAAGGCAACGAAGCTTCCGTATTGGTCCAATCCCAGTCGGCAACCATCGCTTTTTTAAGAATGCTCCAAGAATAAAGAATGCCGAGAATCAAATTAATACCCAATGCCGCAAAAGTGACTATCCAACCTGCATTGTTTCGCTGTGTGTTCATGTACGTTAAGATTAAAGGTGTTACAAATTTGCACGTGAAGATACAAAATTGTAACAGAATTACGTACAAAACTCCATTATTGTAAGTAATTCTTCAATTCCATCCAGGTTCTATCTGACAAAATTTGCTTAAAAGTTTTGTTTCTGCTGTAAAAGCGTTTATTTCAACATCAATTCCGCAACCGTAAAATTAACTTTTATCAATGCCTGCTGCATGCGTACTAAGATGTACGAACCATCACCAACACTTCTGGAATACATGGGAATGAGGTTTTTCGAAAGCTTGGTATCGGTAAACAGTATTTTGTCTTGCCGTTTGCCGTTGGTATCAAATGAAGTGATGTACGTTTTATCAACTTTCATTCCTGTCATTCCAAACAATTTCATTAATATCGATTTGTTTTCCTTGTACATCGTAACGATAAAGTTGATGCTGCCGTCAGTTCCAAAATTGGGAACGTACCGACCATTGACTTGGTCGAAATCGGCTAATTCCACGGTCTTTGCCACATTTTGACACCATTTCAAACTCCCGTCTGCCTTGTACGAACAGACATAAATGTCACCAAACGTATAGATGTAGGTGGTCCTGGAACTCCCTGTCGAAGTAAATCCACCTGTTGCTCCATTGTAGGTGGAACCACCTGAAGTCGTTTTCACGACGATCTTTCTCTTTTCGGTAAGGAACGAAAAGTCACCATTCTCATTGATGTGGATGGTGTCGATGAAGTATTCGAAACCATCGTTGAATTCTTTGTTTTTCTTGATGTCCTTCAATATATCGGCGGCAGACTTTTTATCGTAACCGCTGGTGAGAAAAGCATCCGTAAAGTTGGTTGAATTCAACTTGCCAGAATTGGACAGTTCAGCCGGGAAAACGATTGAAAAGGTTCCAATGGCGCTTACACGATTGGCATTGGAAAACAATCCAGCCACAATCAGTTCGTTTTTCTGGTTCACAGCCATACGGATGTTGCCCACCATCTGCAAACCAGTGATGGATTGCTTCTTGACTTCCGTCGTGTCTTTGGAGTAATAATACAAATCGTAACAGGCTTCTTTTTTATCATTGACGAACGAATTCAACACATACAAGTTGTCATTGCGATCGATGGTACAATCGAGGGCTACAAATTCTTTCCCAATGGACTGGTAATTGTACGAAGCTTTCTTGTTCATTGACTCATCAAAGAGGTCGTTTGTCGTAAAATAACCCTCTTTCGTAGTGACCCTCGATTGAATGAGGATCCTATCCCTCACCCGTATGTAATAGGTAAACAAGGAATTGGCACTACCACCGTTCAAGACACCATAATCCAACTCCGCGATTTTCCGGACATCGTTTTTTTGTTCCAAACTGTCCTGACCCAACGTTTCGTCAAATAAGTAGTATTTTTTCTGATCTTTATTGATGAAAGATGAAATAACATGAATGGTGTTTCCAACCATCAACACTTTCTCAAAAGCTCTACGGGTATCTCCATTTTTGAGTATGATTTCCCGATCGATGCTCAATCCCGTTTTGCGATCGTAACGGCCAACATGCGGTTTGGTCATCATAATGTAGCCCGAATACTGGCGTTCATCCATCACATCGTTCGAAGTAAAATACAAATAATTGGCATCCATCTTCAGAATGTCAAGATCTTGTGCAGTAGGTACCTTCAACTTCTGCGTCCAGTCGATGGTAAAAGCTTGGGTACTTTGCGCCTGCACGAATGAACAAGTCAAGAGGAGGACAGCTAATAGAGAAAGGTGTTTTTTAAGCATGATTTTATTAATTAAGGAATTCGATATCCAAGTTTGATACTCAATGGAATGTAGTAGGAAATCGTATTTTGTACTGTTGCGGGTTTTCCATTAAACAATCGATGCTTGTGCACATAGTAATAACCATCCGAAGACATCAGCAAGTCCACAGCAAACCCAGTGCTAACGTCCAGTACCATTTTCTTGCTTAGATTGAATTCGTAACCCAGCGAAAATGAAAAGTCAGCTACGAACAATTGTCCGATGTAGTATTTCGTCATCAAAGCGCCACTCGCATAGATCCAAGGAAACTTGACGTCCACATAACGCGGTGAGGCATAAAGGCTGAAACCTGGCTTCATTTTTACCGCGGTATAACCCTCATCATAAAATTCCGTCCCTTGTCTGTACAGTCGACTGAACACAGGCTCCACCAATGCCGACGTGAGCAACCCAGCCCCATATTCCATCCGCATGTTGCCCGAAACGTCTTTCTCCACCATGCACATCAAATTTCCCTTCAAAATCTGCGACAGATCCGTCTTCACCACTTTTTTGAAACTCGATAATCCCTTATCGTTCAGAAAATAAGCAATGGAATCCTGTTGTGCACTCAATGTTGATGTCAACAATATCAAAACTAAAATCACCTGAATTTTACGCATGTTTTTCAAAATCCTCTTTATTAAAGGATTTCCAAAGTTAGGATTTTTTGTCAAAACAATGAAATTCGTAGTATCAATTTTGGTAATTCAACGATACCAAATCATCCACCGAGGGGTATTTCAAGAGGCATTTTTAGGGAATGTGGGATTGAGATGAGGTATTAGTTGCGAATATAATCGATTTTGCTGTAATTTGTAAAAATTCATTAATAATCGAAATAAGATATGAAAGCAATGATGCAATTGATTCGGAAAAGTCTGCTATTTTGTGCTTGTATGAGTGCAATTGCAGGCGTGGGTGCACAAAGTCAAATTCCTCCACACCCGCCCAGATTGCCGGAAGGTGTCATTCCTGCATTTCCAGGTGCCTGGGGTGCTGGTATGTTTACAACCGGAGGACGTGGCGGAAAAGTGATCGCAGTGACCAATCTGAATGACAATGGTCCAGGAAGCCTGCGTTCTGCACTCGAAGCCAAAGGTCCACGCATCGTCGTATTTCGCGTTGCCGGTACTATCAAAATCAAGGACGATTTGAACATTAACGATCCGGATATAACCTTCGCCGGTCAATCTGCACCAGGTGACGGTATTTGTATTGCCGGAACTCTAAATATTAACACGTACAATGTCATTGTAAGACACCTTCGTGTGCGTCGTGGTGTACCTATGGGTGGACAAGGTGATGACAACATCGGTGGAAATCCAGATCATCACATCCTAATAGACCATTGTTCAACAAGCTGGGGAATGGATGAAAATATTTCACTTTACAGACACATGAGACCATCACTTGATGGAACCACCCAAATAAAGGATCCTGCCCAAAACATTACCATCCAATGGACCATTTCCAGCGAAGCGTTAAATGCACGTGGCCATGCATTCGGTGGCACCTGGGGTGGAAATCCTTCCACCTTTCATCACAACCTTTTTGCCTGCAATACGGCACGCAATCCATCCATCGGTATGTCGGGCCCATTCGATTTCCGCAATAATGTCGTATTCAACTGGCGTCATCGCACCATGGACGGTGGTGATGAGACTTCTCTAATAAACTACATCAACAATTATTACAAGCCAGGTCCTGCAACCAACCAAGACATGCGTTTTGTCTTTGCCAGAATTGAAGAGCGTAGCATGTATTCACCGGGTAACGCATGGGCAGAAGGTGGATGGTATCCCAAAGCTCAAAATCGTCCTGGTAAATGGTATGTTGCCGGCAACATCATGGATGGAAGTCCTGAGGTTACCCAAAACAACTGGGCAGGTATGCGTGGTAACGCTGAACTTGCCCGTGTCAATACACCTTTCGAAGGTTGGCCTGTTTCTCCCTTCGAAACGGCAGCTGTTGCATTCGAATCGGTACTTGCAAATTCTGGCGCTACTTTGCCCAAACGCGATGCTGTCGATAAACGCGTCACTGATATGGTTCGCACAGGCAAGACCATGACTGAAACAGGTATTATCAATGATGTAGCAGAAGTTGGCGGCTATCCGAATCTGACCTACGATCCTGCTCAGGTTGCAGTCGATAAGGATGGTGACGGCATGTCTGATGAATGGGAAATCAAATACAATCTTGATCCCAAGAATGCTACTGACGGTGCAATTGATACCGACGGTGACGTCTATACAAACGTTGAAGAATTCTTAAACGGCACCAACCCAAACGAAAAAATCAACTATCGTAATTTGGGGAATAATAAGGATGCTATTAGTTTTTTGCCATAACTGAATTACACGCTCTAAAGCATATTTCAGAACACTTACATAAGAGTATCTACACGATATTGAGTAATTACTTTTTTGTAATGCATCGCACTTAATTCCTCGGATTCAACCGTATATTTGTCACTATGAAACCGCCCATTCATTTCATAGCAGCATGCCTATTCCTGCTGAGTTGTGAAACCGCAACCCACGAGCCGCAAACGCTATCGGGGGAATTGATTGCCCATTCCTCCTGCAACGGAAGTCTCAGAGCCGCTTCAACAGCCGACAGCCTTTCCTGCATCGAGTTCTCGTACGACAAGTCAACCAGCAAATTGCTTCTAAACCACATCCATGCAGCCTTCAATTGCTGCCCGGACAGCCTCTATTGCCGTGCCTCCCTAATCAAGGACACCATTTTGGTCCAAGAGTTTCAGTCGAGCAATCTTTGCAAATGCAATTGCCTGTACGATTTGATTCTACAAGTAAAGGGTGTTGAAGCCAAGTCCTATTTTGTCCGTTTTATTGAACCGCTGAAAGGGACGCAGCAGGAACTTGCTTTCAAAATTGACCTTGCGAAGGATACTGCTGGACGGTTTTGTGCGGTGAGAAGGAATTATCCGTGGGGTGGGTATTAGTGGTTACTTCGGAAGAATTTGCTGAACTGTATTTTGTTGATCTTTGTGATGCCCGAAACGTATTCAACAAGCTGTTAAAAGGAATCGAAGTCGTTTCCCTTCCATTTATCTGTTTGAACTGACTGAAAATGAGGTTTATGAGATGGTGTCACAAATTGTGATACGAATTAGGTACGCAATGCGTCACGAATTGAGTTGACCTCACTACCGCATTATTAGTAGGGTGTCTGTATATTAAATAAATATTAATATATTTGTTCTGTAATAATAATATGTTATAGAATGAAGCCTCAAATAATTGAAAACATTAGCAATCGCTTACTAACAGGAATACAAAATCTGATAGAACAGAAAGGAAGAAACGTTGCATTCTACATTAATACAGAAATTAGCCGCTTATATTGGTCCATAGGCAATTATATAGTTGCCGAAGTGCATCACGAAACATACGCTCAGTATGGGAGGCAGATACTTGCAACACTGTCGCAAGAGTTGACATTGAAGTTTGGGAAAGGATATACCTATTCATCTTTGACTCGTATGATCAAAGTGTCAGAGGCTTACAACGAAGAAATGTTTGCGACACTGTCGCAAACATTGAGTTGGAGTCATTTTATTGAACTGGTTTCAATAGATGATAAGACCAAGAGGCTTTATTACCAACAAATGTGCTTAACCGAATATTGGAGCATACGTACTCTTCGTCAAAAAGAAGACGCTATGCTATTTGAACGGACTACACTTGCGACTAAGCCCGATGATGTGGTTGTTCAAACATTACAGACCTTGTCGGATAATGGAAATTTTACTCCAGATTTAGTCTTTAGAAGCACTTATGTTCTTGATTTCCTAGGTTTAAGTGGATATTATTCAGAAAAAAATCTGGAGGACGCTATTGTAAGTCAGTTGGAATACTTCATTTTGGAATTGGGGCAGGGTTTCGCATTTCTTGAACGCCAAAAGCGCATTTCAATTGACAGCATAGATTATTATCTAGATTTGTTATTTTATCACCGCAAACTAAACCGATTAATTGCAATTGATCTAAAATTAGGGAAGTTCAAACCCGAATATAAAGGACAAATGGAGCTTTATTTAAAGTACTTGCAAAAGTATGACAAGCAACCACATGAAAACGCACCAATAGGATTGTTGCTTTGTAGCGAAGGTAATACGGAACATGTTGAACTTCTGCTGCTTGGCGAAGAATATATTAAAGTTGCTCAATATCTTACCGCTTTGCCAGATAAACAATGGTTTATTGAAAAGCTCAATAAAGCCATAACCGTTGCTCAACAGAATGCTAAATTGGACTAACTCCATCCTATCAAAAAAATGCTGCGAGCATTTAGAAAAAGGCAAGTACTGCCGAACTCTTTACACTTGGCCTTATGGATTTTACCAAGTTATCCCTACATTCGTAGCTAATCCAAACGCTTCAAAATGCCAAAGTATTGTTTTCTTTTGCTACTCCTATTTATTCCAATATATTCCCTTTCCGCAAAATCCTTTGCTATAGGCGAAAAAACCGGCCATGAAGCCGATGCCTACTCCGTTTTTCCCTTCGAACGCAGCAAACCCATTTCCAATTGGTTCGAAGCCGTCCACAAAACCATCGACTATCCCTACAACGCCTATTTCAAAGGCCTACGTGACGCCCCTCACCAAAACTTCTCCTGGGGTTCCTACGGCCATCGCCTGTTTTTCCATTGGGGTTTTAATGGAAGGCCATGGACTCCTCAAATCCAGGAGCGCGTGGACCTCTGCGGTTGGGACAGACAAACCATCGACCAATTTCAAAAGAAACTAATTGATGAACAGGCTAGAAGGAATAAAATAATCCTAACCGCCACCAGCGAAGCCCTTCATCTGGGCATGTCCGGCCAACTCCGCGAATACACCAACGCCTTTGCCAGCATCCTCTACGACACCCACCTCTTGGGCGATTACACCACCACCCGCATCGAACCCCTATTGAACCTAAACGCCGTCATCGACGACATCGAAACCGCCCTATACCGAAAACTTAGAGGCGGCAATGAGGCACTACGCATCAATAAGTTGCTTGAAAACACGAAGAAGCAATATCCGAACCCGAGAATCAGGGCTGCAAAAGTGCTGCAGCTCATGCAAAAGGAAGTGCCATCGCTGATTCTAAGTGCGCAGGATGGGTTTTTCAAGAGGCATTTTAAGGAGTGGGGGATTGAGACGAGGTAAGTTGGCACTATGACCAATTCATCTAGAACCGCATAAAGAAATCCCACGTTTCTTTTGAAACCCAATTGACATCCGATCCAAGATCTTTAACGTTTTCGGTATGACCACCCACGAATGAACCAAAGAGTACCGGATACTCCTCCGGAAGCCCTTTAAATTCTGTCGTGATGTGAGTCGGTGTCGTCGCTATCGGTATTTCTGGTACTACTTTTAACCCATTATCTTCGATGTGTGTCAATACACAATACTTTCCACCCTGTTTGAATTCATCCGAGTTGACATACTTGCAAAGTCCGTCTTGAGTGCCTGTTGTGCTAAAGAAAGCTAGCGGTTTGTGCTTGTTTTCAGGAAGATAAATGTTCCAATTGGCTGGAGCATAACACGCTACAGCACGAAGGTCATCCTGAAAAGCCAACGACAACGAGTAGGTAATCATGGCACCAAAGCTAAAGCCACAGCAAAATACGCGAGAGGTGTCAATGCTCAATGTATTTTTAAACAATTTAAGCATATCGGCAAAGAAGATGTGATCTTTGTTATCCCCTCCACGCCAAGGAGAACGGTCAGTGTAGCCCTCCGGTGCAACGAAAATGACGGGAACTTTATCTCTTTCGGCATACGTTTTAAGTCCATAATAGTTTTGATCAATCATTGTTTGCATATGCCCACCCATCATGTGCATGGCGAAAATCAAACGATACGTGTGTTTTTTGTTGTAGTTTTTGGGAATATCAATGGTATATTGACGAGTAAGTCCTGCACTGGTGATGGTATACGTCCCACTCTTAAAATCACCAAGTTTTTTACCATAACCGGCACTGTGAGTTGGAGCATTTTTCAGTTTCCGGGCAACTTCGACTGAATTACCAGATTGTGCATTGAACGCAAAAAATGAAGCTAAAAGGATAATGATGACAACGATTTTTTTCATCGTTCATGGTTGTTATTAAGGTGGATGAATATTTGCGGGCTAAGATACTCCAATTTCTGATATTTGCCGTTCAAGCTCTCGCCCAGTCCATGCGTTTTTCACAGCCTCTAGTTCGTAATGCTCACGTTTTGAGGCATCTTCGATTTGAATCAACATGCGGTATTGCATCCGGTTCAATTGCGTCCGCAGTGCGGACGCAATTGGGCACAACCCATAAAACTCCACCTTCCACTTCGCCCACATGGCCGATTGGGTGGATGAATCCAAATTGGGAAATGTATGGCTGAACCCGTTAGCCGAGTCCATCTTTGGGAAAGCGTCCCAAGAATTAAACTTTTCTATGCTCGTCGAGGCTTCAATATTGTAACTAGTCGCAAAATGCGATCAGTTCGTAACTCACTCAGTTGACTACAAACTGTAGTCAACTGACTACATGTGGTGGTTCCAAGGTATTTGTGCAAGTGCCACTTGTTTATTCCGGTGATGTTGACCCCTTGTCCGGGATTATTAACATTAAAAACTTATTCACTAAATTTTGCAAAATTTAAAAATGTAGTTATATTTGCAGCAACTAAAGCCCCCCTTAGTTGAAGTATACTAAGGCTGACCCCTCAATTAAAGAGGGGTTTTTTAATTGCTTAATACATTAATAAAAAAACAAAATAAAGAGATAAAATAATTAAAATATGCTTTGACTAAAAGGCAAAATCGTGGAGATTAATATGACAGGAGACAAAATTAAACAACTTATCGCCAATGGAGAATCACTTACTCTAGAATTCAAAAGATGCCAGAACCAATTAAGTGAAAGTTTTTTTGAGTCAGTATGTGCTTTTCTCAATCGCTCTGGTGGGCATATTTTGTTAGGAGTTACCGATCAGGGCGAGGTTCTTGGGGTCAAAGAAATAGCCATTGAGGGAATGTTGAAGAATCTAGCAAACGTAGTAAATAATCCTCAGCAGCTTAATCCAACTTCCTACTTTTCGCCGGAAGTGTTAGATTTGGATGGAAAAAAGGTGATTCGTATATATGTTCCTGAAAGTTCACAAGTCCACCGATTTAAAAACCAGATTTTCGATAGAGTAGGAGATGCCGACAACGATATTACACAAAATCACGCCTTGGTGGACCAAATGTACCTTCGCAAACGTAATGATTTTACCGAAAATGAAGTTTGCCCATTTTTGAACATGAACGACTTAAGCAACAGCACATTTGAGAAAGCAAGGCATTTAGTTTATGTTTCCAATCCGACTCATCCTTGGTTAAAAATGAGTAACGAAGAGTTATTGCAATCTACAGGCTTCTGGCGAAAAGATCGAAATACAGGGAAGGAAGGTTATATTTTGGCGAGTGCATTGCTATTTGGAACAGAAACGACCGTATTGACCTATTGCCCAGCGTATCGCACGGATGCAATCTTTGGAAATATGAATTACCAAAGGTTTCTATACCCTAGACCTGGCGAAGCTGATATTCGATACGATGATCGGGATGATATCCGTTTGAATCTGATTGAGTCATACTTACGGCTTACCGCATTTGTTCAGAAGCATTTACCTGACCGTTTTTCGATGGAGGAATCGGGTATTCAGCGAATTGACCTAAGGAATAAAATATTCAGGGAAATAGTTGCTAATTTGTTGGCTCACAGAGAATTCAGCAGTAGTTTCCCAGCTAAATTGCTAATATTCTCCGATCTTGTCCGAACCGAGAATTGGACGAAACCGCTCCAGTCTGGCTCCGTTACATTGGACAATTTGGAAACGCACCCAAAAAATCCGATGATTGCCAAGGTCTTCAAAGAACTTGGATGGGTCGAAGAATTGGGGTCAGGAAGAAAGAATATTCGGAAATACGCACCATTCTATTATTCAGATTATAAAGTAGATATTTCCAATAAGGAGCTGTTTGTTTTTTCTATTACCTATCAAAAACCGATGATTGAATTTGTTACAGATTCGGGTTTTGAAGAGGTCATAAAAGTATTAGAGACTAAGTTGGGAGTAAGTTGGGGCCAAGTTGGGACTAAGTCGGGACTAAGTCGGGACCAAGTTGGGACTAAGTTGGGATTAAGTCAGAACCAAGTTGAAACTAAGCAATCAACTAGCTGGCACCATGTCCTGTTGCTTATTAGTTTTTTGGAAAACCAAAAAGCGATGCATGAATTAATGACCCTTCTAAATTGGTCCAATCGTACAAAATTCCATGATAAATTTATAAAACCGCTCATCAAAGAACAATTGGTTGAGATGTCTCACCCAGATAAACCAAGAAGTTCTATTCAGCAGTATCAATTATCAGAAAAAGGGAAGAAGTTCTTAAATTATGTTCTTAATAGGTATCAGATTGAACCTACTCCATAATTCAAGAAAATGGACCTTCTCACTTAATTGGTGCGACACTGTCGCACCAATTCGAAACAGCAAAGTTTGATTAGAGCGTACAGGCCTTGTCAACAAATCCAACAGGATCTGAACCCTTGTCATTCCTTTCAAAACCCACCTCCGGCAACACAATCCGAACCTCTTTTTCCGCCCCTTCCTGCAGCCAATACACCACAAAATTCACCTTCACACTCCTCAATTCATAATTCCTTTCCTTCATTTCCTCCACCTTCTTAACGAACTTATGAGAAAATTTCAAAACCGGTTTTCCATTGGAATTCAGGCACTCAACCCCATTGTATTCCAACAGATCCCCGCTCATCAATTGCGAAATCAAGTACTGCTTGTTTATGAAGTAATCCAGCCAGACATCCTTTAGCGACAAATGCATGCTCAATCGATTCGGCAGTTCATATTCTGAGGTGTCCTCTACACGTTCCAGATTTGCAGCCGAAATCCTTTCCAAGAAATTCGTATTGTAATGAATTGTCAAATTTTGCTTCGCACGAGTCATACCAACATACAGCTTCCGTTTGACTTCATCGGACGACGGATTCCAGTCATCCAATAATAAATACACATTGTCGAACTCCTTACCCTTCGCCTTATGAATGGTCGAAACCATAATGGTCTCCACATTTTCACCAAAGAAATCCTCCAATTTCGATTCCCGAATAAACACTTCCAAGTCCGACCGATACTTCCTTTTAGGATTCGTCGCTTCAAAATCCTTGATAAGATTTTTGCAAATCTCCAGTTTGTTACTCTTTTGAAACTTCACCACCAGATCCCGTTTTGCTGCTTCCCAAATCTCATCACCAATACTAAAAACATCCGCTTCGAATTGGCTAAAAAAGTGCCTAACCTCCAACACATTATACAGGCTGAAACCTTCGTTCGTCTGAATCAACTTTGCCGGTATACCATTATTTAAAAGCAGCCCAGTCAGTTGCAAAGCTTCCTCATTGGTTTTTGTTAGTACACAAGTCGTGCCAACCAATCCAGTTGTAAGAATGTCGTTCACAACAGGAGCAATCAAATTGCCGCTCTGATAATGAACCAGTTTTAGACGACCAAAATCCGTTTGCTTGGCCAACACATCATTCGATTTCAGCCGGTGATGAATCTGTTTCACAAATTGATTGGTGAAGTCAACCAAATTGCTTTTACTCCGATAGTTTTCAAGCAACTCATGTTTAATCGCATTGTTCTCCTTGATAAACCGCTCCAAGTATTGGGCACTAGCCCCTCTAAACTCATAAATACTCTGGTCATCGTCTCCCACAGCAATCACCCGCATTTCCTCATTCTGTTCCATCAGGGCATTGATCAAGTTGAACTCATCCTCGTTCATGTCCTGCGCTTCGTCAATTACCAACACCGTCTTTGTTATCCGACTTATCTCAACTTCCTTGTTCTTGATTTTTTCAATAGTCTTTTTTAGAATCTCATCCGATTTCTCCAAACTTCCAACTTTGCCCAGCAAATCAAAACAATACGAGTGAAACGTCTTTATTTCAACGTAATTAGCCGCGTTGCCAATCAACTTGAGCAACCGCTTCTTGAACTCAGTAGCCGCCGCCCTCGAAAACGTCACCATCAGCAACTGCTCGTGTTTGACATCCTCCATCAGCAGCAATGAAGCCAGTTTGTGAACCAAGACCCGAGTCTTGCCACTTCCTGGCCCAGCCGCCACCACAATATGCTTCGACTCATTGTCGTTGATTATCTGCAACTGCGTCGGCGATAACTCCCCAAACAACTGCTTGAACTTGGAAGGCGTCATCTTTAAGCTCAGCGTATCCGCTTTACTTCCAGGAAAATACTTTCTAAGGAACGACGTATAGTTCAGATGAAAATAATCCTCCACAAATTGCAGCGCATCTCGGTAGTCCTCAATCATTTTCTTGGCATACTCGCCCACAATATGTATCTGCTGAACCTTGTTTTCATAAAAGTGATCCAGCTTGTCGTAGTCCTCTTTGGTGTATTGCTTACTATTGTTTTGCTCCAATCGATCAATCGTCAACCGGTTGTAAACCACCATAAATCCGCCCTCAATCTTAATAGCCTCTATTCTGGACAGATAAAACAAGGTATCCTCCACATCGTCCAGGCTCACAGCCAGTTTAAAGAGATTCGAACTCGTCTCATACGCCTGCTTCAACTCGTGAACCGAGAATTCCACCAAGACTTCTTTCTTTTCCTCTTCAACGGCTGAAGTCTTCTCGAAAAGGTATTCGATGATGAACAGCGCCAATTCCTGCCGCCTCTCCATCTTTTCCTTCAACATTGCCTTCGGATGCATGCAAACAACAGCAATGTGGTTTTTGGTATATTCGTGGCTTCTCCGCTTTATCCAATTCTTAATGGTCCAAAAGTTGAGTATCGTATTCAGCTTATGGATACTAACCTCGTCACAACCTTTGAGCTCAGCTTCCTCGTTCAAATCCTTGACGTTGAACGTCTTCTCCTCCACATCAAACTGAGGCAGCAAGAATTTCTCAATCTTGCTGAACGCTTCGACGATGTTCAGCGAACGGTTTTTGTTTTCTCCTCGTTTGATGAATGCCGTCAAATCCTTGGCATCCGCCAGTATTTTTTCCTCCCGCAGCAGGTTGATGATGTTGATGACCTCCTCCTTAACAATGCCCAAATGGTCGCTGATGTAGTCAATTCTACTCTCCCCCTCCTCATCCGACGCTTGTTTTCTGCTTTTACTTGAAAACAACTTCTTGATAATTCGAATGCCCTTCTCTTTTTGCCTTTCATCAAACCGCTCCGAACCCTGAATCTTGTCAATCGCCTCCTGCGCATTTTTCGAAAGAATGCTGTTGGCAAAAACCCTTGGCATATTCTGCCCACGCTTCAAATAGCCAGCATCTTCCAACGCTGCAATTGCCGTAGTCACCCGCGTTTCAATCTCCATCACATTGTCGTCCCAACCAGCCTTTCGAGCAATTTCCAAGGCTGAATTCGACACACTCGACCGAAATCGGGTAATATCCTTGATGGCTTTCCATACCTGCTGTATTTCCTTGATGGACAACTTGGTTTGGTTCAGCAAAATGAAATGCTTCGCCAAGTCTTCCTCATTGAACAAAACAAAACAATCGGCCTCAATGTGCTCATCCCGCCCAGCCCTGCCTGCTTCTTGAACGTAGTTCTCGAGCGAATCGGATATCTCATAATGCACCACCATACCCACATCCTTCTTATCCACACCCATTCCAAAAGCAGACGTCGCCACCATAATGGCCACTTCACCCGATACAAACGCATTCTGGTTCGCCGTCTTTTCCTGCTTATCCATTTTCCCGTGGTACGGCTTGGCATTGAAACCGTCTATGGTCAAACGTTCGGCCAAAGCATCAGCTCTATGTGTTCTTGAAACATAAATGATGCTGGGGCAATTCTTTTCCTCGATCAAATCCCTGAGCGTCTGATACTTCTCTTCCTCATCGCCCTTCTCATAAACCTTGTAATGCAAGTTCGTTCTCGAAGTGGCCGAAGTGTATAATTCAAGATTTAGCGAAAGCTTATCGTCGAAATAGTCCCGAATATCCTCAATGACTTTTTGCTTTGCCGTCGCTGTGAAACACGAAACTGGGATTCCATCTTCCAAATTTTTCTTTTCCTGAATGGACTTGATGAAATCGCCGATGTACAAATAGTCCACTCTGAAATCTTGTCCCCACGAGGAAAAGCAGTGGGCTTCGTCAATGACAAAGCGGACTATTTTTCTTCCTAGAATGAGTCGTTCTATGGATTTGGAGCGCAAGGATTCCGGTGAAATGTAGAGTAGAGAGGCCGAACCATCCTCCACCCGCTCAAACGATTTTGCTCGTTCAATCGGATCCAGCAAACCGTTGATTGTCACCGCTTCGGTTATTCCAATTTTCTCCAGATTGTCCACCTGGTCTTTCATCAGCGATTGCAAAGGTGAAATGACTACTGTTAGACCTTTGGTGCTTTCGCCACTCATCAAAGCAGGTACTTGAAAGGTAATTGACTTGCCACCACCGGTTGGGAAAACCGCGAGCAACGATTTATTGTCTACGGCTGCTTTGACAGCGTTTTCCTGAAGAGGCTCGCCACCATAAGTTCTATACGAATCGAAGCCGAAGAAACGCTTCAACCCCTTATGGATGTCCAAAGCACTATCGCAATAGGCACAGCCGGTAATGCATGGTTTGTTACGCAGGCGGAACATGATCCGTTCCACCTCCGGATAGTTTTTCAGAACCCAAGGGGGTGTGATGGAATGGACTTTCTGGTGGTGTATGAAGGAAGAAATCAGGGAGAGGCAGTAGGCAAGTTCGATGGGATTCTCATCCACGATTCTAGCCAGGTCAGCGTTTTCGCAGATTTCGTTTTTGTAGGCCTGCCGAATGCACCTATTGAGATTGATGGTTGTGCTTTCGTATTTTACAAATCGGAAAAAGGCTTGGAACTCTTTCTTGTCGTGTAACAGCCCATATAAAATCTGTTTCAGTCCATCGTCCAGTTGCTTGAACGCAGTAACTTCATCGTAAAACAAATCCCTAGCCTTAATGGAATCGTTCAACGGATTGTTCGTGTCTTCCGTTTGAAGCTTGTCGTCTTTTAATAATTTGTGATATGGTTTGGTAGGAAATAGGAGGGGAGAAAGGTGAAGGGTATCGATGATGTTTGCTGAAGGGATGCCTGCTTCGTAGAGCGCTTTGCCGATGTATTTGATGTCGTGGTTTAGAATGTTGTGACCTGCAACGAAGTCTGTTCCCTGGAGAAACCGAATGAACTCCGGTAGTGAAGTCTGATGAAAGGTGTTGCCATCGCTTTTGATGCCACCAAGATCAAGAATCTTATGGGACCTTGGGTCGATTTCGGAGTCGATGAAGGCGATGGTGCTCATGGTGTCAAGGTTTACAAAATTCTTTTCTCACCTGCTCTGCAAAGATAATGTTCTATACGTCAATGGCAAGAGCAGGACAACATAACATACGAATAGTTTTTAAGATGCATTTTCGAACATGTCCTAGTAACGACTTTGTAAGAGCGTCAAGGATATTTATTGATTAAAAACATTGATTTTATTCATGCATAATATTTATATATGTAAATAATAAGGAAATAATAAATATACAATACAACTTGGTACTGACTTCTACTGAAAAAGGTTTACAGTAGAAGTCAGAGTGTTATTTTATGATAAAATGTATACCAAGAATTCAAGGTTTAAGTAAATATTAGCAACAATTTAAGTTAATAGTTTAGGAAGTATTATTAAATCCTAAATTCTTATAAAAATCCTTTTGACAAATTCAAATTAGTTAAACTTAATTCACACTAAATTTAACATTTTGAGCTTTTGGGTGGTATTTTTTGTAAAATAACTTCTATTTTTACTACACCCTTGTTTGCTCACTAGCTGTTGTTTGAGTTATTCAGCTTTCTGAATCAATAAAGCTGATTATTTCAAACAATTTAAACAATTAGGTTGTTGGCTTCTAGATACAATAAAAAAACAAGAATGAGGGTTGTCAGTTATTTCAAATAAACTTAATACAATTAAAAATGAAAAACATTCTATTATTTGAACTCATTCCTAATGGATGTTATCCTTTTTGGGAGAAGTGCATGCCCCTTCTATACGTATTACTACTGATTCTTGTATTTTTAGTATTTTTCAACAGAAGAGGAAAAGGACTATTGAAATTCGTAAAATATGTGTTGTCACCTTGTACTCTAGTAGGAGGATTATTTGTATATTTCATTGGGTATGATCAAGTATCACCAGGCCACTGGATATCAAATGTTTTTCAAGCAATATTTTCTACAGTTAGGTTATTTGTTTTAGGAAATGATTTGGTCGAAATCCATGCGGAAGTAATTAATAATCATTCTTACATGCTTTGGTTTTCAATAATCACTGCTTCAGCAGCTGTAATTTTTGCGTCTTTTTTCTTGAACTTATTCGGAAAACGTTTAATATATACACTAAAAATTTGGTGGAATCATTCTAATAAGAATTATATATTTTTTGGTGTTAATGAAGCCTCAATATCTCTTGCCAAAGACATTTTAAAGAAAAAAAACTCCCGTATTGTGATTTTTATTAAAGATATTGATATTAACGAGAATTCTTTATTGTATCGTCAGGCTGAAGAGCTAGGTGCATTACTTATTAGCAATGTGTCAATAATAGAAAAAATCTTTGTAAAAAATGAAGAGAGCATAATAAGGCCACATGAAGCAGAGTCTAGCCCAAAAAAAATATTAGTAGAAAACAATTATCTTAAAAAATTCAAACTTATCAAAAGGGTATCATCTCGAGAATCATATTTCTTTTTTCTTACTGAAAATGAAGATTTTAATGTTAGAGCTTCAAGATCATTATTAGCTGAGATTAAACAAACACCCATAAATAAACAAATCACTTTTCATATCAGAACTTTGTCGGAAGATATGGAAGATTTATATTATGAAAGTTTTTCCACAATTCCCTCTAAAATCATGATTAGTTTCTTGAATGATTCAGACATTGCTGCACGTCAATTAATAAGGACCAATAACCCAGTTGATTGGATAAATATTGATTATGAATATGGTATTGCAAAGTCTAATTTCCATGTTTTGATTATTGGATTTGGACAATCCGGTATTGCAGTTTTAAAAAATTTGATAGAATTTGGACAATTTGTTGGTTCGAATTTTAGGTCTATTGTGATTGATAAAAACGTGAATTCGATATCTGGAAGTTTTGTTAATCGATATCCTGGTTTAGGAACTAATTATTATATTGATTATGTAGAAACTACAGTGGGGAATTCAAAGTTTTATGAGACAATAAAGAAAGAATTAGATGAGTTAGATTACATCACTATCGCTTTAGGAAATGATGCCCTGAATATTCAGACAGCCTTTGATATCCAGCAAATGGTTTTAAAAATTTCGGACAGACCTTTAAAAATCCTTGTTAGATTGAATGACAATTATAGTTATGATAATTTATTTAATCAGATAGGAAATTTATATGTTGAAACATTTGGAAGAGAAAAAGATGTTTTTACTGAAGATATCGTTATACGTGGAAGCATGGAAAAATCGGCTAAGAAGATTCATGATTATTATAATGCAAAAACCCTATCTGGGAAAAAGATGGAATGGGATAAACTATCTAGAATAAAGCAATTATCAAATATTTCAGTAGCTGAACATATCCATACAAAATTGGCACTTGCAGGTCTTACTGTTCAAGGTGTTAAGGCATTTCAGTCAAAAGATGATTTTACTACGTATATCGGTAAAATACGTTTAGAGAATCTTGCCATTGGGGAACATCTACGTTGGAACACCAATTTGTTTGTAAATGGGTGGAATACGCTAAAATTAGAAGAATTACCAACTGGCTCGAATTATAATAAAATTGAGAATAAAAGACTTCACGCCTGTTTAGTTGACTGGGAAACTTTATCGCTTGTAAATAAGCATTTTAAAGAAGATTTCTATGATTATGACCGGGAGAATATTTTGGGTATTTATGATTTGATTAAAGAAGGCATTTATACGGAATAATATGTATAAATGTGAGCCTTTTAAACCTAAAAATGAAAATTGAAACAAAATTTGAGTACTATAACATACTAGATCAAATGAACAACATCAAATAATCTAACCTATGTCTGACATAAAAAACATCTGTACCAACCCGAACTGCAAAAGTGAACATGTGATTTTCAGTAAAAAACGAGGAGGATACTTCTGCGAAGAGTGTGAACAAGAGGTTATTATTGAAAAGACGGTTAAGCCAATGAATATTTTCCTCAGCTATGGCAGGGACCATTACACTGAATTTGCAGAGAAAATAAAAATCGACCTGAAAGCAAGAGGTCATAATGTTTGGTTTGATAAAGAAAGGCTTAAGGAAGGTGCAGACTGGGAGGACTATATAGAAGAGGGATTGAAAATGGTTTCGGATGATCCATCCATTGGCAGATTTGTATATATCGTAACACCACATTCTGCACGAAAACCTGATGGTTATTGTCTAAATGAAATTGCCAAGATTTTGACTAAAAATGTAGGCATAGTGCCTGTAATGTTGGTTTACTGTGAGTTGCCTTTATCTATCTGTAGGATACAGTGGCTCGATGCGCAAAATTGTGTTAATAATTATACATCTGCTAGTTACGATAAAACTTTTCAAAGACTAATAGAAGCGCTTGAAGAAGATAAATTAGATTATGAAGGAGTACAATCTAACCTTTTTAAGATGCTTAATCCCATTGATTTTGGCTCTGATATTTATTACAACCTTCGGGATTTTACCGGAAGAAAATGGCTGATCGACATCATTGACAATTGGTTGGCTGATGAAAACGGATCCAAAGTGTTTGTTTTACAAGGCGGGCCTGGTGTTGGCAAGACTGCAATATCGGCTTACCTGATCGATAAAAAGAAAGAAATTGCAGGTTATCACTTTTGTAACTCCCAGAATACTAAAATGAATAATCCGGTTGGCCTTGTCAAATCAATTGCATACCAGATCAGTACACAACTAAAAGAGTTTCAAGATAGGCTTGCACTTATCAATATTGATCTGGAAACAGACGCAATTACTTTATTCAACCAAATCATAGCCCAACCGTTATACAGGATCAGCAAACCGGAAGGCAAGATATTTATACTAATTGATGCTCTTGATGAAGCCAAATCGTTAAGCAATATCAATGAAATTGCCGATTTGATTTCGACTGTTTTTTGTAAAACGCCCGGCTGGCTAAGGATGATTGTTACAACCCGTCCCGAACCAGGCGTAATCGAATTGCTGCAAAAATACAACCCATACCTGCTCGATGCTTTATCTAATGAAAACATCAACGACATAAAGGACTATCTCAACGGAAAATTACAGCACCATTCACAAAGCATCCGCGAAAAGGCCATCAACAGCATTATTTTGAAAAGCGAGGGGAACTTTCTATATGCGAAAGAAATATGCGAAGAGATTGAAGACCCCGGAAATATGCTTATCGATATTGAACATACTGATAAGTTTCCTTTTGGAATGGGTGGCTTATACCTGCGGTCATTTCAGCGGAAATTTGGCAGTTGCGACTATAGCAAGGACATTGGGCCCGTAATTAGTCTAATCATTTCCTCGATTGAGCCGATTCCAATCAAATATTTATGCAAACTGTTATCAATGAATGAAACAGCTTTGAATAATTCATTTCTTCTGAAGGCTGGCTCATTCTTTCCTATAGTTGACAATAAAATCAATTCTTTTCATAAATCATTAACCGATTGGGTAACTAATAGGTCAGCCTCCAATGCCTTCTTTATCAACAAAGACGATGCAGACAGTACAATAGGAGATCTCCATCATAAATTGTTTAATGTGTTTATAGAAAATCAGGATGAAATTAACGACAGTGCGGACTATTGCATTCGATTCACTTTAATTCATCTCTACAAGGCAGGTATGAAAAAAGAATTGCAGGAAGATCTTACAAAAATAGTCAATTCAGAAAAGGAAATATTTGCGCTATTCGTTACAGGTGTGGATAATTTGCTTGATTGGGTGGTAGAAAATAATAAAGAAGAAATATTCCTGAAGAAAATATTTCCTATTGTCACCAAAGAATCCAACATTGAAACAAAAATCAGATTGAGAAATTTTCTAAACAAAAAGGCGAAACGGTACAAAAAGGTTGGACATTCAGACTGGGCGTTGGTTTTATTTGAATCTTGTTTAACAATAAATAATGAATTAGTCCAGTTAGATCTGAACAGTTTCAACTTCAGTCAAGATCTAGCTGTAAGTTTTCATAATGTAGGGAAACTATATTCTGATATGGGCGATACAAAAAAAGCCCTAGATTTTTTAGAAAAAGACTTGGTTATTAGTGAAGCACTTGTAGCCATGGAACCCGATCGGACGGATTTCAGACGGGACTTGTCGGTGAGCTTTAGTAATGTGGGCAACATTCATAAAGCGATGGGCGATGCCAAAAAAGCCCTCGAGTTTTTTGAAAAATCTTTGTCTGTTCGGGAAGCCCTTGTAGCCATGGAACCCGATCGGACGGATTTCAGACGAGACTTGTCGATGAGCTTTAGTAATGTGGGCAACATTCATAATGCGATGGGCGATGCAAAAAAGGCCCTCGATTTTTTTGAAAAATCTTTGTTGATAATTGAAGCCCTTATAGCCAAGGAACCCGATCGGACGGATTTCAGACAGGACTTGTCGGTGAACTTTAGTAATGTGGGCAACATTCATAAAGCGATGGGCGATGCAAAAAAAGCCCTCGAGTTTTTTGAAAAAGACTTGGTTATTAGTGAAGCCCTTGTAGCCATGGAACCCGATCGGACGGATTTCAGACGGGACTTGTCGGTGTGCTTTTGTAATGTAGGCAACATTCATAAAGCAATGGGTGATGCAAAAAAAGCCCTCGATTTTTTTGAAAAAGACTTGGTTATTAGTGAAGCCCTTGTAGCCATGGAACCCGATCGGACGGATTTCAGACGGGACTTGTCGGTGTGCTTTTGTAATGTAGGCAACATTCATAAAGCGATGGGTGATGAAAAAAAAGCCCTCGATTTTTTTGAAAAATCTTTGTTGGTAATGGAAGCCCTTGTAGCCATGGAACCCGATCGGATGGGTTTCAGTATCGATTTTGCAATAAGCCATTGGTATATCTCTCTGATTTGCTCTGCAACAGATGAATTGCATTGGCTTAATAAGGCAAAAGACATTTTAGAGCGATGGATAAATAAAGGGTTGATTAACCAACAGTTGAAAAAACTGTGGGGGATGGTAAATGATGCAATTGGTAAAATTGAGAATAAATAATTCTATATGACATCTACTAAAGTACAAAGTAAGCTTATGGATATTTATTCAAAAATGAATATTCCAATGGATTAGTAGTCTTTGAGTTTATTACTCAATTTTTTATATCATCAACCATTCGTTCTTCACTAATTATTATAATATCCCATGCTGTATTGGAATATTGACACACCGCAACTGATATATTTGGTGGAACAAGACTGGACAAGCTCGTTGAATACCAATCTTCAATTTTCCCTCCCTTATATTGTTTTGAGAGCCTTGACACCTCTTTGTGGTCTGTTTTTTTTATTGTGCTTTTCCAGGGAAGACCAAATAATTCTACATCAAATTCTTCTTTTAAAATGGCACCCCTTGATGTGTTTCCTTTAAATGTATTGTAGAACAGTTGAATAGCAATGGTTAATATAAATGAACAGAGTAATAGATAGAATCTTACTTCTTCATCCTTAAAAACCACATACGTAACTGGATATGCAAAAGCTAATAGAATAAAAAAATAGGTTATTCTGATTTCCCAAGACTTTGCTTTCTTATAAGCAACACTAGAAGCTTTTAATAATTTTAAGAATTCAATATCATTTTGTCTTTCGAGAAGAGTGTTCATTTTTTTTGATGATTTTACAAAATAGACAATATTTTTTGTACACTAATAACTTAATTCTAGCATGTTTAATATCAAGCTATCTTTTGGTAGATTTTCGAAATAGCGTTCTATGGAGTTAGCGAAGATCCTATCTTTTATTTTGTATAATCCAAAGTATACTTTTACACCCTTAATGCTTTTTATTGATGTCGCTATCGCTGTGTGACTATTTCGATTACTGTTTTCGAATAGTTCATATTCTTTGTTTTCAAATATTATTTTACCATTCTGTAGAATTCCAATATTGTCTTGCGAAATCAATTGTTCTTCATAAAATGGTGTGATGTTAGGAAAGTTTAGATTCCTTGAAATTGCCATACATCTAAGATTGTTGACCTCAACGTCATTTCCTAAAAAACCATAGAAAATGGCAAGTTGTCCAAGATATAAGTATGAATTTTTTTCTATTGAACCATATTCTTTTATAAAAGCAATACCCAATCGATAACGTCTTGTGGTTTTAATATGATTTGTAATTGCTTCAAAAACATAGTTGCTATAGGGGTTACAAAGAAATAGACTGCTCAAGTATTTCTTATATTTTTTAGAATATGAATTACGGAGTTGATAATTAAGTGGAGTTTTATTCCTAAGATATACATATAACTTATATAGAATATGTAAAGTTTGCTCATTTTTTTGGTTCTCTTTTAAATTTTCAAGACAAATGCGTTCACAAAAATCCACTAATTTATATACTTCAAGTGAATCTAATCTAGTGAATAGCCCGATCTTGCTCAAGATTAGATCAGCATAAGTAGTATTTATGATTATATTTGATTTGTTTGTGTTTAATTCTTTTGCCTTAGCTATTATTTTAAGACCAACCTCAATTTGTTCGTTTTGTTTGAGCCATAACACGAACTCTCTCAAAATTTGTACATCGCAAACTTTGTTTAATATTAAATTGATTTCAGATTCAAAATCAGTTTGCTTTTCTTGTTTTAATAAAGCTTTAGCAATACCAATATGACTAACCCAGTTATTCGGTTTTATTTCAATACTTTTTCTAAATGTTTCTTCTGCCTTAAAGTATTCATGGAGCTCTAGATAAGTGTTTCCTAAAATGACAAACATAGATATATGTTCAATTTTCTTATCACCGTTTATTTGTTCTATTCCTTTTTCTAAAATATCTCTTGATTTCTCAAATAAGAGTTTTTTTTGATAGACCTTTCCTAATTCAGAGTAAGAGTGTGAATGGCTTGATTGAATAATAATGTTATTTAATAAGATCTTCTCTGCTGCATTATATCTATTGCAATAATTCATTAAAAATCTTGCTAACTCTGTTCTTAAAGGTATATTTTTGCCAATAATTCGAACACCTTTCAAGAAGTAATGAAAAGCATTGTACTTATATTCTACATTTCTTGTCTCTTCAAATAATTTAATATTTAGTTGCCCAAGCTCATTATAATTTGCAGCATTAAATGGTTCTACTTCGATCGATTTTAAGAGAATTTCTTCTGCTTCCTTAAACTTGTTTTGATCCTGATAGATTATTCCTAACGAATTCATTGCTGCAAAGTCGTATGGGTTCATTTCTAGTAATTTCAAGCAATACACTTCGGCTTCTTTCAGATTTATTTGAGTTTTTGTTCTTCTAAGTGCATTTGCTAGTTTCGCATATAAATACTTAAGACTGGGAAAGTTGTCCATAGGAAGCTTAGATATCAAATCTTTAATTACTTCAATTTCTTCATCAGTGTCTTTAAGTGAATCAATCAGAAGTTTCAAGTAGTAATTGTTACCTGGGTCTGCTAATGCTAAATATAATATGATTGGCCTAGCTTCACTTTCTTTTCCTTCTTTTAGTAAAATTGAGACTAGTTTTGTTCTTGCATAAGTTTCATCTGCATTGTCAGATATCATTTCATATAAAATGGATTTTGCAATACTTTTATCATTACTCCTTGAGTAAAGCATAACCATTTCCATCTTGTTCTTTGAGTTGTCTTGATCACCTTTATTGTTGTTTATGTAATTTTCAAAAAGGGCAATTAGTTGATCATTCTTGTGTGAAAATAAATTGCTAATGTTTTCATCCTTAAGAACATTGGGATTCCGATAAATGTTTCGTAAAAAATACATTTGCAAATGAGAATCAAAATTGCCTAATGCCTCTTTAAAATACTTTTTTGTAAGTGACCCAGAACTATCCTTTTCGTTTACATAATATTCAGCCAAATTTGGATTTCTTAATTCAAGGCAATGGTCTTTTTGAATGGTAATTGGGAAATTATAATTTTGTTCAGTTAAAATGTTATATGTATTAATGAGATTTGAATCATCAATGTTAAGTAGGTCAATGCAAAATTGAATTGGTGGCGTTATTTCATATTTATTGAAAACGGCAACAATTGAATATAATTTTGAATATATACTTAAGGCTGGATTAGATAAGCAAATTGTATCCCAATCCTCCCAATCAAATCGAAACTGAAATCTTAAATCTGATTGCTTAATTGAGATTAAAAAGTATATTATTCTTTCGGCAATAGTAGCATTTTTGTTTTTGTTGAAAATGAACTCTTTTTTAAATTGCTCTCTTTTCTCAAAAAATAGTTCATTGTCTTCATCAATGAAATTAATTAGTTTATTAAAGATGTGCTCGTAAAATACGTTGTTGCTATTCAATGAACATTCTTTAATATCCTCAAAATTCTCATCAATTTCCTTTAATATCTCCTTGTCTAAAGCGCTTAATTTTAAGAACCTTTCAGTTGTAATTAAACAATAACCATTTGAGTAGTAATATTGATTTAGTTTTTTTGCGAAATCTTTAAGTTGTTTTACTTGTTTTCCATAGTTGTCTAATAGAATTATGATTTGCTTGTCATCCGGGGGAAAGACTGGAAAATCTTGATTGATGTCGGTTAAGTCCTTAAAATACAAAATGTGATATTTTTCACAGTACTTTTTCCCTATGTGCAGTAAAAATGTGGATTTGCCTGTGCCTCCATTATCATTTAACCGAATAATTGAACAGGTGTTTTTTTGAATTTTTGAGAGTGCATATTCTAGACTTTGATTTGAGGACTCTTTTTTCTTAATTTGATTTCTAAGTACTAAATCTTCATTAGGTTCTATGTAGAAATCTTCAGCAACGATATATGGAAGTAATATTGGGGAACTATTTATATTGGTATAGTATTTGATAAGACTTTCATTGTCCTTTTTCCCCTTTAAACTTTCCCAATAGTTTTTTGTATGCTCAATGAAATTGATGTCAAGATTGTTCTCAAAGATTTTTTTTGGTTCGTCGCTTTTTGATTGAGCTTGCTCAACGCTAAAATGTTTGCCAATCCAATTTAAGAAGTCTTCAGTTTTACCTTTTTTGTGAACAATATTGTATTTTGCTTCTTTTGTTTTGGTATCAGCACTATATCCATCAATGTTTATTAAATAGGATTTTGGAGATTTGGAAAAGTTCTCATTCGTTTTTTCTTCATAATTGCAAATTCTTGAATAAAAATTCTCCTCATCTAATTTGGAACCAATTATAATTACATGATTTTGTCGAAATTTGTCAACAAAATAATTCCAGATTGGCATTGCTGGATCTTGAGATGCATAGTCCTTAGCACTACAAATTACATCCGTAATTAATCTATCGGTTTTTTTCTCTTTTCTAGCATTTATATTCAAATCACCATTTAAGTAACAAATATTGAAAGCATCATCTAAAGGAAGTATGCTGCTATTGTATTTAAAAACGGATTTATGGTATTCTTCAGGTTGATAGATTTCTTCAAGTAGATTATCATAATTGGTTGTATAAATGTCTTTCCAAATGGCTAATTTCAACTGTTTATACATCTCTGGTATGGAACTCTTATCAACTGTAAAATGATTTCGAAAAAAGTCGTTTATGAGAATCGGGTAATTTTTATAACATTCGAAATAACTTTCCGAGACTTTCTTCAAGCTACCTTTACATTCTTCATCTTGAAAACCGTCACCATCAATTGAAATTATGGCATGGTTCATAAGTGTAGAAAGGCCATCACCTGTAGGAATTATCTTACCTTTTTTATTTTTTAAATTTGTAGAAAATCCAACGCCAAGAAGTAATATAACCTGACCTTCTTTAATCAAGGGTATAATTTCTGCTTCTTCTTTCTCCGTAAATAACCTTTCAACGTTGTCCATGTATTTAGCTATTATTGATTCGCAATATTTACAAAGAAGCAAATAAAAATTTGCGCGGTAATTTAATAAAATTAAACAATAATGATGTGTTTTTTTTGACCAATATTGATTGTAAAACCAAAAGATACATGTTTTTGTTTGGTGTTTATTGTCATGGAATATTTAAAAAAATAAATTCGTTAAAAATGCAGCTATAAAAACTTCTTAATTCTAATTTTGTCTTATACTGAAAAAATAGTACTTAATGTATACAATATCATGGGCACCTTAGTCAAAACCATCCACATCATCCCCTCCATCTGTTTCAAAGTTGAATAATCAAACATTTTGACTCATTTTATCCTCATTATAAGCATTTTATTAATAGTAATCCACCATTATCAAAAAATCTTTATAGATTTGTAACCCACACAGCAGGATTACATTCCCTTAACGCAACCCTGCCGTTTCACCCAACCTGCAGCCATGAACCCATTTTCCGCTCACACCGCCGAAATCCGCCGCCTCGTAGCCTTCTGGGAACCCAAGCTCCTAGCGCTCCCCGCCGACGTCCTCATCACCCACTTCAATTCCCAGCACCGCACCATCAAAATGATCCTCGGCCACCTCTGCGACTCCGCCACCAACAACACCCACCGCATCGTCCACCTCCAATACCAACCCACCCCCCTCCAATTCCCCGATTACGCCAACTTCGGCAACAACGACCGATGGATTCGCCTCCAAGACTACCAGCGCTCCCCCTGGCCCGACCTCGTCTCCCTCTTCACCTCCACCACCCTCCACTTCGCCCACGTTGCCGACCGCGTCGATGAATCCAAACTTGGCAATGTATGGCTGAACGCGCTAGCCGAGCCCATCACGCTGGAGGAGATGATACGGGATTATGGGAGGCATTTGGGGTTGCATTTGGGTGAGATAGAAGAACTAATATACATTTGATATGCGTTTACAGTATTGTTATGGGCAATTTTAGAACGCACATATTGAGGTTCACACAATTTTGTATCAAACATCCAATAGGAAGACTTAACATGATAGGATGTGTTATAAATCAAAGAAAAAATTAAATAAATAACAATATGGTTATATACTAGATTTATTTAAATATATTATAATAAATTTTTCAAAAACGAAAAATATATGGATGAAAATTTTAAAAAAGCATTGAAACTTATAAAGAGAGCTAGACAAACGCATTCTACAAAACTGAATTTGTCTGAATTGCAGTTGACCCATTTTCCCGAAGAAATATTTGAGCTGACTGAGCTAACCAATCTAGATATAACTTCAAATCAACTGTCATCACTCCCAGAAGAAATTGGTAAGTTGACAAAGCTAACAACTCTTTATTTGGCTAACAATAAATTGAGAAATCTTCCTGATGGATTTTCAGAGTTGATAAACTTAGAATATCTTCTTCTAAGTATAAATCAATTAAGTAAATTGCCTGATGGATTTTCAAATTTAAAAAAGTTAAAATATCTAACATTCTATGATAATCGTTTTACCAGTTTTCCAAAGAGTATTATTAGCTTAAGTAACCTTACTAATCTTGATTTGGGATATAATAGATTGAGCAATCTACCAAGTGGTATTTTAAAGTTAGAAAAACTTAGACAGTTTGATTTGAAAAGTAACAGATTTGAGGTAAGTGCTGAAATATTTAATCTTCCGCCAAAAGAAATGATCAATGAAATATTAAAATGGCAAAGATCAAAACGAGCTGGGACATTACAACCCATAAATGAAGCCAAAGTAATTTTTATTGGAGAAAGCAATTATGGAAAAACTCATTTAATAGAATTACTCCGTGAGGGAGAAATTAAAAGAAAGATAAATACAACGCATGGCATTGAAAGGAGTCAGATCAGAATTCCTTATAGTGGTAGTGATATCCGCCTTAATTTCTGGGATCTTGGTGGACAGGAATTTATGCGTAGCACTCACCAGTTCTTTTTCACAGAACGTACCTTATACGTTTTAGTTACCCTTGCACGTAGAGAGCGAAATGAACTTAATCACTGGCTTAAATTAGCGAACCAATTGGGCAATAAAGCACCTGTTTTAGTAGTAATTAATAAAATTGACCTTGATTCGCATGATTTAGATAGAAGAAGTCTTGAGCGGGATTATCCGAATATTATTGGATTTGTTCGGACATGTATTTACGATTGTAAGGAAGGTAATGCAGTAGAGACAATTAAATTATTAAAAAACAAGATTAAGGCAGCTGTAACTGATAAGAGCTTGATGTCGAGTGTATTCGAACAACGGCCACCAGATTGGTTTAAAGTTAAAGCTCAATTGGAAAAGCTGGAAGAAGACGGTATTGAATTCATTACTTATAAAGATTATGAAAATCTTGAATTTATTAAAAATTTGTCAGATGATGAGCGTAGAATCAACTTGAAACTACTTAGTATGATTGGTGCGGTCGTTAGTTTTGTTGATGATCCACGCTTGATTGATACTAATGTCATTAATCCTCAGTGGATTATGGATGGTGTTTATGCCATAATTAATGACCACATTGTTAAAGATATTACAAAGGGCCGATTATGTATTAATGATCTGGAACGCATATTGCCATTGAATAAATTTCCAAAGAGCAGGCATGCTTATCTTTTAGAGCTTATGAAAAAATTCAATCTATGTTATGCGGCAAAAGATCAACAGGATATATTTCTTATACCTGACCTATTTGAAGACATAGAACCTGATTTTGAATGGAACGGAGATAAATCTATGCATTTCCGCTACAATTATGACGATTATCCACCAGATGCTTTTATGACACGGTTTATTGTAGAATTAAATCAAGACATTCACAATGAAAAACGCTGGAGAAGTGGAGTCTATATTTCAAATGGATCGTGTCTGGCAAAAGTTTATCAAACTTTCAGCAAGAACCAAATTCATATTGAAATAGCAGGGAATAAAGGCGAGGGGAGAAGCTATCTTTATGCTATACGGGAAACCTTCAGAAAGTTGCATAATCCTTTTCCACAAATGCAGATTAGGCAAGAGGTTCTTTATAAGGATTATTGGTTGGATTATATACAGTTAATTAACCGTGAAACAAAAAATAAACCTTGGTATCATGATGAGTTAGACGAGGATCTTCCAGTAAAGGATATCCTGAATGGTTATTCAACACCTATTGAGCGGGAGGGTACTCAAAAACAAATTAAATTATTTCTAGCATCCTCTTCAGAACTTAAATCAGAAAGAGAGCAATTTGAGATTTTTATAAACCGAGAGAATCAACAGCTTTACAGAAAAGGCATTTTCATTAAACTGGAAATATGGGAGAATTTCATTGATGCGATGTCGAAGACACGGTTACAGGATGAATACAATAATGTAATTAAAAACTCTGACATTTTCGTCAGCCTATTCTTTACCAAAGTGGGTATTTATACACTTGAAGAATTTGAAACTGCTTTTGGCCAGTTTAGTAAATTAGGTAAACCGCTTGTGTATACATATTTCAAAAATGCTCCGATAGATACTGAACAAATTACAAATGAAATTCAAAGCCTTTTAGATTTCCGAAAAAAAGTAGAAAACCTGGGTCATTTTAGAACGATCTACAAAAATATTGATGATTTGATGTTTCAATTTAAAAAACAACTTGAATTGGTACTCGCTGATTTGAAATAAAAAAGATATGCCATCACGGGTACATTTCACAACTTAAGTATCTTATATATTCTACGTATTTTTTAATTAGTAAAACCACAAATTATAGAAAACAAGGGTTACAATTGTTGGCACCTGTGAAAAATAATAAGCAAGAATGAGATTGTCAAGGAATAGTCGACGTCAGTCAACTTTGAATCATGATTCAGTGCATATTTTGAAGAGAAAATACTTTCGCGCCCGAATATTTAGAATGGAATGGAAAATAAAGAAAATAAAAAACTGCCCATAACACCAGCTAATCCACAGTAAACCAATAAAATACATTGGTTCCCCGCGCCCTAGCTACCCGTTAGCGGCAAGGCTTGAACCGGCAATTTTGGTTCATCGGAATTTTCATCAAAGAAAGAATTGCCAATCTCAGCAATCTTCTGTATAGAATTAGAAATTTATTAAAGAACTTTTATGAGCGATTTCGAATCGCAAAACCAAAAGCCATTGTATCTTGCAATTGTATCTTGCAACAAAGTTTATTTCCAATAATCAAACGACTATGGCATTGACAATTAGTATCATTGCGGTTACATTGTTAGTGGTTTTTCTTCTTTTCCATCTATCGTTAGAAAAGAAGAAATATCAAGACACCGCTTACCTTTCTAATTTGCAACAAATCGCTTCGTTTTTTGACACTATTAAAACCTTAAATGACTATGTTACCTGGTTACATCGTGACCAAATAAAATCAAAATATTCAGCAGCTGGACAGTTTTTTAGAAACAAAACAAACTTTTTCAAAAAAGAAGAAACTGTCAAAAAATTTAATGAAATTTTGAGTGATTTTGACAAATATATTATCGAATACAACCAAAATTATGTCCGTAATCAAAAAGAAAAACTCAACCAATATTTTGATGATATTGAAGGCAAAAAGTTAGATGACCAACAACGAACAGCGCTTATTACAGACGAATACTCAAACCTAATTATTGCCGGTGCTGGTTCTGGAAAAACTTTGACAATTCTTGGGAAAGTTAAATATCTCATTGAACAGAAAAATGTGAAATCCGAAAATATTTTGCTTTTGTCATTTACTAAAAAAACGGTAGATGAATTAAATGAACGACTAAAAAATATTGGAATTGGTGCACAAGCAACAACTTTCCATAAACTTGGCTACGATATCATAAAAAGGCACAAAGCAAATGTGCCAGCATTGACAAATGAAAATACATTAAACAATGTTGTAAAGGACTACTTAGAAAACGAAATTTTCAACAATGCAGAAGCTTTAGAGGCGTATATCGTGTACGTTGCGTGTTACATGAACATTCCAGAAGAACACGAAAGTTACTTTTCACTTGGCGAAAAATTAGACACCGAAAAAGGTATAGATTTCCAAACTTTAAAATCTAAATGTGAACCTGAATTAAACAAAGTGGCAAAAGCAACACTTGATACAATTCAAGGCGAAAAAGTTAAAAGCGTTGAAGAGCTTACCATCGCAAATTTCTTGTATTTAAACGGAGTTGAGTACAAATATGAAGAAGTATATCCTTTTGGCGACACAATGTATCGTCCCGATTTTTATCTAAAAGATTATAACATCTATTTAGAACATTTTGGAGTTGACGAAAACGATAGAGCGAAATGGCTTACTCCATTTAATGAGCAAAAATATGTCGAAGAAATGGAATTAAAACGAGAAAGACACAAAACTTATAAAACCAAACTTTTAGAAACATATTCCTATTACAACAGAGACCACATTTTACTCGATAGATTAAGAGAAATGTTCAAAAACGAAAATGTAACTCTCAAGCCAAGAGATGCAATGAGTATTTACACAAAAGTTACGGACAACGATAAGAATTTTGGAAAAGAAATTACAAATCTTATTGCAACGTTTATCAATCTTAGCAAATCAAGAAAACTAAATTATAATTCAATAATCTCTTTGTTTACAGACAGAGATAAAGCTGAAGACGATTTTATGCTCGAAAGACAAGAAATCTTTTTGAAATTTGCACTTCCAATTCTAAAAAAGTATGACAATACACTCAAAGAGAAAAGCGAAATTGATTTTAATGATATGATAAATCAGGCAAGTGATATTGTAAAAGAAAACAAAACAGAATACACTTATCAGTATATTATTATTGATGAATACCAAGACATTTCATATTCTCGTTTCAACCTAATTAAAGAAATTCGAGAACTATCAGGAGCAAGACTGATTTGCGTTGGTGATGATTGGCAATCTATTTATCGTTTTGCGGGTAGCGATATTTCATTGTTCAGTAATTTTGAAAAATATGTTGGCAAATACGAACAATTATTTATTGAACAAACCTATCGAAATTCGCAATCACTCATTGACATAACTTCAAAGTACATTCAAAAAAACACCAAACAAATTTCTAAAAATCCAAAATCTAAAAAAGAGCCTTTGGAAAACCCGATTAAGTTTGTTTATTATTCACAAGACAATGCCGATGATGTTTTTATCAATGAAATTCAAGCGCTTGTAGACAAAAATGGGAACAAACCTATTTTGGTTTTGGGTCGTCATAGTTTTGACATAAACGAGTTTATAAAACTCACACCAAACAGCAAAATAAAGTATTACGAACGTAGCGATAAATTAGAAATAATTGGATTTGAAGATATTGAAATAAAATACATTACGGTACACAAATCAAAAGGATTAGAAGCGGACAATGTTATTGTGTTAAACCTGAAAAATCACTTACTCGGTTTTCCGAACAAAATGACGGACGACCCGATGCTGTCGTTATTACTCAGCGATGATGAAGAATATCGTTTTGCAGAAGAGCGACGATTATTTTATGTAGCATTAACAAGAACTAAAAACGAAGTTGTGTTACTTATTCCGACTGATGTTTCTTTATTTGCGGAAGAATTAGTAACAGATAACGGCTTTCTGCTTACTGCATACAACGCAAATGTAAGCAAAACAAATTGTCCGTATTGTCAAACAGGACATCTAGTAATAAGGCAAAATTCAATCAAAAACAATCAATTTTTAGGTTGTTCGCATTTCCCAAGTTGTAATCAGACATTTAATAACATAGAAATTTTAGAGAACACTTTACTTTGCCCAAGTTGCAAAAGCGGTTTTATGACCAAAAGAAGCGGACTATACGGAAATTTTTTAGGTTGTACAAATTATCCGAAATGCAAGAACACGATAAACCTACAAAATGCCCAAACATATAACTGATGATAGAATGACAACAGCACTCTTAATAATTGACATTCAAAACGACTATTTTGCCAAGGGATCAAATTCTCTTTTCGGTTCAGATGAAGCAGCCAAGAATGCCCGGTTAATTTTGGATGATTTCAGACACAGGGGATTGCCAATCATTCATATACAATACATAGCCACAAGGCCGACAGCTACGTTTTTCCTACCTGGTACCATTGGTGCAGATATTCATGTGGAAGTTAAGCCACTTGACAGTGAAAAAATAATTGTAAAGCATCACCCGAATAGCTTTCGTGAGACCAATTTGTTAGAGTCTCTACAATCTATGGATGTCAGCAAATTGGTGATATGTGGAATGATGACTCATATGTGTGTTGATGCCACTACAAGAGCAGCAAAGGATTTCGGATTCGAATGTACAGTTATTGGTGATGCCTGTGCAACAAAGCATTTAGAGATAAACGGGAAACAAGTAAATGCGGTAGATGTTCAGACAAGTTTTTTGGCCGCATTGAATTATTTTTATTCGACTGTTTGTACAACAAAAGATTTTCTTGCAAGTATTTAGAAAAAAACTCCTAGCCATAACATCAGCTTAGCCACATGTGTCTGAAGGATGCCCAAATGTCTTTGCTTATTCTCTAACTATTTTGCATAATCGCACATTTTTCAACATTAATTCCTATCAATCAGCATTTTATTTCTGAAATAATTCTTTTCATCAAAAAATCTTTATAGATTTGTAACCCACACAGCAGGATTACATTCCCTTAACGCAACCCTGCCGTTTCACCCAACCTGCAGCCATGAACCCATTTTCCGCTCACACCGCCGAAATCCGCCGCCTCGTAGCCCTCTGGGAACCCAAATAAACAAACTATTAATTTGAAAATTATGAGAAGAGTAAAATTACATTTCCCTGACTCAAACCATCTTGCTGTTCTGTTAAGAGACATAAGATTTCTAGATGAGATCAATTATCTAAACTATAACTTATTAGGTAACAATAATATAGTATTAAATGACCCTGTGACTCAACACTACTGGCTGGACTCAGAATTAGTTATTCTCTCAATATTCTCAAGAGCAATTCAAAGAATTATTTTCCCCACTTCTTTGAATTCAGTTGAGTTTCTAAATCCATTTTTAGGTCAGCAGAAGGGAGGTCTTATACATGATGGACAAGTAATAATTGATACAACAGACATTGATGTTTTTGGGATCAATATAACAGAAAGTAATCTTTAAAAATTTAATCGAGAAAATTATGGAAACCAAAAACCAGAAAAATGCAGACAGTTTTGTTTGCTGTAACTGTAAAAATGAAAATTTTTATGATCCATCTGATTTTATTGACAGAAGTAGGAGCAATGAACTTTTATTAGAGATGATTATATACAAGTATAAGCAGGTAATAATTCATTGCAATAATCCAAAATGTAGAACCCAGAATTCTGTAACTATTAGATACATCTAACATGAGTAAACAACAAGGACAACTTCCGACCGATGAAGATATATTCTACATTACTTGGGCGCGTGAAACAATTAAGAATAATTTCACACTTTGTAATGATATTTTAAAACAACTAATAACAATAAGTTCTGCATTATTGGGCCTAAGTATAATTTATGAACAAATTGTTTCTTGCGATACAATTAAAATCTTCGTTTTACTTTCTTTTTTCACTAGTCTGATAGTTGCGCTTTTTGGACTTTTACCTTATGAAAAGATAGTTAGCATTATCTCACCTGAAGATATTAAAATACATAAAAGGGATGCGTTAATGCATAAAAGGCGTTATTTGTGGGCAAGTGCAATTGCAATACTAGTAGGATTTGCTCTAATTATTGGAGAACTAATATCTAGTGTACTTTGATAGAAATATCTAACAATTAAAAATTGGAGAGCAAAATTTGATAAAAGAAACACTACAAATAAAGAAAAAACCCTAGCCATAACACCATCTAAGCCGCAGTAAACCAATGAAATACATTGGTTTCCCGCGCCCTAGCTACCCGTTAGCACTTATCGTAGAACGCGTAGGTTTAATTTTCTGCAATTATTAGCCGTTTTTTTAAGAAAGAGCAAATCATAATAAATTTTAATTGATAATTTTTATAACGCTATATGAATAGAATTACAGACCTACAAGACCAAATTAATAATTCCTGTCGATTTTGTAATCCACCAGAAAAAGAACGAATTCTTTTTGAAACAGAGAATTTTTATGTAATGGTTTCTCTAGGTCCAATTGTCGATGGGTATTTGTTAATAGTTGCAAAAAGACATATTGGAGCATGCTTTAATATTCCAGAAGAACTAATGGTGGAATTTAAGTATCTAAAAAATATGGTAAAAGATATTTTAATTAGACATTATGGATGTTGTATTTTCTATGAACATGGAAAAATAGGTTCAAGTCTAACTTTCGAAAATAGTAAAAAACATTGTTATCATGCTCATCTTCATTGTATTCCAGTTGAAATAGACCTTAATAATCTGGTTGAACAGGAATTGCCTTTTGACAGTTTTTGTTCATTCACTGAAGCTTGGGATGATACAAGAAATTTAAAAAAATATTTGCTTATTGAAGATTCACGTATAAATGTGTATTCTGTTGATAAGAAAATTCGTAGCCAATTTCTAAGATATAAACTAGCAGAAGCTTTAGGAAATCCTGAACTTGGAAATTGGGTCGAAAATCAAAATTGGGAATCGATAAACAGAACAATTGAACAATTAAGCCCCTACTTTAAATGAGAAATCTAATTATAAAGAAAGAAATTGACAATCTTATTGATAGCTGTACAGTTGTAATGACTAAAAGTCATAGACATATTGGACATGAGGCTGGCTGGCATCAACATTTGAAATCCAAAAAAGTAGGAATTGTTGCGACCTCGATTGCGATTTTGTATTTTAATCAAATTGAAGGAGAATGTCCTGAATTTGAGAAAGCATTAAATTTTATTGTTTCAAAGCAAAAAGATGATTATGGTTGGCCATACATCTCAAATATTGCAGAAAAGTCAAATACAGAGTCAACCTGTTGGGCTTTGAGAGCACTAAATCTACATAAGGATTTGTATCCAATCGAAATTGACAATGGAATTTCTTGGTTACTATCAAAACTAAATATGGATTCTCAAGTTGATCAGGGTTGGAGTTTTATTGGAGAACCTTTTCCAAGAACATATAACACCTGTATTGTTCTGCGTACATTAAATGAATTATCCAAGACTAGTAGTACTGAATTTGAATCAGCATTTTGCTGGCTAATTGATTGTCAGAATAAAGACGGTGGTTGGGGAGAAATGAATGGCAAACCTTCTGGAATTTTTTATACCGCATATGCTATCACAACTTTAATTGAATGTGGTTTTGTATCAGATAATCAAATAATAATTAAAGCTATGAATTGGCTGGAAATTAATATTATTAATAGAGGCTGGAATGATCCTACAATAAACTGTTGTTTAGAGTTTATAGAAGCGGAGAATGATGGAAAGAAATCCCGAACTTCATTTTTCCATTATACAATTCCACATATTATTCTAGCTTTTATTAATACGGGGAATAAGAGAAATAATATCGTTTTTGAAGGAGTAAGAACGTTACAATCGACAAATGAATTTGGTTATTGGAAACATCCTTTTCTTGATGACACTTCAATTAAACCAATTTGGGCAATATTTGATTCTGTATTAGCACTTTCTTCATTTAGAAAGGAATATAAAGATTGGGGAAAAATACATCATTTTAAATTCCAGAATGGGAAAATCCGAAAAATGTTGAATTGTAATCCTATTAGATTTTGGGACATGATAAACCCAAAGTTGATAACTTTCATAACAACGACAATTTTCTTAACTCTGTTAATATTTGGTGTAATTAAGATCTACAAAATAATTCCAACAGAAATACTTTCAACTCATAAATCATCGATTGATTTTGGTTTATCTGTTTTATCTTCAATTATTGCTAGCAGTATTGTCTATATTGTAAGCTTACTTGCACGGAAATCAAAGCTTAATACATAGTTAAATTACTTTGGAGACTTAACCCCACCCTCGTTTAAACTACTTAGACCGCGTAGACTTTATTGCATTTGGAGAATCTGTATTGTTAATTTAAATTCATGGCAGTTTTCCATCACTTATTTTCAGCTTAGAAACTTAGTCAAAGAAATGGCATAGCTGATGGTTTCATTGCTTTCGTGTAGATAATGTCGCTTGATCAATAATCAGAAAGAGATGATATTTGCGGTTAATATTTATGCTAAGACACTAGTGTAATATTGTAATGTATAATAAAATTAGTAACAATTTTAATAGTCAAATTTATGGCAATTAGTACAAATTCAATAATTCACTACACAGACTCTATTGACAAATTGGAGTCAATTCTTATAGCAGGGTTTGCAATTAAATATTGTTCCGAATCCTTATTTCTGGAATCAGGCACTAGTTCTTTAGCTGCTCATCCAATGATTTCATTTTGTGATATACCATTATCGGATTCAGGTAAGCATTTTGATGCATATGGCAGATTTGGTATTGGATTGTCAAAAGTCTGGGCAAAAAATCATGGAATTAATCCAGTATTATATATTGATAATGATTCTTCAATTAGCAGAACTTTAGCTGGGTTAATTAGTGAAAGAAGATTGCCAAACTCTAATCTCACTAAAACACAAAAAGAGCAAATACTTAGAATAAAATGTTTTACTAAAAATTATTCAGGTCATTTAAAACGAGGATTGGTTGACAATAAGAAGTATCGATATTATGATGAAAGGGAGTGGAGGCTAGTTCCAGAAGCAAGCGAATTAAAAGGAGCTCCATTCTCAGTAACTTTATCTGCTTATTTACGAAATAAAATTAAATATAATACAATGATTAAAGATTTGAGATTCATTTTTGATGCCTCAGATATATCGTATATTATTGTTGATAAAACATCGGAGATTCCAAGATTAATTAATACTCTTCGATCTGAATATGCATCAAGATGCACCGCTCGAGATTTGGATATTTTGTTTAGTAAGATTTGTTCCACTGAACAAATCTTAAGCGATTATTAAAAACAAAATTTAAAACTTTATAATAATAGCATTTGGAGTTGCATTTTTCAAGAAAAATCATAAAATTTATAGTATAAGTATTTCAAATAAAACTACATTTACTGTCTTACTTTTACAAGTGATGTAGTTAAATCTTGTCAATTATTATCAATAGTGAAAGGCGATAAAAAAGTAACAATTTATTAAAGTAGTATCAATTCAAGTTATAAGATGAAGGAAGTTCAAGATCCAATTAAACCTTTTATCAAGTGGGCAGGAGGTAAAACACAAATGTTGGATCAAATTGCATTACATTACCCAATTGAATTATTAACTGGTCAAATAAAAAACTATTATGAACCATTTTTAGGTGGTGGTGCATGTTTTTTGACAATCTCAAATAAATTTAATTTTGATAAAGTTATTTTGTCTGACATTAATCATGAGTTAATTATTGCTTATAAAGTAGTACAGAAAGATGTTTGTAGTCTAATTGAATATTTAGTACTTTATAAGAAAAAGTATTTATCTCTTAATGAAAAGCAAAAAGAGGAATATTATTATGATATGAGAGTTGCATATAATTTAAATAGATTCTCAATTAATTATAATAAATATAATGATAGTTGGATTTCAAGAGCTGCTCAATTAATTTTTCTAAATAAAACATGTTTTAATGGATTATTTAGAATAAATCAAAAGGGTGACTTTAATGTTCCATTTGGTAAGAGATATAATCCAAAAATATTTGATGAAACCAACTTAATGAAAATCTCTAAAAATCTACAAAATTCAGAAATTGTAGTTTCTGATTTTTCAAAGATGTTAGATGATGTTGAAAATGATTCTTTCGTTTTTCTAGACCCACCATATAGACCATTATTTAAAAGTACAAATTTCACATCTTATACAAAACATGATTTTAAAGAAAAAGATCAGATTAGATTAGCCATTTTCATGAATGCATTAAGCAATAAGGGAGTAAAAGTAATGCTTACAAATTCGGATCCGGAAAATGAAACTACAACAGATAGTTTTTTTGAAGATCATTATTCAAATTTTAACATTAGAAAGATTCAGACATCAAGAATGATAAATAATAACTCAGGCAATCGAAATATTTTAAATGATTTATTAATAACTAACTACTGAAGTATGGAACTTAAAATAGCTGTGGTTAGTGATTTGCATTGTCGGCATAGTAAATCTGATAGCGAAAATAATACATTCCTTTTAACAGATAATATGAGACTGCCTGTTAAACAACATCCTGCGCAATCAATAATTTCGAAAATTAAAGAAATTGGACTAGTTGCGGACTTGGTATTATGTCCTGGAGATGTCACGAGCAAAACAGATCCACAAGGATTGATGACTGGCTGGGCTTTTTTAGAGGAGATTAAAGATGCATTGAAAGCAAGGTTTTTGATAGCTACATTAGGAAATCATGATGTTGATTCACGAAAAATCCATAGTACATATAATTCATTCAATTTACCAAAGAGACTGAAGGCAAATTATCCATTTGATAACGAGCAAGCTTTGAATAAATTTTTTTCAAAAAACTATTGTTTTTTAGAAATTGAAGATATTTTATTATTTAATTATAATAGTGTTCATTCTCACACTAATAATGTTGATTGTTTAACATCAATAATATCAGATGAAACAATTGAAAATATTGAAGAAGATTTAAAGATATTATCATCAAAAGAGTTTAAATTCAAAATAGGTATAACACATCATCATCCTTACAAACATGCAAATCTTGGAATTGAATATAAAGATGGTGATGTTATTGAAAAGGGTGACAAATTAATTGATCTTTTAGATAAAAATGACTTCCAGATTTTTATACATGGCCATAAGCACGTGCCAAGACTTATGTATGTTAATTCTTTGCCGATATTTGGAGCAGGAAGTTTTTCATCTCTAATGAATTTAATGGAAACTGGAAATAAAAACGTTATTCATTTTATAACATTAAATTCTGAACAAAAAAATGGAGAAGTACTAACTTTTGAATTTAACAAAGGGTTAGGTTGGTCAGATGTTTTTAATTCAAATTCATTTCCAAGTCATACTGGATTTGGTAATAGAAACGATTTAAATGATTTGGTAACTCGTATAAAAACCTACTTTGATTCAGAAAATCTCGATTATATAAAATTCAATAGAGTAATTGAAATATTCCCAGAGATAAAATATCTGATTCCTACAGACTTTGAAAAGTTAAGAAACCAAATAAAAACTCGAAAACTAATTTTATATCCGGATTTTCAGAATATACCCGATCAATTAACTACACTTGTATGAGTGAACAAAAAACATTATTCGATTCATTTAACGCGCGCAATTTGTCATTTGAGCAAGTAGCAGAGACATTTATAGGGAATGAGTATTTTGAAAAGTTACTTAAAAACTCTCATTCTCTAATTTTAGGTCCTCGGGGTTGTGGTAAAACAACTCTATTGAAAATGTTAACACCCAAAGCTTTGCTTAAATATTACAGTTTATCAAATAGTGAATTATTTTACTCTGTACCATTCTTTGCTGTTTATATTCCAACAGATATTCAATGGAAAGAACAAGTTGAGTGCTTTGAAAAAGAATTTAGTTCTTTTCCTACAACAACTAAGTTTATACTTAATGCTCTTATTAATACCAATGTATACAATAGTTTAATAGAGTCTTTTGTAAGTATTGCAGAAATTGCGGCCAAAGAATCAAATATAAATATTGAGAAATTTGAATCGAGTATTTGTAAGGAACTTATTAAAATCTTTGAATTAGATGATTGTATTTCTCCTTCATTTTATTCAATTGAAGCTTCAATTTTAAAAAGGATAAGTGCTTTAAATACTTTAGTAAATCAAATAGGCGTGATTTACAAAAAGGAAGATGAAATTAGTTTGCCAAAATATTGCTTTGAAGAGTTTCTGGATAAAGTTCGTGAGGCATGTTTGGCATTCGATAGTGTATTTGTTGATTTTCTTTCACTTTTTCCGCAAAAAATGAAGTGGGCGCTTTGCTTTGATGAGTTAGAAATTGCACCGAAATGGTTACAAATCAAATTGTTCAAATTCTTACGAAGTAGAGATCAACGCTTTATTTTTAAATTAACTTCCACTCCAATTTTGGATGTTTCTGAGGTTGAGTCATCAACTTCAGCAACAACAATTGATGATTATATACCAATACGGATATGGGTTTCAAATAAAAATGATTTTCGTATGTGGAAAGTTTTTTGTGAGAAGTTGGTTCTAGAAAGATTAAAAAGAAAATACGATAAAGTCATAAATTTAAAACAATTATTTGGCGAGTTCTCTTATGAACAAGCATTGGTCTCTGATGGTAAATACAATAAGAGCCATTTAAATATTGAAGATTATAATGCTGAATCAATTTACTTAAGTGAATTTAAAGAGCTTTGCTTTAAGGACACTAGCTTTGAAAATTATTTGAATCTCAAACAAATTTCATTGAAGAATCCTATACCAAAAAGTGAAAAAGATAAAGACGAGGTCTTTAGGAAAATCAAGCCTTATGTTTATTACAGGAATTACTTCATGAAATCCTATGATTCAAAAGGTGCACGTTTAAGAACAAGAAATATCCCAAATCCCTTTTATTTTGGCTGGTCCGATATTTGCACAATAAGTGATGGGAATCCAAGGACTGTTATTGGATTAATAGATAGTCTATTAACAGATCTAGAGTTTGATAGTGATGGGGAGGTAAAAACTATTCCTTTTAATAAACAATCGCAGATTATTTATCAAATATCCAAGAAGTATATGGATGTCTGGTCAACGAACCCTAAAAGTAATCAATTGATATCTAATCAGATATACTCATTAAAAAATCTTATTTCCACTATTGGTGAATGTTTTCAAAATGAAATTTTGAAATTTGATTTCAAACCTAACCCAACTGGAACTTTCTCAGTTGATGATAGTATAACTACTAAACTTGTAAAATTAATTGAAGTTGGATTGTTTTTAGGAGCAATTGTTTATTTAAATCCAAGCGAAAATGAACGGCTTTCTGCTGATATAATTAATAAGAGATTTAGACTATCATTTTTGCTATATCCATATTTCAAACTTCCAAACAGACTTGAGGATTCTCAACTAAATCTTTCAACTATTCTATCAAAAGATAAAAGTCAAAGCAAGAGTTTAAAATTATTCTATTAGCATGAAAAGAGAAAACTACATAAAGAAAATTGAAGTTAGGACATTGGGTGATATAACATTTGACTTATTTATAACTTCCTCTGGATTTGAGTCAAGAGCTACATATCTAGTTCAAAAAATTAATATTAATGCATCAAAAAAAATTGCTTTTGTTTTTGATGATAAACTTGACAAATTTAATAGAAAATCTAATGATAAAATCTTATTAACTAAAGGGTTCGAATTAATCGAAGCTAATGGAGATTCTGGAGAGAAAATTATTGATAAACTAAAATCCCTTGAATTTAATAGTTCTTTAAATATACTAGTTGATTATTCTAGTATGACAAGAATATGGTATGCCACTATTTTATCTTTTTTTAATTCAACCCTATTTAGTGACAAAGATATAACCCTATATTTTTCTTATTCTTGTGCACAATTTGTCTCACCGCCTGATGAAATTATTCCAAATATTAATGTTGGACCTATAACTGGATATAACAATTTGTCAATTTCTAATAAACCAACAATTCTTATAATTGGTTTAGGGTATGAAATAGATAGAGCTTATGGCTTAGCTGAGTACTTGGATGCTGAAACGTATTTATTTTATACTGAGAATTTTAGTGATAACAGTTTTTCAAGTTTAGTTGAAAAAAATAACGAGGAATTAATCAAATCAGTATCACCTGAAAATGTATTTCTTTATAATATTGAAAGTATAGAAAGTACATTCTTTGTTCTTTATAATCTTTGTAGTCGGCTAATTGAAACTAATCGTATTGTTTTAGCACCTTGTGGGCCAAAGTTATTCACTATGTTTTGCTTAATTACTTCTCATATGTTGCTAAATGTAGATGTTTGGAGAATAAGCCCAGGGAAAAAAAGTATTCCACTAGATCGTATTCCTAATGGAGAGATTCTTGTTTTTAAAACTAAACTAACAACTAGGAATTTTATTTAATTTTAGTAATAAGAAATGTATTTCTCATTTATGAATATGGTTTACTGATATTTATGATATTAATAAAAGGCCCAAACCTAAAACACAAGTTAATGTATACCAAATTATTTATAATCCAATTTTGGTATGTGATTTGTCCACTTGCTTTTTTTTCTCAAATAATTCTTTCTCCCCATGTCCGAAGACCACAAAAAACAACTCGAGCAGCAGCTCTGGAACATAGCTAACACCCTACGCGGAAAAATGAATGCGGATGAATTCCGGGACTATATCCTGGGGTTCATTTTTTATAAGTATCTGTCTGAAAAGATGTGGAGGTATGCGGATATCATTCTGAAGCAGGACAAAATTAAGTACACGGATATTGATGAGAACAGTGCGAAGGGGAAGGAGTACATTGAAGCCATCAAGGAAGAATCGCTCGAAAAGTTGGGGTATTTTCTGAAGCCGTCGGAGCTGTTCAGTGAGGTGGCGAAGCGGGGGAATAGTGACAAGGAGGGTGGGGATAACTTTATTTTGGAGGATTTGGCCAAGATTCTGAGCAATATTGAGCAGAGTACGATGGGGACGGCGAGTGAGGATGATTTCGACAATTTGTTTGAGGATTTGGATTTGACGAGTACGAAGTTGGGGCGGACGGAATCGGCTAAGAATGAGTTGATTTCGAAGGTGCTTTTTCATTTGGATCAGATTGATTTTCATTTGGAGAATACGGAGCTGGATGTGCTGGGCGATGCCTACGAATACCTCATCGGGCAGTTTGCCAGTGGGGCGGGGAAGAAGGCGGGTGAGTTTTATACGCCGCAGGAAGTAAGCAAGATATTGGCCAAATTGGTTACGACCGGTAAGAGTAAGCTCAAGTCGGTTTACGATCCGACGTGTGGTTCGGGGTCGTTGTTGTTGCGGGTGGCCAAGGAGGTGAAGGAAGTGAACAACTTTTACGGGCAGGAAATGAACCGAACCACCTACAACCTTGCCCGCATGAACATGATTCTGCACGATGTCCATTATCGGAAGTTCGACATTCGGCAGGAAGACACGCTGGAGCATCCGCAACACCTTGACATGCGCTTCGAGGCCGTCGTGGCCAACCCGCCTTTTTCCGCCAACTGGAGCGCTAGCCCCCTCTTCATGACGGACGACCGCTTCAGCCAGTACGGAAAGCTGGCGCCGAGCAGCAAGGCCGACTTCGCCTTCGTCCAACACATGATCCATCAAATGGCCGACAATGGCACCATGGCCGTTGTTCTCCCGCACGGCGCCCTCTTTCGTGGCGGGGCCGAACTCCAGATTCGGCGGTATCTCATTGAGGATCGGAATTATTTGGATGCGGTGATTGGGTTGCCGGCGAATGTGTTTTATGGAACGAGTATTCCGACGTGTATTTTGGTTTTCAAGAAATGTCGCGAGAATCCGGAAGATGTTTTGTTTATCAATGCTTGCCAACTATTTGATAAAGTTAAGACTCAGAATGTATTACGAGAAGAAGATATTAACACTATTATTGAAACATACCGCGGCAGAATTGAAACTGAAAAATTTAGTAAAAGGGCAACTCAAAAGGAGATTGTAGAAAATGACTACAATCTGAATATTCCTAGATATGTGGATACGTTTGAAGAGGAGACATTAATTGAAATTAATCAGATAGCCAGTGAAATAGCTGAATTAGATGTAGCAATTGCTGAAACCGACGTCAAGATTGCACACTTCTGTAAGGAGTTGGGTATCGCAACACCGTTCTGAAGTATGGAAAAGCTAAAGAATGTGCCGATGTTGCGATTTGCAGAGTTTTCAGGTGAGTGGCAATTAAGAAAACTAGAAGACTTTATTATTGAACATAGGGGTGGGGCACCTCTTACACCAAATGACTTTACTAAAAATTCAAAATGTGAAGTCATACCCAAGAAGGGAATAACTAGTGGTGGCGAACTAATTTTAAGTTTAGATGAACCCACTTTTTGTACTGAATCATTTTTCCATAGATATTCAAAATCAGTAGTAGATGATTCTTATTTAATTACGACACTTAGAGATTTAGTACCATCGGGCCCAAATATTGGATACATTGTAAAGAATAACAGCAAGAATTCCTTTATGTTAGCCCAAGGTGTATATGGTTTAAAAATAAACAAACAAACTCTTTTTGAGGATTTTTTAATTCAATTTTCTAATACTGAGTCATATAGAAAATTGATGCAGACAATTATGGTAGGAAGTACGCAGGTTCATATTAGAAACAGTACTTTTTTTGGAATTTCGATTTATACTCCTGAACTTCCTGAACAAACTCAAATTGCCACATCACTAAAAACAGTTGACGGCAATATTTCACAATTAAATAAGAAGAAAGCTCTTTTGGAACAATACAAAAAAGGCGTTATGAAACAGCTTCTTTCACAAAAATTGCGGTTCAAGGATGAAGAGGGAAATGATTATCCTGACTGGGAGGAAAAAAAACTTGAAGAAATTGCAGATGTAAAGGGTGGTAAAAGGATACCAAAAGGATTCTCATTAGAAACAACTGACAATGGGTATCCATATATAACCGTTTCAGATATGGAAAATGGCTCAGTATCAATGGAGAAAATACAGTTTGTACCATTGTCTGTTGTTAAAATAATCAGTAATTACACAATTTCAACAAAAGATATTTTTGTTTCAGTAGCAGGAACACTTGGATTAATTGGGACAATACCTGAAGTATTGGAGAATGCAAACTTAACCGAGAATGCAAACAAAATAACGAACATAAAATGTAACCAAGGATACCTGCTTCATTATCTCAAGTCAGATTATTTTAAGAAATTGATTGATAGTGTTAAAACTATTGGCGCACAACCTAAGCTAGCAATTTATGCGATAAATGGATTTATAGTTTCAGTTCCAAGTTTGCCCGAACAACAAAAAATCGCCTCCTTCCTCTCCGCACTCGACGATAAAATCGCCCAAACCGCCCTTCAAATCGAGAAAATGCAACTCTGGAAAAAAGGACTTCTGCAACAAATGTTCGTATAGTTATGACCACCCAACCCGAACTCCTCCTCGAAGACAACCTCATCAAGCAGCTACAACTGCTGGGCTACGACCTAGTGGCCATCGCTGACGAGAAAGCTTTACTCAGCAATCTGAAGAATCAGTTGGAGATACACAACGGCGTGTTGTTCTCGAGGAAAGAGTTCGACCGAGTACTGAATATTTTGTCGAAGGGGTCGGTGTTCGATAAGGCCAAGATACTCAGGGAGAAGCAGCATATTGTAAGGGACAACGGGGAGAGCCTCTATTTCGAATTCATCAGCCAGGACAACTGGTGTCAGAACCAGTTTCAGGTGACGCATCAGGTTACGGTAGAGGGTTCGTACAAGAATAGGTACGATGTGACGTTGCTAATCAATGGGTTGCCGCTGGTGCAGATTGAGCTGAAGAGGCGCGGGATAGAGCTGAAGGAAGCGTTCAACCAAGTAAATAGGTACCAAAGGCATTCGTTCGGCACAAACGGCGGATTGTTCCAGTACGTCCAGATTTTCGTGATCAGCAACGGGGTCAATACCAAGTATTACGCCAACAACAGGTTTCAGTCGTTCAAGCAGACCTTCTTTTGGAGCGACCGGGAGAACAAGATTGTGTCGCAGCTGGAGCAGTTCGCGTTCAGCTTCCTGGATACCTGCCACATCTCCAAGATGATTTGCAAGTACATCGTTCTGAGTGAGGCACATAAGATACTCATGGTGCTGCGCCCGTACCAGTATTTCGCGGTGGAAGCCTTGATTGAGCGGGTCAAGAACACGACCAAGAACGGCTACATCTGGCATACCACGGGTTCGGGCAAGACACTGACTTCGTTCAAGGCGAGCCAGATTCTCATGAACATGCTGCACGTGCGCAAGGTGGTGTTCGTGGTGGACCGCAAGGACCTCGATTACCAAACCACCAAGGAGTTCAACAGCTTCAGCAAAGGCAGCATCGACGGCACCGACAACACGAATGCGCTGGTTCGCCAGTTCTCGGACGATACGAAGCTGATTGTCACCACTATTCAGAAGCTGAACACGGCCATCAGTTTGACGCGCCACCAACGCCGCATGGAGCTGCTGCGAGACGAACGGATTGTGTTCATTTTTGATGAATGCCATCGGAGCCAGTTCGGCGAAACGCATGCGCGCATCAAGGCCTATTTCAGCAATATACAGCTATTTGGCTTCACCGGCACGCCGATTTTTGCCGAGAATTCCATCAAGAACGAGATGGGCAAGCGGACCACTTCTGAACTCTTTGGCGATTGCCTCCACAAATACGTCATCACCGACGCCATCAAGGACGAGAATGTGTTGAAGTTCGCGGTGGAATACGTGGGTCGCTACAAGCGGAAGGATTCGCAGACGGAGGTGGACATCGAGGTGGAAGACATCGACACGAAGGAGCTGATGGAATCGCCGCTGCGGTTGGGCAAGATTGTGGATTTCATTATTTCTAATCATGCTCGGAAAACGCACAATAAGGATTTCACGGCGATGTTTTGTGTGAATAGTGTGGAGACGTTGATAAAGTATTATGAGTTGTTTGCGGCTGCTAAGGCTGCTGGTACGCATAATTTGCGGGTGGCGACGATTTTTAGCTATGCTGCCAATGAGGACGACAAGGATGCGAATGGGTTTCTGCCGGAAGAGGTTTCGGTCGTGGAGGAATCCAAGGCGCTGTATGGCTTGAATGCGCATAGTCGGGATAAGTTGGAGGCGTTTATTGGGGATTACAATGCGTTGTTTGGGTGTAATTATTCGACGCGCGATAATGAGTCGTTTTACAATTATTACAACGACATTTCCAAGCGGGTGAAGGCGCGGGAGATAGACATCTTGCTGGTGGTCAATATGTTCCTGACGGGTTTCGACAGCCCGACGTTGAATACGTTGTATGTGGATAAGAACCTGAAGTATCATGGTTTGATTCAGGCGTATTCGCGGACGAACCGGATATTGAATGAGCAGAAGTCGCAGGGGAATATCGTGGTGTTTAGGAATTTGAAGAAGGCTACGGATGAGGCGATTACGTTGTTTAGTAATAAGGATGCGATTGATGTGATTTTGGTGGAGCCGTATGAGGATTATGTAGCTAAGTTTGATGTTGCTTTCTCGTCTTTGCTTGCTATTGCGCCTACTGTGGATAGTGTGAATTTGTTGCGCGATGAGAATGAAGAGCTGGAGTTTATCAAGGCGTTCAGGGAGTTGATGAGGCTCAAGAATGTGCTGGCGACGTTTGCGGATTTTGATTTCTCGCATTTGGAAATGACGGAGCAGGCGTTTGCAGATTACAAGAGCAAATACCTGGATTTATACGATAAAGTTCGTTCTGATAGGCAAAAGGAGAAGGTTTCGATTTTGGATGATGTGGATTTTGAGCTGGAGTTGATTCATCGGGATGAGATAAATGTGGTGTATATATTGGCGCTGCTGGCGAATTTGATTGGGCATCCGGATGCAGATAAGAGGCGGAAGGAGATTGTGGATTTGATTGCTGGGGAGGCGCATTTGCGGAGTAAGAGGGAGCTGATTGAGAAGTTTATACGGGAGAATATGGCTGCGATTGAGGATGCGGATGAGATACCAAATGAATTTGAGTCTTTTTGGAATGCGGAGCGGAAGGCAGCCTTTGATAAGCTGTGTGCTGAGGAGAATTTGTCTGATGTGAAGGTGAATAAGGTGATTGGGGATTATTTGTTCTCGGAACGGGAGCCGTTGAGGGATGAGGTGCTGGATTTGATTGAGGGGGAGAAGCCGACGGTGTTGTTGAGGAAATCTGTTGGGGAACGCATACTCGCGAAGATTAGGGGGTTTGTGGAGACGTTTATTAGTGGGATAGGCGGGGATTAAAAATGGATATTAATAATAGAGTTCGTTTACAGTATTGTTATAGGGCATTTTAGAAGTGCGCATTTCAAGTTTTGTACTATTAATGAGAAAGAAACATGGAAAATTTTGATTTTATTGCTGATATCAAATTTAAAAGTCTTCTTGAAAGAGATTTTGAAGAATTACAAGAATGTATTAATCACAAGTTATCAAAATCAGCTGTGATTATGTCTGGAAGTATAATTGAAGCAATGCTGTTAGAATTTTTCATACATAATCTGCCAAAAGATATAACACTTGCGAAGCTATACAGATTCGAATTAAATGATTTGATTAATGAAGCAGAGTCTGTACAACTTATTTCTAAGAGATCAAAAGACTTGTCAGTTGTAATAAAGGATTATAGAAATTTGATACACCCTGGTAGAGAGATTCGAACAAATGAGAATGTCGATTATGAAACTGCAATTGTATCTTTTAGTCTTGTAAAAATTGTCTTAAAAGAAATTAGAGAGAACTATCTAAAGCAGTACGGGTATAAAGCAGAAGATATTTATAACAAGATTATTGTCGATAGTTCAACCTTCTCAATTTTCCCAAATTTATTGCAAAAATTGAATCATTACGAGAAAATTAGACTTTCAAATATGTTTGTTGATAGATTTATTGACGATTATAATGATAACCTATTTTATCGGTATAATAGATATATAGACGTCCTAAAATCAAATTTGGAAAGTTCTGATATTGGTGAATTCTGCAAGCGATTATTGAAAGAGGTAGAAAAGGGCAAGGAAGAACATATTATCGTTTTGTTTGATTTGTTTGGTAACAATTTAGATACACTTACAAAAGATGAACAGGAACTAGTATTGGTTTACATTTACAATACAATGAATCAAATTACAATATGGAATGTAAAAATTGATCAAACTAAATACCAAAAAGCGTTTTTGCATCTTGGAATTTACCTCAATCCCGATGCAATAAAAGATAAGTTTTTCGAGTTGTTAATTAAAATCGTTAGGCACTCAGATTATGTAGAAGGTGATAAGAAAAACTCATATTTAAATGTATACAATAATTTGTTAAGCAATTTTGAGAAAGATAAAATAGAAAAATGTGAGGCGTATGTTAGAGCAAGTGTTCCCGAAAAAATATCAGAAGTATTTTATTCAGAGTTAGAAAAATATAACGAATTCCCTTTTTAAAAAAACGCCCTATAACATCAGCTAAGCCACAGTAAACCAATGAAATAGATTGGTTTCCCGCGCCCTAGCTACCCGTTAGTCAGAATTATAAAACGCACTGCCATTTTTCATTGCAATATTTTAGAAATATGAAATTAAGAGAAAAGGACATCGAGGATCTTATTTATGAAAGTCCATGGCTGATTAATGAACGATACATCATCCCAAAGATTTTTGGAAGTCAAGGACAGGCTGGACGACAGATAAATATCGGGAATTCAAACTGCCGATTTATTGATCTACTTTTTAAGGACACAAGGGATGATAGACCTGTAATTATTGAACTCAAACAAGGTAAACTTGGTAGAGAAAATATTGGTCAGATATTGGAATATAGATCATTATTGTTGTCACTTGGCGACAATGAGAAGGATATTTGGTCTGGTGAATTTAACAAAAATTATTTTGCACCAAAGCTGATGTTAATTGGTTCAGATGTAAGTGAAGATATAAAAATTTCTGCTAATTTGGCTGGGATAGAAATTCGGACTTTCCGTGAAGATTATGACGAGCTTGGATTGGTAACTGTCGCTGATCTAAAGATAAAATTGAACGAGTGGAATAGCTTTAGAAGCAGTGGTAATCGAACATTAATCGAACGTACTGAGTGGATAGAGGGTATATTGGAAAGAATAAATGATATTTTCTCTGCTCGTGAAGATGTTTCAACAATTTCAAGTATTCCGAAAATAACCAGGAATTTTTATCAAAATAATACTTCTCCTTTTATTGATATACCTATCTACTTTAAGGATGAGACCCTTTTAGGATTGTATGAATATTGCGACGACCAATTACCCTTTGATGACAAATTTATTTATTGTGATTATTGGTTTTGGTTTAATGACGAGATTGAAGAAGCAATAATGAATCAACAGATTCAATTATTTGAAAGTTACCTGAATATCAATGCAATTGATTTTGTACGATATGAATTTGGCGATTTTTTTGTTCCGGTGATAAAGATTCCTAGGTCGATAATTGAATCTGAATTTGAGTTAAGATCATTATTGAATTTGCTTGTTGAAAAGGCAATCGAATTTAAAGAAAATTAAAAAAATAACGCCGCATAACACTTGCTAAACCACAGTAAGCCAATGAAATAAATTGGTCCCAAGCGCCCTAGCTACCCGTTGTTGCCCATATTAGAATCGCATTTCAAAAATGCAAGTTTAATCTAAAAGCCATGAAAACTAAAATTTATTATTTTGTCGTATTGATGATTGTTATGTCATCTTGTACAAGCTTATATTATCAATTTTATAAAACCGCTCCTATAGGTGATATTATTAAAGTTGATAATAAATTAGTTTTTGAAAATGATGATTGTAGAGTTATCTATGATTTCTGGTCAGAAGGAGGAAATGTTGGTTTTACCTTTCTTAATAAAACAGACGAAATAATTCAAATCAAACTTGATAAATGTTTTTTTGTATTAAATGGATTCGCAAATGATTACTTCAAAAACAGAGAATTTACTTATTCAAGTACAACATCATTACTAAATTCATCTACAAATTCAAGCACAACATCTACTGCAATTGTAAATAGTGCTGCTTTGGGGCAAATAACTTCCATTTCTAAAACCTCAAATCGATTGTCATCATCAGGTCATTCTGTAACTACACATGAAGAAAAAGATGTTTTTATACCTCCACATTCTGTAAAGTACATATCTGAGTATATTATAAATAATTCTTTGTACAGAGATTGTGATATGTCATTAACTCCAACAAAAAAACAGAAAATACCAATAAAATTTTCATTGGAAAATAGCCCTTATATCTTTAGAAATTTGATTACCTACTCTTTAGGAGAATCAGCTGATTCTAAAAAAGTAGATAATGGGTTTTATGTTCAAGAAATATCAAACTGTCCTGAAAGTGAAGCTTTTAAACTAGAATATGAGACAATATGTGGACATGAAACCATGAAACAAATAAAGGTTTTTAAAATTGCGTCTCCTGATATGTTTTATGTAAAATACAATATGGATAATGAAATTGATTACTATTCTGCTAACAAGAAATCTGATAAAGTAGAATCTAAAATTCCTTTAGATTCATTAGCAAATAAAGACAATTCCGTAATGATTAAAAATGTTAAAAGGAAATCGGATAAATCGATTTTTGGCAATGTCAAACAAGATACTATCGCTAAATCACGTTTATCTGAACAACTACTGGAAGATGAAAAAATTAATGAAACAATGAAAATTGAAAATGACAAGCTTGATTCAATTCAAAAGGAAAAGGATAAAGTTTATTATAATATTTTCATTAAGAAATACAAAGTTGGCGATAAGTATGTTTTCTACTATTCAAACTCAAATAAACCGAGTAAGGGAACAATAACTGCCATTGATTTTGAATTCGTAACAATAAAACCCCTTTATGATGAGAACTTAGTTCGTATGAGAATAAAAGACTTGTTTGACGAATTACTAGAAAAATAAAAATTGCGGCCTATAGCTGCCCGTTTCGGCCAAGAGTAAACCCCGTCCAATTAGATACCTACATTACTCTTAGCTTTAGTACTTGAATATTTACCCTTGCAGATATCCAGTTTTTAGGATAATTTGTTCTTACTGTAGTGAAATTCTAATTCCATGAAATTATTAAAGCATAAAAACTTGTCTTAAAATATGAAACGGCGAATAATTGAAATTGATAGTAAGAAATATTTAATGGACTTTAATACCAATATTCTTCTTGAAGTAGTTAAAATTGATGATTATCCTGTTAATGGATTATTTAGGTTTTGTTGCATCATAAGCAAGGGCAGAGAGGGTTCATTTGCATTGACAAAATTTGGTGGGGCCATAATAAAATGGGGATGTGTTAATGTTGACAATGAGGAAATTGTATCCTGCATATATGATTCCATATTTCACAAACAAAATAGTTTTTTTGATGTCACTTATTCCTATCCAACCAACTCAAAAGGTCGACAATTAATTTTTAAATTTACTATTGATATAGCTGGAGTGCCTGTAAAGGACTATTTGTATGATGATAACGGAGCAACAAAAGAAGGTAAGACTTTGTTTGTTGGTTGGCAAGCGATAGGTGAGTTTTGGGGTGATCTAGCAGTTGGTGTAAAGAACGGATTTCTAGGAGTTGTATTTATTAATGGAAATGAATTATTTGAGCCAGAATATGAAGAAATTGAATTTCACCCTGAATCCAATTATATTCTTGCAAAAAAAGGGGATAAGACTGTTACATTCCTCCATTTTGATAGCCTTGATTATTGGTCAGACATTTCCAAAGAATATTCTTTTGTAAAATATGACGATTGGCAAAAACTTTTTTTTCTAAAAAAGGATAATTTAATCGCTGTTATGGATAATGATGAAAGAATAATAATTCCACCAATATATAAGGAGTTGGTATTAAATGATAAAGTAATCATTGCGAAGAATGAGTTAGGGAAAAAAGGTATACTGTCACGTCAAGATTTTAATAAAATTATCTTGAACTTTGATTATGATGACATAGAGATTGGGTATAATTTTCGTTTGAATTCTAATGATTGTTTAATAATTTCAAAAGATAATCAAAATGGGCTATTTTCAATAGAAACTGAGCGTATTGTGCTAGAACCAATTATTAATAAAGATATTAATATTTATGCGAACACGTTTGGTGAAGATTTAATTGGATTTAGAGATAATAAGTCTCCATTTAGAGATGGTTTTATTAATCTTGAGGGAGAAATAGTATTACTTTTTGAGTCTGATCGCATTTATAGAGGATTTCGTAATGGAAAAGCCAGGATCAAAAATCTATACTATTGGCGGGATATAGACAAACATGGAAATACTATAGATGAAGGTGAAACTGGTAGGAAAGATAATACTGATGAAAATTATTATAATGATTTGAAGTCAGATACTTGGGATGCTTTGACTGATGGAATGGATGGAGATTATCCGGGAGGAGATATCGATTATGATTAATGTGTATGGCTTATAATAAAAATGTCCCTATAAGATAGTAAATAATACAAGGCCCTAACATCACCTAATGCGTAATAATCCAAAGTTTAGCTTTGGTGTTTAGCGCCCTTGATGCCCCTTCTGTTTAATTCTAAATGCATTTTATGATCAATCATTATTTCCCTTTTGGACAGCCACTTACTAATGTTCATCAAATTGAAACTTCACCAAACAAAGATGCTTTTGTACTAGGAGTTTATGCAAGTGCAGTTCATGCAAGATGGATTGGCAGTAATGGGAAAGTCAAAGTTCAAGCATTAGCTGTAGCAAGCGAACCAACAATCTTTTGGAAAGGAGAGGGTGTCGAAGAAATCATTTCTGCAATTAAAATTCCAAATGAATTGGGGCGATTGGAACCTGCAAATGATAATCTAAATGGTCCGTCAGGTAAGGCTTTAGATAACCTATTTTTAACCCCGCTAGAACTTGATAGAAGTAAGGTATGGTTGTGTGATCTATTGCCAGAATCGAGACAAAATCTCGGTCAATTAGCGGTGTTGAAGAATTGTTATACAGAAGAAATCGTTAAGCGGTTCAATTTGTCGCCTGCAAATGTGCCTGTATTTGACGAGAAAGAAATTATGAATAATGCGCCGAAGAGGCATCTGGAGATATTAGCAGAGTTAGAAGCATCAAGAGCAAAAACAATAATTCTATTAGGGGATTTGCCGATAAAATACTTCTTACATTACTTCGACTTCGACAAGCGTACAAAATTATCTCAGTTCGGTGATACACCAGAAACTTATGGTAGGCTTCATACCATTCAAATAAATGGCAAAGAATATTCAGTATTACCATTGTGTCATCCTCGTAATGCGGCGCGATTAGGAGCGCATTCTGCAAAATGGGCTGATTTGCATGATAAATGGATAGATACTAAGAAAAAAGGGAAAAGTAATTTATAGTTTATGATTATTCATGCCTACACCCCTCATCCTCCGCTACATCTAGCTAACCGACACTATCTCCCGCGTTGGTCTCATTTCTTTCCAGGTAATCGATGCCCGCTGGCGTGTCTATAGCCTGTCCGACGGGGTTTCCACACCAATTTCCAATTCTCATTTGCTTAATAATTACATACTCACCATCAATATCAAGAGCAAGATTTATGTCTGTTCTTTCCACTTTTGACATTGCCTCTAAGCTTTGTGCTATTTCTAGTATTTCTTATGAGGAGTAAGAATATCTGATAATAGAACATTATAAGGATTTCAACCCTTCAAAACCGCTTGAAAAATATGTTTATATAAAATGTTTAAATTTAATAGTCTATGTGAATAATATTATTTAAAATTGTGATTGAAATGATTAAAAATATTAATATAAATATGGAAAATTTTGATTCTTATGATTTTGAGAATTTACTACAAGATGATTTCTTTTGTGGCAATGATTTAGATGAAATTAAACGTGCAATTGAAAGAGCATTAAAAAGTGATTCATTCTTTGCTGAGCAATATGAAGCATGGATATCCGAAAGTTCCTATGATTCATGGCGAGGATTCTATAAAGAAATACAATCACAAGAAGAGGCTGCTTTAGATGCAATGTATCCAAATGGTGACGATGAAGTTGACTAATTTATGAACAAAAAAACCCACATATAATACCAAATACACTATGAGTAATCCTCTTATTTCGCTTAATGAGTATTTATTGAAAAAAAAGCCTTTTCTCATCCCCAATTATCAAAGGGGTTATGTTTGGGGTAAGTCAAGAGGTACTGAAAAGGATTCAGTACAATTTTTAATAGAAAGTATTAGGAATTGTTTCTCAAATAATGCTGACCTGTTCCTGCAAGGAGTTACTGTTAGTGAAAATGACCAAGAGATAGAATTAATAGATGGACAACAAAGGACAACGGCCTTGTATTTATTACTCCATTATTTAGGTTATAAAGGTGATTTCTCAATCAAGTACCCCATAAGAACTGAGTCCCAGGATTTTATTGATTCAATAAAGAATTTGTCAAAAACAGAATTGACTAGCCTTTGTTGTGAATATGAGTTTGAGGAATTTCAAGATATTTTCTTTTTCAAGAAAACAATTAGAGTGTTTGATAACGAATTAAAAGAAATTGATAATGAAGCGTTATTAAAGTTTCTTTTGGAAGACAACAGGTTGAGGTTCTTATATATAGATATTCCGAAAGACAAAGCAACAACTGTTTTCACAATGATGAATGGGAATAAAGCAGTTATGCTTTATGAAGAAGTTATTAAGGCAGAAATGCTAAGGTTAGTTTCACATCATGGTCAAATAAATCCTGAAATGGATGCTTTCGAAATCGAAGCCTTTAAATGGGATCAGAATCTTCTTCGTAGTAAATATGCTAGAGAATGGGATAAGTGGTTGAATTGGTGGAATAGAGATGAAGTTAGGGCATACTTTTATACTTCAAATGTAATGGGCTTATTAATTGAAACATATTTCTACTCAAAATGTCCAAAATTGAAATTTAATTTTGAGAATTTCCGAGATAAGTTATTAAGAGGGGGAAATAATACTTCAGTTGCTAAAATAGCATTTTATGAACTTCGTCAACTTCAAAAAAGATTTGAAGATGTTTATAATAGTTTTAATGAAATTGAAAAGAGTAAACGTAATCATAACAAGATTGGTGCAATATTAGCATTGTTAGATTCCAATAACAGAAAACAGTTTATTCGAACTTATTTCAATAGTGAAAAAAAAATCAACCTTGATGAATTTCTTAAATTGGCTTATTTGAGGTTGACCTATTCACAAATTGAGCAAATAATGGAAGGTAAGGATGATGAATTATTTAAAACTAAAAAGGAAGAATTATTATATGCTATCAAGCATAATTATGTTTATCCAGGATTTAATGATGCCGCATTTACTCAATTGCTAAGAAGGAATGTTGAAGAGGATACAAAGTTGGGCAGAAAGTTTGATTTTTCAATTTGGAAGGAACGTTCTCTCGAACATATTTATCCAAAGTCTAAGGTTTTCCATTTTGAAGATGGCTCATATAAAAATGGTAGTAATGAAATAATTAAGGATCCAACAGGAGATTTGTCCTTTATGAATCGAGAAGATTTTAAGGGTAATGGCAGTGAACATTGCATTGGTAATTTAGTATTACTGTATAATAATGAAAACTCTGGTTTTGGGGCGAAAGAATTTGATGAAAAAAAACGAGTGTATTTTGACTTGATCAGAGACAATACATTTCGAAGTCGTCACTTAATACATTCGATTTCTGTTTTCGCATGCAGTAAATGGGATGCACTTGCTATTCAAGAAAATCAAGAACTTGTTGTAAATGAAATAATAAAATACCATGGATTATAATACATTAAAAACCGGTGAGCCTTATACACTTTCTTCACTTTTTTCAAAGGATAACAAAGTGATAATTCCTGATCTCCAGCGAGACTATTGTTGGGGTACAGAGAAGGATGGAATAGTCCTTGCGCGTGACTTTGTTGAAAATATAATATATAATGGATTTGAAAAGAAAGCAGACTTAAGTCTTGGTCTACTATATGGTTATGAAACGCCCAAAGGTCATATACAACTTTGTGATGGTCAACAACGTATTACTACATTATATTTATTATTAGGCTTAATAAATAAGAAGAGTGAGAATAAGTTTAGAGACCAACTAATTTCAAAATATGAATTTGAAGAAGATGACAAGGAACCATATCTACAATATTCTATTCGTGAAAGCTCTTTATATTTTCTAAGTGATTTAGTGTGCAACTTTTTTTTAAATCAGGACCAAAAATCGGTAAATGACATTAATAAACAGTTATGGTACTTTCGTGATTATGATTATGATCCGAGTATTATTAGTATGATTAATGCATTGGTTGTTATTGAAGAAATACTAACTAAAGTTGATATTTCAAAATTCGTTGATCTTGGTTTGTATTTGACAAGAGAACTTTCATTTTTGTATTATGATATGGGAACTAGAGCAAATGGCGAAGAAACCTTTGTGATAATCAACACTACGGGTGAACCCTTATCATTAACTGAAAACTTAAAACCAATTTATCTTAATGTACAATCAGATCATGATGCTTGTAGTGAAAAGTGGGAAAAGTGGGAGACCTGGTTTTGGAAGCATAGAAAGGGCCAAGGGCAACAGAAAAACGATACAGCTGAAAACGGTTTTAAAGAATTTTTTCGTTGGATAGCAATAATTAATTCGCCAAATAAGGAAGAACAATTAAAAATTCTTGAGAAAGGTCATTTTAAATTTAATATTGAGATTCCTATTGAAGTTATCGATGAATACTTTGACATCGTTAGATACTTATTTGAAGAATCAAAATTATTGAAGAATAATCTTGATTGGCTTGCCCCAGATGCTACTGATAAATACATGAATAATTATATAACTTGGTTTCGACTACTTCCAATTATTGAGTATGTAAAAAGATTTGGGAGGGATGATCCAAGAAATCTTATTAGAGTAAAACAATACTATAAAAATTTGTCAAGAATTGATAATATTTCTAAGTATGCAAAGGAGTTGATATTTGATGCAATAACAAATGTGAAGATTTTAAATTCAAATGATATTGCTGAAATTGTTAATGTAATTGATAATACAACAGTTCTACTATCAATTGAAGAAAGGACAAAGTTCAATATCTTTTTGGCCCATTCTGAATTAAGACAGCAAATCGAAAATATATTCTGGAAAACAGAAGAATTTAAGATATTTAATGGTGAAATATATCCTATGATTCAATGGTCTTTCTCAAATGGTAAATTTGATTTTGAAACCTTTTTAAAGTACAATAATATCTTTTTTGAGTTGTTTCACAATACTATTGATTATGAAGAGCTTGACTTAACTAGAAGAGCATTGTTAACATTGGATTTAAATGGTTACCCAAGGATGTTTAGGGGTAATACTAATATGTCTTTTTGTTGGGAGTACTCTGATTGGAAAAAATTGATTTTTGATAATATTGACAAATTTGGTAGTTTCTTAAATGAATTAGTGAATAGTAATACAATTAAGGAAGGATTGGATACCTTAATTACAAGTAACTCACCAGAAAAGAAATGGGATGAATTTGTCAAAATTCCTGAGTTGTTAAAATTCTGTATGTATAAAAATATTCAATATGATGATAAATTTGGTTGGCTACTTGTACAAGGAGTAAAAACAAGTGGCGCATATGCGAATTTGAAAACATATAGATTGTTTTTAGATTTAAAATCTTCAGGATTTGGTCAATTTGATAATTGGATTTTGGATTTTTATCCTTATGAGGGCTCTTGTGCTTTTTATGATAATAAGCAATTGAATGTTGCTATTGATATAAAATATCTGGACAAGGAACGTATAGGGATAACAGTATTTCGAAGAAAATTAGATTATGAGATTGTTCAGAATGACCTTCAGAAAATGGCTGATGTAAACAACTTAAAGTGGAATGGAGCTCGTTTTGAGTCAAAACCTCAAAGTCGAAAGGAATTTGAAAACTTGATTTTGAATATTCAATCTTTTGATTTTCGTTTTTGACTTTATTAATCCATGCCCACCCCCCTCATCCTCCGCTACATCTGGCTTACCGACACCATCTCCCGCGCCAGCCGTATTTCCTTCCAGGACATCGATACCCGCTGGCGCAGCAGTAGCATGTCCGAAGGGGAGGCGTTGCCTTTGCGCACCTTTCACCACCACCGAAAGGCCATCGAGTCCATGTTCGACATCAACATTGAGTGCGACAAATCCACGCACGAATACTACATTGAGGATTCGGAGGACCTTAAGAAAGGAGCCCTTCGCAACTGGCTTCTCAGCACCTTTTCCGTGAACAACCTCCTGTCCGAAAGCCAAAAGCTCAGGGACCGAATCATGTTCGAGCACATCCCCTCCGGGCAAGGGTATTTGGCGCCGATCATTGAAGCAATGAAGGAAAGCGTGGTACTGGAACTGAAGTACCAATCCTTCTGGGCAACTGAGCCAAAAAGCTATACGCTAGAACCCTATTCCGTCCGCATCTTCAAGCAACGCTGGTACGTAGTAGGTCGGAATTGCGAGCTGAACAAGGTGCGGATTTTTGCGTTGGACAGAATCTCTGAATTATCGAGTTCAGCCAAGAAGTATAGGTATCCGAAGAACTTTAATCCGGAGGTGTATTTTCACGATTGCTACGGCATCACCAACGACAATGAGACGGAGGCGGTGAAGGTGGTGGTGAGGGTTTCGGAGCGGCAAGCACATTATATGAATGCGTTGCCGTTGCATCATTCGCAGAGGGTGGTGGAGCAGGGGACGGAGTTTTCGACGTTGGAATTTTATTTGAAGCCGAGCTTTGATTTCAAGCAGGAGCTGCTGTCGTATGGTTCGGATGTGGAGGTGCTGGAGCCGGATTGGTTGCGGAGGGAATTTGCGGATACGTTTCAGGCGTTGATAGAAAGATATTCGAAATAATTTATAGGTATGCCACAAGTTGGCATAGTTGGTTTTTATGTTTGCGGTGAATTAAAATCGCAAAAACATGATTACCGAGAAGCCGTTGAATGTTGTATTGAAGGACATGACTTTGGTGCATAAATTGGCCAAGAAATCGGGTTTGAAACCGAGCAAGTTGAAGGGTTCGAATACGGCTGCCATTCGCTTGGCGGAGTAATTGGGAATAACCAAGAAGCAGGTTTATTTGCTTTCGTCCACCTTTTTTCTCAACCTGAAGCAAACGTTTGTGAACATCATGGATGTGGGCAATCATTTTGACATGGATGAGGAGGACGTGGTGTGTCTCATTCCGGAATTCAACGAACTGGTTGCAAAGAAGTATTTGCAGTACACGATTCGTCGATATCGGGAAGAGGAGTCGTTACTCAGCAAATATATAAAGTTGGCACAGCCCTTGTGTATTTGCATCTTTGCCAATCAGCCGGTTTCCGAGATGGAGCAAGAGCTTCCAATGGACATTTTTCGATTTGTTCATGAGGTTTCCGATTTGATTGAAAATAGGAGCAATTTTGAATTTCCGACGTTGGAGCTGTTTGCTACCGTGAAGAATATGGAAAGGGAGTATCCTGAATTGGTATTGCCGGCCGATTTGATTCATAAGTCGGTGAGCATCGAGGACAGGATTTTGTTTTACGAAATATGCGATGATGTGGTGGCGCATTCGTACACGGCATTGGTACAAACATTGGACGATATTTTTGAAAATGTGAAGCAAAGGCTTCTTAAATCGAATGAGCTATTGAACGGTTCGGACACACTGACCAAATTGGGACTCATTCGGGTGAATGGTGCTCAAATGTTGTCGGATGCCACGATTGAATTGACCGAAACAGCGATGGAGTTGTTTTTGGGTGAACACCTCCTACTGTTCGCCAACGACTTCGAAGAGGATTACATTAAGCATGAAAGTATGACCAAGAAAGATCTTTACTTTGATTCCGAATTGGACAAGCAATTGAATTTCTTCCAAAACAGCCTGATGAACGAGAATTACCTGAAGATGCAGGAGCGGTTGGCAAGCATGGGTATGAGGAAAGGTGTTGCAGCCATTTTGTATGGGGAGCCTGGAACTGGAAAAACGGAGTCGGTGTATCAGCTGGCTAAGGAAACCGGCCGCGGCATCATTCACGTGAACATCAGCGAGACCAAATCGAAATGGTTCGGCGAAAGCGAGAAGAAAATCAAGGAGGTTTTCACCAAAGACGAACGCATCTGCAAACGGGTTTCTGTCAAGCCGATTCTGCTGTTCAATGAGGCGGATGCCATTTTTGGGAAGCGGAAGGAGGTGGGTTCCAACAGTGTTGACCAGACGGAGAATACGATTCAGAACATTATTTTGGAGGAGATGGAGAAGTTGGAGGGGATTTTGATTGCGACAACGAATTTGGCGACGAATCTGGACCCGGCGTTCGAGAGGAGGTTCTTGTTTAAGATACGGTTCTGTAAGCCTTCGTTGGAGGTGAATGAGCGGATTTGGAGGAGTAAGGTGGAGTGGTTGGATGAGGAGGGGTCGAGAAGGTTGGCGGCGAGTTATGGGTTTTCGGGTGGGGAGATTGAGAATGTGGTGCGGAAGGTGGCGATGGAGGAGGTGCTGACGGGGGTGAAGCCGGGGATGGAGGGGTTGAGGGGGTTTTGTGAGGAGGAGAGGTTGAGTGGGAATAGGCAGAGGAAGAGGGTGGGGTTTGTGGATACGTTTATTAGTGGGATTGGGGGGAATAGAATATAATAAAAAGTCTTGCGTAGCGGTTGCGATTTAGGGGAGTATTCAGAAAAGTGTGTCAACCTTAATTCCTTAAGGCAAATATAGTTCATAAAAGATATCTTTCGAACCGCTGTCCAAATTGATCGATCAGTTCTCTTTGGATGGTAGGCCAAGAGAAAGCTGTACGATTCCAGCTTTGTTTGTTGTGCATCAGCGTGAGATACAGCTGTTTGATCAGCCCTCTGTCATTGCTCCATGCCCCTTTTGACTTGGTTACTTTACGCATGATCCGGTGCAGTGCTTCAACAGGATTTGTCGTGTAAATCATCCTTCGGATGTTTTGGCTATAATCCATAAATTGCATCAGCTCAGTCCAGTTGGCCTCCCATTTGGGACGTATCTCCTTGTATTTTACGTCCCACTTGATGCCGAACGATTCAAGCGCAAGTGCCGCCTGTTGCCTGTCTGAGGCGGTGTAGACGTTGCGTAGATCCGCACAGACAGCCTTGATGTCACGATCAAGTACGAATCTTGTTGAGTTCCTGATCATATGCACGATGCAACGCTGAATCAAGGCGTCCGGATAGACATTCTCGATGGCATCCTGGAAGCCTGTAAGGCCGTCGATGCAGAAGAATATGACGTCTTCCACGCCTCGACGTTTGAGATCCTCCAGTATCAGGCCCCATTGCCTTGCGCCCTCGCTATCGTTCAAGTACAGGCCCAGAACGTCGCGTTGGCCATCCACTGTGATGCCATATACCGAGTAAACAGCTTTGCTGATAACCTTGCCGTCCTCCCTTACCTTATAATGGATTGCATCAAGATAAACGATCGGAAAGCACGGCGCCAGAGGGCGTTGCTGCCACTCAAGAATCTCATTCCAAACGCGGTCGGTGACGGCGCTGATGGCACCCGCACTCACCTCCACGCCGTAAAGCTCCATGAGTTGGTGGCGCACGTCCTCCACCGACTGGCCGCGGGCGTAAAGGCTCAATATGACGTCGTCAAGACCGGTGCCAAGCTCGCGTTCCCACTTCTTTATCAGTTGGGGCTCATGGCTACCATCGCGGTCCCGGGGCGTATTTACGGCTATAGGACCCACTCGGCTCTTGACCACCTTATGGGTGTGACCATTGCGACGATCATCCTTATTGTCGGACTTTACCTCTTGTAAATGATAATCCATCTCTCCCTCCAATGCCGCATTCACAAGGGCTTGCAGCAGATCGGTAAAGATGCCTCCGTCACCTACAACAGGGTCACCATTATAAAGACGACTCACAATCTCAGTCCGTTTTGCTTCGTCAGGTATCAAATCAACTAAACGAGGCTGTTTCGTTCGATGTTTCGTTTCCATATGTCAAAGTTAATAATGTTCATCATATCATTATCTTTGACACACTTTTTTGAACAGCCTCCGATTTAGATTTATTTTGTATATTTGCATACAAGACGACCGTGGTAGAACCGCTTGTTCTATTGGGGTCGCGAAAAATCCTCGGTTGTAAAACCGAGGTTTTTTATTTTCTTACCACTCCTAAAGCGTCTCCACGGTTTGCTTCTTTCAACAAAATTGGTTCTAGCTTTTCAAACTGTGTTTCCAAATTGTATTTTCGTAAACTGCCTTTTGGGTAATCCTTTCGGTACAGAAGATGGGATGTGACATCTACGGTTTGAATAAAATACGAATGGTGGGATGCACGCATGAAAATATCTTCAATAATACTATCAGTTGGTGCATTGTAAGAGCCATTGATATATACGGTAATTATGGAAAAGGCAATTATCACCAGACTTAACAAATCATTCGAAGAATCAGCTTATGCGCAGGATGGTATAGAATATTGGCTAGCTCGAGAATTGCAAGAATTGTTGGGTTACGCCGATTGGCGAAACTTTTTGAATGTAGTAAATAAAGCTATGGAAAGTTGCGAAACCACTGGTGAAGCGGTTTCCGAACATTTCGTTGAAGTCACCAAAACGATACCGATGCCCAAAGTTGCGAGTAAAGAAGTGCCAGACATGGTTTTGCCCGTATCAGAAGCAAAGGGGACTGGGCATTGTTTGGAGGTAATAATACCAGTGATATGAAACGCAAATTGGGTGTAGTCGAAAATAGACCTTTGGCAGATTTCCTTCCTACAATAACTATTACAGCCAAACAACTGGCTATTGAAATCACCAATTTCAGAAGATTTCCTGAGTTTGCTAAAAAGATAAATAATAGTTTGCATAATATTAAATAATGTACGATATTTGGGCTTGAAAAATTCAATTCATTGAAGATTATGCCCGAAACTAACCGCCTAGAATACAAACGCGAACTCAATGCCGATGTGGATATTGAAAAAGAAGTCATCGCTTTTTTGAATTATCCTGAAGGTGGATTTATTTATATCGGTATCGATAAAGATGGGAAAGTTCTTGGCGTTTCTAATTTGGACAGTGATATGCTAAAAATCAAGGATCGCATCAGACACAATATCTCACCTTCGGCCATGGGATTGTTCGATGTGGTTTCTGAAAACATAGAAGATAAGGAGCTGATTAAAATTATCGTTGCCAGTGGTAGTGAAAAACCTTATTTCAAAAAGAAATATGGTATGACGGAAAAAGGTTGCTTTATTCGAACAGGAACGGCGGCTGAACCTATGCCGCAGGGTATGATCGACAAACGATACGCTACCCGCGTGCGTAATTCCATTGGTAAGATAAAATCGCATCGGCAAGATTTGAGTTTCGAGCAACTTCGTATTTATTATGATGAAAAACGTAAGCCGCTCAATAAACAGTTTAAGAGGAACCTTGAGTTAATCACCGAATCGGGTTCGCTTAATTATGTGGCTTATTTGCTGGCAGATGAGAATAGTACGTCCATTAAAGTCGCAAAATACAAAGGAACAAGCCGAGTGGATCTAATTGAAAGCAACGAATACGGGTCTTGTTCGTTGATTAAAGCAACTAAGAGTGTTTTGGATAAATTAGAGCTAGAAAACAGGACAGCGGCAACGATTACGTCTAAAGAGCGAATAGATGAGCGGTTTTGGAATTCGATAGCTCTAAGGGAAGCTGTTATCAATGCTATTGTACATAATGACTTTACTCGTGAAGTGCCGCCGAAGTTTGAGATTTTTTCCGACAGGATTGAAATTACTTCGCCGGGTTCTTTGCCGGAGGGGATGACAGAAACGGAATTTTTTGAGGGATTTTCAATTCCGCGAAATAAGGAGTTGATGCGGATATATAAAGATTTGGAGCTGGTAGAGCAGCTGGGGTCTGGTGTTCCGAGAATTCTGGAATACTATGATAGGACGTGTTTTAGGTTTACGGAAAACTTCATGAGGATGGTTTTTCCCACTGCTGGGCAAGTCGCCACTCACTTCACCGCGCAAGTCACCGCGCAAGTCACCGCGCAAGTTACCCCCCAAGTTACCCCTCAAGTCACCCCTCAAGTTACCCCTCAAGTTGCCCCGCAAGTCACCCCGCAAGTCACCCCGCAAGTCACCCCGCAAGTCGAGGAGTTGATAAAGGTTTTTTCTGGGGAGCATTCCCGGCAGGAATTGCAAGCAAAATTGAATTTATCAGATAGAGAAAATTTTAGAAAGATTTATATTCAACAGGCAATAGATGATGGTTTTATCGAACTGACTCTCCCTGACAAACCAAAAAGCAGCAAACAAAAATACAGGTTGACCGAAAAGGGTTTTCAGCAATTAATATCTGATAATCAGATTATTCTCGACAGGAGTTTTTTAAGAATCTTGAATTGAGTTGAGGCGGAATTGCGTCGCATTCGCGCCGCGATCCTCGAGGGGGAACCTGCAAACATTTTAATAGCAAAGGCCTAAAGGCCAACGCAGAAAACCTAGAAGGGAAAGTAAACAAGCGAGCTTGATACTTTCCCTTCTAGGTTTTCTGCTACGAACCTGCGGTTCGTTTTGCTATTAAAATGTTTGCGGAGAAAGCGGGATTCGAACCCGCGGTACCCTTTAGAGGTACACACGCTTTCCAGGCGTGCCTCTTCAACCACTCGAGCATCTCTCCTTGTATTTGGGGCGGTTGGGTTTCCAAATGCGGATGCAAAAGTAGGAAAAAAATGGGAATGGGCAAGGGGGTGGATGGAAGAAAGTGAAAATAAAGTTAGGTGAGGAGGTTGAGGGCGGTGGTGGTGGTGATGGTGGAGATTTCGGAAGGGGTTAGGGAGTAGATTTCGGCCAGCTTGGAGACGATGAGGGGGATGTGTTTGGGCTCGTTGCGTTTGCCGCGGAAGGGGACGGGGGTGAGGAAGGGGGCGTCGGTTTCGGTGACTAGGCTGGATAAGGGGACTTGGGAGAGGAATTGGGCTTGAAGGGAGTTTTTGTAGGTGATGGTGCCGTTGATGCCGAGAAGAAAGCCTTCGGATGTTAGCTCCAATGCTTGTGAGAGGGTGCCGGCAAAGCTGTGGAAGATGGCTTTGAGGCCGCGGCCGTAGTAGGGGCGGATGAGGGGCATGATTTCGTCGAAGGCGTCGCGGACGTGGATGAGGGCGGGTTGGTGGCGGGAGAGGGCCCAGTCGAGTTGGGTTACTAGGGTGTGTTGTTGTTCGGCGAAGAAGGTTTTGTCCCAGTAGAGGTCGAGGCCGATTTCGCCGATGCCGGAGTAGGGGCCGAAGGGGGAATCGGGGCTGTTAAAAGAGTCGAGGGCGGTTTGGATCTTGGCGAGTTGGGTGAGGTAGTCGGATTTGACGTCGCAGGGGTGGAGGCCGGCGAAGAGGCGGAGGACAGGAGTGCCAGGGGTAGTGGCTGAATTGGTTGTATGGGTGCTGGTGGCACTGGTATTGACAGTTGAAGCGCCACGGAGGGTTTCCATGGCGGTGAGGCTCTCGAAATCGATGGCGGGAAGCCAGATTTGGTCGACGCCGGAGGCTAGGGCGTCGGAAAGGACGGTGGGGAGGTCGGCGGTGAAGTCGGGGAGATATAAATGAGCGTGGGTGTCAATCATGAAGTCTCACCTTTTCGGAAATAGTAGCGCAGGCCGTAGGCTTCGCATTTCTCGCGACGAACCGGTTCGGAGAGGTTTTTGTAGTAGTCTTCGACTTGGTTCCAGATGTCGAGGATGATGGAGTCGGCGGTTTTGCGGAGGGTGGCGATGGTTTCGAGGGTGCGATTGGTGGAGCGTTGGTGGGTCTTTTGGGAGATGCCGCCGTCTTTGAAGATGTCGAAGTGGACGCGGACTTTGGCAATGGCTGGGTTGTAGATGGGGGCGCCACCGGAGCGGATGCGTTCTTGTTCACCGGCAACGACGCGTTCGCCCCAGTTGAGGAGGGAGAGCTCGGTGTTGAGGTCGGGTACGGTGAAGTTGTTGGGTTCGAGGCCGTAGAGGCGTTTGAGTTCGGGTTTGATTTCGTTTCGGATCACGGAGAAATTGAGCACTTGGATGAAGTGGGAGATGTAGAGGCGGGCCATTTTGATTTGGGACTGGTATTTTTTGCCGGCGGCTACTTGTTTTTCGAGGCACATGAGGTACTCGTGGTGGGCGGATTCGAAGGCGGGAAGAAAGGCTTCGGCTTCGTTTTTGGTTTTAATGCTGAAGGCGAGGTCGGGGACGTTGGTGCGGCCACATTGTTCGATGGCGGTTTGCATGGAGCGGATGCGGGCTTGGTCGGTGTTGGGTAAGCGTCTGTAAGGCATTGGAGGAGTGTGTTTTTGGTGCTATTTATCGCGGTCGGTGAGCTCATTGGCGAGCTGGATTAGGTTGGCCTTGCGGCTGTCGGGGACGGAAACGCGGGCGAGGGCTTCGAAGGCCTTTTTTTGGTGTTTTTCCATTTCAAGGATGCACAACTCCTTGATGTTTAGCTTGTTGTAAATGGCGGTGACGGCGGAAATCTTTTCGCCTTCAAGGATGGAGGTTTGGGAAAGTGGGCTTTCTTGGTCGGCTTTGGTGGTTTTGGAAAGCCAGCCCTCCAGTTCTGCTCTCGTTGCCGGGTCGGCTTTGTCGAGGGCGTTGATGAGCATAAAGGTCTTTTTGTTGCAGGCGATGTCGCCGCCGATGCGTTTGCCAAAGGTTTCGGGGCAGCCGTAGACGTCGAGCAGGTCGTCTTTGAGTTGGAAGGCGAGGCCGGTGCTGATGCCGAAGTCGTAAAGTAAATCGGCGTCCACAGAACTTGCTCCGCCGGCGATGGCGCCCATTTTGAGGCTGGCGGCCAGGAGGACGGCGGTTTTGAGGTGGATCATGTTGCGGTATTCGGCCAAGGTGACGCTGGGTTGGGTTTCGAAATCCATGTCGAATTGTTGGCCTTCGCAGACTTCGAGGGCGGTCTGGCTAAAGAGGGGGAGGCATTGCTTGAGGTGTTCAGCAGAGGCTTTGCCCAGAATTTGGTAGGAAAGGATTTGCATGGCGTCGCCGGAAAGAATGGCTACGTTTTCGTCCCATTTGAGGTGGACGCAGTCCATACCGCGGCGGGTGGGGGCTTTGTCCATGATGTCGTCGTGCAGGAGGGTGAAGTTGTGGAACACTTCGAGGGCGAGGGCAGGAATCATGGCTTTGGCGGGTTCGTCCGAGAAGAGTTCGCAGGCCATGAGGCAGAGGGTGGGGCGGATGCGTTTGCCGCCCATGGACAGAACGTATCGGATGGGGTCGTACAGGCGGGCTGGCGCTTTGTCCAGCGGGAGTTCATCGAGGGCCTGATTGAACAATATCAACAGTTCATCCGAAGTATGCATAAGAATGTAAATTTTTTCAAAAGTACATTATCAATTGATAGAAAACAACATTCGTGAAAAAAAATGTTAAAGGGGAGGTTTGCCCATGGATAGCTTGCGAAGGCTTTGCCCGCGAAGTTTTGGCTGCATCCGTCGGAAGGGTTATTTCAAACGAAAACTTACCGGTAAAATGTACTTGACTCGGATGGGTTGGCCGCGTTTTTTGGCAGGAATCCATTTTGGCAGGGTCTGGAGGACTCGGATGGCTTCGCGGTCGAGCAGGGGGTTGGCAGATTGGAGGACGGTGGGCAATTTGAGGGAGCCATCCTTTTCGATGAAAAAGCAGCAGATCACTGTGTTTTCGATTTTGCTGGCTTTGGCCGTGTAGGGGTAGCGGAGGTTTTTGCTCAGGAATTCCAGCAAGCCGGCTTCACCGCCTGGGAAAGATGGCATTTCTTCCACAACGGTGTAAAGTTGGTGGTCGACGGGGGCGGGTTCTACCTTTTCGGGCTCTTTTTTATCCTCGACGAGCTTCTCTTCCTGCAACAATTCTTGGAGGTAAGGGTCGTTTTCGGGTTCGACGTTTTCCACAATGCTGAGTAGGTCGGGTTTGATGCGCTGAGCTATTTGTTCGGCTGAAATGACGGTGGGAGCGGTCTCGGTGGGCGTGGGAATAGCCGGTTTCTGGAGTTCAGGCAGAATTTCTTCCTCCAGAATGGCATCGAGGAGTTGGTATTGGTCTACCATGACGGATTCCTCTTGTTGCTGGTAGTTGGCGTATCGGAGGTTGTCGATGGTGATGGGAATGACAACGACGAATGCGAAAAACAACACGACGATGATGAACGACCAAATGTGGCGGCGAACGGCAGTTCTTCGCAGGACGTAGGCGCCGTATGTTTTGTTTCGGCCTTCAAAAACGAGATCGCACCAATCGCTGGAATAGAGATTCATCTTAGTGTTTACAACAAACGGGGTTAAAATCCGTTCTACAAAAGTACTATTTTCTGTGGAGGCTTCTCCATACTGAGTGTTAATTTGCGTTAGTCTTTTCTCGCTGAAAAAATCCGTATCTTTGATGCATCTAATGAAACCGTACTTCATGCTTCGTATTTTCTTGTCTGTTTGCCTGTTGATGCCCTTCTTCGGAATGGTTCGTGCACAAAGCGGTGAAACAATTTATCCATTTCTGAATCTTCCCACGTCGGTTTCGGCCTCTGGAGTTGGTGGGAACACTGTTTCGTCGCAGGAAAAGGACCTGAACCTGGTGTTTCACAATCCGGCCATTTTGAGCACGGAAATGAGCAACGGCATCGAGGTAGGGTATATGAATTACATTTCGGATATTCAGTTGGGTTCGGCCGCTTATACGCGGAAAATCAACGACCGAAGTGCGTGGATGGCTGGGGTTCGGTACATCAATTACGGGGAAATGCTTTGGACGAATGCGCAGAACGATGTGTTGGGTACTACCTACGCAGGGGATTTGGCGTTGACCGGGGCCTATTCCTGGCAGCTTTCGCAGTACTGGCGGGCAGGCGGCTCGCTGAGCATGATTTATTCGGTGATGGATGAGTTTACGTCCATCGGTTTGGGTGTGGATTTGGGGCTTTATTACAACAATCCTGCCATTTTGTTTTCAGCCGGTTTTGTGTTGAAAAATATGGGGGCTGAAGTCGTGGCTTACGATCAAACCTACGAAAAGATGCCTTGGGACGTACAATTCGGATTGAGTAAGAAATTTGCTCATGCGCCGCTTCGGTTTACGTTGACGGTGCAGAATCTCACGAAATTGAGCACGTCGTATTTGGCTGAAGCGGCTATTACAGACGGTTCGGCCGTGGATGGAGAGAATTTGGCGCAAAAGATATTCAAGCATACGCTGCTGGGTGTGGAATTCGTCCCTTCGGACAATTTTTTGCTGAGCGTGGGGTATAATTACAGAAGGTTGTCGGAGCTGGCCATTGCGCAGCGCACTCCTTTTGCCGGTTTCACCGCCGGTTTCTCGTTGAAGGTGAAGAATGCCCGAGTGGGCGCTTCGTTCGCCAAATACCATGCGTCTGGCAGTTCGCTGCAGTTGACGTACGGAATGGATTTGTCAAAAGTTGGATTATGAAGAAACTGATCATCGCGGTGGACGGGTTTTCGTCCTGTGGCAAGAGTACGATGGCCAAAACGTTGGCTAAGACGCTGAATTATACGTATGTGGACAGTGGTGCCATGTATCGGGCTGCGAGTTTGTTTTGCTTGCAGAACGGCCTCATAAAGGACGGCGAGCTGGATGTGGAAGCGCTTCGCAGCCGTTTGGACGAAATCGAGGTGACGTTTAAGAACAATGCCGAAGGGGTTTCGCAGACGTATTTGAACGGTGTGAATGTGGAGCGTGAGATTCGGACCATGGAGGTTTCCAATGTGGTGAGCGTGGTTTCAGCCGTTGGTTTCGTCCGGGAAAAAATGGTGGAACTGCAACGGAAAGCGGGTGCTGATGGCGGCATCGTGATGGATGGGCGTGATATTGGCACGGTGGTGTTTCCCCAGGCCGATTTGAAGATATTTGTGACGGCCGACGCTACGATTCGGGCGCAAAGGAGGTACGATGAGTTGCTGGTAAAAGGGCAACCGGAGGACTTTGACGAGATTTTGAAAAATATAGAGAAGCGCGATCTACTGGATCAGACGCGCGAGGTGAGTCCGCTAAGGAAAGCTTCGGACGCCATCGAAATGGACAACGGGCTGTTCAACCTGGAGCAACAGGATGCCTGGTTATTGGAACAAGTAAATAAAAAGAGTTATGGCAACAATTGAAATAGATACAAATAGCGGTTTCTGTACGGGTGTGGTGAAAGCCATCAAAAAGGCAGAAACTTTTTTAGGTGAGAACGAAACGTTGCTCAGTTTGGGCGACATCGTTCACAACAACAAGGAGGTAGAACGTCTGGAAGCCAAGGGTATGCGGACTATTGCGAATACCGACCTTGAAACATTAAAGGATGTTAATGTGCTTTTCAGGGCGCATGGTGAACCGCCTTCCACATACGAACTGGCTGAGAAAAACAACATCAGGCTCATCGATGCGACGTGTCCGGTGGTGTTGACGTTGCAAGCTAAGATTCGCCGTGCGTTTGAGAACTATCCGAATGCGCAGATCGTGATTTTCGGCAAAAGTGGTCACGCGGAAGTGATTGGTTTGTTGGGTCAGACCAACAATACGGCGATTGTGCTGGAGAAGGTTTCGGATGCCTCTAGCCTGGATTTCAGCCGCCCCATCGTTTTGTTTTCACAGACGACGAAGGCGCTGGACGAGTACCAGCGGTTGGCTGCATTGATTAAGAGTTCGATGACGGATGGTGCGTTGTTCATGTTTCACGATACGATATGTCGGCAGGTTTCCAACCGGTTGCCGCACATCAAGGATTTTGCGCGCAACCACGACAGTGTTTTGTTTGTAAGCGGGCCCAAGAGTTCGAACGGGAAAGTTTTGTTTGAGGCCTCCAAGGGGGTGAATCCGCGTTCCTTTTTGATAACTGGGCCTGAGGATGTGACGGTTGACATGATTACTGGTGTGAACAACATCGGTATTTGTGGGGCTACTTCCACGCCGGTTTGGCTGATGAACGATGTGAAAAAACAGGTTTCTAAAATGCTGAAGGCTTTATAAAAACGCTATATTTGCACCGATTGTTTTTATAGGTAACAAAATTAGGTAATTATGAATCAGATCAAGACCATCGGTCTTTTAACCTCGGGTGGTGACGCACCGGGTATGAACGCGGCCATTCGTGCCGTAACACGTGCCGCCATTTGCAACGGCTTGAACGTGAAAGCTATTTATCACGGTTATAAGGGCCTGATTGCGGGCAACATCGTGGAATTCAAGTCTCAAAACGTCAGCAACATCATCCAACAAGGGGGCACCATTTTGAAGACGGCCCGTTGTGAGGAATTCAAGACGGTGGAAGGTCGCAAACAGGCTTATGACACGTTGATGCGTGAGGAAATCGACGCGTTGGTAGCTATAGGCGGTGACGGTACGCTAACTGGAGCACGGATTTTTGCATCCGAATACAATTATCCCATTGTGGGCCTTCCCGGCACCATCGACAACGATATTTTTGGCACGGATTCCACCATTGGGTACGATACGGCGCTGAACACGATACTGGACGCGGTGGATAAGATCCGCGACACGGCGTCTTCGCACGAGCGGTTGTTTTTTATCGAGGTGATGGGTCGTGACGCTGGTTTTCTGGCGCTGAACGGTGCCATTGCATCGGGTGCCGAAGCGGCCATCATTCCGGAGATTTCCACCGAGGTGGACCAATTGGAGGAATTCATCAAGCAAGGTTTCCGCAAATCTAAAAACAGCTCCATTGTTTTGGTGGCTGAAAGCGAAATTACGGGTGGTGCGTTGCATTATGCCGACCGCGTGAAGAAGGAATATCCCGAATACGACGTGCGTGTGGTGATTTTGGGTCACGTGCAGCGGGGCGGTTCACCGTCGGCCTACGACCGTATTTTGGCAAGCCGTCTGGGTGCAGCGTCCATCGATGCGTTGCTTGACGGGCAGCGCAATGTGCTGGTGGGCATCGAGAACGACAAGGTGGTGTTGATTCCGTTCTCCAAAGCGATTAAGAACGACAAGCCGATTGATCCGGAGTTGCTTCGGGTGCTGAAAAGTCTGTCCATCTAAAACTTTCGTTTTTTTAACGCAAAGGCTACTTTTTTTAAGGTAGCCTTTGTTGTTTGAGGAATTTTTAATTTTACCTTAGCGGTCTACTAAATTCATATTCTTAATACTATGAAAAAGCTGTCGTTGATTCTATTTACCGTGTTGGTTTCCTTCACCGGTTTTGCGCAAGGCATTGTTTTTGAAACGGGTTCCTGGAGTGAGTTGCTGGCCAAAGCGGCACAAACGGGCAAGCCGGTGTTTGTTGACGTTTTTACCACTTGGTGTGGTCCTTGCAAGATGATGACCAAGGATATCTTTCCGTTGGAAAGCGTTGGCAAGGTGTACAACGAGTCGTTTGTGAACTATCAGTTGGATGCCGAAAAGGGTGAGGGCCCGGAGTTGGCTAAGAAATACGAGATCAAGGGGTATCCCACCTATTTGTATCTGAAGCCGGACGGTTCGGTTTTTTACCGTTTCATGGGTTCGATGCAGGCTGAAGTGTTTCTCAAACAAACACAGGTTGCCTTGGGTGAAGCTGCTGATCCCAAAACGATTGCGGACTGGGACCGGGAGTATCCGGAACATAAGACAGACACGGCTTTTCTCAAAGGCTATATTAAGAAACGGTCCAAACTGAATATTTCGAGCGTTGAATTGTTGGACGAATACTTGAAGCTGATTCCTGAGTCTGAACAACAACTTGCACCCATGTGCAACCTTTTGTTTGGTCAATTTGAAAACATCAAAGTAGGCTCGTTGGCTTTTGACTATTTGATTAAGAATCACGAGATTATTGAAATGAAGAATCCCAAAATAGTCTATCCTTTTTTGGAGAGTCTTATCGCGAGTTCAGTCAATGAAGCAGCCCGCGTGAGGGATGAAAAGAAGTTGCAAGCTTGTGTGGATGCGATTTCTAAGATACCTGCCTCCAAGATCACGATTGCACCGGATTACCTGTATGTAATGTATTACCGGTACATCAAGGATACAAAGAATTACTTCAAGCACATCCTTTTGCTTTGCAACAACCATTACATGAAGATTCCTGTTGAATCGTTGGACCAAAAGGGTAAAATAAATACTGCGGCCGTTTTGAACGATTTTGCCTGGCAAATGTTTGAAGCTACGGTTGGAAAGGATACGATGTTGATGGCAGTTGAATGGTCGAAGCGTTCGTTGGAACTGATGCCTGGCAATTACAGCTATATGGATACGCAAGCTTGCCTTTTGTATAAGTCGGGTAAGAAAAAGGAGGCTATCGCATTGGAGAATAAGGCCTTGGATTTGATCGATAAGTCGAGTTTCGATCATGAGAAGTATTTGATGGTGATTAAGCGGATGAAGGCTGGGGAAAAAATCTGGGAAAAGTAGGGTATGAGGAAGTTGCTTGTACTTGTTTTGGTTGTTTTTCAGGTTTTGGAACTTGCTGCGCAGGTTCAATTGTTTTATCGCAGCGGATCTGTCGTGCTGGCTAACAAGGACACGTTGTATGGCGAAATCATGCCGGTTCCAATGAATAGCAGAGTAACGAAAATCATGTTTAGAGAAAAGGGTGTTGGCTTTGGTAAAGTATACAATGCCTTGGACTTGTTGAGTTTCAATTATTGGCCGGATGTGACGTATGAATCGATTGAACGTCCGATTAATGGGCTTCTGGGCACGACCTATACTTGGTTTTTTGCGCATAGAAGAGTGACTGGGTCAATCAACCTGCTAAAATTGAATATTACAAGCGGAGAAGAACGGTTTTATATTCAAAATACGAAATATGGATTGACTGAGCTCAAGGATCCGATAGAAATGATTCACAATCAGGTTTTTAGAGATAACCAATACTGGAGAGTGATCGCAAAATACACGAATGATGTTCCAGAATTTCAGTCAAGGATAGCGGTTTGTGGTTTTGATGAGGAAAGCTTGGTCGCTTTGATTTCGGAATATAATGCGCTCGTTGGTGACAAAAAAAAATAAAACGGAATTTAGATAGGGATTCGGGCGAATGCGTCTTTACAAAGGAAGTTGGTGCTGGTTGTCTTTTGCTGGCATCGAATTTAATCATTTTGCAAATCTCTAAAAGGCATTTCATATTATCGCCACTATTTTAGCAATTAGGAGCTCTAATTGCTAAAATAGTGGCGATAATATTTTTTTTTGTTTTGAGGAAGGAAAAAAGATTGAAAAGAACAAGACGTTTTAGGATTTGAAAAGTCATGCAACTATATTTGAGCGGAGCGTTGGATGTGGGCAGGCGAAGGTCGCTGGAAATGAACGCTGGATTACAATTTTGGCAGGGTGGTCGGAGTCAGTAATTAACGAACGTTTTGAGTAGCAAGCGCAGAGGCGAAGCCTGCTTCGACTATGCCGAGTCACGAAAAATGACTGTTAAGAATTAACGAACCCCGAAAATACTGTCGGTGAGCAGGGTGTCCTGAACCATTTCCTGCAGGAGGTTGGCGTTGATGGTGAGGGTAAGGATGCGGTCGTTGAAGTTGGGGTTGAGGGCGCGGACTTCGTTGTTGTCTGTCAGGACGTACTTGAGGTAGCGGTTGGTGTATTCGGGGTCGGCGCGGTAGTTGCTGAGAAGGGTCCAGGTGGTGTCGTTGTAGTTGTAAAGCCAGAGGTCGGTGTTTTTGGAGGTGCGGATGCCGGATTCGTCGTCCAGGTAGTAGGAGGAGATGAGTTGGTTGGTGTAGGGCTTTATTTTGAAGGGACCTGTCGTATCAAGGGGAGGATAGGTGACGAAAACCCGGAAGGAATCGGTTGTGGCATTGTCAACGTAGATGCGGGTGTAGTTGTTCCAAGTGGACTGGCAGGCGGTGAGCAAGCTCACAACGATCGTAAAGAGGGTGAGTCCGAGGATGAAAAAGGGCAGGCTCCGGGATCTCATTTTTTGAAAGTCTTGGGGGATTTGGAGGCCTCGGTCAGGAACTCAGAATAATAGCGGTCCAGCGCAGTTTGAGCGGCGGAGAAGGAGCTTATTTCGTTGTTGAGCACCTGTTTTTCCTTTAATACAAGGAGTTTTTGGATTTCTTCGTCGTGGTAGAAACGGTTGCGGAGTTGCTCGTTGATGCTTTCGTACATCCAGTATTTGGCTTGACCGTTGCGTTTGAGCTGAAAGTGGCCGTTGGCGCGAACAAATGCGATGTAGCGGTCGATCATTTCCAACACTTCGGGGACGTTGTAGCCGGTTCGGCCGGAATAGGGAATGACTTCGGGTTTCCAGCCTGATTCGGGCATGGGGAAGAGGTGGAGGGCGTTGAGGTACTGAGCTTTGGAGAGTTCGGCCTTGGTGAGGTTGTCGCCGTCGGCTTTGTTGATGACGATGCCGTCGGCCATTTCCATGATGCCGCGTTTGATGCCTTGGAGTTCGTCGCCACCACCGGTGATTTGAATCAGCAAAAAGAAGTCGACCATGGAGTGAACGGCGGTTTCGGACTGACCGACGCCGACGGTTTCCACGAAGATGGTGTCAAAGCCGGCTGCTTCGCACAAGACGATGGTCTCGCGGGTTTTGCGGGCGACACCGCCGAGGGAGCCTGCTGCTGGAGAAGGGCGGATAAAGGCGTTTGGGTGGACGGCGAGTTCTTCCATGCGGGTTTTGTCGCCCAGGATGCTGCCTTTGGAGCGTTCGCTGCTGGGGTCGATGGCTAGGACGGCGAGTTTGCGGCCTTTGCCTATCAAGTTCATGCCGAAGGCTTCGATGGAGGTGCTTTTGCCGGCTCCGGGTACGCCGGTGATGCCGACACGGACCGACTTACCGGCGTGTGGGAGGCATTTTTCGATGATGAGCTGAGCTTTTTCCTGGTGGTCGAAGCGGGCGCTTTCAATCAGGGTGACGGCTTGGCTGAGTTGGACCAAGTTGCCGGCAAGGATTCCATCCACGTATTCCTGCACGGAATAGTCTTTTTTACGCACTGCTTTTTGGCGGTACGGATTCAGAATGGGTGGTTGTTCGATGCCTTTGTTGACAGACAAGCCCTTGAATTGGTCGTCGTTTTCGGGATGATGCATTAGTTTCCGGCTACCTGGGCGGTGACGAACAGTCGGTTAACACTGGTAACGGGGTCGTTGGTGATGACCGTGAAGCGTTGTACGACATTGCCGTCGAAGGTGCCGGCATTGAAGGAAATGAGGATGCGGATGGACTTGCCGGGTTCGATGGTCTTGGAGGCAGGGGTAATTTTAAGGCCGTCGTAATCGGGTACGATTTTCCGGATGAGGAGGTTGGTCTTGCCGTTGTTGGAGAGTGTGACCGAAAGTGTTTTGCTGGTGCCACGGATCATTTTCCCGAAGTTGACCCGGTTTTCGGAAAAGGCTGCTATGGGAGCGATGGACTTCATGGCTTCAGACAATCGGTCAAAGTCTTCGGTAATGGTGGCACTCAAGAAAATGCGGTTGTTCGGATTGGTCTTTTCTTTGTTGTTGGTGACAATGTAAAAGGAATCTTCCCGTTTTCCGTAATCGTTGGCGAGGTGAGCCATGTATTTGATGGTGATCGTCCCTGTTTGGTTGGGTTGCAATACGGTGTTGGAAGCGCTGACCGAAACATGCGTGGGAACTTTGTAAAAAGAGATGGTGACGGCCGTCTTATTGGTGTTGATTACATCGATCACTTCGGTCTTGATGCTACCGATTTTGGTTTCCAACATGGGCACCATGGTTCGTTTCAGCCTGAATCCCTGCATATTTCTGGGATAAGAGATTTCAGGATCTTCGCCTTTTGGAATGACATTCCCCTGGATGATGAGCACCACGTTGGGAGCATCGGGGTCGTTGGTATAGATGGTGATGGTCTTGTGGAACGTATTGGGCCGACCGATGGTGCTGTAGGTGACCTTGATGGAAGAGGAGGTGCCAGGAGCGATGGGCTCTTTTGTATACAACGGTGAGGTGCAGCCGCAGGAGGCGATGGCCTTCAAGATGATGAGCGGTGCGTTGCCTTTGTTGTAAAAGACAAAATCGTAGCTGGCTGTGCCGTCCGATTCATTGATGTTTCCGAAATCGTGGGTCTTGGTAGGGAACGTGATGGTCGGACCTGCCATTGCTGAACCTGTTGCGAGGAGCAGTAAGAGAGTTATCAAGAATGTTTTCATTTTCGTACAAAGTTTTCGTAAGAATAGGGAATGTTCGATTCGGGAGTGGCTTCGTGCATTTCGTACGAAACGCGATCCCAAAGGTTGTAGTCAATTTCAGGAAAAAAGGTATCTGCTTCAAAATCAGAATGTACCATAGTTAGGTATAGTTTGTCCACCAAGGGATACGTCTGGTGGTAAATCATGGCGCCGCCAATGAAGAATACTTTTTCCTCGTTGGAACACTTCACCAAGGCTTCGTCGATGGAATGGGCGGTTTCGCAACCGGGGAACTGTTCGTCGTCTGGGCTCAGCACGATGTTTCGTCGGTTGGGCAGGGCGCCTTTGGGCAGGGAGAAAAACGTGTTCCGCCCCATGATCACGGTGTGACCGGAGGTGATTTCCTTGAAATGCTTCAAATCGCCTGGCAGGTGGCAAAGTAGTTTGTTGTCTTTGCCGATGGCGTTGTGGTTGGCGATGGCGACGATGATGGCTGTTTCCATAAGTTCTTATATGGCAACCGCTCCTTTAATGTGCGGGTGCGGGTTGTAGTTTTCCAACGAAAAATCATCGTAGGAGAAACCGAAGATGTCTTTGATCTCGGGATTTATTTTTAGCAAAGGCAGGCTGCGGATGTCGCGGCTGAGTTGCTCTTTTACTTGGTCCAGGTGATTGGTGTAAATGTGTGCGTCGCCTAGCGTGTGGACGAAATCGCCGGCTTTCAGACCGGTGACCTGAGCCATCATTTGCAGGAGAATGGCGTAGGAGGCAATGTTGAAGGGTACGCCCAAAAAGATGTCGGCGCTGCGTTGATAAAGTTGCAGGCTGAGCCTACCGTTGGCTACGTAAAACTGAAAGAAGGCGTGGCAGGGTGGCAGGTTCATGTTGGGCAGGTCGGCCACGTTCCAGGCGGAAACGATGATGCGTCGGGAATCGGGGTTTGTTTTGATGGTGTTCACGGCTTCGGAGATCTGGTCGATGCTGCCGCCTTGGTAGTCGGGCCAGGAGCGCCATTGGTAGCCGTATATATGGCCCAAATCACCAGTTTCTTTGTCTGCCCATTCGTTCCAAATTTTGACGCCGTTGTCTTGAAGGTATCTGGCATTGGTGTCGCCTTGCAGGAACCAAAGCAATTCGTAAATGATGGACTTGAGGTGGAGCTTTTTGGTGGTGAGGCATGGAAAGCCATCTTCGAGATTAAAGCGCATCTGATGTCCGAAAACGCTGTAAGTGCCAGTTCCCGTACGGTCTTCTTTGTAGACACCCTCGTCCAGCACGCGTTGCAAAAGGTCTAAATATTGTTTCATTGATGGGGTTCAAACGATATACAAACGTACGCAAAAGAAGCGAGTATTAAAACAATTTGTAGGTCGTTTTAAGAACTTTAAACTCACAGCGGCGGTTGATTTGGTCGGCGATGGCTTGCTGTTCGGCAGGCAAAGTGAGTATGAAACCTTCGGTCAGGTTGCTGCCTTCGGTCAGGAATCGGTATTTGTTCTGCATGTAGCTGTCTACCAGGGCGGGTTGGTTCTTTCCGTAACCGTGGGACTCGAGGCGGGCTTTTTCGATGCCTTGTTGAGTTAAGTATTCCACCACGGCCTCCGCCCTTTTTCCGGAGATGAAGTCATTGACTTGGTCCGTGCCGATGCGGTCGGTGTGGGCGCCGATTTCCACCACGATGTGTGGATTGTCCTGGAGGATTTTGATGAGTTCTGCCAAGGCTGGGTACGATTCGGGTTTGAGTTCCCATTTGTCGAAATCGAACAGGATGTTTTCGATGCGGATGGCGCGGTGCAGGGGTGTGAGCACGAAATCTTGGACGTAGGTGGTGTCGACTTCCTTGTTCAGGACATATAATCGGGCGGAATTGTTCAGGTAAGAGCGGCAGGTGCCCAGCATGGCGTAATCGGCATCTTTCTCTACTTTGACAGAATACTTGCCCGTCTTGTCGGCGCGGGTCTTGATGTTCATGCCTTTGTCGTTGACGATGCGAATGGTGGCGTCGGGTATGACTTCGCCGAAACGATCGGAAACGGTGCCGCGGAGTTCCACAAAATGATTGGGCAGTTCGAAGCTGTAGATTTTGTCCCAACCTTTGGGTTCCTTTCGGTTGGACGAGAAGAAGCCTTTTTCTTCCTTGCCAAAGAAGGTGATGCCGAAGTCGTCGCCGTTGGAATTGATCTGTTGCATCAGGTTCTCGACGGTATAGCCGCCCTCTTCCTTGGCTTTTGCCTTGAAAAGGTCGAGTCCGCCGAAGCCTGGCAGGCCGTCGGACGAAAAGTAGAGGTCACCGTTGGCACGGAAATAGGGGAACATTTCGTCACCGGCCGTATTGATGTTAGATCCGAGGTTTTCGGGCGGGCCGAAGGTGGTCTCCTGCATTTCGCTGCGCCAGATGTCTTTGCCGCCAAAGCCGCCTTTGAGGTCGGAAACGAAGTACAAGTATTTGCCATCGGGGCTAACGGCGGGATGGGCGAAAAGCACGGTTGAATCGCGGTAGATGTTCATCTTTTCGGGTGCGCTCCATTCGGCGCCGGTTCGGACGGATCGGAAGATTTCTACTTTGGAACTGGACTGGATGGAGTCGGATTTGGTGATGCAACGGGTGAAAAACAGCGATTTTCCGTCGGGGCTAAAGGAGGCTGCACCTTCGTCGAACTCTGAATTGATGGGCCCTTCCATGAATTCGGGTTTGCTCCAGACGCCGTTGACGTCTTGCTTGGCCATCCAGAAATCGTTGTCGGGCAAGCCGGTAATGTTGCTGGGTTTCGCGTCTTTTTTGGTACGGGCGGAAGAGGTGATGAATAGGGACATGTATGTTTCTGGCATCAAGACGGGTGCGAAATCGCCTTTTTTCGAGTTCAGCAGGGTGGCTTTCTTGACGACGTATTTGGTTGGGCTTTTTTGCCAGGTGGGGATGAGGTGGCAGGCGTTGAGGCCGTTAAGCGCCAGGGTGTCTTCGGGATGGAAATTCAGGAACGTTTGATAGGCGTTGGCGGCTTCGACGTATTTGGCGTTTTTGTGCAGGGTTTGTGCCAGATGCAGGTTGACGGTGTCGTTGCCGAGGTTGTAGCGCAGTGCTTTTTTGTATTCGCTTTCGGCCTTAAGGGGCTGATTCAGTTTGCGGAAGCATTCGCCACGAAAGTAGGAGGCATGGGCGCGTTCTTTCTTTTCGTCGCTTTTGAGGCGTTTATAGGCTTTGCCGTATTGAACGGCGGCTGTACTGTATTCTCCATAGCCGTAAAGTTTGTCTGCCTTGTTCAAAAGCATGCCAACGGTGCAACTGCTGAGCAGAAGGAGCAGAAGGGGGAATAGCAGAATTTGTTTCGCTGGCATCGGAGAAAGATGGGATTAGCTTGATAAAAGCACACGGGTTTTTTCACGCGCACGATTTATTTAACGAGCAAATAGGCTGTTTATTGTATTTACGGCAGCAGCAACGAGCTGTCGCCGTAGCTGAGGAAGCGGAAATCGTGCTGTAGGGCGTAGTCGTAAACATTCCGCCATTCGTTTCCGCCAAGGAAGGCTGAAACCAGGAGCAGCAGGGTGCTGTTGGGCTGGTGGAAGTTGGTGAGCATCGCGTTCACTATGTGGAATTGATAGCCTGGGGCGATGAGCAGGCGGGTAGAGGCGGTGAAGACGGTGAGGTTGTTGGTGTCGAGGTAGTTCAGTATCGCTTGAATCGCCTCTTTTGTTGGGATTTGACTGATGTTTTTAGCTTTTTGCCATTCGTTCATCTGCCCATAGGCGTACCATTGGTCCAGCGTCCATTCGTCGGGATGAATTTCGGGGTGTGCCAGCAGGCGATAGCCGAACCAGTACAGACTTTCCAGGGTGCGTACGGAGGTGGTGCCGACGGCGGTGACGCAGCCCAGGTGGTTTAAAAGGTTGAGCAGGAAGCTTTTATCGACGGAAATGAATTCGCTGTGCATCGTGTGGTCAAGCATTTGCTCGGACAGCACGGGTTGAAAGGTTCCGGCACCTACATGAAGGGTGACTTCGCTGCGCAAAATGCCCTTTTCATCGATGGTTTTTAGGACTTCGGGTGTGAAATGCAGGCCAGCAGTGGGTGCGGCTACGGAGCCTTCGATGCGGCTGAACACGGTTTGGTAGGTGGTTTCGTCCGAGACCTGGGTTTCACGGTGGAGGTAGGGCGGAATGGGCAATTGACCGGCTTGGTCGAGCAGGTCGCCGAATAGAATGGGGGTTTCGTTGTTGCTTTTCCAGCTGAAACGGATGCGTTGCGCTTTGTCCTCGATGCCAACGCGTTCTGCAGTGAAACGAATTCTGCGGCCATCGATTTCGAGTTCCCTAGTGAGCGGCTCTTGTTTCCATTTTTTTAGGTTGCCTACCAGGCAGAGCCATTCGCAGCTTTCGGTGCTTTGGAAATTTTGGGCGTAGTCGGCAGGGCTGAGTGGCTCCAGGCAGAAGATTTCGATGCGGGCGCCGGTTTCTTTGAAGAAAAACAGGCGGGCGTGGATCACTTTGGTGTTGTTGTAGACCAGTAGGCTGTTTGGTGTTAAGTGATCGGGAAGGTTGCCGAAGTGGGTTTCTCCAATGACACCTTTTTTATAGAGGAGCAGTTTGGAGGCATCGCGGGGTTCCACCGGAAATTTGGCGATCCGTTCGTCGGGAAGTGGATAGGCGAAGTCCTCGATGCGGATGGACTGGATTTTATGGAGCAGGTCGGTCACTAAGAACGTTTTTAGAATGATGCAAAAGTACGCATTCCGCCTTTAAACAGCAAAGGCTGCCCAAACTGAGCAGCCTTTGACTTTATTGTTGAGGTATTAGAATCTGTAACGAACGCCAAGACCACCGGGAATGCTAAAACCGAATCCACCGATGATGTTGATGGTAGGACAAGCATCAATAGTCAATTGTAAGGGAAGGCTTGGGACCACACTTTGTAGGTCGAATTCAATACCGGCTTGACCACCGACACCGAGTCCAAAGTAACCGCTGCCCATCCAAAGACGAGCGCCGCCGCCGTAGTACCATTTCCAGGCATCACCTAATTTTGTAAAATCATTAACCCATTGGTAATAACCATTGATACCTAGACCGCCGGCCTGGAATCCTAAGTTGGCTTCAATGCGATTGACATCGCCCATAGCCATTTGACCTGAAATTTCAACACCGTTTCCTAATTTCAAACCGATGGCTTTGTCCTGTGCATTCACGGCAGTTGCCACTGCGAAACATACAAGTAAGATAGCGAGAACTTTCTTCATAACAGTAGTTTTTAAAAAGTAAGTACTTGGATAGAGTTTTTGTTAATTTCATCTAAATAGACGCTCGAAGATATAGCATTTTTTTTCTTTTTACTAACGTCTGCATATATTTTTATAGTCGCAATAGGAACATTTTTCGGCATGCGGGGTCTGAACAAAGGGTATTTCGGGGTTGAATAAATTGATTATCAAATTGTTAAGATTATTTTTGAACGACTCTTCAAAGGGCTTGAAGTCAGTTGCTTTCTGCTTTTCTTTTTTGCTTCCTATAGAAATGCAACTCTCGAAATCGGTTACGGCAGCTTTGTTGATGTACAATAATTCTGGGCAATAGACGGCGTCGGGATTGCTGTCTTGGAGTATTGCGGCATATAGGAAAATCTGGAAAACATAATTGGCTCTGTCGGCATCGTCTGCGAACAATGCTTCCACATTGGATGGATTTTTTGGACTTCCGCCAGTCTTGTAATCCAGTATCCGCTGAACGCCGTCTTTTCGGTCCAAGCGGTCGATGGTACCGCCGAAACGGACGGCGATGGGTTCTTGCTGCTGGATTTCGGTCTCGCTGCTTGCGGCTTGGTTAGCGCATTGAATTTCGCCGTTGACTTCAAGTTCCAGTCCGAGCAGTTCGAACGGAGCCCGCTCCTTGTCGAGTTTGAGCAAGGTTTTAAGAAATCCAGTCACAATGGCACGACGTACCAATTGCTCACCGTTGTATTCGGGTGTTTCCTGATGGTCTTTTAGTTGGAAGAAGTCGATTCTGAAAAACAGGTCCACCACCTGCTCGATGGATTGGACGTTTTTAAGCCAGGGTTCGAGATCGACTTCATCGATCATGCCGCGAAGGGTGCCGGCTTGGATTTCACGATTGATTGTTTTGTCTTTAATGGCCTGCAGCACAGCCTCTGTGTCGGATGGTCTGGCAGCTTTTCGGAGCAGGATGCTGGTGTAGATGAATTCTGCCGAGTGGTGGAAAAAAAGTCCGAGCATGGCACCGTCGATGTCTTCGCTGACTTCGTCCGGCTCTCTGAGTCCGGCAACATATTGGAAGTAAAAGCGCAACGGGCAGTCCAGCAGGCTGTTTAGAGCGGTGGGGGAAAGGGGTTTTGAACCTTCCAACATGTAGCGTTTTTTCAGAATGTCCTGGATTTCTGGCGTTTTTTGAATGGTGATGGTACGGGCTGCTGTGAGTTCGATGCCTGAGGTCAGGTTGAAACGGGTGACGGTGTGGTTGGATTCCATCAGAAGTTGCAGCATGAATCGGCTCATTTCGCCGCGGTTGAGGCCTTCGGTGGCGGTGTTGTAGACGAGGCTGATGTTGCTGGCGCGCTGCAGCAGGCGGAAGAAGTAGTAGGCGAAGATGGAGTCTTTGTGTTCCATCGTGGTGAGGCCAAAGGCTTTGCGCAGGTTGTAGGGTATAAAAGAGGTGTCGTTGGAACCCTTGGGCAACATGCCTTCGTTGACGGAAAGCATCAGAACGTTCTTGAAATCCAGATTGCGGGTTTCGAGCAGGCCCATGATTTGAAGTCCGCGGACGGGTTCGCCAGAAAAGGGTATGGTTGCTCTGGAAAGGACCTGTTGGAGGAGTTTTCGGAAGGTCGTCAGGCTGAGGTCGCTGAGGTTGTCCTTTAAAAGGTCGGCCAGGCGGGTGGTCAGATTGTGGCAGCGGAAGAGGGCTTCGGAGTGAAGGGGGTCGTAGTCGTCGGTCGTCGTAGAATGACGGAGATCGTCGGAATTGGAATTCTCGGCAGGTCGTTGAGCGGCGGTTTCTGATTCCTCGGTTTCAGCCGGTATGAGTTGCGTGAACGTGGCAAGCAGACAGGCCGTGAGTTCGGCCGGAGTCTGGGCCGGGGTGAAAATGGTGGTGAGGAGTACGCCTTTTTGCATTTCGATCACACTTGGGCGGAAGCTGTTGGCTCTTTTCAAATCGTGTTCGAGTGCGTCGGCTTCGGCACACATTTGGCGGATAAGCGGATGTTGCAGGATGGGCAGTACCCAACGGTGGTTGTAGCGAGGGGTCTTGCCGGGCATGAATCCGTCGGTATGCAGGGCGGCAATTTGATTGACCAGGTTGCAGATGGGCGTTTGCTCGAGGGGGAAACCCATGGTGACGTTCAGCTCGCGGATGTCGTCGGGAACGCTGTGCAGAACGGGGAGCAGGAGACCTTCGTTGCAAAGCACCACGGCGGTTTCCTCGGGCTTGAAGCTGTTTTGAACTTGCAGTTGACGAATCCATTCGGGCAAAAAGCGGGCGCCTGCATTTTCGGTGGAGGCGGAAATGAAACGGATGTCTTTCTGGGTGGTGCCCAAGACGTTGAACTGAGCTTTGTCCAGGCAATTCGGGAATTGTTCCAGGTTTTGACGCATGAACCGGCCGGCTTCGTGCCTTGGGTTCAGCAGGTAAAATTGGTCGTAGTCCCAATAAAACAATGCTTTACTTGCTTTATTAAGCAAGGAGAATAACGCTTTTTCGCATTCGTTGAGCACGTTGAAACCGACAAAAGCGTAGGTGGTGAAGGGGAAGCCTTGGGGCCCTTCGTTCCGCAGTTTTTCCACCACGCGTCGGTGCAGCATGCCTTCGTAGGCCAGGCCTTTGGCTAGCAGAAGGTTGTTCAGATCGGTATAAACTTCGAACAAGATGTTCCAGTTCTCCAGAAATCGCTCTTTGAGTTCGGTCTTGCGGTCGGGGTTGAAGTTCTTGAAAAAAAGCCTGATCGAATCGACTTGTTCGTCGGTGAGGTGTTCGAGGGTGTCGGTGTATTCGGCCTGTTCGCGGATGTTTTGGAAGAGTTGCTTGGTGTCGGCGAGGTTTTTGTCTACATCGTCGAAGTCGCTCAAAAGAATTTCACCCCAGTGGTAGAATTCGTCGAAGGATTCTTCCTTGCCGCTCACTTTCAAGTATATGTCGTGCAGGAGGCCGACTACGCCGAGCGTATCGTAGGTTTTGAGGTCGGATTGTCCGCTGAACAGGTCGCTGATGGTGATGAACGCTGGGGTCCAGACGGGTTTACCTGCTGCTTTATATAGGTGTTCGCTAAAAAAGAGCCGAGCTCGGTTGTTGGGGAAAACGACCGCCACTTCCGAGAGTTTGTCTCCGAACCGTGCGTACAAGTCTTGGGCAGTCAATTCTAAAAAAGAGGGCAGGTTTTCCATGGTTTCAATGCTACCGCTAAGATACAAAATGGATTTAAAATAAACAGGAAATGTTTGTTTTGACGTGCAAAATGACGGTAGTAGGGATAGGCTTCGTCAATGGGGAATCGTTGGACCGTGTGTTTCCAATGAAATAAGAAATATACAGAAAATCAGCATGATAACTACAAAATATTGTTGGATATTGCATTCAAATGAAATAAAAATTAAGCCCAGAAAGGAATGTAGGAAGCAAACTTTTTTGACCCATTTTCAGGGTCGGCTGGTTTGATTAAGCCTGCTTCAACAGAATCAGCAATGATTTTAGATGCAAATGAAACATTGTTTATCGCTATGTTGAATCGTTTACGAACAGATTGGTTGTTTACTTGTTTATTGTTGACGTAGTGCAAGCAAGTGTGTTGATAACAGGCTCTTATTCTGTCCTCGCTATTCATTCGGGTAAGAGGTGTGGGGGCATACAGGATCACGCGGGTATAATCATCACCACGAATAAATTTTGGAGCAGGTAATTGGAACAATTCGATGGCATCTATGGCTCTATCAATTCCACTTCCTCTTTCTTCACAAATATTTAGTCTTCTCATTAATGATGCTAGGCTCTCGTTTCTGGATTTTGGTGCTGTATCTATAAAACGGTTGGTGTCAACCAATGGAACACCAGGGTTCGTGATCTCCATTCTATCTGTGAAGATTTCTATCATAACACCAGTACCTGTAACCATAAAATCCTGATGTATTTGTGAATTTGCAACAAACTCACGAATGGCAATTTCGGGATAGACCTTTACATTTTTACGAAGAGCAGTCTCTATAATCTCATTCGGATTTAATTGATCCATAATGAAGCTAATTAATCCTTCGAAACCAGAAGCATAACCTTTCGAACCTTCTTGTTCTTTTATTGCTCTTATACGACTTGTTCCTTCATAGACAACAACCCGTATGGCTTTACGACTTAGGTGCTTGAAGGCACTCATATTTTTGGCAAAGAGTATGGCTCCAAGATTTAAAATATCCCAAGAAGTTTTTGTTTTGTTTACCAAATTGTCTGCGGCAAGTACGAGAATAATACTATTTTTTGTTTCCGGAAGTCGTTTCTGTTGCATAGTAAAGTAGCTGTCATAATCTAGTTGTCCAATAATATCATCCTTATCTACATTTGACATTGCTGTTTGAGATTCAAAGTCATAGCCCGTTGAAAGAGCAATTAATTGAGTGACTTCGTGGCGGGAGAGTTTGACGGTTTGACCAGCACTTCTGGTGTAACTATCAAAGATATTCGGACCCCTCAGATGAACGGGTTTGTTTTGTTGCTCAGAGATATGAACAAATAAAACAGGGTTGTCATTATAAGTGATGACAGCGTGTTCAATGCAAATCGGTTGAGCTAAGTTGTTGCGAGCAATATTACCTAATTTCAGAATGATTTCATCCATCTCGGTCTTGGTCAATGGGTTTGACTTTCCGTCATTGTTTATGCCAATTGCCATGAATCCGCCACCGGGATAGTTGGCAAAAGCAGATAGGTGTTGTGCCAAGCGCTCTGTTTTAGTTGACAATGCACATTTCCAGTCGATCTCATTCAGTTCCTGCGGAATCGGATTCAAACTTTTGAATAAGAGTTTTGTAACTGTCTCTTCCCATGTATTCATAGTCCAAAGTTACTATAATAATACATTAAAATAAAATAAAAGTAAATTAATTAGTTGGGGGTATAGGTGAAACGGTATCATATCGGCCCTGGGGTACCCAAAATGCATATAACAACCACGTGAATCCCTGTTTATCTGAAAGATAGTATTGGGTGGAAAAAAGTGGCTAAAATTGGGGTAAAAGTCAATTTCTTTGACTAAAAATGCGTACTTTCGGGCGTTTAAAAAATACAGTATGGCAAACCTTTTTATCCGCAAACCCCTTTCGATGCTTTTTGACGAGGCTGAAAGAAATGAATATGGCTTGAAACGTCACTTGACAGCTTGGAACTTGATTTTGTTGGGCGTGGGTTGTGTGATCGGCGCAGGAATTTTTGTGCTGACGGGTTCGGCAGCGGCGAATTATGCTGGTCCGGGTTTGGTCATCTCTTTTATTCTTTCTGCCCTGGGTTGTGCGTTTGCTGGACTATGTTATGCTGAATTCGCTTCCATGATTCCGCTTTCGGGGAGTGCGTATACCTACGGTTATGCCACGATGGGGGAGTTCATCGCTTGGATTATCGGTTGGGACCTCATCTTGGAATATTTGTTCGGTGCCGCTACGGTGGCTGTTGGCTGGGGCGGCTATGTGGTGAGTTTTTTGCATGATTTCGGAATTAATATTCCGCTGAGCATTTCGAGCTCGCCGTTTAATATTGATGCGGCAGGGCATTGGTTTGCGACGGGTTCGGTCATCAATTTTCCGTCCATGTTCATTGTGGCAGTGGTGACTACGGTTTTGGTGCTGGGCATCAAGGAATCGGCCAAACTGAACAACATCATCGTACTGGTGAAAGTGGCAGTGATTTTGCTGTTCATCGGGTTTGGTTTCGCACACATCAACCCGGCCAACTGGGTACCGTTCATTCCTGAAAACACGGGTACTTGGGGTCAATTCGGATGGTCTGGGATTCTGACGGGTGCTGGGGTGATCTTTTTCGCCTACATTGGCTTCGATGCGGTTTCTACCACGGCTCAGGAAGCAGTGAATCCTAAAAAGGATGTCCCCAAGGGTATTTTGATTTCGCTGGCCATCTGTACTGTTTTGTATATTGCGGTGACGCTGACCATGACGGGAATTGTGAACTACAAGGAACTGAATGTTCCGGCTCCCATTGCGTTGGCCATCGACCAGGCTGGTTCGACTTTGTTGTGGCTGAGGCCGCTCATCAAGATCGGTGCGATTGCAGGTTTGACTTCGGTGGTGTTGGTCTTGTTGTTGGGCCAGACCCGCGTTTTCTTCACCATGTCCACGGATGGTTTGCTCTGGAAAAGCTTTTCGAAGGTGCATTCCAAATTCAAAACCCCGCACATCACCACCATCGTTACTGGTCTGGTTTGCGGTTTGGTTGCAGGGCTTTTCCCCATCGGCATTTTGGGCGAAATGGTCTCCATCGGCACTTTGTTGGCCTTTGTCATCGTTTCGGCCGGCATTATGATTCTTCGCAAGTCGGAACCCAATGCACCACGTGCTTTCCGTACGCCTTGGGTGCCTTTCGTGCCTATCATGGGTATCATCGTTTGTGCCGCACAGATGGCTTCCTTGCCCTTTGGAACGTGGATGCGTTTGATTGGTTGGATGGCCGCTGGTTTCCTCATTTATTACTTCTACGGAAGAAAACACAGCAAGGTGCGTAAATTGCGAAAAGAAGGGAAAATTTGAGTTAACATTTTCGTGCTTTTAGAGTCTATACTTCTTTAAGCCGAATGCCATGATACGAATCCTTTTCTTGCTCGTTCTTCTTTTTCCCAGTTATCTTTTTGCGCAAAGTGATTCGTTGCAGTCGCTCCGAACCGAAAAAACGTATGTTGAAACGCAGGATGAACGAACTTCCATGCTGACGTGGAAAGACCGACGGGAACCTTTTCTGGCCGGCTTCCTATCGTACATCTGTCCTGGAGCTGGGCAGATTTACAACAAGCAATATGAAAAGGCATTTGGAATTGTTGCTGTGATGGGCTATTGCTTTTATCAAGGATCTCTGTCCAGTGAAACCAATAACAACACCTTTTCGGCCATTTGTGGGTTTGGCATTGGCGGGGCTTATCTATTTTCTTTTATCGATGCTATTGTATCGGCCAAACAAATAAACAAGGCCATCGAATTTAATGTTGGTAAGAATTCGTCGATGTCGCTGAAGCCTGACTTGCAATTGACTCGGGGACCGATGGCTTTTGGTGTTTCCAGGGTGGAACCGACACTTGGATTTCGTCTGAAACTTTCACTTTGAAGTTAGTCCATTTTTAAAATTTAGTTGCTCAGCGGTTTTTTACAAATCGCTGATTTTTTTTATTTTTTGCATACTAAAATGTACATCATCGATGTATATTTGATCGTTTTGAGTAGCGAGAGCAGAGGCGAAGCAAGCTTCGACTATGCCGAGTCACGAGAAACGACTGTATCGAAGATACGAACGTTTTAGCTCTACCTTAAAAAATACGACTATGGAAAAAAGAATGTACCAAAATTGGGCATGGACGTTGCTTTTTCTTACCGCTTTCTCCCTGAATGCCGGTTTCGCCTCCAATTTAAAAAATGTTTCAGTTAAGAGTTTTGCTCCTGCGATGGTTTCGACCACCGACACGTTTTATGTGGTGCATGTTCCCGATTATGGGCAACTGAGTGCGCAGATTCCGGAGGCGCACCGGGCAACGTTGACCAAGTTGAAGTTGACTGGTTATCTCAATTCTTCGGATTTTGATTTCATCCGGAGTCTGCTTACTCAGATTCAGGAAGTGGATTTGAGCGGAACGGTTGTCGTTGGCAACAGGCTTCCCGATTGGGCCTTTTACGGGAAAACAAAACTGTCTACTGTCGATTTGCCGAACAATCTGACGGCCATCGGCCAAAATGCGTTTGGTGCTTGTTCTGCTCTGAAAGGAATCAATTTACCAGATAGTTTGTTGGTGGTGGATTATGGAGCATTCGCAAGTACGGCACTGACTTCGTTGCATTTGCCGGACAAATTGGTGGGCATTTACGAGTGGGCATTTGCGAGTTGTCCTTACTTGATGGGAAAATTGGAATTACCGGCTTCTGTACAAGACATTCGATACGGCGCATTCAGCAGTACCAATTATTATACGTGTAAATCGTTGGCTTTGGTTCCTCCGGTGCTTCAAGGTGGTGCATTGGGTTCCATCAGCGTAGCGTTTGTGCCGGCTGCTTCTGTCGAAGCCTACCAAACAGCTTGGCCAAGTACGTTGATAGTCAATATGGATTCTACCGCTACCGTTTCTGTCACGGTGACGAGCCCTGGCATGCTGGGTGATGCCATACTGGAAAAGACGGAATACCTGAGGAATGTCAATCGGCTTATCGTTGCAGGTCCGTTGAACCAGGCCGATATGGATATGATTCGAATTAATATGCCCTCTTTGTACTCCTTGAACTTGAAGGCGGCCAACTTGTCGTATATACCCGAATCTCAATTTAGTGGCAAATCTAGGCTGATGGAAATAATTTTGCCAGACAGCCTCAAGATAATTTATCCAAGCGCTTTCAGCGGCTGTTATGCGCTGACGGAAATTCAAATTCCTTCTGGTGTGACTGAAGTCAAGACCAACGCGTTCAACTCGTGCAGTTATTTGCATACGGTTGGAATACCCGCCTCGCTTTTATCGATTGAAGATGGGGCTTTTGCAAATTGTAGTTATCTTAAAGCAATACAGATTTCTCCGAATTTGACGAATTTGGGTGAATATGCCTTTTATGAATGCCATTCTTTGCCTTCCATAACCTTGCCATCTGGGGTCAAATCGGTGAAGCAATATACTTTTTATAGGTGTGTGAGTCTATCCGAAGTAAATCTTTCGGACGAAGTGGTTAGCATCGATCGTTCTTCTTTCTATCAATGTGCCATGACTTCTTTGCGTTTTCCCGCGAAGTTGAAACAAATAAGCGAAGGCGCTTTCTCCTATTGTCCACTTAAGTCGTTGGAATTACCCACGGGTTTGCAACGAATTGAGAGCAGTGCTTTTAATTATACACCGCTTGATTCGGTCATAATGCCTTCAACGCTCATGTATATCGGTAATTCCGTATTCGCATATTGTTCGTCGATGCGCAAGATTATTTGCAATCAGGCCACACCGCCGGTTCTGACATCGGATCCCTTCGTCGCTTTTCCGAAAAGCACCTGCGAATTGGTAGTGCCTCGCTGGTCGGCGCTCATGTACAAGCAGGCCACCTACTGGATCGACTTCGCCAACATCAGTCTTTCGGACCAAGTCATCGACTATTTGCCAGTGAGCTATCCGCTTTCGTTGAGCAACAATGTACGACCTGCTGGCGTTCCGGATGTCACGCTACTCAAAACCGGAAACTTGCTGGTACGAGGGAATGCACCGTTCAACATCGACAAATTCACGATGGAACCTTGTGAATTCACGGGTTGGTGTTTTACTGGGGAATATTATTGGTCGTACACGCTTCCCACCTTGGTCAACGACTGTCCGGCAATGAAGGCAAACGATGTCGCGTTGAAATTTACGGTGAATGCAAACAGATGGTATTATTTCACGTTCCCGTTCGATGTTGCTGTGGGACAAGTCACCATCAACAACGATGCTGCTTTTGTGTTCCGTAAATACGACGGTGCGGTACGTGCGGTGAACGGTGCCGGAAACAGTTGGAAGACCATAACGGCGGACAGTGTGTTGAAATCGGGTCAAGGCTATATTTTCCAATGCAGTGTCGGAGCAGATGTGAACATTCCTGCCAAGGACAGCACCCGCAACTTGCTTTTTGCCAACACTACCTGGAATACGCCTTTGAAAAGGCACTTGGCCAGCACGTTTTCCGACCAGAGCTGGAACTTGACTGGGAATCCCTATCCTGCCTTTTTCGATTCCAGATACATCGATTTTACAGCACCCATAACGGTATGGAACGGTGACAACGGCACGTATTCAGCATTGTCTCTCACCGACGATCTCTATGTTTTGAAGCCGTTCGAAGCTTTTTTCGTACAAAAACCGGAAGATTTGAATCAAGTGGCGTTTTTGGCATCCGGTCGCCAGCTATACAATCAACTGGCACCTACGGCTCCCTTCCGTTCGGTTCAGAAACGGTCGTCAGCCGAAAGGACTTTGGTAAACTTGAGCCTGTCGAACGAAACGTACATGGACAAGTGCAGGGTGGTATTGAACCCGGCAGCCTCGTTGGCTTACGAGATGAATTGCGACGCCTCCAAGTTCATGAGCACGCAATTGGATGTCCCTCAAGTCTATACCATCGGTTCGGACGGAATTCGGTACGCCATCAACGAGCGACCGATCGAAAACGGGAGCGTGCCTTTGGGCTTTTATGCCGGATCGGCCGGTTCTTACAAGCTGGCTCTGGCTTCTGCCCTTCAAAACGAAGAGACCGCTTTGGTGTTGGTTGACAAACTATTGAGGACGGAAACGGCTTTGACGACGAACGGTTACGCCTTTTCAACGGAAAAAGGCAGTTTCAACACGAGGTTTGAGTTGAAGATTGTGGATGCTCCGACCTCGCTTTCGCCGGAGGAAACAATTCAAACAACGGTGCTGACGCAGGAGGGAACCATTCGGATTCGAACCAAGGTTGGCAACGATATTCGACTCTATTCAATGAACGGTGTGCAGCTCAGGCAGTTGCCTGCGGTGGACGAGTGGACCGTTATTCCTGTTAAGAATGGCCTGTACCTGGTGCAGGTGGCTGGAGAAACGTTTAAGTCTGTCGTATTTTAAATACACAGGGCTATGAAACGTTTGACAGTATTTCTTACGCTGTTGCTAGGTTTCTGTCTGTTTGCGGAAGCCAAGGTGACGGAGGGTTTTGACCCGGTGAATCCGCCGGAACCAGACGCCCATTATTTGTTGGTCCTTACAACGGAACCGGCAGGTGTGGCCAGTGTCTCGGGTGGTGGATTGTACATGCCGGCTACGTCGACGGAGCCGAGAGCAGGGGCATCGGTCACCCATCGGTTTGTGGCATGGATGGAGGGTGATTCGGTGATTTCGACCGCGTCAGCTTTTCCGTACGTCACGCAAAGCCGTTCGGTGACGCTCACAGCCAAGTTCGAACCTGCAAGTTCGTACCTTCTGACGCTCCAAACCAATAAGACAAATGCGGCCACGCTCTACGGAAGCGGTTATCATTTGCCTGCAACTTCCGTTTACGTACATGCGGACCCACATCCGGATTATCGGTTTGTGGCTTGGAAGCAAGCCGACACCGTGATTTCGACCGATCAAGGCTTTATGTATGAAATGCCAGGCCGGCCTGCAACCCTGACGGCACACTATGTGTACGATCCAGTCAATCCAATCGAACCCAATTCGGTTCGTTCCATTCATACGCTTCGGCTGAAATCCACGCCGGAACGGGTGGTTTATTTCAGTAATGGTGGAAGCAGCAAGGCTCCTGAGGGAACTACGCTCAACATCAATTCCTGGGCCGATCAAGGTTATGTGTTCAGGGGTTGGTATGCCGACGACACGTTGTATTCGGCCGATACTTGGCTGACGTACAAGCTGGGTGCCATTGACGACACGTTGGTGGCCAAATACGAGTACAATCCAGACAACCAGGTTGAACCCGCTGTCCCATCCAATGCAAATTACAACCTAAGTCTGTTGTCGCAAATCGTTTCAACCGGACAATGGGCGGCTTATCCGGTTTACCTGACCAATTCCTTTGTCGGAGTGCAGTCGTTGATGTTCGACATTGCTTTTCCGACAGGTGTTTTGGTGGATTATCCCAATGTCATCTTGTCCAGTAGGAAAGATGGTCATACCGTGACCTGCGATACCTTGGGAGGTAACCGCTTTCGATTCGTCCTGGCCAGTAATCCGAGCAGCTATTTTTCGGGCAGTTCGGGTATTTTGCTTTCCATTCCGGTGATGGTGACCGACAGCAGTTCGGGCAACCGGACGTTTCCGGTGAGCTTGAGCAATGCGGTTTTAGGAACAACCGGCGGTGATTTGACTTGTCCGGTAAAAAACGGTGCCTTGTTGGCTAAAGCCAGTGTTTCAGACCTCTATGCCAATTTCTACGCCGACATCTTTTTGAACCGGGTTTCGTTCAAAAACCTTTCTTCCGAAAAAGCGACCTCGTATTTTTGGGATTTTGGAGACTCTCAGACCAGTACGGAAAAAAATCCGTTCCATCGATACGACGTGCCTGGAATTTATTCAACGACTTTGACGGTTTCGGACGGCTTCAACCAAGAGGTGCTCCAAATGTTCATTGAAATTCGTACCCCCGACAAATGGCGGGTGGAAGGTGCTTTCACCCTGAACAGGGAGTTGACGGACATTCGAAATTTTCAGGATGCAGAGGAAATGATCCGGTTGTTTTCGAAGGCCTATATTGCTGGTGAAATCACAGTACAGGCTGGCGTCGGTCAGTCTTTCGAGTTGGTGATGAGCCCGGATGTGAACCTGTATCTGGATTCCGTACGCAGCAAATTGACTCGAATCAATCGGTACCTGAATTTCAGGGCGGACAGCACAGCCAATCTCCCTGCCCTGGATTTTACCAGTTTTGCATCTCAAACCGATTTTGACTTGCTCCAAGCATTGATGAAGCAATGGAGGAGCCGTTTCACGACCATCAAGCTGAACGGCATTCCGTTCGACTTCTGGGCCATCGCTCCGATGTTGTACCAGGAACACTGCTCGGGCAATTCGACGGTTGCCGTTGATTTCGAACGGATTTCGCCCTATCTGACTTATAATTGGACGCAAGTGGGCGATACGGGCAACGTGAGTGGATTCTTGCCTTCGGGCACTGGTACCTTGCCTTCCATGACCTTGATGAATTCGGGCGACGTGTGCGATACAGTTCGATACCAGGTCACTTTCAGAATGGGTTCGACCGATATTCTGATGGCGACGCTCAAATTGGCGAGCTTGCCCATATTGCACCTGGTGCTGACGGAACTTTCGCCGGCAAGTGGTATGGAATTGCATGCCCTCAGCGTGGGTTTCAGCTGGAAATATTTGCCCAATGCACTCTACGATATGTATTTGTGGAAAGCTGGTAGTCCGGTTCCGACGGTGCCTTTCGTTTCCAACCTGTCGGTGAACCATTACAGCAACAGTTCGTTTTTTGATTACGCCAACCGCTATTATTGGAAAGTGGTTGCTCGGGTTGCCTGCAATTTCATGGAAAGTGCGGTGGACTCGTTCGCCATCCGTACGCTACCCGATTTGCAAGTGGATTCCATTCGTTTCCCGGCTGAACTCTATGCCGGAAAGACGGTGACTGTTACCGCGCGAATTACCAACCGTGGGGGCATGTTACGCGATGTTTGGTGGCAGAATCTGCTGTCGCTCAAATCGGATGCAGATGATACGTACATGTTCGATGGGCAGCCTTTGAACTCCATGCTGCCCAAAGACAGCAGTTGTCGGGTCGAATTCAACGTCACCTTGCCTTACGATACGGTTCATTACAATCGGTTCGAGGTGTGGACTGATCCGTTCGGCTATGTGTTGGAAAGCAATAGTGCCAACAATACAGGCAGAAGCGATACGATGCACATTCAGCAATTTGCCATGGATGGCGACGAATACCAGATTTTAAAGTCGCTTTACCAACAAACGGATGGTGCTTCCTGGAGCAATCCTTGGGATGTTTCCAAACAGCTCATCTTGCATTGGAACTGGTTGGGCGTCAAGTTTGACAAGGGTCGGGTAACGGAAATAAATTTGAGCGCCAGGAACCTGAAAGGCGACCTGCCTTGGTCGTTGTTCGCGTTGAAACAGTTGAAGACGTTGGATTTGTCGGGAAACATGTTGTCTGGAAATCTGACTTCCTTTGCCGATTCGATGGTGGCTCACGCCGTAACTGCCGACAGTTTGAGGTTCTTGAACCTGAATTACAATGCTTTTTCCGGTGATGCGGCCCTGTTTGCCCAACGCCTTCCATCGCTTCATTCGCTACATTTGTATTGGAACAGAATTGGTGTGTTAAGCGCTCCCTTGTCTTCGAACATTTCTGCTCTAGACCTTCACTATCAACAACTCAGCATGCCCGATTTTGCACTTTCGTTGAATCCGATCGTCGCGGTTCCGCCGATTTGCTGGTACAACCATGGAGGCGTTTTCGGTGAAAAGGGTGCTTTGTCGTTCCTCTTAGTTGCTGCGAACCGATTCATAGGCCGATTGTTTTGGGACGGAAACAAGTACCAGCTCACTTGGTGGGATGCTTCCTGGGATTTAGGGCCAACGGAACCCATACAGTTAGTACTTGATCAAGGTTCGCTGAGCGGCAGTAATGCAACCGTGCGCATACCTTTCCGCATGGGTGATGCCAATGTGGATGAAGCGGTGAACGTGCTTGATGTGCAACATACCTTGAACGGTTTGTTCGAGGAAAATCCGATGCCTTTCAACCGTTTTGCCGCCAATACCGTGGCCGATGAGGCTTTGACGGTACAGGACATCGTGGCGACGGTAAACATTCTACTTTCATCGGTGCCGGAAGCGTCTGTGTCGCGGAGCATCAGGCTGCGCGGGCAGTTGATCGAATCTGAACTAAGTCTGGAGAATGGCGAACTCGTGCTGAATGCCAGTCAGCCGGTTTCGGCACTCGACATCAGTTTGCGTCACCTCAGCAAGAGCCAGTTGGCTTTTGCACTGAATTCGGACGCTTTCAGCATGATGAGCAGTGTTACCGCCGAGGGTGTCCGTTTCATACTGTTCTCGACAAACCAATCGGTGTTGCCGATAGGACGAACGGTACTTGCCAAGGTGGGTTCAGTGGAGGCGGAACTATCTGGAGCGATGCTATCAGACCGACAGGCCAAGGAACTTCCGGTGCGGATCGTGTCGGCTTCGACGGATCTGCCTTTGGATGCTGGTTGGGGTTTGTCGGCGAGCTATGTGGACAAACAGCTTCAGGTTTTGCTGGTTGAATCGGTCGAATCGCTTTCGGTCAGCCTCCTCAACATGCAGGGTCGGGTTCTTTCGAAGTCTGAAATGATGAATGTCGCAGCTGGTTCTTTGGTGCTGAAAACACCGTCGTCGCTGCCTGATGGGTTGTACATCCTGCAACTTAGGGCTAAAAATGGGGATGTGACCCTGAACAAGAATGTCAAACTGGTTGTAAACAAGTAAGGCCATGAAAACACCTACAATACTCACCCTGCTTATCAACCTGGCACTGACGGTGCAAACGGCGTTTGCATTGCCTGTGAACGAATTGAAGATTCAAACGTTGGATTGCGGTGCCGGCAAGGAAGCCAGTGTGCCGGTTTATCTGAACAACGCATCCGATGTTGTTGCGGCTCAGTTCCGACTTCAATTGCCTGTTGGCATTACCTTGTCCGATACGACGAACATGGTTCTGACCGACCGTAAGGACAACCATAGCTTCTCGGTCAAGAAAATGGGGGACAACGATTACCTCTTTGTGATTTTTTCGTTGACCAACCGGCCGATACTCGGAAATTCGGGCATTTTGTTGCGCATTCCGGTGATGGTTTCCGATACCTGCCGTGAAGCGGCGATCTATCCTTTTGCTTTCAGTCAGGTTATTTTAAGTGATGTTTCTGGTAAGAACGTGGCGACTGCCTCCTCACCTGGTGGCATCCGCATCATCTCGCTGCCAAGACCCGATTTGGCTGTCCAGCAAGTTCGGTTCACCTCGGTAGAACTCGCTGCCGGTGACGCCCTTGATGTTTCTTGGTCCGTCCGCAATGTCGGTGAATTGAAAACAGCCGACGGTTGGAGCGAACAGGTGTTCTTGATTTCTGACGTGGGCGAGACTTCGTTGCTCGGCACAACCTATTACGGAAACCTGCTCGAATCGGGCGGTGTGGTGAGCCGAAACGCTTCGTTCACGCTGGGTGACTTGCCTGGTGTGGACGGATTGGTCAAGGTGATGGTCAAAGTAGTGCCGAACGCCCTTTTGGGTGAATTGCCGGCTACTTTGACGAACAACAGCGGCAAATCCAACGACTACCTCACGGTGAAATCCAAGCTTCTGCTGAAGTTGGACCGAAACGTACTCGGTGAAAACGATCCGAATCCGTTGTACGGGCAGTTGTTCCGGAGCGGAAGTCGGTTGATGGATCAGACATTTTCCTTGGTTGCCAACCCGACGGGGCGGTTGATGGTGCCTTTGAACATCACCATCCCGGCTGGTCAATCCGGTGTGAGTTTCAATATGATTGCGCTTGACAATTCGGTGGTCAATGTGGATTCCATGGTGGTTTTTGAAGTTTCTGGAAATCAATATCCTGCTGTAAGTCAATCTGTTCGGATGGTGGATAACGAACTACCTTCGCTGACGCTCACCCCTTCCAAAACCATATTGAACGAAGGTGACCGATTCAATTTACTTGTTGAACGCGAAATTGTTACGGCCAAGCCCTTGGCTGTCAATTTGTACAGTGATTTTAGCAAGCGTCTAAGCATCTCCAATGAGGCGATTATTCCTGCCGGCCAGAAATCCGTTTCGGTCGAAGTGACGGTTGTTGAGGACATCGTACCATCTCTAACGGTGGAACCCATTCTAACCGCTACATCGGAAGGATACCTGGATGGTATTTGTCATACCACGTTGAAAGACAACGACGTTCCAGTGATTCAGATGACGCTTTCGCCCTCCAGTTTCTCCGAATCTGCCGGATATCAGGCCGCAGTCGGTGTGGTGAAGCGGCAGGGAACTACCGATAACAACATTACCATACAGCTGACGGACGATTCGAACGGTGCCCTATACTATTCCATGCCCATGATGGTGCTCGAAAAAGGGGTGGCCGAAAAACGGTTCACCATTGGCGTTGTGGATAACGCACTGGTTGATACGAACCTAGTTGTGAATGTGACCGCTTCGGTCTATCTGAACTCCTGTGGATGCTCCACGCTCGGTACAGGTGCCGGTGTAGTCCATTCAATACTGACCATTTTGGACGACGACGGCCCGACGCTCAAACTCACCGCTTCTCAGGCATTGTTGCCCGAGGGCAAGCAAGATGCGTCGATGCTCACGGTGAGCCGAAACACTTCCACGACCAATGCATTGACGGTTGCCTTGACCAGCGATCGTGCCAGTGAAATAACGCATGCGCTGTCGGTGGTCATTCCAGCCGGCCAACGTTCTGTTTCGGTGCCTGTTACTGCATTGCTGAACGCGTTGTCGGAAGGAAATCGAACCGTCACCTTCACTGCTACAGCCAACGGTTTCAGTCGTGGCGTTTGTTGGGCCACCATTACCGACATGACACTGCCGGATGCCACAGTGGACGTCACGTCGCTTTCGGCCAGCGCTGTGTTGACCAAGAATCCGGTGGATGTCACGTTGCAGATTAAAAACGTAGGTTTGTCGGCTTTCCCGTCGAATGCCTCCGTGGATATTTGGTTTTGCAGCGACTCCATCTTGGCGCTTTCGGGCACGCGCTTGCTACTGACCACGTTGTATACGACCAACAGCATTTTACCAAATAAGTCTGAATCCCTGACTGCTACCTTGAATGTGCCTGACCTGACCGGACAGTTCTACCTATTGGCTGAAGTCAATGCCGAGCATGCCAAGGAGGAATTGAACTATCTGAACAACGATTCCAAGGGACTTCCAGTTCGGGTTTCACCGGCATATACGGTGCTTGTGAATTCGGACAAACCGGTTTACAAACCAGGTGAAATCATTTCGATAACCGGTTCCGCCCTTCCATACGGAAATACGGACGTGGGTGGTGTTCCTGTTGACGTGTATCTATTCAACGATGGTTTCCGCAAGCATTTCCCGGTAACGACCGATGCAACCGGAGCCTTCCAATTCAATTTCGAACCGTATGCCGGCCAAATGGGTCGTTTCAGCGTAAGTGCCTGCTATCCGGGCATGAACCTGACGGATGAGCAGGCTGTTTTTGCGATTTATGGTTTGAAGCGGGCTTCTTGGGAAAACCTGGCTTGGGACCTCTTGACTGGTGAAACGGTCACTGGTGAGATACTTCTGACGAATCCTGGAACGGCAGCTTTGACTGCTCTGACTGCAAACCTTCTCACCGATACCTTAGGTTGGGACTTGCAGTTCCAGCCAATTCCGGACTTGGCCGGAGGTGCAACTGTTGCACTAAAGTATACGATGAAGGCCAAATATCCGAATTCAACCACGAATTACCAACCCATCCGATTCGCTGTTTCTTCCGCTCAGGGAGCTTCGCTGGAGATGACTGGTTATTTCTACTGCAGGAATCCGTGGGCCATGTTGGCTGCTACGCCTTCGTCCATTCAGAGCACCATGAGCAAAGGCAAAAGCCGCAGCATTTCCTTTACGGTGACCAACAATGGGAAAGGGGCTTCCGGCAAGATCAGCATCTTGTTGCCTTCCCTGCCGTGGATGTCATTGCTCACGCCTGTTGAAATGCCTTCCTTGGAATTTGGCGAATCGGCAACAGTTCGGTTGCAACTTGCTCCAGATGCCAACATGCCGGTGAACGTTCCGATCACTGGTACCATTGGCGTCAATTGTGCCAACGGTTCCGGAATTCCGATTTCTTTCAATTTGGAAACTGTTTCGGAAGCCGTCGGTACGCTTTCGGTGGATGTATGCGACGAGTTTACCTATTATACGGCTGAGGCCCCTCATCTTAAAGGAGCTTCGGTGGTGGTGCGCCATCCATACACCAATGCTGTTGTTGCTCAGGGTATTACAAATGATCAAGGCCTCTTTGTGGCTGAAAACTTGCCCGAGGGGTATTATTCCTTATCGGTTTCTGCCGACAAACACGACAGCTATACCAACAACATCGTTGTGGATCCTGGTAAGACGACAAGCACCAAGGTCAACCTGAGTTTCCAAGCCATTACGTACAGCTGGAATGTGGTGGAAACCACCGTCGAGGATGTTTATACCATTGAAACGGTGGTGAAATACGAAACCAATGTTCCGGCGCCCATTGTCATCATCGACGTGCCTTCGGAAGTGAACACCGACCATTTGCTGCCTGGTGAGTCGTTGGTTTTCAATATGACGCTGACAAACAAAGGACTGATTACCGCCAAGGATGTGGTGTTGCAGATGCCGCAAGGATTTGTGACACTCACCTTCGAACCCATGATTCAAGGGATCTTTGACCTGAGGCCTCAGGAATCGATAACAGTACCGGTAAAAGTTACGAAAATTCTGGAAGTCAATGCAATGGTTCGACTCCGATCGGTGAGTTCCATACAAGGATCCAAGAAAGATCCTTGTGATGAAGAGGCAGGGGCTTTGTATTTCTGGGATTGCGGGCTCGATCGAAAGTGGCACCGTTATGGGGCTGCCATCAAGTTTGGCGATTGCGGTGGAACCACTAAGCCTACCGAGGGTGGTGGAACGAAAATTTCAATTGAAGACATGATCAAGTACCTAACGGAGCAGCGTACGGATCTCAACATGGTTCAGTTGCCGAGTCCCTGCTTTGGTAATGCGATAACACCTGTGCCTGTCGTATCGGATGCTTTTGATTGTGAACCCTGTGCGAACAGTTTTCTATGGAAAATGACCAGAGGTTTGCTAAAACAGCTTCCAGTTATTGGACCAGCAATTAGGGGATATGAAACCGTTCAAATGGTTTATAATTTGTCAACCAAGAAAAGTATGAAATTGAGACAGGGGGTTTCTGTCACGAACAGTTCTGCTGCTCAAAAGGATTTGTACAAGAAAATCGGTGAAAAATACAAAGAAATCAAGCCATGGGCCGATGCAGCCAATGATTTGCTCAGGCCCTTGATTGAGAAGTGCGTGCCTGGTAATTTTGATGCGCCGAGGCTACGCTCCACCAAGGTGATGCCAGGTTACATTGAAAATTATCAAGAGGTCCTAACACAGATTTTAAGTCAGACGAATGCTTTCGTTATTCAGGCAAACGAACTGGTGGGAGATCTCGCTTGGTGGGATGTTTCTTACGATGTGGCTGCACCGTTCTGGGATAAAATCTTCGCTATAGACGGAATAATCGATCCAAATTCGGAACTACGGACCTACAAACCGGCACAGATTTCGGAAGACCAATACCAGAAGCTGGTTTTGCGGTTCAACAATTCGCGTCTGAATCTGAACGTTGCAAACAAGTTTGATTCCATACGGTTTGATTCCTGCTGGACGGTTATTGATGAAGTGCTGGCTTTTGCCTTAAACAAAGGTTACACTTCGGTCGAGGAAATGTTCGATTTGGAAACGAAAGCATGGCAACGGATGTCCGATGAAGCGTCTAGTTCGGTGTGCTCCAGCATCTCTCTGCAATTTTCGCAGACCATGACTTTGACGCGCCAGGCCTTTAGGGGTACGTTGACGGTGTTCAACGGGCACGAGTACGATGCGATGCAGCAGATTAAGTTGACGCTCGAGGTTACCGACAGCGAGGGCAAGATTGCCGGAAGCCAGCAGTTCCAGATCAATACGGAAAGTGTGGACAAGCTGACGGCCATAGACGGAACGGGTTCGTTGGGGGCCAAGTTGAATGGTACGGCCACCATTTTGTTCATTCCCACCAAATTGGCTGCGCCGACCGAACCTAAGGAATATTACTTCGGTGGTAAGTTGTCGTATCTGGATCCGTTCACCGGCATCGTCGTGACGCGGGAACTGTACCCGGTTACGTTGACCGTGAGGCCTTCGCCAGACCTTTCGCTGACTTATTTCATGCAGCGCGACGTCATGGGTGACGATGCGTTGACACCGGAGGTGGAACCTTCTCAACCGGCTGAGTTCTCGTTGCTTATCAACAACCACGGTGCAGGGGATGCCACAAAGGTCAACATCAGCACGGCGCAACCCAAAATTGTGGACAACGAAAAAGGCTTGTTGGCCGAATTCGAACTCATCGGATCCAGTCTGAACGGTGTTCCTGCAAGTACTGGGGTGACCGAGATCGATTTCGGTACCATACCGGCCGGCAAGACTACTTACGGACAATGGTGGTTCACCAGTTCGCTGCTTGGGCACTTCGTGAGCTATGATGTGAAACTGACGCATGTGACCAGTTACGACAATCCAAATCTGAGCCTGGTGAGCGACGTTTCCATCCATGAATTGATTCGAAGCTTCCGTCTTGGAGCGGATCTCACCGGTTTTCTGGTGAACGATTTGCCCGATGCGGCCGATTATCCGGATGCACTTTACCTTTCGGACGGAGTTCGTAAAGAGGTACACTTGGCATCGATGGCAAGTTGCACGCCGGTTGGTGAGCATACTTGGGCTTTGTCGGTGATTCCCTCGGCCCAGGGTTGGAACTACAGCATGTACAGCGATCCATTAAATGGGAAGTCGAAGCTGATTTCCTGCATTCGTCAACGAGATGGCTTGCAGGTAAACAATTGGCAGACCGACAGGACGTTGCGTGACGGAAAGGAACCCTTGTACGCCAACCGCATCCATCTGGCGGATGAATTCCTTCAAGGGCCTGAAACCTATTTGCTCACCTTTGAGCCGATTCGCCAAAACGTTTTGGAGGTTGATTCCATACTGAATGTTCCGGTCAAACTGGCTGAATATTCGTTGCAAACCGTTCGTGTCCAGTTCAGCCAACCCATCGATTCGAGCACGTTCACCAAGGACGATGTGCGGCTTTGGTGTCAAGGTGTGGATTTGGACCTGTCAAATTTGTCGATCCGTCGGCTTTCGGCTTCTGAATACGAACTGGATCTTTCGGCATTGACCGGAAAGAGTGGTTACTATGTGCTGACGGTGCAGACTGCTGTCGTTCTGGATTCGGCTGGTATGCCCGGCGAAACCGGAAAGACGGTGGGTTGGACGCAGTATGTGGGCGGGCAGGTTCGCGTCACGGCAACGGTACAGCCGGTAGGCAGCGGCTTTGTCACTCCTGGAACAGGCTTGTACTCTTATGGCACTAACGTAGCTTTCCGTGCAAGACCTGCTGTTGGTCAGCACTTTGTGAGCTGGACATCCAACGGAGATGTTTTAACGACCGATACGATGCTGCTGTATTCGATTCTCACTGAAAAGTCGCTCACAGCCAATTTCGAACCCAATTTCCATACCGTCTCACTAACGTGTATAGCGGAAGAAGGTTCGGTTTCGGGTGCTTCGGCCGGTGTCTACCGATATGGAACGGTTTTGAGGTTCGTGGCAACACCTGCGATGAATTATGCGTTGGAAGGGTGGCTGGTCAACGGTGTGTTCACCGCCTCCACTCAACCGCTCGTGCTTGCTGTTACTCAAGAAACTACAGTTCAGCCGCGATTCGTATCCACGCTGGTCACCATGGATTACACTCTGCGGGCTGGCTGGAACTGGATATCGTCCAACTTGTCGGACGCACGATTCCGGAATCCGTTGTTGTTCCTGAGCCCCGTTCGTGGTTTTGTTGACCGGATGAAGGGTGTTCGTGCTCAACTGGTGGCCGATTCCGTCGGCAACCTGGCAGGCGATCTGGCTGTTCTTCCGGCTGAACACATGTTCAAGCTGAACCTGAAATCGGATGTTTGTTGGTTGGCCAACGGTACGCCATTTGCAACCGACCGTTTGACCATTGACTTGCAAAAGGGCTGGAACTGGATGAGTTATGTGCCTACCCGCTCCATGACCTTACCGCATGCGCTTACTGCTTTGACGGCGCTTACCAACGAAGTTGTGAAAAGCCAAACTGGTTTTGCCATGTACAACGGCAGCGAGTGGATTGGCACGTTGGACAGCCTCGCCCCAGGTCAAGGGTATCAATATTGGTCGAATTCGGACAAGAACTTCCAATATCCTGCATTGGAGACTCGGTCTTCCAAGTACCGTTCTGCTCGAAATCAACAGCCCGATTACTTGGAATTGAACAGCCGGAAATATCCGGACAACATGAATGTGATAGCGCGTCTTTACCTCGGCAACAACCTGGTCAATCCGGGCGATTATACGGTGGCTGCCTACGAGCGCGATACGTGCAGGGGTGTTGGTACATATCTGGATGACAGGTTGTTCCTGATGGTTTATGGTTCCAATTCAGGCGAGAAGCTCGATTTAAGGGCTATCGATCGTTCTTCCGGAAAGATGTACACGATTCAGGAACCCATTCTCTTTGCGGACACCGTGATGGGAACGTTGAGCCAACCCATGGCGCTGCATTTGGGTGCCGAATACACGGCGATGGGTCGTAACAACCTGTTGTTTACCGTATGGCCGAATCCGGTTCGGAACATCTTGCATATTGTCAGCGAGGTTCCATCCGTCAAGGCTGTTCGAGTAATGAGCCTGGATGGTCGGGTATTGATGATGAGCAATCTGGATTCGACGGTCAAGGAAGTGGATGTCACTTCGCTTGCCGATGGTATATATTCGATCGCTTTGATTACTGAATGGGGCACTTGGCACCGCAAGTTTATTAAAACAGGTTCCAGATAAATAGAAAGGACTAAACAGAAACTACTTCATTTTCATCCACATACCATAGATACCCCTTTACACCGGCATAGCCCATGTCGGTGAGTAATTGCATATACTCCAGCACTTGTTTGTGGTAGGAGGGCGAGGGTTTGCCGAACTTGAAATCGACGACTTGAATGTTGTTTTCGAACAGCATCACGCGGTCGGGTCGTTTGAGCTGAAGTTTGCCGTCGGCGCTGCTGCAGAGGATGGAGCATTCGTTGAATAAACGGTATTTGTCTGAATACCAGTTTTTAACATCCTCATTTGAGAGGGCGTTTCGAACGTAGTTTTCATATTCCGAAGCGTTTTCAGATTGCATGAGTCCCTCGTTGATAAGGTTTTGCAGGGCGGTTGACAAATCGCTTTCTACCTTGATTTCTGAAAATAGTCGGTGGAGGAGCTTGCCTCGGTCGATAAAGGTGGAAGTGTAGCCATTTGGGTCGCGGCCTTTGCAGAACTCGCGAGAACGGTTCGATTGGCGGAAGCGGGTCTTGTGGGCGAAGCTGCGGAAGGGCAGGGCCAGATCGGTGCCTTTTTCGCGGAGGACGGAAGTGGGTTTGTCGGCCGTTTCTTCGAAGCCGAGGCTGAAGGTTCCGAAGGTGAAGGTGGATTCGGAAGTGGCTTCGTCGGAATTAGTTGAGTTCTGGTCGGCATTAGTAGAATTCACTACGGCTTCGGAATTGGTCTCATCGACTTCTGTTTCAGCAGGCGTTGCGCTTGATTCGGTATAATTGCCGTCAACCAGCCCATTTTTCAGCGTATCCTGCATCAGGTTGGCGATGGTGCTGGCCCCCTTGTAGTTTTTCACGTCGTCGTTGCCGCGGCAAAAAACATACAGATTGTGCTTGGCACGGGTGAAGGCGACATAGAGTAAGTTGAGCGCATCCACCCAAAGTTGCAGGGTTTCTTCGTTGTGTTCCTTCTTGAAAATGGAGACCGCCATGTCTTTGTTGAAGTCGATGGGCAGCAGGTCGAGTTGGCTGAACGGTTCCTGTGTGGGCGGACACCAGACTTGAAACGGCTTGGCATTCAGTAGTTTCCAATCGCAGAACGGTATCAGAACGGTGTGGAATTCCAACCCTTTGGCCTTGTGGATGGACAAGATTCGGATGCCGTTCACGGCTGAACCCGCTGGAATGCTGATCCCAGACATCTGTTCCTCCCAGTGTTTGAGGAAGGAGCCGAGGTCGGAGGGGGAATGGAGTAGGTATTCGCTGAGCTTGTCCATGAAGCAATGCAGGTAGCTGTCTTGAGCCGGTATTTTTTCCAGTTCGAAGAGGCGATAGAGTTCTTCCACCAGTTCATAGAGCGGAAGGCGTTGCAGGGCTTCGAAGCGGTTTAGGAAATCTTTTGGCAATACTGGGTTTTCCGGATTGGAATCTTGGTACGTTTTCTTGTAAACGGTATTGGTTTGGTACGCTTTTGGCTTTTCTGTTTGTTTGAAAAGCGGGTGCAATTCGGTGGATAGAACCTTCACGTCGGTGAGGTAATCCAATTTGAGGAGTGCCTGCGGTATTGGGTTCAGCGGGTCATAAAGAAGGCTTAGCGCATCGATGAGAATCTGCACCGAGCGGGAGGCACTCAACAAGAAAGCATCGTCCGAAACCACGTCGTAGCAGAGGCTGGGATCGTGTTGCCCGCTGGCTTTGTACTCAGCAAAGTATTCGCCGATTTCTGGGATGAATTTGTTGGCACGAATGAGGATGGCGATTTGGTCGGGGCGGATGCCTGCACGCTGAAGCGCTTCGACTTTTTGGATCATCTTGCTTAGAACCATGGGTTTGTAAACGCCTTCGTTCTTGGCATTGATAAAGGTGATGTCCACCAATCCTTCGACGTCTTTTTTTGCCGATTGTTGGATCACGTCGGAATAGGCGTTGGTGAGTTCAGCGCTTTCCTCACCAAACGTTTCCAGATGCGTTTTGTTGATTTCCTGCTCCAATTTCGTGAACAAGGCGTTGTTGAAATCGATGATGTTGCGTTCGCTGCGCCAATTGCTGTCGAGCTTTTTTTCCTCCACGATGGCTGGTCGCATTTCTTTGGCTATGGTGCCAAGGATTCGCCAGTCGCCGTTGCGCCAGCGGTAGATGGATTGCTTCTCGTCGCCCACGATGAGGCTGTCGTGTCCGTTCGCCAGGCCTTCTGCCAACAGTGGCTTGAAGGTGTCCCACTGCATGCGGGAGGTGTCTTGAAACTCGTCGAACAGGATGTGGTTCAGTTCGGTACCTGTTTTTTCATAGACGAAAGAAGCGTCGGCGCTGTCCAGCAAGCTTTTGAGCAAGGCGTTGGTGTCCGAAAGCAGGAATCGGTTGTTCTCGCGGTTTTGCTCGCGAACTTCGGCTGCTATGTCGGTGAGTAGGCCGACTTGGTTGAGGTGCTTTCTGGCTAAGCGGGCGGAAACGATTTGAGGGTATAAGTCCTTTCGTACCATTTCTGTTTCCTCGATAAGTGGAATCAGCTTTTCAGCAGCCAGCATGGTGATCTGGGCCTTCAATTTGCTGGTTTTGGTGCTCCAACCGGCAGGGTCTTCCATACCAGCCCTCACATACGAATTGATGATGCCGTCGCTGCAGTCTCCACTTTTCAGTTTTAGGAAGTAGGAACAGGGGCCAATCTTCCCTCTGCTGATGTCTTCGATCAACAAGACATTGTCGTCCAGTATCGTAAAGAATTCGTCAGCAGCCAATTCCAATCGATCCAGTCCTGCTTTTTCGACTTCCTTGAGTTGTTTTTTATAGGCCTTGAGGAAACCTTTGTTGCTGAGTTTTGCATTCAGCGCCTTTTCCTTTTCCTTGAAATATTCTTTAAAGATGGTGTGGCCGAATCGTTTAAGTACGCCGTCGATTTTCCATGTTTTGCCTTCTTGAAGCTGCTCTTCCATGTAATCGGTCATCCAACTGAGCAGCTCGGGGTCGTTGCTTGCCTTGTCGATGAGCGCGTCCACCGCATCGCTCAGCACGGCGTCGTTGTTGAGTTCGATGTTGAGCCAGGCACCCAAGCCCAGTTCGCGGGCGAGGTTGCGGAGTACAGATTGGAAAAAGCTGTCGATGGTTTCGATTCGGAACCGGCCGTAGTCGTGGAGCAGGCAGCCGATGGCTTGGGTGGCTCGGCTTTTGGCCAGGGCGGGGGCGATTTTTAGTTCGTTGCAAACCGCTTCAGTCATGCCTTCAGGCGTTGCCGTCGAGTCAATGTGCATCAGCTCGTACAACGCGTTCAGCACCCGTTCCTTCATCTCGGCCGTAGCCTTGTTGGTGAAGGTGACTGCCAAGATGCTGCGGTACGATTCGGGATTGGCCACCAGGAGCTTGAGGTACTCCACGGTAAGGCGCCAAGTTTTCCCGGATCCGGCGGACGCTTTGTAGACGGTGAGTTGGGGCATGGTTTATTCCTCGGATTCGGGTTCGGTTTCAGTCTCGTCGTCGGATAAATCATCGAGCCCGATCATTGGCAGAATCAGGGCGGATTGGTCGGCTGGCAAGCTTTCCACCTCGCGCAACTTTCTGGTAATGACTTTGGTGCGTGTGCCACGGATTTGGTCGAGGTTGTTTCCGGCTTGCTGCAAGTTGTTATGCACTTTATCGAGCAAGGTTCCGAACTTGCTGAACTCGGTCTTGACAGCTCCGAGCACTTGCCAAACTTCGCTGCTCCGTTTCTGGATGGCCAGGGTTTTGAAACCCATCTGCAGGCTATTCATGATGGCACCCAGCGTGGTGGGGCCGGTCACGATGACTTTGTATTCGCGTTGCAGGAATTCCATCAACTCGGTCCTTCGGATGATTTCGGCATAAATGCTTTCGAAGGGCAGGAATAAAATGGCAAAATCGGTGGTATAGGGTGGGTCGATGTATTTGTCGTGGATGTCCTTGGCCATTTTTTTGATGGTTGCTTCCAATTGCTTGGAAGTGCTCGCCATCAAAGGTGCATCGGCGTTTTCGCAGGCATCGGAGAACTGCTCGTAGGCGTCTTTTGGGAATTTGGCGTCGATGGGCAGGTAAACGGGTGCGTCGTTGTTGTCCTTGCCAGGCAGCTTGATGGCGTATTCCACCACATCGCTGCTGCTGCGTTTGGTTCGGACATTCGAGTCGTATTGTTCGGGCGAAAGCATTTGTTCGAGTAGGGCGCCGAGTTGGACTTCGCCGAAGGTGCCGCGAACTTTGACGTTGCTCAAGACTTTTTTCAAACCACTGACGTCAGTGGCTAGGTTTTTCATTTCACCTAGACCGTTCTGAACGCTTTCAAGTTGCTTGCTTACGAGTTGGAAGGATTGGCTTATGCGTTCGTTCAAGGTTTTCTGCAGTTTTTCATCGACCGTGGCGCGCATTTCTTCTAGGCGCTTTTCGGTGCTTTGCAGGAGGTTTTCCTGCTTGCGCTCCATGTTGGCGGCCAAATCCTTTTGGTTGTCGGAAATCTCTTTGCGGAAATCGGCTTGGGCTTTGGCCAGTTCGGCCCGGAACTGAGCCAGCTCTTCCCGCTGTTTGGTGAGTTGGGCGGTGAGTTCCTCGCGCTGTTTGTTCATACCAGATGCAAGCTCTTCCCGGTTTTCCTTCAGCCTGGTATTGGTTTCCTCACGCCCAGTCTTAAGTTCTTCCCGAACAGCGGGTTCCAGTTTGGCTAAGTCTTCACGAAGTTTTTCAGTTTCTGGAGCTTCGGTCTTTTTCTTGTTGAACAACTGCAACAAGAGCGTTATAAAAGTGAATGAAACGAGGATGAGTAGAAGGATTTCCATGGTGTACGATTTTGGCTGAGACAAATATCGTCAAACGAAATGGGATGGGCAAAAATAAGGATGTTTAGATTTCGGATATTTTCACCGGATTTTGACGAACATCTTATCTTCATTTCTACGTATGGACTTCTTTTTCCAACTCTTCTTGAAGGATGGTATTTCCTTTTTCGGGTTCAATTTTTTGGATTCAAAATATTATTATTTTTCGTTTGTAAAATTTTGCTGCTGTAACAACAAAGAAAATATTAATTTGAAATAAATTGCTAGGGAGTTTCCTATCTTCGCAAACGTACATTGACGTTCCTTTCTTTGCAATTTATCACGATCAAATACCTTGGATACATGAAAAAAATGCTTCTTTTTTGTCTGGGCTTGTTCACGACTGTCGTGTCATTTGCCCAAAACGGTGACGGAACATCCACTTCCAGTCAAAACGATCTCAGAATGCAATGGTGGAAAGATGCCAAATTTGGCATGTTCATTCATTGGGGATTGTATTCGGTTCCTGCCGGAAAATGGGGCAACAATACGGGTTATGGCGAATGGATCATGCTTTCGGCCAAAATTCCAAGAGCCGATTATGCTGCTTTGGCCAAACAGTTCAATCCGACCAAATTCAATGCGGTAGAATGGGTAAAATTGGCCAAGGACGCCGGTCAGAAGTACATCGTGATTACCTCCAAGCACCACGATGGGTTCGCGATGTTCGGCTCCAAAGCCGATCCGTACAACATTGTGGACGCTACCCCTTTCAAACGGGATATTCTCAAAGAACTGGCTGATGCTTGTCGCAAGGAAGGCATGAAACTGGGTTTTTATTATTCGCAGGCTCAGGATTGGTACCATCCCGGTGGTGCCATTTCAGGCAATGTGGAGTGGGATTCGACCCATATTGCGGATATGAACAAGTACATCGATGAAATAGCCATTCCGCAAGTAAAGGAAATATTGGCCAACTATGGCGATGTGGCTGTTTTGTGGTGGGATACGCCAACCAACATGACCAAAGCGATGACCCAACGATTGGCCGATTTGTTGAAGCCCTATCCGAACATCATTACCAACAACCGGTTGGGAGCTGACATGGGTGGCGATTTGGAAACGCCAGAGCAATTTGTTCCGGCAACCGGTTTTCCCGGTCGCAACTGGGAAGTATGCATGACTATGAACGGTAACTGGGGCTACAATGCTTGGGACGACCGCTGGAAAAGCACCACCGACTTGTTGCAGAAACTCATTGACATTGTGAGCAAAGGTGGTAACTTCTTATTGAATGTCGGACCAAACGCCTATGGAGTCATTCCGGAAGTCTGCCAGCAGAATCTGCGTGAAATTGGTGCTTGGCTGAATACGAACGGTGAATCCATCTATGGAACCCAGGCAAGTCCCTTTCCATTTCTTTCGTGGGGTCGCGCCACTCAAAAAGGTCAGAAATTGTATTTGCAGGTGTTCAATTGGCCCAAGGATGGCAAGTTGGTGCTGCCTTTTTCCAACAAGATCACCAAAGCCTATTTGCTAGTGGATGCCAAGACCAAGTTAAAAGTGGCTGTGGGTAAGGATAAATCGATCATTCAGCTTCCAGCCTATGCGCCAGACCCAATTTCTTCGGTCGTTGCAGTCGAGTTCGAAGGAAAACCAGTTGTTCAGGGCATTCCTTCCCAAGGCGCAAAAGTGACGGCCACTTCAGCAAGTGAAGGCAATCCAGCTGGAAATGTGACCGACGGTGACCCTAAAAATAAATGGCAAGCGGTCAAAAGTGAAAAATCGGTCGTACTCGAGATTGATTTGGGTTCAGCAGCCAGCATTCAGTGTTTGTCGCTGGTTGAACCTTGGCATCCTTGGAGTGGTATAAGGCAACTAATGAAACTGTCCTATTTTGATGGAAAGGCATGGGTTCCTGTGCTCAAAGACATCGTTTCGCAGGGCACTGGATTGACCATATCGTTTACTCCGGTTACCGCCCAGAAATTCAAATTGGAGGTGCAGAACGCAAAAGAGGCTCCTGCCATTAATGAACTGATACTTTTTAGAGCAGAATAATATAATGAAATTCAATTATTTAGTCCTATTAATTTGTTGTGTGGTTTCATTTTCGGTGTTGGGACAAAAAAAATCGGATCTTCCACCTGGTTTCCCCGACCGATCAGCGAACCTCGATGTTTTACCTGGTTTTGTAACGCCTCCAAAAGGATACGGAGAGGTTTCGTTTTACTGGTGGTTGGGTGATACCCTGACCAAAGAACGCATCACCTCACAGCTTGATCAGTTAAAGGATAAGAGCATCACTGGTCTTCAAATCAATTATTGTCACACCGACAAGGGCGGTGCCTCCTATGGGCTGACGTATCCGAGCAAACCCGCTTTATTCAGTGCTCAATGGTGGGAACTGTTTCAATGGTTTGTTAAAGAAGCCAAGAAAAGGGACATGTCGGTCAGTTTGAGCGATTATACGCTGGGTGCAGCCGGCCAAGGTTGGTTTGTGGATGAGATGCTTCAAGAAAATCCGAAGCTGAACGGTTCGAAACTGTTGGCGAAACAAGTGGATGTGGCTGGTGGTCAGGTGTATAAAACATCCTTGCCGGCTGAACTCGTCTATGTTGCCGCCTATTCGATTGAAAACGGTAAGTTGCTGTCTTCTGGCAAGATAGACTTAAAGCCTTTCATGCAAAATTCGGAACTGAATTGGACGGCTCCATCCGGGAACTGGAAAGTCATTGCGATTTATTACACAACGGTGAAAACTTCGTTTGACCCGATGAATCCGCTCAGTGGCCCCAAAACCATCGAAAAGTTCTACCAGCGCTTCGAAGACCATTGCCCAGGAGAAGCCGGCAAGGGGTTGAATTTCTTTTTTTCGGACGAACTTCAGTTTGGTATTCGTGGATTTCTCTGGAACGATCGGTTTGCCACTGAATTCAAAAAGCGTAAAGGCTACGATGTATTGCCCGAACTTCCCAGCCTTTTTGCCGATTTGGGCCCTCGTTCCTACAAAATCAGGCTTGATTACAACGATGTGATGGTGAGCCTTTCCGAAGAATGCTTTTTTAAACCGTTGTACAATTGGCACACCGACCGTGGCATGTTGTTTGGCTGTGACCACGGTGGTCGTGGCGCCGATGTGGTTGAGTTCGGCGATTATTTCAGGACACAACGTTGGATGTCTGGTCCTGGAAACGATCAGCCCGGTTTGGGGCGTGACATCATCAAAAATAAGGTGGCCAGTTCCATCACACACCTGTATGAACGCCCACGCACTTGGCTGGAAGGTTTTTACGGCAGTGGTTGGGGTACGAGCAGTGAAGAAGTAGCCGATGCGACGTTTGTCAATTTTGCCATGGGGCACAATTTGCTGAGTCTTCACGGCTTGTATTACACAACCAAGGGCAGCATGTGGGAATGGGCAGCGCCGGACAACCACTGGCGCCAACCGTATTGGGAAAACATGGCCGACTTCTTGAAATGTTCCGAGCGATTGAGCTATGTACTTTCGCAGGGGCATCATCGCTGTGATGTAGCCATGATCTATCCGGTGGCGCCTTCGGAAGCGAATTTGAAAGGAAAGGAATCAAAAGACATTGCTTTTAAGATTGCCCGAAACCTTTATCCGGCTGGAATTGATTTCGACTTCATGGATTTTGAGTCGTTGGATCGTTGTCAAATTCAGAACAAAGAATTGAATGTAAGCGGAGAAGTTTACAAAATTTTGATTTTGCCTGCCATGGCTGCAGTGCGGTATTCCACCATCGAAAAAGCGCTTGAATTTTATCGTTCCGGTGGTATTGTGTTGGCAGTGGGTGCGTTGCCTGAGGCGAGTGACCGAATTGGTGGGGATGACCCGAAACTGCAGGCGATGATCAGTGAGATGTTTGGAACGACTTTCGCCGAACAGCAGGATCCTGCAAAAGTGTATTCACAGAAAAGTCCTGCTGGCGGAACTGGCATTTTCGTCAGCGATCTACAGAAGGTCCAGAGCTTGATTGAAGGTTTGATTCAACCCGATTTCAAGGTGCTTTCCGGAGATTTGCCTTCCAATATTCTTCACCGAAAAGTGGGTGACCGCGATTTGTATTTCGTGTATGGTTTGCCCAAAGGCACATCGTGCTTTTTCAGAACACTGGGAAAAGTGGAACTTTGGGACCCCTATACTGGCGGTGTTAAATCGCTTTCGGTTTCTGCTGTTTCGGATAAGGGCACGACGATTTCACTTCCGCTCGAAAAGAATGAGCCTCAATTGATTGTTTTCAGCCCTGGCAAAGCAGAAGTGGAGGCAAAAAAGGTTTCGGCAGAGAAAACAGAAACACTTACGTTGGACGGCGACTGGGAGTTTGAGTTGAAACCGACTTTGGACAATACGTTCGGTGACTACAGCTTGCCTGTTTATAAGGGAATGGTGGGCGTTGAAGTTGCAACGATGGATTTTGCAGAGGAGCTTATCAAAAATAAACCGACCAAGAATCCGAAAGGTGGGGAACGCTTTTTGAGTGAACTGAAATGGAAGGAAACGCAAGTCTCCTTTGGCCCTCAATTTTGGAAACTGGGGCCATTGCCTTCCAACATCGATTCGTTGGCGTTTGAAGCCAAATTGAAAGAATATAAGGCGTTTGACCCAATTATTCCCATCGAATTGAACGGTAAGAAGTACTATTGGGAACCCTATGAATTTTCCTGGCGTTGGGGTCTGAAAGGGGATGCTGGACATCAGGGCTATCACGGCTTGAAAGGCGAAGTAAACAATGATTTATTTTCCTTTGGAAAAATTGATAAATCACGCAAACATGCACCAACCTATCCACTCAATGCGGAGGTTGAAGGTTCGATGTATTATTTGTTTTCAACGGTTGTTTCACCCTCCGAACAGCAGGTCCAAATCAAAAAGAATGGCAAACTGCCTGTGACATGTTGGGTAAACAAGCAAGTTCAAGGGTCAACAAGCACACTTGTAAATTTGAAGGCAGGTTCCAATGCCGTCTTATTGAAATACAATGGTACTGGGCGTGGTTATGTGGTTTTTGAACAGCAAACTACCGAAAAGCATTTTGAAAAGCCAGTGTCTTTGGCAACCGATTGGTATTTGAATCCTGAAGTGCTTCCGTTTGATTGCATGCCCAAACAATACAAGGTGTATGGGTGGTATCGTTTTGAAGCGCCTCCAGGTGCCAAATCCATGTTCATAACCGCTTACTCGAAGCCTGAAGTATGGGTTTCCAGCCAAAAAATGAACTGTCAAACTGGTCTATTGCAGCCGGGTCGATTTGCCGATAAGAACCTTCCTGTTTGGAAAATCGATTTTCCGAAGAGAACCCTTGCCTCGACCACCGTAGCTGTCCGTTTGGAACAGAAAGCTGGTTTATATGGCGGAGCAGCCATTCCCGAACCCATTGTTTTCGAATGTGGTAAGGGTATTATTCTAGTGGGCGACTTAAAGGATAAAGCCTCGCTGAGAAGGTACTCTGGTGGCATGTGGTACCGTAAAAAAATAGTGCTGAATGCCGAGCAGGTCAAATCTCAAAAGGTTGAGCTGGATTTGGGCAGTGTGGTGGCTTCTGCCGAAGTGTTCGTAAACGGCACGTCGGTAGGTGCAAAAGCGTCATCGCCTTGGAAATTTGATTTGACTGGGAAACTGAAAATGGGTGAGAACCTTGTGGAAGTGTTGGTTTACAATACGCTTGGCAATCATTACCTTTCTACTCCGTCTCAATACATCGGGAGGATTAATTCGGGATTGATTGGGCCGGTTAGGCTAGTGATACGTGAACCAATCTAAATCTACAAATCCCTTGTCACCCAACACATTGTAATTGAAGATGCCCACTCTATCCCCACGGTAGCTGCCCCAAGTGAATTGATGGGTGGGACCTATCGTAATATAGGTTTTATTGTTGTGACTGTATGCGTATAGTCCGATTCCATCGATATTCCAAGTGGATCGAAGATAAATGGTTTTGCCTTTTTCCAAGGTAATCGTGCTGTCCTTGCCGTTGATTTCTAGAACAAGACTGCGCTCGCTGTCCTTTTGTTTGATGCCGAAAAGGCTGTTGGACTTGGTGGAAAAGTGGGTGAGGCCGGCAAATTGGCCGTCGGCCATCTGGGAGATATCCATTTTGATGGTGACATCGTTGTTGGGAGTCCGCATAGAGCGCTGGGTCAGGGTGTTACCTACTCTCATAATGATCTGCTTCGTATCTTGAGGGCGAATGGGTTGAAATGCATGAAGGCGTAGAAATCCTTTGCGTTCGGTGAGCGACCATTTGTCGGCACGTGGTTGGTAATTCCATTCCCATTGGGCAGCCAACGTAGATGTGGAAAAATCGTCGTCGGTTTTCAGCTTGATTTTTGCGGTGCCAACTATTGGTTTAGCACCCTGCCAAACCATATTCCCGATGCTGTCTGCATCTGGTTTTCCAATAATTGGCCAACCTTCCATCCAGGTGACCGGTAACAAGCTGGCGGTACGCCCTTCAAAACTTCCACCGCTGCCATGGTGCGTGAAAAACCACCATTTTCCGTTTTCGAGTTCGATCAAGCCGCCTTGGTTGGGTTCACGATCCAAAACCTTATCAACGTGGTTTAGTTGTCTGATTTGCCAGGGCCCTTTCAAACTTTTAGAACGACCCATCATGATGACGCGTCCTTCCCTTTTTACTTCGCTGAAATAATGGTAGTACAACCCATTGATTTTGTAGAGTTTATTAGCTTCGCTTCCATTGGATTGGTGGATGATGGTATCGGTTTCAGCCAATAATTGCTTCCCGTCCGGGGTCATTTTAAAAAGGTGAATGTTGTATTTTTTCCCGTTTGTTGGATCAAGAGCAAAGTTGGTGGCGATAAAATACAGTTGGCCGTCGTCGTCGAGGAAACTGCAGCAATCGTCCCAACCTTTCGCCGGCATGATGCAATGTAAGGGTTCCCAGGGCCCTGCAGGATTCGTGGCTGAACTCATGAAAAACCCTTCGTCAGGCGTTCCGAAATAAACCCAGTATTTGTTTTTGTAATAGCGGATGGAGCCTGCCCAAACGCCTGTGCCGTATCGGTTCATCCTATCCCAATTCATTTCGGGGGAAATGGTGTTGACATCGTTGACCACATGGCTGAGGATTTCCCAATTCACCAAATCTTTGGAATGCAACACCGCCACTCCTGGCGAATACTGAAACGTGGACGAGATGGCGTAAAAATCGTTCCCCACACGTATGGCATCAATGTCGCTGAAGTCGCCTGGCAATACTGGATTGCAATAGGTACCGTCACCTTGATCACCCCATTTCTCCGAAAATTGGGCTTGGAGAAAAATGTTTGTGCATAAAAAGAGAACGAGCAGTGCCTGTTTCATCGTTATTTTAACTGCATGTCCGTGCAATTCGTCACTTTCAAACTATCAGGAGCCGTAAGCGCCACATTTTTAAAGCGCCAACCTTTGCTGAAATTGATGCTCCCGGCCGAACGCGCTTCTATGGCGACATTGTTGAGGTAGAAGCCGTCCACAATGGATTCAGGCATGCCGGAAACACTGATGGCACGGCGTGCACCGGTAGCGACCAAGTTGTTCACGAAGATGTTCTTGAAAACAGGTATGCCTTGAACTGCAGGAACCTTTTCCAGCATTTTTTTCCAATGCACCGGGATGCTGTCCAGATGGTACCCTTTAGGCAGTTCGGAGTAGCTGTAGGAAGGGTTCCAGTTCGTAGTGACTTCGATGGGAACAGCCACATTGGTCATTGTGAGGTTGTTGATGTAGATGTTTTCGACAACACCGCCCCGGTTCAAAGCCGATTTCACGCGGAAACCCACGGAGGTGCCTTTGGCAGTGAGGTTGTCCACCCAGATGTTGCGGATGCCACCGGATGTTTCGCTTCCGCAGGTGATGAGGCCACCACCGGCACCGGCCACGCAGTTGCGGATGACCACAAATTCACAAGGGCGGTTCACGCGCAAACCGTCAGCATCGCGACCAGCCTTGAGGCAGAAATTGTCGTCGTTGCAGTCGATATCGCAGTTTTCGACCAGTATCTTGGTGGAAGAGTCTATGTCGATGCCGTCTGTACTGGGTCCATGGCCACCAACATTGTTGCGGATCGTGACTTTGTCCACTGTAATAAAAGATGAGTATAACACCTGAACCGTCCAGAATCCGGAACGCTGAATGGTGACTTCGGAAACCGTGATGTTTTTGGAGTTCTGCACCAAAACGCATCGGGGTCGTTTGCAGTCGTAATCGACGATCCACCGCAGTCCCTTGGGAGTGTAGTCGGTACGTAGGATCCAGTAGCTGTCCCAAAAGGGTTTGCCCTGAGCGTCAATGAGGCCTTCGCCGGAAATGGCAACGTTCTCCTGATCAATGACGTTGATGAGCGCGGCTGGCCATTTCATTTCGACGCCGGCCACACGCGTGTCTATCTCAGGGTAATCTTTTAAGTTGGGACTGCCAAGCAAAACGACACCTTTGTCCAAGTGGAAATCGACCCCTTTTTTTAGGAAAATGGAACCGATGAGGTAACGGCCAGGTAGCAAAGTCACTATGCCGCCGCCCTTAGCCGAACAATCGTCGATGGCAGCTTGGATGGCTTTGGTGCTGAGTTTCGTGCTGTCGTTAATGGCGCCGAATTCATTGGCAATGAATAGTTTGGATTTGCTCGGTTTGGTTTTTGCGCCCACTTCTTTAACCCATTCAGGTTTCTGCATCTGGGCGTAGGTGCTGAAAGTCACGAGATAAAAGAAAAGTAGTACGAGTACGTTACGGGTGGTTTTCATATAAGGTGTTTTGTAGGAGGGTCAATACTGCAAATGTAAAATAAATTTGACTACGAAACGTTTGAAATCTGACTTCAAACACGTATCATTTTTTTAAGTTTTTTGGTTTTATAACGAATCGCGGGCTATCTTTGTCGTTCAATTTTGAATATGAAAGTCTGCATCGCCGAAAAACCCAGTGTCGCCCGTGAAATCGCTGCCATCCTTGGCGCGAACGCTAAAAAGGAGGGCTATCTGGAAGGAAACGGCTACCAAGTAACCTGGACCTTCGGCCATCTTTGCACACTCAAAGAACCACACGAATATGCCTCGGAATGGAAGTCGTGGAACTTGAATTTCCTACCCATGATTCCGCCGCGTTTCGGTATCAAACTGATTGAGAACGACGGTTATAAAAAGCAGTTTGCGGTGATTGAGAAACTGATGTCGCAAGCGGACGAAGTCATCAATTGCGGAGATGCTGGTCAGGAGGGTGAGCTCATTCAGCGTTGGGTCATGCAAAAAGCCGGCGTCCATTGCCCGGTGAAACGGTTGTGGATTTCGTCTTTGACTTCGGAAGCCATCAAAGAAGGTTTCAACCATTTAAAACCACAGGAAGATTACAAGTCGCTTTACGAAGCCGGAATGCTAAGGGCTATCGGTGACTGGTTGCTGGGCATGAACGCGACCAGGCTTTATACTGTCAAGTACGCACCCAAAGGTCAGGTTCTTTCCATCGGCCGGGTTCAGACGCCAACCTTGGCTTTGATCGTGAACCGCCAGCTGGAAATCGAGAACTTCGTTCCGCAAACGTACTGGGAACTTAAAACGGTATACCGCGACACCACGTTTTCGGCCACCAAAGGAAGATTCACCACCAAGGAAGAAGGGGAGGATTTCTTGCAGAAAGTTTCAGATGCACCGTTCGTGATAACCGATTCTACTGCAAAAAAAGGCACGGAAGCGCCGCCAAGATTGTTTGATCTAACGAGCTTGCAGGTGGAATGCAACAAGAAATTCGCGTTTTCTGCCGACGAAACGCTCAAGCTGATTCAATCGCTTTATGAAAAGAAGCTCACCACCTATCCGCGCGTGGATACGACGTTTTTGAGCGATGACATTTATCCAAAAGTGGAACCGACATTGAAAGGCTTGAAGGAATATGCTGCTTTGACTGCACCGGTGTTGGCCCTCAAGATTCCCAAGACCAAAAAGGTGTTCGACAATAGCAAAGTGACCGACCACCACGCCATCATCCCGACCGGGGTTCAGCCGATGAATTTGACCGCTGAAGAACGAAAGGTTTACGATATGGTGACTAGGCGATTTATCGCTGCTTTTTATCCGGACTGCAAATTCTCGACCACCACCGTGATGGGCGACGTCAGCGACATACCATTCAAAGTGACTGGCAAGCAGATTCTGGAACCGGGCTGGCGGGTGGTTTTCGAGAAGGAAACGTCTTCGGAGGATGAGGAAAAACCTCAGGATGAGGAGCGTACCTTGCCGCTTTTTGTAAAAGGCGAATCCGGTCCGCATGTACCAGACTTGGCAGAAAAACAAACGCAGCCGCCAAAGCCTTTTACCGAAGCTACGTTGCTGCGTGCTATGGAAACCGCTGGTAAACTGGTTGATAATGAGGATTTAAGGGATGCGTTAAAAGAAAATGGCATCGGCCGTCCTTCCACCCGAGCCAACATCATCGAGACTCTTTTCAAACGAAATTACATCCGAAAGGAACGCAAGAATCTGATAGCCACTTCGACAGGAATCGATTTGATTGGTCACATCAGCGAGGAGCTGCTCAAATCGGCCGAACTCACTGGCTTATGGGAAAAGAAACTCCGACAGATCGAACGCAAGGAATACGACTCCGGACTTTTTTTGGAAGAATTGAAGTCGATGGTCACCGAGGTGGTTCGTAATGTCAAAAAGAGTCGCTGAAATCTGCTTTTTTGAGAAACGCATCCAAAACTCCCGCATAGTAAAACGGAAGGTTGTAGAGTCTGAACTGTTTACCGGAGGGCGTCTTTACGATGTCCGTGGAAAAGGGTTGGCCCCAGAACCTTAGAGCCATGTTTTCGGAAGAAGTATCCATAAACCAATGCAAGGACTTCAATTTCGAGTTGTATCCTGACTTGACTTCGACCGGTAGGATGTGCCCATCAAAGTAATGGAGGAAGTCCAACTCGGACTGTGCATTTTTTGCCTCCCGCACCCAAAAATAACGCTTGGCCGAAACCAGTGGGTTGGATGACAAAAGCTCTTGACCAACAATGTGTTCCGCTATTTTTCCTTTCCAGGCATCGCTGATGTCTTTCAATTGAAACAGCTCTTTTTGAAAATTGGAAACGTAGTTTACCAAACCCGTGTCCAACCAGTACAGTTTGGGCGCTTTTTTGCAATCGGGTTGGATGGGTAGGTTCGAGTCGGTTGCCGGATATACCAGTTCAAGCAGCATCGCTTTCTCTAATGTCCGAAAAGCTTCCCCCATTTCACGGGAACGATAATTGGAGGAAGCGAACTTTTCAAAACGTATTCGCTCCCCGGCTTGCGACCAACCTTGTGTCAAAATGTATCGCAATACATGCAGGTTGGCATTCCCCGGTGCGTATTTCTCTGCATCGTCCCGATAACCAGTCAATAGCGTTTCGTAAATGGAGTTGAGTACCACGATATCTTTATTTTCAGCGTACGAAGCTACCGCCTCGGGCATTCCTCCGACCAGCACGAACTCGTTGAACAAGCGCATTGTCTTATTGTGCAATGCGGCAGGTATGGATGCCGATTCCAATGCTTGCTTGAGCGCCTTTTCGCCCATTGCATCCAGAAACTCCAAGAACGAACAGGGTCGCAACGCCATGTATTCCACCCGTCCCACCGGAAAAGAAATTTGGTTACCGATGAGACTTTCAAGAAGTGAGCCCGCGGCTATCACATATAAATCGGGGATTTCTTCGTAAAAATAGCGAAGCATTGCCACTGCCTTGGGTGAGTTTTGTATTTCATCGATAAAAAGCAACGTCCTGCCCTTCACTCGAATTTTGTTCTTAAGCAGGAAAATGGTCATCAGGATCTGTTCGGCGGAATCCTCTTTTTCAAACAAGGCCTTTTCGTCCTTTTTGTCCAAATTAAGTGACAAAAAGGTGTCAAATTCCTTGCTGAATTCGTTGATCAAGGTAGTCTTTCCTACTTGTCGGGCTCCACGGATGATCAATGGCTTGTGTTTGGCTTTTAAACTCCAGTCTCTGAGCCCATCCAACGATTTTCTTTGAAACATGATTTTGGTTTTATTGGGCAAATATACGCCAAATTGTAACAAATCCAAACATTAAATCCAAAATAAATGTAATAGAACCAAACAATAATGAATGATTTTTTGTAATAAATCCAAACATAAAACGCAATCGTGTTTTAATAGTGTAAAAAACCTCATTTTGCTATCTACACTTTGCAAAATACAGAATATTTTTTCTATCTTTGCGTTTCCCAAAAATACATTTGGCAATGGAAAGGTTCTACCGCACCCACAAATATCTGGTGGAACATGTACACACACATGTTCGGCGGCAGTTGATGGACGAAATCGACTGGAAAGACCGACTCATAGGCATTAAGGGCAGCCGCGGAGTTGGCAAGACCACCTTTCTGCTCGAGTACGCCAGAGAGAAATTCGGCACAGACCGCTCCTGTTTGTACATCAACCTGAACCATTTCTATTTCACACAGCACAATATCGTCGATTTTGCGAGGGAATTCTCCCAACGTGGTGGCAAGACCCTCATCATCGACCAGGTTTTCAAAGACCCGAATTGGTCCAGAAACCTGCGAGCAATATACGACTCATGCCCCGACCTTCACGTTATCTTTTCAGGTTCTTCTGTCATGCGCCTCAAAGAAGAAAATCCCGATTTGGTGGATATTGTGAAGTCGTACAACCTCCGTGGATTCTCTTTTCGGGAGTTCCTGAACCTCATTGCCGGCACTGATTTTCCGGTTTATACACTCGACGAAATCCTGGAAAACCACCAACAGATTGCCGAAGAAATCCTCTCCAAGGTCAGTCCACTCGATTATTTTCAGGATTACATTCACCATGGTTTTTATCCATTTTATCTGGAGAAGCGCAATTTCTCGGAAAACTTGCTTAAAACCATGAACATGATGATAGAGGTGGATATCCTGCTCATCAAACAAATCGACCTCAAGTACCTTTCGAAAATCCGTAAACTGCTGTACCTCATCGGAGTGGACGCGCCATGCACGCCGAACATCAGCCAATTGAGCACCGATATCGAGATTTCCAGAGCGACCGTGATGAACTACATCAAGTACCTTAAGGACGCCAGACTCATCGATACCTTGTACCCTGTTGGTGAAGCCTATCCGAAGAAGCCCTCCAAGATTTACCTGCACAACACCAATTTGATGTATGTGTTGCAGGACAAACTTAAAGTTGACCAGCAAGCTCTTTGCGAAACCTTCTTCTACAACACCCTTCATCGGGACAACAAGGTGAACACGGGCCGAAAAAGTGCACAATTTACCCTGAACGGAACCGAACTTTTCCAAATTTGCACGGGAAAGCTCAACGGGAAAAACAATCCTGCCTATTGGTACGCTATGGACAAGCTCAACTTGGGACGTGACAACGTCATCCCATTGTGGCTTTTCGGCTTCTTATACTAAATCAAACAAATTCATATACACTCAAATTTTAGAATTCTATGACGAAACAGAAAAAGTTTTTGACCTGTGATGGCAATCAGGCTGCCGCACACATCGCTTACATGTTCAGCGAAGTGGCCGCCATTTATCCCATCACTCCGTCCTCCACGATGGCTGAATACGTGGACGAGTGGGCTGCTGCCGGCAGAAAGAACATCTTTGGCGAAACCGTTCAAGTGCAGGAAATGCAATCGGAAGGTGGCGCTGCTGGTGCCATGCACGGAGCTCTTCAGGCTGGCGTTCTGGCCAATACGTTTACAGCCTCTCAAGGGTTGTTGCTGATGGTCCCCAATATGTACAAGGTTGCCGGTGAACTTCTACCTGGTGTCTACCACGTTTCTGCTCGTGCTTTGGCTGCCCAGGCTCTTTCCATTTTCGGCGACCATCAGGATGTGATGGCTGTTCGTCAGACAGGTTGCGCCATGCTGGCCACCGGTTCCGTTCAGGAAGTGATGGATTTGGCTGCTGTTGCTCACTTGGCCTCCATCAAAACTCGCATTCCATTCGTACACTTCTTTGACGGTTTCCGCACCTCGCACGAAATCCAGAAAATTGAAGAAATGAAAATGGACGATGTGGCTGCCCTCATGGATCAGAAAGCATTGGCCGAATTCCGTGATCGTGCCCTGAATCCCCAGAACCCTGTAGCCCGCGGTACCGCACAGAATCCAGACACCTACTTCCAGTCACGCGAAGCCTGCAATCCGTTCTACGACAATGTGGTTCCTATAGTCGAAGAATACATCAACGAAATGAACAAGATCACCGGTCGCAAATACGGCTTGTTCGACTATTACGGCGCTCCCGATGCAGACCGCGTGGTTATTGCCATGGGTTCCAGCACCGAAGCACTGCGGGAGGGCATCGATTACCTGAATGCCAAAGGCGAAAAAGTAGGGATGGTTGCAGTTCACTTGTATCGTCCGTTCTCCGCCAAACATTTCTTAGCTGCAGTACCAAAAACTGCCAAGAACATTTGCGTACTTGACCGTACCAAAGAACCGGGTGCCACCGGCGAACCACTTTACTTGGATGTTAAAGACTGCTTCTACGGCACAGAAAATGCGCCCGTCATTGTAGGTGGTCGTTACGGCCTGTCTTCCAAAGACTTTACTCCTGCATCGGTTTTAGCCATCTACGAGAACTTGGCCATGAAAATGCCAAGAAACCACTTTACGGTAGGTATCGTAGACGATGTTACGTTTACCTCTCTCAACCTGAAACCAGAAATCCCAATGGGTGCCGCTGGAACGTACGAAGCCAAATTCTACGGTCTGGGTGCCGACGGTACGGTAGGAGCCAACAAGAATTCCATCAAGATCATCGGTGACAACACCGACAAGAAAGTACAGGCTTATTTTGCCTACGACTCCAAGAAATCCGGTGGTTTCACTTGCTCGCACCTGCGTTTTGGCGATAAAGAAATCCGTTCCACGTATTTGGTGACCACTCCTGACTTCGTAGCTTGTCACGTTCAGGCATATCTGAAGTTGTACGATGTTACCAAAGGACTGAAGAAAAACGGAACCTTCCTGCTGAACACCGTATGGAATGCTGAGGAAGTCAAGAAACACCTTCCGAACAAGGTAAAGAGATACCTGGCCGAAAACAACATTACCTTTTACATCATCAACGCCACCGACATTGCACAGGAAATTGGTCTGGACAACCGCACCAATACCATCCTGCAATCTGCGTTCTTCAAGATCACCAACGTGATTCCGTATGAACTGGCTGTTGACAAGATGAAATATGCCATCAACAAATCCTATGGCAAGAAAGGCGAATCCATCGTAAACATGAACTACGCCGCTGTTGACCGCGGTGGAGACTATGTGAAAGTTGATGTTCCTGCCGAATGGACCAAACTCGAGGATGAAAATGAGGCTTTCGACGCTTCCATTCCCGATTTCATTCGCAATGTCGTGATGCCCATCAATGCACAAGCCGGTGACGATCTTCCCGTTTCAGCCTTCAAGGGCCGTGAAGACGGTACTTGGGATCAAGGCACCGCTGCGTTTGATAAACGCGGTGTAGCCGCCAACGTTCCTGTTTGGAATGCTGACAATTGCATCCAGTGCAACCAGTGCGCTTATGTTTGTCCGCACGCTTCCATCCGTCCGTTTGTTCTCGATGCCAACGAGCAGGATATGCAACCCGAAGGCTATGTAACGCTGAAAACCACTGGCAAACAATTTGCCGGTACCACCTTCCGCATCCAAGTGGATGTGCTCGACTGTCTGGGTTGCGGCAACTGTGCCGATGTTTGTCCAGGCAACAGAGGCGCCAAAGCCCTTTCTATGACCCCTATTGAAGGTCAGCTCCCCAACCAGGCCAACTGGGAATTCTCCGTGAAGAATGTTACCTCCAAACAACATTTGGTAGACGTTCAGTCCAACGTGAAGAATTCACAGTTCGCAACTCCGTTGTTTGAGTTCTCCGGTGCCTGCTCCGGTTGTGGTGAAACTCCGTACATCAAATTGATCACACAACTCTTCGGCGACCGCCAGATGGTGGCCAACGCAACGGGTTGCACTTCCATTTACTCCGGTTCAGCGCCTTCCACCCCATATACCAAAAATACAAAGGGACGTGGTGCTGCTTGGGCAAATTCTTTGTTCGAAGACAACGCCGAATTCGGTTTGGGTATGGTTTTCGCTGTGGATACCCTGCGTGACCGTTTGGCCGGACTCTTCCAAAAAGGTCTGACCTGCGACTGCTGCAGCGACGAGCTTAAAGGCTACTTCACACAATGGTTGGAAGACCGCGACAATGCAGTCTTGACTGATGAACTTGAAGCCCTCATCACTCCGCTGGTGAATGCTTGCGATTGCGACACTTGCAAAGCCATCCGTCCGCTCACCAAATACATCATCAAGAAATCCCAGTGGATCATCGGTGGTGACGGTTGGGGCTATGACATCGGTTTCGGCGGTCTCGACCACGTCTTGGCATCCGGTAAGAACGTAAATATTTTGGTTGTTGATACCGAAGTGTATTCCAACACGGGTGGTCAATCTTCCAAATCCACTCCGGTCGGTGCTGTCGCCAAATTTGCCGCTTCGGGCAAACGCGTTCGCAAGAAAGACCTCGGTATGATTGCAGCCACTTACGGTTATGTTTATGTTGCTCAAATCGCCATGGGTTCCAGCCAGTCACAGACTCTGAAAGCCATCCGCGAGGCAGAAGCCTACAACGGGCCATCCCTGATCATCGCTTACTCTCCTTGCATCAGCCACGGCTTGAAAGCAGGCATGGGCAAAGCGCAACAAGAACAGAAGGATGCCGTTGAATGCGGTTACTGGCACTTGTATCGTTTCAATCCCGAACTGGAAGTTCAGGGGCTGAACCCCATGCAGATGGACAGCAAGGAACCCGATTGGAGCAAGTTCCAAGACTTCCTCATGGGCGAAGTTCGTTACAATTCCCTAGCTAAATCGTTCCCTGAAGAAGCCAAAGAATTGTTCGTCAAGGCCGAAGAAAATGCCAAATGGCGTTACAACGGCTACAAGCGCATGTCCGAAAAATTCTAGACGAAGATAGAATCTGATTGTAGAGGGTCGCAGCAATGCGACCCTCTTTTTTCGTCAATTAACCACACTTCATTCAAGTGGTTTTAGCTATATTTGTGGTTGAATCAAATCCTTAAAAAACATGCGCACCACATTGTTCCTGTTCCTGCTATTTGCCGGGAGCATGCTTTCCATCCAAAGCCAAAACAAATCGAATGTTTGGGTTTCCGATCTTGGGAACGGCAAATACAAGAACCCCATTCTTTATTCAGACTATTCCGATCCGGATGCCTGCAAGGCAGGGGACACCTATTATATGGTGGCATCCAGTTTCAATTGTGTTCCGGGTTTACCCATTTTGTCATCCAACGATTTGGTGAACTGGAAAATGGCCGGATATGCCCTGGATCGCCAGGTTCCGGAGGATGTTTTCAACAAGCCGCAGCATGGAGGAGGTGTTTGGGCACCGTCCATCCGTTTTCACAACAACGAATTCTACGTTTATTATCCAGATCCCGATTTTGGGTTTTATATGGTTAAAGCCTCGAAAGTGGAAGGTCCTTGGTCTGAACCCGTTTTGGTCAAGAAAGGCAAAGGCCTCATCGACTGCTGCCCGTTATGGGATACCGACGGTCAGATGTATTTGTCCTACGCCCTGGCTGGAAGCCGCGCCGGAAACAAATCGGTCATCTTGGTCGCAAAAATGAATCCCGAAGGAACTAAAATGGTTGGTGATGGTCGAATTGTATTCGACGGGCATCAAGGCAATGAAACCATCGAAGGCTCCAAAATGTACAAACGGAACGACTTTTACTACATTTTTGCTCCTGCAGGTGGTGTCGCTACCGGTTGGCAAACGGTTTTGCGCTCCAAGGATCCTTTTGGTCCGTACGAAGCCCGCATCGTGATGCAGCAAGGGAGTTCTAAGATCAACGGCCCGCACCAGGGCGCCTGGGTGTCCACCGATTCAGGCGAAGACTGGTTCCTGAATTTTCAAGACGTAGGCACCGTCGGACGCATTGTTCATCTGAACCCCATGAAGTGGGTGAACGACTGGCCTGTCATCGGGGTTGACAAGAAAAATACCGGTTGCGGCGAACCCGTTTCCGAATACACTAAACCCAATGTCGGCAAAATCCATCCGATTGAAACCCCTGCCGAAAGTGACGAATTTACCTCCAATGCACTGGGTTTGCAATGGCAATGGCATGCCAATCCGGTTTCCTACTGGTACTTCTGCAATCCGATGAACGGTGGTTGGCTGAGGCTCTATTCGTATAAAGTGCCGGATGCATACAAAAGCCTTTGGGATGTTCCGAACTTGTTGCTTCAGAAATTGCCAGCACCCGAATTCACCGCCACAGCAAAGATTCGCTTCGAACCTACCGACAAATATGTTGGTGAGCGCTGCGGTCTGGTTATGATGGGACTTGATTATGCACTGCTTTCATTGGAAAACACCAAGAATGGTGTGGTGCTTTCCCAAAATGTCTGTTTGAAAGCAGACAAAGGCGGTGTCGAGGAAGTGAAAGCTTCCTTGCCACTGACAACCAAGGAATTGTACGTCCGTATCCGTTTCACCGGAGGGAAAAACACCCAATTCAGCTACAGTATGGATGGTAAGAAATTCACCGATCTGGGTGCTTCGTTTCCAGCCCGTGAAGGCAAGTGGATCGGCGCCAAGATGGGCTTTTTCTGCACCCGTCAAAACGTCATCAACGATGGCGGTTGGCTGGATGTCGATTGGTTCAGGGTAGAAAAATAAAGTAAGAACATGCGTCGGATTACTGATTCTAACTGGTTGAGGTCTTTCCTTTTGGGAGGGCTGCTGCTCTTTGTCTTATCGGCAAAGAGCCAGAATCAGGCACTTCTGACCCATTTTACCACCGATCAAGGCCTTTCACAGAACACCGTCGTTTCCGTCCACAAGGATAAAAAAGGATTGATGTGGTTTGGCACTTGGGATGGATTGAACAAATTTGACGGCTATCGCTTCACCATATATAAAGGTAATCCGGATCCGCTTGACCAAAACAGCCCCCTGCACACACGCATCGATTGGATTCGCGAAGACAAGTCAGGAAATCTCTGGCTGAAAACCTACGACGACCTGCTGTATCGTTTCAGCCCTTGCACCGAACGTTTTGTCAGGGTTTCCAAAGAAAATGCGGTTAACGGCAATTACGATAAGTTCAGAACCGTTTGGGTGCTCGACAACGGAGACGTTTGGTGTGCTTTGCAAAAAGGCGGTTTGTATCGAGTAACCTCCGATGCCAAAACCAGTGAGCTGGATATTGAAGAACCGTTTTCTGGAGAAAAAGGGAAGAATTTCGGGATGATCAATCAAGTTTTCATGGACACCGAGGGGACAACCTGGGTATTGTCCGACAAAGGGCTTGCCAGGAAATTGACCGACGAAAAGCTCCCGACCGTGCTTTTTCGTGAGAAAACACCTTCGGACATTCAATTGTCTCAGGCATTTTTCTGCCAATTGGAAACCAAGGCTGAACTCTATTTCGGAGCAGCCGGTGGCAAACTGCTTTCCTACAATAGGAACACCAAGACGTTCCGCCAAATTCAGACAGCATTCCGATCGGACATCAAATCTTTGCTAAAAATGCCTGATGGAAGGCTTTTTGCCGCTTCAGCCAGCGAAGGCTTCTTCATTTTCAATCCCAGAAGTGGACAGACCGATTACTACGACAAGGCGCATTATCCAACCATGCGCAGCAACGTTATTTCCGATCCCTACATCGACAGTTACGGTGAAATCTGGATGGGCATCAACGCACCAGGTGTGCTGCATTTCATGCCCAAAAACAAGACCTTTGAATACCTTTGGCAGAAGACGCCGTTCGAAATCCGCAACGCCTCCCAGCAAACCAGCTTTTTTGTCTTTGAGGATGCCTTCAAGACGTTGTGGGTGCACTCTCGGGAGGGTACACTTTTTCCTTACGACCGAAACAGCCATCAACTTCGCTGGTTCTACAACAATCCGGCCGATCCGGGTTGCGTCTTCAAAACCAACATACAGGTGGCTTGGGCCGATTCGGAAGGCATCTTATGGGTTTGTGCCGGGAGTCAGGGCATTTATAAATGTGTGCAGCGCAACCGAGATTTCCATTTTCAATCGATGGAACGCTACATCCATACCGGTACGCCGGATATCCGCTCTCTGTTTCGAGACGTAAATGGCAACATCTGGGTGGGCACTAAGGCTGGTGAGCTGCGCATTCTGAATGCAGCCCATCAATCGCTGGGCGTGCTTTGTCGGGATGGTTCCCTGAAACCTTCGGGCGACATGAAATTAGTGGTCTACAACATCCTGCAGGATAAAAAAGGCCGTATTTGGCTGGCTACCAAAGGGCAAGGCTTGGTTCTGGTTCAGCCGAAAACGGAAACCTCGTTCAAATTGACCTTTTTCAACCGCATGCCAGGGAAATACGACCTCCCGAGCAACAACCTCTATGATTTGTACGAAGACCACCGAGGCCGACTTTGGATTGCATCCTACGAAGGTGGACTTATTTTGGTGGATGAGCAGAACGGAGCATTCCGTTTCATGTCTGGTAAAAACGATTTGACTGGCTATCCGGCCGAAACTTGTCCTAGGGTTCGATGCATTGACGGAGATAAAAACGGAAACATTTGGGTAGGTACCACCAATGGCTTTTTGGTATTCTCGGACCGTTTCGCCAAAGCCTCCGACATCAAATTCTTCCATTACAACCGTGATTCTCGATTGCTGAAGGCGCTGAACTTGAGCGATATCTATCAATTGCTTTGCGATTCACAGGGCAATGTTTGGTTCGGCACGTTTGGCGGCGGGCTCATCGTCTGCAAAAATTACAAGCTGGGTGAGGCGCCCGAATTGAAGGGTTTCGACACTCGAAGCGGTTTTCATACCGACATCGTGCTGAGTCTCACCGAAGACAAGCTACAAAAATTGTGGCTCACCTCCGAAAACGTGTTGGCACGCTTCGATCCGGTGAGTGGAAATTGCGACCGATACAGTCTGGCAAACGGCTTGGATGCCGGCGATTTTCTGGAGTCCTCCGTGTACCGTTCTGCCGATGGCTCCTTATTGTTTGGAAACTCCACCGGCTTCTACGATTTCTCGCCTGAAAAAGTGAAGCGGAACAGCTTTGCACCCAGCATCGCACTGACCAGACTGCAGATTTTCGGTAGGGATGCCGTGGTGGGTGGAGCGGACAGTCCACTTAAAACCAGCCTCGACGACTGTACCGAAATCAGACTCACTCATTTGCAACGAACCTTCAGCATTGAATTTTCCGCGCTCGATTTTCAAACGCCTGAAAATATCCAGTATGCGTATAAATTGGAGGGTTTCGAGGATAATTGGAATACGCTTCAGAAAGCGCGGGTGGCCACCTATACGAGCGTGCCCCGAGGAAAGTACACCTTACTGGTGAAATGCACCAACAGCGATGGTGTCTGGAGTGATAAGATTAGAAAGTTGGATATCAATGTATTGCCATCTTTCTGGCAAACCATTTGGGCCTATCTGCTTTATATCGTTTTGGCAGTTTTGGCAGTATGGGGCATTTTATACCTATTCTATGTCTACCTGCAACTCAAGAACGATGTCAAGTTGGAACAGCAGATCAGTGACATCAAGCTGCGCTTCTTCACAGACATCTCGCACGAGTTGCGCACGCCCATGACCTTGATTTCAGCCCCATTGGAGCATATATTAAAGGAGGAGGATGTATCCGATCCGGTGCGCCATCAATTGCTGACCATGCAGCGAAATACGGATCGCATGAGTCGCCTGCTGAACCAAATCCTCGATTTCCGTAAGGTGCAGAACAAAAAGATGCGCTTGCGCTTGCAGGAAATGCATTTCGCTGAAGCAGTTCAGCATACTTGCCTTAATTTTGAGGAGATTGCCCGCGAGAAACACATCCGTTTCACCGTGGTGGACGAAAGCAACGGCATTCTGGTTTGGTTGGATCCCAACAATTTCGATACCATCTTATTCAACTTGCTTTCCAATGCCTTTAAATTCACACCGGCAGAAAAGGCCATCAAGGTCCGCTTGTCCGTTGAGGAAGGAGCGGCCATCCTGCAAGTGGTCGATGAGGGCATAGGCATTGATAAAAGCAGGCTGAATTTAATTTTCGACCGTTTTTATTCGGGTGATGAAGGCACGGATGCGCCCAAGCGCAGCACCGGGATTGGACTGTCCTTGGTCAAAGAACTGGTCGATTTGCACGGGGCCACCATTTTAGTGGACAGCAAAGTTGGCCTTGGTACTTCTTTTGATGTCCGCTTCAAACTTGGTGTCGCTCATTTTGGAAAAGATGTGGATTTCATCTTGAACGATGACGTCTCTGCCGATCCAAACTTGCAGTTGCCTGAAAATGAACAAGTGTATTCCACAAATGTGAATCGTGAAGACATGCACATGGTCCTCATTGTGGAGGACAACCCCGATCTACGTCCCTTCCTGCGTACGGTTCTTGGCCGTAAATACCGTGTGGCAGAAGCCGCCGATGGCGAGGCTGCCTGGGAGATGACTCAAAGCTTATTGCCCGATTTCATCATTACCGACTTGATGATGCCCAAGATGACAGGCAACGAATTCGTACGATTGGTCAAGAACGATGACCGAACCTGTCACATCCCGGTTGTAGTGCTTACAGCCATGACCAATATGGAAAGCAAATTGGAATGCCTCAACATGGGTGCGGACGATTACATCACCAAACCATTCAGCGCCACATTCCTGGAAGCTCGTGTAAGCAACTTGCTGGAACAAAGGCGTAAGCTGCAATCGCTCTACCGCGATCGCTTCCTCCTGCCAAGCAATGGCGCCGGCAACGTAGAGATTGAGGTTCCCATGCCCAAGGCGCACAGCCGTGACGACGAATTCATGCAGCGGCTCATGTCTGTCATGGATAAGAACATCTCCAACGGAGCCTTTTCGGTGGAGCAATTGTGTTCCTTGGCCGGTTATGGTCGAACGGTATTCTTCAATAAACTCAAGAGTCTTACCGGCCTGTCTCCGAATGAATACATCCGCGAAGTCCGCATCAAGCGGGCTGCCCAACTACTCGAAGTGGGAGAGTACACCGTCTCCCAGATCACCTACATGGTCGGCATGAACGATTCCCGCTATTTCAGCAAATGCTTCAAGCAACGCTATGGGATGACACCCACCGAATACCGTGACAAACATCACAACGCAACTGCCTCAGAAAACCTCGGTTGATGCCTTTTGTGTAGATTAGTCAAAACTAACATTTTGGCTATTTGTGGCAGAATGACACTTTTGATTGTCTTGAATTTCAAAAAGACACCATAAATCGACTAAATGTATCAAAAAGACAGGTATAAAGTGTATATTGTAGCAAAATAATATTTGTCAATTTCTTAGGAAGTGTTATAGTTCGCTGACATTATGTTATAAAATAGAAGTAAAAGCCTTCTGAAAGATACAAAATGAAAGTATAAAAGGATTATTATCTATTAAAATGCTTTTTTTCATTGAAATTATAAAATTATCTAGTATATTTGCATAGAAATTTGTTTGACCTCAAAAAGACAAAATAAAATTATGAAGTTTACGAAAATGCATGGAGCCGGAAACGACTACATATACGTGAACGCAATGCAGGAGCAGGTGTTGAACCCCTCTGAAATCGCAAAACGTATCAGTGACCGGCATTTTGGAATCGGGTCGGACGGCCTGGTTTTAATCATGGACTCCGAATGCGCCGACTTTCGTATGCGCATGTTCAACTCGGACGGTTCAGAATCGGAAATGTGCGGAAACGCATCCCGCTGCATCGGCAAATATGTTTTTGACAATGGATTGACCGATAAGAAATCGGTCACCCTCGAAACGAAAGCCGGAATTAAAGTACTGGATCTTACAGTGATCGATGGTAAAGTGAGCACTGTTCGCGTAGATATGGGAGAGCCCATTCTCGAACCGGTAAACATACCGATGGATTTCCCCGGTGATTATGCCATTCAGGTACCTGTCACCGTACGTGGAAAAGAATACCTGCTGAACGGTGTGTCCATGGGCAACCCCCATGCCGTCATCTTCACGGAAGGCATCGAAACATTGAACCTCCCTGTGGTAGGTCCTGACTTCGAGCATAACGAACTTTTCCCAAAGCGAACCAATACTGAATTTGTCGAAATCATCGACAACGAACACGTCAGAATGCGTGTTTGGGAACGTGGAGCTGGCGAAACCCTTGCTTGTGGAACTGGTGCTTGTGCCGTTTTGGTTGCAGGTGTTCTAAGTGGCCATTTGCATCGCAAAGCACAGGTGGATTTACTTGGAGGCACACTCCAGATCGAATGGAATGCCGAAAACAACCACGTCTACATGACAGGCGACGCAGTGACGGTATTCGAAGGTGAGATCCTTTTATAATAACAGATATGGCCCTAGTTAACGAGAATTATTTGAAATTGCAGGGAAGATACCTCTTCTCCGAAATAGCCAGAAAGGTGAGCGACTTTCGTTCAGCCCACCCCGAGGCAAAGCTGATTCCGATGGGAATCGGCGATGTGACAAAACCGCTGACGCCTGCCGTCATCAAAGCCATGCACGACGCCGTGGATGAGATGGCCTCCGCCAGCACTTTTAGGGGATACGGACCTGAACAAGGCTACCGATTCCTAACAGAAAAAATTATCGAATGCGATTTTGAGCCCAGAGGGGTTCATTTGGAAACCGACGAGGTTTTCGTCAGCGATGGTTGTAAAAGCGATATGGGAAACATCGGCGGTATCCTGGCTACCAAAAACGTAGTCGCCGTCACAGACCCGGTTTATCCGGTATATGTGGATACCAATGTGATGGACGGGCGCTCCGGAGAAATTTCAGAAACCGGTAATTGGAGCAACATTGTCTATCTTCCTTGTACCGCCGAAAACAACTTCATTCCCGCCTTGCCGGAGAAGCCGGTGGATATCATTTACCTCTGCTTCCCCAACAATCCGACAGGAACGACGCTGACCAAGTCCCAATTGAAAGAATGGGTGGATTATGCCCTGGCAACAGGCGCTCTGATTCTTTACGACGCTGCTTACGAAGCTTTCATCACCGAAAGCGAAGTGCCCCACAGCATCTACGAAATTGAAGGCGCCAAGAAATGCGCCATCGAGTTCCGCAGTTTTTCCAAGACCGCCGGTTTCACCGGACTGCGTTGCGGTTACACCGTGGTTCCCAAAGAATGCATGGCCAAGGCCGAGAACGGTGAGAAAGTGGCGCTCAATCCGCTGTGGAACAGAAGGCAGACGACCAAATTCAATGGTGTCTCCTATGTGACTCAGAAAGCTGCCGAAGCTGTTTATTCAGCAGAAGGCAGGGCAGAGAGCGCAGCCAACATCAAAGGATATCTGGAAAATGCGGGAATTATCCGCAAAACACTGATTGGCCTTGGATGGGAAGTTTTCGGCGGCGTCAATGCACCCTACATTTGGTTCAAGACACCCAAAGGACTGGATTCCTGGACATTCTTTGACCGCATGCTGGCCGAAGCCCATGTGATCGGAACACCAGGAGTAGGGTTCGGCCCCAGCGGACAAGGTTACGTGCGACTCACTGCATTTGGCAGCCGAGAAGCCACCCTCGAAGCCATGGATCGCATCACTTTATGGTATAATAATTTAAAATCCCAATAAATCAAACGTATGTCATCACTTAGATTTCACCTGGTCAGAGAGGCCTTCGGCCACAAAGCGGTAGCTGTTTCAGCTCCCATGAGTAAAACGTCCGATTATTATGGCGTTAATGTGTTCAACCGCGACAAAATGCGTAAATATCTTTCAAAAGATACCTACAAAGTGTTGTCAGGAGCCATCGACAATGGCAAAAGCTTGGATCGCGAGATCGCCAATCACGTTGCTGCCGGCATGAAAATGTGGGCTATGGAAATGGGCGCTACCCATTATACACACTGGTTCCAGCCTCTTACCGACGGAACTGCCGAAAAGCATGACTCCTTCATCGAACATTCAGGTAAAGGTACCGTAGCCGAAGAATTCGACGGCAAACTGCTTGCACAACAAGAACCCGATGCTTCCAGCTTCCCCAGCGGCGGTATCCGCAACACCTTCGAAGCCCGCGGTTATACCGCATGGGATCCTTCTTCCCCCGCTTTCATCGTAGACGATACCCTTTGTATCCCGACCATTTTCATCTCCTACACCGGTGAAGCCCTTGACTACAAGACTCCGCTTCTCAGAGCCCTCACGGCCATCAACAAAGCCGCAACCGAAACCTGTCAATTGTTCGATCCGAACGTGAAACGCGTTCAGGCCAACCTCGGATGGGAACAAGAATATTTCCTAGTTGACGAATCCCTCTACAGCGCCCGTCCCGACTTGATGCTGACCGGCCGTACCCTGATGGGTCACGAATCGTCCAAGAACCAACAGCTGGAAGACCATTATTTCGGTTCAATTCCCTTGCGTGTTGCTGCTTTCATGAAGGAACTCGAATACGAAGGTTACAAATTAGGCTTGCCCTTGAAAACCCGTCACAACGAAGTAGCACCGAACCAATTCGAATTGGCTCCCATCTACGAAGAATGCAACTTGGCCGTTGACCAGAACTTGCTCGTGATGGATGTCATGTACAAAGTGGCCAAACATCATAATTTCCAAGTGTTGATGCACGAAAAGCCTTTCGCTGGAATCAATGGTTCCGGTAAACACAACAACTGGTCGCTCAGCACCGATACCGGCGTATTGCTATACAACCCGGGCAAAAATGCTGAAGAAAACCTGCAGTTCGTCACCTTCCTGGTAAACACCTTGATGGCCGTTTACAAATACAATGCGGTTCTGAAAGCATCCATCGCTTCCGCCACGAACGAACACCGTTTGGGTGCCAACGAAGCTCCTCCCGCAATCATCTCCGCTTTCTTGGGCAAACAGCTCACCGCAGCACTTGATGCTTTGGAAGTTTCTGAAACCGATGCAGCCATCAAATTTGACGCCAAAGGTGTCTTCTCAATGGGAGTTGGCCAGATTCCTCAGTTGTTGATCGACAATACGGACCGTAACCGTACCTCACCGTTCGCTTTCACCGGAAACCGTTTCGAATTCCGCGCAGTCGGTTCCTCCGCCAACTGTTCTTCTGCCATGACGGTGCTCAACGCTGCCGTAGCTGCACAATTGGCAGAATTCAACGTCGAAGTGAAGAAGCGCATCGCCACTGGTGAACCCAAAGAAAAAGCCATTTTCGCCGTACTCCGCACCCTGATCACTGCCTCTAAAGCCATCCGTTTCGACGGTAACGGTTACAGCGACGAGTGGAAAGCCGAAGCTGCCGCACGTGGCTTGGATTGCGAAGTGAGCGTACCTGTTCAATTCGATGCCTTCTTGAAACCTGAAGTTGTTGACATGTTCGTGAAGACAGGTGTCATGAGCGAAGTGGAACTGCATGCCCGCAACGAAGTGAAATGGGAAAGCTACACCAAAAAGATTCAGATCGAAGCCCGTGTATTGGGTGACATGGCCTTGAACCACATTGTTCCGGTTGCCACCAAATACCAGTCATCTTTGCTTGATAACGTTTCCAAGCTGAAAGATCTGTTCGATAAGTCCAAGTTTGAAAAACTGGCTGCCGAAAAGATTGCCCTGATCGAACAAATCGAAAACCACTTGAACGCCATTCAGTCCAAAGTCGGTTTGATGGTGGAAGCCCGTAAAGTTGCCAACAAGATTGAACATGCACGTGAACAGGCCATCGCCTACCACGACACCGTTGCACCGTATTTCAATGAAATCCGTTACAGCATCGACAAGCTTGAACTGATTGTGGACAACGAAATGTGGACTTTACCCAAGTATCGCGAACTTTTATTCATCCGATAGATCCTACATCCTTCATAGTTTTTTTGAGGCCATATCTGCCGCGAGGCAGAAAATTATGAAGAAGGAACCATCCTCCCGAGCGCGGGGGGATGGTTTAATTGAGTTAAGTCCGGCAGTGTTCGGGCATCTTTCATGTTAGGCCGTTTCACTTCCGGTGGCCTACCGGAATTGTTTGCTGAAGCGGTTTTTCAATAGTATAGGTAAAAAAATAAGCATCTGATCTATGTTAAAGTATCCAATTGCTCAGGGACTATATCATCCTGAAAACGAGCATGATGCCTGCGGGGTGGGCTTTGTTGCCCGCATTACAGGTGAAAGAACCCACGATATAGTGGAGCGCGGTTTGCAGGTTCTTGAAAACATGAACCACCGCGGAGCTGAGGGCGCTGACCAAAAAACCGGTGATGGAGCCGGTATCCTGGTGCAGATTCCTCACGAATTCATTTTGCTGCAAGGCATTCCCGTTCCCGAACGTGGAAGCTACGGCACCGGACTGGTATTTTTTCCAAAAGACCAAAAAGAAAACGACTTGTGCATGTCCATGCTGACGTCGATTCTGGAAAAAGAAGGACTCAAACTACTTGCCGTTCGCGAAGTGCCGGTGAACAATTCCATCCTTGGTGTGACCTCCCTAGCCAATGAACCGAATATCCGACAAATCGTTGTGACCGGACCCGGTAAACCCGAGGAACTGGAACGCAAACTATTCGTTGCCCGCAAAAAAGTAGAAAATGCAGCCGCTCAATCTACCTTGACTGAAAAACGGAACTTTTACATTGTCAGCCTTTCAACCAAACGAATGATTTACAAAGGGATGCTCAGCTCCATGCAGTTGCGTGAGTATTTTCCCGATTTAAGCCACCCCAACTTTACCTCTGCCATTGCACTGGTTCACTCCCGTTTCAGCACCAACACCTTCCCAACCTGGGATTTGGCGCAACCTTTCCGTTTGCTTGGTCACAACGGTGAGATCAACACCATCAAAGGCAATCGATTCTGGATGCAGGCGCGCGAAAGCGTTCTTAAGTCTGAGCAGCTTGGTGATATGGAGGACATCTATCCAATTATCCAATCTGGCATGAGCGATTCCGCTTCGCTGGACAATGCCTTGGAATTCCTGATTATGGCTGGTTTATCCCTGCCGCACGCAATAGCCATGTTGGTTCCCGATTCCTGGAACGATACCAACTCCATACCCGACAATGTGAAAGCATTTTACGAGTACCACAGCACCATGATGGAGCCTTGGGATGGCCCTGCCACCCTGCTTTTCTCCGATGGCCGTTATGCTGGCGGATTGCTCGACCGAAATGGTTTGCGTCCCGCACGTTACCTCATCACCACGGACGATGTTATGATCGTTGCTTCCGAAACCGGCGTTCAGTCGTTTCCGGCAGAGAGCATTCGTGAAAAAGGCCGCCTGAAGCCCGGTAAAATGCTCATCATCGACATGCAGGAACACACTATCAAATACGATGCTGAAATCAAACAGGAGTTGGCCAATGCACATCCCTATCGCGAATGGTTGGACAAAAACCGCATACGTTTGCAGAACTTGTCATCCGGTCGTGAAGTCAAGAGCGACCTGGCCAACCTAAAAGCCTACATGCAGGCCTTCAACTACACCAAGGAAGACATTGAACGTTTGATGATTCCCATGGCCATCGAAGGCAAGGAACCGGTTTCCTCCATGGGTAACGATACTCCGATCGCCGTCCTGTCCGACAAGCCGCAGTTGCTGTTCAGCTATTTCCGCCAGTTGTTTGCTCAGGTAACGAACCCGCCCATCGACCCCATCCGTGAGGAACTGGTGATGTCACATTCGGCCTATTTGGGATCGCACCAAGCCAACGTGCTGCAACCCAGCGCAGAACATTGCAAGGTGGTCAAGCTAAAGAGCCCGGTCATCACCAATACGGAATTCGACATTCTAAAAAATATCCGGTACAAGCGCTTCTCTTCGGTAGAACTACCCATGCTTTTCCCGCTGACAGGCGGTGCCAAAGGTTTGGAAAAAGCAGTGAACAGTCTTTGCTTGAAGGCAGAAGAAGCGGTTGAAAACGGACACAACTATTTGGTCCTAACCGATCGTGGCGTGAGTGCCGACTTGGTGGCCATTCCCTCTTTGTTGGCCGTTTCAGCCGTACACCACCACCTGATCAAGTGCCGCAAGCGCATGCAGATCGACATCGTGGTGGAAAGTGCCGAACCCCGCGAAATCATGCATTTTGCCTTGTTGTTCGGTTATGGTGCCAGTGTTATCAACCCGTATGGCGCCTTAGCTGTGTTGTACGATCAGGTCAAGAACAAAGAAATTCAAGCCGATTTCGAGACTGCCCAAAAGCACTACATCAAGTCCATCAACAAAGGCTTGCTGAAAGTTCAATCCAAAATGGGTATCTCGACGTTGCGCAGTTACCGTGGCGCTCAGATTTTTGAAGCCATCGGTATCAGCACCGAAGTGCTCGACCGTTATTTCGAAGGAACAACTTCCAAAATCGAAGGCATCACGCTCGATGATATTGCCCGCGAGGCCATTTACACCCATTTGCAAGGTTTCGGAAAGGGTGAACCCGCCGAACTCGAAAACACAGGTGTTTACACTTGGCGCAAAGACGGTGAACTACATGCTTGGAATCCGGAAACAATTTCACGCCTGCAAATAGCCACAAAGACCAATTCATGGGAAAAGTACCAAGAATACGTTTCGGCCGTCGATCAAAAGGCGCATCCCATTTTCCTTCGTGATTTCCTTGCTTATGATGAGAAGAATCCCATCGATATCAGCGAGGTGGAACCTGTTTCCGAAATCACCAAACGTTTCGTAACCGGTGCCATGTCCTACGGCTCCATCAGCAAAGATGCCCACGAAGCCATGGCCATTGCCATGAACATTCTGGGTGGTAAGAGCAACACCGGTGAAGGTGGAGAAGATCCGGAACGTTACAAACGTCGTGCCGACGGAACCAGCGCTCGCAGCGCCATCAAGCAGGTGGCCTCCGGTCGTTTCGGTGTAACAACGGAATACCTCGTCAACGCAGACGAAATCCAGATCAAGGTTGCACAGGGTGCCAAGCCCGGCGAAGGTGGACAGCTGCCCGGCTACAAGGTCGATCAGGTCATCGCCAAAACCCGTCACTCCATCCCCGGCATTTCACTCATCTCGCCTCCGCCACACCACGATATCTATTCCATCGAGGATTTGGCTCAGCTTATTTTCGACCTCAAGAACGTGAATCCTGCTGCCCGTATCAGTGTCAAACTGGTGTCCGAAAGCGGTGTTGGAACCGTTGCCGCAGGGGTTGCCAAAGCGAAAGCCGACATGATCCTGATCAGCGGTTGCGAAGGTGGAACGGGCGCCAGTCCTTCCAGCTCCATCAAACATGCCGGTCTGCCAGTCGAAATAGGTTTGGCCGAAACACAGCAGACTTTGGTCATGAACGGTCTCCGCGGTCAGGTTCGCCTGCAAACCGACGGTCAGCTCAAAACGGGTCGCGACATCGTGATTTCCGCTTTGCTGGGTGCCGAAGAATACGGTTTCGCCACCAGTGCGCTGCTCGTTCTCGGTTGCGTCATGATGCGCAAATGTCACCTGAATACTTGCCCGGTTGGTGTCGCTACCCAGGACGAAGTGCTCCGTAAGAAATTCACGGGCAAATACATCTATCTGGTGAACTTCTTCAACTTCCTGGCTCAAGATGTCCGTGAACATTTGGCTGCACTAGGTTATAAGTCCCTCGATGAAATCATCGGACGTGCCGATCTGCTGCAATTTGTTCCCAAGGCTGACAATCCGAAAATGCAGAAGCTGGATTTCTCCAAGCTCTTGTACATGCCCAAAGAAGCTCAGGATCAGGCCATCCATAACATTAAGAAACAGCACCACGATTTAGAAGATGTTCAAGACCGCTCCCTCATCAAGCTGGCATCGCCTGCCCTTGAGATGCAAAGTCCGGTTCAATTCGTGCGTGATATTAAAAATACAGACCGCACCGTCGGTGCCATGCTTTCGGGAGAAATTGCGAAACGCTACGGCAACGAAGGTCTGCCAAACGATACCATCAGCTGCACCTTCAAGGGTTCAGCAGGTCAGAGCTTCGGTGCTTTCCTGTCCAAAGGGGTGACTTTCAGACTGGAAGGCGATTCCAACGACTACCTTGGCAAAGGCTTGTCCGGTGGCCGCATCGTTGTGGTTCCTCCTGCAGGAACTACGTTTGCTCCTGAAAACAACATCATTGCCGGTAACACGCTGATGTATGGTGCCACTGCAGGTGAAGTGTACATCAATGGTCAAGTCGGTGAACGGTTCTGTGTCCGCAACTCCGGTGCCATCACCGTGGTGGAAGGCGCTGGCGACCACTGCTGTGAATACATGACAGGCGGTCGTGCAGTGATTTTGGGTAAGACTGGCCGTAACTTTGCTGCCGGCATGTCGGGCGGTATCGCCTACGTGTTGGACGAAGACGGCGATTTCGACTATTTCTGCAACATGCAGATGGTGGAATTGTCCCTCATTGAAGACAGGACCGACAACCGTGAACTCAAGGACTTGATTTCCGCCCATTACCGTTATACGCAAAGCCCCAAAGCCAAGCGCATTCTGGACAATTGGAACGAATACGTAGATAAATTCATCCAGGTAATTCCGATTGAATACAAGAAGGTATTGCACGATGAAAAGATTGAAGCTGTTAAAAAGAAAATTGCACAAGTAGAATTCGACTATTGATATGGGAAATCCAAAAGCATTCATTACGATAGAACGCAAGGAAGCCGGTTATCGTCCGGTTCACGAGCGAAAGACCGACTTTGGGGAAGTCGAACAAACCCTGAACAACGGAGACCGCATGTTGCAGGCCTCCCGCTGCATGGATTGTGGCATTCCCTTCTGTCACTGGGCTTGTCCGCTGGGCAACAAAATGCCCGAATACCAGGACTTGCTGTTTAGAGGAAAGTGGAAACAGGCTTATGAAGTACTGTCCGAAACCGACGATTTTCCGGAATTCACCGGTCGCGTTTGTCCTGCACCCTGCGAAAAATCCTGCGTACTGAACATCGACCACAATGCCGTGACCATCCGTGAGAACGAAGCATCCGTGACCGAGCGTGCCTGGGACGAAGGTTGGATTGTTCCCAGTCCGCCCAAAACCCGCACCGGTAAGAAAGTTGCAGTCATTGGAAGCGGCCCTGCCGGACTGGTGGCAGCATACCGTCTGAACCGTCTTGGCCACGAGGTTACCGTCTATGAAAAAGATCCTCAGATTGGTGGTTTGCTGCGTTTTGGCATCCCCAACTTCAAGCTCAACAAGAACATCATCGACCGTCGTCAGGAAATATTGGTTGCCGAAGGCGTCAAGTTTGTCACCAATGCAGAAATTGGTAAAAACGTTTCGATCAAGGATCTGAAAGCACAAAACGACGCCATTTGCATCACCATTGGTGCAGGTGTGCCTCGTGATCTCAAAGTGGAAGGTCGTGAACTGAACGGCATCCATTTTGCCCTCGACTTCCTGATCCAACAGAACTTCAAACAGGCTGGTTTGCCCATTGAAGGCGCTGAAATCTCAGCCAAGGGCAAGCGTGTGCTGGTCATTGGTGGTGGTGATACTGGTTCTGACTGCGTGGGAACATCCAACCGTCAGGGTGCCATCGAAATCACTCAGATTGAAATTTTGAGTATGCCGCCCGAAGGCGATAACCCTGCAACGCCTTGGCCCAACTGGCCCAACATTCTGAAGACCTCCTCTTCACACGAAGAAGGTTGCACCCGTCGCTGGTGTCTCACCACCAATCGTTTCATCGGTAAGGATGGAAATTTAACTGGTGTTGAAATCGCCGAAGTAGACTGGGTGACCGAAGCCAACGGACGCATGAGCATGAAGCCGACCGGCAAGACCGAAACCTTGCAAGCCGACATCGTCTTCCTGGCCATGGGTTTCACCAATCCGGTACAAGACGGCCTGCTCAACGAACTCGCCGTCGATTATGATGCCCGCGGCAACGTCAAGACCAACATCAAGAATGAAAGCTCCGTCAAAGGCATCTTTGCAGCCGGCGATGCTGCTACAGGTGCCAGCCTTGTCGTTCGCGCCATGGCCTCCGGCCGTGATATGGCCAAATCGGTTCAGGAATACTTGAGTAAATAAAAATCTGCTTATAAATATGGAAGGGGTTGTCTTAAAAGGACAGCCCCTTTTTTTGCGTCATCAAAAATTCGTACACTTGTAGTACAAATTCATAAACCATGAAAAAGTTCCTATTTTTCCTCTTTCTGCTTGCCTCCGGCAGTGTTTTTGCCATGAAGTACGATTTGGTGGTTGCCAAGGACGGAAGCGGTAATTTTACCTCTGTACAGGCTGCCATCAGTTCCATTCGTGATTTCCGCCCAGAAGGCAGGACGGTCATTTTTATAAAAAAAGGAGTGTACAAGGAAAAAGTAGTTTTGCCCACCCAAAAAACAGAAATCACCTTGATTGGCGAAGACCGTGACAGCACCGTCATCACGTGGGATGATCATGCGAACATCAACAAGATGGGGACCTTTAAAGCGTACACGTTCCTGATCCAGGGCAACGACATCGTACTTGAAAACCTGACCATCGAGAACAACGCTCCGCGCATGGGCCAGGCAGTCGCCCTCCATGTGGAGGGTGATCGGGTTGCGTTTTTCAACTGTCGTTTCCTGGGGAATCAGGACACCATTTATCTGGGACGCGAAGGCTGTCGTAACTATTTCGGCGGTTGTTACATCGAGGGAACCACCGATTTTATTTTCGGAGCGTCCACCGCCTGGTTCGAAGGTTGCACCATCCTTGGAAAAATCAATTCGTACATTACTGCTGCTTCAACCCCCAAAAATATCGCCTTCGGTTTTGTGTTCAACCATTGCACGATAAAAACGGCCGATAGTGTTAAGTCCGTTTATCTGGGAAGGCCATGGCGGGCGTATGCCTACACCTTGTTTATGAATTGCAACATGACTGGAAAGATTAAACCAGAAGGTTGGAACAATTGGAGCAAAAAGGAAAATGAAGCGACAGCCCGATACGCCGAATACCAAAATACAGGCCCCGGTAGTGATTTCAGCAAACGCGTGACTTGGAGCAAGCAGCTTTCCAAAAAGGTAGCAAATCAAGTAAATCTGAAGTCTGTTTTTGGAGATTGGCATCCCACGACCCAAAAAGCAGACTAATCTTAGTTTCAAACGAATTTATCGACGTATTTTACCAGAAATTCCACATCCAAATCCAGGTATTTGCAGACTTTTGTTTTCAGATGCCGTTAAACACACCTTTATGAAACGCAACCTTTTACTATTCGTAGTTCTATGGGCAAGCATCTGCTTGCAGGCACAACAAAAGGTGCGCTTCACCCATTACACGGCAGACGATGGTTTGTCCCAAAATCGGGTGATGAGCATTCTTCAAGACAAAAAAGGCTTTATGTGGTTTGCCACTTGGGATGGCCTCAACCGTTTTGATGGACGGAACTTCAAGGTATATAAAGGTTTGGCTGGTGATCCAAATGGTTTTACCAACAATCGGCTGAACACGATGCAGGAAGACCCGTTCGGTTTCCTTTGGATTTTAACCAACGACTTTCAGATTTATCGTTTTAATCCTGAAAACGAAAGGTTCCAACGGCTGTCCTACAATTCCGACACGACTAAAGTGGTGGTTTCCAAGACCGTCCAGTATGTCCGAATGCTTCCTGGAAATGATGTTTGCCTACTTACTTTCACCGATGGATGCTATTTGGTTCATGTAGCCAATGATGGACATGATATCTTGAGCATCAAGTATCTGAATCGCAAGAATGGGAATTTGGCAGGAGATGTGATACGAGAGGTGTTCAAAGATAAAAACAATCAATTCTGGTTTCTCACCGACAAAGGCATTACGCATTACGATCCAATTAAAGACACCTCCACTCATTTTTTTCATCAATTTCAGGAGGAAACTGGTTTTTTCTCCCATCTCGAAACCAAAAACAACCTTTATTTCGGTTCAGACAACGGACAAATATGGACTTGGTCCAAACAGCAACGCAATTTCAGGCTGGAAGATTTTCACTCCGATGCTGCTATCAATGGTTTCTGCCCACTAAACAATGGTAAAATACTTATCATCACGCGTGGGGACGGGATTTTCCTGACGGATTTCAACTTCAAGGTTTTGTCTCATGATGTGCAATTGACTACACCTGCTTTAAGTAGCAATCTGATTCATTCTTTTTACAAGGATATGGCCGGTGATGTATGGCTGGAAGCCGACGCACCTGGAGTGGTATTGTACGAAACCCAAAAAAATCGTTTCATACGGTTTCAACCGAAAAGTGACGAGCAATTCGGATTTGCGCAGTTGCAACCCAATTTCTTTGTGGTTGAAGACACGAAAGACCATTTATGGGTTCATCCCCGCTCTGGTGGTTTTTCCGAATTCTTTAGGAAGGAAATGTCGTTCAAACCTTTTTATAATGATCCTTCCGATCCGAATAGACGTTTTTTCAATACCATGCATGCGGCGTATTACGACAGAAATGGATCACTTTGGTTGAGTACACGATCGCCTGGGCTTGAAAAATGCTCCATTCAAGAATCCAACTTCAATTTCACCAATGTACCTTCCATCCTAAAGCAAAAGGGAGGGAGCGAGGTTCGCACCATTTTTGAAGACCGACACAAGCGTATTTGGGCAGCCGACAGGGAAGGGGGGATTATTATTTATTCGCCTAATGGTCAGCGGATTGGGTTTCTGAACAACCAGGGTGCCATCGTTCCACAGCGGCCAAATGCCAATTTTTTTGCCTATGACATCCTTGCAGACCGAAAAGGGCGCATCTGGATAGCCAGCAAAGGCGCAGGGGTGCTGCTGTTGCAGGAAAAAGATCCGAATGGAAATGCCTATGTCGTTACCCGTTTCCTCGAATCGCTACCGATAGCAGACAGGCCCAATTCAAACAATTTCTATGCTTTGTTGGAGGATCAAAAAGGTCGAATCTGGGCTGGGAGTTATGGTGGCGGATTGAATTTGGTGCAAGAAACGAACGGAAAATTCCGTTTCATTCATGTGCGGAACGAAATGAAGGACTATCCAATAGCACGCTGCAAGAATATTCGAAGCCTTGCCAAAGACCGGCAAGGCATTATTTGGTTGGGTACAGTCGATGGCATCGTGGCTTTTGATGCGAATTTCAGCAAGCCTTCCGATATTCGGTTTTACGAATACCGGAAAAGTGGTACCGATCCAAACAGTCTACGCATCAATGATGTACATTATGTTTATGTGGATGATGCTGATACCCGTTGGTTCGGAACGTTTGGAGGAGGATTGAATAAGCTGAGTGCCCAATTCAAGTTGGGTGAAACGCCTGAATTCAAGGCGTATACCATGAGCGAAGGACTGCCCAGCGATATTGTGTTGAGTATCCAGGAAGATTTGCAGGGTTTTCTCTGGTTGTTTTCAGAAAACAGCATTACCCGATTCGACCGACAAACGGGTGATATGGACATCTATAACAAGAATTACGGGCTCGAAAGCGTAACCTTCTCCGAGTCTTCATCCTATCGTCTTCACTCTGGTGAAATCTATGCGGGAACCACCAATGGTTTCTACCAGTTTAATCCATCCAAGGTCAAGACAGCCACTTTTGTTCCCAGATTGGTGTTCACCCGTTTTTTCCTGTTCAACAAGGAAGCCAACATTGGTGAAAAGAATTCGCCACTCGCTAAAAATATTGATGAGATCGGTAAGATTTCGCTTAACTATAAACAAAACGTTTTCACCATCGAATTTGCAGCGCTGGATTTCCGGGCACCAGAAAATATTCAATATGCCTATCGCCTGGATCCTGTCGATCCTGACTGGATCAAAACTCAGAAACTCAACAGTGTCAATTACACCAATCTGTCTCCTGGCAACTACACTTTTAGGGTTAAATCGACCAACAGTGAAGGATTCTGGCTTAATAATGAACGTCAACTCGAACTACACATCCGGCCTTCTTTCTGGCAGACTTGGTACGCCATTGGTTTGTACATTTTGTTTGGATTTGCCTTAATTGCCTTTGGACTCTATTTCTTTACGACCATATTACGACTGCGCGGTAAAGTGGAAGTGGAACAAAAAATCAGTGACCTAAAAATCAACTTCTTCACAGATATCTCCCACGAATTGCGTACGCCGCTCACCCTGATTTCAGGCCCAGTGGAGCATTTGCTTACTGACGAAAGCCTGACCGGCGACAACAGAACCCTGCTCACCATCGTACAGCGCAACATCGATCGCATGTTGAGGCTCATCAATCAGTTGCTCGATTTCCGAAAAGTTCAAGACAAAAAAATGCAACTCAAAGTAAAGGAAGTGCCGTTCGGACAATTCGTTGCATCAGTTGCTGCCAATTTCAATGTTTCAGCAGAGGAAAAGCGAATGGACTTCAAAGTGATCGATACCACCAACGGAGCCACGGTATGGCTGGATACGGATAAACTCGACACCATCGTATACAATTTACTGTCCAATGCGTTTAAGTTCACTGCTTCTGGTAAGTCTATTACCCTGACCACTTTTCTGGATGGGGATGATGCGGTGCTTTCCGTTGCCGATACAGGAACAGGCATTTCTGCCGATAAACAAGCCCGTTTGTTCGAACGTTTTTTCTCCTACGACGAGACCAGTCATATCCGTGGAACAGGCATAGGCCTGCATTTGGTAAAGGAACTCGTTGAAATGCATCATGCTACCATTGGTGTAACCAGCGAATTGGGCAAGGGCACAACGTTTGAAGTCCGGTTCAAGCATGGGACAGCACATTTCGATGAAAATGTAACAATGATTCATGCCGAAGACGATAAACCGTTACAAGCCGTCTTGGAACCTATCAAATCCTTAAAATCCGATCTGGATGCCAATCACGATGAAGGTAATTCCGGAAATCAACCCTTGATGCTGGTGGTGGAGGACAATTCAGAACTTCGCAAATTCCTTACTTCAGTCCTTTCTAGAAAATACCGTGTGGCTGAGGCTGCTGATGGCCATGTGGCGTGGAACATGATGGGCAACCTCATGCCGGATTTCGTGATTACCGACCTGATGATGCCAGTGATGGACGGTCTGGAACTGACGTCGCGCATCAAAGAAGACGACAGAACCTGTCACATCCCAGTAATCATGCTTACTGCCAAATCAGACATGGTCACTCAGATGGAATGCGTTCAGACAGGAGTTACCGACTTTATAGCCAAGCCATTCAGCGCCGCTTATCTGGAGGCCAAGATTGAGAATGTTTTGAAACAGCGGCTTACGCTTCAGGAAAAATTCCGGCATGACCTCTTTTCCATCCAATCTGTTTCTTCAGAAGGCATGAACCTGCCTTCACCGGATTCTGTTTTCATGAAACGTATTTTCAATTTTATGGAAGAAAATATGTCGAACAGCGAATTGACTGTCGATCAGTTGGTCTCCGTGGTTGGCCTGGGCAGAACGGTTTTTTTTAACAAGCTAAAGGGTTTGTTGGGTATGTCACCCATTGAATTCATCAAGGAATCCCGTATCAAACGGGCAGCGCAGCTGTTGGATACCGGCCAATACAATGTGTCGGAGGTAAGCTTCCAGATTGGGATGAACGATGCCCGTTATTTCAGTAAATGTTTCAAACATAAATATGGCATGACGCCATCCGAATACAAAAACAAATCAACGCCCAAGAACCTATGAACCTACACATGGTTAAACCTCTGATTCTGCTATTATTACTTAGCTCAGTGCCTTTTAGTAACCTCCTGGCCGGAATGACCGAGAAAAAAGGATGGGAAATGCAAGCTCGAATTGTGGCTTCCATTCCTGAACCCAAATTTCCGGACCGAACGTTTCTAATTACGGATTATGGAGCCGTGGAAGGGGTGGTCATGTATTCGGGAAACTGCATCAACAGAGCCATACTGGCTTGTTACAATCAGGGAGGCGGAACCGTGGTCGTGCCTGCCGGGGTGTTCTTCACCGGTCCCATCGAGCTTAAAAGTAATGTCTGCCTGAACCTTTCGGAAGGGGCGACCTTAAAGTTTTCAACCAATCCGGAAGATTACAAACCTTTTGTGATTACACGCTGGGAAGGTTGGGATTGCATCAACTTTCGCCCGCTCATTTATGCGTATCAGCAAAAGAATGTGGCTGTGACAGGGCACGGTATCCTTGACGGACAGGCCAATGAAACGAACTGGTGGCCTTGGAAAGGCAAAACCGAATACGGATGGAAGCCAGGAGTCGTTTCTCAGGAATGGAACGGGGACAAAGTCTCCGGTCGAAATCGCTTGGCCGCGATGGAAAAAGAGGAAGTGCCCATGTCAAAAAGAGTGATGACCGTAGAGGACAGGCTTCGTCCCCCCTTCATACAGTTCTATCAATGCAATACCGTCCTGGTTTCGGATGTGCACATCAATAATGCCCCCTTTTGGCTTATACACCCCTTGCTAAGCGAAAATGTCATCGTACGCGGTGTCACCATGGAAAGCCAAGGCCCCAACAACGATGGTTGTGATCCCGAATCGTCCAAAAACGTCTTGATCGAAAATTGCACGTTCAACACCGGTGACGACTGCATCGCCATCAAATCCGGCCGTAACAAGGATGGAAAACGCTGGAATACACCCAGCGAAAACATCATCATCCGCCACTGCACCATGAAAAACGGTCACGGTGGAGTAGTGGTTGGAAGCGAAATAACCGGTGGTTGCCGCTTTGTCTGGGCCGAAGACTGTGAGATGGACAGTCCGCTTTTGGACCGAATGCTTCGCATCAAATCCAACCCGATCCGTGGTGGAAAAATCGAAAACATCTTTATACGGAACATACAGGTGGGAGAATGTGCCGAAGCAGTTTTTCGAGTGGAAATGAAATACGAAGGTGTACTGAGCGGCCCCAACATGCCCGAAATCAGAAATGTTTTCCTTTCGAACATTACTTCCGAAAAAAGCATTTATGGATTGTGGATAGACGGTTTCGAAAACGTGACCAACGTGCACAACATTCAGATTCGGAATTGCTCGTTCAACAACGTGGCCCAGCCCAATTCCATCGTTGGAGCCGGAAAACTGCTCTTTGAGCGCTTCCGCATCAACGGGGAGCTTCAGAAATAAAATTAAATTCTATCTTCGTGGTTCAATAATTAGTTAACCATGGAAGAATCACCCAAAATTACCGGTCTCCCTTCGAACGCGTTTCGGGAACTGGAACCCGGCGAGGTTTATCATCCGCTGATGCCTGCCAACAAAAAAATGCCAGAAGCAACTCCCTGGTCCGTGATCTGGGGTTTGCTGATGGCCGTTCTATTCTCGGCTGCTGCAGCCTACCTGGGTCTCAAAGTCGGCCAGGTCTTTGAAGCCGCCATTCCCATCGCCATCATCGCCGTTGGCTTGTCCAGCGCCACCAAGCGCAAGAACGCCCTCGGCGAAAACGTCATCATCCAATCCATCGGTGCAAGCTCTGGTGTCATCGTGGCCGGTGCCATCTTCACGCTGCCTGCCCTATACATCCTTCAAGCCAAGTACCCGGACATGACGGTGACCTTCCTGCAGGTTTTCATGAGCTCCCTTCTGGGCGGCATTCTGGGCATCCTGTTCCTCATCCCCTTCCGCAAGTATTTCGTCAAGGAAATGCACGGCAAATACCCCTTTCCAGAGGCAACCGCCACCACGCAGGTGCTGGTATCTGGCGAGAAAGCAGGCAATCAGGCCAAACCCTTGCTCATAGCCGGTCTGGTCGGTGGTATCTTCGATTTCGTAGTCGCCACCTTTGGCACTTGGAGCGAAACCTTCACCTCCAGAGTATTGCCCTATGGTGCCGAACTAGCTGATAAATTCAAAGTAGTCTTCAAAATCAACACTGGTGCCGCCGTCCTTGGACTCGGCTACATCGTCGGACTGAAATACGCAGCCATCATTTGCGCCGGTTCCGCCCTCGTCTGGTGGATCATCGTTCCCATCATGGCCCAATTGGGTGACGGAACGCTTCAATGGCTGAACCCTGCCTTCGTGGACTCCGTAACCGGTATGTCGCCTGAAGTCCTGTTCAAAAGTTTCGCCCGCCACATCGGTATCGGTGGCATCGCCATGGCCGGTATCATCGGCATCTTCAAATCTAGAAAAATCATCAAGGACGCCGTTGGATTGGCATCCAAAGAATTGAAAGGCGGAAAAGCGCATGGTGAAGTGGAAATTGAACCCCGCACCCAACGCGACATTCCGATGAAAATCATCGTATTCGGTGTCATTGCAGCTTTGCTTGCTGTCTTTGCCTTCTTCTTTTTCGGGGTGATGGAATTCAATCTTTTGCACGCCGTTGTTGGCATTCTGGTCGTTGGCATCATCGCCTTCTTATTCACCACTGTGGCTGCCAACGCCATCGCCATTGTGGGCACCAATCCGGTCTCCGGCATGACGCTGATGACTTTGATCTTGGCTTCCGTCATCATGGTGGCTGTCGGTCTGAAAGGCACTGGCGGCATCGTTTCTGCCCTCATCATGGGTGGCGTTGTTTGTACCGCCTTGTCCATGGCCGGTGGTTTCATCACCGACCTCAAAATCGGTTACTGGCTTGGTTCAACACCAGCCACGCAAGAAAAATGGAAATTCCTTGGAACATTGGTTTCAGCCGCTACCGTCGGTGGTGTGCTCATCATCCTGAACAAGACGTATGGTTTCACTGGAAACGGTGCCCTGGTGGCTCCTCAAGCCAATGCCATGGCTGCTGTGATCGATCCGTTGATGTCTGGCACGTCCGCCCCTTGGGTATTGTACGGTGTTGGTGCCTTGCTTTCACTCGTGCTGACGTTTTTCCGCATCCCTGCACTGGCATTTGCGCTTGGCATGTTCATACCCTTGGACCTCAACTTACCTTTGTTGGTCGGTGGCCTCATTCAATGGTTTGTCACATCTAGAACCAAAGACAAAGTTATTAACGAAGAACGTGGCGAACTCGGTACGCTCATCGCCTCCGGTTTCATTGCCGGTGGTGCCTTGATGGGCGTCGTAAGCGCAGCCATCCGCTTCACTGGTGTGAACATGATGCAAACCGAATGGGTGGAATCCAATGATGCTCAATGGGTTTCGTTGGCTGCCTATGCACTGCTGATTTGCTTCTTTGTTTGGCAGACGTTGATGAAAAAGAAAGTTTAAATGTATTTCTGAATTAGAGCCATCAAATCGTTTTTCTTAAGCGGTTTTGCTAGGTATCCGTTGCACCCGGCTGATAGAAAACGGTTTTCGTCACCGGTTTGCGCGTATGCTGTAGTGGCAATGATGGGCAAATCGGGTCTGAACTTATGGATGAATTGAGTCGCTTCCAAACCATTCATGACTGGCATTTTAATGTCCATCAATACCAATGAGATGTTATTGAGAAGTCTGCATTGCTCAACCGCTTCGGCACCGTTATTGGCACGAATGTATTCACAGCCTATTTGTTTCATCAACACCTTAAGATATAAGAAGTTGGATTCTTCGTCTTCGGCTATGAGAATCAATGGTTTATTTTTTTCGGTTGAACTTGTTTTTTTCGTTTTGGATGCATTCGTTGATTGAGAAATATCGACGTAGGGTATGGTAAAGGTAAAATTGGAACCTTTGCCTTTTTCCGAGGTGACTCGTAATACACCCCCTAGTAATTCGACCAAACCCTTGGCGATGGTTAATCCCAGTCCACTACCTTCGTGCCCACGAGTTATGGATAGATCTTCCTGATAGAACATTTGAAATATCTTATCCAGTTTATCAGGTGCAATGCCACAACCCGAATCATTCACATAGAATTCGATGAAACCGGGAATGACCAGATAACCAAAATGAATGCTTCCTTCTGTGGAAAATTTTATAGCATTGCCTATAAGTATTTGAACGATTTTGCGTATGAATTCAGAATCGGTGTTTAGCATTGGAAACACCTTATCCAAAGGAATCTCACTTTTAAAGGATATCCCCTTGTTTTCACAGGTCAGTTTAACTTCTTCGATGATTTCATTGAAGAAAGGTTGTATCTGAAACAATTTCCGATTGACTTCCATTGTTCCCGAAACAATCCTAGCATAGTCGATGTAGTCGGAAACCGCATTCATCAAGCGGTTGCTTGATTTTTGAATGATGTTGAAATATTCCCTCCGTTCATCGATGGAAAGATCGGAATCAACCAAAAACTGCCCAAAACCGATAATGCTGTTAAGCGGTGTCCGAATTTCATGAGAGATGTTGTTGATGAAAGCGGTTTTCAATTTGTCGCTTTCTTCCGCTCTTTCTTTTGCTTGAACCAATTCTTCCACCATTTTGGTTCGTTCGGTTATATCGGTGTCAACTCCACGATAGCCGACTAAAACACCTTTATCGTCAAAAATTGGGCTACCACTTGTCGACAAGATAACAATGTGACCATCCCTGTGAATAGTTGGATTTTGAAAATGCCTAAAGGATTCTCGTCTTGAAAAAACGTCGAAGGCCCCATCTTTTAATTCCTGCTTAAAATCGGGTGCGAAAAAGTCAAAAAAATGTTTTTTACCAACCAACTCATCAGAAGAATAACCAAGTAAGTGTTTGACTACGGAGCTAGTGTAGGTATATAAACCATTGGTATCCACTTCCCAGATCCATTCTTGAGCATCATCGGCTACCTGTTCAAATCGAAGCTTGCTTTCTTGAAGTTCTTTCGCTGATTTTAATAAAGCCGCATTTTCCTTAGCCTCATCCAGTGCCCTTTTCACTGCAAAAGGCAACCTTTCCGGTCTATCTTTCAGTACATAATCATCGGCTCCCTGTTTAAGTAGGTCAATGGCAGTTACTTCGCCGATGGAACCCGATATGCAAATGAATGGTACTTGTGGGCACAACTCATTTCGAATGGCCAAAGAACCAAAGGCGTCAAATCCAGGCAAGTTGAAATCGGACAAGATGATATCGTACTTATGGTGCAACAACGATGATCTGAATCCACTTTCATTATCAACATGTGTCAAATCCAGAATGTATCCCGCATCTGTTAACAGTTCTTTGATCAACTCCAAATCAAAGCGGGAATCTTCCAGTATAAGGACTTTCAGCCGAATACCCAAAATTTCATTCTTCTCAAACATGGTTTACAGAGTTTGCGGCTGCTCGTTCAACATGGCCCAGAAAATTCCGATGTGTTTGACCGCATCCAGAAAATCTCGAAAAACAACCGGTTTCACCACATAGGCGTTTACTCCGAGCGCATAGCATTTCAGAAGATCGGGCTCTTCCCTGGAGGAAGTCAACATAACAACAGGAATTGTTCTTAGTTTCTCACTCTCGCGAATGGCAGCCAGTACTTCTATACCGTTCATACGAGGCATCTTAATGTCTAACAAAAGGACGGCGGGATTTCCAGCCTTCCGGTTCTGATACTTGCCTTCACAATTCAGGTATTCCAAGGCTTCCACACCATCACTAACCACAACGACCTGGTTGGCCAAATTGTTTTCCTTTAGTGCCTCTAAGGTCAGTTCCACATCCAGCAGGTTGTCTTCAGCAAATAAAATGGTTTTTAACTTCATGTTGTGTTTTATCTTTTAGGTAAACTAAAAAAGAATGTCGCTCCTATGTTGGGTTCGGCTTCCGCCCAAACCTTTCCGTTGTGTTTGTAAACAATACGTTGAACATTGGCCAAACCGATGCCGGTACCTTCAAATTCCGATTGAGCGTGAAGTCGCTGAAACACACCGAAAAGTTTGTCCGCGAATTTCATGTCGAATCCCACACCGTTGTCACGAATGAAAAATACAAAATAATCCTTTTCTTCCCGAAACTCGATGGCTATTTCTGCCACATCTTTCAATTTCGTGTATTTAACGGCATTATCCAGTAAATTGACCCAAACCTGTTTCAGCAGTGAATAGTCACCGAATACAGTTGGCAAATCTTGTATCTTCCAATTAATCGTTCTATTTTTTAAGTCGGGTTTTATCTTATCCATCGACTCCGCAATCAAAACATTCATGTCAAATCGAGTTTTGCGCAACTCTTGTCGGTTTGTTCTGGAAAACTGAAGCAGATCGTCAATAAGTGTTCCCATCTGATTCGCCGCACTCGATATGGTGGACAAATAGTATTGTGCCTTTTCAGGTAAGTTCTCGTTAAATCTGTTGGTCAGTAAATCAACATAACCATTGATGTGACGTAGTGGCGCACGTAAATCGTGTGAGACCGAATAACTGAACGCCTCCATCTCCTTGTTGGCGGCTTCGAGCTGAGAAGTACGCTCTTCCACACGATGTTCGAGTGTCTCATTCAATTGGATGACTTCTTCCTCGGCATGCTTTCGGTCGGTAATGTCGATGAACGTATTCAACAAGTTGTCATTGATGAGGATGCCGGCAATGATGATGATGCGTTCCACACCGTCCTTACAGGTGATGCGATACTCTTCCGATTCAATGTCGGTGTTGAATTCAATAGCTTTAGAAACAGCAATGCTCCAATTGTCGATAACCCATTTCCGATACACTTCATCGGGGTATGCTTTCAACCACCATTCATTGATGGTGGGGATCTCTTCCTGTGTGTATCCGATAACTTGTAGGAACCGTTCGTTTCGGAATACGATTTCTCCCGCACTGTTGGAATAGGCTACGGGTAGTGGGATAGACTCCAGTAACATCCTGAATTTTTCTTCACTTTCTCGAAGTGAATTTTCTATGAGTTTGCGCTCGGTGATGTCTTGAATGGACCCCCGAACGTTCAGCAATTCACCATCGACCACCACCGGATGACCGATGGTTCGAATCCACTTGTGGTTTCCCTTGGCTGTAATGATCTCCAACTCCAAATCGTATGACTTGGCATTGGTTAAAGCATCACTAAACGCTTTCTCTATGATGGGTTTGGATGATTCGGTGTAGTAATTGAGGCTTAAATCAACCGAAGCTGGTGTTGTGGGATCGAGGTCATGGATTCGAGCGACTTCTTCCGTCCAACTAGACTTTCCGGTTAAGACAGAATATTCCCAACCTCCAACCTGCGCAATGTGACCAACCTCCATCAACAACTCTTCATTGTATCGCAAGTGCTCTTCCGCGTGTTTCCGATCGTTTATATCCTGTGTAATGACAACGGCACTCAGTCCCTTCACATGCAAGGGAGCAGCACTGACACTAGTCCAAAACACGTCACCGTCCTCTGTAAGAATACCGGTTTCAACATCCTGGACAACCCTATCTTCATCGATGGCTCGCAGACTAGCCAATTCCGTTGGTGGCATTTCCGTACCGTCGCTTCTAAGATACTTCCTGAGTTTGTGTTTCCCATCGGCGATGTCCTTGTAATTCAGTTTGATTATTTTTTCCAGAACTGGATTCATTTGGGCGATGGAGCGATCGTTGTCAATCAAAGAGATACCAAATGGCAGCACATCGAAGATGGCCCGAAGCTTTTCCTCACTTGCTCGGAGGGATTCCTGAATTTTTTTGAGTTCGGTAATATCCTTGGTGGTACTCAATATGTGCGGTATACCCTCAAAATCAATAATGGCTGATGAAACTAATGCTTCTACCTCTTTCTTATTTTTGGTGAATAGTCTTGCTTCGAAATTCTCGACGATCCCTTTCGAAGAGAGTTCAGCCACAAAGCGTTTTCTATCCTCGGGGCTATACCACATGTCAATCTCCAGCGACGTTTTACCAAGAACTTCATCTTCAGTGTATCCGAAGATTTGAGTGAAGCCATTGTTGGCTGAAATGTACATCCCATCCGACTGTCGTGTAATGGTAATGGCATCTGGATTTATGGCAAAAGCCTTTCTGAATTTCTCTTCACTATCTTTCAATGCTTTCTCGCCTTTTTTCAATCTGGTGATGTCCACATTGAACCCATACCAGGTAATGCTACCGTCAGGCAAACGTTCTGGGGTTGAGTTGGATAGAATCCATTGTAGGTCCCTGCCGGGAATTTGAACCCTGAACTCACAGGTGAAATAGGTCAGATGTGCTGCCGAATATTCAATTTCCTGAAGGACTCGCTCCGCATCTTCCGGATATATGACCCTACCGATAGGAGTAAAATCATCGACCACATCTTCCGGGGAGCACCCGAATATATTCCGAATGCCTTCGGAAGCAATTGGAACACAATAACTTCCATCTGGCTTCCGGGTGAACTGATAGATCAAGTCGGGTACATTGGCCGAAAGTTTTCGAAACTCTTGATCTTTTTTCCGAATCTTTTCTTCCTGCTCTTTTTGTTGGGTAATGTCGTAATTAATACCGACCATGCGCGCAGGTTGACCCGTTGCATCCCTGAAAACCTCGCCTTTCGCCCGAATGTGGCGGATGGCACCGTCTGGCCATACCACCCGGAATTCCGTGTCGTAATCCTTTTCTCCGTCCAAGGCAAGCTGGGTTTGTAGTTGGCTGAAATCCTTGTCGTCTGGATGTAAGCCGTTAAACCATGCTTGGTATGCCCCATAAAACAAATCGTTTTTTAAACCATAAAGTGCATACATTTGATCATCCCAAGAAAGTACGTTGTTTAGGATGTCCCAATCCCAAATACCCACCTGGGAAGCGCGAGTTGCCGTCGATATTCGATCATTCAAACGAGTTAGTGCATCTTCCGCATTTTTTCGGGAGGTGATATCCTCAACCATTCCTAGATTGTAAAGGAATTGACCTTCGCTGTCGAACGTAGCGGTCACCGTCAGTGAACCCCAGATGGTTTGACCATCTTTTCGGATGTAGCGTTTTTCCGTTTTATATACTGATATTTCCTTCTGAATCAGTTTTTTAATGTTCGGCAAATCATTTAAAATATCATCGGGGTGCGAGATGTCTTTGAAGGTCATTTTTTGTAGCTCTGCTTCAGTATAACCCGTGATGGCACAGAAAGCTGGGTTCGCTTTTTTGAAATGGAAATCCATGTTGGCCAGAACCATGCCGAAAGGCCCGTTCTCATACAGTTTGTCAAATCGGAATTCACTTTCATGCAGTGCTTTGTTTAAAAGCGTTTGTTCCGTCTTTTGATAGGTGATTTCACTGATGAGTTGGGTCATGTTGAGCAAGAAATCCATGGCTACCTTGACTTTTTCCTTCGAGACGATGGGCACCTTGTCGAGTGCCTCCAAGTATTCCTGTTTGTTGAACCCAAACTTTTCAGCTTGTTTTTCAAAGAAAGTACGATTCGGTTCTTCAAAAAAGAACTGACCAGAAAATAGGTTGGCAACATGCTCTCCCTTGATGATAATAGGAACAGCCACATCAACCAACCCGTTAAGACATTGATAAAAGTGGTATTTTTCCTCACCCTCCAATTGGTTGGCTAGATCGGTGTCACTGATACCGCAATTCCGAGCAGTATCGGGATGAACTCGGTGAAATTCCGTACAAATGGTTCGCCATCCAGATTTTGAAAGCACCTTACCATCAAGATCCAAAATGGCTGTTACAAAGCCTGTCGTTTGGTTGAACCCTTCTAAAAGTTTGTTTACTTCCTCAAAATCAATTAAATCCAAAGGTTTTATTTCCATATGCCATTAATTTGAAAAAGTTCTGTAATTGTAAATTTACAACTTTTATTGATAGGATGTTTCTTTTTTTTCTACGAATAGTACTATATTTACTGAAGTCGAATTTCGAAACCATTTTATGTTATAGTTATGAGCGCCACCGTTCTGAACGAATCCAAACGTTGCTTGCAATGCAAGAAACCACTTTGTAGAGAGGGTTGCCCCGTCAGCACCAACGTGCCCGAGATGATGCGCCTTTTCCAAACCGGAAAGATGCACGAGGCCGGCGAAATGTTGTTCGAAAACAACCCGCTCTCCATCGTGTGTTCCCTGATATGCCCACATTCCAGGCAATGTGAAGGTCACTGCATCCTTAACAAAAAGAGCAATCCCATTCAAGTGGGCATGGTCGAACATTACATTTCTGACTATTATCTGAATTACGTGACCAAGCCTCATGAGAAAGATCTCCGCAAAAAGGTTGGCATCATCGGTACCGGACCGGCAGGCATTACCATTGCTTTCATTCTCGCCAACAAAGGATACGACATTACCCTTTTTGACGCTCACGACAAAATCGGCGGCGTACTGAGGTACGGTATTCCCGAGTTCCGCCTGCCAAAGAGTATTTTGGACAAGATCAAAGAGAAGTTGGTGGACATGGGCGTTCGCATACGGCCAAACACCAACATCGGTCCCGTCATCACCATCGACGATCTGTTTCGGGATGGGTTCAAGGCTGTCTTTATCGGAACGGGTGTTTGGCGTCCAAACGGCATGACCATCAAGGGAGAGTCGCTTGGTAACATCCACTACGCCATAGATTATTTGAAAAATCCGGAAGTTTACGACTTGGGTAACCACGTTTGTGTGGTTGGCGCCGGAAACGTAGCCATGGACGTGGCTAGGACGGTCCTGCGCAACGGTGTTCGACACGTAACCATCATATTTCGTGGAGGCGCCGATCAAATTGAAGCCGATCACATCGAGGTGGAATATGCCAAGCTTGATGGAGTGGAATTTGAGTATAATAAGAAACCGGTCGAGTTCATGGAAACGGGCATCAAATACCTTCGAACCCAAGTGATTCACGAGGAAGACAGCCGCATCACTTACCAAGTCGTTGAGGGACCAGTGGAACTGTTCGAATGCGATTCCGTCATCATATCCGTCGGTCAAGGCCCCAGAAATATCCTGGTCAAGACTACCGAAGGCCTGCATGTAACCAATCGTGGTTTGTTGGAAACCGACGACCACGGACGTACCACTCGAAAAGGCATCTTCGCATCGGGCGATGTGGTTACCGGTGCCAAGACCGTAGTCGAAGCTGTTCGTCTATCTAAGATCGTAGCGGACGAAATCGACGCCTACGTGCGTTGCGCCGTGGGGTGCAATTGCAAAGATCCCGATCATTGCGAGTGTTGAGTAAAGAGAGCGCCCAAAGAAGGCGCTCTCTTTAGTTTCGATTAGTTTCGAAGAATCTTAAACGTTTTCGCTCCCTGAGTGGTCTGAACGCGCAACAAATACATACCTTTTGTTTTGTCCGTCAAGTTCAGATCAAATGACCGGACATTCTTTGAACCGAACGTGTTCAGTAGTTTGCCCGTTCCGTCATACAAGGTTATCGCCACGTTTTCGTCCGGTAAACCTGTCAAACGAATCATGCCGTTTGTAGGGTTCGGATGAGCCAGTATTCCATCCGTAGCTTTTGGCTCCTGCAACTTGATGGCGAGGAACTTTTCAGGAGAAATGGCTCCACCCAACTTCCAGGAAATGAAATCCAATGAACCGGTAACCGTCTTATCCTGAGCAGTAGACAACATGCGTATGGTAAACGGTAACACATTCTCCAAGTAATACTGATATTTCAAAGTCGCTGTAAGTACCGGAATTGGTATCGCGTCGATAAAAAGCCTTAACGAATCGGCATCGAACGTGAGCCAATAGGTGTGCCATTCACGGATGTCGATGGGGAAGGTGTAGAATCCACCATCCTCGTCGGATAAGCTGACAAATCGGTTGCCTGTTCCATCGCAATGCAACTTCAACATGACATTTGGGAAACTGATGCCAGGATTGATCTCGAAATAACCACCCAACGTATGTCCATCACTGACATCGGATTTAGCCCGAACTACCATGGTGAAAGGTCCGGTGATGGTTGGAGTCGATCCAAAAGTCACCTGAGACAGATGCAAACTATCCGAAAAACAGGTTAGGATGTTGTTCATGTTGTTGTCGCTGACAATCTGTAAGTTCGAAGGTTTGTAACCCAAGCCAGTATTGGTTTGGGTCCAATGCTCCTCGGTCGGAAGCTGATCGGCACCGTAGTAGTTCCATTCGTCAAAGATGGAGACATCCGTGGAACCAACACAGATGGTGCATTCTCCGTAGCAAAACGGTCCGATCATCTTATTATCGTTGGGGACTATCAGAATGCGGTTGTTGAAGTCGATGGCATCGGCGCAGGAGCCCGACGGATTTTCGTAGGCGTTCCAATTTGACGGGTTGCCATTAACAAACTTATATTGCAATGTATCACCAGGATGCATCTTCAGGGTTCCGAAATAGATGGACGACAAGTTGACCAATTTGATGGGCGAACCCCATTTTCCCCAGCTACCGTTCATGTACACACCAGAGTCCGAAACTGCCACCTTGCTCATATTTACCATGAACGTGATGTCCACGCTGTCGTTCATGCACGGGCTGCACTCGTTGTAGCAAACGGGCTCCAGCAGCAAGTCATTCTTGGGTACCCAAAGCATCCTGTCAAAAGCACCTCCGATGGTACATGTACCTTGTGGGTTCTCATACTTCATCCAGTCGAACCGACCGCCGTTGACGAACTTGTACGTGACACTGTCTCCAGGATGCATTTCGACTGTTGCCTTGAAATACCTCTTGCCGTCATACGTCATATGTACCGGATTCGACCAACCGCACCATGCCCCGTTAACGAATACCCCGGAATCGGATGGCACGGTATTTTTCATATCAACCTGGAACGTTATTCTCACCTTCTCCGGCGCTAAACAAAGCGTACATTCGTCGTAACAGACGGGATCCAACACAAGGTCTTCACCTGGGACATAGAGCATTCGGTCGAACGCGCCACCGATGGTGCATGTTCCCTTAGGGTTCTCGTACTTCATCCAATCGAATCGGCCACCATTGACAAATTTGTACGTGATGCTGTCGCCGGAATGCATTCTGACCGTGGCAGCATAGAACTTTCCGTCGAACTTCAAAGGTTCGGGTTTCATCCACCAGCTCCAAGCGCCGTTCACCCAAACACCGGAGTCCGAAACGGCTGTTTTGCTCATATCCACTCGAAAGGTTACGTTCACACTGTCTTTGGTATGACAAATCTGACAAAGGTCGAAGCAAACGGGATCGAGTATCATGGCATAGGGAGGAACTATAAACGTTCGGTTGTTGAAATTCAACGTATCGGCACAAGAACCTTGCGGATTCTCATAATTCCTCCAATTGTCAGGAGAACCGTTCATGTATTTGTATTGGATGGTGTCACCCGGATGCAAGGTTATGAAAGTGGCATAAAAAATATCCTTGGGCTCCATTCGGACTGGTTTTGACCAATTCGACCAACTTCCGTTCATGTACACACCCGAATCGGAAGCGGCTACCCTGCTCATGTTTACCAAAAAACCGATACTGACGCTGTCTGGCGTGCAATCCGAACATTGATTGAAGCAAACAGGTTCTAGTTTGTAGTCAAAAGGTGGAACCCAAAACACCCGGTTATTGTATTCGGAAGAATCCGAACAGCCACCAAGCGGGTTTTCGTAGGAACTGGACTGAGATGGACCTCCGTTCATGAATTTATACTTGATCTGGTCACCAGTATGCAGTTTAACCTGGCCGGAATACAACGTACCTTCCTTTTTCAACGGTAACGGCTTGCTCCAGTTGCTCCAGCTTCCATTTAGGTGAACACCCGAATCGGAGACCGCTACTTCTTTCATGTTTACCATGAAGGTGACGTAGACACTATCGGGCATGCATTCCATGCACTCGTTAAAGCAAATGGGCGGGTGGACAACATCCACGTTGGGTACCCACAAAATACGGTCACTCCCTCCATAAACAGTGCATGGACCTATCGGGGTTTCGTATTTTGACCATTCGAACTGCCCACCATTGACGAATTTATAAGCGATGCTGTCTCCAATATGAAGCTTGAGTGAAGTTTTATAGATGCTGCCGTTTGCTTGCATACGAACCGGCTTTCCCCAATTTCCCCAAGAACCGTTCATCCAAACGCCCGAATCGGAAACAAGGGTCTTGCTCATGTCCACCTGAAAAGTGTAAAAGATGCTGTCCGCACCCGGTGATAGGGCGCATTCGTTGTAGAGTACCGGTTTTAACTCCTGATAAAGGGGTGGAACAATCAGTATCCTGTTGTTGTAATCCCACGATGCGGAGCAATTGCCAATCGGATTCTCGTACGAACTCCAGTCGTAGGCAGCTCCGTTCACGAACTTGTAAAGAATGGTGTCGCCTGGATGAAGTAGGAGCGTCGCGCTGTAAACAGATCCCATTTTATACATTTTCACAGCCGATCCCCAGTTGCCCCAGCTGCCATTCATGTGGACGCCAGCTTCGGAAACGGTAACGTTGCTCATGTCAACCTGGAAGATTATTTTTACAGAATCAGTCGCATAAGCAGTATTTTTTGCTGTTTTGTCGACGCTGTTTCTTGCAGCCTGAACGAAAAAGAGGGAAGCCATCAAGCCGAAGGATAAGAGATACAACTTCTTCATAGTATTTCGTTTAAGATAATGGATACAAAACGATTTTGAAAAAGAAATATCGGTCTGTCGAAAAAACCGGAGAACTAAAGTGAATGGTGCTTCCGGCAGCCAACAAAAAATGCTTCAGTGCGTCGGTTTTCAGAACCGATGCACTGAAGCAAATATAGAATTTATATTCAGTCTATCAAATAATTTTGTTAACTATTTGCAGCTTCCTCCAATTTGCGTATGTCAAATTTTACCATTTGCATGAAGGCGTGTGTCACGCGGTCAACACGCAAAGGATCAAGGAGCAACTTGGGAAGGATGGACGGAACAATTTGCCAGCTAACGCCGAATTTGTCTGTGAGCCAACCGCATTCAATTTCCTGACCGCCTTCCGTCAACTTTGCCCAGTAGTGGTCAATTTCTTCTTGGGTGTCGCAGAATACTTGAAAGGAAATGGCTTCGTTGATCTTGAATACCGGTCCGCCATTCATTGCCATGAAGGGCTGTCCATTGATTTGGAAACTGACAGTCAATACCGTACCTTCTTTTTGTCCATGATGCTCAAAACCTTCTTTAGTATACCTGGTTATGCCTTCCATCTTGGAATCTTTGAAAACGGAAGTGTAAAAAAGGGCAGCTTCTTCGGCCTGGTTGTCAAACCAAAGACAAGGCGTGATGGGATGGATCATGGTGCATAACAATTAAACATCCATTGAACACCGAATTTATCCGTGCAACTGCCGTAATAGGCGCCCCAGAACGTTTTTTCCAGAACTTGTGAAACCTTGCCGTCAGCAGATAGGGCGTCGAACAAACGATTGGTTTCTTCCAGTGTGTCTGGTTCCAGGTTGATGTGCACCGCATTTCCAGGATTCAAATTGAAACCCATGGATTCGGGAGCATCCGTTCCCATCAGGGCAAAACCGCCGAGTATGGGCAGTTCGACGTGCATGACAAGGTTCTTGTCTGCTTCAGCCAAAGCTGGCATGCCTTCGGGTGCCGAATCACCTCCCATGCGGAGGATACCATTTGTAAATTCGCCGCCAAAAACTGATTTATAAAAATTAAACGCTTCCTCCGTATTGCGTGGGAAGTTTAGATAGATGCTTACGCGTGCCATTGTATATTTTTTAGTTGAGTAATTTGATTTTTACAAAACTAACAAACATCTTTAGAAGAAATTCATCAGAAATCTCTATCATCGTATAGAGAATATTGAAATACGAGCACAAAAAAAAGGGAGCCGCAGCCCCCCTTTCAAAAGTTATTCCCACTCAATCGTTGCAGGTGGTTTCGATGAAATATCGTACGTCACCCGATTCACCCCCTTCACCTTATTGATGATTTCGTTGGACATCTTGGCCAGAAATTCGTAGGGGAGATGCGCCCAGTCGGCGGTCATGGCATCGGTAGAAGTCACGGCACGGAGGGCAACGGCGTTTTCATACGTGCGTTCATCGCCCATGACACCAACCGATTGGATAGGCAAAAGGATGACACCAGCCTGCCATACTTGATCGTACAGGTTCCATTCGCGGAGCCCGTCAATAAAAATCGCATCGCATTCTTGCGCAATACGAACCTTGTCCTCGGTAATATCACCCAAAATGCGAACGGCTAAACCAGGACCGGGGAAAGGCTGGCGTTTGATGAGGTGCTGCATCATGCCCAATTCATTGCCTACGCGACGAACTTCGTCTTTGAAAAGCAAGCGAAGTGGTTCACATAGTTTCATCTTCATTTTGTCAGGAAGGCCGCCCACGTTGTGGTGGGATTTAATGACCGTGCCCGTAATGGATAGTGATTCAATGCAGTCCGGATAAATGGTGCCCTGGGCCAACCATTTGACATCTTCGATCTTATGCGCTTCTACATCGAACACATCGATAAAGCCCTTGCCGATGATCTTGCGTTTTTGTTCCGGATCCGTGACACCAGCCAATTCCTCATAAAACCGTTTTTTGGCATTCACACCGATGACATTCAGCCCAAGGTGTTCGTAATCGCGCATTACGTTTTCGAATTCGTTCTTGCGAAGCAAACCGTGATCCACAAAAATGCAGGTCAGATTCTTTCCAATGGCTTTGTTTAAAAGTACCGCAGCAACGGAGGAATCCACGCCACCTGAAAGGCCAAGCACTACTTTGTCATCACCCAGTTGGGCGCGCAGGCTGGCAACAGTCGTTTCAATGAAAGAAGCCGGCGACCAATCTTTGGCACAACCGCAAATATTCAGGAAGTTATCCAAAAGTTGAGTGCCTTCCAGTGTATGAAATACTTCCGGGTGGAATTGCACGCCGAACGTATCGCTGTTTTTAATGTGGTAAGCAGTGACAGGAACATCCTTGGTAGAAGCGATGATCTCAAAATCTTCCGGAACTTGCGTGATCGAATCACCATGCGACATCCAAATCTGCGCATTGTCAGAAATGTTTCTCATCAGCCTGCAGTTCGGGTTGCGGTAAGATAGGTTGGCACGACCGTATTCGCGCGTACCGGCCGGTTCCACCTTGCCTCCTGCATTGTGTGCCATCAATTGGGCCCCGTAACAAATTCCCAGCACCGGGTATTTTTTCTGCAACTTTTCAACATCTGTTTTGAATGCCGCTTCGTCGTATACTGAGAACGGACTACCCGAAAGAATAACCCCCTTTACATCGGTGGCATCGTAGGGGAATTTGTTGTAGGGCAGGATTTCACTATAGGTGTTCAGTTCACGTACACGTCTGGCAATCAATTGAGTGGTTTGGGAGCCGAAATCGAGGATGATGATTCTTTCAGTCATAGGGACAAGGGTGTTTTTTACCCCTGCAAAAGTACGGAAATATTTTGAAAGTTGGGTTGTGGAAATGCTTAGTAATACGTAAAGCTGCGTGTTTGGGTGTACTCGCTCAAGTTCGCTTCACCAGTTGAGTAATGGTATATTCGGGAGATCCAGTTTCCCGCACTATCATAAACATAATCGGTCCACTGAAAAGTCGATTCTGCCGTTTGGCTGCCAGTAATAACAGTGGCTTCTTCCGTCAGATCCAAATGTTCGTTATAGGAATAATTGGTGGTCTTGTTCGTCGTTTCGGAACCGTAGGTGGAGTTCATCACGATCCTTTCACCAATTAGGAATGTATCACTCGGAACAAAGGTGCACAAAGCATCACTGTGGTAATTTGGGCCGGTATTTCCGCTGTTATAACTCAGAAACATTCCGTTGGATGCATACGTTATGTTGTTGCAATACATGTTGTCGCTCGAGAAGTTGCTGGGCAAATTTCCTGAATATTCCACAACGATCGTATCAAAAGGTGTACCATTAGACGAATAGACCATCCAGAGGTTGGCTCCATGGAAATCACAATCCACTCGATTATTTTCCGTTATTATAGCGGACAAAGCCGGCACAAGGTCAAAATTGCTGATGTTTGGAACGTATTTACCAACATTTTCATATTCGTAATTTGTTTGAGTTGAAGACGAACGTAACGAAATATTGTTGCTTGTTGAGATTGTGGTTGTTTCTGAAACCAATTTGCCGTTTTCATATAGATAAGTCGTTTCGTTGGTTTGATCAGGATGCGTTAAGATGATTGAAGTCACATTTCCGTCCGAATTGAACGTAGTAACAACATCATTTTCAGTCATTGTGTGTACGGCACCACGCAATTTCAATTTTGTGAGTGCATTGGAATCCCAGTAATTGGTGGGGCCACCTTCCGTTTCTTCCGTATTGCAGGAGTAAAATAAACCAAAACTGAGAACGATAAGCGCCGGAATAAGGAATCGTGTTTTCATTTGATTTAGTTTTAATTGGTTAATCTACAAATATGCAATTAAATCTTTGATAATTAACACCCTAAATCTAAAATATGTAGGAGCGTCATCGAGCTAAATCCTTCGCTTCGGTTTGTACCAAAAACTCCCGATGGCCAGTGCTAAAATGAGGCCGGAAACGATGAAAGCCCAGATGTTGGCCCTGCGAGATTCGGCTTGGATCACATAGTCGTTGTAGATCATGCGGTAGGCGGTGAGCTTGAAGTTGAGGGTGTCGCCGCTCATCACGATGTTTTCTTTTAGTGCGATGTGGCCTGGCATACAGAGGTTGTAATTGAACTCCTTCGTAAATAAGGCAACGAATTCCTGGTTCTCGAATTCTTTCTCGTACTTTTTCAATGGGCTTTCTTTGGTTTCCCAATAAATGGTGAACGCTTTGGTCTTGAAGTAACCGTTCAGCAATTTTTCCATGTCGAAGTCTTTATCATCCTTGACTTTGGAGTTAAAAAGGTTGTCCTTGCATTTGGCCAGGCTGTCGAGCGAAACCGGTGGCTTCTTCATGAGGTCGTAATTGGCCAACAGGACTTCGAACTCATTATCCCATAGGTTCTTGGCAAACCAGTGATTGTATTTGTCCTCCAAACTGCCGATGGCTTCCCGCATTTCAATCCCATTCATGCCTTTGAAAATGTTCGGCTCCCCAGTAAACCAATAGGTGGCTTCATCCTTGGTCATAAAGGAATCGACGGGTGTCTTGAAATTGGTTTTGACCTTCGGATAGGTTTCCGTGTACGTATAATAGGTGTAAAACCAACGAAACTTTTTTTCCAGATGGTAGCTCACCTTCATCTTGCTCCATTCATGTGTCGGGTTCAGCCGGAACGTATTTCCCATGTCATCGACAGACTTGAATTGACGCTGCAACAGGATGTCGAACACTGGACTTTTTTTCTCCATTTTGTTGGTCTTTCGGTCCTTTTCCAATGGCATCAAGGCCTTGATGGAGTCCATGGTCCTTTGACTCAAGGGGAACTCCGTGCTTATTTGTGTGGAATCTTCGAGTTTCCAGGTGATGGACCAAGTCGAGTCAACGGTAATCGGGAAGTATTTTTGTTCGTTCAGGTTCTTTCCGAGCATGAAGTCCGAACCCACGGTACTGCTGAACTCTTTGTAGCAGGAGCCGTCGGGTTTGATTACCGTCAGCATGTTGTCGGGTTCCACACAGGAAGTCAAAGCGCAAACGATGACGAAAAATAGTATCAGGTGTTTATGCGTTTTCATGAGTTTAATTTTTTTGCAGTGGATACGTTTTGAACTGTTTGTTGTCGATGGAATTCTGCTGCATGTAGCAGAGGTAGGTTTGGATGTAGTTGAGGTGCTCGCTGCCCAGCATCTGCATGCAGGTGGAGTCGGCCTCCAAGGTGTTTTCGATGACGGGTCTGACGGAAGTGCTTGCCGTCACGATTTCAGCCTCCGACTGTTGGAAAACAAAGAGTCCCAGCAAAAGCACGGCAGCTGTGCTCAAAGCAGCCCGAACCCAAATCAACAAAGGGGTGACCTTGTGCTCAGCTTGCTTGCCGATTCGATCCATAATGCTGTCCGTGAGGCCAGCGGGATTTTTCATGACCGGTTTCGCCTCCTTAAGCGACTGAATGAGATGTTCCAATTTATCTTCCATAGTGATGCGTGTTTAATTTCTTTCGAAGCGCCTGCCTGGCCAGAAACAGGTTGCTTTTGATTTGACTTGCCGTCATGCCGGTTATTTGAACGATCTCCTCCGATGAGAGGTCCTCCAAATCGCTGAGCGTGAAGACAATCTTTTGTTTGGGCGTGAGTTCGTCGGTCAACGAGGCGATGAGCGCACCCAATTCGGAATCGATCATTTTTTTCTCCACATCATCGTTTGAAAGCACTTCCTGCATCATTTCCAAGGGGATTTTCTTGCTGAAATGTTTGCCCGACTTCAACTTGTCGTAACACAGGTTTGTCGCGATGGCATACACCCAAGTGCTGAACTTTCGGCAGGAATCAAACTTTTTCAAATTCAGCCAAACCTTGATGAACGTTTCCTGAACGGCGTCCTTGGCTTCCTCTTCGTTGCACAAGAGGCGGAAGGCTAGGGAGAAAACCATGGACTGATGACCTTCGACCAGTTGACGGAACGCGTTTCCATCGTTCTGCTTGCTTCGTGAAATCAGTTCGTTCAAATCCATTTTGAAAAGGCTGTTTGAATATGATACGCTAAATGTACGGTTTGGTCGAAAAAAAAGTCTACTCAAGTTGAAAGTTCTTTCGATAAATCTTTTCCATTTCGGCCATCTTGTGTTTGATAATGGGTGCTTTGACAGGCGTGTAGCCAAAGATCAATCCTTGTTTTGCAGGTTCCTCCAAAAAACATTTGCTGTAGGCATGTGCAATGACATTGTGTTTTGCAAAAAGAGCCACCACGTCCTTGTCTTTTAGATTCGAGTTGGCTTCTGCCAAAACATGCAGACTCCTGATGGGGCTATCATTCAGGGTGAACGCATCGCCCAAGCTGTTTTTGAAAAGATCGCAAAAGAGTTTTTTCCGTTCTTCGGCAATTTCGATGACGTTCTTAACGTGGTTGTACAAGTAGTTGCGTTCAATAAACTGACTTAAAACAACTTGGATGGACGATGGTACAAAACGGTGAGAGTGATTGAGCAAAGCTTCCACGGCATCCAGCAAATAATACGGCACAACCATGTAACCAACGCGTATGGAGGGGTGCAAAAGGCGGTTGAACGTACCCAAGAAGATGGTCCTTTGCTCCGTGTCCAAACTAAACAGGGAGGGCACGAAGTCTTTGTAATTGTTGATTTCGTGTTCGTAGTCGTTTTCAATGAGGATTGTTTTGTGCTCATTCGCCCATTTAAGCAATTCCAGCCGACGGTTCAGGCTCATTCTTACGCCTGTTGGGTAATGACAGGAGGGTACCGTATGAATTAATTTGGATTGGACATGCCCAGGCAGAGTCAATTCAGCGACTTTCAAACCATTCTTATCGACACCGATGGTGCTGATGTTGGACCTCAATCCTTTAAATATGGAAAGTACATTTGGAAAAGTTGGGTTTTCGAATGTCATGTGATCGCCTGGATTGAGCAGCACATTTCCGATGATGTAAAGCGATTGAAGCGAGCCGGAAACGATGATGATTTGTCGTGGGTCGCATTTGATTTTTCGACTGATGTTCAGATAGTTCGCCAACGTTTTCTTAAGTTGTTCTGTTCCTGACGAGCCGGAATACGTCAATGCGGAAGATTTGATGTGTCTCCAATACAGGTTGCTCAGATTCTTCCATTGGTTTACAGGGAAGATGTCAAGGGGTGGCAACCCCGGTCTAAAAGCAATGTCCTTATCGTCGGTCCGATTGATCATGGACACATTTTTCTGAAAAGACTTACCGGTATCCGATAGGTCGGGATAACTGAAGCTGTGAAAATTCGGACTCTTTTTGGTTTTGTGTTCCAATTCAACCTCTTTTACTCGATAACCGGAACCAGCAACCGATACGATGTGATTCTCCATCAGCAGCAATTCGTAAGCCTTTATGATGGTGCTGCGAGAAACATTTAGTCGTACGGCAAGGACGCGGGTGGGTGGCAGAAGGCTCCTTTCAGGAATTTCATTATTTAGAATGGCTTCTTTAAGGAGTGAATGAATGCGTTGATACAGTCCCAACGTATTGGTTGTGTTCTTTTTACTACCCAATAGTTCGAAATAGGCAGCTACAATTCGGTCCAAGATTTCCTCCATATTGGTATGTATAAATATCTATAATTGGTATGGTGAAGGTACTAACAAATCCGGTTTCTTTATCAAACCAAAAACACAAAATCTTGAATCAATCCATATGCTCATCGTTGGACCAATTATCAGCATTCTTTTTATAGCCGTTGTAGCCTATTTGTTGTTTAAAAACTACAATTCACAGGCCGTATTGTTATTTAGCGGATTGTTGATGATGGCCATAGCACTGATCCTTGGTTTTGCATTGCCCGGATTAAAGGAACCAACCGGAACTGGCGTATTCGACCTTTTTGAACTTGTCAAAGAGTCTCTGAGCGCAAAAGGAGCCGATGTTGGCCTCATGATCATGACCATTGGTGGTTATGTGGCGTATATGAAGAAAATCGGAGCAAGTGAAACTCTGGTTTATCTAGCCATGAAGCCGCTCTTCATCTTCAAGAAATTTCCCTATCTAGCCACTTCGCTGGTCATACCAATTGGCCAATTGCTGTTTATCACAACCCCTTCGGCCACTGGTCTGGGCTTGCTGCTTGTAGCTTCCATATTTCCTGTCTTGGTGAGTTTGGGGGTCAGTAAGACCTCGGCCGTTTCAGTTATTACTGCCTGTACGGTTTTTGATATGGGTCCAGCTTCGGCAAATACTGCCCGTGCGTCCGAACTGATTGGCAAATCGAATGTTCAGTATTTTATCGAAGATCAACTTCCGCTGGCCATCCCCTTGACCATTGTCATGGCCATTCTATACTTTTTCGTCAATAAATACTACGACAAGAAGGAAAAACATGTTGTCGAAGTGGTGGATATAAGTCGTTCAACTTTGAATACTCCGCTCATTTATGGCCTTTTGCCGGTTCTTCCACTCATTCTGCTCATCGTCTTTTCCAAGTTCTTCACTTTTTTCAATCCCCCCATCAACCTGGATACCACAACCGCCATGATTTTCTCGTTGTTTGTAGCCATGCTGTTTGAATTGATCCGAAAACGGGATGTCAAAGAAGTATTCAAATCCTTGAACGTCTTTTGGGTGGAAATGGGCAAAGTGTTTGCATCGGTCATCACGCTCATCATTTCGGCTGAAGTGTTCTCTTATGGTCTTATTAGCCTTGGCTTCATCAACAGTTTGGTGGATGTCTCGCAAGCATTTGGTTTTGGTGCCATCGGTATTGGTATTTTGATGACGGTCATGATTTTTGCAGCATCCATGCTCATGGGTAGTGGCAATGCCTCGTTTTTCTCCTTTGGTTCTTTGGTCCCAGGAATTGCAGCAAAGATGGGTGTCGATAGTGCCAACATCATTTTACCGATGCAATTGTCCTCCAGTTTGGGTCGGGCCACCTCACCCATAGCCGGAGTCATCATCGCAACCGCTGAGATTGCAGGCATTACGCCTTATCAATTGGCGAAACGAAATTTAATCCCATTGACAGTAGTCTTGATTTCAATGCTGTTGTTTCACTTTGTATTCTAATTCTAAAATACCTATGATGAAGTTAATCAAAAATGGGGAGGTCTATTCACCGGAGTATCTCGGCAGAAAAGACATTCTCATCGGTGGAGAAAAAATCCTTGCCATCGAAGATTCCATCGATTTGAGTTCGGTCGTTGCCGAAGTGATCGATGCACAAGGCAAGAGGATCACACCAGGACTGATCGATCAACACATTCATTTGACAGGTGCCGGCGGAAAACAGGCTTTCTCCTCGATGACCCCCGAAATAAACATCAGCGAATTGATTCAGTGTGGAACAACCACGGTGATGGGTATGCTTGGCACCGATGGCATCACGCGTACCCTTCAAGGCTTGTATGCCAAGGTTAAGGGGCTCGAACAAGAAGGCATCAGCGCCTACATGTTGACCAATTATTTCGGTTTGCCTACCAGAACCATGCTTGGAAGCGTGCTCGAAGACATGGTTTTTATTGATAAGGTGATCGGGTGTAAAATTGCAATCAGCGACGAGAGGTCCTCCTTTCCTACTGAAAACGAATTGTTGAAATTGTTGCGCGAAGTGCATGTCGGAGGATTGACATCGGGCAAGGGAGGCATCTTGCACATCCATCTGGGAGCGCTTGAAAGCCGCATGGATGTACTGTTGGATTTGGTGAAAAAGCATCATTTCCCGATACGACACATTTCGCCGACCCACGTCGGTCGCACAAAAGCGCTTTTTGAACAAGCCATTGAATTTGCCAAACTTGGTGGAATAATCGACATTTCGACTGGTGGAACAAAATACGACTTGCCCTACAAACAAGTGCAGTACGCGCTCGAAAAAGGAGTGAGCATTGACAACATGACCTTTAGCAGCGACGGAAATGCCGGTATGGCTAAAAAAGACGAGAATGGTGCGGTTCAATTGTATAAGGCTCCGGTCGATTTGAACTTGAAGCAAGTCATCCTGTTGATTCAGGAAGCAGGAATGCCCATCAGTGAAGCTTTCAAACTCATAACAACCAACCCGGCACGCAATTTGTCGTTAAATCATAAGGGAAAGTTGGCTGTGGGTTATGATGCGGATTTATGTCTTTTTGACAATTCGTTCAACTTGACCGACGTCATTTCCAGAGCGAACATTATGATGAGGGATATGCAGATTGTAAAGTTTAACCACTACGAGAAATGAAATCCAACATCTTTAAAATCCTTTTGATCTTTTTTGTTCTGATCAACAATGCCGCTTGCTCGCAAACGCTGTTGTTGAAGGAAGATTTTGATGATGGGAAAAAAAAGGATTGCAACCTACTTTTTATAGGCAACAGCTTTACATTTTACAACGACGGTGTGGACTACCATCTTAAAAATATGGTCCAAGCAGACGTTTCGGACGATTCGACAAATTACGACATCCAAAAAATAGCCGTCAGTTCCTATACGCTGGAAGAACATTTCCAAGATGCACTGACTTTGGCAAAAATCAAAAGCAAGACCTGGACAACGGTGGTGTTGCAGGAGCAAAGTACAAGACCCATCAACAATCCGGCACTATTTCTTGAATTTGCTGGAAAGCTTGATGCAGAAATAAAAAGCATGGGTGCCAAAACCGCCTTATTCATGACCTGGGCCACCAAAGCAGATCCAACGGATATTGACCAGTTGGCTTCTGCATACGTTTCGACAGGGAAGGCATTGAATGCTCAGGTCGTTCCGGTGGGTAAGGTTTGGGATTATTTTGCAAAAAACTATCCTGAGATCAATCTTTATTACACAGACAATAAGCATCCGGCACTCGCAGGGACGTATTTGATTGCCTGTGTGTTTTATTATTCCTTATTAGGCAAGAACCCTACACTGAACGGTTATGTCCCGATTGGGTTGGCAAGCAGTCATGCCGTAACCATCCGAAAAGCCGTATTTGATTCCATGCAACTAACGTCAATTTAATACTATGATCAGCAAGTTATTCTCATGGTTGGCAATTGCCTTCATTTGTTTTACGGCGTGTAAAACAGACGATGTAAAGCCTTTTATTAGCCTATCATCCAGTGCCTTGAGTATTACGGAAGATGGTGGTGAGGTTATCGTCACTGCATCCATCACACAGATGGTCGAGTATGCCGTTACGGTGAATTTGGATACGGCAGGTACCGCCGTGGGTGACAGTGTGGATTACCTCCTTAAACCAATGGTAATCGTCATTCCTGCAGGAAGCTTGACAGGTTCTGCCGCATTGAAGTCCATACCAGACAACTTGACTGAAGGGAATGAGACCATCGAGATCGGTATCCTATCAACCGTTGGTGGAACATTCAATGCCAGCCAAAAACTGACCTTGACCATAGAAGACGAGGATGTTCCCTTCCAAGTGCAAATTCTAATAAATGAAGTCCTTTACGACCCATCGAACTCGGGATTGGCCGGCGATGCCAATGGAGACGGCATTTATGCGCAAAATCAAGATGAGTTTATCGAATTCATCAACCTTTCATCCAGGAGCGTCAATCTGGAAGGCTATAAGATTTTCGATACCGACGCGCTGATAGCTGCTACGCCACGTCATGTTTTCCCTGCAAACACCATCGTGCCATCCGGTGGCTGCATCGTCGTTTTTGGAGGAGGTACGCTTACCGGAACCTTTGGTGGTGCTTTGGTGCAAACTTCCACCACTGGCGATCTCAATCTGACGAATGCGACCGACAGCATCACCCTGACCGATCCGTCAGGTGCGGTAGTCGCGTCGTTCGACATCACTCCGCTGTCCGACAATCCCAACGAATCGTATACCAAAAATCCCGACCTCACAGGCGATTTTGTCCAACACCATTATGCGAATTCAGGTCTTTTGTTTTCGCCGGGAACAAAAATTGACGGAACCAACTTTCGGTAATCGATAGCGACCAATCCGATGTACAAACCTAAAGAACAGATTCGATGAAAACCCCTATTGGATGGCTCCTTTTCGGCATCATGCTCCTATCCCTACCGATGAGCCTTGCTTCTCAGGAACCCATATTAAATACGTATACGTTTGGGGAAGGTCTTCGATTCTCAGGTAATGACGCTTATACCTTGAGGTTGAGTGGATTTGTTCAACCCTCTTTCGAAAGCAAGAAGTTCCTCGACGAAGCCTATCCCGACTTCAACAATCGCTTTCGTTTAAGAAGGCTGAACATTCGGCTTACAGGGGATGCGGCCAATCAAAAACTGGAGTATGGCTTCCAATTCAACCTGAGCGGCACGTCCGAAACAGGCGATGGAACCGGTACGATCTTGATGGATGCCTGGTTGGCCTACAACGTGACCAAACAAATTCAGGTTACGTTTGGTCAGCGCAGCACCGCTACGGACAACCGGGAGCTGATGATGAGCTCTCATACCCTTCAACTGGTTGAACGAAGCAAACTGACAACCGTTTTTGGTAGCATCCGTGAATTCGGACTGTTTGCCGATGGGGTTTTTAAGACCGGTGGCGATACGTATTTGAAACCCTATTTTTCAATCACTAATGGTGAGGGTCCCAACGTATTCGGCAAAGATCATGGTGGACTCAAATACGGCGGGCGCATCGACTTCTTGCCGTTCGGATTGTTTACGAATTTTGGACAGTTCAGGGAAGCGGATGTTGTTCGTGAATTGACACCCAAACTGGTTATCGGCGGAAATTACAGTTACAACGTCGGTATCAGCAGCCGAAACGGAAAAGAAAGTGGAACCATTTTATATCTGAACGCTTTGTCTGAGGAGTCCTTGCCCGACTACCAAAAATACGGCATCGATTTCCTATTCAAGTATCAAGGTTTTTCGGTCCTAGGTGAGTTTGTTCAGTCCAAGGCCTTTGTTCCTGGAGATATTACTCAACGCATCCGAACAGATGGTTCCTATGCAAGTACGTTCGAAGTAAACGGCGTTCAAGATGTCGAAAACTACGTCAAGGAACGAATGCTTCTTGGCAAGGGGTACAACATTCAAATGGGTTACATCTTCCGAAACCGAATCTCAGTGGATGCCCGATACTCGTATTTGGATGCAGATACCCATTCCTTTTTAAACAATGGAACCTTTTACAACCGACCTCGCTACTATACGGTAGGACTTTCCAAATACCTTAGCAGGGGGTACGGTTTGAAGATTCAGGCTTCGGTAACGTATGTAGAAAACTTGCCCGGTTCCAACGATAATGCTGGTTTGCCAATTACCGGTGACGAGATGAATGTGAATTTTATAACCTCCATAGCTTTTTAACCCATGAAGAAGTTGGTATTGGTGGTTTTCTGCATGTTTTCGTTGATGGCGAGTGCTCAGATGAGTCCGCAATCGAATAAGATAACAACGAAATACTTTACCGATCCGGACATCGTTATGAACACTCCTGCCTTTTTGAAGAAAAAAGGGTTCACAACGCATGAGGAGATGATGGCATTCATCAACGATCTTAAGGCAAAGCATCAAGAGCTCGTGACCATCGACATCTTGGGAACAAGTCAGAAGGGATTGCCAGTGCCTAGGGTACATCTCATTAAGGCCAATGGTACTGAAAATAAAATAAAAGTTTGGTTGCAGGCTTGCCTGCATGGGGATGAACCCGCCAGTACGGAGGGCCTCTTATTTCTTCTGGATAAGCTGTTGAACGATGTCAATTACTCGTATTTGCTTGACAGACTTGATATTTCAATCGTGCCAGTCGCAAACGTCGACGGCAGTGAAGCAAAAGACAGGGTAGCAGCCAACGGTTTGGATTTGAATAGAGATCAAACCAAACTCATGGCACCCGAAAGTCGCTTTCTTAAAAAAGCGTTCAGCGATTTTAATGCCGAGGTGGCTGTTGACTTTCACGAATACCTGCCTTTCAGAAAAGACTATACCCAATTCAGCACATTCGGTGTTGCAGCTATGTACGACGTGATGCTGATGTATTCGGGCAATTTGAATGTGCCTCAAAACCTACGGTCGTTTACAAAATCTTGCTTTGTCGACAACGCTGTTGTTGCGTTGGATAAATGTGGACTATCGCACTACGATTATTTTACGTCGGATAAGGTCTTGGGTGCCGTCCAAATGTCACAAGGATCTGTCAGCGCCCGTTCGAGCGCCACCTCCTATGCCTTGGCAAATACCGTCTCCAGCCTGATCGAAGTTCGAGGTGGTGGTTTGGGTAGAACGTCCTATAAGCGAAGGGCTTTCACTACTTTCACGGTTGCTGCCTCCTATTTGAAGACCGCCTATGAGAACGTGGATTCCATCAAATCCGAAATCCAGAAGGCCGTTTTGAATCCGGCACAAGAGGTCGTCGTCACCAGCAAAACCCCAGTTTCCAAACAGCGCCTCAAAATGATTGACATCGAAACTACGGATGTCATTGATATTGAAGTGAATGTGGCAGATGCCTGGCAATCCAAAGCAACCTTGAAACGTCCAAGACCTACCGCATACCTGTTGTTGCCCAGTCAGCAAGCACTGGTCGATAATTTGAAAATATTGGGTGTGGAGGTTCAGCAATTGCAGCATTCGACGGAAATTGAGGTTGAGAAGTATGTGATCACAGCTTATCAGAAAGCGGTGGAGGAGGCAGAAGGGGTATTCATGCAGAACGTCAGTGCCGAAACTTCGACCGTCAAGCAAACCTTTCCAGCAGGCACCTTCCTGGTCTATCTAAATCAGCGAAAATCGAATTTGGCAGTCGAAGTTCTTGAGCCGGAAGCCCCCAACAGTTTTGTTTCATTTGCTGTTTTGAAGGTCGAAAAAAATCAAGAACTACCCATCTACCGGTACCTATCGAAATCCAATCTATAATTAAGGCACAATACATACCATTATGAGAAATTTATTTTTTTGCATCTCACTACTGCTACTGATTCAATCAACAAGCGTACGGCTTTTTGCACAGAATCAGACCGATTTTGAATTGGGAAGTGGATTGAAATTCAGCTTCAATGACGGTGCCTATGAATTCCAATTGGGGGGAATGTTACAACCCTACATCGGATTGGAGAAAAATGATGGTCAGCAACTGAATACCTCTCTGTACGTTAAGAGGACATATTTCAATATTTCCGGAAAGGCTTTGAAGGAAAAGGCCAGTTTCTTTCTTCAAACCGACTTTAGTCAGGGTACACCGCTGATGGATGCATGGGTTGCGTTTGAACCTATGAAGAATCTGTTCATAACCATCGGTCAAAAGCAATCGATTGCAAACAATCGGGAGATGCTCATCATGGAGGACAAGCTGCAGTTCACAGACAGGAGCTTGCTAAGTTCTTCTTTTTGTCTGACAGGTCGTGAAATCGGTGTGTTTGTTGAGAAACGGTTCAGTCTGAATGCATTCGGCATGGTACCACAAGTTGCGGTGACTTCAGGTGATGGCCGAAATTCATTCGGAGTTGACTCACGCGATGTGGATAAGGGAGGGTTAAAGTACAGTGGGCGAATAGATTTGTATCCGCTGGGCTATTTTGCAAACGGCAACGACGAATTGATTGCAGACTTGCTCCATGAGAAAACACTGAAGCTGCTTTTGGGCGGTGCTGCGAGTTACAATACCGGTGCCAGCCATTCGGTCGGTGAGGGGCATGGAGACTTTGAACTTTACGATCAGAACGGTGTTGCCAAACTTCCGGATTACCGCAAATTCTATGCCGACATCCTCCTCAAATACCAAGGCTTTTCGTTCTTGGGTGAGTTCGGGATGACTTCGGCCACGGCGCTTGATGGCTCTTATACGACTACTAGTACTGCAAGTCCGCTCATCCCCATGCAAATCAGCGAGTATTTGGCGCTTGGAACAGCCTACAATGCACAGATCGGATATGTCAGCAAGAGCGGATATGCCCTCGATTTTCGTTATGAAGCCCTGATGCCGGAATTCGCAACCAATGTCAATTCAATTATTAGCGAAACAAACGGTTTGACGGTTGGGTTTTCAAAATACTTTAAACAGAACGACCTCAAATTGCAAGCCTCTTTTTCGTCCATGACCCATTCCGACCAGAGTAAAAGTCTTCTTGGATCCTTGTTATTCCAGGTCGTATTCTGATTGTTTTAATGTACACAACAGTATTTTTTTGATATCTTTGAAAAAACAACAAAACGACAATTCTTTAACCCTTAAAAATTTAGTGCTATGAAAAAACTCTATCTCGTGTTATTCATTTTTGCAAACAGCTTGGCTTATGGTCAGGCGCCCGTTTCGACGGAGGATTTCGATTATGCGGTTGGCGAGGCCTTGACAGCGCACGGTTGGAACGCTCACAGCGGAGGCACCACCAACCCCGTTGTAGCGACTTCACCCGGCTTAACTTTTTCTGGTTATGTCGGTTCTGGCATTGGGCTTTCGGCCGGAGTAAACAATACCGGACAGGATGTGAACAAACTTTTTACTGCTCAAGCTTTACCTGGTGAAGTCTACACTTCCTTTTTAGTGAATTCAACGGCCAACACCGGTGCTGGTGGATATTTCTTTCATTATTTTGATCCCTTGGCAACCACCGCATTCAGAGCACGTACCTACATTACACCACTAACAGGTAAAATGCAGATAGGTCTGTCTTTCAATGCTTCCACGGTTCAAGCCAGTTCTGCCACCTTGTTGGATTTTGGTGAAACCTATTTGTTCGTTGTGAAATATTCCATAGTTGATGGAGCAGCCAACGACAAAGTGAGCCTTTATGTGTTCAAGGCTGGTGACAATATTGCTACAGAGCCGGTTACGCCAACCATAGGTCCGTTAACCGCAACGCTGACTAATGCTACAGATCCATTGTCCATCGCTCCGGACATTATTCCTACAGGAATTGCACTTCGTCAATTTGAAGCTCCCCAAAGAATTACCGTCGATGGCTTTCGTGTAAAAACAAAATGGCAACTAAATGCAGACGATGCTGCTGGAATAACGAAACCTTCCAGTGAAGTGCTTGGTTTTTATCCCAATCCAGTTACAAATGGTTCTATCAATTTGATACAACCGACCAATGCCAGTAAACAAGTAGAAGTATTTGATGTCATCGGTAAAAGAGTTTTCAATTTGAACAGCATTTCCAACACCGTAAATGTTAGTCAATTGAATTCTGGTCTTTACATCTTGAAGGTTACTTGTGGTTCATTGGTTACCTCTTCGAGATTGATCGTTAAGTAAGCGATTTGGACCTTACACAAGTAGATGTCTTAAATGAGCATAAATTCAATTTTGCTCATTTAAGACGTCTTTTTTATTTTGTCGACTAGGTCTCCATTTCTTAAAGTTTTTTGGTATGAATTGTTGTTTTTTTATTTACTTTCGTTTGAAAGTATTCAGTAAATTGAACATCAATGAAATTAAATAAAATTACGTTGGCTTTTTCGGAGGAGGATGAACGCCTTTTTTTGAAAAAGTATTTCACTGACTCAATTTTACAATTTCGCATTGCTTTTATATTAGTTACCATTCTTTATTCCTTATTTGGCTTCCTCGATTCGCGTGTGATTCATGAATACGTTATACTATTCTATATTATCCGCTTTGTATTTGTTGTTCCACTGTTTACGCTCGTTTTTCTTTTGTCTTTTACCCCGATCTTTCAAAAAGTTTGGCAAGTCCTGCTGCTTATCAGTTATGTAGTAGGTGGAGTTGGCATCAGCATCATGACCATGCTGGTCCCCGATAATTATGCCTATTACGCTGGAATGATGCTGGTGTTTTCGGCAGGATATTTTTTTATAAAACTTCGTTTTCTATATGCGACAATAGCTGGTTGGTCCACATTGCTTTTTTTTAATATCGGATCCCTGTTTTTCGTGCATGCACCGAGCGAATTGCTAGTCGTCAACAATTACTTTTTTGTCAGTGCAAACCTCATCGGAATGTTTGCCGCTTACAATATTGAGTCTTACACACGCCGCAATTTTTTGCTGAACCAAAAGTTGGATTCTGAAAAATTGCTGGTGGAAGAGGTCAATAAAAATCTTGAGAAAATCGTTGAGGAACGTACTAAAGAGTTGATTATTGCCAAGGAGCAAGCCGAACAAAGTGATCGCTTGAAATCCGCTTTTCTTGCCAATATGAGCCATGAAATTCGTACACCAATGAATGGAATTCTTGGCTTTGCCCAACTATTGAACGAAGCGGATCTCACTGGAGAAGAGCGGCAAGAATACATCCAAATCATAGAGAAAAGCGGCAAGCGTATGCTGAATATCATCAACGAGATTATTGATATTTCAAAAATTGAGGCTGGTATTGTAACGTTGGATCTAGTGGAGACCAATATCAACGAACAAATGGAATACATCCATGACTTCTTTAAGCCCAAGGTGGAAAATAAAGGGATAACATTTTCATTAAACACCCCATTGCAAGCACAAGAAGCCCTCCTAAAAACCGACCGTGAAAAAGTAGATGCCATACTTTTCAATCTTGTTGAAAATGCCATTAAATACACCAATGAAGGTTCCATTGAGATTGGATATGTGAAATTGGAGGAAAATCTTGAATTTTATGTCAAAGACACAGGAATCGGGATTCCGAAAGACAGACGGGAAGCCATCTTTGAACGATTTATCCAAGCCGAAATTGTAGATAAAATGGCGAGGCAGGGCGCCGGTTTGGGCTTGTCCATTACCAAGGCGTACGTCGAAATGCTGGATGGAAAATTGTGGGTTGAAAGCGAGGAAGGTGTTGGCTCCACATTCTTTTTCACCTTACCCTACAAGCATTAATACACAAGTATTTCGGAAATTATTTCAAAGAAAACAATAAAACGATCAACGATTCAGTTTATAGGATATGAAGAAACAAACACTGTACTATTTCGTTCTAATTATTGTGGTTTTTGTCCTGGTATCCTGTAAAACGCCTTGTGGTTGCGGTTACTAAGAAAACTGCAAACAAACTAATCGCTATTTTCTAAAAAGCGAAACTGCATTTATCGTCAGATAACGCGTTTTTAATCCCGAAAAAAATAGCGACATAATGATGTTTTTTTCGGACAAAAGCAGTACTTTTGCACCAGATTTCAAGTACACACTAAAAATTCGATTAAAACAATGATTAAGGTAGGTATTAACGGTTTTGGCCGTATCGGCCGCTTGGTATTCCGTGCCGCACAAGAAAGAAACGATGTTCAGATCGTTGCAGTAAATGACCCGTTTTTGGATCTCGATTACTTGGTTTACATGCTCAAGTACGACACCGTACACGGCCAATTCAAAGGAACTGCCGAAAACGTCAACGGCAAATTGGTTATCAATGGCAAAGAAGTTGCCTTTTTCGCTGAAAAAGATCCCGCTGCAATTGGTTGGGGTGCTTCCGGCGCTGATTATGTAGTTGAATCCACTGGTGTTTTCACCACGACTGAAAAAGCTGGCCTTCACTTGAAAGGTGGTGCCAAGAAAGTTGTTATCTCTGCTCCTTCCGCTGACGCACCCATGTTCGTATGTGGTGTAAACCTCGAAAAATATACAAAAGACATGGACGTTGTTTCCAACGCTTCATGTACCACCAACTGTTTGGCTCCGTTGGCTAAAGTCATCAACGACAACTTCGGTATCGTTGAAGGTCTGATGACCACCGTTCACGCTGCTACCAACACCCAGAAGACTGTTGACGCTCCTTCCTCCAAGGACTGGAGAGGTGGCCGTTCCATCTTGGGCAACATCATCCCTTCTTCCACCGGTGCTGCTAAGGCCGTAGGTAAAGTTATTCCTGAACTGAACGGCAAATTGACCGGTATGGCTTTCCGCGTTCCGACCGCTGACGTTTCTGTTGTTGACTTGACCGTCCGTTTGGAAAAAGCTGCTTCTTACGACGAAATCAAAGCTGCCATCAAGAAGGCTTCTGAAAACGAACTGAAAGGTATCCTTGGTTACACCGAAGACAGCGTTGTTTCTTCCGACTTCATCCACGAAACCCGCACTTCTGTATTCGATGCAGGCGCAGGTATCGCTTTGAACGGCAACTTCGTTAAGTTGGTTAGCTGGTATGACAATGAGTGGGGTTATTCTTCCAAAGTATTGGACTTGATCGCACACATGGATTCAGTAAAATAAACTGAACTCTTATTTATATTGAAAGGGATTGAATTCGAAAGAATTCAGTCCCTTTTGTTATATTTGCCGGCACTAAAACGAAATGATATGAAGATAAAATTGACCGTGGTGCTGGCGTTTGCTGCATTGTTTTCAGTACAGGCACAAAATGTCGATAAGGGCAAACTCATTGTGGTACCCAAGGGTAGTTTTTATGAGGATGTGGTTTTGAAGGATGTCAGACTGGTGGACAGTGCGCTCAATCCGGAAAAACCCAAGACCAAGTACATTATGGACATGGCTGGTGTAAAACTGCCCAACAAAGTGGATTTGTACAAGACGTTTTGGGCTAATGCACCGTTATCTCAGGGCAATACAGGCACCTGCTGGGCATTCAGCACCACTTCGATGTACGAAAGCGAAGTGTTCCGCCAATACGGCAAGAAAGTAAAACTCTCCGAAATCTACACGATTTATTGGGAATATGTGGAAAAAGCCAGGCGATTTGTTCAGGAACGAGGAAATTCACTGTTCGACGAAGGATCGGAAGCCAACGCTGTTGCTCGCATCACCAAAGATTACGGCATGGTGCCACAGGAAACCTATACTGGCCTCGTCGGAAAGCGTAAATACCACACGCATGCGGCGATGTACAAAGAAATGAACACCTACTTGGAATCCGTTAAACAGAACAACATCTGGAACGAAGAACAGGTACTGGGCACCATCCGCAGCATACTCAGCCATTACTTAGGTGAACCACCTTTGAAATTTAAAGTTGAAGGCAAAGAATTTACTCCAAAAACGTATTTGAAAGAGTATCTCAAAATCAACCCGGACGACTTTGTCGAAGTGCTTTCGTACAAGCAGAAACCCTACTGGGAAAGGGTGGAGTACGAAGTGCCCGACAACTGGTGGCACAGTGCCGACTACTACAACCTGCCGCTGGATGATTTCATGAAGATTATCAAAGCTGCAATTCGCGCCGGATATACGATGAGCATCGGTGGTGACGTTTCGGAAGCTGGTCTTTCGCGCGATTTCCAATGTGGCGCAATTCCCGATTTTGACATCCCTTCCGCCTACATCAACGAAGATGCCCGTCAGTTCCGCTTCTCCAACAAAACGACCACGGACGACCATGGCATGCATCTGGTAGGATATCTGGAAAATTTCAATGGAGACGGCAAAGATTGGTACCTTATCAAGGACTCCAGCGCCGGTTCACGCAACAACGACAAGAATACCCTCGAGTTTGGCTATTATTTTTTCAGCGAGGACTTCATGAAACTCAAGATGATGGGATTCACGGTGCATAAGGATGCGTTGAAGGAGGTGATGGGTAAGTTTAAGCTGTAAGTCTAATCGTTTGTAAACAAGTCGGTAAACGAGAATTTCAGAATCTCGAACAAGCCTTTGTCACCGAGTTTGAGTTCGGGGATAACGAGCAAAGACATGAACGCAAGTGTCATGAAGGGTGCGCCCAGCGGTGAGCCTAGTTTTTTGGCGAAAGTGTCGGCTTTTGAATAGACTGAAGCGATGGTTGGGCCATCGGAATCGGACATGAGACCACCGACAGGCAAGGGCAGGAGTTCCATCTTTTTACCATCAACGGCTACGATGCCGCCTTTGCATTCAATCAACTTATTGATGGCAGAAGCAATTTCCTTGTCTGAAACACCTACGGCTACGATGTTGTGGCTGTCGTGTGCCACGGTGGAGGCGATGGCGCCGCGTTTTAGGCCAATGCCTTTGATGAAACCGATGGCTGGTTTGGCAGGATGGTAACGGTTATAGACCACTAGTTTCAATACATCGTTTTGAGTATCGGACACGGCCGAACCCAGTTCGATAAGCGGCACCGCAAGCATTACTTTCGTTTGAAGTTGTCCATCTTCGGCAACAATGACCCGCATGCGTTTGCCGGTAGGAGCGACTTGGAGCGCTTCAGCAGATATTGGCAGCGTGTTGAATTGGTTGATGGGCTCAGAGGGCTCGGTGGCTGGATAGCAAACGGTGCCGTTTTCGGCCACCAAGGTACCACCTATCCATGTTTGAAGTACATTGAAAGTTGTTAAATCCTTGACTACGACGAAATCTGCACGGTCGCCATCTTGCAGGAGGCCAATGTTCAAGTTGTAATGCTTTATCGGGTTGAGCGAGCAGCAACGAAGGGCATCGAGGGCGCTGTATCCTTTGGCCACGATGCGGCGTAGGTGGTTGTCCAGATGCCCGTTCTTGAAAAGGTCGTCGGGGTGCTTGTCGTCAGAGCAAAACATCACCTTGTCGGAATGGTCTTTGAGCAGCGGCATCAAATCGTCCAGATTGCGGGCGGCGCTGCCTTCGCGGATTAAGATCATCATACCCAAGGCCAGCTTTTCCTTGGCTTCGGCCAGGGTCATGCATTCGTGGTCGGTGGAAATGCCTTCGTCGACGTAGGTGCGAAGGTTGTCACCGCTTAAATCGGGTGCGTGGCCATCAATGGGTTTGTTGAAATCTCGGGCATACTTCAACTTGAGCAACACTTGCTCGTCTCCCATCAGAATGCCCGGGAAATTCATCATTTCAGCCAAGAAATGGATATCGTCACGTTTCAGAAGTGCTTTCACATCGGCGGCGTTCAATACCGCACCAGCGGTTTCCACGTGGGTGGCCGGTACGCAGGATGGGGCGCCAAAGAAAAATTTCAATGGCGATTTCTTACCGTCGTCGATCATGTAATCAATGCCGGGAATGCCACAAACATTGGCAATCTCGTGTGGATCGCAGACGCAGGCCACTGTGCCGTGGGGTAGGACTTGGCGGGCGAACACAGACGGAATCATCATCGAGCTTTCAATGTGGATGTGCGCGTCGATGAGGCCGGGGATGAGGAATTGGTCGGTGACGTCGGTGGCTGGTTCGATGGAGGTGATCCGACCATGACTATAGGTCACGATGCCGTCGAAAATGCGGTTGGACACCACGTCAGCTATATGTCCTGAAATCGTTTTCATAGGAGTTGGAATAAAGGCAAATGTAGAAAAAAACGCGTACTTTTGTTCCAATCCTACAAAACAAAATGAGCCTGCCCTTAATAACCCTACTTGGCCCGACCGCCTCTGGTAAAACGCATTTGGCCGTACGCTTGGCTGCTGAACTCGATGCTGAAATCATCAGTGGAGATTCCAGGCAGGTATATCGGGGCATGGATATTGGCACCGGCAAAGACTTGAGTGAATACAATTTGGACGGACGGGAGATTCCGTTTCACCTGATTGACATAGTTGATGCAGGATACAAATACAATGTGTTCGAATACCAGCGAGATTTCCAGAATGTTTGGAATGAATTGAAGAAGCCGGCTGTACTTTGCGGTGGGACAGGACTTTACATCGAGTCCATCTTACGGGGATACCGGCTGGTGTCCGTTCCTGCTAATGCAGTTTTAAGGGAAGAACTCGAACGGAAATCGTTGGAGGAATTGACCAAACTTTTAGCTTCCTATAAAAAAATGCACAATACCACCGATGTGGACACCGTGAAAAGAGCGGTGCGCGCCATCGAAATTGAGGAGTATTATTGCAATAACCCAAAGCTTGACGCCGATTTTCCCAAGATCGAGAGCATCGTTTTCGGCCTAAATCTGGATCGAGAAATTCGCCGCGAACGCATTACCAAACGCTTGAGATCAAGGTTGGACGAAGGCATGGTAGGCGAAGTGGAAGCGTTGATTCAGAAGGGAATACCTGTGGAAGACTTGATTTATTACGGACTCGAATACAAATACCTGAGCCTCTACATCATCGGTGAATTAACCTTTGATAAAATGTTCTCACAGCTGGAAATAGCCATCCACCAGTTTGCAAAACGTCAAATGACTTGGTTTAGGGGTATGGAAACTCGGGGTATTAAGATTCATTGGCTAGATGCTACGACACCTGCCTCAACGAATGTCGAAAAAATGTTGGAGTTGATCAGCCCAATCGGCTGATTTTTCGAAGTCTGTCTTCGTCGATAATCTTGATGCGACGTCCGTCCATGGAAATGACGCGTTCGGACACGAACATGGAAAGCGTGCGGATGGCGTTGGAAGTGGTCATGTTCGATAAGTTGGCCAAGTCCTCGCGGGAAAGATACACGTTGATGGTCGCACCGTCTTCTTCCAAACCGTAATTGTCGCGCATGAATATCAAGGATTCAGCCAAACGTCCCCGAATGTGCTTCTGGGTGAGGTTCACTTGACGGGCATCGGAAATGCCCAAGTCAACGGCCAATTGCTGAATAAAGAAAAATGCGAGCGCATTGTTCTGATGCACCAATTTCAGCATCACCTCTTTGGGAATCAGTACTATGGAAGAAGTTTCAAACGCACAGGCGCTGGTGTTGTAATTGCCTTCAGCAAAAACGGCACGATAGGCAAAGTAGCTGATTGGCTGCAAAATGCGTACAATTTGGTTTCGGCCACCTACTCCTTCTTTGTAGATCTTAATTTTTCCACGTACCAAGCTCATCATGTGGGTAGGTTTATCTCCCTCATAATGAATGATTTCGTTTTTTTTGAAGGTCTGTACCTGGAAGTTGGACTTGAGAAATTCCTGCTCGTCCGGTGTCAGTGCCTGCCAAATATCGGTCAAACTTTCCAGATCCCTGGTTTCTGATATTGACTGCCTTTTTACCATTTACTTGTTATAAAACATACTTGTACAACGCAAAAATAGAGTAAAAAATAGAAAAAACAATAAATATTGGTAAAAATGCACTTTAGTTTGGATTCAGGTGAAATCGATGCAGTAAAATTCATTAAAAGAGGCAATTTGCTCAGGATTTTAGCGGTAACCTGCGGTTAGACAGCAGTTTTTTGTTAATTTTGCAGCTTAAACAACGATTGAAACATGACAAGTTTAAGACACCTCGACACCACGGCCATTTTATTGATCCATTGCCCCGACCAAAAAGGCATTCTGGCCGCCGTGACCGACTTCATCAACGTCAATAAAGGGAACATCATTTACCTCGACCAGCATGTGGACCGCAAGGCCGGCGTGTTTTTTATGAGGGTGGAATGGGAACTGGAACAATTCACTATTCCGACCGAAAAAATCGAGGAATTTTTCAATACGCTTTATGCGCAGAAATATCAGATGAACTTTCGCCTCTATTTCGGCGACCAGAAACCGAAGATGGCCATTTTTGTTTCCAAGATGTCGCATTGCTTGTTCGACTTGCTGGCGCATTACAGCTCAGGCGATTGGAACGTGGAAATACCTTGCATCATAAGCAATCATGAGGATTTGGGTGAAATTGCCGGCCATTTTGGCATTCCCTTCCACCATTTTCCCATTACGAAGGACAACAAGGAGCAGCAGGAAGTGCGTGAACTCGAATTATTGGCTTCATACGGTGTGAATTTCATTGTGTTGGCGCGGTACATGCAGATTATTTCGGACGATTTCGTGGCGTGTTACCCGAACCGGATCATCAACATTCACCACTCGACCCTGCCTGCATTTATAGGCGCGAAACCATATCATGCAGCCTACGAGCGGGGTGTGAAGATTATTGGGGCTACCAGCCATTACGTGACGGCCGACTTGGACGCCGGCCCCATCATCGAACAGGATGTGGCGCGCATCTCGCACAAAGATACCGTCGAAATGCTGGTGCATCGCGGACAAGACATCGAAAAGATTGTCTTGTCAAGAGCGGTGGAAAAGCACATCGAACGCAAAATATTGGTGTATCAGAACCGAACGGTTGTTTTTAATTAGGGCCTCGTTCATACGACAGTAAATAAAATGGAAGTCACCATTATCAAATACAATGCCGGCAACATCTATTCCGTCGTGCACGCCCTGCGCCGCATCGGAATCGAGCCACTTGTCACCGACGACAAGGAGCGGATATTAGCAGCCGACAAAGTGATCTTTCCCGGAGTGGGAGAGGCTTCCTCCACGATGGCTTACCTTAGGGAACACAAACTGGATCAACTCATTACCGATTTGAAACAACCGACTTTAGGCATTTGCATCGGCCTACAGCTGATGTGTCGCAGTTCGGAGGAAGGCAATGCCAAATGCCTAGGAATTTTCGACACGGAAGTGAAGCGGTTCATCTCCAACAACCCTTTGGACAAAGTTCCACAGATGGGATGGAATACCATTACCGACCTGAAGACCAGTCTTTTCTCTCCCGAAATGGAGAATCAGTACGTCTATTACGTACACAGTTTCTATGCTGAACACTGTGCCCAAACCATTGCGACGACCGATTACCTGCAACCTTACAGCGCTGCCTTGCACCGCGACAATTTCTACGCCACCCAGTTCCACCCTGAAAAAAGCGGCGATCTGGGAGAGCGCATTCTCAAAAACTTCATAGAAATCCGCTGATGGACATCATTCCTGCCATAGACCTCATCGATGGGAAGTGCGTTCGCCTTTCGCAAGGCGATTACGACCGCAAAATCGTGTACAACGAAAACCCGCTCGAAGTGGCCAAGATGTTCGAGGACCATGGCATCACGCGCTTGCATTTGGTTGACCTTGATGGTGCCAAGGCACATCACATTGTGAACCACAAAGTACTGGAAACGATTGCCACGAAAACCAAACTCATCATCGATTTTGGCGGAGGCTTAAAAACGGACGACGATTTGCGCATCGCTTTCGAATGTGGCGCGCGGATGATTACTGGTGGCAGCATTGCTGTCAAATCGCCAGAGGTTTTCGAATCGTGGATTGCCAAATTCGGGGCTTCGAAAATAATTTTGGGTGCCGATGTTAAGGATGAAAAAATTGCGGTGACGGGTTGGACGGAAGATACAGATCTAAAACTTTTGCCTTTTTTAGAAAATTACACCGCCAAAGGCATCACCAAAGTCATCTGCACCGACATCGCGAAAGATGGCATGTTGCAGGGTGCCTCGGTGGAGCTGTATAAAAAAATACTTCAAGCTTTCCCTAAAATGTATCTCGTTGCCAGCGGTGGCGTGAGCAGTATGGAAGACTTGGAACTGCTGGCCGAAGCTGGCTTGCCTGCTGTCATATTCGGCAAAGCCATTTACGAAGGTCGAATCGCACTGAAGGACCTCGCACCCTTTTTGAATTAATACGAAGATGCTCGCAAAAAGAATTGTCCCCTGCCTCGATGTCAAAGACGGAGAAACCGTAAAAGGCATTAACTTTGTAAACTTCCGTCAAGCCGGCGATCCCGTCGAATTGGGTGCGGAATACAGTCGTCAGGGCGCTGACGAACTGGTTTACTTGGACATCACCGCATCGCACGAAGGCCGCAAGACCTTCACCGACATGGTCAAGCGCGTGGCTGCCAAAGTAAGCATACCCTTTACCGTAGGCGGTGGCATCAACGAACTCAAGGACGTGGACAAAATGCTGAACGCTGGTGCCGACAAGGTCTCCATCAATTCGGCCGCCATTCGCAACCCAAAGCTCATCGACGAGATTTCCCGCAACTTCGGGGCGCAGGTCTGCGTAGTGGCCATCGATGCCAAGCTGGAAGCCAACGGCGAATGGGTTTGTTACCTCAACGGAGGCCGCATTCCGACTGAATACACCCTGTTCAAGTGGGCAAAGGAAGCTCAAGAACGCGGCGCAGGCGAAATTCTTTTCACCAGCATGTCGCACGATGGCGTGAAGACCGGTTACGCCAACGAAGCACTGGCCAGACTGGCCGAAAGCCTGTCCATCCCCATCATCGCTTCTGGCGGTGCAGGCGAGATGTCGCATTTTCGAGATGCGTTCACCCTTGGGAAGGCCGATGCAGCACTGGCAGCCAGTGTGTTCCACTTCGGAGAGATGACCATCCCCGATTTGAAAAGCTATTTAAAAAACGAAGGTATAGTAATACGATAACAATATGGATTTAGATTTCAGCAAACTTAACGGACTTGTTCCAGCCATCATTCAGGATGCCGTATCAGGCAAAGTCCTCATGCTGGGCTTCATGAACGAAGAAGCACTGGCCAAAACCATCGAAATAGGCCAAGTCACCTTTTTCAGCCGAACCAAAAACCGGCTTTGGACCAAGGGCGAAGAAAGCGGCAACTTCCTAAACGTGGTTTCCATCAAGGAAGACTGCGACAAGGATACGCTGCTCATTCAAGCCAATCCGGTCGGCCCCGTTTGCCACGAAGGCTGGGACACTTGCTTCAACGACGACAACAAACCAGACGGCTTCGCATTCTTGAAATACTTGCAAGACTTTATCGATGAACGCTATAAAGCTATGCCCGAGGGTTCTTACACCACCTCCTTATTTAAAAGCGGTGTGAACCGCATGGCTCAAAAAGTGGGTGAGGAAGCGGTCGAAACTGTCATCGAAGCCACCAACGGCACCGAAGAAGGCTTCCTGTACGAGGCTTCCGATTTGGTGTACCACCTCATCGTACTGCTCACCAGCAAAGGCTACCGCCTGGACGACTTAGGACTTGAACTTAAAAAGAGACATAAATAATGGAAGACGATGTATTGATCAAATACGTGGATGTCACCGTAAGCCACGACGACCAGAACATTCTGGAAAATGTTACCTTCGAAGTGCACCGAGGTGAATTCGTGTACATCAACGGTCGGGTTGGTTCGGGCAAGAGCAGCCTGCTCAAAACCTTGTACCACGACCTTCCAGTGACCGAAGGCAGCGCCACCATCTTTGAGTACGACCTCTCCGACATGCATCTGAACGATGTTCCCGAGCTCCGTCGCCGCATCGGCATCGTGTTCCAGGATTTTCAATTGCTCAGTGACCGAACCGTAGACGCCAACCTGCAATTCGTCCTTCAAGCCACCGGCTGGAAAGACAAAGCCGAAATCCAAGACCGCATCAGCGACGTGCTCCGCCACGTGGGCATGAGCGGAAAAGGTCTGAAAATGCCGCACGAACTCTCAGGCGGCGAACAACAACGCATCGTCATGGCCCGCGCACTTCTGAATTCTCCCGACATCATCTTGGCGGACGAACCCACTGGAAACCTTGACCCCGAAACCGGCGCTTCCATCGTTGAACTCCTGCATACCATTCAGGAATCGGGTACTACGGTGGTGATGAGCACCCACAACATCAACCTCATACAAAGCTATCCCGGCCGCGTTCTCAAATGCGACAACGGTCGGTTGATTGAATAAAATATCGTAACTTTGCAACGCTTTTTAGAAACCTCAAAAAACTATACGAAAATGAAAGTGCTGAAGTTTGGTGGTACTTCCGTGGGTTCCGCCCAAAGAATGAAAGAAGTATCCAATCTCATCCTCGACGGTCAGAAGAAAATCGTGGTCCTGTCGGCTATGTCTGGAACAACCAACACGTTGGTGGAAATCTCGGAATACCTGTATAAACGCAATCCGGATGCAGCTAACGAAACCATCAATAAGCTGTCCCTCAAATACGAAGGTGTCATTGACGAACTGTATGCTACGGCGGAGTTCAAGGCAAAAGCCAAAGAAATAGTCGATGCACATTTCGATCATATTCGCAATTTCACCGGCAACCTGTTCACCCTTTTTGAAGAAAAAGTGGTATTGGCTCAGGGCGAATTGCTATCCACCAACATGTTCACCAATTACCTGCTGGAACAAGGTGTGAAAGCCGTGTTGCTGCCCGCTCTTGAATACATGCGCGTGGATAAGAACGGCGAACCCGATACCGATTACATCAAGGAAAACCTGGCTAAACAATTGGCCAAATACCCGGATGCCGATATTTTCATCACCCAAGGCTTCATTTGTTTGAACGCTTATGGTGAAATTGACAACTTGCAACGTGGCGGAAGCGACTATTCAGCCTCCATCGTAGGCGCAGCCATCAAAGCTGAGGAAATCCAAATTTGGACCGACATTGACGGCATGCACAACAACGATCCCCGCATCGTAGACAAGACGGCACCCGTATCGCACTTACATTTTGAAGAAGCTGCTGAATTGGCTTATTTCGGAGCCAAGATTTTGCACCCGACCTGCATTCTGCCAGCCAAGCTAGCCAACATACCGGTTCGACTGTTGAATACCCTTCAGCCAGAAGCCTTTGGCACGTTGATTTCCAACAAGACTGAGAAGAGCAAGATCAAAGCTGTGGCTGCCAAAGACGGCATCACCGCCATCAAGATCAAATCCGGTCGCATGCTGTTGGCTTATGGTTTCCTTCGTAAAATCTTTGAAATATTTGAAAGCTACCAGACTCCGATCGATATGGTTGCCACCTCCGAAGTGGGCGTTTCACTGACCATCGATAAGAACAAGAGTCTGCAGGAAATCATCGATGAGCTGAAGAAATTCGGAACCGTCACCGTGGATACCGACATGGTCATCATCTGCGTGGTGGGCGACCTGGAAATGGAGAACATCGGGTTCCCAACCTTGGTGCTGCAAGCGGTCAAGGACATTCCTGTACGCATGATTTCCTACGGAGGAAGCAATTACAATATTTCACTGCTCGTGAAATCTGCCGACAAGAAGCGGACGATGCAGGCGCTGAGTAATCACCTTTTCACCAATTAATTCAGGTCGTTACGACCACCTAACTACTTATGGATCAAAAAGGAACGTTCCCTGTGGCGAAACTCGCCCAATTGGAAACACCATATTATTATTACGATACCGAAGTGTTGCACCGCACGCTTCAAACGGTTACTTCCGAAGCCGGCAAGTACGATTTTCACGTGCATTATGCGCTTAAATCCAATGCCAACGCACGGATTCTGAACATCATCAACAGCTACGGATTGGGTGCCGACTGCGTAAGCGGTGGCGAAGTTCGTGCAGCCCTGGAAGCCGGATTCCCTGCCTCCAGAGTGGTTTTTGCTGGTGTGGGCAAAGCCGATTGGGAAATCAATTTCGGTCTAGAACACGATATTTTCTGCTTCAACGTGGAATCCATTCCTGAACTTGAAGTCATCAATGAACTGGCTGAAGCTCAGGGCAAAGTGGCTCGAATCGCCCTTCGGATCAATCCGAACGTGCAGGCGGATACCCACCATTATATTACTACCGGCAAGGAAGAAAATAAGTTCGGCATTGCCCTTTGTGATTTCGACAAAGTGGTGGACGTGGCTATCAAAGCCAAGAACATCAAGCTCATTGGCATCCATTTCCACATCGGTTCCCAGATTTTGGAATTGAACAACTTCGCCGGCCTTTGCAGTCGGGTGAACGAACTTCAAGACCAGCTGGCCAAACGCAACATCACGTTGGAACACATCAACGTTGGTGGTGGCTTGGGCATTGATTACCATTATCCCACCAGAAATCCGATTTCCGATTTCGCAGGCTATTTCAAAACCTTCAAAAGCATGCTCAAACTCCGCGACGGACAAACCCTGCATTTCGAGCCGGGTCGTTCCATCACCGGTCAATGTGGCAACCTGATTACAAAGGTGTTATACATCAAAGAAGGCGTTAAAAAGAACTTTGCCGTGGTCGATGCCGGTTTCACTGAGCTGATTCGTCCTGCCCTTTATCAGGCGTACCACAAGATTGAAAACATTACTTCGGATGCGCCTGTTGAAAAATACGACGTGGTTGGTCCCATTTGTGAATCGTCCGACTGCTTTGGCAAGGATGTGGAACTGAACGGATCGAAACGCGGCGATTTGATTGCTTTGCGTTCAGCCGGTGCGTATGGGGAGATTATGGCTTCGCAATACAATTTGCGGAAGTTGCCGAAAGCGTATTTTTCTGATTTGATTTAAAGATGGAATGGTTTCAATGGTCTGTCACTGAATGGATTCTGACATCCGCAATCGGATTGTTCCTGCTCATTCAGCTGTATTTCTACCTATTTTTCTTCAACGGCGTTCCCCGTTTTGCAAAACGGGTCAATACCGGTAAAATGAAACTTGCCGGAGAGCAACCTCCTGTAACCATTATCATTACCACCCGCGACCAAGAAGCGATTTTGGCCAGACAACTGCCGCTCATCCTAGAACAGGAATATCCGGAATTTCAAGTGGTGGTGGTCAACGATGCCTCCTCCGACGACACGGATGAAGTGCTCAAAAAACTGGCCCTTCAATACCCGCACTTGTATCACACTTTTGTTCCGCCTGGCGTGCAAAGCATCAGCACCAAGAAAATGGCCCTCACTGTAGGCATTAAGGCTGCGAAATACGACTTTCTACTTTTTACCGAAGCAAACTGCCTGCCGTCCGGACCGCATTGGATAGCATCCATGATGCAGCAATTCACGTCCAAGACCTCCGTGGTCTTATCCTACAGCCGCTACGAATCCATCAAAGGTGTTTTCAAGAAACTCATCGCATACGACAACCTGTTTCAAGGCATGCGTTACCTCGGACTGGCTGCTTCCAAAAGACCGTACATGGGCGTCGGTAAAAACCTGGCGTATCGCAAAGAGCTGTTCTTCAACCAAAAAGGATTTGCTTCACATTTGAACTTGTTTTCAGGCGAGGACGATCTATTCATTTCTGACGTGGCAAAGGGTAAAAACACCCGTGTGGAAGTTTCCCCCGCTGCCGTGATGAACATTGTCACCGAAGACGCCAAATCACATTGGAAGGAAGCCCGGATCAACCAGATTTACACTTCTTCCTATTACAAACCGATGGCAAAATTCCGCACAAGCTTGGAGATTTTTTCCCGCTATGCGTTCTATGCTTTGTTCATCACCCTACTGGTTTTTGGCCTGATCAACTGGAATTTGCCCATGCTGATCGTGGATGGAGTTCTGTTTCTGCTCCGATTCATCGTTCAAATGGTGGTGATTAATCGTGTTTCCAAAACGCTGAACGACAAGCGGTTTTATCTATCCATCCTGCTATTCGACCTCTTTCTGCCCTGTTATGTGTTGCTCCTTCGCTTCGATAGAATGTTTTATCGCCGGAAGTCGTACACCCGTCAGGTGTTGCATTGAAGCATTATGTTAGCACCCTTCCGGACAGTAACTCCCGAGTGGTCCATCCCCGGCGTGCACGCCTGCACCATTCTAGCCGCCAACGAAGACGGTTCGCCTGTTTCCTTCAGTTTCCATACACCCCTTGGCGCCTCCTGTCGCACTCAATTGCAGGAACTCCTTTTCTCGGTTGAAACCATTACATGGCTGAAGCAAGTCCATGGAGACACCATCCTTGAATTGCCGCAACCCGGTCGTCCCGAAGCCGATGCCAGCCTGACCTTTCAAAAAAATACCGTTTGCGTAGTCCAAACCGCCGATTGCCTGCCTGTGGTATTCGCCAGAAAAGACGGTTCAGCCGTGGGTGTAGTTCATGCAGGAAGGCGCGGCATCGAAATCGAGTTGCTGGAGAAAATGGTCAGTCAATTGGGAAACCCCAGTTCGTTGATGGTTTGGATCGGCCCTGGTATCGCTGCCGAAAGCTATCCGGTTTCAGCCGAAATGCGTCACCACTTCCTAAAACACAACCCAACTTGGCCCTTTGTTTTTGAAGAACGCACTCCCGGCCAATTCCACATGGATTTGCAACTCATCGCCAAACTTCAACTGCTTCGAGCAGGCATTCCCCCCGAACATATTTCAGGCGCTCAATGGAACACCTTCACCAACCCGCTGCTTCATTCTGCCCGCCGAGACGGAGATGCTTCCGGCCGCATGGCCACCCTCGTTTGGATGTGTTAATAACAATAATTGCACATTAAATTGAAAAAAATAGTGATAACTGTGTAAAAACACCTAACTATGAAACGCACACGCTTTATTTCTTTAATTTTCGCCTGCCTTTATTCATTAACCGCTTTGGCTCAGGTTCGTACCCTTTCAGCCGATATGAACAAAGATAACGGCCCACTGAACACCCAATTCAAGGAATGCATCGGTGCCGGCAGAGCCAACGAGGGCTTGCGGGCCGATTGGCAGCAGCAACTGGCCATGACACATCAGGAATGTGGCTTCAAATACATCCGCATGCATGGTTTGCTCACCGACGACATGGGATTCTACCGGGAAGATAGAAACGGGAAGCCCGAGTACAATTACCAATACATCGATGTGCTGAACGATTACATTGTCAGCATCGGAATGAAACCGTTTGTGGAGCTGGGTTTCATGCCCAATCAACTGGCGAGCGGCAAAAAAAGCATTTTCTGGTGGAAGGGGAACGTGACGCCACCAAAGGACTATGAAAAGTGGAAGGCTGCCATTCAGGATCTTACGAAGCATTTTTCTGAAAGATACGGAGCCGATGAAGTCAAAACCTGGTATTTCGAAGTTTGGAACGAACCCAATCTGGATGGTTTCTGGGCGGGAACACAGGAGGAATACTTCAAACTTTACAAGTACAGCGTGGAAGCCATCAAGTCGGTTAACTCGAATTTCAAGGTAGGTGGCCCAGCCACTGCTGGAGCGGCGTGGGTGCCCGAAATGATTGCATTCTGCAGTGCCAATAACCTGCCTTTGGATTTCATCAGCACGCATACCTACGGAGTCAGTCAAGGTTTTCTCGACGAATTCGGAGGTTCGGGTACCGTTCTGAACAAAGACAAATGGAGCGTAAGTGGCGACATGTGGCAATCCCGCAGTCAAATCGCGCAATCGAAAATGCCGAATCTGGAGCTGCATTACACCGAATGGAGTTCCTCCTATACACCGGCCGACCCGCTGCACGACAGTTACCACGAAGCGGCTTATATTTTGGAGAAAATCAAGCAAGCTGGTACGGCCGTTAATTCCATGTCTTATTGGACTTTTTCCGATATTTTTGAGGAGCCAGGCCCACGCTTCACACCCTTTCATGGTGGTTTCGGACTGCTGAATACGCAAGGCATCAAAAAGCCTGCTTATTACTCTTACGCCTATCTCAATAAACTCGGCTCTACCGAACTCCAAAATGCAGACAGTTCCTCCTACATCTGCAAAAACGCGAAAGGGGAGGTACAGTTGCTCTTTTGGGACTTCACCTACACGTTGCCGGATTCCGTCAACAACCAAGCATATTATGTACGGGACTTGCCTTCAAAGGCCAAAGGCAGTGTGAACATTTCGCTGAAAGGCCTTGCCAAAGGCACGTACCAACTGGAGTTGTATCGAATCGGCCATAAGTCGAATGACGCTTATACCGCTTACCTTAACATGGGAAAGCCCAGCCAATTGACCAAGCAGCAAGTCTCGCAGATCAATCAACAAAACGACGGTTCGCCTGTTTCCAAAGAAGCCGTGCAGATCTCTGCTTCAGGTAGTTTTGAAAAGGCATTACCCATTCGAGAGAATGAGGTGATCATGATGCTGTTGAAACGCAAAGACAGGAAAAAGTAAAGAATTGTTTATATTTGTTTCGTAAAAACCTTACTTATCATGAAAAATACTTTTTTGTTGGTGCTGTTGTGTGCACTCACGATGACAGTTTCCGCTCAAGTTCCCAAAGAAGCCTTTGATCTGACCAACAGCATGTACGATCTTTGGAGGACTTCCCCCAAGGAAAAGGCAGTTGATGCCTCCGTAAAGTTGAACAAGCTGTATCAACCATTTTACATAGACAATATCCACAATAGTTTATCTCAGTCCATACGGGATGATCGTTCAAAAGGCTATGCACAAGAATACCTTCAAGCGATGTGGGATCTTCAGGACCCTTCCATTCGAAGCATCATCGAACCCATGTATGTTTGGAACCAATCGTTTGAGGTTAAAACCATGAAGGAGGCCGAAAACGTTCTTCAGTCTTTCTACAAGTTGCTGAAAGACAGCACCGACAAGAAGGCGAAAACGGAACTCTATGGTTTGCTGCTGCTAAAAAATCTGGAGAATAAGAAGTTGCAACCAGTCGAACTTCAAGTCAAATTGCTCAACAAAATCATCTCCAATCTTCAAAAATATCCCTACCTCGAACAAGCCGCAGCCAATCAAGTTGTTCCGCGTGCATGGCATCGTTACCTGCTGGCCTACAGCATGTATCTTAAGTTCCGCACCCAAGGGGAAGCCTTCGAATGCTTGCAGGCTGCCGCCAAATACAGCCCTGACCTCACCGACATGCAACGGCGCGATGCCTACAACTACGATGCCTATTTGCTGGAAGGCAACAACAATAATGTAGGATTCCAGCCCCAATACATCCAATATTTGGATAAAAACAAACGTTACTCGGAGGAACTGGACGTGCTGCTGGAATCCACTTTCGTCGTTCCATTGAATGCCAACCTGCAACGCTTAAAAGAATTCATGACCCAACATTCCGAATTGGGAATCTTCAAGGATCGTTGGTCCAAGTATGTGGACGGCAAGATGAAACAAGCTCCTGCCTTGCAAATTACCTATAGCAGCGACATTTTCGATTTCACCAAACCACGCAGTAATTGGACCTTCATCGATGTCTGGGGAACTTGGTGCTCGCCCTGTGTCAAGGAACTACCACATCTCAACGAGGTTGCGGCTAAGTACAACAGTCTGCCTGATTCTAAGGTGCGCATCCGTACTTTATCCTATATGTCCACAAAGTTGAAAGAATTTTTGGAAACCAACAAATATACCTTCCCAGTGGCTGAAGTCGGCCAAGAAGTGACTGCACCCTTCGGTATCAACAGTTATCCAACCAAATTGCTGGTTTCGCCTGAAAACAAATACCTCATTATTCCCTTCAATGTAAATTGGGAAGAGTACATGCGTAATTACACCCTTTACGAATAATGCAATGAAGAAAACTTTGATCCTCCTTTGCTGGAGCCTTTTTTACACCGCAACTTTTGCACAACAGGAAGTGGTGAACCTTCAAGTTGACGCCTCCAAAAGCCAGGGCACGCTCAAACACATCTGGGCCTGGTTCGGCTACGACGAACCCAACTACACCTACATGAAGGACGGCCAAAAGCTCCTCACCGAACTGGCCGCAATGAGCCCAGTTCCGGTTTATGTCAGGGCACACAACCTCATGTGCACGGGCGATGGAACGGCTGCCCTCAAATGGGGTTCCTCCAACATGTACCGGGAAGACGCCAACGGAAATCCCATTTACCATTGGCAAATCGTGGACAGCATATTCGACACCTACATACAGCGCGGCATGAAACCACTGGCTCAGTTCGGCTTTATGCCCGAAGCACTGTCTACCAAGCCGCAACCCTACCAACACCATTGGTATCCCGGCATACCTTACAAGGAAATCATTACCGGTTGGGCCTATCCGCCCAAAGACTACAACAAATGGGGAGAGTTGTGCTACCAATGGGTGCGCCATTGCGTGGACCGCTACGGCAAGGAGGAAGTGGAAAGCTGGTACTGGGAATTGTGGAACGAACCCGACGGCTATTATTGGATGGGCACGGTTCCCGAACTGTACAAACTCTACGATTACACAGCAGTCAATGTAAAACGAGCCTTGCCTACAGCTCGCATCGGAGGTCCGCACAGTACGGGTGGTGCTTCGAGATATTTAAAAGGTTTCGTCAATCACTGTCTGAACGATACCAATGCGGTAACCGGTAAAATCGGTACCCCGCTCGATTTTGTGGGATTTCACGCCAAGGGTTCGCCCAGGGTTCAGAACGGCGTGGTCCGAATGAGCATCAGCCGTCAACTCAAGGATGTGAACGATAACATGGCGACCATTGCCTCCATACCCGGTTTGAAGAACATTCCCATCATCATCGGCGAATCCGACCCGGAAGGTTGCGCCGCCTGTGGCATGCACACCAACCCCGAAAATGCCTACCGAAACGGAACCATGTATTCGAGTTACACGGCTGCCTCCATTCCTCGCATTTACGACTTGGCTGAACACTATAAAGTGAACCTGCTCGGGGCCGTCAACTGGTCGTTCGAATTCGAAAACCAGCCTTGGTTTTACGGTTTCCGCGACTTGGCTACCAACGGCGTGGACAAGCCGGTGCTCAATGTGTTCCGTATGTTGGGCATGATGCGTGGCAATAGGGTGGAAGTGAGTGGCGATAGGGCTTACGACTTCCAGTCCATGCGCGACCAAAGCGTACGTGGTGTGAAAACGGACGTGAATGCTTTTGCTGCTGCCGATGCCAAATCGGTGTCTGTGCTGTTGTGGAACTACCACGACGAGGACGTTCAGGATGCCGGTTCACCAATCTGCCTTACAATCAAGGGTTTGAATACCAAAAAGGCGAAAATGTACCACTACCGCATCGATGCCCTGCACAGCAATTCCTACGAAGTCTGGAAAAAGATGGGTTCGCCCAAAAGCCCGACGTTCGAACAGATTCAAACGCTTGAGAAGTCAGGCAAGTTGGAAATGCTGGACAAACCTAAGACCCTAAAGATCAAGGACGGTCAGGCAATCATCAACATGCAATTGCCCAGACAAGCGGTTTCGTTCGTTAAGATTTCTTACTAATCTTGTTGATTTACCGGAAATGAAAAAGTGAATGTGGAGCCCTTACCTGCTTCACTTTCAACCTGAATAGTACCCTGGTGCGCTTCAACGATCTTTTTAACAATAGCCAAACCCAGCCCAGTCGCTTTTTCGTCGGCTGTAGCCTTGGCTGAGGTCGTTTGGAATGGCTTGAAGAGTTTCGATTGTTCTTCCACTGGAATTCCTTGACCAAAGTCAATCACTTGAGTCATTAGAACGTGATCCTGTAGGAATATTCGAATGATAATCTTGGAATTCGGCAAAGAATACTTGACTGAATTCCCAATCAGATTGTTCAACACCTGCAGCATTTTGTTGTTGTCGAATGTTACCGGCAAATGTTGAAGGTCGGTTTCCAAAACTAGCTCCAACGATTTCCGATTAGCCTTGAAACTCTGCTGTTGAATACTTTCGTTCACCAATTGGATGTAATCTTGCTGCGTCAAGTTTAGGTCAAAAATTCCCGCTTCAATCTTTGAAACATCCAGAAATTCATTCATCAGGTTTAGGGAATAATGGCAATGCTGGCTAATGTAGCCTAAATACTGCAGTTTTTTCTTTTTAACGATCGAATCGTAATCTTGTATCAGAATCTCCGAAAAGGTGGCTGCCACTCCGATCGGATTTCTGAGGTCGTGCACCACCATGCCGATGTATTTGTTTTTTTCGACATTCAATTCGGAAAGTGTGTTGTTGGCCTTTTCAAGTTCCATGGTTCGTTCCTTGACCTTCTCCTCCAAATTCAAATTGGCTTCGTTCAAATTGTGAACCAGCTTTTTGTTGTTGGTAATCAGTTCGTATTTCTCAAACGCCTCTTTGACAATGCCGTCCAGTTCTGTTGGGTTCCAAGGCTTGGTCACATACCGAAACACCTGGCCTTCGTTGATGGCATTGATCACCGCTTCGATGTCGGAATAGCCTGTCAAAAGCAGTTTTAAGGCGTCGGGGTATTTATCCTTGATTTTGGAAAAGAAATCGGTGCCTGTCATACCCGGCATTCGTTGGTCGGATAAAACCACTTGTATGTTTTCTTTTTCCAAGATTGCAAAACCTTCTTCGGCATTGGTGGTTGAAAAAACATTGTAATCTCGCCTGAACTGACGGGTCAGGGCTTTTGTAATTTCTATTTCATCGTCTATTATAAGGAGATTGTACTCCAACGACTTCTTAAGTTGCGCACTCATACTAGTACTTTTTTTGGTAGGATTAAAACAAACGTGCTTCCATTTCCCGGTTCCGAAACAACTACTATGGAACCGTGATGCAGATCGTGAATGATTTTATAGGTGATGCTTAAACCCAAACCGGTTCCGGAACCGATGGGTTTGGTGGTGAAAAATGGGTCAAAGATGCGGTCTTTAATTTCTGATGGTATGCCGCATCCATCGTCCTTGATGGAAAGTTCAATTTGGGTTTCTTTCTCGATAACCGTCAGCCAAATGTTTCCACCAGTGTCAACGGCCTGAATGGCATTGATCAACACATTCAAAATGGCTTGGTTCAATTGACCCGGATAGCATTCCAGCTCCATATCAGGAACCGATTGAAAGAATTGAATTTCTTTTTTGGTCAGCTCAGGGCGCACAATGGTCAAGGTGGAACGAATCGTCTCCAACAGACTGACCTGCTTGATCTCCGCTTCATCGAGTCGGGAAAACGTGCGAAGGTCTTCCACGATGGTTTTGACCCGTTCAATACCGATTTTGGATTCCTTGGTCATGTCGGTGATGTCTTCCCGTAAGAAATCCAAGTTGTTTTTAACTCGGATGGAGGCAACCGCCTCATTCAGAGGCTCGTGATCACTGTCTATGATGAGCTTCTCAATTTCGGAAAAAGCATCGAAAACGTCAGCGATGTCTTTTTCGAGTGAAAACAGATTGCTGTAAACAAACGAAATCGGATTGTTCAGTTCGTGCGCCACCCCTGCCACCAATTTGCCCATGGCATTCATTTTTTCAGAATGAATGAGCATTTGCTGCGTTTCCTTCAATTCCTGAAGGGTATCCTGCAAGGTTTTCTTTTCCTTGATGAGCTGTCTTTGCAGGTTGTTCACCAATTGATTGAGTTGACTCATTTTCGTGTTTTCCTCAAACAACGAAGGTGCATCCACTTCGGCGAATAACAGAATGTTATCTCCGCGACGAAAGACTTTTGCCTGTAAAACGTAGCTGATGTCCTGACGGTTTCCTAAGGTGATCATTCCTTCAAATACCAAATCAGAGTTGCTCTTTTGCAAAAACGTTGAAAATTCTGGATTGACGAAGCTATTTTTTGGAAGCAAGTCCTTCGGCTCTGCGTTCAGATAATAACAAAGGGCCGGATTGGCAGACAGCAATTTACCTTCGGTATCAAAAAGACCGATGGCTACCGACCTACCTTTCAGCCATAATTCTCCGATAAGGTCGTTCCAGTTGGGCAACAGTGTCTTAAGTGCTTTCAACGTCTGAACCGATTAATGGGCAGTATTGGGTGTTTCCAAATTCTCTTCCGCCAACCTATTGAACGTCGGGATATGGATTTGCATCCAATTGTAATAGGGATAAATTTCTTGATAACATTCGGGAGAGAGCTCCTTTTTATAGAGTTCAATCCAAGTATTCAGCTGGGCTGCCCAATAGGTGGAACTGAAATTTCGGGAGCGATACGCCCTAAAAACCCAAAGAACCGTATCTACCAGGACTTCAGGCGAATGCAGTACAAAGATGGATTCCAAAAACCGAGCGTGGTTGGCGTGGTTGTCCTTCATCATCTCCACATTGCCGGCTCCGACCATTTCCAACAGGTCTGCGCGACTTTCCATTTTCTTATTGATCAAATCTACCAGATGATCTTTTTTGGAGCTGTATTCAGCGGTAGATTTGGGGCTTACCTGTTGCAGTTTCTCCGCTGTTTTTATCAAATCGATTCGTTGCATGGTTTTAAGTGTTAATTGAGGATGTTTCGTGCTTCAATATACGATTCCAATTGGTAAAGATCGGAAAATACGATGCAATTTTCAGGAAGGTGCTGTGCTTTCAGGTTTTGTATGGCCTGACCACCCAGTATAAGAGTCAGTTCTGGGAATGCAGCCCGAATACTCGACATCATCTCCAGCAATTTGGGGAGGTTGAAATAAACACTCAAAGAGATGGCCAGCATATCAGGTTTGGTCTGACGAATGAAACGGAGCAATTCACCCGTTGGAATGCCGGTGCCCAGAAAAAAGCTGTCCCAACCGTTTTTCTCAAAAATGTCGGCCACCATCTTGATGCCAACCTGATGAAGTTCATTTTCGACGCATGCCAATACAACCGTTTTCTGGTATCTTTTTTTAGATATGATCGTTTCAAACAGCTCATTCAGAATGCCTTCCGTAATTGCAGTTGCTAAGTGCTCTGTCGCTACGCTTATCTGGTTGGTTTCCCACAATATACCTACTTTGTAAAGCGCAGTCTTGAAAAGCACTTCGTACAGATCCTCGATGCTAGGGTTTATCGCCAAATAGTTATGGGTAATATCGGAACAGGCTGCTCGATTACCGGCAAGTAAATTTTCAAGAAAAATCTTTTTCAGATTTTCAGTGGATGATTCAGTCATAAATCAACTCAAATTATTGTAACGACCCTAATGGAAACTCTGACATGATCTGTACATTTCAAATGTACAAATAAAATCTACTTTCTATGCTTTTCATCCTTTTTAAATGCTGCGTTGCTAATAAAAGCCGGGGTGCAAACGTATTTGATGTGAGTATCTTGTAGGGCGTCCCCTACAAACCATTTCGGTTTCCAGAAGTAAAGTTCGAGCAATTCCCTTTCAATTTGAATCCAAACAGATCAATATCTTTAGCACATTAAAGAAAAACTATTTAAAACACGACGATATGAAAGGAATAGAAACTCTGGTGCAATCGAAAGCATTCAAAAAAACAATGGACAAACTGTACGGTTTTGGTGCCTCTGTTGTGGTGCTTGGCGCACTTTTCAAATTAGAGCATTGGGCAGGAGCAGATTACATGTTAACTGCAGGTTTGATTACCGAGGCTGTCATTTTCTTCTTTTATGCCTTCAATTCGGAACCCGAACCCGAACATGTCAATGCAGAGGTTATTGAAACTCCCCAAGTGCGGTTCGAAAGCATCACTTCCTTTCAAGCCAACCCACAAGCAGCTGCTCTGGGTGGAGATGGATTTTTTGCTCTTTCTAACTTTGATAAAATGTTGGCCGAAGCCGAAATAACTCCCAGAATGCTTCAAGAATTGGGAGTCGGGATGCGCAAATTGGGCGAAACAGCCTCCACCATGAATTCCATGGGAAATGTATCCGTAGCCTCCAACCAATACATGAAGACCATCAAATCTGCCGATCTGTCCCTTGCCAAACTTTCAAAAACTTACGAGGATACCATCTCCAAAGTGACTTCCAAAACCGTTTTCAAATTTAAAAGTATTGCCAACTCCCTAACAGTCATCGAGGATGAGGCCATGACCTATCAACGGAACATGAAATCCATCAATCGCAGCCTTTCCGATATGAGCAAAGTCTATATGCTGCAAAAACGCGAAGCTGCCGAATACCTCAACGATATGGCCGAAACCGCCGCTGACACCAAAAGGTACCGCGAGGAAATCAAAAAGCTCAACGAAAACCTATCGGCTTTGAACAATGTGTATGGCAATATGTTGAATGCCATGAAGGTGAGTTGATCACAACGGAAGATTGAAATAAAAAGTAGAGCCGACACCCAATTCGCTTTCCAACCATATTTTACCTCCAAGCATCTCAATATACGCTTTAGATATGGCCAAACCGAGACCGGTTCCCTGTTTGGCCATTTTATTGGTGGAGTCTACCTGCATGAAACGGTCAAAGATGGCTTGTTGAAGATTTTCTGGAACACCAATACCAGAGTCTTTCACGTAAAACTCCAAGAATTCATTCTTTATCTGACAACCGATTTCAATGGAGCCCTTTTCCGTATATTTAATGGAATTCTTAATCAGATTAGTCAAAACAGCGTAAAGCTTTTCACGATCAGTCCTAATAGTGGCTTCTGATAATGTCAACGAATTTCGAATTGACAAATACAATCCGTTTTTTTCTGCCTCGGCTTGAAAAAATTTGCCCAAATAATCGAGTTGTTCATTGACATTGGTATCAGAGTAGGTAACAACCATTTGCCCCGATTCAATTTTTGAAATGTCCACAATATCGGTTATGATATTGAGCATTCTGGCCCCTGCTTTTTCGATGATTCGGATGTATTCTTGCTGCGTTTCACCTGTCAAGGTGGGCTCCTTGAGCAATTCCGCAAAACCCAGTATTCCATTCATGGGTGTCCTGATTTCATGGCTCATATTGGCAAGGAATGCAGACTTGAGGCGGTCGCTTTCTTCCGCTTTTTCTTTGGCAACGACCAACGCTTCTTCCGTCAACTTTCGCTGTGAAATATCTTGAGCTGCTCCCCATAGTCCAATAATTTTACCAGATGAATCCTTAACCGTTTCACCACGCACCCACATCCACCCATTAGTTTTGTCAGCACGTACCGTTCTAAGTTCAAGTTCGTATGGAATTCCAAATTCTGAGGTCTGTGCCAACGAGTTCGATAATAATTCCCAACTCTCTTGGGTAAAGAGTTTGCTATGTTCCGTATAAGGTGGTGGAGGTAGGGATGGATCAAAACCATACATTTTGTATAGTTCCTCCGTCCAAATCACTTCCTGTGTGTCCAAATCCAAAAACCAACTACCGATATGGGTTATTTCCTGGGCTTTTTTAAGTTCTTTCTCACTTCTTATCAAGGCTTTTTCAGTCTTTTTCCGTTCGGTAATATCCCGAGTCACGCTGATGATGTGGTGTACACCTTCCAATTCGATGATGCTCGCAGACATTAATCCATCAACAATTTTTCCACTTTTTGCACGAAATCTGGCCTCCATGTTTTCAATGTAACCATGTTTTCGTAAATCCTGTGCAAATCGTTTCCGAACTTCAATATCTTCCCAGATATTCAACTCCAAAGACGTTTTACCAAGTACATCCTCTTCTGTGTAATCCAATATTTGTGTAAAACCTTTATTGATGGAAAGATACATTCCATCTTCCAGTCGATTGATGGCGATGGAATCTGGATTTGTATTAAATGCTTTTCGAAATTTTTCTTCACTACGTCGAACGGCCTCTTCACTTTGTTTGCGCCAGGATATGTCACGTACCGTACCTTGGGTCCCAATTATTTGTCCAGCATCGTCTTTAATAAATTGAACATTCATGGAGAGCCAAAAGGTTGTACCATCTTTTCGCAACCCGATACCGTTCCAATCAACAATTTTACCTGTTTTGCGTAATTCAATAAGTAACTTATCGCGCTCATTTTCATCCGAATAAAGCGACTTTGCAGGTTTTCCAATTAACTCTTCCGTCGAATTAAATCCGTACATTTCAACACCAACTGCGTTAACAAATGATATGTTGCCTTGCAAATCGGCTTCGAAAAAGGCATCTTGAAGGTTATCGAGAATTCCTTTCAACCTTATTTGGTTAGTAATAGCATCCTCAATGTCTATGAATTTGTTCTTCATAAATTAGATCCCTTAGGCTAGGTAGTAGATTGTTGACTTTACCCATGTATAGATGGGCTTATAACGTTACCAAGATAGTATATTGTTTTTGTTTCTACAAGCTCAGTTAGCACGCCATTTCGCCTGCATTCTTCTTGGCTGACAGTAGATTGTATGCGCCTTTCAACACCACTTTCAAGTCCTTGGCTACCATGCCTGGGGGTAAAAGAACTTCTACAAAGCCCCGCTCGCTAACACCCTTTTGCACTTCCACCATTCGGTATTCCGTAAAGGGTTTTCCACCTTCCACTTTATCTGTTTCAAAAACAAAAATGTAGTTTTTGTCTTCGAAACTGACAATGGCTTCGGCTGGCAGGGCCGTGGTTTTCTGGCCTGAAACCTCAATGACTGCATTGACGTAGGTGCCTGGTAGCAGATTCTTACACGTACCGTTCACCGTGGCATAGACTTTGTAGTTCTTGTCGATGTTGATGGATTTGGCTGTCTGATAGATGGTTGCATCGTGTTCCTCGGTTTCGTCGTTAATGAGGAAATGGAGGTGCTGGCCGATGGCGACCTTGTTCGCGTCTTTTTCGTACAGGGTCAGTTCCAGAAAGAGTTGGTCGCTGTTGACGAGTTCGAAAAGGACGTCGGTGGGCGAAACGGACTTGCCGATACTCACGTTGACGGTTTTTAGGAAGCCGGAAATGGGCGAAACGATGGAGGCGGTGCTGGTGATGTTGTCGGCGGTCAGCTTGCTTGCTTGAATACCGATGAGGCGGAGTTTCTGCTCCATGGCGCGCACTTGGGCTTTCAAAATCTGGTAGTCGCTGGTGACCTGCTGCATCGTCTTTTGGGAAGTAGCATCGCTTTTGTACAAGTCGGATTGGCGTTTGAAATCAGCTTCAGCAAACTCGAATTTGCTTTTTGCTTCGAGGTAATTCTGCTGCAAGTCAATGAACGCTGGGTTTTCTATGACGGCCAGCGTTTGCCCTTTGCGCACCGGTTTGCCCGGCATCAGGCTGCTGCTTTTGATGTAACCGCCCATGGGGGCTGAAACCGTAGCCATGCTGTTGGGCGCTACGGCCACTACACCGTTTACCTTGATGGTACCGCTCATGGAACGCATCTCCAGGGCCCCAGTTTGGATGTTTGCCAGTTTGATCTGGTCGGCTCGCATTTCTACGATGTTTTCGGGAATGATTTCTTCCGTCTCGACCTCGGTTTTCTTACCGCTGTTGCAGGAAATCAGTGCCAGTAAAAGGAATATGCTGTATTTTTTCATAATGAATTAAGTTGTCCGGTGAGGTATTGTAATTGAATAATGGTTTGATTCAGTTCGTTCAGAGTTTTGAGGTAGTTTTGACGGATGTCGGTTGCCCTACCGAGGCTCAACACATAGTCCAGGTAACCGAGGCTTCCGGCCTTGTAGTTCAGGGTGGATTGGTTTACGATCATCAGGGCTTCGGGAACTGCCTGATTTTCATAGTATTCCACGCTGCTTTTTAAGGTTTCGGTTTCTTGTTGCAACTCATCGTACTTGCTCTTCAGCGATTTGCTGAAGTTTTCCGAGTTGTTCCGCACGATGGTTTCGTTGATGCCGGCTGCCTTGATTCTAGCTAGATTCGGTGCTGCCCAAAGCGGCAATGCGATGCCAGCCTGAATGCCACTGAACCGATAGCCGCTGCGGAACGGGGTTCCATTGGCATCTAGAGTTCCGTCAATAGTTTGGTTGAAATAACCGATGCTTAGATCGGGCAGCATTCGGCTGCGTTCCAACATCTTTTCCGTCCGCGAAACTTCCACTTCCTGTTTGGCCAAACCCAGCGAAGGATGTTGGCTGAAGGCTTCAGCCGAAGGCGTGAACGGAATTTGTTTCAAGATGGTGTCGACGGGTGAGATGGGCAAGGACGTATTAAGCAATGTCTGCAATTTGTGGTTATAGACCGCAATATCAGAGGAAACCTGCCTGAATTGGTTTTTGATTTCCAACGCCTGCGAACGGGCTGTCATTTTTTCCAAGGAACCTGTTTCACCGGTCTGGGCGCGCAATTCGGCGGCTTTGAGGAAGCCTTCGTATAACTTGTCCTGCTCCTTCAACAGACTTTTTGATGCCTGTAAATAAGCCAATTGCCAATAGATCTGCTTCACCTGCGTCGCAATTTCGAGTTGGGAGACTTTCTGTTGCCACTGGCTGCTCTTGATTTTGGAATCGGCGAGTTTCCGTTGGTTGAGGTACACCGTCGGGAAGGCGAACGACTGCGAAACGGTCAAGCCGTTGTCCCTGGAGGCCGAGTTGAACTGACCAAACTGGCCTTCTACAGAGGTTTTCCCGATATCGACCGCAGCGCCTTTCAATGCCCGCTCCAAATCGATCGCAGCCTTGGAGGAACGCACCGTCAAATTGCTGTCCAAGGCCATTTTGATGGCTTCGTCGCAACTCAATTTTTGAGCTTGTAAATTGGTAAATCCCATTATCAATAATAGTCCCACCAGTATTTTTGGAGTCTTCCGCTTCCTTCTGAACGACCGTTGCGAGAAAAGCACATAGAACACCGGCAAAATGATCAGCGTCAATAAGGTGGCAGAAATCAATCCGCCAATCACCACCGTTGCCAGCGGTTTCTGCACTTCCGCTCCGGCTGAAGTAGACAATGCCATTGGCAGGAAGCCCAAAGAAGCCACCGCCGCGGTCATGATGACTGGCCGTAGGCGCGTATGCAAGCCTTTTTTCACCCGTTCCACAATGTCCGTAATTCCTTCCTTTTCAAGCCTGTTGAACTCGGCAATCAGCACGATCCCGTTCAACACCGCGACCCCGAACAAGGCAATAAAGCCCACTCCGGCTGAAATCGAAAAGTCCATGCCGCGCAACCACAAAGCTAGGATGCCGCCAATGGCAGACATAGGTACGGCCGTGTATATTAAAAGTGTCTGTTTCACTGAATGGAAGGTGAAATACAAGAGTACAAAGATGAGCAACAAAGCCACCGGAACGGCAATCAAGAGCCTGTTTGTGGCAGCCTGCAGATTCTGAAATTGTCCGCCGTAGGTCACATAATACCCAGTCGGCAGTTGGATTTCCTCATCGATTTTTTTGCTAACCTCTGCGATAACGCTCTGCACATCCCGGTTTCTCACGTTGAAACCCACCGTGATGCGGCGTTTCGTATTCTCGCGTGAAACCTGTGCCGGACCCGAACGAATGGACACATCGGCCACCATTTCGATTGGTATCTGGCCGCCATTAGGCAGCACGATCGACAAATCCTTCACATCTTCCAGATTTTTGCGGTAGTCCTTATCCAGACGCACCACCAAACCAAATCGCTTTTCCTCGTCGAAAACAACACCTGCCTGGCTGCCCGCAAAAGCTGCCCGCAACACCCGGTTCACGTCATCCACCGAAAGGCCGTATTGCGCCAATCGGTCGCGGTCGTAGGTCACCTGCACCTGATCCAGGCCAGTCACTTTCTCCACATTGATGTCTTCTACGCCTTTGACGCCCAAGATGATACGCTCCACTTTGGAAGCATTTGTCGCCAAAGTCGACAGATCGTCTCCAAAAATCTTGACCGCGATATCCTGCCTGGAACCCGATGTCAATTCATTGAATCGCATCGCAATGGGCTGTTGATACTCGAATTTCACGCCAGCCAGCGGTATCAAGGCTTCCTCCATTTTGGCAACCAGTTCCTCGCGGGTTTCGGCCGAAGTCCAATCCTCCTTGTCCTTCAACGTGATGATGTAATCGCCCGTTTCCATGGGGGTGGGGTCGGTAGGAATCTCACCGGCTCCGATTTTGCAAACCGCGTGCTTGATTTCAGGGAAGTTGTCCAGAAGAATCTTATTGGCCTTTTCCACCTGCTCGATGGTGTTGCTCAGCGAGCCGCCCTGCAGGGTCATGACGCCAGCAGCCAAATCGCCTTCTTCCAACTGCGGAATGAATTCTCCGCCCAAACGACTGAAAATAAGCAAACTACCTACAAACAGCATAAATGCGGAAATCGTCACTAACCGCTTCCGCCGCAAGGCAAAATCAATAATTGGACCGAATCCTTTTTGAATGCCGGCCATCATTTTGTCTGAGACAGTCGGTTTGTGCTCCGTCTTCTTGCTCAGGAACAAGGCCGAAGCCATCGGCACATAGGTGAGCGATAAAATGGCCGCTCCAATAAGGGCGAATATAACGACCTGTGCCATAGGCTGGAACATCTTGCCTTCGATGCCGACCAATGCCAGTATAGGCAAATAAACGATCAAAATGATCACTTGACCGAACGTGGCCGAACTCATCATCCGTTTGGCGGACTCAAAGACGCTTTCGTCCATTTGTTTCTGTGTAAGTCTTCGAACACCGGGATGGTGCGTGCTACTTTGCGAAATCCGGTGCACCACGCTTTCCACGATGATCACCGCTCCATCCACAATCAATCCGAAGTCGATGGCTCCTAGGCTCATCAGGTTGCCCGAAACGCCGAACAGGTTCATCATGGAGACGGCAAACAGCATGGCCAGTGGAATCACCGAAGCTACGATGAGCCCTGCGCGCATGTTGCCAAGCATCAAAACCAGAATGAACACCACGATCAACGCGCCTTCCAGCAAGTTGCGGGAAACGGTGCCGATGGCGCGACCCACCAGATCGGAACGGTTTAGGAACGGCTCAATGACCACGCCTTCGGGCAACGACTTTTGAATGGAAGCAATGCGCGTCTCCACATCGTCGATGACACGGTGCGCATTGGCCCCTTTAAGCATCATCACCACGCCACCGACCGCTTCGGTCGTATCCACCACGAAAGCGCCGTAGCGGGTGCTGCTGCCGTATTGGACAGTGGCTATATCCCTAATGAGCACTGGCATGCCCGATGCATTGCTCTTGACAACAATTTTTTCAATATCCTCCAGCGTTTTCACCAAACCGATGCCTCTAATAAAATAGGCGTTCGGTTTTTTGTCGATGTACGCACTACCGATGTTTTCATTGTTTTTTTCGAGTGCTGTGAAAATGGCGTCCAATGTCAGGCCCATGCTTCGAAGGCGATCCGGATTCACGGCCACTTCGTATTCCTTGACGAATCCGCCGTAGCTGTTGATGTCGGCCACACCTGGGGTGCCCAGCATTTCCCGCCGAACCACCCAGTCTTGCAGCGTGCGCAGTTCCATTGGGTCGAACTTGCTTTCGTAGCCTTTCTGAACGGCCAGTCGATACTGGAAAATCTCGCCCAGCCCCGATGAAATGGGAGCTAGCTCGATTTTGGCCAAGCCTAGGGGAATGGCCTCTTCTGCCTCACGAAGCCGTTCACCCAGTTGTTGTCGTGCCCAATAGACATCGACATTGTCCTTGAAAACGACTGTGACCACCGACAATCCGAGCCTGGAGATGGACCGAAGTTCGATGATGTCCGGGATGTTGGCCACCGAAACCTCGATGGGCGCCGTGATGAAACTTTCCACCTCCTGCACAGCCAGCGATGGCGCCAAGGCGATGATTTGAACTTGGTTGTTGGTAATGTCTGGAATGGCGTCAATGGGCAACCGTGAAAGGGAATAGCTGCCCCAACCGATCAAGGCCAGGACAAACAACCCTACGATAAATTTATTTTTTACCGAAAAATGGATGATGCGTTCGATCATAGTGAATTTCAATTAAGTAAATACAAACGTGCAGCTGCAAGTTTAAGACCTGCAGCAATGAATAATATACGTTGTACTAGCTTAATTGCGGCGGTTGCCAAATATCACCGGAGCGTTGTGTGATAGAAAGTCTAGGGTAGGAGGTTTCTTGCTTTCTAGCAATGATAGATACCTGTAAATCAATGGCTTCGACATGGCAAATCATGGGCGATGCACAACAATTGCAAAAGCAAAACGGTGAACAGTCGTTGCAATCGTCATGATTTTCTGAACTTTGTGAAATGGGTGCATTGTTCGAATGATCTTTTTCCGCCATTTCAGCACATGGCAAAGCCACAAGCAGCATCATGTAGACGGAAAATAGAATGGAGATCAGTCGCATCGTCGAAATCGTTAGGCTACAAAAATAAGTTATTTATCGGTTATCGGCGCATTCATCGGCAGAATTTTCTTCCATTGCGTGGCTATCAATGCGAATGTAATGACCGTAGCCAAGAAATCGCCAGCTGGTGATGCCATCCAAACGCCATGCAAACCCCAGAAACGTGGGAATATAAACAAGAACGGAATGAGGAACAACAATTGTCTGGACAAACTCAGTATAATGGCCAGATGTGCTTTGCCAACCGATTGAAAAAAGCTGGTGGTCACTATTTGGAAACCCACAAAGGGGAAAACGAGCAGTACTGTGCGTAATGCAAGAACCGATTGGTCGATCAGTTCTTGATCACTGGTAAAAAGCGAAGCCAATTGCCTGGGAATGAACATGGCTATAAAAAATCCTGTCGTAGTAACCAACGTTGCTGCAATGGCAGTAAGCTTGTATGCTTTGAGTGCCCGGTGGTTTTGCTTGGCTCCGTAATTGTATCCCACAATGGGTTGCATACCCATGGTCAATCCCAACGACACCATGACGAACAAGATGGCAACGGACATCACAATTCCGTATGCACCAATGGCCATATCGCTGTGTTCACCTCCACCACCGTATTTTGCCAGGCTCATGTTTACAATCATAACGACCAAGCTGGCGCCAATGTTCATCAGAAACGGTGACATTCCAATGGATAAGATGTCTCGGATGATTCGTTTCTTCAGTCTGAAATAACCCTGTTGGAAATGGATGAAATGTTTTTTGTTCATAAAATGGCTGAACACCCAAATAAAACCGCAAAGCTGTGCGATGGCTGTTGCAGAAGCAGCTCCGCGAATGCCCCAGTGGAAAACAAAGATGAACAACGGTGCCAAACACAGGTTAACCCCAACCGAAAGCATGCTGCTGTACATCGCTTTCTTTGGATAACCGGTGGCCCGCATCACATTGTTCAGTCCGTAGAAATTACTGCTGAATACACTGGATAACAACACAATCTGCATGAAATCCCTTGCGTAGGGCAGGGTCTTTTCACTTGCACCGAATGCCATCAGGATGTCATCCAGAAAAATCAAGCCAATGACCATGATCAGGAATCCGATGATGAAGTTCAGAATCAAGGTGTTGCCAAGAATGTTCGTGGCATCCTCCATCCGTTTTTGTCCCATTCGGATGGAAATCATGGAAGAGGCACCAGCGCCGATCATGGCACCGAATGCCATCATCAGGTTCATCATGGGCATGGTGAGCGCCAATCCGGAAATGGCATACGGTCCGACCCCATTTCCAATGAAAATACGGTCAATCACGCTATAAAGCGAGGAGACGGTCATGCCCAAAATTGCGGGCAGCGAATAATGCAACAGCAATTTACCAATGGGGTCGGTTCCCAGTCTGGTTGCTTTATCTTTGTCGTTGGTAGGTGAAGAATTGGACGTTTTATCGTGAATCTCCTTGGAATCAAGTTCCTGGGTCATAAGTAGTAGGGCTGAATAATAATGTGAAAACCTCATCAAAGGTATTCATTTTTATCCAAAAGCCGTTTTTTCCAAGTTATTTCAAGGAAAATTGTATTTTTTGCCAACTGACTTTGTCCATATCGCCAAACATGGACATCATCCGTGACATGCCGCCACCGCCCATTCTTGGACCGTCACCGTGAAAATCGCCACCCATACTTCTCATCATCATCATAGACGAAGCTGTTCCTTCATTCATGGTCACACCCTTCACGACAAAACCAATATAGAATTTGTATCTAAGGTCTTCTTTCTCTAACTTTTCTTTGTAAAAAGTGTTGAATGGGATGGCTGCTTCGTATACAAGGCAATCGGAAGAATCCTTTTTGATGGCCACTTTGACTGGACAACCCTTCACAGGCTGTCTACCGTTTTCCAACAGGAAACCGGTCAATTTCAGTTCATTGATGTTCCAAGTAAACCCGTCCGCGTTTAAAATGCTCACCAGTCTAATGTCTTTTGGTTTATCGGGAGCCATCGGGTAGTTGATGCCTGTGGTATTGTTCGTTTTCCCGTCCTTGTTGAACCATACTTCCAGTCCGTTTTGACGAATTTGGCGTATGGAGGCGGTATCGGTCACGCGTACAATCATATAAATGTTGCGTTCATCGTTGGCAATTTCGTAGGAGATGCCGGTAATTTTGTTGGATTTGGACAAGGGCATTTTCCACTCCGTGTTCCGACCATCGACAACGACATCGGTTTTGTACATGGAATTATTGTTGCCTGCCAGCGCTTCAAATCCTAAAACAAGTGGCAGTAATAATACAAAAGATCGTAAGTTCATAATTTATTTATTTGATGTTTAAAAACGTGCGTACGGCATCCACATAGCTTTTGCCGATGGGGATTTCCTTTTCACCCAATTGGACTTGCTGATTGTGAATTCGTTTAATCCGTTTCACAGGAACAATGTAAGATCGGTGAACTCTCAGAAAATCGGCCGAAGGCAGTTTCTCAAGCATGCTCTTTAGGCTCATCAGCGTATAGATGCTTTTGCCGGTATCCACATGGATGCGGATGTAATCGTCGAAACCTTCGATGTATTGAATGTCACGAATGGGTATCCGTATGTTTTGATAGTCGGATTTCACGAAAATGGCTTGCTCGTCTTCAACCACAGGTGCCGTTTCTTTATGTGCTTTTTGCTCCTTTGCCTTGTTTACAGCAACCATGAAACGGCTGAATTCAAAAGGTTTCAGCAGGTAATCGACGGCTTCCACATTAAAGCCTTCCACCGCATATTTGCTGTAGGCTGTGGTGAAAATAACCATTGGATTCTTGCGGTCCAAAGACTTAGCCAACTGAATGCCATTGATGTCTGGCATCTGTATGTCCAGAAAAACCAAGTCCACCTGATTCTTCTTTAGAAATCCCCAAGCAGATATGGCATCGGTGAAGGTGGTGAGCAATTCCAATCCGGGAACCTGCGCAATGTAGGCTTCCATCAGTTCCAAAGCCAACGGCTCGTCATCTACGGCAATGCATCTCATGTCAATTCGATTTGGAGCAGAACTTCGTAGCTCTCCTCGGTATGGTTAATTTTCAATTCGTAGTGGTTTGCGTAAAGCAATTCCAAACGACGCTTGGAATTGTCCAGACCAACACCGGCCGATTCAAGACTTTCTCCACTATTGGTGTGAATGGCATTTTTAATGGAGAAGTTCAGTACGTTTCCTTCAAAATGCATTCGGATGACGATTTCAGACTCTGTATGTCCGCTAACCCCGAACTTGAAAGCGTTGTCGATGAATGGAATCAGAATTCTGGGAGCAATGTTGAACGAATTGTAGTCACCGGTCACTTCGTAAATGACGTTGGTTTTTTTACTCAGCCGGAGTTCCTGCAAATCCAAATAATCGCGGATGAACTGCTGCTCCTCCTCAAACGGCACGAAGTCCACCGCCGTGTCGTTGGTGATTTTCCGCATCAGGTTGGAAAGCTTCATCACCGCCGTCGGAGCGGCCTCCGATTTCTTCAGTGTCAGTACATAAATATTGTTCAGGGTGTTGAACAGGAAATGTGGGTTTATCTGCGCTTTAAGGAAGGAAAGTTCCGATTGCAATGCGGTAGCCAAAACCTGGTCTGCCTTGCGAACCGATTTCTGCAATTGCGTGAACAAATAGTAGGCCATGCTCAATGCCCAAGTCATGATGAACAGATAAATGAACGAGAATTGTCGAAAGGAAAAACCTCGATTGTGGTCGCGAAATCCTGACCCAGAACCTCCACCTGACCTTGGTCTACGGAATTGGTACATTTCTGGCCACAAAGTCCGGTCCAGCCATTGTGCGAATTGAAGAAAGTAGAGGCTGACAATTAAAAATACGATGGTAAAAAGGACGAAGTACCCCCATTTTTTCGTGTTGAAATAGCGTGGCATCAGTACAAACAAGTTGATGTAGAAGGCAATGACCAAAAAAATGTTGTTCATCATGATGGGAAGCGGTACAAGGTATGGAAAGTGCATTTCCCCACGTCCCCCCGAACCAATATATCCAGGTCTGAAAAGCAAAGGCAGTGAAAAGATAACCAGCCAGATAAACAGATGTATGAGCACCGTCGTCAACGTTTTTAATTTGCTGACAGATGTTCCTTCAGAATCGCGTACGAATTTTGTTTTCATTTTCGGTATGTTGGACATCCAAAAGTACAAAAAGTTCAAGGATGGGCCCCAGATGTTCGGTCATACCAATCAATTTGTCGGTCAAACGCTCCTAAAGTGGGTTGAGTCCACATTTTATCGCTAATTTTACGCCATGCCTGCACTTGTATCTAAAAATATCGGTTATCACCTTCTCGCATTACTCACCGTCTCGGTTTGGGGAACCACCTTTATTTCGACCAAGGTCCTAATTGAAAACGGCTTGACCCCGGCTGAAATCATGTTTCTACGATTTGCCATCGCTTACGTTTTTCTGTGGCTCTTTACCTACAAACAACTCTTTGCCAGAAACTTGCGGGATGAATTTCTGTTCCTCCTTTCTGGCATGGCCGGCGGCTCCCTTTATTTCATGGCCGAAAACACCGCCCTCAGCTACTCGCTGGCCTCCAATGTCTCGCTTTTGGTGTGCACCGCCCCTTTATTTACCGCCATCCTATATTTTCTGACCCATCGAAACGACAAACTGAAGCTCAAGCTGGTTTATGGTTCCGTTCTCGCTTTTTCAGGGGTCGCCTTGGTTATTTACAGCGGCGGTTTCATCCTGAAAATCAATCCGCTTGGCGATTTCCTAGCCCTGATGGCTGCCCTCTCCTGGGCTTTCTACAGCCTGATATCCAAAGGCTTGATTAGTCGTTACAACACCATGTTCGTGACTCGGAAAGTTTTTTTCTACGGCCTTCTCACCATTTTGCCTTTTCTGCTGACTCAACCTGCTCATCCTCCATTGCATCTGCTTCTACAGCCGGATGTTTTGCTGAACTTGCTGTTCCTAGGCCTTATTGCCTCCATGCTCGGTTACATTTTCTGGAACCTGGCCACCCGCCGCCTTGGCATTGTGCGTGTGACCACCTATATTTACTTCTGCCCCGTCATTACTCTGATCACTGCCAACCTGATATTGCGCGAGCACATCACTTTCCCGGCAATGATCGGCGCCTGCCTCATTGTGGGAGGTGTTTATTTGGCAGAAAAGGGGTTAAATTGGAAATTTGGCAAATGATATATATTATTTCAAATGTTTTAACAGCAGGCACTGGTACCAATAAAAGAAAGCTTCTGGGTTGGTTTTCTTTATCTTATTAAGTGCTTGGAATGGAGCGTCAATCGACCAACTACTCATGTCTGTGCTAGGTTGGAAGAATTGAATTGGTTGCCTAAACTCAATTAATGCTGCCATAAATGCTGTCCGAGCGGCATGTGTAATAGCTTTTTCTAAATGGTATCTTTCTGAAAAGATGTAGGAATCTGCTTGTATGATACCTTTTTGCAATATATCAAAGTTGGCATTCCCAAAGGAACTTCTTAAGCAAATTGACAAACAATTCTCGAAAATGTCATCAAAAACCAATTGAAGTTCGTTCCTTAATTCCCTATACGAGAGCTCTATTTGCGCTATATCGATAAACACTCTACTGACAATATCGACTCTTGTTATGTTTGGAAAGATATTACCTACATCGTATAACTGTTTAATGATTTCCAAGCCCATTGGTTGCTCCTTTTTAATATAAGGTATGCCTATGGTATTTGGAGCAAAGGCGGTCATTTTATCCCCCATAATGTTGTCAAAATCTGGTGTCCAGACCTTGAGGGGCTCTTCCTCTTGCATTAGAAACTTTGAGGCTATTGATGTTTCGATTGTATTTTGATATAAAACGGCCTCAAATAGTACATCCAAGAGAATATAATCTTCACTATCCGTCTTTAGAGCATTCTCAAAGTAGAACTTATAATGCGCTTTCTCGATGTTCCCTATTGCACTACGATGTTGTGGTTCTACTCTTATAAAACCTTTGTTCTTTACGATTTGTTCTAGTTGTTCGTCGATTTCGGTTTTTTTAGGAACAATAATATCAATATCTATTGATAACCTTTTTGTGCTTCCCAATAATAACATTAATGCTGTGCCTCCCTTAAAAACGAATTGTATTTTTGATTCAGACAATCCCTCTAATAGCATCAACGCCCGTATGACTTTCTGAACTAGAATAGGGTCAGTTTTATTTTCTTTCGCTTTGGACAGTATCCAGTCTTTTGAAATGCTAAGGGGGTGTATCATGATTGTATTGGGTTCTTGACAGTGTTTTCGCCTTCCTGTCGTTTTATAGACTTAATAAATTCATTGATTGCATCTCGTTTCATTTTTCTGCTTGCGTATCTAAGGAGTCTTTCATTGTGAATGGTATAATTTAAGAAGGCATTTTCAAAAATGTGGTTCAACTCGAAGCTTTGCAGAAAATCAAAGTATTTGTCTGCAAAAATATCCACCAATATTTTCTCAAGTGTTGTCGTTGGTACATTTCGAAGACTTTGAATAGGAGCACCGGTTACCAGTGGACGTACAACAATAAGGCTTTCGTCCAAAAATAGGTTGTCATTCCAGCGACTGTCAATGACATATTTGAATTTATCCCGAAGAATTTCAGTTACTGACTCTATGGCATTTCTTTCTACCTCGACAAATATGATATTCTTATTAAAAAGATGCTGCGAAAATGAATTAATGTCACCTATGTGCCATAGAATGTATTTAAGATAGGGGAATTGATCTTTCATGAATTGATTGATCTTAAACATCTTCATGGAAATGGTCGGAACAAAGAGTTTGCTTGAACCAAAACTATAAGATCCTCTACCTATTCTTTGGATAAATCCATTTTGGACTAATTCATAGATCCTCCAACTTACGGTGGAGTGCGCTATATTGGGCTCTAAAGACTGATAGAAGGAGGAAATATCATGAACAGAGAATACCTCTTTTTCAGTAAAAAATTCTTTGAACTCACTTGTATAAAATTTTGCTACTCTCATTGTTTCTTTATTTGTGGCTAATATAACTATAAATTGACAATAATCGGCTTTTACTGTCAAAAAACCAATAAAGTAAAAGTTTTATAGAATCTCATTTTATTTGTATACATTCAACGATTATTTGTACTTGCTGTAGCAATCAAACCTTAATATACCATGAAACGAAACCTATTCGCCGTTCTTTCACTATCGGTACTGCTATTTTCAGTTCACTCTTGCCAAAATGACGACCTTTCTACAATACATAATCCCTTTGATTTGACTTTGGAAACCGGCAACTTGGTTCGAAACAAAATCGTTGTTATCAGCGATTTGCATTTTGGTGCTGATACCTCGTACTCCGAGACGGTGCGCCATCTTCCGCGCTTGGCTCAGTTCCTTACCGAAATTCGGGAATCGGAAACGGTCAAAGAGCTGGTCATAGCTGGCGATATGCTGGACGAATGGTTCGTTCCGTCAAGAACCGACACCTACAACGGTGGAACCCAGGAAGAATTTGTAAGAAAAATCGGCTCGGAAAATCGGTTGGTCTTCGATGTACTGAATGCCATTATAAAAGATGGGAAAGTTAAAGTCTCCTACACCCCTGGTAATCACGACTTAACGATACCCGAGGCCTACGTTTCTGCTATATTACCAGGAATACACCAAGCACGCGATGCTGGAAAATTGGGTTTAGGAACCTATCATCCAGACGGCTATCCGCAAATTGCCATCCAACACGGTCATCGATACGATTTTTTCTGTTCGCCCGATCCCTACAGCAATCAGGACCTTGCCCCAGGTTCCATCCTACCTCCAGGTTATTTTTTCACTCGAATTGCAGTCAATTCCCTAACCAATTTTCCGACACCTTCTGAAATCACTCCAGTACGGTCCGTTGCGTTGAATTCCACTGACGAAACTCAAGTGAATTCGTACGTCTACTACAACATTTGGAAATATGTGCTCACCAGTTTAATCCCTGTCAAAGACAACTTTGACGAAAAAATCATTGTGACCAATCTGAATCATTTCAACGATACGATACCTATAAACGATATCATCCCCTACAATACTTTAAATGGATCGATTGATATGAAACTGTTCACTGGCATTTGCAGCCAACAGGCTTGGGAAAAGCGCTTGGCCCATAACAACGTTCCGGTAAAAACGCTGGTCAAAGATGCCATCCCCGGCAGCCTTCAAACCGCCTTTCTTGATGAACAATCCAACACCCAATTTTTTCAAAACGACACCTCCAACGTCCGCATCGTTGTCTTTGGCCATACCCATAATCCAATGATCAAATCGTACACCAATAAAAGGGCTCAAGCCTGCCTGTATGCCAATTCCGGTACTTGGATAGACAAAAAGGTCAAGAACGGCGAATCGGTCGATCAGGATTTGCAAAACATGGATTTTCTGGTAATGATGCCTCAATCGGCCGACGAACACATGCTTAAAGTGGAGCGATTCAAATACGAAAAGGGGAAGCACATCTCTTTAGAGAGTAAATCGATTAAGTTGTAATTCTGTTCGAAACAACCTCTTCAACCAGCTTTAAAATCAAATTTATTTTTTTGGATTCTTTCTGAAAACCATCGAAGCCTTTACTGTCTCAGCTTCTTTCCGACTGTCAAAATAACCAATCCTGACCGAGTACTTTCCATTGGTGTTTATTATCAGCGTTTTATCCGGTGATTTCTTATTAATCAGATCCACCAAGAAATCAGTTTGCTTAAGCTGACTGAATGTCCCCAAATTGATGGAATACTTCCCCTCTTTGTTTCGAAGTATCAATGGCTCTCCAAGGTATTTGGGCAATACCAACCCCTTGAACATCGTATCTTTTGGCTGTATCAAAGGAGCCTGGATCGTATCGTTACGCATGCTGGTCGCCGAATCCTTTGGTGCTGTAATCGTAATGATACTCAAGCTCTCCTTTGTGTCCTTAGGTGTTATAATCGTATCGACTTTTATACTGGTTATTGAGTCTTTGGTTGCAGTTATTGCTTGGATTTTTACGCTGGCTGTTGTGCCTTTTTGAAGAATGATCGTATCGGTTTTCAACTTGGCAATCGTTTCTTTGCTTACCACAGGCTGAATTACAGAGTCAATACGGACTTCTTTTTTTGCTTCGATGGGTATCAGGTTTATAGTCAAACCCTCCACATAATCGCCTTCTGCAAGTGCTTTAATCTCGAATTCAACCTTTTCAGGTTCACATTTGACATTCAGGAAACCAAGTTGAATGGAATCGATTTCCATGGTGTATTTACCTGGGGCCAAATCCATGACATAGAAATTTCCGTCGCTCATGGTACGTACTATCGTTTGAAACTCTTTGTCAACAGCTTTCAACACCAATCTCAAACCACCCTGACCAGTAACTTTGCCATCACGCTCCACAAATACAGCCCCTTCAGCGATGCCGCCTCTGTAGAAGGGTATCTCAATCTGCTTGAATTGATTCGGGTCTGCAATAAACGAGAAATTGTCCTTGATTGGCACCAGCGTCGGATCTGGAATAGCATTGCGGTTGACACTCAGGTTGTATTTGTAGTAGCTCTGAAGTTGGGTCAGCCGCAAGATGCTGTCACGACCAACTAACATCGTAGTAGTCTTATCAAGTTTAACACCGCGGTAGGGTAATAGCTTATCACCTTTTTCGTATTTACCAGAATTGTTGTTATCAATAAAAAGGATAACAGAGGCACTACTTCGTCCAACCTGTTGACGATTGCTAAGAACGATTTTTTCATTAGGCATATCCCAACCTAAACTACCGGTTAAGCTTTGCCTAACAGAAGCTTTTTTTCCAGAAATATAGGTGGATGTTACACTCCTAATGGTATTTAGATCGAGTGTTAGTCCAATTCGTGAATTGATTACTTTGGCAAGATGATTATAAGCTAGATTCAAATCTAATCTGCCTGTTTTGGAAATGGTGCGTGAAAAGTTAACATCCGTTGTTTGAAACTTTTTTTCATACATGTTGTACTGAGTTTGTGCTCTGACATACATGCCACGAATATAAACAGGAATTCCAGGTGTACGAGCCATTGTATAAGTGATACCGCTTGTAAGTGTTCCCTGGCCAAAATCATGTATATTGTTGGAGTTAACCAAGTTATCGCGATAATTTAATCGAAGGTCTGCTTTGCCGAGGCGCATATTAAGATCTGTTCGATAGGTAGTTCTGCTTCCGAATGGCAAGATGTAATAATCAGTACCCAGTCTAAACCCTGTATTTATTCCATGAACCCTAAATGGTAAATATATATTTGCCATAAAATTGTCAGTGGCATTGTACGAGTTAAAGATGCTCTTACCGTCAAATTTTGTATATGAGATGTTCATGCTAAGATTGCTGGAGTAATTGACACTACCTACGAGTCGGTAGAAATTGTTGGGTGCCGCATCAATATTGATGAGATACTGTTTGGCAACTCTGGCCGACATACTACCATAGTATAAAAAGTTTTCTGGGTTATATGTGTTGCCAAGATATTGTGTCCCAAATGATGTAGTCAGCCAATTCGTTACCCCTAATGCGAAGTTCCCATGTGCAGTCCATTGGTCTTGAATGGTATTAGTAGTATAATTATCAATAAGCCCAGCTTGTATGTTGTATGAGGCAACTCCTTTTGGCAAAAACGTAAAAGGTACTTGCATTTGCTTATCAGATACGATGATTTGCCCAGAAGGGGTATAAATGTGCAAACTTGTTCTAGTGGTTCCATAAGAAATGGGTACGTTGAAGCGGTAATAACCCATTGCATCTGCTCGTTGAAACTCAGATAGACGTTCATTGACATAGAGTTCTACTTCAGATTCAGGCTCCGTAGTCCCATCAATCACAGTGGTTTCATAAATTTGCCGAGGTTCAATGGGATCATTGGTCAATGATATCCCCTTTATAGAAAGTGGCTGTAGCCCTGTGGTGCTTGTTTGACCAGCCATGATGCCCGAAATGAAATCGTTGTCACGAATGGCATATCGCCAAAGTAAATTATTGGTAACTAATGTATTAAACCCATTTGAATTGCTGACTCCATTTATTGTTCCTTGTAAATCACCACCCAAAAGTTCCACACCTCCAGTAAAAGCATAACCGAGGTTCAGCGAGTTCGAAGCATAATCACAATTAATTGAATAATCAACCATCGATCCACTATACAACGATCTATTTAGTTTGTAACCAAGTGGAAAATCAATTTTCGTATTTACATTCTCTCCCATTTGATTACGAGACAGCTCTCTTGCTTTTCGTGTTTGGATGGGTAGTGTCAATGATGTTTCTAGTTTAAGTACCAATTGATCGATGTTAGCCGTAAAGTTCAACCCGAAAACATCTTCAAAAACCTTAGGTGATATGTAATAATCTGTTTCTCCTAATCGAAAATCAGCCTGTGTAAGTTTAAGAGTGTTTTTGCCGCATTGTACAAGCATGATGGAAAGATCGATGACATAAGGATAGGCAGTTGTAATAAAGTTTCCCTTGATAGTAAAGTTCTTTACGTCTGGTTGCACATTGATTTCTAACAAGTTAAACATTTCAATGACAGGAATAAATACTTCATCCTTTTCTTCATCGTAGATACTGTTTACATAAACATTTCCTACGGAGGGTTGCTGGAAAGACAACAACACCTCTACCTGCTGTGCTAGAGTCTTGTCTAAGTGGATGAATAAAACGATAAATACAATGAAAACCACCTTTGGAATGGGTCCAAAGAAAGCAATCGATGGTTTCATTAGTAAACGAAGTAGAGTAATGATGACCTATTTGATGATAATAGTTTTTTCCTTTACGATAAGAGGCGCTTGAATCAAGTCGCTTGCCAACATGTCATTGCGGTGTGTATCAAAACTTAGTTCAAGTGTATAAATACCGGGTATGACCTTGTCCAATTTCAAATCGATTCGCCGAATTTCTTCAAAATACGCGGTGGTCGTAGCTTGTGTTTCAACTACGATTTTTCCTTGTGCATCTTTAAGTTTCGCAAATACACTTCCCAAAAAAGGAGCAGTACCTGTTCGTTGCAATCGTGGACGTAATTCCAAGACGCCTTCTTTCTGAAGGACATCAATGTCTTTAACAATCAGGCCAGTAGTGACCTTTCCTTTATGGTAAAAAACAGCTGTGATTTGCTCAAAATTGAAATTTATCTTGGTGCCGATTTCTTGGGTAGCCGTATCGGATACTTCAACGGTTTGAGGTCTTGCCAGTACTTTCATACGGGTAAAGTAAAAGCCTTCTTTGTTGCGTTCCTTCGGTATGATTTGAAGACGAACCGTACGTTGTTCTCCTCCCTTCAATAAGAATGATCTGGGAAATGCTCGAATAATCGGATCTAAGGCATATTGTGCATATGCTATTGAATCGTTGTAATTCATGATTAGATTCCCATCGGAATCACTACTCGGATAACCAAAAACGAAATTGACTGAGATTTCATAAGGCTTGACACTGTTGTTGCTCACAAAAACATTACCTACACCATTATTTGGGTCAACAAAAACGAAAGATGGTGCTATAGAAACCTGAGCCATTGCTTGGTTTGCTAAAATCAGGACAAGCAACAGTGCCGAAATGTTTTTAAACGTTCTCATGGATCTCTAAATTGAGGTTTGTATTGGCCGATTTTTAAATTTCGGTTTACGTATTTTTACAACAAGCCAAATATACAAAATTAAATGTCAGAAAAAATAAAAGGACGGCAAGCTGCCGTCCTTTTATTTAATAAATAATCAATTGTAGGTAGCAGTCAACGTAATGTTAGCTGTATAGGTGCCAACAGCTTGAGCTGGAAGAGGTTTTACGGTTCCACCAATAAATACATAGACACCATTAATCGTACCTTCAGCAACATTGGTAGGAAATGTTGTAAAGTTAGTTGTACCATTGGGATCACCTGTCGAAAATAAGTTTGTGGGTTCGATATTGGTACCTTCCCAACCATATGCCCAATCTTCAATTAATAATGGAACTGCAACATTCAATAAATTAGGTGGGGTAGTAAAAGTCATAGTTACATTGGTACCAGGAGCAGCCGAAAGTAAAAAACGACCGGTCGTTTCTGTACCAAGTGCCGTTTGTCCAGCATCTCCAGTTGCGGTTCCCGCCAAAGTAACGGTCTTGTTTATCCCTTGTGAAACGGATCCAAAATTTAAAGGTGACTGGTTGGTTACACTAACAGCTTGTACGATCGTCGCTGATCCAACAATAAAGTCATTGTCTGCTGCGCTGGCATTCAAGGTAAAACCAATTGCGATGGCAGCCGCTGCGAGTAATCTCATTTTAGTTTTCATTTTAAAGTAGTTTAGTTTAATAGATAGTTAAGTAGTTATTTTATAGATTAGTAGGCTTGAATAATGGTGCAAAGATATTGTTTTTTTTTAATTTCGGGTTTTTTCTATTAGACATTACAAATATATGGCAGCATTTCGCAATAAACATCATAAAAGTCTTGACAGAAGAGATACAAAAGGCATTATTAAAGGATACAAAAAAGAATAATTGTTTAAAACGATTTCAAAGAACTAGGTTGCAACCAGCATTCAATAAGCTTTTTCTTAAGTGTACAGCAATGGCTAATTGTATTCTATTGTTAAAATTATATCACCAATATAGGTAGTTCCACTAACTTTTGGCCTCTCAATCGTTGTGTAAACCACCAGATAGGCATTTAAAACTCCTGGTGAATCCTTCATATTATCAATCAATAAGCCGCTGTTGCTCATCGAAAACTGTGCTCTGTCTCTTGCGTTTGCCTTGGGTGGCTTGTTTTTTCCATCATTTCGATAGGCAAGCACAGCAGTCAACTTGACACCTAAATCAGATGCATTTATTAAATAATCAGAATGTTTTAAAATGGCAAGAACTTGTAGATTCTCAGCACTTGAGAGGGTCAATGCGTAGGTGCCGTCCAATTCTTGTTGGGATTGGTTGATAGCGTTCTGCCAGCTTTGTTCCGAGGTCTCCATGTCTGATACACCTGTTTTTGCAGGAATATCAATGTCGATTTTGATGAATTGGGCATTGGCGGTAAGCGAAAACATAACTAAAAACAATACAAGTGCACAGTTCGTTACATTCAACCAACTCATAATGTGCTCTGAGATAGTATGATTGGCCTGGCTATAAACAATGGATTGTTTTTGATTCATCGGCAATTAATTTTTGGCGTATGAAACATGAACACTAATATTTCCGCTATAAATTCCTGCTGCTGCATTGGAAGGTATGACGCCCAGAGTACCATAAATAAAAATATATGCTGTGCCAGTTGGTGCCACATAGCCCGAATGTCCGGGTGTTGGAGGCGGAGCTGGCAAACCCGACGCCCTTCTGAGAATTGGGAATGTGGCGCTGGAAAAGCCTGTTGCCACTTCTACGGCACTTAGTTTTGCTAACACTTCTGTCGCTGCACCAGTATTGGAGTATGCAAACTTGACTGCCAAAGGAATCGTGTTGCTCACATCCAGATCGAGCGTGCTGGGTGCGTCAATCGTAACGGTGATCTCCTGATCAAGGCGTCCGGTAATGGTCAGGATGGCTGTTGCATCATCAACCAGATTAATGGTGACGGTTTGACCAGAAAGAAGAATATTTTGTTTTGTATTAAAATTGAGATCACCTGAACCCAACGGTGTCAAAACGATGTTCTCCGTCGTGTACAATCCAAAACTAATCCGCTGACCCAAGGCATTTCCAGTCAGTAGCAAGTTGCTGACCAAAAACAAAACCAGAGTGTGAATGCGTTTTTTCATTTCAAATGTATTCAATTTCAAGTGTGAATTCTCCTTCATATTTTCCAGGGCGTGCTTTGCTAATGTCAATGAGCCCACCCAGCCAAAAATAATATTTCCCGTCGCTGTTGATCTTCAAGGTGCGTGCAGCTGCATCTATCGGTTCGCTGGCTCCTTGATTGTCACTGGTATAACCATACATCTCATATTTTAAAGTTAAGCTACCTTTTCCGGTACTGTTCTGAATTTCAACCACAGGTGCGAAACTAATTCTAAAACTCGCATCCGGTCTCCCTTTCACCATCATCACACCTGCCTGCCCGTCTCGTTTGGCAGAGACATTGATGATGCCGTTCACAGCCATACCGGCGTCGATGTCCAAGTATTTGATGGTGACCAATTCGATTTCCGCCTTGTCGATCACTGTCGCCTGAGCCTTGATGCTGATCGATGTTTTCTGTGCTTGCAAATTAAATACAGACATCAATACCAAAACGCACACTATATTTTTTGTATATTTCATTTTATCAATCATTTTTAAAAAATCAAAACAGCCTTTTTCGTTTCCAGCGTTTCTCCGGATAGGAATCGTATGAGGTACAAGCCTGGAGCTAAATTGGAAGCATTCCAAGGGATTTCGGTGATGCCAGCTGGGAAAATATCGTCGGCTAGGGTGGCGATACGCTGTCCTTGCGAAGAGAATACGTCCACACGCGTTTTTGCTTTTTCGGGCAAGCTGAAACGAACTTGGGTAGTGGCTTTGAAGGGGTTCGTGGTACTACCGACCAGTTGTGGTTTCGGCGCCATGTATTCGATGTTGGAACCTTTGTAAATGACAATGGAGAATGGTTGTGCAGAGGAGCTGCTCCGAAGCTTACTGGAAGGTGCCAGTTCTTTGAGTAACGATTTCGGAAGGGGCAGGCTACCTGCAGTTGCTACTAGTTCTTTTTTGATATTTGTGTTGAATGAATAAGAAGATTGCTCTTTCATGGAAATGACTTCCTCTGTTTGGTGATTCAACAAACTGATGTTCCATTCGGATGGCCAATTGGCAGGGAGTGACCAATTCAACGAGAATTGCTGATTGGTATCAGTATTTTTTAGTTGAGCGTCATAGTACAACGGAATGGTAATCAAATCTTCCTTCAGTATGGGCAGGTGGTTGATAACCAGTGGGCTGACAAACTCAGGTGAACTCAGTGTAAATAGCTCCAGCCAGTTTTCACTCATGGATTCAAGGCGGTACGCATCCCATCGGTCTGGTCCGGTTGCTCCATTTTCGCTGAAAGACAAGTAGGAAGTAGTCTGTAAATCGCCCATGGACAAGGTGATGGGCAACGAAACCGTTTCGTCAATAAGCGAGCTTCTTAAGAAGGTACCAGCGTTGATTGTTTTCACCGCATTGGTAAAACTCAACGTCGTGGCAGCCGTTGAATGTGCCCAGAAAGCTTGAAAGGGCGCTATCCTGCCATTTCCCAATGTGCCCGTTGTGCCGTTCCATGTCAGGTAATCACCGTTTCCACTCAAGGCAGAAGGATCCCATACATAAATGGCATTGTCCACATTCGTCTTTGTCCAACCGGTAGGAGCATCCCAATCCAAGGTGCTGGCAGTGGGGTTGCCAAGCAGGTTCCAACCTTGATCGAGCGAGTTTAAATCGTAGTAAATGGTGTCCGTTGGTGAAGGCGTTTGTGTGGATGCTTTGGTAGTATAGGTCAAACTGTAATTAAACGAGCCGCTACCGTTGAAGTTCTCAACACCGGTCGAAGTCATGGTGGAAGGTAGCACGTCCGAGTAGTTGAGTCCAGTTGAAATGCCATCAACATCCAAACGACCCGCCCCATCAAAAACGTAATGGAAGTAGCCTCGACCTGCGACCAAATTGTCTGTCATGTCACTGGGCTTTCTCCAGCTCTGCAAGCTGGTTCCGCCGTCAGATTCAAGCCACCATAACAAGTTTGGTTGCAGCGTCGGAAAGGAGGAGCCTGTGAAGCCTTGCGTCACCAGCGGTGACTCGAACATACCGGCAATATTGTCAGACACCGGAGCAGACACCATACGCCACCCCTTGGTGGCTGTCAAAACACGCTTGACCTCGAGGGATGGTGCGCTTGTTCCCAAATTCACATAGGCCGAACCCGATTCCAAAATGATTTTTGAGCCCGACACGGTCGAAACCGTTGATCCAGATTCAAAGGTTAAATCCGCGTTCTCATCGACCTTGACAACTGCACCCGTTTGCAACGTCAACACCGGCCCACTTTGAACGGTGAGCACAGATCCATCTGTTAGGTCGATTCTGCCACTACCTGTAAGTGTGATGTCGTTTGCAGGGCTTGTACCGCTTAAAATGGGTTGAAACGTCGTCTCCGAAGAAATTCCAACTTTGTCGATTCCAGTTGGAACAGCGGCTGGTGCCCAATTGTTGACGTTGGAGAATGCCGTGCTGACCGAACCCAGCCATTTTTTGGTGTAGTATTCAAAGGCACCCATATTGACAGGCACACTCCTTGATCCACCTTCAAAGTCTGTGGTGATGCCTGTTCCCGATACTCCAAACAAAGGCGTGTTGACTTTGTAATCCGTACTGGTGGTGGTGCCAGCATTTACAAAAGTCGGGTCGGTTAGCAGGCTCTTGGCATCAAGGCCCACTACCAATGGGAGTTCCGTTTTGTTTGCGCCGTTGTAAAAACCGACAACCCCCCCTGTGCTTGGAGCATAATAGTCGTTGAAATCGAGGTTCAAATCGGTATCGACACCATAATTCAAGTAAGCGGCATAATGCAAGTCCAATCCACCAGTCGTGGAACGATCGTTCGCAAAAATATTGTTTCGGATATCCCGAATAGTGGTCGAAGCATTGCTCCAAAGGGCGTAGGATTTTTTTGTGATACCAGAACCTAACGCTCCTCCAATGTATATCGTATTGAAATAAAGATTGTTATTAGATGTTGCGCTGCCCGATTCAAAGATGCCATAAATGGTTGTTTCTGTATTTCCACCCAAACTGATGATGTTGTTTGAATACGTGGCTGCACCCGTGCCCATTCGAATGCCATAAACCGTTGAGGTGGTGGAAGCCGGGTCAACCGTAAGCGTATGGATAAAATTCTTATCTGCAGAATTGGTTGTGCCACTGCCTGCCATTTCAAGCCCGATGCAGCTGCCATTGTCGCCTATCAAGTACATGGAACCAATGTTGTTGTTCGATAATGCAACCATACCAGCGCCGACGTTTCGGATGCCAAACACTTCGGAAGTTGTGGTTGAGGTCAAAATAATGTCTTGAGAAACAACGCTCGAACCAATGGTGTTGCCTGTTGTGGTACCGATATTGACATTGCCTCCGTCCACTGCAATGGCAATCCATGGAGTGGCGCTGCCGGAACCATAGTTCCAGTTGCTGATGGTATTGTTTTGTACCGAGCTGGCCGTACCAGTGCCAACATTCAGGCTTATGACCCGCATGCTGTGGTTGGTTGCCGAATTGGTAGACCAAGCAGTTCCTCCACAAAGAGCAGCTTGACCGCCAAAGTAGTTGCCTGAAACCACAAACGTATTTCCAGAAGAATTCTCCATGCGTAGGAGATTATAAGCGAAGGTCCCCGAGCTTGGTACCAAAGCGGTGGTTTCATAAAAACTATTGCCACTGATGGTCCATGCCGTGGAGTTTGCACCAATATAAACACCGTTCGAGGATGCCGAAGCATTTAAAAAATCATAGACTTGTGAGTTCAACAAGCTGTTCGAACTGTTTTCGAACGTGACCGTTCCAGCCGAATACAAGGCGTTTAACGGCCTGTTTCCACCAGCATTCGTGAGGTTGCAAGACTGTACCACATTGTTATCGTTTCCATTTCCAGCAGCAGCTGTGGCGAAGGTCAAAACCCCATCCGTAACACTGGTGGTGGAACCTCGAACCGTGCAATACTGTAGCATATTGTTTTCGGCCGAATTGATGAAGCGAAGGGTTGAAGTGCCTGAAGTTCCTGAAGTACTGCTGTTTGCAATGATTAGGTCGGTGGTGCTGCCCGTGTGGTTTACTCTACCGTCGATGGTGACTAGGTCTGCACCATTCAAGTCGATGAGCGGTGAGCCGGACAAATTGCCGGTGATGGATAACCCCGTCAGAGTTGGATAGAGGAGTAGGCTGGTCCAGTTCCCAGCTTGTAAGACAGCCGACGACGTTTCCACCGTATTCACCAACAAGGAAACCTGTATGTTGGTACCAGTCTGGCTTTCTGCATTGATGGCTGAAAAGGCATGTTGGAGTCTTCCATAATAGCCGTCACTGTTCACATGAGCGCTGGCCACTTCCACATGAGGCCTAAACCCGTCGAACTCGTCGGCTCCGATGTCGGGCGCTGTACCGTAGCCATTCGTTTGAATGGGGAAGGACGGATCTCCAAAACGGAAATCACCTTCTTTGTCTATGGTAATACCCGAAATGGACGTTCCTCCACTTTCAATGTACGAAGCAGCGTCAACACCCATTTTCAGAAAACCTGGATCGGCTCCATTCGTGCTGACAAATTTCAGTTTTTCTGTGATGGAAAGCTGGTCGCGAGGTGCGATGGTACCAGCGGTAAATACACCTGCCTTGTACAAAGCAATGGTTTGGGCAGTACTTGTGCCATCGGAATAAATCAGATTGGTTGCGCTTGGTGTGCCAGCGTAAAACAAGTTGTTGTTGGAGGTGCTGACGTAATTGGCCAATGCACCTGCAGCCCCGCTGCTCCTTCGGAAAACGATTGTTCGTCCGGTGCCATTGGCTGTGGACGTGTTTATTAGAATGTTGTTGCGCAAATGGAGTGCTGCTGTAGTTGCAGTGGTGCTAACAACGTGATAAACCGTACTGGAACCAAAATTCGCGCCACTCGACGTCGCGTTCAGATAAATGGTGTTGAAGTAAGCATGGGTGGTCGAAGTCGTGCCAGTATTGGCTACGCTCAAACCCATGATGGCATTGAGAGAGCTGGCTGCAGTAGTCCGCAAGTCCCCTATCATGTTGTTGTGAATGGTGTTCGTCTGACCGGTGGTGGTTCCTGAAATCAAAATTCCATTGACAGTTCCGCTTGTGATGGCACTACTGCTGGACGTTAACGAATAAATGTTGTTTCGATAGACATTGTTGGTCGTACCTGCCGAAATCGCGATTCCACGGATGCTGCCAGTGGTAATGTTATTAGCCTGTAAGTTGTAAATGGTATTTTGATACACATTTTTAACAGTTCCAGCTGTAACAGCGATGCCGTTTATGGTAGCAGTTGTCCCCGTCGTGGTTAAGGTATGTATCGTGTTGGAGTAAATTTTGTCATTGCCTGCACCAGTAGTGATGGCAGTGATCGTTCCGGCACCACTGATGGTATTGATGCTGTTGTTGCTGGTTGCGTTGTTGGCACTGACTATATTGACATTTATCGCTGTGATGGCACCTGTTCCCGCCGTCCAATTGCTGAAGGTATTCCCGTCGATGGTTTTTGTCACACTTCCTGCTCCGGCGTCGGTATTAATCCATCCTGCAATAGTTGCTGTACCGTTTAGGTTGATGTTCGAAAAGTCATTGTTGTTGTTGGTAACCGTAACATTGGCGCTTGCTGTCGATGCCGTGCTAGTGAATAGTGTCAGGGCACCGCTCGCAGCTGTCCTTGTAAATCCAGTAACAATGCTGTTCCCATCGATGTGTTGTACCCCGTTTGCTGGCATGATCACATTGTTCGAAAGGAATAGGATGGTCCCTGTTGTATTTGTGCTCAGATTAGTAAAAGTGTTGTTGCTGATGTTTTGAGAAAGCGTGGCCGCAGAGTTGATGATGTAAGTATGTGCGTTGGTTCCTGTCGCTGTTTGTGTGATACCTCTAATGTCGTTGTTCTGGATTGACAGAGCACAGGTGTTTGTTCCCGCTGTATTGCTAATGCCCAACAAAGCTGAAGAATTTGCCAAACTATACGTTATTAATCCTCCAGAGACGTTTCCCAATAGATTGTTGTCAATGTTAATTGCCGAAGTCACCGCCCCCGTATTGTAGATGCCAGTGAATGTGCCTGTTGTCTTATTCCTACTACAGTCTCGGATTATGTTGTTCGAAATCGCCAATGTCGATGCTGCAGAAGTACTGTAAATGCCTATCATCGCACCGGTTCCATTATTCAAACTGGAAATCAGACTGTTCCCTGTGATGCTCAATGTATTGGTTCCACCAGTTTTAACAATTCCATAGAATATGGATGATCCCGTGCCATACGCGGTGCAATTTTGAATCGTATTATTGGTGATGGTGTTTACTCCAGTGCTGGTGCTATAAATACCGCTGAACGTACATACTGCTGTACCAGTCGTGCTTCTTCCGGCAGCAATGCTGTGTGTCGTAGAAGTACTGCCTATGGTGTTATCGGAAATCGTAAAAGTTCCTATTCCTACTGTATAAATTCCACGAATCGTATACCCCATGGTCGTAGTCGTTCCAGTGCTTATGGAACCCATGTTGTTGTTTTGAATGTTGACTGTTCCAGTAGATGTACCGTAGATCCCCGTTATGACGGGCAAAGAGGTCGTTGTCGTGATTGTAATTGCGCCATTCCCAGTTGTCGCACCAATTGTATTGCCAGTTACAGTGCCAATGTTTACGCTTCCTCCCAAGATGGATATGCCGCTGAAAATGCCTGGGAGCGTTGTTGTGCCACTGCTTGTAGCCATGCTGAATGCAGTGATGGTGTTTCCCTGAATGGATGATGGGGTTGCTGTTCCTACATTGAGTTCTATAGCCCTGTAGGTGTGTGTCACAGTCCCAGTATACGATGTTAATCCAGTCCCAGTATTGGTTGCATAACCGATAATATTGTTACTAATCGTGAAATTTACTCCGGTAGTCGAAGCAATGTAGAGGGCATGATGCAACCTAGCTGTTGTGGATTGACGTGCTGCGGTTTGAAAAAACCTGTTGTCAGTAATGGTCCAGGCAGAATTATTTGTTGAAAGAAAAATCCCATTAGAAGCAGTTGATGCTCCAAAATAATTGGAAATATTGCAATTGCTAACGGTGTTGTTACTATTGTCAATAACAGCGGATGAACCTGCAGAATAAATGCCGTTGACGGGTAGGGAGGTTACATTGGTGACGTCGCAATTGTCGATCGTGTTGTTGTCATTACCAGTGGTGGTACCAGTGCTGAAAGTGACAACGCCACCAGTACCCGATGTGTTAACCCCTTTCAATTGACAATACTGTAGGGTGTTTGCTGAAGCGTCACCGATAAAGCGAACAGCAAAACCACTAGTTCTAGTGCTTGAAATAATCAAACTTTTCGTGGTGCCAAGCTGATTGACCCGCCCGTCAATGATTACATTGTCTGCACCGTTCAAATTGATGGTGGGTTGGTTGTTGATGTTGCTACTGATGCTAAGTCCTGCCGCAGTTGGATAAATAATCACCGAGGTGTAATTGGCAGACCCTGAACCGCTAGCATTCAGAGCCGCGGAGCTTGTCAAGGTTTGACTGCTAATTATTTGAAAAACGATGTCTCCAGTTAGTGTGCCACCGTTTACGGCCGTAAAGGCAGTAGTAAGATTTGTATAATTTCCACCACTTCCAACCGTCCTTACCGTTTGTGCCATTAGGGGGTTAGAACCCAACGTGGCCATTATTGCAACAGCCACAAATAAGTAAATCTTCGGTCGGGATGTTGTTAATCCCTTGGTGCAGAAGGATTTAAAATTTTCCAATGATGAAAAATTTCTCATCCTCACAGTACAGAGTTGTTTAGTAGTAACATTTTAATACCTGTGAATATGCAAATATAAAACATAAATGCATAATAATGAAGTATTTTGCCTTTTTTACAAGTAAAAGATATATAAATTACGATCACTGAATTTCATGGAAAATAGACAGTAGGATCACATAAATCAAAAAACCCCGACAATCAATCTGATTATCAGGGTTTTCCTTCATTTTGGTGATCCGCCTGGGGCTCGAACCCAGGACCCCAACATTAAAAGTGTTGTGCTCTACCAGCTGAGCTAGCGAATCTGACCTGTTTTGCTTCTAAAAAGCGGATGCAAAGATAGGCTTTACGGGAAAAACAGCAAAATTTCAGAGGCTTATTTTTGAATTAAATTCAGTTGATGGCTCTATCCGTCAGAAAATGAGGGTTTTTAAGGTTCTGAACACGTAAAGAAACCGACCAAATAGAACAATTTTTTCCAAATATTACCGCCTTTTACCGCTTGAACCGATGCCAATATTTCCTACCTTTGCAGCAAACTACAGCAAATCAGTATGGCAGACGATAAAAAAATCATTTTTTCCATGGTTGGGGTGAGCAAAATCTACCCACCTCAGAAACAAGTACTCAAAAACATCTATCTTTCGTTCTTCTACGGCGCTAAAATTGGAATTATCGGTCTGAACGGATCGGGTAAATCGACGTTGATGAAAGTCATTGCCGGTCTGGAAAAGGAATTTCAGGGCGAAGTCGTGTTCGCACCGGGTTATACGGTGGGCTACCTGGATCAGGATCCGAAGTTGGACGAAACCAAAACCGTCAAGGAAATCGTGATGGAAGGGGTTCAGCCAATCGTTGACCTACTGGCTGAATACGAAGAAATCAATGCTAAATTCGGCCTGCCCGAATACTACGAGGATTCCGACAAGATGGACAAGCTTTTTGCCCGTCAGGCCGAACTGCAGGACAAGATCGATGCGACCGATGCCTGGAACCTCGACAATAAGCTGGAACGCGCCATGGACGCGTTGCGCTGCCCCAGCGATGATCAAGCTGTGAATACGCTTTCAGGAGGGGAACGCCGCCGTGTGGCTCTTTGCCGCTTGTTGCTTCAACAACCCGACGTTTTGCTACTTGACGAACCCACCAATCACTTGGATGCTGAATCCATCGACTGGCTCGAACAACACCTTCAGCAGTATCCCGGTACCGTCATTGCCGTAACCCACGACAGGTATTTCCTTGACAACGTGGCAGGCTGGATCCTTGAACTCGACCGTGGTGAAGGCATTCCTTGGAAGGGCAATTATACCTCTTGGTTGGAACAGAAGACCAAGCGCATGGAACAGGAAGAAAAGACGGCCAGCAAACGTCGTAAAACTCTGGAACGCGAACTGGAATGGGTTCACATGGCGCCCAAAGCTCGTCAGGCAAAGGGTAAGGCTCGTTTGAACTCCTACGACCGTTTGCTCAACGAAGACCAAAAAGAAAAAGAAGACAAGCTGGAACTGTTCATCCCGAACGGGCCCCGCTTGGGTAATAAAGTCATTGAAGCCCACGGCGTATCCAAAGCGTACGGAGACAAACTTCTATTCGACAACCTCGACTTCACCTTGCCTCCAAACGGCATTGTCGGTATCATCGGCCCGAATGGCGCTGGTAAAACCACCTTGTTCAAACTCATCATGGGTCTTGAAAAGGCGGATGCTGGCAGCTTCGAAGTGGGAGAGACCGTGAAACTCGGATACGTGGATCAGTCTCATGCTGCCATCGATCCTGAAAAAACAGTCTATCAAATTGTTTCCGGCGGAACCGATTACATACGTGTTGGCGGTCGTGAAATCAGTTCCCGCGCTTATCTGTCCAAGTTCAATTTCGCAGGGGGTGATCAGGAAAAACTGGCCGGAGTGCTTTCGGGTGGTGAGAAAAACAGATTGCATTTGGCACTTAATTTGAAGTCCGAAGCCAACGTTTTGCTGCTCGATGAACCGACCAACGACATCGACGTGAACACGTTGCGTGCACTCGAAGAAGGTCTCGAGAGCTTTGCCGGTTGTGCCGTGGTTATTAGCCACGACCGTTGGTTCCTCAACCGCATCTGTACGCATATTTTGGCGTTCGAAGGTAACTCGGAAGTGTTTTACTTTGAGGGTGGCTACTCGGATTACGAAGATAACAAACGAATGAGGATGGGTGATATAGAACCCAAACGTGTCCGTTATCGCAAGTTGATTTCATAGCGATCCAATCAAAATTGAAGACTCCCGTTTCGAAAGATTCGGGAGTTTTTTTGAATAAAAAATTATTAAATATGTCGTAGTTTTTTGTATTTTTACGCCCTTAAATCTGAAATAATGGAACCCATCATCCGCATTCAGAACCTAAACAAATTTTACGGTTCGAACCACGTACTTAAAAACATCTCCATCGACATCGAGCCTGGACAGGTCATCGGTTACATTGGTCCCAACGGCGCGGGTAAAAGCACCACGGTAAAAATCCTGGTCGGCCTGCTGTCCGATTTCACCGGAGACGTCTTCGTCAAAGGCATCGACATCCGCAAAAACCCCTTGGCCGTCAAATCCCTCATCGGTTTTGTTCCCGAAATGGCTGAACTCTATGACGTGTTGACTCCCAACGAATTCCTTTCGTTGATGGGCTCCTTGTACGGCATTTCGCAAGAAGTAGTGAATGAACGTGCCGGTCGCATGCTCGACGCATTCGGCATGGGCGGCAACATGGACCAGCGGATGGATACGTTCAGCAAAGGCATGAAACAAAAAATCCTGATAACCTCTGGTTTGCTGCACAACCCAGAAATCATCATACTTGACGAACCCCTGAGCGGACTGGATGCCAACAGCGTTATCATTGTGAAGGAATTGATCGACAAAATGGCCAAAAGCGGCAAGACCATTTTCTATTGCAGCCACATGATGGACGTGGTGGAGAAGGTAAGCGACCGCATCATCCTTATCAATGAGGGAACGGTGGTAGCCGACGGCAGTTTCGAGGAACTTCGCCAAAGGCAGGACAAGGACAGCTTGGAAGCCATTTTTGCAGGCCTCACCGCTACCCAGTCCATGCACGATGCTAGTGACAAATTGATGAATGCTTTTGATTAATTCAGCCGGAAATGAACTTCATAGATAAATTTTTTCTCTGGTTGGTGATGCTGCCAGTAGCGGTGTATCAAAAACTCGGCGTGGACATGTTGCAACTGAAAGCCGTACTGATAGCCAAATTGACCATGGACAACCGCCGCCCGGCTTCATTCGGAAGCCGAAACAGCGGAAAGGTAAAGAAAGTAGTTAGCAAAGCGACCCTTGGCACCATGTTCGCGGCCTTTATGACAGGGTTGATGATGCTTTTTTCCTTCGCTTTAGGTACGGATTTACTCACAAAATTGTCGATGTACATGACCATGTTCATTTTCATGATCTGCGTCACACTCATCACCGATTTCACGTCTGTACTCATCGATGTGCGGGATAATCTGATTATTCTTCCCAAACCAATTTCCGATGTGACGTTTGTGACTGCAAGGCTCTTGCACATCACTATCCGTACATCCATGGTCGTGCTGCCGATGACACTCCCGGGTTGTATCACCACCGCAATCATTCAAGGACCGGCCATCATCCTGCCCTTTATTCTGATGGTGGTGTTAATGACATTGCTTGGCATCTTTTTTATCAACGCCATTTACATCCTTATTCTGAAAGTCACGACACCAGTCAAATTTCAGTCGGTTATTGGTTCCATCCAGATTGGATTCGTCGTATTGCTGATGCTTTCGTATCAGATTCTACCCAGAATGATTCGTTCCAGCACATTCGCAAATGTCAGCATTTCCGATATGCCTTTTATGCAGTTCTTTCCACCTTTTTGGTTTGCTGATGCCTGCCTGATGCTCTCGGGCGCTGGTTTCTCCGCTGAATCGATGATGAGCTTGGTGCTTTCTGTTGTGGTGCCCATTTTCTCCATTTGGCTGGTGGTGCGCTTTTTCGCTCCTTCTTTCAATCGGAAACTGGGAATGATTACCGGCGGAACCGCAGAACAAAGAACTCCTGTAAAACGTAAGGACGGTTCAAGAAAAATTGCATTGTTGGAACTTCTGGCAGGCTGGCTGACCAAGCCAGGCGCCGAATTTGCCGGTTTCATTTTTGCAGGCCGAATGATGGGTCGAAGCCGCGATTTCAAGATGAAAGTATTCCCTACCATCGGTTATCTAATCGTTATTGGTGGGATGATGTTGTTTCAGGATAATTCGTTTGCAGCCCTTGCTGGTGGTTCTAAAGTTGCCCCCATATTGTTGATAATTATCTATATAAGTAGCATGCTGCTAAGTACAGCCATGATTCAACTGCCCTATACCGACAAATTCAAAGCCTCTTGGCTTTTCTTTGTCGCACCCATTGCAAAACCCGGATTGGTCATCAGCGGTGCTGTCAAATGTGTAATGACTTTGTTTTTTGTGCCCATAGCATTGGTTTTGTTGATAGTTGGAGTTGTTTTGCAAGGTCCTTCCATTTTGCCGAACCTCCTACTCGGTTGTCTCAATGTCATGGTCATTGGGGCACTCATCGCCTACGTCATGGTCAAAAACCTACCTTTCAGCATTGCACAGGAAGGCGCATCAGGTGGCAATACCTTTATCCGTTCCATGTTGTTGCTCATTCTTCCCGGAGGCTTTGGATTGGTCCACTTTTTCTTATCCGAATTTCAGTGGGTCATCCTCCTCTTGTTGCTAATCACTGCCGTCATACCCTGGCTGGTGTTCGATGAAATCAAGAAGTTGGATTGGAAGTATTTGAAACAATAGGTGTAAATGAAAACGGTTTCAATTGATACAACTGAAACCGTTTTGAAGCTAATTTTGGCACTTTATCATTTTAAGAGTACGTCCAAATAAACCGAATGACGCCCGTACGTATCGTAAAATGGTTTGAATACCACTCCGTCAATATTGAAAAGCAACTTACTTGGATCACCCGATATCGATTTGCTGATGTCTCCAGCATCTAATGTTACCTTACGCCAATCTGTCCGTGGTTCAGTTTCTTGAGCTGCTAGCAAAACGGGTCCGTAAAACAAACTGGCAATATTTTGCTGGTCCATGACGGGATCCAAATAAAACTTGAATGGCATGCGCAACTCAACTGCATCCCCATTTTTCCATTTGCGGTTGATGGAAAGATAGCTTCCAGGCACAGCATTTACTTTTTGAGCCTTACCATTGATGGTCACAAAAAAGCCTTTGGTAGCCCATTGCGGAACACGTACTTTTAGGTCAAACTTGCCACTGCCTTTGATGGTTAATTGGGTACGATCTTCTCTTGGATAAGCTGTTGTTTGAGTTACTGTGACATTCCTTTCCGTCCATTTTAGGGTGGAGGGCACATACAGGTTCACATACAAAGCCTTGTTGTCTGCACTTTTAAAATAAATGGAGTTCTGAAGTTTTGTACTGCTCTCGAGAGCCGTACCGTTACAACAGGTAAAACCGGCCATGTCCTCATTCCCAAACTGTTTAACGGAGCCAGGTCTCAAGGAAATGTGGTAGGTATTCCCCGGGGAATGTTCTGCAACAGAGGCAAGAATATCGTTGTAAAGCCCACGCTCGTAATAATCCATGAACTTAGCACTCTGATTGAAGAGAAAAAGGTCTCTGGTCAACTTAAGCATGTTGTAAGTTCCGCAGGTTTCATTCTGGCCACCAGCTCCAAATCCGTTTTCATAAAGTGTTGCCGGTTGGGCAGTGAAACATTCCACATTATTCGGGTTGCGTGCTCCTGCAATACCTCCAATACTGTATGAATAATCGTTGGTGATCATATCCCAGAAATTGTCGGCAATGCGATAATAATCAGGAGTTTCCGAATCTCTATAAATTTCCAGCGCCCCAACAATTTGAGGAATGTGTTGGTTGGCATGAAATGAACGGAACAAATCTACATTTTTGGCGAGCCCGTGTACATGATTGACGTCACCATAGAATACTTTGATGTTGTCAAACAATTTGGCAGTTTCCAAATAACGAGGCTCTTTGGTGATTCGATATAGTCTGGCCATGGCATCGTTCATGCCACCGAACTCTCCGGCAATGTATTTGTTCCACATGCTGATCAAGGTTTCGGTAGGCAACTGACTCAAACGAGCATATACCCAAGTGCCCATGCCTTTTGCAATTTCCAACGCTTTTTCATTGCCGCTGATTTCATAAATATCCATCAAACCGGCCATAATTTTGTGTAGCGTATAGTAAGGTGCCCAGATTTGAGCATTTGAACCTCCATAAGTCGCTCCCTTTTCCAACATGATGAATTGATCCGGTGGATAGGCACTGATGAATCCTGTACCCCAATTCCAATAATCTGTCCGGATGCCTTCTACGCTCAAATCAGAATTATAGCCTGTTTTTCCTAGACCAGGAGGCACCAATTTTGGATCTGACACAAATGATTCTCCTGCTAGATGCGGCTTTCCGGATAGTTTAGACAAATCGTACAGGGTATTCACCATGTATTCCATCTTCTTGGCAAAAATTGCCTGAAGCGCCTTGTCATGCTCGGTGCCTGCATAAGACTGTGCGATGGCGCTGAGGTAATGACCAGTGGCATGTCCGCGCAATTTGGTTTGTTGACTATCCCAAACCCCCAGTGCCTTAGCACCTTCAGGTTGTTTCTGTCCAAAGGCATTCCGAAACATGTATAGGAAATTGTCCGGATTCGTGTTGGCAAGCACAGTGATGAATTTATCACGGTTCTCAATGAATTTTGTTTTGTCGTTGTGACTATCCGTATTTAACGAAACCTGATCGAGCCTGAATACTTCTAGTGCACGATTCGGTGTAGCAGGAGCTTGTGCTTCTTTAACGGTGACAATTGCATTTGGTTGAAGTTCAGTTCCAGAGACTTTTCCTGTAACTTTATAGCTGCCAGGTGTGAGTGTTTGACTATTGTTCATCGGTGCCGGCCAAATTACTCTTACATCCGGCCCTACTACATTGTTGCTGTAAACCCCCTTTAAATAGCGAGGCAATCTAGGAAGAGTTCCTACTTCTGTCTCAACCTGAACGTCTGGAACGCTGGTCAAAAAGGCATTATACAACTGAGGTGTCGTTTTGGTAAACACAGGAAGCGTTTGTTCTGCTCCGCCTCTTCTTCTGGTAACCGGCTCTTCCTTTTTCAAAGCAATGTTGTAGATTCTGGTTATTTGTCGTTCGCTCAAAGGAATCCTATAGATTCTGAAATCGTACAATTTAGCATTCAATATTGTATTGTCTGAACCCAATGATTTACCGATATAAAGTTTATTATCTCCTGCTTTTTTATCGAACAGTTGTACCAAATCCACTTCTACATTCTTCACCTCACTGACAAGCACACCATTAATATAGGTGCTCAACGTTTTGGACGGAATATTGATGACTATCGCAAAAAGATTCCATTTATTGACTGCCAACGCTGCTGAGCTTGCACTAAATGTATTGGTAATGGTCTGAATTTGAGTCTGAAAACCTTCTTTGTCCTTAGTCCCTACCGGAGCAACAAAAAAATGCGATTTGCTATTTTTCCCAAAATCAAAGACGATCTGACCGCTTCTTGTAGAATTCAGGTAAATCCATCCAGTGATGCTTACGGACTCTTCTCCTGTCAAGGATTCTCCCGGAAGTGTTAGATACGTTTCACTTGATCCTTGTAATGAAAGCACACTGCCAAACAGGCTGTCTGTTACAAACTTGAAATCAGTACCAGTGATGCTGCCATGCAAATTGTTTCGGGACCAATCTTTTGCATCCGTTTTAAATGTGTAGCGAGCAATAAGTCCTGTTTCTCCAATACCGTCTAACATTTGATCACCGGTTTGTGCAACAACCGAGATTGGGTTCAATGCACAAAAACAGAGTAGTATTCCAACGAACAGCTTAAGGGTTTTCATAGGTATAGATTCTTTTTAAATTGGTTTTTCATCTAAGGGAAATTAACTCCACGAAAATACGATTTGTTGCGTATACCAGCCCAATCAAAAGATGAAAGGAAATGACAATTCATACCAAAATAGTTTGGTGAGTTCGTATTATGCTGGATTTGATGCGACGATTTGTTACGCTTTCTTGGATTCAAAGTCCTTGCACCATAAATTCAGGCCGCATTGTTCACACAATGGCTTTCGAGCCTGGCAGGTGTATCTTCCGTGCAAAATGAGCCAATGATGGGCAATGGAAAGCAATTCCTCTGGAATATGTTTCATCAGTATTTTCTCGGTTTCCTCAGGCGATTTGGCGTTGATGGTGAGACCGAGGCGGTTGGAAACTCGGAACACATGCGTGTCCACGGGCATGGCAGGTTTGTCGAAGGCGCATATCAACACTACGCTGGCAGTCTTGCGTCCCACACCAGGCAGCGTTAAGAGTTCTTCCATAGTCGAAGGAATTTCGCCGCCAAAATCGGCAACCACTTTTTGCGCCATGCCAACGATGGATTTGGCTTTGTTGTTGGGGTAGGAAATGCTCTTAATATAGGTGTAGACCACATCGGCTGAACTCACGGCCATGACTTCGACCGTAGGAAAGGCTTCAAAAAGGGCTGGGGTGGTCATGTTCACACGCTTGTCGGTGCATTGGGCTGATAGAATGACAGCCACCAGCATCTCATACGGACTCCTAAAATCCAGTTCCGACTTCGCTTCCGGCACATTCGCCTGAAACCAAGCAATGATGTTCTTATAGCGCTCTTTGGTGGTCAATATGCTGACTTGAATTGTTCTAGAAAACGCACGTCATTTTCGGAGAACATGCGAAGGTCTTTAACCTGATACTTCAGGTTCGTAATGCGTTCAATCCCCATACCCAGTGCAAATCCAGTGTAAATCGTGCTGTCAATGCCACAATTTTCCAGAACCGATGGATCCACCATGCCGCAACCCAAGATTTCCACCCAACCCGTATGCTTGCAGAAAGGGCAACCCTTACCACCGCAGATGTTGCAAGAAATGTCCATTTCGGCAGATGGCTCTGTAAATGGGAAGTAGGAGGGACGCAGACGAATTTCCGTCTTTTCGCCAAACATTTCGCGGGCAAAATAAAGGAGCGTCTGTTTCAGATCGGCAAAAGAAACATCCTTATCGATGTACAATGCTTCCACCTGATGGAAAAAGCAGTGCGCGCGGTATGAAATGGCTTCGTTGCGGTATACGCGACCCGGGCAGATGATGCGGATGGGCGGCTGCGTCTTTTCCATCACTCGGGTTTGAACCGAAGAGGTGTGGGTACGAAGCAAAATATCGGGGGTCTTCTCGATGAAAAACGTGTCCTGCATATCGCGGGCAGGGTGTTCCAACGGAAAGTTCAAGGATTCGAAAACGTGCCAGTCGTCCTCAATTTCAGGACCTTCGGCAATGGTGAAGCCCAAGCGGGCAAAAATGTCGACAATTTCGTTCTTGACAATGGAAAGCGGATGACGGGTGCCCAAACCGATGGGGTAGGCACTGCGGCTGTAATCGGCATCGGTGTCGGTGTTGCCGGTGGTTTCGAATTGGGCTTTCAGCTCGTTCAAACGTTCCTGTGCCTTGTCTTTCAGCACGTTCAGTTGCTGGCCGACTTCGCGTTTCAGTTCGTTCGGAACTTCTCTGAAATCGTTGAAGAGCAGGCTGATTTCACCTTTCTTGCTCAGGTACTTGATGCGAAGCGCTTCCAGTTCTTCCGCCCCGTTGGCAGACCATGCGCTGACTTCCGCCAAAAGTTGTTGAATCCGTTCAGTCATTGTCGTAAAAATACTTATGTTTTTGAGACCACAAATGTACGTTTTATTTTTATCTTTACAGAACGCAAGGTCGCCAAAATCTACGGACTCATGCTTCATCGTACGGTCAAAAAGTATATCGAATCGCAGAATTTACTGCCTGAAGGATCCAAGGTCATTGTGGCCTTGAGTGGCGGTGCCGATTCAGTCGCGCTGATGGATATCCTTTACCGGCTGGACTTTGCCTGCATCGGCGCACACGTCAACTTCCACCTTCGCGGAGACGAAGCCGACCGCGACGCTGCCTTTTGCCACCAAGTTTGCCGTGACCTCGGCATCCCCTTTTACAAGACCGATTTGTACGCCGCCGAATACGCTGAGGAAGAAGGCATTTCGGTCGAAATGGCCGCTCGGGAGCTTCGCTACCGATGGTTTGAGCAGCTCCGTAAAGAACAAGGTGCAGTGGCCGTAGCCGTTGCACATCACCGCGACGACAGCGTGGAAACCGTACTCCTTAATCTTATACGAGGCACCGGAATACGCGGACTAACAGGAATCAAGCCGCGTAATGGTAACATTGTCAGGCCATTGCTCTGTTGCGATAGGGAAGATGTGCTGGAATACATTCAACAACGCGGACTTACTTACGTGACCGACCGCACCAATGCTCTGAACGAATACCGTCGCAACAAGATACGGAACGAAGTGCTGCCATTGCTTGAAACCATTCAACCCTCTGTCAGAGAATCCATCGGACGAACGATGGACCACCTCAATGAAACGGAAATTCTATACGAAGGAGCGCTGGAGGACGCCAGAAAGCGCATATGTCCGGATTGGAAAAAAGGCGCGACCCTAACGGTTTCCATTCCCGCCCTCGAACAGGAAAAAGTGCCGCAAAGTCTGCTTTACGAAATCCTTTCGGATTACGGCTTCGGCAGAATGGATTCTTCAAACATCTGGAAAAACCGTTTCAACAGTACTGGAAAAGTCCATTTCTCGCACACCCATCGATTAGTCTTCGACCGGGATTGCATGTTGGTGACAGAGATTCCGCCCATCGATGAGGCTGAATTTCCGCTGGAAGAAGGACAAACGAGCATTAAGGAGCCTTTCTCCATGCGTTGCGAGTTGGTCAAGCCTAGCAACGGTTTCCAAATATCGAACTCTAAATCGATGGCCTACCTTGATGCCGACAAGCTGTTGTTCCCCCTCCTAATCCGTCACTCACGCAAAGGGGACAATTTCATGCCATTTGGGATGCACGGCCGCAAGTTGATAAGCGACTACTGCATCGACCGTAAATTGAACGCGCTGGAGAAGGAGGAGCTTTGGCTGCTTTGTTCCGGCAAAGATGTGGTCTGGGTTATTGGTGAACGCATCGACAACCGATTCCGCATCGACTCATCGACCAAACGCATCCTCCAGCTCAGTGTGGATGGTTTTTAACTTTTTAGATTAAACGAACATTTTTTTCGTAAAATGCACGTATTTCCGAAAAAGGTGTATCTTTGTATGGATTTATTCCGACGGACGCAGCTCTGCATACCGTTAAAAAACAACCAAATTTCCCCATAACTTCGTTACATGCCCAATTTTAACATTGTGCAACTGAACTCCAAGTCGTTGCCAGAACTCATTGAGATAGCCAAAGAGCTAGGACTTACCAAAGTCGATTCCACAGAAAAGAACGCACTCATTTACAGAATATTAGATGAGCAAGCCATTCAAAACGCAAGCCGTAAGGCGGCAGTCCTTAAAGACATTGATCCGGACGATCGCCGCAAACGCACCCGCATTCCGTTGGTCAAAGAAAAGGACGTAAAGGTCTATACTGCCAACGACAAAGAGGCTAAACAGATCAAACCTGAAAAAAAGCCGCACAACAAACCGGTAGCTCCGGTAGCTGAAGGAGAAGCAAAACCCGATGCAAAGGTTCAACCTAAAAAAGGACCGAACCCCAATCAACGGACACGTCCCAAACTAGAAAAACCCCGTCGCCCCGAACAGCCCGTCATTGAGAATCCGTTCTCCGATGTCATGGCATCCGAAGCGGCCGATGGTGCTCCTGTTGTAAAACCTGTTGTTGCACAACCCATTATTGCTGCACCTGTTGAAAAACCGGTTGTAATCCCTGCCGAAACCCAAGCCGAAGTTCAGGCTCTTGTCGCAACCGAAGGAGTTGTGGTTCCCGATGCATCTGTAGAAGAAACCAAGGCTCCCATCGATCCCGCCAAAAAGCAGCGCGGTCGTCCCAAAGCCAAACTCGTTTTGAAATCCGAACTGGAAGCAAAAGCTCAGGAAGCTCAAGCCGAGATTGCCGCTGAACCCGTTGAAGGTGCAGAAGCTGCTCCTGCCGCTGAACCCACCGAAGCCGACATCTTGCGTTCTGCCGCTGAAGAAGCTCTTACCGAAGCCCGTCGTTTGGCTGGAATCGGTCCCAAGCCCGAAGGTGGTTTCCAACAAAACCGCAACCAACAGAACCAAAAGCAGAATCCAAATCAGAACCCGAATCAGAATCCCAATCAAAACCCCAACCAACAGAACCGCGGAAATTTCCAACGCCCCAACCCCAATCCGAACCTCAATCCGAATCGCCCGCAACGCGAAGACGATCGCCCGTTCGAATTCGAAGGCATTCTAGTAGGTTCCGGTTGTTTGGAAATCATGCCCGACGGCTACGGATTCCTGCGTTCCTCCGATTACAATTACCTTGCTTCCCCGGATGATGTCTATGTATCGCAGTCCCAGATCAAACTCTTCGGCCTCAAAACCGGCGATGTGGTACTCGGCCCGATTCGTCCGCCCAAAGAAGGTGAAAAATATTTCCCGCTCGTCAAGGTTGAAAAAATCAATGGCCGCGAACCGTCTTTTGTACGTGACCGCCTGAGCTTTGACCACTTGACCCCGCTTTTCCCCGAAGAAAAATTCAACCTGACCGGCAACAGGCAATACGCCAACACCTCGGTGCGTGTCGTAGACATGTTCTCACCCATCGGTAAAGGACAGCGCGGTCTCATTGTCGCTCAACCCAAGACTGGTAAAACCGTATTGCTCAAGGATATTGCCAACGCCATCGCTGCCAACCATCCGGAAGTATATATGATTGTGTTGCTCATCGACGAACGTCCTGAAGAAGTAACCGACATGGCTCGTAGCGTCAACGCTGAAGTCATTGCCTCCACGTTCGATGAACCCGCCGAACGTCACGTGAAAATCGCCAGCATCGTGCTTGAAAAAGCCAAACGCATGGTGGAATGTGGACATGACGTGGTTATTCTGCTCGACTCCATCACCCGCCTGGCCCGCGCCTACAACACGGTGGCACCTGCTTCCGGTAAGGTTCTTTCCGGTGGTGTGGACGCCAACGCCCTGCACAAACCCAAACGTTTCTTCGGTGCCGCCCGTAATATTGAAAACGGCGGATCCCTCACCATCATCGCCACGGCTTTGACTGAAACCGGCTCCAAGATGGACGAAGTGATCTTCGAAGAATTCAAGGGTACCGGTAACATGGAACTCCAATTGGATCGCAAACTTTCCAACAAGCGCATCTACCCTGCTGTCGACATCACTGCCTCCAGCACCCGTCGTGACGACTTGTTGCTCGACAAGCAGACTCAAGATCGCCTCTGGATTCTCCGTCGCTATTTGGCCGATATGAACTCCCTGGAAGCTATGGATTTCCTCAAAGGCAGACTCGAAAAAACTGCGTCGAATGAAGAGTTTTTAGCTTCGATGAACGACTAAACATATTTCAATGCAAACTAAAAGGTGCTCCTCAATTAAGAAGAGCACCTTTTTTATATGCAATACCCGTTCCGAAATTTGACTACCCAAGCTACAAACCTATTGAAAACTAAATCAAAAAACGGAACGGGTTTATTTATTGTTCAGCAAATTTTATCAACTCCGAATTAAATTTGGCCGTTTCTTCTAAAAACAGGCTGTGACCGCTGTGTTCAAAAGCAATAAGCTGCGAATTGGCAATACCGGCGTTCATTTGTTCGGCCAAATCGAAGGAACAGATTTTGTCCTTCTTGCCGTGCATGATCAATGTCGGAAGGTTTATTTTTGCCATTTCGTCACGAAGATCCGTGTCGCGCAAGGCCATCAAACATTGAGCTGTCGCATACGACGAAGCACTCAATCCAATACCATTCAGCCATTGACCAATGCCTTCGTTCAAGGATGTTTCCGTTGCAGAGAAAATCTTTGCAAAATCGGCAAGTAGCTTTGGTCTGTCCTTGAAGTTCAATGCAATTAAGTCGTCAACGGCACTTTGTGGGAGATTGTAAGGGAAATCGGCACGTTGTGTCCAAATTGGAGCAGCGGCACCACACAAAACCAACTTCGAAATGCGATCTTCATTATCCTTAGAGGCAACACGAATTGCAATGGCACCCCCCATCGAGAATCCAACCAAAACGGCATCTCTTACATCCAATTCAGCCAGCACATTAAGTATATCTTCGGCATGAACGTCGTAGTCGTATTTGCTGTATGGTTTGTCGGATTTCCCAAAACCTCTAAGGGTGATGCCTAATACGTGGAAGTTTTTGTTAATCAGATCGTTGTATTGGTATTCATACATTTCGTCGCTTAATGGCCAACCTGGTATCAGAACGATGGATCTACCTTCGCCAGCATCCGTAACATGAAGGCGTACATTTGATTCTACGCTGATGTATTCCGCTTTGGCCATCACCAGCATATTTTTATTTAATTGCTCTTTCATTTTTTTAAATAGTATTTGTTTTTTTATCTAAAGTGATGCCAAGCCCTTTTGCCACTTCCAGCCCAAGTTGCTTATCGGCACGTGTGAAATGTTCCAATTGAAGTTTGATGATGTCATCCTTCCGATTGCCACTAATGCCCTTCATGGAACTTACGATGTTGCTAACCAGATTCTTACGGTCAGTATCACTCATTACTTTGCTGTACAACAAACCTGGCTGGGTAAAGTGGTCATCGTCATTCTCATTGCGGTCGAACCAATCGGACTTGTTGGAATCCAAAGCCATAGCTGGTTCCTTATAGTTGTTGTCAACCACGATGTCATCAAAACTATTGGGTCGGTAATTGGGATTGGCACCACCGTTATCACCAATCTGCATATGCCCGTCACGCTGATAGTTTGTTGCCCCGTATGGACATTGATTGACAGGAATCTGTTCGTAGTTTGCCCCCAATCGATAACGTTGTGCATCTGGATAAGACAGCAAACGCCCCTGCAAGACCTTGTCTGGCGAAAAACCGATTCCGTCAACGACATGAGCAAGCGCAAAAGCCGATTGCTCCACATCGCGAAAATAATTCTCGGGTATTTCATTCAGTTCCAAAATACCAACGTCGATTAATGGATATTCTTTGTGAAACCACACTTTGGTGAGGTCAAACGGATTCCATCGAAACGTTTTTGCCTGCTCTTGGGTCATCACTTGAATTTTCATCGCCCACTTCGGATAGTCTTTTGCAGCAATGGCTTCGACCATATCCCGTTGTGCATGGTCGAGGTCGATGCCTTTCATGTCATTGGCTTCCTTTTCCGTGAAGTTTTTGATTCCCTGCATGGTTTTAAAATGGAATTTCACCCAGATTTGTTCATTGCTTTTGTTGATGAGTGAAAACGTATGGCTTCCGAATCCATCCATGTTCCGATAGGAGTAGGGCGTGCCCCGGTCACTCATGAGAATGATGACTTGATGCAAGGTTTCAGGACTCAAACTGTAAAAATCCCACATCATGGTCGGACTTTTACAATTGGTCATCGGATCCCGCTTTTGGGTATGAATGAAGTGCGAAAACTTTTTTGGATCCTTAATGAAAAACACCGGCGTATTGTTGCCTACCAAATCCCAGTTCCCGTCATCAGTATAAAATTTTAGTGCAAATCCACGAGGATCCCTTTCACTGTCGGCACCTCCTTTTTCGCCTCCCACAATGGAAAAGCGGACGAAAACTTTGGTTTGTTTGCCTATTTGAGAAAAGATTTTTGCTTTGGTATGGGCACTGATGTCGTTTGTGACCGTAAATGTGCCGAAAGCCCCTGTCCCTTTTGCATGGACGACTCTTTCGGGTATTCGTTCCCGATTGAAATGGGCCATGTCTTCGTGCAACAAATAGTCTTGCAACAGGAGCGGACCTCGGTCGCCCACAGACATCGTGTTTTCAAACTCAGCGATGGGTCTGCCACTTGCCGTTGTTAATATCTTCTTTTTCATGCTACTGGCGTAGTATCCAAGTCTCTATCAAATGAGTACAAAGCGTAGGTACTTGCACTCTCGCCACCAGCCATTTTCAATTTATCGATTAGGCTTATTGCAAATGTTTCTTCTTCAATTTGTTCATTGACAAACCATTGCAAAAAATTCCATGTTGCCCAGTCCTCTTCATCAAAACTCATTTTCACCAATTTGTAAATGGACTTTGTATTGTCAACTTCGTGTTCGAATACTTTTTCAAAACAAGTATGAATGGTGGCTGGGTTTTCAGGAGGGGCCGGAATGGCACTAATTTGTGCATCCCCACAACGTCTTAATATGTATTCCAAAATTTTCATCATGTGGTTGCGTTCCTCTTGTGAGTGCTTAAACAAAAAACTGGCTATACCACTAAATCCTTGGCTAGAAGCCCATGATGCATAAGATAAATAGATTTGAGAAGCTTGTGCCTCCTTTGTCATCTGTGTATTTAACGCTGCTGTGAGCGTTTTAGAAAGTCTATTCTTGTTCATCTTGATAGTTTATAAATAATGTTTGTTTTTTGTCCTTCAATAAGTTCTAAAAGTAGAAATCGCTTTAGTGGATATTTTACAAAACATTTGATATTTATTACAATATTCATAGGTGCCTTGAATTTTTTTTGATGGTATTTTTTGCAATTAATTTGAGCATTTACGATACAAAAAAACAGTGAAAAATAAGGTCTTTAAACCTTTATTTTCACTGTACAGTTAAGAAACTAGACTTAAGATCTTACTCAGAATCTTCAATTATTGAAAGCCCTTTGTTAGTATATGATTTTGCAAGTTTGTGTACCATTGTTGGTCTTTACCCGAATAATGAGCAGTTGGTTTTTAAGAGGAAAATGAAGTTGGCATTCTGCGCTTTCAATATTATTATCTTGCCTAAGTAGTAGACCAGTAGCTGAATAGACACTTACGGATTGAATTTTTATTGGTGCCTGGATCATCAAACCATCATTATTTCCCCAAACTTGGATTTCTTTCTGTACGGGAAGTTGAATTCCAACTGGAACAGAAGAATATTTCACTAAAGTGATGTCTGGTACTCGAACGTTTGCTAATCCACTACCAATGTAAAAACCCAAATGCGGTGGCTGGTTGTAGGCCGCATTCTGCCAAGCAACGCCCAACCGGTACACCGGATCGTGCATCAATGTGAACAGCCTGTTCGTTGTCGAAGTCGTGGTCGAATATATCTGGATCTTGCTGGAATCTGCGGTTGTCCAAAGAATGACCTCTTCCCGCCAGTCCCCAAGAATGTCTGCACTCAAGCAAGGTGTTTTTTTGGTGCTGTTGCAAGAGGAAACCCCACTGGCATTGAGCAAGGTGCTTGTGCCGCTTCCAGTCCATCTGGTGATGCTGGTTCCATCCAACAAATCATCCTGCAAGTCGCCATCCCAATAAACCCTAAAATTGGACGATGGCTTACTGGTGGAAATCTTAACGCCTTTGCAGGAATAGGTGCCCGAAACGGCCCACATTTCAAAACCCGGATACCTAGAATCGATATCAGCAGCTACTCCACGACCTACATCAGTTCCCGTTGGAATTCCCCATAGTATTGTACCTGTTTTGGCATCATGAAGCTCGTAACCATAAGCGGCACTTGTTTCTTCGTGCACTGTAAAAACCTCCAAACCAGCATTGTCAGGATCCATGTCCGACACATGCATGGCATCGCCGTGCCCAAGTCCGGTACGATATAATAGCGTACCGTTGTCATTGATGACGCAGGAGGCATAGACAATCTCATCCTTCCCATCGGCATCCACGTCTGCAACACTTAAATTGTGGTTTCCCTGTCCATAAGCACCAACACCAGCTGTTGTGCCAGAGTCGTAAAACCAATGTTCCACCAGTTTTTTCCCAACCACATCGTACGATGCCAATGTTGCTCTGGTATAATACCCCCTGCACATGACAGCGCTGGGATGCACTCCGTCCAGATAGGCCACACAGGCCAGGAAACGATCGCTTCTATTGGAATAACTGTCACCCCACGAAGAACTGTTGCGGAGCGGTTTGTACGTGATGGTATGCAAGTTGGCCCCTGTTTTTCCATCAAAAAGCGTCAAATACTCCGAACCTGTCTGAACCGTACCCAACATTCTGGAACCACTAATCTGCGTCGTATCCAAGCTTCGATAATCGGCCGTTGGGCTGTCGCCGTTCATCAATACGTAATTGCCAGTACCGTCGATGGTTCCTGGTGCGGTCTTGCAGATAAGCTCTGACAAGCCGTCCCCATCAAAATCATACACCAGAAACTGGGTATAGTGCGCACCGGCACGTATGTTTTTGCCCAAATCTATCCGCCATAGAAACGTTCCGTCCAACTTGTAAGCATCCAGATACACATTTCCAGTAATACCGTAATACGAATTGTCCTGCGAGTTGGAAGGATCCCATTTGACGATGATTTCATATTCCCCATCTCCATCAAGGTCTCCAACACTGCAATCGTTTGGAGAATAGCCATAAGGCTGTCCCTTCGGATAATACGCATCAACAGCTTTTCCCACACTTCCCGTTTTATTGGGAGGCGTGATGCCCCGAGCCGGTCGTTTTAGCTGCAACGTTTTATAGGCTTGTGCCCAGGGAGTTATAGATTTCACCCCGGTCGTATCTTCAATACCATTCAATACCGGTAAAACCTTGTAGGAACTCGTTGTCGTACCGGATGCATCGGTATAATTGGTCGAATTGGTAATAGGAACCGTATTTATTTTTAAGTTGTTCCTGTAAATGTTGAATGCAGTTGCAGCACTGTCGGTGCCCAGAAACCGCCAGCCCAGATAAACACCACTGCTTACCTTCACGGCAACCAACCCCCTGTTGAGGTACTCCATCTGCCGTGTGGCCAAAACCTGACTCAAAAAAAAGCAAGAAAGGAACAAAATTAGCGATGTGATTTTTTTCATGTTTTTTAAAAGCCTGTGATTTGCCACAAAGATACCGTTCGGAAGCTTAATGAAAGGGTGTCATTTATCCGAAAAGGCGGTACTTTTAGGTTAATTTATGCATATCCTTCCAGTTTTCAGGGTAGTTCCAGCAGTTTTTGTCGTATTTTTGTGTTTGGAGGGATCACAGCGCTCCGGTTCGACCAGCATACCAAATTCTCAATGAAAAAAGCCGTTTTTCTTTTTCTGTTCATGTTGCCTTTCATGTTGAATGCCCAAATCGTCATCAATGAGTTGATGACCAACAACGTTTCCAACAATATGGACGACGCTTTCGACTACAGCATGTGGGTGGAACTCTACAACTCCTCCAATGTGAATTCGTACAAACTGACGGATTATTGGTTTACAGACAAGCGAAACAATCCCAATAAATGGAAGCCTGTTTTTGACAGCATCATCCCCAAAAAATCCTTTATTTTGCTCTATTTTGAACGCGATGAAACCTACGGACATGCCAATTTCAAACTGGATCCGGACGGTGGAACGCTTTATCTGTTCAACAATGCGAACATCCTGTTGGACAGCATGGTTTACCCTAAACAATTCAGGAATACCTCTTGGGGAAGGCAGTCCGATGGTTCCGTTCAATCCAGCTTTTTCACACAACCCAGCCCAGGCAAAACCAACAATGGAATGGAAACAGGCAGCAACCAGTGTTCCAGACCTGTTCCCAATACGAATGGCGGATTTTTCAATACACCTACAACCTTACGTTTAGCTTGTGATCCTGGCGATACAGTCTATTATACCACCAATTATTCCGAACCGACCCGTGCTTCCACCCGATTTTTTCCACTGACACCGATCACCATTTCAGCCACGACCGTGATTCGTGCCCGTACGTTTTCCAAAGGCAAGATTCCCAGTGACATAGTGTCGAACACCTATTTTGTGAACCTGAGGGATCACAACCTGCCAGTTGTGTCGATTTCGACCACCCAAGCCAACCTGACGGACCCTAAAACGGGTATTTATTGCAATGGCGATGGCACCAACGGCTTGATCGGAAATGGGCAGACGGTCAAGCGGAATTACAATCAGGATTGGAACCGCCCGATGAATTTTGAATTGTTTGACACAACAGGTGTTCAACGACTTAATCAGGAATTGGACGTCAAAATCTTAGGAGGTTGGACTCGGGCCTATTCGGCCAAATCCATAGCCATCTGTCCAAAAAAGAAGTTCGGAGAAAACAAGTTGCTCTACGATGTCTTTGCAGCCAGTAAACCCAACCACAAATACAAAGACATTCAACTGCGAAATTCAGGCAACGATTTCTCGTACAGTATGATGCGAGACGGAATGATGCAGTCCATTGTAATGAATCGCCTGCCAGGCCTCAATTACATGGCATATGAACCGGCTGTGCTATACCTGAACGGCGTCTACTGGGGCATTCAAAACCTTCGCGAGCGCAGCAACGAGGATTGGGTGTACAGCAATTACGGACTGGATGAGGACGAGGTACTTTCCCTCGAAGCAACGTTTGATTTGGATACCGATAAGGATATTGCCACCGATACCGCCTTTATGGCATTCAGCAACTTTTTAAAAAACAACGATGTGACCCAACCGGCAGTCTATGCACAAGTTTGCCAAAGAATAGACGTGGATAATTTCATGGCCTATATGATGGCCGAAATCTACACTGGAAATACCGACTGGCCACACAACAACGTCAAGATATGGCGGAAAAGGGACGGGGGCGTCTGGCGCTGGATTCTTTCCGATTTGGATTTCGGCATGAATCTGTACACCAGCTTGGAGACGGCAAATACATTGGCCATTGCTCTGGGTGAAAGTGCAAGCAAGCCGGACTGGGCAACTGTCGTATTGCGTAGGCTCATCTTGAACGAAACTTTCCGAAATACCTTCATTGACCGTTACGCCATTCATTTGTCCACTACCTTCAAGACCGAACGAGTGAATCAGATCATGGACAGTCTTGCAGCCAAAATTGAGGTCGAAATCAATTATCACAAGGCAAAGTACGGTTCCGCCAAGTCATTTTCTGCTGATATCACCAACATGAAAACCTTTTCTGCCGCTCGACCTATAAATATGCTGAACTTCATCAGCAACCGCTTCTGCAGTGCCGCCCCTTTAAAAAGCCTTCAGCTTAAGGCCAATGTCGCAGGAGCCTCCTACACCCTCAATGGACAAGACGTTATGGATGCTTCGGCCAATATTCAGTATTTCCAGAATCGGAACATCTCGGTTGAAGCCAAACCTATAAATAATTACACGTTCAAACATTGGGAGAAAACCATTTTGGGAGCGACCGTGACTTTGGTGCCAATGGGAAGCACTTGGCGCTATTTCGACGGGAAAAACATTCCTGCAAGCAACTGGCACACCCTAAATTATCCGGATGCAGGTTGGGCTACCGGTGCCGCCCAACTCGGCTACGGTGGAAAAGGAGAAGTAACCACCATCAGTTACGGAGGTTATGCGTCTGCCAAATATGCCACTTCCTACTATCGATATCGAGCAACCATCAACGATGTTACCGCCAAATCGAATTTTCTGATCACTGTCTTTGTTGACGACGGTGCCGCTGTCTATGTAAACGGAACTGAAGTGGGCCGAACCAATCTGCCTGCAGGAGTACTCACTGACAGTACGTACGCTTCCTCAGCCAACAATGGCGTTACCACCAACTTTTCCGTACCTACAAGTCTTTTGAAGGAAGGAGTAAACCTTATCGCCGTTGAAGTTCACCAATGCAACGCTACGTCTTCCGATGTAATTTTCAATCTAAGCATGACTTGCGATGCCAGCATTGTCTCCGAAACAACGCTTTCCACAGAAAAAGTAGTTAGCGACGTACTCAAATTTCCCATGAGTCTTAAAGCCATTTACGAAGCCAACAATGTAGTAAGCATTCAGGAAAAACCTTCGGAAAAGTCCGTGATTCCAATTTGGCCTACACTTGTTACCGATGGCTTTACAGTTCGCACGGATGTTGGCACACTTATTTCTGTAGTTGACCTGAACGGTAGACTCTTGTACCAGATTTCATCCTCTGCCGAGGATACTTTCATTCGATCAGAAGCGCTGAAACCTGGTCTTTACATCGTACGAATCGGCCCTAAAAATTATAAGATTCTAAAACGTTAAGTGAAAATTCCATGGATATGCACCGAAAAGTTACAGTTTATCCGTATTTTTGAAGTATAGGAAATTCGATAGACCGATTGAATGGTGAAGCCCAAGAAATTCTTGCCCAAGTTGCTGTATAATAAGTTCTTTCTGCAACTTATACTGGCCCTGTTCATGGTCGGCATGGCGGTGTTCTTTTTGAGCCACGAGCATGTAGAGGTTCTCAAAATCCGCCAACAACTCGCATCTTGCAATCCATGGTGGGTTTCATTGGGACTTTTACTTACCCTTTTCTACGTTATTTTTATGGGTATGATGTACGTTCATACCTTCAAAGCCATCGGTAAAGACGTCTCTTTGAAAAGCACCATCCGTCTTTACCTCAAACGCAATGTTGTAAGCGTTTTCCTCCCTGCAGGCGGTTTTTCCTCCCTGCTTTTCTTTACGAAGGAAGTGGAAAGCGAAGGAGCCAGCAAGTCTCAGATTCACTTGGCTTCCACCTTGTTTGGCTTCATGAGCATCATGTCCGTCGTGGTCATTGCCATTCCCATCCTGGCCTATACGTTTTTTCAACACAATGTCCAGCAAACCGCTCTTTGGGGCTTTTTTGCCCTGTTGGCCCTGACCATCGTGTTTTTCCTTTTCCTCTATTCCCTATTCAGAAAAACCTGGGCTTATCGCTTGCTCACTCGAATGCGACCCGCTTGGATTCTTGTTTTGGATGAAATGTTGGAGCAAAACATCAAGATCAAAAACATTTGGATTGCCTTGCTTTTTTCCGTCCTCATTGAAATCATAGGCGTACTCCACCTTTACATCTCCATGTTGGCTTTGGGGGTCGAACCCTCCCTGATCGCTTCCATGATTGGATACGTGACCATGGTGATGTTGCTGATGGCATCGCCTTTCCTACGCGGTTTGGGTGCGATCGAGATATCCATCACCTACATACTGGGACAGTATGGATATCCCATCGTCATTGCCGCTTCCATGACTCTGCTTTACCGTTTCTTCGAATTCTGGATTCCATTGATAGCCGGTATGCTCAGTTTCATCTCCAAAAAAGACAACATCGTCTTACGTCTTTTGCCCGGATTCTTGATTTTCGCTCTGGGTTTAGTCAACATCGTATCTTCCTTGACACCAGCAGTTCCTGAACGCATGCAGTTTCTGGAGAATTGGCTGAATGAGGGCGTTTTAATTACCAGCAACGGCTTGGTGATGGTTATCGGCTTGTTCCTCTTGATCCTATTTGTTTTTCTTTTGCAAGGTTCCAAACGCGCCTGGTATGTTGCCTTTGCGCTAGCTATTCTTTCCGGTGTCGGTCATTTGCTCAAAGGGGTGGATTACGAAGAAGCCATTTTGGCTTTGGTCGCAGCCATGACGTTGTGGCGAACGCGTGATTTCTACAAACTGAAAGCCCATCCAGAACTTTTCCGCATCAGTTCACAGGTTTTGATTATCAGCATTCTGGCATTGCTTACGTTTGGTGTTGCTGGTTTTTTGCTCATGGACAAAAAGCATTACGGAATGGACTTTGAATTCTTGGCCGCCATCAAAACCATGCTTCGGATGTTTTTCCTGTTTGACGACGGTGGTCTGGTTCCCCAAACGGCTTTTGCCCGCGATTTCATTCACGCCATTTATACGGCAGGTGGCTTGGTCATTTGTTTTGTATTCTACAGCATCTTGAAACCCATTTTTTCCAAACCGTACAACACGGTGGAAGAAAAGGATATGGCCACTTTGATCTTACAGAAGTATGGGGATTCCTCCTTGGATTATTTTAAGATTTATCCTGACAAGTTGTTTTTCATTGCCGATGATAAGGATGGGTTCATATCCTTCAAAGTGACACGGGGTTACGCCGTCGCACTCGGTAATCCCGTCTGCAAAGATGATGAGGCTGCTAAAGACTTGATAGTCGGATTTGACAAATATTGTCTGGAAAATGGGTTCACCAGTGTCTATTACAGGGTACCAAAGGAATCACTGCCTTTGTATGAAGAACTGGGTAAAAAGAATATTCCAGTTGGTGACGAAGGTTTTGTTGATTTGGACACCTTTAGCCTGAACAGCCTCAAGATGGAGTCCACTCGTAAAACCATCAGTCATCTCCAATCCAAAGGTTTCATCTCCAAGGTTTATACGCCACCGGTGTCCGAGGTTATCCTTAAAAAGCTGGAGGCAGTTTCGGAAAGTTGGCTGCACGAACTTCACGAAAAAGAAATGGCTTTCACCGAAGGCGTGTTCGATCGTGGCATGTTTGAGCAACAAGTACTTATCACGGTCGAAGACGCTGAAGAGCGCGTTTATGCATTCCTCAACATCATACCCGATGATGTTTCCGGTGAAGCCGCCTACGATTTGATCCGCAAAACGGCGGATGCTCCAGTGGGAGTCATGGATATGCTTTTGGTTCGCACCATGCTCTATTTCAAGGAAAAGGGTTTTAAGTCCCTCAACCTTGGCATGGCACCGCTTTCGGGTATCGAAGGAACCTCCTTCACCGAACGAACCGTACGTTTTGCCTACGAAAACCTGAAATCCTTGGGCCATTTCAAAGGGCTCCGAAAATACAAAGAGAAGTTTTCTTCCCGCTGGGAGCAAAAATTCCTCATCTACAACAACAATTACCACCTGCCACAGATTCCCAAAGTCCTGAAGCGCGTGTCCAGAGGCAAGTAAAATCGGTGACTTATCTCCTGTTTCTGACAAAACGGCAGGCTTCTCTGTCAAAAATCCATCCATTTTCGTTGATTCCCCTGCCAAAAGAACGGTCGGTTCCTACCGAAACTTTGTGGCACAGGTTTTGCTTCATTTGAGATGTCAGCAACCTACAAACCGACATTAAAAACAATTAAATATTAAAAAGAACTATGGGAAAAATTATTGGAATTGACTTGGGAACCACCAACTCGTGTGTTTCCGTAATGGAAGGAAACGATCCGATCGTCATTGCTAACAGCGAAGGCAAACGCACCACTCCTTCCGTGGTCGCCTTCATTGAAGGTGGCGAACGCAAAGTCGGTGATCCTGCCAAACGTCAGGCCATCACCAACCCCACAAAAACCATCTCCTCCATCAAACGCTTCATGGGTGAATCCTTTGACGAAGTGGCTGTGGACATCAAACGCGCCGCTTACAAAGTAATTCGTGGCGAAAACAACACACCGCGCATCGACATTGACGGTCGCATGTACACCCCACAGGAAATCTCCGCCATGATTCTTCAAAAAATGAAGAAGACAGCCGAAGACTACCTCGGTACCGAAGTAACTGAAGCCGTCATAACGGTTCCCGCCTACTTCAACGACTCACAACGTCAGGCCACGAAGGAAGCCGGTGAAATTGCCGGTCTTAAAGTTCGCCGCATCGTGAACGAACCTACCGCAGCCGCTTTGGCTTACGGTTTGGACAAAACTCACAAGGACATGAAAATCGCCGTATTCGACTTAGGTGGCGGTACGTTCGATATTTCCATCCTTGAACTGGGCGAAGGCGTATTCGAAGTGAAATCCACCAATGGTGATACCCACTTGGGCGGTGACGACTTTGACCAAACAATCATCGACTGGTTGGCCGACGAATTCAACAAGGACGAAGGTATTGACCTACGCAAAGACCCAATGGCTTTGCAACGTTTGAAAGAAGCTGCCGAAAAAGCCAAGATTGAACTTTCCAGCTCCACTTCGACCGAAATCAATCTGCCATACATCATGCCGGTAAATGGTATTCCAAAGCATTTGGTAAAAACCCTGAGCCGTGCCCAATTCGAAAAACTGGCCGACAAATACATCCAGGCTTGTGTTGAACCTTGCCGCAAGGCTTTGTCCGACGCCAACCTGACTGCTAGCGACATCGACGAAGTTATCCTTGTAGGTGGATCCACCCGTATTCCGGTGATCCAAACCTTGGTAGAAAAGTTCTTCGGCAAAACCCCTTCCAAGGGCGTGAATCCCGATGAAGTTGTTGCCGTAGGTGCTGCCATCCAAGGTGCTGTTCTTTCCGGAGATGTAACCGATATTCTGTTGCTCGACGTAACCCCGCTTTCCCTCGGTATCGAAACCATGGGCGGCGTGATGACCAAACTCATCGAATCCAACACCACCATCCCGACCAAGAAATCGGAAGTGTTTACCACCGCAGCTGATAATCAGCCTTCTGTCGAGATTCATATTCTACAGGGCGAACGCTCCTTGGCCAAGAACAACAAGACCATCGGTCGTTTCCATTTGGACGGTTTACCCTCTGCTCGTCGTGGAACGCCGCAAATCGAAGTGACCTTCGACATCGACGCCAATGGTATTCTGAACGTTTCAGCCAAGGACAAAGCTACCGGTAAGGTGCAGAGCATCCGCATCGAAGCATCCAGTGGTCTGACCGACGCCGAAATCAAACGGATGAAGGACGAAGCCGCTGCCAACGCCGATTCCGACTTGAAGGAAAAGGAACGCATCGACAAACTGAACCACGCCGACAGCTTGATTTTTCAAACGGAAAAGCAACTCGAAGAATTGGGTGACAAACTTCCCGCCGACAAGAAAGCTCCAATCGAAGCCGCTCTTGCCAAGCTGAAAGAAGCCCACAAGGCTCAGGACATCGCTGGTATCGACGCTGCCACGGAAGAACTCAACAAAGTATTCCAAGCCGCTTCCGAAGAAATGTACAATCAGAGCAACAATGCCGGTGGTGCACAAGCCGGTCCACAAGATCCCGGTGCACAGCAACAGCAAGCCAACCCCAATCAGGGCAAAGCCGATGACAATGTAACGGATGTGGACTTTGAAGAAGTGAAGTAAACTTCAATCAACTATATATACCCAAAGGGTGGTTTCAGTTCGAACTGAAGCCACCCTTTTTTTTCACGCAGACAATTTGAAAACAAAGTGAACCACTTGTACTGTGAATTGGTAAAATCCGGTTATTTTTGTACTTATACAAGAATATAAAATGGAAAAATATACCCTTACACCCGAACAACGCAACGAACTGCTGCAAACGCTTCAGCTTCGTTTTGAGAAAAATAAGAACCGTCACGCTGGAATGGATTGGATGGATGTGCAGAAAAAGTTGGAAGCACAGCCAGAAAAACTTTGGTCGCTCCACGAAATGGAACGTACCGGTGGCGAACCAGATGTAGTGGGGCAAGACTCCCAAACAGGCAACTACCTCTTTTTTGACTGTTCGGCAGAAAGCCCCAATGGTCGAAGAAGCCTTTGCTACGACCGAAAGGGACTTGATTCAAGAAAGGAATTCAAACCTGAAAATACGGCAATGGATATGGCAGCAGAAATGGGCATCGAATTGCTTTCGGAGGCAGAATACTGCACTTTGCAGGCACTGGGCACATTCGACACCAAAACCTCCAGCTGGATCAAAACTCCAGAACCCATCCGCAAATTGGGAGGCGCCATCTTTTCAGAATACCGCTACGGACATATTTTTGTGTACCACAACGGCGCATCCTCCTATTATGCGGTTCGAGGATTTCGGGGTGTTTTGAAGGTTTAAAGTTTACTTTTTCGCCTGTACTTTAGTTTGAACAAAATCACGAATCCGCTAATAAGCGTCAGCAGAATGAGAATTCCGCCTAGTGGTACTACCAATATGTAAAAGCGTCCAAGAATTGCTTGGTAGATTCGGCCTGTATGAAACTCCAAAGCGACGTTCCACAAAGATATTGGTGCCTGGTCAAGTATGGTATTGGGCATTGCTGGGAATTCGTATTCCTGATTGATGTCCGTAGCTCCGAGATAGTAGTCGAACACAACGGGTGCATCCTTATAGTACGTAGTATATCCTGAAATTTTGTGATCGCCAACAGGTGGTCCCTTTTTGAGTGGGCGAACGTATGGTATTTGTTTGATCAGGTCAAAAACATCGTCTGTTTCGTAGTCCCAAGCGAATAGTCCTTCGAAGGAACCAACCATCAATTGATGGTTGCCAACCTTTTCCAATACGGTGACACCCATAACGCTTGCGGGTGGCTGACTTCTAACTCGATTAGCTTCTTTGCTGAATTCTTTGTCGAAGGTGTAGAAACCTTCCGAAGTGGAAACGAGGTATTTTTCTTCCTCAGGGAGGTAAATGATACGCCGTAGGATGTCAAACCATGGATTCGGCGTACTGAGTTCTGTAAACGGGATTTTTTTAACCCTAGTTTCAGCAATGGCAATAAGCATCGGGGGCCTCAAGAACATGCCTGTAATTGTGGTGCCTAAAAGAATGACGGCCGTAATCCAACCAATTTTGTTGTGCCATTTCAAGTGCCATAGAAAGCGCTTGCGCATGGACTTCCGCTTATTAATGCTGATTTTCCACGATTTCATTCGTCGTTTCGAAAAGAATAAGACCACGCCGCCGATGCTTAAAAGGATGAAAATTAACGCCACGGCATCGACCACTAGCTTGCCTATCGTGCCGTAGATTTCTCCACTGTGGATGACCCAAAGTGTTTTGAACAAGCCGATTTTGTTGTCGTAGTTTTCGGGTGGAGGCAACTTTACCAGATGGAAAGTCTTCAAATCGGTGCTAACCAATAGGTTGGATCGTGTAAGAATGAATATGCTGTCTCCTTTTTCAAGCAGGTCCACCACGTTTTCTTCCTTGTTGGGCAACGAAATTTTCAACCATTGTTGCTGTGAATCGCTAAACCCATACAATCCGAACAAGGTTCCGGCCAATACCTGGTTTTTGGTGGCCAAAACCTTAAAAATCTTTCTGTTGTCTATGCCAGCTGGAAAACCATTGTTGAAATCCCTGAATCTTGTAAAAGAAGAATCAGTCAACCAAATACCAATGTTTCCATAAACGAGCAATTCATTTTCAGCCTTTTTTTCAACCGAACGTACGGCTGCGTTGTTCCAGTTCTTATAGTGGTATTCAGTCGGAAGAACGCTCCGATTCACATCGATTTGAGAAAATAACGAGCGATGATTCAGGATAATGCCAGAAAGCGAGAACAGAATGATGAGCAATGCCAGGCATATGCCCACCCATTTATGTGCTTTCTTGAAGAACCCGTGCATTGTACTATTCCGATTTAACAAAGTAAATGAAAAACAAGCCATCCTCTTCCTGTTTGACCCAATGGGTGTAGCCTAGGCTAGTAGCCTTGTCGATCAAGGGAACGGTCAGGAAGGGGGCAATTAATTGATAGATTTCACCGTCTTTCAATTTCTTCAAATCTTCCATGACCTGCACCACCGGATGTTCACCTCTTTCCAACGTTTCACGCACATCAAAGCTTTGCTCAATCTTTGTGACGTTGAACCAAGCAGGAGCGTCGTACTGGTAAGTGGTTTCTACGGCTAGAATTTCTTCTGCCTGTTGACCTACTTGAGCCCGTAAATGATTGACGAGTTCCGCTACTGGCACTGATCCAATGCTGGCAGCTTGTTGCAACGTAGCAATTTTTCCCACCGTACGGCGCAAGACCGGGTTTTTTATTTTTTCAAATTCAGGCACATAGCCTACCAACACATCTTCCAATTCTGGATACGCTTCGAGGATATCAAAAATCTTTGTCTTGGGTGTAATAATTAGTTTTTCCATAAAAATTATTTGTATGATAAAATGCGTTGTTCCCCTTCGAGTTCCCGATAAGGCGTTATGTTGTGTGAAACTTCCAATGTACCAAGGTATTCCCCTTTGTCACTGCGCAGAGCAAAGTACTCGATGTGAATCATTTTACCACCCATGTTGATCCAGAAGGGGCAGCGGGTTTGTTTTCCAGTCTTGAAATCGTCGATGATCTTGTCCACAATGTGTGCACTTGCAGGAGGGTGGCAAAGTCGCACATCCCGATTCAGGATGGCTCTGTTGCGTTGAAAAATTCGTTCGGAACTTTGTGAAAAGTATTTGACCTTGTCGTCCTTATCCACAAAGGTTATATCAACTGGCAAGGTGTTCAATATCGCCATGATTTCTTCGGCAGAAAAGCTACCACTGGGCAATTGAGTGTTGCTGCCTCTTTTCTGTGAATCGTTGATGGAAACTTCTTCGGCCCAATCGGGTTTCCAGTCCACTTGTGGATCGTACAGGCAATATCCGATTTCCAAAGACTGTTTGCTGATTTCGTACCAATCGGCATCGGTCAAAACGTCCAGAGACATCGGGAACATGATTTCCTCCTCCTTCGTAATCATATCTACTGCTGCACGGGCAGTAGGAAGCAATACCATTTCGGCCACTGCCGAAAACGTTGTATGCTCCATCTCCGTAGTTTGCAACACCTCGATACAACCCTTGATCTGTTCGCGAATCTCATCGTGTTTGCCCCACATCACCTTTGGAGGACCAGTAATTTCCATTTTTTCCAGATACGGAAAAAGCAGGTACTCCTTGCGTTGATAGTGCTTGTCCACATCGAACAGGTTGTTGAAGAATCCTCTGAGCTTAAGGATATTCCCGCTCATCATTGCTTCCGGAACGCGTCCGGTTTCGTCAATCAGATCGAATATGGTGTTGGTCAATTTCTTGATCTCTTCGTTTTCTTTGCGAAACACATCCACTGGATGGCCGTCTGCTACTGGTTTCAAGGCAGAAAGATCAACCCGGCCCTCCAATACGGCCGAATGAGCATCGCAAAGATCCAGTATTTCTTCTTCGGGCAAGCCCTCGGCAATCAGTTCTTGTTCCACTTCGACCACTTCGCCGTAGGGAATTTCGTTCAGCGTCAATAAAAGTTCGGCACGGATGGCATCTTGTGATCCACCATCATGGATTTTGAGTAATAGTTCCTTCAGCTTTGCTTTTCGGCTGTGGGAGTTGTTGATGAGTTCGCTCATTATTAGTACATTTAAAAGCGTGCGGGTGAGCACGTTGCCAACCCGCACGCAATGAATTTATAGAGTGGAAATTTTCTTCTTCGCGAAGTATGTTTTTTGCATTAAATCGTAGAATACAATCAGACCTCCGAGAATCATCATTGAATCTGGGATAATTCTGGACCACATCCAACCCTCCATGGGTGCCACGGCACTACGAAGGCGGGCATAAAAGTAACCCAAGTCGTGTGCAATGCGGGTTTGCTCAATACCGATGACGTACGTTGGAATTGCATATAGCAAAGCACCGATGGTTAGTATCCAGAAGCCCCATTTGCTGAGCGTATTGTTCCATACCCGACCTTCGACTAACGATTTCGCCCGAGCGGTCATGTAGATGAAGGCGATTGATATGTATCCGAACGCACCAAGTAGGGCAATGTGTCCATGAGGCATGATCAGATAAGTTCCGTGCGAATAGTAGCTGATGGTAGGTGTATTGATGACCATGCCGAAGAAACCAGCTCCAATCCAGTTCAGTACGGCAGAACCCGCTAGCCACATGAATACGGTACCAAATTCGAAATTCTCACCAGAATGTGCTTTTTCCCGCTGATTTTTCATGGCTTCAATAATCATCAGTGCCAGCGGAAGTGGTTCAAGGGCAGAGAATATTCCGCCAATTGCTATCCAATATTCATCCAGACCCTGCCACCAGAGATGGTGACCAATGCCAAGCGTACCGCTCATCATGATGAGAAAAAGTTCGAACATCATCGTCTTGACAGCAACGCGTTGCGATATCAAGCCCAAAGAAACAGTAAAGAAGGCGATGACACCGGCTGCAAAGAGTTCGAACGTCAATTCTACCCAAAGATGAATAACCCACCAACGGTAGTAATCGTCTACTGTGAAGTTGGGTATGATCTTATGGATGGGCATCATGCCGGCCATGTAAAGCGTAGCGATGGCAAATGCCGACCAGATGATGGTACTAACCAATGGATTGTTGGTGGCCGATTTGCGGATGAGTGAAACCACCAGCAAGAACCAAAAGACCAGACCAACAACCAGACCGATGTCCCATACACGGGCCAAGTTGATTAGTTCGCGCCCTTCGTTACCAAACCAGAACCAGTTTTCGCGCATTTGACCGGTTGCACCCATGTACAAACCAATCATGGAGCCAATGGCAACTACCATCAAAGCGCCCCAGAGGACGTCCACCAACCAGGGGCATTTGTGATCTCTGTTCGCTACCCATGGAGCAATGAGCAGTCCTCCGACCAACCAGCCCACAGCAACCCATAAGATGGCCAGCTGGGTATGAATGGAACGCAAGACGTTGAATGGCAGAATCTCCTGTGAAATGAGAAAATTAGCCTTTGGCTCGGTGTACAAATGAGACAGATAACCTCCAATGAACAATTGAACCACGAACAATCCAGCAACAATTGGAATGTATTTCAACAATTTGACTTGCGAGGGAAAAAGTTTGGTGATTTTCATCGCTGGCTCCAGTTTGTCATCCTTGTTGTGTTTGAATAAGTATTCGTACGATAGGAATATCACCACAATGGTCAAGGTCCATAGAATGAGGAACTCCCATAGGGAAACCACATGGGAGTTAAATGCAACACCCTGATCCAACATCGGTTCATTGGGCCAATTGTTCGACCAAGTCCGATCAGTGCCTGGTCGATAGGTCGAAGCGACCAATTGCGACCAATCAAAGAACGCTGCTATTTTGACGGCTTCTTCCGGTGTGATGATGCCACCTCTGAAGGCACGCTCGGGGTCGCCTTCCACCAGCATCTTGGTGATGTATTGCACATTACGCTTGTACGCCTGGGCTGAAGCATCTGTATAAATGGTACCCTTTTCCAATAAGGAGGTCTGTTGTTTCACGTCCTGTTTCACACGCTCCTTAACGGCGGCGCGTTCGATGGCTGTCAACTGTGCATTGTTTTTAGAATAAAGCTCTTGCCCGTAGAAATCAAACAAGAATTCGGCGCGGTAATGCAGCATTTCTGTTGTAAAGTCAGGGCCAATATATGCGCCCATACCCAGCAAACTGCCCCAATCCTGGAGGTCGAATTCTTGGTAAAAACCTTTACCCTGCACCACATCTTCGTAAGTGTAAAGTTTTTCACCACTGGCAGAAGTAACCGTCTTGGGTATAGGCGGAACTTCTTTTTGCAGATTGGCCGTGTAATAGATTAGCACGGAAACCATCAGTAGAGCAATGATCCAGAAACCAGTCGTCAGACCCTTTCGGCTCATAAATTTGTCTAAAAGTGATTCTTTCATGGATTTTCAGCTTAAATGATTGTATTAGGTTAATGAAAGTGCTTTGGGGTATAAGATATTATTCTCCAAATGCACATGCACGTGCAAATCGTCTTCGAATTGCTCCAACAATTTGTACGTCACCTCGTAGGTGCTGCAACCGTCTGCTGGTACGCTGTAACCACCGCTCAACACATTGATTTTATCCATCGCTCCACCTGCGAAATCGTGTTCACCCTTCATCCGAGTTATTTCCGAAACAACCACTTTCTTAGCCTCGGCTGAACCCGATTTCAGCACTTCCTTAATGGCCGGAAACAGTACGTCTTCTTCATTGCGCAGGTGTTGCAGCAATTCAGCATTGATTTCAACAAACATATCGGCAATGGTTACCAATTCGGGATGATGCGCTCCATGTACCTCCGCAATTTTTCGCGTGTAACCCAGCAATTGTGGCAACAACCTCAAAACTGTTTTGTGGTGCGTGTTTTCGATGTAATCGCATAAAAAATCCAGTTTCCAGTCCTTGAAGTTGTGCGCCTCGTCTGCTGGGCTTTGTTCGAGGTTTGTCAATTCTTGTTCCAAGTAGGGGAGGTTCAAATTCTTTTCCTTACAGGCTTCTTCCAGACTTTGGCCACCACCGCAACAGAAGTCGATGCCAGCTTGTTTAAAAATTTCGGCGGCTCTAAAATCACTGGTGACGATTTCGCCTACAAGAAGATTTTTCAAATTTTCCATTTCTTTGTTTTTTAATATGCTACATGAATGTATTATATTATGCAAATATAGGGCATTAATTTATATTTCAAACAAGATAATACAATAAAGTAGTATTTATTAGTTAAAAAAATCCCGACCGCTTCCAAACACAAGTCTAGTAGCGACGGGATTCCTTTTAAATAGTGGTTCAGAATGCCTTTTCCAGAATTTTGCGGCTAACCTCCAGGGTGATTTCATGCGTTTCCCCAAGTTTGGTCATTCCATGTGCTTTCAGTTGTTCCACAATGTCTTCAATTTGATCAAAAGCCACTCCATATTGCGAAAGCTTCGTCTTGATACCCAGACTTTCAAAGAATCCAACCGTCTTCTCGATCGCTTGATCAATCCGTTCATCGGCCGAACCCGTGGTAATGTTCCACACCCGTTCCGCATACTGCAGCAGCTTGGCCTGCTTCTGCACCCGCATCACATCCATGACAGCTGGGTACACGATGGCCAGCGTCTGCCCGTGATCGATACCGAATTTGGCTGTCAATTCATGACCAATCATGTGCGTGGTCCAGTCTTGCGGAATACCAACGCCAATGATGCCATTCAATGCCATCGTCGCACTCCATACTAAATTGGCCCGCGCATCGTAATTTTCAAGTTCCTCCAGGTTGGTCGAGCCAATTTCAATCAAGGTCTGCAGAGTGCTTTCTGCCCAACGATCCTGAATTCTGGCATCAACCGGAAACGTCATGTATTGCTCCGTGGTGTGGATGAATGTATCAACAATACCGTTTGCCACCTGAATTTTTGGCAGCGTAAAGGTTAAAGAGGGATCTAGAATACTAAACTTCGGATAGGTTAATTCGCACATCACCGCAAACTTACCATGTTCAAAGCTGATCACTGCACCATTGTTCATTTCCGAACCGGTTGCAGGCAAAGTCAGTACAGCACCAAAAGGCGTGGTTTGACTCAAAACTTCACGAGGCACACCTCCGAAGCCGAATTTCATCAGATCGCTGGCGACGCCGTTGTAATTGGACGCCAACGTGATGAACTTGGTTCCGTCAATAACGGAACCTCCGCCTACTGCCAAAATATAGTCAATCTTCTCATTGCGAACTACTTCCACCGCTTTCATCAAGGTTTCGTATTGTGGATTCGGCTCAATTCCACCAAATTCAAATACCTTTCGGCTTCCCAAACTGGCTTTCACTTTACCGACGAGGCCGCTCCGAACAGCGCTTCCTCCACCATAGGTAATCAATACCTTCGCACTTGCAGGCACCTGACCGTCAATGACATCCAGCCTGTCTTTTCCAAAAAATATCCGTGTCGGATTGTAAAAATCAAAATTGTACATATTCTGAAGCGTTATAAGTTGAATTTTTGAATGGCAAAGATACCCAAATATTGGATGTAATTAGGCTATTGAACTACCTGTTGGTTGATTTCTACCAACCATTCAATAAGCACTTTCGCCTCATTGGATGTATTCTGTATTACTACATCCCCCGACTGCGACAGCAAGATGGATTGGTATTTCTGCGACGTGGTGTCGAACATGAAACAAGAATAGGTAAGCCCTCCATAATCTGCCATCACATAAGCTGGTTCACTTAATTTGCCTTCAGAAGCCTTGAGAATCAGTTCTACTTTTTTGGCAAGTTCCTGTGCATCAATTTTAAAACAAACCGAATCGGCATTCAACAAATTTGCATCCATATCCGATTTACTGATTTGGCTGTACTGATCTAGATGCAACCAATGTTGTGGCTGATCGTATGCTCGAACATAACCTTCGCTGTCTATGAACCAACCTCTTTGAAAACTGCCCCACGCATAATTGGCCCGCTCAAACTGGAACAAAACATTTTGTCCATTACGAACCAAATAAACATCATTATCACAACTCATTAAAAGAGGGATAAGAAGTACCAGCAAATAGTATGGTTTGATTGTTTTCATGTATATCGCATCGCTACACCTACCTTCTCAACTCCTCAATATCCACCAACTTGTTCAGAATGGCATAAACCGTCAACCCTGCTGAACTGTGTATCGCCAGTTTCCGGCTGATGTTGCGTCGGTGTGTAATCACAGTATGAATGGAGATAAAATGCTCGTCAGCTATTTCCTTATTGCTGAGGCCTTTGGCTACGCTTCGAACGATATCCTTTTCCCGTTCGCTCAAATCTTCATGAACCTTGGAAGGTTTTGAGTGATCCGAATCCGGCTTTTTCTCCATTTTTCGAATGATGGGAACCAGAACCTCGTCTTCTAAAAAGGTGTGCAAATTCAAGTCATTGTTGCATTGACGGAGGTCTTCCAACACATCGGTAAGCATCAAGGCGTTCCCCTCAGTTGGCAGATACTTGATGATCAGGTTGATCAAATCGTCCAACTTCTCCTCGATGTTGTTGTGCCTGGCTTCGTATTCCCTTACCGAATAGGGTAGTTTGTCCGTATGATCGATCAATTGCTGCACGTATGGATAGAATACCGTATTTTCGTAACCCATGTGTTCCCTGACTTCGCTTTCATATTCGTCGAAGTAGGACAGAATGGTTTCACGAGTTCCGCCCTCGGGCAAGGCCATCGCAAATTGATCCCGAATGGAAGGCAATCGGTAGCCAACAAAATAGTTGTGCGATTTACGCAGATAACCCAAAATGATTTCAGGCTTCAGGTTGCTGAGCCGCTGCATATCCGGATTTTCAGGATTGCCATGCAATTGCAACAAGGTGAGGAAACTTTGGCTGTCCACCTGATGTTTAAGGCAAACCTCCCTGATAGTCTTTTCGCCGAAACCCAAGGGAATGGAAAATTGATTTAGCACGAATAAAAGGTTGAGGTTGCTTCGAAGCAAATCCACCATTTTGGTATCTATCGTTAGGGCTTTACTATCCATTGTCGATGCCATGAATCAAGTATTTAGAGGAAATGTTACATCAAAGATAACTCAAACTCCATCAGGGTCACGCTTCGCTTCCAATTTTGGATAAACCAACTTGACCATCAATATGGGAACCAACGCGCATACCATCACATAGATAAAGAAATGCTGATAACCCAAAGACTCCTGAATAATGCCTGCCACCATTCCAGGCAGCATCATGCCCAAAGCCATAAAGGCAGTACAGATGGCGTAGTGTGCCGTCTGATGCAAGCCCTTTGCAAATTGAAGCATGAAAACCATATAAGCAGTAAATCCGAAACCATAACCAAATTGTTCAAAGGCGATGCCGGCATTGATAAGCCACAGACTTTCAGGCTGTGCATACGCAAAGTAAATGGACGTTAGGTTTGGCATGGTCAGACAAAGCACCATCGGCCAAATCCATTTCTTTAAACCTCCCTGTGAAATAACAATGCCGCCGATGATGCCGCCAGCAATCAGCGCAATTACTCCAACGATTCCATAAATGGTACCGACAGCAACGGTGCTTAGTCCCAATCCACCGATGTCCCTACCATCCAACAAAAACGGGGTGGATAACTTCAGCAATTGAGCTTCCGAGAACCGGTAAAAAAGCATAAACAACACCGCCAACACGCTGTTTTTCTTCTGAAAAAAAGTAACGAATGTGAGTCCAAATTCTTTTAGAATGTCTTTAGGCTTTCTTGGTGCCAAAAGCTTGTCATTGATTGGTTTCGGCAACACAAACCGATGATAAATGCTGAAGCCCACAAATAAGAAAGCAATAAATCCGAACGTCACCGACCATGCAAATGGTATGTTCCCGATTGGTTTTGCCCATTCAGGTAATGAAGCAACTTCCAATTCTCCTGCTAAAATTACGAGTAAACCAGAGCCGCTGATCATGGCGATTCGGTAAAACGTATTTCGAATGCCCACGAAAAATGCCTGATTCTTTTCATTTAGGCCAAACATGTAGAACCCATCCGCCGCAATGTCGTGCGTGGCCGAACTGAAGGCCAGCAACCAAAAGAAGCCCATGGAATATTGAAACCAATGCGGTCCCGGCAACGAAAGAGCAATCCCCGCCATGCAAGCGCCGATGATCAGCTGCATGGTCACAATCCACCAACGCTTCGATTTGAATAGGTCCACAAATGGGCTCCACAAGAACTTAATGGTCCATGGCAAATACAACCAGCTGGTGTACAATGCAATATCCCCGTTCGACATGCCAAACCGTTTGAACATGGTTACTGCGATGGTCATTACCGCAACATACGGGATACCTTCAGCAAAATACAGGGTAGGAACCCAAGTCCAGGGCGAGCGTGTCTTCATATATAGTGATTTATCAGTTCCGTATTCGGATAGTAATGACTCAAAATGGCCTCATAATCATAACCTTGCTCGCCCATCACGGCAGCCCCGATCTGACATAGACCCACACCGTGTCCCCATCCGGCACCTATCAGCTCAAAGCCGTCAGCCGTTTTTTCAATCACAAAGGCTGAACTGTATAGATGAGAGGCCGAAAATGTCTTGCGGATTTCCAGTTCTTTTCCAAGCAGCAACGTCCGCTTGCTTCCAACGACTTGCAACTTGATCAAACGTCCGCTAACACCACGTTCAACTGGTATCAATTCCAGTATGTCACCGAAATCGATGCCAGATCGTTCACGTGCCAACTTGCTGATTTCTAAAGTTGTATAGCGCACTTTCCATCGGTAGAAATCCGTTGTTTCCTGATCGTAATTGTTGAGCACTTGTTCCAGAATGCGTTTGTCGGTGGTATTGCAGAAAGCGGGTGGGGTACCCAGAATCCATGCTCTGGCAGTGGCTTCGTCGCTTAAATCGGGTATGGAAATATCTTGGTTCCCACTCTCCAATCGGGCTGACGGAGCGTCGAAACCAGTAAACTTTCTGACATTCAAAATGCTTGATGGCGATTTCAAAGCAGTTTGCACATCGCAATCCGCCAATCCTTGCAAGTATTTTTTCGGCTCGTTTTCCCAGCAATTCTCAAACGTCTCCATTACACCACCGCAGCATTTCGAAAATCGAGCGTCGCAAATTTCCCCTTCCGAGACTAGCGTCTGGCCACGAGTTGCCCGAATGGCTTCCCGAACTTGCGCGGTGCTGGCCTTGGTAATGCCCTGATAGCGTTGACAATGGTCATCCGCACACACATCGTACAGCAGATGGTCTTCCCTGTCGTACCACTTGATGCGTTCCGTCTGGGTTTCGACCATTTCTGAAACCTTGCCTGTATTTTTTCCTTTCTGCCGAATTTGAGACATAAGCCAGCTACGTGAAATCACGGCATGCGCCTTCAACAACTCCGCCGAAGCCTTGGCACTCATTTCAGACGAAATCACACTGGTCAAATACGATTCAAGCGGAACTCGGTTCACCGCTGTCAGTTTATCGCCTTCCACCAAAAACTTCAAATTGCCTTCAAAAGCCTGCTTCTCCGTCCGTTCCCAGTGGAAACCGATGCCAATTATAACTTCGGGCAGTTCAAAACTGGCGCCTAAAGGCTCAACAGGCTCAAATTCCAACGATTCAAACGACATGCCCATAAATTCAAAATGCCCGTCCGTACACAGTGCCTTGTGTTCTCCCTCATAGCTTATTCCTGAACCCACTCTCCGAAACGGCACCGGAAATGAAAAATGGATTTCTTTGGCCGACACGATACCGACCTCAAGCATTGGTTCCTTCCAGCCCTCAACAAAGTCAGCTGATTGTGCTGAAACTTCGGTTTCTGACATTGAAACCTCAGCGAAAATCGTTCGAAGATCACCTTCAGTGATCCGTTCAAAATCTTCCAGTCGAGCCGCCACGACCAAACCTCCCATTTCAACGGAGGCGGGGCTGATGAGCATTTTACCATCATCCTCCCGAAAATAGCAGAAGGGGCGGTGTGCCTTTCGAGCAAATACGAGTACTTTCCAACTAGTGTCAGATACCCAAGCCAGTACATTCATCATGGGCTCATCTGCACCATTACTAAAAACCCCGACCAATCGGTCGAAAACTCCAATCAACGCCTTCTCGTCACTGCCTTCCAACAGCCAACCACCCCGCAGCATTCCACGCAGTTCCGATAGTTCCACGCCTTCCACCGAAAAAACAGACTTGGCACGATTTCTCCATAGGCCGAAATCCATTTCCAATGGCATCGCACCCTTATTTCCAGCCTGAAAATGCAAATGATCGGGTGCAGAAGCCCCACATTTGGGCCCATTGTAAAAAACCACACAATCATCCATCTCGCGAGCCAGCCGGAGAAATACCCCGAAATGCCCTGAAATGCGCTGCGGCACATGGCCGTTTACAATTGTAAAATGCCGCTGAAAAACCGGAAACGGATTGACCAAAATGGTGAAATCCTCAAATGCCAAACCCTTCTGTTCTGCAGGTCTGTTCTTCTCGCAAAGAAAGCATGGCCGTTCCTGAATAGCCGCTGCCGAAATATTGGCCGCCGACGAAACCAACCGCTTCGGATTGCATTGCAACCGAATTCGTTGTCCATCCAGCATAAATTCTTTTGTAAGTGCCTGGTTCAAGGCCTGGTAGTTATCAGCTGCCAGTGCCCAATGCTTCATCTGCTCTTCAAAGAGTTGTTGGTGTTTGTTCACAGTCTTATCGTTTTCTATCCGAAAATATTCTTGAAAGGAATGGGGTAACCGAAGTTGCTCATAATTCAAAATCCCCTATTTATAAGGCAACTCATTCATTGATATATTTTATCAATTGTACCTCAACCGTTCAGCCTCTGTCTCGCAGCGATTTCGATGCTTCTCAATTTGTCCTTGTACGCATTGTTCGCATTCAGCCGAACTACATCGATGGCCGCATCCGAATTATCATCCCAACGACGGCAAAGATACAGCACCTTATAAATCCGACCGATTCGCCACCTTCTTGAAAATTGAAGTCCCAACGCATAATCCTCTCCATAACTGGTATTCGGCACCTTGATGATGCGCAAAGCAGGAGTAAAGAACGCCCTAGGAGCGCCCAAACCATTGATTCGTAGAGCATTGTTTCTACCATTCTCCTCCGTCCATTCTTTATGGTCAATAATTCCCGGCGGAATCGTTTCCAGTTTCACATTGCACATTCTATACGTTCCCACCAACATCGCACAATTCTGTTCGTAAAAGGCCGCCACGATTTTGCTGATCGTATCCGGGCCACTGTACACATCATCACTGTCCAATTGAATGGCAAACCTTCCGCACTCCGGATGTTGAACACCCACATTCCAGCAACCACCGATTCCCAAGTCCTGACGTTCAGGCTTAACCAGAATGATTCGCTTGTCGCTGGCCGCGAATTTTGCAATAGCTTCCGTCGTTCCATCCGTTGAATGGTTGTCCACGACAATCAGGTTGAACTTGAAGTCTGTCACCTGCTCCAAAACCGAACGAATGGCATCCGAAATGGTCTTGATTCGGTTCCTTACCGGAATAATGACCGAAGCCTCCACCGGAAAGGTTCCCTTTTTAAGATCCACCATTTCAAAAATGGGCGGCAGCCAGGCACCAATTCTTTTCAAATGCGCCGTACATGCTTGTTCCATTTCCACCTGAACCGCCCTGTTCTTGGGGTCCACATAAGCAAACATCTTTTCATCCGAATCCCTCAAGTCCGTTTCTTCAATCGTATATAGATTTTCTTCCAAATGTACAATCGGATACTTGGCTGAAATCTTAAGCCTGAGGTCGTACAATCCTGCATAGTCATATGCCTGATCCTTAACACTCAACGCCTCCTTGGCAGCAGTTGTCCGTATTAAAAGCAAAGGGCCGAAATCGAAGTCATCCCGAACGCTTCCAACCTGATAGTCGTTCACCGGATGGTTTTTTCGCACGCCACCCACCATTTCCTGATAATTCGAGTATACCATTCCAGCACCCGAATCTTCAGCAACTTGTATGAGTCGCTCCAGCGCGGCTTCCCCAAGAACAGGCACTTCAGGCTTAGTATTTAGCACAAAGAAGTCTTCTTTGACAGCAGTCAGCACTTTTTTCAAATCCTTGGTTGAATTCAGATTCAAGCCGCATACCGGGACATAAGGCAATTCGTTCAACTCCTCTTCTGTGAGTGTCAACGATTTACCGGTATAAACGAGTTGCAATTTGAAACGTTCTTTTTTTCTTGTCATTTCGAGTAAGTTCATAGTTATTCCATAGTTTAAATTGAGGCCAATCAATAGTAGAGCAAATATACTTTTTTCTGACCTAAAAAGAAACAACCAGCGCGCTCAACATTTCAAAATTCCTATCTTTGAATCCACCAATTCATAAAATTCATGAAAGCCATCAAAGTCATCGGATTTGACGCAGACGACACCCTTTGGTCAAACGCATGTTTTTTTCAAGACGTTGAGCGGAAATTTTGTGATTTGTTAAGTGGATTTCAGTCACAGGAAGTGCTTTCCAGGGAACTCTACCAAACCGAAATGAGGAATATGGAGTGGTACGGTTACGGAGCCATGGCATTCACGCTCTCCCTCCTAGAAACTGCCATCCGGGTCACTCAGGCGCAGGTTTCAGCCTCCATTTTGGCTGAACTCCTCGAAGCAGGCAAATCCATTCTCGACAAACCCATCCAACTTTTTCCTGGTATTCCGGATATCTTACCCTCCCTATCTGATCAATACCGCCTGGTCATCGTTACCAAAGGTGACCTGCTCGATCAAGAGCGCAAACTGGCAAAGTCTGGTCTCTTGCCTTATTTTCAACATGTAGAAGTGGTTACCGAAAAGCATGAGGCAAATTACAAGCAACTGATCGAATTCATGAACATCGAACCTAAAGAATTCCTCATGGTAGGCAACTCCCTCAAATCCGACATCCTGCCCGTTCTTTCAATCGGTGCCAAAGCCGTGCATGTACCCTTTCACATGGAGTGGGAGTACGAGAAAACTGACAAGCCTGCCACACCTTATATAGAGATTGATACTTTGTTTGAATTGCCCGCTGTTTTGAGGGGTTGAATTCCGGACGCGCAACCCCGCTGAGTTTAGAGAATGCCTTTTAAGAACAGCTCGAATTTTGCATTCACCTGATATTCCAATTTGATCTTCTCAAATTCAATATCCGGTACCGAAATTTCCTCCAAGCGCATATCCGATGAAACTTTCATTGCCATGCCAGCCATCCTGCCCATATTGTAGGGTGTATTATTGAATTCAATTTCCTGAATGTAGATGGCGTTACCCACGCCTTGTCCGACGGCTTTCGCCAAATCCGTTGCTTTCTCCCTTGCATTCTTTGCAGCCATGATTTTTACATCTCTACGCAATCTTTCCATTTGGGAATGTTCCACACGTTCGATCGAAACGTTTGAAATCCCAATCTTCTCAAGTTCCTGCATGACCCTGCCTGCCGTCTGCGCATTTGACACCAGCAACTGATACTCCTTACTTGTCATAATTTCTGAACTCTTCACCCAATATTTTTTGAAATTACTGGACATGTCTTTTATCGAAAGGTCCTTTTTTGTGTCGATATCCAACTCCTTCAGTTTGGCTATCATATCACTTTCCGTCTGAGCCAGCACGATTTTTCCTTTACTGTCCTTCTCGTTGATGGTGATGCTCATATAAATTCGATCGGGTGTCACCTCCATTTCTGCCTTCCCAGTCACCTCAATGTAGGGTTTGTCGATGAAGTTCTTTTCTACTGTTTGTGCTTTTGTTGCCATTATGGTCGAAAATAGGAGTAATCCCGCAAGTATGATCTTCTTCATTTGATTTATTTTTAGATGTTATCTCTCACTCTAGATGAAAAGAATGTTCTTTTGCTACGCTTGAATGGTATATTTTAACGTTTTCGGTCAGCCCTTTCTCTCAAAGCCTAGCAGGAGCATTGTGTTTATAAGTGACATTTGTCAATGTCGAAGGCCCCATTTTGTGGTTTTTTACACGACTTAATGATTTGTTATTGTCTGAATTCAGCCTGATTTATAGCTATTTGAGAAATAATATGTTTTTTAACATGTTTTTATGCCTATTTTATTTGGTTTGTATTGGAAATCCTCCTACTTTTGCACCCGCTTTAAGAGAGAAGCACCAACACAAATACTGCGACAAAATACTCCCGATTTTTCTGAGAAAAAAATCAACGAAACGTTTGGAGGTTCAGTTTTAAGCAGTATCTTTGTAACCCTTTCGCAAATTAGAAAGCCGAGTCTGAGAAGTCCTCGGTTATTTTTTCGCAAAAGGTTGCTAAACGAAGCAAACAAAGCGTTCTTTGAAGATATTGAATAGTAGTACAAGAAACAAGATTTTACAGGGTAGAATCAAACCGTCAATTAGATTTATTTAATTTGAAGGATATTGTCCGAAGGTCAGAGATTTATAACAAACTATACAACGAAGAGTTTGATCCTGGCTCAGGATGAACGCTAGCGATAGGCTTAACACATGCAAGTCGAGGGGCAGCACATGAGTGGCAACACGATGGTGGCGACCGGCGCACGGGTGAGTAACACGTATGCGACCTGCCCATAACTGGGGGATAACCCGTCGAAAGGCGGACTAATACCGCATAACAATGCGAGACTGCATGGTTTCGCATTTAAAGATTTATCGGTTATGGATGGGCATGCGTTCCATTAGGTAGTTGGTAGGGTAACGGCCTACCAAGCCTGCGATGGATAGGGGTTCTGAGAGGAAGGTCCCCCACACTGGTACTGAGACACGGACCAGACTCCTACGGGAGGCAGCAGTGAGGAATATTGGTCAATGGGCGAGAGCCTGAACCAGCCAAATCGCGTGAAGGATGAAGGTATTATGTATTGTAAACTTCTTTTGTCAGGGAATAAAGTGCGGGACGTGTCCCGTTTTGTATGTACCTGAAGAATAAGGATCGGCTAACTCCGTGCCAGCAGCCGCGGTAATACGGAGGATCCAAGCGTTATCCGGATTTATTGGGTTTAAAGGGTGCGTAGGCGGGCCTTTAAGTCAGCGGTGAAATCTCCCGGCTCAACCGGGGAATTGCCGTTGAAACTATTGGTCTTGAGTGTAGATGAGGTGGGCGGAATTCGTAGTGTAGCGGTGAAATGCTTAGATATTACGAAGAACTCCAATTGCGTAGGCAGCTCACTAGGCTACAACTGACGCTGAGGCACGAAGGTGCGGGGATCAAACAGGATTAGATACCCTGGTAGTCCGCACAGTAAACGATGAATACTAACTGTTTGCGATACACAGCAAGTGGTACAGTGAAAACGTTAAGTATTCCACCTGGGGAGTACGCCGGCAACGGTGAAACTCAAAGGAATTGACGGGGGCCCGCACAAGCGGAGGAACATGTGGTTTAATTCGATGATACGCGAGGAACCTTACCCGGGCTTGAATTGCATTTGAATGGCGTGGAAACATGTCAGCCAGCAATGGCAAATGTGAAGGTGCTGCATGGTTGTCGTCAGCTCGTGCCGTGAGGTGTCGGCTTAAGTGCCATAACGAGCGCAACCCTCATCATTAGTTACTAACAGGTCATGCTGAGGACTCTAATGAGACTGCCAGCGTAAGCTGTGAGGAAGGTGGGGATGACGTCAAATCAGCACGGCCCTTACGTCCGGGGCGACACACGTGTTACAATGGGGGGGACAGCAGGCTGCCACTGGGTGACCAGGAGCCAATCCCTAAACCCCCTCTCAGTTCGGATCGAAGTCTGCAACCCGACTTCGTGAAGCTGGATTCGCTAGTAATCGCGCATCAGCCATGGCGCGGTGAATACGTTCCCGGGCCTTGTACACACCGCCCGTCAAGCCATGGGAGTTGGGGGTGCCTAAAGTACGTAGCCGCAAGGAGCGTCCTAGGGCAAAACCGATGACTGGGGCTAAGTCGTAACAAGGTAGCCGTACCGGAAGGTGCGGCTGGAACACCTCCTTTCTGGAGCCTTGGACAAATATCCGACAGGTTTGATTTTACCCTGTACTACTATTCTTTATTTTATGATATAAGCACGGTGCTTGTCTCGACCAATCGCAAGAGAGGGAAGGAAAGCATCGGGAGACCGAAAGGAACTGAGCCTCGAAGCCCTGATAAGAAGGGATCCATCGAAGAGCCTATGTTCTCGGCAAGTTGTTGCGAGCACAGTCCTATAGCTCAGTTGGTTAGAGCGCCACACTGATAATGTGGAGGTCGGCAGTTCAACTCTGCCTGGGACTACGCTTGAGAAGAATGGGTCTTTGATTATGAAAAGGGGGGATTAGCTCAGCTGGCTAGAGCATCTGCCTTGCACGCAGAGGGTCAACGGTTCGAATCCGTTATTCTCCACCATCCGGCTACCATTTTAAACAAGCCCGACCCGAAAAAAGAAAGCCCCGCGAGGGACAGGAACTAGGGAAGGAAAACCAGCCGGTACGATCTTTGACATGTTGTGTGATTAATTATTAAGAAGCAAAAGTAATTTTTTTTTGAAAAGAAAAGGATTGGCTTTGTTGGCGGGAAGATCCGTATGAGAGATACGGCTCCTTAAAACGGGTCATGAAGAAAGTAAGCAAGGGCGCATGGCGGATGCCTTGGCTCTCAGAGGCGAAGAAGGACGTGATAAGCTGCGATAAGCTTCGGGTAGGCGCAAATGGCCATTGATCCGAGGATTTCCGAATGGGGCAACCCACATGAGTGAAGCTCATGTATCCTATTAATAGGAGGCGAACGGGGGGAACTGAAACATCTCATTACCCCCAGGAGAAGAAAATAAACTAATGATTCCCCTAGTAGTGGCGAGCGAACGGGGAAGAGCCCAAACCAGCGTTGTTTCGGCAAGGCTGGGGTTGTAGGACCACGTTGTGGCAGTGTGTGTTTAAGTGGAACGGTCTGGAAAGTCCGGCGATATGGGTGATAGCCCCGTACACGTACCGACGCACACTCCTAGTGGTATCCTGAGTAGCGCGGGACACGAGAAATCCTGTGTGAAACTGCGGGGACCATCCCGTAAGGCTAAATACTCCTGAGAGACCGATAGCGAACCAGTACTGTGAAGGAAAGGTGAAAAGAACCCCGAACAGGGGAGTGAAATAGACCCTGAAACCATGCGCTTACAAGCGGTCGGAGCCCCTTCGTGGGGTGACGGCGTGCCTTTTGCATAATGATCCTACGAGTTGCCGTCCCCGGCAAGGTTAAGGAACTAGAGTTCCGGAGCCGAAGCGAAAGCGAGTCTGAATAGGGCGCTTAGTCGGTGGTGGCAGACGCGAAACCAAGTGATCTACCCATGGTCAGGTTGAAGGTTGGGTAACACCAACTGGAGGACCGAACCGAGAACGTTGAAAAGTTTTCGGATGAACTGTGGGTAGGGGTGAAAGGCTAATCAAACTTGGAGATAGCTCGTACTCCCCGAAATGCATTTAGGTGCAGCCTCGGGTGATTACATGTGTGAGGTAGAGCGACTGATTGGATGAGAGGGCTTCGCCGCCTATCGAGTCCTGACAAACTCCGAATGCGCACATGTTTAGCCCGGGAGTGAGGGCGCGGGTGCTAAGGTCCGCGTCCGAGAGGGAAAGAACCCAGACCATCAGCTAAGGTCCCCAAATTACAGTTAAGTTGAATGAACGAAGTCAGATTGCACAGACAGCTAGGATGTTGGCTTGGAAGCAGCCATTCATTTAAAGAGTGCGTAACAGCTCACTAGTCGAGGAGTTTGGCGTGGATAATAATCGGGCATAAACTGTATACCGAAGCTATGGATTTATGGTAGGGGAGCATTCCGGTCCGCTGCGAAGGTGTGGGATAACCCATGCTGGAGCGTCCGGAAAAGCAAATGTAGGAATAAGTAACGATAATGGGGGCGGGAAACCCCCACGCCGAAAGACTCAGGATTCCTGATCAACGCTAATCGGATCAGGGTCAGTCGGGACCTAAGGTTAAGCCGAGCGGCAAGACCGATGGACGAACGGATTAATATTTCCGTACTGGCTGCATGAGCGATGTGGAGACGGAGAAGTGAAAGCGCCGCGGACTGACGGAATAGTTCGTTGAAGGGTGTAGATGTTGACTGGGGTAGGCAAATCCGCCCTGGGAGTCGAACCTGATAGTACCGGGAGCCCTTGTGGTGACCGGATAGTGCGTGTAATCATGCTCCCAAGAAAATCCGCTAAGCATATCATGCAGGCACCCGTACCGCAAACGGACACACGTAGTCGGGTAGAGCATACTAAGGCGCTCGAGTGAATCACGGTTAAGGAACTAGGCAAAATAGCCCCGTAACTTCGGGAGAAGGGGCGCCACCGGTGACGGTGGCCGCAGTGAATTGGAGAAGGCGACTGTTTAACAAAAACACAGGGCTATGCGAAATCGAAAGATGAGGTATATGGCCTGACACCTGCCCGGTGCCGGAAGGTTAAGAGGAGATGTCAACCGCAAGGCGAAGCATTGAATTGAAGCCCCGGTAAACGGCGGCCGTAACTATAACGGTCCTAAGGTAGCGAAATTCCTTGTCGGGTAAGTTCCGACCTGCACGAATGGTGTAACGATCTTCTCACTGTCTCAACCGTGAGCTCGGTGAAATTGTAGTATCGGTGAAGATGCCGATTACCCGCAACGGGACGGAAAGACCCCGTGAACCTTTACTGCAGCTTAACATTGAGTTTGGGCAACAGATGTGTAGGATAGGCCGGAGGCTGTGAGGCGGGTACGCTAGTATTCGTGGAGCCGACGTTGAAATACGGCCCTTCTGTTGTTTGAGTTCTAACTCCCCGAGTGGGAGGACACTGTTTGGTGGGTAGTTTGACTGGGGTGGTCGCCTCCAAAAGAGTAACGGAGGCTCCTAAAGGTGCGCTCAGGACGATTGGTAACCGTTCGTAGAGTGTAATGGCATAAGCGCGCTTGACTGAGAGACCGACAAGTCGATCAGGTAGGAAACTAGAGCATAGTGATCCGGTGGTTCCGCATGGAAGGGCCATCGCTCAAAGGATAAAAGGTACTCCGGGGATAACAGGCTGATCATTCCCAAGAGCTCATATCGACGGAATGGTTTGGCACCTCGATGTCGGCTCGTCACATCCTGGGGCTGGAGAAGGTCCCAAGGGTTGGGCTGTTCGCCCATTAAAGTGGCACGCGAGCTGGGTTCAGAACGTCGTGAGACAGTTCGGTCCCTATCTGTTGTGGGCGTAGGAGATTTGAGGGGCTCTGACACTAGTACGAGAGGACCGTGTTGGACTGACCTCTGGTTTACCGGTTGTGCCGCCAGGTGCATTGCCGGGTATCTAAGTCGGGATCGGATAAGCGCTGAAAGCATCTAAGCGCGAAGCCGGCCTCAAGATGAGATCTCCCTTAAGGGTCGTTGTAGACTACGACGTTGATAGGCTGCAGGTGTAAAGATGGCAACATCAAAGCCGAGCAGTACTAATTGCCCGTGACTTTGTTCATGACCGGGGCCACGTATCCCTGATACGGCCCCGCAAACAGGTCCGAAAAACATTCTTGACGAAAAGATTTGCCTTCAGGCTTCTTGATAATTTGCACGACATGTCAACCTTATTTTCAGGTGACTATAGCGTCGGGGTCCCACCTCTTCCCATTCCGAACAGAGAAGTTAAGCCCGCCCACGCCGATGGTACTGCGCAAGTGGGAGAGTAGGTAGTCGCCGTTTTTTGGACCCCCGCAAGAGCAATCTTGCGGGGGTTCTTTCATTAGACACGGTTAGGGCCTGCCTTTTAGGCAGGCCCCCGATACAGTAATGTGTCGGGGGTTCTTTCATTTAACGTGGTTTCTAGCTACCTTTGCTACCAAATTTGTAGAATATGAAAAAGTTGCATTTCGAAACGCTGCAGGTACATGCAGGGTATACACCTGATCAAACTGGATCCAGAAGCGTACCCATTTATCCGAACACAGCCTATGTGTTTGACAGCGCACAACATGGAGCGGATCTGTTCAATCTTGATTTCAAGGAAGGTGTTTCACCGTATATCTATTCCAGGCTAAACAATCCGACCAACAGCGTATTCGAGCAACGAATGGCTGCATTGGAAGGCGGCATTGCTGCAGTTGCCACAGCGTCAGGACATTCAGCCCAGATGATTACGATTTTGAACTTGCTAAAAACGGGTGAAAATTTTGTTACCAGTCCCTACTTGTATGGTGGAACTTACAACCAGTTTTTTGTATCGTTTCGTGACTTGGGCATTGAGGCTAGAAAGTCGAAGGACGATACGGCTGAAGAAATGGAAAAGTTGATTGACGAAAATACGAAAGCGCTTTATACCGAGAATATTGGGAATCCAAAGTTCAACGTACCCGATTTTGAAAAACTGGCCGCTTTGGCCAAGAAATACGATCTTCCGCTTATTGTGGACAATACGTTCGCTTGTGGAGGCTATCTGTGCAAACCCATCGAATGGGGTGCCAATATTGTGGTGGAGAGTGCCACGAAGTGGATAGGCGGACACGGAAACAGCATGGGTGGTGTCATCGTTGACGGAGGAAATTACAATTGGGGAAATGGTAAGTTTCCAAAGTATTCTGAGCCTTCAGAAAGTTATCACGGACTCAATTTTTGGGAAAAATTCGGTGCTGCTGCATTTGCCATGCGTTGTGTGGCAGAGAATATGCGGGATTTGGGCCCCTGCATCAGCCCGTTCAACAGCTGGCAGTTGTTACAAGGTTTGGAAACACTTTCGGTGCGCGTTCAGAAGATGTGTGAAAACACCATGGAAATGGCCAATTGGCTTTCGAAAAATGAGAGCGTTTTTGACGTTTGTTATTTGGGAATGGAAAATCATGCCTACCACGAGCTGGCAAAGAAATACCTGACCAACGGATTCGGCTGCGTACTGACTTTCAGAGTGAAGGGCGGATTTGATAAAACGGTGAAATTTGTAGAGAGCCTCCAACTGGTCTCGCACGTGACCAACATCGGTGATGTACGCACATTGATTACACATCCAGCTTCGACCACACACCGGCAATTAAGTGAGGAAGCACAAACTGCTGGAGGTATCTATCCGGATATGCTCAGACTGTCTGTCGGGCTTGAACATCTGGACGACATTAAAGAAGATTTGGAACAGGCGTTTGCCTGCTTAAAATAGTAAACACGAAACGATCCTTTTTGGATCATTCAAAAGCATACGACTATGCCATTAAATTTGCCTGACCAGCTTCCTGCAGTGGAGCTTTTGAAGAAGGAAAACATATTCATCATGGATTCCGGGCGCGCGACGGAACAAGATATCCGCCCGCTTCGTATTGTCGTACTCAATCTGATGCCGTTGAAGATTACCACGGAAACAGATTTGGTACGTTTGCTGTCGAATACGCCCTTGCAGTTGGAGCTTGAATTCATGAAACTTAAGAGCCATACTTCCAAGAACACATCGATTGAGCATATGAAGCAGTTCTACAAATCGTTTCATAAGATGCGCGATCAGCGGTATGACGGCATGATCATTACGGGCGCTCCAGTTGAACAGATGGATTTTGAGGAGGTGACGTATTGGGAGGAAATGAAGGAGATTTTCGATTGGGCGAAAACGCATGTGACGTCCACCTTATACATTTGTTGGGCTGCGCAAGCAGGGCTGTATCATGGATACGGCATCAAAAAATATCCGTTGGACAAGAAGATGTTCGGTGTGTTCAGGCATACGTTCAATGATCCCCATAATGCCATTTCAAGAGGATTTGACGATGAGTTTTTTGTGCCGCACAGCAGGCATACAGAAATTCGGGCGGAAGATATTTTGAAAGTACCAGAGCTGACGCTTTTGTCTGAATCGGATGAATCCGGTGTTTATATGGTCATGGCTCGAAATGGTCGGGAATTCTACATCACAGGTCACTCGGAATATTCACCAAACACCTTGGATACCGAGTATAAGAGGGATTTGCACAAGGGTTTGCCAATTGAGGTCCCTCGAAATTATTACACCGACAACGACCCATCCAAGAAACCTTTGGTGAAATGGCGGGCTCATGCAAACTTGTTGTTTACCAATTGGTTGAACTATTTTGTTTACCAGGAAACGCCTTACGACATCACTCAAATCCGATAAATGACCAAGATCCGTACGATTGAATTATTGGCACCTGCGAAAAACGTGGAATGTGCCCGGGAAGCTATTCTTCATGGTGCGGATGCCGTTTACATCGGTGCTCCCAAATTTGGAGCGCGCTCAGCCGCTGGAAACAGCCTTGAGGACTTGACTGGATTGGTGGCCTTTGCGCATGAGTTCGGAGTTCGTATTTATGTGACAATTAATACTTTAATCTATGACGAAGAGTTGCCCGAGGTTGAAAAACTGATATGGGAGCTTTGGGTGATTGGAGTGGATGCACTGATTGTTCAGGATATGGGGGTGACCCGATTAAACCTGCCGCCCATCCCATTGCATGCCAGCACGCAGACGGACAACCGGACACCAGACAAGGTGCAGTTCCTTCAGGATGCGGGTTTTCGTCAGGTGGTTCTGGCCAGAGAATTGTCGTTGGATCAAATACGCGATATCTCCTCAAAAACGACAGTACCGTTGGAATGCTTCATACATGGTGCCCTTTGCGTCAGCTATAGCGGCCAGTGTTTTATAAGTCAGGCTATTAGCGGTCGAAGTGCCAATCGGGGAGAATGCGCTCAGTTCTGCCGACTGCCTTATGATTTGATCGATGCCGTTGGGAAGACTATCGCCCGCCAAAAGCATCTCTTGTCCATTAAGGATTTGAATCGGTCTGAAGCGCTTGAGGAACTGATTGATGCCGGTATTCACTCCTTCAAGATTGAAGGACGCTTGAAGGATGTTTCGTACGTGAAGAATATTACCGCTTTTTATCGTAGCAAATTGGACGAGGTTCTAAAAAGAAGACCTGATTTGAAACGTAGTTCGGATGGCGTAAGTCATTTGTTTTTTAAACCGGATCCAAGCAAGAGTTTCAATCGTGGGTTTACGAACTATTTTCTGAAAGGAAGGCCTTCCGATTTGGGAAATCCAGATACGCCCAAATCGATGGGTGAGCCGGTTGGACGCGTGAAAGAAGTACGTGGGAATCAATTTACTGTTGCTGGTTTGACTTCCTTTACCAATGGAGACGGATTGAGTTTTGTCGGTACGTCCGGGCAGTTTGAGGGATTTCGGGTAAATCGGGTGGAGGAGAATCGTTTGTTTCCTGCCAGGATGCCGGATTTGAAACCCAATACGTTGTTGTATCGTACTCATGACCAAGCTTTTGAGTCATTGTTGGAGAAGCCTTCGGCTGAACGCAAGATTCCGGTGGCGATCAAGTGTTGGGAAACCGCATTTGGTTTTGCGTTGAGTATGGATGACAAGCATGGAAACAGCGCCTCCTTGAGTTTTGTCCAGGAGAAAGTGCCGGCTTCGAAGCCGCAGGAGCAACAGGTTAAAAATCAGTTGGCTAAGCTGGGAAACACCTTGTTTGAAGCGGTCTCGTGTGAGCTGGAATGGACGGGAGATTGGTTTGTTCCGGTTTCAGCTTGGGCTGAACATAGACGTATGCTTTGTGAAAAGTTGCTTGCAGTTCGTAAAATCGCATTCCGCAGGGAAGAATATCGTTTGCCTGAAACTTCACATCCGTATCCGGAACATCAATTGACGTATCTAGGTAATGTCTTGAATCAAAAAGCGGCGGAATTTTACCGTTCGCATGGTGTGGAATCCATTGAATGGGCCTATGAATCGGAGGAGCATGTGCGCAAGCCCGGTGAGGTGCTGATGTTCAACAAGCATTGCATCAAGTATGAATTGGGGGCATGCCCTCGAGTTCATCCTTCGGCCAAACCGTTTAATGAACCCTTGTATTTGGTTTACAACACCAAGCGGATTCAGTTGCATTTCGACTGCAAAGCTTGCGAAATGCATTTGACGGAAGTGGTTTAGGGGAGGTAATTCGCACCCTTCAGGACGTCTTGCGCTTTCGTTTTCAGCATCAGGCTTTGAACCGAAGCGTTCGGATTCTTCTCCATATAAGCTGAAACAATCTTATAGCCTGTCCAAACGGCTGCCCTGCCGGGTGATTCAGCACTAAAGAAGGCAGTATAAGGCGCTTCACGAATGTATTTGGCGATGATGCTGACATCTTTACTGTACAAGTGCTGCAGTTGATTGATGGTTCCCCACATGTTTTTCTCGTTGTCAACAAACCATTCCAATTGCTCGGTCGTGAAACCGCTCAGGTTTTCCATACTTTCATCTGGGAGCAGGATTTTCATCAGAAACAGCATCTTGCCCTCGTAGATCATATAATCCAATAGGCGTTGGTTGTCCATCAGTTTGTATTCGGTAAGCTCTGACCGAACCCATCCTGTCAGGTAGTCTGCAGTCAGTTTTTCCGGATACATGCGTACAATCTGATAAGGTGAAAAGAAGCTTTTATAGGCATCGTAGTCTTTTCCAAGATACTTATCGATGTCTGCAGAGAGAATGCCTGGGGCCGAAACAATGGATTCACCGTAACCCGCAATGTGCATATAAACCTTTGGAATCGGGATATTTGGAAAGAAATACTGCATGCGATGGAATCCCCAGCTCAGCTCTTCTTCAATGTCTGAAACGTCGCTAAATGTTTTCTGGCAATCATTGTACAGTTTTTTCAAGTCCTTATCGCTTCTGAAAACCGAATCGAACTGTTGGAACATTTTGCTGCCAGGCTCGCCAACTTCCATAATCTGATTGGCATAAAGATTGAGAAAGGCAGAGTCATGCCACACCCCGGTTTCGTAGTATGTCCTGTCAAACCGTTGAATGGTAATATTATTTTCCGGCTTGCCCGGCACCTCATACCGACCGCCGGCGCAACTGAGAAGTGTAAGCAATAGAAGAAATCCAAGGGTTTTTTTCATTGGTGAAGTGCTTTTTTTAGATAAATGAACACAGAACAAAGTTAGGGCTTAAACCTCGTTTTTCAATTGGGGAAGCCGAAATAATTGTACGGCAAATCCGAAAAAATGAAGGCTGGCATTGCATTTAATGAGAAGAGGGTGTCCCGAATGGAACACCCTCTTGCTGTGTATATGGTACAAGAAATTACTTCTTTGCGTCCAATCGCTCCTTCAATTCAGCTAGGGCATCGATATCGCCAAGGGTGGTTTTTTCCATTTTCTGAGCAACGGGCTGTTCGTCAGCTTCGTCTTTCTTGGTGGATTTTTTGGCACCAGTAGCTTTCTTGGCAGCACGAGCTTCCGTTTTGGCTTCATCTTCGTGGATGCGGCTGTGTGACAGAATGATGCGTTTTGCGTCCTTGTTGAATTCGATGACTTTAAATTCCAGCTTTTCTTCAACAACTGCAGTGGTACCGTCAGCTTTAACCAAATGTTTGGGGGTGGCGAAACCTTCCACACCGTAAGGCAGGGAGATAACGGCGCCTTTGTCCATCAGGTCGATGATGGTGCCTTCGTGAATGCTGTCTACCGTGAAGATGGTTTCGAATACATCCCATGGGTTTTCTTCCAACTGCTTGTGGCCGAGGCTTAAGCGGCGGTTGTCCTTGTCGATTTCGAGAACGACCACTTCGATGGGGGTGCCCAGCTGAGTGAATTCGCTCGGATGTTTCACTTTCTTGGTCCAACTCAAATCGCTGATGTGGATAAGACCGTCAACGCCTTCTTCGATTTCAACGAATACACCAAAGTTGGTGAAGTTGCGAACCTTGGCGGTGTGCTTGCTACCAACAGCGTATTTGGTTTCGATGTTGGACCATGGGTCTTCTTTCAGTTGCTTGATGCCAAGAGACATTTTGCGTTCGTCGCGGTCGAGGGTCAGGATGACAGCTTCGACTTGATCGCCAACTTTCATGAAGTCTTGAGCGCTGCGCAGGTGTTGTGACCAGCTCATTTCGGAGACGTGGATCAAACCTTCAACGCCTGGAGCGATTTCGATGAATGCACCGTAGTCGGCCATAACCACTACGCGGCCTTTCACCTTGTCACCAACGTTCAGTTCAGCACTGAGCGCATCCCATGGGTGTGGGGTCAGTTGCTTGAGACCAAGAGCGATACGTTTCTTTTCATCATCGAAGTCAAGGATAACGACGTTGATCTTCTGGTCGAGTTCAACCACTTCCTTCGGATCGCTTACGCGGCCCCAGCTAAGGTCGGTGATGTGAACCAAGCCGTCTACGCCGCCCAAGTCAATGAATACACCGTAAGAGGTGATGTTCTTGACGGTACCTTCCAGTACCTGGCCTTTTTCGAGTTTGGCAATGATTTCTTTTTTCTGTTGTTCCAGTTCGGCTTCGATAAGAGCTTTGTGAGAAACAACAACGTTTTTGAATTCTTGGTTGATTTTAACAACTTTGAATTCCATGGTTTTGCCGACAAATACGTCGTAGTCGCGAATGGGCTTGACGTCGATTTGTGAACCGGGAAGGAAGGCTTCGATGCCGAATACGTCGACGATCATACCACCCTTGGTGCGGCATTTTACGAAACCCTTGATGATTTCGCTGTTTTCCAGTGCTGAATTGACACGATCCCAGCTGCGGGTTGCTCGGGCTTTCTTGTGTGAAAGGATCAGCTGACCTTTTTTGTCTTCTTGGTTTTCAACGTAAACTTCAACGCTGTCACCGATTTTAAGATCGGGGTTGTAGCGGAATTCGTTCAAAGAAACGATACCGTCGGATTTGAAGCCGATGTTGACTACTACTTCGCGTTTGTTCATTGAAATAACGGTACCTTCGACGACGTCCTTGTCCTTAACGGTGTTCAGGGTGTTGTCATAAGCTACTTCGAGTTCTGCTTTGGACATGGTGCCAAAGACTTCGCCTTTTTCAAAGGCATCCCAGTCAAAAGTCTGATCGGGAATTAAAAGATTTTTTTGTTCCATTAATTGATTAGAGAAAAATTAGTGAATTGGACATTATATTGATTTGAAAATCGAGCCGCAAAGATAGGAAAAAATACCCAAAAAAAGCAAGTGGATTGATCGAAAAAACCTAACTTTGTTTGAAAGTAACCCGGAATGTTGATGAATACACAGAAGAATTTGCTATTTGTACTGATAATGATCTTGTTAAGCAGTTCCTGCAGCAACATGCAGGTATTTCGGATGGATGTTTTAAAACCAGGTTACGTTGTAGTTCCATCACAGAAAAGTAACATTGTGATGGTTGACAATACGGGTATCCAACCTAAGGATGCTGGGCATAGTGTCAAGGTTGCTTTCAAAACGGTGGGTGATACCGCTTTCAACGTGGAGCCGTTGTCTGGAATGCTGATAAACTCGTTGAATAGCTATTTGTTGAAAGAAGGCTTTTATCAGCAAATCAGTCCAATTTATAGAAATGAACTTTCACCGCGTAAGACTGGTGAAGATGATTACTTGCGTTCTGCTCGCCTTAGCAATTCAAAAATTTTGGAAATCAGCAGGGATACCAGTGTCCACCTGCTATTCAGCTTGGATAGGCTGTTGACAAAGACGACCACAAATACCTATTATACTGGCGAAACGTATACGTCTACCAGGGATGTTTGGGTCAATACGGTATGGCGGATTTATGATCTTGATGTGGATACGTTGGTCGCACAGTTTCAGTACAATGACAGCCTGTATTGGCAGAAATACAGCCAAAATCCTTACCTGATCACAAAAATGTTGCCCGAAATGGAAGTCGTCCTACCAGAAATCGGCGATGTCGTTGCAGAACATCTGAATAAATTTCTTGGACCTCACTGGGAAACGGAAAAGAGAGAGTATTACTGTTCTGGTAGTTACCGAATGACCATGGCTGCCGACCTGGTTCGTAAGGAGATGATGGACGATGCAGCCGAATTGTGGAAGGCTGAGTATTCAAAAGGCATTTTTCGTACCAAATACAGGGCGGCCATCAATATGATGTTTTATGAGGAGGTGAAAGGAAATCCGAAGGAAGCATTGGCATGGGAAGATAAGGCTTTGGTGGCCATGCTTAATTGTCCAATTGGTGGCTCTGATTATGACATCTCTTTGTTGGAACTTTGGAAGAAGACGCTGGAAGTCCGTATTAAGGACTTTCAGAAGCTGAAAATATACTTTGATGGGAATTTAAATTAATTTTTTTTGTACTTTTGGCGGCATGAAGAAAGAAGCCTTGTATCATTTGTTGGATCGGACCTTCCGCAAAGCCCTGGAGCAATTGGAGGTTTCAGAATCTCAGGCAGCCATTGTTGACCTTTATTTGTTGCCTAATCCCGAGGCCGGTGAGTTTTCGGTTTTCGATGATGAAGATCATGAGCTGATAAAAGTTTCTGTTGACGCTTGGCAGGAAGAATACGAAACACTTGACAATGAGGCTGAATTGAAGGAATGTGAAATCCTTCTTAGGGAAATTGTCCACAAAGCGAAGGATGAAGGCGTTTTTGAAAAGATCAACATCCTCAAGCCGTTCTCGGTGCTGATGGTTGATGAGGAAATGGAAACGCTTGCCGAATTATTGCTCTTGGATGACGAGCAGTACTTGGTCGATGACCATTTTCTAAGGAACATGGACAAGGATTTGGACGAGTTTTTCGAAAAACTCATGGCCGACATTTAATCCCTGAAAAAGCTTTGATTTTTAAAAAATCTGACTAATTTTGCCGCCGCAATAAATCATTGCCGAAATAGCTCAGTTGGTAGAGCAACGCATTCGTAATGCGTAGGTCGCCGGTTCGAGTCCGGCTTTCGGCTCAAAAAAAAGTTCTCATTGAGAACTTTTTTTTTGAGCTAAACCGAGTTTTATTAAGAAAATCATTTGGCCATTCGGTTTTTATATTCTGGCCAAACCCCACTCAGTGGTTTGAAATAAGCGTTAAGTACAAGGCATTGATTGCGAAATCGTACCGGAGCGTACTTTTGGGTACGTGAGGATCGATGAGCAAGCAATAACGCAGTAATTGACGCTTATTTCAGACCACTGTTAAATAATGAGTTAGGATATCCATAAGTTGAGTGCGATCATACGGCTTCGCCAGGAAATCATTGCACCCAGCCTGCATCGCCGCATTCCTGTCCTGATCGAAAGCATAGGCGCTCAAGGCAATGATGGGGACTTTTGGTGAGATGCTGCGAATGATTTTGGCCGCCTCAATCCCGTTGAGGATGGGCATTTTAATATCCATAAGTACCATGTCGGGCTCTGACTCCTGAAACATCGTCACTACTTCCATTCCGTTCATTGCTCTGCGAATGGTAAATGATTGACCAATCATATTTTCCAACAATTGGAAATTGCTATCAGCGTCTTCTGCAACTAAAAGGACAACCGAATTGTCTGAGTTTGGACCGCCTTTTCTACCGAGAGAATGAAGTATGTACTCTACTGGTATGGTGAACATAAATCGGGCACCTTCTCCATAGGTTGATTCCACGGAAATGGTTCCACCCATTTTCTCAATGATGGATTTACAAATGGGCAAACCAAGTCCGGTTCCTTGAGTGAAATTGTCGCCTTTGATGAATCGGTCAAATACTTTCTTGATTTTGTCCGGTGCAATGCCACTTCCGGTATCCGTTACTGAAAATTCCAGGAATTTTTCTTTTTGCTGATAGCCAAATTTGATGGATCCTTGTTTGGTGAACTTAATGGAATTGCCGATGAGGTTGTTGAGCACCTGACTTAGGCGGTTCTTATCCGTATTGATGATCAGATCGGGATCGGAGTCTTCGAAAATGAGTTTCACACCGGGCTGACAACGCAGGTTCAGGGTTTGAAGTATGTCGCGGGAAAGGGATGCCAAGTTGGTGGGTTCCAAATCGAATTCCATGATGCCAGACTCGATTTTGGAAAGGTCCAGAATTTCATTGATAAGACCGAGCAGCCTTCCGTTATTGGTTTCAACGATGGAATAATAAGATTTCCGTTCCTCGGGATCCTGCGTTTCGGCAATGATTTTGGAGAAACCGACGATGGCGTTGAGCGGGGTACGAATTTCATGACTCATGTTGGCAATAAAGGCCGACTTGAGTTTGTCGGATTCTTCAGCGCGTTCCTTGGCATCGATGAGTTCCTGTTCCATCAGCTTGTCCTTGGTGATGTCCCGTTCGATGGAAATGAGGAGTGCACGGCTTTCGTCCTCTACGAGTAGGCGGAGCTGGTCATAGAAGATGGTACGATCATCACCATCTTTGTCGACGATGATTTTTCGGGTTTCTTCTCTTGATTCAAGTGAATTGATGTCGTCAGAACGCATCTTGGTGGCTTCTTGTGGCGGAAACAGGTCGTAATCCGTTTTGCCGATGATGTCATCCATGACTCCCCAATGGATTTTCTTTCCCATCCGATTGCTGAAAATGTAACGGAAGTCGTTATCAGCATCCTTGACGGCAATGTTCATGGGTATGTTGGTCAGAACAGTACTCATGATCTGATTTAGTTCCTTAACTTGTTTTTCGTATTGCACGCGTTCCGTGATGTCTTTTCCGAAGGTCCAGATTTGGTCGAAACCACGGGCGTCCTTGACCAAATAGGAAGTACAGTCGAATGCCAGGATCTCGGGTTTGCCTGGAATGGGTTTGGGTAAGACGAAGTTGAGTGTCTTTCGGGTGCTGATGAGTTGTTGAATGATGTCTTGCCAGCGAACTTTGCCCGATCCACGGACAATGGTCTTGAAGAAATTGATGTTGGTAAGAACTTCACTTTCGTCCAAACTATGGTGTTCCTTAAATTTCTGATTTCCGAAAACCAGTTTTCCGTCGGTCTGCATGGCAAAAATGTAATCGGTCGAATTCTGAACGGCTAGAGTAATCATTTCAAGCTCGTGTTGCTTTTCCTTGATGTCCGTGATGTTCTGAATATAACCTTCTGCAATCCTATCGCCATCATCATCCAAATTGGTATCAATGATCTTGATTCGGAAATACATGGTTTTTCCAGGTAATATCATCTGGTAATCAATGTGTTCCCTGTTATGGACATCGGCAGGTGCGAGGAGGTAATCATTAACTGACTGCCTGTCGTCCGGATGGACCGTTTCCATGAAATCTAGCAAACTGATGTTTCTTGGTTCGTTGTTTTCGTCCTGACCAGACGGGAAGCTGGCGTACTGAAGTATTTTAGTACGGTGATTGTATTGCCAATGGCCGATTTTAGCGACTTTTTCGACCTCTTTCAGTTTTTGGTTGACTATTTCGATGCGTTGTTTCAGAATTACCCGTTGGGTGATGTCTCGGTATTGACAAAGGATATGGGTTTCGTCGTACCAGGAAAGAATGCATTTGAAATAATAGTTTTTGCCGGCAACTTGTACCTCATAGTTTTCTGCAGAGCGATCACCTGACGCAAGAATTTTGTTGAAATTGCTCCGCAAGGCATCCGAAGTGGGTTGGGGAATCTGATTGAAGGTGTTTTTACCCAGGAAGTAGGACGTGTCTTGCATGAACCAACGGTCCGTATGTATCTCCAAATCAACGCAAACGCCTTCCTTGTCCAACAAGAACATGGTATCTGTGGTGAGTTGTAGTATTTTGTGGGCATTATCGGGATTGTTCAAAAATCCAAACCCAGAGGATTGACTTTTGGACATAGGTTCTGTTTTGGTCATAATAATTGTGTACTGAAACAAATGTACACTTTATATGGAAAAGTCAAGCCGTTGAAGTAAAAAAAACAAACACAAACATTTTGTTTCCTAATTTGGAAACGAAGTCTTATATTTGCTTCTGAACTAAGCTGTATTTGTATAAAGTAATATCTGAACTATGGAATCACTGAGCAGTATGCTAGAAATTAACTCAAACGCAGGTGAAAGAATCCATACCATTCTGGTTGCTGAAGATATTGACAGCAATTTTGCACTGGTTAATATTCTGTTGCGCAAAGAATTCAATATAGTACGGGCCTATAACGGTGTTGAAGCCGTTCGTTTGTTTCAGGAAGTTCACCCTAGTTTGATATTGATGGATATTCAAATGCCCGAAATGAATGGTCTTGATGCCACTCGAATTATTCGGGGGATGGATTCTCAAATTCCCATTGTTGCATTGACTGCTTTTGCGTTTAATTCGGACCGAATTGAGTTTCTTGATGCTGGAGGTTCCGATTATGTGGTAAAACCGTTGGATCCGATGAATCTGAAAGAAAAGGTTAAGGCGATGCTTGGTTAAGATCCCTTCCCTGCCTGCTTCCTCTATTTTTTAAACATTTTTCTACCAAATGGGTGAATTCATAATTCTTCATTCCCCAGTTTGGCGCTATTAGCAACTCCGGGGGGGATTGCGAAACAAAGCGTTCTACAGCAATGTCCGGGCGAAGGTGCTCCAAGAAATCACAAACTGTTTCAACATAGTCGGAGGGCTCGGGAATGTGGACTAATGAAGGGTCTGCAGCCACTTGCGCGGCCATTTTGGTGCCTTTTATAAGCTGAAGCTGATGAAGTTTGACTGTTTGAATAGGCAAAGCACTCAGAACATCGGCGTGACGGATCATTTCTTCCTTGCTTTCTCCAGGTAAGCCCAATATGAGATGGACACCAGTAGGAATGCCCCTTGCGGCGGTTCTGCGAATGGTGTCTTCGGTGCATGCGTGGTCATGTCCGCGGTTGATGAATTTCAGGGTTCGATCGAGGGTGGATTCCACACCATATTCAACCAGTAGGAAGGTTTTTTTTGACAATTCCTCCAGATAATCCAGCAACTCTTCCGGCATGCAATCCGGTCTTGTACCAATGACAAGTCCTTTTATTCCTGGGACTTGGAGGGCCTCCTCATAGAGGTTTTTGAGTCGTTTTAATTCTCCGTAGGTGTTGGTGTAAGCCTGGAAATAAGCCAAGTAATCCATTTTTGGATACTTGCGGGAAAAAAACCGAATGCCTTCGTCGAGTTGCTCGGTGATGCTTTTTTTGGTTTCGCAGTAGGCCGGATTGAACGTCTGGTTGTTGCAGTATGTGCAGCCTCCCAAACCTTTGCTGCCGTCGCGGTTGGGGCATGTGAAACCGGCGTTCAGGGAAATCTTCTGAACTTTTGTATCAAAGTGTTCGTTTAAAAAGTACTGAAACGTACGGTAAAGCGGTCTGGTGGGCATTTGTTTCAATTTCTCGACAAAAATACACAAAAGGTACTTCAAAGAGGCTGCCTAACGATTCAAATTCGTATTTTTGCAGGGTATAAACAGTGTACAGATGAAGAAATTCGTGATTTTATTGGCCTGCAGCTTCTGCTTTTTACTTGTTCAGGCAGTCAAGCCCAAACTGGAACTTGATTCGGTCGTAACCGGAAAATACAATGCCCTGACGCTTCCTGAAATGAAGCCCATGCTGGATGCCAAGTTTTACACCTGCCTGGATGAACTCGGGCAACACGTCATCAGTTATCAATTTTTGACCGGTAAGCAGGTGGAAGTCGTTTTTGATTTGGATAAGGTTAAAGGGATTGGTCCTGAACGCATCATAGGGTACGAGTTCAGTCCAACGGAAGCCAAAATGCTGGTTTGGATGGACAAAACACCCATTTACCGACGTTCCTTTATGACCGAATATTATGTATACGACCGTAAGCGAAATACCATAGAAGCCTTGTCTCATTTTGGTGCCCAGCGCAATGCCCGATTTTCACCGGACGGTCGATCCATCGCTTTCGTACGTGACAACAATCTATTTATCAAGCGTTTGGATTTTGGTACGGAGATTCAGGTGACCACCGATGGGGTTCGTAATTCCGTCATCAACGGTGCAACGGATTGGGTTTACGAGGAAGAATTCATGGAAACGGCTGCTTTTGACTGGTCGGCTGACAGTAAGTTTCTGGCCTACATCCGTTTTAATGAAAAGGAAATTCCTACTTACTCATTTCCGCTTTTCGGGGCCATGGTGAGCAAGCAGAAACGCCAAAAGTATTATCCTGGGCAGTACAGTTTCAAATATCCATCATCTGGTGAGCAGAATTCGGTAGTGACTGTATGGGCGTTCAATTTGCAAATACGTTCGGCAAGACAGATGGATTTGCCGATGGCAGAAGATGATTATGTGCCGAGGATTCGTTTCACCAGAAACAGCAATCAATTGGCAGTCATGACGATGAACCGTTCACAGAACACCTTCAAGATGTACTTTGCCAATCCGAAATCGGCACAAAGCACGTTGATCCTGACGGAACAAACCGAAACCTATTTGGATCCGATGTACGATGCCATCCGATTCAATTCGAATTATTTCACGTATGTGAGCGAAAAGGATGGTTTCCGTCACCTGTATCTTTACGGACCTACAGGTGGCTTGCAGAAACAGCTGACTTCCGGTAAATGGGATCTGACCAAATTCATTGGATGCGACACCATCAAGAATGTGTTTTACTACCAGTCGGACGAAGACGATGCCACTCGGCGTGCGGTTTATAGCGTCGATTTTAAGGGGAAGAAGACCTGTCTGACAACGCGAAAGGGTGTCAACGATGCTTTTTTCAATGCCGATTTCAGCTGCTCTGTACAGACTTGGTCGGATATCAACACGCCTCCTGTGTTTACGCTCAACGATCCACTTGGTCAGGAGCTTAGGGTGATGGAGAACAATCGAAAATTGAAGAGTGAATTGGCAGATTTCGGCTTGAAGGACAAACAATTCATCAAAGTTCCTGCGGCCGATGGGCAGTTGCTGAACGGTTGGATGCTCAAACCTATGGAGTTCAGCAATGAACGGAAATATCCAGTCGTTTTGGTGCAGTATAGTGGCCCGGATTCTCAGTTGGCTTTGGATAATTATGATTTTGATTGGGAATATGTGCTGGCGCAAGAAGGCTTTGTCGTTGTTTGTGTGGATGGTCGGGGAACAGGTGGCCGTGGTGCGGATTTCCGTAAATCGACCTTCACCAATCTTGGTTTGCAGGAATCACAAGACCAGATTGCCGTGGCAGGTTGGGTGAAGAGTCAGACTTGGGCCGATGGAAATCGGATTGGCATTTGGGGTTGGAGTTACGGTGCTTATATGACATTGATGTGCATGACGGATGCTGCGTCGCCTTTTAAGGCCGGTGTTGCTGTGGCTCCAGTTTGCGATTGGCATTACTACAATACGGTCTATACGGAACGGTTCATGAAGACGCCCAAGGAAAACCCGGTGGGCTACGAAAAAACGTCTCCACTCCTCAGGGCAGCGAACCTGAAAGGGGCTTTGTTGCTGATTCATGGTTTGGCCGATGACAATGTTCGAGCCAACCAATCGATGGATCTTTCGGAAGCCCTCATCAAGGCAGGCAAACAGTTTGATTTGCAGGTGTATCCTACGAGCAGCCACAGTATTTTGGGTGATACCTACCGAATGCATTTGTATCGTAAGATGTTCGATTTCTTTAAAAAGAATTTATAATGAGCACATATGTTCGCAAGCCGGAATGGCTAAAAACTCGGCTGGGTGATAATGAGCAATTTGCCCATACGCGGCGCGTCATTGAGGGCAATCACCTGCATACCATTTGTACCAGCGGAAAATGCCCCAATCAGGCTGAATGCTGGAGTAGGGGGACGGCAACCTTCATGGTGCTCGGCGAAATTTGCACCCGCTCCTGTGGGTTTTGCAACACACTGACTGGTCGCCCCAAGCCAGTAGATCCGGACGAACCGCGTCGGGTGGCTGAGTCTGTGAAGCTGATGGCTTTGAAACATGTTGTGCTGACTTCTGTGGATCGGGACGATTTGCCCGATTTGGGTGCTGCGCATTGGGTTCAGGTCATCAAGGTTTTAAGGGAGGTGAATCCGACAACGACCGTTGAGGTACTGATTCCTGATTTTCAGGGTCGTCCCGAGTTGATTCAACAAATCATCGATGCGAAGCCTGAAATTGTCTCGCACAATCTGGAAACAGTGCGGCGGCTCACTCCTGAAGTGCGTTCAGCAGCTAAATACGATACGAGCCTGAAGGTGTTGAAGCAGCTTGCAGAGGCTGGTGTACGGGCAAAGTCTGGGTTGATGCTGGGTTTGGGTGAAACCGAGACAGAATTGCTCGAGGCAATGGATGACTTGCTTGCAAACGGATGCTCCATTCTGACGTTGGGGCAATACATGCAACCGACACGGAAACATTTGCCGGTTCAGGCGTACATTCATCCGGATGATTTCAAACGCTATAAGGAAATTGGATTGAAAAAAGGATTTGCCTTCGTGGAAAGTGGACCGTTGGTGCGGTCTTCTTACCATGCGGAAAACCAGATTTAAGCCTTGTAAATCAAAAAGATGCAGGGCTTTTTGCTAAGCTCGACCGGGTTCTTTTTCCAGTTTGCTGCGGTTTTGGTCAAAATGCTTTCCTCGGGACCGGTTAGGTCGAAAGCCACGCAAATGCGGGTATGTGGACGCAGCGTAGTGATGAGGTCTTCCAGCATTTTTTCGTTCCGGTAGGGTGTTTCAATAAATAGCTGCGTCATGTCTTCGTTGTACGAGCGGGTTTCCAACCGTCTGATGGCTTTGAGCCGATCTTCCTTTTCAACGGGCAAATAGCCTTCGAAGGCGAAACGCTGGCCGTTGAAACCTGAACCCATCAAGGCGAGCAAAATGGAGGATGGGCCAACCAAGGGTACCACTTTATAACCATTTTCCTGAGCGATGCGAACAATGTCGGCACCCGGATCGGCGATGGCCGGGCAGCCTGCTTCGGAGAGCAATCCCATATCCTGACCGGCTTTCAGGGCATTCAAGTATCCGGCAATCTGTTCGGCTGTAGTGTATTTATTGAGAGTATGGAAGGTGCAGGCGTCAATGTCAAAGCTTTTGTCCGAGGCTTTCAGAAAGCGTCTGGCAGTGCGGACATCCTCCACGATGAACTGTCGGATGGGGAGCAACAACTGCCTGTTGTATTCGGGAAGTACGTTCTCCAGTGGGCTGTCGGACAAGTGTACAGGGAAAAGGTAAAGCGTTCCGGGCATGAATTTTTTTTGTAACATGTCAATTAATTGCCTGCAAATATAAAGTAAATTTGCCGTCTTTGAAGAATTCTGACTTACTTTGCAACTCTAACTACAGAACCATGTTTTTACCTGATGCCTTTCTGGAACAAACCCGCGCCTTGCTGGGCGAGGAAGCCGAAGCGCTTTTTGCTGCGCTTGACCAACCATCTCCAGTGAGCATCCGGTTGAATCCGTTCAAGCCACTGACAGCGGATTCAGGCACTAAGGTTGCTTGGTCCACTTTTGGAGAATATTTGCCAGAACGACCCGCTTTTACGTTTGATCCATTGCTTCATGCCGGTTGCTACTATGTGCAGGAAGCATCTTCGATGTTTGTTGAAAAGGCTTTGAATCAGGTGGTTGAAATCCTTGGCACCCAACCGTTGAACGTATTGGATTTGTGTGCGGCACCTGGTGGAAAATCCACCTTGCTGGCATCCTGCATGCCCGAAGGCAGTTTATTGGTAGCCAATGAATTGAACCGATTGCGAGCCAACATTCTGGCAGAGAACCTCATCAAATGGGGACTGCCCAACGTGGTGGTGACACAAAGCGATGCCACCGCTTTTTCAAAAATGACCGTTTTTTTTGACGTGGTGCTCACCGATGTGCCTTGTTCGGGTGAAGGCATGTTCCGCAAGGATCCGGATTCGGTCGGGGAGTGGTCGGTGGATAATGTGAAATTGTGTGCAAATAGACAAAGGGATATTGTCGGAAACATCTGGTCCTCTCTAAAACCAGGTGGCTTTCTGATTTACAGTACGTGCACCTACAATACAGCTGAAAACGAGGAAAATGTGCAGTGGATATGCGAGGAGTTGGGAGGTACCCTAGTGCGAATTCCCTTGGAACAAGACTGGGGAATTTCTGGTGCTCAAGGCCTCAATAAGGAACTCGCTGTCAATCGGTTCTTTCCGCACCGTACCAAGGGTGAAGGTTTCTTTTTGGCATTAATTAAAAAGGAGGGTGAATTGGAACCTGGATCTTCGCCAACCAAAACTTTTCGAACAAAGAATTCTTCGGGAAAAAAAGCACCGTTCATTACTGGAGAAATCAAACAGTTGTTGTTGAATGATGCTGAATTTGAATACTTTACAGACCGACAAGAGCGTATTTGTGCGTTTCCATCCAACCATCTGGCTTCACTTAGACGGTTGGAAGAAAACCTCCGAGTGGTGCATGCTGGTGTTGTTTTGGGTGAAATCAAGGGCAAGGACCTATTGCCCGACAGTTCGTTGGCATTGTCGATTTTCCTGAATCGGGATGCAGTCAAGTCGTATGATTTGAACAAGAAGCAAGCCATCGATTATTTGCGTCGGGAGGCGTTTGCATTGCCTGAGGATTGCCCGCTGGGTTGGGTGCTCATGTGTTACGAAGGTCGGCCTTTGGGTTGGATGAAAAACATCGGCAACCGGGCAAACAACGGCTATCCAAACGAGTGGAGAATCCGATCGGAAAATCCGTTCTAAAACTATTTCACTACGGTCATTTTCATCATAATGTCTTTCACCGGACGGTCCCCGTTGGCTGTTTCGACCGCTTGAATTTTGCCAACTACGTCCAAGCCTTCGATGACTTCACCGAAAACGGTGTATTCGCCGTCCAAATGCGGGGTTCCGCCAATGGTCGAATAGGCTTTCTTCTGTTCGGCAGTGAAACCGCCTTTGGAAGGATTTTTCTTGAATTCTTCTTCCGTTTTTGCGATGAGGTCGGCCTGAAGTTTGCTCAAGCCAGTGTTGTCGTTGCTGCTCTGCATTTTTTTGATGCTATCCATGAGTGGAGTCGCTAAGGACTGGAAATAGGATTGCTTGGCTTGTTGCTTTTTCTGGTCTTCCATGCCGGCGAGCTGTACTTCGTTGTACACATCGCCCCATACGATGTAGAATTGGGAACCTGAGGATGCTTTCAGGGGATTCATTTGATCACCGGTACGGGCAGCAGAGAGGACGCCACGTTTGTGGAAAAGCTGCGGATAAACGATTTCTGCGGGAACAGTATACCCGGGTCCGCCGGATCCCAAGGCTTTGCCAGCGGGTGCACCTTTGGATTCAGGATCACCACCTTGAACCATGAAACCTTTGATGACGCGGTGGAAAACAAGGCTGTCGTAGTAGTGCTGTTCCACCAATTTCAGGAAGTTGTCACGGTGTTGCGGGGTTTCGTCGTAGAGACGAATTTTGATGTTTCCCATCGAAGTTTCGATCAGGACGATGTTGCCTTTGGCATTGCATTGGGTATTCATACTGCAAAATAGTATTAATAGGGTGTATATGAGAATGCGTCGTTTCATAAGGCTTCTTTTTAGAATTTGGTAGGCAAAGATACCATATTTTTCGTATTTTTGTGGCCGCTAAGAAATACACAAGAACATTAAATCCCAAGCAATTTATGAAACCAACACTTTTCGTTTTGGCAGCCGGTATGGGCAGTCGTTACGGGGGCCTGAAGCAAATGGACGGCCTCGGTCCCAACGGTGAAACCATCATGGATTATTCCATATTTGACGCTTACCGCGCCGGTTTTGGCAAAGTCGTATTCGTGATCCGACACTCTTTCGAAGAAGATTTCAGAAACATTGTCGTTAATAAATATCAAGGCAAACTGCCGGTCGAAATCGTTTTCCAGGAAGTGGATTACTTGCCCGAAGGCTTTGTTTGCCCGGCTGAACGCGCCAAACCATGGGGTACCAACCACGCAGTTCTGATGGGCAAAGATGCCATCAAGGAACCGTTTGCTGTGATCAATGCCGACGATTTTTACGGTCGTGAAAGTTATGTGGTTTTGGCCGACTGGTTGAGCAAGATGGAAGGCAAGAAAAACGAGTATTGCATGGTCGGTTACCGAGTAGGCAATACCCTGTCAGAAAGCGGTTCCGTGGCTCGCGGTGTTTGTTCCAAAGACGCTGAAGGCAATTTGACAACGGTTGTTGAACGCACCTATATTATCCGCGACGCAGACGGTCAAGTCAAGTTCAAAGACGAGAACGACCAAATGGTGGCTGTGGACGAACACGCTCCCGTTTCCATGAACATGTGGGGTTTCACACCCGATTATTTCGACTATTCCGAAGCCGCATTCAAGACTTTCCTGACAGAAAGTGAAGGCAATCTGAAGGCTGAATTCTTTATTCCATTGGTGGTGAACAATCTAATTGTTGATGGCACTGCAACTTGTAAAGTACTGGATACACCTTCCAAATGGTTCGGGGTTACGTATGCGGAAGACCGTCCTGCGGTTGTTGCAAAAATTGAAGAACTGATCAAAGCTGGGGAGTATCCGTCACCGCTTTGGTAACGGATGAAATTTAGCCCAATTTGCCAATTTGGAATAGTTCTCATATTGAACATGTTCACGCTCCATGGCTTCGGTGAATAGTTTTTTCATTTTGGCTTCCTCCTTTGCGTAGGCTGTTTCGCCAATGACACTTTTGGTTTCCAAGGGGTCTTTTTCGTAGTCGTACATTTCAGTGGCTTCGATTTTCGCTTCGGCATAAGGCTTTTCAGCTGAATAGTTATTGCCGATCCATTGCGTATAGCGGAATCGTTTGGTGCGAATGGAGTAACCCATGGATTTTCCTCGTGGATATTGGCTTAGAGCATATTCTCTCAGTTGAGTGCTTGGTTTTTTCATAGCAGAAACCAGACTGATACCATCCAGATAGTTCGGAGTAGGAATACCCGCTAGGTCGCACAATGTCGGGAAAATATCTACAAATTCGCATTGTGTAGTTGGTTTGGAATTGGTCGCCATACCTTTTGCACGGATGAGTAATGGTACGTGTGTGGCATTTTCAAAATTAGTGTGCTTATTCCACAAACCATGATCGCCCAAATGCCAACCATGATCGCCCCATAGTATGACAATCGTGTTTTCTGCCAAACCCAAACGATCCAGTTCGTTCAAAACCTTCAGTAATTGAGCATCCATATACGAAGTGGCGGCATAAAATCCGTGAATCAATTCTTTCTGTTTATCAGTAGATAAATGTTGGAGTTCATCTTCAAAGTAACTGTCGAATTTAGGAATGTCATTGTATAGTTTCAATTCGCCGGATTCGTGATACGACCTATCGGGGCTATTCAACGCTTTTTTTTGAAAAGGCGCAATTTGGAATTGATCGCGTTTATACAAATCCCAATATTTCTTGGGCGCTACGAATGGCAAGTGTGGCTTATGGAAACCGACCGCCAAAAAGAAGGGTTTTCCTTTGCCTTTCAGTTGATTCATTAATTTGATGCCTTCTTCGGCACAAATACCGTCCTGGTAGGTAATGTCGGGTACGTCGGCACATTCGATGGCTGGTCCTCTCTTGCCTTCTTCAGGGGTAAAATTAACATACGTTTCGGCCTTGTCATTGACGTAAGGTAATGTCCACGATGGTCCATCATGGCCTGGCCCCGTGCTGCCTACATGGAAAATTTTCCCTACTGCAGCTGTTTCATAACCATTCTTACTAAAATATTCCGGCATACTGACTGCGTTGGGATTCACTTGTCGGAAATCGGTTATCAAGTTCCAAACTTTGGTCTTATCCGGGCGCATTCCGGTGAGACAGCTTGCGCGTGATGCGCCACTGATGGCTTGCTGTACATAGCAATTCTGAAAAGCCATACCTTCGTTGGCCAACCGATCCATTCCAGGAGTAATGGCATACTTATCTCCATAGGCAGCAATAATCGGCTTCAAATCATCGACCGCAATAAACAGAATATTGGGTTTCTGTTTAATTTCTTCTTTTGCCTGTGTAACTGTCGGCAGGGTTGCCAATCCAATAAAAGTCAAATTAATTGCTTGGTTTTGAGCTTTTTTCTTCATTTTGATTGCATGTTTATATTCATAGAATGTACCCCACTACTCAGACAGCTTCGACAGACCTTTGATGTAAAAGTACAAACTTAACAATAGTTTTTCTTGTAAAAAATGAATAATTAGGTACTTTTATCGAATGAAAAACTCCACTATTGCTTTCAACCCATTATCCATACCTACTTATGTAATGGCAAAACCCAACGGTTCCAGTTGCAACCTAAACTGCGCCTATTGCTATTATCTTGAAAAGGAGAAACTGTATGAAAATCGCAAGCATCTCCAGATGAGCGATCAAACTCTAGAAAAATTCATTGAAAGTTATATACAGGCACAGCCTGTTCCTGAAGTCTTGTTTACCTGGCATGGAGGTGAACCTTTGCTGCGCGATATCTCCTTTTATCGAAAAGCACTGGCTTTTCAAAAAAGATATGGTCGTGGGAGAATTATTGACAACACCTTGCAAACCAATGGTACTTTGTTGACCGATGAATGGTGCAAGTTTTTCAAGGACAACAACTTTCTGATTGGCATTTCGATTGATGGTCCCGAGCATTGCCACGATGTTTACCGTAAAAATAATGGAGGGAAAGACACTTTTAAGCAGGTGATGCGTGGTATAGAATTGCTGCAAAAACATCAGGTTGAGTTTAATACCTTGTCGGTGATAAACGACTATAATGTAGATTATCCGCTTGAGATCTATCACTTCTTAAAAGAAATTGGCAGTCAGTACATGCAGTTTGCACCCATTGTGGAGCAACTATCGAAGACTCGAACCGATGGACTCTGTTTACTTCCACCTGAAGGAAGCGACGATGCCATTTTGGCACCTTGGACAGTTGATGCTAAAAAGTTCGGGCAGTTTTACATCACAATATTTGATGAATGGGTAAAGAATGATGTGGGCAAATACTATGTCCAACTTTTTGATGCAACGCTGGCAGGAACGGTGGGATCGATGCCTGGTGTCTGTATTTTTGGTGAAATATGTGGTCATGCCACCGTCATGGAATTTAACGGCGATGTGTATGCTTGCGATCATTTTGTATTCCCTGAATTCAAACTTGGAAACATCAGAACCCATACCATCTATGAAATGGCTTTTTCGCAAAAACAACTACGATTCGGAGCGGATAAGCGCGATATGCTGCCTGGTCAATGTCTGCAATGCCAATTCAAAAAACTTTGCAATGGGGAATGCCCAAAAAACAGGATTATTCATACAAAAACCGGAGAGTCTGGGCTGAATTATCTTTGTGAGGGTTATTACGCTTTCTGGAAACATACCCAACCGTATATGGAATTCATGGCGAATGAGTTGTTGTTTAAGCGTGCACCGGCCAATGTCATGTTTTGGAAAAATCCATCCAAACCGCTTTTGTAACGATGCTTATTTTCATTTGACTAGAGTTTGACAAATGCAGGTGTCAATCCGGAAGATTTGATGGCCAAAACGCCCTGTTGTGCAGAGGTGATTTCAACCTTGATTACTGCTCGTCCGTTGTAGGCCTGCAAGATTCGTGAACCGTCCGGAGTACCCAAGTTGCAAATCATTTTACCTTCACCTGCATAGTCAAATTCGATGACGTTGGCTGCATCCGGGCAAAAAACGCCCTTGGCATCCCTGAGCTGTGCCTGAACGATTGCATAGAGATCTGTACGTTTCAAAATAGTGGCTTCAATGGTTGTTGGTTTATCCCATTTCTCCGTTTGATACTCGAACGAAATCTCATCGATCAGTGTGCTTTTGCCCATCGTTGCCACAGCGCGCAACGCATTGACTCCCTTGATGAAGGGCGATTCCCAGTGCAATCCAGATGCAGGAAATGCCAAGTCGTTGCGTTTCTTCATGCCCAAACTTTTTCCATTTAGAAAAAGCTCCACCTGTTTGCAATTGGAGAAGACTTTCAGTTGTTTCAGCTCACCCTCCTTTCCCCAGCGCACTTTCCAATCGTGCCCGAAAATGTGTACCATGGGCTTTTCTGACCAATGGGATTGAAAAACATAGTAACTTTCTTTGGGGGTCAGATCTCGAGTCACCAAACCTTTTTGATTGACATATGGAATGGGATTCTCAGGGCGCAGGGGAGTGGAGAAATCCTTAAAGGTCCAATTTGCGGCACCAGCCAACCAAGGCATGGTGTTTTGCTCGGTCAGACACCAATCGAAGAGGTCACAAATGTACGATTCGCTCCAATCTCCTTTGTTAGGAACATTGATGGTGGCTGTAACCGGAACCTTTTCACCCTTCAACATTGGATTGAAAGGTGTTTTAAAATCGACAGTGTCAATATTCATGTAGGGATTTTCACTGTATCGTCTTGCATGACTATCACCACCCCATTCTACATGCATCATTCTTTTGACACGTTTGGAGTAATAACCCAACATGTTTCGATAGTCCGTAAATCGTCCGCTGTACCATCCTGCCCAGATGGAAGGGGAATACACATCAACGATGTCTTGGCAAAAATCGCAACGGCGTATGGCTGTCACTCTGGTGGAGTCGAGTTGATGGGAGCGGTTGTGAAGTTCGCTCATGAAATTGCGAATTTTTTGCTGTTCAGTCACTTCAAAATCGCCTGGCCAATCGTTTTCATTTCCCATGCCCCAGATGATGATGGAGGCATGGTTCCGATGCTGGGTAATCATGTTGGTAAGCATCAGGCGGGCCTGATTCTTGTAGGCTTCACCACCAAGCCCGCCCCGGCACCAGGGGATTTCTTCCCAAACCAGAATGCCTAGCGAATCACATAACGATAGGATGATGTCCGATTGTTGGTAATGTCCCAGTCGAATAAAGTTTGCTCCCATTGCCTTGATCAGCTGCATTTCCGCACGCATGGCTTGTTCGGTCATTGCTGCACCCACACCGGCATGGTCTTCGTGGCGATGCGTTCCACGAATGAAAAGCGGTTTTCCGTTCAATTCAAAACCGCCATTTTCCTTGAATTCAAAGTGTTTGAACCCAAAACTCTTTTGTATGACTATGGACTGATCGTTCACTGAAAGAGTTACTTTGCAGCCATACAGTTTGGGCTCTAACGGACTCCATCGTTGAGGTTTTTTGATGGGTATATGAATGAGCTCGGCATCGATTGTTTTGATGAATCGGTCAGTTTCGAAAACCGTAATACCATCAGGGTCAGAAATTAAAATATGAGCGGAAATCGAGCCGACCAAACCATCGGGAGCATAGAGTTTGCTGTTGATGGTGAGTGTTCCGACGGTTGATTTAGGCTTAATGTCAGCGATGATTGCCAGATCCTCAAACGTAATTTTCGGAGTATAGATCAGGTTAAGGTACCTATATATGCCACCATAAAGGTTGAAATCCGACAAACTGGAAGGGATCATTTCTGCATCGCGGGAATTGTCGCAACGAACGGATACCGGAATTTTCCCTTGAAACCGTTCGTGACCAGGCAACTTCAGAAAGTCTGAGACGGCATTGCTGATGTCGACACTCCATTCATCATAACCGCCTACGTGCGATGCAACCAATTTGGTATAAACATAGACGTCCGTTTTTTGTCCTGAACCTTCAAAATGGAGAAAGGTACGACCATTTGCATAGGGATTGTTGATGTCAAGCAAGGTTTTATACCATCCGATGCCCTGATAATAATTAACTGTTGGGTCAACGGCATCGTAGGCATTGTAACAATGAGGAAGGGTCACCTTTTCCCACACGGGAACATCTTCTTTTTGCTTCGGTCGTACAGTTTCCCAAATACTTCCCAAATCACTCCGAAGAAATAACCAGTTCTTTTCCAATCTCAAGCAATCACCAGCAGGTACGATGGCTTGTGTACAGAAAAACGGTACGATCAGAATAAGGATCAGCAGGAATTTGCGTTTCATAGTTCTCACTTGTTTTTATCCAACTTCACCTTGCGGGTGAGCGCTTCCATATAATAGTAATCGGCATAGCTGATGGGCACGTCGATCTCATCACCAGATGGCTTGTTTCCCGTGCTGTGCTGTAGCAAAAATCCGTAATCTGAGCCCAGCGGGGTGCGGTAATTTGCCGATGCATTCCGAAGAATATTGTCTGCCCATTTCAGATACCGGTTTTTTTTGGAGGCATCATATTGGCTTAATTCATATAGGGCAGATGCCGTAATCATGGCTGCAGAAACGTCTCGTGGCGTAACCTTGGTTTTCGGTGCATCGTGGTCCCACATGGGTATCAAATCTTCGGGTAAGTTGGGGTTGGAAAATAGGTATTCGGCAATCTTTTCAGCTTGTTCCAAATATTTTTTATCGTTCGTTTCGCGGTAGCAGAGCGTGAATCCATAAAGACCCCAGGCTTGTCCACGAGCCCATGATGAGCTGTCGGAAAGCCCCTGATGAGTCTCTTTTTTTCGAACCGCTCCAGTCTCTGTTTGGTAGTCCACGACATGATAGCAGCTGTTGTCTTCCCGGTAATGATTTTTCAGCGTCGTATTGGCATGACTGACGGCGATAACGTAGAATTGCTTTTCGCCGGTAACTTTCGCTGCCCAAAAAAGCAATTCCAGATTCATCATGTTGTCAATGATGACAGGAAAATCCCAGCGCTGCTTGTTAAAATCCCAGGAACGAATACAACCAACTTCTGGGTTGTATCTCGTTATCAATGATCGTGCGGACTGTATGAGAATGCGCTTGAAGGTGGTGTCTTTTGTTAAGCGGTAGCCGTTTCCATAACTGCAATACATCAAAAATCCTATATCATGGGTGTTGGTCCTAAATTGACCTTTTTCCAAGAGTTCAGTGTATTCTTTAGCTTTCTTTCTCCATTTTTCATTGCCTGTGTTTTCATACATGTACCACAAAGTGCCTGGGAAAAACCCACTTGTCCAGTCTAGATACGTGACCATTCGCAGTGTGCCATCTTTGTTGATGCTTCTAGGTGAAATCATTTTGATGTCAGCGTTGGTGGACCCCTCTGCAGTGACTTTGGCAACTGCTTCTGTCGCAAAAGTCAGCTGCTTATCTGCAAAATCAAGATTCTCTTGTGTCCAATTGTTTTCAGAACGGATGATTCCAGTACACGATCCGATCAAAAACGCAACGTATATAAAAATGCTTTTTAGTTTCATGTGTCTTGAATTAATTATTTTTGCCTCTAAACGAAGTTAGGTATAAAAGCTTATATTTGCTTTTGGAGGATAAGTCACAACCAAAAACGATCGGATTATGTCAGACAATTTTTCAGGGATAAAGGAACAAATTATTCAAACACCAACCGATAAGGTTCTATCAAAAATTAAGGAACTAATTAAATCGGGCGTATTGAAGCCGGGAGACAGACTTCCTGCCGAAAGGAAACTGGCTCTTGATTTTGGTTTCGGAAGAACGCAGGTGCGGGATGCATTGCATAAACTAGAGTTCTATGGCATCATAAAAACCCTTCCACAAAGTGGATCTGTTATTAATGGGTTGGATATTAATACGTTGGATGGGTTGATTTCCGATGTGTTGAACCTTCAAAATTACGATTTCTATTCCTTGGTCGAAACCAGAATTGTATTGGAAGTGAATACCATCCGGCTTTGCGCTGAACGTCGTACGGAAGATGATTTGGTAAAAATCCAGCGGGCCTTTGACGACTATGTGACCAACTTTGACACTCCAGAAAGGGTAGGTTTTGATTTCGCATTTCATCGTGCAATTGCGGAAGCGAGTCACAACCCAGTTTTTAAAGCGTTGTTATTGATTGTGATCCCCGATATTATGACCATCTATCAACGAGACCGTATTTGCGCCACCAATACGGAAACCATCAACGAGCATAAAAAAATGATAGAATGCATTATGTTGAAAAACGGCACGCTTGCAGCCGAACTGATGACGCAACACCTTCAAGGCGTCTTGGACTTTGCTAAATCAAAGTTATAAAAATATCAAAATAGTATAAAGTATTTTTTGAGCGCTTTGTGTCTTTTATTTTTATGCGGATTAAATTCATCAATTCTGCAAAATAAATCCTTAAAAATGTACAGTATTTAAAACTTAGTTGTATTTTGGTCGACCAATTTGTATCAACAAGGTTCTTAACACAATGACCTATGAAGAGAAACACACTTTCATGTCAATTCCAAAGGAATGTTGCCTTTCTGTTCCTTTTTTTCTGCCTCAACTCAGCCTTGGTTTTTTCACAAACCAAAATTAGTGGCTTAGTAACCGACCAGAACGATGATCCGTTAATTGGTGTCAATGTTTCCATTAACGGAACTCAAAACGCTACCATCTCGGATTTTGAAGGACGATATTCCATTCAAGCTCCAAACAACAAATCGGTCATTTCATTCACCTATATTGGGTATAAGTCCCTCGAAAGGGTCGTGGGAACGGATAAAGTCATCAATGTGTTGTTGGTGGAAGACTCGCGAGGTTTGGACGATGTTGTTGTTGTAGCCTATGGTACGCAAAAGAAATCGCATTTGACTGGAGCGGTAACTTCTTTGAAAACAGACAAACTGGATGAAATTCCGGTATCGAGGGTGGATCAGGCATTGCAGGGAAAAATGGCCGGGGTTCAGATTCTCAATAACAATCCCGAAGCAGGTGCAGCTCCTAAAATACGTGTACGCGGCATGGGTTCCATCAGTGCCAGCAGCGATCCGCTCATCGTTGTTGATGGTTTTCCCGTTCCGGATGGATTATCCATGGTCAGCATGGGGGATGTGGAATCCATAGAAGTGCTCAAAGATGCATCTTCGGCAGCACTTTACGGATCGCGTGCAGCAGGAGGTGTTATCTTGATTACTACTAAAACGGGGAATATCAAGCGCCCGAAATTTGCTTTCAAGATGTACTCTGGTGTACGCACGGCATTGAAGCTTCCGGAAATATTATCGACGGACGATTATGTGAAATTGTTGCACGATGAGGCTGCCCAACGAAAATTGGACCCGGCGGTCAATGGAATCAGTGCTGAGACCATGGCGTTCAATAAAATTACCGACAACGAACGGGCCACCTACCTGATACTGCACCAGTATACCGATCAACCCACCGATTGGCTGCAGGAAGGATTGCGAAAGAACGGTTCCATGCAAAATTATCAGCTAAGTGCTTCCGGGGGAACCAAAAATATGAAATACTTCATTTCTGGAAACGTCAACAGCGAGGATGGCATTATGAAAAACAGTACCTATAATAAGTATAGTTTTCGAGCCAAGTTGGATGTTAAACTAACGGATGCGGTTTCCATAGGGATCAATCTGAGTCCTACGTACAGCAAGACGGAACGGCCTGCCGTCGATCTGACGGACTACATGCGATTCGCTTCCTGGATGCCTATCCGACACAATGCCGCCACGGCTACATTGACCGGAAAAACAGCCGGAGATTATGCACAACCGAGTGATTTCAACGGATCAACACTGAGTGGAGTAGGATACGATGGGGAAACCTGGCATTTGTCAGGTACGTCGCCTTTCAGCTCAAGCAATCAGAATCCTGTTTCCATTCGAGAACGAACCAGTATTTTCACAGACGACTATAAATTGCAAAGCAATGCGTATTTGACCATCGACCTATTGCCTGGTCTTCAATTCAAAACCTCGGATGGTGTGTATGTTTCGTATCGGGAGTACAACAAAAAGGAGAAAACGTCAGCCAATAAGGCAGGAAATCCCAATTCGTTGACTCGTCAAACAACGCTTCGTACCGAAATGTTGTCCGAAAACACGTTGAATTATTCCAAAAAATGGGGTTTTCACGAATTTGAAGCATTAGCGGGTTTCACCCTGCAAAAAACAGAGAATCGATACAATTCGATTGTCGGCACTGGTTTTCCGGATGAAGAATTGCTTTCCTTTAATATGGCTACCCAAATACTTTTGGATAGCCCATCTCTGGACGGGACCACTTCGTTCAACTATACCGAAGCGCTCCTATCGTATTTGGGAAGGTTGAATTATGCCTACAAAGGCAAATACCTGGCGTCTGTGAGCATTCGTACGGACGGCAGTTCCAAATTCGCGGAAGGCCACCAATGGGGCACTTTTCCAGCTGGATCGGTGGGATGGCGAGCTTCCGAAGAGGACTTTCTGAAAGGACTGGAATGGTTGTCCAATTTAAAGATTCGTGCCAGCCTTGGATTGACAGGGAACAACAGCATTCCTCAGTATTCTTATATGAACTCCACCAATACAAGCAATTATATTCTTGGAAGCGGAACTGGGACGTTGGTTTCGGGCATGGCCTCCAACAGCAGTTCCTTGGGTAATCCGGATATTACATGGGAACAAACCAAAGAAGCAAACTACGGTCTAGACTTTGGTTTATTCAACAACAAACTGAGCTTCTCGCTGGAGTATTACAATTCGAACACCATTCAATTGCTGCTCCGTCAGCCGGCAATGCTTATTACCGGCCATCAGTCGTACTGGAACAACATTGGCAGAGTCCGCAATCAAGGGGTTGAACTGGAAATGGTGACCACCAATGTGGAAACTGGAAAATTCAGTTGGAAAACGTTATTGAATTTTTCGACCAATAAGAATACACTCTTGAATTACGGAAACAAGGAAAAGGAAGACAATACAGGTGAACGAAACGAAGTTTATCGGGCAAACGTAGGTCAACCAGCCATTCAGTTCTACGGGTATAAAAGCGATGGCGTCTATACGACTTTCGAGGAAGTGGCCGAAGCCAAGGCATTGGTAGATCCGGTAACAGGAGATCCTTTTGTTTATTCCAAGTTTACACCGATAGTCGGAGGCTTGAAGGTGCTCAATACCAATCAGGACAATGCGTTGAACGCCGATGACCGTGTCGTAATTGGCAATCCATTCCCTGATTTCACGTGGGGCATCACCAACAACCTCACCTATAAGAATTTCGACCTGAGTTTCCTCATTCAGGGTGTTCAGGGAGTTGATCTCATCAACAGCAATGTGTATTACAACGAACAGCTCCGGTACAACAAAGCGTATACCACCAACCGATACGTCAGTCCGAACTTCCCCGGCGATGGTAAAACGGTCTATTCGAATACCACATCTGGCACCGACTTGTTGCTTACGGATTATTGTGTTGAAGATGGTTCGTATGCTGCGCTTCGTGATTTTACATTGGGTTACAGAATACCTGCCGACTTTGTCAAGCGGATGAAGATGGGTGAATTGAGAGTGTACTTTTCTGCCCAAAACATGGTTTATCTGATGGCTGAGGATTATACCGGTGTCAATCCGGAAGCACGCCGGACAAGCGGAAATTATACCAGCCCGCTGCTGGATGGTTACCAACGTGGAGCATTTCCACTGAACAGAACATTCACCTTTGGTATCGACGTAACATTCTAGTGCTATGAAAAATAATTTATTCTACACAGTGGCTTTGACAGCCTTGGTTGCATTGACAGGATGTCAGGATTTCCTGTCTGACCGTCCGGAATCCGTATTGACTCAAGTGAATTTTTATACCACCCCGACGCGTATCAATCAAGGTGTTATAGGTTGTTATGCAGGCATTGCCAGTACCCTGAGGGACGAGTGGATGTACACCGAGTTGCGAAGCGACAATACCTGCCAATTCTCAACAGGATCCAGTGCTACATCTCGTGTTGATCAGGCAGATGTTTCCTTTTTCAGAACATCGCCCAGTTTCCCGGCACTACAGGACTATTGGTACAAAACCTTTCAAAACATTTCGAATGTCAATGCCGTTTTGCCCTCTGTTGCCGATAATTCGTATGTGACCATTGAGACTCAACGTGCTCAATACGAAGCAGAGTTGTTGTTCATCAGAGCGTATCACTACTACAATCTGGTCAATTTATTCGGTGACATGTTCAAAATTACGAAGGTGATTGGTCCCAATGAGGCGAAGCAAACTCCCCGTTCTCCAGTCTCGGAAATCTATGATGAAATCATCATACCCGACCTGATCAAGGCATCCAGCCAGGCACCTGCCACATACGTGGCTGGTGAAACGGGTCGGATTACCAAATGGGCGGCTAAGAGCTTGTTGGCAAAGGTTTACATGATGCTTGGGGGTGAAGCGAACCTAGCTCTTGCCAAAACGCTTTTGCAAGAAGTGATGGCAGCGCCTCAAGTTGGTTTATTGACTGGCGCCGATGCTTATTCAAAGGTTTTCAGCATCACCAACGAAATGAACAAAGAAATCATTTTTGCAGTGCGCTTCAAAGGCGGTGGCCTTGGGCTTGGTTCTCCATTTTGGGGTACATTCGCTCCCGAGGGTTCAGCCAATATGTTCCTAAAAATTGGTACTCCGCTTGGGTACAACAGCCCAACCAACGAAATCATGAATTTGTTCAATTCAAATCCGAAGGATTCGAGAAAAACGGCTTGTTTTACTGTCTGGAACAAATCGCTGACGGTAGCCGTACCCTACGTTTCGAAATATACCGATGCCACCATGTCTCAGGCACTACAGTCCGAAAACGACTGGATTGTACTTCGTTACGCCGATGTGGTATTGCTTTATGCTGAAGTCTTGGCTCAGGATGGTCACTACACCGATGCCCATACGGAAGTCAACAAAATACGTACCCGATCGGGACTGGATCCCATGGCTGCCTTTACCTCACCGACACAGGCTTTGGACAGTGTGTATCAGGAGCGCAGGCTCGAACTCGCATTCGAGAACCAACGCTGGTTTGATTTGTTGAGAATGGCCAAATCGTACGATAATCCGGACAAACCCATCGAAATCTTAAAGAAGCATGTATTTGAAACCGATTGGACCCTCTTTTATTCCAAATACAACCCGATACCCGTACCCAATGAGGATAACTTTAAGAAAGAACGATTGGTATTGCCCATTCCACAGTACGAAATCGACACAAACAATGAGATGGACATTCCTCAGAATGCCGATTATTAATGGTTCGTTCACCTAAAAATCAGTAAAAGATGAAATCTCCAAAACAAACTGTATTTCTGTTGATGATATCCGTTCTTTTGGTAGTGTCCTCCGGATTATTTTCGTGCACTTCCGACGAAGAAACTACCATTGTCCCCAAAACACTTGCTGAGCATAAAGCGCAGTTTAGTGCCTTTATCACAGCAGAAAAGATGGTGGTAGACAGTTGTGTGATAGGTTACAACAAGGGTAATTTCAGAGTTTCCAGCACGTCGAGCTTTGATTCTTACAAAACAGCCTATTTAACAGCGCTGAATGCTGCAATGGTAGTTGTGAACGATTCGAATGTCACCATCGAGAAAATCGTAACTTCCAACAAGACACTGGCAACTCCTGGCAAAGCGTTCAACGCCAGTCTCTTTATTTCAGATAGACGTACATTGAATGATTCCATCGTCGTTGCAGATGCTTTAAAAACTGCCACTCTCGTTGGCACTGCTGTGAATGAAGTAGCTGACAGCTCGAAAGTAACCTTTACGGCGGCTATTACTAAAGCCAAAGCGACTAGAGATGCTTCAACTTCCATCCAACGCCAAGTGGATGATGCAGTACTTGAACTTGGTTTGGCAAAAACTATTTTTGTGGGGGCCATCATTAAATGAGTTAATAACATACCAACATGAAACGCAACTACTTTCTTTTTATTCTGTTATTAAGTGCCTCAATAGCAACTGTATATGCAACAAGTATCAAGGTGGATAATACGACTCAATTTAACGAGGCAGTAAAAACACTAGCTCCTGGTGATTCCCTTATTCTGGCAAACGGAACATGGAAAGATGCTCAACTCGTGTTTAAAGGAGTAGGAGTAAAGGATAAGCGTATTTTCCTCACGGCTGAAACGTTTGGCAAAGTTACATTGGAAGGTCAATCAAGTTTGCGGTTTTCCGGTGAATGGCTTCATGTTTCTGGTTTGATTTTTAGAAATGGATGCACCCCAGGCAAATCGGTCATCGAGTTTAGAACCAATTCGAAGAATTATGCCTACAACAGTGTTCTTACGGAGTGTGTCATTGATTCCTACAATCAGCAATACAAAGATTCATCCGACCATTGGGTGGATGTTTGGGGTAAAAAGAACACCATAGAATACTGCTATTTCGGCGGAAAAGCCAACGATGGAACCACTTTTGTCATTTGGCCCAACGATTCCAACAGCATGAACAACGGACATTTGGTGTATCGGAACTATTTTGGTCCTCGCCCTCGATTGGGGTCGAATGGAGGCGAGTCCATCCGCATCGGAACCAGTCAGGTTTGCCTTAACAGTTCAAATTCCATTGTGGATGGCAATTATTTTGAACATTGCAACGGAGAAGTGGAAATCATTTCCAATAAGTCGAGTGACAACAAATTCGTGAACAATACTTTTTTCGAAAGCGAGGGTAGTTTGGTGTTGCGACATGGCAACCGTGCCGTTGTTTCAGGAAACTGGTTTATTGGAAACGGAAAGGAATATACAGGTGGTGTTCGCGTAATCAATGAAGGACATCAAATCTACAACAACTATTTTTACAAACTGGCAGGTGAGGAATTCCGATCGGCCCTGGCTGTTATGAATGCCATACCCGATTCACCCTTAAACGGTTATGCTCCGGTAAAGAATGTGCTGGTTGCCAACAATACCTATGTTGAATGCAGTGCACCATGGGCTTTTTGTGTCGGATTTGGTGATAGAAACCGCATTGTTAGACCGGAAGGTGTACTGTTGCTCAACAATATTGTTTATAGTCCGAGCGCAGCCGAATTGATAAAGAGTTACGACAATTCAGACGGAATTAAGCTGGATAACAATTTGATGGTGAGCAGTAAAGGTCTTTACAATGCTGTTGGAACCATTCAGGGTCAGGTCCAACATGCCAAGGTTTGGGATTTGGAAATGGTTTATGCTGTGATCAAAGCCAAAAAGTTGCCTTTTGTAAAATACGACATCTTGGGTCAGCTTCGTGGAGAGGCTGTGATTGGAGCTTTTCAAAACAAAGGGGATAAAACAGTCGTGGATCTTGCCACTGCCAAGAATTGTGGACCCTCCTGGTACAAACCTGTTTCAAAAGGGAGCGTGAAGTCAGAAGAAATTGTCACGACAGTTTCCGCCGGTACAGACCTCCTATATCAGGCCGTACAGAAGGCAAAAGCGGGTACGGTTTTGATTCTGGAAGCTGGAGAACACATCCTCACCAAAAAGATCATCCTATCAAAAGATTTGACTCTTCGAGCCGCAGCAGGTGCTACCACAAAGCCAATTCTGAAACTCAAGACAAACAGAGAAAACGGCAGTTTGTTTGAATTGACAGGCAACACTCGGCTTAGTTTGCAGGGACTTGCCATAGACGGTGACAGCAAGGCCGCATTTCCTGCAAAATATGCTTTTGTTTCTTCTAAAGTCAGTGCATTGGGCTATTCCCTATTCATCGACAATTGCGAAATCTACGATTTCAAGGTGGAAACGGGTGCCATTTATAAGGCCTACAAAGGGACCATGGCCGATTCCCTGAAAGTGACGAATTCAGTGCTGAGGGATTCGTACCGCGGGTTCAGCCTAGGGGAGGAGAAGGATGATGTGGGAAAATACAGTGCTGAAAAAATCTGTTTTGAGAATACCGTATTTCATCATTTCTCCCAATACATCATCGATTTTTACCGCGGTGGAATTGATGAATCGACCTTGGGCGGAACATTTACCGTCAACCATTGTGTTTTTGATGCAGTAGCGGCGGCTGAGAATCAAACCGTCCTGAAACTCACAGGCATTGTCAATGTGTCCATTAAAAATTCCATATTCAGCAATTCGACGGCGAAAACGTTGGTCAAGCTCGCTGGTTCAAAAAATGGGATTGCTAATTGTTGTTTAAGCAATTGTGTAAAACCCAAATTGGAGAATGGTGCCAAGTCGGAAAACATCGTATTTGTAGCGCCTGGTTTTCAGGGAGCCAGTTATAACCTTTCAACCAAATCACCCCTTCTTGGCAAAGCCTCAGACGGAGGTTCTATTGGACTGCGTTAAAAATACGGAGCATGAAAACGTTGATTCAAAAACTAATGTTTATCCTACTTATTGGACTTCCAATTACAGTTTGCTCGCAGACGGTTTTGGAAGCCGATGGGCCAGGAAATACGTATGAACTGATCAACAGTGTTTTAGCTCCAGGTGCCAATGTGGTCGAACATCCTGAATGTGTACATCCTGAATTCGGGCGGCACATCGCCGAAGTCTGGGATGCTGAATTGAATCAATACGTTTTTGAGTTTTACATCCATGTGACCCCTGATAACGACCGTTGCATCAATTTTGACAGGCAACGGATGGAAATCAAGACATACGATGGTTCACCGGACAATTTAATTGGTGTATCCGGTGAAACCGTTGTTTACAAATGGAAATTCAGAATTCCTGTAGGTTTCCAACCATCCACATCGTTTACACACATCCATCAGATTAAAGCAGTTGGAGGTGATGAATCGGATCCAATCTTTACGTTAACGGTACGGAAAGCTACACCGGACCGGATTGAGTTGATCCATGACAATACGACGAAAGTGACCACAGCCAATTTATCCTTGTTCGAAGGGGTCTGGGTCGAAGTCGTGGAGCGAATCAAGATTGACAGTTTGCATGGCACCTATTCCATCACTATAAAGAAAATCAGTGATGGAAGCACATTGCTTTCCTATTCCAATTCCAATTTGATGACCATTCGGTACAACAATGCATTTGTTCGTCCCAAATGGGGTATTTATAGAAGTTTGAATGTGCCTGCTTCCCTGCGTGACGAGGCCATGCGCTTTGCCGGCTTCTCGATTTACGAAGAACCACCGACATCGCTCGGAGAGAATTCACAATTGGAGAATAAGTGGTTTAAGGTATTACCAAAACTGAATTCAAAAGAAGTTCAGATCAACTATGTATTGCAGGAAGAATCTTGTGTTCAGGTTGATCTATTCGGTATGAACGGACAAGCAAGTAAAATGCTCCTAAACAACGAGTTAAAAAAAAGGGGGGCTTATACCGAGTCCTTTGACGTATCCGGTTTGTCGGATGGCTTTTATTTTATTCGATTGACAGCTGGGAAACAGACGGCTACAACCAAACTGATTATCCAAAAAGATGCCCATAAACTTTGAAGAATGATTAATAAAGTATTCCTGTTGGTCTTGAGTTTGATTTGGAGTGTCACGATGGAGGCTCAAAAACTTCAACTCGGTGAACTTTTTAACGAAGGTGCTGTATTACAACGCAATACCAACGTTGAAATATGGGGAAATGCCAAACCTTCAGAATCGGTCACGATCACCCTTCAGGGCAAAGAATTTGTTGCACAGAGTGATGCATCCGGAAGATGGAAAACCACCCTTGATGCCCTAAAAGCCGGTGGTCCATACCTGCTTACGGTTACCAACTCTCAGGAAACGATTCGAGTCAATGAAATTTATGTTGGTGAAGTATGGATAGCAGGAGGACAATCAAATATGGCCTGGCCGTTGGAAAAATCGAACGATTCCACCATTCATATTGCAAAGGCAACGAATAAAAACATTCGCTTCATGGTGGTACCGGTGTTGACCTACGAAGGTGATCGCGCCAGCGGAGATATGAAATGGCGAACGGCAACAACTCAGAACGTTGGTCCTATGTCTGGTGTGGCATACTTTTTTGCAAAAGACCTCCAAGAAAGGCTGGGTGTTCCGGTTGGTATTATATGCTGTTACAAAGGTGGATCACCAGCCGATGCTTGGATGAGTCGAAAAACACTGTTGAGCAACCCTGAGCATGCCCCAATCGTTCAGGCGTATGAAAACTACATGAATGGGATTGGCATCAACAAGTATGAGGAAATCGTAGTCAAGTATGAATTGGATTTAAAGCACTATTATGACTCTGTGAAAGCTGGATTTACACAAGCTTTACGTCCCGTCGAACCCATGGGTGAACGGAATTATAAAAGGCCCTATGGTTTATACGATAACATGCTGAAACGCATCATGCCCTATACTGCAAAGGGTGTAATCTGGTATCAGGGTGAAGCCAATGCTACCCGTGCTGAGCAATACAGAACCCTCTTTCCTGCATTGATCAACGAATGGCGGCGAGATTTCAAGAATCCGAAAATGCCTTTCCTGTTTGTACAGTTGGCGAACTACGACCATCCCGCGTATGGGGTTCGTCCAATATGGGCTGAGCTAAGAGAAGCACAGCTGAAAACCTGGCAAAAAGATCCGCTTACGGCGATGGTGGTTACGATGGATGTTGGCGAAAAAACGACCATTCATCCCACCAGCAAGGAGCCTGTTGGTAAACGTTTGGCAGCATGTGCCTTTCAAAAAGCCTACGGAATGGATGTTCCCTATTCGGGTCCTGTTTTTGAAAAAGCAACTTTTGGAAAAAAGGAAGCTGCTTTAAGTTTTGGTTTTATCTATGATGGACTGAAGTCGGACGGAGCGTTAACGGGTTTTACCATTTGTGGGAAAGACCAACGATTCGTACCCGCAAAAGCAGTAATCCGAGACAATCAAGTAATCGTTTCTGCCGAATCGGTGGATGGACCTGTAGCTGTCCGTTACAACTGGTCGAATTGGGGAGATGGGAATTTGTGCAACAGCGCCGGTTTTCCTGCATCACCTTTCCGAACGGATGATTTTAAAATGTTGACATCGGGTGTTAAAGCACCCAACTATAAATGATGTTATGAGAACTATTTTATCGCTGGTCTTGATTTCAATCTTTTTGTTTTATGCGGGGATGTTGCATGCTCAACCACGCATTTGGAGTATGTCAAGTCTGGAAAAAGCAAAAAGCATGTCTTCTGAAACCACCAAATGGATCGTTCGTTCGGCTGATAAAGAATTGAAGAAGACGCTGGTCACTGTCATGGACAAAGAAATGACACCACCAACCGGTGATAAGCACGATTACATGAGCATGGGCAGGTATTGGTGGGCAAATCCGAATACGGCCAACGGTTTACCCTACATCCGAAAAGATGGAGAAACCAATCCGGAAATTGATCGATATGATCGTGGAAGCTTGGGCGTCATGGCAAAAGGCGTTGCCAACCTTTCATTAGCTTTTTACTTGACTTCGGACGAAAAGTACGCACGTAAAGCCGTAGAAAATCTGAGAAAATGGTTTATTGATGGCAATACTCGGATGAACCCGAATATGAATTTCGGTCAAACCATTCCTGGTCACAACAACGGAAAGGGTCGTGGAGAGGGACTTATTGACACCTATTCTTTTGTGGAAATGCTAGAAGGAGTGGAGTTATTGAAGCGTTCATCGTCCTTTACGCTGTCAGACCGGAACGCATTGAAAGTATGGTTTACTTCATTTCTAGACTGGATGCAGACATCAGAAGTGGCACGTGAAGAATTTGAGGCTAAAAACAACCACGGAACCGCCTTTGACATTCAGGTTGTTCGATATGCCCTATTCGTAGGCAAAGAAGATATTGCCCTCCAATTCATCAACGAATTCCCTGCCAGACGGTTGTTCAAACAGATTGAGCCCGACGGTTCTCAACCCTTGGAATTGGCTCGGACAAAAGCATTTGGCTATTCCGTCTTCAATTTGACTCATTTTCTGGATATGTGCGTGTTGGCCAAATCGTTGAATGTCGATTTGTATTCAACTCAATCGTCCGATGGTAGAAGCATTGCAAAAGCAATTGAGTTTTTACTACCTTTTGCAGGAAAAACGACGGCTGAATTCCCCTATAAACAAATTGCCGATTGGGACAAGGTGATGAAGGATTTTTGGTGGATTTTGTACCGAGCAGATCAATTTGTACCAAACAATGAATATAAAAGACTGTATACCAAGTATATGGGTCCATCTGAATTTGTCATTAACTACCTGATTTATTAAAATAACAAATTGCTAACCTTAAAAAATGTCAATTATGAAAAAACTTTTACTTTTAGTTTTGTGCCTTGCTACCCTAACGGTCAACGCACAGGTTTTTGTTGAAAATTTTGCAACGGCAACAGCTGGAAGCAATGTGGAAGGTTACAACGGTTGGTATCTGTGTGTTAAAGCTGCAGATGCATTGGGTGTCAGCCCGAAAATCGCTGAAGGAGCCTTGTTCTACAACGGATATGTGGGTTCTAACATCGGTAATGTGGCTGTGCTTGATTCAGCCATTGGTGTTACTTCCGCTACCCAACGTATTTCTACCAAAATCGTAAAATTTGGTAATGATACGCTGAAACCAGTGGTCGGGGAGAAAATCTATACCGCCTTTATGGTGAATGTTTCGGCCCAAAGTTATCGGAGCTATCGGGACTTCTTCACCTACGAAGCATCGGTTACATCCAGTATGACCAGAGGACGTGTCTTTGCCAAGAACAATTCAGCCGGGGATGCTTTCACTTTGGCTTTATCAAAGAATTCAAGCTCTGCTGGTGGTTATGTCGAGTATACAACACCATTGTCTACGGGTATCAACCATTTGCTGGTGTTTTGTTATGAAACAATTGATGGAGATAGCAATGACAAACAGTACTTATACATCAATCCGGACTTGACCAAGACGGAAGCCGAACAAACCGCTGTTTTAATCTCAACCGATGTTGCTACGGATTATGCTTTGACAGCAGCAATTGGCATCAATCTTCGTCAACGTGGAATCGGAGCTCAAATTGGTGGCATCCGAGTTGCAAAATCTTGGACTTCGGCGCTAACATCTGGACTATTCACAGTAAATGAAGATTTGAACACCATCAAAGCAATGGGTAAAACCATCAAAACCAATTCTGCCGGTGTTTTGAAAGTTTACAGTCTCGTTGGTACTGAATTGTTAGCATCAAAAACACAGGGTGTCCTGGAAACGTCATTGAATTCGGGCATTTACTTGGTGCGATTTGTAGGTGAAAACGGAAAGACCGCATTTGGCAAGATAGTCCTTCAGTAATCGAGAAATAAAAATAAAAAAGCGGGCAAGTCCAAAATTACTTGCCTGCTTTTTAAGGATAAAATGAAAAAGGCGACTCTCCTTTTAGCGTTTTTGGTATGCTTCTTTGCCCTAAGTTCAAAGAACAGCCTCGTGTCTTCCGCTTCCGAAATCAATTCAGGAAGTTGGAGTGCAGGTGACACCATTTTGATGAGAAACGGTAACTGGCTGAATCAGTCCATCACGCTAAAAGCGAATGGCACCGTTTCTGCCCCCATCGTTTTGATGGCACAAACGGCTGGTCTAGTCGTGCTATCGGGCAGCTCCAAATTGGCTTTTTCGGGCTCAAATTTGGTTGTTTCTGGTCTGTATTTCAAAGATGGTACGCTTAGTGGTTCGGATGTTATTGCCTTTCGTACCTCTTCGACAGAATTTGCGAATAATTGTCGATTGACCAACACCGTTATCGTAAATTGCAATCCTGCAGAAGCAACGGTGGACAGCAAATGGGTTTCCTTGTATGGCGAAAACAATAGGGTGGATCACTGCTCTTTTCAAAACAAGACGAATTCAGGAACGCTGCTTGTAGTCTGGCTAAAAGCTGGCATCGTGCCCAAACACCTTGTCGAGGACAATTATTTTGGATACCGGAATCCAAACTTGGATTCCAGCGGGAGCGAACTCAACGGACAGGAAATCATTCGTATCGGGGACAGCTCCACCTCCATGCAAACGGCAAGTGTGACGGTGCGAGGCAATATTTTTGAAAAATGCAATGGGGAGATCGAAATCATTTCGAACAAATCGTGTGGTAATTTGTATTTCAACAATCTGTTTTTGGAATGCGTTGGAATGTTGACGCTTAGGCATGGAAACAGTTGTACAGTGGAAGGAAATTATTTCTTAGGCAATGGACTTTCAAGTACCGGTGGAGTGCGCATTATTGGCGAAAATCATACGATTTTCAATAATTATTTTGAAAAACTCCGAGGAACCGGTTATCGCGCTGCGATTTGCATGGTCAGGGGCAAGGAGAATTCGCCATTGAACGAATACTTTCAGGTTAAAAATGCGTTGGTGGCGTTCAATACCATGGTCGATTGCAGCCAATCGTTCAACATCAATTACAACAGCAGCACCACCTGTATGATGCCGCCAATCGGAACAAGCATTGTCCATAACCACGTGTATAATACCAATTCAGACAATACCAACATCCTCATTTCTTTAACGGATGCGGCGATGGATGTGACTTGGAAGAACAATCTGATGAATGTGGGGAAGTACTCGAATTTCGCTTTTGTACCAAATCAAGTTGTTATAGGACAAGACCCTATGATGCGATTGGCAGGAACTTCCATGAACATGTACGAACCTGCTTCGGAGTCGGCATTGTCAACTTTTACCACTTCGGAATACCCGGAAATCGGTACTGACATTCGTGGGCGAATAAGACCAACTACGTCAAAGTTACCTGGTTCAAGCGAAAACAAGGGAGAAACTTCACGATTGATGCCTTCGAAAACTACAGTAGGAGCTTCATTCTTCAACAATCCACCCGATGCTGTGAAAACGTTATCGATTAAGCCACTGCTCCATGCCTACATGGAGCAACAAACCCTCTTCACTCAAGTCTCAACCCCTGGTATATTGGATCTTTTTGATGCTACAGGGAAAAACCTTGTTCAAAGAAACCTTGCTGAAGGTTCTTACGCGACCATGTTGGAAACGAAGGGCTTATTGATACTGCGATTCGTAGCGATGAATGGAGTATGCAACACTCAAAAAGTGATCATCCAATAACTTATGAAAAAAAACACACGGACACTGCTTTTTATTCTTTTGCTTGTTGCATTCAACCTGCAAGCCGCTAAACATCCTGGTTTGTTGTTGACACCCAAGGGGGCAAAAGAAATCAAGGCCACGATGGCCAACTATCCTTTTTTCCTCCAATCCGTGAATGAACAAAGGGCAATGGCCGATGCGGCTTTGTCTGCTGAAATGGTGGTGCCAATTCCAAAAGACGGTGGTGGGGGCTATACCCACGAAAAGCACAAGAACAATTACTATGAAATGTATGCGGCAGGAAGCATGTATCAAATCACAGGAGATGCGCGGTATGCACGTTTTGTGAAGGATATGCTCTTCAAATATGCTGAACTTTATCCTAAGCTTGGTTTGCATCCGGCTGTTAAATCTGCTACACCTGGGAAAATATTCTGGCAAGCGTTGAACGATAATGTCTGGTTGGTGCATGTCGCCAACGCCTACGATTGTGTCTACGACTTCATGAGTAAAAAAGATCGCTTGTATGTGGAGAATAACCTGTTCCGCCCAATGGCTGAATTCTTATCAAACGGCAACCCCGGCAACTACGCCGTTTTCAACAAAATGCACAATCACGGAACATGGGCAACGGCAGCGGTAGGTATGATCGGTTATGTGATGGGCGATGAAGAGTTGATTAAAAAAGCATTGTATGGTTCCAACAAAGATGGGAAGTCCGGTTTTATCAGACAATTGGATTTTCTGTTTTCACCCGATGGCTATTTTACTGAAGGGCCCTATTATCAACGGTATGCAATTTGGCCATTCATGACTTTTGCACAGGTCATTCAAAACCAACAACCCGAATTACGGATTTTCAGTTATCGGGACAGTATTTTATTAAAGGCAGTGAACGCGTTGTTACAATGCACTTACAATGGTGAGGTCTTTTATTTGAACGATGCGTTATGCAAAACCATTAAAACACAGGAAATTGTAAATGCAGTTAACATTGCCTATTTAAACAATCCGGCTGACAAAAAATTGCTGGATATCGCTGGGCAGCAAGCGACGTTTCCAATTTCCGATGCAGGACTGGCCACGGCCAAAGCTTTATCCAAAAAGGAATCAAAACCATTTGCATACAGATCCCTGCTGCTTCGTGACGGGCAAAACGGAGATGAAGGAGGCATAGCCCTTTTCCGCTCGGGCAAGTCCTGTTTCACGTTCAAAGCCACATCGCACGGGCTTTCTCACGGCCATTATGATAAGCTCTCCGTTGTTTTGTATGATAACGGGAATTTGGTTTTACCCGATTACGGTGCAGTTCGTTTCTTGAACATTGAACCAAAAAATGCTGGGCACTATACCAAAGAGAACTATTCCTGGGCCATGCAGTCCATAGCCCACAATACGGTGACCGTCAACCAGAAAAGCCATTTCAATGCCGACATCGAGGTGTCATCGGCCTTTCATTCGGACATCCAGTTTTGTGATTATTCCAATCCGGATTTGCAATTGGTTTCGGGTTCTGAAAACAATGCCTATCCGGGAGTGGCTATGAAACGGACCACCGCACTCATTTCCAATAAAGATTTCGACGCCCCGTTTTTAATAGATATTTTCAATGTAAAATCCGATTCTATAAATGCGCTCGATCTGCCTTTTTATTACAAAGGCCAGGTGGTTTCCACGAGTTTTAACTACCAAAAGAAAACGACTGAACTGAAGGCGTTGGGTTCAGCCAATGGCTATCAACACCTTTGGTTGGAGGCTAGTGGAAAGACCGAGAAACCAAATGCCAGCTTTACCTGGGTGAACGGAAATCGTTTCTACAGCATCACAACGCTGTCCAATGCCAACACCGAATTCCTGATGACACGAGTCGGAGCTGGCGATTTGAACTTCAACCTGCGGCCCGAACCCTGTTTCATGATTCGGCAAATTGATGTCAAAAACCATACGTTTGCTTCTGTCGTGGAACCCCATGGTTTGTACGACTTGTCACGCGAAGTCACCGCTGGTTACCAGCCCAACGTTTCATCCATTGAGATGATTCGAGCGGACCAAGCATATACGGCCTTGAAAATTGAAGCTAGAAACGGAAAGACGTATGTGTTCGTTAAAGTCAATACCGATTTCAATGCCTTGAAAACGCGTACGCTACAGCTGCTCGGAAAAGAAATCACATTCAAAGGGAACGCGCTATTTACGGAATTTATTAAATAACCGAATATGAAAGTAAAAGGACTCAGGTGGTGGATCATTGGCTTAATCGTACTGGTTACGGTCATCAATTATTTGGACAGAAACACCTTGGCCATCATGTGGCAAGGCATCGTGGGCGATTTGGATCTGATTCCAAAAAATCTTTCGCCAGAAGAGTATTCTCAAAAATCGAAGGAACTCTACTCGTACATCTACATGTTCTTTATGGTAGCCTACGGCATCAGTCAGATGTTGTCCGGCAAGCTGTACGATAAGATAGGTACGCGTAAAGGATTTGTCGTATCGGTTACCGTATGGGCCATTGCCGATGCGTGCACTTCCTTTGCAAAGGGTTTGGGTTCCCTCGGCTTTTTCCGCACCATGCTGGGCTTAGGCGAAGCCGGACCTTGGCCAGGAGCCACCAAAAGCAATGCGGAATGGTTTCCACAGAAGGAAAGGGCGTTTGCTCAGGGTTTGTTTGGAATGGGAGCCTCTATCGGTGCCATCTTGTCACCCATTCTGATTGCTCTGCTGTATGTGGCTTTCGGTTGGAAATTGACGTTTGTCGTGGTTGGGGGCATCGGTCTGCTCTGGTTGATTCCATGGCTGATCATCAATAAGAAGGGTCCCAAAGAACATCCCTGGATTACGGATAAGGAAAGAACATACATTTTGGAAGGTCAGCCGGAGGCTAAATTAGTCAATGACAGGGCACTTTCCTGGAAGGAACTGCTGAAAAATAAGAAAAGCTATTCCATCATTTTGGGACGCTTTTTCCTGGATCCCATTTGGTGGATGTTCGTGGCTTGGTTGCCCATCTATTTGCTCGATGTCTACAAGTTCGACATCAAGAGCATCGGAATGACAGCTTGGGTGCCGTATGTCGGTGCCATGCTCGGAAGCTTGTCTGGTGGCTATTATTCCGGCTTAATGATCAAGCGAGGTAAAACGGTAAACTTTGCTCGAAAATCCTCACTAATTATCGGGGGTGTGATCATGCTTCCTTCGCTTATTGCAACAGCTTTTGTCACCGATGTTTATCTGGCAGTTTCGCTCATGGCACTGATCCTCTGTGGTTTCCAGTTCGCCATCGGCAACATCCAGACTCTGGCTTCGGACTTTTATTCTGGCAAAACTGTCGGAGCGATGGCCGGATTGGGAGGAGCGGCGGCAACTCTTGGTGTCATCATCACCATGTTGTTTGTGCCCTATCTGACGCAGGGTGGTAACTGGTTGCCTTTCTTTATTCTAGGAGCGGTACTGGTGCCACTGTCAATCACAGCAGTATATTTATTTGGAGGTAAAATTGAAATTCAAAAATAATTATGAATATGAAATGTAAAGGAAAAGTTGCCGTCGTAACCGGCGGGGCACGCGATCTTGGACGTGCCATCTCTGTGAAATTGGCTTCAGAAGGCGCTAAAGTCGTCATCAATTATTTCGACAATCCGGAAGATGCCCAAGAAACCCTGAAAATGATTCAGGATGCAGGTGGCGAAGGCATTGTCGTACAAGGCGACATGACAAAGGCGGACGACGTGAAGCATTTTTTTGATGCAGGCATCAAAGCGTTCGGCCCACAAATAGACATCCTGGTGAACGTGGTGGGTGGCATTTGCGGCCGAAAACAAATTACCGAACAAGACGAGGATTGGTACAATCTGCTCATGGACGTGAACATGAAAAGCTGTTGGCTGTGCACCCGCGAAGCCGTGCCCTACATGACAACCGGCGGCAGTATCGTGAACTTTTCGTCGCTGGCCGCTCGTGACGGCGGAGGCCCTGGCGCCTCCCTGTATGCCACGGCAAAAGGTGCTGTCATGACATTCACCCGTTCCATGGCCAAAGAGCTGGGCCCCAAAGGCATCCGTGTCAACGCAGTAGCTCCTGGTACCATCGCCACTTCTTTTCACGATCGGTTCAATACACCGGAAAATAGGGAACGGATGAAGGGTGTTTATCCCTTGAGGAGGGAAGGCGATGCAGGAGACGTAGCCGACTTGGTTGCCTTTCTGGCATCCGATGATTCGGACTATCTGACGGGAACTAACATTGATATCAATGGGGGGATGGCATTTTCGTAATTGTGCTTGAGTGAAATACACATTCTGTTCGTATATTTAAATGTTGTCATCGACAACAGAATTTTATCTACGAATTGAATGAAACAATCCCTTTTACTTCTTAGTACAGTGATGCTTTTGATTGGCATCACTGTTGGAGCAGTTGCGCAAGTCCAAAATACGGGTGTACTTTCCAAGAATGGAAAAGCTTTTTTGCACCCCGGAATCCTCCATTCACAGGCTTCCTTGGATCATATCAGCCGAGTGGTTGCTAACAAAACGATGCCTGAATACGGTTCGTATGAGTTGTTGATGAACCATCCTCTTGCCAGCGACCAGTATAAGATGAACGGTCCTTATACCGTTATTTCCAGAGACGGTGCGTATGCCTATACCAAAAGTAAGATGGAGGCCGATTTCAGCGCTGCCTACCTGAACGCGTTGATGTGGGTTGCCACCAAGAAGGAAAGCCACGCCCAAAAGGCATTGGAAATACTTTGTGGCTATGCCGATAGTCTGAAAATGATTCCATCCACCAACGATGCTCCACTTTTGGTAGGTTTGGAAGGAACCAAGATTGTCAATGCATTGGAAATTCTCAAGTATACCTATAAAGCAACGACAACGCAGCAACTTGAAAAAATTACCAAAATGGTCACGGGTATATTTCTACCGGTATGCGAAACATTTTACAATACGAAAGCTTATACCAACGGAAACTGGGGTCCGATAGTGACTAAAATGTACCTCTCAACAGCCATTTTCTTGGACAACAAAGCGATGTATGCAAAGGCTGTCGATTTCTTTTATAATGCCAATGACAACGGCACCATCCAAAACTACATCAGCGGTACCACCGGCCAGATTCAAGAAAGCGGTAGGGATCAGGGGCACGCTCAGTTGGGCATCGGAGCCTTGGCAACCATTTGTGAAATTGCCCATAATCAAGGGGCTGATCTGTATGGTGCCTTCGACAACCGCTTGTTAAAAGGTTTTGAGTATGTGGCCAAATACAATCTTGGGAATGAAGTGCCTTTTGAAACCTGGAAAGATGTGACCGGTAAGTATTCCGATTGGACCGTCATTTCAGAAAAGGGCAGGGGACGTTTTATTCCGATTTATGAGATGGTTCACAATCATTATGTTTTAAGGAAAGGATTGAAAATGCCTTATACCGAACAGGTTGTCCTTAAAATGCGTCCTGAAGGCTATGATAGGGACCAGCCTGCTTTTGGAACATTGTTGTATAATAATTCGTTGAATCAATGAATATCAAATCTATTGCTGCTATTGTCTTTATCTTCCTGCTTTTTTCCACTTTTGGTTATGGGAAGGTCGCCAAACCCTTGCGTGTGTTCGCCCCTGATAAAAAGACACAAGTGGAATTGGGTACCAATGACTTGGGAACCTTGCAATATCGGGTGTATTTTTTGGGAAAAATGGTAATGGACTGGTCCGATCTGGGACTTGAAGTGAACAACGTGCCAAGAACAGAAAAAACAGCCTTTTCAATTGGTGAGCGAAGCAGTCATTTTGAACGGTTCGCATGGCCGTTGGGAGAAAGCGATACCATAACCAATTCGTACAAGGAGCTTTTTTTGAACTGCATCAATTCCACCTTTCGTTACAAGTTAATTGTCAGAGTATTTAATGGCTCCGTCGCCTTCCGTTATGAAATTCCCCCACAGTCAACTCCCAAAGGCATCAGTATCAGGCATGAAAAGACGACTTTTACCTTGAAAGAACCGTTTGTCATTTACCAATACAACCATGAATCGGTTTTTACACCGACTTCGATCGATACCTTGGTCAAAACCTGTGATTTCCCCGCCACATTGCGTACCAAAAAGTATTACATCAGTATTGGTGAAGCGGTGAATGAACGCTATACCAAGGCAGAACTCATGAAAGGCGTTAAGCCGAACAGTCTGCAAGTTGCATTTGTGCGTGACACAGCCGTCAAAATGGAAAGTGCCATTTACACACCATGGCGAACCATCAGCATTTCCCAAACAGCGATGGGTTTGCACGAATTCAGCACGCTTTTTCTTAAACTCGCACCGAGTCAACAGATGGAAGTTCCGAAATGGATAAAACCGGGAAAACTCATCCGTTCCCAACTGAATACCCAAAGTGGATTGGAATGCATCGATTTTGCTGCCAAACACAACCTTCAGTATATTATGTTCGATGCAGGCTGGTACGGAGCAGAATTCCGCGGATCGTCCGACCCGACTCAAGTAATTCCAGCCATAGACATGCCCAAAGTCATTCAATACGGAAAGGAACATGGAATCGGTGTCATTCTGTATGTGAACTACGTCGGATTGAAGGCCAAGTTGGATACCCTGTTGCCCTTGTTCAAGGAGTGGGGTGTACGTGGTTTCAAATTCGGATTCGTAGATGGTTTGACCCAAAATGGCCTGACATGGTTGAGTTCAGCCATTAAGAAAGTCAATGACAGCGGTTTCGTACTCGATATCCACGACAATTACAAACCCACTGGGTTGAGTCGAATGTATCCGGCCTTGCTGACTCAGGAAGGTATCAGAGGCGATGAAAACAGTCCGGATGCCTTCCACACCACTGTTTTGCCATTTACTCGGTTTCTGGCTGGCCCGGCAGACTTTACCTTCTGCTTTCCCAACGAAAAAAACAGTTTCAGCAAGAATCTGAAAGTCAGTATGGCACAGCAGTTGGCTTTGACGGTCATTTATTTTAGTCCCCTGCAAGCTTTTTACTGGTATGGAAAACCACTGGATTATACCAACGATGCTGAACTGGAATTCTTTGATCGAGTACCCACGGTTTGGAATGAAAGACGTTATTTGGCCGGTGATATTGGTCGCAACATCAGTGTGGCTCGCCGAAACGGATCCACATGGTTTGTCGGAAATGCCGCTGGAATGAATGATTGGAAAAGCAGCATCAAATTGGACTTCCTGACCAAAGGTAAACGCTATACCGCCACTGTTTTTGAAGACGACGGTGCTGGTAGCATTCGAAAGCGCAACTTTTCGGCTAAGAAGGGAGATGTTTTTTCTTTTGAAATCAAAGCAAAAGGCGGTCAGGCATTGCTGATACAAGAATGAAAAAGATCCTATTATCGGTACTGATCGTGCTGGCCTCAATAGAAGCGTTCGCCGTGAAAACCACCACCGAATGGCAGTGGTCGACGTTGGTGCGCAACAGTGTCGAAAATGCTGGAATTACTCGGGCTTTTTTGTGGATACCGCCCAACTGCAAGCGCATTCGTGGCGTCGTGGTGGCGCAACACAATATGGAGGAAATCTCCATCTTAGAAAATTTAAGATTTCGAAAAGAATTGAGCGAGATTGGCTTCGCTGAGGTTTGGACCGTGCCCTTTTTCGACCACTTGTTCCGCTTCAACCAAGGTGCAGATCTTGCCTTCAATGGAATGATGGAGGATTTGGCTGCGTTGTCGGGTTATTCGGAATTAAACGAGGTACCGGTGGTGCCCATCGGACATTCGGCTGCTGCCAGTTGGCCTTATTACTTTGCAGCTTGGAATCCTGACCGGACTTTGGCCGCCATATCGGTGAGCGGGCAGTGGCCTTATTTCAGGCATGCACAATATGCTCCGGATATTTGGGGTGGCAAGAACATCGATTTTGTACCTTGTTTGGAGACCATGGGTGAATACGAAGCGGCGGCGACTTGGTCGACTGAAGGTTTGAAGGAGCGAAAAGAACACCCCTTGATGCCTTTGAGCATGTTGGCTTGTCCTGCCGAAGGTCATTTTGCGAATTCCGACAAGAAGGCCGCATTTTTAGCATTTTACATCAAAAAAGCCATTCAATACCGATTTCCCAAGGAGGGAACGATGCCTTTCAAGTTAATGCCCATAAACCCTTCTAGAACCGGTTGGTTGGCTGAGAAGTGGCTCTTGGGCAAAGCTCCCACAACGAAGTCGGCACCGGTGGGTTCTTACAAGGGTGACACGACAGAAGCATTTTGGTTTTTTGATGAGGAAACAGTTCGTGCAGTCGAAGCCTATCAAAAAGCTTATCGGAATCTGAAGCCCCAATTGGTTGGATTCGTACAGGACGGCAAAATGATACCTCAGCGGAATTCTCATTTGCAAGTGCATCCGACGTTCAAACCATTCGAAGATGGTATGACGTTTCAATTGAGCGGTGCTTTTTACGATACGGTTCCTGCGGTGAGCGGCAGGCTGACCGATTGGACGAAGCTAGCAGTTGGATCGACTTTGGGGCATGCCTCCGGTTCAGTTCCGGTGTCGATTGACCGCATCTGCGGACCTTTTCGAAAACTGAATTCAAATACATTCAAGGTATCGTTTGATAGATCGTACAACACCAAGGATAAACGCGTGGACTTGGTTTTAAAGGCTACACATCCAGGTGACAAGGCCTTTAAACAAGCTGTTCAGCAGGCAAGCATGACCATTCCGCTGAATAATTCAGAGGGTATGGAGCAACAAATCGATTTTCAGAAAATCGCTGATCAGAAAGTGAGTATCCGTACCTTGACGCTTAAAGCAAGTACCGATTCGAATTTGCCTGTCCAGTTTTATATATTGGAAGGACCTGCCGAAATTCGAGGTAATCGGATTGTTTTTACAAAAATTCCGCCGCGTAGCAAATTTCCTGTAAAAGTCACTGCTGTAGCCTGGCAGTATGGCCGTAATTCGATACCGAAAGTGAAAACGGCGGAACAAGTGATGCAAAGTTTCTATCTGAGAAAATAGGACCACTTTTATAAAGAAATTTGTTCAAATAGCCATCCTGACGCTCCGGATGCCTGCCTCAGATTCGATACACACGATGTAGATGCCTTTTGTAAGCTTGGAAACTTCCAGTTTTAGGTTGTTCTCACCATACCCGTATAAGATCGGTTTTTTCTGGTAAAGCATGCGCCCCATGCTGTCAAAAAGCCGAACTCCAACTTTGGTTGGTTCAGGCAAATTGAAATGTACGGTCTGAACGGTTGAATTTGAAGGATCAGATACCACGATGATTTCTTCCCTTGTTTTTAGTTGATCCAGAGCAATTGGGACTTGGTATTCGAAGGCTCCAAAATCGGGAGCGCTGCCGCTGAAGGCGAAACCGAGGTTCATGCCTTTGTTGATGAGGTCGCTGGTGGATTTCAGCCGTAGAAAGTTGTTGTCGGGCATACTGCCGTCTGAGTTACGAGGGGCAATCAATAATGCTTCGTCGGTATTTAGAAAGTCATTTACATCGACCAAAACTACACTTCCCGGTGTGAACGAATTGTAGGTGATGTTGCAAGAGCCGAGATTGGAGGTGTCCTTACTTGTTTTGAAGGAGAGGTTGTTGTGCAACACATGGTTGAAGCCTGGGCAATCCACAGCTGTGTCTGTCGCCGTGTACGGACTCTTCATGACCTTCTGGCTCAGCATGTTGAAGTTGGTGCTGTTGCGATAGGCGGTGTTGTTGTAGAAATAATTGGCCGCCGTGACATGGTGGTTGGAATAGAATCCATTGGCCTTGTTGCGGTAGGCCATACAGAATTGTACGGTGTTGCTGGGTATCGGGTTCGGCAAACCAGAAACCACAGGTGCGGCACCGTAACCACCGACTTTGAATCCGTTTCCATCGCCTTTGCTCGCAAATGCTGACGTATAGCCGTTGTAAAACGCCCAGCAATTCTCAAACCGCGTTCCTTCGGCAGCATTGATGCAGTCGTAGCCGTCGTCGCTGTTGAACCAGGCGCGGCAGCCACGAATGATGTTGCCAGAGCCGCCCTTGGCAGCATGAAACCCAAAGCCATCCGTGTTTCCGCCTTTACCGCTTTCGGACACCGAATCCCAATTCCGGTAAGCATCGCAGTTCAGCACCAAATTGTTGGCCCCTCTGGTCAGGTAGAAACCGATGGCCATGCCGTCGTGCATGCTCAACTGTTCGTAGATGTTGTTGCTGCCCTCGTTGTGGAAACACTCGGACTGGGTATGCGCCAGAATCGTAACCTGAACCCCGATCACTTCGAGGCCCTTTAGGTGGATGTAGGAACCGGTCACCATAAAGGCGAAAACCCGGTAATTGGCTGGTTTGATGTTGGTGTAGTCAAAGATGGGTTTTTCGCCCGGATACGCCCAGTAATTGATGCGCTTGCCTGCCGAACCGCTTTTGTTGAGGTTGGTCACATAGGCCCAGATGCTGGTTTTCAGTGCAATCTGAGCCTCAGCCATCACGTAGTTGCCGCCACGAATGTAGACGGTATCACCTGCAACAACCGATGTTTGGGCTCTTTGAACGGTCAGGAAGGGCGCCGTGATGGAGCCTGAATTGGTGTCAATACCGTCAACGGCAACATAATAGCGGGTCGAAAAGGCTTGCGTAAAGCCAAAAACAACTAGTAGGACGATCAAGGATATCTTCTGGCGCATGGGGCTGAATTAGTACTCCAAAAATACCGCATTAATCTGACATTTGACTGAAAAGTATACGGATTATGAAGATTTTAATGCGTTCAGTTGGTGTTTTAGTGCCTATCTTTGAAGCCTATGAAAAAAACGTAGTATATGAAAACATCCTGGTTAGTTATAATCTGTTTCTTGATTGGTAGTGTTGTGGTTGCACAAACCAAGTTGTCGCTGGACGTCAGCAAGCCTGGTATCTCCATCAGTCCAACGCATTACGGCATTTTCTTTGAGGACATCAACCACGCTGCCGATGGTGGATTGTATGCAGAATTGATACGGAACCGCTCCTTCGAAGATGGCACTTCCTTTGACTTTTGGACGGTCGCCAGCCAATCAGGTGCATTCATGTCCGCAACCTTAGAAACGACCAATCTGCTGAATTCGGCACAAACGAAAGCGCTCAAGATGGTGGTTTCAGCCGCTTCTCCAACTGCCAGAGCCGGAATGGCGAATGCTGGTTTCTGGGGTATCAATGTGGTGAGCGGCAGAAAGTACACGGTTTCGTTTTTTGCAAAATGCATCGCTGGTTTCTCGGGTTCCGTCACGGTTTCGTTGGAAAGCAGCGCCGGTGCAAAATATGCGGAAGCTACTGTTTCCGGACTCACGACCAACTGGCAGAAATTCACCTGCGAAATGACAGCCAGCGGAAACGATCCGGTCGGACGCTTTGTTCTTGCAACGAACTCAGTCGGTACGCTTTGGTTTGATATGGTATCGTGTTTTCCACCAACCTATAAGGACCGTACGAATGGACTCCGCCCAGAACTGGCTCAACTGCTGGCCGATATGAAACCCAAATTCATGCGTTTCCCCGGTGGATGTTTTGTGGAAGGCAACATTCTGGCCAATCGGTTCCAATGGAAAAACACCATCGGCCCCATCGAAACACGTCCTGGACATTGGAACCTTTGGAACTACCGGACCTCGGACGGAATGGGCTACCATGAGTTTCTCCAACTTTCCGAAGACTTGAATGCGGAGCCGCTGTATGTGGTCAATGTCGGTTTGGCGCACGACGACAACCAGCCTTCGAACAACTTGAGCGCTTACATTCAGGATGCCATGGATGCATTGGAATACGCCAACGGTGCGGTGACGACCACCTATGGCGCCATGCGTGCCGCTAACGGCCATCCGGAACCATTCAACATCAAGTACCTGGAAATCGGCAACGAGAATTTCTCGGGCAACAATTATGGAGACCGCTATTTGCAGTTTTACAACGCTATCAAGGCCAAATATCCAAGCATGAACTGCATCGGCGACGTGGCTGCTTGGGGTACGGACAGTCCGACCTGGCCCTTCGCGCATCCGGTTCAGCTGCTGGATGAGCATTATTATCGGAATCAGGCCTGGTTTGTCAGCCAGTACAACAAATACGATTCCTATAGCCGAACCGGCCCGAAAATCTATGCTGGCGAATATGCCGTAACTTCCGATTGCGGTTTGGGAAACCTCAACGCGGCGGTGGGTGAGGCCGTTTACATGGCTGGTATGGAAAAAAACTCCGATGTGGTTACGATGAATTCGTACGCTCCCATTTTCGTGAATGTGGACGATCGCAAATGGTCGCCCGACATGATCGATTACAACGCTTCGGCGGTTTATTGCACACCTTCTTATTATGTGCAGAAATTGTTTGCCACCAACATCGGAACGATCAATATTCCGGTCAATGACTCTTTGTGCAGAAAGGCGGCCGACATCACGGGTGCCATTGGTTTGGGTACTTGGTCCACCTCTGCTAATTATTCGAATATAACGGTTAAAAACGGGCTTGGAACAACTGTTTTCTCCGATGATTTTACGAATACGACCAATTGGACACCAGGAATTGGAACTTGGGCGGCTTCAGCCAACATATACACACAATCTTCCACTTCCCTGACAAATTGCCGTTCTATTGGAGCGACCATCACGGATTCGGTCTATACCTACTCGCTGAGAGCACGAAAGACTGGGGGCGGAGAGGGCTTCCTCATCGTGTTCGGCTACAAGGATTCCAACAATTTTTACTGGTGGAACATCGGTGGTTGGGGCAATACCCAGCATGCCATCGAACGCAGTGTGAACGGAACAAAAAGTAATTTGATTTCTGCGGCTGGTAGTATCTCCACCAATGTTTGGTACAATGTCCGTATCGAAGTGACCAAATCCAAGGTGTTGTGTTACCTCAACGACGTGCTTATTCATTCATTGAAAACGGATCAACCTTTACTGTACACGGCAGCCTCGTTGAACGAATCGGATAACAAATTGTATGTCAAAGTAATCAATCCATCGGCTAGCGATGTGACTTCAGCCTTGAATTTGAAAGGAGTGAACACCACATTTACCGGTCAAGCCGCGGTGTTGACTTCAGCCAGTGGATTGGATGAAAACTCGCTGGCGACGCCCACCAATGTGGCACCGGTCACCACCAGTCTGGGTACGGTTTCGTCCAATTTCAATTATACGTTCAAGGCGAATTCGGTGACGATCATGCAGTTGAATGTTACGCCATCCGGCATCTCGCCACTTGTTCGGAAATCGACTTCGGGATTGAATATTTCACCGAATCCGGTGGGCCATTCGTTGAATCTGAATGGTACGGATATTTCTAGCGTCGAGATTTTCAGCCTACTTGGTGAATCCATGATGAAGCGGTCGGTCAGCAACGAAAAATCCATTGATGTTTCCCGATTGAAATCAGGACTTTATGTGGTTAAAGCCAGCTCAAAACGTGGAATTGCCTCTGCGACGATGATCAAACAGTAATCATTTTATTAAAAACGATTTCCGAAAATGCTTTCAGTAATTAATAGGTTAAATTAAATTAATTGTTGTATTTTCGGCACTTGATTTATAAATTCAGTGCTGTATGAAAAGAATTTGGTGTTTTTTACTATTGATGCTTTTAATTGCGCCCAGCTCTTTTGCCATCAATTGGAAAGACTATTACATCAAAGATAAGGCCACCTACAACGGTATCCGCCTGGTCGATTTAGGAATCGTGGAGAATTGTCGATTTTGTCATGAGAAGACCGATGGGGAAATGAAAAAATACCCTCCCACCGAGGTGAGCGAATACAACATCGACGGGAAAAAACTTTTCGTGGCAATGGATATCCTATTGGATGGTGCTCACCAACGGGTGTTTCTTGAAAAAAGGGTTTTCGGAGACTATGCACAGTATCACTATATGGACCAAAAGAACGATTTGTTCTTTTTGCAAAAGGGAAACGATCCGATGATGGAATTGCCCAAGAATGCCCATTCAGAAATGTTCAATATGGAGAAGTTGGCTGAGTACACTAAGGAATGTCCAGAGGTTGCTGATAAAGGCCGTCAAGTCAGATTTTCAAGTACTGACCTTTCCTTTTTCCTCGAGCAAGTGAACGATTGTCGTTTAAAGCCCTTTCCGCCCTTGAGGCTTGGGGTAAATACTAGCTTGAATCTTACGAAACTACAGCCTTTTGCTGGCCATACTGGTCCGGACTACCTCATTTTCAATTACAAGTATGAGATGGGTCCATCGCTGGGTTTCTTTCTGGATCAACCCATATTGCAATTCGGTTTATCCGTTCATGCGGCGGTGAACTATTCGTACACCTTTGTTTCTTACCATAAACGCATTGATTGGGAGAACCCCAATTATGAATCCAGTACGGATTATACCTTATTCACTACACTTCATACCTTGGAATTGCCTGTTCACCTACGTTATACCTTGCCCTTAAGCAACTTGCGTCCCTATTTGGAAGTTGGAGGTTTCATCGATTGGAATTTCAAAAATGTGAGTTATGTGGATCGAATATTGAATAAGAACGGTACTCGATTGGACTTTGGGAGTGTGTACAACCAATTGCTCGATAACCTGAATGTAGGCCCATCCATCGGAATTGGAGTCGAATACCCTCTTAATGGCAGACATCAGGTGTTTCTGGAGTGTCATTATACCAGCAGGCAAGGACTGACGAATCCTGAACTCAGCACCCTTTCAAGATTTGCTTTGACAGCAGGGTATTATTTTTAAGGAACGGATATTTCCACCGTCGAGTTTTTAGTCTACTTGGCGAATCGATGATGAAGCGTTCGGTCAACAACTAAAAAATCATTGATGTTTCCCTTTTGAAATCAGGGCATTATGTGGTAAATGCGAGTACAATAAACGGAATTTTCGGGACTTATTTTATGAATTATTGTTTACATGAAAACTAGTTTGTATTTTTTGTTTTTCCTTTTTCTGCTTACTCCTAGTGCTTTCGCCGTCGATCCTAATTATTACATCATGGATTCGGTCACTTATAATGGTGTCCGTCTGGTCGATCTCGGTATCAATGAGAACGTTAAGTTTTGTCATGAGTTGACCAATGGAAACATGAAAATATTCAATCCAAATCAGGTTGACGAATACAGTATAGGTGGGAAACTACTGTACGTGGCAAGGGATATTATGCTCGATGGTGTTCTCAAGCGCGTATTTCTTGAAAAAAGGGTTTTCGGAGTGTATGCCCAGTATCACTATAGGGACAGAAATAACGATGTGTTCTTTTTGCAAAAGGGAATGGGTCCGATGATGGAATTGCCTAAGAATGACCTTTCTGAATCCTTTAATGTGGAGAAGTTGACTGAATACACTAAGGATTGTCCCAAGATTGCGGCTATAGGCCGTAAAGTCAGTTATTCCGCCAAAGATCTTTCCTTTTTTCTCCAGCAAGTAGCGGACTGTCGAATCAATCCATTTCCGCCATTGAGGGTGGGAGTTAGTGTGGGCATGAATTTTACAAAACTTCAACCGTTTGCAGGCTATACTGATCCGGATTATCGGATTTTCAATTACAAGTATGAGGTGGGTCCATCGCTGGGCTTCTTTTTGGATCAGCCTATTCTGCAATTCGGTTTATCAATTCATGCAGGGGTGAACTATTCGAGCAATGTTTTTTCCTACCAGAAACATCTTGAACGAACGCACACTGGTATACTTTTAAGTACGGACTATAACTTTGTAACAACGCTTCATACGCTGGAATTGCCGGTACACCTCCGTTATACTTTGCCTTTGGGCACCTTACGCCCCTATTTTGAATTTGGTGGTTTTTTTAACTGGAACTTTTATAATGACAGTTATGTGGATCGAGTTTTTTTAGAAAATGATTCTAGACTTGTATTGGGGAGTTTGCATAGTCCAGTGCTCGATCGGCTGAATGTTGGCCCATCCATCGGATTTGGAGTCGAATACCCAATCAATGGACGGCATCAGGTGTTTCTGGAGTGTCATTATACCCAGACTCAAGGATTAATGAATCCAGAACTCAGCACCCTTTCAAGATTTGCTTTGACAGCGGGGTATTATTTTTGAAGAAATTTGATATTGTAGTTCTTACAATAATCCAATTGCTTCACATGCCTGTTTCATAGGCCTTTAGTAAATAGGCTTATTGTATTTATGTCTAATTATAACATTCTAATAATCAAGTGAATAAAGATTAAAATTCGAAAAATGTTTGGCATTTCGGATTTCCTTTCACATCTTTGCGGAACTTTGTTGAAAAACACGTTCCACCATGAATACGCCCATTGTTTATCCACACGTTTCTGTTGACTGTGTCGTGCTCGGTTTTGACGGCGTTCACCTCCATGTCTTGTTGTTGAAACGGACCGGAAAAGAAGGCGAATCCAGTTTTAACGACTTGAAATTGCCCGGAAGTCTCATTTTTTCGGACGAAGATCTCGATGAGGCTGCTCAACGGGTCATGGGCGAGCTTTTCACCAAAAACATTCTTTACCTGCACCAATTCAAGAGTTTCGGATCGCCTTCGCGCACCAGCAATCCAAGAGACATCGGATGGCTGGAGAATGCGGTTCAGCAAAAAATTGGCCGCATCATCACCGTTTCCTACCTGGCCTTGATTCGCATCGACGACAAGATGAAACTGAAGTCGGACAAAGTACAAGCTGTTTGGACGGCACTTCCCGATATAAAGGAACTGGCTTTCGACCATGCCCGAATCATTGATGAGGCGGTGGATGAAGTCAGGCGTTTTGTTTCCATGGATGCCACGTTGGTGTTCAATTTGTTGCCCAAGAAATTCACGGCCGCCCAAATGCGGGTCTTGTTCGAGGAACTGTACGGCGAGAAAATGGATGTGCGCAATTTCCATAAGAAAATGTGCCGAATGGACTTTGTGATGCCCCTCGATGAGTTTGAGATCGGCGTTTCGCACCGTGCGGCCAGGTACTACAAATTCGATAAGAAAACCTACTCCAAATCACACGCGAAATTTTAATTTAATACCCAACATACATGTATCTTTTAGGTTATGACATAGGCAGTTCGTCTGTCAAAGCTTCCTTGGTGGATGCCCAAACGGGGGAAAGAATAGCAACCGCATTTTTCCCCAAGTCCGAAATGGAAATCAAGTCCGTGCAAGCTGGATGGGCCGAGCAAGATCCAGAAGCCTGGTGGACCAATTTGCAATTGGCTACGGCAGAAGTGCTTAAAGGCCGGAGTGGTGCGGACGTCTCTGCTATCGGGATTTCTTACCAAATGCACGGATTGGTGTTGGTGGACAAAGATCAAAACGTGCTGCGTCCCTCCATCATCTGGTGCGACTCACGTGCGGTGCCTTTTGGTGCCAAAGCATTCAGCGATCTAGGCGAGGATTGGTGTTTGAGCCATTTGCTCAATACGCCGGGCAATTTCACCGCTTCCAAACTGGCTTGGGTGAAAGCAAACGAACCGGCTTTGTACGATAAGATCGACAAGCTGATGCTTCCTGGCGACTACATTGCCATGAAGTTGACCGGTGAAATCTCCACGACGGTTTCTGGTTTATCCGAAGGCATGTTTTGGGATTTCAAGGAACAAAAAGTATCGGATGCGCTCCTTAATTATTATGGTTTTGAGGCCTCCTTCATTCCTGAAATCAAACCGACTTTTTCGGTGCAAAGTCTTGTTTCTTCGGAAGCTGCTACGTTGTTGGGCCTGAAAGCTGGCACGCCCGTGAGCTATCGCGGAGGTGACCAACCAAACAATGCGCTGTCGCTGAATGTGTTGAATCCGGGTGAAGTGGCATCGACCGCCGGTACGTCTGGCGTGGTTTACGGTGTCAACGGAACCCCGAATTTCGATCCGCAATCGCGGGTGAACAGTTTCGCCCACGTGAACCATACCGCTGGTGTGCCGGGTGCGACTAGCAATGATACCCGCATCGGTGTGTTGCTCTGCATCAACGGTACAGGCATCCTGAACTCCTGGATGAAGCACAAGGTCGTGCCCAACCTCGATTATGCTGAAATGAACGATTTGGCCTCCTTGGCACCCATCGGCTCAAAGGGGCTGTCCATCTTACCTTTCGGAAATGGTGCCGAACGCTTGTTGGGCAATGCCAACCCAGGCAGCTCCATCCATGGTCTGCAATTCAACACCCACGGTCAACCCGAATTGCTTCGTGCCGCCCAAGAAGGCATTGTATTTAGCTTCGCTTATGGCATGGAAGTGATGAACGGCATGGGCATCGAAACAAAACTGATTCGTGCCGGCATGGCAAACATGTTCCTAAGCCCCATTTTCAGAACTACGTTGGCCGGTGTGACCGGAGCAACCATCGAACTCTACGATACGGACGGTTCCGTTGGTGCAGCCAAGGGCGCAGGAATCGGTGCAGGCATTTATGCCAATGCGGTTGAAGCATTCTCTTCCCTACGTAAACTCAGTGTGGTTGAACCCGTCGCATGCGATGCAAACGCCTACCAAGCTGCTTACGAAAACTGGAAATTAAAACTCTAATATATTTCTAATCATTTAATTATCACAATTATGGCTACAGAATTTTTCCCGGGCATCGCGCCCATCAAATTTGAAGGCAAGGACAGCAAAAATCCGATGGCTTTCCGTTTTTATAATCCCGAACAAGTGGTTTATGGCCGTCCGATGAAGGATTGGTTCAATTTCAGCCTAGCATGGTGGCACAGCCTTTGCTCCGAAGGTGGTGATCCTTTTGGTGGTGGAACGAAACATCTTTCTTGGAAAACTTCCAACGATGTGCTTCAAGCAGCCAAAGACAAACTGGACGCAGGTTTTGAATTCATGAAAAAAGTAGGTATCGAAAACTATTGTTTCCACGACATCGACCTGATTGACGAAGGTGCCAACATTGCCGAATACGAAGCCAATTTGAAGGCAATCGTGGCTTATGCCAAGCAGAAACAAGCCGAAACAGGCATCAAACTGCTGTGGGGTACCGCCAACGTATTCAGCCACGAACGTTATATGAACGGAGCAAGCACCAACCCCAATTTTGACTCAGCCGCTCACGCCATGCTGCAAATCAAGAATGCACTGGACGCCACCATCGAATTGGGCGGCAAGGCTTATGTGTTCTGGGGAGGACGCGAAGGTTACATGAGCTTGCTCAACACCAACATGAAGCGCGAAAAACAGCACCTCGGCATGATGTTGCAAAAAGCCCGCGACTATGCCCGTGCAAAAGGTTTCAAAGGCGTATTCCTGATTGAACCCAAACCCATGGAACCAATGAAACATCAGTACGATGTGGATGCTGAAACCGTGATTGGCTTCCTCAAGGAATTCGGTCTGGACAAAGATTTCAAATTGAACATCGAAGTGAACCACGCCACACTGGCAGGCCACACCTTCGAACACGAACTGCAATGCGCTGCTGATGCCGGCATGTTGGGCTCCATCGACGCCAACCGCGGTGACGTTCAGAACGGTTGGGATACCGACCAATTCCCCATCGACGTGATGGAACTGACTTCAGCCATGCTGGTTGTTTTGAAAAACGGCGGTTTGCAGGGTGGTGGCACGAACTTCGATGCCAAGACTCGTCGCAACTCAACCGATCCCGAAGATTTGTTCATCGCTCACATCGCCGGTATGGATGCCATGGCTCATGCTTTGTTGGCTGCTGCCGATATTTTGGAGAATTCACCCTACGAAATGATGCTTGCCGACCGTTATGCATCTTTTGATAGCGGAAAAGGCAAAGAATTCGAAGAAGGAAAGCTATCTTTGGAGGATGTTTATGCTTATGCCAAAGCCAAGGGCGAACCCGCTCAAATCAGTGGTAAGCAGGAACTGTATGAAGCCATCGTGAATATGTACGTATAATTCTAATTATGAGCCTATTGTCTGTAAGATTCAAACAAATATCCCTTTTCGCCCTGCTGGTTTTGACATCGATTTCAATCCAGGCGGCAAATCAAGACAAAAGGCTTGTTCTTCAACAAGCGAGGACCACCACCGGACGTATAGAACGTCCGGTGCGTCCCGTGAAGAACATCATTCTTCTTATTCCTGACGGAACCTCTCTTTCGACTATCTCGGCTGCCCGCTGGTACCAGTGGCTGCTGAACCCCGAACTTCCCGCCCTTTACATCGACCCTTACGTTTGCGGTACGGTTCGCACCAATTCGTCCAACGCGCCCATCGGTGACTCGGCGCCCACCACTTCCACCTACATGACTGGGGAACTCTCCCGTACCGGGTTCGTTGCCACCTATCCCACAGCCGACGGTGCCAACGACATCTTCACCGAAGATTCCACCAAAGCCTACCAACCCATGATGACGGTTTTGGAAGCGGCTCGGATTCTTTATGGAAAAGCGACTGGGCTTGCCTTTACCTGCGAATTTACGCATGCAACCCCGGCAGACTGTTCCTCACACGATTATTCCCGTGGAAATTACAAGAATATTTCAGAACAAATGGCTCACAATCAATTGGATGTGGTTCTTGGAGGCGGAAACAGCTTTCTCAAGGCCGATGAACGAGCCTACCTAGCCAAAGCCGGTTATACGGTTCAATCCGATGACCTGGCTGGAATGCGTGCTTTCAAGGGCACAAAACTTTGGAGCCTTTTCGGTTCAAGGGATCTACCCTACGACATCGATCGTGACACCGCAAAAATGCCGGCATTGTCCGAACTGACTTCGAAAGCCATTGGTTTGCTTTCTCAAAATAAAAAAGGATTCTTCCTCATGGTGGAAGGCAGCAAAGTCGACTGGGCGGCACATGCTAACGAACCGATAGCCATGATCACCGAATTTTTGGCCTTTGACCGTGCTTGTAAAGTGGCGCTGGATTTTGCGAAAAAGGATGGCAATACGGCCGTCATAATTTTATCCGACCATGGAAACGGCGGTATGAGCATCGGCTCCAAACGCCTACCCGCTTATGACAAATTGACCAAAGATCAACTCTTTAAATCGGTGCTCGAAACAAAGGTTACTGCTGTTCGCCTCGCAGAGATTCTAAACGAAACCAGTTATGAAAACCTTCGAAGCACCTTTAAAAAATATACGGGTGTGGTGCTGACAGATGCCGAAAAGGCTGTGATTGACAGTTGCAAAGATTATGTAAAAAGCCCGATCCCATTGACTCAGCGTTCTAATGGAAACACATTGAGATTGGAAATCACCCAGATGCTGGCCAACAAATCTTGCTTTGCCTTCACGACCACCGGCCATACCGGCGAAGAAGTTTTGGTAGCCAACTACCACCCCAAAGGCGATATTTTCAAAGGTGTTCACTTTGGTTTCGAAGTGAATGACTACCTTTGCAGTCTGTACAAGATGGACGGAAAACTGCCCAGTTTGACCAATCAGTATTTTACAAAACACACGGAGGTATTTAAGGGCATGGATTGCCGTTTGAAGCCTTCTTCCGTTGGCGTAAATGCTGAATTGACTGTCGTTTCTGGAAACAATACTCTGAATATCAGACAGAATGCAAGTGTGGTGACCTTGAATGGCAAAGACATGCAGCTTCCCACGGTAGCCGTATTCGTGGACAAAAATCAGACTTTTTACCTGCCGGCCTATTTAGCCGATTGGATGAAATAAATTTTTTATAGGTATGGAACGTTTTTTACGGGGATCATTCATTGGGTCCCTTTTCCTATTGCTAGGGATTTTCGGCATGCAAGCAGGTGGATTAAAGTCGAGCTTCAAAAATCCACCGATAAAGTTTCGCCCGCAACCCCTCTATTTTTGGAACGATACCGTCAAGGCTGAAGTGGTGGCCCAACAGATGAAGCAATTTCGCGATCGCGACGGGTACGGTGGTTTCTCCATTTTGGGTTTCGGCAAAAAGTTCTATCCTGAATACTTAAGTGACGGCTATTTCGATCTTTATGGCAAGACCATTGCAGCCGCAAAAAAACTCAAAATTTCGCTTTGTCTTTACGATGAATACGGCTTTCCAAGCGGTGGGGCAGGAGCAAAGAATGCTGACGGCGTAACACGTTTCAAGAATAAATTCCCCGACCAGACCCTTAAACGGCTTGACAAATACGAAGAAGTGGTTGTTGGCCCTTCCGTAGTATATCGTCCCATTCCTGCAGGCAAAATCATGGCCGTAGTCGGTATGGATACGGTCACTTTCAAGCGTTACGACCTGACCAACCAAGTCTATGCCAACCGATTGAAGTGGCATGTGCCCGCAGGTACGTTCAAGATCCTTTATTTCACTTTGGTAGAGGATTCAGACCCCATAGTAGACTACCTGGATCCGGATGCTGTCAAAGACTTTGTTTCCATGACGCATCAGGCCTATTTCGAACGTTTTCATGCATCCTTCGGAAAAACGCTCGTGCGAAGCTTCTTTGACGAACCAACCATGTATCGCGCCAAAGGGCGTATATGGACTGGGAAATTCAATGATGAATTCCGTCAGCGTTACGGCTATTATCCCTATTTGCTGTATCCGGCACTTTGGTACCAAGTCGGCCCAGACACGGAAGCGGAGCGTAATTTGCTTTTTGGCTTGAGAACGGAACTTTATGCTTTGGGTTTCACCAAAGTGGTGAGCGATTGGTCGGTTGGGCACATGCTGCAGGCCACCGGACATCAGGATCAAGAAGAAGTGGAGAATCCCATCAGTGTCTCCGGCGATTTGATGAAGGTCTTTCAGTATCTGGATATTCCTGGTATTGACAAAATTGGAGGTCCACGACCGGCAGAACGTTTCTATAAGATTGTTTCGTCGGCCGCCAACAATTGGGACAAACCCTACGTCATGTCAGAAACCTACGGGGCAATGGGAAACATTCCTTTGGAAACAATGTACTCCATCGCCATGGATCAATATGCCAAGGGAATCAACATGTTGCTTCCGCACGCCGTGTGGTACAACGACCAAAATGTGACTTTCAAACCAGAGCTTTCTTATAGAAATCCTTTGTATTCGGAAGGTTTGCCTGCCTTCAACAAATACCTTTCCCGTCTGAACGTTGTGCTGCAGGCTCCTGCACGTCACGTGGCCGATGTGGCGGTGTTGTATCCCATCAATACCCTTCAGGGCGAACATCGTTTTGACGGCCCGCTTAAATCGACGTATGGAGGCATGGTGATTCCTCGAACCGACTATGTGGATGTTTCCAACCTGCTCATCGATTCGCTGGGTACCGATTTCACCTTCTTGCACCCGGAAGTTTTTTTCAAAAACTGCACGTCCCAAAATGGTTTGTTGAAACTCAATAATCAACTGAATTGGGAAGAATGGCAAGTACTGGTGTTGCCTTCCATGAAAACGATCACGACTTCCAACATTCTTGACGCCAAGAAGTTTTATGAAGCTGGTGGAAAGTTGGTCTTCACCACTCGATTGCCATGGAAAGCCATGCAATTGAACGGGGATTCCATCGTCCAATCCGCCGTTCGCGGCATTTTTCCCGATTTGGCAATGTTGGCTCCAGGAGATTCCTTTCCGGAAATTTCCATGGAAGTGAGCAATGCTGCCGGTGGAAAAGCTTACTACCTATCGAATCCGACTGCTGCGAATCTACGCGCCGTCCTTTCAAGCTCGATTGTGCCTGATGTTGCTTTTGAATCCGGTAAACCACTTGAATACATCCACAAAGTACGCGACGGAAAGGATCTTTATTTCTTTGCCAACAACCGCCAGAAAGCATACGTCGGTGTGGTTGCTTTGAAAGGGGAACACCGCCTGACTTGGATGGATCCGCATACTGGAAAGTCGGTCAAGGCTTTGACTAGCAGCATCATGCGCCAGAACCAAGCCTATACGTTGGTGGATATTAAGCTTGAAGCCAACCGTTCCGTCTTTTTGGTCGCTAAATAGCTTTTTCCCAGTCCAGCAGTGCCTTTTTAATTTCGGGCCCCCAGTAATAATTGCCGATGCCACCAGAAGCTGGCAAAACCCGATGACAGGGTATGGCATAAAAAATTGGATTGTCTCCCACGGCTGAACCCACGGCCCTGAACGCTTTCGGTCTGCCAATTTCTGCAGCAAGCGCTCCATAGGTGGAGGTTCCGCCAAAAGGGATATTCAATAAGGCATTCCAAACATCCAATTGAAACGGAGTGCCCAATAAATGAAAATCAAGGGTTTCCGTTTTTTTCTCAAGCAAACCTAAAAATGCCGTATGCTCAGGTCTAACCGCTGCAGTCAGGATAGCTCCAGGAAATTTCTTCCCTAGGTCTTCAATACTTGCCGCTTCTGATCCCATAACTAAACTGACCGAACAAAGACCTTTCTCCGTCGAGGCTAGACATACTTTGGCAAACGGGCTGTCGGCAAAACTGAAAAAAATTGGGCGGTTTCTGATCTCTGATCGTAAAAGGGGTTGAACATTTGCCTTCATGAGTTTTGATTATATTCAGCCAAAGTACAACCTTTTCTTGTAACATGAAATTCTTTTTTGTTGTATCTTCGTGGTAGCGATTTCAGTTGAAAAGACATCTTGTTTTTATTCGAACGATTAACCATCAAAACTATGAAACGCCTGCTGCTTTTTCTATTTTGCTCACTGACTACCTGCCTGTTGGTCGGTTGTGCAGACCAAATTTCCAATCCGGATGACACCAATCACGAAGAATACATACCCACTGGTGGTTCGGGTCCAATAAAACTGCGTGCCGCCTTATTGTCTCAAGCAGCTAGGGACAATGAATTCGCACTGAAAATCTTTCGCAAGATGGCGGTGAGTTCCAGTGATTCCAATTATGTGATTTCCCCGCTCAGCATCAGCATCGCTTTGGGCATGGCCTGGAATGGCGCCGCTGCTGAAACCAAGGCTGAAATGGCCTCCCTTTTGGGCATGTCAGAGACTCCAGATTCGCTCATCAACCAGTACTACGAGGTCATGCAGAAGTCGTTGCCGGTGGTGGATTCCTCCACAATGGTGAACATAGCCAATTCGCTTTGGTACACAACCGATTTTGTGGTGAAGCCTTCGTATTTGAAAGTGAATCAGGACTATTTCGACGCACAAATTCGCAGCATCGACTTCCAGCAAGCCTGGGCCAAGGATACCATCAATGCCTGGGTGGACGCAAAAACCAACCATTTGATTCCGACCATCGTCCAAAGCACCAAGGATCAGGTGATGTACCTCATCAACGCCGTCTATTTCAAGGGCGCTTGGGTGATTCCGTTCGATCCGAAAGATACCCATACGTCATCGTTTACCAAGCAAAAAGGAGGCACGACGCAGGTCAAGATGATGTCCATGCTGGATACCCTTCGTTACGGGGAAACCGACAATGCGCAGTACTTGGATTTAGCCTACGGAAACGGTGCATACAGCATGACGTTGGTGTTGCCAAAGTCGGGGTTCAGCACCTCGGACGTATTGACCGGCATGACAAATTCGACATGGAACGAAGCGCTGGGAAGCTTGACTCTTAGGCAAGTACAGGCGTTTTTGCCGCGATTCAAAGTCGCCTGCGATTACGATTTGGTTCCAACGCTGAAATCGTTGGGTATGAGGCTTGCATTCACGGATGTGGCGAATTTTTCGGGAATTTCCGATGAAGCTTTGATGATAAGCGATGTGAAGCACAAGACTTATGTGGAAGTGACCGAGAAAGGTACAACCGCCGCAGCTGTGACTTCGATTGGTTTTATAACCACTTCCCTGCCAAGTTATCCCACATTCAATGCCAACAAACCTTTCTTGTTCTTTATCCGCGAAAACGGGAGCAAAGTCATCCTTTTTGCGGGGAAGATAGCCAATGTAGAACTCTTTTAATCTAAACGATGGATCAAAACAAAGACCTTTGGGGCAACCAAACCTTCGGCGGAAAATTCATGAAAAAATTGCTGGCACAGCCGGCCAGTTTCTTAGTAGTTTTGTGGGGATGGGCGCAGTTTCTGGGCTATTTCCGATTTTTCTTCGTGCGCATCGTACCGTTTTCGTTCGCCGTCACCAAAACGCTGGAATACGTCACCAACGGTTTGTTGTTAGTGGTGTTCCTGTTTACGGTAAACTACCTTTGGGTGCATCGGGCTTGGTTCAAGAAACCAGAGGTAAAAATCGTGTACACCATTTGGATTACCCTGGTCGTTTCCATGGTTTTTGTTAATGTAATGCAGCAGAATGTGTTGCACCACGTCGTTTTCGAACTTCAGCATGCGCTCTTCATGTTGATGACCGGGGTGGCCATCCTCTTGACAGGTAGCGTGATCCACAGCAAATGGATGTTGCTGGGCGGGATTCTATTTGCCCTATTGGCCTTCGGAGCTTCGTATTTTTCACTCAAGAACCAAATGTTGTTCGAAGCCATCGGCTGGTTGGTTGCTTTTGTCATTCCTGGTCATTTGATGATGCGGCGAAAAAAAATATAATTTTTATTAAATGTAAATAAAAAGCTATTTTACTACATTATTATTTGTAGTTTTATGGTCGTGTAGAAACATTTAATAAAAACACCATGAAAAAAGTACTTGCCTTATCACTCCTTTTGATTTTTGTTTGCATTCTGTCTGCCACAGCTAGTTTGAAATCCAAAATTGTCGGTACCTGGCAACTGTGCGACAAACAAACCATGCAGGTGGATACCACCTACAACGATTTCAACCAAATGCGTTACAAATTGATAACGCCAACCAATTTCATGGTCACCGAAGTCAAGTACTACAACAAAATATTGTACGGTGGATTCTTTGGAAGGTATACCTTGGTGAAAGACATTTATACCGAATTCATCGATTTGACCGGATCTGGTTATGGCATCTATCAAGGCCAGGAAAACCGTTTCAAAATTACGATCAAGGGCGATTTCATGTTCATCATGGGCCTTAATAATCCCTATAACGAAGTTTGGAAACGAGTTGCCAAGAAGTAGGCACCGTCGATTGGGGTTTCCCCCTAAAAAGTGTACCTTTGCAGTCCAATATTAAAAAGGTACTGCAATGATTTCGGTGGATGGTTTAACGGTGGAGTTCGGCGGGTTTACGCTGTTTGATTCCGTGTCGTTTGTGGTCAATAAGAAGGACCGCATTGCGCTGGTGGGAAAAAACGGAGCCGGGAAATCGACGATGCTGAAAATTTTTGCCAATGAGCAAGCTCCCACCCGGGGAATTGTGACGGTGCCTAAGGACATCACCATCGGCTATCTACCTCAGCACATGATTCACAACGACGGTCGGACCGTTCAGGAGGAGGCCGAAACCGCTTTCAGCGCCATTTTTGAAATGCAGGCTGAAATCGAAAACATCAATTTGGCCTTGGCCGAACGCGAGGATTACGAGTCCGACTCGTACCACAAACTCATTGAGGATTTGACCCACAAAAGCGAGCATCTGGCTATGTCCGATGTGAACAATTACAAAGCAAATGTGGAGAAAACGCTGTTTGGACTGGGTTTCGTCAAGACCGACTTCGACCGGAAAACGGAAGAGTTCAGCGGCGGTTGGCGCATGCGCATCGAGCTGGCCAAGTTGCTCTTGCAACGACCGGACGTGTTGCTGCTTGATGAGCCGACCAACCACTTGGACATCGAATCCATCCAATGGCTGGAGAATTTCCTGGCCAATCATGCCAATGCCGTCATTCTGGTTTCGCACGACAGGGCCTTCATCAATGCCGTGACCACACGCACCATCGAGATTTCGCTGGGCAAGATCTACGATTATAAAGTACCCTACTATCAATATTTGGAGTTGCGCAAAGAGCACCGCGAACAGCAAATGCGGGCTTACGAGAACCAACAGAAAATGATTGCGGACACCGAGGATTTCATCTCGCGTTTTCGGTATAAAGCCACCAAATCCATCCAGGTTCAGTCGCGCATCAAGCAATTGGACAAAGTGGAGCGGCTGGAAGTGGACGACGAGGACAATGCATCTTTGAGCCTGAAATTTCCACCGGCACCCCGTTCTGGGAGTTTTCCGGTGATCATGGAGGAACTGCGCAAGGATTACGGGCATCATACGGTGATCAAACACGTCACATTGACCATCAACCGGGGTGACAAGGTGGCTTTTGTCGGCAAGAACGGCGAGGGCAAGTCCACACTGGTCAAATGCATCTTGGGCGAAATCCATCATACGGGTACGCTGCAACTCGGGCACAACGTCAAAATAGGCTACTTTGCTCAGAATCAGGCCAGTTTGCTGGATGAATCACTCACGGTTTTCGATACCATTGACCGGGTGGCCGTGGGGGATATCCGCACAAAGATCCGCGACATTCTTGGTGCCTTCATGTTTGGTGGCGAGGCTTCCGACAAAAAGGTGAAAGTGCTTTCCGGAGGTGAACGAAGCCGTCTGGCCATGATTCGTTTGCTGCTGGAACCTGTGAATTTGCTGGTATTGGATGAACCCACCAACCACTTGGACATGCGTTCCAAGGATGTGTTGAAAAAGGCCATCAAGGAATTCGACGGCACAGTCATCGTGGTTTCGCACGACCGTGAATTCATGGACGGACTGGTGGACAAGGTTTATGAATTCGGCGGGGGCAAAGTGAAGGAACATCTGGGTGGCATTCAGTACTTTCTTGAAAAGAAAAAGATGGACAGCCTCAAGGAGATTGAAAAGCAGGTCGCTGTTCAGGCTGAATCTGGCACGAAAGCGCCTTCAGATAACAAACTTTCGTACGAAGCCCGCAAGGAATTCAACAAGCAGGTGAAGCGCCTCGAAAAACAGGTGGAGGAATGCGAAAAGCAGATTGAAATCCTCGATAAGCAGGTTGCTCAGACATTAACCATGTTGGCAACGCCAGAAGGCGCATCCAATTTGGCATTGGTCCAATTGCATCAGAAATCGAAAAAAGACTTGAACGATCAGATGGAAGCTTGGGAAAAGGCAACCACGGATCTCGAAGAATTGAAAGCGCAGGAATGATGCCGTTCATGCTCATTCACAATGGATTAGAGCAAGGCAATTTTGTGTGAAGACGCTGCTTCATACGAGCGGGTTCACCAGCTATTTCCACATTTGTTTGGTATTCCCGAAAAAGTTTTGGACTTTTGCCTCAACTAATAGAGGAAACCGTGGAAAACAAAATCAGAGTTTATAAGTATCGTTGGGTGGTACTGAGCGTTTTCATGCTTATCGTAGCCGCCAATCAGTTGTTGTGGATTACGTTTGCGCCCATTACCAAAGATATGGCGCAGTTGCTCAACGTCACCGATCTTGAAATCGGCATTCTGTCGATGTGCTTCATGCTGGTGTTCATCGTTTTCTCCATACCGGCTTCCTGGATAATCGACAAGTACGGCATACGGGTCGGCATCGGCATCGGAGCCATGCTGACCGGACTTTTCGGACTCATGCGCGGACTGGTCACGGAAGATTATACCTCCATCTTGCTCTCGCAAATTGGAATAGCCATCGGACAGCCTTTTCTGCTGAATGCCATTACCAAACTGGCAGCCAGATGGTTCCCCATCAGCGAACGCGCTACGGCTTCGGGGCTTGGCACGCTTTCCATGTACATCGGGATTTTTGCGGGCATGGTGGTGACGCCTTATTTGGCAGGCAAAGTTGGTATTCCAGCCACCTTATATTATTACGGCATTTTTGCAGTTGTCGCAGGTTTGGCATTTCTCTTTTTCGTGCGTGAAAACCCACCAACGCCTCCCTGCAGACCGGATCAGGAAGAACGGGCACTGGTTGTTGACGGACTGAAGACCATCTTCAAATTCCGCGATTTCAACATCCTTCTTATCATCTTTTTTATTGGTTTGGGCATTTTCAACAGCGTCACCACTTGGATTGAGGCCATTCTCGAACCGCGTGGATTCACAGCGGTCGAAGCCGGAACCGCTGGCGGAGTCATGATTATGGCCGGTATCATGGGCGCCTTCATCATGCCTGTCTTGTCCGATTATTTCAAAAAGCGGAAGCCGTTCATTGTTTTGGCCATTGCCGGTGCAACACTGGGTTTGGCGGGTATTGCATTTGCCACAAGTTACTGGTTGCTTATGTTTTCGGGTGCCACACTTGGCTTTTTTCTATTGAGTTCAGGACCTATCGGCTTCCAATACGGGGCAGAAGTTACGTATCCGGTTTCCGAAGGTACTTCCAACGGCTTTTTGTTGCTAATGGGACAGATTTCTGGCATCGCAATGATTTTTGGCATGGATGCTTTCAAGGATCCAGTGACGGGTTCGATGCAAATTCCATTGCTGGTGATGCTCGGCTTGTTGTTCCTGGTCATTTTCATCTCGATGTTTTTGAGGGAATCGAAATTGATTGGTACCAATACCAATGAGTAAGCGGCTGAAATTTTCCTTACTTGGCCTGCTGTTCGTGTCGCTGGCTTTCGCCAACGAAAAGGATTCCTTGGCATCTGCTGAACTCGGCGCCCAATTGACCCGCTTACAAAACACCTTGCGGACCAACGAACGAGGTGCCGAAAACTGGTGGATCACTTGGACAGCCTTGTACACCGCAGCCACGGTCGGACAGGGAGCAGTTGCCGTTGCCACCAACGACCTTTCCACCAGACAAGACATGATTTTAGGTGCGGGTACCACTGTTTTAGGGGCAGCCAGCCAACTCATCACACCGGTTTCGACCAAGTTCAAATACGTGGACACCGATTCGATAGCCAGACTAACCATTGCCGAAAAGCAACGTCTTTTAACTCAAGGTGAATCACTTTTGAAGAAGCAAGCTGACATCGCCATAGCTGGCAAAAGCTGGCAGGTGCATGCACTTTTCGGTGTGGGCAATCTGGCCAGTGGACTCATCACTTGGATTGGTTTCAAGCGTTCCTTTGGCGAAGGGGTCTTCAATTTTGCGCTGAACACGGTCATTACGGAAACCCAGATTTGGACCCAACCAGTACGGGCAAAAAAAGCTTATGAACGCTATGTTCGGGAAAACAACCGAGGTTTTGCCTATCCTTCCAATCACGACCCCGAATGGTACGGCCAAGTTTCCCCTTCATCTTGCAGCTTCGGCATCCGTTTTTGAACTTTTTTATCAAGAATATGCGTGGAAACCACTGCTGAACCGTATATAGTAGGTGTAGTTACCCCAACGAATACCCCAAAAAAAACACCATGCAAAAACAAAACTCCCCAATTTCCAAAACACTACCCGTCCTATTTGGCTTTTTTGTCATGGGATTTTGTGATGTGGTCGGCATTTCGACCTCCTACATGAAGGATGCGTTCGGTCTAACTGAATGGGCCGCCGGCTTTATTCCATCCATGGTTTTCTTCTGGTTCCTCTTGTTTTCGGTACCTACCGCCATCATCATGAGCAAGATCGGTCGTAAGAAAACCGTTCAGGTGAGCAACATCGTAACCATTGTCGGGATGTTCATCCCGCTCTTTTTCGCCCATTCCTTACCAGCTTACATTGCCGCTTTCATTTTACTCGGCATCGGTAACACCATTCTGCAAGTTTCACTGAACCCGCTGTTGACCAATGTTGTCAAGGGAGACGCCCTAACCAGCTCGCTCACCGTCGGACAAGTGGTCAAGGCTGTTTGCTCCTTTCTGGGGCCCATCATTGCCGCTTTCGCTGCCACACAAATGGGCAATTGGATGTACATTTTCCCCATTTACGCGGCCATCACAGTGATTTCCTCCCTTTGGTTGCTGGTTACTAAAATACCGGCTGAAGTACCCTCCAAAGAAGTGGCTTCAATTGGAAACACGTTTGCATTGCTAAAAGACAAGACCATATTGCTGCTGTTCCTCGGCATTGTTTTTGTAGTGGGTACCGATGTGGGTATGAACACGGTGACGCCAAAATTATTGCTCGAACGCTGTGGACTTGACCTGCAAGCAGCCGGCATCGGTTCAAGCGTCTATTTCCTTTGCCGTACTGCTGGTGCGCTTATCGGCTCCATCTTGCTGGCTAAAATGGTTCCTGTCAAATACTTTAAAATCCACATCCTGATTGCTTTGCTTGCCATCGGTGTGTTGTACTTCGTACCCGGAAAAATTGCAATCCTAACCATGGTCGGGGTAATTGGTTTCGCTTGTTCCAGCATTTTCCCCATCATTTATGGTAAAGCCATCACCGCTCGTCCTGACAAGGCCAACGAAATTTCCGGTCTCATGATCACCGGTGTTTTCGGAGGAGCCGTCGTTCCTCCACTGATGGGATTTGCCACCGAGCAAATTGGCAGCCAGGTCGGCTCGCTCATCGTCATCTCCCTGTGCATCTGCTACCTCACTTATCTGGCTTTCGGCCTAAAAACAGCTAAGAACTAAATAACGTTTTTTGATAATTCCGCAGGGACAAGGATTGACATAAAACCTCTATCTTTGTCCCTACCTTTTTTAAACAACCTATGAAATTATATCCTTTAAAATTTGAACCCATCCTGAAGAAGATTCTTTGGGGCGGTTCTGAGATATGCCGATTCAAGCAATTGGACGTCAAGGAATCTGGAATCGGTGAAAGTTGGGAGCTTTCACAGGTGCCTGGTTCTGTTTCGGTCGTTACAAACGGAATTTTGAAGGGCAGGAGTCTTACTGAATTGATGGAAGCTGCTCCAGAGGCACTGCTGGGTAAAAAGATTTTCAAGCGTTTCGGCATGGAGTTTCCATTGCTGGTCAAATTTATTGATGCCGAGGCCGATTTATCCATTCAGGTGCATCCCAATGATGAACTGGCTCGTCAAAGGCATGATTCCTTCGGTAAAACAGAAATGTGGTACGTCATCGATTCCAAACCGGGATCCAAGTTGATTTCCGGTTTCTCAAAACAAATAGATGCTGAGGAGTATTCCCGCAGAAATGCTGACAATACCATCGAAGAGGTTCTTCAAGCGCATGAAGCAGTTAAAGGCGATGTCTTTTTCTTGCCTGCAGGTCGCGTGCATGCTATCGGAGCAGGTATTTTCATTGCCGAAATCCAACAGAGTTCCAACATTACCTACCGACTGTACGATTACAACCGCAAGGATGCGCAGGGCAATGGTAGGGAATTGCATACCGAACTGGCTAAAGAGGCCATCGATTACAAGTTGTACGATAACCTCAGAACCAGCTACGAACCCCTTGAAAATGATTTGACGCCGCTGGTTTCCTGTTCCTACTTCACGACCAACCGAATTCACCTCAAAGCCGACGAATCGGGAGTAGAAACCGTTGTCACATCCGAGGGGCGCAAGCAAGTCCCAATGATCGAAACAATCGAAATGGATCGTAGCTACGAGGGTTTTGACACCTTTGTCATTTATGTTTGCATGAAAGGGGAGGGGCAAATTCAATTTGGCATTGACAATTTTTTGGATATCCGTCAAGGAGAAACCGTGTTGTTGCCAGCAGCGTTGAATACCACCGTATTGAGTACCTCCAGCGAACTGCTGCTGCTGGAAACCTATATTCTTTAAAAATGAAGTTTTTTCGCCTATTTCTGTCGGTTTTGCTATTGCTTGTCTTGATGACTGCCTGTAAACCGACCCCCAAATCTGGATTTGTAGCGGTACCGACTGTAACTAAAAATGCGCTTTCAGGCGTATATGACCTGTCACCCACCCATCCCACTGCCAAGTTGTATTACGAGGAGCTCGGCCAGGGCGAGCCTGTTATTCTGCTTCACGCGCATTCCGTGGATTGCCGGATGTGGGACGATGTGTTTTATAAACTGGCAAAAAAATACCGGGTGATCCGCTACGATTTGCGAGGCTATGGAAAATCGGACATGCCCGAAGTCGGTTTCGGCTTTTTGCAAGCAGACGACCTATGCAATTTCATGAATGGCCTTGACATTAAGAAGGCTCATTTTGCCGGACTTTCACTGGGAGGTATGACCTTGGCCGATTTTGTGGCACTTTATCCGGAACGTGTTCTGACAGCAACCATAACTGCGGGAGCCATCAGTGCCTTTCCCGATCGTAGTGTAGCCGACAAAAGGCTGTTGAAAATTTACAACGATACGATATTTACACTGAAAAGGAAAGAAGTTGACGAAAATATGAAAAGGGGCGTGGACACCATGAAAATGGAGTGGAAACGGGCTATGAAAAGTGTAAGTGGAAAGCATTACCGAAGCATCAAAAAGAAACTGAACCTCATGATAGACGATTGGCAAGCCTGGCAGTGGACGCATCCGGAAACGGATGCCTTTATTGGTGCGCAGGCAGACAGCCTCTTGTCCAAACAAAAGACACATCCTCCGGTGCTTTTCCTGATTGGTCAATACGACTCAAAAGGGAGCAAGCGTTCCATGCAAAAGATGGCGGCGTACTGCAAGGAGTCTCGCATTGAGATGCTTCAGGATGCCGGCCATTTCTCTGTCATGGAATCTCCGGACGAGTTTGTGATGCGGATGGAACGGTTTATTGACGAACATTGAATTTTCTGATGCCCTGCTTTGACTGAATTTTAGGCATGAAACTGCCTATTTATTGCTTTCTTTGCATAAATATGTTTCTTTTATTGCTATGCCTATAAAACAGTTGCTTGCTTTTCTGGTTTTTTTACTCGTGCTTTTACCTGTCAATCTGACAGCGCAAGTTCAACTGACCAATATTCCAACCATATACATCAATACGGTCAACAGTGCGCCTGTGTATAATAAAACGACTTGGGTGCCTGGTTTCATCACTGTTGTCGGTGTGGATTCTTCTGATGTGATAAAAAATGACACTATCGAGATTCGTGGTCGAGGAAATTCCACCTGGGATATGCCCAAAAAACCCTATCGAATCAAATTCAAACATAAGCGTCATCTGTTGAATATGAATGATGATGCCAAAGACTGGGTGTTGTTGGCCAACTATGCGGATAAATCACTGATTAGAAATGCGGTCGCTTTTAAAATTGGGCAGTTTGTAGGAATGGAATTCACACCTTCCGTGAAATTTGCGGATGTGTATCTGAATAATGCTTTTCTGGGAAATTACATGGTGACAGACCAAGTAGAAGCTGGAATAAACAGAGTCAATATCGATAAATTGGATACATTAGATGTTGCCGAACCCAATATTAGCGGTGGTTATCTATTCGAACGGGACGGATTTTACAATAGGGAATTGATTTGGTTTAAAACCCCGAAAGATGTTTTCTTTACCATACACGAACCCGACCCTTCGCTTGTCAAGACCAGCCAACTAACCTATTTGACCAATTTTACCAGCAATTATGAAGCTAAATTGTTTGATGTGAACTGGAAGGACTCAACAATGGGTTATCGCGCACTTTTGGATACGGCGTCTTTTCTGCGATGGTATATTTCCAATGAATTGACGGGCAACATCGATTGTTTTTGGAGTACCAACATGTACAAGCGTCGCAATGATCCAAAAATTTACTATGGTCCGCTTTGGGACTTCGATATTGCATTTAACAACGATAAACGTAGAAATGATATTTCAAGGGTTCGTATGAATGACCTGACTTCGTCAAGTGGTGCATTCGGAAATCGAACATGGATCAATCAGATATCCACCGATCCTTGGTTCAAGATTGCCGTGAACAACCTCTGGAAAGAGGTCATCGCAAAAGATGTCAAGGCGAAACTTCAAACATATGTCGATTCGCTTGTAACCGTATTGGACGCATCCGTCAAAAAGAATTATGAACGATGGCCTACAATCAATACCTTGGTGTACAACGAGTGGTACAAGTATCCGACCTATCAGGAATACATTGTTGTCCTAAAAGCCTACATCAATACCCGTGTGGATTTTCTCACCACCAGCTTTGCTGCGGATGCAGCTGGTGTTCCTGTAGTGATACCACCGACACCGCCGTTTAAGTTGGAAAAATACTATTATACTGTCAGTAACAAAACATCTGGAACACTCATGGATTTGCAGAACCAGTCAACCTTGGACAGTACCAGGACTGTCCTGACTGCAGCTGTAGACAACCGCTTGAGCCAGCAGTGGAAACTGGTGGTCATGACCGATGGTTCGTACCAGTTCATCAACCGCTATTCCGGAAAGGCGATGCGTTCCAATGGACTTAACCACACCGCCAGATTGTTCCCATCCAATCCTGCCGATACCCGCCAACGCTGGAAGATCGTAGCGATGACAGCACCGGGTGGTTTGTACAAGTTGGTCAACGTCAGTACCAACAACGTACTGGAAAATAAGTCAGGTTCAACCGCTGAGAATACGCTTGTCAATGAAAATCCGGCTGATACGCTCAAGGGCAATAAACAAGCTTGGGTATTTCAAAAAATGGAATCTTTGCCTGTAGGCTTAAACGACGTCCAGTTCGAGTTGAATCTCCACTATGGACCGAATCCGGTTTCGGAAATTTTATTGGTACATATCGACGGCATTTGTCCCGATGCACGCTTGGAAGTATTTGACCTTCGCGGCACCCGCCTGTTGCAACAGCCAATGAGTTCAGAGGAAGCAACCCTAAACGTTCAAGATCTGTCCGAAGGCATGTACCTCCTACGTTTTACTGCCGGTCAACAATGCAAGACGGTGAAGTTCTTGGTGAAGCATTAATTATAATTCCACCCCAAACCGACTTCCTTGTCCTTTGACAGATTGGGCAGTAAGCTTTCCGTTCAGCTTACGGACAATCTGACGGGACAAACTTAAACCGATGCCGTTTCCACCTTCTTTGGTTGTAAAGAATGGGACGAAGATTTTATCCATCAGTGTGTCATCAATACCACAACCATTATCGGACAATTCAATATGAACACCCCCTCCAGACGTATGATGAAGGGTCAGGCTAATCTTCTTTGTGCCTGAGTTGGACATAACTGCATCGATGGCATTGGTGGTCAAATTGATCAATACCTGACTGAGTAGTTTCTCATCGGTCAGAACGGTCGTGATGCTCGGGTCTGCTGCAAAGTTGAAGGTTATATCTCGGTTTTGGAACTCCGGTTGGAAAAGAAGTCCAAGCCCATGCGCCCAGGTGTTAATATCAAGGGGTGCAATGGTCGGTTTTGGAACCTTGGCCATTCGTCGGTAATTATCTACGAAATGGATCAGACCTTTGCCGCGCTCTTCAATGATGTTGAGGCCCTCAATGGTGTTGGCAATATCCGCATCCGATAATGCCATCGGTTTTTTTGGTTGACCTTCCTGATGAAAGAAACGCAAAAGCGTGTGTGTCAGTGAAGTGATGGGCGCAATGGAATTCATAATCTCGTGTGTCATCACCCGAATGAGTTTTTGCCAGGAATTAATTTCATTTTCTTCCAGTTCGTGCCCAATATCCTGAAGGGAGATGAATTGAAACGTTTTGTCTCCGAAGCGTAATTCGGATGATTGAATGGAAAGAACGATCAACTCCCTATCGACCACCGTTTTGACAGTCCTTTTCTCCCCAGATTTGAGGGTGGTTAGCACATCGTACAAATCCTTATTCTTTTGCTCCAACAGGCTCAATCTGGACAATTGAATCACTCCCAGGTATTTCTTAGCCGTAGAGTTCATAATCTCAACGTATCCTTCTTCATCCAGCGACATCAATCCGGTGGAAGAATGTTCAATCAATTCCTTGAAAAACCGTTCGTTCGTTTCATTCTTGATTTTTATTTCCGAAATCAATTTATTTAAATCATTCAAGCTTTTATGCAAAGCGACCAATGATTTGTCCTTCACATTCTCCGGAAAAAGCAGGGATGTATCTTCATTTCGGATGGCTTCGAAAAAATAGGCCAATTTTCGGTTCTGGGCATTAAAGAAATGAATGAAATCAAGAACCTCTGCCAGGACGAGCAAACCGAGTATTACTTGGATAATCCAAGGCTTCCCTGCAAACCAAGTAAACGTAAGGCATGAAGCGGTCAGAAAAAACACGATCAACTTCAGGATCAAGCGTATGCTTTGCTTTCTAACCATCATAGCGTTTGATTTTATTGTACAATGTTTGACGAGTAATGCCCAATTGCTTGGCTACCTGGGTCAGGTTGTCACCATATTTGCTCAATGCCGATTGAATCAACCGCTTTTCAACTTGTTCCAGTGTTTCATCCTTTTCATTCTCATTGGCCGAACCCGTCCTAAAAATAAAGTCTTCTGGTTTTAACAGGTCGGTATCACAGAGAATAACCGCTTTCTCCATGGTGTGTTGCAATTCCCGTACATTTCCCGGCCATGCATGCTTCACTAATTTGCGCAAGGCTGGATTGCTGATTTTTAGGACTGGTTTCCGATATTTCTTTTCAAAAACCTTTAGGAAATGAGTGGCCAGCAATTCGATATCTTCACCCCTTGCCCGAAGTGGGGGCACTTCAATGTGAATGGTATTTAGTCGGTACAGCAAATCTTCCCTGAATTCCCTGCTGTCTATCATTTGAGTGATGTCTCCATTAGTGGCACTCAATAAGCGAATATCGATGGGGATGCGTTCGTTGGAGCCGACTGGGATTACGGTACGGCTTTGCAGTACGGTCAGTAGTTTGGATTGCATGGCAAAGGGTAAATTTCCAATTTCATCGAGGAAAAGGGTGCCTTTGCTGGCCAGCTGGAACTTTCCTATCCGATCTTGTCTAGCATCGGTGAAAGCTCCTTTGACGTGGCCGAACAATTCGCTTTCGAACAGGGTATCGGTAATGGCACCCATGTCCACAGTCACCAATAATTCGGATGATCGATCTGACCTTCGGTGTATTTCGCTGGCAATCAATTCTTTTCCTGTTCCGTTCTCGCCGGTTATCAAGACGTTTGCTTCGGTCTTGGCCACTTTGTCCACCATGTACATCACATTCATCATGGCAGGAGATGAACCGATCAATGGCGGATAACCTTTGCTCATTTCTTGTTTGACCGAAGATTCCCGTTTTTTCAATGCATCAATTTCCAATCTGGATTTTCTCAGTTTAAGTGCCGACTTCAAGGTGGCCAGTAATTTTTCGTTTTCCCAAGGTTTCAAAATGAAATCGGCAGCTCCCAATTTCAAGGCTTTAACCGCCAGTTCCACGTCACCGTAAGCGGTGAACATGACCACCTCGATGTCCGAATCCAAGCGCTTGATTTCGTCCAACCAAAAAAGGCCCTCATTACCTGTATTCACACCGGCAGAAAAGTTCATATCCAGCAACACCACATCAAAAACCTCCTTCTTCAAGGTCGAAGGTATCTGACCGGGATTGGCCAATAGTATTACCGACTGAAATTCGAACTGAAGGAAGAGTTTCAAGGCACTTAATGCACTTTGATTGTCATCCACAATTAACAACTTACCATCCACCATTTTTTGGGTTTTAACGATGCAGTCAAAAATACATAATAAATCATCTAAAAGAACAGTTGTCCATTTATTTTACAATAAGTAGTAAAAATATTTTACAAAATTTGAATCTGAAAATTATTCAAATAGCTGTAATACAAATAGATAAAACTATGGCATGCGTTTTGTTTGAATAGTACTAACAAACACGAAAAGTAACATGGACAAAACCATCAACGATAACCGATTGATCAAACCCAAGCATCTGAGAATTCTTATTCCAGTACTGCTGGTATTGGCACTGGTCTTGTTCGTCATTTTTCGCAACCCCACCAGTACCTACCGAACAGAAAAAGCTAAAACCACCATCGAACAGGTTTTCAAGGGCCTATTTAAAGATTACATACGAGTCACCGGAAATGTGGAACCCATATCGATTGTATCCTTAGAAGCTTTGGAAGCCGGTCGAGTGGAGAAGTTGATGGTCGAAGACGGTAGCATGGTCAAGCAAGGGGATGTCATCCTGACCCTTCGGAACGAGAACTTGAACATGAGTTTTACCGACAAAGCCTCCAGTTATGCTTTTCTGACGAACGAACTCAACAATCAACTCATTTCCGTAAAACAACAGGAAATCACAGACAAACAAGATTTGCTGACACTGGACAACGACATTTCTGAAAAAAAGCGGAAACTCGAAAAAACGGCTCGATTGTTTGCCAAAGAGGGCGTTTCGGAAGAAGAATACTTGTCACTGAAAAACAGCTATGAAACAGCCGTCAAGTATCGGGAACTTAAAGAAAAGAAGATGGCGTTGGATGCCGAATTCAGAACCAATCAACGTACGCAAATAGAGTTGAACATGAAAATGATCAAGCATCAACTCGATAATTTGAATGTCAAAGCGCCAGTAGAAGGACAACTTTCCAATTTCAGTCCCGAAATAGGTCAGTCCGTTTCGAAAGGCCAAAGCCTAGGGCAAATCAACGTGCTGACTTCTTACAAGATTTCAGCCAATATTGACGAACATTACATAGACCGAGTGAAATCGGGTTTGGCCGCAACCTTCGAACGTCAAACGGAACAGTTTAGCCTTCAAGTAACGAAAGTCTATCCACAGGTCGTTCAAGGTCAGTTCAAGGTGGAATTCAAGTTCAACTCCACGCTTCCGAAGAACATCCGCTCCGGTCAAAGTTACAACATCAGTTTGCAGCTTGGTGAAACGGAACAGGCCGTGCAGGTTGCACGAGGTGGATTCTTCCAAAGTACCGGTGGCCAGTGGGTCTATGTGCTGTCAACAGACGGAACCCATGCATTAAAAAGGAACATCCGAATCGGTAAGCAAAATCCACAGTATTACGAGATTTTGGAAGGACTCAAGCCTGGTGAGAAAATCATCAACTCCAGTTATGAAACCTTTGGAGACAACGATAAAATCAGTTTTAAATAAAATAATACAATCAACATGATCAAAACAGAAAAATTGGTAAAAATCTTCCGGACCGAGGAAGTGGAAACCACCGCACTCAACAACGTGAATCTGCATGTGCAGAAAGGAGAATTCGTCGCCATCATGGGCCCATCCGGTTGCGGTAAGTCCACTTTGCTGAATATTGTCGGATTGCTCGATAATCCAAGTGACGGCAACTATTTTTTTGACAACAACGACGTGTCCAAATTAAAAGAAAGTCAACGGACAAACTTGCGCAAAGGCAATGTCGGCTTTGTCTTTCAAAGTTTCAATCTGATTGACGAACTCACTGTTTATGAAAACGTGGAACTTCCGCTCATTTATTTGAAACTCAAAGCGTCCGAACGCAAACTTATGGTGGAAACGGTGCTCGAACGCATGAAGATTGGACATCGTCGCAAACATTTTCCACAGCAACTTTCTGGAGGTCAACAACAACGAGTGGCCATTTCCCGCGCAGTCGTTGCCAATCCCAAGCTCATTTTGGCGGATGAGCCTACTGGTAATCTGGATTCCAAAAACGGGATGGAAGTCATGAAATTGCTTTCGGATCTCAATAAGGAAGGCACCACCATTGTGATGGTGACTCACTCGGAACGGGATGCTGGCTTTGCGCACCGCATCATCAACTTGTTTGATGGTCAGGTCATTTCCGAACAACAAAAGCAAGCACTGGAACAAGCCATTCTAGAACAATAACACCTTTAAACATGCGTCACGGGGTTCTGTTTTTTTTAATCTGTTGTTTATCCATTTCTGTAAGGGCCGAACAGGTCTTCACCATGGAGCAGGTCCTATTCGTGGCCGAAAACAGCAGTCCCACCATGCAGAAAGCTCTGTTGAAACGGGAACAATCCCATCAGAACCTTGTGGCTCAAAAAGCAGCATTGAAAGCTCGCTTTTCGTTGAACTTGAATCCATTGCGATACAGCAACAATCGAAATTTCGATGACCGGTATTCCAGTTGGTACAATTATGAATCACTGAGTTCAAGCGGTACGTTCAGCATTAAACAACCCATTCTGCCAACCAATTCGACCTTGTCGTTGGTTAATTATCTGGGTTGGCAAAGCACCCTTTCCAGTAATTCTGGAAGTACGACATCGGATAAATCCTTTTTCAACGATCTCTATGTTTCCTTGGAGCAACCTTTGTTCACCTACAATTCCCAAAAGATGAATTTAAAAGAACTTGAACTGGACGTGGAGAATGCGGAGATTGAATATGCCTTGGCGCGCCTTTCGCTCGAACGAATGGTTTCCGCATTGTTTTATAACGTCTATATGGCACAACTGAACCTGGAAATCGCCCTGGAAGAATGGAAGAATACCCAAAAGAGCCGAAATACAACTGCTGATAAGGTCGATGCCAAACTCACTGCCAAGATTGAGCTCTATCAGGCGGACCTGAACCTCTCTGCTGCCAAATCGATGGTGAAAAACAAAGAAGTTGCCCTCGAAAACGCAAAGGCAAGCCTCAAGCAATACATCGGAATGGATCTAAACGAAACGATTTCGGTAATCGCTGCAATTACTCGCTCCGATTCCACCATCGTTTCCATCGATCAAGCGGTCCAATACGGACTTGCTTCCCGAATGGAACTTCGTCAACGCAAAATTGAAATTGAGAACGAACAATTCAACCTGACTAAAACCAAGGACTACAACGACTTTGACGGTTCGGTAGCGCTCTCTGTCGGTTTGACTGGCAACAATCCCGCTCTACGCAGTGTCTATGACAGACCGGCCAAAAGCCCGAGTGTGGGCATCTCGTTCAGCATTCCCATCTTTGACTGGGGCGAACGCAAAGCCCGCATCAAAGCCCAGGAGGCAGCACTCAGTGGCCGAAAGGTTGATTTGGAAGCCGAACGCACTGGCATTATCGTAGAGATTGGAGCCGTATGCCGCAATCTGGATAACTACCGAACCCAAATAGATATCGAAAAACAGAACCAACGTAACGCCGAACTGGCCTACGACATCAGTCTTGAGAAATACAAGAACGGCGACCTGACCAGCATGGACCTCAATCTATACCAATCACAACTCTCCAATCGAAAACTATCCATGGCCCAAGCCCAAATCCATTACAAGTTGGAAATGCTGAATCTGAAGATTGCGACGTTGTACGATTTTGAAAATAACAAAACTATACTTAAGCCTCAATAAATGAAAACACCATTCAAAATCATCCTCCGTGGATTACTGAAAAACAAGAAGTACCTGTTCTTCAGTGTTTCCGGTTTGTTTGTTTCTTACGCGTTCTTTTTGTTGCTTTTCACTTACGTCCGATCGGAGTTGACGTATGACAGAAGCATTCCCGGATACGAAAACATCTACAGGGTAACCACCAAGGTCATTGAAAACGGCCGAACGGTTAAGGAGACGGCCAAGTCGCAATTGCCTTTGGGAGAAGCACTGAAAGCACAAATACCCGGTGTCATCGAGTGTGCCCGCCTCTTGGACGAAGAAACGCTGTTCCGGTATGGAGAAGCCAAATTCAACCGGCAAAAAACCTATTGGGTGGACGAAACCTTTCCAGAAATTTTTTCCATCGAAACGACGGAAGGCAATGCCAAAGAAGGTCTATCAAAACCCTTTGCAGGGCTTATTTCAGAAGAAGTTTCCAAGAAATTCTTTGGAAATGATTCACCCATCGGAAAAGTCATGATTGAAAACGAAGGCCTCAATATGGAAATTGGTGGCGTTTTCAAAAAACCAGTGGGCAAATCGCATTTTGACTACGATTATCTGATGTCGTTCAAAACTGTCCTTTTTTACAATCAGTTCCAAAACAATTGGGATACAGACATGTTTTATACCTACATAAAACTAGACTCAAATGCCGACCTCGACCAAGTCAAGCAGAAGCTGGCTGCATTTGCCGCAACAACCTATGTCAACTACCACAAGAAAAATCAACAAGTCGAGTTGCATTTACAACCGTTTGCATCGATACACATGGGCTCTCATCTGGATAATGAGCTGAGCGTTAATAACAACTACAGTTTTGTACTGATCTTGTCAGTGCTTGGTCTTTTCACCCTCTTGGTTTCCTTGCTGAATTTCTCAGGCATGGTTACCTCGCGATATGGAGCCAACAAAACTTCGATGCTGATGAATCGGATTTTTGGTTCCCGAAAAATTCTGATTGGAACGATCACCTTGGAAATCGCATTCTTACAAGCAATTGCCTTCCTATTGGCATTTCTGTTCACCTACGTTGCCGGAAATCAACTCTTCAACATGCTTGAGGTGCCAGTTTCCATCTTTACCCTACAGACGGCTCCGCTATTAATTGGCGTCTTGCTTGTTCCATCAGTCTTGTTTTGCAGTTTACTGACAGCTGTCCTGGTACTGAGAACACAGGCGAAATTGGCATCAAGTGGTAAGGCAAAACCTTTGCATAAATCTGGACGTCAACAATCGACCCTCGTCATCGTTCAATACAGTTTTTCCATTTTTCTGATCATTTTCTTGGTGGCATCACTCAAGCAGGTCCATTTCCTTAAAAACTCCAACCCAGGTTACAACAAGGAAATGATTTTGGGCATTCATACTCCTCGAACCCTCATCATGAATCCGGACCGAATTACAAAAGGAAACCTGTTCTTTGACCAAATCATCAAAGCAGGTCTTGCCGAATCTGGGAGCATCACCTCCGATCTTCCAGGGAAACCCGTTCACACCGATATGGGTGGATTCTTTTGGTTGACACCCACCAATTCGCCCGAACTAAAAGTCCCTGCCGATTGGATAAGCCTTGATACGGGCTATTTTCAAACACTGAATATCCAACTGTTAGCCGGTAAAAATTTTGAAGGTGAACGAGTGGCAAACCGCGAAAAAATCATTTTGAACGAAAAGGCATCCAAAGCAATGGGCTTCAAAAAGCCTGAAGATGCCATCGGGTCGGTGATTATTGGCAATTCGTCAACCTTGGGACCTGAAGGGAAACGAGCCTTCACTGTCATAGCCGTTGCCCCCAATTTTCACCAAGAAGGACTTCAGGAAGACATCAAACCATTGGCATTCACTTACAACTACAATTACCTTTTTGGATGCTGTGCTCTAAAATTGACGAATGCCAATCCCGACTACCTGAAAGCCATTCAAAACACTTGGGAAACCATTTTTCCAGATGACCCATTCGATTATTTCTTTCTGGAAGATCGCTTTAATCAACAATACAAAAACGAGGTCTTATTTTTTAGACTCTGCATGGTGTTTGGACTCATAGCTGCCCTGATAGCCTGTTATGGTTTGTTTGGCATCTCGGCCGAAACCATATTAAGACGGAGAAAAGAAATTGGGATTCGTAAAGTAAACGGAGCGACCATTTTTGAAATAATGGGCATACTTCTTGGTACCTACGGACGCTGGATTATCTTTTCGTTTGCCATCGCTGCTCCAATAGCCTGGTTCGCAACGAACAAGTGGCTTGACACCTTCGCCTACAGAACGGAACTGAGCTGGTGGATCTTCCCGCTCTCCGGTCTAATCGCTTTATTGGTCGCACTGCTTACCGTCATTCTGCAAAGTTGGAGAGCGGCAACACGGAATCCGGTTGAGAGTTTACGTTGTGAATAAAAAAGAGGAACCATGCTTCGATTCAATCTTCGACTTGCCCTACGGAACCTGAAAAAGAACAAGGTGTATTCTGTGCTGATTATCGGCGGCTTTGCCATCGGATTTTCAGCCAGCATACTCATTGGTTTGTATTACCACACTGAACAAACGGTGAACAAAGGTTTTGCCAACTACACGAAAATCTTTCGATTGTACGATGTGAAAAATAACAGGGCTAACCTCAATTGGGATTTATTCCCCGTACTGGTGCAGGATTTTGCCGAAGTAAAAGATGCCTGTCCCATGGAATATGTCACCGGTATGGTTACTACTTTAAAAAACGAACAAACCCACGCCAATACCCAGATTCAGCATTTATTAACCACCACGAACAATTTCTTTTCCATCTTCTCGGTCGAAATGGTGGAGCGCCTTTCGGACAAACCCTTCGACAGAAAAGAGTCGGTTGTGCTTTCCAAATCGGTCGCCAAAAAGTTGTTTGGCACTAAAAGCCCTTTGGGGCAACAAGTAAACATAAACAACTTTTTTTCGGGAACGGTAACCGGTATCTTTAATGACTTACCTGCAAACTCCTCCTTTCAAGCCGACATAATTTTAAACAGCGAAAATGAAAAATACCGTTTGTCGAGCACAATTGTCAATGAAAGACGCTACAACCCGACCAACCTCTTTCTGCTCCTAAAAGAGGGAACCAGCATGAATGAATTCACTGCAAAAATGAACCGCACGATTGGGTCCTACCAATTGGACGTTGATAGTGTTGGCGTTCAGAATCTTGCTGATTTATATCTCACAAACTTAAGTATGAAAAGCAAACACGCCAAAGGAAATCCTGGGATGCTGATGATTTTTCTGGCAATTGCGGTTCTGATTGTTGTGCTTTCGAGCATCAACTACTTAAACTATTCCATTTCCATGCAATATGCCAAACTAAAAGATATCGGGATATACAAAACCAATGGTGCTGGTTGGAGGGACTTGGTGAATTACTCTTTTACGGAGGTCACGTTGGGGATACTTATTTCCCTGGTGATTTCCATTCTGATTACGATGTTGGCTTTACCATATTCCCAATACTTGTTCGGAAAACCGTTGCATATAACGTCATCGGACTTGATGGTGCTTGCTCCGGTTTTTCTTGGGATCATAGCGGTGATTATTCTGATAAACAGCCTTGGGCCTATGTATGTGCTCTCCAGATTTAAAATAACCGAATTTCTTTCGGGTTTTGATGGAAAGCGAAACAAGAGACAGTTTGGAAAACAAGTCATGCTCCTTTTTCAGCTGGTTACATCCATCGCATTAATTGCTGTAGTCCTGGTCATTTTCAAACAAATCAATTTTGTGAAGCATTCCGAGTTGGGGTTCGACAGGGAATCGCTTCTTCGAATCGATTTACCCTACCAATTCAAGTATTCCGATGCCTTCAAACAGGAAACAGCTAAGCGCTCCTTCGTTAAAAGCAGTACGTTGAGTCTGGGTTGTCCAGGGATGATTAATATGCGAATAGGGAGTAATACAGGTGAAAACAGTTTCACCCTGAACTGCATCTATGTCGATAAGGAATACCTCAAAACAATGGGGATTGAATTGCTGAGGGGTCGAACCTTTGAAGAGGGTGATATCAATCGCGCATGTCTAATGAACGAAGAAGCCATCAAAAAATATGAATGGGACACGTACGAGGGAAAGAAGTTTCTAGACGGTGGTGAAAGTGGTTTTGAAGTGGTTGGCATTGTTAAGGATTTCAAAGTGAAACCGTATTATTATGGTGTGGAACCCCTGGCTTTGCTCTGCTCCGACAACCCAAACGTGAACATTCTTTCTGTAAAACTGGCTGCAGGAAACACCGACCAACAATTGGACCAGTTGAAGAATCTCTGGAAGAATTTCGAGCCCTATGAACCTATGATCATTAGCTTCTATGACGCCGATTTTCAGGCGATGTATGCCAAGGAAGAGCAGCTGGAACGTTCAGTCACTTTTTTTGCCATCATCGCGATTGTGCTAACCTGCATGGGTATTCTTGGTCAGATCTTCATGAGTAGCCTCCATAGGGTGAAGGAAATCGGCATTCGTAAAGTGAATGGTGCCAAAATCGCTGAAATCATGTTGTTGCTTAACAAAGATTTTATCAAGTGGATTCTGATTGCTTTCATCATTGCCACCCCCATAGCCTATTACACCATGAACAAATGGTTGGATGGTTTTGCCTATAAAACAGCACTCAGTTGGTGGCTTTTTGCTTTGGCGGGTTTGCTAGCATTGGCTATTGCACTGATAACAGTCAGTTGGCAAAGTTGGAGAGCGGCAACACGGAATCCGGTTGAGGCATTGAAATCTGAATAAGCATAACAATACTATAACTAGATGATGGTAGGGCTTAAATTCAGAAAACCATGAAACAAATAGTGCTTTTTTTTCTGCTCTTTCTAGTGCTCAAATTGTCGGCACAGGACAGCAATTTTAACTTTGATTACTTTGGTCAAACGGCCCCGGATACCATCGTAAAGGAATTCATTATTCCAGAAACCATCAGAAAGAAGTATGATTTTATAAATTCAATCGCTTTTTCTCCTTCTGGAAATGGGATTGTTTGTGGCTTGACCGATTCAGAATGGAGTACAAGCACCATTATTTATACTTATAAGAAAAGTGGTGAATGGACTCCATTTGACACGATTCCATTTTGTAAAAAAGGGATTAATTCGAATCCTACTTTTCTAAACGACAGTGTATTATACTTTTCGTCCAGAGAGAACACCCAGCTTGAACGATCCACCGATTTTGATATTTTCAAATGCATTTGGGAAAACGATACTTGGACAACGCCTTCAATAGTTAAAGAACTAAGCCAAGATACCTGTAGAGAATTTATGGGTACTTTTTCAAAAAACGGAGAAGTCTTTTTTACCCGATTGGAAAAATTGAAACAACCAGAGAGACACAATCCATTAAATAATGAAATTTATGTGGGAAAACTAAAGAATGGTCGGTTTCAAGACATCAAAAATTTAGGCAAAGTAATAAACACCGATTCTGATGAGTTTTGTGCCTTTATTGATCCAAAGGGCAACTATTTAGTATTTGGCTCAAATAGAAATGACGGTTTTGGAAAAGTAGACACCTATCTAAGTTTCCGCACTAAAGATGGAAACTGGACAAACCCACAAAATATGGGTGACAACATTAATTCCGCTGAAATCGATGCGGATGCCGTCGTTACACCCGATGGAAAATATCTGTTTTTTATCAGACGACAAGATTGGAAATGCGACAAACCGAATAGGATTTTATGGGTAAGTACCAAAATATTTGAAAAATATACATTCTAAAATAAAAAAATTGAAAATTCGAACATGAAAACTAAAAAATGGTATGTACTTCTCCTAATGTTGTCCTTCACAACATCGATCGGTTGTCAACAGACTAAGCAAAATGCCCAACCCTCCTTATTGGCAGCGGACAAGGGAACAATTAAGCACCAAACTTCTTTGTTTCAACTCCGCTTATCAACTACCAGTCAACTTGTTTCAGCATTAAAAACGAACGATAAGGATTCGTTCAATTTTGCCCCAGACGGTCGGTTGAAAGACCTCGATAAAAATGGTTACTATCACCTTGGAGATATTACATTAGGGATCAGGATCCTAGGTGGAGAATGGGGCTTTTTTTCAACTGCTAAAAACAGGGTTGCTGTTGATTCTGTTCAATCGAATCTTCCGAACGTGATTTCGGCAGCGGATTTGTCTAAAACGTTACCTGCCGAAATGCCGGTTCAAATAATCCGCTATTGGGAAACAGAAGGGGAGAACCTTGTGATGCGTTTTGAACTGAAGAACAAATCCGATCAGCCCATTGAACTTGGAGCGTTGGGAATACCCATGGTTTTCAATAATAATTTCAACAATAAGTCTCTTGATCAGGCTCATGCACAGAATGTTTTTTTTGACCCCTACATTGGGAAAGATGCCGGTTATTTGCAAGTTGTTCGTCTTCATGGGAATGGGAAAGTGCTGGTTGTGGTTCCTTATGGTAAAACCCCTTTTGAAGCCTATCGTCCTTTGCTCGATGATGCCATTCCAAGTGGTTATACATTTGAGGGTTTGCACGAATGGATGGTTCATAGCAAAGCCTATTCTGAAACTGAATGGGAAGGAGTTGAACAATGGAATAAGCCAACTTCTGAAATCCTAAAACCCGGAGAATCGAAAAGTTATGGTGTGAAATTTTTGTTGGCCAATTCCATCCGTGATATTGAAAACACGCTCGAAAAGGCAAATCGTCCGGCAACTGTTGGTATTCCAGGTTATGTGGTTCCAATGGATGTACGAGCCAAGTTGTTTTTACGCTATGACAAAGCCGTCAAATCGATGACCATTGAGCCAAAAGGTTCGCTTGTAGTAACGGCTTCGGCTACCACGAAACATGGATGGGCTGCGTACGAAGTACAAGGGAAGAAATGGGGCAGGAGCAGGTTAACGGTCAATTACGAAGGTGGTTTGAGCCAAACCATCCACTATAAAATCATTGCACCCGAAAAAGAGGTCATTACTTCATACGGCAACTTCTTGACCACGAAGCAATGGTTTAATGACAAGAACGATCCTTTTAAACGAGCACCTTCAGTCATAACTTACGATTACGAAGAAAAACGACAGGTGACCCAAGACCAACGTGCCTGGATTGCCGGATTAAGCGATGAAGGGGGTGCCGGAAGTTGGTTGGGTGCCATCATGAAGCAATTGGTGCTGCCCAATAAGGACGAAATTGCCAAGTTGGAAGATTTCGTCAACCAAACGGTTTGGGGTAAATTGCAGCATAAGGAGGGACCTAAGAAGTATGGCGTTCGGAAAAGCTTGTTCTATTACGAACCTGATTCCATGCCCAAAGGAACTTACAGTGATCGCATCAAATGGGGTACGTATGGTGGTTTCCCATCTTGGAACCGACAAGGTGCTGAATTGGTTGATCGTTCCTACAATTATCCTCACGTAGCAGCTGCTTATTGGGTCATGTACCGTCTAGCTCGCAATTATCACGGCTTGGTTACGCAACAAAACTGGAAGTGGTATCTTGAACATTCGTTTCAAACCACATTGGCTATGATCAAACTAGCGCCAGAATATGCCCAGTTCGGGCAGATGGAGGGCTCTGTTTTCATTCTGATTTTAAAAGATCTTAAGGCCGAAGGGCTCACCAAAGAAGCTGTTGAATTGGAAGCTGCTATGAGAGCACGTGTTGAAGTCTGGAAACGGTTGAAGTACCCTTTTGGAAGTGAAATGCCTTGGGATTCCACCGGTCAGGAAGAAGTGTATATGTGGGCTAAGTTCTTTGGCCTTGACGATAAGGCGATTGTAACACTCCAAGCTGTTTTGGCTTACATGCCAACTGTTCCTCACTGGGCTTACAATGGGAATGCCCGTCGTTACTGGGACTTTAAATTCGGCGGTAAAATTACCCGATTCGAACGGATGATCCATCACTATGGTTCAGGTTTAAATGCGATTCCAGTCTTGCATGCCTATCGTGAAAATCCTTCCGATTTTTATTTGCTCCGAGTTGGGTATGGTGGTTTGATGGGCTCCATCTCTACCATTACTCAGGATGGATTTGCCCCTTGTGCGTTCCACTCCTTTCCATCAACCCTAAAAAATGATGGGATTTCTGGAGACTATGGCACAGGCTTTCTGGGTTATGCATTGAATACTTCCACCTACATGACACTTCACGATGAATTTGGTTGGTTGGCATTTGGTGGGAATTGTTCCCAAAAGGGGAAGTGGGTTAAAACCGATATAACTTCGGCTTCTAAATCGCGGGTATATCTTTCACCGGTTGGATTGTGGCTAACCTTGGATGCTGGTCAATTTAAAAGTGTCTCTTACAATACGGAAACTGGAGCTGTTAAGATTGAATTTGAAAGGACCGATTCGTTTACAAACGAAGCTTTCCTCCATATCATGACCACCAGTAGTGAAAAATCTACTAAAGAATATGACACTAGTACATTGAAAACAAATGAAAGAGGCTCGTATTCAATTCCATTAAAGAATGAAATCAAAACAATCATGTTGGAACAGAAAAAATAAAACAGACAAAAGCTATTTAAATCTTTTGCAGGAACTCAACCAGATTTACATCGCGATCCAAGGTCATTTTTTGACGCAACCGGTAACGACTCATCTCAACGCTTCGAACGGAAATGTTGAACAGCGCTGCAATGTCTTTGGAGGAGAGGTCCATTTTCAGATAAGCGCAGAGTTTCTTATCGCTGACACTTAAATCGGGGAACAGATCTCCCAAACGTTTCAAGTAGTTTTCGTACACCAAATCGAAGTTTTCTTCAAAACGTTTCCAGTTGTCGTCATTCTCGATGTTCTGACGGATTGAACGCTCCATTTTCTGAAGTTGTGTCAATACCGCAGATGAGTCGTTTTTGGATTTTATGTCGCTGCTCACCTTCGAAAGGTTGTCAATGATTTCGAGCAAGATCTCGTTCTTTCGAATCAGATTGATGGTCGAACTGGCTAGTTCCTGAGACTTATGGCGTAGCTCGTATTGCAGTTGCTGGTTTTTGAGAGCCTTGATTTCATTTTTCTTTTCGGTGGTTTCGGCATCAAAATGCATCTTTTGTTCCTGCATTTCCTTTTCCTTTTGAAGCTCCATATCCCGCGCGCCTTTTCTGTATCGATGATTGATCAGATAAAGTATGCCTCCCAAAACGGCCAAAAACAATAGAAAATAAATGAAAAGAGCTATTTTGGTCTCGTACCAGGCTGGTTCTATGGTGAATTCGTAGGAACATTCGGCAATCTTCGATTCCAGTTCATCCGAGGCCCTAACTTTAAAAGTGTAACGACCCCTTGGTAGATGGGTATATTCCTTTAGATTTTCGACCGTGTAGTTGGACCAGTCTTCATCGTAATTCTCCAGCGTATAGCTGTACTTGACAAGGCCTGCATTCCGGTATTCGGGTGCCACAAACTCGAAACGTAAGGAGTTCTGGCTGTGTGCGTAGATGTCACCGTTACCTTTGTGCCATTTCCTGCTGCCGGATTCTTCCAGGAATCCTTTGTTGGTCACCTGTACCCTACGAACAAATACTTTGAACGTGTTGGTGGTAGTCATTTTGCGACGATTGTCCAGCCAACAGAAGCCGTCTTCCGTACTCAGCAAGGTATTGTTTTGGTCCAGGAAATTAAAATGTTCGAATCCGATGATGATTTTTGGCTGCAGAATCCGATAGCTGAGCGAATCCATGATGTAGCCGTTGTTTGTCTTTTTGGCGATTCCGATGAAGCTACCGGAAACGCACCAGACATCACCAGACTTGCTTTCGTGCAAACGAACGCAGCTTGGCGAATAGGCAAACAACTTGTTCCACCTTGTGTTGGCGACCATTTTTTTAGCTTGCTTATTAAAGGTGAAAAAGCCGCTGTTGGAGGAGAAGACGATTTCGCCACCTACCCGGAACAAGGTGTTGTTTCGGTCGCTGGGCAGCCCGTTTGAGCCGTTGTAAAGGTCCTCCTTGACAATGCTGTCCATAGAGGCGTTGAAGAATAAGTGAAACAATCCTTTTTGCCAGTGGCTGAACCAGACCGAACCGTCCGCATCTTCTTCGAACATGGGGCTGGACTCCGTGAATTTTCCCTTGATGAATTGGTCCAGCTTCCAGGTTGACCCCGACTTCTTCAAAAGGAACAAACCTTGGTAGGAACAGCCGAGAATCAGATTGGGATGTTTTCTCAAGGGTTTGAAGGCCCAAGTGCCTGGCAGTCCCTGTATGCGTTCGGTACCATTGGGCCGAATGATGAAGGCACCTTGGTCATCGCCGCAAAACAGCGTATTGTCGATTTCGGTCAGACTCCAGACTTGGCCTTCCATGCCTTTGATCAATTTGAGATTGACTGGCAGTATGCCGTTGGATAGGGGATAGGAGGTGTAGTAGAGCCCTTGATTGGTGCCCAAGTAAAGCGTTTTGTTTTTAAGGTAAGACGTGTAACCAGCTCCGTAAAGGTTGTTGTTGCCGAACAAATTAAGCACTGGACTGTTCAGCATGACGTAATCGATTCCTTTGTCAAGCCCAAGCCACAAGTTCTGTAGATTGTCAAAGACAACACTCAGTACAGTATTGTTCTGAAGCCCTGAATAGGTATTCACATAAATGACCGAACGATCTTCGATGTTTTGGATGGCGATACCGCGTTGAACGGTTCCATATACCACCTGTTTGCCATTGGTGGTGGCACAAAATACCTGGCTCGTTTTTAGAAACTCGTCAATGCCCGTATTATAGGGTTCGACCGTTAGTCCGTCAAACACATAAACTCCGTTGAAACTCGTTACGAACAGTACTTTGTTGTCTTTGTAGGATAAGATGGCACTGATTTTTTTTTGCATCAATGCTTCAGACCCTGGAATGCGTACAAACAGATTTCCATTTAGCATGAATAGGCCATTTTGCTCACTGGCAACAAACAGGATGTTGTGGACAAAAGCAGAAGCGGTGATCTTACCGCTAAAAGGCAGGCGTATGATGGTGTCTCCGTTGTACTCATAGACACAGCGTTCAGACTGAAAATAGATCCTTTTGTTTCCCTCGATGATGTTGTAGAGTTCATTCGAGTTGATGGGATTGACGATGGAGTTGTTTATCAGCGAATAATATCTGAACTGACCGTTCCGTTCCTTCTCGAAATATCCGAATTCATTGAAGGAGGATGCATAGAAACGCCCGTCTTTCGTAGACAGTACGGAACGTACATTGGTACCGTTTACAATGGGGTAGGTGATCCAATTCTTGCCGTCAAACTCCAGTAGTCCGAAGTTGTTGGCAAAGTACATCACGTTGGAACTGTTCTGTGCGATGGCCCAGTTTTGGGTTCCTGATTTATAATTGTCTCGCGTGAAATTGCGAACCATGGGATGATTTGCAAGAACAGACGCCTGCCAAATAATCAGAAAGAAATAAAGGAGGACTCTTTTCATACGCTAAAATTGTTGACTTCTTAATTTTCTCGGGAAATACGTTCAATATTAAGTTCTTTTTGCTTGTTGAAAAGCATTCAAAAACATGTTGTACAGCATATGAATAATTAAATATCTGTATATCAAATCGTTAATATGTTGGTTTGTGTATTTTTGTGTAGTGTTCTAAAGTATACAGCGAATTTATGTGAGGTGAAAAATGAAGTTCGTATCTTAGATCTAGCCTATTTTTGCATTGTTCGAAATCTAAATCTGAATTGACGCATTCCTATGAAACATTCAATCCTGCTTCTTTGTTTCCTTTTTACAAGCTTGATGGCTTCCGCGCAAAATGCTCAAGTGTCTGGTGTTGTAACGGCAGCCGAAGATGGTCTACCATTGCCTGGCGTTACATTAACTGTTAAGGGCCTTTCTTCTGTTGGCGCCATTACCGATGGAGACGGCAAGTTCTCCGTTAAAGTTCCTCAGGGAAAAGTGCTCACTTTCTCTTATATAGGTTATAAGGAATTGGGTGTGGAAATAAAAGGAGATGCAACCCTTAAAATTGTTTTGGAATCCAACTCCAAAGTATTGGATGAAATTGTTGCCATCGGTTACGGCTCCATGAAGAAAAGTGATTTGACTGGTGCAGTGAGTTCTATCAAGGCCGATCAGCTAAAACGCACGCCTGCTTCTGGTTTGGACCAGGCTTTACAAGGCAAGGCTGCCGGTTTGACCGTAAACTCCAACAGTGGCCAGCCGGGTGCAGGTGCCATCGTTCGAATCCGCGGTATCGGAACCGTGAACGGAAGTAGCCCCATTTATGTGGTTGATGGCATGATTTTAGATAACATATCCTTTTTGAGTCCAAACGACATAGAATCAACCGAGATTCTAAAAGATGCTTCCTCCACCGCCATTTATGGTTCAAGAGGAGCCAACGGTGTTATTATGGTGACTACCAAAAAAGGTAAGGAAGGTAAAGCCAACATTTCCTTCAATATGTTTACTGGCATTCAAAACCGTTGGAAGAAACTGGATTTGATGAAGCGTGATGAATTTGTCAGCACCATCATCGACCTGAACAACTTGAATTCGGAAAAGAACTATTTCAGGAATTACGGATTCAATAAGTGGTTGTCGGCTTATCGTCTTGGCAAATCACCCTATTTCCCATCCGTGTTGACCACGGCCAATCCGTCCGGTTTTGATTATTCAACGGTGGAAACCGATTGGCAGGAAGAAGTGTTCAATGCAAATGCACCCATTCAAAACTACCACCTGTCGTTCGACGGTGGTACAGCAAAGGACAAATACGCCTTCAGTGTGGGCTACTTCACGCAAGAAGGAACCATCATCGGCTCCAATTATAATCGCTTGACATTGCGCTTGAACACTTCACACGCTCTGCGCAGTTGGCTGACCGTTGGAGAAAACCTGTCGTTTATGACGTCGACCGGTCGCAATGCCATGAACAACAATTCCAGTCCAGGTGCTTCCGTTCTTTCAGCAGCGATGGCTATGGCACCTTGGGATCCAACCCATTACAGTGCGGGTTCCATCAATTTGTTCGGTAAGGATTTGAGTGATCAAATCGCTGCTTCGTCCAATTTCAGAAATGTGACCAATCCTTTTTCAATGGTCGAAAACAGCCATCCTGAAAGCAGTGTGGAACGTTGGGTCGGCAATGTTTTCATGGAAATAACGCCCATCAAGAATCTGGTATTCCGGTCGGCATTGAATATGGATTTATCCAACAACCGCGACCGTTTGTTCAAAGAAGCCTATGAATATTCATCCTACGACAAGTCGGACAAGAATTTTCTGTCCAGCAGCATGTCCCGTTACAGCATGATGATTTTGGAAAATACCTTGACCTATGTCAAAAGTCAGGGCATGCACAGCATGACGGCTATGTTGGGACAAACGTCGCAGGAATCAAATTACTACAGCATCGGTGGCGCTGGTGCCAGCATACTGAATCCGACCGAAAACAATTGGTACTTGTCCCAGACAACGGAAGACAGGACCTACTCCAGCGACGGAGTATCCCGAAGCAGGATGTTTTCCCTATTGGGACGTCTGCATTACTCCTACAACAGCCGCTACATGGTGACATTGAATTTCAGAGCCGATGCATCCAGCAAATTTCCGGAAAACCTTTGGGGCTATTTCCCTTCAACGGCCATAGCATGGCGCATGAGTGAGGAAGATTGGTTGAACGGCACTGAAAACTTGGATTACCTCAAAGCCCGCTTTGGATGGGGACAGATTGGTAATGATCAGATTAGGGACGATAGTTTCACACCCAAGATTTTCAATTCCGGACCAACCTTTGTGGATTACACGTTGGGTTCGACCCAGTCACTGGCTACCGGTGCAACCATGTTGACTTTGGTGAACAAAGGAGGCAAATGGGAAACCACCGAACAGATCAACGGCGGTATCGACTTTGGCTTTTTCAAGGGCATGCTGAATGGTACGATCGATCTTTTCCAGCGCGATACCAAAGAAATGTTGCTTTCGGTCAAGGCTCCGGCTCAGGTCGGCAACCGGTACGATCCTGTTGCCAATGTAGGAACGGTACGTAATCAGGGCATCGAATTGACGCTTGAACATCAGAACCACTTGCAAAAGTTGAATTATTCAATAAGCGGCAACCTTTCGCTCATTAAGAATCGGTTGACAGCATTGAACGGTGGCGACCGGGTGTATCACGACCGTGCCATTTCTGACGAGGGCTATGGCCTATATACACTCTGGGGATACCAGTACGATGGCATCTACCAATCGGATGCGGAAGCGCTCCAACACCTGACCAACTACACTGCCACTACGATACCCTATCATGCTGGCGATGCCAAATTCAATGACAGAAATGCTGACGGCATTATTGACGATAACGACAAAACCGATATCGGGAATCCGTTCCCATGGCTCACCTACGCTTTGAACCTCGGTGCTGATTACAAAGGGTTCGACCTACAAGTATTTTTTCAAGGTATTTATGGCAATGAGTTGTACAATGCCGTGCGTGAACGAACGGAGGGAACAGGAAGTGTTGCTACGCTGAGTACGACCATGCGCAATGTTTGGACAGCAAGCACACCGAACGGAACCATCCCCAATCCTTATGGAAGTTCACTGAACATGGATAACTCCAGTCGTTTCGTGGAAAGCGGCGCTTACCTTCGACTTAAAAACATGCAAATTGGGTACACCTTGCCCAAGAGCATCACCAACAAGCTCACCATCAGCAAATGCCGTGTGTACCTTTCGGCCAACAACTTGTTGACTTTGACCAACTATACCGGATACGATCCAGAAGTGGGCAGTGGGGTGGATTATGGAAATTATCCGCAGACCCGCACTTTGAGCATCGGAATCAACCTGGATTTATAATTTAGAAAATACGAATAAGCTATGAAAAAGCAACTTATATTGATCACATCGCTGTCACTGCTATCGTTGACTTCCTGTGAATCCTGGCTGTTGGAACCGACACCTGGTGTGACCAAACTCGAAGATTTCTTTACAGTTGGAAAGACGGCCATCCAAACGACCAATGCTGCCTATGTGCCCTTGATGTGGGAATACAGCTCCACCTATTATCCCGAATGGTTTATCGGTGACGTGGTTTCAGACGACGCCTTGAAAGGTGGACAATCCATTGCGGACATGGCCGATGTGTACGATCTGGAAAACTTTAAGACCAATTCCAACAATGGTTTGTTGCTCGATTTCTACAGGGCACAGTACCAGGGGATTGCACGCTGCAACCTGCCTTTGATGCAGATTCCTGAAATGGAAACCGATGCGGTCATGACAGCTTCCGTCCAAAGCCGACTCCTAGGCGAACTGAAGTACCTGAGAGCCTTGTATTATTTCCGTTTGGTCCGAATTTTTGGTGGTGTACCCTTGGTAACAGCACCGGTAGAGTCTCAGGCGAACTGGAAGCAGCCCCGTGCCAGCTCCGATGCCATTTATGCACAAATCATCAGTGATTTGACCGATGCCAACGCTCGTCTATGGATTAAAAGTCGCTACGATCAATCCGATCTTGGCCGTGCAACCAAAGGTGCCGCACAAGCCATGTTGTTAAAGGCCAATCTGTACATGCATCAATATGCTGCTGCCGAGATTTGGGGAGATTCCATCATCGCCTCCAACGAATACGATTTGACCACCAATTACAACGACAATTTCACCCTTGTTGGTGAAAATGGACCTGAATCGGTGTTTGAAATCCAATTCATGGAAGATCCGACCAGCGATTACGGTGAAGGCAACGGTTTCACCCGCGGTACTTTTACTCCCATCCTTACCCGTTCTCGTTCTTCCAAACTAGGTGGTGGATGGGGTTTCAACAAACCAACCCAAAACCTGTACAACGAATTTGAAGCCGGTGATCCTCGTCGCGATTCAACCATTTTGAATCCGTCCGATGCGCAAATTGAAACGCCTGAACAGGAAATTTATCTTGGTTCCCGTTATTTGAACCGCAAATATGCGTTGATGAATTCAGACGGAACGTTCTATAAATTAACCCATGCCACCCGTGGCCCAATCAATACGAAAGTGATCCGTTTTGCCGATGTGCTGCTGATGTATGCCGAAGCGTGCTGTGAAAACAACAATTTGGTTGATGCCAAAAGTGCATTGGAAAGGGTTCGTGCCCGTGCCCGTGGAAATGCAGCTATTCTGCCCGCTTTCCCCTACGGAACCTATGCCGACAACAAGGACGACTTGCAGAAAGCCATCCGTCACGAACGTCGGGTTGAACTGGCCATGGAAGGTCACCGTTGGTTTGATCTGTGCCGCTGGGGCGTAGCCGGTTCGGTCATGGATGCCTATAAAGCAGGTGAAACGCCTGAGGCTCAAAACCATATGGCTGCATTTATAGTTGGAAAACATGAATTGTTTCCAATTCCAAGCAAAGAAATTGATTTGAATCAAATGGATCAGAATCCTTTATACGAATAACATAACCTAATTAACTTAATCCTCTTAATCCTTTAATTATGAAACTAAAAAGTTTATTTGTCCTGTTCCTGAGTACGACTCTGGTTTTGTTCAATGCCTGTACACCAGAAGACACTGCTGTCAGCGGTATCACTTTGGACGAAACGTCTGTCTCCTTCGGTGTCGGTGATACTCTTGCTTTGAAAGCTACATTGGCTCCTAAGGGTGCCACTGGAACTGTTGCTTGGACTTCTTCCAACCAAACGGTTGCTACTGTGAACTCCAGAGGTGTCATCACCGCACTCACAATGGGAACGACTACGATTACCGCTACGGTCGAAACCTTTACTGCAACGTGTGCGGTAACAATCACTGAACGTACAAATTTCAGTCATTCACTTCAGGGATCGGCATACTATCCCATCATCTTGGACACCGTCAGCGCCAAGGCAATCCAAGGCAAAATCGTTGCCGACCTTCGTCCCGATGAATCCACTAAATTCCTGTACATTTGGGAAAATACGATGTCTGCCGGTACCCCCACTGGTCCGAATGCTTATGGCGAAGTGGAAGATTGGATGAGCCTTGTTGTCGGTTCAGTCGGTTGGTCCGGTGGTGGCTTCAACGTTGCCGGCAGTGACTTGTTGGACAAATTGGTCGATGTTACTACAAATCCCCAAAATTATTACCTGCACTTGGTTATCAGAAGCAGAAGTCAAGCCGTATATTTGATTGGAATGGACGGACAGTCTAACGGTAAGATTGCCATCGGCGCCTCTGGTTTCAACGACAATGGCAATGTCACACCTGCCGTGACCGATTTCGCTCGTGATGGTGAGTGGCATGAAATTGAAATTCCGATGACAACGTTCAAAGCAAATGGTTTGCTTTATACGACAGGCATGACTGGCAAGAATGTATTGATGTTCCTAGCTGGCGGAGTCCCAGGAACAACCCTGGATTTGGACGCCGTATTTATTTATAAGAAATAAAAAAATCATTCGTGCAGTGGGTTGATTTAGTCCACTGCACGATTTAATACTTCCATTGATGAAATCCATACGCTACATCTTTGCAATCCTTCTTCTCCCCTTGACACTTGTTTGTTGCGGTACCGATGAACTTCCCGATGTTTTGACGCAGGAAGTGGTGTTGAGCGCAACCGAACAAACATTGACAGCCGGAGATTCCGTGCTGTTGACGACACAGTTGTTGCCCGAAGGAGCAAAAGCGGATGTAATATGGACTTCGTCCAATATAAAAGTAGCCACTGTTTCAAACGGAATGGTTAAGAGCTTGGCTCGTGGATCGGTCACCATAACGGCGAAAGCCGACAGTGTGAGCTCAACTTGCCTGGTTAACGTCACCAAAACCGATTTGCCCTTCCAGTTGGTTTGGGCGGATGAGTTTGACGAAACGACCCTGGACTTGACCAAATGGAATATTGAAACCGGCGGCGGTGGCTGGGGCAACAATGAAAAGCAGAATTACACCAACCGTACGGACAATCTACGTTTGGAAAATGGAAGCTTGGTCATTGAAGCCAAAAAGGAAACCTATGGTTCCAACGGGTACACTTCAGCCCGCATCAATACGCGGAATAAGGTGAATTACACCTATGGGAAGATCGAAGCACGCATCAGTTTGCCGGTGGGGAAAGGAACCTGGCCTGCTTATTGGATGTTGGGCTCCAATTTTGGTTCGACCAGTTGGCCGACCTGTGGAGAAGTGGACATCATGGAGCATGTCGGATCGGATCCGACCATGATTTCGCATGCCGTTCATACGTATGAGAAAAATGGTGCCAAAGGAAACAACTGGTCGGCACGAAAATACCTGAGCAATCTCGAAGGCAGTTATCATACCTACGCCATCGAGTGGGAAAAACAAGCGAGCGAAGGCGACGATTGCATTCGTTTCTACATAGACGGAACGCTTACCGCAACTTTGTGGGAGCAACACGTTGGTTCGACCGTTAAAAACTGGCCTTTCAAGAGCAATTTCTTCTTCATCTTCAATGTGGCGGTGGGAGGAAATATGGGAGGAACGATCGATGATGCGATTTTTAACCTACCTGTCCTGATGAAAGTCGATTACATCAGGGTTTATCAGCGGATTTAGCGTAAAATAAAGAAATACCCCTCCTAGGTTTTTCACCCTCTTTCGAAGCACAATTTTCAGGGTGCTTAGCGATAGCCATGTCTTTTTTAAAATTATAAACAACTCTGATCATGAAAAAAAATCTACAAAAACTATTTTTGATTGCTGCGCTGTCACTAGGATGGCAGGTATCGCAGGCAGCCGATCCAACCACCTCCGCTCCGACGCCAACCGCGGCCGCAGCCAAAGTGATTTCCGTATTCAGCAATGCGTATACGAATTTACCCAATGTCAATTTCAATCCGAATTGGGGACAAGTCACTGCTGTTTCCAACATTGCAATCGGTACCGACACCCTCTTGAAATACACCAATTTGAGTTATCAGGGAACGGAATTCGCCCAGACCAATGTTTTTGCCATGACCCATCTGCACGTCGATGTTTGGACCTCGGACGAAACCTCCTTGCAAGTGACTCCGATCAGCCCGGGTGCTGAGAAACTGGTCGCTTTGACACCGCTCAACCTGAATGCCTGGAACAGTTTTGAAATTCCGCTAAGCTCCTTTACGGGCGTGGATATGACCAAAGTGTATCAGTTCAAGTTTGTAGGTTCCGGTGGCAAAACTGTTATTCTGGACAACCTCTACTTTGTGAACAAGGCTGCTCCGGATACACAAATTCCAACCGCTTTCACTGCAACGAAGGGTGCCGTGACCTACAACAGCGTCGCATTGGTACTCAATGCCACCGATAATTCGGGTGCTGTTGCCTATGACATCACCTACGGTACGACAACGGTTTCTACAAGCGCGCTTTCAGGTGTATCCAAAACCTACCTAGTTACTGGTCTAGAATCCTTAACAGCCTACAATTTCTCTGTTGTCGCTAAAGATGCTTCTGGAAATGCGACTGCTCCGATAGTAGTGCCTGCAACCACCTTGGTCGGTTTTGCAGTTCCTACCGTTGCTGCTCCAACACCTACCCAACCAGCTGCCAACGTCATTTCGTTCTACAGCGATGCGTACACCAATGTTGTCGGCACGAATTTCGCCGCTTCTTGGGGACAACCTACCGTTCTGACCACTTATATGATTGGCACCAACGCCAATATGAAGTACGAAGGCTTCACCTATCAGGGCATCGAATTGGCCAGCCATGTGAACGCTGCTGCCATGACCAAACTGCACATCGATGTATGGACACCCAACGAAACCAACATCCGCATTACACCGATCAGCCCGGCAAAAGAATTTTCAATTGTGCTTACACCGCTGAATCAGAATGCTTGGAACAGTTATGATATCCCTTTGAGCTCCTTTACGGGTGTGGTCCTGTCCGATATCTTCCAGTTCAAAGTGGACGGAGGAACAGGTAAGATCGTATACCTCGACAACTTGTACTTGTACAACGAAGCTGTGGTAGCGGATACCGAAAAACCCGCTGCATTCACTGCTACCAAGGGTGCTGTGACAACCTCCAGTGTTGAATTGGTGCTGAACGCTACCGATAATTCGGGTGCAGTAACCTACGACATTACCTATGGAACGACCACCTTGAATACAGGCTCTGCTTCTGGTGTTTCCAAAACCTATACGGTTACCGGTTTGACTTCAGGCACCGCTTACAGCTTCTCCGTTGTTGCAAAGGATGCCGCAGGTAATGCTGCTACAGCGATTGTTGTTGATGCCACCACTGCTTCTACCGATGGCCCAACTGTAGCTGCTCCGACGCCTTCTGCTGCCGCTGCAAAAGTAATTTCCGTGTTCAGCAATGCCTATACCAACCTGACCGGAATCAATTTCAATCCGAATTGGGGCCAGAGCACTATAGTTTCGAACTTCGCCCTTGGTACAGACACCTTGTTGAAATATACCAACCTGAATTACCAAGGTACTGAGTTCGCCCAGACCAATGTCTTTGCCATGACGCATTTGCATGTGGACGTTTGGACAATGAACGAAACCAATTTGCAAGTGACTCCGATCAGCCCGGCTGCTGAAAAACTGATTACGTTGACTCCGTTGAACCTGAATGCTTGGAACAGTTTTGAAATTCCATTGACTTCCTTCACAGGAGTTGATATGACCAAAGTATACCAATTCAAATTTGTAGGCTCAGGAGGCAAAACGGTTTATCTGGACAACATCTATTTTGTAAACAATGCTGCTGCAGATACTGAAATACCCACTGCTTTCACAGCTACGAAAGGTGCTGTAACCTACAACAGTGTTGCTTTGGTGCTGAACGCTACCGATAATTCGGGTGCGGTCGCTTATGACATCACCTACGGAACCACCACAGTTTCAACAAGTGCCCTCTCTGGAGTTTCAAAAACCTATATCGTCACTGGTCTGAATTCCTCCACGGCGTATAGTTTCTCCGTTGTCGCCAAAGATGCTTCCGGTAATGTGACCACTCCTGTAGTCGTTGCTGCAACCACGTTGGCCGGTTTTGCCGTTCCGACCGTAGCTGCTCCGGCACCTACAGCACTTGCTGCCAACGTCATCTCCATCTACAGCGATGCTTACACGAACGTAGTCGGTACCAATTTTGCCGCTTCTTGGGGACAACCCACGATTTTGACCACCTATGCCATCGGTACCAACAACACGATGAAGTACGAAGGTTTCACCTATCAGGGCATCGAATTGGCCAGCCACGTGAATGCAAGTGCCATGAACAAGTTGCATTTGGATGTTTGGACTCCGAACGAAACCAACATTCGTATCACTCCGATCAGTCCTGCCAAGGAATTCTCCGTGGTCTTGACACCGCTGAACCTGAACGCTTGGAACAGTTACGACATTGACTTAGCCGCATTTACCGGCGTTGTGATGTCCGACATCTTCCAGTTCAAGATTGATGGTGGCACCGGTAAGATTGTCTACTTAGACAACTTGTACCTGTACAATTCCAATCCTTCGGCTTTGTCTGATGTAACCTCGCAAGCTTTGAACGTATACCCGAATCCTTTTGCCAACACCGTTACCATTGCTGCGCAATCCAATATCAGCCAGGTGACTGTTCGCAATTTGCTGGGTCAAATCGTTAAGACTCAGAAGATCGACGGCATGCAACAAACGCTTGACTTGAGCACCATTGCTGCTGGGAATTATCTGCTGACCGTCAAGATGACGGACGGTTCGATGGCTACTAGAAAAATCGTTAAAAATTAAAAATTCTTATTCCGCAGCGTCTTCGGGCGCTGCGGAGTATTTATTCCTACCAGATGAATATCAGAACCGTTTTGTTGTTAGCTTGCCTGTTGGCCTCAGTTTCAAGTTTCGCTGCGTCGAAAATTGAGATTATGGACAATTGGTATTACCTGAACGGTTCTCGATATTTCATCAAAGCCATTGGCTATGAAATTGGTGCTCGCCCAGGGCAGCATCCCTATCAAGGGGTTCGGGCCGATGATTTGGATTTGTTGGCGTTCGACTTGAAAGTGATCAAGGAAGCCGGCTACAACACCATCCGTACTTGGAGCCAGTTCTCCGAACCACAGCTGAAATTGGTTCAAGCTTCGGGTTTGAAACTGATCATGGGCATCGATGTGAATCCGGAAAAGGACTATGGCGATGCTGCTTTTATTCTTGAATGCAAGGAAAAAGTTCATCAGGTTCTCCTTTATGCGCGAAAATACGATTGCATCATCACGTATTTAATTTTGAACGAACCTCAGACGGATCATGTATATAAGGTATCGGGCAAAGCGTTCAGCAGTTTGATGAAAACGCTAGTCGATCAGATTCACTTGGAGCATCCGGGCATTCCTGTCACCCTTTCGGCCAACGCCATGATTAGTGACTACATCGATGAAAACAGGTTCGATGTCTACGCCTACAATTGCTACGACCACGCTGAGGCACAAACCGCCTCGATGGGCATGAAAGATTACATCCGAGGCCTGCTGGTTCTGAATGGATGGAAGAAGCCGTTTATTTCGACTGAATTCGGTTATTCGGTCTCGCAAAAAGGCTTCGGCCGTTACGGTGGAAATACGCTGGAGGAACAAAGCAAGGGCTTGATTGCCAATTATCGGGATTTACTGGATGCAGGTGCTGTTGGCATGTGCCCGTTTTATTATGCCGACGGTTGGTGGAAAGGTGGCGATGCCAATTACCACAACCCCGAACAACCCGAGGAATGGTTCGGCTTCTGGGGATACAGCGATTTGAACGACAAATACGGTTCGCCAAGACCCGTTTGGTTCGCAATGTGCGATTATATGAAAGGCTTGATACTGAGCCCAAAAAACAAAGAAATATACGTTTCGGACACCTTGCCGGTGGAACTCTATACCGACAAGGATGTGCGTGAAGTACGGATTAAGTACAACGATAAAGTGCTTAAAACCATTAAAATAACCAAGGAAGGCTATCTTGCTGACCAACTGGTTCTAGTGACGAAGGGCATTGAAGACAGAGAACTCTCGTTCGAATTCTACGATCCGAGCAACCGGCTTTTAAAAACGGAGTCGATTTGGATTTTGGTTTCTTCCAAACCGTTTGATTTGCCTACGTTAAAAATTGAAACCACCCCTTCTAACGATTTGAATGCTGGTCAAATTGCCAGAGTCAAAACGACCATCACCATGAAGGAGAACTTCCGGTTGGCCGGCGATTTGAGGGTGAGCTACAACACCCATCTGGGTTGGGAGGTCGGGCCACAAGCAACGGTTCCTTTGAAGGGAACGTCGGAAGTCATTGAGAATTTCTTTCCTATTCCGGACAATTGCTGGGTGGTGAATGCCTCCGCAGGTGTTTCGGTGAAGTATGGAAAATTTGAATTCAGAATTCACGATCAAAAATTGATCTATCGGGGTGATTGGGCGAAAAGCATCAGTCATTGATACCAAATAATATATGAAAATGCGTAAAATAAATACGATTTTTGCGTTCCTACTGCTAACCGCCTTCGGAATAATTGCCCAAGAACCAGCCAATTACAAGTTGGTTTGGGAAGATGATTTCAACAAACCTGCGCTGGATGAGGCCAAATGGACCCTAGTTGAGAATGGAAAAGGTGGCGGAAACAGAGAACTCCAGTTCTACCGGAAAGAGAACATTTCCATCGGCAAAGAGCCTGCAACCGGTGAGAACTGCCTGGTCATAACGGCCAAAAAAGAAAATTACCGTTTGAAGTCAGCCACTTCCGGACGAATTTCCACCCAGCAGAAAATGGCATTCAGATATGGAAAGCTGGAAGCACGCATGAAATTGCCCAAAACGGCCAATGGCCTTTGGCCTGCTTTCTGGATGTTGGGAAGTGATTATCCCAAAGCTGTTTGGCCGAAATGCGGCGAAATCGACATCATGGAAATGGGAAACAAGGATGGCATCGCCTCCAAAACGCAGGATCGTTATTTCAATGGAGCCTGCCATTGGGGAGAACGCTTCAATCACGGGAAGTATCCGAATTACGGCAAATCGACCACCAATGATGCGTCTTTGCAGGATGAATTCCATACCTACACCTTGATTTGGGATAAAACCTCGGTTCGAATGTACCTGGATATCGCTTTGAATCCCAATGCAAAACCCTATTTCCAGATGCCCATCGATGGAGAACCCATTTTCAACAAGCCTGCCAGGTACTTTCATAAACCTTTCTTTGTGATCTTCAATTTAGCCGTTGGTGGCAATTTCTCACAAATCAGAAGCATTCAGAAAGTAACTGCCCTTAAAAACGGCGATGCAAAAATGTATGTCGATTATGTCCGCCTGTATCAACAGGGCAATCCGGATGAAACACTTCAAAATCAATAAGTCATGGAAATCTCAACTACGAAATTGTCCTTCAAGGAAAAAGTCGGGTACAGTCTAGGCGATACCGCATCGCATTTTGTTTGGGATATGGTTGGTTTTTGGCTTCTGTTCTTTTACACCGATGTCTATGGGATATCGGCAGCTGCAGCCGGCACCATCATGCTGGTGGCCAGGTTCTGGGACATGGCTATCGATCCGATCGTCGGTGTGGTTTCCGACCGTACCAACACTCGTTGGGGCAAATTTCGTCCGTACATCTTGTTTGGTGCAGTCCCCTACGCGGTTTTGGCCATTCTCACCTTTACCACTCCAAATTTCGGGGAAGTCGGCAAGATTATTTATGCGGGTGCCACCTATGTGCTGTTGATGACGGCCTACGCGTTCATCAATTTGCCGTATTCCGCTCTTGGAGCTGTGATGACGGACGACACTTACGAACGCGCGGGGTTGAATACCTACCGCTTTATTGCCGGATTCACCGGACAATTTGTGGTGACCGGTTTGGCGCTGACACTGGCCAACTTTTTTGGAGGCGGAGACAAGGCGCAAGGTTTCCAATACACCGTTCTGGTCTTTGCCGTATTGAGTCTGGTATTTTTCTTCATTACGTTCAAGTCAACGAAGGAACGTGTTCAACCGCCCAAAACGCAGAAAAATTCGCTGAAGGAAGACTTTAAAAACCTGTTTCAGAACAAGGCATGGAGAATTCTGGCTCTGGTTGGCATCATCTCGTTCATCATGTTTGCCATGCAGAACGCTGCGATTGCCTATTATTTCAAGTATTACCTGGGTCGTGAAAGCAATGTACAGTTGTTCAACGTGATAGGCACCGTGGCACTAATTGTGGCACTTCCATTGTCGAAACCTTTGGCCAAGCGTTTCGGAAACCGGAACGTATTTATTGGCAGCTCCCTAATTTCAGGCTTGTTTTTCATGCTCATCTATTTGCCTGGAATCGAAGACCTGACCACCATCTACATCTTCAACATCATAGCCAAGATGGCCTATGCGCCTGCTGTTCCGTTGTTGTGGACCATGATAGCCGATTCAGCCGATTATGGTGAATGGACAACGGGTCGACGTGCTACCGGTTTGTATTTCTCGGCAGCTGTTTTTGCTCAGAAAGCAGGGTGGGGCATCGGTGCCGCCATTGCCGGCTGGATTTTGACCATGTCCCAGTTTGTTCCGAATGTAACGCAGACTCCAGAGGCCATTACCGGAATCAAACTCCTGGTTTCTGTCATTCCTGGCATCTTGTACATGTCCTGCGCCATTTTTATGATTTTCTATAAGATTGATGCGAAGACAACCGATTTGATGAAAAAAGACTTGGACATCAAGCGGGCGTTGGAGCAAAATTCCTGAATAAAAGATCTCCTTTATGAACGACTTTTTTATCGGAAAGAATCCGGTACATACCGATATTGCTGCTGTGGAAGGGCAGTTTATAACCATCCATGGTGAACGATACTACCAAATTAGGCAGTACGATGCCATGAACCCTTTCTTCATCAGTCTGGCGAGCGACTCCGACCATTGGATGTACATCGCCAGCACGGGTGGGCTCTCGGCTGGTCGGAAGAACCCTGATACAGCTTTGTTTCCTTATTATACGGACGACAAGATTACGGAGTCTGCTGAGCATACAGGCAGTAAAACGATTTTTCATGTTACGCTAGATGAGAAAAATTTCTTGTGGGAACCCTTTTCCGAACGGAATGCCGGGGTGTACCAGCTCGAGCGCTCCATCGCCAAAAGCATTTATGGAAATAAATTGTTGTTTACGGAGCGGAACCTGGATTTGGGGCTTGAATTCAGCTATGCATGGATGAATTCGGACGATTTCGGTTGGGTAAAAAAGAGCTCCTTGACGAATCTTAAAAAGTCAACTGCAGAAGTCTATGTGACGGACGGCCTGCAAAACATACTGCCATCCGGCATCGACCGGTTGACGCAAAACACCTATTCCACCTTGGTGGACGGCTACAAAAAAACGGAACGCGTCGGCAATCTGGCCTTGTTCCGCATGGAGGCCATTTTGGTGGACAGGGCTGAACCCAGTGAATCCCTGCGGACAAATACGATGTGGTGCAGCGGATTGGACAATGCCGACCATCTATTAAGCTCGAAACAACTTGATGCCCTCCGAAAAGGCGTTAGGGCATTGGATGAAACCGAATCGAAAGGTGTCCGCGGTGCCTACTTTGCCTGTACGGAAATTCGTCTGGAGGCTTCAGCCACAAAAACCTGGTATTTTGTTGCCGAAGTGAATCAAGATGCAGCAGCAGTGAACAACCTATTGGAACTGATTTCCGAAAACCAAGACCTCGCTGCACTGTTAGAAAACTCCATTGCCAAGGGAACGGAAGCATTGAAGAACATCGTCGCACAAGCGGATGGATTTCAGCAAACGGCGGACGAACACGTCACGGCACGTCATTACTCGAATGTGCTTTTCAACGCTATGCGCGGGGGAATTTACAACGATGCGTATACGATCCAAGCTACAGACTTCATAAAACATTGTACACAATTCAATACACAACTCTCCGAAAAATACAGCCAATTTTTAAACGATCTGCCCGTTGAAATGGACTATTTTGAATTGGAAAAAAGGGTTTTTGGAGTTCAAGATGCAAATCTACTGCGACTTTTTCAGGAATACTTGCCTTTGACTTTTAGCCGACGGCATGGAGATCCGAGTCGTCCTTGGAATTTGTTCAACATCAACCTAAAAGACGAAAAGGTAGGCAAGTTGCTTTCCTACCAAGGCAACTGGCGAGACATTTTCCAGAACTGGGAAGCCTTGTCCGTTTCCTTTCCGGGCTATATAAATGGCATCTTAGCTAAGTTTTTGAATGCCACAACCGTGGACGGCTACAATCCCTACAAGATTTCCAACGAGGGGATAGACTGGGAAGTGATCGAGCCCGAAAATCCTTGGTCCAACATAGGCTATTGGGGTGACCATCAGATCGTTTACCTGCTTCGGTTGATGGAACTTTCCAAAAGTCGTTTTCCGGAAAACCTGGTGAATCTGTTGGATAAAGAGCAATTTGCCTACGCCAATGTGCCATATCGGCTGAAAACCTACCAAGAAATCGTTGCTGAACCCAAGAATACCATTCGTTTTGATGAAAAAATGCACCATTCCATCGAAGGAAAGGTAGCTTTTCTGGGTGCGGATGCCAAACTTGTCGCTGCAGCCGACGGATCGGTTCTTTTGGTGAATATGACTGAGAAGCTCTTGGTCACTTTGCTCGCCAAACTGAGTAATTTCATACCTGAGGCCGGTATTTGGATGAATACGCTGCGACCGGAGTGGAACGATGCCAACAATGCATTGGTCGGAACAGGGGCTTCGATGGTGACGTTGTATCACCTGCGTCGTTTCGTGGTGTTTGTACAGGATTTGTTTCAGCAGTCCATCAAGACGCAAGTGATGATTCACGATGAAACAAGTGTGCTTTTTAGTGAAATCCATGAGGCACTCAACAAACATTCCCAGTTGTTAGATGTCGGATTTAATGATGGGAACCGAAGGCTTGTCACCGATGCGTTGGGCGAGGCTGGTAGTAGGTACAGAAGTACCGTCTATAAAGGTTTCAGCAATGAAAGACAAGGAGTTGAACGGTTGGATCTAATCAGTTTCTGCAACCTTGCTTTAGCGTACATTGATCAGTCCATACGAGTGAACAAGCGTTCTGACAAATTGTATCACGCCTATAATCTGGTCAGTTTCACGAAAGATGCCGTAGGTGTTCGGCCGCTATACGAAATGCTCGAAGGGCAGGTTGCGGTTTTGAGCTCTGGAATTCTTTCGGCAGAAGAAGCCTTGGATTTGCTTGATTCCTTGCGTGAAAGCAAGTTGTATCGGGCAGACCAGCAGAGTTACATGTTGTATCCGAACAAGAAATTGCCCTTGTTCCTGGATAAAAACAACCTGGACCCTTCCGATGTGCTTCGCATTCCACTGTTAAAACAATTGGTGGAGGATGGAGACTCAAGCATTCTGACAACCGATAATAAAGGACAGTTTCATTTCAATTCCAATTTCAACAATGTGAATTTTTTGAACGATGCGTTAAATCGTTTGAAACAGTTCGACGTAACAGAAAAGGATGCGGAGGATATCCGCGATTTATATGAAAAAGTATTTGATCATCAGTCTTTTACTGGCCGCTCTGGGACATTTTACAAATATGAGGGTTTGGGTTGCATTTATTGGCACATGGTTTCAAAATTGCTTTTGGCCGTCGGTGAATGCATTCAGAAAGCGTACATGCAAAAGGCTGATGATCGTATTTTGGATGGATTGAAAGCACACTACGAGGCCGTCCAATCTGGAATTGGCGCACATAAGAAACCTCAGGATTACGGCTCTTTTCCGTTCGATCCGTATTCCCATACTCCTTCTACAGCAGGCGTTCAACAACCTGGTATGACTGGACAGGTCAAAGAAGATATTCTGAACCGCTTTTTTGAACTGGGTATGATCGTATCGAATGGTCAATTGTCCATTGAGCCCATCCTTTTGAAAGCTTCGGAATACATACTTTCATCCGATGCCTCCAACGCTCCTTATCTATCGTTTTCCTACTGCAATGTACCGTTCATTTATGTCCAGGATGGCGGTCGTGGTATTGATTTCATCCTTCAGGACGGCACGTTCGAGCAAACAAGCGGCTATGTTTTAAGCGTAGAACAAAGTCAAGCAATCTTTATCCACGATCATCGAATCAACAAAGTAATCGTTCATTTTTAAATTCTCTTTAATAATCCACCTATGAAAAACCGAATACATTTCCTTTTTTCTGTGCTTTTAATCCTTGTTTCGGTTTTTCCAGCTACCGCACAATTTGTCAGTGTAGGTAGTGGAAGTTACCGAACCACCTTTCCTGGCAACGATGTTGCAGGCAGAAATGGCTATCCGTCCGGGACGCCCTGTTTGAGCGGGAATGCCGTAGGAAAACCTGTTCCGACAAGTGATTGGTGGTCGGCACTGGTTAAAAACGGTACGGCATCCAATTTGTTCAACTATCCGTTTACGATGAAAACCACCACCACCGGTTTGGTTGTAAGCTATATTCCCAGTGGGGTCATCGACGATTTGACACCCTTTTTGATGGGTGTTACCGGCCTGAATGTCGCAAAAACCAATGTCTCCGATTATTCCGACTGGACCGTGACCATGGACTGGAATGATGGAACGCACCAATTTCAAGCTACTTCAGGCATTGCCATGCCTTTTCTGTATTTTACCAAAAAGACAACCGATGTGGCGCAGGTGACCATCAACTCTGGTACCGTCGTTATTTCCAACGAAATGTTGGTTTGTACCAACGTCAAAAACGGGGCCGATTTTGCGGTTTATGCACCCATTGGCAGTACCTGGACGCAAAGCGGAACGGTATACACTTCTACTCTGAATGGCAAAAACTATTGGTCCATGGCTTTTATTCCATTGACCGCTTCCAATGTGACCACGGTTGCCAACGAGTATAAGAAATACGCCTACGTATTTCCTATTAAAACAACGGCTAGCTATTCGTTCAACGAAACTACTTCGGTGATGCATACCGATTTCACGGTTCAAACGGAAGTGAAGGAAGGCTCTGAAACCAACATGCTCATCGGTTTGATGCCCCATCAGTGGGCGCATCTTGCCGCAACTTCGCCTGTGCCCGACAAATACAGCTATGCCACCGTTCGTGGAGAAATGAAAACCATGGCGGGCAATAGTTTTAGTGTGGAGAATACGTTTCACGGCGTTTTGCCAACTCTGCCTTATGTCGATAACTACAGCAATGGTTTTTCACCAACCGCATTGACGGGAAAAATTGCCGAACTCGAAAATAGCACGATGGCCACCTGGACCGATTCCTACAACGAAGGCCAGGTATTCAACCAACTGATGCAAACAGCCAGAATTGCCGATGGAATGGGCAATATCAGTGCACGTAACAAGATACTGAACACCATCAAAACCCGCCTCGAAAATTGGTTCAAGGCTGAAAACGGTGAAGTGGCCTTTCTGTTTTATTACAACACGACGTGGAGTTCAGCCATTGGTTATCCGGCTGGTTATGGTCAGGATAACGGTCTGAATGACAAGCAATTCCATTGGGGTTACTTCATCAATGCCGCTGTTTTTGTGGAACAGTTCAGCCCGGGTTGGGCTGCTCAATGGGGTGGAATGGTGAATATGCTCGTGCGTGATGCGGCTGCATACGACCGCAACGATGCCATGTTTCCATACCTAAGGAACTTCAGTCCTTACGCAGGTCACAGCTGGGTGGATGGTTTCGCCAACAACCCACAGGGAAACAACCAAGAATCCAGTTCAGAAAGCATGAACTTCAATGCCTCCCTCATTCAATGGGGACAATTGACCAACAACAAAACTATACGCGACTTGGGCATTTACCTCTACACGACGGAACAAACCGGGATTGAGGAATACTACATGGACATTCATCACCGCAATTTCCCGGCTTCCCAAAAGTACAGCCTCTATTCACGAGTTTGGGCAAACAGCAACGACAACGGAACTTTTTGGACGGCAGACATAGCCGCTTCCTACGGTATCGAAATGTACCCCATACAAGGCGGCTCGCTTTATTTGGCTGCCGATACGGCTTACGTCAGACGGCTTTGGAATGAAATCGTTGCCAATACAGGCATTTCCAGCAATCAGGCCAATCCGAATCTCTGGCACGACATGATGTGGGAATACCTGGCTTTCATCGATCCTGCCAAAGCCATTGAAATGTACAACTCCTATCCGAACCGCGAGATCAAATTCGGCATTTCGGAAGCGCAAACCTATCATTGGCTGCATGCCATGAACGCTTTGGGGCGCGTGGATGCCAGCATCACCGCCAATTATCCCATTGCGGCTGCCTTTAGACTGAACGATCAAATCAATTATGTGGCTCAGAATTATACCACCTCGCCACTGACAGTCACGTTTTCCACCGGTTATCAATTGGTGGTGCCTGCCGGGAAACAGGCTACAAGCAGAGACGGAAGCTATACGGGAACCATCACTTCATCCTTTCCTCAAGCTTTTGTGGGCGGAAGTGTTAAGCTTCAGGCAAATCCCACCGGCGGAACACCTACCAAGGTGGAGTTCATGGACGGATCCACTTCGTTGGTAACCATCAACACCGCTCCGTATCAGGCCAACGCCACCACGCTGCAGTTGGGCATTCATAACTTTTACGCTAAGATCTACGATGGTGATAAATTCACGGTAACCAACACCGCTCAAGTCCAAGTAGGCAATCAGTTGCCTTACGGTGGTGTAGCATCGGCAATTCCAGGAACCATCGAAGCAGGAAAATTCGACGTTTTCGAAGGTGGAAAAGGGCAGAACATTGCTTATCTGGATGTCACTTCAGCCAATGTCGGAAACTTCCGTCTGGACGAATCGGTCGATGCATCATCGGATGCAGTTGAAGGTGCCTTTGTTCAAACACTGGCTGCAGGTGAGTGGCTGGAGTATACCGTCGATGTTGCCCAATCCGGTTTTTATTCGCTGGCATTCCGTTATGCTTCGGGCAATTCGGCTGGAGGCGGTCCGTTCCATCTGGAATTGGACGGTCAATCCATTTCGTCCGACATACCTGTTCCGTCAACATCAACGAATGTCTGGAACATTTGGGCAACCAAAACGGTGGCAGCCATTCCTTTGATTGCTGGTAAGCATGTCTTGAGGGTAGCTTTCTCGAGTGGAGAATTCAATCTTGCCAAAATGACCTTCACCCGTTCAGGCGACCTGACATACAGCTATCCGGTTGCGAACGCAGGGACCGATGTTAAAGTGGTACTCCCAGCAACTTCTACAACACTCAATGGCTCTGCCAGTTCCGAATCGATGGGGAAAGCATTGACGTATCGTTGGAAGCAGGTTTACGGCCCAACTGTTGCGACAATCGCGGATACGACGGTTTCCAGTCCAGTTCTTTCGAATCTTGCAGAAGGCATGTACCGTTTTGCATTAACGGTAAAAAACACCGATTCAAGAGTTTCCACGGACGAAGTTCAAGTAATGGTCACCAGCACTTCCAATGTGGCTCCGACTGTTTCGCTGACCTCGCCTGCCAACAATTCCACATTTACCGAAGGAAAACCGGTCACGCTTTCGGCCACGGCAAGTGATTTTGACGGAACCATCACCAAGGTTGAATTTTATGAGGGAACCAACTTGGTTTCAACAGCCACTTCGGCTCCTTATACTGCAACTTGGAATCCTATTGCAGGAAGTTATGTGCTCACAGCCAAAGCCACCGACAATGGCGGTTCTGTTAGTACGTCGGCGATTGCCAATGTCACCATTTCGCCCATCATGTCTTGCACCACGACTTCAACAGTAGCCACCCAAGGGTCGTTTACAGTGGGTTACAAATGCACGTACGAAACGGTTGGAACCGATGTTACCGTAACCTTTGAGATGCTGGACGACAAAGCAGGTGTGATTGCCTATTTGTGGAAAGAAACACCTTTTGGCGAAACGGCGATGACCAATGTCAGCGGCAAGATCTTTTCGACGACCATCAGTGGCCAATCCTACGGAGCGACTTTGAGCTATGCTTGTAAGTTTGCGTTCTCAGGGGGCATGTCCGTTACCAAATACATGACCTACGTGGTGGGTTCCAATTGCGGCGGCACCACCAACGATACCCAAGCACCAACGGCATTTACCGCCACACTTGGAGCTGTTACCGCCAATTCGGTCGAGCTGTTGCTCAATGCCAACGACAATTCTGGAACGGTGGTTTACAACGTCAGTTACGGGACAAGTACGTCCAGCATTTCTACTGCAGCAGGGACTCAGAAATCGTTGTTGATCACAGCGTTGACAGCTGGAACGCCGTATACTTTCAGCATTACTGCCAGCGATTTGGCTGGAAACATGGCAGCCAACAACCCGGTGGTGCTTTCGGCCACGACTTCGGCCAATACCAATACAGACTGTGCTGGAACGGCGTCCGAGGCATCTCAAGGTGCTTTCAGCGTGGGTTACAAATATGGTTTTGTCACTACCGGAACCGATGTGGCCATCACATTCGAAATTCTGGACGACAAGGCTGGTTTGGTGGCTTACCTCTGGAACTACACGTCGGGCTTTGCTGAAACTTCCATGGCCAATGCCGGTGGAAAGAAGTTCACCAAGACGCTGACTGGGCAGTCCGTAGGTTCTGTCATCAAGATAGCCTGCAAATTCGCGTATGCAGGTGGCATGGTGGTTACCAAACAGTTCTCCTATACGGTTGGTAATGCGTGCCTGACGGCTATTGAAAACGCCACAACCAATGACCTGTTCTTTTACCCGAATCCAGTGCAAAATACCTTGTATCTGAAATTGACTGGTGACAACAATCGCCTCACCGTCAGAAACATGGTTGGGCAGGTCGTGTTTGACAATCAGGTGAATTCAACCTTCCAATTGGATATGTCTCGTTTGAACTCAGGACTTTATTTCTTACGAATCGAAAATGAACTTGGAACGATGAATGGAAAAGTGATCAAGAAATGATTCAATTTTAAGTGATTGGAAGGCTTTGTTCGTATTATAGGCATACTATCTTTGCTTATTATGAAACAAAGCCTTCTTTTACTTTTTTTGGTCTCTGTTTTGTCGCTGAACGCACAAACAATCCCAGTGCCTGCGCAATTGCCACAGGCTCATCCAAGGGTGCTGACCAATCCTTCCGGAAAGGAAATTACGAACAAACTCATTTCGACTGAAACCTGGGCTCAACGTGTTTTTGAAACACTTCAAAAACGGACGGATGTATATGTCGAGAAGGTAGCCGTAGATCCGACCTGGTTGTATTCCAGGTTGCAAATGTACTGGAAATCCCATTACACCGATGTCTTTATCAGAGGAGAGGAGTTTGATCATGCAGGTGGAGAAAAAGCGCCTGCACCCACCGTTCGCTTTACGGGTACCCGTGGCACGGTGACCAACTTCGGACGTCCGAACCTCGAAGATCTCATCCCGTTCATGGACGATGAAAGAGGTCTTTTTTTCGTCAACAAGGCGAAAGAAGGTCAACCCCTGGAATGGGTCGAACCTGCTAAAACAGGTCGAAACATTGAGTCCATCAATGTAGAGATCATGGACATTGCCCTAAATTCTGCTTTTCTGTACTGGCTCACCAATGATGTGAAATACGCCAAAATGGCCGCCGATGTATTCGACACCTATATGACGGGTATTTATTATCGGAATGTGCCCATCGATCTGAACCACGGCCATCAGCAGACGCTGGTTGCCATGACTTCCTTCGAGGTTATTCACGAAGATATTGTCAGTCAGTTGGTTCCGCTTTATGATTTTCTGTATGATTACTTGAAAGCAAACAAATCGGAGAAGATGCCGGTATACGCTTCAGCCTTTAAGAAGTTTGCCGACAACATTATTGACAAGGGTGTGCCACACAACAACTGGGACATTATTCAGGCCAATTTTGTAATGAATATCGCGCTGATTTTGGAAGACAACGCAACCTATTCGGACGGTAAAGGAAGAGGCTATTATATGGATTACATCCTGAATCAGTCGAGCATTCGGCAATGGTCGATGAGCAAGTTGGCGGACTACGGTTTCGACTCGAAAACAGGTATCTGGGCAGAATGTCCTGGCTACAGTCAGAACGTGGTTGGTGACTTTGCGAGCTTTATCCGTTGGGCGGATAACAACATGTATGCGGATATTTTGCCGCAACTTCCAGTGGTGGAAAAAGCGGTTTATGCATTGCCACAGTATTTGTTTCCGAACCGCAACATCGTAGGTTTTGGGGATACGCACCCTGGGCCTTTAAAAACGGAAGCCATCGTGAAGATGATCCAGAATGCCCAGCAATGGGGGCGCAAGGATCAGGAACGGAAATTCACTGCGATGCTGAAGTGCTTCAACTCGAAAATGTCTGAAACGCAAAGTGTCCGGGTATCCATCAATTCCTTCTTTGCGGAGAAACCGATGATGCTTGATTCAACCGTTTCAGCCGGAAAAATTGAAGATTACGTTTCGCCTACGTTCTGGGCACCGAATGTAAGCTGGTTTGTCCAACGCAACGGCATGAATCCGCGCAGCAGCCTGATGATTTCGCAAAATGCCTCCTTAGGCAATCACATGCATGCCAACGGAATTTCGATGGAACTTTATGGCAAAGGCTTTGCGCTGGCTCCGGATGCAGGAATTGGCACCGGTTATTTCTCCTTGGATTATGCGGAATACTATGCGCAGTTCCTTTCGCACAACACTGTTTGCGTCGATGGCGTTTCAAGTTATCCCGTCATGAAAAGCAACCATGGCTTTGAGCTAAAATCGTGTTATCCGGTGCCTGAAACCAGAAACTATTCTTCCGTATCGTACAGTGAAGTAGCATTCCGCGAGCCTGAAACTCGTGCCGATCAGACTCGGGCCATGAGCATTGTGACCACAGGTCAGACCACTGGCTATTACGTAGATGTTTTTCGTAGTCGAAAGGAGCTTGGGGGAGACAAGATGCACGATTACTTTTACCACAACTTGGGTCAAAACATGACACTGACTGCTGCCGACGGTAGCTCTCTGGATCTGAAACCCACGGAGGAACTGGCATTTGCAGGGGCAAACCTGTATGCCTATTCGTATATTTTTGACAAGAAATCGGCTACCACCACCAAGGATGTACGTGCCACGTTCACGATGGGGATGCGCAATGGTGACGATATAGCCATGACGATGTGGATGAAAGGTTCCCCAGACCGTACGGTATTTACAGCCTTGTCACCCATGTGTGAGGGCCTAAGCCGGGAACCGAGCATGCCCTATTCCGTAAAGGACCAACCGACCCTCACCTTTGTTGCAAGACAACAGGGAGAAGCCTGGACGAAGCCATTTGTAGCCGTGTTCGAGCCATCCTCCGTGAAGGAACCCTCCAATATTGCATCCGTTTCGTTTTTCGATGCCGAAACGAAGGCAAAAGATTTCGCTGGGATTTGTGTAAAAAATAGATCGGGTAGGACGGATTATATTTTTAGCACTGGAAGAACGGGTTCGAAGGCAGTTTATGCCGATATGTATTCCGATGCCACCTATTCTGTCGTTGGAAAGGATTCTCAAAATGTGCCAGTCTTGTTGTTTTTAGGGAACGGCAAGATGATGCAGGCAGGAAATATATCCATTTCAACAGAGAAAACAGCGAATGTTCTGTTGGAAAAAAGGTCTGGTCATTGGTTCTATTCATCAACGATTCCGTTGACTATACAGGTAGGAAAGAATAAGATCAGTTTGCCTGAATCTGCTGTGATGAAGTCAGTTGCAATCTGATCTAACGCTTCATTTTACGTACAAAACAATGGTGCTGTGGGGCGCTACAACAAAGACCTGTTTGGGCGCAACTGTCTGACCATTGATTAAATTCGTTGACAGACTGCCCGGAGCTGAAAAGCTGAAAGTCTTGTCTGTGGTGCAATTCATTGCCACACAATAATTGCCATAGGTCATCGTATAGAATTCAGCTCTGCCGGCATAGACATTTTCGTCTCCGACTCTATAGCGTACGCCATCGGGTATTTTCGCAATGGTCAGCGTATCGCCTGCATGGGCAGAAAGCAACCCAGTATACCATTCGCGATTTCCTTGGAATCCAAGGTTTACCCAATCCGGACGGGTATAAGTGGCGCCCTGAGGAGTGAATTCTGAATGGATGTAGATGTTGGCAATCCGGTCCATGGTCGGAGTGACGTAATGCACCTTTGCCAATTTGTTCACGGCATTTCGTGCCCGCCAGTAAAGGGATGCATACAAATATTCGTTGCCGTTTTTAACAGCTATGACGCCGTCTTCCTCACAACTGAACACAAAGTCCGGTTGACCTTGTGTCATCGGCAAACGCAAACCATTGTCTTTCTGTTGTTTCATCCACTCGAATTCTTCCGGAACATGCAACAAACTTTTATCGGCACGAATGCCTTTTTGTTTCATTTTGTCCTGCATGGAACTGAAAAACTGGTTTTCATCGAACATTTGCAAGGCATAACCAGTAGTGTACGGATCCTGCATGTTGTATGCAGTCATCAACGGTGTGGCATCCCAAGCAGTGCCACGGTCGCCATAAATAACGTTTCCCGGGTAATGACCTGCGTCGCGCCAGCCCACCACCGCTTCGGCGCGCATGGCCTGATAACCTTCATTGTCGACGGCCGGATAGCGGAAATAGCTTCTGGCTTTGGCAATCTTGATGATTTGTTGGCGGATCATTGCATCTCCTGTTTTCGGGAATCCTAGTAGGCAGGTGCTGCGATAGATATCCACCACCCAGTCGAGTACTTCGCCATAATAACCTACGAAACCAAGTTCCTTGGTCAGACCTTTGGCAGTGAGTTGGTAATAACTTTCTCCCATGCTCATAGATGGACCTTTTGGTGTTTCAATGCCTGTCCACGGTACAATGCCCATGGATTCATACAAATATTTGAGTGTTTGGAACTTAGGCAGTGAATGTTGAGGATCCACCAGCTGCAGGGCTGTGTTGCAATCGTACAGGAACATGTCGATGATCATGGACTGGTTGGTGTATTGACGGCGGTGGGTTTTTGCATATTGAATACTTTGCTGAAGTAGTTCTGACCAGGCATCGCGTCGAATCACTTTTTGCCCGTTCGGAAGCATTATAGCTAGATCCAGTTTGCTGCTCAGCGGTTTCCATATATAGCGGATGGCTCTGGCAATGGGACCTGTCACCAACCATTCGTAATTGTAGACACTTGGGTCCGAATAGATGATTTTAGGATTGTTCAAATACGATAGGTAAAAACTATCAATGCCAGCAGCTACTTTTTCAACAACGACTGATTGATGGTAGGCCACGGACCAATCCACTTGCCAGGCATCACCCAGGAACCACATTTCGAGTTGCTTCAGAGGGCGTTTTGCTTCGATCAGTTTGGTTAGTTCGCCATTGACACGGATTTTCAGTTCATCCATGACTTCAGGCCCTGGACTGCTGCGTTTAGAGGATTTCGGTGAGGAACCCTGAACCTCGTTTTTAGCTGGTACAAAACAGGTTTCGGTGTGTGTGTAAGCCTTGTAGAAGCCGATGGTCGGTTGATTCATAGCTTTCTGATAACGCTCAAAATTTTCACCGTAACCCCAGATTGAACCGTAGGCACGTAGTTCCATGCTGACGGAATTTTTCCCATGGGTGAATTTTATCGGTAGGGGCAGGGTGAGGTAGTAGAATCTTCCCGGGCAGGGCTTATCGCCGTTACCCATCCACAGATAATCGATGTCACCCAAGTGGCGGTATCCCACCTGTTTGCCTTCAATAAAAAGCATGACGTAATTCAGATCGGTTTCATCTCCCCAGCATCGAACGGTAAAATAGTTTTGCTGAGTGGGGTTAACCTTCATGTTGAACTTCAATGTTCCACCTGCAAACGTCTGTTCTTTATTGGGTAACATTTTTCGGGCAGTTTGGTTCATGCCGCCTGTATAGGCTTGACTAAAGGTTTCGGTCAACGTGTGTTTGGATTCGTCATTGATTCGGCCAAAAGTCAGTATATCGCTGCAGGGGGTTTGAGCGAACATTCCTAGGGTAAGGAAAAACATTGCCAGTAGAAAGAATTGTTTCATAGTGTATTGCCTTTTAAAGTCTACCTTGAATACGATTGAATTGGTCTGAAGACGCAATTTTAGTACGAAATAGTTAATCTTTTTCATAGCAAGGTAAGTATTATCGCGTTCTCCATCGTATTTTTAGTGTCGCAAACCATTTAAATACGCACGTTCATGTTTATAAAGAGAATCGCATTCTACCTTTTATCCAGTTTGTTTTTCACGTCAATGAGCTTGGCTCAATCTGTTTATCCGGGTCAGTTCGACGAAAAGATGAATCGGCCGAACAAGGTTGCCTTCAAAGCATTCGCTTTCCCTATGCAACAAATTCGTCTGCTGGACAGCCCTTTTCGTGACAACATGAAGCGGGAATCGGACTGGATTCTGCGGATAGACAACAAGCGGTTGTTGCACAGTTTCCGGAACAATGCCGGTGTGTATAGTGAAAGCGAAGGTGGGTATTTCACCATGAAAAAACTTGGTGGATGGGAATCACTGGATTGCGACCTTCGTGGTCATACGACCGGTCACATTCTGTCTGGTTTGGCTATGTTGTACACTCAGACCGGTGACGAACGCTACCGCTTGAAAGCGGACTCCTTGGTGCAAGGGTTGGCTGAGGTGCAGAAGGTGCTCGGTCAGCAAGGTTACATCAGCGCTTATCCCCAGAATCTAATTGACAGAGCTATCGAGGGCAAGCGTGTTTGGGCACCTTGGTACACCTTGCACAAAATCTATTCAGGCTTAATAGACCAATATTTGTACTGCAACAACCAGACCGCATTGAGCATTTTGAACCAGGCCGCATCATGGGCGTACAGCAAACTGGCAACCCTTTCAGCCGAAAAACAAGCGGTGATGCTTCGTAATGAATTCGGAGGGATGAACGATACTTTTTACAATCTGTATGCTATTACCGGAAACTCGGAACATCTGAAACTTGCTGAAATCTTTTACCACCATGCCTCCCTTGATCCACTTAAAGAGGACAAGGACGAATTGGATAAGAAACACGCCAATACCTTCATTCCCAAAATCATCGGTGAAGCTAGAGCTTATGAATTGGACGGAGATACGACTCATCGCGGCATTGCTGAGTTTTACTGGAACACGGTGGTACATCACCATTCATTTGCCACTGGGAGCAATAGCGACAAGGAAAAGTTTTTTGAACCGGACCATTTATCCGAGCATTTGAGTGGTTTTACCGGTGAATCCTGCAATGTCTATAATCTCCTAAAGCTTACTCGACACCTGTTCTGTTGGGATGCCAAGTCAGAATATGCCGATTTTTATGAACGGGCACTTTTCAACCATATTTTGGGCCAACAAGATCCGACCACGGGCATGATCTCTTACTTTTTACCCATGTTGCCTGGTTCACACAAAGTGTACAGTACACCGGAGAATTCCTTTTGGTGCTGCGTGGGAACGGGCTTCGAAAATCAGGCCAAGTACGGTGAAGCAATTTATTACCACGACGACAATGGTGTGTTTGTCAATTTGTTCATTCCATCAATACTGACATGGAATGGCTTTAAGCTCAAACAGGAAACCAAGTTTCCAGATGCAGAAACCACCACGCTCACCATCGAGGAGACCGACGGCTCGGTTCGATCCTTGTATTTGCGTTATCCAGAATGGTCGGGCGTGGTTACCGTCAAGGTCAACGGAAAGAAAACCGCGGTGAAATCCGTCAAAGGATCCTATTTTACAGTGTCACGAAACTGGAAGCCAGGTGATCGCATAGAGGTGACGTATCCGATGAAACTCTGGCTTTCGGTGACTCATGACAACAAAAATGTAGCTGCCATTATGTACGGACCCATAGTTTTGGCCGGTGAAATGGGCACAGATGGGTTCACGGGTGTGCAGCCATATTCGGATCCTTCCAAGTACAACGACTATTATACCTATGATTATCGAATTCCTACAGGATTAAGCAATAAAATTTCATTGGATGGCTTACATTTGGAAAATAGTTTGCTGCGTGTTCCTGGAGAAGGATTAAAATTCAGGTCCAAAGACGGCAAACTTTTGCTGGAACCCATCAGCAGGGTTCACAGACAGCGTTATGTAATTTATTGGAATTTGAAATAAGTCATCTATGAAAAACACGCTAAAAGTCGGTCTCTTCGGAATTGGACTCGACACGTATTGGGGCCAGTTCGACGGTTTGCTCGATCGCCTGATGGGTTATCAAGCCCACATCAAGTTGGAAATGGAAAAACTAGGTGCCGAAGTCGTTGACGCAGGCATGGTCGATAATCCAGCCAAAGCCGCCGAGGCAGCAGACATGCTTCGTAAAGCCGATGTGGAAATCACGTTCTTGTTTATCTCCACCTATGCCTTGTCGTCCACCGTGCTACCCATAGCGCAACGCATCAAGACGCCCATCATACAGCTCAACATCCAACCTGTTGCCGCGGTTGATTATGCTGCCTTGAACGCCATGGGTGACCGTGGTAAGATGACAGGTGAATGGCTGGCTCATTGCCAGGCCTGTTCGGTGCCCGAAATATCCAGCGTGTTCAATCGTGCCAACATCAAATATGACATCGTTTCCGGTTACATGCAGGAACCCTACGTATGGAACGAAATCAAGGCTTGGATCGATGCGGCCAAAGTAGTTCGTGGTATGCGTAACTATCGCATGGGGGTGCTGGGTCATTATTATTGCGGCATGCTCGACGTGTATTCCGACCTCAAGCAGCATTCAGCCACTTTCGGCACCCATGTGGAGATTGTGGAGATGTGTGAACTCAAAGCGCTTCGAGACAACGTGACCCAAGACGATCTGGCTAAGAAACTGGAAGAATTCACCACCACGTTCGACGTTGTGAAGGAATGCGACGACTACGAGATAGAACGCGCAGCCAGAACATCCATAGCACTGGACAAACTCATCGAAGCTCACCAGCTCGGTTCCATGGCGTATTATTACGAAGGATTTGCAGGCAATGAATACGAAAACATCGCTACCTCCGTCATCGCAGGCAATACCTTGCTAACGGGTAGGAACATACCAATCGCCGGGGAATGCGAGGTTAAAAATGTACAAGCCATGAAGATCATGTCACTACTCGGTGCAGGCGGGAGTTTTTCTGAATTCTACGCCATGGACTTCAACGACGATATCGTGATGCTTGGACACGACGGTCCAGCCCATTTCGCCCTTTCACAAGACAAAGTCAAGTTGGTGCCATTACCCATTTACCATGGGAAACCAGGCAAGGGGCTTTCCATACAGATGAAAGTGAAGAATGGCCCTGTCACGCTGCTTTCCATCCTTGAAACCAAAGAAGGCATCGCTTTGTTGGTGGCCGAGGGCGAATCCGTAGAAGGTCAAACTTTCCAGATCGGGAATACCAACAGCCGCTACCGATTCCCGATTTCAGCCCGTGACTTTATCAACAAGTGGTCCAAAGCCGGTCCCTCGCACCATTGTGCCATCGGTATTGGTCACCAGGCAAACGCCCTGGAAAAGGTGGCCATGCTTCTTGATGTGCCGATGCTGAAAATATGCTGATTATTCCTCGGATTTTAGTTTCTTTGCAACTGCATTAATACCTAACATCGATGAAAACCAAGAAATGGGTGGCCGTTATGGTCGCTGTCTTATCTCTTACCAGTGTCGTGCAAGCACAAGTCGAACCGATGAGCACCGGAAAATTCGAACCGACTTGGGAATCACTGTCTCAATACCAAGTGCCTGAATGGTTTCGAGATGCCAAATTCGGTATCTGGGCACATTGGGGTCCTCAATGTCAGCCAGAACAAGGAGACTGGTTCGCCCGTTTCATGTATGTGGAAGGCAGTCCCGAATACAAATGGTTTACGGAGCATTACGGTCCGCAGTCAAAATTTGGTTTCAAGGACATTTGCAACGACTGGAAAGCAGAAAAATGGAATCCGGAACGTCTGGTGGCTCTTTACAAAAAAGCAGGAGCAAAGTACTTCTTTGCCATGGGGAACCACCACGATAACATGGACTTGTGGGACAGCAAATATCAACCATGGAATTCTGTAAATATCGGGCCAAAAAAGGATATTATTGGTGGTTGGGCCAATGCTGCCCGAAAAAACAACCTGTACTTTGGGGTTAGTTTGCATGCCGCACATGCCTGGTTGTGGTATGAAACAGCCCAGCGTGCCGACAAGACTGGTCCGTATGCTGGCAAGCCCTACGATGGAAAAATGACAAAAGCGGATGGAAAAGGTACCTGGTGGGATGGTATGGATCCTCAAGGTATGTATGCTCAAAACCACGAACTGAGCCGTTACAGCGATGATGTCAATGCCATTCACCGCCAGTGGCACTGGAACTCTGATGAGGGTGTCACGTTGCCGGACCAAGCTTATTGCGATAATTTTTACAACCGCACCGTTGATGTGATCAACAAATACAAACCCGATCTGCTCTACTTCGATGACACGGCTCTGCCGCTTTGGCCTGCAAGCGATGCTGGCTTACGTATCGCATCTCATTACTATAATTCAAGTGCCAAAGATCACAATGGAGTGGTTAACAATGTCATATTTGGCAAGATTCTAACTCCTGAGCAAAAGCAGGCACTTGTTTGGGACGTCGAAATGGGTGCACCCGACCAAATTCAGGAACAACCCTGGCAAACCTGCACCTGCATCGGTAGTTGGCATTATAAAAGATCAATTTACGACAAGAAGGGCTACAAATCGGCCACAACCGTCATTCGGATGCTTGCCGATGTGGTGAGTAAAAATGGCAACTTGTTGTTGAACATTCCGGTTCGTGGTGATGGCAGCATAGATGAACAAGAAGAACTAGTGGTCAAGGAAATTACAGCCTGGATGAAAGTTAATCAGGAAGGCATATTCGGAACCCGACCCTGGAAAATCTTTGGAGAAGGTCCTGTTGCTGAACAAGCAAATCCGATCAATGCACAGGGATTCAACGAGGGTATGTACCGCAAGTTTACTGAAAAAGAAATTCGATTCATGGTTAAAGGCAAGGTCCTTTATGCCCATGTATTGGGATGGCCTTCGGAATCGTCGGTCATGATCAAATCACTGGCAACTAAAAGCGCTTACTTTGACGGAACCATCAGCACTGTTGAAATCTTGGGTACAGGAAAAGTAAAATACGAGAGAACGACAGAAGGTTTAAAGATTCAATTGCCTACCAAAAAGCCGAATCCGATTTCGTTCACCATCAAGATAACGACCCTGTAGCGCTAGGATTTTTTATCCAACCCGGGCAGCAATATTTCTTTGACATATCGGAAACGTGGTTCCACTTGCAACGTTTTCTCGTAATACAATCGCGCTTTATCAAGTTGGCCCATTCGTTTGTAGGCACCTGCGGTAGTTACCAACAGATTCAAGTAAAACCAATTGCCACTTGCCAGATTCCTCTTTTCGAGCAGGGCCAGACCTTTCTTGTATAGTTGAATGCCCAGTTCAGGGTCGCCACCGAAAAGGGCAGGGGCATGCACGTACGCATTGCCTCTGTCCGCCAAAGCCTGAACGTTGTTGGGGTCGGTTTTGAGTGCTTTTTCCATCCAAAGCATGCTTTCCCGGCCCAAAACGAGTACTTTGTATCGGGTTAAGTTGATTTTGAATGCAGTCATGGAACCTTTGAAAGCCATGGCTGTCGCATTTCCTGGGGCATCTTTCAATATGTTGTCAACCAGCGCATTACCCTTTTCGATGATGATTTCAGCCAAATCTTTTCGTTTAACGCCGATGTAGTAGCCAGCCATGCCGTAATAGTATTCCGCCAATTCCAGTTTCCATGCCAAGGTCTTTGGTTCGGAGGACCGTTCCATGTCATTGACCACTTGAACCCATTGCGTGCGGTTCGAATGGATGTAGGCTTCGTATATACGGTGTTTGCGACTGTCTTGTGCATAGGTCGTAGTTACATAGGTGAGTGAGAATATCAACATGACGAAAACTCGTAGTTGATGCTGGGAAAAGCTATGTTGCATAAATCGATACTTTTTGAACGACGGCGAAGATACGGCAAAATTCATATCTTTACACACTCAAAAATTCAACAATAACCCCTTCAATCTTCGATCTTCTTCAGTATGAAAAAACTACTCCTCCTTTTGCTGCTGATGCTTTCTTTTGGAATGACCAAAGCGGAGCAAAGCACTCCTGGTACCTTTGAAACAGGCAAGAATGCCTTTATGTTGAACGGAAAACCCTATACCGTCCGAGCTGCCGAACTACATTACAGCCGTATTCCGCGGCCGTATTGGGACCACCGCATCAAGTTGGCCAAGGCTATGGGTATGAATACGGTCTGCATTTATTTGTTTTGGAACTACCACGAACAAAAGCAAGGAGTATACGATTTCACGGGTCAAAAAGACGTGGCTGAATTCGTACGAACCATTCAGAAAAACGGCATGAATTGCATTGTACGCCCTGGTCCATACGTCTGTGCCGAATGGGATATGGGCGGATTGCCTTGGTGGTTGCTTAAGAAAAAAGACTTGAAAGTGCGCACCATCACCGACAGCTTGTTTATGATTCGCTCCAAATTATTCATGAACGAAGCCGGCAAACAATTGGCACCCTTGCAAATACAGAACGGCGGTCCCATTATCATGGTGCAGGTTGAAAACGAATACGGTGTATGGGGCAATGACCAAAAATACATGGAAGCAATGCGCGACAACATCCGTGAGGCCGGTTTCGACAAAGTGCAATTGTTCCGCTGCGATTGGTCCTCCAATTTCTACAAATACCAATTGCCAGGTGTGGCCAGTACGCTCAATTTTGGTGCCGGTTCCAACATCGACGGCGAGTTCAAACGGTTCAAGGAAATGAATCCGGATGCTCCGCTTATGTGCAGCGAGTATTGGACTGGCTGGTTCGACCAATGGGGGCGTCCGCACGAAACCCGCTCGGTGGAATCCTTTATCGGAAGCCTTAAGGACATGATGGATCGAAAAGTATCGTTCAGCCTCTACATGGCACATGGCGGGACTTCCTTTGGACAGTGGGCAGGCGCCAACGCTCCGGCATACGCACCGACAACATCCTCCTACGATTACAATGCACCCATCGATGAGGCTGGCAACACCACCGAGAAGTTCTTTGCTGTTCGCGATTTGTTGAAAAACTACTTGCAAGAGGGCGAAACCTTGGGTGAGATTCCTACCAATCCTGAAAAGACCATCACCATTCCATCGGTGAAATTTGACCTAAAAGCCGGTTTGTTCGCCAATTTGCCAAAAGCCAAGCAGAGTAAAGACATCCAGCCGATGGAATTATTTGATCAAGGCTGGGGTAGCATCCTATACCGCAGAAACATCTCTGCCTCCAAACTTCGCCGTACACTAACCATCACGGACGTGCACGACTGGGCCACTATCTACATCGATGGAAAACTTGTTGGCAAAATGGATCGCCGCCGCGGTGACAAGCAAATCACACTGCCGGCAACGACCAAGGAATCGCGCCTCGACATTTTGGTGGAAGGCATGGGCCGCGTCAACTACGGTCAAGCCATTATTGACCGCAAAGGCATCACCAGCAAAGTCGTTTTGTCAGAAGGTTCTGCCGAAATTGATTTGAAAGACTGGCAGGTATACAACCTCCCCGTCGACTACGATTTCCAAACCAAGGCAAAATTCAGTACTGTTCCCGTAGAAGGACCGGCTTGGTTCAAAGCGACTTTCAACCTTACTGAAACAGGCAACACGTATATGGATATGACTAAGTGGGGTAAAGGAATGGTATGGATCAACGGTTTCAACCTGGGTCGATTCTGGAAGATTGGCCCGACTCAAACGCTGTTTCTACCTGGCAATCTACTTAAAAAAGGTATCAACGAAATCATCGTTTTCGATTTGGACAATCCCACCGAGCAGTTAATTGCTGGTTTGGATCATGCCATTTTGGATGTGACCGCCCAGGATGAATCCCAACTTCACCGCAAACCCGGCCAAAAACTCGATTTAAATGGTCTGAAACCAATTTTGACTGACTCCTTGTCAGCCGAACCCGGTTGGAAATCCGTTTCTTTCGGGAAAACAGCTACTGGTCGTTATTTCTGTCTGGAAGTGTTGAGCGCACAAAATGCCAAGGATCCTGTCACCTCCATTGCCGAAATGGAACTCACGGGCGAAGATGGCAAAGCAATTTCAACCTTGAATTGGCGCGTGCTCTATGCCGATAGCGAAGAAGTCACCAAGGCCAACAATGCTGCCGATAAACTATACGATTTACAGGAATCCATTATTTGGCAAACGCAAGTGAGTGGTGAGAAACCCAAGCATCCGCATCAGGTGGTGATCGATTTGGGAGAACAATTCAAGGTAACCGGTTTTCGGATTTTACCGCGTTCCGACAAGAGTACGGTGGGTGCAGTTAAAGATTTCCGGATATACTTGGAGAATGCGCCGATGAAGTTCTGAGAATTCTCGAGCCTTGTCTATGCGGATTGGGATTTGTTTTAAGGAATCATTATCGGATCTTCATAGGGTAATTCGAAAATATTTTCGTCACCCGGCCCCAAGGGAGGGGATAAAAGCACCAATGAAATAGTGTTATCCAGTTGAATTCGTACCACTTCAGGTTGCTGATAAATGAGTTTGTCAGTCTGTATCATACGTTGTTGACTTTTCAATTATTGAAGTAGTATTTTACTGGTTGTCCTTTTCCCGTCCTGAACCACCGTAACCAGATAGATTCCGGTGTTGGCTTGTGGTTTTAAGGTAGTGGTTCCTGTCGAACAAACATTTGACAAAAGCTGTTGGCCCAAACAATTTCGTAGAGTTATGGAGGCCTTTCTTGTGCCGGATGTAATAACTGTAATGGTATTGCCTGAAGTGTTCAAAATGCTGACGTCGGACTTCGTTTCTTTGTTTATTGACGATGCTGCTTTACTGAAAATCAGGCTGAAGCGATCTGTCGTAGTCGTTGCAGCAGACTGAAATGTGTAGGTTGGATTTTCCAGCAGGTTTTGCTCCGTGTTCAGCACATTGTCACGTAGCAGAACTTTTTGATCACTGTCAAAATCACGTCCTTCTAAGGCGTTCAGGGTGAATTGCCCAGAAAGTCCAGTACGGAAACCAAGTTTCAGGGAACTTTCCGGTAGAACAGCGTTCATCCCGTTGATAACCAGTTGTTGACCGTCAACGATGGTAAATAATTCAGGAACGGAAGCGGTGGCGTTACTCATCTTGGGTGCATCGAAAGCGTCATAACCGTTTTGTGCGTTGGAATGGAACACCAGTATGGTCTCGTCACTGTTGGTACCGTTTGTAACCTGCAAACGAAGTAGTTGCTGATTTTCGGCATTACGTAATGCATTGCTTGTCTGATGACTACGCATGCTGTTGTTGAATGCCAAGCTACCTTGGAGCCCATCAACATTCACATACACCCAGAAAGCTTGCAAGGGTGGAATGTATTGGGTCACTGCTCCAGTGCCACTGTTGTTGGTGCCAACACCGGATTCGGAATTAAAGGTTTCATACACGTAGGTATTGGATGTGTTTTTGCTGCGGTACCAAATAGAAGAATGAAGGTTTGTTTTAGTGGCCATCGTCCAGTTTACCCAGGAAGGGTAAGGGTTTCCGACGAGATTAAAACCACGTTTATCGTTCAGCGTGCCGGTTCGCGTGAGTCCGCTCACTTGTTTCGCTCCAGTATTCAGCGTACCGCCGGTAAAACTGACAACGCCACTGGCTGAAACGGTTGCAACGAAACCTTTCATTGTTTCCAGACTTGTCGAAGTATTTGTAATTTCCGGCCAACCGAGGCTCGGTTCACTGTAATACCAAAGTTTGTTGGTTCCGGTAGCTTTGATGACCCCGCTCTGGGCAGCCGTCAGCGGGCTGCTGATGTACCAGTTGCGGCCGCTAGTAAGGTATTGTTCCACTGTGGCCGAAGTGATGGTCGTGGTGCCGTTGTCAATGAATGAACCGTTTCCGGTTGCATCCGATTTGAGGACGATGCTCGTGGCAGTCAGTGTTTGACCCAATTGAAGCGTGAGGTTTGCATTGGGGTAAACGACTAAATTCGTGCAATTGGAATTGGTTGTCAGGGTTACGGCGTGTCCGGATGCAATGTCCACGTTGTTGCTTAGGGTTGGAACGGCAGCAGTGCTCCAGACCGATGGATCCGACCAGTTGCCTGATTTGACTGAGACGATGTTGCTGCTGCCCTCGGAAACCTGCTCCAACTTGATGGCGTTGAGTTCCAATACGTTTGAAGTGCCTGAAATATAAACAGTCAGTGCCTGAATACCCGCCGGCAAGAATGTTTTTGAAGCCATTGTTTGATCGGTCCAAACATTGGTTCCGGTAACAGGCATCGTGGCTTCCGACGTTTTGTCCAATCCACCGACTGCGATTTTTAATTTTCCACCGAAGGCACTAGCCGCATAGTTGACTGAAATCTTGTAGTTGCCTGCAGTGGGAATGTTGATGGTATACGTCATCCATTCACCATCAACCATGCCTGTCACTTTATAACCACCAGAGGTACAGGTGTTTATAGTAACTGTGCTATCTGGGCGGTAAGCATTGTAAACCTTGGTACCGCTCAATTCATGGTAGGTACGCCCCTGCGCTCCAGCCGTGAAAAAGTCATAGTCCTCCGCTTCGACGGTGCATGGCAAGGTATGTGATTGATAAACAGGCTCTCTGCCGACAAACGTGCAAGGGTCGCCCGGGCAAAGATCTGCCCGGTGAAAGGTCAGTGAGCCAAAGCCGAGGTAGTCCACTTGAAAACCTTGTCGTTCGTTTCCATACAAAACATGGGAAACGCTATCGGACCGGTTCAGCCATTTGTAATTGCTGGCGGGAAGGTTCATTCTGGAACGGTAGTGTCCGAGCGCCATTTCATACATAGGGGTTTTAGGGCCGGTGCTTGTGGTGTAAGCCGCATCCGTAAAGGGTTTACCGCGGGTCAAGGTGGTGGTGTCGCTGGCATTCCACGGATTAATCCTCCTTGAAAACCAACGCTGGCTTCGGTCTCTACGCTGGATAAACTCGCCGTTTTCTACAGTGGGTTCCCATGGAGTCGGTTGATCGGGAAAACTTCGAGCGTATGAAAGGTTGTACCTGAGCAAATACTCCAGACCCAGCAGGGGGCGGTTGCTCAGAATGCTGTATAGGTCGTCTCCCTGGTTCCAGGCAATTTCACAGATGTTTTGGATAAGACTCAAGGCCAACTGTGAATGCCCCTGGTCTCTGGAAGCCTCCTGCGTCTGCCCGTTTTCCCAAATGTAATTTTGAATGACTTCGTTGTAGCCGTAATCCGGCACCGTTGTTTGGATGTAGGGTGAACGCATGGAATAATCGTCAAAATAGCTGTTGGAAGTCGGATAGGCGTTTTTGGTGGCATTGATCACGGTGGGTCCAGAAACGTATGGAAGGTCGTCACTCCGGTGGGTTTGCCCACGCATGTAGCGAAGAATGCGGTCGTACATGATTTCATTGTCGCTGAAAACAGCGATCTGTATGGTTCCCAACATGCCGAACAGCCCTTGGTTTCCGTGCCTTCCGTAATCGCCGTTGTACATGGCCCAGTAGAAGGAGTGTTCCGCATCGACGGAATGGTCAACGGTGGTGGAATACTCCGGATAAACCAGCATGGCCTTGAAGGCATCGATGTCCGCTTGCAACCAACCCGAGTAGGTGCTTTTGATTATTTCAGCCCCTTCCATGAGTTTTGGCAGAACCCTGCCTGCACATAAGCTTTGCGTCGCACTTACTATGCTGCGAATGTTTTTCATCTTGTTCAATATCTCCACACTTTTTGCAGCATATCGGGTATCACCGGTGATGTACCATTCCAACGCATTGTAATAACAGGCCAGTGCGTCGTACTTGAATTTTTCGTAATTGGCGCTAAAGCTCTCGATTACTCTGGTGGAATCCAAAGACCATCGTACTGTGTAATTGTAGGATGCGTACGAATTCGACTGGAGATTAGTAAACGAACTTTTCCAGGGTTCTTTATTGGCTTGAACCATCGCTTTCATGCGTTCCAAATCCGACAATTTGTGAGAAATGCCTGGGTGAACAAATGCTGCTTGCGTGAGCAACGAGAGCGTTAAAAAGGAGAAGAAAAGGAGATTTTTAAGCGATTTGTTTGTACGCATGGTTTTTTAAAATGGAATCCCCGTCTTTTTTTGGCGGGGATTCTGGTGTTATTGATCCTTTTACGAATGCTATAGAATCGGCATGATCGTTTCTTCCATTAGGAGATCTGGCCCCAAATCTAGTGTGCTGAACATGTTCGGATCTCCCCATGGACTTTCCAAAGCCAACGATATGTCGTTGTCCATCAGAATTTTCTCAACTACGGGGCTGCTATATGTGCGTTTTAATTCTTTCATCTATTCAAAATATTTAAGCCAAATGTGAATCACTAACTTGCTCCTGATGGACTTCGGTTATCGGGTCGCCCCATGGGCTATCGCCCGAAGCCAATATCAAGGAAATCTCATTGTCGAGCTTCACCTTTTCAATGCTCGGATACTGGTATGATTTTTTCAATTCATTCATAGCATTCTGCATTAAAGATTGATCACCACTTTCTTGGTATTCTCAACGCCTTCAATAGAAACCTTCACGAGATAAATACCCTTGCTGAAGGTTTTGTTTAACGGACTTGTTTGTGCCTGAATATCTTGCGTGAACACTTCTTTTCCAACGGTATCGTAAACCTTAACTCTGGCCTTGGTTGCACCATTCAATGCAATTTCCATCTGACCATTGTTCAAGGTCCGAACATCGAACGAAGTCTTTTGGGCCAAATCCAGTGCTGTGGCCATTTTTCCAATGACTACGCTGAAACGAGTCGTTGTATTTACTGCATCCGAAGTAAAACTGTAAATCGGTTGTTCAGTGAGATTTTGGCTAACATTCAGCTGTTTATCTTTCAGGATGACGGTTTGATCTGCTTCGAGGTTCAAGATTTCTGCTGCCTTGATGCTGAAAGTACCAGCCTGAGTGGTCTTGAATCCGAGTGCAATTTCTCGGCTGTCACTCAAAAGTGGCAAGCCGTTGATGGCGACTATTGTTGAACCTGCCAGCGAGTAGATTTCCGGCAAATTGGCCACTCCATTAAACATTTTGCGGGAGTCGCAGTTGTCGAATTCATCCATAGCTTGCGCATAGAAACCAATCAATGTCTGGTCGGTGTTGGTACCATTGGAAACATTCAGTCGAATTTGTTTCACATCGCTGGTGCTGGTACTTCTCAAATTGTTGCCATTTGCTGCAGGTTTGTGACTCCGCGTGGACTTGCTGAATGTTAAGCTGTTCGTTGCATTCGTTGCACGAACCCAAAAAGCTTGCATGGGTGGAATCTTGGCCAAAGTTGCTGTGTTCACACCGCTATTAATCGTGATTCCTGCACCTGTAGAAGCATTGAACGTATCAAAAACATTGCTTGTCCCATCTGTTGAAGAACGATACCAGGCAGAAGTTTCAAAACCCGTTGCACCTGTGAATGCCGTTGTGATATCCAAATAACAGGGGTACGGATTTCCTATCAGATTGTAGCCTTTTTTGGTGGCATCGGTTGAAGCGTAGCTAAGGTCGGTGAAGGTTTTGTCATCGTTGAACAAAGAAGTTCCACTCAAGTTGATGTTTCCGTTAGCTGCCATGCGGGCTACGTAACCTGTGCCGGGTGTCAAACTGGCATCTGCTGCCATTCTTGAATAAACCGTTGCCAACGAGTTTCCTGCTTCATTGTAGCTCCACAAATAATTGGTGGCAGGCGTAAAGGCATTGCTGGTAGAACCTACAACTGGGCTGGTCAGGTACCAGTAGCGACCATTGGGTGTACCTGCGGCGTTGGAGCCGGTGAGGTATTGTTGAACGGTTGGGGTCGTGATGGTTGAAGTTCCATTGTCGATGTAGGTGCCCGTTCCAGATGCATCACTTTGGATGGTGAAGGTCGTGGAAGTTAAAGTCCCTGCATCATTGGTCAATTTGGCATTTGGCGCAATAGTCAATGTTGTTGCGGTTAAGCTGGAAGGTAAAGTGACACCTGCAGTGTTGGCAATTGCCAAATTGCTGATGGTATTACCGTTACCTGCAAGAGCTTGAGTGGAGACACCATCCATGTTGACCGTATTGTTGATATTACCAGCGGTCAATGTCAGGCTTCCGGATACGTTGATGGGTGATGGGAAGGTGATTCCGGAGGTCGTGTTAATGGTCAGGTTGGTGTAACTTGTCGGGAGAACTGGTAATGTGCCACCAGTTGTAGTAAGCAGGGCGGTTAGTGCATTGCCGTTGCCATATTGGATCGTCGCACCGGTTGCTGGGACAATACTGACGGTTTGTCCAGCTTGGTCGGTATGCATTTTAACTACCCCACCCATTTTAAGGGTGCCATTACTGCCGACATTGACAGTTACAGCCTGGCTTCCACTGGCTGAACCGGAACTGGTGTTTAGGTTCAGTGAAGCTCCAGTATTACTATTCGTGTTGTAGGAGGTCAAATCCAATGTCCCATTGATGTTGTAGGTGCAATTGCCCTGATCGGAAGATGAGCTGGCGTAATTGTTTATTAATTCATCGGCCGAACTTGTTACATTTTTCATCCCATGCAAACCTGCGTTGCCACGAAATGTTACGGCAACACCAACTGGAATGGTCATTGTGCGCGCAAAGGTGCAAGTGCCGTTTTGCAGGGTAAGACCCGGTTCGATGTTGGCAGCACCTCCATTGTCACGGTCGATGTACATACTTTGATTAATGTTGATGTCCAGTGCTCTAGAATTAGCATTTGCAGCTGGGCGAATACCCGAAATGCCGATGGTGCCTCCAGATCCGTTGATGGTGAATGTTTTGGCGTTGGCACTTACTTCGATGTCAATTCCGTCGTTAGACCATTTGGTACCGTTACCCAGAGTTCCGTTCACGGTGAGTACTGCGTCGTTATCGGCTGTGCCGTTACCTAATTTTAGGGTGTAACGAGAACCAGAGGTTGCCGAAATGTTTGCATTCATCGTTGCTCCGCTGGCAATGGTGATGTCTTGTGCAGTGACGTTTGCACACATTTTCAAAGTACCACTAGCAACACTGATGTTTCCTGTGGTACTGTAGGCACTTGTTACGGAATATTCATCGCTTCCGCTCAAGGTAAATACAGTAATCGATCCGCTTGCTGGTGAAAGTTCGTAACTGGAGTTCGTTGCAACCGTTCCATTGTAGGTGACGGGTATGATGCCACTGTAAATGGGAGAAGTGGAGAGTATTCCTGCAGTACGAGTCAACGATGTTACGACGGTAATGTTGGAAGTACTGTTGTCCAATGTACCTGCTGTTAATTGAAGCACTTTGACTTCAGCAGCATTCGATAACGTTAATGTGCCGGAACCATTGATAGTCAATGTGCCAACATTTCCAGTTGAAGGATTGAGCAGCAGTCCTGTTGAAGTTGATCCTGAACCGTTAAAGCTTACAGGCATGTCCGTGCTGAAAACTGGTGCTGTTCCGGTTACTGAACCTGCGGTTATGGTCAAGTCGGTATTTATGGTCAGTGTTCCATTATTGACAACACCGTTGTTGTTGTTAATCGTCAAATGATTGACAGTCAAAACTCCTGTGATGGTTTGCACATCGGTTCCTGCCAATACGTAAGAACCATTTCCAGCCATGGAGCCACTGATTGACGCGGTCGGCCCAACTATATTCAACGTGCCACTGTTCGTGATGGATGCACCACTGGCAAGTGTTAGACTCTTGATGGATTGTGTTGTTGAAATGACAGGGTAGTTACTAAGGGAAGCAGGTATCTCGACATCCAGTGTATTATCAGGAACGCCGCTAGACCAGTTGGATGCCGTATTCCAGTCTGTATCGGTTGCACCTGACCAAGTTGTGCTGGTCGGAGCGCTTCGAACGACTTGTCCAGTATTGCCAATTACATACAAATTGGTGGTTATAGGAATGGTAAGACCAGTAGCCGAGACAGTATAGGGATCACTACCAGAGGGTGTACCAACATCCGTTGCCGACCATGTGCTTGTATAATTTCCTAAATCACAGGTGGAAGCTACATTAAATGCTGCTGCACTGTTTCCACTATTGAACTGATAGGTGATATCGGAGGTGCTGGTTGAGCTACCAACCACAGACCATTGAAGATTAACAATCTTGGTAGCGTCTTCGACCGCATTGTCAATGGTGGTTTTTACTTTTGTAGTTATGTTCGGCGTTCCTGTCGTATTAACAAGCGATAAAGGTGTATAATAGGTGCCAGTTCCAATTGGAAATAAGATGGAAGAAGCACTTACGCCATTGCGTGTGAAGCTGCCACCCGAGGATAGGTCGACAAAATTTGCAGAGCTTCCGCTAAAAGTTGCGCTGCTTCCAAGGATCAAATTTCCAGTATTGTTGGTCAGCTTTGCGCCCAAGGTCAAGGTTCCGTTGATTGTTGTGTTGGCTGAACCGGTCAATGTCGTTGCACCTGCCAAACTAAGATTATCTGCGGTCAAGTTGGTGTTGAGTGCAATGGCTGTTGCACCAGTGTTGGTAAAAGTTGCTTTACTATTTGTATTGGTGAGAAGCGCGTACGGTGATGCGGTTTGAGCAAATGTGGCTGCAGTGGGAAAAGTCTGGAAAGCAGTATGTTTATATGTGATTTCACCACCTGTTGCCACGTTCACGGCAAGTGTCTGACCAGCTTGTGGCTTTTCAACCTTGACGACCGTACCACATTTAAGGATACCGGTTGCACCGATGTTGATGATTTGAGAGTTGGTGGTTCCCATATTACCAAGAGTCGTGTTCGTCGTACAACCAAAATAAATGGAACCCAACGATACATCCAACGTGCCATTGATGTTGAAAGTGTTGTTTGAATCGGCACCAGTGTTTTGAACATTATTTGCAAACCAACCAGTACTGATGTAGGTCACTGTCTTTCCGGCATTGATGGTGAAGGACCTGGTGGTCGAATTGGACACGGAGCTGCTGTGTGATAGTCTGATGGCAGCCATTGCTGACGATGCAGTCAACGTTATGTCCTGATCAATAGTGATGTTACAGGCCGGAGAAAAATTATCTGTATTGATGGCCTTCAATATAGTCGTACCGGAGCCTTGGAAAGTCAAATTCACACTACCCGAGCCGGAATTGCCCCCCATTGTGATCGTTGGTCCTGCATCCGCTACAGCAGTAGCAGTTCCAAATGTACCATTGTTGGTGATTGTGAAACTGCTTCCAGTTGCACCGCCAATGAAAATACGGGCACCAGGGGAAGTCGTATAGCTGGCGCCATTATCAATGGTGAACGTGGTGCCACTCGATGAGCTATTTCCGAATATCCACTTATTTCCGTTAACGATGGAACCGGAAATTGATACGCTTCCCACAAATTGTGACAATTCAGTTGTTGATGATGATGTAACACTGATTGTTCCTGCAACATGTAAGTCTTTACTGTATACTCTAACCGCAACAACGGTAACTGTAATTCCCGAAGGAATCCAGACGTTATTAGCTGTCGTAGGAAGTGCCGGTGCCGTACCTGAATAACCGCCAGCACCATCTGATATGCTCCAGTTTGAAGCAGTACCCCAACTGCTTCCCGAAGCAGCAGTGAAAACATAGTCTCCCACTGCCTGCCCAAACGCTGCAGTCGAATTAAATACCATCATCGCCAAAATGGCGAGAAAAAGCGTAGAAATCTTTTGTTTCATAGGTAGAGGAATTAAGAAATATTAGAGGTTAAGTAGTTATTTAGCTGAACACTTTTCTTGCTGTACATTTTATATACGATTGTGTAAATAAAAACCCTACTATGATATTGAGAACATGTTGAAAGAACATGTTTCAAAGACAAAAAAATAGCTTAAAAACAAAGGCGCCCCCACCAAAAGCGGAGACGCCATATCAATAAAATCTATAGAAAACCCTATTTTATAAACTGAATTGATCTATTTGCATTATCTGAAATAACATGAAAATTGTAAACTCCTTTTGCCAACGCTGGCAATGTGGTTTCCACTATACCATTCAAGGGTACAGTACACGAAGACTTGCTCATTAGCCTGCCTGAACAATCGAATATGGAGATTTGAAGCTCCGTTCCAAAAACAAAGCCACTTGTTTTCATCACATCCTTGACCTTCAGAATTTCAATCTTATCCTTCACCAAATCGTTCGAAACCGCAGTGATCACTGCTGTCACCACATTCGAAAACGCGAACGTCTCATCCGCACTGACCAACTTCAATCGATAGTAATTGATTCCTGACAGTGGCGCATTATCGTCAAAGGAATAAGACGAGGGGATTTTCGCAGCCAAAACGGATTTCATAGTCGTCCAGTTCTGACCATCCGCGCTCCGTTGCAACTCAAACCGCTCCGTATTCTCCTCCGAAGCCGTCGTCCAGTTCACATGAATTTGCACATTGTTCAACGGAACGGCAGTCAAACTCAGATCAAACTTCGGTGTTAACCGGTCGGTGATGTAAAACGTATTCGACACCGGTTTTGCCGTTTGAATCTGCTGGCCAGGAGAAGGTGCATTGGCAGAAGTCATCCTAGCAGCCAAATCGGCATTTCGTCCCCATTGCCAGGCCACGACCGTCACCTTGATGGGCAACTTGGCCGACTGTGGAATGGTCGTGAACACCAACTTGTTGTTGACAATCTTCACCGGACCTTCCTGAACATAATACTGAACAGGCATACCAAGGCTGGAAGTCGCATTCAGCGTCACCGGATTCAAACTGTTGGATACGTCTGCAATTTGCGGAAACGTGATGCTTTGAGCAAGCCCTGAGGTATTACGCACCGAAATGCTCATATCTGCTTGCAATACAGACGCTTTATAGATGTCGTCACCCGGATGGGCCACCGAGAAAATGGCAAATTGCTGATAATTCGACGCGGCGGATGGCAGTCCACGATCGAGCGTCATGCGGAACGTCGTGATACCGGTAACAGGATCTTTGCGAAGTTTGGTAAACATGTTGCACTCGCGGTCAATCACCGACAGGCTGTTGTTGGCCGGATGCCCAATGAGGGCACCAACAGCCGGATAAATCAGATTCCCGGTAACGGTGTCTGTCGTATTCATAAAGTTCACACAACGACCGCTTACCGCAGGAATTTCGTTTAAAAAGGAGGATGAAAGTTCAAAATCCAGACTATCGTTCAGTGGAATGAATTTCAAGGTGCATTGCACATGGTTGTTTGTTTGAACCACAGCTGAACCCACCACGCCAGGAGTCGTGCTCTGATTGTAGGCAATCAAACAAGGCGTTTTGCGAAAGTACGCACGTTGATGCTCTTCAATCCGACGCGCCATATCTTCGTCAAAACACCAGAAGTTTTCTTCACCGGTAGAACCGATCGTAGCCTTTTTCCCCTTGTACGTAGCCACTGGTGCAGCCGCATAGCGTGGCCGCATGTTCTTCTGCCAACGGTCTACCAACCAACCCGTGGTCGTTGGATCAATGGGTTTCAGCGTTGCAAAAGTCGTAGCCGTCGCATCTTTCGTCAAACGATAGGATGCTGCTTTTTTGATGTAGTAAGCAAAGAAATTGGTTTTCTTTTGCGTGGTTGCAAAGTGAAATTCCCCTGCACCAGGTAAATTTGAAATTGGCGTCTTGTTGTAGAAAGACCGCTTGTTGAACGCATAATTCATGTTTGAGTTACCCGGATCGCCACAGCCTTCCCATTCTGAAATGGAAGCTAAGAACGGAATGTAATCGATGGTCCTGCCACACTGGGTATTCATCCCGACCGAATTACCGAATTCATACGGAAACATGCCACTGATTGAAATGCCGCATAGGGCACGTTCAGGACAACCGGCCATCACTGCAAACGGGAAGTTGGCCATCGCGGAGTGTCCCATGGGAACCAAAGGCACATTGTTGATCTCCTCATAGCCAGATCGATCTGCCAAATCCTTTAAGATCTGAAGCAAAAGCTCCTTGTCGCCTTCCTGGATGTTGAAATAGGGGCGAAAGGCCGGTGCAATCCAGATTTCACCAAAACCGATGGATTGCATGGAGTCACGAAATTGTTGGTTTTCCACGATGGACAGTTCCTCCATGTTGTTCTCGACCAAAACAAGTCCACGTAATTTGGCGCAGTCTTCAGGAATCCACAAGTATGCCCAAGGTTGTCCCTGACCGTTCATGCCACCCTTCACCGGAATGGACCATTGCCAAACCTGACCCGGAGCATCTGCCTGCGCAAAGGTAGTCAGGATGGTAAACAGACCGATGGTAAGCAACGCTAACTTTTGATATATCGTTTTCATAGATGTTTGGTTTAATTTATTTGCAAATCAGCGGTGCCACTTTATTACGCAGTGTAAACAAGTAGGGTTCGAAAAAGTTTCCGATAAAGAAGTTCAGTTGCCAAGGGGCTCCGAATGTGCCGGTAACGGGTATCAAGTTGCTTGCCGGAGCTACATTGGTCCAACTGTCTGCCAATCCAACGTACGTTAGGAAATCAGTTGCACCTGCTGGAATGGATGGACCACCTCCAGTAGTGTATGTCGAGGCTGAACCCGATGCAGCAGCCTGCGTCGGTGAGAAGGAAGCGTTACCGTCCGTTGCGGGAGTACCAGTAAATCCGAAAGTTACATTTGCACCCCACGGCAGGTCAAATTTGGTCGGCTTCACCATCCAGGTCCGGTTCAGCGCATAGTCTGCAGAGAATGTTGTGAACGAATACGGTTGGCCAGAATTGACATTCACCGTATAGACTTCTTCCTCGGCAATGTTGTTGGTGACAAACACCGGATTGCCATTCATCGTTACGTAATTACCATTTGTTGGTGCAACCGCCACGTTGAAATACTTAGCCTTGCTGCCATAATTCCCTACGTTTCTGCTATACTTGGCTGAACCGTTGGTGACAATCCAAACGTAATTCGAACCGTATCCGGAAGTCGTATTGGTGGAAGGACCGTAAACGTTGGTACCGAGCACGGAAGCCTTCGTCGCATCCAGGTATGCGCTGTCCTCGAGATTGACATAGACCGCTTGCTTGGCCTGCACTTTACAGAAATTGAAGTCACCTGCAACGATGAAGTTCTCTTTCTTGCCCACGTTCAGTTTGATGACTTGAGCGGAATCCAGCACATTCGTGGAGGAGGTGAGGTATACGTTTCCTCCTTTTAAATCAAGACCACCCTGAAAATCGTAGGTGATGTTTCCTTGCTGTTCGGTATACGAACCCGCTGTTGAGAATGCGGTTCCGTGCAAACAGCTGTTTGCGTTTAGGAAGGAAAGCGATTTCCCGGCAGAAGCCAATAAATAACGGGAACCAGTAAACGCAGCACCACTTGGATCAACCAGTGTCAGCGCCGTTCTCTTTGCACCGGCAGTCGTATAACGGAATTGCGTGTTCTGATCGATTACGGCACTGAGATTGTTAGAACTAGCCAGTGCATACAGATTGCCAATGCCAGATTCTCCAGTTCCTGTTAAAAGGAAGGATACGCAGTTGCTGCCCAAAGCCAAGGTGATTCCGTCGCCTGTCGTTCCTACCGGACTGCCGATGGGACATCCGAACAATCCGTTGTTTCGGATGACGGAGGATGCTTTGCCCAAAGCCAGTACAATTGGTGTGGACGTATAGGCGCTAACAGTCGATTTCAAAACCGCGCCCGACTCGATGGTGAGGTTTCCGACTCCCGCTTGCGTATTGATGGACACCGTGTCGCCCGATTGTATGGTTACCGTACTGGTTGCCGTCGGCGATAAAACGGTTGATACCCAAGTTTCAGCATCCACACTTTTCAGTTCCCAAAGGGTGGCGCTGTTCCAGTTTCCATTTCCAGTTGAACGGAACACATCACTGAACGTATTACCGCTGGTGTTGGTGTAGATGGCACCAGGTCCTGGATTGGCCAGCGTAAAGGCCGCGAACGAACCAATGCCTTCGACAGTAGCTGTTTTGGCCGTGGAAATTCCAATGCCGGGAACCACTGCTCCAAATCCCACATATTTCCAGTTTGATCCGTCATTTTGCAGAAGTGCGACTTCCGTTCCTGAATTGTCGAATTCGGCATTGGCATCCGTTCCTCCATTGTAACCAAACGTAAGTGTTGTGGCAGAAGGCGTTGATGTAGAGATGTTCCAAGTCCGGTTCACAGACTTCAACGGTAGGATAGTGGCATCAGAAGTGGGTAGTGCTGGTGCAATCGAATTTTTCACTCCCGCATAAAAAATGCTGGATGAAGCAGGATTCAAGGTCACCGGATTAAATGTGGCGGAAGTACCAACTGGGAAAACCGTGGAGGTCGAAGCAGGTGCATTCATGACCAACAATCCAGCTCCCTCCGTCACAACGTAATTATCGGTACTTGCTAACGAAATACTTCCAGTAGTGCCGATGGTCAGATTGTGATTTCCCAAACTTAGTTTTCCACTTTGAATTGCTAGTACACCACTGATTGTCGGCGCACTTCCCAGACTGACACCAGCTGCGTTGTTGATGGTGAGGTTTTTCACAGAGGACAAACCTTCACCGATCGTTTGGGCAGTTGTGCCGTTGAAAACAACAGTTGCATTGGCCAAGTTGGAGAAGTCGGAAAGGGTACCATTTGTCAATGCAAGAGTATTTGTGACGACAGGAGCACCAGTCACACCCGCAGCATTGTCAATCGTCAAATTGGCGATGGCGTTTCCATTGGCTGCGATCGTTTGTGCTACCGTGCCGTTCATCACAACGGCACTTCCGGAGATATTGCCTGCCAATAGGGTTAGCGTGCCTTTGACATTCATCGGTTTGGTCAGGCTCATGCCGCTGGTGTTATTTACCACCACATTCTGTAAATTGAATTCAGGTATCTTTCCTGTTCCTGTCAGTACATTGTATTGCGTTCCGTTGAAACCGAAAATCACGGTCGAATTGGGTTCAGCAACAATGTCTGCCGTCTGACCGCTTTGTGCGGTGAACATTTTCACAATGCCAGGAAGTTTAACCATACCTCCTGCTTTAACGTTCAGCACGACCGATTGCGTATTTCCTGTAAACGAAGAAGTGTTTAGATTCAAAGCAGTGGAAGCCGTATAACCAGCTGAAACAAAATCGAGCACACCATATACTATATAGGTGCAATTGCCCTGATTGACGTTCGAAGAAGCATAGTTATTGACCAATTCATCAGAAGAGCTGTTTGCGTTCTTCATGCCATGCAAAGCCCCGTTTCCACGGAAGAAAACCGTGTCACCGGCAGCAATCGTGAGTGTGCGTGCAAACGTGCAAGTGCCGTTCTGAAGCGTCAGTGTGGATTCAATGTTGCTGGCTCCTCCGTTGTCGCGGTCCAAATACAGGTTCTGGTCGATGAAAACATCCAGTTCCCTTGCATTGGCATCGATAGCCGGACGCAGACCGGAAATGCCTATAAAACCTGTTCCGTTTATGGTCATTGTTTTGGCATTACCGCTGATTTCCACATCGATACCGTCATTGTTCCATTTGACAGAATTTCCAAAGGTTCCGTTTATCGTCAGCGTGGCGTCGTTTCCAGCCGATCCGTTGCCAATGGTCAGGGTATGCCGAGCAGCACTGGTTGCCGTATTGTCCGAATTGAAAACAGCACCCGCTTCGACCAAGACATTTTGTGCGGCCACGTTGGCTCCCATTTTTAAGGTGCCACTCACAACATGAATGTTTCCTGTTGTGTTGTAGGTATTCGAAACCGTATAGACGTCACTTCCACTCAGTGTCAGAACGTTGATGGAACCCGAGGTCGGTGACAACTCATTTCCCGAATAGGTTGGTGTCGTTCCCACATAATTTACAGGAATGCTTCCACTATAATTAGGTGATGCCAGCAAAACCCCTGCTGAACGGGTCAATGAAGTGGTCACTGTTATGTTTTTTGCACTGTTGTCCAGTGTTCCAGCGGTCAATGTCAAGGTTTTTACCTGAATCGGATTGGACAAGCTCAGTGTTCCCGTGCCGTTGAGGGTTAACGTTCCTACAGTACCTGCAGACGGACTTAAAAACAATCCGGTGCTGGTAGTGCCTGAACCCGTAAATTCTATGTGCATGTCTGTTGGATAAACAGGTGCGGTACCGCTGAGTCCACCTGCGAGCAGGTTCAGTTTCGTCAGTACGGTAAGCGTCCCATTGTTGATTACGCCTGCTGAGTTATTGACAGTCAACTGATTCACGGTAAATACGCCGGTAATGGTTTGTGCCACACTACCGGTAAATTGATATACCCCGTTTCCAGAAAGCGAACCATTCACATTGATGGCTGATCCAGCTATGGACAACGTTCCATTATTGGTGATGGATGCTCCGCTTTCAACGGTCAGATTTTTGATGGATTGGCTGCCTGTAAGCACAGGATAGTTGGTCATCGAAGCAGGAATGATTGCATCGAACGTATTGTCTGGAATACCGTTGGACCAGTTACCAGCGATTGCCCAATCGGTGCTAACCGTGCCCGTCCAGGTAGAAGAAGTGGAGGCCATTCGTGCCACTTTCCCCGTGTTTCCAACTACATAAAAGTTTTCTGTTGCAGGGATCGTCAAACTATAGGCGGCTATCGAATAAGGGTCTGAACCTACTGGCGTTCCTAAATTGATAGCAGTCCATGCGTTGGAATACACTCCCAAATCACACGTGGATGCTGCATCAAATGCCGAAGCTTTATTTCCACCGTTAAACTGGAAAGTCACGTCTGATGTTGTGGTAGCACTGCTCAGCATGGACCATTGCAGATTTACAATTTTGGTAGCATCTTCTACTGCATTATCCAGACTTGTTTTAACCTTGACCGTGATGTTCGGGTTTCCGGTAGTATTGGCCAGAGTCAACGGTGTGTACGATGCCCCGTTTCCAATAGGAAAGAGGGTGGATGCCGTCATTACTCCGTTTCGGGTAAAGCTTCCACCTGCCATCAAATCAATGTAATTCGAGGCACTACCGTTTAACGCTGCGTTCGTACCAAGTGTCAAACTTCCAGCATTGTTTATCAGCACACCGCCCAGTGTCAGAGCATTGTTGACAGTCGTGCTGCCGGCACCTATCAAGGTGGTCGTTGCAGCCAATAAAAGACTGTCTGCGCTGAGTGCGGAATTGACCGTGATGGTGGTCGCACTTGAATTGGTAAATACAAGTTTGGAATTGGTTGCGCACAAGAGAGCGGAAGGAGCCGTTGCAACCGTATAGGTACTAGCTGTAGGTTTTGTCCGGAAAGAGGTGCCTTTATAAGTGATGGTTCCGCCATTTTCTACATTGACGGCCAAGGTTTGTCCAGCCTGTGGTTTATTCATATAAACCGTGCTGCCACATTTGAGCGTTCCGGTTGCACCGATGTTGATGATTTGGGAGTTGGTCGTATAGCCTGTATTGGAGGTGCAACCGAAATAAATGGAAGCTGCCGAAGCATCCAACGTGCCGTTGATGGTATACGTATTGTTGGCGTCAGCACCCGTAAAAGCTGCGTTGTTGGCGAACCATCCGCTGAAAATGGTGACCGTTTTGCCGGCATTGATGGTAAAAGAACGTGTACTGGTCGAGTTTGCGCCCGATGCGTTTTGCAATTTGATGCCAGGGTCGGCGGTTGCGGGGCAGAATGTAATGTCTTGATCAACTGTTATATTGAATGAACCTGCGTTGGTGTCAGCAAACAATCGCCTGAAAATGGTTTTGCCAGTCCCTGTGAAGCGCACGTCAGCATTGCCCGAAGCACTTGAAGCGTTAATTACATAAATGGTGGCACTCGTGCCGGCAACAGGAGTCGCTTGTCCGAATATGCCGTTGTTGGTAATGATGGAGCTGCCTGTGGCTGAACCAAAAAGCCTGAATTGGTCAAACAGAAGGAATTTTCCACCAGCATCAATGTTCAAGGTGGAAGGCGTGGCCAACCAGTTTCCCCAGATCAATTTTTGTCTGCCATAGAAAACGGCACCGTTTGCCACATGAAGGTTTCCGAATATTTGGGAATTTTCAACTTGGGTACCCACCTGATTCAGCTTACCGGCTACTTCAAGGTTTTTGCATTTGGCCAATGTACCAGCAGTCCCAGACGAGATGGTTACTGAGTCTCCTGTAAGAATCCAGACATTGTTGGTTTGAGTCGGTGGTATCGTCGTAGTAGTGGCTCCGGTCCATGTTCCAGCTGAAGTACAGAGGTACCATGTTCCTGTAAACCAATTCATTGTTCCCGGTGTTCCACTGGCTGCCGTTGATCCATAGTCTCCCACAGCTTGACCAAATACACTGGTCGTGTGCAAAAAAACCAGAAAAACGATAATTGCCAGCAGCGAAAAATGTTTTCTTTTCATGCTTCGTATAGTTAAGATTAATTGTTTTCCTTCAACTAATACGAATTGAGAAAAGATTTCACTACTCGAAAAACAGATTTCTTTGTAACTGTAGAACCTTGCCTACACCTTATTTGGTAATGGCTTTGATTCGCAAAACCGTAAATGAGTACGCTGGTAATTCACAGGGGAATTCAGCGCTAACAGGAATGAAGTCTTCCACAGGTTTGAGGTTTCGTCCATCGGGTTTACCTGTCAGCACAAAGCGTTGTGCTTGTGCAGACAAATTAGTTACGTTATCCAGTTTTAAGTTGGTTTGAATTTTTACAGGCAACAAATTGACAATTTTCACAATCAAATCACCGGTCTTGCTGTCGCGAACCACGGAGGTGGCAATGCGTTTGCGAACCTTATCGTCTCTGGTGGGTACCGAAAGATTGTTGGTAACATACTGATCACCTGCGTTTTGTCCGTACAATTTTTGCACCTGATAGCCCGTGGTCGGTTTCACTTCCAAATTGTTGAAATAAATCATGTTCGGATTCCATTGAGTGTGCCCATCTTTGGCCAGCATCGGTGCGTAGGAAGCCATGCTCACCACATCACCGTTGCGTTCCAATGTCGTCATGTAAAGTGCTTCTGCCAAAGCGGTTTCCAAGTTGTTTGGGCGACCGGGCAGGTGCGCCGCATATTCACCCAGATAAACCTTAGATTTGCTGCGGTCGTACTTGTCGTAAAAATCCTGATGGTTGATGAACCAGCCTGGAGTTTCATAATAATGTTCGTCCACCATTGGTACTTGCAGCTTGGTGGCAAGAGCCCAACCTTCTTCGTAATCGGTTCCTTCATAAAAAGGTCCGACCGTTCCGATTACCGTGATCTCGGGGTGTTTTTCCTTCATCGCCTTGAAAATCATCGTGAAGCGTTCTTCGAAAACATCGGTGATGAGGTCTTCGTTGCCAATGCCAACGTATTTCAGATTGAAGGGTTTCGGATGACCGTTTTGGGCTCGAATCTTGCCCCATTTCGTAGTCTTCGCATCGCCGTTAGCCCATTCGATCAGGTCGAGAATGTCTTGAACGTATTGGTCCATGTCACACATGGGAATGCCGCCTTGTTGACCAGGTCCTCCCACATGGGAATTCTGGCAGGGTACACCAGCTGCAATGACGGGCAGTGGTTGAGCGCCGATGTCTTCGCAGTATTGGAAGAACTCGTGGTAACCCAGACCAAAAGTCTGATGGTAGTTCCAAATATTGCGCATTGGTTTGCGCGCTTCAAGCGGACCGATGGTGTTTTTCCAACGGTAGATGTTGTCCAAGCCGTCACCGTGTGCCACGCAACCGCCAGGGAAGCGGATGAAGCGGGGGCGTATGTCGGCAACCACTTGTGCCAGATCCTTGCGAAGTCCGTTTTTACGCCCCATGAACGTGCTTTGTGGAAACAAGGAAATCATATCCAATGCCAAAACACCGATTCCCAATGGTTTGATCTCCAGTTTGGCATCAGTAACATCGATATTGGAAGTCAAAACAACGTTCTTTTTATTCCAGGAAGTTGCAAAACCTCCGATTAACGTTTTGGCATAAACTTCACCCTTTTTACCGATAAGGCTCACCGAAACACCTGCGTTTTTACCTTGCAATTGTTTGGCAAACAGCGATAAATCATATTTTTCACCCTTTTTCAGAACAATGCCCTCCCAACCAGTGTTGATAAGACCGGCGCCCACCTTGGTTGTGTTCAGCACTGCAAAATGCGGGTTGTTCGGATGGATGGGCGAAACGGTGTCGATGGCAAACGTGCTGCCATTGCCATCCAAACTCCAGGAATGGGTGCTGGTCCAGTTTTTGTCCCGACCGTCCTTGTCGCTCAAGGTGTATTCGAAATCCCTGTTTTCGATCAGTTCGGCATATATGCCACCGTCTGCCGCGTAGTTGATGTCCTCGAAGAAAATGCCGGTGAGCAGATCGCTGATGGGTTTGGAGGAACCTGTTTGAATGCTGAGGCTGGCTTCCAAAGGTTGCAAGTTGGTAAAACGAACGGCATCATCGGCAGTGCGTTCACCGTTCAACGTTTGCCAATATTGTTTCAGCTCAACCGTTTTTTGAAGTAAAGCAACCTGAGACCAGGCTACCCGATGTAACAAACCGACGGAAGTACCTTCTGGCAAAGCCATTGATTTGCGGTTGTTCATTCGGCTCGGAGCATCGATGGCATGTGAGGTCGTATAGGTCTTGAAATCCTTCGTTTCACATCCGTATAGTTTTTTATCCACGTTGTTTTCCCAGGATAAAAAGTATTGCACTGTTTTTGCATCGAAACGGATTTCAGGATTGAAGCAATTTCCCTTCGAAACCACTGGATACGACTGCCGTTTCCAATGAACCAAATCGGCCGATGCAGCGTGTGCAATCGAGGGTTCCGTATCATTCAAACTCCAGACGGCATGCCAAAGTCCATCACCACCTTTGGTAAGGTACGGTGTCAACATCCGCTTTTGCGAACCCCAGGCTCCGAAATCGGAACTTACAAATCCGAATTCAGGACCAATTGTTTTCCAATCTTTTCCGTCCATGCTCCAAGCAAAATGCAAACCGTTGTGACCGGCATTTTTGGTCGTGGCATACGAAAACAAATAGACTGAGTCGGGTTCGTTGGCAAAAGTAGGTAAGCAACTGCACAACAACAACAAAAATAAAATGAAAGAATTCTTCATGTAAGTTTTTTTCAATGTGGATCCAAAGATAGAACATTTGATTCTTTTTGAAGGGCAAATTATTAGTCAAGAAGGGTAGAAAAAGCAATTATTTTTGAATGTTGATGGGTATAAATCGATTTCGTACGTATATAGAATTAAAGTCGCAAAAAGTATGCGTTTCAACAGCCTTATTTCAAAATTCAAATGAAAAAAATCTGGATATATCCCATTTTATTATTATCCATTCTAGCTTGCTGGCTTGCCTGTTCAAGAGCCCTGATTCCTGTACCGAAGGATGCTGTGGATGTTAGTCAGAAAGGAGAACCGTACAAAAAATACTGGTCTGTCTGCGTGGGTGCAGGGCGCGCCAATGAAGGATTGAGAGCGGGCTGGCTGGAACAGCTCCAACAGGTTCAGTCAACTTGCGGCTTTCAATATGTTCGAATGCACGGCTTGTTTCACGATGACATGTGTGTCTATTCGGAAAAGGATGGTAAACCTGTCTACACTTGGATGTACATCGATGAATTATTCGACCGGATGCTTGCGCTTAATGTCAGGCCTTTTGTGGAACTCGGATTTTTCCCTTCCGAAATGGCCGGTAAAAATTCTGAAACAGGTGTTTCCAAGACTCAGTTTTGGTGGAAATCCTCCATTACACCTCCTGAAAATTTCGACAAATGGGCTGGACTGGTTAAAGCGTTCACTCAGCATTGTGTAGATCGATATGGTATTGACGAAGTTATGAACTGGTATTTTGAGGTCTGGAACGAACCAAACTTGGATCGTGGCTTCTTCGATGGGAACAAATCTCAGTATTTTGAACTATATAAGGTGTCAGTAAAGGCAGTACGAAGTGTGGACAACCGTTTGCGTGTAGGTGGACCTTCCACCAGCAATTTCGTGCCCGATGCCCGTTTTGACGGCGAGCGCGAAGATCGAAACGGTTTTAATGAAACTTTTTCCACGCCCGATTTGAACACGTTGAATTGGCATGGTGTCTGGATCAATGATTTCTTGAACTACTGCGAAAAAGAAAATCTGCCCGTTGACTTTGTTTCTTGCCATCCGTATCCCACCGATTATGCCTTTAATCCAAACACGGGAAAAGGGGAGGGGCGTACTCGCAAAGTATTCGCCACCTATCAGGATTTGAACTGGTTGCGAAACACCGTTGCAAAAAGTGCCTATCCAAAGGCAGAAATTCACTTGACCGAATGGAGCTCCAGCCCCAATTCTCGCGACCGAAACCACGATATGCTGCATGTGGCTGCCTACATTATTAAGGTGAACCTGGATTGCATCGGATTGGCCAATTCATTGTCTTATTGGACCTTCACGGATATTTTTGAGGAAAAGAACAACGCTGGAGCAAGTATTTTCCATGGTGGATTCGGATTGATCAATTTTCAAGGACTGGTGAAACCTTCCTACCACGCTTACAGAATGCTCAACGCTTTGGGAGATGAAATTTTATACCGTGAAAATGGAAAATTCATTTCCAGGGACAGTAAAACAGGTAAGGTTGTCATCCTTTTATACAATTACCCCGAAGAAATGCAAGACGCCATACCCGACCGCGGAGATGCGGAATCCCAAGCTTCCTATGGATTTTCTCCCAAATCATTTCTTGTGGCATTGAAAGACTTGAAGGCAGGCGCGCCTTTTGTGGTGGAACAGTTGGACGAAGACAACGGCAACGTCTATAAGACCTGGAGAACGATGGGCAGCCCGGAACCTCCAAGACGTGAACAGATTCAACAACTAAAACGGACGGCTAATACGTTACAGACAGAAACCATTCGTGCAGACCGCAAGGGAACATTGGTTTGGGAAAAGAAACTCAAGCCCTGGACCTGTGTTCTGATTCGTCAGGAATGATGCATCATTGAAGTTTTTTTCGGAAACAATGGGGAATTTTGCAACCTGCTCCGTATATACAAATGATGAGTCCGTTCACTCCTTGTGGAACCGGTCTTTATTAAATTCAGACCGGTTGTTCAATATAGCTTACAAATACATGCGTTCAATTAGAAATCTGCTCATAACCTGTTCTTTCCTAATGCTACTTGGCAGTTGCAAAAGCGCTGTGCCAAGTTTCGATGCAGACAAAGCACTGGGTTATTGTTCCACACAGGTGAACCGTTCATTGACCGAACTAAAACCCTTGGACTTCACGATGATGCCTCGCAACATTGCTTCGGATTCATCTGTCTGGAGTTGTCGAAAGGCTATTAAAAGTGAATGGTGCTCCGGTTTCTGGCCAGGAATTCTTTGGTATGACTTTCAATTGACGAACGATACTGCTATTTTGAGAGTGGCTAAAAAATATACGGAGTCTTTGAAATTTATTTCTGAGATTCCTGCCTATGACCATGATCTTGGATTCCTACTTTATACAAGTTATGGTAACGGGTACAGACTCACAAACGATCCCGCATACAAACTAATTTTGCTTCGCGCAGCCGATACTCTGGCGACGCTTTTTAATCCCAAAGTGGGAACCCTTTTGTCTTGGCCCAGGGAAGTTGAACTCAACGACTGGCCACACAATACCATCATGGACAACATGATCAATCTGGAACTTTTGTTTTGGGCGGCAGCCAATGGCGGGGACCATTACCTCTATGACATCGCGGTTTCCCATGCAGACAAGACCATGCAACATCATTTCCGAAAGGATTATACTTCCTACCACGTGGCTGTTTACGATACTACAGACGGCCACTTCATTAAAGGCGTCACACATCAGGGCTTTTCGGACAATTCCATGTGGGCTCGAGGTCAAGCTTGGGCCATATACGGTTTCACCATGGTTTATCGGGAAACGAAGGACCCGAAATACCTGGATTTTGTTCAAAAAGTAACGAATGTCTATCTTGATCGTTTGCCAAAGGATTATGTTCCTTACTGGGACTTCGATGATCCTGACATCCCTAAAGCTCCGCGTGATGCTTCAGCTGCTGCTGTGACCGCTTCAGCTCTGATTGAACTTTCCGGTTTTGTGACGGATCCCAATGTAGCTGCCCGATACAAAAATGCTGCCATTCGGATGTTGACCTCCCTCAGTACAGATGCCTATCAGTCTGGAACAGCCAATCCTGCTTTTTTACTTCATTCCACGGGTAACAAACCAAAGGGCAGTGAAATTGATTACGCCATCATCTATGCCGATTATTATTACATCGAAGCGTTGAGCCGATTAAAGAATATGGAGGTTCAAATTGCCTCCATCCATTGATTTCATAACCTAAATTCTTAAAAAGGCTGGCTCATGACGAGACCGGCTTTTTTAATGACTGAAATCCGATTAATAATCCCTTGAATTATCTATTTTTGTGACTAAACCGGATTCGCATCATGATTAAAACACGTTTTATCTTTTCGCTGTTGCTGCTCCTTCTTTTTTCTTTTCAACTAAAGGCAGCACCTGCTTATTCGTTTAGAAGCTTGAACGTGGCTGATGGTTTATCTGATAACAAGGTATATAACATATACAAGGATGCAGACGGTTTCCTGTGGTTTCGTACGGAGGCATTCATGAACCGCTACGACGGTGTCAATTTCAAACTGTTTCACCAACCTGCCAGCCTGCAATCCGATTTGGTTTCCAGTGCCAGCATTTACTACGAATCAAACAAAGATGGGCTCATCTTTTCAACCAACAACGAAAACTTATCCATATTCGATCCGGTTCAGGAATCGTATCTTCCCGAAGTACAGGCATTTTTTAAAAAACTTGGGGTAGGCGAATCCGTCCGTATGGTATTCATCGATTCGGATAAAAACTATTGGCTGCGGACGGAAAGCGAAAGCTTGTACCTTTTTGATATTACTAAAGAGCAATTGGTCAAGGTTTTGGACGGCGCCAGCCGCTATTGGATGCAGGAAGGATTTGTCCAAGCCATCCTTAAAGTTGGTAACCGTGTATGGATCATGACAGACTCCGGCGTGCTCAAAGGCATGGATTTTCCCAGCCGGAAACTGGTTACACAAGACAATTACTTGTTGGGGCGAAAATTGAACGCCTTCAGCAAGAAAATGAACTCCATTCGTCTGAACCTATGCCCGGATGCATCCGGAAATATTTATGTGTTGCACGACAGGGGTGTTTTCTTTTATCAGCCAAAACTACGGAAGTGGACAGATTTGTTTCCTGAATACGCCAATAAGATTTGTGTTTTCACCACCATGGCCATGGACCACGATGGGAATCTGTGGGTGGGAACTGGTCAGGAAGGTATTTTCGTCCTTTCTAAAGGGAATGGAAATATTGCCCATTATCCGTCCCTGCAGGTAGGTTACGGTACATTCATCATGAACGACATTTCCTCCATTTTCATCGATGAGGACGATGGTGTTTGGGTAGGAACGCTGAATGCAGGGGTTTGTTATTACCATAAAAACCTGAACAAGTTTCATCAGGTACGTTTCCCTATGGCTTCCCTTAGTGCAAACGGACCTTTCAAGAATGTAAAATGTTTTGCGGAGGATCTTCAAGGCAACATCCATGTGGGAACGGTTGATGGTGTATACATTATGAATCCAAAAACAGGAACAACACAACCGATGGAAGCAGCCAGACTGGATAAGAAAGGTCAGAACAATGTATGGATCAAGATGTTGTGTGATCCGAAGGGTCGAATTTGGATGGCATCCTTTTACTTCGGGCTGGTTTGTGACGATCATGGCAAGATTACAGTTTACAGGAATGAACCGAACGATCCAAATTCCATGCCTGAAAACCAGTTGCGTTCCATCTATCTAGATTCAAAAAATCGTTTTTGGGTGGCACCCCTCAATTATGGAGTTGGCTTGTTCGATCCCAACACCGGGCGTTTTGACCGGTTGATCGATCGCTATCCGGAAATGCAGAACCACAAACATGTGGCCAGCATGTGTGAGTTGCCTGGTGGAGACATGTTGTTTATTTCCACCAAGGGCTTGTTTAAATTCGAATCAAAAACTGGTCGTTTGAATTTTACCGATCCCGAATTGCAACGTATCTCAAAGTCGTTGGCGCAGATCAACAATGCTTTTCTGGATTCCAGAGGTTTACTTTGGTTCTGTACGCAGGACGGACTTTGTCTGTACGATCAAAATCACAACATCACCATTTATCATACTGAAGACGGCTTACCCAACAATTGTGTTCAGAGCATTGAAGAAGACCAGGCAGGTATTCTCTGGTTGGGTACCTCCAAAGGTTTGTGCCGGTTGGAAGTGACCAAGCAAGGTGATACCTATTCCAGTTCATTTGCAAATTTCTCCGAATACGATGGCTTACAAGGTTTATCTTTCAATTTTCACGCCCACTTGAAAGCCAAAGACGGAACCTTGTATTTTGGTGGAAACAACGGATTCAATTATTTCAGACCGCTTGAAGTCCTCTCTGGAAAGAAAGTTCTGAATCCAGTGATCACTGGCTTGTACCTGTTTAACAAACCGGTAGTTCAGAACCGGGAATACGACGATCGAATCATACTTAAGAAAGCCATTGGAAAAGTTGGACGCATCAAACTTCGCCACGATGAAAATTTTATTTCTCTGGAATTTTCTGCATTAAATTACCTTGAACCTGGTCATACGATTTATCGATACAAACTGGAAGGTCTCGATGACGACTGGGTGGAACTCCGATCGAGAGAAGGCCGTGCCACCTATACGGGCCTTAAGCCTGGTACTTACAGATTCATGGTGATGGCCAGCAATAACGGTAAGGACTGGAAAGGTAATGAAGCATCTGTTTCCGTGGTGATTCGCCCACCTTTCTGGGCTTCCACTCTGGCTAAAATTATTTATCTGATGCTTTTGGCCTATTTATTCTTTGAAGCCATCGAATGGTACAGACGCCGCAACCAGAAACGACTCGATGAACAACGCGAAAAGGAGCGAATTTTGCAAAAAGAGGAGTTGGATCAGATGAAATTCCGTTTTTTCACCAACATCAGCCATGAATTCCGAACACCACTTACGTTGATATTGACACCGTTGGACAATTTGGTGAACCACTTGGGCGAGTCGGTGCCCTTGGAGCTAAATTCCCTGAAGCAGCAATTGAAGTCCATTCACCGCAATGCCCTAAACTTACTGACTCTGGTGAATCAATTGCTGGATTTCCGTAAGTTGGAAATGGCTGGAGTGGAACTCAATCTGACTCATGGAGACATGGTGGAATTTACTGAACTCATTTGTTCCGAATTTGCCGAAGTGGCCAAATCTAAAAACATTTACCTGTCATTCGATTCGCCTGAAAAATCCGTTTACATGGGATTTGATAAAGATAAGATGCGTAAGATTCTCAATAATATACTTTCAAATGCCATGAAGTTCACGCCATCCTCTGGGGTGATTAAAGTGGAACTCAAAAAGGATGTAATGGAGTCACGTGGTGAGGAAATGCTGATGATCTCGGTGGAAGACACCGGTGAAGGTATCTCTGAGTTGGATTTGCCCCATGTTTTCGAACGTTTCTATCAGTCCAAGCGTGAAAATGAAAATTATTTGGGCAGTGGAATCGGACTTCACCTGGTTAAGGATTACGTAAGTCTACACAAAGGGGAAGTTTCTGCTCAAAGTGTTCTGGGCAAAGGTTCTGTCTTCACCCTTTATTTTCCGTTGGATCTAGCTTTGGAAGAAGAAATTCCGGAAGTCGTTTTGCCTGAACTAACAAATGATGTTGAAACGACTGAGTTCGTAACACAGGGAACAAAGCGTAGTATCCTCCTTGTTGAAGACAACCATGAATTCCGCCAGTTCCTGAAGGAGCAGCTAACCCGCCTGTACACCATATATGAAGCACCAGACGGTGTTGCCGGTATGGATTTCGCCGTAGAGCATCAACCTGATCTAATCGTCAGTGATCTGATGATGCCCAGACGGGATGGTCTGGAGTTGTGCAAGATGCTGAAATCCGACCTGCGGACTTCGCACATACCATTCATTCTGCTGACAGCCCGTTCGGCCGAAGATGTCAAGCTGACCGGCTATGAAGTCGGTGCGGATTATTACATCACCAAGCCTTTTAACCTGGACATTCTTTTGGTGCGTATCAACGCACTCATTGAGAACCAACGAAACCGTCAGGAATATTTCCGTAACACCATCGAAATCGTACCAAGCCAGATAACCGTGACTTCGCTGGACGAAAAACTGATGCAAAAAACCATCGGACTCGTCGAAAAGAACATAGAAAATCCCGATTATTCAGTGGATGACTTAGCTAATGATGTAGGCATGTCTCGCGGGCATCTGTACCGGAAATTGTTGGCCATCACTGGCAAGTCACCTGTGGAATTTATTCGTACCATCCGTCTTAAACGTGCTGCTCAGCTGCTGAAAGAGAGCCAGCTAACCGTCAATGAAGTGGCTTATTCCGTCGGTTTCAACAATCCGAAGTATTTCCGGAAATATTTCAAAGATGAATTCGGGGTATCTCCATCACATTACAAAGATCCTGAAGGACAGCATCTTGATTCAAATATTGGATAATTGGACTAGGGTATGAAATGTAACATGCTGCTACATTTCATACCTTTTGAATGAATCGTCGAATCATGGTACATATGGTGTCTATGTGTGAAACAATCCGGACCTGCTTTTTTAAGGTCTGCTTGTACTTTTGTTACGTCTGTAAAACCCCAGACTTCAGAAGTATGGAAAACACTACTCTTACTCCCGAGCAAATCATCACTACAGCGTACGAGAAGTACCGCGCAACCGTTCATGGTTTTTTCCGCAAGCGTCTCATCAACGATTTTGAAGCGGAAGATCTTACCCAGGACGTGTTCATCAAATTGGTGAACTGTTCCCAGATGCTTCGTCCGGAAACCGTGCAATTTTTTATTTTCGCCATTGCTAAAAATCTATCTATTGATTACAACCGCCGTTTTTTCAAAAAGTTGGAAGTTACCCAATATGTGCTTGACGAGAGGGCCGTTTCTGCTAATACGACGGAGGATGAGATAGCCTACAACGAATTGGTCTGCATCGAAAAAGATGCATTGAAAACCTTGCCCGAACAGCGTTGCAAGGTGTACCAATTGTCCATGTACGGTGATTATTCTTATAAGGAAATGGCGGAACAACTAAACATAAGCCCCCGTACCGTCGAAAAACATTTGCTGACAGGGCGTGCCGATGTACGTCGTTATATCGCCGCAGTCATTTAAGATTCAACCATTATTATACCTATGCACAACATGAAGAAAGGTTCCTTTCAGACATTTCTGGCAATTGCATCCTTCTGTCTGCTCATCAGTAGCTGTAAGGATAGTTACCTGTATGATAATGAAGAACCTTCCTGGCTTGGAGCCAGTATTTACGATGAACTAGTTGATCGCGGAGATTATACCTATTTCACTCGACTCATTCAAGACTGTAATTACAAAGAAGTATTGCAGAAAACGGGTAGCAAAACACTTTTTGTGTCAAGAGACAGTGTTTTTGAAGCCTTTTTTGCTACGCCCAACAAATGGGGTGTTAGCCGCTACGAGGATTTGACGGAAAGTCAAAAAAATCAGATGTTGATGTTTGGAATGATCAACAATGCCAGTCTGATAGAAACCTTATCGAGCGCTGTCGGTCCCAAACCAGGGCAAGTTCTTCGGCTTGGAACAGCTCTTTCACAAATAGACATGCTCAATATGGACCGTGGCGATTCGCTGCCTTCCAACAAACTATTTACAGCATATAAACAAAAGGGTATGTATCTGTTGCGCGACAATACTGCTCCCATGTTGGTTCTTTTCTCTGCCCCTTATATGAAAAACCGGGGTGTCAGCAACCACGACTTTGAGTTCATCATGAACGGCATTCAGCGGGATACTTCCGATGCTCATATTTTTGGCAATAAAGTGGTGGAAAGGGACATTACCTGCAAAAACGGGTACATCCATGTGCTCAATCAACTGCTGATTCCTCAGGACAATATGGCCGATTATATCCGCTTCAATCCGGATATGAAGCAATTTACAGCCATCATGGATCAGTTCTGTGCACCATTTCCAAGTGTCAGTCAAACAGTTAATTACAAAACTCTTCATCCTGAATTCAACGATACCATCTTTGAAAAACGGTATTACAACACACATCCCGGACATGCATTGACCAAGACTCCCTCCGACATCACAGTGCCCAGCAATGAATTGTTGTTGTACGATCCCGGATGGAATGCCTACCGTACCACGTCAAGTGCAGCCGAATACGACATGGCTGCCATGTTTGTGCCTTCCGATGCCGCCCTATCTGATTATTTCAACAATGGTTCTGGCCAATTTCTGAAAGAACGTTATGGAAGCTGGGCCAATGTACCGAACAGCATCACCAGTCTGTTTATCAATGCGCACCAGAAATACAGCATGATCGAATCGTTGCCCAGTCGGTTTGACGGTATGAAAAACGAAAGCGGTTACGAAATGAAAGTGACCGAAGACGATATTGATAAGGTTTTCATCGCCAGCAACGGTCTCGTCTTTCAAACCAAGAAAGTATATCCGCCTGTCGATTATGCCTCTGTAATAGCTCCGATTCTGGTCAGCAATGAAACCAAAGTCTGGAATTGGGCGGTCAAGAACTGTAATTTCAATCTTTACCTGAATTCGATGGAGAGCAAATACAGCTTCCTGATACCGACGGATCGCTATCTGAATGATTATTTGTGCCCTGTTTATCAAGGACATACAGTTAAAGAGAGTTGGAGATTCTGGTACAACGGCACACAAGTGGTGGCTTCACGATTCAATGCTCTCACCGGTGACTCCTTAAAATTACCGGTTGTAAGCGACCAAGCCATTATCAAAGACCGATTGGAAGACATGCTCGACTATCACATTGTGGTTGGTGACATTGAATCCGGCAAGGAGTATTACATCACAAAAGGCGGTGGTACCATCCGGGTAAAAGGAATGGGTGTTGGCATGCAACTTTGGGGTGGCGGAAATATGGAAATGAATGCGAAGGCAGGTTACGACGTGGTTGCAGCTGATGGACCCTTTACGGCCAAAGTGACACAAATTTACGCCATGAACAATGGGAACTCGTATCTGATCGACCGTGAACTTCAGAATCCAATGACTTCCTTATATAAAACATTGGGAAGAACCGAATTTTCAGCCTTCTTCAACTTGCTTAAAGGTGCTGACAATTTCTTTGTCGTGGACAGGAACTATCCTGGACTTGATTTCAATGTCTCTTTCTTTTCTGCTTACCATTATACGGTTTATGTGCCGACCAACGATGCTGTCAATGCTGCTTTAGCTGCAAATGTGATTCCGACCTGGGAAACAGTAGCTGCCGAAGGGGATGCAATCAAAAAAGACTCCATGACCACTCGGCTTCTCAATTTTCTGAAATACCATTTCCAGGATAACTCCGTCTATATCGGAGATTCCATTACCAACAACAAGCGGTATGAAACGGCAGCTTCCTACCTTGTTTCTTCCGACACCCTTAATAATGAAGTGATCACCAAATACAAATTCCGGACCCTTCGGGTAGACAATACAGGCAGTGATATCGTAGTGAAAGACGAAGTTTCCTTACTGGATCCCGTTCAGCATCCTGCTGCCCGAGTCGTTTCCACCGGAGGAAATCCGTTCAATCTGATGTGCCGTGACTATGGCTTCAGTGTTACTACGGCCGGAGATGTGAGCACAAGTACACTGATCGATTATTCCTCACGCATCGTGGTTCATCAGATCGATCGGGTGTTACGATTCAGGGATGAGTAGTTATATCATGGAAAAAAGTAAGTACAACAATATGAAGAGATACATTCCCATTCGTCTGCTCCTTTTTGCCGTCCTTCTTGCCGGAATGTTTCCGGTAAGTGCTCAAACGGCGGGTTCAGACGTGGTACGTGGCGTAGTGACAGACAAAGTGACGGGTGAAACGCTTGTTTCTGTGACCATTGCCGAAATAGATGCCAACAACCGTACGGTCAATGGCACGGCAACCAATGCAGACGGGGCTTTCGCCATTCGTTTCAAGAGTCCGGACAATAAACTCAAGTTCACGTATCTGGGTTATCAGGTTCAGATTTTGCCCATTGGATCTACAAGGACATTCAATGTGTCCATGGGTGAAGACACTCATGCCATAAGGGAGGTTGTGGTTTCTGCAAGGGCAACGTCCAATACGGGTGGATTGAGCATCCCGACCCGGGAAATTTCAACTGCCATGCAAAAAATCGATTCCAAGGAGTTTGAAGGCTTGCAGGTTGCCTCCGTTGACGACGCCTTGCAAGGCCGCATCGCTGGTCTGGATATCGTAGCCAATTCGGGGGAACCCGGTGCAGGCATGTCCATGCGCATCCGCGGAACATCCTCGATAACTGGAAATACCCAACCGTTGATTGTAGTGAATGGCATTCCGTTTGAAACCGATATCGCGACAAATTTCGACTTTTCAACGGCCAATGAAGAACAATATGCCAGCCTAATTAGTGTGAACCCGGATGATATCCAGGAAATCACGGTACTGAAGGATGCTGCGGCAACGGCTGTTTATGGTTCCAAAGGAGCCAATGGCGTATTGCTGATTACTACCAAAAGGGGAACCATCGGAAAAACCAAGTTGCAGTATTCTTACCGCATCACCGGGGCCAAACAACCGGAAGGCATGAACCTGCTGACTGGGGACGATTATACGATGCTTATGAAGCAAGCGTATTACAATCCAACCCTAAGTCCGACTGTCGGCGATGTTGATGAGTTCAACTATGACAAGAATTTTTCGGAATACGAAAACTTCAATAACAATACAGACTGGGTTGCTGCAGTTTCTCAGCAAGGTTGGACGAATGACCATTATGTTACCGTGTCTGGTGGGGGAGAGAAGGCCAGATTTAGGGTTTCTGGAGGTCTTTACAATCAAACTGGTACGGTGATCGGGCAGACCTTGGATCGTGTTTCTACCCGTTCTTTCCTGGAATACAACGTTTCGGACCGCATGCGATTCACTTCGGAGTTCTCGTATACTTATCAAAACAACAATAAAAACTATGCCGACGATAACAACTCGGCTTCCCTACTGGATATTGCCTACCGTAAAATGCCCAATGTGAGCATTTACGCACAGGATATGAATGGCAACAACACCGATGTTTTCTACAACATTTCTCAGAACTCGCAACTGAACACCAGCCAGAAGAACCTGATGAATCCGGTTGCGCTGGCCATGCTGGCAACGAACAACATCAAAAATTACCGCATTCTGCCTACGTTCCGTTTGCAATACGACCTGACGGACCCGAACCTTCAACTGCTTCGTTACGATGTGTATGTCACGTTTGATATGAACAACAACAAGGTTTCCAAGTTTCTGCCCAAAGAAGTAAGCAGCTATTCTTGGGACAATCAGAACGTGAACCATGCTGAAGGTGAAGATTCCGAAAGTTTGTCCATTCAGACGGAAAACAAACTGACTTGGCAACCCAAGTTCACGAATCAAGACCACTCCTTTATTGCCATGGTTTCACTGCAGACCAAATCTTCTTCTTCGCAGGGGCAGGAAGTCATTTCGTATGGTCAAACATCTTCGAATATTTCTGACCCTAGTACTGCTGCTTATCTTTATTCAACGACGAGCAGCCTTAGTGCAGCACGTTCCATGGGTGTGCTTGAGATGATCCATTATGCCTATAAGTCCCGTTACATTTTTGACCTGACCGTTCGTACCGATGGTAGCACCCGTTTTGGCCCGAACCACCGTTTCGGTACTTTTCCAGGTGTTTCCGGTAAGTGGATCATTTCCGACGAAGATTTCTGGAAACCTCTGAAAGGGATCATCAACGATTTTGCCATTCGTCCCAGCTGGGGTATCAGCGGAAACCAACCTTCCAGAGAGTATTTGCATTACAGTCTCTATGGGGCATACTCAACAGGTTACATGGATATGACAGCCATACATCCGGTTGCCCTTCAACTTTCCAATCTGCGGTGGGAAACTTCTGCTTCCACCAACATCGGGATGGATATCAACATGTTTGACAACAAGTTGACCTGGGACTTGAATTACTACCACAAAAGGACCAAAGATTTGTTATTCCCAAGTCTGGACATACCTTCCTCCTCCGGGTATGCCACGCTTACCTACCAGAACGTCGGCACGATGGACAACGATGGCTGGGAAATCAACATGCATGCCAGCAATCTGGTCAAAACAAAAAACTTGAGTTTAAGTTTTAACATGAACTTGTCCAATCAGGTGAATACCATTATTTCCTTGACAGACAAGGCACTTAATTCCCTGAATGCCGATTTCTCCGGTTCCAACGGTTCCTATCTGACCCGTGTTCAGGAAAACAACGCCTATGGCTCCATTTATGGTTTCCGCTATTTGGGTGTATATCAATACAATGAATACGATGGAGCCAACGGTCATACCAATGCTGCGGTTGCCAAAGACAAGGACGGCAACGTCATAACCGATGCTTACGGACTGCCCAAACCTATTGTTTATGCACCGAATGGAACCACCAGATGGACGTTCAAAGGCGGTGATGCCAAATACGAAGACATCAACCACGATGGCAGCATCGACGAACTGGACATTGTCTATCTGGGCAATTCCAACCCCAAATTAAACGGGGGTTTTGGTCCGACCATGCGCTACAAAGACTTTGGGCTGACCTTGTTTTTCAATTTCCGTTACGGAAACAGTATTGTAAATGCAGCCCGTATGAACGCTGAAAACATGTATACCAACGATAACCAGAGCATATCCGTAAACTGGCGATGGAGAAAAGACGGTGACAATACATCCATGCCGCGAGCATTATACAACACTGGTTACAACTGGTTGGGTAGCGACCGATATGTGGAAGATGGTTCTTTCCTTCGATTCAAATATTTGACTTTCAATTACAATGTTCCAGTCAAATTATTAAAACCGATCGGTCTGAGTCAAATCAGCACGTACCTGACGTTCAACAATGTATATTGTTTCACCAACTACACTGGGGTGGATCCAGAAATTGGTTACAGCGGTTTCAGTGTGGCTAAGGACCAGAACAAAACTCCACGTTCAAAGGATTTCACACTTGGTGTGACCATCGGTTTCTAACATTCAGCAAACGAAAATGAAAAATATCACGAAAATAGTCAAGAAAGCTCTGATTTTGCCGGCACTGTTGATCGGTATGAGTTCTTGTTCTGAATGGCTCAGCCTGAAGCCGCAGGATCAAATGGTACTGGATGATTACTGGCAGGATGCCGCTCAAGTGGAAGCCGTAGTGGGTTCATGCTACCGGGCAATGATTGAGAATCCTTGTATGGAACGGATGATGATCTGGGGTGAATTGCGTTCGGACAACTTTGTGGCTGGAAGAAGTTTTTCCACCGCTCAAAAGGAACTGATGCAGCACAATATCCTAACATCCAACGCCTACGCGCAATGGTCTTCCATTTACACGGTCATCAATTACTGCAATACGGTACTTTATTATGCGCCAGGTGTCATGGATATCGATGCCAATTTCACTGAAGGCGAACTGAAGGCTTATCAATCGGAAGCATTGGCCATACGTTCCCTGATGTATTTTTACTTAGTTCGTACCTTCCGCGATGTACCGTTGATCCTGATTCCGAGCAAGGATGATACCGAAAACTTCGCTGTAACGAAAGATTCAGCATCGGTGATACTAAAACAACTCATCTCCGACCTGAAAACAGCCAAGAGCTATGCCATGAGCGACTGGGACAATGCCCGATACAACAAAGGTCGTTTAACCAAACAATCCATCCGTGCCTTGCTTGCCGATGTCTATCTGTGGAATAAGCAATATACCGAATGCATCCAAGAATGTGATGAATTTTTGCAATACAACAAATCCCTGGGAGAAACAGACATGCTGAAACTGGTAGAAGCCGAATCCATGTATTCCGAAGTGTTCAATCGTGGAAATTCCTCCGAAAGCATTTTTGAATTGCAATTCGACGACGACGGAAAGACCAACACTGTGGTAAACAGTATGTTTGGAACAAGCACCGCCATTGGTTGGGTGAGTGCGCCCAATTCAGAAGGCGGCTGGGAATTTACACCGGGTGCCACTCAATCACCCTATAAGTTGACCGATATCAGGGGAAAGGATTTTTTCCTACCCATCAGTGGTGGTTACAGTAAGATCTTTAAATTTGTAGGTGCTTCCCGTTCCGAAAATCAGTCCGGAAAAAGTTCCTATACCTATCGGTCCACCACTTCCAACTGGATTCTTTATCGCTTATCCGATATTTTTTTGATGCGGGCTGAAGCCTTGGCACAGAGCTCCTCACCCACGGATTGGCAAGCTGCCTTATACATGGTGAACCAGACCTACATGCGCGCCAATCCCGACTTGGGACTGGATTCCCTGAAATACAACAACTATTCCAACCAAACATCCATGCAACAATTGGTGTTGGACGAACGCCAGCGTGAATTCGCCTTTGAAGGAAAACGTTGGTTCGACTTGGTACGTTTGTCCGAGCGAGAACAAAAAACCTCGAAATTGTCTTCGTATGTGTTAAAGACGCTGACTTCCGACAATACGGCTCAAACACTGGCCAAGAGCAAGCTTTCCTTTATGGATGCCTTGTATATGCCCATTCATCAGGATGAAATCAGTGCCAATCCGAATCTGAAACAGAATCCGTTTTACATCACGGACGAAACCGTATCCAAAAATTGAAACCCATGCCAAGCAATACTAGAATGAATGTACGTAAACTAAATAGCGGATGGAGAGGGTTGTTGGTAGCCTGCCTGGTGCTGACTTCCTGCAGTGATGTCTGGGATACACATTACGCAGCAGATCCTGCCATCAGCGGAAAAACGCTGATGGATGCGATTCGCGAAGACAACACGCTCACCTCCTTTGCCCGCATGCTGGAAGCAACAGGTGCTGATACTACCTATTTGCAATCTTCACAAGCATTTACAGTATGGGCACCAGTGGATTCAGCCTTCACAGGTTTTGACTGGACTGATACCTCAGCCATGCAAACTGTAGTCAAAAACCATATCGCCCGATATTCCATACCGACAGCCAGTGTAACCGACAAACGAATTTACATGCTGAACGGCAAATTCATCCGTTTCAGCCAAGTTGGTTCCGATTTTGCTTTTGGAGGTGAAACACTGCTTGGTAACGAAGCGATTGCCCAAAACGGGGTACTGCATAAACTTCCACATATCATACCCTTTGCATCCAATATTTGGGAGTATTTGAACATTGGGACAGAGCTCGACTCCATCAAAAAATTCCTTTATTCTTTTGACTTAAAAACCTTTGACGAAAAGAACTCAGTCAAGCTGGGAGTAGATCAGAAGGGGAAATCCATTTATGATTCTGCCTTCATCTATTCAAATGTACAACTCAAGCGGCTGGGATTTCTTTCTACCGAAGATAGTCTCTATACAACCATATTACCGACGAATGCTGCTTGGAGAGAAGCATACTCAAGGATCCGTCCGTTCTACAAATCTTTTGCCACTATCGCTGCACAGCGGGATTCCATTCAAAGTACACATGCAAAATTGGCCTTGACAAGAGATCTTGTTTTCCGTGGAGTGATGGAGCCTGGAAGCATTTCTACTTCTGAAACGGATTCCATTTTTTCAACCACAGGCAATGATTTCAACGCTCCGAACCGATTATTTGCCGGGGCAACACCAAAATCAGTCAGCAATGGGATGGTTTATACCACCGATCAGCTTTATTTCAATGCTTGGGAATCTTGGCAGAAACCCATCGTACTGGAAGCAGAAAACTCTGTCGATCGCGATGCTTATCTCTGTAATGTTTATACGCGTACATCTTACGATTCCTGGTTGAAAAACATTTCCGGACAGAAATACCTGCTGGTAAGTCCGACAACATCCAGTGCCAAACCTCAGATGACCTTTTCCATTCCGGGTACCCTTTCGGCAAAATTCAATGTGTATTGTGTCTTTGTTCCAGGAAACGTAGCCGATACTACCATTAAGAATGAAACTACCAAAGTTTATTTTGATCTCACCTACTTAAACGCTTCGGGTGTTTCCACCATCATGAGAACGATTAAACCAACCTTACGCATTACAAATCCGACAACCATTACCAAGATGTTTGTCACTACCATCACGTTCCCGTTTGCAAACTTCAACGAAACCCTCACGACAGTAAAGTTGAAGGTCTACTCCGATGTGTTAACCAATGAAACAACGATCTATACCAGACGGATGCGAATTGACTGCGTCGTGTTGGAACCTGTACATTGAGAACCAGATCCCGTTAAATGAAAACAATGAAGTTATCTACTATGATACACCTGAAAAATATAACCCTGCTGCTATTCACTTTACTGGTGCTGAGCTCTTCAGTGCTTGCACAGAAGTCGCAGGAGACTGTCAACAAACCTGTCCATAAAGTAACAGGCTTCGTTCGAGATGCTGTGACCAACGAACCTGTCAATGGGGCACGGGTAATGGCAGCACCTTTTTCCGCATTGACCGACGAGAAAGGTTCTTTCTCCGTAACTGTTCCCACAACAAGTACCAGCTTACAAATCAGTGCACCCGGATATACCATTGCCGAAGTATCTGTTCGTTCACGCAGCTTTGTGGAAATCAGAATCTATTCTGACCATTTTTCTACACCCTACGGAGCAACCACCACCGAACTGGAACCAAAATCCAGACTTTCCACGACTTCTGCCACACGAACGGTGAACCAATTTCCGGACATCACACCTGCCAGCACGGTGGAAGAAATGATTCAGACCTGTTTGGGTGATGTCCGTTCCATCAACCGTTCAGGGACACCCCAAATGGGTTCAGCACTTTTTCTTCGTGGTCTGAACTCCCTGAACGCCAATGCTCAGCCACTTTTCATTGTGGATGGTGTCATTTGGAACAACCTATTGGATGCATCGTCCGTGCACGACGGTTTTTTCACTAATCCATTGGCAGACATTGATTTGAAGGATTTGGAAAACATCACAGTTGTAAAAGATGGTAGCGCTATATACGGATCTAAGGCATCCAATGGCGTCGTGCTCATCAACACACTTCGCGGACATGGCATCGCTACCCGGATCACGTTCAATACCAGCATGGGTTACAATTTGACACCCAATACGATTCCAACCCTCGACGCCACCCAATACCGTATTTTGGCCAGTGACCTGATGCAGGGTTCGGATGCCACCAATGCACAGGTTGCAAACAATGTTATTTTCAATGATGACCCTTCGTACATTTATTATAAGAAATACCACAACAACACCAACTGGAAAGACCAGGTGTATAAGAACTCCTTCAGTCAGAGTCATTCGCTGAATGTGAACGGGGGTGACGATGTGGCTTTGTATGCTTTTTCAATGGGTTATACTCAAAACGACGGTGTTCTGCGGGTTATTGATCAGGAAGGTGGGGTAGGGAATACCGGCATGAGCAGGATGACCACTCGATTTAATTCGGACATCCACCTATCAAGCAAAATGGATTTGGCCACCAATATCGCTTTTACCAGCATAGACCGAACCTTGTTCAATGATGGCATGAATGAACGCACCTCTCCGGGATATTTGGCACAAATCAAAGCACCGATTTTTGCTCCGTATCGATATACCTTGCGAGGAGTCGAATCAACCGTATTCGAACCGGTCGATCTGTTCCAGATCAGCAATCCGGTCGGTATCATGCGGGACGCCGAACAATCAAACAAACAATACCGCTTCTTGGTTTCAGCCAAGCCAGAATTCCGTTTCAACAAGTCGCTAAAGCTTACTACCTTGCTGTCGTACAGCCTCGATAAGGTAAAGGAAGCCTATTTTACACCTATGACCTGGGTAACTCCGCTTGTTATTGAAAACTACGGAACCTCCTACAGCACCGTCAAAAACCGCATGGCCAGGGAAAACCAATTGTTCAGCGATACGCGTCTGCTGTTCAGTCCTCAGATTTCCAAATCGCTGGTTCTGAATGCCCTGGGAGGAGTTCGATACCTGAGCAGTACGTACGAAATGGATTATGTGGACGGGCACAATACCGGTGACAACAACATCATCAATATTTCCCAAAGCATGGATTTCACTTCAACCAATGGCATCAACGACAAGGTTAAAAGTCTTTCCATTTACGGGAACATCGATTTGGAACTGAATAGTAAGTATTTCTTGAATGCTTCTGTTTCAATGGATGCCAATTCCCGTTTTGGGAAAAATGCAGGCTTGTCAATGGGTGGTTACCCGTGGGCTATGTTCCATTCGGTTTCGGGCGCATGGTTGGTTTCCGGTGAGGATTTCTTGCAGAATGCCCAAATGATCAGTCTGTTGAAGCTGCGTGCCAGTTATGGATTGACTGGTAACGACGACATTACGAGTTATGCCAATACCTCCTACTTTGAATCCATCAATTACATGGGCAAGGGCGTAGGACTGAACCTGACCAACATTGGCAACGACAACCTCCAATGGGAAACGACACAGAAAACCAATATTGGTGTGGATCTGGGTCTTTTCAACGATATTTTGACATTGACCGGTGACTTATACCGATCGAATACGAGTAATCTTTTGACGCTGAAATCCTTACCGAATGTAACCGGACTGAATACCTATTGGAGCAACTCCGGAGAGTTGAAGAATGAAGGATATGAAGTTTCTGCACAGTTCAAAGCATTGAACACCAAAGATTTCAAATGGGAATTGGGACTCAGTGCCGCCCATTACAAGAACGAAATCGTAGCGTTGCCCGATGGAAATTACACCACTAAAGCATTCGGCAGTGAGATTCAGACCGCTGTAGGTCAGGCTGCTGGCGTGTTCTACGGTTACAAAAGCCTTGGTGTAATTGCCTCCAAAGCAGAAGCTGAAAGCTTACATGGAGGCGATGGCCTTAAAATCCAAAACGCCAACGGTAGTTTCTCCTATTTCACTGCCGGTGACATGCATTTTGATGACAAAGACGGAAACGGCATCATCAATGAAGCAGACAAACAGATGATTGGCAATCCCAATCCGGATTTCACAGGTTTGATCAGCAATCGATTCAATATTAAGGGTGTTACCTTGAACGTCTTATTTTCCTATTCCTACGGCAACGATGTGTACAACTACCTACGCAGGGAACTGGAATCCATGGACAACTTCCACAATCAATCCCTTGCCGTTCAAAACCGCTGGCGAGCAGACGGACAACAGACTTCCGTTCCGAAATCCTCTTATAGCGATCAAATGGGAAATGCCCGTTTCTCAAGCCGCTGGATAGAAGATGGCTCTTACCTGCGTTTGAAAACCGTCAGCCTGTCGTACGATCTACCCATCAAATTACCCTTGATCGAAGGCATTACGGCATGGATATCAGGTAACAATCTCTGGAAACTAACCAATTACCTGGGAGCAGATCCTGAAACATCGGTATCGAATTCGGTACTGTATCAGGGCATTGATGCAGGAATGACTCCTCAATACGCCTCCTTCTTTGCAGGATTGAAAATTCATCTATAAGCCGAAAAACTCAAATTTTCAACAATCATGAAGCAAACTTTCAACATATTTTGTGCTCTTCTAATCTCCGCATTCGGCTTACTGTCTTGCGATCAATTGCTTACAGTGGATTCCGAACGAAACATCACGGTTAACCAGAACACCCTTGACAACCCCAACGACACGGTGTATTCCATGTTGGGAATTCTGAACAAGGTTCGCATGCTCGGCGACCGGTACGTCGTTCTTGGTGAACTGCGGGGCGACCTGATGGACGTCACTCCCAATTCCGACCTCGAACTCCAAGCCATCAGCAACTTCACGGCCGATTCGACCAATTCTTGGTTGGATGTCAAGGATTATTACGCCGTCATCAACAATTGCAACTACTTTATAAACAACGTCGACACTTCCATTCGATTGGGCGGTGTCAAGGTGATGTTGCCTGAATTTGCCCAAGCTAAAACCATTCGGGCATGGACTTACCTGCAGTTGGCCACCACCTATGGAAAAGCGGTCTATATGACCAAACCCATCGTCACCCTTGAAGAGGCTTATGCTGACTATCCGATGCTAGAACTGGATGGTATCATCGATACATTGATACAGGATTTGCTACCGTACCGCAATATAAGTTTGCCACAGTATGTATCTGTCGGAACTTTTTCATCCACCTATTTGTTTTTACCGACAAAATTCGTCTTGGGTGACCTATATTTGTGGAATAATGAGTATTTGAATGCAGCGACCATGTACCACGAACTAATGTTCGACCGGAGTCTGATTGTCAGCAGGACCTACAAATCCGGCTGGAACGATGCTTTTACAACAGCAACCAGAAACTGGAACAACTTCTTCTCCGACTATACTGGAGAAATCATCACCATGTTTCCGTTCGATAAGAGCTCTGGTACTTGCAAGGCTTATAGCCTGACTAAGGTCAGTTATGAATTGGCTCCTTCCAACAGTTGCATGGATCTTTTTGCCGGTCAAAAATACTATCAGGAGGCCACGGGAGGATCAAACATGGGAGACCTACGCGGTGAAAATGCATCCTATTCCAATTCCTCTACAGTTGTAGGAGCCACTTCAGATGCTAAAAAACCAGTCATCAGCAAATATGGCTACAACCAAGGCTTCTCCATTTATACCTATCGTTCTACCACGTTGTATCTGCGTTACGCCGAAGCTGCTGCCCAACTCGGAAAATTCAATATTGCGTTGGCTGTAATGAACAATGGCTTGAGTATCAATACCGCGACCGCTTGGCAAACCTTGCCTATTCAGTCTTGGTACAATTTCACAGATGCACGGTTCAAAGATAACATGGGAACCCGTCAACATGGCTTGGGTACCAGCGGGAGCAATTTGCTTGCTTTTCCGTCAACAGCGACTACATACGCGGATTCATTGAATTTTGTGGAGGACTGCCTACGTGATGAACTTGCTCTGGAAACAGCTTTTGAAGGTAATCGCTTCACGGACCTGATGCGCATGGCAAGACACCGAAACCGATACTCCCTATTGGCAGAAGCAGTCGCCCTGAAACATCCGACTGCCTATGAGTATTTCAAAACACTGTTAATGAACCCTGATAACTGGTTTTTGCCTTATCCAGGCAATTAGCCAAAAAATCTTTTGTCGAACTGGGTATTCCTAAAACCTGGTTCGTATTAAAGTAAAGGGCAAATTGCCCTTAAACCTGTTTAATCGAAAAACCTACTTTCAATAACCAAACTAAATCTTCTATGAAAAAAAAGATTTTTACTCTATTAATGATTGCACTGGTCTCTTCCTCTGCAATTTTCGCACTTAAACCTGAAAAGGCACATGGCGTAGATGGTTTCTACAATTACACCGCAGCCAAACTGAAAGAAGAGGGCCTTTTTAGTGTGAACAATCAGGTGGCTCAACCTATTAAAGGGAAATGGGCGTACGAAAATGATTACATACATGTCTGGTATGGAATGAGTGCAAACAGTACTCCACTTCCCACATGGCGTGCCGACTGGACCTTACGTGGAGAGTATAGTACCTCTCCGCTTAAAATGACTTCAAAGTATCCGATTTTTGCATTTAAAGTCGGACTTCCAGATTCCACTTCCTGGAACGGCGCAGCAACAGCCAATGCCGCTACCGGAGATGGTTCTTTCAGTTTCAAACTGGATACTTGGGGCTTTATCGAAGGTCAGATGATAAAACCTACAAGCGGAAACCCTCCTGGCCGTAAAATCACTATAAACCAGATCCAGATTACGGGCAATACCAAAAATGCTCCAGATTCTGCCAGCAAAAGAAGTAGTGTCACCAATACAGGTTGTGTTCGCTTGAAAAGTCAGGAACCTTGTCAGTACATTTTCTACTACAATTTCAACGATACCATCGCTAAATATGGAAAGATGGATTTTGCTCCCATCCTTGCCCGAATGGCTGACGGAAAACGTGCGCTCAAAATCGACACTGTTTGGGCTGCAGATAAGCTAACGTATCGTTTGGATACTGTTCCTCCCCAATATTATATCAAGTGGTTCAAGACCTTTCCATCCATTGACTCCTTGAATATTGCCATTCGTTCCAATTTCGGAGATGATATGCCCGATGGTCGTACCACCTATCAAAAAAACCTGTACGAAGTTTTATATGCTGCCGATCAGCTGAAAACGACCTACTCCACATCAAATTACGATGCTTTGACTGCGTTTACAGATTCTTCCCTTAAATACGAAGACATCTATTATGCAGCAGTGCCTGAAATTGTAGGTGTTGATTCAACCGCTTGGAAAACTTGGGATGCCCAATTACAGGGTGCTGTTAACAGGATGAAGGCCATCAATGCTAAGTTTGTATCCGATCTTTCCTGGAAAAAAGGTTCAGACTATTTGTTCTCCATTTCCTGCGTCGGTGATGGCAAGAAACTAACCGTTGGCGAAAACCTGACTGTCGGAACCATCAAGGGTAAGAAACTGGTTTGGAGTGACACTGGAACACCGTTCTTTGCCACTGAAACTGGAACTGTCAACAATCGTACGACCTATACGCTGACCAATGGTGGTTATTTCGTTGGGCTTTACAAGGATACCTTATTTATGGTTCCCTCTGCCAACAAAGCAACCGCTGTCACCAATCTTTCATTTGTGAACCGTGACGCTTCCGAAGCCTATTACGACTTTGGTGCAGGAATAAATTTCATGAATAGCGACCAGACTCGTTTGGTTAAATCAACAACATTCCCCCTAGCGCTTGCCGGTACGACACCTTACACGTATTATTTGTTTGAACTGAATCCATTTACGTACGTTCAGGGAACCGATCCCGACGGTTATGTAGGTTGGGAATTCAATAAAACCGATTCTGCTGACGGTTGGGCAAAAAATAACTACAGACCATATTCTGATGTGAAGCAAGTAGTGGTTGATGGCCTTGGATGTGCCAAATTTGGTACTACTCCTACGTATTTGGACAATACAGCAGGCCGCCCGGTCATGACGACTCCATTCCCTGCTCAACCTGCTTTCCGTCGTGAATGGGGCTCCTTTGCTACTGGTGAATATCCTACGGAGTTCGAATTGAGTATAAAAAACGATTCCATTCAATACCGTAACCATCATTATGCCATTACGACCAATTCAGGTGTGAACCGTTTCTTTGCCATAAAGATGGCTGCTACGGATGTCAGCATGGATCCGAGTTTAATCAAGATGTCTTTTTATGCCAATGCTTCCGACGAATCTGTCCTTACTGCAACCAATCAGGTCGCACGTAAAGGTGATGTGTATGTCTATGACATGGTTGCTGCAGGTGTACCATACGGTCCAAAACTCTTTACGAACCAATACCTCGGTTTCGGAACATTGAATTGGCCGACTTTGAACGATTGCATCATGATGGATTGGGCCCGTACGTACAAAACAGTTGCAGAAGTTCCGACCGAATCCATGCCTGCTGTTTTGGTTTCCACCAAATCGATTCAAAAAGAAACGACCGAAGTCTATGCTTACGCAACCAAAGGTACCCTTCATATTGAAAACCTGACCGGTTCCGTAGCTAGAGTCAATGTATACTCCATCACCGGAACATTGGTTCGCAGCTTCAGCGTAAATGATAAATTCAGCACTGTTTCGATGCCGCAAGGTCTGTACCTTGTGAAAGCCACCAGCGGAAACCAGAACAACATTCAGAAAGTACTGGTTCGCTAAAAAAACTCTTGAAATCAATCAAGAGGGTGTCAAAAGTAAAATCTTGACACCCTCTTATTTTTGTAAAGAAACCCGAAGTTAAAAACATGAAAAAATTTCGTTTGATCGTTCTTGGATGGACACTTGTCGTACTTGGAAGTATGGCACAAAAGCTGAATCATCCATGTTTGGTATTTACTCCTGAACGTATTCAGCAGGCTAAACAGCGGGTCAAGAATGACCCGAAAATGGCTGCCGCATGGGAAGATCTAAAAAAGAAAGCCGATGCCGCGTTGAATAAGAATGATTTGAATCAAACAGACTGCCTTGCATTGGCTTATTTGATGACAGATGAAAAGAAATATGCCGATAAGGTGAAATCCATTTTGTTGAATTCCGTTCAGGGCAAACCATGGAGTAGCACCGATGAAATGCAGCTTCGCAAGCCGGCTTGGCGTGCCGATTTGGGCTTGGCACAAAAGTGTACCGTTGCAGCCATTGCCTACGATGGCATCTATAATACGCTTTCAGCCGATGATCGTGTTTTAATTGCGCAAGGTCTATTCAAGTATGGTGTTGAACCTTCCTTGGGTGATTGGTTTCTAGAGCCAACCCGCATCCATTCGTTAAACTCCATGGGCCACAACTGGTGGACAGCCTGCGCCTGTATGGGTGGCTTGTTGGCTACAAGTATAGAGAATGAAGTGCCCGAAGCTGGAAAAGAAGCTGCCAAACTCTACGACCAATTGCCCGAATGGTTTTCTTTTGCCGGTGATGAACTTCAAAATAAAATGAAGTCGTTTGATACAAATGGTGGCATGTACGAGAGCGTGAATTATGCCACTTTTGGCATCAGCGAGGCGCTATTGTTTCGATTGAGTTGGCAAAACGCACATCCGAGCACGAAACCCAATTATATACCCGAGCTGGAGAAGACACCCGAATTCTTCCTATATGTTTGTTATCCACGCACTGGAATATTAAACAGCCTCAACTATGGTGACAGCCGTTCCAATGTAGTGGGAGACAACACCTTGATGTATCTTTACGCATTGGGCAACAAGGATAAAAACATACTTTGGTATTTAAATCAGGTGGTGGATGGACAACACCGGGAAGGCAATTCTAGAAATACACCGATCGGATTACTCTATTACCCCGATGTCACCAAAGCACCGACTGTTCCCAATCTAAAACTATCGCAACTATTCCCCGATTTTGGATGGGCTACCTTACGCACTTCTTGGGAGAAGAATGCGACCATGCTGGCAGTAAAAAGTGGTCATACCTGGAACCATTCCCATGCCGATGCAAACTCCTTCCAAATTTATCACAAAGGCGAAAAGATAATCAAGGATGCCGGTAATTGCTCGTATCCGAATCCGGAATATCAATCGTATTTCTTTCAAAGTCAGGCACACAATGTGGTGCTGTTCAATGGCGAAGGTCAACCAACAAGTCAACAATACGAGGGTTCCATGCTCGATGGAACTTTGACCAACCAAATGGATGGAGGCACCATCAAATATATGTTGGCCAACGGAACCGGTCCCTATTCAAACAACTTTAGCCGCAACTTTCGTAACTTCTTGTGGATTGACAATGTGATTTACATCATCGACGATTTGAAAACCTACAAATCTGGACTGTTTGAATGGTTGTGGCATCCGGAAGGTCAGGTGAAAAAAAACGGAATTGATTTGAATATCACCATAAACAATGCATCGATTGTAATTCGTCCCATTTATCCGGAATACCTGGTGCCTTCCGGCTTTGTTCATGATTATCCGACCTTTCTGACGGTGAAGGAGCTGCAGGGACCCACAGAAGACCTGAAAGGCACCGAAACGTATTATTCCTTCAAATATCCTGTTGAAACCAATAGGGTCAAGGCAATGACAGCCATTATCCTGAAGGACTCGACAAATGAGAAAGCCCTGCCAACGATGGAACGCATCGAGGGGAAAGACTGGATTGGATTGAGAGTCAGAAACAAAGGCAAAATTACCGATATCATCATCAATCAATTGGCTGATGGACGGCTGATGCACTCCAACTCTTGGATTTGGGCCGAAGGCTGGGAAACGGATGCCTATTTGTTTGCAGTTAGCTATCCCGAAAATGGAAAACCGGATAATTCTTCAGCATATTTTATAGGTTATGGTAGCACTCTTCGTCGCAATGGGTTATCCTATTTCGGATCATTGTCCAAATTATTTGTTTTAAACAAGTTTAATGATAAAAGGGTTGAATTGATTGTTGAAGGTCAACCCTTGATAAACGCATCCATACATTCACCATTCAAACCCACATCGCTTACTTTAAACGGACAACCAACAACTGTGAATTTCGAAAATAAACAGCTTACGATTAAAATCGATTCACGTAAATGACTATTTTTAAGGGATTCATGACATCGAATCGTATTATGGTCAAGATCAAATTCATCATTATGAAAAAATCACTTTTAAGCCTTCTGACGCTTCTCTTTAGTACGTGCCTTTTTGCTGAAACTTCAATTCAAAAACTCGAGGTCAAATCTCCAGACGGGTGCCAACTATTTACACTGTATCAAACCCTAGATGAAGTCGGTGCAAGCAAGTTAACCTACACCATTTCTTACAAAGATCGACCTGTTGTGCTGAAATCATTGTTGGACATCACCCTCGACAACCACACATGGGAAAACGCCCTGGCTAAGAAATTTGACAAGGTACAGCATTGGTTTGACAATCTGGTTCCGGATACCGTTTTACGCAGTTCGGTCAATGAAACATGGCAGAACCCGCTGGGTGAACGCTCCGTTGTAAAAGACCAATTCAACAGCCTGACAGTTTGTTTAAAAAAGCCGGACCGATCTCAGTACCGACTGCATATCGAAGTTCGTGCTTACAACGAAGGCATCGCTTTTCGGTACAGTTTTCCTATGCACCCTGAAGCAATCTACCATCGTATAGTCACCGAAAATACAGAATTCACATTGCCAGAAGGAACGATGGCCTGGCATGCCGCTTGGGCACAGGCACCTTACAACAAGTTGCCCTTGTCGAACTGGATTGATCTGGCAGAACGACCGTTGACCCTGGAAATTGCTCCCGGACTATTCGCCTGTCTGACTGAAGCCGGACAAGTCGGATTTCCCCGTGCAAAGTTCGGTTTGAGCAGCACCAAGAAGAATACCGTTGTGACCGTGTTGGACGGGCTGGCCGAAATGGTCACCCCTTTTGCAACTCCATGGCGGGTAGTTATGGTTGCCGACAGGCTGGGTGCACTCCTCGAAAATAACGACATCATCCTAAACCTCAACCCAGCCAGCAAACTGGTTGATGCCGACTGGATCAAACCGGGCAAGATCATGCGCGAAACAACGCTGACTACGGAAAACGCGCTAGCTTGCATCGATTTTTGTGCCAAACACAACATGCAGTACATTCTGTTCGACTGGAAATGGTACGGACCGTCCTATGACTTTGCTTCCGATGCGTCCAAAGTAGTTGCACCCAATCTGGACATGCCAAAAGTCATCGCCTACGGCAAAACCAAAGGCATTGGTGTCTGGTTGTACGTCAACCAACATGCCCTGCAGACACAGGCGGATAAGATTTTCCCCATCTATCGGGATTGGGGAGTGGCCGGCATCAAATTCGGCTTTGTGGAATTTACTTCGCAACACTGGAGTCAATGGGTGCACGACCTCATTCGCAAAGCTGCTGAAAACCATTTGATGGTGAATATTCACGATGAATACCGCCCAACTGGAAACCAACGTTCGTATCCAAACTTGCTCACAGCCGAAGGCATTCGTGGGAACGAAGAGTTTCCATCTGCTTCCCACAACACCTATCTTCCTTTTACCCGAGGCATCTTTGGTGAAGCCGATTATACGGTGTGCTATTTCGATCCAAGGCTGACTAAAACGACACATGCTCACCAACTAGCTCTCCCCGTCATTTACTTCAGCCCCTTACAGACATTGTATTGGTACGATACACCCAAAAGAATTGTCGAGGTGCCTGAACTGGAATTCTTTGACCAAGTGCCGACCACCTGGGACGAAACAAAGGTCATTCATGAATTCATGGGAGAATATGTTTCCATTGCTCGTCGGAAAGGAAAGGACTGGTGGTACGGTAGCATTTGTGGTGATTCTGCCAAGCAAACCCTTTTGCCACTGAATTTTCTTGACGAAGGCAAAACCTACATCACCACCCTTTATACGGATGATGCCACTTGTCAGACCGTTACTCATGTGAAAGTGAGCAAGTTGTTGGTAACCAAAGTTCAAATACTGAAAATCAATCTGAAAGCTGCTGGTGGATGTGCCCTCCGTTTTGAGGAATCCACCAAGGAAACAGCTAAAGGACTGAAAAAATACAAGGGCGAAACACTCTAAACTCTTGACAAAGGAAAAAATCCCCAAAGTATGTCTGAAAAAGGCCACTTTGAGGATTTTTTGCATCTATATTTGTACGTGGTTTGGAGTGCTGGTTCGTATTATAGTTGCTCCAACTACATTCAATTATGAAAAATCGCCTTCTTCGGAACTTTTTTTTAATTTTTTTCTTCAGCATCGCACTGGTTGCCAACGCTGCCAGGACCTTTGTCCATCCTGGTGTTTCCCATAAAATATCCGATTTGGAACGCATGCGCATTCAAGTACAGAATCAGGTAGAACCCTGGTATGGCTCCTATTTATTGCTGAAGGCAAACAATTATGCCAAATACGATTATACGGTCCAATGGCGAAAAGACTCCATTCGTGTTTTAGCGAACCTGTCTGCATCGTACGAAAAATTTAAATACGACGCACTGGCGTCCTATTACAATGCCTTGATGTGGTACATCACCGGCGATGCCAGGCATGCAGAAAAAGCTGTTCAGATCTTCAATGCAATGTCCTACATCCGAGGCATTGAGAACAGTGCAACTAAAAGCCTTGATGCAGGTCGTGTCATCTGGAAGCTCATGGAAGGGGCTGAAATCATTAAAAGTACCTATTCGGGCTGGAAACCCGAAGATATAACCGCATTCAAAAACATGCTGGTTTATCCAGGTTATTCCACGACCAAAGAACCCACAGCTGCCATTAACAATGGTCAGGCCACCTTCTATTGGTACATGTACAACGGCGATTACGGCCGTCACGGCAATCAGGGCTTGTTCGGTATGCGTGGAATCATGGCCATGGGCATCTTCATGGACAATGAAATCATGTATGAGCGAGCATTGCGCTACCTGCGCGGATTACCCCATCGATTGGATGATTTGCCCTATCCCTCTGGCCCAACCGTAGTGAGCTCCACCAAAAATGCGTTCCCTACTTCCAACAGCTATTTCGACGATTACTCGATGAGATCCCCCTATATTTTGGCAGATGTGCCCGATTACGGATACAACGAAGTGATAAAGAATTACATCTGGGAAAACGGTCAGTCACAGGAGGCTTCTCGTGACCAGGGTCACTCCCTTTTAGCGCTTACGATCCTGCATACCATGAGTGAGATGTCCTGGAATCAAGGTGACAACCTGTTCAGTGCAGTCAATTACCGCCAACGTCTTGGCTTGGAATACAGCTTGAAATACAACGTTTCCATTGCCAAAAGCTATCCGGACCAACCGACTCCTTGGGAGCCTACCGTCGCGTCTGGGGAATTCATTCAGCGCAGGGACCGCTCCCAACGATGGTTTTCCCGTCGAATCAATCCGTTCAATGCAAACGATACTGTTTCCATTACTCGTGGAGATTGCGTGAACGAAAATGGTTCTACCAGTTTTGAAATGCTTGTCGGTCATTACCAATCCAGACTCAACCTCCCGGCTGAAAGCATCAAATGGATGGTTCGGGCCAACCAGATATTCAAGTCCAAGTTCGGCAACGAGCAGCAAGGGTTTCAGGTGGACCATGCCGGATTCACAGGTTTGACCTTTCACCGTATTGACAGCTGCGCCGGTGATCCCGTCACGTTCAAAAACCGCCTTCCAATTTTTGCAGTACACAAATTGCCTGGAAAAATTGAAGCTGAGGATTACGATTTTTTCATCGACAATCCGCAAGAAAGAACTTACAAGGAACTCTCCGGTACCAAAAAAAACAATGCCTACCGTCCCGACAGCGCCGTCACCCTTGAAAACTGCCCAACCGGAGGTTTTCAGGTGAGCGATATGGCTACTGGCGAATGGCTGAACTACACAATCAGCGTACCACGTTCCTCTACCTACAACATCCTTGCGAACTATTCAGCCGTTTTAGCAGGTGCAAAGCTGAGAATCTCTGTGGGAAGTCGCGATAAAACGACAGAAGTGAGCCTGCCTGTTACTGGTGAAGGGGTTCTGGCCGACTGTATGATGGCCAGACAAGTTTACTTACAAGCAGGTATTCACAGCCTTAGAGTCTTTGTTTCAGGAGCCACCAATGTTGTAAAACTGAATTCCATTTCTGTTTTATTTGAAAATATCGGCCAACCCTATCTTACCCTTACACTGACCAAAGCAACCACCTACAATACCCTGAGTTGGACAACCAAGAATTTCATTCCGGCGTCCTTCTCGGTTTATCGCAGCACGCTCAATGACTTTTCACAAGCCACCCTCCAACATAACGATTATCTGGGAACTTCGCTCATGGATTATGCCATTACGACAGGAACCAACTATTATTATTGGGTGAAATCCAACGATGGTGTTCAGCCTGTGATGTCCAATATGGTTACGACCACTACCGGAGCTGTCGGAGAGATTGATCATCCCTTCACGTTTGGCACGAATGGTTGGACAACTTCTACCAGTGGCGCCACTCTGGCCATTTCCAACGGTATTCTGAAAATGAGCATGGCAAAACAGGCCGGGAACGATTACCGAGGCGATCTTACTTACTCCAACTTAACGGTGCATGCAGGCCGATTTCCGATACTTGCTCTAAAGATGGCCAAACCATCCGTAGCCCAAGTCACCTTCGATACACCCAATGGACCTTACGGAGGTGGAAACAACAACTGGACGGGTGTAGACTCCGTAAATGCATCGTACAAGGTCTATTATTACGACTTGGCTGCCAAGAATTTCATTCATCCGGCTGGAACAATCACGACGCTGCCCACCGACACCACCTTTCTGTTTTCAACCGTATCATTCAAAGTGGCTGGTGTCACTTCCGGAGAAACCGCTTACACGATGGACTGGATCAAGAGTTTCGCCAGCCTAGCCGATATGCGCGCATTCATTGCAATCGACAGTGTGCAAGCCGTTTTCGAACCTGCCTATACGACAACGGGGGCCATCGCGCTGACCAGCAAATTTTCAGCTGGAAAAATCCTGCTGAATTGGACACCGACCAACCTGACCAACCCGATGTATGCCGTTTACCGGAACAAAGTAGATACCTTTGCTACCGCTGTTGCACTGGTTACGGGGCTTACAAACACAACTTTCTTGGATAGTTCCATGTCCGATACCGACACGGATTGCTATTACTGGATTCAGACCAGCGATCGCGGTCAATTAGTCACTTCCGCTTCATCGAGGGTCAATCTGACCTGGGGTTCGTACACCGACGATTTTACCGATAAAACGACTGGCTCCTACAACACCTACGGTTGGAGACGCGTTTCAACCGGCACCACTTCGAGTTTGACGGTAACGAATCCTTCGGGGAAATTGTTGGTGAATATGATTGCCGACCCGACAAATGGTGGGTTCATGGGACCGATTTACCGATATGCGAGCATAGACCTTCATGCAGGTATCAATCCGATTCTGGCCATCAAAGGTGCCTGGCCGACAACCTTTCAACTTAGTCTGGGCACTGGTCTAGGCACTTATGCCAATGCCGCAAATTCGTGGACAGGAAGGGTAGGGGGCAAGGTCATTTATTACGACCTCCGTACCAACGGGTTCACTTTATCCGGTGTCACCACATTTATACCGACCGAAAGTGTTCTTACCGTCACTAAACTGACACTGGGTATGTACGGTGTGAAAAGCGGTGAAACGAATTATACATTGGATTGGATCAAAACCTTTCGGAATGTTCAAGCATTAAACGACTTTGTGACGGCTGATTCGCTGGCTACGGGCATGCCTTTTGTTCAAAAAATGCAAGGTGTTTCCGCATTCTGCTATGATAACCGCTTGTATATGAGAAGTCTGAATCCGGGTTCTGAAGTCATGATTTTTGACCTTCAAGGCCGTCGGATCATTCGCGAACTGGTTGAAACCGAAGAATGGATGTGTGTTTTGCCAGCAAAAGGCCTTTTTGTGGTCCGGATTTGTTGTCAGAATCAGGTTGAAACCACCAAGGTGATGAACCTTTAACACGGATGCATTCCTTAAAAGTAAACATCGTACTTTTCTGTTTCCTGTTTTTTACAGGCCTCTTGCACGCCCAGACGCATTGGGAAAGTCTGGTCAAAAATGGTGATACGTACAAATACCTACGTGCAAGTGCCAACCCTTCAAGTAACTGGATGACCAGTTCTTATAGCGACGTCACCTGGACTTCAGCCAAATCTAGCATCGGTTTCGGATACGACGATTCCACCAAGATTGCTGCTTGCAGGGCAGTCTATTTGAGAAGGAAATTTACAGTCGCGGACATTACAGTCATTAAGAACCTTTTGTTCGAAATTGATTACGACGATGCTTTTGTTGCTTACTTGAATGGTGTTGAAATAGCCCGTTCAGCCAACATTATTCCCGTAAATCCAGGTTTCAATGCTTATCTAAATCCTGGACGAACAGCCCAGATGCCATTGGGAAAGCGACCTGAACGCTACATGGTACGCAACAACAACTTGGTTAAAGGCGAAAACCAACTGGCCATTCAGGTCATCAACCTGTCTGACACTTCCTCCACGCTCACCGCCAGAGTTTGGTTGCAGGCCGAAATCCAGGGAACCGTACTCAGCTATGCCAAACCGCCCAGTTGGTTTATCGCACCGCCTGTTTTGACAGAAAGCGAATTGCCCATTTTTTCCATCAACACCAATGGGCAAGTGATTTCGAACATTTCCAAGATCTCAGCTACACTTGGTATAGTAAACAACAGTCTGGGCTTCCTCAACCACGTCACCGATAGCTGTAGCGGATATAATGGCAATATTGGCATCAAGAAACGGGGCGAGTCCTCTCTTTATTTTGCCAAAAACAATTATGGCATTGAAACGCGTGACGCACTGGGCAACAATCTAAACGTTCCCTTGTTGAATCTGCCCACCGAAAACGATTGGGTGCTGAATGGGCCATACAGCGACAAGTCCCTGGTTCGCAATGCTCTAAGTTTTCACCTAGCCAAAGTTTCCAAAAACTGGAATCCCCGAACGCGTTTCTGTGAACTCCTTCTAAACGGAAAGTACGAAGGCGTTTACCTGCTTATGGAGAAAATTAAGAAAGATTCCAGCCGTGTGGATATTGCCGACCTATTGCCTACTGACCTTAGTGGTGACGAACTTACTGGAGGTTACATTTTACGGGTGGATAAGGACAACCTCACCGGGCAATATTTCAAAACCAGTGTGACTTACGGAGGCATTCCTGCCAAGAATTATCAGTTTTTTGAGCCCGAAGTGAACCACCTAGCCCTCATTCAGCAAACCTACATCCAATTCCAGATGCAGGCTTTTGAGAATTCGTTGACCAGTCCCGCCTTTGCCGACCCGGATCAAGGCTATCAGAAATTCATCGATGCGGGTTCCTTTGTGGACTACCTGCTACTCAATGAATTGGCCATGGATGTGGATAATTTCAAATACAGTACCTATTGCTACAAGGAAAAAGACAGCAAAAGCGGAAAGATTTTTGCCGGTCCACTTTGGGACGATGATTTGGGCTACGGCAACGCCAATTTCTGGATGTACGGTTCCACTGGAAGTGGCTGGATTTATAATTATGAAAAAAATGACCGTCTTTTTTGGTGGAAACGCCTCATGGAGGACGACTATTTCAAGAATCTGGTGCTGACCCGCTGGACCAGCCTTCGGGAAGGCCGCTGGAGTAATGAACGGATTTTTGCCGACGTGGATTCGATGGCAACCAGTATGGCTGCCGCAGTTAATCGCAATTACACCCAATGGCCAGTACTTAGTGTACACGTCTGGCCCAATGTCTTCGTTGGTGAAACGTACGTTTCCGACTTGAATTACCTTAAAGGTTGGCTAGCGAACCGCCTCAGTTGGATGGATACGAACTTGACCGGCAGTATCTTGCAACCAAGTTTGGAGATTTCAGCCTTGGATGACGAAGGGAAAATCCTTTTATTGAAACTGAATCAGGATTACTTCAACAAGAAGAAACTCACGAACAAACAATTCAAATGGGCTTACAATGAAGTCGGACCGGAAATCGATACGGTGTTGTATCAGAATGCTTCCCAAGCTCAGGTTTTGCTGAAATCGTCAGTTTACGATGCAACAGTAAGCCTCGCGCTTAAAGTGGACAAGGATGTGTTGAACGGATTTTCCAGCCTGACTAGCAACCAATTGGCTATCTCTGGATTAGAAAATACAGATTTCTGCGAGCAAACTGAGGTGTTTTACCGTACAGGAAGCTTAAACCTCCGCACCCAGTGCCCAGAAGTCATGGATCCGACCTTGATCCTATATAACATCCTCGGTCAAAAAATTGGTACATACCCTTTGGGAAAGTCCCAGATTCAATCAATTCCAATGCAACTACCTGCAGGTCATTACTTGCTACAGCTACACTTCAATCAATATCCTGTTTTGCTAAAACTGACCGTCCTATAAGATTTTTTTTTATCTTTAAAGGGCACTTTGGGGCCAACCATAAAAACAGCGCAGCATACTTGGATTTGAGTGTATATTGAATATTATAATGTTAATATACGTTAATGATAGGGTTGAACGAAGCAAATAATCGTATTACTAGTGATTAGGCTAAGGTATGCAATCGTACCTTCACATTGCCCAGACATTTAAAAAACAGAATTTTTCGGATGAAATCGAAACAACTTTTACGACTTTTGCCCATCTTAGGCCTATTTGCTCTTATTCCTCTGAATCAGAGCTGCCTGAGCGATGATATCGGTGAAAATTTCTACACGTTTACCGGCGATAACATCCTGACTTATCTTGAAAAAGATACGGCCCGTTATTCGGAATTGCTGAAAGCTTTGGATAAAGCCGGTATGAAAGGTTTGCTTTCATCTTACGGAACCTATACCTTCTTTGCTCCAACCAATGAAGCCTTCCGCAAATACTACGTCAAGGATACGACTTCGCTTGAACAATTGACTCGAGCTCAACTCCGTAACATCTTGTTTTACCACCTAGTGCCAGTCGAGTATATGGTGGCCGAATTCGCAGAAGGTGGCTTGCCTACCGCTAACATGAAGAACCGTTACCTGAACATCACGTTCGCCAATTACCAAGCCGGTAACCAAGTGATTGATGTGAACGGGACATCCCCCATCGAATTGGCCGATCAGGAAACCCACAATGGAGTGGTGCATGCCGTGGGACAAGTCCTGGAACCCTCTGACAAATACCTTGATGAATTGCTTGCAGACACCACCCTGTATTCCATCTTCGTTACCGCCTTACGTAAAACCGGTATGTCCGACTCCCTAAGAATGGTTGAAAGAGAAAATTATGTACAGGGACTAAATCTGACAGGTTACAATGGCCCAGGATGGAAGAATCCACCATCCCTGCAATATGGTTATACTGCTTTTGTAGAAAGCGATTCCGTATTTGCCCTCGCTGGCATCCATTCTTATGAAGATCTAATAGCCAAGTGCAAGGAGAAATATCTGGAACTGTACGAAGAACCCGATACCACCACTAATGTAACGAATCGTAAGAACAGCCTGAACCAGTTTGTCTCCTACCATTTGCTGGAAATTCTCAGTTATTCCAAAGATTTGGTGGACAAATTCTACAAGTCCAGGCATACAACCGACTTCGGTGAAATCCAACACAAAGAATACATACCGACTATGCGGAACCGTTCGTTGATCGAAGTAAAGACCGGCAACATGATCAATCAATACAGTGACGGTACTTTCATTGGCTTGTCCAGCGATTTGCGCCGAATCAACCAGTCCTGCATGAACGGTGTCTATCACGAAATCAACAAAGTACTTTGGTACGACAAGAAAGTGGAGGACGATGTCCTTTACAAGCGCGTCCGCATCGACATCAACAGCCTGATCCCCGAATTCACTAACAACCCCATGCGCGGCATTTTTGTCAGTTATATGATTCCTCAGGGTTATATGAAATATGTGTCCATTGGTGATAAATCCAATCTGTATTTCAAGAGTGGGAACCTGGATTGGGATTGCTATCAAGGTGATGCTGTCACAGCCAACAACTGGTACGACATTAAAATTCAGTTACCCCCCATGCCTCCAGGTACCTGGGAAGTTCGATTCGGTATAACGTTGTATGACGGGGGAACCGGCCCATTGGCGCAAGGTATCGCACAGCTTTATTTTGACAAAAATCCAATCGGTATCCCCATCGATTTCAGCAAAACAGCCGATAAAGCCGTGGTTGGTTGGATCAATGATGCCCTGACCGAGGATGATGGCTATCTCAACGACAAGGCTCTACGCAACCGGGGTTATATGAAAGCACCTGATATTTACGGTCAACCCAGTGGTGGCCTCAATGCCAGAGACGATAAAGGCCAGGTCCGCCGGATACTCGGGACCTTCAACTTCGAGGATCGGGATGCCGCACACGAATTCCGCTCCAAAGCTATCGAGGCGAAATTGTTCGGTATGGACTTCATCGAGTTTATTCCTAAGGCATTTATAGAAAATGAAGACAGACATTAAACGATAAAAATCCAAGGCTGACTTCCAGGAGTCAGCCTTGCTGTTTTTTGTATATTTGCTCAATGAAACGCCTAGCCGGAATCTACCTATTTTTTATAACCTGCTTCCAATTGCAGGCCCAACTCACCGAGCAACAGTTCAACCGCCCCGAAACGGTCTACGCACCCCGCGTATTCTGGCAATGGATGAACGGCAACATCACCCGTGAAGGCATCAACCTCGATCTGGAAGCCATGGCGGCAACAGGTCTCGGCGGTGGCATCCTGTTCAACAATGCCGTCGGTATTCCAGCTGGCCCCGTAAAATACGGTAGTCAGGAATGGACCGAACTCACCATGCATGCCCTTCAGCAAGCCGACCGTCTTGGGCTCAAGCTGATGATGCACAATGCTCCCGGTTATTCAGGCACCGGTGGCCCGTGGATCACACCCGAAAACGCCATGCAACAAGTGGTTTGGAGCGAGGCCTTCGTCAAAGGTGGAGAAACTGTGAGTCTGCAACTTCCGAAACCTTTTGCCAAACAAGGCTATTATCAAGATATTGCCGTATTGGCTTATCCTAGCTTAAAAGGGGAGGAGCAGTCCTTCCGAAATTTGATTCAGGCAGTCACTGTGAATGGAAAACCTGTGGACGCAGACATTCTGACGGATTTTGATTTCTCAAAAACCATAGCCCTGGACAAATTTCCGGCAGAAATGATCCTCACCTTCCGTGAACCGTTGGAGGCAGCCAGTTTCATCGTCCACCGAGAAAAGACGGCACCGCCTGCCCATCCTTATGATGGTCCTAGGGACGATCCACCCACCTTGCAGTTGGAAGTGTCCGACGATGGCGTGCTTTACACCAAAGTTTGTGAACTGAACACACCGGCACTTCGCGCACTCGAAGTACCAGCCTTTGCGAATTTTTCACCTGTAAAAGCCAGGTACTTCCGCATCCGCAGCAACAAGTCGACCAAGTTCACAGAGTTGGAACTATGTGGCGCACCACGCATTGATGGATGGGATTGGAAAGCTAATTTTCAGTTCAAATCAGGAACCTTCAATTTCAATACTCCCGAACCAGTGGCAGGTTCCGTAGTCAATGCCTCCAAAATTATCGATTTGACCAATCTCCTCAATGCAACCGGCAGCCTGATCTGGAATGCTCCCATCGGCAACTGGACCATCGTCCGCATAGGCCATACCATTACTGGTGAAGAACAAGCCGCCGCTCCCCATTCCTGCGTTGGTTTGGATGTAGACAAACTCAGCCGATACGGGGTTCAGCAACATTACGACAAATTCCTCAAACCGCTTTTCGACCAAACTCGGCCCTATCACGGCCGCAGCCTGGAAGGCCTTTCCATCGACAGTTGGGAAGTGGGAAGTCAGAATTGGACTCGAGACATGTTGCCTGAGTTCAAGAAACGTGCCGGTTATGACCTGAAAACCTACCTGCTAACAGTTACCGGCCGATATGTTAATTCCGCCAAAGAAACCGAACGCTTCCTCTGGGATCTGCGCCGCGTTCAGTCAGACATGCTGGTGGAATACTATTACGGCGGCATGCGAGAGATCCTGCACAAGGAAGGGTTAAACCTTTCGGCTGAACCCTACGGCGACGGTGCCTTTGAATCAATGCAGGCAGGCAAGAGCGTGGACGTCATCATGAGTGAATTCTGGGTACACGGTCTCTACGGAGGTGCTGCCACCAGCAAACAGGCTGGTTACATCGCCCACACCTGGGGGCTGCCAGTCTCTGCTGCGGAGAGCTTCACGGCCATGCCCGAACTTAGCAAGTTTACCGAGTATCCCTCAGCCTTGAAGGCAGACGGTGACTGGATGTTTACAAACGGCGTGAACCGACTGGTTTTCCATGTTTATGCCCATCAACCACACCCTACCGCCCAACCTGGCATGGTTATGGGGCCCTTCGGCACCCACTTCAACCGCAACAATACCTGGTTCAGCAAGGCTGGTGATTACTTTCAGTACCTCAGACGCTGTCAGTATGTTTTACAGAGTGGCTTGTTTGTGGCTGATGCCGCCTATTTCCAAGGTGAAGAGGTTCTTGGACCGGTCGACTTTCAGAACCCGAATCCCGGTTATGCGTTCGATGTTTTATCGCGGGATGCATTATTGCTACGGACTTCCACCAAAAGCAACCGTCTTGTTTTGCCAGACGGCATGAGTTACCGATTTCTGATCTTACCCAACATCAAAACGATGTCGTTGCCCGTTTTGAAGAAACTGAAAGCCCTGCTGGAAGACGGATTATGGATTTCAGCTTCTAAACCGACTAACTGGTCCGGCTTGCTATCCAATAAAGACCAGGTCGAATGGCAGCGGATCGTAGAAGATCTTTGGAGCACGCTGCCCAACGGTGTTTACCGTTACGGTTCCGGTCGACTGTTCATCAATGTGCCTGATGACAAGCTGTTTGAGGAGGCAAACCTTCAGCCTGATTTCAGTTATGCATCTTCCAATCCGAACTCAGTTGTCAATTACCTGCATCGCCGGATTGGTTCCGATGATGCCTGGTTTGTTTGCAACAATCGCCGCCAGAACGATACCATCCTAGCCAGTTTCCGCATCATCGGTATGCAGCCTGAATGGTGGAATCCTCAGACCGGGGAAATCCGGAGCATGAATATTTTTCGTCAACACGACGAACAGACAATGATACCACTGACGTTAGAACCCTCCGAATCCGGTTTTGTAGTGTTTAGAAAGCCGTTGAAACAGACGGTATACGATGGTTTGATGGAAGATGGTGTTCCATTGCTCAGTGCAAATCCAGAAGACTTTACAGAAGAATTCCAAGCCGACCTGAAAACCGATTTTTCCGTTTCCGTTTGGGCGAAACCCGATGTGATCGCACGCATCGGCCGTTCCTATCTGCTGTTTCCCATCAGTGGCTTGGCCAAATATGGTGTAGGAAACGCCACCATCGGTATGGCCATCGGACAAAATGGAGTTCGTATATATGAACAGGAGGCACAGGCTCGTGAAGTGCTCTTTGCTTCAACAAAATTGGAGGGTTGGAGTCTTATCAATTTAATCTATAAAAATAACATCCCTATAGTTTTCATCAATGGGGTTAAGGTTGCTGAAGGCAAGAAGTCGCCTTTCATCGTTCATGCCAACCGCAACGAATTGGCACCAATCAATCCGCTTATTCAGCTATTCCAGGGAGAAAACACGACACCGATATGGACTGCCGAAGCCTTAGATTCTACAGCTATCGCTGCTATTTTCTCCAAAGGAAAACCAGCCGATAATGTACGTGAATTTCTCACCCTAAACGGAAATCAGCTCCTTCGCAAAAAAGGAAACTATAGTTTGCTGAATCCGGGACTAAATGATACAAAGAAACCTTTTATTATTAAGAAGGATTTGCCAGTCTACGACCTCAGTACCGACTGGACCATCCAATTTCCCGAAGGTAAAGGCGCACCAACCGAATTCAAACTCGATACACTGGCCTCCCTGCACACCCAGAATGACTCCGGTGTCAAGTACTTTTCCGGAACCGCCTCCTGGCAACGCAGTTTCACACTTGGTCCTAAAGAACTGATTGGAGATCATTTGATCCTCGATTTGGGTCAGGTGGCCGTCTTGGCTGAAATTTATGTTAATGGCAAATCGGCCGGAATGTGCTGGAAGCCTCCTTTTCGCCTGGATATAACCAAACTGCTGAAGCTAGGCGAAAACCAACTGGACATTCGCGTCACCAACCTTTGGGTCAATCGCCTCATCGGTGATGAGTTCCTGCCAACCGAGAACAACTATGATGCTTGGGGTGAACTCAAAACTCTGCCCGATTGGTACAAAACCAACCAATCAAAAACAGGTCAGCGCATAACCTTTGTCACCTGGAAACAATACGACCAAAATGGTCCCTTGGTGGAATCCGGTTTGGTCGGTCCTGTGACACTTTCTGTCTGGAAAGCATTAAAAAAATAGTCTTAATCCAGAAATCTGCTGATTTTTTGCTTCAGAACCTGAATACGTAGTGGTTTGGTTATGTAATCGTCAAATACCGAACGGTACTTTTCAACTTCAAAATCATTGGCATAAGCCGTTTGAGCCAGAATGGGCAAATCCGGGCGGAATTCCTTGATGGCGATGGCTGCCTGAAACCCATCCATGACTGGCATTCGGATATCCATCAGTATCAGCCGAATACTATTGTCTGAACGTGCCAAATCAATTGCTTCCTGTCCATTTGTGGCACGAATCAGTTTCCAGTTCATAGGTTGAAGCAATGTCTCCAGAAACAGGTAATTGATGTCTTCGTCCTCCGCAATCAGAATGGTGTACCCTTTGTCCCAAACTAGGTGTTCAACGACTTCTGTTTCCAATGGAGTGGCTGCCTTGTAAGGTATTGTGAAATGGAATACGGAACCTTTCCCAAGTTCGGTTTCCACGCCGATCTGTCCATCCAAAAGATTGACGAACGCTTTTGAAATGGCCAGACCCAGACCTGTTCCTCCGTATTTTCTGTGGATGTCATCGTTTGCTTGCCTGAACCGTTCAAAGATGGTTTCTTTGTTTTCAGGATTGAATCCAATCCCCGTGTCCTTGACATAAAAGTAGAGCATGCCCTCTTCACGATGGCAATGCAGTTCGATGGTACCCTCTTTGGTGAATTTTAGTGCGTTGGTGAGCAGATTGGACAAGATTTGTGTCAATTTTGTTCTGTCAGTCAAAACAAATGCCTCCTCTTCTGGCATTGCAGTTGTGTTTTGAAAATCAAGGGACAAACTAGTTGCAGTTGGCTTGAAAACCTGCGTAAGCTCCTCCATCATCACATTCAAGTTCACTTCCTGAATGTTGACCTTCATCTGATTTGTTTCCACAGACGAAATGGTGAGCACATCGGTGATGATGGTGAGTAGTTGATCGCAGTTGCTTCGGACGATGGAACTGTAACTTTCCTTTTGCTCCGCACTCAGATCCGGTTCAGTCATCAGACTTGTGAAGCCACAAATGGCATTCATCGGAGTACGGATTTCATGGGAAATGTTTTGGAGGAAGGCAATTTTCAATCGATTGCTTTCTTCCGCTTTTACCTTGGCATCTATCAATTCCTTTTCCGCCTCTTTCTTGGCCGTGATGTCCTCTGAAACTCCCAGCATGTACTTTAACTGTCCGTTATGATCCAAAATGGGTATTTTTTTTGTTATATACAATCTGGGCCCTCTATTGGACGTTAAAATTTCTTCCGTTACTAAGACCGTATTTGTATCCACCACTTGCTGAGATTGATCCATCAAGTATTTGGCTATTTCCGCTGGAAAAAAATCATATTCGGTTTTTCCAATCATTTCTTCCCGTTTCCAACCCATGATTTCTTCAACCGCTTTGTTTATCAAAACATATTTCGCAGTTTCTGCATCTTTTACGAAAATCATGTCCGGAATATTCTCCAAAATGCCAGTTACAAAATTCTCATTTTCCTGAGCCATGTCTTTGGCCTGCTTCAATTCATGGTTTTGCGCCAGGAATTTTTCATACAGCACCTTGTAATCCTGAATTTTATTTTCCAACAATTCCCTAGCCGTTCGGATGCTTTTCAAGTGCCCACGTACTAAAAGAAACAGCATTAAAGCAGTTATAAATATGAAGAAAAAACCTTTGTAGGTCTGAACATCACTGAGTATTTCCAAATCTTTGATGAATAATTCCAGTAATTTATCCGAAAGAAGTATCCATGAAAAACCGAAAATCAGGTAAAGGAGGGTGATCCGATACGAGAATTTTTCAAGGATGCCTTTTTTCTTATTCATTCGAGGTAGCGTTGGAGAATAGATGCATTAAAACGGTAAGTTGAGAGTGGCGAAATTACAACAATGTGTTCATTATCTCAAATAAAAGTTGCTTTATTTATAAAAACCAAGGTGAAGCAAAAAAAAAGAGGATGCATTTGATTACATCCTCTTTTCAAAATTCAGTGTGGACTTACTTTTTCTTCAACCAAAGTTTGGTCATGTCTTCCAACGTTTTTCCTTTAGTTTCAGGTACCATTTTCCAAACAAAGATGGCGGAGAGCACACTCATGACGCCGTAAAGCGTATAGGTAAACGGCACGCTGAAAGCTTCTAGAGCTGGGAAGGTGGCCGAAACAATAAAGTTGGTGATCCACTGTGCTGCAACCGCGATGGCTACCGCTTTTCCACGAATGGTGTTTGGGAAGATCTCAGAAATCAATACCCAGCAAATCGGCCCCCACGACATCATGAAGGAAGCGGTATAGATGACGATGAAAATCAAGGTGCTTACGCCGATAATTTGCAAATAAGCCAGCAAGCCAATGGCAAACATGCCGATGGCCATACCTGTTGAACCAATCATCAACAAAGGTTTGCGACCAAATTTATCTACCGTGAAGATGGCAACCAGCGTAAAGATGATGTTCACAAAGCCCATGATGACCGTCTGCCACATGGCAGCATCGGAACCGAAGCCCAAGCCTTTGAAAATGGTGGGTGCATAATACAACACCACATTGATGCCCACCACCTGTTGAAAGACGGAAAGCAAAATACCGATGATGAGCACCAGTTTCCCATAAGTGAGCAGCTTCTCTGTTTTTTCATGTGCGGATGCCTTGATATCGGACAAAATCTCAGCTGCCTTTTTTGAACCATTGATCTTGGTCAGAATGTGCAATGCTTTTGATTCCTGTCCAGACATAGCCAGAAAGCGTGGTGTTTCCGGTACGATAAAGAGCAACATGGCGAACAAAACAGCAGGTACTGCATTCGAGGCAAACATCCAACGCCAGCCTGTATTGTCAATCCATTCAGTGCTTTCTCCTTTGATAATGAAATAGTTCACAAAATACACCACCAACATACCGAAAATAATGGCGAACTGATTCCAGGAAACCAACTTTCCGCGGATTTCTGCCGGGGCGATTTCAGCTATGTACATGGGGCAAATGGCAGAAGCCAGACCGACACCGATACCGCCCAATATGCGATAGATGTTGAAAGCGATAAGGACAGACAAGGAACTTTCACCTTTTTCGAAGAACAAAACTTCAGGATAGGCAGCACCTAGGGAGGCTACCATAAACAAAAAGGCAGAAAGTAATAAGGAATTTTTTCGACCGAGAGCGGAGGCAAACAATCCGGACAAGGCACTACCGATGATGCAGCCTATCAGGGCGCTGGAAACAGTTGCACCATGATAAAAAGTTGCCATTTCTCCGAATGTTTCAGCATTCAGATGGAAATACGATTTGAGAGAATCGACTGCTCCGGAGATCACGGCGGTGTCGTAACCGAACAAAAGACCTCCGATGGTGGCGATCAGTGTAATCATAAATACGTAGCTCTTGCTACCGTTCTGTGTTTGCATGGTATCAGTTTAATAAAGTGTAGTGCAAAAGAACGTCAATTAAACTTGATTCGCAAGATTTAAAAGTAGTATTCAAGGTTTATTTATGGGGTTAATTGACAATATACAACATGCCCGAACACCTTGTACATTGGGAAAAGTTAGCCATGCATATCGTAAAACATACAATAAGCCTGTTTGTTAAAAAAGTTTAATTTTAGCACGAATTTATTCAACTGTCATTTCACCGCAATATGAAACGCCGATTTCGCGTCGAATCACATCCGGATCGTCGTGATGACCCAAGAGAAACATCAATTTGGTGACAGCCGATTCTGTCGTGATGTCGTAACCGCTCACCACACCAGCTTCATGCAGATGAACACTGGTTTTGTAACGGCCCATCTCCACACTCCCTGTGTTGCACTGCGTTACATTGACGATGACGATGCCTTTGTCGGCGGCTTCCTTCAAGGAACGAATAAGCCAGTCGTGGGAGGGTGCGTTTCCGGCACCGAAGCTTTCCAAAACGATGGCACGAAGACCCTCCGTTCGAAATACAGCATTCACATACGACTCGGAAATGCCAGGGAAGAGTTTCAGGATGGCGATGTCTGTCTTCAAGGCTTTGTGAAGTTGAAGCTTTTCTTCGCCTCTTTCGTAATGGATGACTGCTCGGTTGTACCGAATATGAACTCCAGCTGTGGCAAGTGGCGCGTAATTGTAGGAGCCGAACGCATTGAACAGTTCGGCATTCTTTTTGGTGGTACGATTACCACGCCAAAGTGTATTTTCAAAAAAGATGCAGACCTCTGGTACCAATGGAAACCCGAATTCAGCAGCAGCGGCTATTTCGATGGCCGTGATGAGGTTTTCCTTACCGTCTGTCCGAACCATGCCGATGGGCAATTGGGAACCGGTAAAAATGACAGGCTTCTGGAGGTGTTGCAACATGAAACTCAGCGCAGAGGCCGAATACGCCATCGTGTCCGTGCCGTGAAGCACCACGAATCCATCGTACCGGTCGTAGGCCTCATAAATGATTTCAGCCATTCGAATCCATTCCTCAGGACCCACTTCCGACGAATCGAGCAATGGTTCAAACTGTTGATAATCGATTCGGAAATCAAACTTGTTAAGTTCCGGAATCTGTTTGTACAGCTGTTCGAATCGGAAGGGCGTCAGCGAGCCCGTGCCCGGGTCGACCGACATAGTGATGGTCCCTCCGGTGCAGAGCAGCAATACCTTACGGAATCCGGCGTCGTTCATTCAATCTTATTTAGCGACTTTCTCCAACTTCTTCATGATGGCAAACATGAAGACGGCAGAAAGGATGCAGCAAACTACAAAAATCATCCACAAAGACCACAGCGGAACTTTTATCCAGTAGTAGGAACCAATCTGAATGAGGAAATTACCGATGGCCGTAGCTGCAAACCAACCACCCTGCATCATGCCTTTCAGTTTTGGAGGGGCCACTTTGGAAACAAAGGAGATGCCCATGGGGCTGATGAACAATTCAGCAATGGTCAGCATGAAGTAGGTTGAAATCAGCCAGTAGGGGGTAACGCGGGTGTAATCCACAACGTCTCCACGATCCATCGGGCTGAGCAAGCCAAACGAGGCTACAACCATAAACAGATAAGCCGCGGCAGCGATGAGCATTCCATAAGCGATTTTTTTAGGTGCGGAAGGCTCCTTGCCTTTTCTGCCCAGCGAATTGAAAATGCCTACTGCAACCGGTGTCAGAATGACGATGAAGAATGGATTGAAATGTTGGAACAACTGCGGAGTGAAAGGATTGCTCACTGCAAAACCTGAAATACGGATGTATGCCCAAACGCCTGCAAGAATGGCTATGACACCATATAAAAGGCGTCTCTGCAGTGTGTTTCTTTTGAAAGCGAACCCCAAACTAATGACCGAAATGGCTACAGGAATCAGAGTGAACAGGTCAAACCAGATGTTTGTGAAACGACCAACGGAAGTGTCCGTATAATCCCTGGCAAAATAGGTCAACGTAAGTCCGTTTTGATGGAATGCCATCCAAAAGAAAATGACGGCGATAAAGACCAGACAAAGTGCGATGATTCGTTCGCGGTTTTCGGCAGGCGTAATTTCTTCGGTGGCCAAGTCTGTTTGCTTCAGCGAGTTTTTTACCTTTTCACTTTGGATCATGTAGGTTTTACGACCCAACAGGAAAATGGCAAGTGAAGCCACCAAACTGATGCAGGCAACGCCGAATCCAAGTTGATAGGCACCCCCCAAGGATTGTACGTAATGACTTCCGAATTGCTGCAAGCTGTCCATGGTTACGGAAGCGTCCTGCATTTGTGCAATGCTCAGGAATTCAGTTTTTACGCTGGCGCTTAAGCCACCTGCTTCCATTTTGTGGAACAGTTCAGGTATGCGGGAATCGTACGTCAAATTGACCTTGTTCATCACGAAATTCACCACACCCTGGGCTGCGGTTGGTGCAAACATGGCACCCACGTTGATAAACATATAATAAAGGCTGAATCCGCTGTCGCGTTTGGATGAATAGACAGGGTTGTCGTACATTCTACCGACCAGTGCCTGCAAGTTCCCTTTAAAAAGTCCGGTGCCCAGAGCTATTACGGCCAGTGCGGCAAAGATGGCCAAGATTTCTTTCCCACCGATGATGTTGGGGAATGCCAAAAGTACGTACCCGATAAACATGATGACCATGCCTACCGTCACCGATTTTCGATAACCGAGCCAACGGTCGGCAATGATACCGCCGAACAAAGGCAAGAAATAAACAAACATCAGGAAGGTAGCGTAGATTTCTCCGGCTGCGGCCTCTGAATAACCATACTTGGCTTGAAGAAACAAAACGAAAATGGCTATCATGGTGTAATAACCAAAACGTTCGCCAAGGTTGGCGAGCGCAGTAACGAAAAGGCCTTTGGGTTGTCCTTTGAACATGGGTCAGATTTTAGTGTTTATAAGACAAACGTACTAAAAAACCACGAATAATTATACAGTTATACGAAAGAAGCAATAGAAAAAAAATAACCCAGAACGATGGATAATTCCTTTCAGAATTTTCCAGAGCGTCTGGGCTATTGTTTCCACTCCAATGGTTTTGAAAAAAAACGTTGCTTTCTGGCATGCTTGCCAAAAGAGCACTTAGGTCTTTTGTCGAGGCAAAATTACAATTGAAAACCATTGGAGGGTGGTCAAAACAACAAATAATGGGTGCAAAATGACCACTGAGAAGACATTTAACGAAATGATAACTTACTGAACCGATTATTGATCCTTTCGCCACGCTTGTGGACTTTTTCCTGTCAATCTGGTGAATTGCCGCCCAAAATTGCTTTTGTCAGGAAGTCCTACCATAGCACCAATCTGGCTCACTGGCATGTCAGGATGTTGCACAAGCAGGTTTTTGGCTTCATCAATTCGTAGGTAGTTGATCCACTCTTTAAACGTCATTTTTCGATGCAGGTTCATGTGGGTGGAAACGTACGTCCGATTAGACCGGAGCTGCGTGGCAACCTGATCGATGGTGATACCAGGTTCGACAAAATACTTCTTCATTTCCCAATCTTCGATGGCTTTTTCGAGCTGATCAAACGATTTGTTCGCGTACTTATCTTTGTTGCTGGTGTCGTCAGCGATGGAAAAAGCCGGTTCCATATCCAGAAACAAGGTGACATAATTCAAATAATGGATGCTGAAATAAAGGTAGAAGAACGTATAGAAAACGGCAAAGATGAGGTAAAACCGCATATCCATATAAAGCGATAGGAACGAGAAGATACTTCCGAAAAGAAGCCATGCATATACTCTGCCAGTCCATTTCAATCGAGTGGCGGTTTCTTCAGAAAAGAAATTGTCCAGTTTGGAAACGGTTCGCTTTTTTATTTTGAAAAAGAAATGGGTATAACGGATTATTTGGATGACGTAATGAATGCCGAAAACTCCAAAATAGAAATGGAGCAACGTCCATTCATGAAAAACGAATAAGAGATAACCCACGATTGATAAGGTCAGCGTCATCAGAATTTCCAGAATGGCTCTTTTAATAGTATATGCCCTGTTATCGAGCATGATAATAAGTGTTCCTGAAAATGTAAAAAGCTGAAAGGAGGAGATCGAAAGGGTATTAAGACTAAGAAGGTCTCGTTCAATGGTCGGAGTAAAATCGTTGTACAATAAAAACACACTCAAACCGGTTACCATCAAAAAAGAAAAAATCAAGCCGATGCGGGTATTGTGATAGGGCATCAACGCTTGTTTTTTTGGAACACGGATAAATATCAGCAAGATACACAGCGTGCCTGAGATGCAGAGGGAACAAAAGGACAAACCATTAAACAAGGTCTCGATTGACATCTGTATGGTAGGATTGGTTTTCCCCTCAAAGGTAAATAAATCCTTTTAATGAAATGCCAACTGTGCAAAAAAAACTCCCGAAAAGGTCTGTTAAAAACCCTTTTCGAGAGTTTTTTCAATTTTCTACATACCTATTAAAAACCCTATAGAAGCGTGCTGCACATCAGGCCCCTTATTCGTTTCGAAAATGCTTACTGGGGAATATTTGCCATAGATGCTTATTTTACCCAAACCAGCTTGCACCACATAGTCCAAGGATAGAGGCAATACATTCATGCCATTTTCGGAAGTGCGGATGGTAGAACCTGCTGCATTGACGTATTTCGTTTTATTGCTGGTAGCCAAACGAATGTCACCGATCACACCAGCTGCAATATAAGGTTTGCGCTTGCTGGATTTGAAGAGTTGCAATTCGAGCATGAGCGGAACAGTCAGGTACCAATTGCTGAGCCGACTGTATTTGTATTTGCTCGTGCTGGCACCGGCAACGACCGAAACTAAGTCGTTATCTTCCTTGAAAAAAGTCTTGTTGTCCAGGTAGTAATTCCGCCAGCTAAAACCGATTCCGGAAGAAAGTCCCAAATAACGGAAAAAAATCGGGGTGATGTGTTCAATCAAGTTGTAGTTGAACTCGTAACTCCTGTTTAGGTCGAGCTGGACTCCATTGACATTGTTGATGGCGGCACCGTCTGTCATGGTGATGAATCCCCAGCCGTAACCGGCCCAATGCGATTGCATTTCATATTGGCGTTTCTCGCGAATTTTCTTGTTGGTCACAAACGGAATCTGAATGCCCAACTGTTCTACTACCGACCAGCGTTCATAACTTTGGTTGTCGCTGTATAGACCTTCAAAAACAGTCTTGTAGGCTGTGGTATCGTTGTCGCCAACCTTGCTGACTTTGACATTCACCTGATCCACGCTGTCATTAATCTGGATGATCTTGTTGTTGAACAGTATGGTCGTGTCTTTACCGGTTGAATTGGAAGCCAAAATGCTGCTGACAAGCAAAAGCGCAAAAGCGGGAAGCAAAATTAATTTTTTCATAGTATGGAATATTATTGTTTTTTCTTAAGCAAGAGTTTGAGAATGTCTTCCGTATCGTCGTTCGACTCGATGTATATCAGCGTGATCCGTAAACCGCCTGAGCGTGATTCGTTGTACAAGATCAACCGGTTGTCCTGACCGAGTCGGGGCAATTGCAGGTAAATGGAGGTTGGAATGCCGTTGGACACGACCTCCTTAATTTTTTTGGCTCCAACCTGATCACGTTCCAGACACTTTCTGGCAAACGTGTTGGCTTCTGGATCGTCCTTGATGGTGATGCTGCGGAATCGAGTCAGGCGGTAATTTTCCAGGATTTCTCCCGAAAGATCCACCATCACGACGCCCTTCTTTTTTCCATATTGATCAAAGACTTTGCTGATGAACAAGTCGTTTTGTGCTTGTACTCCGGTCGCTGCGAACCAACCCAATAGGAGAAGCAAGAGCGGCAGAAAGGTTTTTAATCGTATCATTGTGTTTGGTTTTATTTTAGTTCGGGAAACTGTTGGAGTTGACTTTCCACCAGATCTTTATCATTCATTTTATCAACGGTTCCTGCCACTTCGTCCAATCCAAGGTCGATTTGTTCGATGGAAGCGATGGCCAGTGCGGTGACTTTTTTATTGTCGGTGCAACGAATGCCGTCGATGTAGGCAATGTCGTTGTTTTGTGCCTGAATTCGGTTGTCCAGGATGAACACTCCAAATAGTAGCACTGCAGCTGCGAAGGACCATTTCAGGACAGGGTTCAGCCGGAGCCAAAGATTACGTGGTGGAATCTTTTCCTGTGAAGTTGAAAGCTGTACTTTCTCTTCGGCAAAGTAACCAAACAGCGCTCGTTCAGCCTCAAATCGGACTGGCAAGTCTTCCTGTTTTAGGAAGTCCTGCAGAAGCTCCTGCTCAGCGTTTGTGGTCTCCCCGTCGTAGTATTTTTCGAACAGGAGCACCGCTTCTTCTATGGTTAGCTGTTTTTTCATTGTCTTGGTCCAGTTAGTCTGATAAATTCTTCCCTTACTTTTTTTCGGGCTCTGGAGAGATTCACGCGTACGGCTTCGTTTGTGGTTCCGATGATTTCTGCGATTTCCTCCAGTTCGTATTCTTCAATGTCCTTCATTTTCAAAACCGTTTGCTGAAGGGTAGGCAGGCGGTCAATGATGATTCGGATCAGTTCGTCGTTGCTTTTTCGTTCCAGTCGTAGGTACGGATCGTCCGGTCCTGCCTGGCGGTAAAGCTCATCCTCGATAGGCCCCTCTCTGCCGCGTTTCCGTATCGTATCGATGCAGAGATTTTTGGTCATTGTCGTTGCAAACGCCTCCAAGCTGTCGTATCGGTCCAGGTTCTCGCGCATCTGCCAGAGCTTAAGGAACACCTCTTGTACGGCATCCTCAGCATCGGCCTCGTCCTCCAGCATTCGCCTTGCTGTGCGGAAAAGTTTGTCCCTGGTCGGCAGTACCTCTGCCTTGAATCTCTCAGCGTTCATTTCTCTTAAGACGATACACCATTAATATTGTAACATTCTTTTCTAAAAAAAATAGGCCTTCTCGGAAGAAAGCCTATAGAAAGCACGCTAAATTATTCAAATAAGGGCGAAGTACAAGGCACTGATTGCGAAATCGTACCGGAGCGTACTTAAAAGTACGTGAGGATCGATGAGTAAGCAGTAACGCAGTAATTCGTCCTTATTTGGATAATTTATTATTTATTCAAGAACGGTAAATCTAGTTTCACACCAACATAAGGAGCCCAATACGAACTCGGCTTGAATTTGCCCCCAACATTAGCCCAAGTCCAGTTGTAATCAACCCCGACGCAAATCAAGTTCATGATTTTATATCCCGCACGTACAGAAACCAAGGAACGTTCATCCAGGGAGATGACATCGTTGAACGAAGTCAGACCACCTTTCACGTATTCCCCCTCCAAGACGATGGCTTTGGAAATCTTGGAACCATCCATGACAAGTCGTAACAAAGCCGGATTGTTCGGTCCCATATCATCGGGCAACAACAAACCACCGCTGACCATGATTTTGCTCAGAACCATCAGACCCAGTTCTGCATAATACCCCTTTTGAGCTTTTGCAGTGACTGCTTCCATGATGCGGGCATCTTTGTTCATTTCGTAGGAAACGTCGAAGAAGTGTGGTATGAAGTTGTTGGTGTACCACAAGCGTTCAGCGCGGGCATCCAGTCGAAGAATGTTTCCTAAGAATTTGAACTTGAAGTCCAAACCGGCACTGATCCCGTATCCGGCACCATTCTTTTCATAATTCTGAACATCCATGATGTATTCGGCGTTGCCACCGTTATTGATGGAATCATGCAAGGCTTGAGACAAAACGGAACTTTTATTCCTTTCAAGTCTGGCAGCAGAAGTGAAAGCCTGCAAACGAACCATCGGCAAGTTCAGCAAGGTCACACCCATATCGATGGCCTCTGCGTTCACACCACCAGTACCAATAAAAGTATTGTGGTTTGAGGTCATATCGGTAGACAGCATGCTTCCTGTTCTATCGCGGTCAGTTACATACTGAACACCTATGTCCCAGGTCTTGATGATGGGAATTCCAGTCCTACCCAATGGCCTGATGTACGGACGAATACCTATCAAATTGAGCGACTTGACATTAAGGTCACTGTACAACACTTCGATCCCCCACATCTTGCCGAAGCAGAAATCCAAGTCAACCCCGATTTTACGTTTATCAACTGAAATCGAGTTCGAATAGTTGTTGATGAGCATTCCATAGCCAAGGAAAGAACCGGTCAGGTCGCCCACCTTGATGTAATAATCATCCATTTTCTTGGTGCCCCAGCTTAAAAAGCGGATCATACGCATCAAACCAACACCGTCTTGAAATTCTTCGGTTCTGAATTTCTTATTGGTAATACTGAACTGTACTGGTATATCCAATCCGATGCCCAGTTTGCCGATTTGTAGATCGGGCTGAACACGGAAGCCGATGACACTTTCACCCCCGATGTTGGTATAACCGAAATAAGCACCCAATGAATTGGCTTTTTCCATCATACCACCCATATCAAACTCACCACCTTCAATACTGTATGTACTTTCAACAGCTGTTGTACTTTCCGTTGCATCGGTTGTCTCCATTTCTGTAGTTGCTTCCGTACCGGTAGTTTCAGTAACTGCCGTTCCTTCGGCGAACAAGGATAAACTGCTTCCGCTAAGGAAAATCAGCGACAGAAACAATTTTAGTGATTTTTTCATATCGTTTGGTTTAAGGAAGTAAAACAAATACTTAGACCGACAAATTTATTATTTTTTTACAGTTTCCATTCGCATTTATTCACTTTTTTTCACGAATAAAAGGGTTTGAGCAACCTTTTTTCAGTATTTGTGATCGTCGCTGTTCATTTCGGCAGCATCAATCTGATTTCCATTGATGGCCTTCCATGCTTTGTAAATATACCAAAGTACGAATGGAATCAAAAGTGAAACAATGCTCATCACTTGCAGGGTGAAAAGGCTGGAGGAACTGTTGCTGATGGTCAGTGAACTTTGAAGATCTGCCGTTGATGGATAATAGGAAGTATTGTTCCAACCTGCAAGCAGCAAAAGTGCCAAAACAGTTGCAACTGTACCTGCACCTGTGAACCAAATCCCTTGAATGAATTTTGGTTTGAGCAAGGTCCAGATGATGCCGAACAGAACAGAAACCACACCCAATAAGAACACCACGGCAACTACAGGCATTTGCAACAGGTTGTGCAGATACTTGGCATTTTCCATCGATACCACTTGAGTTGTAGGATCAACAGCAAAGCCTTTGGCCACAAGCGTCCAGATAAGGAACGTCAGGAAAAAGACCAGGAAAAAAGCCGTATCAAACCATAGTAATTTCCGTGAACGGGCCAAAATGTTGGCATCGTTGATGGTTTGGATGAAATAGAGTTCTCCTAAGACACGTGCCAGAAAGAGAACGGCCAAACCAAGAAGGATGTTGCGAACGTTCAACAGTGCTTCCAGTCCATGCAGCGGATTGCTCCAGGTGGAAATCACCGGCATGGCCGTATTGGTGAGATTGGCTTTGTTGACCACGAATTCAGAACCAGTAAACATGGTGGCAACGACAACACCCAACAAAAGGATACCCACCCCATTGATAAACAGGAAGATATCAAAAGTCTTTTTGCCAAGCAGGTTGCCGTTTTTGCTGCGGAATTCGTACGAAACAGCTTGTATTATGAAGCAGAACAACAACGCCATCCATGCCCAATACGCTCCGCCGAAACTGGTGGAGTAGAAGAGGGGGAAGGAAGCGAAAAAGGCACCACCAAAGGTCACCAGCGTGGTGAAGGTGAATTCCCATTTCCGACCAAGTGTATTGATCAGCATGGTTCGTTCCATATCGGATTTGCCTATTTGATAAATCAGACTCTGTCCGCCTTGCACGAACGTCAGGAAAACCAGCAGGGCTCCCAGCAAGGATATCAGGAACCACCAATAATGTTGATAAAAGGAGTAGTCCATAGTAGTTTGTTTTTTTAGTTCAGCCCCTCCGGACCTTTCCTGATTTGTTTGATCATAATGCTCATTTCCGAAACCAACAGCACAGTAAACAGCACTGCAAAGAGAATAAAGGTAGTCATGACTGATCCGGCGCTGATTTGAGAAACCGCCATATTAACCGGCATGATGTCCTGGATCACCCAAGGTTGACGACCGACTTCGGCTACAATCCAGCCACATTCGGAACTGATGTATGCCAAAGGTAGGCCAAGTAAGGAAAGCCAAAGCATCCATTTCTGACTATGAAGGGTGTTTTTCTTGTTCATATACCAAGCCAGAGCAAAGAACAGGATGAAGTACATGCCGATCATCACCATCAGGTGGAAGGTATAGAACGTCAGCGGTACATTGGGAACCAAATCTTTTTTCTCTTTGATGTATCCATAACCAAAATACGGGAAATTTTCTTCGAGTTGAGCCAAGCTAACTTTTGCCAAGGAATCGTTACCAGCTGTTTTAGCCAGCTTGTAATCTTTCAAACCTTGTACGGCTAGCTTGCCCTTTTCCATTTTTTGTTCGGCTGAAAGTGCGATGGCTGGATCGCCATTCTTGGAAACCATCGGGTAACCTCCGTCTATCAGGTCGTTTACACCGGGAACGAAGGAGTCCAATTTTCGGTTGGCCATCAGCGACAGCAAACCGGGAACTTGAATTTTGATGGCAAATGGATCGGTTGCATCGTCGTACGTTTCCTTGGAAGGGTTCAAAATACCGACAACAACAAGACCAGCCTTGTTCTGACCTTGATAAAGACCTTCCATGGCTGCCAACTTCATGGGCTGTTTCTGAGCAACTTGGTAAGCGGATCCGTCACCAGTGTACGCTGTAAGCAAAGTGCCCAGCAGACCAAATGCTGCAGCAATCCGGATGCTTCTTTTGGCCAATTGGAGTTCCCTTTTTTTCAAGAGGAACCAAGCACTGACCGCTACTACAAAGGCTGAACCGACTATCCAGCTGGAGGTTACCGTATGGAAAAACTTGTTCATGGCTACTGGAGAGAACAAAACTGCCCAGAAATCGGCCATTTCATTGCGGACCGTATCCGGATTGAAATGCATGCCGTCGGGAAATTGCATCCAAGCGTTTGCCACCAAAATCCAAAGGGCAGATAGGGTTGCCCCAATCACCGTAAGCCAGGTCGCAGCCAAGTGGAATTTCTTACTCACTTTGTTCCATCCGAAAAACATCACCGCAATAAAGGTGGATTCCATAAAGAAGGCCATGATGCCTTCGATGGCCAGTGGTGCGCCGAAGATATCACCGACAAACCAACTGTAGTTGGACCAATTGGTCCCAAATTCAAACTCGAGGATGATGCCAGTTGCTACGCCGATGGCGAAGTTGATTCCGAACAATTTCATCCAAAATTTGGTGATGCGTTTCCATTCTTCGTCACCGGTCTTGTAATAATAGGTTTCCATCACCGAAATGATGACTCCCAAACCGAGTGTCAAGGGAACGAACAACCAATGGTAAATGGCGGTCAAGGCAAATTGTGCCCGGGACCAGTCAACCAGAGAAGGATCAAGCGTTTCCATAGTAAATGTTCAAGGGTTAATAGTACGTTCTATCAATTGTTTGCCGACAAAGTCAGCTTTTTCTTCGTTGGTTTGGAATCGACTTCCTAAGTAATTCGGAAAAAAGAAAATCTTAAGGACTATAAACATGATGAAAAGTTTGACCAGGATAATAAACCACAAGGTCTTGCCCAGCCTCATTTCACGGAAGCCTTCCACGTAAAATCGAAAAACGGAAATCAACGCATTTTTCATAGGAACATAAATTGTCATTTTTAACCCATTGGCAACCGGACAAGCATTTCCGTGCCAACACCCATTTCGGAGTTCACAAGAATTTCACCCTTGTTTAACTGGACGAATTCTTTGCAAAGAATCAGACCAAGTCCGGTTCCCTCCTCATTGTTCGTGCCAAAGGTCTTAAAATTTTCGTTAACTTGAAATAATTTTGCAATATTTTCCTTGGAAATTCCGATTCCTGAGTCCTTTACACCAATTTCAGCCCAGTTTTCTTTCTTTTTTAATGAAATAATAACCTTGCCTTCGCTTTTTGTGAATTTTACAGCGTTTGAAATCAGATTTCGGACCACCGTTGCTATCATGTTATGGTCGGCCGTAACCAGAATATCTTCCGGTATGTTGAGCTCCAATTGAATGCCTTTTTGTTCAGCCAATTTGCGTTGCATGTAATATTCATCGTCCAGCAATACCTTTAATGACAGCTCATCCGGATTGAACGGGATGACTCCAGTTTGAACCCTGGCCCAGTCCAACAAGTTTTGCAGCAATTTGTAAGTGCTTTCTGAAACTTGCTTGATGGCGGAAATCATGTTGATTTTGTCTTCATCCTTGAATGTATCGAAGTCGGACAACAAGATGTTGGAGTATCCCAGCAAACCGTTGAAGGAATTCTTCAGGTCGTGTGCGATGATGGAGAAGAACTTGTCTTTGGTGGCATTAGCCATGCCTAGTTCTTTGGTGCGTTCTTCCACCAATTTTTCCAAGTTGTCGTTGATCTCTTGCAATTCAATATTTTTCCTGCGGATCTCCAATTCCTGGATAAAACTTCGGATGGCTTCACGAACAGTCAGTATTAGGTCATCACGATCCCAAGGCTTCGGTATGAAACGATACAGGTTTGCATTGTTGATGGCATTGGTGATGCCCTCGATATTGGCGTGCCCCGTCAGCAGGATTTTTAGAATGTTGGGATTCTTCGCATGGATTTTGATAAGAAATTCATCACCCCGCATGCTGGGCATCAGATAGTCCGAAATGACCACCGGCACTTCGTAGCCGTTTTCAATGAGTTCATCATAAATTTCGAGCGCTTCTTCAGCGGTCGTGGATGTTTCGATCAGGAAGTGGTTTTCAAAATACGGTCCGAGCTGATCTTTTAGTGCTTCGAGGATGATATCCTCATCGTCAACACAAATGATGGCTTGCTTCATTTCTAGTTAAGTTATAATTTAGGTTATTTCTGATCTTGATTCAACGGAATCTCAACGAAGAAAGTAGTGCCATTGCCTTCTTCTGTTTCAAAATAAATTCGTCCGTGGTGGTTTTCTACGATCTGCTTGGATATGTCCAGACCCATTCCGGTGCCAATGCCAGTCGCTTTTGTTGTATAATAGGGCTCGAATACGCGTGTGGCTGTTTCTTTGCTCATCCCGCAACCAGAATCTTTAAACCATGCCAGTATGTGTTCACTATCCGACATTTTGATTCCGATATCTAGTATTCCACCATTCTCCATTGCTTGAATGGCATTGGTGATGAGGTTTGTCCAAACTTGACAGATCTCATCCTGCCGGCAAAACAGCAAGGGTACGTTCTCAAAATGGGTGACGACTTCAGTTTTGCTGTGCTTGAGATTGTTGGCGGTGAGTATAAGCACGTTTTCGATGGTATCGGCCAGATTGGCGGATTCTTTTGCCCCGGAATTGTTTTTATGAATGTAGCTTTTCAATGCTCGAACAACAATCGATGCTTTTTCAACGGAAATAAAAATATTGTTGGCGTTGCGCTTAAGAGAGAAAAGCACTTTGAGCATCTGAAGCAAACTCTGGGCATTAGGCAATCGAAGAAGTGTCAGTAGTTCTTCATGGGTCTTTTCCAAGCGTAAAGAAACGATGGTATCGGCAATGCCAGAAGCATTTTCGATGTCGTTTTGTTCGAAAAGGGCCGTTAGATCGCGCTTTTTCTGCCTTTCTTCTTTTGAAAAGACGGAGACATCTCTGGCGTCCGATTCGTTGATCAGATTGAACAGCCAATTTATTTCATCAGCAGAAGCGTGGTTGATGAGCCAAGGTAGATCGACATTGATTTTTTCCACGACATCATTGATGTTGGTGGAACTTGCCTTGATGGCTCCCAGGGGGGTATTGATTTCATGAGCGATGCCACCGATGAGACTGCCTAAAGCCGCCATTTTCTCTGCAAATATCAGTTTGTTTTGTGTTCTGGATAGCTCTTCAAGGGTATTTTCCAACTCCTGGTTCTTGGAGGTAAGTTGCTCATTGAGCAGTTTCATGCCTTCCTGTGCGTTCTTGATTTCTGTGATATCTCTTGAAATGCCATAGGTGCCGGTCACTTCTCCGTTGACGTCCCTCAAAACGGCCTTGATGGTCTGACTCCAACGAGGAACTCCATCCTTGAGCGTCATCGGCTCTTCCTTGTTAATGGTCTTGCCGGTGGACATGATGTACTGTTCGTCATCATAAGCCTGTTGAGCGTGAGACTGATCAAAAAAGTCGAAATCGGTTTTTCCTTTCACTTCATCAAAAGATTTGCAACCAAGTGCATTGATGTGTGTACGGCTATTGGTGATGAAGCGGCTTTTAGTATCCTTGAAATAGATTTTCAGCGGAATTTCCTCCAACATGGTTTGCAAGTAAAAAAGCTGGTTCTTACTGATCTCATCGGACTGGACCTCGCTGGTAATGTCTTCGATGCGTTTCAATACGAATTCCGGTTTTTTTTCCGTGTCACGAAATAGGATGGCAGTCACTTCGACTTGAACGACATTTCCACTTTTCGTCAAACGAGAGGATTTGAACTTGATGTCCGATTTTTCGCCATGCAACAATTGATCAATGAAACCGATTTCCCGATCATAAGCAGAGTCGCTCACATACACGGAGAAGTCCTTATGTCGGATTTCCTCAGCCGTATATCCGATTAGGTTGGCGTAGGCATCGTTAAAGCGAATAATCTTCCCGTTCAGGTCAACCATCAGGCTGCAAGTGGAAGAGTTCTTCAGTAATATATCGTAAATTAGCCCGTATTCGTGTTCGTTCATGTTCTGTACTTAAAAAAAGCAACTATTCGTATTGTCCGAAACCTGTTGAACGCCGAAGATAAGTGTTATTCTTACAACTGCAAGAATTCTGCTTTGAAAAGTTCATAAATCGAATCAAAAAACACATCTTTGCTTACACTCAGAATGCGATCAACTAGTATGAAAGTTAAATATTTCCAACTTTTAGTCCTTATCCTTTCAATCAGTGCACTTTACAGCACTACTGCCCGAGGCGTTAACAAGAAGGAAAGTAAAGGGGAGGCTTCGGATACCGTGCTGATCAGTCGCATAGGTACCGCTTCTTATTACGCAGCCAAGTTTCAGGGCAGACATACGTCCAATGGCGAACGGCTGGACAATAACGCCTATACCTGTGCAAGTTACCTTCCTTACGACACATGGGTACGTGTGACCCATCTTCGCAATGGCAAATCCGTCATCGTACGAGTCACGGATCGCTTCCATCCAGGTGGGTCGCATTTGGTCGATTTGACGTTTCGGGCAGCCAAAGACATCGATATGGTCCGATTCGGTATAGCCCGCATTCGGATGGAGGTGTTGAATCCAAATTACATCCTTGATTTTTTGCCTAAGGATTCCATCACACTGTTGCTTCCTTATCCGAAAATGAAGCCGTTTGTTCCAGTTCCTACCCCTGATTTTAAGATTGGTACGTACCCTCGATGATTTTTTTTCATAAGTTTGCAACTTTACGGCAGGTTAAGACGTCAAACGGACAAACCCCTAAAACATAAAATTATGGTATCCTTCAATGAACTATTAATTCCCATTTTCGGCATCGTTTTCTCGTTTGTCACCCCGATTGCCATCGTTCTAATTATCTTTTTGAACAAGACCAAACAAGAAAAGTACCGGAACGAAGTGCTCAAAGCAGCCATCGAACAAGGCCGCGAACTGCCTGCCGATTTTTTCAAACAACAGGTGAAACCCAAGGAAAACTTGCTCCGTACCTCCACGTTCTTTCTGGCATTCGGCATCGGCATCGGCATTTTCTTCTACCTTTTCTTTGCCCCCACCGGCGAAGGCTTGAAGTTTGCTTCCATCGGATTGATTTTTCTATTCATCGGCATTGGCCAACTCATTGCCTACTTGATTGAACAAAAACAAAAGAAAGCTGGTGAACAGGAAGGAGTTTGAGCTTCAAGTTCAGATCAACCAGGAGCCGCTTCGTCGGTTTCTTCGTAATCTCTGCAGGGGTGATGCGGCTTTGGCCGACGACATCGCCCAGGAGGCCTTCATCAAGGCCTTTCTGCATTTGGATGCGTTTGCTGGCAGGTCGTCCTTTTCCACTTGGTTGTTTCGGATTGCCTACAACTGCTTTTGCGATAATAAGAAAGCGGCAGAACGCTACAGCCCGGTCGAAGTGGAGAGTCTGACGGTCACCGCTTCCGAAAAGGCGGATAAAGCCTTTGAACATCAGGCCCTGTATTTGGCTATGGATCGACTCAATGCTAAAGAGCGAACAGCCATCCTATTGTTTTATATGGAAGAAAAAAGTTTGAAAGAAATAGCGGTCATCTCCCGAATGCCAATCAACACCGTTAAAGCACACCTGTCAAGAGGCAGGTTGCATGTTAGTGAACATCTAAAAGCCATCGGTCATGAAAGAGGATAATGTAAAAGAATTCCTGATCAGTCATAAGGAAACGTTGCCCGAAGACGGCTTCAACACCAGGTTGTTGAATACGCTGGATTGCTTGCCACAGCCCCGACCCAAGAAAGATCGGAGTTCACAAATCATTGGCGTTTTTTCCGGCATCGGCTTTTTGTTGTTCGTGCTACTGGGTGGATACCATGTACTGTTGAATGGGCTTTCCTCCATGGGGCGGGTTTTTATCAACATTCATTCCATGACACCCGAAATCTTGACGACCTGCATCCTACTTGCCTTGGCTTTTGTCGCTCTGATTCGTTTCACTGTTCGTTCCTACCATCGTTGAGAAAATCACGCTCTGTTTCGTATATTTGCAGTCTAAGCACGGTGTATGACGGAACAGGACAATGCGATACGGCAGATGAACGAATGGGGCGAGAAGGGGCGACCTTTCTTTTTTCTCATCGATTTTGACCAGCAAAAGCCGGTGGTGCTTCCGTTGGAGGAGGTAGCAGAAGCTGGTATCCGTTTTTCCACCCCCGATTTCCCAGACAACGAAACGGAAACGACAAACGAAGTTTTATTGGAGCACGAAGGCTATTCCCTGAGCAGCTACACCACGCAATTCCAAAACGTCATTGCCCACCTCCGCGCCGGCGACAGTTTTCTGGTGAACCTCACCTGTCAAACTCCAGTGCGGCTCAACATACCGTTCAGCCAAGTATACAAGGAAGTTCGTGCCAAATATAAGCTGCTGTATAAGAATGAATTCCTTGTTTTCTCGCCAGAAACCTTTGTTCAGATTCAGGATGGTGTCATTTCTTCCTGCCCCATGAAAGGAACCTTGGACGCAACGATTCCGAACGCCCTGCAAATCCTAACAGACAACCCCAAGGAAAAAGCCGAGCACAGCACCATCGTCGATCTGATCCGCAACGACCTAAGTATTGTGGCAACAAATGTTCAAGTCAAGCGCTTTCGCTACATCGAGGAGATTTCAGCAGGCAAAGGCAGGCTGCTTCAGGCGAGTTCCGAAATAACCGGCCAATTGCCTGCGGGCTATCCATCGCGAATTGGGGACATTCTTTTTGCACTGCTTCCTGCTGGCTCTGTCACTGGAGCGCCCAAAAAGCGAACGGTGGAAATAATCTGCGAGACAGAAACCTACCAGCGTGGATACTATACCGGAATATTCGGTATATTTGATGGACGAAACCTGGACAGCGCCGTGTCCATCCGCTTTCTGGAAAAAACTTCAGAAGGCACAGTTTATAAAAGCGGCGGCGGCATCACCGCCCAAAGCGACCTGATGCAGGAGTTTGACGAAATGATCCAAAAAATCTATGTACCGCTTCATTGAATCCATCCGACTTGAAAACCACCGTTTGCAGCACCTCGACTGGCACAACAAACGGCTCAACGAAACGCGCAGGCATTTTTTTCCTTCCGCGGCTGAAATCGATCTACACGATCGTCTGGTTTTGCCATCCAATTTGGACGACGGGGTGTACAAATGCCGGGTCGTTTACGGCGAGGAAATCGTTGAAGTTACCTTTCAGCCTTACATTCCAAAAAGTGTACATGCGTTGAAGCTGGTCATTGACGATCGTGCGGACTATTCCTACAAATTTGAGAACCGGGCCAAGCTGGAACTGTTGTTGACCCAAAAAGGAGATGCCGACGACATTTTGATTGTCCGCGACAACTGCATCACCGACACGTCGTATTCCAACATCGCCTTCTTTGATGGTTTGCATTGGTACACACCAGATACCTACCTGCTGAATGGGACTTGCCGACAACGGCTGCTTGCCGAGGGCATCCTTCGGGAAACCCGCATCACCTTGCACGACCTTGCCCGCTTTGAGGAAATCCGCCCCATCAATGCCATGCTGGTACTGGAACGAACGCCGTCGGTGAGGTTGATGTTTTAGGTTGCTTCCTGCAGCAAATTCTTAAGTTTCAATTTCACACGGATGGTTCTTCCATCGCGCAGCAGAATCATCTGGACCGTCGATTTGGAGCGCGTTTCGAAGATGTTCTTGATTTCATTGATGCTGGTCTTGAAGCCACTGATACCGTTGATTTCCAATATGAAATCGCCAGCCTTGACACCAGCATCCTGACCGGGAGATTTATCCCAAACGTTCAATACTTCAGGTAGCTGAAACGTTTCGTTGTCCTGAACGACCTCAATGCCTGCCATGTTGTACGGAAACGGCATTTTGTACAAGTAGTTGGGCTTGACATACAGTTTTTTACCGGAATGATCGAAAATCAGGTTGAAACGGCTGAGTAGTTGACTGCCCACCGTGCCTTCCCGCTGTGCATTGATGCTGGTACCCGAAATGGATACTGAATCCGGAAACGCGACGATTGGGTCGGTCAACGGAAAATCACCGATCCAAATTTTGCTTAGCTTGCCTAAGGAGCCTTCAATATCTCCACTTAAGCCACGTCCGATGTATCCACGAATTTTTCTGGAAGGCACCGGCACCGGATCGTTGCCGTACGAACGGAACCATGCGGTCAGTTCAGCCCCAGTATCGATTAGCATCCGAACGGTTCGGATTCTGCCATTGGCATCTTGTATGGGCACTACCATGAACATTTTATGGGCTTCCAAAGTAATGGGTATAGGTACAAAGCCTTTAGGTGGAGCGAAGCTGTTCGGATCGTAGAGGTAAATGCATTTTCTGGTGTAATCCACTCGAACTATCTGATTTTCAAAGAAATCAGCACCAAGAATCCCGTTCATTTTGGTACCTGTATGTTTTGATAAGTTGAAAACATCAGCTTCCATGATCATGACGGTTTGGTTCTTCAGTTTGTATTTCCCAATCTGAAGTGTATTGCTGTCACTAACCCAGGCTTGCATGTCGGTACCTGCCCCCAAACCTTTCAACACCGTTTTGTAGGTTCTGTCAAAAACGACGCTGTCTCCAGCTGTCAGCTCTGTGATGAGCGTCGTGCCGATGCCCGAATCCAACAACAAGTTCAGCGGTGGATTTTCGTTGATTTTCACTTTCAGCACGACGTAGGTGCCGACCATTTCAAACGGAATTCTCGCAAGAACCTTAGGGCTGTCCGAAGCACGAAGTTCGGCAGTCAAACAAAGCAGGAGGATCAAGCTAAGTAAGGTTCGCATAGGTGTTTATTTTTCCAGTGCAGTCGGTTTATAGATTTCGGTCCACCACCGGTCGTCCGATTTCAAGTATTTGGCAAAGTAGGCGAGGATGGTGCGTTGCCATTCCATTTTCCGGCTGAAATTCCGCACACTGTGATTTTCGCCCTCAATCCGCACAAATTCCACCTCTTTTCCCATCATTTTCAAAGCAGTGAACAGCTGAATGCTTTCCCCGATGGGCACATTGGTGTCCACAGAACCGTGAAGCAACAACAATGGCGTTTTGATTTTATCGGCATTGAATAACGGACTGTGGTCCAAATAAAGCTCCCGATTGTTCCAAGGATAACTCCCTGACGAAGCGGCTGAACTGTAGGTATAACCCCAATAACCTTCTCCCCAGTAACTGGAAATGGAGCTGATGCCGGCGTGAGAAACCGCGGCCTTGAACAGATCCGTTTTCGTTTGCAGGTACATGGTCATGAATCCACCGTAAGAAGCTCCGAAGCAACCGAGTTTGGTCGAATCGGCATAGGCATGCTCCCTACAGAATTGTTTGGTTCCCTGAATGATCTCGTCCGCTGTTTTGTCGCCCCAGGCGTTGACGTGTCTGGCCGAGAATGCTTGGCCGAAACCAGTCGTGCCAGAGGGTTGCAGCGTATAAACCACATAGCCCATGGCTGCATACAAGTTTAGCGGGTAATTGCTTTCAAATGCCCGGCTGGTGGGCGACGTTCCACCATAATAATAGACCAGCATCGGATATTTTTTTGTTGCATCGAAACCCGGTGGCAGGTAGAATCGCCCATAAATGGTTGTTCCGTCCGAAGCCTTGAAGTTCCAATCTTCCACTTTGACTGGTTCCACCATTGCCAAGCGTTCGACACCTGGTGAGGCTACAATTTTTTCCTTTTGCGATTTCAGATCCATGGTGTAAACCTTTCCGGTTTCGGAAACGGTTGAACCGAAATAAGCTGCTCTGCCAGTTGTCAAAGCCAGTTCAAACCCACCGATCACATCAGGCGACAAGGGCAGCCTGGTGATTTTTTTGGTCATCGGATCGAGACTGAACATGCGTACATAATCCTTATCTTGAGCATTGATGTAAATCTTACCGTCGAATGAACTCCATTGGGCGTATTCCACCGCAGGATCGAAGTCTTTGGTAAGCGCTTCCACCTTGCGGGTGGCCAAATCCATCAGAAAAAGCTGTTCGTCATAGGTGTTGGCCGTTGGGTTTGAATCTATTTTCATTCCGATGCCTCCGAAAGCATTGGCATCGCCTCTAACCAACAACTTCTTGCCATCCGGCGAAAAAGTGGCCCAGGAGGCGTATTTATTACGATACCAGATGGTGTCCAGCTTCATGTTGTCCAACGTCAGCAGGAACAAACTTCCGTCACTGAAAGGATGCTCCGGCAGAAAAGCCCTGCGAGTGGAAAACAAGATTTGTTTCTCATCGTCGCTGTAGGCAAGCAGGTAAACATTGTCCGTGCCAAAGGTAAGCCTACGTTTCAGCCCTGTCTTCAGGTCGTAAAGAAAAAGGGAATTTCGGCTTCGAAAATCCGATTGCCTATCTTCCGGATTGATGATGCGGCGCAAATCGCCTTTTTCGACAGGAAGCGATTCGGGAACGGAATAAAGCAGGAACGATTCCTTTGGACTCCAAGTATAAGACCCATCCGGAAAGTCTTTCACCAACACTTTTTCCTCCAGCGTCATTGGGTCCAACGTTCGCAGTTCCTTACCTGAAAAGCCTTTTGACGTATAATATAAGGTGTTGGATAGGGGCATCCATGCCAGCTGCCTATTGTTCGGGTCCTCCCGCCAAAGCAACTTGCCTGAATTCAGGTCGGTCAGTTCGCAACAGTTCCCGACTGAACCATCCTTATAGACATAGCTGTAATTTACCAGGGCGAATCGGCCGTTCGGCGAAAGCGAAACACCAAGTATCTTCTTACCCATCAAAAAGTCGGAGGTCCAATAACGTCTGCGTTCGGAAGAGGAAAATGCAAAGACCGCGGCTGAATCCCTTTTTTCTGTTTGAGCGCTTATTTTAAGCATCGCTTCGCAGGAATCCGAGGCGTTGACCTGAATTTTCACCAAGATCTCATATTGCCTGGGATCGGCATTGAGTTTTACAGGTACCGAGCCAGCCTTCTCCCAACTTTTTTCGGTCGAATTCTTATCCGTATTTTTTTCCCCGTCCACATACACCTCCAGCATATTCGGAGACTCGATCTCTAATTTTACAGGTAGGAAATCGGTGGGTGTGAGGTAAAACTTGAACAGGGAAAGTTCACTTCCTTTTGTGGGTTTCCCTCCACGGAAAATGGAGTCGGCCCCCACTTTCAGTACCTTGAAAGAAGCAGGTTCCGAGATGGACGATTTCAAAAAGGAGGCTGTTTTGAACTTTTCGTTTTTCAAATTGACACTGTCACAAAGAATGGGTGCCGAAATCGGAATGCCACCGTAATGGAGCAGATCCTGGAGGGTGGTTGTTTTTTGGGCGAAAGCCGAAGCGATTATAAATGGAGTCAATAGAAGCAACCGCTTGATCTGCATGGTGTATAGTTGATTTTTGAATGGGATTGTAAATGAATGATTTCCAAAAGTAGCAAAAAAAGTTACGGCTTATAAATCTTAGAAAAAAATTAACTGAAAAACGGCTGAAACTACCGAAAAATAGTGTATTTTTGGATGGTATCACCCTAATATTCTAAAGCCATGACCTCCAAACTTGCCAGAGAAATCTACGATACAATTTCCGACACCTGTGCGGTGGAATTGTACATCGATCTTATTCAGAAAGCTGTGGTTTATGCGCACATCCGTGCCGAGTGGGCCTTGGCCGATGAAAAAGCCCAAGCGGGCATGCGTGCTGCCAGGACAGCAGCACACAACGCATTTATTGCTGCAACCGGTGCATTGGCATTGGCCATGGCCGAAAACGACGAGTCCGCTTCCTGGCGCGAAAACATCGGCAACGACAGGCAGGAATCGGCTGAGTTTGCTTGCTGGATCCATTACCATTTGAGCATGGAGGCGGAATAAGGAAGTCATTGCGTTTTCAATGAGGGGCACAAGAATTCAAGGAAATCTTATATATTTGTGTTTTACCGTAAGAAAACCATTCTTGTTTGAATCCACCTCATGATAAAACGTATTGTTGCATTTCTTTTTTTTATACCCTCTTTTCTTTTGGCCGAAACAACGGTCACCATTTCCAACCTTCGTCCCCGTACCGATACTGATGGGCAAATTGTGGATGCGCACGATGGTCGCATCACCCAGTTCAACGGTGTATTTTATTGGTATGGAACGGCTTACGGAAATACCTCCGGCTTTTTGAAGAGCAATTTCTACCAATGCTACAGTTCCACCGACCTCACCAGTTGGAAGAAGGAACGCCCGTTGCTTGCGAATGCACCGACCGGCGTTTATTACCGTCCTCATGTCATTTACAATGCCAAAACCAAAAAATACATTCTCTGGTACAATTGGTATGCCCAGCTTTGGGATGGAAAATTTGGTGTGGCAGTATCCGCATCACCTACAGGTCCTTTTAAAATTGTGAATTCCGACGTCAAAGTGTCCAACAGTGCCGATGGGGTTGGCGATTTTGGTTTGTTTGTGGACGACGACGGAACCGCCTATCTGGCCTACAACACCATCAATGGGCACCGTGGCTCGGTGGAGAAACTCAGTGCAGACTACCTTTCGTCCACCCTCGAAAACGGTGGTTTCCTCACAGAAGGTTGTGAAGCTGGGGCAATGTTCAAGCGCAACGGGAAGTATTATTTGCTCACCGATGTTACTTGCTGCTTCTGTACGCAGGGTTCGGGTGCCAGAGTGTATGTTTCCAACAATCCTTTACGAGGATACGTGCAACGCAACAACATCAACCGTTTCCCCGGAACTCCGGCTCCGATGCTGGTGGATGGGGTGCTCAGCCCAAATTTGTACACCACGGTGCGAAAAAATTCGGATGGTGCCTTCACGCCGATTCAAATCAATTTTCAGGGGGATTCCACCTTCAATACCATCAAGGTCATTCAGTTTACGGGAAACCGGAAGGGCACTTGCGGCGATACGCTTGCCAGCCAGACCCACGAACCGATTCTGGCACCTTCCTTCGAAGTTCAGTATTGGAAAAACGGCTATTGGATTCCACTACGAGTTACGGAAAAAGCGATGTCCTCCTCGGTCTATACGTTGTTGGACCTCCGATTCGAAACGATCAAGACGAGGCGATTACGGATTCTGACGAGTAAAAACTATCCTTATAATCTGATGATCAATGAGATCGAAGTGTCGGACAAGCAACAGATGCTGTCCGGTGGCGCCGAGGCCTTCCTGATTGACCTAGACGCTGAAAAATGCATGCCTCAGATTCCTGGCCAACAGACCTATGTGATGCCCCTTGAAACAGTGGACGGCATCCGATTCGTTTGGATGGCCGACTTATGGGGTTCAGCCTCAGACAACATCAAAGGCCACGATTACCAGTACTGGGGCGCTCCGCTGGAATTCGACCCCAAGGGCGATATCGAGCCGATGAAGTGGGTGGATACTTGGCGGGTTAAACTGCCTTGATGCGGGTTTGCTCACTTCAATAAAAAGTTTTATATTTGCATTCAAATCAGAATTAAACACCGATATGCTGTATTCTTCATACATGCGAACTACTTCAACCCCTTGGGGGGTCTAACTTTTACCACAGTCCGGCAGAAAGGAGTATCGGTGTGTACTTCCGGCCACCAGTCCGTTACAGGGCACAATTCCAACAAAACTTTTTTTCTTAATGGCTGAAACGGTGCTTTAAATGCACTCGGGGCAATTGTAGGTCCGACGTTGCAGCCCAATAAAAACCAAAACATCGCAGAAAACCACGGATAACGTTTCCGCGCTGCGATTCAAAAAAAGATAGTATATGAAAGTAATGAAATTCGGCGGAACGTCCGTAGGTTCCGTGAACAGCATTCTCACCATCAAGCAGATGGTCAGTTCGGCCAGTGAGCCGGTAGTAGTCGTAGTTTCGGCCGTAGGTGGCGTTACCGACCAATTGATACAAACCACTAAACTGGCCACAGCCGGCGATCTGGAGTATCTTAAAGAATTTCAAGCAATCCGCACCAGACACGAAGAGCTGTTGAACGGCCTTTTTGCAGACGCTGACTTGGCCGCCATCCAATTCGAAATCGATTCGATGTTGGACGAACTCGGCAACATCTTCAAAGGTTTGTACCTCATTCAGGATTGCTCCCCCAAAACTTCGGCAGCCATTTTGAGCTACGGAGAGCGCATTTCCTCTCATTTCATAGCCAAACTGCTGAACTCCACGCACATCGATTCCCGCGATCTTATCAAGACGGAAGACCAGTTTGGCAAGCACATCGTGGATTTTCAAGAAACTTCGAGACTCATTGCCAAGGCATTCGCTTCGCTGCCTCCAGTCACCGTGGTAGGCGGTTTCATTTCCAGCAACATCCGCACGGGTGAAACCACCAACTTGGGTCGCGGCGGTTCCGATTATACGGCTGCCATCCTGGCTGCCGACTTGAACGCCACCGTGCTTGAAATTTGGACGGATGTGGACGGCTTTATGACGGCAGACCCGCGCGTCATCAACAACGCCTACGTCATCGAGCGCCTTACCTTCGTGGAAGCCATGGAATTGTGCACGTTTGGCGCCAAGGTCATCTATCCGCCGACGATTTTCCCGGCCTACAACAAGAACATTCCCATTGTCATCAAAAATACGTTCAATCCGGAAGCTCCCGGTACCTACATTTCGAACGATAAAAGTGGTGAAGGAAAAGCCATCAAAGGAATTTCCTCCATTTCCGACACCAGCCTGATTACGGTGGAAGGACTCGGCATGGTGGGTGTGATTGGGGTGAACTACCGCATCTTCAAAGCATTGGCACAATCCGGCATCAGCGTGTTCTTGGTTTCACAGGCTTCTTCCGAAAACTCCACCTCCATCGGGGTGCGCAACGCCGATGCCGATGAGGCTGTCCGCGTCCTGCAGATTGAATTCAAATCGGAGGTGGACAACGGGGAAATCAACAAGATTTTCGCCGAAAAAGACCTCGCCACGGTGGCCATCGTCGGTGAAAACATGAAGCGTACGCCTGGTATCGCCGGTAAACTCTTCGGTACGCTTGGCCGCAACGGTATCAATGTGATTGCCTGTGCACAAGGTGCTTCTGAAACAAATATATCCTTTGTCACCAACGTTTCTTCCCTGCGGAAAGCGTTGAACGTCATCCACGACAACTTTTTCCTCTCCGAATATCAGGTTCTGAATATTTTCCTGACCGGAACAGGTACAGTGGGTGGCAGCCTGCTCGACCAAATCAAGCAGCAACAACCGCTTCTGATGAAACAGAACGGGTTGAAACTGAACGTGGTGGGTATCGCCGACATCAACAAGGCCATTTTCAACCGTGACGGCATCGACCTAGGCAACTACCAAGACTTACTGTACAACGAGGGAATCGATACGACGCCAGAACTGCTCAAACAGGAAATTCTGAACATGAACATCTTCAACTCGGTGTTCGTAGATTGCACAGCCTCTCCGCAAATTGCAGGTCTGTACCGCGAACTGATGGAAAACAACGTTTCCGTCGTGGCAGCCAACAAGATAGCCGCTTCGTCGGAGTACGGCAACTACATTGGTTTAAAGAATCTGGCACGCCAGAAAGGCATCAAGTTCCTGTTTGAAACGAACGTGGGAGCCGGTTTGCCCATCATCAACACCATCAACAACCTGATCAATTCGGGTGACCGCATTCTGAAAATGGAAGCAGTACTATCCGGAACGCTGAATTATATTTTCAATACGATCAGCGCCGATATACCATTCAGCCAAACTATTAAAATGGCTCAGGAGGCACGTTATGCCGAACCCGATCCGCGTATTGACCTGAGTGGCAAGGATGTGATTCGTAAAATTTTGATTTTGGCACGTGAAGCCGGTTACCATTTGGAACAGGAAGATGTGGCCAAGAATTTGTTCGTGCCCGATAAGTATTTCAAAGGTTCGCTCGACGATTTCTGGGCGACTATTGGTGAACTGGACGGTGAGTTCGAAGAAAAACGTCAGGTGCTGGCCAGCCAAAACAAGCGGTTCCGTTTTGTCGCCAAAATGGAGAACGGTGCTTGCTCGGTCGGTTTGCAGGAGGTTTCCTCGTCGCATCCGTTCTACGATTTGGAGGGCAGCAACAACATTATTTTGATCACGACGGAACGGTATTTGCAGTATCCGATGATGATCAAGGGGTATGGTGCTGGTGCTAGTGTCACCGCAGCTGGTGTATTTGCAGATATCATTTCTATCGCAAACATCCGATGAAATATATTATTATTCTCGGTGATGGAATGGCGGAGGAGGCGATTCCTGCGTTGGGCGGAAAGTCGCCGATGCAGGTGGCTGAGACTCCATACATGGACTTGTTGGCTTTGAAGGGGCGAAGCGGGATGCTGGCGACGGTGCCCGAGGGTTTTGCGCCGGGAAGTGAGATTGCGAATATGAGTTTGTTGGGATATGATGTGCGGACGGATTTTGAAGGACGTGGATCGTTGGAGGCAGCTAGTATTGGTGTGGCCCTACAACCTGGGGAAATGGCGATGCGGTGCAACATATTATGTGTAAAAGATGGTTTGATTAAGAACCATTCGGCAGGTCATATTTCCAATGAGGAAGCGGCTGAACTGGTGCATTTTTTGGAGGTTGAACTCGGTGATGAGCTTGTGAAATTTCATGTGGGCATATCGTATCGGCATTTGTTGGTGATGAAGGGTGGCAACAAGAAGATTTACTGCACTCCACCGCATGATGTGCCCGGAACACCTTTTAAAGATGTGATGGTGAAAGCATTGGTGCCCGAGGCACAGGAAACCGCCGACTCGCTTAACTACTTGATTCTGCGTTCGCAGGAATTGTTGGCCAACCACCCGGTCAATCTGAAGCGCATCGCCGAAGGCAAGGACCCTGCCAACAGCATTTGGCCTTGGTCGCCGGGTTACAAGCCGGCCATGAAGACGTTGATGGAGCAATATCCAAACGTAAGGACTGGATCGGTGATTTCAGCCGTGGATTTGATTAAAGGCATTGGAATTTATGCTGGCCTTGAATCTATAGAGGTAGAAGGTGCAACTGGTTTATATACAACAAATTACGAAGGAAAAGCACTTGCTGCGCTGGAGGAACTTCGCAAGAAGGACTTCGTGTTTTTGCATTTGGAAGCTTCCGATGAGGCTGGTCATGAAGGGGATGTGGACTTGAAAATCAAGACCATCGAGTATTTGGACAGACGCATTGTCGGACCCATCTATGAGGAAGTCAAGAACTGGGACGAACCCGTTACCATCGCCATTCTGCCCGACCATCCAACGTATTGCCGCACCAAAACCCACGTGAACGAACCCGTTCCATTCCTCATTTACCGCCCTGGTGTGGAACCCGATGCGGTGGTAGTGTACGACGAATTTGCCTCCCGCAAGGGTGCCTATGGACTTTTAAAAGACGATGAATTTATCAAAGCAGTTTTAGCACAATGAAATACTACAGTACCAACAAGAAAGTTGTTTCCACTTCCCTTCAAGTGGCTGTCGTGGACGGTTTGGCCAGTGACCGCGGACTCTTTATGCCCGAAACGATCAAAACGCTACCAGCTTCCTTTTTCGACGAAATCCAAAACCTGAGTTTTCAGGAAATGTCCTACGTTGTGGCAGATGCCTTTTTTGGCGAAGATGTGGATGCTGAAACCTTGAAAAGGATTGTTTACGACACATTGAGTTTTGAAACACCACTTATCGAGGTCAAGCCCGGAATCTACAGCCTCGAACTGTTTCACGGGCCGACTTCCGCCTTCAAGGATGTGGGTGGCCGTTTCATGGCACGTCTGTTGGCCTATTTCATCCAGAAACAGGGGCAAAGTCAGGTCAATGTGCTGGTTGCTACTTCGGGCGATACGGGTTCTGCCGTAGCAAACGGTTTCCTTGGAGTAGAAGGGATTCATGTTTATGTGCTGTATCCCAAGGGTTTGGTTAGTGAGATTCAGGAAAAACAGTTCACTACGTTGGGCCAAAACATCACTGCGGTGGAAGTGGAAGGTACTTTCGACGATTGCCAGGCATTGGTCAAAGCTTCCTTTATGGATGCGGACCTCAAGGCACACATGAATTTGACTTCGGCGAATTCCATCAATGTGGCCCGTTTCCTGCCACAGGCATTCTACTATTTCAATGCGTATGCACAGCTAAAGCACATGGGAAAAGCGGAAAACATGGTTGTTTGCGTTCCCAGCGGCAACTTTGGCAACATCACAGCCGGACTTTTTGGCAAGAAGATGGGTTTGCCTGTGAAGCATTTCATCGCCTCCAACAACAACAACGACATTTTCTTTGAATACTTAAAGACGGGCGAGTATAAGCCCCGGCCTTCGGTTTCGACCATTGCTAACGCGATGGACGTGGGCGATCCGAGCAACTTCGCACGGGTTTTGGATTTATACGACCACAACCACCAGGCAATTGCCGAAGACATCAGCGGTGCCCGTTACGACGACGCGCAAATTGCTGAAACGGTGAAGCAGGTTTACAACGAAACGGGTTATCTGCTCGATCCTCATGGGGCTTGCGGCTACCGTGCATTGGTGGAGCAACTGCAACCCGGCCAAGTCGGTGTGTTCCTCGAAACCGCGCATCCAGCCAAGTTCAAGGAAACGGTGGAAGCCATCATCGGCGCACCGGTGGAAATCCCGGAGCGCCTTCAGGCCTTTATGAAAGGGGAGAAGCTTTCCATTCCGATGTCCAAGGATTTTGAGGATTTCAAGTCGTTTTTATTGAAGCGTTAAAAGTTGCGGTTTTTTGCCTAATTTGATCGTTAAGTTCGGATAAGTCAGAATATTTTGATTTTTCGGAACTTAATGGTATATTTACTGCAAAATTCAATACATGAAACGGAAGATCAGCGAATCACTTCTTGAATGGAAAAACAGCCAAAATAGGATGCCACTTGTGCTCAATGGGGCACGTCAGGTTGGGAAAACCTATATCTTGGAACAATTCGGGAAAGAGCATTTTGATCGGGTGCTTTATCTCAATATGGAAATTGAAACCGCCTTTGGAAAGTTTCTGGATGAGAACATTGCACCCGATAAAATCGTTCAATATTTGGAGGTGGTCAAAGGAGTGGAGATCAATGCCGAATCGACATTAATTTTCTTCGATGAGATACAAGTCAGTGAAAGAGCACTGACATCTCTTAAATATTTTTGTGAACAAGCCCCCAACTTTTTTGTAGTAGCAGCAGGCTCGTTGTTGGGTGTTGCCTTGAATCGAAAGAAGTATTCATACCCTGTGGGTAAGGTTCAGGAAATGAATCTTTACCCACTTGATTTTGAAGAATTTTTATGGGCTTTGAATAAATCTAAATTGGCGGACGAAATTAAGGGTAGTTATAAACTTGACACCGCAATGCCCGATTCGTTGCATCGCATGGCTTTGGACTTGTTTCAGCAGTATTTCATTGTCGGTGGTATGCCTGCCGCTGTATCCACTTTCATTGAAACAGATAGCTTCATCAAAGTTCAACAGTTACAAAACGACATCCTTCACGAATACGTGGCAGATATGGCAAAATATTCCGATGCAACGACAAGCATCAAGATACGAGCCTGTTACCAATCTATTCCGGCGCAGTTGGCTAAAGAAAATGCCAAATTCCAATACAAAGTGGTACAAAGAGGTGGTACCTCGACCATATTCGGAGAAGCCATTGAATGGTTAGTTTTTGCAGGTATTGTGCTTAAATGTCAACGTTTGGAGCATGGCTTCACACCGTTGAATGCCTATGTCGATTTAGTTAACTTTAAACTGTATATGGGCGACATTGGCTTACTTACCTTGCGATCTGAATTTCCCTTGCAACTGATTCTTTCAGAAGTAGAAATTGAAAATACTTTTCTTGGCGCAATGACAGAGAACTATGTGGCTCAGGCATTTGCGTCAAAGGGATATAAACTGGTTTATTGGCAAAGCGAAGGCAAGGCCGAAGTCGATTTTGTTCTGCAATTAAACGATAAAATCATTCCGATTGAGGTCAAAAAGGGCGTTCGAAACCGTTCTAGAAGTTTGGGTGTTTTCATACAGAAATACAGTTCATCGTATGCCATTCGGATTTCAAAAAAGAACTTCGGTATGGAAAACGGCATCAAATCCGTGCCGCTTTACGCCGTTTTCTGTATTTGAGAAACATCGGTTTAACTTTCTTGGAATTTTTGTGTCAAACCTGTTATTGACTTAAGTTAAAGAATTCCGCATGCCCAGACCTTTTTTGATACTCGTATTAACCTTTCTGCTGCTTAGCTTCTCCATGATTGCCCAACACAGCATTCAAGGTAAAATACTGGATAAAAAGGACGAGAGCGCCATTGAATCGGCTACCATTCGATTGCTGAATGCAAAAGACTCCCTTTATTTGCAGAGCTGCCAAACCCTTTCGGACGGAAGTTTCAGCTTAAGCAAGGTGCAAAACGGAAACTATATTGTGGAGTATAGTTTTTTGGGTTACAAGAATGCATACCGGACGGTCGCTTTGGCAAATAAATCCATCATCCTTAAGACTGTATTTTTGGAAGGTACCGATAAATTGCTTGGGGAAGTGGAAGTTACGGGTAAAATCGCCCAAATGTCCGTCAAGAATGATACGATCGAATACAATGCCGCCGCTTTCAAAACACCTGAAAATGCACCCGTTGAAGATTTGTTGAAGAAATTGCCTGGCGTCGTGGTGGACGAAGACGGCAAAATCACCATCAATGGTGAGGAAATCAAGAAAATACGTGTCAATGGGAAGAAGTTTTTCGGAGGCGATTTACAAATGGCAACTAAAAATATTCCGGTTGATTTGATCGATAAGATTCAGGTGATCGATCAAAAGTCTCAAATGGCTGAACTGACTGGCTTTGAGGATGAAAACACTGAACGAATCATCAACCTGACCTTCAAACCCAATAAGAAAAAGGGTGTTTTTGGGAATGTGACGGCAGGAGTGGGCGTGGATAGGGAAGATGAGTTTCGATACAACAGCAATGCCATTCTGAACTTCATGAGTGAAACGACTGAATCGTCCATCATCGGCGGTGCAAACAATTCCAACAAGCAACGGAGCGCCAAAGGAAGGGAAGGCATCGCTGGTTCGAGTGGCATCACCGAAACCCAAAACCTGGGTTTCAACAACAATACGGAGTTCTCAAAAGCATTGAAAGTGGGTGGTGACGGTTCCTACAACCATTCTTCCAATTTGACGGAGACTTCTTCTGAACGAGAGAGTTGGCTGAGCGGAGTAACCTACAACAACCTCAATGAATCGGGAATGAGCCGTGAGAATGAGGAAGCCAACATCCGGTTGGAGTTGGAGACCAAACTGGATTCCTTTACCACGATGATAGTACAGCCAGAGTTGAACTACTCGTCTGGGCTCACCTCCCGAAACAGCGCTTATACGTATTTTGCGGACGGAGACAGCATCAGCTGGGGCAAGTCGAACAACACGGCCGAAAACGATGGAAAGAGCGCCAGCCTCAATCTAATTTTCAGTCGACGATCGAAGTTGAAAAAAGGTCGAACGCTAACGTTCAACATCGGTGGATCCTTTAACGATTCCAACAGCTCAGGTCATAATTATTCGGAGAAAACAACGATTGACACGATTGTAATCGTCAATCAGCGAACTGAATCAACATCGACCTCCACCAATGCCAACCTGCGGGTTTCATTTGTAGAACCTCTGTGGAATATGGAGAATTTCCTCGAAGCATCGGCATCGGTTCGGTTGAGCAATCGGCAAACCGAGAAGTTGCAGTTCAGAAGAGGAGACGACAATCTATTCAATGAGTTGGACTCCGTCTACAGCAATAAATTCGAAAATGCGTTCTACAACGAAGTGGTCGAACTGAATTTTCGTCACCAGGAACAAAAGTACAACTACATGATTGGTGCCAAAATGGAGCCTTCGCAAACCTACAACACCATTTTTTATAAGAACGGCTATGTGCTCAACAGGCCGAATGAGGTTATGAACATAGCACCGACTGCGACGTATCGCTACCTATTCGGTAAAAAGAGGTTTGCCCGATTGGAATACCGTGGCCGCACCGCTCAGCCCAGCGTCGAGCAGATGCAGCCCGTCAAGAACAACAACAACCTGATGCATGAAACCATTGGTAATCCTCTGCTGAATCCATCGTTCGAGCATACCTTGCGGTTGATGTACAGCAGTTTCAATGCCAAAAGGTTCTCTTCCTTCAGTGTGGGGCTGAACGGTTCGTTTACCAAAGATGCCCTGATCACCAACAGTATTTACGATAAAACCGGAAAGCAATACAGCCAAGTCATCAATGCTAAGAATGCACCCTTCCGTACGAGCGCGAACCTCCTGTTCAATACGCCACTCATTAAGAATCGGTTGCAATTCAATACGAGAACGGAAGTCAGTTTTCAGCAGCGTTACGGCTATTCGGATAGAGACAAGACGGTCGAAGCCTTCGACGCAAACGGAAATCTACGTTTGGGAAGTTTGAGCAGCACCCAGAACGCCAATGCCACCGAGAATTTGTCACTGACTTTCACCACGGATGTGCTGGAAGTTGGTGTTCGTGGTTCCTTTCGATATTCAACAACACAGAACAGTCTGAATGCCAAGAAAAACCAGGAAACCAAGGATTGGACAGGGTCCAGCAACGTAAACCTGCATTTGCCCTACAATCTGAATATTTCCACCGATCTGAGTTATGCCAACAGGCAGGGATATTCAGCGTTTGACAGAGACGAGTGGGTGTGGAACGCATCGGTCGACAAGTCAATCTTTAAAAAGAAGGGAACACTTTCCTTGCATTTCTACGATATTCTACAGCAAAAACTCACGATCCGTGAAAACATCGGTGACAACTTCAGGCAATTGAACCGATTCAATGCGCTGACATCCTATGTGATGTTGAGCTTTACGTATAAGATCAACCGGTTCGGACGTGCGAATCGTCCGGAAAAAGCAGCAAAGGTTCAGAAGCAAAGGGAAAAAACATTTAATAATTGAATGTTATGACGTATTTTTGAATCGAAATAACTAATGAACTTTATTCCATCCTACAGGTCCATGAAGACGAATCTCCGGAAATCTTTCCGACAAATTCTTTTTGCAGTGATATTGGCAAGTGTTAGCCCGCTTTCGGCTGCAACATTCGAAGGCAATCTGGTTGCCAAGGAAGGAGCCTGGTGCTGGTTTGCCGACCCGCGCGCCTTGCATTACGAGAATGCGGCAGGCACCATCAACAGTACTTACATCGCCTACATCGATGTGCACGGCAACATCAAAGCAACACAGCACAATTTTCTGACCGGGGTCAACAACGAAGTGCTCATCCGGTCGTATTTCCAACCGGACGACCACGATGTACCCTCGTTCTTGGTACTTCCGGACGAACGGGTCATGCTTTTCTATTCTCGCCACACCGATGAGGCTTGTTTTTACTACCGAATTTCCAAAAAGCCGGGTGACATCACCAGTTTGGGAGCTGAAATCAAGATAATAACCGCAGCCAACACGACCTATCCGTCACCCTTCATCCTTTCCGATGATCCCACCCATATTTACCTCTGCTGGCGAGGTATCAACTGGCATCCAACCATTGCCAAGTTGAGCATTCCAGATGCCAACGACCATGTCAGCTTTACCTGGGGACCCCATCAGATGGTGCAATCGACAGGAGCCAGACCATACGCCAAGTATTGTTCGAATGGTAAGGATAAGATTTACATGACTTACACCACCGGGCATCCGGACAACGAATATCCCAACTACATCTACTACGATTACTTGGATGTCAATTCTTTGCAGTTGAAAGATATCACAGGCAACGTGCTTTCCACCATCGCCAACGGTCCGCACAATGTCAACAAGACGACCTACCCAGCAATCCATCCCAATGCGATGGTTGATGTACCTACCACACAGCGTGACTGGGTATGGCAGACCGCACTCGATACGGATGGCAAACCCGTTGTTGCCATGGTTCAGATAAGCAACGACAAAATGGTGCACAACTATTACTATGCGAAATGGACGGGTTCAGCCTGGAGAAAAACATTTCTGGCTTTTGGAGGCGGCAAGTTCCATCAAACAGCCGGATTGGAACTTTGTTACAGCGGTGGAATGGCTATTGACGACTCCCATCCCAACATCGTTTATTGTTCGGTTCCTGTTGTCGGTGCTTCGGGCACTGTCTACGAAATCAAGAAATTCACCTTGGCAGCGGATGGATCCATTGTGGATTCGGCGATGATCACATCCAACTCCACCCTCAACAATTCGCGTCCCTTCGTTGTGGCCAATGCGGGAAGCTCGCCTTTGAGCCTGACTTGGATGCACGGCAATTACTACGACTGGATTGTCAGTTCCATACGCCCTGGTTATCCCACCGATATATTCAGCCAATGGGCCTTGCCGGCTGAACCTGTCGACCTCAACAACGGGTTGGTGGTCAACGAAGCGTTCACGGGCAACATCAATGGAACGGCAACCACATCGGGCGGTGTTCTACTCACTTCTGTCACCACTTCGGCAAGGCTTAAGACAGTTGGTTCGAAAGCCTTCAGTATTTCCCTTTCACCGTATTTCAACGAAGGTTCTTACTACGGTAAATTGTTTAAAATGGGCGATTTAACTTATGGATTGGATTCGGCAACGGTTAAACCCTATGTCGTTATAGCTGGAAAAACATATTCCAGCACCAACCTTTTAGGAACGGCCGACAGTTGGCGAACTAAAACAAGGGGTACTGGTGGTGCTTGGTACACACCGACCAAACTCACCTACTTCAACCTCACACTGACCTATCAGGATGGTCTTTTGCGCATCTATCGCAATGGTTTGATCGATCAGGTGGTAGAAGTCAAGAATCTGGTTTTATCCGACGTGATTCTTGGCGGTTTCGTTGGTTTTGTAGAGGACTGCAAGATTTACAACCGTGCCCTAAACCAAACGGAAGTGAAGAAACTGACCGAAAAAACGAAATCAAACTAAGACCAAATCCGTTCATTTCATCGGCTTGACGATGAGTTTGGTGTTGATGAAGGGTTTAAGAAGCTCCTTTACTTTCTCCATGTCCGTTTCACCAAAATGATAGGGGTAGACAATGCTGGGTTTAAACAACTCAACTGCGTGGGCCATTTGCTCGGGCAGCATAGTGTAAGGCTGGTTTACAGGTAAAAAGGCGATGTCAATGTCTTTGACTTCAGCCATTTCAGGTACATCCTCGGTGTCTCCGGCCACATACACTTTTTTGTTTCCAAAATGGATCACATAACCGTTACCCTTTCCTTTCGGATGAAAACGCTCCTTACCTGACGTGCTGTTGTAGGCAGGAACGGCCTCAATCAACATTCCGGCAACTGTTTTTTTGTCACCGTTTTTCATCACCTCGCCTTGCTTTATTTTCTCTGCAACTTCCAAAGTGGCTAGCAACACCGTCCCAGTTTTGGAGGTTTTACGGATGGCTGCCGTATCCAAATGATCCCCGTGCGCATGCGTGATCAGGATAATGTCAGCCTTCGGCAGAACACTGTAATCGGCCAGTTTGCCCCATGGGTCCACTTGAATGGTTTTTCCATCGAACTGGAACATCAACGTTCCATGGCCGATGAACGATATCGTCAATTTCCCCTTGGATGTTTCATACACATCAGGGCTGAAGTTTTGAGCTTGTGCAACGGTGCTAACAAGCAGCAACAGAAAGAGTACGTACCTTTTCATTTGGAATATGATTTTTCCAAAAGTACGTAAAGTTCGTGAAAATAACACTTCTCGGATCTATACTTTATATGTCAAGCTGCCGTTTGGACAAACTGCCACACACTTCAGGCATTTCGAACAGGAATAACTATCACCGGATTTTTCCTTCTCTGGTTTATACAAGCTAAATTTGGCGGGCTCCAACGTGGAGATGTAGCATTGCTTGTCGCACTTTCCGCATTTGATGCAGGAATCGGTATTCACTTTAATCCTGAACAGCGACCATTTATTCATAAAGCCTGAAACCCATGCGATGGGACATCCCACTTTGTGGTACTGGTACATACTGCCGAACTGAGCGCTGCTACCCATGAGGAGTTCCATTACAAAACCGATGGGACACATCCAACGACAGAACACCTTGCCGAAGATAAAACCGGTACCGATGCCGAATAGAATGATGTACCAGATGGAGATGTTGTAATAATGGCTAGCAATATAGGTCAAAGCACCAAGTACGGCGAGAATGACGATGCGTTTTGATATAATGAATTTGGTTGCTTTCTTCATATAATTCTTGGAAGTTTTCCTGTTTTGCTCCAAACGGCATACATGCCCCAAGCTTGCTTGAGCCAATGACCGACGATGGGCATGGGAATCATGATTTCTTTTTTGTCGTCCCGGTAGACGAATGCGGCGCCGTTGCCAATATCCATCACGCAGAGGATGTTGAGGTGCTCCTGATAACCTTTGAACGCACTACTGCCTTTTTCAATTTGTAGGATGTTGTGCGCCACATTCTTCCCCATCAACTCAGCGATGTGACCTTGCTTGGCCGTCCATTCCGGTCCCTCGTAAGCGGCTGAATCACCGATGGCAAACACATTCGGGAATTCGGCAACTTGGTTGAAATTGTTGATTGTTACAAAGCCGGCTTCGGATAAAGGCAAATCTGAATTTTTCAATACGGCTGAACCCGTTCCTGCAGCAATGAACATCGTCAAGTCGGACAGCAGTTTGCTACCGTCCTCGAATAGGACACCATCTTCCACGAATTCGGTTATTTTTTTGCCGAAGCGTTTGTTCAAATTCTGTTTTGCAAACATCGTGTAAATAGCTTTCATCGCAATCTTGCCCATTCGGGCACCCGGTTCCTCCATCGGAGCGAACATGGTCAGTTCGAAGTTCTTGCGAATCCCTTTTTTGGTAAGGTAATGATGGATGTTAAACAGCAATTCAAAGCCAGGACCTCCTCGTACCGCCGATTTGTCTTTGGGATTTCCGCCGAAACCAATGGCAATTTTCCCACTGCCTTTTTGAATCAAGCTGTCCAGTTTGTCACGCAATTCAACAGACTGTTGTGGTTTTCCGCAAATGGTCAACGTATGCTCGATGCCCTTGTGCGGCATCTTGTCGGCTCCGATGGCCACCACGAGATAATCGTAATGCAATACCTGACCCTCGCAAATGACTTCCTGATGCGATGCATGAATGCCGGTGACCGTATCGATGACCAACTTGAACGGATGCTTTTTCTGAATGTCTTTTAAAGGCAACTTCACCTCTTCGAATGTTTTTTTCCGAACCGGTATCCAAATGGAGATGGGATACACAAACAAATAATCACGGTCGGAAACCAACGTGACGTCCACCAAACCCGATTTCTGCAAATCAATGGCTGTTTGAACTCCAGCGAATCCGCCGCCCAGGATAACTACTTTCTTCATACCGATTTTAGTTCTTTGAGCAGGAAGTCCTTTTGCTTGACACCTACGAATCGTTTAACTTCTTTACCATTTTTGAACAACACCATGGTCGGGATGCTTCGCACGTTGTATCGCATGGCGATGGACTGATGCAGCCCTGTATCCACTTTGCCGACGCGGGTGTTTCCAGTAAGGGTTTCAGCCACGTCATTCAATATTGGAATCATCATCTTGCAAGGAGCGCACCAATCGGCATAGAAGTCCACCAACACGACTTTGTTTTTGAGTTGTTGGTCGAAATTCTGCTCGGTCAGGGTCAGGATGTCGGCATGATCTGCCACTTTGGGGATTTTTTTCATCATGGAACGTGCATAGACGTTCAACAATAGAAAGCCGATGACCAGGCTTGCGATGATAATTAAGGCTGTTTGCATGTGGTTTTAGTTGGTGCTGTTTTTATCGTTGATGTATTCGGACGCAGCCAAGGCTGCAATGGTTCCGTCGGCTACGGCGGTGGTGATTTGTCGAAAACGTTTGGCGATGCTGTCGCCGGCTGCATAAACTCCCTCCAGATTGGTGCCCATGTCCGAATCGACCACGATCTCGCCCCAAGAGTTCAGTTCCACCTTGCCGCTCAAAAACTCCGTATTCGGGGTGTAACCTATAAAAATAAATGCTCCGTCCGTTTTGAACGGCATCGATTCGTTGGTTTTGATGTTCTTGATTTCAAGGCTCTCCAGCCTTTCGTTTCCTTTAAAAGCCGTCACGGTCGAATCCATCATGAATTGTATCTTCGGATTGTTTTGAGCATCCCGGATGGCATGATCGCTCGCCTTGAACTGGCTTGATTTGTGCACCAAGGTCACTTTGCTGGCGTATTTGGTCAGTGAAACCGCTTCTTCGAGCGCCGTGTTCCCGCCCCCGATCACCACGATTTCCTTATCGGTAAAAAAGTCCCCGTCGCAGGTAGCGCAATAGGAGATGCCTCTGCCTTTAAATTGATCTTCGCCAATAACGCCCAGCGTTTTGGAGCGACCGCCAGGACTGAGGATCACGCTTTCGGCCGTAAAAGTCATACCATCCGATAGGGTCAGACTTTTGCGTTCGTTCGAAAGGTCCAGGCGATCGATCTCCGTGTTCGACTTGATGTCGCAACCAAAGGTCTTCGCCTGTTTTTTCATGATGTTCGCCAGTTGGTATCCGCTTACGTTTTCAACGCCTGGATAATTGGCAATCTCATGGGTCAGGATCAGTTGCCCGCCTACCGTGCCTTCGTTCACTATCAATGTCCGGCGTTTGGCACGCGACAGGTAAATGCCTGCCGAAAGCCCGGCAGGCCCTGCACCGATTACTAGGACGTCGTAATGATTGTTGGCATCCATCGTGTTAGGCGTTTTCGGCAAATTCGGCATTCAAGATGCTGGTAACCTGCGCTTTGTTCTGAATGCTGGAGGTGGCTTTCACAACCTTGCCATTCTTATAGTAAATGGTGAACGGGATACCCATGAAGCCACGAACTTCGGGTAAGCTACGGATTACGTGCGATTCTGGATTGTCGAACTCCATATCACAAAATTTCACGTGCTTGTATTCGTCTTCCAACTCTTCGGCTATACCATATACGGGAATACACATGGGACCCATGCGGCCGCATACTACCATGACATTTTCATTTTCGCTCAGAATCTGGGCATGCTCTGCTGCCGATTCGATGTGTTTTAAACCTGTGTACAACATATTTTCTAGTTTTCGTTATTTTATGTGTCAAAGGTATTCAGGCTTGGTTAAAACAGGAAGGAATGCTCGTTGAAGTAAATCAACTTTTTAATTGATGTTGACTAACTTTTTGCATTGTAATGAACAAATGCTCAAAACTATTTCTATCTTTGTGCCTTAATTAGTGTCCTCATAAAGTTTACGCCTATGCCACGCCCCAAACAACACCGTACCATTTCAACCCCACCCATGATGCTGGGATACAAACCTTTCGGTATTCCTAAAAGTGCTTTGGATTCAGTCACACTGTTGTATGACGAATACGAGTCCATCCGGTTGCTTGACTACCTCGGCATGAATCAAGAGCAGGCGGCTGAGCAGATGAATGTGTCCAGACCTACTCTGACTCGCATCTATGAAAACGCCCGAAAAACCATTGCCGAAGCCTTCGTCACAGGAAAAATGATTCTTATTGAGGGGGGAGAAGTCCGTTTCGACAAGCAATGGTTCCGTTGCAAGCGTTGCTACAAACTGGTCGAAGGTCTGGACAATCACACCAGATGCCGCAACTGTCCTTCGTTCAACACCGACGAACTCACACCCATCAATGCGGAAAAATCCTAATTTTAACCCCGATTATTTAATAATATTTGAAATGAAAATTGCAGTTCCCATCAAAGAAAATCTTCAGATCGACAACCATTTCGGTCATTGTTCCTTTTATCAGATTTTCACCATCAACGAAAATAATGAAATCTTTTATGTTGAAACTACCGATGCTCCAGCTGGTTGTGGTTGCAAGTCTGACATGGCTGGTATTTTACAGAAAAAAGGCGTGACCGTCATGTTAGCCGGTGGCATCGGCAACGGCGCCATCAATAAACTGGCAGAACACGGCATCACTGTTATCCGCAACTGTGAGGGAGGTTCCACAGAGAATATCCAACACTACCTTGCAGGAGAATTAATGGACGGTGGGCATACCTGCGATTCACACGAAGAAGGGCATGTGTGCAACCACGATCATTGACCGGAAGCCAAGTAGATGTACGTCAGTGAAACGACGCTGACGATGATCCAAATAAGTACACCGTGAATCAAGGGTCGAACACCGACATTTCGCATCACCGTCTTGGTGAGAGAGGCTCCGATGCAGAAAAGCGACAGGGTCAGCCCTTTTTTCGCGGCAAAAACAATTCCACCGGTCAAGGTTGTCGGGAGTTCCATCACCGTATTCAATACCATGGCCAGTATAAAAAACAAGATGAACCAAGGAATCTTGATTTTCTCCGTCTTATTTTTGAAAATCAAGGAAGTGGCCAGTGAAAGTGGAATGATCCACAATGCTCTGGTCAGCTTAACTGTCGTCGCGACCTTCAACGCTTCTTCACCATATGCCGATGCCGCACCGACCACCGAACTGGTATCGTGGATGGCGATGGCCGACCAAAGGCCGAACTGATGCTGGCTCAGGCCCAATAAGTGGCCAAGGATAGGAAATAAAAAGAGTGCGATGGCATTCAAAATAAAAACCGTGCCCAGTGCGACCGACATCTGCCCATCGTTCGCTTTTAACACCGGTCCGACCGCTGCAATGGCACTGCCTCCGCAAATGGCCGTGCCTGAACTGATAAGATAGCCGGTCTTTTGCTCCACCTTCAAGGTTTTTGCCAGAAAAACACCCAACAATAACGTTCCTACGACTGAAACAATGGTGAACAGCATGCCGTCCTTACCGGATGCATAGGCTTGTTGAAGACTCATGCCAAATCCCAGCCCGACCACGGAGCCTTGAAGTAAGTATTTGGAGAGTGTTTTGTTGAATTTGGGAAACACTGGCCCGAAACTCAACGCGAAAATCAAACCGACAAATAGGGCGATGGGGGCGGTGACAATGGGTAGGAGGCAGAGTGCCAGCAACAAAATATAAATAAAACGTTTCAATGTCTTGGAATTTGTTGCAAAGATAACCACATTATTCTATGCCACCTTCCACTGTCTTGAGAAAAGCGGAAAGCTACACGTTTGCTTTTATAGTGACGATATGCAAATTACAATGCGTTGTTAATTATTTCCTGCACATTTGCTGCAAAGTCCTTTGATCACGACATCGCATTCCTCTTTCCGATAGCCTTCCGGAATGGGATAAGGACCGATGGGCACGCCTTTTAGGCATTCCACACTGCCACATTGCATGCAGTAGAAATGCACGTGTTCGTTTTGGTGTTCATGCAGGTGTTGTGTGCAGTGGTTGAGAGCATAGCGCACTGTAGTGTTGTCGGCCACAATGCGGTGGACGATGCCGGTTTCCATCAAGGTCTGAATGCTGCGATAAAAGGTGATGCGATCGTAAGCTTCCTGCATCTTTTCACGTATCTCAATTTCCGATTGGGGTAGATTGGAGGTAAGCAAATGCTGGACAATGGCCAGTCTTGCCGGTGTTTTCCGTAAGTGGTGAATGGTCAAAATTTCAACAGCGTTCATATTTTTTATGTTTACTGCAAACGTACAAAAAAAATGCCAATAGCTGTTTTTATTTGAAATAATGTTACATTTGCAACAATGTTTCAAATAATAAAAATGAAAAACATTCTGCTCGTATTTCTGACGTTTCTATCCTTTACTTTACAAGCCTCCAACGGGTTGGAAGGTCGAATATCCGACACTTCAGGTCAAGCACTTGAAGGAGCCTTGGTCTATATCCCTGAGCTCAACCGCAGTTGTATATCCCATCCGGATGGCCGATATACGATGCAAAATCTCCCACAACGTACCCTTGTCGTCAAATTCTCTTATTTGGGGCATACCCATAAGCTTTATAAAGTAACTATTTTGAAAGAGAATGTTGTTCTGAATGTCAGCCTCGAACCTTCGCCAGTCGAGGCCGAAGAAATTGTCGTCACCGGTGGTCAACATTCCACTCAACACGAGAATGCGGTCAAAATTGATGTGTTAAAACTGGATGGGCCCAACTTTCAAAAGTCACCAAGTTTGTCGGAGATGCTCACCCGCATACCGGGTGTGGACATGATATCCAAAGGAAGTGGGGTAACCAAACCTGTGATTCGAGGGCTTTCCATGAACGACATCCTGGTATTGAACAACGGCGTTCGCTATGAAAACTACCAATATTCCAGCCACCATCCCCTGGGTTTGGACGAATTCGGTACTGAGCGGGTGGAAGTGATCAAAGGACCTGCTTCCTTGTTGTACGGTTCCGATGCCATCGGTGGAGTGCTCAACTTCATCAAAGAAAGCCCTGCACCACAACATCAAGTGCTTGGCGATTATCAATTGCACCTTTTTTCCAACTCGCTGGGGGCCAACAGCAGCCTAGGCATCAAGGGCGCTGGTGAGCATTTTTTCGGGGGACTGCGGCTTAGTGGCAAAAACCACGCCGATTACCTGCAGGGTGGGGGCGATTATCTTGCCAATTCCCGATTCAACGAGGTTTCCGTGAAGGCGAATTCCGGTTACAATGCCACTTTCGGGAGTTTTCGGCTGTTTTATGACTTCAGTCAGGAGAATCTGGGCTTGGTCGAGCCAGAAGCCTTAGAAGGCATTAATGTACGCGGCCGAACCAATGAAATCTTCTACCAACGGTTAAACACGCACATGCTTTCCACCCAAAACAAGATTTTCCTGGGATCCACCAAATTGGAACTGAATGCGGCGTACCAGAACACCGACTTGACCCATTTTGGCGAAGCCGATGTGTACGAATTGCAGATGCAGCTGGCTACCCTGACCTACGAAGCTAAATTGCAGTTGCCTTCTACAGGGAGTTCAGCCTACATCATCGGATTTCAAGGCATGAATCAGGAAAATGCCAATTTGAATGATAGGGAGACCATCTTGCTGCCAGATGCGTTGGTTAACAACTTCTCCGGTTATGGTTTCCTGCAACAGACTTGGGGACATTTCAGCGTGCAATCGGGGCTGCGCTACGATTTCAAGACCTTACATTCTGAATCTGTCGGTGACCCAACCGATGCTGTATCTTACCGTTCGGCATTGGATAAGCACTACGGGAGCTTCAGCGGTTCCGTCGGTTTAACGTATCATCCTTCGGAGGAACTCTTCTTCCGAAGCAACTTGGCTTCTGCCTATCGAACACCCAACTTGGCCGAACTCACCTCCAACGGTCCGCACGAAGCGATTTTTGAACGGGGAGATGCTACGCTTCAGCCAGAAAAATCCTTGGAAATCGATTTGAGCGCGCACTGGCACAAGAAGCATTTCACCATGGATTTGGCGGGTTTCTACAACAGTGTGAACGACTTCATCTACCAATCGCCCACTGGAGCCATTACCTCTGTTGGAATGCCTATTTATCAATACATGCAAGCGGACTCCAAGCTTTACGGTGGTGAAGCAGGACTTCATGTTCATCCCGCAGATCTGCCTTGGTTGCATTTTGAGACCACCTATGCATGGGTCATCGGCAAGCAAAAATCGGGCGACTATTTACCCTTCATTCCGGCGCACAAGCTGAATGTGGAACTTCGAGGAGAAAGGGAGCAATTAGGTTTCTTTCAATATGTTTTTGCAGGGGTGAAAGCTCACATTGCCTTCGATCAAAACAGGCCTTCGCCCGAAGAAACCGCCACATCTGGCTATCGGTTGTTCGATTTGAACCTGGGTGGAACGACCAATCTGAAAAAACAAGCATTCAATCTGGGACTCTCCCTAAACAATGTATTTGATGTCAAGTACATCGACCATCTTTCCACTTTAAAGGAAGTTTTTGCTTACAATCCGGGTCGATCCTTAGTACTGTTTATCAAAATCCCCTTCCAATTGCATTAAAATCTGGGTTAATAAAACAAGCAAAAGCTTTGTTAAATAACCTCTAAAGCACCCATCATTACTGAATTCTTGCACACTTGGATTTTTTATGTGCAAAACATGTTTAATAACATAAAAATTTGCTGCAGAATAAATAACGCCAAGTAGGAATATTTCATAGAAGAAACTACTTTTGTCATCAATAAAGAAAATTTTCTCTAAATAAATTCCATTTTTTCTGATTGGTCTATTAGATTTGTATTCCACTGCATTCAACCACCAAAAAATAAGTACTATGCCAAACGATCTCGAAGCTCAGGTTCAACTGCTTGAAAAGCAAATGAAGAAATTGCAAGCCAGCCAACAAAACGATCAGTTATCCATCGTCGTGTTTTCAGGGGATCTCGACAAGGTCCTGGCTGCCATGATTATCGCCACCGGTGCTCGCGCCATGGACATGGAAGTGAAACTGTTCTTTACATTTTGGGCTACCACCATGTTGCGTGACAAAAAGAAGAAGGTTAAGGGCAAGGATTTGATTTCGAAGATGTTTGGTATGATGCTACCCAAAGGCAGCAATCAGCTGAAACTTTCCCAAATGCACATGGCCGGCATGGGAACTGCCATGATTCGTGACCTCATGAAAAAGAAACACGTTGCTTCTCTCGAAGAGATGATTGCCACTGCAGCCGAACTGGGTGTCGAAATCAACATCTGTCAAATGTCCATGGACTTGATGGGCTTCAAGAAGGAAGAAATGATTGATTATCCGCACCTGAAATATGTTGGAGTGGGTTCCTACCTGGCCGACGCCGGTGAAAGTCGCGTACAACTATTCATTTAAATATATAACATTCATCATTATGACTAACGAAGAACTGAAAGCCCTTAAAGTAGACCTATCCATCGATGCTCGCGGAACCGCTTGCCCCGGACCCCTTTTGGCCGCAAAAAAAGCCATTGGAGAAATTGAATCCGGTGAAATTATGGAAGTGCTTTCTGCCGATGAAGGCACCAAAAGCGACATCCCACGCTGGTGTGGCAAAATTGGCCACGAATATCTAGGCTTTTTCGACGAAGATAGCTTTAGCCGTCTTTTCTTACGTAAAGAATAGATTCAATTTTAGAATTTTACAATACCTGACGCTGTCGGGTACAGGGTTCGTACACCCTAAATCGAACTAAAATAAACGATTATGAGTACTTCCACCACGCCAAAAATCTTGGTGTTTTCAACTGACAAGATTTCCGACCCGGGCATTGACCAGGCCGGATTGCGCAAGATCCACTATGCGCCATCGGTCTATGTGATCAGTATGCCATGTTCCTCCGGTATCAAAACCCGTTGGATATTGCGTGCATTTGAGCAAGGCTTCGACGGGGTGTTCATCGCTGCCGATGGACATGAGTGTTCTTACAGTTCTCGCTGTGCTGACCATACCAATCGTATTGTCGAGGAGGCTCAGGTTGCCATGAAGGAGTTGAACATCAATCCAAAGCGCATCCGAATGGCAGCCCTTTGTTCGGTATGTGCGGAACCCTTCATGAATCACATGGAGAATTTTGGTAAAATTTTAGCTGGTCTGGAAGAATGAAAACAACGAAGAAATACGATGCCCTCGTTATTGGCGGAGGCATAGCCGGTCAGGAAACCGCGCTAAGTTTGGCCGATATGGGCAAACAAGTCCTGTTGGTCGAAAAAGGACTCTCCATCGGCGGAAAGATGATTCAGCTCAGCAAGGTGTTTCCCACCTTGGACTGCGCTGCTTGCATCACGACCCCGAAAATGTCCGAAACTGCCCGTCACCCCAACATTACCTTGATGTTGAACAGCGACGTGGACAGTGTCGAAAAGAAAGACGGCAGCTTTGATGTCCGCATTTCCAAAAATCCACGTTTTGTGGTTCAGGCCGACTGTACCGGTTGTGGAGAGTGCGAAATCGTTTGTCCGGAAGTACGCAGTGACGAATACAATACGCATCTGGCAGGCCGTAAAGTTGCCTACATACCATTCAATCTCGCTAATCCGCGTATTGCGACCATAGACCGTCAAGGACATTCCGCTCCTTGCATCAATGAATGTCCGGGTGGTGTGAAGCCTTACGGTTACATCACCTTGTCCCGCAACGGTCAATACGAGGAAGCCATGAAGCTCCACCTCGAAGACATCCCTTTCCCAGGCAGTTTGGGTCGTGCCTGCTATGCTCCCTGCGAAGGTGCCTGCACCCGTGCCGGATTGGAAGCTGGTGTGGACATCCGTCGCATCAAGCGCCATTTTGCCGATTGGTATTACGAAAAATATCCTCAAGCACCTGCCGTAGAAACGGCTCCCAAAACAGGAAAGAAGGTCGCTGTGATTGGTTCCGGCCCTGCCGGCATCACTTGTGCCTACCACTTGGCATTGAAAGGCCACGAAGTCAAGATATTTGAGGCTGCTCCCGGTGCCGGTGGCATGCTGAAATTGGCCTTGCCCGAATATCGTGCCCCGAAAGATGTGGTGGACCGCGACATCCAGAACGTCACTGTCCTAGGTGTAGAAATCGAACTGAATCATAAGGTTACCGATTTGGCTGACCTGAAGAAGCAAGGATTCGACCTCGTGTTCATCGGTGTAGGAACGCATGTAAGCGTCAAAACCAACGCACCTGGTTCCGATTTGAAGAACATCATCGGTTGCATGGAATTCCTCCGTGAATCCAACATCGGTAAAAAAGAAGACCTGACGGGTAAGAAAGTCATGGTCATCGGCGGTGGAAACACGGCCATCGATGCAGCTCGCACTTCCCTAAGACTGGGCGCTTCGTCCGTGAAAGTCATTTACAGACGCAGCCGCGAGGAAATGCCCTGCTTCGCTCCAGAAATCAAGGAAGCAGAGGAAGAAGGCGTTGAAGTTATTGTACTTCGCAACCCTGTGGAATACTTCGGTTCAGAAGGAAATGTGAAACAAGTCAAGTTGACCAAGATGCAACTCGGTGAAACGGATGCCAGTGGCCGCCGCAGCTCCGAGCCTGTAAAGGGTTCCGAATACATCGAAGACGTAGATTACGTTATTGAAGCCGTTGGTTTGAAACCGACAACCGCTCCTTTTATTGGTCAGGTCGAATTGAACAAGAACGGCACGGTAAAGGCCGACCCAAAAACCTTGCAAACAAGTGTTGACTACATATTTGCCGGCGGTGACTCCACCACAGGTGCCACCACGCTCATCGAAGCGGCCGGACAAGGCAAGAAGGCTGCGTTCTACATGGACAAACTTTTGCGTGGTCTGGATATGATGGATTTCGAAGACGGCGACAAACTGCCTGCCGTTGACAAAACCAAAGTGCTCTCAACCTTCAAAGGTCCATTCAGACAAGCTGTAAGCCCACAACACATGCCGCTTGCCGCAAGAAGAACCAGTTGGGAAGAGGTGGAACAAACCTATACCGAAGAAGAGCTGAAGGCAGCCACTGCCCGTTGCCTGGATTGCAGCAACTGCCGCGAGTGCCACCAATGCGTCAACATTTGTCCGTCCAACGCCATCGATTTCGCCCAAAAGAAAGAAACAATCGATGCACAAGTCGGATCTGTTGTTGTAACGACCGGTTACCAACTGTTCCCCCCACAAGGAAAACCCGAATATGGTTACGATACGTATCCCAATGTAGTCGATTCCCTTCAAATGGACCGACTCATCGCACCGACCCGTCCGTACAACAATTTGCTCAGACCCGGTGACGGAAAAGTACCCGATAATATTGCCTACGTGCTTTGCACCGGTTCCAGAGATTCCTCCATCGAGAACACTGGTTGCGGCAGCGATTGCGCTAACAACCCAATCTGCTCGCAGATCTGCTGCATGTATTCCATCAAGCAGGCTCAATTGCTCATGGGTGCGCTCCCGATGGCCGACATCACCATCTATTATATGGACATCCGTGCTTTTGGCAAGGGCTATGAAGAATTCTTCATGCAGTCCAAATCGATGGGTGTGAACTTCGTGAAAGGTAAGGTTGCCAAAATCCGCGAGAACGAAAATGGCAGCGGTGACTTGATCCTTCGCTATGAAGACGTGACCAAGGGCATCGTCAAGGAAGCAAAACACGACATGGTGGTGCTTTCCACCGGTGTTGTTCCCAACAAACACATTCCTGAAATGTTCCCAAAACAGACCCTCGAACTCGACGCCTTCAACTTTGTGAAACAGACGGACGAACTCGTCAGCCCGGCATTGACCAGCATACCTGGTGTGTTCGTGGCAGGTGCTGCCTCCGGCCCCAAAGACATTCCCGATTCCATCCTGTCCGCCGGTTGTGCCGCAACCGAAGTGGCTGCTTATCTGACCCAAAACACGCAAGCATTATGAAAAATAGAATAGGCGTATACATTTGCCATTGCGGCGGCAACATCTCCGATTACGTTGATGTAGAGCAACTTGGGAAGATGTTTTCCAAAGAAGAAAACGTTCAGATTTCCAAGGACGTCATGTTTGCCTGTGCCGACTCCAACCAGATCGACATGGTCAACGATATCAAGGACAAGCAATTGGATGCCATCGTAGTGGCTTCATGCTCTCCGAAACTGCACTTGCACACCTTCAAAAATGTTGCTGTCCGTGCAGGGCTGAACCCCATGAACTATGTTCAGGTGAACATTCGTGAACAGTGTTCCTGGCCGCACTCCGACCATCCCCGCGAAGCCACCGTCAAGGCAGCCGGACTAATCCGTGCCGGCATCAACCGCGTCTCTTTTTCTGAGTCCCTCGAGAACATCGAAGTGCCTGTCAAAAAGGCCGCACTGGTCATCGGTGCTGGTGTTTCAGGAATGAAAGCTGCCATCGACCTGTCCAGACTTGGCAACGATGTGTTTCTCATCGAGCAGGAATTCAATGTGGGCGGCCAGATTGCTGGCAAGAGCAAGGTGTTCATGAGCGGCCAATCCGGTAAGGAAATCATCGAAAAACTGTATCAGGATATTCGTTCCCGCGAAAACATCACCTTGTTTACCGGTGCCACCCTCGAAAAGGTTTCCGGTAGCTTGGGTAATTTCAATGTCGAAATCAAGGTTCGTCCCCACGAAACGCTTACCAATACTGGTCTGCCAAAAACTGGGAAGAAGTTCGATCCGACCAATTTGAAGACCCTTCAAGTGGACGAGAAAGGTGACCGCCTGGCTTTCCTGGTCGGTTCCATCCTGGTAGCCACTGGTTACGACCATTACAAACCTGCTGAAGGCGAATTCGGATACAAAACGCTGCCCAATGTGGTGACATTGCCCGAATTCACTAAATTAATGGATTCAGCCAAGGATAAATTGGTTTTTGAAGGCAAAACCATCAACAGCGTCGGTTTCATCTACTGCGTCGGTAGTCGCCAAACTAAGGGCGAGAACAAATATTGCTCCCGTCAATGTTGTACAGCTACCATTCATACTTCGTTGCAGCTGAAAGAAAAGTTCAGCGACATCCAGACGTATCATTTTTATAGGGACATACGTACTTACGGCAAGCAGGAAATCTTATACGAACAGTCGTCCAAGCAAGGTGATTTGTATTTCAAATATGAGGAGAAGGAAATGCCGGTAGTCTATGCTGAAGGCAAACAAACGCTCATCAAAGTGAAAGATTACCTTACCGCCAAAAAGGAAATCGAAGCACCCGTTGATTTGGTTGTTTTGGTAACCGGCATGGTTGCCAGACCTGACGCAGGCAAGATTTCGGAACATCTAAAAATCCCCATCGGCAGCGATAAGTTCTTTAACGAAATTCATCCCAAGCTGAAACCCGTGGAAACCGTCATCAAAGGCGTTTACATCGGTGGTTCTTGCCAAGGTCCTAAGAACATCAGCGAATCCGTACAATCTACGTTGGCTGCTACGGCAAAGATGAACGCCCTGTTACAGAGTGGTTCGGTTTCGGTCGATCCCATCGTGGCAAGCGTCAATCCCGATGCCTGTACATGGTGCGGCAAATGCGCCGACGTATGTGACTATGGTGCTTTGAAGGAAGTGGAAGATGCCACCGGCAAGCACATTGCTGTCGTCAACAAAGGTGTTTGTACCGGTTGCGGTATCTGCGCACCAATTTGTCCGGTAAACGCCATCGAAATAGCCCAATACACCGACCACGAAATCGAAGCCATGATCGAAGGTTTCATGACAGACTTCGAAATCAAGGAACGCGTCAAGGAAACAGACGATACAGCCGACGAAGGCGCCACCACCATGAAGGAATACCCCCAAGTTTGGAAGGACATTCTGGCTGGCATCAAGGACGAAAAGAACACCATCCCTGAAATTGCCGCCAACGCCGGACTCAGCGCCGACCTCGTTACCTGGCATCTGATGACGATGAACCGTTACGCCATCGTGGTGGCCGACGGAACCGACGAAGACCAAACCTATTATTATTACAAGATCAAAAACCGCTAAGCCATGGCCAGAATCAATCCAAAATTTGCTGTCGAACTCGCCAAATATGGGGATAAGGACTTCAATGCCTGCTTCAACTGCGGCAATTGCACCGCCATTTGCTCGCTTTCCACGGCCGACAGTTCCTTTCCACGCGAAATGGTCCGTTATTCGACCTTGGGTCTAGAGGACGAAATCAAAGCTTCGCTGAAACCCTGGCAATGCTACTATTGCGGCGAATGCACCGCCAACTGCCCACGCCAAGCCGATCCCGGCGAACTCATGATGTCCCTCCGCCGCTGGCTCACCGCCAAATACGACTGGACCGGACTTTCAGGTTTGCTCTACAAATCGCTGACGTTGACTTGGGTGGCCATGATAGCCGTGCTTGCAGGAGTTATCGGTTTTGCCTATTCGGTCAATTTCGAAATGGAAAAAATGCTTGAGTTCGGCCATTGGTTCGAATTCATCGCCATCGCCACGGTAGGAGTGACCATCCTGTTGCCCAACATCATTCGGATGTGGTATTTCACCATCGTGAAACCTAAAGTCAAAGTAACCTTCAAAAAGTATGTGACTTCGTTGGGCGAACTCTTCATCCACATGTTTACACAGAAACGGGCGCTTGGTTGCGACGACAATCAGTTTCGCTGGTTCGAACATTTCGTGCTGGTGTTGGCCTACTTGTCACTGCTCTTTACTACCGTGTTCCTGAACTGGTTCCATACGGAGTATTTGTTTGTACATATTTTGGGATACGTGCTGAGCGGCATCATCTTCGTGGTCACCTTCGACTTCGTCCGTCACCGCATCAAGAAGGACAAAGCCGTCGCCAAAAAGTCACAGCCCTCAGACTGGTTTTTCGTGGTCTGGTTGTTCCTGATGGGCCTTTCAGCATTTATGGTTCGCCTGTTCATCGACATCGACATTCTGGAAATGAACAAATGGATCTTCCTGGTTCATCTCACCGTGCTGGCACAATGGGCCATCCTGATCGTACCCTTCGGCAAATGGACACACTTCCTGTACCGTTCGTTCGCGATGTATTTTGAAAAGCTGAAAGCATAGATAGTCAATGGAGTGACTTGAACCACGTCATTCATGTTAATGCAAAACCCTAATTGTTGATTCAGTTGGGGTTTTTCTTTTATGGACAAAATGTGGATGGATAATATAATGGATGCAAATAATTATATATATATTTACATCAGAAAATAATTGCAATGAGTGATCATAATTTGGTGTTGTTTGAAAACAAACAAGTTCGTAGATTTTACGATTCTGAAAATGAGGTATGGTATTTTAGTGTAGTTGACATCATTCAAGCACTAACAGACTCCATTAATCCAACTGATTATTTAAAAAAGTTGCGAAAAAGGGATCTTGAATTAGGTTTGTACCTAGGGACAAATTGTCCCCAGGTACAAATGCTTACTCATGATGGAAAGAAAAGAAAAACTTTAGGAGGGAATGTAGAAAACATACTTAGACTTATACAATCCATCCCTTCCCCTAAAGCTGAACCCTTCAAGCAATGGTTAGCAAAAGTTGGATTTGAAAGGATGCAAGAAATTGCTGACCCTGCACAAAGTCTTGATCGAGCAAGAGAAAACTGGCAAAAACTTGGTCGGAGCGAAAAATGGATTCAGCAACGTATGACTGGCCAAGAAACCCGCAATAAACTGACTGATTACTGGAAAGAAAATGGTGTAGAAAAGCCAGATGAATTTGCATTACTCACCAACATCATTCATCAGGAATGGACTGGACTAACCGTTAAAAACCATAAGGAGTTAAAAGGTTTGAAATCCCAAAACCTAAGAGATCACATGAACGAGGCTGAACTGATTTTTACAGCCCTAGCAGAACTTTCAACCAGACAAATTGCCGAAACAGACGAAGCAAAAGGATTGCAACAAAATGCACAAGCAGGTAAAAAGGGGGGAGCAGTTGCAAAAAATGCACGGAAAGAATTAGAAAGTAAAACTGGGAAAAGTGTATTGACGGGTGGAAATTTTTTACCCCCTAATAAAGATAATAAGAAATAGAAAAGGTGATTAAATCAATGCTTTGTTTTTTCAAGAAACGATTGAACCACTTCGCGGACAGTTCCAGAATAATCCAGATAGATGGTCATGCCGTATTTCGTACAAACCCCTTCTGCATGGTCGGGCATTTTATTGGCAAGCAAGATGGAGACACCTTTCTGTTGCATGATCAAAGGTATGTTGTTTTTGCAATCGCAACCTTCGGGAGTGTACAGAATTTCTTTATCGACGATGTTGGATGAATCATCTACCGTGAAAATGGTGAATACTTCACAGGAATAGAAATAGTCATCAAGTAATCCACCTATTGTTGGAACAGCTATTTTCATAATACAACCCTCCTTACTTTGTTTGATTTAAAAGTTTGTTTATTATAAAAGTCGTTTTTCGTGATTCGGCATAGTCGATGCAAGCTTCGCCTCTGCGCTCGCTACTTAAAACGTGCAATTATTGTTTTGATCTGTAAATCGGCTTCACCTGGTATAATCATTTGAATTTTCAAGCTATCCAACAGAGATTTGATTTTTATTCCAAATTCACCGGCTATGATTTTGCTTACATTTCTGGATGCAACCAAATGAACCGATGAAGTGCCGGCCCCTTCCTCCACCTCCTTGTATGGGTTCGGAATATATTCCATAGATCTGCTTTCTGTGTCGTAAATAACAAAGAAAGCACAACGACCAAATCGCTGATCTAGAATTGATTCTAAAGAATTTCCTGTCGAAGTGATGGCTATTTTCATTTGCTTTCTCAATTATTACATAAACTTGTTTCGCTCGAGAACATTAAGCCGAGCGCATTATCAACGTCAAACCTCCTTATTTGATCGCTGCCACACAAGGGACAACTTCCAATTTCCTTTTCTTTTTCCGGATTATTGAAATTGCACTGACATTGCTGACACTCGTACCAATCGCTATCAAAATAAACTTTGCCACCTTCAATTGAAAGTTGTCTTCCTTCGACCAAGGCTTTAGCCATATTTTGAAGTGCGGAAGCATAGATTCGAGTAAACGTCGGCCTAGAGACGCCCATCATCTCAGAAGCTTGTTGATGGTTGAGGTGATCGTAATCGCTCAATCGAATCGCTTCGTATTCTTCGTATAATAAATTCACGGGTTCCAATTGTTGCATGCCTGAATCTGGGCCATAGGGCTTAAATCCTTTTATGACAGGAACATTTAGAACCTTACGCAGCATCTTGTTTCTTGGAGACATGATATATAATCTATAGTTCGATGTAAATATAATGAACAATAGTTCAATAACAAAATTTTATGGGTTAAAATTTTTGCATAAAAAACTAGAGCCGCCGCTCTACACTTTATTACAGACTTTCAGCTTGACCTTGTTTGATAAAATGCCTATAAATGAGCTATTTATAAATATGAATTACAATTTAACCAGTCCGAACATTTCTAACAAGTTGAATATCAGGGAGTATGAACCGAACGCTAGTGATCCAATTTCTAAAATACATACGAAAATGTGCCCCATCCTTTTTTTGGGTTAAGGAAAAAAGTTTATAATTATGAACATAAGTTCAATACAATAGGTATCTTTGTAGCCATAAACAATGAAATGAATGCCACTTCAATGAAAATAACAAACGCGCCAGCTATCACTATTGATAGAGACTTTGAGGTTGATGGCAGATGTATGGGTTGTTTATTCAAGGGTTTTGAACGGCTTATGGAAAAGTATTGTTTCAGTTACGATGACCGTCAAACATTTTTTGGATTTTACAATCTGACCATTGCACGAGGTGGCAATAGGCCAATGCCCGAACTACATAGGGATCTGACTCACCAGTTTTGTGATATTTCAGGCGTACCGGACCTTTTCCTCTACGAAAAATCCGAAAGCAACCAGCAGGCATTAAGTTTGTATAAGAAGTGGCGATTGAAGGTGCTTGAGACGGTTGATCCTTTTAATGCAGCGCTTCGTTTATCCATAGCCGGAAATATTATGGATTATGGGCCTAGTGCTGATTTTGATTTAGAGCAAACCATCGCAAAGGTAATGAATGAAAAATTTGCCATTGATGCCTCCGATTCATTAAGACAACGCATCAAAGATGCCAATACCATTTTGTATCTGGGTGACAATGCCGGAGAGATCGTTTTCGACAAGTTGTTTATTGAGATGCTCATGCATCCTCATTTAACGTTTGCGGTCAGGGGAGGGCCGATACTCAACGATGCAACCCTGATCGATGCCAGGGAAGTGGGAATGGATTGGGTTGCCGATGTCATATCAAATGGGTACGATACATCTTCCACAATTTTGGATCATTGCAGCGAGGCGTTTAAAAATGTGTATAAAACTGCCGATCTGATCATATCCAAAGGCCAAGGAAATTTGGAGGGATTGATTCATGAGAACGATCCAAGAATATTCTTTCTTCTGATGGTGAAATGTGACGTTATGGCCGAACAGTTGCATGTTGAAAAGGGAAGTATGGTTGTTTAAAATCCCACAAACTGAATAAGTGATGGTCAATAGTATTAAACATATTGAGATTAAATCATCCCTCAATTCAGAAAATCATGATTAGTTTTGGCCCAATTCCTTCTCGCCGATTAGGTAAAAGTCTTGGAATAAATAATATTACAACACCCAAAACGTGTTCGTATTCGTGTATCTATTGTCAAGTAGGTTTAACCCATCAGTTAAGTGCAAGCCGAAGCTCTTTTTATGAGCCCTCCGTCATTTTTAATGAAGTTCAGAAACATTTGGCAATTCTTGCTCCAGCCGATAAGCCCGACTTCCTGACTTTTGTATCCAATGGAGAACCGACTCTGGATATACACCTTGGGGCAATTATCAAAAAATTAAAAGTGCTGAAAATCCCAATTGCCGTCATTACCAATGCCTCCTTGTTGAATATGGAGCCGGTAAGGGACGATATAATGTGGGCCGACTGGGTCTCTGTGAAAATTGATGCTGGGACTGAAACTGCTTGGAAAAAGATAAACCGACCGATACCTTCCGTCAAATTTGCTGATTATGTAGAAGGTCTTCAAGCTTTTTCCACTGCATATAAAGGTACGCTGGTTACTGAAACCATGTTGGTTGCCGGTGTCAATGACAGTGTCGAGCAGGTGCTTCAAACCATTGGCTTGGTTTCGAAAGTGCATCCAGCCATAGCCTATATCTCCATACCAACCAGACCTCCCGCTGTTCAATCGGTCTTGCCACCCTGCGAAAGCATCATCAACGAGGCTTACCAACTGTTTTTGGAAAATGGGATCAAAACGGAACTGATTCTTGGCTTTGAGGGTACCAATACTGGTTTTACTGGCAATGCGCTGGAGGATATCATCAACATTTGTTCCGTGCATCCCATCCGTGAAGACACCATGCAGGAACTGTTGAGGAAAAATCATGCAGACCCAAGCATTTTGGAAACGTTGATGCACAATGCGTACATTGAAAAAATGGAGTATAAATCCAACAGCTTTTACATTCGGAAATTTAGAACATGATCGAAAAAAATAGATACACAATGGAACCTAAGAAAGAATTCGTTTACAAGCCTAAAGAAAATGGTTTTAGCAAGATAAAACTTCCAAACATTGGCAAAATTGTTATGGTGGCTTCGGGTAAAGGAGGTGTCGGAAAATCGACCGTAGCGGCAGGATTGGCTTTGTCCCTTGCACTCGAGGGATACTCGGTGGGTATCTTGGATGCCGATATTTACGGGCCATCCATTCCAGCACTTTTTAATCTGAAAGATGCTGATCGACCTGCTTTTACGAATCAAGACGGAAAGCAGCGAATAGAGCCGTATGTTCGTTTTGGAATCAAAATCATGTCCATCGGATTCTTCTTTGATGCCCATCAGGCAATTATCTGGCGTGGCCCGATGGTGGCAAAAGGTCTCAAGCAAATGATGACGGAAACCAGTTGGGGCGACTTGGATTACTTGATTATCGACACACCTCCTGGAACCGGAGACGTGCACATCACCTTGTTGCAAGAATTTGAGATAGCTGGTGTCATAGCTGTTACCACCCCCCAGCAGATGTCAATTTCCGATGTCCAAAAAGCGATTTCTTTGTTTCGTGACCAGCATGTAGGGACTACAGTTTTGGGAATTGTCGAAAATATGTCTTGGTTTTCGCCCACTGCACATCCTGAAGAACAGTATTTTCTTTTTGGAAAGGGTGGAGGCGAAGCCTTGTCAACGTATTTCGAAATCCCTTTGTTGGCACAAATTCCCATCAATGAATTAATTTGTGAAGCCTGTGACCAAGGAAAACTTTCCGAAATGCTTAACGACGAGCGAGTCAGGAAAGCCTTTGAGCAACTGGTAAAAAGAATCCTTGACTTAAATTGAACAATACTGCAGCTATAATAGCATGTAAACACTATTCTGAACGAAAAATGACGAACCCGGAACTTGAAAGAAGAACAAAGTTGGCGATTGCCCATTTTGAAGCAGGTTACAATTGCTCCCAGGCTGTTTTCATGGCCTATTCCGATTTATATGGAATTGAAACAGAGGTTGCAGCTAAAATTGCCACTTCCTTCGGCGGAGGAATGGGGCGCCTGAGGGAGGTTTGCGGAGCTGTTAGCGGGATGTTCATGGTCTTGGGGCTGCGCTATCCATTTATCGACACGACGGATAAAGCTGTAAAAAATACGAATTACAAGGCTGTGCAACGAACAGCGAACGCTTTTAAATCTGAGATGGGCTCGTACATTTGTGCGGACCTGCTCAAGCTCAAACACGTTCCGCAAAACCCCGAATCATTGGAGCGAAATGAAGCCTATTATAAATCACGTCCTTGCACCCGTTGTGTGGAGCATGCAGCCCGAATTGTCGGAATGGAAGTGCTAAGTGAATAAGTGGTTCAAGGATCAACTAGTATTTCTACGACAGTACGACGATGTGATTGGCAGAACCCTTCATTTCCTGCTGGATGCTTAAACCAGCTTGTTCGGCCAAGTATGCAAGGCCGCCCTTTGCCTCGAATGTTTTGAAATTTCGATAATGCTCCGAACCTGCCATGTACTCTACCGATTTGACCACTTTTCCTGCGAAACCCTTGGTGCGCGGTATTCGGTAGTCACCTATAATGATTTTGTCGGCAACGGAGGCCATTTCTTTTAGCAATGGAATACGGTCTTCTTCATGGACTTCATGGATGACATACGTCATTACGGCATAGTCGAAATGCTTGTTTCCCTGCGAAATGATATCCCGAAGGTAGGCATTTTCAAAAGCAAGTTTGCTATTTGGCTTTTTAAGCAAATTGCTTTTCGCTTTGGCAATGTTGCGGGTGGACAAATCGATTCCTAAAATCGATTTGCTATGAGCTGCAGCTTGAAAACTAAAAAAACCAGTTCCACAACCAACATCAACGATGCTTTTGTTGGGCTCCATCAACGCTACGATCTGTTTGAAGAGTTTTTTCTGATTCGGTGCGATGATCCGGTCATAGAAACCACCATCGTACCAATGGTATTTGTTCACTGCCTTCATCTTATTTGTCTTTTACGAATTCCAAATACGGATTGTGCTTGTGCTCCCTGTCCTTGACAACTAGGGTCGTTGTCGGTGCCTTCGACTTCATGTTGAATAGTATGTCGTGTCCCACACAAAGTCCGAAGGATATGTTCAAGTCGGTCTCGTTTTGAGCCAGGAAATCGGCTTGACCGGCCGGATTACAAGAAGTTCCAGTTACCGTTTCATCGTTTAGCAGTTCCGAACCCTTGATTTTAGCATATTTGCAATCGACTGTGTACACTTCAAAAGAATCTGAAAATCGGTCTTTCAGTTCCATTGCTTCACGGGTCATGCCGATACAATGGGCAATTCCAATGCGTTTGACGCCCGAATTGGTCGCAAATTTCTTCAACTCTTCCACCCGGTTTTTTCCCATGATCAAGGAGTCTTCAGCCGCACGCATGAGTTTCAAGTCGCCTTCCGAATAAAGATCTTTTGGATTGGTCATTGCATATAGTTTATAGTGGAAAATATTTCTTTGCAAAAATACAAAGAATATTGCACTTAAATCCATTCAGTTCGAATTTTTTTTAAAACCGATTTTCGGCATTTTATTTTTACAATTAATTCATTAATTTTACGTGAAAGAAAAACCTTGATTCATGTACCAATTCCTTCTTCAATCCTATAAGCGCTTTTTCCAATTTCTTATAAAACCCGATCAAGGCTCCTTCAAAAGTTTGGGAACCCTTTTCAAGACACAAACGCTTTTAAGTTTGATGTTGTTGAACGCCGTTTTTACTGGCCTCTGGCTATCAGGTTATTTATTTTTCAATCAAGATTTGTTGAAGAATACAAACACCGGATTGTTTTACCTCAATATTTTTGGAGTGTTGGCGATGATTGTTTTGATCGGCCCATTCTTGGAGGAACTCATTTTTCGGTTACCGATGAAGTACAACCGTAACTTTTTGCTCCGGTTTATCGTTTACATGATGGGCTTGAAACATACGGAGGGAAAAAAAGAATTGTTGGAATTCAATGTAAAAAAGGTTTGGAGAAACTACTTCTGGATTTTCTTCTATGTGATGAGTTCGATTTTTGCTTTTATCCACATCTTCAACTATCCGGATTTCAAACACCTTCTTCTATGGTCTCCCATTTTGACTTGCACGCAGTTTTTCTGCGGAATGATTATCGGTTACATCCGCATTCGTTTCGGTTTTATTTGGGGTTGGTATTACCACGCCCTTCACAACATGTTGGTCATTTTCCTGCTTATGGCATTTGTGGGAGGCTTTGCCCAACATCACCAGACTTATTCTAAAAATACCAATCCTCACAAGGATTGGATTGTTGAAAACTACGACAGAAAAATTGATTTCAAGATCGAAAAACGCAGCTTCAAGTCGTATAAGGTTTCTCATCCAGAATTCTCCCTTTCCATCTACGAGGGTAGAGACTTTAACGGCATCATCTCAGGTTATGGCGTCACCCCGAATCGTATCTTTTTTGACAGAACCTCTACTGAACACATCCTTCAGATCCTCTCCAACAATAAAATCAAGGTACTCGATCCAGACAGTCTGTCGCTAACCGTCGAATTGATTATGAAATCCCCGCAAAAAAACACCGATAAAGCTCGATACTTCCTGGAGCGCGAGCTATTTAAAGCACTTTCTATCCAATAAATCAAATTTTTAATAAAAGTTTTTTATGGTACAAGGCATGTTAAAAAAAGTACTTTTTGGATTTATTTTATTGATATCCTTCAGCTTACGCTCCTTTAGTCAAACCAATGAACATTCAGAAAGTGAGTCGGAAGATGAAATTGTTCGGATTCTATCTTCAGATGAATTTGGTGGGAGGAAACCTGGAACCATTCATATGCAAAAGTCTGTTGCATTCATTGAAAACTACTTAACCAATGCTGACATTAAACCTCTGTTTGATAACACATTTTTGGACACCGTTTCATTTTATGGAATAGAATCGTATAATGTTGTCGGCGTCATAAAAGCTAAAGAAGAAACAAAAGAGTATGTACTGATTGGTGCACACTACGACCATTTAGGTAGCATCAAATCATCTGCAGATTCCGTTTTTAACGGGGCGAATGATAACGCTAGCGGTGTTTCCGCTGTTTTAAGAATCGCACGTGCGTTAACCCCTGGAAAGTACCGTAAAAATGTAGTCATAGCCATTTTTACAGGAGAGGAATATGGCATGGTTGGTTCATCTCACCTAGCCAAAAAAATGAAATCGAATGGATTGAACTTAGTCTATGCAATCAATTTTGAGATGATTGGAAGGCCTTTGACCAGTGATTCATCCAAGGTTTATATTACGGGTTTTGACAAATCGGATTTTGCACAAACTGCAAATGCCCTTCTAAACAATGATTTTATTAAATTTGAGAAAATCGATACGGAACATAGGCTTTTTAATCAGGCCGACAACTATCCTTTTTACGAAATATTTCATATACCATCTCACACCTTATCTACGTATGATTTTCGGAATGATGCGTATTATCACAAATTGAAAGATGAGTATTCACATCTCAATATCAAACATCTTAATTATATTGTTGATAGGTCCACTCAAATTGTGAAAGCCCTCTTGGAGACTGACAAAGCAATAAACTTGAACTAAAGAAGATGCCTGCTGAATCAAGAACTCAGCATCAGCAAACTGATGGGGTTCCAATAAAAAAAGTACACACAAAGGCTCATCTAAAACATCTCAAAAAAGCAGTATATTTTTTGCAACCTTTTCTTCTTTATAGAAAACATTGATATCGGTTGTTTTATTGGATATTTTCCTTGGCCTCAAGTCTGAAATCCGTCCACGTCGTTTGGTTGCCTTTAACGACGATTTCCACCGTGTCACTGGCAAAACGGTCTTGGCCATCGACCAACAGGGTGTAGTTGCCAGGGTTCAGCCCTTCGAAATAATAGAACCCATTGTTCCAACTGTCAATCGAATAGACTCGGTTGCCCGGCTTTAGGGTTATGGAAATGTTGTTGATTGGTTGCAGCTCGTCGCTGGATCCTTTCGGCACTGTCCAAGCTGACTTTGACAGAGAATCCCGGATAACACCTGCGGCTATTCCTTTTCTGAAGGGTTTGACTTCAAAGTGGCTTTCGAGGCTGCGGTAAATTACCCACGATTCGTGATGGAGGTAGTCGTAGTTTCGCAAGCGCCACGATTCTGGCAGGTAATCGTGAAAGGAACCTTCGGAAAGAACGCCTGGTACGGCAAGAGTTCGTAACGCTGCCAGTCCCAACTTTCCCCAATCGCTGTAAAAAGATAAGTCACCACGTACGCTCGGATTTGGTATTGTCCAGTAACGTCCGTTTTCATACAATTTTTGTGCTAAGGTATCTGCAAAAGCCTTTGCACTCGGGTATGCCGGTTGAAGGTCAGTGCCCCGAAAGAGCACCAAGGGCCAGTTGTTCAAACCGTTACTGCCGTTGCTATGAATTGAAATGAAGAAATCGACGTTGGCTGCATTGGCCATTTCATCGATTACGGCAAGAGCCAGATCGTCCTTGGTGGAGTTCCCAATGCGGGAAGTGAAAACCTTGGCTTTTTTATTTTCAAGTAAGCCTTTCAGATACATGCCTTTCACCAGATTTGCTTCCGATTCCCAGAAATGGGTGGCTTCCATGTGCCTGTCATCGGAGTCGTAGCCTCCATGTCCGGGATTGATGAAAAAGCGATAATCCCTGAAATCCTTTTCCTGAGCATATAGGATGCTCGAAAAGATTGCCCCTGCCAGGACTGCGATTCGTATTAAGCGCTCCATCACCGCTTAAGTTTAATGATATGGAACGTTCCGGTCGAAGTCTGATAAGCAATGGAGCGACCATTGTCAAAGGGGTGAGGATTGAGTTCGTTCACATCAGCAGTATTCGTGATGATCGACTTTTTACCCGTTTTCACACAGAAAGCGACCAAATCTGTTGACGGATAGCCGCTTCCATAGCCTCTTGGCTTGATGCCGACGATGTAGTTGTTGTTTAGCCATTTGGGGTTGGTCAAGTCATCGGCCGAAAGCAGTATTCGACCATAAAGGTCTGAAACGAACGTGCCTTTTCCAGCTAGATGATAGACCATTTGTGTTCGGTTTGGGGATAAGGATACCCAGATGTAAGCACCCTCACCGCCAGGTTTGTATACCCGCTTATTACCCTCCGACCAAACAATAGGAAGTAGGTCTTCCAGAAGTACAAAGGTTTTCTCTATGGGATGCCCCATCGGACTCCAACCAAAGCCGTCCGTTTTGAGTTTCTCGTTCACGGTGTAAGCAATGTCGTTTCCAACTACGACAGGAGGTGAGACAATTCGTCCTTTTCTCAAAAGTACGGTGGTGTCACCCGACTCCAACCGGATGATGTACAAGTTGGATGTTCTTTTCTTCTCTGAAAAATCGTCCGTACGGAATACCAACGATCGACCATCTTTGGAGAATGCAGGTTGGTAGCCAGCACCAGGCAAATTGGTCAGGGTACGGATCTTCCCACTTTTAAGGTCCATCAGATAAAGGCCGGTGTAAAGTGATTTTGTCACCAGCATCGATTTCCCATCGGGACAAACCCCCACAATGGTATAGTCTCCAATTGATTTTGGTGAAACCTGCTTTGTGGAGCCAATTTTTAGATACGATGCACACGAGCAGAAAATCAATAACGGGACGAGCAGAATGAAGCGATATACGGTTTTCATAACCGAACAAAGATACGAATTAGCCCATAACCCCCAATCCCAATTATGATTCAGATAAAATACTTACTTTTGAAAAAATTGAACAAAAAATTCATATATAGTTGGAGTGTATGGAAAGGAATTCGATCATCATTAAAAATGCGCATACGCATAACCTGAAAAATATTAATGTTGACATACCTAAGCATAAACTAGTAGTGTTTACTGGTGTATCTGGTTCGGGAAAATCCTCCTTGCTTTTTGATACCGTTTATGTAGAGGCACAGCGACAGCTTATTGAAACATTCTCTACGTTTGCCAGAGCTCGTTTGCCGAAACTGTCACGCCCGGATGTCGATGACATTCAAAATCTTTCGACAGCCATCGTCATCGATCAAAAGCGAATGGGAAACAACCTGCGCAGTACGGTTGGTACCGCAACAGAAATCAATACTTATTTGAGGTTGCTTTTTTCTCGTGTCGGTCAACCATTCATTGGCCCTTCTTTTCTATTGTCGTTTAACCATCCTGAGGGCATGTGTCCCCATTGCCATGGTCTGGGTAAACAAATTCAGGTGGATGTCGACCTACTTTTGGATCAAGAAAAATCCATTTATGAAGGTGCCATCGTTTATCCAGGCATGCAGGTGGGTAGTTGGTTTTGGCGTGAAATCACCGCGATCGATCTATTTGACGTTCACAAAAAATTAAAAGACTTTTCAGAGGCTGAATTGCATCAATTGCTTTATTCGGAGCCGATACCAATCAATAGGACGCATGGTTCAGGAACCTATTCCAAAACATATGAGGGAATAGCCAGGAAATTGGAAAAAGCCGTTTCTGGAAAAGCCGAGGACGAAGCCCCAGAGGATGAAAAAGATATTTATAAGAAGTACATCCTCTATTCCGATTGTACCTTTTGCAAAGGAACCAGATTGAACGAACGGGCATTATCCGTGAAAATAAAAGGGATCTCCATTGCCGATTTGTGTGAAAAAGAACTCCATGAAGTCTTGCAATTCCTCTCATCCATCGATAGTGAAATTGCAGTGCCAGTGATGCGGAAAGCTCAGTTTCTTTTGGAGCAACTCATCGAAATCGGCGTGGGTTATTTATCACTGAACCGGCCTGTGTCGACGCTTTCAGGCGGTGAATCCCAACGGGTAAAAATGGCTAGACAGCTCGATTGCAGTTTGGTAGACATGCTGTATGTTTTGGATGAACCTTCCATTGGTCTTCATCCAAGGGATACCGACAAGCTTTTATCCATCTTAAAAAGGTTGCGGGATAATGGAAACAGTGTTTTTGTGGTGGAGCACGACCCCGAAATAATACGTGCTGCGGAATGGATCATTGATATTGGGCCAAAGGCCGGTGTAAACGGTGGTGAACTGATCTATTCAGGTGATCCGAAAGGCATTACCGAAACCAGCAGCATCACCGGCGCTTTTTTGAACAACAGTGAAAAAATTACGTTCAAAAGGAAGCTGGCAAAAGAATTCATTTCTATTGAAAATGCTCGTGTGAACAACCTTAAAAATGTGTCCGTCAAAATTCCGGTTGGGGTTCTAACCTGCATAACAGGAGTTGCCGGAAGCGGTAAAAGCAGTCTGATACATCAGGTATTTCTAAAACAATTTCCCAATTCGATCGTTATTGACCAGTCGGCAATTGGCAAATCCTCCCGAGCCAATCCTGCAACTTACACGGGCATCTTCGATTTAATACGCAAAGAATTTGCAAGCGCCACTTCAGCCGAACCTTCCTTATTCAGCTTCAATTCAAAAGGAGCATGCCCGAAATGTAATGGGCAAGGCCTCTTGAGTTTCGAGCTGCATTTTTTGGATGCGGTCAAAATTGTTTGCGATGAATGTGATGGCAAACGCTACAAGCCTGAAGTTCTTGAGCTTAAATTAAATGGTAAATCAATAGCTGATGTATTGGATATGTCGGTAGACGAAGCCTATCAGTTTTTCACATCCGTAAAAATCACCAAACAATTGAAAGTATTGCAAGAGGTAGGTTTGGGATATCTAAAAATCGGGCAATCCTTAAGCTCGCTCTCTGGAGGAGAATCCCAACGATTAAAAATTGCCTCGGAACTGCATAAAGCAGGAAACATCTACATCATGGATGAGCCGACAACCGGTTTGCACATGTCTGATATCCTGCGACTCTATGGAATTATCCGATCGCTGGTTGATAAAAACAATACCGTGATAGTCATTGAACATAATCTGGACATCGTAAAATATGCAGATTGGATCATTGACATGGGACCCGAAGGCGGAAATAAAGGTGGTGAGGTGCTGTTCCAAGGTGTTCCTGAGGATTTAGTAAAGTGCACCAATTCCCATACTGCCAAACATTTGAAAAAAGTAATATAGCAGAATGTACTTGAAAAAAGCAGTTTAGTTTTGCAACCTTTTTGGACAAGTTGCATTAATACAGAAAAAGTTTTTATGACCCTAGATGAAGAAAAGCAGCTTTTAGAAAAGATTAAAGAAAACCCTGCATTATTTGGGAGAATTTTTGATGCCTACTACAAGCCAATTTTTAATTATATTTTTCACCGTGTTGCAGATTATGATGTATCTAGGGATATCGCTGCCGATACTTTCTTAAATGCATTCTTGAAGATTCATGCTTTTACATGGAAAGATGTTTCGATTTTAACATGGCTATACCGCATTGCTACAAACGAAATTAATTACTTCTATCGAAAAAATAGAGTCACCAAATTGTCGTTGGATTTGCTTGGTCCAGAAGCAAGTTTACTGTTCGAGTTTGACGATTATCAAACCGAAAAGCAGCTGATGGAAAATGAGTTGAAGTTGAACGAGGATTATGCTCGAATACAACGATCGTTGAAAAAACTGAACATAAAGTATCAGGAAGTACTTTCTTTGCGCTTTTTTGAAAAGAAAGCACTCAAGGAAATTTCAGAAATTCTTGATAAAAAGGAAGGCACCATCAAATCACTAGTATCCAGAGGACTTGATAAGTTGAAAAATGAATACAATAGTGCAACCTAATCCGTTAAGATGCATTATGAATAAAAAACGAATTATGAAAAACGATTTTGAAGATAAAATGAAAAACCTTACTACTCCAAATGCAGATTTTGTCAAGCATCAGGAGGTGTTGAAGATCGGCATGATAAGTGCTAAAAAATCTGCTAGGATTGGACTCCTTTTTATTATAATCCCATTGTTGTTGATTGTTTTAGTCTATCTTAAAATGAAACTCCTAATTCAATGGGATTTCTTTAGCAAAATTCAGCAGTTTGTAACCAATCAAAATCAAACATTATCCATGAGTTGGGTCTCGCATATCTTATTATTAGGCTTGCCCATATTGGCCATTTTATTGAATTTGCTTGCGATTACCCATTTTTATGTCGACAAATTAAAGAAAGAACTAATCATCACCATACGTTATCGATTAAAAAATCTGATTGTTCTATTAATTAGCGCTGTTTTGTTGGTGCTCGTGTTTGTATATATTTTATTATGAAATGGGATTGACAAATGAATACCGACATGATACAAACCGAGAATTTATCGAAGCATTACAAGGATGTCCACGCTGTTTCCGATTTGTCGCTTAATGTACGAAAAGGAGAAATATATGGTTTCTTGGGACTGAATGGAGCTGGAAAAACTACGACTATCCGAATGTTACTTGGAATGATACGCCCAACCTCAGGTGTTGCATCTATAAATGGTAAAAAGATATCATCCACCAATACTGATTTGTGGAATTCAGTGGGTTCCTTAGTCGAATTACCCTATTCGTATCCAGAACTTACTGTTCGTGAAAACCTGGAGATTTTTCGACGTCTGCGTTTTATGGAGGATAAAAAAGCAGTTGACAATATTATTGACAAACTTCAATTAGGAGCTTATGCAAACAGGAAAGCCAAGAATCTGTCACTTGGAAACAATCAACGGCTGGGTTTAGCAAAAGCATTAATACACCACCCAGAAATTCTACTCTTGGACGAACCTACCAACGGTCTAGATCCGGCAGGCATTTATGAAATCCGGGAAATGTTAAGCGATATGGCTATCAATCAGGGAGTAACCATTTTTTTGTCGAGTCATATCCTCGGGGAGGTTTCCCGATTTGCCACCAGAATCGGCATTATTCATGAAGGTAGCCTAATAAAAGAAATCGATGCAAACCAATTGGAAACTCTTTGCTCCAAACGCCTTTTAATCAATGCCAATGACTTGGAAAAGGCTTATTTGATACTATCAATGAAGGGCTATATTCTTAAGAAAACTTCGGATCATCTGTTGGAAATTATCGATGAATCTGTTGTTTCGCAACCGGATACCATAGCAACCATTATGGTTCATGAAGGATGTCCACCCACCTTATTAAAAGTAGAAGAGGAAGACTTGGAGTCGTATTTCTTAAAAACGATAGGGATGAAAGGAGGCATGCAATGAAAAGCATTCAAGCTGTTCTATGGGTTGAGCTGTTAAAAGTTCGGAAGTCATCCATGTTTTGGGGAACCATTCTGTTTTTCATGTTTGTTTCCTGTATGATGGGAATGGTGATGTTTGTTCAACTTAATCCCGAAATAGCTGGTAAACTGGGCATGATTGGCGATAAAGCAACGATGTTGCGTTTAGGAGAACCTAACTGGCAGAATTATTTCAAACTGCTACTAATGGGCATTTCAGCGATTGGTCTGGTTGGGAGTGGTTTTGTAGCGAGCTGGGTCTTTGGTCGTGAATATACAGATCATACAGTCAAAGATATGCTCGTATTACCAGTTTCTCGCTCTTCCATCGTGTTCTCAAAATTCATTGTGATTGTACTTTGGTCCCTAATTCTTTTCTTAGTTTTTTTCTTGATTGGCGTCTCGGTAGGTTTTCTCATTAATATTCCAAATTGGTCGGGCGACATCGTTTGGTCCAGTGTTGAAACGTATGCCATAACCTCCATTCTTATCCTTTTACTTTGTACACCTGTGGCCTTTTTGGCTAGCTACAGTCGAGGTTTTTTACTGCCACTTGGTTTTGTCATTCTAACCCTAATCGTGGCTAATTTTACAGGTTTAGTGGGATTGGGCCCATTTTTCCCCTGGGCAATTCCTGGATTGTATGCCACATCATCGGGTTCAGCAATAATGTCTCTACAAGTTGTTAGTTACATCATTTTAATTACTACCTGTCTAGTGGGTTTGGGAGGAACCTTAGCTATTTGGCGATATGCAGACCAGAAGTAAACCATCAGTCATAAGAAATTGAAAGCAAACAACCCGCCAGTTTACGAACTGACGGGCTGTTTCAAAAATTGCTATACGTATTATTTTATTTCCGTCACAAATTCATCCACCGGTTTCCGTACCTTATTCATGTTCACCAACCAATCGCCCTCAGTGTCGCGGTAGCCAATTGGCATCATCAGCACACTTTTCAAACCCTTCGATTCAAGGTCCAACAGCTCGTCCAATTTTGCATTGTCGAACCCTTCCATGGGGGTGCTGTCTACTTTGAGTTCAGCAGCCTGAGCCAAGGCCAATCCTAGTGCGATGTAGGCTTGACGGGCAGTGTGGGCGAAATTCAGTTCGGCTGGTTTAGGCAAGTAGCCGCCCTTGAGGCGTGTTGTGTAAGCATTGAAATAGTCAGCAGGCAGACCTCGTTCTTTGCTGATGAAGTTGTACATGCCATCGATCCGATCTTCGGTATAGCGGTTCCAGGCTACAAAGACCAAGAGGTGGGAGCAGTCGGCAACGATTTGTTGGCCGGAAGCGATGGGCACGATCTGGTCTTTCAACGCTTGGTTGGATATGACCAGCAAACGAAAAGGTTGCAAGCCTGAGGACGTTGGAGCCAAACGAGCGGCTTCCACGATTTTGTCAACGTCTTCCTGAGCTACTTTTTTGGAAGGATCGTATTTTTTGGTGGCGTAGCGCCACTGGAGATTATCTAATAAACTCATATTCACTCTAGATTTTTACGTACTGATTTTAAAAATGCCTGCATTTTTACGGCATCCTTTTCTTTAACGATGTCGTGCAGCAAGCTTAGTTTGCCCATAATTTTCTCAATCTGCTCGGGCGCAAACGGATTGAATAAGATTTCTTGCAACAGGTAATCGTCTTCGGACATCAGTCCTTGAGCGATGGCCATGTGCTTTTTGAAAGTCGTTCCTGGTGCTTCTTGGTGACGCATCACCGAACCGAATACCAAGGTGGACGCAAAAGGAATGGACAAGGAATACGCCGTAGTCTGATCGTGCTTCTCGAACGTGTATTCGAAAATCTTCAGATGCAGCGAGTTGTAGACATCTTTGAAGAACGCTTTCCCCAGAAAATCTGATTCCTTGATGATGATGGCACTTTGGGTGCTCAGATCACTAAGGCTTGCAAAAGTCGGGCCAAACATCGGATGAGTAGAAACAAAGCGAAAGCCACATTCGGCATAGAATTCTTTCAACCCTGATTTAACAGAGGCGATATCGGACAGAATGCAGGAGGCTGGCAAGTACGGCATCACCATCTGGAACGCTTCAATGGTGTATTTGATGGTCACCGCATTGATGAGCAGCTCCGGTTGGAAGTTCCGAACCTCCTCTAAATCCGTCGTTCGGATGGCGTTGTAAACGAAACGAAGTTGCTTTGGGTCTGTGTCAAAAAGGCAGACCTCGTGGTGGAAACTCAGTGCATCCGCAAAGAAGCGCCCCATTTTCCCGGCTCCGATAATAAGTATTTTCATATTCAAAAATGTTTGATAACCCGAGAGGTTGCGCTCAACCGTTAATTATGTTGATTTGTTGACGTACAGATTCTTCGTGTATTGCTTCCAGTATCTTCTGCATGCAATCCCCATCAATGCCGAATTTTTCAGCCTGCTTGATGCGCTCCTCCAAAATGGCGCTATAACGCGAAGCCTGCAGCACCTGCATGTTGTGTTCCTTCTTGAACGTCCCGATTTCACGGGAAACACGCATTCGTTTGGACAGCAGTTCCACCAGCTGGTCGTCCAGTTCGTCAATCTGCTTGCGTAATTCACTCAGACTTTCCGTAGTTTGGGTCTCACCTTCGCGAATCACCAGCATGTTGAGGATGTAATCCAAAATGTCCGGTGTCACTTGCTGTTCCTTGTCGCTCCAGGCGCAGTCGGGGTCGCAGTGCGATTCGATGATAAGCCCGTCGTAGTTTAAGTCCATGGCCTGTTGCGAAAGCGGTGCAATCAGTTCACGCTTTCCGCCGATGTGGCTGGGGTCGCAAATAATCGGCAAATTGGGGAAACGACGGCGCATTTCGATGGGAATGTGCCATTGTGGCAGGTTTCTGTAAATCTTTTTATCGGCCGAACTGAACCCGCGGTGAATTACGCCAAGCTTGCGAATGCCAGCGTTATACAAGCGTTCCAACGCACCGATCCAAAGTTCCAAATCCGGATTTACTGGATTCTTGATCAGGATGGGTTTGTCACAACCTTCCAGCGCATCGGCTATTTCCTGCATGGCAAAAGGATTGACCGTGGTACGCGCACCAATCCAGAGTATATCGACATTGTATTTGATGGCTTCCGAAACATGTTTGGCTGTGGCCACTTCAGTGGCAGTGTACATGCCGTATTCTTTCTGAACACGTTGCAGCCATTTCAGACCTTCCGAACCGATGCCTTCGAAGGCACCCGGACGCGTGCGAGGTTTCCAAATACCTGCGCGGAACATCTTGACACCGTGGTCGTGCAGTTGTTTGGCAGTTGCCATGACTTGTTCTTCTGTTTCCGCGCTGCAAGGGCCAGCAATGACCCAGGGGCGTTTGGCATCGATGCCGGGAAGCAGGATGGATTCGAATTCCATTTTTTCCATTTGAGTATGTGTTAGATTATTTTTTTAATTCGTTCCAATGCTTCCGTCAGGTTTTTTTCCGTGCAGCAGAGGGAAAGTCGGATGTATTGGTTTCCGTTGCTGCCGAAAATGAATCCTGGAGTAATGAAGACGTTGGCTTCGTACAAGACCTTATCGGCAACTTGACCAGCATCGGCAAAGGTTTCAGGAATACGTCCCCATAGGAACATACCCGATTGGTTGGGATCCCAAGTGCAACCCAACACCGTCAATATTTCTTCGGCTAGGACACGGCGACGGGCGTAAACCGCGTTCATGCCGGCATACCATTCGGGACCAGCCTGTAAAGCAAGTGCTGCAGCCTTGAGCATGGGACGAAACTGACCGGAATCAACATTGGTCTTGACCTTGCTGATCCATTCCTTAAACGTTTTGTTGGTAGCCAGCATCCCGATGCGCCAACCCGGCATGTTGTGCGACTTGCTCATGGAGTTCAGTTCGATGCAGATGTCTTTGGCGCCGGGCACGGACAGGATGCTCAAATATTCCGTGCTCAGGATGAAGCTGTAGGGGTTGTCGTTGCAAATGACGATCTGGTGTTTTTTGCCGAAAGCCACCAGTTTTTCGAAAAGTTCCTTCGATGCACGTCCACCGGTCGGCATATTCGGATAGTTCACCCACATCAGCTTCACGTTGGACAATTCCATCTTTTCAAGTGCCTCGAAATCAGGATGCCAGCCATTGGACGAGTCCAAGTCGTAGGTTTTGATTTCAGCTTGAACCAAATTGCTGACTGAAGTGTAGGTCGGATAGCCTGGGTTCGGAACCAGAACACCGTCGCCTGGATTCAGGAATGCCATGGAAATGTGCATGATGCCTTCTTTGGAACCGATCAATGGAAGGATCTCCGTTTTGGGATCCAATTCCACATCGAACCAGCGCTTGTACCAGTCGGCGAAACCTTTATACAAATCGGGTATGCCGTTCGTACAGTAACCATGCGCGTCGGGACGGGCTGCATCCGTTGCCAAGGCTTCAATGGTTTCTAGTGAAGGCGGCAGGTCGGGGCTCCCGATGCCCAGGCTGATGATGTTCTTGCCTGCAGCGTTCAAGTCGGCCACTTCCTTGAGTTTCTTCGAAAAATAGTATTCGGAGACGTTGTCGAGCCTTTTGGCGGGTTTGATCTCTTTCATAATTCTACAATTGTTGTTTGCCAGCGGGGTATTCGCCCAAAATGCGTAGGTTGCGGGTAAGTGGACGGATGGCGTCCAAACTTTGTTTGAACTTGAGGTAATCCACAAAAGTCAGATCGATGAAGAACAGATATTCCCATTCGTGCCCCATGATGGGCAGCGATTGAATTTTTGTCAGGTTGTTCTTATAAAAGGACAACACGGATAGTACTTGTGACAGAGCACCTTCCTCGTGGTGGGTGGTGAAAACCATGGAGGCCTTGTTGATGTTGGCCTGTTGCGTGTATTGTTCGGCAGCCCAGCGGTCGGCAATGATGAGGAACCGTGTGAAATTGCGCTTGTTGGTTTCAATACCTTTTTGCAAAATGTCGAGTCCGTAAATCTGAGCGGCATATTCGCTGCAAATGGCAGCGCGACCTGTTATTTGCTTCGTTTGTATTTCCTTGGCACTCAAGGCGGTATCTTCTTTTTCGACGGCTTTCCAATCGGGATGTTCCTCAAGAAAATCGGTACACTGCATCAGTGCGATGGGGTGGGAGTGCACTTCCTGAATGTCTTCCAATTTTTGGCCGGGTAAAACGGCCAGGCAGTGGCTGATGCGCAGTTTGAATTCACCGATGATGCTGGTTTCGCTTTCGCGCAGCAAATTATGGTTTGGGAGCAAGCTTCCGGCAATGGTGTTTTCGATGGCCAAGATACCAAACGAGGAGGTTCCTTTCCGAATGCTGCTGAACACGTCCTTGAAGGTCAGACAATCGATGGTTTCAATTTCTTCTCCTTCGAAAAATTTTCTGGCGGCAATATCGTGGAAAGCACCGGAGATACCTTGGATCGCTACTCGTTTCATTGTTTGAATGTTTATGCGTTCAAAAACGCAGGGTTTAAAAGTATGGTTTAACCAAATCGTAACGTGTGAAACCATTAATTATTAAAAAGGGTCCCGCCAATTGCTTAGCGGGACCCTTTTGTTATTTCTTTATCTGTTTGATTATGCACACAAAATCCCGCTCTTACTGTTGCTAAAGTAAAAGTAGAAATAAAAGTATGCAAAACCATTTTTAATCATCTCGGATTGTATATTGAGTGCAAAAGTACAATTTTATTTGAAAAAACCGACATTTTTCTAAAATAAGTCAAAAAACTTCGCCATCTCGAAGACGTAATACCCTGTCGGCATGTTCAATGATCCGTTCATCGTGGCTGGTCATGACGACGCATCGATTTTCGTAAACCGCACTTTCCTTGAGGAAATCGATTATTTCCATGCCTTGCTGGGAAGCCAGACTACCAGTAGGTTCGTCCGCAAAAATAAGGTCGGCACCGTTAACCAAAGAGCGAGCCACTGCCACCCGTTGCCTTTCCCCATGGCTGATGTGTCCTGGCAGGGAGTCTGCCAAATGACCGATTCCAAATCGATTTAAGTATTTGAGGGCTGCAGTCTTTGATTCCTCTTTGCTGCCACCTGCAAACTGCTTCACCAGCATCACATTTTGCAGTACGGTCAATGAATCCAACAGGAAAAAGGTCTGGAAAATGAAACCCATCCGCTTTGCACGTATGGATTGCAGTTTTTTGGGAGAATAGTCGTTCATGCGTTTGCCAAAAAGCATGACTTCGCCAGATGTTGGCGGCTGCAAACCTGCAAGCAACGTTAGAAACGTCGTTTTGCCGCTGCCGCTGGGCCCAAGCAAGAGTATCATTTCTCCTGGCTGTGCGGCGAACGAGATGTCTTTCAATGCAAGCGTTCCGCCATGCGGACCTTCATACATCTTGGTCACATGGACCAGTTCTGCGACGGGATCAATCGATTGCTTCATAACCGTAAAGATAAACCTCTATTCGAAAATTCAATACAGACAATCGCGAATTTTCAATTTTTAGAACCTGTATCGGAGTGCCGCACGCAGCCCTGCATGAATGCGGTTGCTGCCATCCAAGTCCCAGTCGTGAAGGGTAAACAAGGGTTCGTTGGTTGTCGTTCTGTTCCAAACGATCGAAGGCCCTGCCAAGAAGTCCAAGTTTTCGGTAAAGGCATGTCCGAATTGGAGTCCGAGGCTTGTAATCTGTTGGAAGTCACCGGAAACCACGGTTTGCGAAATCAGTTCCGGATTGAAAAAGACTTCTTCATTCATCGGAATGACCGAACCTGCCCCAAAGCCGATGGCCCATGGATCCACCAATTTGGGATTGTAGGAAACCATGGGAAACGTATAAAACTTGTCCATGCCAATTTTGTACGAGGCGTTGTACGGATACATTTCGTTGAAACTGAACTCAAAGGCCTGGTAGCCACCGTGTTTAACAAAAGATAAAAAGCCAATGGGTACCCCATGGGTCACCGTTTCCACTTTGTTGATGAAACCCAGCTGAAGCCCCGTCAAAATCCGGGTGCCATTGATGAATCCGACTTGTGCACCCAGGATTCGTTCGACACCATTGATGAACCCCACTTGAAATCCTTTCAGATTTTGGGAAGCATTGATAAAGCCGACCTGAAAACCTTCCAGCTTTTCGACGGCGTTGATGAATCCTATTTGACTTCCTTGAATTTTTCCACCGATCGTATTGATAAAGCCCACCTGAAAGCCTTGCGCATCGTCCCCGATGGTATTGATGAAGCCTGCCTGAAGGCCTCGCTGATCATTTCCGGTCGTATTGATGAACGATGCTTGAATGCCATCCATCTTCTCACCGACCGTGTTGACGAAACCGATCTGAGCGCCGGTCAGATTTCCGAGGTTGGTGTTGATGAACCCCACATGGACGCTTTTTTGGTCGCCATGCGCCGTATTGATGAAACCAACCAACGGCAGGTTGCATCTGGAAGGCACCTCGTTGTAGCCAAACGTATAGATAATCCCATTGTTGTTACCGCGACCTTGAGCTAGGATAACAGACTGAAAAAGAACCAGAAAGACAGAAAGTAAAGTGATTTTTTTCATCTTCCAAATTTTTAATTAAGTGTTTGGCTTTCGATTTATCTCGCCAGATACGTTTTTTTATAGGTAAGACGGTTGAAATGCCAAAATTGTTTCATGAACCCGCTTTTTTACCTCTTGGGCGGTTGGATTCAGCTCTTCCGTTGTGAAATTTGAATTCGAAACATCAATCCGTTCGTAAACCATGAGGTACAGATTGAAGATAATATCCAAACTCAGCTGGGAGCGAGGACACAAGTAGGGTCGGATTTCCTGAATGATGTCGTAGGTTTTTTGACGGTACTCGTCGGCCACCACCAGGTATTGGCGAATCATGTCACGGAAACCAGGCTCTATGGGTGCCCCGTGAGCCATGGCATCCAACTTAAGACGGTTCAGGCCGTTCTTGGCGACCAAATCGTCTGCAAAATAGTGGAGGTGGTTGAATTGATCTTTTTGGAAATCACGGATGATGTGCACCAGATAACTGAATACCGCACACGCTCTGGCAGCTTTTTGAACATCAAAGGCAGGAGCGCTGTACTGTCCGTTCTCTCCGTTCAGCCCACATAAATGGACAAAAATCGCAGCAGGTGCCACCGAAGCGCCCTCCGCATAATCCAAGAAGGCCTGCAAGCTTTCAAAACCGTCGTGACTGATGTCGTAGATCATCGATTTGGCAAAAGCCTCCATGGGCCAGACCGGAATCTTGAACGTTTCGAACGTTTCCAGCAGTTCCTGACTTGGAAAAACTTTCTTCGAACCCTTCTTAAGTGCTGCCAACCAGTTGTTCACATCGGCAGTCAACTGTTTTTGCTCCTCTTGGGTAATGACTGGATTCGCCGTCTTGAAATTATCGATGAGGTCGTCAATGTGACGCATTACCTTATAACAAACCTTTGCAGCCATGTAACGGTCCGTATCCCAGAAGTTTGCAGCAATCAGAATGTTGGGATGATCAATGATCTTCTCAAAATCGATGGTGTTGAATAGGTCGAGGTAGGTTGCTGTCGGTTCGTTCATGGTTCAAAACTTTTTGGTATCTTTTAGGATACGTTCCGATGTCAGTTTGGACGAAAGCAACACCAAAGGCACACCGTTGCCAGGATGCGTGCTTCCACCGACAAAATAGAGGTTCTTATAACGCGGGTGTCTGTTGTGCGGACGAAAATACCCCATTTGCAGGATGCTGTGACTGATGCTTCCAAACACGGAACCCTTGGCAATGTTCAAAACGTTTTCCCAAGTTTTCGGTAGGTAGCAGATCTCAAACTTGATGTGTTCCTCCAAGTCATTCAACCCTTCCGCTTTCAATCGATTAATAATGCCTTCTCTGGCAATTCGCTTCAATTCGACCCAATCCTGATGCTTTTTCGGGTCCAAATGCCCTACCGGTACAATGACCGAAATCGTATCCTGACCTTCGGGCGCAGCAGCCGGATCGTTTTTTACCGGTGCATGGATGTAGAAACTGGGCGATTCAGCCATGGTCTTGTCCTTGAAGATCTTATCCAGGCTTTTTTTATAATCACCCGATAAAAAAACACTGTGATGCGCTAATTGAGGATACGCTTTGTCCAACCCCCAATGAAAAACCATGCCTGAACAGGAGTATTTGAGGAAATTCATTTTGAATGAACGAAGTCGGTCGGGTAGCAATTCCTTATAAACGTAAGGCAAATCGGCATTGGCTACGACGATGTCTGACGCGACCTCGCTTCCATCCTCAAAAAGCAGGCCAGTTGCATGATCCGCATCCACGTTGATGCGCATGACCGTTTTATTGTATTGAAAATCGACACCCAGTTCAGTAGCCACCTCCAGGAGTTTCTCGATAATTTTGTACATGCCGCCAACAGGGTACAAGGAGCCTTCGCTCAATTCAGCGGCAGGAAGCATCGAGAAAAGGGCTGGCGCCGTAAACGGATTCTGCCCCACATAGATGTTTTGGAACGTGAACGCAACCTGCAACAGCGGATTCTTAAAAAACTGCTTGATGTAGGTCATGTGACGAATGTGGGTCTTGATCTGAAACATCAGTTTGACATTCCCAAAGTTGATGAAATCGAACAGATGGTAGAAATTTCGTCCGAGCAGTTTGTCCATCGAAATCTTGAACAAATTGTATCCGGTCTTGATGTAGCGCTGCATGTACTGAAAACTACCAGGTTCGATTCTTTCCAACTGGGCTTTCATTTTGGAGGAGTTGGTCGTAAAATCGAAGGTCTGACCGTTTCCATAATACAATTTGTAGATGACTGGCAAAGGTTTTGATACAATACTGTCTTCCAATTTCAGTCCAAGCGAAGCAAAGACTTCGCGGTAAATGGAAGGCATCAGAAAAATGGTGGCACCCAAGTCAAATCGGTGCCCGTCCCGAATCAATTGGCCGCAACGGCCGCCAGGGGAAGCATTCTTTTCATAGACGGTCACCCGATACCCGTTTTGAGCGAGCTTGATGGCAGTGGCAATTCCACCTGCTCCTGCACCGATAATCGCAACATTTTTCATCAATCCAACGCGTATTCGACGGCTTTGTTCAGCCAGTTGTTAAAATTGACCGTACGGCTGAACGCTTCCAACGTGTTTTCCAACAATGAATCGCTCAGCAGGTAAGCGTCATCGAACGATTTGAACAAGCAGGGGTTTTTCAGTTTCAGGTATTCTGCCCACGGAGAATCGGCCGGAAATCCTCTTGGCACCTTTTTAAGCGCCTGCGAATCTTCCAAAATGAAACCTGTTGATTCTTTGGCAGCAGCATCGAAGGAACCGCCGTTCAGCATGATTTCCTCCCGAACACTTTTCAGCACGTTCGGTAGCGGATTGTACAAACCGGATGCCAACAGATGTCCGTCCAAATAACCGCTGCCTTTGGGCTCGACGTGAAAATAATAACCCGAATAAGGCGACTTTCTTCCTTGTTGGCAGATGTAGGCGCCGAAATGGTTTTTATACGGCATTTTATTGGGAGAGAACCGTATGTCTCGGTAGAACCGGAACATGCAATCCTTTGGTTTCAAGCCATTTACCGTGGGGTCGAATTGGCTGATGCCAGCGATGAGTTGTTCTACAAATTTTGAAAATACAGCCGTGGCTTCATCGAATTCAGAACGATGGGCCTCAAACCATTCCCGGTTGTTGTTGTTACCTATGTCGTTTAAAAAGTCAAGTACTTGTTTCATACGATTAATTTTCAAAATTAAATAAAATCCTGCCAGCTACAATTTTGCCATCGTAGTAGTTTTTCTGACTTTGAGGCCCTTCGTCCTCCGGCTTGGAAAACTTGGTGCCTATGGCAGGTATACCGTTCAGAATGGAAATGCTGCCCTTTGGAAAAGGTGGATACACACCGCCTTTTTCAAATTTTGGCCGCTCGGGGGTGAAAAGATGCAAGAACAGATTCGGAGCGACCGAAACGATGCTAAAGGGCCGAATGCTGTTTTGAATCTCTACGGCATAAAAGTTGGAATAGTAGCCTTTGAATTCCGGATAATCCCAGGTCTGACCGGTAACGGTGTTGTTGTATTTTTTGTCGTAAATCCCAAAAGTAACCCCTTTCAACCGATTCTTCCAGACATGATACGGCCCGTTGGCCATCAATCGGGCACCAGTCACCAGTTTTTCTGGAAAATCGAACGTGATTCCAGCGAATGACTGCAATCCGCTTGGTCGATACTGGTAGTCCAGTTGCAGGAGGCCGCCTTCCTTCAACGTCCATTTTACAAAGCATTCAGGAGATTGGTCATAAAGGATTTCCACCACCTCCTCATTGCCTGAAGTGTATTTCCGGATGCCTTTAAAATTTAATGTATCTCCCTGAAATACAGGTCCATTCCCAAACGGAAGCAATGTGCCGTCTACCAATACTTCGGCCAGTAAGCCGCTGGTTTTGCTAAAACTGACCGTTGTTTTACCGGAACTCAACCGAATATAACCGGCATCTTCCACGGCTGAAACCGGAAGTTTTTCTTTTGCCGCCACTTTCAATGCCATCGATTCGGGCGAACTCAGATTCCAGGACCAAGTGTTGATGGTTTTTCCGGTCGGGTCCACAGCCGTCAGATAAAACACGTCGTACGAAGTCAGATTCGAAGGCCAATCCGGGTTTAGAGTCCCGCTTTCACCAGGTTTGATATCTGGTGAACCGATTGAAAAAGTATACCATTGGTTGTTCTTACTTGGAAAGGACTCGGTAAACCGTTTAAGTTGCCCCTTGAACGTGCACTGACTGAGGTTGGTATAGAGGTAACGGTTGGTTAGGGAAATTCTTGGAGTAAGTGAGCCTTTTTCGATGTAAACTGGCGACCAGATTTCGCGGATGGCATAAAAACTGCCTTCCTTTTCGTGGTAAGGTCCCACGATGCCGTCGGGTGCGTTGTTTCCGTGGTTGTCGATGGTATCGTTTTTGTCTTTACGGACAATGCCTTCATCGGCATATACCCAAAGAAAACCTCCTGCAGAAAGAGGTTTGGAAGTCATTAACTTCCAGTAATCGTCCAGTCCGGCACCATGCCCGCCATCGTACAATCCATGCAGGAATTCGGTGGGGAAATAGATCAGATTGCCTTTGTTCAGCGCATTCTCAACATACTTATAACCGGGGTAATGCTTGGTGTCCGTACCGTTGATTTTGGACCATGGCTCGATGACCAAGCGTTGCTGCGGATCGTATTTGGCGTAATCGCCTCGCAATTCCTTGTTGAAACCACCTTCGTTCCCGTTGTCCCACAACACGATGCTGGGATGGTTCACGTCGCGTTCCACCATTTGTTTCACCAACCGTTGACCAGTCTCAGTGCTGTAAAATTTTTGCCAGCCGGCTAGTTCGTCGAGTACGAACAAACCCAGTGAATCGCATACGTCCAGAAAATGCTGGTCGGGCGGGTAGTGGCTCATACGGACCGCATTCATGTTCATGGCCTTGATGGTTTCCACATCCTCAATACTCAGATCCTTGCTGCTGCAACGACCCGATTCAGGCCAGAACGTGTGACGGCAAACACCGCGGAATTGCACCTTGGCATTATTTACATAAATACCGTCGTTGGGACGAACTTCCACGGTACGGAATCCGAAACGCTGTTTAAACTCATGCAGGATCTTTTTGCCAACTTTCAAACGCAGCACCACCGAATACAAGGCTGGCGTTTCCGGACTCCAAAGAGATGGGTTGACGAAGTTGCCTGTCAGGGTCGATTTCTCTGTTGCCAAAGTAATGTTCATCTTTATTTTCGGTCCGAAGGGGCTGCCTTCCAGCGTTTGTACTTGTGCCTCCAACACCGCCTTTTTTTGTACGCCTTCCATAAAAACATCCATGCTGAAACGGCCGTCGGCTTTGGCATCGATGGCTACGCGATTGATGTTGGTCAAGGGTAAGGCTTCCAAATAGACCGGTCGGAAAATACCACCAAAATCCCAATAGTCTCCGCGCCGTTCGGCACGATTGACGCTTGAATCCGCAGATTCTTTACTGACGGTTACTTCCAGCAAATTTTCAGCCCCATAATTGAGTAGCGTTGAAATGTCGTAGTTGAACTGGTAGAATGCTCCCTGATGAACGGTGCCTGCCGATTTTCCATTGATTTTGACTTCGGTATCCGTCATGGAGCCTTCAAACACGATCCGCACCTTTTTTTCCTTCCAGTTTTTGGCAACGTTGAAGCGGTATTTGTACAAACCCTGTTCGTTGTTGAACGGGTCGCCCTGACCGTAATTGTACGCGCCGAAGCCCTGTTGCTCCCATTGGGAGGGCACTTGAATGCTGCTCCATACGCCACTTTTCATCCCTTTGGTACAAAAGAAATCCCAAGTGACAGTTTGGTCTTTATCCGTGCCCGATAGATATTGAATCTCAGTTTTAGTAGCCCATGCCGAAAAGGAAATTGCCCACAACAGGCATGCAAAATAAAGGTTTTTCATAGCGATTCAGGTCACAAATACAAGGTTTGCAAATTGTTGCCGTAAAGATGAGAATTTTTTTTAATGTCAAGGTATTGAATAGAGTACTTTGTGACTGGAAGTTCCAGATCCAGTTTTTATTAGAAGAAAATAGAGACCACCAATCTTATGATTTGGTGCCCACATCACTTCATGCATACCCATGGACTGTGTCTCAGAAAAAAGTGTGCCTAGTGACTGCCCTTGGCTGTTTAAAACCGAAATGTTCACGAAACTTTGTTCAGTAAGCTCATATTTAAGAAGAACTTTTTCGTGAAATGGATTTGGATAAACCACCGAGGAAAGAGTGGTACGTGTCGCAATCGGATTGTTTGTTGAAAGCGTATCAGCCACTTGTATCCGCGTGGTGGCCGATACCGTCTTGAATAAACTGTCAGCATTGGAAATGACAATCAATTGATGGGTGCCGGTTTCTGGAATCTGTAATTGCCAAGTATAGGGTGCATTTGTTCGCAAACCTTGCGAGATACCGTTCAGCAACAATTCCATCTTTTGTCCGGTCGAATTTCCGGAGGCCAGAACAGCCGATACCTGGATGAGCGAATCTTTCTGAAAGACACTTCCCGAAATAGGCGATTCAATGGATAGCGATGCATTTCGTTTCATCATGCAGTCCAGATTCCATTCCACTTCCACAAAGGGTACGCTAACTGCCTGGTAGGTGGGGTAACCGCCAACAGTGGACTCGCTGTCAATGATACTTCCGGTACCTGTCAAGGCCTCCTGTAGGATTCTTTTATCGATGTTATCCCTGTCCCAAGGCCGTGCGCCTGCATTTCGAACGATGTTTTGCTGAACCTCAGTAGCTGGGGTCACTCGTATGTTGTCGTTCCAGACCGGTTTCACATAAACCCTTTTGGTAACGTCGCCTTTGTAATCGGTAACGGGATTTCCCAACCTGTCTAGCGCTAGGTTGTTTGACAAATAGACCTCGCAAGGACCGTTTCCAATGTTGCAAAAAGCGATGCTGCTGGTACTGGGCCCATATTTAAGGTAATTCCCCACCACCGTCATTTTGCCGGTGTCTTTGACGTATCCCAACCATTCAGTGTCCACCAAGCCGAATTTGACAGCGGCAACGCCTGGATTGTAGATGTAATTGTTGACCACCACCCCGCGTGCCCCACCCTTGAACAAAGGGTTCCTGTCTTTGTTGTGGGCATAAAGGTTGTTGAGAATGGCAATTTCCTTCGTATTGTCGTGTACCAGAGTTCCTTTGGAGTGTTCCCCCTTGGTATGCGTCGAATTGCTGAGCCCCTCCGAAATGATGTTGTTGCTGATGGTCACGGCGTGGGAGGTGTTGTTCCGCCAGTCTTCTGGCGTTGCACCCTCAAAGCGGGGGCCGGAGGCCGAACAATTCTCATCCACCGCCCAACTGAAGGAACAGTGGTCAATGATCACATTTCCAGCACCATTCGTCGTCATGCCGTCCGGTTCCCAAGCTCCAACTAAATGACCGGTCGCACCAGGTCGAATCCTAATGTGCTGCATGATTACATCGTGAGCCTGAATGTTCATACCGCCATTGATCAGGGTGATTCCTTTTCCCGGTGCAGTTTGACCTGCAATGGTAACGTTGGGATTATTCAGTGAAATGGATGAACCGTTCAAGTTGATGACTCCTCCCACCTCGAAAACGATGATTCTAGGTCCGCTCATGGCGACGGCAGCAGCGAATGAACCTGCTCCAGAGGCATTCAAGTTGGTTACTCGTACAATTCTGCCTCCCAGTCCACCTATGGTATGCGTGCCCCAACCTTCCACTCCATACGTAGTTTTCAGCTGTCCGGAAACAGTTGTTGTCAGCAGAAAAAGAAGCAAGATGAGGATTGTGTATGTTCTCATGAAAAGGTATTTTCCAAGTACGAAGTTACGGATTTTCTTCTTACTTTTGAATCCTGACTTTCAAATCAACCACTGAATGTAATCCTATGAGAAAAAGAACGTTTGTCACTGTTGCATCATTTATTTGCGCTGGTTTTTTATTATCTGCCCAGGAGGCTTTCCAAAGTGAAAAACTTGTCAAAGTTTGGGAAACCCCTGATGGGTTGAATACACCTGAATCGGCTTGTTTCAATCCTGCCGATGGAATCATCTACGTTTCAAACATTGCCCAAACTACTCCGGATAAGGTTGGATATTTGTCCAAACTGAACGCTGATGGCAGCATCTTGGTGAAAGAATGGGTAAAGGGCATGAATTCCCCAAAAGGCATTGCCATTGTGAAGGATAAGCTTTATGTGGCCGATCCGAGCATGCTTTGGGAAATAGCTCTTAAAACTGGTGAAGTCCTGAAAAAATACAGCTGTGCTTTTGCAAAGGCTCTCAATGATGTAGCTTCCGATTCGCAAGGAACGGTTTATGTGATGGAAACAAAAATGAATAGGATACTTACCCTTGGAAAGGACAGCCTCGAAGTTTTTTCAGCCTCGGAACAATTGGGAAATCTGAATGGTGTTTGCGATTTTGGTAGTGAAATGATACTTGGCTCCAAAGGTAAATTGCTTGCCATCAATAAAAAAACCAAAGAAATCCGGGTCATTGCCGAAAAAACAGGTGGTGTGGACGGCCTCGTCGTAGTCGACAAAACTAAAATCATCACGTCAAACTGGTGGGGGCTTATCCAACTCATAGAAATTGGCAAACCCATTGAAAAACTGATGGATACGACACCTCTGAAAATCAATGCCGCTGACCTGGGTTACATCGCTTCCAAAAAACTACTTTTGGTTCCGACTTTTTCCAATAATAAAGTCAATGCTTATCAACTTAAATTCTAAAAAATCATGAGAAAAGAAATGCAGAGTGGTGCTTCTCAGGGAGCCGTTTACGGACTTGGCTTGATTGGTGCTGCAATTTACTTTATCGGGCATGCCACTGGTTTTTGGATGGGCGCGCTTGGTTTGCTAAAAGCCATCGTATGGCCGGCAATTTTGGTTTATGGAGCTTTGAAGCAACTGGGGCTGTAATAATTTCCATTTTCTATGAAGAAATCATGTGTTCTCCTGGCGTTCAGTCTGGCTGTTCTCTCTTTGTATCCTGCCAACGCTCAACAGGTAATTCCTCCTCGTAAAACCATCGAACTCAAAGGTGGGAAAGCGGATCCCATTCCTCCAGGACCTTTTCAACCCAGTTGGGAATCCATCCGACAGAATTTCAAAGTTCCGACTTGGTTTCTGGATGCCAAATTCGGAATTTTCATGCACTGGGGAGTTTATTCCGTGGCTGCAACAGCCAGCGAATGGTATCCCAGACACATGTACAGCAATGCCGGTGTTCGCAAGACCCATGAAGAAAAATTTGGTGTCGGAACCGGTTACAAGGACATCATACCCTTGTTCAAAGCAGAGAAATTCGATCCTGTGGAATGGGCCGAACTTTTGGTGAAATCGGGAGCCAAATACGTGATACCCACTGCCGAACACCACGATGGATTCGCCATGTACGACAGTAAGTTGACCCGATGGGACGCCATGGACATGGGTCCGCACCGTGATTTGATCGGCGATCTCTGCAAAGCAGTACGTGCACGTGGTCTGAAGTTCGGTGTCTCGAACCACCGTATGGAAAACTGGGATTTCATGTATCCGCGCCTGAGCGGTCCCAACGATTTGTTCGATCCGGCGTATGCCGATTTTTATGGCCCTCCCCAGAAACCCGATACTACCAAAGTCTCTTCCATGGGGCCCAATGTTGAAGACGTTATGGAAGGAGAGGTCAAGGTTGCCCCTCAAAGTCAGGCCTTCCTGGAAGAATGGCTTGCACGTTGTCAGGAACTCATTGACAAATACCAACCCGATATGCTTTGGTTCGACAATGGCGTAAACAGTAGGAGTCTGGATACCATTAAGTTGCGTTTGGCAGCATACTATTATAACAGGGCCGTGGAGTGGGGAAAGCCCGTTTCGCTGAGCACCAAGTCAAAAGCGTATTTGGAGGGCAGCATCAAGGATTTTGAACGCCAGGGCAGAGCTCCAGGTGAGTTAACCGATTATCCCTGGCAGGTGGACGAACCCATCGGCAATAAATTCGGATACATCGAGGGCCTTCAATTGCAGAGTTCAGCCAGTGTCATCCGGAAACTGGTCACGAACATCAGTCGGAACGGGAACCTGATGCTGAACATTTCTCCAAAGGGCGACGGCACCATTCCGGATGATCAGCGAAAAGTGTTGCTGGAAGTGGGCGCCTGGTTGAAAGTGAATGGGGATGGCGTTTACGGAACACGTGCCTGGGTCAAGGATGCAGAATCCATTACGAATGCGGATGGTAAGAGTGTTCTGGCCTATCGGTTCACCAAAAAGGGCAAAAACCTGTATGCATTTTTAATGATTGCACCAGCCAAGAGCGCGACCATTCAATCTTTTTCTACGGAATCCGTGGGGAAAGTCAAAGAAGTTCGGTTACTGGGTTACGATAAGAAATTGACGTTCCAACAAGCCGCCAATGGACTAACGGTTCAATTTCCGGATGAAATCAAACCCGAAGCCATCGCCACGCTTAAAGTTGTGTTGAAGTAATCAGTTTATCAGCACTTTACGACCATTTATCAGATAATATCCCGGACGCAACGCAAGCGTCCGGTTTTCACCGTTTTCCATGACAAAAGACTTGATGGGGCGTCCCAACAGGTCGTAAATATGCACCATTTGTTGACGATGGGCGTTGAGTAGCAATTCCCCGTTGCTGCCGGAAATAACCGTAATACCATCCAATGCCAGTTTCACCTGCTTTAACGATACCGTTACTCCAAGTGCTGTGGCGAGTATCGGATATTTTTCGACAGCCTCTTCAGCACTGTAAAAATTGACGTCACTAAAGGTTGAAGCAAAGTTCGTAGCCGTTGTGGTCAAACCGATCGCATTGATAAAACTGGTCCCCTTGTTGGACAATAAAATGTTGTTCTGCGTGTAATCCATGTTGGTGTACAGTTCAGGGACCGAACAGATGTTCCATAGGATGTATACGTCGGAATTACTACCAGTTACAGTGATGGTTGGGCTGACTCTGCTGGATTTGTTGTATCCATTGAACCACCATATTTGACTGTCTGAACTGCCGGTTTTAAGGAATTTCCCTTTTACAAGGAAAAGGGTCTTGTTGTTGCTGATGTGATAAAATTCATTTACGCTCTGCTCCATTTTGAAAGCCAGGTTGTTGGCTCCCGATTTTTGGATGGTAAAGGTATTCGCAATAGTGTCGTAGGAAAATGCTGTAGCAGGAGCGCGATTCACGTCACAAACGCCCCAATCTTTGACTTTAAAGCGGTAGGGTTTGCTAGTCAAAACCGTTGAGCCACGAAGCAATCGGATGTAATAAACACCAGCGGTAGTATTTCCGACCTTTGCGGCAATAGAGAGCCGAACGGTATCCTTGCCCGCCAACAAACGCGACGGTACAGGGTATTCCACATTCAGGAACGCGCTTGTTTTCCATTTGTTGGTCAGATTGACAGAGGTTATGGTATCCTTGTCCAAAACTAGGCTGATGTTTTTTGCACCTGTTTCGTTGCCATAATACCGTAACATAACAGTCACACTGTCGGCACGTCCTCTTGTTTGCATCCGATAACTGAAACTTCCACCATCTGAGGCATCCCGATAGGATTCTCCATTAAAGACGCCTGTCGTGGATTTATTCGTCGTCATGTAATGATCCGCTTCCGATTGTTGTGCACCCGGACTTACAAAATCCAGTGTCCGATTGTCCAGATCCATCAAAATGGCTTCTTCGGCCTCAACGGTTGCTTTAACGGTATTGTATTGAACTGTCGTTGGTTGCCACCAGTACATCATGTATCTGGAATCGTGGATGGTATAAAAAGGTTGGAGGCGCAAGTCTTTGAATCGGTAGCTGTTGTAATATCCGTCAACCGTAAAAAACAAAGAATCCGCATTCGTCATTTTTACAGAATCGGCCAATCCTGCACGGTTTCCAACCAAAATAGGTGCAGAAGTCAAGCTGTTGAGTTCCCCGGATGCGACATGCCCACTTCGATCTTCACCGGCCAGCAAACCTGTCAGTTTATACGTGCCCGATTTGGCACCCAAAAGAACCGGCCCATAGGTCAACGCAACGTAATCCGAATAGTATTGCAGAGGCTCCACTGCCACTTTCATGGGTAAACTTACCTGAACGACATCCCCATTTTTCCAGTTTCGTTTGATTTCCAGGTAAGTCTGTGGTGCTGAAACTGTAGTCACAATCTGACCGTTGACGGTCACTACAAAGGCTGTTTGGCTGACCCATTTCGGATGACGGATGAACAAGCTGAACGAATCGGTTTTTCCTTCCGTCATGCTCAAAGTCAGTTTACTGCCTTGTTCATACGGGAAACGGGTTTCCTGCTTAAGTTTCAATCCTTTGGTCTTCCATTCCAATTCGCTGGCCATGAATAGGTTGACATATAGTGCCGTCGTATCTCTGTGTGTATAGATGAACTGACCGTATTTTCCATGATTTTCCATGCCGGTACCGACACAGCACCACATGGCCTGATTCACTTGGGAATAGACTCGGTAGTGTTGTGGCCTGGCCGACGTGAAATAGACATAGCCTCCGTGTTCCGGATGTTGTGTGGACAAAATATGGTTCAGCACCGCTTTTTCGTAGAAATCGGCATATTTCGCACTTGGATTTCGAGCGAACAAGTCTTCACTCAACTTCAACATATTATAGGTGTTGCAAGACTCCGGGCCTTCGCGTTCAGTCGTGTATTTGGAATAATTGGCAGCCGTGAGAAAATGCTCGGACACACTGTTTCCACCCAAAGCCAGAGAACGGTTTGTGACGACGTCGTTCCAAAAATTGCTCGAGGCCAGGCCATAATCGGTGGCGGTCGGATCCAACTGTGCGATTCGGTCGAAACCGATCACCTTTGGTATTTGTGTGTTGGCATGTTTGGTATCCAACCAGGAGACGGTGTTCGTTTTCATGCTGGTCATCAAGGCTTGGTGCGAAAAGCGCTTGGCTGCAGTCAAGTATTTGCTTTGACCAGTCATTTCATAAGCATCGGCATAGACTTCGTTCATGCCGCCGTGTTCTTTTCCCAGCATGCTTTGCATCTGTGCATCCGTCAGATTGCTGGTGAGCCGGATTCCCCAGTCGCACAACTTCTGAAACATATTTCGAGCCTGTTGATCACCCAGATACAGCCATGCATCTCGAAGTCCGGCAAAAATTTTGTGTTCGTTGTACCAAGGCACCCAAGAGTTGTTGTATTGGGTGAAATCACCCGTGGCAAAGGTTGTCCAGACCAAGGTGCTGCTTGGCACACCCCCCACGTAACCGTACATCCTATTCGTCGAATCCGTTACGGCATCCTGGCACAACTTCAGCTGTGCAAGCATGTAGTCGATTTTGGCTTTTAAACGCGATTTCGTTTCGGCATCTCTGGAAGAAGCAAAGGCGATTGCCAACGCAGACAAGTAATGACCACCGACATGACCGTCCAAGCCGATGCCAATTTCACCGCTCCAGTTAATAAATGGGCTGCCTGTTTGTTTGATACCCGCTTGTTTCTGAAACGGTTGCAACAACCGATCAACATCATAGGCGAGCAATACGGAGTTGTTGAGCTCCATGGCATGCTGAAATGGGCCGTCCAGCAGTGTCACCTCACTAAGTTCGAATTCATTCGGATACAAGGCGCTTTGAGAAAAACCAGCATCCATGGATGCTGTCGTAAAACACGCCAAGGCAATTAAAAAACGTTGAAAAAAAGTCATTTTTAAAAGGGTTATCGGTTGAACAAAACACCGAACTGCATTGTGGGATTGTAAAATCTTCTGCCACCGTCAAACGATCCGATGAGGCAGAGGGTTTGAAATGTTAGGGATAGACGCTTGGTCAGCGCATAGTCCAGGCTTAAGATGGGTGAATAGACCAGTGCGGAATGCTGATACAAATAGGCATCATTCAGTATTTCACCGCTTTGGCTTTCGATGTGCAAGTTTCGAATGGATCCCATGCCAGCAAAGGCGGAAACCGTATAGCGGATTTTTCCGGATTTGCGAGTCAGCCCGACAAACGGACCACCATATCCAAAATTGAAATACGAATTAACGGAGTTGGCCGAGGGGTAGGTCGTCTTTTGAGAACCCCCGTAAATGCCTGCGGTAAGATTTTTTCCAAAATACATCCGAAGAATGCCGCCGATGGCAAAACTGGAAGCCTTGATGTCCTGGCGGTCGTTCGAAGTAATCGAATAACCGGGTTGGAATAGTAGCATTCCACCGCTGTAGATGCCCTTATTTTCACTTTGTATCTGCTCCGTTTCTTTCTCAAGATTTCGCATTGCTGTTTCTTCCTTTGTCTGTGCAATCGATAAAAAAGGAAGTCCCAAAAGACATAAAAAAAAGATAACTCTCATACTTATATTACGGATTGCCCATCCTAGGTTTTTTTGAAGGAGAACGTAAAAGTGGTCCCCTCGTTTTTTACTGATTCAATTTTGATGCTGCCTCCGTTTTTTTCAACGAGTTTCTTCACCGTTGCCAAACCAATGCCCGTTCCATAATTTCCAAACCGGTCTCTTGTATCGAGATGTTTAAAGAGTACGAATATCTTTTCCTGATTTTCTTTATCAATGCCAATCCCATTGTCGGATATTGAAAAATGGTAATAGTGGGCATCCTCTGAAACGGCAATGTCTATGATGATTTCATCCTTATTGTTGTATTTGATCGCATTGGTGAGGAGGTTCATGAATATTTGTTTCAATGCAATTTCGGAAGTCTTGATACGAATGGAGTTCAACGGATAATTGAAAATGCAATTCTGTTTTGGCAGCTCAAGCATGCTGATTAGGTCCTGAATAAATTCTGTAAAGTTCAGTTCATTCACTTTTTCGAACGCAATCTGGTCACCACGATAAAAAGACAAAAGACCGTCTACAAAAGTCCTCAACTGTTTGGCTGATAGACTAATGTAATCAATGATCTGGGTTCCTTCCTCATCCAATTGTTGCGAATGTTCCATTTTGAGCAATTCGGTGAATGAGATGATGTTTGCCAAGGGCGACTTGATGTCGTGCGAAACGATGTGCGCAAAACGTTCAAGTTCTTTATTTTTCTCCGTTAAATCGAACTGCAACTTGTTCAGCTGAATGTTGTTCTTGCGCAATTCGAACAATCGGATTACTTGATTTCCCAAGGATTCCAAGGATTCCAGCTGGCTAATGGACAGCACTTTCGGTTCATGGTCGATGACACATAAGGTGCCCAATGCAAAGCCCTCGGGTGAAACAAGGGGTACTCCAGTATAAAAAATGACATGTGGGTCGCCTGTTACCAGCGGATTGTCCGAGAAACGATCGTCGTTTCGAGAATCGGGAACAATGAAAGGCTGATTCTTATTGTTGATGGCGTGTGCGCAAAAAGCGACGTCCCTGGGTGTTTCGGTCGCATCCAAACCATAATGTGATTTGAACCATTGTCGTTTATCATCAATCAAACTGATCAGTGAGATGGGAGTTTGACATATTTGCGAGGCGATTTTTGTAATGTCGTCAAATGCTTTTTCAGGTAATGAGTCGAGAATGCCATATTCTTCCAATGCACTTATTCTTACTCCTTCATCCTGAGATAATTCGGCTTTTTTCATTGATTTTGCCTTTTTATTTTACTGGCGATTCACAAATATAATCATTCGTCAGTAACAGTTTGCCCTGATCTGACAAGAATCGAATTACTTTGATGGTTTTTTCTGCCGAATATCCAGCAGAATCGACTAATTGATCGATGTTTTTTTCCCCTTGAGCCAACAATGCCAGAATGTTGGCAGCAATCTGCCCGAATTCGAAATTCGACAGTCCAGATTCATTTTTTTTGAGACAGACATCGCATTTACCACAATTCTTACCGTCCTTTTCGTCGAAATACAGCAACAGCTGCCTGTTTCGGCAAACTTGATCGTCGTTGGCATAGTTCAACATGGCCGAAATCCGTTCCTGATATCGGTCCCGACGTTCTTCATAAACCATTTTGGTCAGCATCAACCGCTCCTTGGCCTCGCGGTTCACCTGATAAATCACGTAGGGTGACTTTTTGCGGGGAATGTAGTGGATCACGCCCAAGCGAGAAAAACGCAACAGCCGCTCGTACACTTCATTGGCTGTGAAACCCAATCGTTTGGCCAAAACTTCTTCCTGGATGGGTACAAAATCAGCAAAAAGGCCGGTGTAGGAGCGGAGCAGGGTTTGCAACAGTTCGTCACTAATGGGATCACCCAACTTTAAATGGTACAATTCTTCCCGTTTCGACAGGAAATAGACCCTGGACGGATTGTCGAGTTCCTCCGTAAGTTCGATGTAGCCGGCTTGTTCCAGAATCTTCAACGCATGATACCCTTGCAGGAAATTGTATTTGAATTTGGTGCAGAAATCGTTTAGGTCGAATGCCAGCATGGAACCCATACCGGAACCTTCGGCAATTTGGTAGTAGTATCCAAGCGATTCATAGACGTTTCGGATGGTATCCTTTCCCGGAAAACTGTCCGACAATCGTTTCTTGAGTTTGGTCGAATCGTTTTTTTGATAGAGCAGCACGGCGTACGCTTTGAGGCCATCGCGACCTGCACGCCCGGCTTCTTGGAAATAGGCTTCGATGGAATCTGGCAAGTCCATGTGTACCACGACCCGGACTTCGGCCTTGTCAATGCCCATGCCAAAGGCGTTGGTGGAAACGATGACTCGGCAAGCTCCTGTTTTCCAGGCTTTCTGCCGCTTGTCTTTTTGGTCGTTGGTGAGGCCGGCATGGAAAAAGTCGGCAGCGATGCCGTTTTTTCGGAGCAAATCTGAAACCTCCTTGGTATTTTTTCGGTTGCGGACATAGACAACTGCTGTTCCTGGCGTCTTGTCCAATATTTGCAGCAACATTTTTTCCTTGTCCTCCGTGTGCCGCACCACATATGCCAGATTGCTGCGCTCAAAGCTCATCTTGAACACGTTGTGCACAGGGAATTTCAACCTTTCCTGAATGTCTTCCACGACAGAAGGCGTCGCCGTAGCCGTCAGCGCTAGAACAGGAGTCTGAGGCAAGTGTTGCCGAATATCCGAAATATTGAGGTAGGATGGACGGAAATCATAACCCCACTGCGATATGCAATGCGATTCGTCAACCGCCAACAAGCAGACTTTGAGGTATTGCAATCGGCTGATAAACAGTTCAGTCGATAGCCTTTCGGGGGATACATACAGAAACTTGAAACCACCGTATACGCAATTGTCCAGTGTAATGATGATTTCCTCTCGGGTCATGCCCGAATAGATGGCGGCGGCCTTGATGTCCCGGCTTCGGAGGTTTTCCACTTGGTCCTTCATCAGTGCAATGAGCGGTGTGACCACGATGCAGATGCCCTCCATCGCCATTGCCGGTACCTGGAACGTGATGGACTTTCCTCCACCGGTAGGCATGAGCGCAAGCGTATCCTTTCCGGCACAGATCGATTCTATGATGGACATCTGGAGCGGGCGAAAATCGTCGTAGCCCCAGTATTGCTTCAATATATCGTGGTAAACACTCATGTGCCCGACCCTCAAGATTTATCGTCAGAAATCCGATTCGATCTTGATTTCCTTGATCAAAAGCTGGGTGTAACTGCCTCCATTGAAATTGTTTTCCTCGATGGAGTAGGCAATGTTAAACGGATTGCGGCTTTTGATGTGGTTGTTGTGTTCGCTCTGGCAGAACGCGATACCGTTCATGATGTTCTGCGAGTCAGCGTCCACCAGTTCCAATTTCAAGTGGTTCTGCTCCCTGCCAAATAGGCGGGTGGTGCCGTAATCACTGACGTTGCTGGTTACGAAAACAGGCTTGTTGTTGTCCGGGCCGAACGGATTGAAAAGTTTCAGCGTGCGCACAAATTTGGGCGTGATTTCCTGGAAAGAGATTTCAGCATCAATATCGATGGTCGGAACCATCTGCTCGGGAAGGATGGTGGCGGCCACGTAATCTTCGAAACGTTTGGTGAATTCAGCCACCCTTTCCACCTTCATGGAAAGGCCTGCAGCATAGGTATGGCCTCCGAAATTCTCCAGCAAGTCGCGACAATGGTCGATGGCTTTGTAAATGTCGAAACCGGGTACCGAACGGGCTGAAGCCGGTTGCCATATTGTCGGTTCTGGTCAGCACGATGGCCGGGCGGTAGTATTCTTCGGTGAGGCGCGAGGCCACGATGCCGATGACCCCTTTGTGCCATTCCTCGTTGTAAACGACGATGCCCTTACGGTCGGCCAGGTCGGTGCAGGCTTGAAGGGCGCTGTTGGCCTCTTCGGTCATGTTTTTGTCCAGATCCTTGCGGGTCTGGTTGTATTGGTTGATGTCGTCGCTTTTACGGCGCGCCACCGCTTGGTCTTTGGTAATGAGCAGTTCCACCGATTCGTTTCCCGTCTGAATTCGACCCGATGCATTGATGCGCGGACCGATCTTGAACACGATGTCGCTGATGGTGATGTCTTTGCCTGTCAACCCGCAGATGTCGATGATGCCTTTCAGCCCAACGGATGGATTGGCATTCAACCTTTTCAGCCCGTAATGTGCCAGAATGCGGTTTTCGCCAGTAATTGGCACGATGTCCGAAGCAATCGATACGGCCACTAGGTCAAGCAGTGAAGCCAGTTCGGAAAACTTGATGTCGTTGTGTTTGGCAAATGCTTGCATGAACTTGAAACCCACCCCGCAGCCAGAAAGCTGATCGTAGGGATATGTATTGTCGAGCCGTTTTGCATCCAATACAGCCACAGCATCCGGTAATACATCGTCTGGCACATGGTGGTCGCAGATGATGAACTCGATGCCTAGGGTCTTTGCATATTCAATTTTTTCAACGGCCTTGATGCCGCAATCCAAAGCGATGACCAGCGTATACTCATTTTCATGGGCGTAGTCGATGCTCTTGTGGGAGATGCCGTAACCTTCGCCGTAACGGTCTGGAATGTAATACCCGATGTTGGTGGAGTATTGTTGGAGAAACTTGTAAACAAGTGCTACCGCAGTGGTGCCGTCCACGTCGTAATCACCATAAACCAGGATGCGTTCTTTGGTCTGCAGGGCGATGTTTAGACGATCAACGGCCTTGTCCATATCCTTCATCAGGAATGGGTCGTGTAGGTCAGTGAGTTGCGGGCGAAAAAATTGTTTGGCTTTGTCAAAGCTGTCTATCCCCCTCTGAACCAAGAGCTGAGCCAATATCGGGCTGATCCCCAGCTCGTTGGCAAGGGACTCCTTTACGGCGGTCTGTTCGGATGTCAGGGTTAGATAATTCCATTTGTTGGTCATTATTTATATATATTTTCTTTCTTTCGCTTGCGGGGAGGCGGCATTAGTAGGCGGCCTCAGAAAAGTGGGTGCGTCGCGCCGGACGGACCGAATATCTTTGATTTTTATCAAAAAAGACTCGTAAAGATAGGTATATTTTTTGGGACTGCTCCTTGTCCACGCTCAATTTTTCTATCTTTGTTCGCAGAATACTGAAGCACAATGATTGAAGAACTGAAAAAAGCACAGGAAGTCCTATACAAGGGTGGCCTTATCCTTTATCCCACAGACACCATTTGGGGTATCGGCTGTGATGCCACGAACGAAGACGCCGTCAAGAGGGTGTACGAACTCAAAAAGCGCGTGGACTGCAAAGCCCTACTGATACTGGTGGACAATCCTGCCAAACTGCAGTTTTATGTCCGCGAAGTGCCTGAAGTGGCCTGGGATCTGGTGGACTTGTCCGAAAAGCCCCTCACCATCATTTATCCAGGTGCCCGCAATCTGGCAGCCAATTTGGTGGCCGAAGACGGCAGCATCGGCATCCGACTTACGAAGGAAGCTTTTTCCAGAAGTCTTTGCGAACGATTCCGAAAGGCCATCGTTTCGACTTCGGCCAATGTGAGCGGTGAGCCTTCTCCACGGTTTTTCAGTGAAATCAGTCCTGAAATCTTGAAAGGGGTGGACTATGTGGTGAACTTCAGGCAACAGGAAAAGACACCTTCGGCGCCTTCTTCCATCATCAAACTGGGTCTCAGTGGGCAGATTCAGATTATTCGTCCTTAAACTGTATACCAAAATCGCCTTTTTCACGTTAATCTCCAATGAACGACCGAAAACGGATACTTCGATACCTATTGTTGGACTATGTCTCCGCCTTTCTAGCTTGGCAGGCCTTTACCATATTCCGTTTTTTTACAACCAGGCACACCATTTATTTTTCCAGTCTGACAGATTTCATGACTGCCGAAAAGGCCTTGTGGATGAGTGTTTTCATTCCCGTTTTTTGGCTGATGGCCTACCATTTCTCAGGCTATTACACCACCCCTAGACGCAAGACCAATTTGGGTGATTTGCTTAGCACCAGCGTGAGCACGCTTATTGGAGTAATGCTTTTGTTTTTTCTGATTATCATCAATGATTACCCCGAATATCCTTCCATCTATTACGAAGTTTTGGTTGGGTTTTTCCTGATTCATTTTTCCTTTACCTCTGTCATGCGATTCCTGCAAACGGACACGTTGATTCGACGACAGTCCAAGGGAAAGGACTGCATTCCGGTGTTTGTGGTAGGTACGGGCAAAAACGCACTGCGCATCCGTAAAGAGTTCAACAAAAACAAAAGCAGCTTTTGTTACCGTTTGGTAGGATTCATACGTACGGGACAGGTGAAGGACATGGTTTTGGAAGAAGAAATATTCGGTGAAATGGAAGATCTCCCTTCCTTGATGGCTGAACACAAGGTTGAAGAACTCATTTTTGCCATCGATGACAGCCAACCTTCAAACACGAGGAAACTGTTGGATACCGTTTATTCGCTGCATCTTCCAGTAAAAGCGTACGCCAGGCGTCAGGACTTGTTGGCCGGTTCGGTATCCCTATTTTCGTTATTCGGAATACCATTGATCAATTTGACACCAGCTCCAATGCCCATGTGGCAACAAAAAATAAAAGCGCTGCTTGATAAAGTCTTTTCGTTGATTGTTTTGATGTTGCTATCACCTTTTTTTTTGTTGCTGGCCATACGGGTGCGCATCGATTCCCCAGGCAAGGTCTTTTATGCGCAGGAACGTTTGGGCAAAGGTGGCAAACCGTTTGATATCTATAAATTCAGGACCATGTACACGAATGCTGAACCCGATGGTCCTCAACTTTCGAACGTCGATGATGTACGGGTGACCCCCTATGGTCGGTTCATGCGGAAATACCGACTGGATGAGCTTCCTCAGTTTTGGAATGTGATCAAAGGGGACATGTCTTTGGTTGGTCCTCGCCCAGAACGCAAGCATTTTGTGGAACAGATTGTCACGAAAGCTCCTCAGTATTATCTGACGCAAGAAGTGTTGCCAGGAATAACCTCGTGGGGCATGGTGAAATACGGCTACGCAGATTCGGTCGAGAAAATGATTCAGCGGTTGGAATACGATCTCATCTATCTGGAAAATCAAAGTCTGCTCATAGACCTAAAAATCCTTGTTTTCACTCTGAAACCGCTCTTGAGAGGCAAGGGCCAGTGAACATCCCACTTGTGTATTCTGATTTTTTTTATGTTCTTTGAGTATTCAAGGTAAAGTAAGAATGGCAGAAAGTGCACGGTATTTGCGCATGATTGGTTGGCGGGAGAAGCATATCAAGGAATCCAATTTCATTTTGATGCTAAGTTTTGTGGTCGGTTTACTGACCTCGGTTGCTGCTCTTTTGCTAAAAAGTATGATCCACTGGGTGGAAAAACTGATGACTTCGTCTTTTTCCAGCGATGAAACCAATTATTATTACCTCATTTTTCCAGCCATCGGCATTCTTCTGGCATCACTTTTTGTTCGACTCATCGTTAAAGACGATATCGGACACGGTATCACGCACATACTATATGCCATTTCCCGTCGTCAGGGAAGGCTTAAGAGGCACAACATGTGGACCTCTCTGGTTGGTAGTTCCTTGACCATAGGCATGGGTGGTTCGGTAGGAGCGGAGGCCCCCATCGTGCTAACCGGTGCTGCCATCGGCTCCAATTTGGGCAGTTACTTCAAGATGAACCACAAGACGCTGATGCTTTTGATGGGCTGCGGTGCTGCTGGAGCCATCGCCGGAATTTTTAAAGCCCCAATTGCAGGAATGTTGTTCACCATCGAGGTGCTGATGTTGGACCTCACCGCTGCTTCGGTGCTTCCATTGCTAATCTCAGCCATCACCGCTGCAACGCTTTCATATGTCGTTACGGGCACTCAGCCCATGTTTGCCTTCGATCAAGGCATGCCCTTTGAATTGAACCGTCTGCCTTGGGTTGCCGTGTTAAGTGTCGCTTGTGGATTGGTTTCACTCTATTTTATCCGCGGAATGAGTACGGTGGAGGGCTGGTACAAGAAAATGCGGAATCCATACACCAAAATCGCTGTCGGAGCTGTTGTGTTGAGTGTGTTGATCTTCCTGTTCCCGCCGCTTTACGGTGAAGGTTATACTTCCATCAGCCAATTGATCAGCGGAAGTTCAGAAGCTTTGACCGACGGAAGCCTCTTTTTCGCATTCAAAGAAAATGTTTGGGTGCTGGTTGGGTACATGGTCTTCACCATTATCCTTAAGATTGTGGCATCTGCCTCCACCAATGGTGCCGGAGGTGTCGGCGGTGTCTTTGCGCCCAGTTTGTTTGTGGGTGCGCTTTCCGGTTTTGTGGTGGCCAAAATTATTAACGAACTCGGTTTGGCACAGGTTTCCGAGCAAAACTTTGCCTTGATGGGCATGGCCGGCGTCATGTCTGCCGTAATGCATGCGCCACTCACCGGCGTCTTCCTCATTGCCGAACTTACTGGTGGCTATTCCCTCTTTTTGCCTTTGATGGTGGTTTCAGCAGGTTCCTACTTGACCATTTTCATTTTTGAGAAACACAGCATCTATTCACTGCGACTGGCAGAAAAAGGTCAATTGGTTACGCATCATAAGGACAAAGCCGTCTTGACGCTAATGAAGATGGAGAACGTGATCGAAAAAGATTTCGACGTGGTCTATCCGGACATGACGCTGGGAGAACTGGTCAAAGTCATCGCCACTGCCAAAAGGAACCTGTTTCCGGTGATTGGGAATGACGGAAAGCTGCAAGGCATCGTTTTGCTGGACGATATTCGTAACATCATGTTCCGTACGGAACTCTACGACCGCTTCCTTGTGCAGAAACTCATGATTTCGCCTCCGGCCAAACTCCATCTAAATGCCACGATGGAGGAAGTGATGCGTGTTTTTGACGAGACCAATGCCTGGAACTTGCCCGTTATCAATGAGATGGACCAATACATGGGTTTTGTTTCGAAGTCAAAGATTTTCAACTCCTACCGCAAGGTATTGGTGCATTTTTCGGACGAATAGTCTACTCCACCATTTCCACATTGATTTCACCGATGGCGCCCGATATCTCGAGTGTAATGCTGTGCTTGGTTTTTCCCCAGGCATCGTTGGTATAAACACGGCCCTCTTTTTGGAAGAATGGGATATTCACTTCACCCAAAAGTCCGGAAGCGTGTATCTTTACGCCAACTCCAAAGGGTACTTTTACATTGATTTGTCCCACACCCCCTTTAATTTGGGCATCGCAGTCATTGAGCCATTTACCGGAAAGGTTGATGTTGGTCTCGCCGGCTACCATGTTTAAACGGATTTTTGGTACGGAAGTGTTCTTCAAATTGATTTTGGATTCTCCGGCTGTCATTTTAAAGGCGAAATTTGTTATTTTAGCGCCCTCGAGGTTAATGTTGGCCACACCTGCCATGAGTTCAATAGAAACATCGTTTTTAAGGTTTCGGTTCAACTCCAGTTTCCACTTGTTCTCATCGGTCCGATTGTCCAACTGTTCTGTTTTTTCCCTTTTTGATTTGATGGTTAGGTATCCCACTCGGTCTACCTCCTTATACATCATGTAAGGAACAATGAATAGGTCCTTGTAACCGTAGTAGCATTCAACCAATTTTTTGGAATTGGCATCCATGTACAGTTCACCTGCAAAAAAAGAAATGTCAGATTTGACTTCTTTGGCATTTGCCAGTGGAAGACTTTTCCGATAGATGGTTTCCCGTGTCTTGCTGGCAAACAGGAACGTCGGAACAAGTAGGAGTAAAAGGGCTAAACGAACATTTTTCATAGGATGAATTATTGATGTATCTTTGACGTATAAAGGTGTGCAAATGTTGCAATCTTTTAGCATTTTTTTTAGCATCATGGAAAAAAAAGATTTGAGAATCGTTTACATGGGTACCCCGGAGTTTGCGGTTGCCCCACTAAAGGCCTTGGTGGAAGGCGCTTTCAAGGTTGTCGCCGTTGTTACGATGCCCGATAAACCTGCCGGCCGCGGCATGAAAATGCAGGCATCTCCAGTTAAAGTCTATGCTCAGGAGCAAAACATCCCAGTTCTTCAACCCGAAAAACTCAAGGATGAGGCTTTTTTGGAGGAATTGAAAGGCTATGAAGCCGATTTGCAGATTGTGGTGGCCTTCCGTATGTTGCCCGTCGTTGTTTGGAGCATGCCCCCAATGGGAACCTTCAACCTTCATGCTTCGCTGTTGCCTCAATACCGTGGTGCCGCTCCCATTCACTGGGCGGTCATGAATGGTGAAACAGAAACCGGTGTCTCAACCTTTTTCTTGCAACAAGAGATTGATACGGGTGATTTGTTGCTTCAGGATACGATTTCCATCGGGCCGGAGGATACGACGGGTATCATTCATGACAAGTTGATGGATTTGGGTGCAGAAGTTGTTTGCCTTACCGTTGATGCACTTTTGGCCGGTACAGTTCACCCGATTCCACAACCTGCAGGCGAGGTGAAGCTTGCTCCAAAACTGTTCAAGGAAAACACGCGAATCGATTGGACACGGACTTCGGCCGAGCTTCATAATTTTATTCGTGGGCTCTCGCCATTCCCGGCTGCTTGGACAGAATTGTACGGAAAGGATGGCAATGTTTCAAGCGTCAAGGTATTCGAGGCAAAGTCCGAAATCGAAAATCATTCGTTGAAAGCGGGCACTCTGGTCGTGGAAGGAAAGAAAGTATTGAAAGTTGCCGTTTCCGATGGTTTCATTCGTTTGGAACGATTTCAACTGGCTGGACGAAAAACCTTGAATTCCGACGAATTCCTACGTGGTTTTCCTGAGATTACTGATTTTTGGCTCCAGTAAACGTAAAAAAGTTCATAATATTTGTTTTTAATCCAAAAAGTACCTTTATTTGCAATACTAACCAATTAATCCCATTTGCCTATCGATCTACTGCTACTCTTTGAATTCTAAAAAAAAGAGCAATGGACACGATTAAAACGATGACCGACGAGCAACTGGTCAATTTGTTTGCAAATGGAAACAATCAAGCCTTTGATGTTTTGTTGAACCGCCATAAGAATCGGGTATTCACGTATATCCAGTTGGTAGTTCGTAACCGCGATTTGGCTGAAGACATCTTTCAGGAGTCCTTCATGAAAGCCATCGTCACCATCAAGCAGGGACGTTATGTGGATAACGGGAAATTCTATTCCTGGGTCACCCGCATCGCCCACAACCTCATCATCGACCTGTACCGCAGGGAGCGGAATGAAAATACTGTCAGCAATGAAGAATTTGCCGAAGTCGACCTGTTCAACAATGCCAAGCTTTGCGACGAGAATGTCGAAGACGTGTTGGTACGCGAGCAAGTGTTCACGGATGTGCGCAAACTGATGCACCATCTGCCTGATAATCAGAAAGAAGTGGTGCAACTTCGCTATTACGAAGATCGCAGCTTCAAGGAAATCGCCGATTTGACAGGGGTCAGCATCAATACCGCCTTGGGTCGCATGCGCTATGCCGTCTTGAACATGCGCCGCATGGCCGAAGAAAAAGACATCTCGTTGGCATATTAGCAAAATAAATATTGGTTTTTATATACGATGTTTGCCCTTTCATCGTTTTATATAAAAACCAATATATGTTTTGCCTATGCCACTACATTCTACACCTACTTTCTCCACACGCAGCAGATTAAAAAGGGTTCAAGCCCAACCTTCGGAAGCTACGATTGAATTTCTGAAGAATTTCGCCAGAACCTACGTGCCGGGTATGGAACTTCCAAACAAGAAAGCCGAACTTGTCCTGAACTAAGCGTTGGACAGTTTCGGTTTTTTTTGTTACTTTGCGGAGTAAATCTTGTCTTAATATGCGAATGGTAGCTCCCTCCCTGCTTGCAGCCAATTTTTTGGATCTGCGGGCCGATCTCCAAATGATCAATTCCTCCCAAGCCGATTGGTTGCATCTGGATGTGATGGATGGCGTATTCGTCCCCAATATTTCATTCGGATTTCCTGTACTTGAACAAGTTGCCACCATCTGCACCAAGCCCTTGGATGTGCACCTCATGATCGTGGAGCCCCAAAAATTCATCCCACAGGTCAAAGCACTGGGCGCCCTTACCATGAATGTGCATTACGAAGCCTGCCTGCATCTGAACAAAGTTGTTCACGACATTCAACAGACAGGAATGAAAGCAGGAGTCACCCTCAATCCTCATACCCCCGTTTCCCTACTCGAAGAAATCATTTCAGATGTTGATCTGGTCTTGCTGATGTCCGTCAATCCAGGTTTTGGTGGCCAGTCTTTCATTGAAAACACCTACAACAAAGTGGCTGAACTCAAGGAAACGATACTCCGTCGCAACAGCAGGGCGCTGATTCAGGTGGATGGCGGTGTGTCCGACAAAAATGCGGCTGAACTCTATGCCGCAGGTGTGGATATCTTGGTGGCTGGAAATTACGTGTTCCGTTCAGCCGATCCGCACGAAGCCATTCGCAGGCTTAAAAAATAAACATCAAATAAATGTAAATAAATAGTAACTTTGCGATTCAATAAAAGAGTCGTATGTTGCTTGAAGTTCTCCAGAAACTACCTGTTTCCAGGTTGTTAGTTCCCTATATGACCGGCCTTTTGCTGTTGGCCGGCGACCTGCGTTTCATCCTAAGCCTGCTCATGCTGGGAATATGGGGTTTGCTGCTCTACTCCTTGCTGGAGAAGCGGTTGCCATCCGTATGGCCGGTGCGCTGGATCCCTGGAGCCTGCCTATTTTGCCTCTGGATGGTATTAGGCGGCATCAACATGCGAGGTCTGAATCAAAGCGCAGCTTTCCCTGGCGAAACCGAGCCTTTTTTTGCCACCATACGAATTGTTTCACTGCCCATAGAAAAACCGAAGTCCAAACAATGCGAAATCTTAGTGGAACTTACTGAAAAAGGTTTTGAAGATTGGAAAGGCAAACACCTTAAGCTCTATATCAAAAAAAATGCTGCCTCGGCTGAACTCAGTATCGGAGACCGCCTGCAAGTCAAGCTTCAACCTCAACTACCAGAACCGCCTGCAACAACGTACGATTTTGATTTCGCATCTTGGTTGCGACATAAAGGCATCTGCGGCACGGCATATGTAAAAGACTGGGTTCTGGTTTCCAAAGCAAGCGCCTGTAATGTGAAAGCACAGGCTGAACGAATGCGCAGAGTTCTGTTGGAATGCTTTCGTTCAGCAGGCATTGACGGTGCAGAGTTTGCCTTGGTTTCGGCGTTGGTACTTGGAGAAACCAACCAACTGACAGCAGACACCAAGGCTGATTTTTCTGTTTCCGGCATCTCGCACGTACTGTCCGTCAGCGGTTTGCACGTAGCGGTTGTTTATGCCGTGTTGGCATTCCTACTTTCCTTCCTGGATCGATTCGAGCGGTGGCGAGTGCCCAAGCAGCTTTTGATCGTGCTTATCTTATTTTTTTATGCCTTTGTAACTGGACTTTCACCCTCTGTGATTCGCTCGGCTTTCATGTTCTCCCTGTTGGCTTTGGGTAAATGCTTCCATCGTAAATCGCAGACACTCAATACAGTGCTTTTCTCAGCCTTTGTTTTGTTGCTTTGGAATCCAGGCTTCTTTTTCGATCTTGGTTTTCAGCTGAGTTACTTGGCCGTGTTTTTCATCGTCGTGGTGCATCCTCGACTCGTTGCCTTATGGACTCCTTCCAACAAACCTACCCGTTATCTTTGGGAGATGCTCTGCCTTTCACTTGTGGCACAAGTGGGAACCTCGCCTCTTACCGTACATGCCTTCCATACGTTTCCCAACTATTTTCTAATCAACAATCTGGTGGCGGTGCCCTATTCCAGTCTTATCATTTATCTGGCTCTGGCTTTCCTGATGCTGAGCGGAATTCCTTGGGTAGGCTCCTTTTTTGCGAAGCTGTTGGAAGGTAGTCTGCACGGTTTTTTGGTGATGGTGGAAACCACTGGAAATCTACCTCATGCATTGACCATTAATTTGTACCCGGATACATTGCAAGTTCTTGGTTTTTATTTGATTATCCTGACTTTTTTTGTCGGTGTACTGCTTAAAAGACGTGCATGGATCATCCCGTTTATCACATCTATCCTCAGTTTCCAATTAATAACGTTCGGTCGTAGTTTCTGGTAGCAATTTCAGTCGTTTCCTCTTGCCAGATGGCCATCGATTGTGTACTTTTGTGTAAAATTTTTGAACATGCTCACCAAGATCATAGATGAAGACCTGATTCAACAGGCCAAACACTTTTTAAACCGTGCTGGTACGGTTGCCATCCTGTCCCACCAAGGACCTGACGGGGATGCACTCGGCTCTTCGTTGGCCATGGCTGATTTCCTGTTGCATCAAGGGAAACAAGTTCAAGTAATCTATCCGGATGCTTTTCCGGAATTCCTTCGTTTTCTACCTGGATCGGAAAAAGCACTGATTTACAGCATGCAACCCAAAGCTTGTGAGGCATTTCTTAAAAAAGCGGATGTCATCTGTTGTCTGGACTTTAACCAACCAAAACGAATGGGTCAGTTGGGCGATTTGGTAACAGCTTCACCAGCCAAACGCATCCTGATGGATCACCATCCGGAACCCGAGTCGTTCGCCGATGTTCAGATCTCCTATCCACAACTCTCATCCACCAGCGAAATTGTATTCAGATACATCTGTCGTTCAGGTTCTTTCGATGAAATGACCAAAGAATGCGCCGAATGTGTTTTTACCGGCATGATGACGGACACCGGCGCTTTTACCTACAACTCCAACAACGCCGAAATGTATTTCATCATTTCCCAACTCATTCAAAAAGGGGTGGATAAGGATGGAATTTACAATAAAGTATTCAATAATTGGTCTGCCGACCGGATGCGACTGATGGGCTTTGTGCTCAACGACCGCATGAAATTGTTTCCGGAACATCATACCGCCATTTTGAGTCTTTCCTTGGAAGATTTAAAGAATTTTAAATTTCAATATGGTGATACCGAAGGGTTTGTGAACATGCCGCTCAGTATTTCGGGCATCCATTTTTCTGTATTCATCCGAGAGGACACCGATAAGGTTAAATTGTCATTTCGTTCGCAAGGAACCTTTGCTGCAAACAAGGTGGCGGCCGATCTTTTCAATGGTGGCGGTCATCTGAATGCTGCTGGTGGTGAATACTACGGGAAGTTGGAAGATGCCATCCGCATTTTGGAAGAAGCATTGCCATCGTACTCCATTTAATGATGTTCACGCACAAATAATGTTAAGAAGTCGGACTGAAAAGGGTATTTGATTACCTTTGCACCGTTCATCAACGCTAAAGTTTTCATTAACAGCATTCCATGAGAAAGATTTTCCCTGTTGCCGCACTGTTCGCCCTTTTGGTTATTGCCCTGAGCTCTTGCGACAGTAATTTGACCTATGCCAACCAATTGGATGCCGAAAAGCAATCAATTAAGGATTTCATTGCCAATAACAACTATAAGGTCGTTGATACAATTCCGTCCATAGTGCCTTGGCCAACTGGTATTTACTACCTTACAGAAAGCGGTTTGTATGTCCATGTTTTGGATACAGGTAAGCTGGTTAACAAAGCAATCGAAACCAATACAGTCGTCAGTGTTCGATACACAGAAACAGACATGGCTGGAGTTAGAGGTTATACCAATATGAATGGTTCCGGTGACCCCGTGGAGTTGCTTTACAACAATGTAAGTACCAATACAGATTTAGATGAGACTTATGCTGATTGCTTGGCATGGCATGAGGGACTCGATTTTGTTGGAGATGGTGGTCGCATTCAAATGATTGTCCCTGCCTCCATCGGTTGGTCCAGCAACACGACGACCTTAGCTTTGACGGCAAAATTCTATGAACTGAGCTACACGTTCTGGAAGTAATTCCTAAGGGTGTTATGCCCTTCCATTAGAAATCTTTTTAAATCGATAGACTATGAGTCTGATAAAATCCATTTCCGGCATCCGCGGTACCATAGGCGGCGTGTTGAATGACGGCCTGAATCCATTGGATATCGTCAAGTTTACAACAGCCTATGCCCAATGGGTTCGGCTTAATTCCACCAACAAGTCCAACAAGATTGTTGTCGGCAGAGATGCACGTCTTTCTGGTGAAATGGTGTTTCAGGTGGTTTCAGGAACCCTGCTCGGCATGGGTTTCGATGTGGTGAACATCGGTCTGGCCTCCACACCGACTACTGAACTGGCCGTCGTGATGGAAGGTGCCGATGGTGGTCTCATCTTAACCGCCAGCCACAATCCAAAACATTGGAACGCTCTGAAACTCCTCAATCAATATGGTGAATTCCTAAATGCCCAAGAAGGCGAATGGGTTCTTAAAGCAGCTGAAAAAGAAGATTTTACTTACTCTTTGGTGGATGAACTCGGCACACTGACAGAAGACGTTACCTACAACCAAAAACACATTGATGCCGTGCTGGCTCTAAAATTGGTGGATGTGGATGCCATCAAATCGGCCGGTTTCAAAGTCGTCATCGATTGTGTGAATTCAGTCGGTGGCATCGTGCTTCCCCAACTGCTCAGCGCTCTTGGTGTCAACGAAGTCATTAAGTTGAACTGTACTGCTGATGGCCGCTTCACCCACAACCCAGAGCCGCTGCCTGAAAACCTGACCGAAATTGCCGCTTGCATGCGTACTGAAAAAGCCGATGTCGGTTTCGTAGTCGATCCGGACGTTGATCGCTTGGCATTGGTTTGTGAAAACGGTGAAATGTTCGGTGAAGAATATACCCTGGTTTCTGTGGCCGATTATGTGTTGGCACACACGCCTGGCAATACCGTTTCCAACCTGAGTTCCACCCGTGCGCTGAAGGATGTCACTGTCATGCATGGCGGAACCTATACGGCTGGTGCAGTCGGTGAAGTAAACGTCGTAACCGCCATGAAAGCCTCGAACGCCGTGATTGGCGGCGAAGGCAACGGTGGTGTCATTTATCCGGAAAGTCATTACGGTCGCGATGCGTTGGTGGGCATAGGGCTTTTCCTATCGCACTTGGCGCACACTGGCAAAACGGTGAGCGAACTGCGTGCCACGTATCCAGCTTATTTCATCGACAAGCAAAAGATGGAACTCACGGCAGAAATCGACGTGGATGCCATTCTGCTGGCCGTCAAGAAGAAATTCGCCAACGAACAGGTCAACGACATCGATGGCGTCAAAATCGATTTCCCCGACAAATGGGTGCACCTCCGCAAATCCAACACCGAACCCATCATCCGCATCTACTCGGAAGCCGCCACCAAAGAAGCTGCCGAAGCACTCTCCGCTCAGATCAAAGAAATCATTGCATCTCTTCTATAAGCTAATTTTTAAAACATAAAAAAACCACGGTTTCCGAAGAAGTCGTGGTTTTTCATTTTTAGGATAATCTTTAGAACATTAGGTTGAATCCTGTCTGTAAATTAAAATACGAATTGTTTATTGGGATGAACTGTTTGTTGATTTTCAACGGAACATAGTCGGCAGCGACGAATACGTTGAAAAGCAATAACTTCAAATTCACAGCACAACCCAACGAACTCATTTCGCCATGCAGCAAGGAATAGGTGAATGCAGTTTGTAACAGACTGTTCGGCTTAATGTTAAGAGATGCCATGAAATCTTGATACGTTCCATTTTCTGCCATTCCGGTTTGTGATAATACACCCAGAGACAATTTATTGCTCGGAAGCCCAATTTCTGCACCAACATTGATTTTGGTAGTAAGCTTACTGCTGTAGGCTACTGGGTTGGCTTCTTTCTTCAAATTCATCATGTCCACCAATTGTCCGGTCAAATCAGTGCTTTCGGCGTTGCTGCTCATGTCGGCGCCAGTAAAAGTGAATGAACCGGATGATTTTGCCTGGTTGATGTTGGCGGGATCCCACTTGATGGAACCGAAGTCAATAACAGCAGCAGACAAGGATAGGAAACTCAATGGCTTTAAAGTCAAACCAACGTCGAAGGACAGACCCTTGCCTGCAATATTATCCATAATGTCGCCTGGCATATTGGTTCCGAAATTGTCCAACTTGGTTTGGTCAATAATATTACCCAAGTTGTTAAAGTCCAGAACATCATTGGCATCGTACGGGAGTTTGATGAAATCCGGTGCAATCACCCTAAGATTTCCCTGTGTGTTGACAGTCCAAGATGAACCGTTGGCATTGATCTTGAAATTATCGAAGCCCAATCGAATATCGGCTAAACCCATGAGGTAATTGACGCTACCACCAATGGATAGCATGTTCCCCAGTTTGATCGATAAGCCGGCACCTGTTTTGATGTAGGCTTTCGAATTGATGTTCATGTCTGTCATGTCCAATACGCCGTTGAGTCCTGGTCCGTTCATCACCAATTTGAAAAAGTCTTTTGGCAAGCCAATACCCATGTCGGTCACAAAGGAACTTCCAATCGTAAAGTATATTTTTCCGATTTTCATACCCAGATTCAACAAATCAAGATTCATATTCATGCCCACGTTGGCAACATCGCCCATTGAGCTCATGAATGCATCTTTGTCGGCTTGGACCATATCAGGGTGCATAATGGTTATCAAGCTTCCATCAGCACTAGGGTAGAAAATGTCACTGAATGCTAGGTCGGAATACGCGGTCAAACCGATATTGCTCACACCTACACCGATGCCGGAACGGCTTGGTGCCATAGCAGGATTCCATTTGGTATGGAACGGGGTCTTTTCAAGGAAATATAGGGAGTTGACCGTTTGGGCAGCAGTTCTTTCAACCGAAAGAAACAGTACTGCTCCGGTCAGAATGGTTGTCAGAGTAAGTATGATACGTTTCATAGTGTTCTGGATTTTCTGTGGTTTTACAATTCTGTTTCTTATTGTTGAGCGACGGGCTTCTTATTTAGGTCAAGATTGACACCACCGGTAATTTCGGCACCGATGTTCAGCTTGATATAATCCTGAGGTGAAAGGGTCACAAAAGCAGCGCTGCTTTGACTGGCGGAGATAATGAAGTTCGCCCTGAATCTGGCCACGTTTTTGAATTGGTCTACTTGAGAAGCGTTGAACGCAAGTTTGGTCTTAGTCATGGTCGTATCGGTTGCAAAACCTTGTGGACTATTGACGACTTTGGCGGGCTTGATATCGGCTGTTTCAATGAAGTATAGATCACCGCCAGCCTTATTTTCGGCAGTCAGTCTTATTTTGATGCCCAACGGAATACGGTTGACGATATCAAACGTTACCCCAAAACCTAGGTTTGGTTGTTCAGCGAGTTTGTCCAGTATGCTTAAGAAAGGATTAGTGATGGTGTCCGTCGAAACATTCAACAACAAATCGCTACCGAACTGAAGTGGCAAGGTGAAGGTTGATTCCAAATCCAGCTTCAAATTCTTAGGAATAAAACTGTTGTCGGTGGAAGAATTCGTATTCATGGCGTAGTTGACCGTCATTTCCGTCGGATTGATCTTAAACAGGTTGGAAGTACCGTTCGTGCGGTCAATCGTAAAGCTGTCCACCACCAGTGATGACGGTGTGGCGGCCGGCTGCATGACGAAATTGTTGTTGGTAAGGCTTGCAGTCTGGCCGGATGCGATGTTCTTGGTGCTCATTCCAAACGTCATGTTAATGGGCACGCCCAGGTTGTCGCTCCATTTGAACTTGATGGAAGGATTGTAGAGACTCAGTACGTTGTTATTTCCACCGATGAGGTCGCTCAAACCTTCAATTTCCTGGGTTTCTGAATCGGATATGCTGTAGTTGACTTTTCCATAGACTGCCTCGTAGTCGATTCCGTTGAATTTTACGCTGACTGCCATGGAAGACTGAGTGCTGTTGATAACCTGAACTGTACCTAAGGTAGCAACGGTCATGTTTACGTTGTAGTTGATGGCCAAGTTGCTGCTGTTGGTCACGTTCAATGTACGTATTTCAACAACTTTTTCCTCATTGGCTTTCATGGTCCAACTCGTAACTTTTACATTGTTGATGTAATACTCTGCAACTGCGTCCTGAGGTGTACAGGTGATGGTAATGCTGTTGTTCAGGTTGGTACCTCCCATGTTGGTGGTAGTGCCTTTCATCGTGAACGTGGTATTTTTGAGGGTTACCCGCTTCACAGAGATCAAGTTGGTGGTAAAGTTTGGCAGCGTCATAGAGATGGAACCGTTGTAGTTTGTGGTAGCTACAGGCACATTGTAGGGTACACTTGGTGCTGTGACCAAGTTGACGTTGGTGTTTACATCGCCCGGTTTGGTCAAGGTAAATCCGTTGAGTTTGCTGTTCAAGTCGGAAATGTCCATCTTGCTGGTAGTGCTAAGAAGGTACATGTTGCCTTTTACTTGAATTCCGGTTGAATCATTGGCATCTACTTTAAGGATGCTGTCCATCCTAAGTTCAAGAGAGCCCATTGGTAGGCTGATGGCATCGTCCAATACCACGACATTGTAATCGGCTTTGTCCAAATCGTAGGATTCGTCCACGCAGGAAAATGCCAGGAAGCACATTAGTGCTAGCGAGACGCTTCTGGTAAGAATTCGCACTGGTTTCATGTTTTATTGTTTTAGGGAGTTGAGGTAGCTGGAATTATTAAATTGAATTAAAAATACAATATTAAGATATAAAATTGAAAATTGCGCGTTAACTCGTTAAAAAAATGAAAAAAAGTACTATAAAGGGGTATTATATAACTGAAAACAGCCCGTCGGACAATTCCGACAGGCTGTTTTACATAAAAATTCAGATTTCTTGCCTTATTCTTCGAGCAAGATTTCCATTATAGTGACGGCAGCTTTGGCAACCGACGTGCCCGGACCAAAAATGCCGGATACGCCTGCTTTGTAAAGGAAATCATAGTCCTGAGCGGGAATGACACCTCCTGCAATGACCACGATGTCATCACGACCAAGCTTCTTGAGTTCGTCCATTACCTGCGGAACCAAGGTCTTGTGACCGGCTGCTAGGGAAGATACACCCAAGACATTCACGTCGTTTTCGACAGCTTGTTTGGCTGCTTCGGCAGGCGTTTGGAACAAAGGTCCCATGTCCACGTCGAAACCACAGTCGGCATAACCGGTTGCTACCACTTTGGCTCCGCGGTCATGACCGTCCTGGCCCATTTTTGCAATCATGATACGGGGTTGACGGCCTTCTTTTTTGGCAAACTGCTCAACCAGCGTGCAGGCTTTCTGAAAGTCTGCATCGTTCTTTGTTTCGGAGGAATACACGCCTGAAATGGTTCTGATTACTGCTTTATAACGACCAACTATTTTTTCACATGCATAGGATATCTCACCGAGGCTGGCGCGTACACGGGCAGCTTCGACAGCCAGTTCCAGCAGGTTGCCTTCGCCAGTTTCCACACATTTGGTAAGGGCTTCCAGCGCGGCAAGTACTTCGGCTTCGTTGCGGTTGGCTTTCAGCGTGTTCAGACGTTCGATCTGTTGGATGCGAACGGCAGTGTTGTCAATTTCCAGGATGTCGATGGGGGCTTCCTTCTCGAGACGGTAGCGGTTCACACCCACGATGGTCTGCGTACCGGAGTCGATACGGGCCTGTGTGCGAGCTGAAGCTTCTTCGATGCGCATCTTGGGAATGCCGGTTTCGATGGCTTTGGCCATACCGCCGAGTGCTTCTACTTCTTCAATTAGAGCCCAAGCTTTTTCAGCGAGTTCTTTGGTTAACGATTCGATGTAGTAGCTACCTGCCCATGGGTCCACTTCGCGGCAAATCTGGGTTTCTTCCTGGATGTAAATCTGAGTGTTACGGGCAATACGAGCGGAGAAGTCCGTCGGCAGAGCAATGGCTTCGTCCAAGGCGTTGGTGTGCAGGGATTGAGTATGACCCAAAGCGGCTGCCATGGCTTCAATACACGTACGACCAATGTTGTTGTACGGATCCTGTTCGGTGAGCGACCAACCGGAAGTCTGGGAGTGCGTGCGCAAGGCCAGCGATTTCTTGTTCTTCGGGTTGAATTTGTTCACGATCTTGGCCCACAACATACGGGCGGCGCGCATCTTGGCGATTTCCATGTAGTGGTTCATGCCGATGGCCCAGAAGAAGGAGAGGCGAGGGGCGAACGTGTCGATGTCCATGCCTGCGTTCACACCGGCTCTCAAATATTCAAGACCATCTGCCAAGGTGTAAGCCAGTTCAATGTCTGCCGTCGCGCCAGCTTCCTGCATGTGGTAGCCGGAGATGGAGATGGAGTTGAACTTGGGCATATTCTTGGACGTGTATTCAAAGATGTCGGCGATGATTTTCATCGAAAACGTCGGAGGATATATATAGGTGTTGCGCACCATGAATTCCTTGAGGATGTCGTTCTGAATGGTACCTGCCATTTCTTCGAGTTTGGCGCCCTGTTCGAGACCTGCGTTGATGTAGAACGCCAAAATGGGCAGAACCGCACCGTTCATGGTCATGGAAACGGACATCTTGTCCAAAGGAATTCCGTCGAACAGCACTTTCATGTCTTCGATGGAGCAGATGGAAACACCAGCCTTGCCCACGTCACCTACCACACGTTCGTGATCGGCATCGTAGCCGCGGTGCGTAGCCAAGTCGAATGCTACGGACAGGCCTTTTTGGCCGGCGGCCAGATTTCTGCGATAAAAAGCATTGGATTCCTCGGCGGTGGAAAATCCGGCGTACTGACGGACGGTCCAGGGACGCATGGCGTACATGACGCTGTACGGACCACGTAAATAAGGAGATACACCGGCTGCATAGTTCAGATGTTCCATGCCTTCGAGGTCGGCTTTGGTGTAAACAGGTTTAACGCTTATAAGCTCAGGCGTTTTGAAGTTCTTCTCGATGTCGTTTTCCGCTGACCAAGTTTTAGGATCGGTAGCAGGGATTCCGGCGTTCTTGATGTCTATGTTTTTGAAATTCGGTTTCATAATGTGCTGCTTAAAGGATTCCTAACTGCTTGTTGAAGTCTTGCAGGGTCTGCAACACGTTCGAACGGACGTTGATGAAGTTGGTGATGCCCTGGGCCTTGAGTTCGTCCGTGCAGGCGGGAGCGCCGGCAACAACGAGGATTTCCTTGCCTTCGCCAATGGCGGACTTGGTGGCAGGAGCAAATTCAATGTATTCATCGTCGCTGGAACAAAGTACAATGAGGTCTGCACCAACAGCGCGAGCTGCTTTCACACCTTCTTCAGCGGTTTCAAAACCTAAGTTGTCGAACAGTTCGTAACCGGCACAACCGAAGAAGTTGCCGGAGAACTGTGCACGAGCCAGTCGCATGCTCAGCGAACCAATAGTCAGCATGAATGCCTTGGGGCGTTTGCCGGATTTTTCAGTGGCCAGGCGCATCGCGTCGAAAGCGGAGCTTCCGCGGTCGCAGCTCAGATTAGCCAAACTGCCTTTTTCATCAGAGCAGCAGCATTTCGATTCCGTACCGTTGGAAACCTTGTCCAGTGCCATTTCGTTGAAGTTGGGGTACTGGTTGGTGCCCAACAGGATTTCGCGTCGGTTTGAAACATCGTTCATACGTTTCTTGTTCGAAGCGTTGACTTCTGCCTGTACGAAACCTTCGCGGATGGCTGTGAGGAAACCACCTTTTTCGTCAACCGCCAGGAATATTTTCCAAGCTTCTTCGGCGAGAGCGGAGGTGAGGTTCTCAATATAATAGGAGCCAGCGGAAGCGTCCACGATCTGGTCGAGGTGGGATTCTTCCTTGAGCAGCAATTGTTGGTTGCGGGCGATGCGTTCGGAGAAATCGTCGGATTTCTGATAGGCGGCGTCAAAAGGTACGACGGTCATTGAATCCACACCGGCGATGGAAGCCGACATGGCTTCGGTTTGGCTGCGGAGCAGGTTCACATACGCGTCATAAACACTTTGGTTGAATTCGGACGTGGAGGCGTGGAGGCGCATCTTGGCGGCGCTCTTGCAGTCGCCCTCAGCCAAGTAGGCATTTACGATTTGAGCCCAGAGCAGACGGGCTGCACGGAACTTCGCGATTTCCATGAAATAGTTGGATCCGATGCCAAAGTTGAACTTGACCTTTTTGGCCACTTCCTTGACGGATAGACCAGCTTCGGAAGCCAACGTGAGGAATTCGTTTCCGTAAGCCAGACCGAAGCCCAGTTCCTGAGCGCAATAGGCGCCGGCGTTGTTGAATATATTGGGATTGGCACCTAATACCCTGAATTTGGGTAGTGAGGCCGCCGCTTCAAATGCAACTTTCATTGCTTCAGTAATCGCCGCATTTTCTGCGTCGATGCCTTTGGTCAACATCCGCTTGAAAGGGTCGTAATTGACAGAACCCACAATCTTGGTTGCATCCAGGTTGTTTGCCTTGACATAATCGGCCAGCAAGCCAGCGATTTTGGCGGCTTCCGTTGAACAACTTCTAAAGTTCAGTTCAATGCAGTCGAGTTGGATGCCTTTAAGCAGTATAACAAGATTTTCGGCCGTAATCAGCTCACCATGTAAAATGAAACACAAGGAATTGATGCCCTTATTCAGGATTTCGATCGCCTTTTCATTCGCCTTTTTGGGATCGGCTACTTCGATGTTCTGGCTGACAAGCCAGTTGTTGTCGGTTTTGGTTCCCCGTACATACGGGAATTCGCCCGGTAGCGAATCGGTGATTTTCATACCTTCCAGGTCTTCTGCCCGATAAAAGGGTTTTACCTGAAAACCTTCGTTGGTTTTCCAAACGAGTTTCTTTTCGAAGTCCGCACCTTTGAGGTCTGCAGTGATCCTGTCCATCCATTGCTGGGTAGTTACAGGCGGAAATTCCGAAAATAACTTTTCTTTGCTATCTGCCATAGTCTAAGAATAATTAGTGTTTTAAAAATGCACGCAAATTTACTGCTTTTATTCCGATTCATAGTCGTTTTTAAGGCGTAAAAACGACTAAATATGCAATTTTTGGTCCTATTTTGCAAGTGCTTGTTTATCAATATAATTAACGATTTTTCCTCCCTAAAGTACCTTACTTGTCAATATAATTATTACTTTTGGTGCGTTTTTGTAGTGCATTTTTCATTTAAATGTGAAGAATGCGTGAATTTTTTTGTGACTAATACCTAATTATAATGAGGAAATTAACAGAGAAGTGCGCCGCGTATACTGAGCCTGAAAAGATCATGAAACTCGGCCTTTACCCCTATTTTCGTTCGATTGATTCCGATCAGCACACCGTCGTTTCCATGAATGGAAAGGATGTCCTGATGTTTGGTTCCAACAGTTATCTTGGACTGACCAATCATCCCAAAGTAAAAGAAGCGGCCATCGAAGCTACCAGAAAATATGGTACTGGTTGCGCCGGCTCTCGTTTTTTGAATGGTACGCTCGATATTCACCTGGAGTTGGAAGAACGGCTTGCAAAATTGACTGGCAAAGAAGCAGCTATATGTTTCAGCACAGGCTTTCAAGCAAATCTCGGCGTTGTTTCCGTTATGGGTGGTCGTCACGACCATTTGTTGTTGGATGAACTCGACCATGCATCCATTATTGAAGGAAGCCGTCTTTCGTATGCCAAATCGTTGAAGTTTTCGCACAACAACATGGCTTCGCTCGAAAGCAAACTTCGGAAATGTACGCACAACAGCGTCAAACTGATCGTAGTAGATGGTATCTTCTCCATGGAAGGCGATATTGCAAATCTTCCTGGCATTGTCAAATTGGCAGAAAAACACGGTGCTTCCGTGATGGTGGACGACGCACACTCACTGGGTGTCATCGGTAAGAACGGTGCTGGAACTGCTTCTCATTTCGGTCTGACCGACAAGGTTGACTTGATCATGGGTACCTTCTCCAAATCACTAGCCTCCTTAGGTGGTTACATTGCTGCCGACAAAGAAGTGATTTCCTTTATCAAACATAATTCACGCCCGTTGATCTTCAGCGCCAGTATGACTCCTGCTTCTGCCGCTGCTGTATTGGCTGCCATGGACATCATGGAAAGCGAACCGGAACGCATCCAGCACCTCTGGGATGTTTCCAACTATGCACGCAAAGCCCTCCAAAATGGTGGTTTCGACACAGGCATTTCGTGCACCCCCATCATTCCGCTTTTGGTTTATGATGACCTGAAGGCGTTGAAGATGACCCGTCAAATGTTGGACGAAGGCGTATTCCTAAATCCTGTAGTATCACCTGCCGTTCCTCCTGGACGCAGCCTTATCCGCTTCTCACTGATGGCTACCCATACCTTCGAACAGGTGGACGAAGCCGTCGATAAGATGACCCGCTGCGCTAAAAGACTGGATATCCACGCCTAAGATGAAAAAGGTTGTTTTGATTACCGGCGTTTCTTCCGGATTCGGAAAATCGTCTGCTGAACTGTTGGCTGCCAACGGGCACATCGTTTATGGTACCATTCGCTCTGAATGCGCCATTTCCCCGTCTGTCAAACTGCTCCAAATGGACCTCACAGATCCTGCTTCTATTAAAAAAGCAGTGGACCAGGTAATCGCCGAACAAGGCCGAATCGATGTGCTCATCAACAATGCTGGCATGCATTTGGGCGGTCCCATCGAAGAAGCGCCCGAGGAGTTGTTCAAAAAGCAGCTCGATACAAACATCGCCGGTTTGGTGTACATGCTTCAGGCAACGCTGCCTTACATGCGCAACCACAAACACGGCACCATTGTCAATTTCGGTTCCATCGGCGGCCTCATGGGTTTGCCGTTCCAAGGTTTTTACTCGGCCAGCAAATTTGCCATCGAAGGTTTGACAGAATCGCTCCGCATGGAAGTCAAAGCATTCGGCATCCGCGTCGTAGTGATCAATCCGGGTGACTTTGCCACCAGCAACACGGCCAACCGCACCAACATCACCGTAGCCGGCGGTCCCTACGAAGAACAGTTCCGCAAATCGCAGGCTCAGTTCGAAAAGGACGAAGTCAATGGCTGGGATCCCATCATCATGGCCAAGCTAATGCTTAAAATCGTTGAAAAAAGACGCCCCTGCAACCGCTACATCGTTGCTTCCTTCGAACAGAAACTGGCAATCTTCTTAAAGCGGATTTTACCGATTGGTTTATTTGCTTGGATTTTGGGGGATCATTACAAAATTAAGTAGACTAATTCTCCAATAAAGTACAGAGGCCGATTCAAATTTCAATTTTGAGTCGGCCTCTTGTCTTTGTAATAAGAATGGCAGCGCTTCCATCGTACAGCGGCATGCCCTCCGGCGCCACTAGTCCGGGCTTGTGAACGCTCGACTCCGGCACGATTTGCTAGTCTCTGCGAGCCGTCACAAATTGTTTTGCCGGACTCTTCGTGTTCCCCGCACCCGTCCGTCGATGTCGCCGTCGCCCACGCCGCTTTCCTCTGTCCGCTTTCCGGATTGGATAGGAGCGATGCTTTTATAGTTGTAATTTCAAGTAGTGGTTCGTCGGTATTTCCGACGAACCAGAAAATTAAATAATCGGCAAACCCAACTCTTTCAAAAACTCATTGTGTTTGTCTGTGTTCGTTTTAATATTTTTATTTATTTCTGTCAGTTTTTCATTAACCTTCATTAAGTCAATTTGTATTTCGTCAAAAGAAGTACTTACATATCTGGAAATGTTGAGATTAAAACCATTCTTCTCAATTTCATCCATTGAAACTCTACGAGAATAGCGCTCATATTCTTCCCTATATTTATAGGTGTTTACAATACGACTTATGTGATTTTCACTTAGGCTGTTTTGCCTTTTTCCTTTGTCATAATTCTCCTCAGAACTGGCATTAATAAACAGCACATCATCTTGTTTTTTGCATTTTTTCAATATCAAGATACAAACCGGAATGCCTGTGGAGTAAAACAGATTTGATGGCAAGCCAATTACTGTGTCAATACTGTTATCCTTTAATAACTTCGTACGTATTCTCTCTTCTGCACCACCACGGAACAAAACACCGTGTGGTAAGATGATTGCCATTGTACCTTCTCTGCCTAAGAAGTGAAAGCCGTGTAATAAAAAGGCAAAATCGGCTGCTGATTTGGGTGCTAAGCCATAACTTTTAAAACGAAAATCTTCGGCTAAAGTATCGTTTGGTTCCCAACGTAAACTAAACGGTGGGTTGGCTACAATAGCATCAAATTCTATCTTTTTTGACGGATTCATTTCATTGAGTTCATCCCATTGATTGATCAAGGTGTCTCCGTGAAATATCTCAAATTCGGTGTCTTTCATGCCGTGCAAAAGCATGTTCATTCGGGCAAGGTTGTAGGTGGTGATGTTCTTTTCCTGTCCATAAATTTTGCCTATACTACCGCCATTTTCCTTGATGCGCGTACGCACGTTTAAAAGCAACGACCCAGAACCACAAGCAAAATCGAGGACTTTATCTAATTTCTTTTTTGGGCCAGTTTTTGGTTCTTGACTGTCAAGCGTTACAATTTCGGATAAGATAGTTGAAATCTGTTGAGGTGTATAAAACTCCCCTGCTTTTTTGCCTGATCCAGCTGCAAACTGACCAATCAAATACTCATAAGCATCACCAAGCGTATCTGAATCAGAAGAAAAATCAGCAATTCCCTCCGCAATTTTCTGAATAATAATGCAAAGCTTTTTATTACGTTCGGTGGATGTTTTTCCGAGCTTTTCAGAATTCAAATTGATTTCTGAAAAAAGACCTTGAAAGGCACTTTCAAACGATTCGTTTTCGATGTACCGAAATCCAGATTCAAGCGTTATCAGTAATTCACTATTTTGCGTTCTTGCCAATTCGGTGATATTGCTCCACAGGTGATGAGGCTCAATAACATAATGAATTTTTCTACGCATTTGCTTTTCAAAGTCTTCAACCTCATTTGGATTTTCTTTATACCAAATCTCCAAAGGCGTATTCACTTTTAGTTTGGACATCACATCCTTTGGTGTATTATCCGGATAATCTTTTCCTAATTCCTTTTTTGCAGATTCTTCGTAGTTGTACGATAGATATCGTAGGAAAAGAAAGGAAAGCATATAATCACGAAAATCATCCGCATTCATTGCACCTCTTAAATTATCTGCTATATCCCAAAGGGTTTTACCTAATTGATCGTGTTCTTTTTGTGTCATTATTCTTCTGTTTGAATTGCTTAGTTAAAAATTTCTGGGAGTTTAAATTCATATTTATCAACAAATCCCTTGAGAATTTTTTTGAATAATTCTTTAGTGTCGGGAGTCATTGGTGAAGGTGCAAATATTGAATACTTCCCATGGCTGAGTAACTGCACGGCTCTATGATAAAGGACTTCATCTTCTAATCCATGGATAACTTCATCAATCTTATTATAGCCAAAAAAGCTTACCGCTTTTTCCATTACTGTCCTTAAGCCATTAAAATGGTAAGTATGAATAACTTCTGATTTTGCTACTTTTTGCAATTCACTCAATAAGGCAATGTGGTGAAAAAATGGTGTATCTTCAGTGTTTTGTAAACTATAATTTTGAGGGCTATTTGAATGTAGGAAATAGGTTTTCCCTTTCATTTTTAACTCATTGTACATTACATTAAAAAAAAGACTATGGTGTGTCGATATTGCCACTTTTACTTTACGAGCTTTCTCAATTTTCTTTTTCTCTCCAGCTTCTACATTTTCCTCATATATTCCACTCTCCAACATTACGGCTAACCCACAAGCTAAAGCAATAGCATTATTTTCGTCTAAAGAAGAAATAGGATCATCTATGTACACATACTTTACCCAATCGTAACCTTCAGCACCATCAATTGCTAATTGATAGATCGCTAAGAAAAAACACCATATAAATAGATTTTCTTCGCCACGTGATACTTTTATTTTTTCAATATTCCGTGTTACACCACCTATCAATTCTTCTCGAATAAATTTTACCGCCCAATGGGTCTCAGGGTTTTCTTTACCAGCATCAATTGGCTTTACATAATTAAAATCAGTTATAAAGTTGAAGTTACTGTAATTATGAAGTATAGGCCGAATTTTGTTATCAATATCTAAATCTTTAATTCCACTGAAAAATTTAGAATGTTTGTTTAATAGAAGCACCCTATTTTCATCGCTTTCTAGGTCGTTATCCCAATTGAATAAATCTTCGGTGAAAGCGTTAAAATATAGTGTATCAATAATTGGATTTTTCTTTTTTCCCTTACTTATATTTTTAAACTCCATTGAAAGCCGAGTTTTACCTGTTCCATTATGGGCGTATAGCAAAACAAAGTTATGATCGTTTAAATCATCTCTTAATCTTACAGAGACATTTCTTAATGATTTGTATTTATATATCTTTTTTTGACCGCTCATTTTCTATTCTTTTATTTTAGGAAACAACCCCTGCATCAATCCTTTTTTATGCAGTTTTAATTGATCAATTTTTTTCGCTTGTGCTGTAATAAGTTTATCTAAAGAGGAAAGGCAGGATGCTATTTTTTGTTGTTCTTGAACAGATGGAATATATAATTCAAATTCTTTCAACCAAGTTGAATTAAGATTATCTTTTGCACCACCAGCAACTTTTTGATTTACTTGTTTCCAGAATAAATCGGATTCCATCCAGTATTTTAAATAATAGTTGAATGCTTTCATATTAACTCTAAAAAAACCTAGACTTACAAAAATTCCAAATTCAATATCGTCTTCCAAAATAATTGGATTACCTAAATTAGAACCAACTCGGGTGAAAAGTATATCACCTAGTTTTGGTTTGGTGCTGTTAGGCATACTATTAAATTTCTCTTGACTTATGTGTTGAATATTTATGAAGTCAATGAAACCACCAGAAATATTTTTAGACGAGAGAAATGGAACACCAGCATCAATATAATCAGGTTTGTGCGTTAGTCCGATTTTTATTTCTCCAAGTTCAGCAAATCCAATTTTTCTTAATGAATCTGTAAACTCCTTAAACCTCCATTTTGGCTCAGTTTCTTCTTCTTGCGGAAATAGATTTTGCATCAATCCTTTTTTATGGTCTTTTAAAGCGTCTAATTTTTGGCTGTGGGCTGTAATTACTTCATCTATGGAAGAAAGGCAAGAGGCGATTTTTTTTTGTTCGGTTTTATTTTTATCTGGTGGCAGCAGAATTTTAAGTTTTGAAATAATTTCTTGTGAAATGTTAGGAATAGCTCCTGCTCCAACACTATTTTTTATTTGAATTTGAGTGTTTTGATGTAAGATTGTAAATGACAAAAATCTATTCTGAATTTTCTTTGGTTTTAGAACTACTATTTGAGGATTAACAGTTGCTTTCTCTTGAAGACTATCAACATAAGCCGTTTTTCCAACTGATGCAGTCTTTACTAGCACAGTTTGTCCTTCCTCAAGTTGAATCTCAGGTGATTCTTCGTATTTTGCCCAAGAAATAAATGTGCATTTATCAAAATTTAAGTGCCCATTTTCATTAAAGTTAGATGGGCTTAAAGTGATTGCTCCTTTCCCTTTTTCGACAATATCTTCGGTAGTATAACCTCTATATCCAATACGTCCTTTAATTTCCACTACTGTGCCTAAAGAAGTCTCTTCCCATTCCCCCTCATTCACAAACTCATGAAAACGAATTTCAGGTATCATTTTTTTTGTCTCTTTATTCATTCGTGATTTTCGTTTTCTTGTTCTATGGCTTTTATTTCAGTCAGTAGCAAGGATTGCAATTTATCCTTTGGAAGTAACAGTTGATACTCGGCTACACCAATTGGTTTATTGATATCTTGAAGGGCAATTTCCACATCGAGATGGTCTTTGTCGGCGCAGAGAATGATACCAATGGATGGGTTTTCGTTTTCTCCTTTTTCTTGGCGGTCAAGCAGCGATAGGTATAGATTCATTTTGCCTACATATTCCGCTTTAAAGCTACCTATTTTTAACTCAATAGCCACCAAGGACTGCAAGCCCCTGTGAAAGAAAAGCATATCAACAAAGTATTCCTTGTTGTTGTATTCCAATCGGTATTGGTTGCCAATAAAACTAAATCCTTTTCCTAACTCCAGTATAAAGGCTCTAATTTTAGCTATCAGCCTTTTTTCTAGTTCCAGCTCCCGAACCGGTTCGGTAATTCCCAGAAAACCTAAATTATATGTGCTTCTAAATACTTCATTGGCATAATTGGCATGGGCTTCGGGGAGTGTATTGTCAAAATTGTGCGTTTTTATTTGTCCCTGCTCTTGGCTGTAAGAATCCATTTTAATGGCATTGAGCAGCAAATCTCTAGACCAACCTTTTGTTAAGGATTCATTTGCATAAAACTGAACGGCATCGGGTGAAGCAATTTTATCCAAGAGTAATAAATTATGTCGCCAAGGCAAAACTGCGACGCAGCGTCGCAGTTTTGTATCTGATTGATAATAACGCTCATAAAAGCGTTTCATATCCCACAGGTTGCGTGGAGACACGCCCAAATCGGGAAACTCAATTTTCAAGTCCACCGACAATTGTTTCACTACACCACTTCCATAACCTTCTGCCAACTGTTTTTCAAAAAGCAATTTGCCCAAATTCCAATACACAGAATTGGTAGCACTATTCACTTGAAGCGCAATGGAAGTGCGAGCCGTGCGGATTTCTGCTACAGCCTGTAGTAGAATTGCATCGTAATCCTTTTGGCTTATTGGTGTTCTTTCCTTTTTACTCATAAGCTGCTAATCCTGATATGTCACGCCCTTGGGCTATTTTTTTTAATTGTGGTACTAAATCTTCCATCAATGCCAATTCCTTTACCCTACGTTCTTTCCAGCTTAATTCCAACGGTTCTAACAAATCAGTTAGTTTCTCACCGTCAAATATCATTCTGCTCATAATTTTATCAACAAAAGCCATTAAATCTGTTGTTTGCAATCGGTGTTTGTGGGCAATGGCAGCCAGTTCTTTTTCGTTTTTCTCAGTTTTAAATGTATCGTAGCCTTTGGTTAAAGTGTTCACATCCTGCCCGCTGTTCCAGTCAAGCCCATTAATGTATTCCGTTAAATCTTCCTGCTCGTCCATCAGGTTGGCATTAGCACTCAACAGGCTGATCACCTGTGCTTTGGTCATTTTTTGCTTAGCAGGTTTTTTTTGCGTACTGTCGGCAATCAGGTTCATGATGTAGTCGTAGTCAATCACGGCAGAAGCAAATAGCACAAATTCAAAATCCAATTGCTGTATATCGAGCGGTGCCTGGTCACCCTCTTTTTGTTGTATTTCTTTGAATTTCCGGGCTGTTTCTATGTATGAGCTACGGAACTCTTGCAACGTTTCCTTTGGTAAAATGGCTTCAATTTTCGCTTGTTGTTCTTCGGTTATGTCGGTGTATTGGTCTAATTGCGTTTTTAATCGCTGTACTTCCTTAAAATTTTTCACAAACGCTATTCGTGCAGCATCACCTTTCAGATTATACACTTCTTGCGGCTCATTCAACAAATTATGCTCCTGCATAAAATTGCCTAGCTTTTCAACTGCTTTTTGATAATTATCGATCACTACAGGTGCAGGGTCAACCATCCAAATTTCTTTTGCTTTGCCACTATCTTCGCCCGAAAATAGTGCAATGGCCTGATTCACCTCGGCTTGTTGCGAACGAAAATCTAAAATATTACCATATGGCTTCGTGTCGTTCAGTACTCGGTTGGTGCGCGAGAATGCTTGTATCAAACCGTGGTATTTGAGATTTTTATCCACATACAGCGTGTTGAGATACTTGGAGTCAAAACCAGTCAGTAACATATCCACCACTATAGTAATGTCAACTTTATTTTTATGCGGATAATCTTTGTTGCTGTATTTTTGGTCTTTGATGCGCCGTTGCACATCTTGATAGTACAAATCAAATTCATTTATGGAATGATTCGTTCCAAATTGCAAATTGTAGTCGGAAATAATTTCTATTAAAGCTTTTTTCTTTTCTTCTGGATTTTGCTTGTTGTCTTCTTTCTCCTGCGCTAGATCTTCTTGCAATTGTTTGATATCATCCGCATTTTTTTGACTTTGTTGGTCACCATCTTTAGCAATTAGTTGTGATGGCGGTGAAAATACACACGCAATATTTAGTGGCACGTAATACTCATCTTCTGCTTGCTTCCGTTTTTGAATTGCCTTGAATAACTGATAATATTCGATTGCATTATTGATTGAAGCCGTTGCAAGCGTTGCATTGAAACGCTTAGAATTTGTGGCTGCATTGTGCTTTTCAAGAATGGCTTCAACGACTGCCTGTTGTGCAATTGGTTCGCCTGGTTTAGCATTTTGAGTACCTTTGCCCTTGAAATAATCAATATGGAACTTAAGTACATTTTTATCCTCTATGGCGTGGGTAATGGTATAGGCATGTAATCTTTTTTGAAATATTTCATCAGTGGTTTTATAGGCACCATATTCTTCTTCTCTAATCTTATAGGTCGCATTATCATCAAAAATGGGCGTCCCAGTAAAACCAAAAAGTTGAGCGTTCGGGAAAAACTCTTTTATGGCTTTATGATTATCGCCAAATTGCGAACGGTGGCACTCGTCGAAGATGAAAACTACCCGTTTTTTGCTCAATGGCTCCAAGCGTTCTTTGTAGTTTTTCTTATACGTTCCATCTAAAGCCAGTCCTAATTTTTGAATGGTTGTTACAATAACTTTGTCGGCATAATCGGTCGATAATAAACGTCTTACCAATGTTTCTGTGTTGGTGTTTTCTTCTACACTGCCTTCTTGGAATTTATTGAACTCTTCACGGGTTTGTCGGTCAAGGTCTTTGCGGTCGACAACAAAAAGGCATTTTTCAATATCGGGGTTGTCTTTCAGTAAAGTAGAAGCTTTGAAAGAAGTCAAGGTTTTACCGCTGCCGGTGGTATGCCAAATATAACCATTGCCTCGATTTTCGTGAATGCAATCAACAATGGCTTTTACTGCATAGATTTGATATGGACGCATAACTAATAGTCGTTGTTCACTCTCGACCAGTACCATATACTTGCTTATCAATTCACCGAGTGTACATTTTCTAAGAAACTTATCAGTAAACTCTTCTAAGTAATTGATTTTCTTATTGCTTTCGTCTGCTAATTCATAGATGGGCAAAAACTGTTCATCGGCATTAAAACTGAAATGTTGGTTTTTATTATTGGCGAAATAATAAGTTTTATTACTGTTGCTTACAATAAACAACTGCATAAAGCACATCAAGGTATTACTATAACCGCTACCAGAATCATTTTTATAATCCACGATTTGCTGCATGGCTTTTCGTGGAGAAACGTCAATTTTTTTCAATTCAATTTGCGCCACAGGCAATCCATTAATCAGCAAAATAACATCATAACGGTGATTGCTGTTTTCAGTATTGATGCGCAATTGATTGATAACCTCATAATCATTTTTGCACCAATCTTTGATATTTACGAGTGTGTAATGCAATGGCGTACCATCTTCACGTTGAAAGTAATTCCGTTCACGAAGCATTTTTGATGCTGCAAATACATCAGGATTGATTATTTCTTCACGCAAACGCAAAAATTCACTTTCAGTTAGACGCACACGATTTAGTGCTTCAAATTTATTTTTGAAGTTCTGTTCAAGCGTTTTTCTATCAACTATATCAGGTCGATAGGTATATTTCAACTCAGTAAGCTGCTTGATTAAATTCTCTTCTATGTGATGTTCTTTATTCATTGATCTTCTTTCAATAAATCTTTAGGATTTACATCCAATATTTTAGCTATCTCATACAGGACTTCAAGTCTGGGCTGCTGTCGGTTTTGGACATAAGAGTTAACCATGTTGTAGCTCTTTCCTAATTTCTCAGCCAGCCAAGTCTGTTTGATTCCTTTCTCTTCTAGCACTTCTTTAATTCGATTCATATCCTTCAAATTATTTGCCGTAAAAATACATATTTATCTCATAATTCAAGATGTAATTACCAATTATTTAGTGTATTGTTCCAGCAAAATGGTCATCTATGATAATGCTTTTCAACAGAAATGAAAACATCAAGGCTATAATGTTTGGTATCTTTATTTTTCCCGTCAGAGGAAGTGCCTAAAGTAAAAGTGCTTTATTTGGATCACGGGTAGTTTTGAAATACTTGTTGTTTTGTCCCCTTTTCTTAGAAGTCAAGTTCAAGGTCACAATTTGTGACCTTGAACTTGAAGCTGCAATTTGCGACCTCAAGTAATCACCAACCTTGTTATCTTTAAACAGTTCATTTACTTTTGCGGAAAGATTTTCAACATTGTTTTCAATTCGACTCATTAGTTGATTGATTGTGTATCCTTTTAATAGATAATCCCTTAGGATATTTATAGCCCAAATTCTGAATTGTGTACCCTGCTTTGACTTTACAAGATAACCAACCGAAATAATGACATCCAAATTGTCGTATTCTATGACACGCTCAACACTTCTTCCACCTTTATTTTGAACTGTCGCAAAATTTGCGACAGTTGAATCTTTTAAAAGTTCCTCCTCTGAAAAAACGTTGTTAATATGCTTTCCAATAGTTTTTACATCTCTACCAAACAAAACAGCTAGCTGCAGACGATTTAACCATACAGTATCCTTCTCTAATCGAACCTCAATTCGTTCTGGTTGCTCGTTTGATTGATATAGAACTATTTCATCCTTCATTTTGCTATTTTTCCTCAAATATACCAATATATTATTAGAGTTAATATAATATTATATAATTAAAGATCATGTTATTATTAAAAGCGTTTTGAATTGCACTTGCCCCGCAAAAACGAGGTTAGGCGAAGGCGCAGAGGGGTGAGGCGAGGGGTTTCATTGGAGGAGGGCGTCCGAGGTGGAGTGGGCTCGGCAAAACAAAATATTGAAGGCTCGCAGAGACAAGATTTTTGTGCCGAGGGCGCGCCGCCGACCAGTCCCGATCGACTGAAACCCCTGTTTCATCCCTCTCAGCTGCAGCCGTACTCTAACGTCGTCAACAAAGCCTGAGGAAATGTTTTTCATTTCGTAATTGATTCCAATATATTCTCCACCGAATTTTTACTCAACTGCGAGAAAGCAAACCACTTTTTACCCAATTCTTTGAGTGATGCACTCAGATGAAACACTTCTGAGTCGTCGATAATTAAAAAGCGATCGTGACTTCTGGAAAATTCTTGTATCTCAAAATCACCATATTGCTCTTTTGCTTTTTTTACATCTAGATCCAATTGCTTCGTAATGGTTTTGGATAACAGAAGTACTTTTACCAGATTACTTTTCTTAGCTAAATATGTCAGTGTACATTCGTCTATGTAATTATCAATCAGAACAATACTCCTTTTGGCAGAACGGATAAAACACTAGTCGCCCATATTCTGAATTGCGTGCCTTGATGCGAATTGACGCGATAGCAAACGGAAATAATCACATCGAGTTTGTAATTGTCAATAGCTCATTCCAGATCCCAAACATATTGTTGAACTGTTCGGAAATTCCGAACAGTTGCCGAAGCCGCAGCCGCTCCAATTAGTATGCATTAAAAACAAAGTGCCGAAAACAGAATAAACTGTTTTCGGCACAAAATTGAAACGAATATGGAAGTACGCTTATTTTGCCAAATCCTTACAAGCGTTGTAGATGTTCTCAACAAGTTCCGGAATCTTCGCTTGCGGTACAGCAGAGAAAGCCAAGCGGATGACGTTGCCAAGCACGATGACACCGGTGCTGTATTTTTCGAGCAGGTGCTTGCGGATGTCTTCGGCTACCAAACCTTTTTTGGGTTCGATGCACATGAAATAGCCGGAGTTGAAGGGCAGTGCTTCGAAGTACTCGGCGTATTCCGGCTTGGAAATCTCAACGCGTAAAATCTGATACCGATTTTTAAGAACCTCGAACTTTTCCTTTTTGGAAGCTTCGTAGGTGTCGGCAGAATAAACCTTATACAACAAAGACTGGGACAACTGACTGATGTTGGAGATGTTGCCACGAACGGCACCGGCAGTCTTGTTTTCGAGTGCTTCGTACAGTTCGGCCGTGCCACCTTTGATGGCGTAGCTCATGAACCCGACGCGGAAACCCCAGACGTAGTCTTCTTTGGTGGGGCCGTCCAGCTTGACAGCCAAAACGTTTTCGGACAAATTGGCCAGTTCGACAAAGATGGATTCGGGATAGACGCCTGGTTCATAGACCAAACCGAAGTAGGCATCGTCAATGATGACCACCACTTTCTTGCCCTTGTCGGCCACTTTCTTGATTTCAGCCACAATGCCTTCAATTTCTGAAACCAGGGGCGTATAGCCGGCGGGATTGTTCGGAAAGTTGAGCAGGGTGATGATTTTATCGCCTTGGATGGCGTTGAGTTGCTTGCCGAAGTCGGCTACGTTGAAGCCGCCGTTGGCAAAGAGTTCGAACGTGGCAACCTTGGCGCCATAAGCGTTGTCGAAAATAAGGTTGTAGTTTTCCCAATAGTGGTTGGAAAGGAGTACCGTATCGCCTTCGTTGGCAAACAGATAGCCGGCCATGCTGATGCCGTGTGTCAGACCGTTGGTGGCGATGGGGTTGCTGATGAGGGTGTCTTTGAGGGACGGGTTCTTTTTGTAGATGGAGTCTTTCCAGAGGCTGCGGAATTCGGGTTTACCGAAACTAGGCGCGTAAGGAAAGATATTGGCGGTGGGCATGTTGACCAACGCGTCGAATTCGGGCAAGTGCATGGAGGAGCCGTCGTCTTCGACCGCTTCACCAATTGTTGCGTTTATTGCTTTTCCTCTTGCTTGTGCCGATTGAGCCAAGATACCAAGTTTTGGAAAGAAAATGTTTTTGCCGCGCTCGGAAAGCATCTGCAATACATTTGGATTTACCCCTTCGATGGTGTTGTTAAGTAATAAAGCTTGATTGTCCATTTGTTAGTTATTGATTTGAGTGATGGAACAAAGATAGCAAAAAATCAGTCGTATCTAAAGGCATCGGTAAGCCTTGTTTTACGGATTATTCGGATGGAAACTAGGCAAATCCAGACAATTCCGTTCAGCAGCAGAAAACCGAGAACAGCCAGCAAGAAACCGATGGGTACAGTCTGTGCGCCATTCAAAAAAGTGGGAAATGCTGCGATAAATGCAGAAAGTGTGCCCGAAAGGATGCCAGCTAAAAAGAGGGTTAGGTTTTCGTACAATAAGATTTGCAGGATGGTTTTGTCTTTGAATCCCATCGCTTTGAATAGTGCCAATTCAGCCTTGCGTTCCAAGAGGTTGCGGATGAGGAAGATGGATAGTCCGATGATGCCCAACAACATGCCAAAGGCACCCATCAGGAAGAAGATGCTCAAATAGGTGCTTTCGATGGCATTGAATTCGGCCAGTTTTTGGACGCTGTCTTGCATGGACCAGCCTTTATCCTTGAACGTCAGGTTGAGCGCTTCTTCGACGGCGATTCTTTGAGTTGATGGACAATCTACCAAAAGGAAATTGGAACCGTTTCCGATGCTGAAATGTTTGCGGAAGTTTTCGTCCGAAATCAAGACATTGCCTTGGAAAATGGAGTTTGAAAGCCCGCCGACGAGTAAGAGTTTGACGCTTTCACCTTGGCTGCCCACATAGGTGAGGGTGTCGCCGATTTTCTTGCCCAAGCCCCATTGAATGACGGATTGGTCGGCGATGGCCGGTAGAATGTCGCCGAGATCTTGGTTGAGACCGAGCCAGGGTTTTGCGACGTCAAGCGATTGGATTTTTTCCGTAAACATAAACCGACCATCGAGTAGGGCGGGGTCAGTTGCAAGGATTCGCGGATTGGCAACGCGGTTCAAATTGAGGCAACTAGCTTGGTCGTCGTAGGCGGCGTGGAATTGAACGAATTGAACGCTGTCGGGCAAACCGTATTCGTCGCGCGTCAAAGGGTCGTTGAGGTCGCGCAAAATGGGGACGGTGGTTTCAGCCAGGAACTCAAAGCCGCCTGTGCCGTTGCTGAAGTCGGCGCTGTTGTCCACGACGTTTTTCTTGTTCAATGCGGTGACGACTATGACGAAGCTGCCAAATGCCAGCAGGGCAAAAATGGTGAAACTTCGCGCTGGGTTGCGGGACAGGTTCTTCCAACCCAAAGCTTTGGCATCCATGGCTTTGCCGGTTTTTGAGCCAGCATGGTGGAAGTAGGCGTGTGATCCGGTCAAGCTGCTGAGCAAGAATAAGATGCCAGCCAAAAGCCAAAGGAAAATGTCTGACGCAAGTAGGTTGAAAAGCAGTAAAGCCAACAACGTGATGCCTGCAAGCAGGAAACCAACAGCAACTATCCTGTTGGCTCGATAGGTTTTATTGATTGGAATCGTCTTTTTATTGATGCGGTCTATGCTGCGTTTGATGCCGAAATAAACCACGGTCATACCCAGTAAAAAGCTGATGAGAAAACCTACCAGCAAGGTTCCAGCCTTGAATTGGAGTTCGAGGACGTCCGTTCGGACGATATCGTTCCATAATCGGTTCAACGCCAGTAGGATGAGTTTGCTGTAACCGATGGTGACCAGCATACCGGCCAAGGTGCCGATTAAAGAAATGCCTACGATTTCGGTCAGGTAAATTTGATGGATGAGCTTTTGGGAAAAGCCAAGGGAAGTGAAGAGCTTGATCTGGTTTTCTCTGCGCTTGAGGTTGAGGCTGAACAGCAAGATGGTGAGCAGCAGCCCAGCTGCCATGATGAACATGCCTAGACCGGCAAATAGTTGGCCGAAATCGACGCCGGATTTGGCGGAAACCAGACCCTCCTTGCGAACCTCATTGACTTGGAATTGCATTCGAAAGGGATCAAAATCAAAACTGGGCAGTGCTTTATCAGGCAAAAGGAAGGCCGTGTAGGCTCCGTAGTGGTTTCGCCACATTTCTTGACCGAACGCCAGAGAAACATAGGCTTTGGGCGTACCCTTGTACATTTTCCAATAGACTTCGTCCTTGGGTCGGATTTTTTTGAGGTCGATGGGAATGCCTGCTTTCCAGTCGCGGCAGTTGCCGGCATCCGACAAGCCAGGCAGTTGGGGCATGAGGATGCTGTCTTTAAGAGCTTCGGTCATGGGCAGGATTTCCACCACTTTAAGTACAGTCTGCTTTTCGATCAACGTCCGCAAGGGGCCGAAAACAAAGTAGCGGACGGTTATGCTGTCACCGACCTTGGCACCCAAATCGCTAGCCAACCAGGCATTCAGCACCGTTTCATGATCGTTAAGATTGTTAAAACGCTTCTCAACGGCCGAAACAAAGGAATAGGGCGTCGCTTTTTGGCCCAATTGCAGTTGGTTTACAAAATACGTCAGCACACCCTTGGCTTCGGGCAAATTGGCTTTTAGTACCGATGCAACTTCGTCCTCGATGAATACCCGCTCGGAGGTAATCCGGTTCGTGCTGTTCTGTGACAGGTTGAAATCGCCTAAGGTACAGGCTTTAGAAACGGCCTGTTTCAACGCATCGATTTGCATGTCCGTTTTCAGAAGCACCATATTGGCTTTGTCTTTGAGCCCCATTCTCTGGTTCAGCCATTGAAGATTCACGAAAATATTGAAGGGCGCGGTTTGGGATACTTGAAGGTTAAAGGCCCCCAGACTATCTTTGTCCAAAATGGCTTTTACGGTGACCGTGCAAGAAACCGTCTGGTCGCTTTCCGTCACGAAAGGCGTGTTGCCTGGAATGGGGCCGGTTTTTGTCAGTAGAATTCTTACTTCGTCACCGACTTTGAGCTGGAGTTTTTTGGCCAGATTAAGGCTGATAAGGGCTTCGGTATCATCCAATGCTGAAAAGTAACTTGCCCCTTGCAGTTTGGCAAAACTCGAGTCGATGCCCCAAACCTGCACTTTATCGGCTTTGAAGGCACCACCTTGAACGGAAGCGATTGCTTCGGTCTTGAGCACCGGAGCGGCATCCAGTTTTTTAGCAAGGCCTTGTGTAAAGATGCGGTCACCCGATGTGATCGAGTGGGTAACCTTGCCCAAGCGGAAATCCACGATGTTGAGCAAACTGTTGTTCAGCGAGTCGCCGATGATGAGCGAGCCGCAAATGATAGCGGTCGTGATGGCGATGCCTGCCGAAGTAGCCAGGTTGTTGCCGAAATAATGCTTGAAAGTCCTCTTAAGGAGCGTGCTCAGTCTCATTTTATTCGTTCCAGACTACCAATTTTCCTTCCTGAATGGTATAGATGCGATCCATCCGTTGCGCGATGGTTTTGGAGTGGGTGGCTATTACCAAAGTGACGTTCATTTTTTTATGGAGGTCCAACAGCAGGTCGATGAGCTGCTCTGCGTTTTTTTGATCAAGGGAACCGGTCGGTTCATCGGCCAACAGCAAGGTCGGTGCGTTGATGAGTGCCCTAGCTACGGCTGCCCGTTGGCATTCCCCGCCCGAAAGTTCACCGGGTTTGTTGTTTTTCTGATCCTGAATACCCAAAAAAACCATCAATTCCACTGCCCATTTGTTAAGTGCCGTTTTGTCGCCCTTGGTAGGCAGTGTGGGTAGCAAGATGTTCTCCAGCAACGTACATTGCGGCAGCAGGTTGTGAAACTGAAACACGAAACCGGCTTGTTGGTTCCTAAATTCCAGCACCTCTTTTTCGGTCATTTCGGAAACAAGGTTGTTTCCTAGTCGGATCGAACCGGCATCCGGTTTGTCCAAGGTGCCGATAAGGTTGAGTAAGGTCGTCTTGCCACTGCCCGAGGGCCCCATGATGGCGACGGTTTCCCCGGAGGCAATTTCCAGATCGAGGTCGCTGAGCACCATTCGTACAGCGCCACCGATGGATTGTCGGTACGATTTGGAAAGATTTTTCACGGAAATGTTCATAGTGCGTTCTTTACAGCGAGTTCGTAAATGGAGGCCATTTCTTTGGAAAGGGCGTGGATGTTGAAGGTCTTTTCAATGCTTTCGCGAGCTTGTGTACTCAATGACTTGAGCATTTTCTGGTCGACAAGCAGTGCATGCATGGTTTTAGCCAAGGCTAGTGGGGTATTGGGTTCGTAAATGACTCCGCCACCGGAATCGCGCACAATTTCGGGAAAAGCTCCCAATGCGGGTTGGACAATGGGTATGCCGGCTGCCATGGCTTCTGTCAGGTAGATGCCAAAGGCTTCGCCATGCTTGACAGGAACCGTCATCAACGTGACCTGATCCAAAAATGCATTGCGTTTTTCGGCGCTGAAGTCGTGGATGAATACGACTTGATCGGTAAGTTCCGCGTGGTGGATCTTTCGCTTTTGCTCGGCGATAAAGTGCGTGTCGTCTCCGGTAGAGCCTCCAGTCAGTAAAAGCTTGCTTTCTTCGTTGCCCGGCATTTTTTTCAATAAGATAAAGGCGTCCACCAGGATGTCTAGACCGTTTTCCTCGCAAAGTCTGGAAAGAAAACCGATGTTTTTGCCTTTTTCGGCTGCATTCCGAAAGGTATAGTCGGCAGGATCAACACCCAGATGCAAAGTCGTAATCTGGTCTGCGGGAAGGTTCAGTTTCTCTTTCATGAAGGAGGTGAAGTAGTGACTCACCGATATGAACTGGTCGACGTCCTTGGCCTTTTCACGCAAAAGATTCCAGGTTTTTTCCTTGAAGCCTTCGTCCATACCGTCCACCCAGACGTCCTCGTCCTGTAGGGAACAAACCACGGGGATTTTCAGCCTTTCCTTCAACGTTCGGGCCAGACCGAGCAAAAGCGCATTCGAAATGTGAATCACGTCGGCTTTGTAATGATTCTCCAGCCAATCTACCATTTTCTCGAGTTCTTCTTTTTGCTGGCCGTGTTCGCCCAATAGCATGGAGATGGTCATGTCTTCCAGGCCTTTGGAGCGTGTGGAATTCGCCATGCTGGATGCAAATTTCAACATGAGTTTGGAATTCAACATCGATTCCACCCATTTGGGAGCATGCCTGAACACGGGAAACAATTGCTTCAGGTAGATGCTGATGGCGCCGTAAAAAACAGGAATTTCCTCCTTGTTTTCTTCTTTCGGGAATAAAGGAAGGTACATGGGAACAATGATCACTTCCAAACCCTGGGCGCGGATAGATTCTATGTATTTGCTGTCCCGCAGGCAATTACCGCAGTAAAAACTGCCTCCAGACCCGGGTATGATTTGTACGACTTTCATTTCTTTGTCATTTTTAATGTAGGGGTTCCCAAGCAATAAATCGTACCATCCTGTGCTCCGACAACAATGCCGTGTGCTCCGACGCCTGGGCTTCCAATAATGGGGCTTCCTAGTTCATACGTCCATACGACGGAGCCGTTTACCTGGTTCAGCAGCATCATGTCTCCGCGCATGTTGGAAACCAAGACGTTTCTAGCGTCTGCAACAGGGGATGCATCGACAGGATTGCCCGTGTTTTTTTTCCAAAGGATAGTGCCGTTGGTCTTGTCAAAACAATAGAAAAACCGGTCACGACTGCCTATCATCAGCCTGTTTCCGACAATGGATGGAGAGGCTATGAATGGAATTTCCTTGTTCGCATTCTTAAAGCTCCAGAAAACCGATTTCTTGATATAATCCAAGCATGTGACTTTCCCGTCGTAATCGCCCAAATACGCTCTGTTGTTTTCGAGTGCGACCGATCCGGCCACGTACGTTGCGACTTCGGTGGAGGTGATTTTTTTTCCGGTCGCGATGTCCACGGCATGCAGAAAGCCGTCGCAACCTCCAAATACGGCACGATTTTTTTCGATGGCCACCGTTGCATTCAAATAGTTTTGGGCTTCGTATTTCCATCGGATCGTACCGGTTGCCGCATCGACGCAACGCAGGAAGTAATCGTAGCTGCCAAACAAAATGTACGTTTTCTTACCGTCCGTCCACCAGTTTGCTCCACCCATTATCTGATTGTCGGCACGGAGCTTCCAAAGCAATCTGCCAGTTAAAATATTGATAGCGTAGAAGTTACCGCTTAGATTGCCGATGTAAACGGTGTTTCCTAGAATCAGTGCGGAGGCCTCAATAGCATTGTCGGTTTTATACTTCCAACGAAGTTTACCGTTCAAATCCAAGCAATAAACGTTTTCATCGGTGCTGCCGATGACTATGCTGTTGCCTTTTATGACTGGCGAAGACTTTATTTCCATCCCAGTTTTGAAGGTCCATTTCAAGGCGACTTTCAGTGGAAGGGTTTCCGACGTCACTCCTGTCAAAGGCTGGTTGCCCCTGTTGTTTATCGCGTCTGCCGCTGAGGCAAACTGTAAACAAGCAATAGACAAAAGTAAAATCAACAATCTTTTTTTCATTTTTCTTCACTTATACGTGACAAAGCCCCCGTCGGACAGGCCTCTGCAACTTCCTTCATCGTGTTGACCAACGCCAACTCCATTTTTTCGTTGAAAGGCACACCGACTTCGACCTGAAATCCCCTTCCGATAAATGTGAAACCAAATGTTTCCTGGTATTTGGCCGTCATCCGAACGCAAATGCCACATTTGATGCACTTTAAAGGCTCATAAACGATGGCTCCTTGCGCTATATTCTTGACGACAGACAGCCTACTGGAATGCAGGAATCGTTTTTGGGAAGCTTTGTAACGACCCGAAAGATCCCTCAGTACACAATGATCCGCTTTTCGGCAATCGCAGTGCATGCAACGCTGTGCCTCCAAGATGGCTTTTTCTCGGCTGAATCCTTCCATCGAATGAACGGTAGAACTCTGACGTTCCGTATCCGTGCTTTCCTTCAAGTATTCCGAATATTCTTCCATGAACAGTTTGCCGAAGGAAGAATTGAAGTGCCGAACCTCTCCGGTAACAGCTTCTCCCTTAAACAATTGTTCCAGTACCAAGGCCACTTGCTTGCCTTGTGCTGCCGATCGGATGGCCATTTTTGATGCTCTGTTGGAATTGCCGATGGCAAAAACATTTTTGATGTTGGTTTGATGGGTGGCTTTGTTTGCCAGCAGGTGTTTGCCGTCATTGTCCAGTCCCCAATCCAACATTTTGGCCCCAATAGTGCCGGTAGCAAGAACGACGGCATTGTATTCGCTGCAAATGTTCTTAAATCGCAAAGCATCAATTTTCTGATTCTGTTCGAAAACAGCCCCCATGCTTCGTATCATTTCAATTTCTCGGTCGAGCACCGATTTGTCTAGAACAGCGTCATCGATGGAATACCGCAAAGCACCACCTGGTAGTTCATTAGCATCGAGTAGGAGGGTCTGAAAGCCTTTTTTCTGAAGGTAAAATGCAGCAGACAAGCCTGCAGGGCCCGAGCCGATGATGCAGATTTTTTCTTTAAAAATCCGAATAGGTTTTTGAATGGGAACTTCCGTTGTTTCATCAGACGTGTACCGTTTCAGCAGACAAATGGAGACGGCCTGATCGATTGGTTTCCTCCGACAAGCCGCTTCACAGGGAGCTGGGCAAATCCTACCCAAGATGCCAGGCAATGCAATGTCCGTTTTCACGACTTGATACGCTTTTTCCATTTTTCCAGCTGCGATGAGCCTGTTCATCAGAGGAATGTCCATAAAGGCAGGGCAGGCAACTCGGCAAGGCGCTTCGCAATCGCCCACATGTTCGGACAAAAGCAGCTCCAGCGCTGTTTTTCGGGCTTCCGTTATTTCTGCATCTTCTGTGAGAAGATTCATGCCCTCTTGGACTCGAGTGGCGCACGAAGGCATGAAGGAACCGTTTTTTACGTCTTTGACCACGCAAACCATGCAGGAAGCAAAGTGTTCCACCTCCCTGTTGTTGCACATGGTCGGTATCTCGAATCCGGCAAAAGCGGCGGCTTCCAGAATGGTGGAACCCTCCTTGACTTCTACATCTGTGGCATTTATGCGGAGTTTGATCATCGTTCTTAAGTCAATATGATGGCATCAATGGGGCAGGCTTGCAAGCAGATATCGCATTTGATGCACAAATCGTTGTTGATGGTGTGAACCTGATGCGGTGTGAACGGAATGGCATCCGATGGGCATTCCTGTGCGCAAATGGTGCAACCGATGCAAGTGTCCTGAATGGTATAGGTGATGAGGCTCTTGCATTTTCCGGAGGGACATCTCCCTTCAAGGTGCGCCAAATATTCCTCGCGAAAGTATTTTAAGGTTGAAAGGATGGGATTGGGCGCTGTTTTTCCGAGGCCGCACAAGCTGCCTTTTTTGGTCCAGTTGGCCAGCGTTTCCAGTTCAGCCAAGTCTTTTTCAACGGCTTTCCCCTCGCAAAAGCGTTCCAAGATATCCAGCATGCGTTTGGTGCCAATTCGGCAAAAGGTGCACTTGCCACAGGATTCGTTCTGGGTGAACGATAGGAAATATCGGGCGATGTCGACCATGCAATCGGTTTCGTCCAGCACCACCAAGCCGCCTGAACCCATCATGGCACCAAGGTGCGTGAGCGTATCGTAATCGATCGGCGTATCTGCCAGCGATTCTGGAATGCAGCCGCCGGAAGGGCCACCAATCTGTACCGCCTTCATTTTTTTACCGTTCGGAACGCCACCACCTATTTCTTCGACGATCTCGCGGATGCTGATGCCGATGGGTACTTCGATGAGTCCGCCGCGGTTGATTTTTCCGGCCAATGCGAACACTTTGGTGCCTTTACTGGAATCCGTTCCAACCGAAGCGAATTTCTCTGCGCCGTTTTTAAGAATGTAGGGTATTTGTGCCAGCGTCTCCGTATTGTTGATCAAGGTCGGGTAGCCCCATAAGCCGTTCTCAGCCGGATAGGGAGGTTTTAGGGTGGGGAAGCCACGCTTACCTTCCATGGACGCGATCATGGCCGTTTCTTCGCCGCAGACGAACGCTCCGGCGCCTTCCTTGACAGAAATTTCCAGGTCGTAACCGGAATTCAGTATGTTTTTGCCCAGCATTCCGTTGTCACGGCAAATCTGGAGGGCTTCCTTGATTCTGGAGACTGCGAGCGGGTATTCAGCCCGAATATAGAGGTAGCCTTTTGTGGCACCCACTGCCCAACCGGCGATGATCATTCCTTCGAGGACGCGGTAGGGATACGATTCCAGCAACATTCGGTCCATAAAGGCACCTGGATCGCCTTCGTCCCCGTTGCAGATGATGTATTTGGTTTCTGAAGTGTGACTGGCTACGATGCCCCATTTTATGCCCGTTTTGAAACCGGCACCACCGCGACCTTTGATGCCGCTTGACTTCACTTCTTCAATGACTTCAGAAGGTTTCAGTGACAATGCTTTTTTGAGCCCTTCAAAACCGTCGTGTTGAAGGTATTCCTCCAAGCTAAGCGGACTGATCAGCCCTCGGTGTTCGGTTGCAATGGGTATTTGGTTCCCCAGAAAGGAGTTGACGTGTTTTTCGCGGATGTCAATGGTATAGCGTTCGACACCTTCCATACCTCCGTCCTGCTGAAAATCCTCAACAAGTTGTACAAAATCCGTTTTCAAGTTGTTGAAGAAGCCTTTTGGCTTGAAATGTTTCTGAACGATGGACCGCACATCTTCTGGTTTGACCTTGGCGTAGAGTTGACTGGGTTTGCCTATCGGCAGAACTTCCATTAAGGGAACCTGATGGCACATGCCCACGCAACCTACCTGTTTGACGGTAATGTTTAGTCTGCCTTGAAGGATGGTTTCTTCGACAGCCTGCCGAATCTCCTCACTGCCGCTGGCCACGCAACACGATCCCAATCCGACTCGGATTTCACCCTGCAAAGGCATCTGTTTTCTAAGAAACGATTCTTTGGCGGCTTCTTTTTTGCTTTGCTTGCTGAAATCTTCCAGTACTTGGGCAACCATGGACGGTTTGATGTGTCCATAAGTGGTGTGGTCAATCTGAACCACCGGTGCCAACGTGCAGCAACCCAGGCAACTCACTTTTTGGAGGGTGAAATTCCGATCGTGATCGGTGTCTTGACCTTCGGCAAGATTCATGGTCCTCCGAAGGGCATCGTAAACCAACCCTGCACCCTTGACGTGGCAGGCGGTTCCGACACAAACTTTGATGAGGTGTTTTCCGGCTGGTGTAAAACGAAACTGGGAATAGAAACTGGCTACGCCGACGATTTCGGCCGCCGTGATTTCGGTATTTTCACAGACCATCCTCAGGGCGTCCTCAGGCAAGTAATTGTACTTTTTCTGAAGGGCCTGCAATATTGGAATGACAGCATCCTTTGCCCTCCCTTTTGCCTCGATGATTTGTTCGATTTCAGGGTACATCATTTCTTTCCGATGCAGTATAAGTTCTTAACGCCTCTAATATAAATTCGGCCGTCCGAAAACACGGGAGTTGCATAGACCTTTTCCCCTAAAGCTTGTGTTGAAAGGAGTTTTAAAGCAGCTCCAGGAACGAAAACATACGCGTTGCCGCTGGTGTCAAAAATATAGAGGTTACCCGATGCAATCATGGGTGAGGAGTAAAATCCGGCTTTTGCCTCGTATTCCCATTTCAGAACTCCGGTTTTTGCATCCACGCAAGCCAAGACGGCGTAAGTGGTTGCTACGTAAAGATGTTCCTTGTAGTAAACTGGGCTGGAAACCTCTGGCAATTTATCGGAGTTTTCCCAGACAATCTGGCCGTTTGCAGGATTCACACCGACCATTTTGGCGTATTCATTGGCTGCGTAAACCAGACCACCACCATAAGCTGGCGATGGACCCACTTCGCCCGTCATGCAATCTACCGACCACAGTTGTTTGCCGGAGTTGATGTCGTAACCTGCCAAATTGGGATTGGCCTGCAAAATCAATTGAATCTTGCCGTTAATTTTTGCCAGAATGGGCGAGGACCAAGAAATATCGTTTGAACGGGCTGTCGTCCAGACTGTTTTTCCGGTTTCTGCGTTCAGTGCCATGACTTTGCTGCCACTGGTGGTGTCGTATTGCACAAAAACCTTTCCGCCCCAAGTTTGCAAGGAGGAAGAATGGCCATAATGATTGGCTGGAACGCCCAGATTGCGCGCCCAAATTTTTTTGCCCTCATGGTCGAATGCAATAATGTCACCGTTCCCGAAAATGGCGTAAACGTTGTTCCCGTCGGCTGTCATGGTCGGTGCTGCCAATCCGGTGTCATCCGTTGTTTTCGGCTGAGTAGCGGGAGAACCGGGTATCTGTTTGACGTCTTGTTCCCACAGCTTCTTGCCCGTATTTCGGTCGAAACAATATACAACGCGTTTGTTGTTGCCGGCGCCGGAGAGGAATAGTTTATCTCCCCAAATAATCGGAGAATTGTTTCCACCAATGGCAATCGGCGTTTTCCACAAAACATTCTTACCCGTCGAACCGTTCCAACTGGTTGGCACGCCGGTGGCTGAACTCACTCCATTGCCGAAGGCGCCACGGAAGCTGTTGTGCTGTTGCTTGACTGTTTTTTCATTCAAAGGAATGACCTCCGTGCTGTCGGATAAAGTGGAATCCTTTTGTAGAGCCGTTGAATCCGTGCTGGTTATGTCAATTTTCTCAATCGTGCTTGATTCTGCTTCTGCCGAAGTCACCACCTTTTTTGCATCAAAGCTCTTCAAATAATTGACGGTGAAGAGGGCTGAAAGTCCGGCTAACACCAACAAGGTCAAACCTGCCACACCGATCCATCGCTGCGTTTTCTGACGAGCCTTTTTTTCACTCAAGCTTGCCTTGGTCGGTTCCTCAATGTTGAATCGCATGGTATAAAGCACCCGTAAGGCCAATACAAAGACAACCGCACCGAAAATCATCAGATAAGCTCCTGTTTTGATTTGCCACAGGCTAGTGAAATAAGCCTTTCTGGCCAGTAAATCCATCAGTCTGACTTCCTCCGTCAGCTGTTGATTGTCTGGCTCAAGCGACAACCGATCCACTAAGGACTTCAATGCCGCACTGTTTAGCGGGTCACCCGTGTGTATCTGCAAATAATTCAGAATCAGCAACAACCCGGTCAGTGCAGTGAAAATCCCTGCAATGATGGTGACCAGCCTGACTAGCTTCTCTTTATTTTCCAATGTCTTCATCAGCAATTTTTTGTTTGTTATACGGATGTTCCGGTTTCCCCACAGGACAATAGTCCATGCATCGGCCACAGCTGAAACAATCGCCCTTGTTCGCCTCGTAAATGCTCCTTTTGCGGAAAATCACCTGATTGAGCAGGCTGATGCCGATGACCAGTCCGATGAACGCTCCCAAGTACCAACAGCCCACCTTGAATTTTTCCTGAATAACCGTAGCCTCGGAAACCAACGTTTTCAGCGATTTTCCAGAGGACATGAACGTGACCACGTCAATATCGTTGCTTTGCTGCATCAATTCGGGCTTGGATACCAGCAAGTTGGCCAGATGGACATCCGGATGCGCATCCGAAAGCAGCTTGTAGGAACTGGAAACGGCCAATCCGCCAACGAACATCAGTACCGGTATGAGTCCTGCGTAAAGGATGAATTTCTTAAAATCAGTTTTAGTGGCCTTATTTTCTTTCTCATCAACGGGGTAATCAATGGCGCCAAAAGGACAAGATTCCTTGCACAAATGGCAACTGATGCATTCTTCGGGGGTGATGGAAAGGTGCTTTCGAGTGAAAAAAGAGGTGATTTTGAGCAATGCGCCATAAGGGCAAACGAACCGGCAATAGGGTCTGGCAATGAACATCCCGATGAGCAGGAAGCAGATGCCAAGCAAGATCAGGTGAAATTCTCCACCCATTCGGAAGATGCCCACAAACGGGTCGTAGCGGCAAATGATGAAGTCGGTGCCTGTCGCGGAGTACAAAACGGCCAATCCAAGGTAAATAAAGGGAAACAGACTCAACGTTTTCTGAAGCCAAGGGGCCATTTTGAGGGGCTTTACAATGACCAAATCCTGAATGGCGCCCAGTGGGCAGGCTGAGGCGCAGAATACCCTGCCGACAGCCAGCGCAAACAGCAGTGGCAGAGTGAAAAAGGCCAGCACCGTATAGGAAATGGAATAATCGTTCCCGAAAATAGCCAAGGACACGTTTTGAATGGCGCCGATGGAGCAGATGCAGCCGTTTCGATAAAATCCGAAATACGCCAGTGAGAAAACCGACAGCCAAAGGATGGCTTTTCTGGATCTTTTTTTAAAGATGAACCACGTGGTCAAAGACATGACAGCGATGAGGACAATCAGATCGACATGCTCCATGAACGGTGCTCTGGGAGCCGGTTCCTGCGTGGTCGGTATTTGATATCCCGATTGGAATTCCGGCTTGGGGAAACGTTGCACCTGCGAGGAAGCATCCAGAAAGAAGCCTCCGAGCAAGCAAATCATCAAACTGACTTTTAGTAACAAGCGCTGCATCATACGGTTTTTATTGGTGCGAAAAAGCCTTTAATCAGGTAGGGTTGGTCAGCTGGAACTCTTTTGATGGCATTCGAGGGGCACACGCGAGCGATGGCACATTCGTTGCAATTGTCACAAAGGGATTGCTGTATTTGTAAATGCATGGATCCGTTCCCGAATGCCGTGCAACCTTTCACACATTTTCCACAGCCGATGCACAGATCTTCGTTGATGTGGTAGGCATAATAAGGCTCCTCAATATACCTTCTTTCAATGGCGGCAGTAGGGCAGAGCTGATTTTCGGCAGCCGTATTCCGCTCGGTGGAACCAGGTTTCAAATAGCCACCACAAAGGTCGCAATAGCCACAGAGCGCATAGGCATGAAAGCATTTCACGGCAGAAGGCTTCAGCACACAGGCTGTTTCGCACCTACCACACGTGGTGCATTTGAACGGGTCAATTTGCCAGACCCAATGTTGCGCTTGAGCCTTTTTAAAAGCCGTGCCTGTCACTCCAATCACTGCCAAACCAACGGAGTAGCGAAGGCATTCTTTGATGAACTGCCGTCTGTTCTTTATTTTACTCATGGATTGGGTTTTGGTTTACAGGTGGGCCTACAAAGGAAGCTTTTTGTTTTTTGCTTGGCAATCCACAACTGCCCGCTTTTTGACAACGATCACATTCTTTTCCAGGCGGACAGTTTTCGTCGTCACTTTTTGATTGATCGGCAACCACAAAACTTGTAGCCGCTACCCCCGTTATGATCAACAGGCTGCGTATCAATTTTGTTAAAAACTCCCGACGTTCCATGTTCTTATTTTTTTAATCTAAATAACCGAATCATTTTCTTTTCATAATCCAGTGCGAGAATACCACCTTGCTCATCTACAGCAACATCGGGTGCTATGTGTTCTCCCTTAAAGCTTTTAGGCGCAGCAACCACCGAACGCAACAAACCGGAAGGTTCGTGAATTTTAATTCGAACCAACCCTTTTTCGCTGGTGACAAAACTTCCATCGGGCAGGAATGCAATGTGAAATGGATTGCAACACCCGCTGAATCCATCGGCTTCGAACGAAGTTTTGCTCCAAAAACCACGAAGTTTGCCTTTGTCGCTGTAGTTCTGCAGGGCATGCATGCCAGGATTCACCACCCACAATTCGGACTCCTCATTGACAGCCAAATCAAAATGGGCGCTTGGAATTACGAATCCATATTGATCGGAAACGCCTGATTCACCTTTGAACGTAGTTGTCAGCTTCAAATTCCCGTCATAGACCATTACCCGCTTTAATCCGGCATCTGCAACAAAAATCTGATCACCCTTGGAAGCCACGGCAGTGAAAAGTGCCTTTTCAGCGACTGCAGAACGTTTCATTTCAGTAAGGTCCGCATCCAGTAACACCAAATGATCTTTAAAACCCACCAAAACCCGCTTGCCTTTTAAAACACTCAGACAGGTAGAGCCTTCACCCAAGTTTGTTTTTTTAACTTCTGAACCATTCGTCCGGATGACCTGTAGATAATCGTCAGCCAGCAAGTAAATTTCACCGTCTTTGTAATCGATGGCCTTCGGTGTTGAAGCATTCACACGAATCTGTTTTGTTTCAACATGGCTTATGAGCGAATCGGCCACCGAATTATAAGATTCCATATCTTTTTCCAATGGATTCGTCGTCAAATAACTTGACGTATCCACCTTGTCCGTTTTGTTGTCGAACACGATAATGGCGGCAATGACCAGCACCAACAGCAGTAAAAATACGGTGATGTATTTACCCTTCATACTTAGCGTTTTATAGAAATGCAAACCATTTTTTTTGAATCCCGCAAAACCATAAAGCCGTCGGCAATGGCCAATGGTGCCCAAGCATCAACGCCTTCGAACAGTTGAACATGATCCAGCTCTTCGTAACCCTTTGTACTTTTACGGATAATGTACAGCGTACCATCGTCGTTCAACAGGTAGATTTTACCGTCCGCCAAAATGTACGGGCCAAGTCCGAAGCGGGCTTCGGAACCACTGGACCAGACAATTTTTGACGGATCTTTTGCATCCACGCAAACCAATTGGTTTCTCAACGTCTTTGCATCCTTTGGCATGACACCAAAGAAGCAACCATCCGTTTGAATCGGCGTTTGTTGTTCGCTGGACAAACCATCACCCGGTTTATAACTTTGAACCGATTTTGCAATTAACTTTCCGTTTTCCTCCACCAGTTGAAGCACCATGCTCCCGGCACCATAGCCAGCTGTCAGAAATATTTTACCTTCTGGAGTGCAAACAGGCGAGGGTGCAACCACCGATTTGTTCCACGCAGCTGATTTCCACAAAATGGAGCCGACTTCCGGGCCATCTGCCGCAACGCCGACGACGCCGCCCACCGCACTGTAAACAAACATGTTGCGCCCTTTATAGGTATAAGGCATGACGGAAGAATGGGACATTTTCCAAGCATCCGGGTTCGGCGTTTTCCAAAGAATCTTACCAGTAGCGCAGTCGACACCAATCATAAGCGACGTCCCACCAGTTGCAATTACTGCTTGCTCATTGACTATCAACGGACATTGCCCGGTATACCAGAGTGGAATCTCACTTTGGAAATCTTTCACACCATCCACACCCCAGAGAAAATTTCCGCTTTCCCGTTCCACGCACATTACATGACCTCTGGGACCCATGGTCAGAATGTATTTTTCGGTGACTGCAGGAACGGTTCTTGACATGCCATGATTCCTTCGAATCAGTACGTTGTAACCTCTCCTCCAAACTTCCTTGCCCGTTTCGAGGGAAAAGCAACGCAGCAAGTCTGCCTTTTTCGTTTCATCGTAATCCAAAACGTAGACCAGCCCATTGTAGATGGCAGCTCCGGAATGCCCTTCGCCAAGCTCGACAGACCAAAGAATTTTGGGCGGTTTTGGCGCAAACTTCTCCAACAAAGGCACCTCCGATAGTTTGATATTGTCTGAATTTCCCCCTCTGAATCGGGTCCATGTACCTGTTAATGTGGAGCTGAACGTGGTAAAGCGCTCAAAGAGTTCTCCAATGCGGACTTGCTCGTTCGAACTGTCTGCACTGACCACATTGTCCTTACCTGGTTCAGATACCGTGAAAGCTTTAGTCGGATCAACCCAAAGCCAATAACCTATAGCCAAGACACCAATGGTGATGAGGGCTATAGGTAGTGCTTTTAGTAATCGATCCTGAACAAAACGCATATCTTTAGCCTCATTTCTTTTTTATGTTGAACGCCATCAGTGCGGTTCCGTGTCTGACATATAGAACGCCATTTTTAATGACCGGATGCGCCCAATGTTGTTCGGAACCCAGGGTAACCTTAAATTTGCTGATGATTTTGAAACTACCAGCCAAAGGTTCCAAAAGTCCAACTTCGCCTTTTTCCGTATAGACGTATAAAAGTCCGTCGGCTTCGATTACATCACCTTTATCCAATTCGGTTGATTCAAACTTGATTTCACCGGTTGCCCAATCCGCGCAAAACCACTTTCTGTTTCTGTCACCGGATGCATAGATGTAACCGTTCTTCAAAATGGCACCTCCCATTTGAGGGTCGACTGTCTTGTTTGTCCACATATTGGTTGGACGGACGGTGTCGGCATACAGTTTTATCCGTTGACTTCCTTCGCCATAGCCGCTGAAGATGTATAGGCTGTTGTCTTGATAAATCGGCGTGTTCGGGTGAATTTTGTTTCCATTGGCATAGGGATAAGACCATACCAAGGCTCCTGTTGCTGCATCCACTCCAATGGTGTTCTTACTCATCATGTTGACGAGAATCTTCTTGCCATAGCTTTCAATCAAAAGGGGTGAACAATAGGCAGAAACGTCGCCTTTGCCTTCGCTGGACCATACCAGATTACCTGTCATTCTGTCCAGTGCGACGATGTTGTTTTTGATGCCTCCGGGTGAAACAAAAATAAGCTTTCCGTCTATCAAAAGGTTTTCTGTGAAACTGAATCGTATGTTCTTTCCGTCAAAATCAGTGAACAAGTCTTTTGACCAAACGGTTTTATCCGTTTTAGTATCGATGCAATACAATTTGCCGAATCCTGAAACGATGTAGCACAAGTTTCCTGCAACAGTAGGGGAACTGCGTGAACCGGGAAAACCAGAGGGAGAAAAGATGTCGCTTCCATAGGCGATTTTCTTTTCAAGTTGGCCTTTTAAAGAAAGAATGTGCAAGTAACCAGTTTCACCTTCAATACCGGTAATGTAAATCTTGTTATTGTCTATGGAAGTCGATGTAAATCCTTTTCCCAGCGTTTCATACGACCAGAGCATCTCTGGACCGCTTTCAGGCCATGCCTTCAAAAGGTTGGTTTCGGGGTATTTTCCATCCCTGTCCGGTCCTCTCCAGTTGTTGATTACTTGGGCATTGGCATTAAATGACATGAATAATGTCGTTGCTAAAATGAAGAAGAACCTTTTCATTGTTTTTTAGTTTTTTAAGATTATTAATCGAATAAATCCACCCAACGCAAATCCCTGCGAATGTATGCGTTTTTAATTGTTTTTACAAGTCCTACAAAATTGATAGGAATGGCTGAAATTTTAGACAATGAAAAACGGTTTCAGTTTAATGGCTGAAACCGTTTTAGGATATAAAATGAAGGCAAATCTTATTTCTGAAAAGGCTGAAGTATTATTTCATAGTTGCATAGACTGTTTTGTATATTTTCATATTGACAACAAAGATATAAATCTATAGTTGTATAATACTATTATTTCATTAAAAAATATGCATAAAAAACTAGTCTGGCATTAAATTTTGTGATAATCCTAAAAGCATGCTCCTTATCAATGCTCTTTAAAGCGAACCTTTGTACTAATTCCGAGGAATTGTCCATAGACAGCATATTCTTTTTCTAGTTTTTCTTTGATTTCAGAACTTAATACTTCAAATGGTTCCACCTCAACCAACAGCCTGTTTTTAGAAAGGACCCTTTTCCAAATTCCTAATACGCGACCATTTATCAATATGACAGGCCTGAAAACACCGTTGTTTGATACAACCTTCTGAAACCTCTCCGGTATCATGGTTGCCGACCGGTCTTTATAAGCTATGATGTATTCATCAAATGCAGGAAGGATGTGCAAGACATCGGATGGCAACGATGAATGGAAGGATTTGTCCGGTATGTAGTAGGTTTGATGACCAATGATTTCAGAATGAAATTCCACCTTAATTGAATCCATTGCTAGCTTGGCATCCCGTACCGATAACCCCGACCACCAAACAAAGTCTCGAAGAGTGGCTGGACAGCGACTGGTGAAATACGTACGTGCCAGTTTGGCAAGTGCTTCCTCCTTTGTTAAATGCTTGCGATGGGACACTCTTTCCTCCAGTAAGGCATAACCGCGATTTTTACCGATGGTTCGTCCACTGCAAATCAGTCCATCCAGTTCTGCATGCATCAATAAATGAGCATCTCTGTATTCCGTTGTTGGGATGGAAGCTCGATTCCAAAAATGGTTTATTTCCTCTTTTGTCTTGTGGTTGCCCTCTTTGAAGGCTTCCAACAAGATGCGCTTGCTTTTATTAATGACTGAATCCGTCAATCCGAGTTGCGCATCTCTGGTTTTCATTTTGTCCCTAATTCGTTGAGCAGTGAGCTCCAACATCCAGTGTATGTCTTCTGCGGGAATCACGTGCCAGGTTGGTCTCAATACATGCGTTCGGAGTATTTCACCACCATCCAATGCCTTTTCAATCAGCGTTTCAGTTGAACCCGGAAGTCGACAGCCGATCGCCCATTTCATCATGGCGTAGTCCTGTGCTTGCATTGCGCCCATCCTGCTTACCAACTCCTGAACAGTTCTGTCTGTTTCAGGTATAAGCATTTGGCTATTAAGCCGAAGATTCAGAATTTCGGATGCATTCATCACGTAAATATCATTTTAAAAAAAAATTCCGATAAAATAAAAAAACAGGAGGTAGAAGGAACCTTTAATCATCGGTTTTGTCTAAATAAATTCATACATTCGTAACCTCATTGCGTCCAATAGAATATATAGCCTGCAAATATCCAAAAAACTACTGAAATTACGCTGCTCCCATGAAAAAGAACGTTGTTTTGCTCCTGCTTTTTGTTTTGTCATTTTGTGCATACGCTCAGGTGTTACCCTTTCAAAATCCCAGTCTATCATCTCAGGAGCGAGCTACCGATTTGCTGCAACGAATGACATTGGATGAAAAAATAAGCCAGATGCGCGATCAGTCGCCTGCCATTCCCCGATTCGGGATGCAACCTTTCCATTGGTGGAACGAAGCGCTGCACGGTGTGGCCAGAGCTGGCCGGGCTACCGTTTTTCCCCAAACCATTGGCATGGCGGCAACTTTTGACGATATGGCTGTGAAAAAATCCTTCGACATCGTTTCTGACGAGGCAAGAGCTAAAAATACAGATTTCAGAAAAAACGGATCGTACAAAAAATATCAGGGTCTCACCTTCTGGACACCGAACATCAACATCTTTCGTGACCCTCGATGGGGGCGTGGAATGGAAACTTACGGAGAAGACCCCTGGTTGACTTCCAGAATGGGGGTTGCAGTGGTTGTTGGTCTTCAGGGTGATGAATCAAAAAAATACGACAAAACACTTGCCTGTGCCAAACACTTTGCCGTACACAGCGGTCCTGAATGGAACCGACACAGTTTCAACGCCGAAAATGTTTCCCATCGGGATCTTTGGGAAACCTACCTTCCAGCATTCAAAGCTTTAGTGACCGAAGCCGATGTCAAACAGGTGATGTGCGCCTACAACCGCTTTGAAGGAAAACCCTGTTGCTCGAGTACTCAGTTGCTGCAGCAAATACTCCGCAACGATTGGGGTTACAAGCACATCGTCGTGTCTGACTGTGGAGCCATTACCGATTTCTTTGAGAAAGGTGCGCATCAGACGCATGCCGGACCTGCTGAAGCCTCTGCCGATGCAGTGATTACGGGTACAGACGTGGAATGCGGTACTGAATACAAGTCCTTGAAGGAGGCTGTTCAGAAAGGCCTTGTCACGGAAGCAAAATTAGATACTTCCTTGCTGAGACTACTTCGCGCCCGATTTGATCTGGGACTTTTCGACCCGGATTCCCTGGTATTTTGGACAGAAATCCCGATGACCGAGGTGGAAAGCCCTGAACATCAAGCACAAGCTCTGCTCATGGCACGAAAAAGCATGGTTCTGCTCAGTAATAAAAAACAAACGTTGCCTTTGAGCAAATCCATCCGAAAAATAGCCGTAATGGGACCAAACGCCAATGATTCGGTGATGCAATGGGCCAATTACAACGGATTTCCTACCGAAACCGTCACCATTTTGGAGGGCATTCAGTCAAAATTGCCAGCTGGAGCCGTCGTTTATGAGAAAGGATGCGATTATGTGAAGGAACTGAATGGAGAAAATCAACCCATCGATTACGATGCAGTCGCACAGAGAGTGAAAGATGTGGATGCCATCGTTTTTGTCGGAGGCATCAGTTCCAAGTTGGAAGGGGAGGAAATGAAAGTCAATTTGCCAGGATTCAAAGGTGGTGACCGCACCAACATTGACTTGCCCCTTGTGCAGGAAAAACTGTTGAAAGCGTTGAAGAAACTGGGCAAACCGGTAATTTTTGTACTTTGTTCAGGTAGTGCGATGGCATTGCCTTGGGAAAATAAGAATTTGGACGCCATCCTAGCCGCTTGGTATCCTGGTCAGGCAGGTGGAACGGCAGTAGCTGATGTTTTGTTTGGCGACTACAATCCTGCCGGACGTCTTCCAGTCACCTTCTATGCATCTTCCAAGGATTTGCCCGATTTTCAGGATTACGATATGTCAAAGGGCCGTACGTACCGCTATTTCAAGGGAAAGGCCTTATTTCCATTTGGCTATGGCCAAAGTTATACCACTTTCACGTATGCGGATGCAAAATTGAACAAGAGCGTATTGCCATTGCCAAATACGTTGACACTCACCTTCAATCTGAAAAACACAGGTGCTAGAGCCGGTGAAGAAGTAGCACAAATCTACATTCGCAACCTACAGGATCCCGAAGGTCCCCTTCGTAGTCTCAGAGCATTCAGACGGGTACGAATCGCTGCAGGGGCAACCTCCGAAATGCGTTTTTACCTAACACCGAAAACGTTTGAATTTTTCGATCCTGAAACGAATACGATGAAAGTAAAACCTGGAAAATATGAAATCCTGTATGGAGGTTCTTCCGATATGAAGGCGTTGAAGTCACTAATCGTAGAACGTATCAAATAATCCAAACGGTTTCAGTGTATCGGTATGCGGACAGTAAACGTACTTCCGACATCCACCTTGCTCTCTACGTGAATGGTTCCGCCTAGGAGTTCCACATAGGCCTTCGTTATGGATAAGCCAAGACCGGAGCCTTCGAATTTTCGCATGCGTGAAGCGTCTACCTGAACAAATCGATCGAATATGATTTCCAATTTGTCTGCTGGTAGTCCGATACCACTGTCGCTTACTGAAAAATGCAATTCATTGCCTTCTAGGACACAATCGTATTTGACGAACCCTTCTTTGGTATATTTCAAGGCATTTTTAATTAGATTGGTCAAAATGGAATAGATTTTGACCTGATCGGTAAGGATGATGTATTTTTCAGGCTTAATCCGATTGGTATAGGAGAAGTCCAAACTTCTTCTGTTAGCCTCGGGTTTGAAAAAGTCGTACAGCCGTTTTAGAATTTCATTCATGTCCACTTCTGAGTTATCCAATTCGATCTGACCGGATTCAATTTTTGAGATGTCGATGATATCCACCATGGTCTTCAACAAACGGTCCCCATTCTCCCAAACGATGTTCAAGTATTCCATTCGTTCGGTTTCCGTCAGGTCATCCCGTTGCAAGATGGAGATGAATCCCATGATGCCGTTTAATGGTGTACGAATTTCGTGGCTCAAATTGGATAAGAAAGCCGATTTTAGCTTGTCGTTTTCTTCTGCTTTTTTTCTGGCTTTAATCAATTCTTTTTGACGGTTGATTTCTTCCGTTATGTCAAAAATGGTGATAAGGCGGCTTCCATGGATGTTTTTTAAGGGAAGTTTGATGATTCTGAACGATTTTGTATAGCCTTCTTCCTGTGTTTCAATTTGCAAAGGAGTGTCAGATGATTCAATTCCCATCAGAAATGAAGAAGTCGTTGGGATTACTTGTGAAACGGTCTGTCCAAGTATGTCTTCTGTTAGAATGTTTGTGAAAACCTTGGCGGTGTGGTTGATGTCCTGAATCCTGTTTTGATCGTCCAGGGCCATGATGCCGATTGGTAGTGTTTCAACCAAGGTCTCGCGGGCTAAAGGAACCAGATTTAGAAACGTGCTGTTCAGGATGGACCAGCCAAAAAGGATGCTACAGAGCGTGGTGCTAATGGGAGTGATGTCCAGCCCTTCAACCGGATTGATTCCGAAAATGTAAAAGAAGCTGACCATCCAGGGGCATAAACCGGCAAAAGTTACTAGCCACCCTTGAATGACATACACTTTTCGAAACCGGTTGAAGCGGAGAAACTCAAACAGAAAATGGGTGGCAGCCAAAAGCAAAAGGTAACTGTATAGTGTGTATCCAATCCAGAACCAGAAACCGTGATGGTAGGTCATTATGTTGGTTTCAGGCGAAATGGGTGAGAAACTGCTCCACAACCAATGATGATACTCATTGGTGTAGGCCAACAGCAGAGTGATGATGGGGAATACAAAAAGCAACCAACCTCGTTCTATATCCTTGAATCGAATCAGTTTGGTAAACCGAAGAACGAAAAGCAAATAATAAACAGGTATTAAAACAACGCTGATGTAGGAGATTTTTGTGAGCAAGATTTTTGTACCCTCGCTTGTAGCAGCGGATTCAAAACAAAGGATGAATGCGCAGAAAGAAACCAAAAAGGTAAGATTGGATAATTCTTTAGCCCCAACAACCGATTTTCGATTTTGTGCCAGCCAACCAACGATAAGTGCAACAACGGAGGTCGCTAGATAAATGTAGGAATATAACGTGAAAAACATGCGTGATTAAGGTTTTTCGAGCAGCTCTGTTGCTCTGAGATGACGAAGATAGCAAAAAGGCGGAACGAACCTTACAAATTTTTGATAAGAAAAATTATTTTCTCAATAATGTCATTTTCCTGCATTGAGAACCAATGGTAATCGGTATCTCGTCTAAACCAGATCAGTTGCTTTCGCGCATATTTGTGGGTATTGAACTTCAAATTGATAACGGCCTGTTCCAAGCTGACCCTTCCATCGAAATAGTCGAATAGCTCTTTGTAACCCACTGTGTTCAGTGCATTCAGGCTGCGGTAGGGGTAAAGGCTTCTGGCTTCCTTCTCAAGGCCCTGAAGCAACATTTCGTCCACGCGAGCGTCGATGCGTTCGTAGAGTACCTGCCGCTCGCGATTCAAGCAAATCTTTAGAATCCGGAAGGGCCTCTTTTTGGCCGTGTCTTTACGGAAAGAGGAATAGGAAAGTCCAGTCATTCGGCACATTTCTAGACCGTGGATGACGCGTTTCGGGTTTTTGCGGTCCACTTGATCGTAATAAACAGGGTCCAGGCGTTGCAATTCCTCCAAAATTGGTTCCAAACCCTTTTCGTGGAACAGTTCGTTTAGTTCCTTGCGAATCAACGGATCCACGTCGGGCATGTCGTCAATGCCTTTGCAGACGGCATCGATGTACATCATGGAGCCTCCTGTCATCAACACCGTTTCGTGACTGATAAACAGTTGTTCCAACACCGAAAGTGCCTCCATCTCAAATTTTGCGGCGCTGTAAGGTTCGTGTATGCTTTTTGTGGCGATGAAATGATGGTTGACCCGTTTCAATTGGTCTGGTGTCGGTGCTGCTGTACCGATGGACATTTCCCGAAATACTTGCCTTGAGTCGCAACTTAAAATGGGAGAACCCAACGCTTCGGCAATGCGAAGGCTGAGTTCTGTTTTTCCTACACCGGTGGGGCCGGTCAATACCACAAGGGTTTTCATACGATGGATTCCGTAAGAATCCTATGGTTCCGTGGAGAAAGTGCTGTTGTTTTCGACTTCGTCCAGGCCCGTAAAACCTTCGGCATCCAATTCGTCCATATCAAAATCCTGATCACCATAAAAACTTTCGTCCAGGTTGATTTTTGGGGTGATATCCAGTGTGGATTCGTCGAATTCAACGATCTGAACAGGCGCTTCGCCTTCGGCAAATAGAACTTTTGCTTTTGACAAGTCTTTGCCTGGAACAAACTGAAAAGCTTCTATGAAAAAGGCGCGTTCGGTCAGGTAATCAAAGACGTAAAGCAGCTTTTGGCCTTCGTCCTCAATCAGTTCGCTGAGTTTGGTACTTTCCATGATCCAACTGTCAACTTCGGGACTGCTGTCCATTTCAATCAGAGTAACTTCGGTATCCTTTTCCCAGTCGTCGTTGCAGAGGAAGAATGACGTCATTTGGTCGGGTGTATAGCCGACGGTATCTAAAATGGCGTTGTGCAGATCCAGAAAACTGGCTTCCGAACTAATGGCGATTTCACGTGAGAAACCATCCACTTCATCAGAAAGAAGGCGAAACTTATAAACCATAAAGCAATAATCGTATTAAAAATTAAAAATATCCTTTGATGATGCCGCGGGGTGAATTCTTCACGAAAAGGATGATTTCGTCGCGTTCTTTCGTTGCAGGAAGCTCTGCCTCAATGCGTTCGATGGCATCGCTGTTGTTTAGTCCAGACTGATAAAGATAACGAAAAATTTCCTGAATGTCACGTATCTGTTCGTTGGTGTAATTTCTTCTGCGAAGCCCGATGGAGTTGATGCCACAGTAGGCAATCGGTTCGCGGGCAGCCTTGATGAAGGGGGGCACATCCTTGTTGATTTTGGATCCGCCCTGTACCATGACGTGTGATCCGATGTGGCAGAACTGATGGATCAGGGTTCCTCCACCGATGATGGCGAAATCGTCCACTTCCACTTCGCCGGCCAACTGTACACCATTGGACATGATGACGTTGTTGCCAAGCACGCAGTCGTGTGCGACGTGGCAATAGGCCATGATGAGGCAGTTGTTGCCGACAACAGTCTTGCCTTTGGCCGTAGTTCCTCGGTTGATGGTGACAAATTCACGGATGGTGGTGTTGTCGCCGATTTCAGCCGTGGTGTCTTCTCCTGCAAATTTGAGGTCTTGTGGAACGGCTCCGATAACAGCGCCTGGAAAAATGACGCAGTTCTTACCAATTCTAGTGCCTTCGAGAATGGTCACATTGGAACCAATTCTGGTGCCTTCGCCGATGATCACATTCTTGTCGATGGTGACAAAGGGTTCAATCACGACACTTGGTGCTATTTTGGCGTCTGGATGGACGTATGCTAACGGTTGTTTCATATTGATGGAAACTATTTGTTTTTGACTATCTGGGCCATGAATTCGGCTTCTGAAACGATTTTTTCACCGACGAAAGCATAACCTTTCATCGAGCAGATGCCTCGACGAATCTCAGCAATCAAGTCGAGACGGAAAATAAGGGTGTCGCCAGGAACAACTTTGTGACGGAATTTTACTGCGTCGATTTTCAAGAAATAAGTTGAGTAGGTTTCAGGATCTTTCAGCGTGCTGAGTATCAACAATCCTCCAGTTTGAGCCATGGCTTCCAACTGAAGAACACCGGGCATTACCGGCTCGTTGGGAAAGTGACCCATAAAGACTTCTTCGTTTCCGGTCACGTTCTTGATGCCGACGATGTGGCGATCACTGATTTCGATGACTTTATCCACCATCTGCATGGGCCAGCGGTGCGGCAAGAGTTGCTTGATGCGTACATTGTCGAAAATGGGGGGGATGTCCGGATTATAAACTGGGCATTGAACTTCCGTCCGTTTCATTTCCTTGCGGATAAGCTTGGCCATCTGATTGTTGATCTTATGGCCTGGGCGCGTGGCAATGATGTGGCCTTTCAAAGGCTTGCCTATCAGAGCGATATCACCGACTAGATCGAGCAGTTTGTGACGTGCGGGTTCGTTGTCGTGTTTGAGGGGTTTGTTGTTGATGTAGCCCAGCTTGTTGACAAGCTTATGGGGCAGGTGCATGTGGTCGGCCAGCGCATCCAGCTTTTCTTGTTCCAATTCCTGGTCGTAGATGACCAGGGCGTTGTCCAAGTCACCACCTTTGATGAGGTTGTGCTGAAGCAACAATTCGACTTCACGTACGAAAACAAAGGTGCGGCTGTCTGCGATTTCGGTCTGGAAATCGGACATGGCGTTGAGTCGTGCAAACTGATTGTTGAGAATGCAGGAATTAAAGCTGATCAGGGTCGTGATGCTGAATCCGTCGTAGGGAAGTATGATGAGCGAGGCACCTGTTTCGGGATCGCTCACTTCGATGCGGTTGCGCACCACATAATATTCTTTGGCCCAATCCTGACTGACGATGCCGGCTTCTCGGATGCCATCCACAAATGCAATGGCGCTACCGTTGAGAATGGGCATTTCAGGTCCATCGATCTCGATGAGGCAATTGTCGATTTCTGCCGCATAAAGGGCAGCCATGGCGTGTTCGATCGTGCTGATGGTCACTCCGTTTTTAAACAGGACGGTACCGCGTTCGGTATTGTTGACGTTTTCAGCCAAGGCTTCTATGATGGGCTTGTCTTCAAGATCTACTCGTACGAAACGGTAACCGGTGTTGGGTTCTGAAGGACAAAAACGTGCGGTGATGGGTAGGCCTGTGTGCAAACCTTTACCAGATACAGTGAAGTCTTTTTGAAGTGTTAGCTGATTGGGCATTTTCAAATAGTTTGATTTTTCTTTAGAGCCTCGATTTCTTTGCGAAGCTTGCTGATTTCGATATTAAGATCTGGCAGTTGTTTGAATACCGCGTATGAACGGGCAAATTTTTTGTGATTGATAGCTGGTGTGCCAAAAACGGGATTTGATACATCGAGCAATGAATTGGACAAGCCAGATTGAGCACCTATCATCGCACCGTCAGCCACATGGAGATGGCCGGCCATGCCAACCTGTCCGCCAATCATGCAGCCTTTGCCTACTTTTGTGGAGCCTGCAATCCCTGTCTGAGCAGCAATGACGGTATTGTCACCGATTTCAACATTGTGACCAACTTGAATCAGGTTGTCTAGTTTCACGCCTTTGCGAATGATGGTCGAACCCATTGTGGCTCTGTCGATGGTGGTGTTTGCACCGATTTCGACGTTGTCCTCCAGTATGACGATTCCGATCTGAGGAATCTTTTGGTAATCTCCAGCATTTTGAGGGGCAAAGCCGAAGCCATCCGCACCGACGATGGCACCTGGTTGAAGGATGCAACCATTTCCGACCACGCAATCATCCATGATTTTTGCGCCTTGGTAAATGATGCAATCGGTGCCGATGCGAACACCGTCGCCGATGTATACCTGTTGATGAAGTTGCGTGTTGTTGCCAATTCGACTGTTTTCTCCAATGACTGTGAAGGCTCCGACGTATAGGTTCTCACCCAATGTGGCTGAAGACGCAATGGAGGTCTGTGGGTCGATGCCAGTTTTTTTGGATTTTGACTGGCTGACCATCGTTAGAAGTACGGCCAGGCTTTGGTAGGCGTCGACCACCCGAATTAAGGTGGCGCTAATGGGCTGTTCGGCAATAAAGTCTCTGTTTACCAAGACGATACTGGCCTGTGTCGTATAAATGTAAGCGGTGTATTTTGGGTTGGAGAGAAAAGTCAACGAGCCCGTCATGCCTTCTTCGATCTTCGAAAGCGTATTTACGGAAACGTCCGGATTCCCTTCGATTTCACCTGACAAGAAAGAAGCTATTTGCTTAGCTGTAAATTCCATCGGTTAAAAAATTTGCGCAAAAATACAAAATATTCCCTAAAGCTCGTGTATTTTTCCAGTGAGCGTTTCAAATCTACTAATTTATTAAGACATCTCAAAGACGAATGTAACAGTAAACGTGCTTTCTGACCTCTTTGGACAGCAACTCCAGATTCAACATATCCGAAGCCTTGGTGATGGGTACAATTTCACCGGAATTGTAAAGGATGTCAATGCTGTCATCGGCTTCGCTGTACATGTTGCTCGAAACACTGCTGAGGGAAGTCAAATAGGCGGCTTCTTCACGCTGAATGCTGAATCGCTCCATGATCGCTCGTGTTTTTGCTTCCATCCGCTGAGGGTCAGGCTCCAGATTTCCCATCTCGATTTTGAAAAGTTTGCGTTCCAGCAAGCCTTTGCTCAACGTGGAAAGCACAAAGTCGGGATGGAACTGCCAGCTTTTGATGGCTGCCCAAATATCCGTATCATCCAATTGCTCAAAGAAATTTAGATTTTCCTCTGTCAAAATTCCGAAAGCCTGTTTCCCTTCAAGGAAATGCGTCAATGCAGGAGATGCAAAAGGACATGCATTCGCTACAGCCAAATCGCCGGCACGTCTCAATAAATTCTGCAACATTTTTTCTGCTGCCAGCGAAGTCTTGTGCAAATAGACCTGCCAATACATCAACCGTCTGGAAAGCAGGTAGTTCTCAATGGAGTAGATGCCTTTGGCCTCTACGACCAATTTGTCATCCACCACATTCAACATTTTGATGATACGAGCGGAACCGATGTTTCCTTCGGTAACACCGGAATAAAAGCTGTCGCGTCGCAGGTAATCCAAACGGTCCATGTCCAGATTGCCTGAAAGCAGTTGATGCAGGAACTTTTTGGGGTATTCATCCTTGAAAATGGCGATGGCTAGGTCGAGTTTACCGTTGAAGGTCCGGTTCATCCGCTCCATCAGACGCAGTGATATTTCTTCGTGCGAAACGCCTTTTATGATGCTGTCTTCCAGCACGTGAGAAAAAGGTCCATGTCCAATATCGTGAAGTAAAATGGCAGCGGTCACTGCATCGGATTCTTCGCTCGTGATGTCAATTCCCTTCGATTGAAGATGATTTACAGCCTCCATCATTAAATACATGGCTCCCGTAGTATGCTGAAAGCGGGTATGTTGAGCTCCCGGATAGACGTAGGGTGACATGCCCAGCTGCTTAATCCTTGAAAGCCGTTGCAAATAGCGATGTTGAAAGACTTCGTATAAAAAACCCGTTGGCAGGTCGATGAATCCGAAGACCGGGTCGTTGATGATTTTACGTTTCTGTTCCACGTTTGGCTTTGTAAATCAGAGTTTTGCCAGATAGGAGGCCATTTCTTCCTGAACTTTTTTCGCTTCTGAAAGTGCTTTTTCTGCAAAGTCGACTCCGTTGGAAGCGTACAAGATTTGTCTGGATGAATTTACCAGCAAGCCACATTGCTTGTTCATGCCGTATTTGACAACCTCTTCCAAGCTGCCGCCTTGAGCGCCTACGCCGGGCACGAGCAGGAAATGATCCGGTGCAGCTTTGCGAATATCGGCAAAAAGGCTGCCCTGCGTAGCACCGACCACATACATCATTTGTTCGTCCGAAGCCCAGTTTTGAGAAGTTTTCAATACTTTTTCGAACAACCGTTCGCCGTTGGCGTCAGTGCTGAATTGGAAATCCTGGGAGCCTTTATTGGAAGTCAACGCCAGTAAAATTACCCATTTCCCCGGGTATTTGAGGAATGGTTTCACGCTATCCTCACCCATGTAAGGAGCCACAGTCACAGCGTCGAAGGGCAATTCCTCAAAAAAACTGGCCGCATACATTTCGGACGTATTCCCGATATCTCCGCGTTTGGCATCGGCGATGATGAATTGGTCTGGATGGTTCTCGCGGATGTAGTTCACCGTCTTTTCCAATGCCAACAGGCCTTTCACGCCCATGCACTCGTAAAAGGCAAGGTTGGGCTTGTAGGCCACGCAGTATTCGGCAGTGGCATCAATGATGGCTTTGTTGAAGGCGAAAAGGGGGTCTTCTTCGCTGAGCAGGTGGGCAGGGATCTTTTTCAGATCCGTATCGAGGCCGACGCAAAGGAAAGATTGCTTCCTGAGGATGTTCTCAAACAATACTTTTTTATCCATATAATATAATGGTGTTATAGTTCACTGTCTTTCATCCGTTCGGCGTTCTCAGCTACCGTCAATTGGTCGATCACAGCCTGTATGTCGCCGTTCATGTAGGCGGCCAGGTTGTAGATGGTGTAGTTGATGCGGTGATCGGTAATTCGGCCTTGCGGGTAGTTGTAGGTACGGATTTTGGCTGAACGGTCCCCGGTGGAAACCATCGTCTTGCGCTTCGACCCGATTTCGTCCAGGTATTTCTGATGCTCAATGTTGTAGATGCGCGAACGCAATTCGATCATGGCTTTAGCCTTGTTTTTGTGCTGCGACTTTTCATCCTGGCATTGCACAGAAATGCCCGTAGGCACGTGCACCAGACGAATGGCAGAATACGTGGTGTTAACCGACTGACCGCCAGCGCCCGAGGAGCAAAATGTATCCACGCGGATGTCTGATTCTTTCAGGTCAATGTCGAATTCTTCGGCTTCAGGCAGTACAGCCACGGTTGAAGCGGACGTGTGGACACGGCCCTGGGTTTCGGTGGCAGGAACACGCTGAACGCGGTGAACGCCCGATTCATACTTGAGGGTGCCATAGACGTTTTCGCCCGACACGGCAAAGATGATTTCCTTGAATCCACCTGAAGTTCCTTCGCTGGTGGAGGTGATTTCCACTTTCCAGCCTTTGTTTTCGCAATAGCGTGCGTACATTTTGAAGAGGTCGCCGGCAAAAATGGCGGCTTCGTCACCACCTGTTCCGCCACGGATTTCCACGATGGCGTTTTTGGCGTCTTCGGGATCGGCGGGCACCAGTAGGAATTTGATCTCGGTTTCCAATTCCGGAAGGCGGGTCTGACTGGAGTCGAGTTCCTCCTTGGCCATCTCACGGATTTCGGGGTCTGATTCGGTATCCAAAAGCTCTCTGGCGTCGGCGATGTTTTGCATCAAGCCTTGCAATTCTTTTTGAGCGGCTACGATTTTTTCGAGGTCGCGGTATTCTTTGTTGAGTTTGACAAAGCGTTTCATATCGCTTATCACTGAAGGGTCCGTGATGAGCGTCGAAACTTCTTCAAAACGGTGATGAAGGAATTCGAGTTTCTCGAGTAAGGTGGTTTCTGCCATAGTTATGTTGTATGTATATGATAATCAATTAGTTCTGCAAGACTTTAATAGTCCTTTTGAATTAACTGCGTACCTAATACTCAAAAGTGCCGAATTCGCTGCGGATGGTCAATTCTGTTTTGGAGGAAGCCTCTACGTGACCCACCAATTGTGCTTCCAAGCCAAGGCTTGCAGCGATGGTTATCACTTCGGCGGCCTTTTCGGGAGTTAAGTAAACTTCCAAACGGTGTCCCATGTTGAACACCTTGTACATTTCTTTCCAGTCGGTGCCGGATTGTTCCTGAATCAAACGGAACAAGGGCGGAATGGGGAATAGATTGTCCTTGATGACGTGCACGTTTTCTACAAAGTGCAGCACCTTGGTCTGTGCGCCGCCGGAACAATGCACCATGCCGTGAATCTCGCTGCGCATCGTGTCTAAAAGCTGTTTCACAAAAGGAGCATACGTGCGGGTGGGGGAAAGCACGAGTTTGCCGGCATCAAGGGGTGAACCTTCCACGCTGTCGGTTAAATACATGCCACCGGAATAAATCAATTCTTCAGGAACAGCTGAATCAAAGCTTTCAGGATATTTGGCCGCCAAATACTTGGCGAAAACATCGTGACGGGCTGAAGTCAGGCCGTTGCTGCCCATGCCGCCGTTGTATTCTTTTTCGTACGAAGCCTGCCCGTAAGAAGAGATGCCCACGATGACGTCACCCGGTTTGATGTTGGCGTTGTCCACCACGTCGCTTCGCTTCATGCGGCAAGTCACCGTGCTGTCCACGATGATGGTGCGAACCAAATCGCCCACATCGGCCGTTTCACCACCTGTGGAGTATACGCCAATGCCCATGTTGCGGAGTTCAGCCAACAATTCGTCGGTTCCGTTGATGATGGCGGAGATGACATCGCCAGGAATCAGCATCTTATTTCGGCCGATGGTGGATGAAACAAGAATGTTATCAACAGCCCCCACACAAATCAGGTCGTCAATATTCATGATCAGGGCATCTTGAGCAATGCCTTTCCACACGGTAAGGTCGCCTGTTTCCTTCCAATAAAGGTAGGCCAGGGACGATTTGGTGCCTGCTCCATCGGCATGCATGATGTTGCAATAGTCGGGGTCTCCACCCAGAATATCGGGTATTATTTTACAGAAGGCTTTGGGATACAAACCTTTGTCAATATTCTTGATGGCGTTGTGTACGTCTTCTTTGGAAGCAGAAACGCCGCGCATCAGGTATCGTTGGTCACTCATGGAAGGGTCTATTTTTTGCGGTTACAAAGATAGGATTTTTTTGGTTGAATAATTGTTGATAACTGTCTTAGATATTTCACATCTTTAAGCGTGGTACTCTGTGAAATTCTCTTAAATTTGTGAATCTTTATACATTTTGTATTAACAAAATAACGCACCTCTATGATCAAACGTTTTTCACTACTGTTGCTTCTTTTGCTTTGCCTGGCAGGGATTGCCAATGCTCAAAGCTCGCTGACAGGTGTTTTACTGGACAAGGATTCTCAGGAGCCCTTGGCCGGAGTCAGTATCTTCAATTCCACTTCCAGAACGAGCGCGGTCTCGGGTCTGGACGGTACTTTCACGGTCCCGGGCGGATCTGGTAAGCAAAGGCTGGAAATTTCTTTTATCGGCTATTCGCCGGTATCATTGGAAGCTACTGCCACAGGTAAATCAACACCCATTGGAAAAATCTCGATGTCGTCCGATGCCGTTAATCTTGGCGACGTCACCGTAAGTACCTCCATCGCCATCCGCCGCAAGACGCCGGTAGCGCTCAGTACGATGGAACCGATGGTTATTGAGGCTAAACTTAGTAACCAGGAGTTTCCGGAAGTGTTGAAATCCACTCCCGGTGTTTATGCCACCAAGCAAGGTGGTGCCTTTGGCGACTCGCGCATCAATCTTCGCGGTTTTGAAGCTGCCAACATTGCCGTGATGATCAACGGAGTCCCTGTAAACGATATGGAATGGGGCGGCGTTTATTGGTCCAACTGGGCAAATCTTGGCGACGTGACGCGTTCACTTCAGGTGCAACGTGGTCTGGGTGCTTCCAAAATCGCTTCCCCTTCTGTGGGCGGTTCCATCAATATTGTGACGCGTTCCACCGATGCCAGAAAAGGAGGAAACGTATTTTACACGGTTGGAAACGATGGCTATTTGAAACAAGGTTTCTCGTTTTCGACCGGTTTGAACGAAAAAGGCTGGGCGTTGACGTTGCTTGGAGCTAAAACAACTGGTGACGGTTATATTCAAGGAACGGAGTTCGAAGCCTATTCGTATTTTGTGAACATCTCAAAGGTGTTCGACAACCAAACGCTGTCTTTCACGGGTTTCGGTGCCCCTCAATGGCACAACCAACGCAACAACAGCGATTACCTCACCATCGCAGAATGGCAGAAACAACCGCTTGGTTATAAATACAACGCATCGTATGGCTTTGGACCGAACGGCCAACGTAAGCAGTCCTCCAAGAATGAATACCACAAACCCCAGTTCTCTTTGAACCACAGCTGGACAATCGATGAAACCTCGGCGCTGAGCACTGCTTTGTATGCTTCCATTGGGCAGGGCAACGGTTACAGCGGCCAAAGTTACAACGGCGGCGACCGCACCAACTGGTACGGTTCTACCGAGGGTGTCCCCAATACGATTTTTCGAGCCGAGGACGGAACGTTCGACTACAGCGCCATGTATGCCATCAACCAGGATCCCACCAATGTGAACGGTTCGCAGTACGTGATGTCCAAATCGGTGAACGCACACAAATGGTACGGTTTACTATCCACCTACACCAAACAGATTGACAAGAACCTTGAAATTTCAGGTGGTATTGACTTACGCTATTATAAAGGTACTCATACGAATGCCATCACCGATCTGTATGGCGGCAAGTTCTTTATTGACAATACGCCCAGACCCCATTTCTCCACTACCGACTACCTGTACAACAAACTGACCACTGGTGACGTGGTTTACCGCGATTACGATGGTTTTGTCATGTCCGAGGGTCTTTTTGGCCAGGCTGAATACACCATGGATGCCCTAAACACGTTTGTTTCAGGTTCAGTATCAAACACCAGCTACTGGCGTTTCGACCGTTTCTATTACGAAGGTGCCGAACGTACTTCAGATCAGGTGAACTGCTTGGGCTATACCCTGAAGGGCGGCTCCAACTACAACATCGACGACCACCAGAACGTGTTCGCCAACATCGGTATCATTTCCAGGGCTCCATTCTTTTCGGGCGGTGCTTTCCTGCAATCGACCACCAGCAATATGACCAATCCCAATGCTGTGAATGAGAAGTGTTTTTCTATGGAATTGGGTTATGGTTTCCGTTCGCGCTATTTTACAGCCAATGTTAATGCTTACCGCACCACATGGATGGACAAAACCTTGGTTCGTGCCATCAATGCTGACAGCCCTGCCAGTTTGGTCATCAACATGGAAGGATTGGACGCTCTGCACCAAGGTTTGGAATTCGACTTCCGCTCGACTCCCATCCGGAGCTTGGAACTCACCGGTATGCTTTCGCTGGGTGATTGGAAATGGGCGAGCAACCCCAAGGGCTACCTGTACGACAGGCAAGGCCAGCCTGTTGACATTCAGGGTGGCGTCGTCGAAATGATGAGTGCCCAGCATGCCAACATGACAGTCAATATGAAGAATGTGCACGTGGGCAACTCGGCGCAGACTTCAGCCGCCTTGGGTGCCACTTATGAATTGTTGAAAGGTTTCAGAGCCGGTTTGGACTTTACCTATTGGGACCGCAACTACTCCAATTACAAGATTTCAGACGTTTCCACCAGCATTTCCAACCAAACGTTTGTGGATCCTTGGATGATTCCTGCCGCTGGTGTTTTGGATTTTCACGCGAATTACAAGTTCAAATTGGGTGATTACAACTGCACGATCAACGGTGTTTGCGACAATGTGCTTGGTCAGGAATACATCGCCGATGCGACCGACGGTTCCGACCACACCTGGAAAACTGCCAAAGTGTTTTACGGATTCGGCCGCACCTGGACCGTTGGTTTGAAACTCGCTTTTTAAAACTACAAAAATGAAGAAAAATATGAAAATTCTATTTCCTGCAGCCGTATTGGCTATCATGCTCTCGGCCTGCAACTTCAACGAATTGAATTTCCCGGGTTACGACGATGGTGTGGTTCCCAAAAACAAGTTTGCCTATACGGATTCCATCACTGAAGCCGATATGGTGGCCATCAGCAAGTTGGCGCTGGCATACGACACTTCTTATGCGGATTCCGTACTAACCAAGGAGTTGGGTGTAAACAAATACTTCAGGGATGATGTGTCTCCGGCTTCCAAATACATTCCCTTGTGGCTGGCAATAAAGTATAAATACGGAGACCCCAAATCCAATGTCATCGTGACAACTCCCCAATACATTTCTGAAGAAGGCGAACTCCAGTACATCAAGGAAAAGTATGTGTTGGACACCAATCGCGTGTTCAACATCTACAACAACGAAATCTTTGCCGAAACCTTTATTGCCAACATCACGAACTTCACGGCGGTTTCCGTGACCGGTGCGCAGCTTTGGTTTTGGAGTTCGTATAAGGGCGAAGGTTTTGCCAAGTTCTCCGGCTACAGCAACGGCAACCAAAACAACGAAGACTGGCTGATATCTCCTACCATCGATCTGACCAAACGTGCAACGGCATTCTTGTTGTTTGACAACACGCACAAGTACGGAACGGCCTATCGCAAGGAAATGACACTTTGGGTTTGCAACAACTGGGATGGCATCTCGACTCCGGATACTTTGACTTGGGTTAAGAAGGATTTTATCCAATCGACCACTCAAGACTACGTATTTGTAAGTTCAGGCCCTGTCTCGTTGGCCGAGTATGCCCGTAAAACCAACGTCCGTTTTGCATTCCGTTATGTATCCAACACCCTCGAATCTTGCCCGACTTGGGAAATCAAGAACGTTCGGGTGCTTGAGTCTATGGAAGATTAAACAGACCTTCATTTTTGAAAAGCCGTAGCCTTTGGGTTGCGGCTTTTTTCATATCTTCGCATTTGTAATACCTTATACCATGAACACTGGATTTTTACCTGTCGATATTGTTTTGGCACCGGAATGGTGGCACAAGAACGAAGGAGTTTGCTTCGATCCTGACTTTTTTTTCCATCCCCTCAAGCGGGTGGAAGCAGAGCAAAAAATGGAGAAAGTCCTCTACGAACGTTGGGGCAAGTACGGCATGGGCGACCATAAGGACGAGGCAAGGCCAGAAATCGGAGCCGTACATCTGGCTGCTGGCTTCCTGCTTTCCGAAATGTTGGGCTGCAAGGTCAACTATACGGAAAACCATCCGCCACAGGTTCTGGCGGCACACCAAGACTCGTTGGCCGTGAACCTTTCCGAAGCCTTTGCATCTGAAGCCTTTAAGAAGGTTTTGAAATTGACGGATGCCTTGAAGAAAAATCACGGTCGAGTGACCGGAGACATCAATTGGGGAGGTGTGCTGAATCTGGCCATGGATTTACGCGGTGAGGCTATCTTCATGGACATGATGATGAGCCCCGATGAGGTCAACGACTATTTCCATGGGATCGCTCAGGTGATCGGAAAATTCACAGACTTTTTGACGGCCGAAACCGGTACGACCTCCATTTCCGTCAACCGAGGGGTTAGGCACTTGCCAAAACCTGTTTTCTTGCATTCCGAATGCTCGCATACCATGATTTCAGCCGAGGATTACGAGACCTTTTTATTGCCTTACGATGTGGAATGGAGTAAGAAACGGCCGTTCGGCATTCATTATTGCGGACCGGATCCGCATCGAATGGCTGCCAGCTTTGCCAAAATTCCGCACCTGGATTATCTGGATCTTGGCTGGGGCGGTGATGTGAAAGAACTCCGAAAATACCTGCCGAACACGTTTTTCAGTATTCGGCTGAGTCCGGTGGAAATTGCACGACAAACCATCGAGGAAATTCGCGAAACCATCATTCGCCTGGTACACGATTCTGGAAACCCTTTATTGACAGGCGTTTGTTGCATCAATATGGACGACACGGTGACGGACGATCGAATCAGTACCATTTTTGAAACGGTGGAAGACCTTAAGCGGTCGTATTCGACTTCAAACAACTAATTTAACATGCAACAATTTAACACTACACTGGCCGATTCACAGGCCACTCAAGTTATTCCGATTCGGCTATCGGATTTCGATTTCAGCCGATATGAAGCGTATGCTGCTGCATTGAACAAAGGATGTACCGATTTTTGGGACAAATCCACCGGGGTGCTCGTATACCGCCGCATGCGGGTAGGGGAGTGTTTCTCGTATGGTTGCAAGGATATGAAACATTCATTGGAATTGCAATTGGGTGCTCTCGAAAAGAGCATGCTTTTTAAAGCAGACGTGCCCAATTTTCTGGAGCCTTGGTACGGTATCGGAACGGTGGCCAGTGCTTTCGGAGGCGATTACATCTGGCCAGAAGGCAATGCACCTGCATTGAAGGCACGGTTTTCTTCCATTGATGAAGTTTTAGCGCATGATGCTTTAGAAATTGCTGAAACCCCCATCGGAAGGCATACCTTGGAAATGATCGAGTATTTCATGGATCAAACCAAAGGCCGGGTGCCTGTTTCATTGACAGACACGCAATCGCCGCTGAACATGGTGGGGCATCTGTATCCTCTGGACCAATTTTTTATGGATTTGTTTCTGGAACCAGAAAAAGTACAGCTCTTGTTTGACCGCCTCGCTGGCTTGTTAATGCGCTTCAACGAAAAGCAAGTGCAACTGATCGGTTCGTCGCTCGCTTCTCCAGGCCACGGTTTCGCTTCCTCGGTGAAATGGACAGGACTTGGCATGAGCGATGACAACGCGATTATGATTGCCCCTGAGCAATACCTTGAATTGGCAGTTCCTGTGGTGGAGAAAATTGGTCAACCGCTGGGCGGTCCTGTTTTCCATTCTTGCGGGGATTGGTCGGGTTGGGTGGACTCCGTGCTTAATATCAAAGGGTTGCGGATGGCGGATGCTGCATTTTCACCACAAACCGATCCGGGAGCGACCAACCATCTGGAAGCCTTCCATCGCTTTGCAAATACGGGTGTCGTGTTGAACGCCAGAATGGTGGGCGACTTGGATACCATCAAAGAAAAGGTAACACGCCTTTGGGTACCCGGCATGAAACTGGTGGTGGTAACTTACTGTGAAACACCAGCCGAACAAGAAAACGCCTATCGGTGGATTCATCAATTTTGCAGTTGATGACCCCAAACGACTACCTTAAAACACCAAAAATGACCCAAAAGCGTTCCAATATTCGCTGGACCATCGTCGCCCTCTTGTTTTTTGCTACGACCATCAACTACATCGATCGTCAAGTGATTGGTTTGCTGAAGCCATTCATTCAAGACGACTTGCATTGGGATGAGGCCGATTATGGCAATATCGTGGCCGCCTTTCAGATAGCCTACGCGTTGGGCATGCTTATAAGCGGGCGCTTGCTCGATGTGTTCGGTACACGAATCGGCTACAGCTTGTCCATTTTAGTTTGGAGCATCGGAGCATCCATTCATGCTTTGATGCGCAGCGTTTTTGGATTCGGAGCAGCCCGTGCCGTATTGGGACTGGGCGAGGCCGGCAATTTTCCGGCAGCTGTTAAGACCATTGCAGAATGGTTTCCAAAGAAAGACAGAGCCTTTGCTACCGGGATTTTCAATTCCGGTTCCACCATCGGAGCCATCATCGCGCCCATCATCGTGGCGGCGATAACGTTGAAATTCGGTTGGGAATGGGCCTTTCTGGTGACAGGAGCATTGGGCTTCATCTGGCTGATATTCTGGCTGTTGCTGTATCAGAAACCTACCTTGCACAAAAAAGTGAATGCGCTCGAGTTGGCATACATCCGTTCGGACGAGGATTTGGCCGAAGAACCCGCAAAACCATTAAGTTGGGGAAACCTGTTGCGTTATAAACAGACCTATGCCATCTGCTTTTCTCGCCTTGTCACTGATTGGGTCTGGTGGTTTTTCCTCTTCTGGATGCCCGATTACCTGAACAAAACGCAACACATGGACATCAAAGGAACGGTGCTGCCCATCATTGTGATTTACACGATGGCCAGTTTCGGGGGCATCCTGGGAGGTTGGTTATCATCGGGATTCATCAAAGCGGGTCGCTCCATCGACTTTGCCCGAAAAACGACGATCCTAATCTGTGCCTTGATGGTTTTGCCCTTGATGTTTCTCTCCCAATTGTCGAACCTTTGGCCGGTGGTTCTGCTTATTGGAATGGCCGCAGCGGCGCATCAGGGCTGGGCTTCCAACATTTACACCGTGGTTTCGGATATCTACCCCAAAAATGCAGTGGGTACGGTTATTGGCATGTCTGGTTTCGGCGGAGCAGTATTCGGAGCCTTATCAGCTTCGTTCGTCGGCCTGATTCTACAAGTGACTGGAAGTTATACCCTGATTTTCATTATGGCAAGCAGCATGTATTTGGTGGCGTGGCTGACGTTGAAATTGTTTGTGAAAATCGAGCCGATCAAAATGAAAAACCCGGCTTTATAACCGGGTTTTCAAAATCAATAGGTCGAGAAAGCTTGCTTTACTGGTTCATAAACGATTTCGCCATTCACCACATTCAAGCCCTTTGCCAAAGCCGGATCCTCTTCTGTTGCCCGTTTCCAGCCTTTGTTGGCAAGCGCGATGGCGTAGGGGAGCGTTGCGTTCGTCAAAGCCATCGTCGAGGTTCTGGCTACTGCACCAGGCATGTTTGCCACACAATACTGCACGACGCCGTCAATTAGGAATACCGGATCCTGGTGCGTGGTCGGTCTGGACGTTTCGAAACATCCACCTTGATCAATAGCCACATCCACCATGACCGAACCTTTTTTCATGCCCGAAATCATTTCCCTGGTAACCAACTTGGGAGCCTTGGCGCCGGTAACCAAAACGGCACCAATCACCAAATCGGCCTGTTTCAGCTCTTCTTCAAGCACATAGTGATTGCTCATGATAAGTCTGCAGTTGGCAGGCATGACGTCATCCAGATACCGCAAGCGATCAAGACTCGTGTCAAGAATCGTAACGTCAGCGCCCATGCCGCAAGCCACTTTGGCTGCGTTGGTTCCAACGATGCCACCCCCAATAATCAGGACTCTGGCAGCTGCCACGCCAGGAACGCCACCCATTAGGATGCCGCTTCCCCCTTGGGGCATTTCTAAAAAACGTGCACCTTCCTGAATGGACATTTTGCCGGCTACTTCGCTCATCGGCTCGAGCAAAGGATGTTTGCCATCTGCCGTCTGAACCGTTTCATAAGCGACCGCAACGCATTTGCTTTCCATCAAGGCTTTAATCTGATCGGGATCGGCAGCCAAATGCAAATAGGTAAAGACGATGAGGCCTTCGCGGAGCAATTCGTATTCGGGATGGGTGATTTCCTTGACATGCATCACCATGTCCGCCCGTTTGAAAATTTCAGCCGCGCTTTCCACCATTTCGGCACCAACGGACGCATACAATTCGTCCGGGAAACCACTGCCGGCTCCTGCTTCTTTTTGAACGAGAACTTGATGACCGTTTTTGATCATCTGATGAACACCGGCTGGGATCATGCTGACCCTTTTCTCCGCCGGTTTGATTTCTTTCAGTATTCCGACTATCATAACTACTTGAATATAAGTAAATAAAAGTTAAGGAGAAACCAATGTTCTCCTTAACGAATATATGAATAAATATTCATGTATGCAATTATGCCGATTATTTTATTCTTGCATCACTACCCTGAAATCCATGAGCGGGGGAACTTCGTTCAGGAAGTCTGAATTGGTAACAATAATGGTCATGGATCCTGGCGAGTACTCAAAATCAACGGTTCTGGTCCATCTGGCACCATCCGAATTTTCATAATGACGCACATAAGGCAGCACTTGTTGAGCTATCTGCACATTGTAATCGTCGTAGATGAGATAATACGTCAGAACACTACCGTTCGCATATAGGTTCGGAGTGATCTCTGGCATGCTGATGGTGCGGGAATAAAACAAGTTGTAACCATCGGCATCCGTGTGGGGAGTCCATTGATTCGATCGAATCGAAAGAGTGACTACCGATACATCAGCTGAGTTGTTGATGGTGCAGGAAGCCAACAATGTGGCTGTCACGAGGAGCAAAAGTAATCGTTTCATAGTGTGTGCTTTATAAATAAGACGTAAAATCAGCGAAAATGTTACTCGATAATGACAGCAGTTCCGCTTGCCGTTACCATCAGCATGCTTCCATTTGAACCAACTGTTTCATAATCAAGGTCTATGCCAACGACAGCATTGGCTCCCATTTCCGCTGCATTCGTCTGAATTTCTTTCAATGCACTTTCTTTGGCACGGCGAAGCACTCCTTCGTACGAAGACGTTCTGCCACCCACGATGTCGCGGATGCTCGCAAACAAATCCCTGAAAATGTTGGCTCCGACTACCGCCTCGCTCGTTACAATACCCAGGTATTTGACAATGGTTTTGCCTTCGATGGAAGGCGTAGTTGTAATGATCATAGTTTTGATTTTTAAGACTACAAATTTTACTGCTAATGTACGGATTTTTAAAAACTATACCTTAGATTTGAATAGATTGTTTCAACAACACAACTTGTCTGCAATAATTTATTAACTTTGAGAAATCAATTTAATGTTAGCTACTGGACAAGCTAACGGACCTGACCGACGACGAAATTGCAATTATTGAAAACGGAGTAAAATAGCAACCATGACCAAAGACACTGCCATAAAATTATTTGAACAAAAGGAAATTCGTTCACTTTGGAGTGATGAAGATGAAAAATGGTTCTTCTCCATTGTCGATATCATTTCAGTATTAACTGACCAACCTTCTCATCAAGGAGCAAGGAATTACTGGAAAGTTCTTAAAAATAGGTTGCTTAAAGAAGGAAATGAAACGGTTACAAATTGTAACCGGTTGAAATTAATTGCCGAAGATGGTAAAATGCGATTAACCGATGTGGCAGATACTGAACAGCTTTTCCGGTTAATTCAAAGTGTACCATCACCAAAGGCAGAACCATTTAAGGTGTGGTTGGCTCAAGTTGGCCGTGAAAGAATGGACGAAATTGAAGATCCAGAATTGGGCATCGATCGCCTAATGGAAACCTACTTACGAAAAGGTTATAGCAAGGAATGGATCAATCAACGCCTGAAAAGTATTGAGGTTCGTAAGGACTTAACCGATGAATGGGAAAACAGAGGTGTACAAAAAGGTCAAGAGTTTGCCATACTAACGGATGAAATTACTAAGGCATGGAGCGGCATCACAACAAAGCAATTTAGAAACCTCAAAGAGCTCAAAAAAGAGAATCTACGTGACCACATGACAAACCTTGAGTTGGTGCTTAATATGCTGGCAGAAGCTACCACCACAGAGATTTCAAAGGAGAAAAATCCCAAAACTTTTGAAGATAGCAGAATAATAGCGAAACAGGGTGGAACAATAGCTGGAAACACAAGAAAAGAGATAGAAGAGAAAACCGGAAAAAAGGTTGTAACAAGTCAAAATGCAAAGCTTTTGGGTAATAATAAAAAAATCAAATAGGCATTTAATTAAAGTGATGATGAAGTTTCTGAAAATTAAAAATAAGATAGATTTTGATTACAGCGTACCTAAAAGTTTTCCTAAAATTGTATTTTTGTAAAAATCAACCTAAACAATGAAACTAAAGTTCCTGATCGTTGCATTCGTCCTAATCCCCTTCGTAGCTTTTGCACAGACTAACGTACCAATTGATACAGCCGATCAGACCAACCTTAAGCAGAAAAGTCAAGAGTACCTCAAAAATATTAAGTGGTTCGACAAACAAATCAAAACCAAGTTCAGTGGTAGTGAACGAACCAACATTTCAACACATTATAAAAAGGTACATAAACAGTTCAATGAAGATCTGCTCAAGGGTGGATATGTATACGATCAACGTTTTACTGGAATGGTCGATCGTTTAGTAGAGCATTTAGAATCGAAGAACGCAACTATTCCGAATTCAGTTGAATTTTTTATTTCCAAGGAGCTGACATTAAATGCTTCCAGTCTGGGGGATCATTACTTTGTATTGAATCTAGGTACATTTCGCTATCTTCAAAACGAAGAGCAACTTGCCTCAATCCTTTCTCACGAAATTGGTCATTTGATTCTTTCTCATAGTTTGATAAACTTAAAACGATACTATTCAATAGTAAAGGATCAAGCGAAAAATCAAGCGAAGGAGGTCAAACAAGAGAAAAGCAACAGGAGTGAGAAGGCATGGAACAACTTGAGACAAATTCTGTATGAGGAAAGCCGTTTCAATCGAATTCAAGAATATGAGGCCGATTCTATCGGTTATGTGTTGTATCGAAATACGGGTTTTAGTCCAGTCAATTATTTAAATACACTGGTTATGATGGATTCATACGACTCCATCAAGCCGATGGGTTTGGAAAATCAAATTTATAAGCGTGTTTTCGACCTGCCTGCCCAATCATTCCGGGACGAATGGTTGAAACAGGAGAATTTTAAAGTGTACGACTATTCAAATAAAAAAGTACGAATTAACGAGGATTCCATCGATAATCACCCAAGAATAAAGGATCGCATCGCCAATATCAAACGGATTTTCCCAGAGCTTAATGATGTTGTCCAACCAATCTGCAGTACTGTTTCATTCGACTCCCTTCAACAACTGGCCAAGGCTTGCGAGCCATTTTGTCTTGATTATCAGGAAGAATATGGCTTTGGCCTTTATGTTTGTCTGTTGAATTTGCAGGATAACGATAAGGATCCGTTCTACCGATATTGGTTGGGCCATTTCTTTTCAAAAATATACGATGCACGAAAGAACTATACGCTGAACCGATATTTGGAGCAAGTTGACCCAAAAGAACAATCAGAAAGTTATCAGCAATTCCTAAGCTTTATGTGGAATCTCAGTCTGAATGAAATCAAGAACATCAAGGAGTTTTATCAGTGAACGTGTTTCCCTTAGAAGTTTAACTTTTCCAATCGAACCTGATTGTACTTGTCCTTTTCGTTACTTTCCCAGAGCATGATGTAGCCTTCCTTGGCAGGCAAGGGTTCAATCTCGTATTGTCTTCCGGAAGTAAGAGGAATTCGCTCTTGCGTAAATTGACCTTTCAGATAGGTGTTTATGCCAAGTACCCATTCCGAACGTAGATCGTTTGGCTTTTTGGTAGAATCCTTGAAAAAGTATGTGCCTCCCTCCTCATTTTGAATGTATTGCGAAAAGAGATAGTCCTCGTTGTTGGCCGAGGATCTCTCCTTAAAGACGGTTTTGATATCCTTAAGTTGAAACGATTCATCGAAATTGATTAAAACCATATCGCTCGTCTCATGAGAATGATCAGTCATCATATAGATAATTGGCATAAGCAGGAACCATAATGTATTGCTTGCTGGTTTGTATTTCTCTGCAATGATGGAGATGGCACCTTCCTTGAAAATCCAAAAGGATTTCGTATTCAATTGAAATTCTTTATCGACAAGACCATTCTTGCTTACCTTCATGAACTTCGAAAAGTCGCTCCAGTTTGAATACTGCTTCGAAATTACCTCGCCGTTTTGACTCAGTACCAACTTGAAATAGCCCAAGTTTTTATCCAGCCTGAAAAGGTATTTGTTCTTGTAGGGAGAATAGTTGCCGGTGATGAACAGTTTCCCGTCAATTTCCTTTGCTTTGATGGTGTGATTGTATTGGCTGTTGACATCCTCCACTACCGTCTCATACTTTTTTTCACCCGTTCTCAAATCAAGCATTACGATTTTTACATCGGTGGGATAATTCTTGATGTAGTGGGTTTGCTTCAGATAGATGTTGTTCCCTTTGACATGAATGACCTTGCAGGTTGTCAGGTCATTGAAGGTGCCGTTGGGATTGTATTCATATTTCCAAAGCAACTCCCTTTTCGCGTTGTAGAATTGAAAATCCTTTTCCTTGTAGTTATAGCCCTCCATGTTGTTTTGCGAAATGAAGAAGCCCGACAAGGAGTCGTTGTTGATGGACTGTACCAAATATTTAGTCTCTACTTTCTTGTTTTCTAGTTTCAGTTTGACGAGGTCATCGGGCAATTCAGTGAAAACCCCATCTTGGTATTTCAATTCTTTCGATACCATCGTGTCTTTCAAGGAAACAATTTGAAGGGTCGTAGTCAATGGAGTAGGATAACCCGAATTTACGACAGGGGTGTAAAAGTATAAATTGGTAAGAATGACGTTGTCGCCCATCAGGCTGCAATCGAGGTAATGGCATTTCCCGCCAGAAAAACTGTTTTCGTTGTACGAATTGTTGACAAATATGTTGTTGGAAACTTTGTTCAGATTTTTGTCTAGGAGGACGTATTCCATCGTTTTGTGAGTGACATCCACATCCCGTTTATACAGATAGAAGTAACCATAAAGGTCGCCGTTGGCATCATATAAAATGGTACTGTAAACCAATTCTCCAGTCGCGAGTTTCCTCAAATCTTGCATTTGGGCAAAAGCCAGTTCAGAAAAAAAGAGGCAAATGATAACAAACAGATTTTTCATGTTTTATCGTTAAATTTTGGTCAAATTTACACATTATTCACAAATGAGCAAGCTTAGGTAAAGTGAATTATTGTTGGAATGGGCATTCTATTAAACTCTATTGTCCAATTCTTTCCGATCAGGTTCAATGCAAAAAATAAGCCCGGAACAACAAGAGTCCCGGGCTTAGTAGGTTTCATTGAAATTTACTGCGCCTTCAAATAAGCCGTCACATTCTTCTCAATCCGACCAGCCACATCCGCTATGTCGGCTTTTTCAAACTTCTCGCCCGTAATGTTTTCGTACAGCTCGATGTAGCGTTCTGAAACGCTGGAACAGTATTCCGGGGTCATTTCTGGAACTGCCTGACCTTCATGCCCTTGGAAGCCGTTTTTGATGAGCCATTGGCGAACGAATTCCTTAGAAAGTTGTTTTTGCGGTTCGTTGTTGGCCAGCTTTTCTTCGTAGCCTTCCAGGTAGAAATAACGGGATGAGTCTGGGGTATGGATTTCGTCCATCAGGATGATTTCGCCGTCCTTTTTGCCGAATTCGTACTTGGTGTCCACCAGGATTAGGCCCATGGAGGCTGCAATCTCGGTGCCACGGGCGAAAATGGCTTGGGTGTAGTATTCGAGTTGAGCATATTCCTCGGCGGAAACAAGACCCTGCGCAATGATTTCCTCGCGGGAAATGTCCTCGTCGTGACCTTCCTTGGCTTTGGTGGTGGGTGTTATGATGGGAGTGGGGAACTTCTCGTTTTCCTTCATTCCGTCAGGCATGGCAATACCACAAAGCATGCGTTTGCCAGCGCTGTATTCGCGCCAGGCGTGACCGGTGAGGTAACCGCGAATCACCATTTCCACTTCGTAGGGTTCACAGCGGATGCCTACTGTCACCATAGGGTCGGGCGTGGCGATTTTCCAGTTTTTCACGATGTCGCTTGTGGCATCCAGGAATTTGGCGGCGATTTGGTTGAGTACTTGGCCCTTGTAGGGAATTCCCTGAGGCAGGATCACGTCAAAAGCCGAAATACGGTCGCTGACCACCATGACGAGCAAGTCGTCGTTGATGTTGTAAACGTCGCGAACCTTACCGTGATACACGGATTTCTGGCCGGGGAAATTGAAGTCGGTTCTGGTCAAAGCTTGTTTCATAGGGTTTTTTATTTATTGTTTTACTTATCGTTAGTTGGAATGGGTTTGGCAAAAGCAACATCATCGTCGTTTTTCAACTCGCGTTTTGCCTTCATTTCTTCTCCGTGCTTTTCGTAAGCATCCACGATGCGCGTCACCAATTTATGGCGTACGATGTCGGTTTTGTCGAATTCGATTTTGGCGATGCCCTTGACGTCCCTTAAAATATTCAAGGCATGAATGAGTCCCGAAGTCGTTGAAGCCGGCAAGTCAATTTGCGTGACGTCACCCGTTACGATCATTTTGGCATTCATACCGAGGCGGGTTAGGAACATCTTGATTTGCATGGTCGTGGTGTTTTGCGCTTCGTCCAGGATAATCACCGCATCGCTCAGCGTTCGGCCGCGCATAAATGCCAACGGCGCAATTTGTATGATCTTGTTGTCCATGTAATCCTTGAGCTTGATGGGCGGAATCATGTCTTCCAGCGCATCATAAAGCGGCTGAAGGTAGGGGTCAATCTTTTCCTTCATGTCGCCAGGTAGGAAACCCAGCTTTTCGCCTGCTTCCACAGCCGGACGGCAAAGGATGATCTTTTTCACTTCCCTATTTTTCAACGCCCTGACAGCCAGCGCAATGGCTGTGTATGTTTTCCCCGAACCTGCAGGCCCGATGGCAAAAATCATATCGTTTTTGAAATACGCTTCCACCAATTTCTGCTGGTTTTCAGTACGTGCCAGAATGGCTTTTCCGCTCATGCCGTGAACAATCAGGTTGTCCTGTTTCACTTCCAGCGGCGCTTTGCCTTTGACAATGTCGCGAATGGTTTCTTCGTTCAGGTCGTTGAAGTCGGCACAGTATTTTTCCATGACGGCCAATGCCTTTTCGAAGGCATCCATTTCGCTGTTTTCGCCCAAAATCTTGATGAGATTACCTCTGGCCGTAATGCGTAATTTGGGATACAAAGCTTTGATCAACAAAATGTTGCAATTGTTTACTCCGAAAAGGACAACCGGGTCGGCTTGCTCAAGAATCAGGAGGCGCTCGTTCATAGGCGGGAGGGGAGGGATTACCAGACAAATGTACAAAATACTCAGGATACTTTATACTATTCGGAGTCCGATTTGAAGGCTAAAAGATTTTTTTTGTCCCATGAATGGGAAAGCAAAAAATTTGTTAAATTAGACCACTTTTTGGAACCTTAAATAAAGATGTATGAAAAAAACGATGCTTAGTTTTCTGGGAGTCGGTCTCAGTTTGTTGCTTCAGGCACAAACAGCTCCGATTCAGATCCAGGTGGACGCCACCAAACAACTAGCCAAGGTCACACCACTTTTTAATGGAACCAACATCGAGGACCTCAACAACCAGACCAATGGGGGCATTTTCAGTCAACTCTTACATGGTGAGGCATTTGAGGAAAACGTGGACATTGATTTCCTTAAATTACCTTTGAACGATTATGTCAAAGTGTACGTGGTACAGGATGAAACTAAAAAACCTCATTTACTCTCCGTTGCCAACAGCTATACCAGGCTGAATTGGAACAATCTGGGTGAAAAATGGGATTTCAATTCCAAAGACATTTACAACTCGGTGGAACAAGCCAGCCAGCCCAGGTTTGGCCGCAATCAGCAAGCCACTCCACAACCGTACCGGCCAATTGTAATTGGCAATCTGAATTTTGCTGGTCGCTTTATGTCTTATGACAGCATCCCAACCGAAATCCGTACCATCTTGCTGGAACGTGTCAATGGCAAAGAACAAATCAGCCGTTACTGGACCAAGCGTGTCACGGGCGGTGCAAAAGGAGAGTTTGAGCTCAAAAGAGGAGGCGCTTACATGGGCCGTCAGAATCAGATCATCCGTCTTATCAGTGGAAGAGGTGATTTCGGAATCACGAATTCTGGCCTGAACAAACAAGGTATCTGGCTCCAGGCAGGTCAACCCTACGATGGCATTCTGAGGGTAAAATCTTCAAAACCTACCACCATCTATCTTTCCTTGCGCGACAGCAAAGGCAACGAACTGGCCCAAGCACCCTACAAAATCAAGGGCGACGGTTCGTTCGAGAAAGTGACCTTCACACTGACACCTAGCGGTGAATCCATCAGAGGTCAATTCGGGATTGCATTGAGAGACCCTGGAGAAATCGAACTCGGATTTGCATTTATGCAACCTGGAGAATGGGGTCGTGTGAAAGGTTATCCCATCCGCAAGCAATTTGTGGATGCACTCAAGAAACAAGGCATCAAAGCCATTCGCTACAACGGTTCCATGGTCGATGTCGGTGCGGACACCTATATGTATCGTTGGAAAAAGATGATCGGACCGGTGGACGAACGCAAAGTTTGTTACCGCAACGGCTTTAATCCATATGCAACACACAGCTTTGGCATCATTGAACTTTGCCAATTTGCTGAAGCCCTTGGCGCAACAGCCATGGTTGGCATGAGCATGGATGAAACGGCCGAAGACATCCGTGATTTTGTGGAATACATGAACGGACCAGTGACCACTACTTGGGGAAAACTCCGGGCCGATCACGGACATCCGGCACCCTACAACCTGAAATACATCCAAGTAGACAATGAACGGCCCATGACTCGCGGTTACGTGGAATGCATGAAGAAATTCGCAACCGCCGCTTGGACAGTCGATCCTGAAATGCACATCATGGCATCCCTGAACATCGGAACGAATCCGACCAGTTACGCTCGCGGCGGCGATCAATACAAGCTGTCTTCAGAACTGTTCGGTTGGTTCATCGCACAGGGCAAAGCCGACCGCATGGTCTGGGATCCGCACTACAGCGGCGCCGTCAACTTTGCAGACAACCCCGGTTTCCTTCATGAAATGGGCGTGGACATGCAAACGGAATTGGGCAAGGATTATCCAGGTAACAAACTGACATTGACCCCGATGGAAGAAAACGGCAGCCGTTGCGATTGGGACAGAGGTTTGGCGCATGCACACAACTGGAATACCCTTCAACGGAACGGAAACGCCTTCACGATATTGGGCACCGCCAATACGTTACAGCCTCATGGACAGGATTATATGTGGAATCAGGGTCGGGTACATTATACGTCCAACGAAATCTGGTTTCAGCCTTCGGCCTTTATTGATGAAAAAATGTCGGCCAACTTTTTGCCGAATGTGGTCAAGGCCAGCAGCAGTGTTGATTCCTTGCTTGACGTAACGGCCAAGATGAACGATAAGAAGGACTCGCTTTCCATTTATGTGGTCAACTTGAGCAACACTCCCAAACAGGCTGTCATCAATGTGACTGGCTTCAAATTCGGCGGAAAGGCTCAGACTTGGACCATCGGTGATTGTGAATTGACCACTTACAATACGGTGGACAACAAAACGGCAGTGGCTCCCAAGCTTGGAGTGGTTCCTTTTGGCGCTAAGAATGCTGCGTATACGTTCCCGAAGTATTCGTATACAATTCTGACTTTAAAGAAATAATATAAATGCAGCCTGTTCTGAATTATTCAGGGCAGGCTGTTTTTTTTGCCAAAATCATGGAAAAACCATTATTGAACAATCCTGCCGTACTACCGACGGACGACGTGTTGAAAACCGCATTGAGTTCAGCCTTCGAAGCCTTTTCGAAGTTGTTGGAACGAATAGCTGAAATGGACCTTGAACCGATATGGAATTATTACAAGGACGGTGGCGCTTGGCTTTGCAAAGTGCAATTCAAAAAGAAAACAGTATTCTGGCTATCAATCTGGGACGGCTATTTCAGGGTCGTCTTTTATTTCACCGAAAAAACAGTGGAGGGGCTTATCCCATTGCCAATCGATTCGTCTTATTTTAAACAAATTCAAGAGGTCAACCGAATCGGAAAATTAATTCCCTTGGGTTCCTCTGTTCAAACCTTGGAACAATTGGACGATTTACTGGTAATTGCCGATTACAAAAAGAAACTTAAATGAGTGTCGATAGCATTTGGAAATTGCTAACTTTGGGCAGCACTTCAGCCTTTAAACCTAAAATCACAGCATCCAATGACAGACAAACAATGGGAAACCCTTAAGAAAATCGTAAATGGTGAGGCAACGACCGAACCAGTGAGCGGATTTATCATCGATTGCCCCTGGCTACCAGCATGGTACGGCATTTCCATCCTCGATTACTTTACCAACGACGATTTGTGGCTCAAAGCCAACCTCAAAGCCATCGAAACGTTTCCGGATACCTTGTTTTTACCTGGATTCTGGAGTGAATACGGCATGTGCACGGAGCCATCCGCTTTTGGTGCGCGCTGCCAGTTTCCCAAAAATGAATTTCCCTATGCGTTCAAGGTCATCAATACGACCGAAGACATCGATCTTTTGCACGTGCCCGACCCAACGACCGACGGCTTGTTGCCCTTTATGCTGAACCGATTGAAACTGGCTCAACCGGCCATGGAAGCCGCTGGACATAAGATCCGTTTTTCCGTTTCCAGAGGGCCCTTGAACATCGCCACCTTCTTGATGGGAACCACCGAATTCCTCACCACCATGATGATGGATCCGGACGCCGTACATCGCCTGATGCGCACTATTACTGATTTTCTCAAAGCTTGGCACAAATTGCAGCATGAAACGTTTCCGACCATCGATGGCATCTTAATGCTGGACGACATTGTCGGATTCATCAGTGAAGAAGATTTCATGGAGTTCGGCTATCCTTATTTCAAGGAACTGTACGAAGGAAACGATAGCATCAAGTTTTTCCACAACGATGCCGATTGTACGGTTTCCGTCAAATATTACGCTGAATTGGGCATCAATCTGTACAATCCCGGCGTGCACCTGTCGCTCACCGAATTGCGTGCTGAAACCAAGGATAAGGTCACCATCTTGGGCAATATTCCACCCCGTGACGTATTGGCTTCCGGCTCACCCGAAGTGGTGGCCGCTGCTGTCCGTGCGTTGAAGACTGAAACTGACGGGTTCAGCCGCATCCTGTATTCATGTGGGGGAGGCATGCCACCCGGCGTCAATACGGAAAACTTGCAGGCTTTTCTGGAAGAATTGAAGCGCTGATAAACTTATAGGAAGACTTATTGCTGAAAAGTTATAACCAATTAATCACGAACAATATGGAAATTAAATTCGATTGGAAAGGTCTGCTGTATACAGTCGGCATCCTGAATATTTTTCTGGGAGCATTGGATCCGTTGGAAGGGTCCATCTTGATTGTGATTGGTAGTATCCTCATCACGGTGTATAAGTATTTAAGGGGCGACCAACACAAAAAAATATTTCTCGCCAGTTGTGTGATGATTGTAGTCGGAGTAGGATATATGTTCTATCTCTCCACGCTCGGCGGAATTGGTCCCGACAACAAGTCCTGGTGGTGGATCATCCCTGTAATTCCATATCCAGTGGGTTGGCTGCTCACTGTGGTATTACTCTTTGTACATGCCTCCAAAAAATGGAAATTACGTAAGAAAAATTAATACAGCCCAAATCTGAACTATGAAGAAAAGTATCCTGCTGTTGCTGGGTTTGACAACGTTGACCCTCCACGCACAAGAAGCGACCGAACGTGAAGTGAAATCGGACGTGAGCGAAGTGACCGTTTATCTTGAAAATGCGTTGGAAACCCGAAAAGCAAGTGTCGATGTTTTACCTGGCAAGACGATGCTCAAGTTTACAGGCATGTCACCTTTTATCGATGCTAAAAGCATTCAGGCCAAAATTGACGGAGACGTCACGGTCATGTCGGTGAACCATCAGCAGAATTTTCTGAACAATCCCGAGGAATCGAAGCAACGAACGGAACTTTTAGCCCGCATCAAGGAGATCGACAAGAAAATGGATTTGGAAAGCATGTACTTGAGTATCATTTCGGAAGATTTGGAATTCCTGAAGGAAAACCGTGATCTGGGTGGTACTCAGTCGGTCCTAATCACAACTGTCAAAGAAGGAGCGGACTTTTTCAGTGCCCGTTTGACGGCATTGAAATTGAAGGAATTGGAACGAACAAACGGCATGGCTGCTCTGAATAAAGAAAGAGAAACACTGATGTCTCAATTAAACAAAAAAGGAGAAGAAAAGGTATGGGCAACCGGTGAAATACTGGTGTTGGTTGAAGCCAAGAAGCCAGTGACGCTGAAATCGGAAATCAGTTACATCATATCAAACGCCAGCTGGTATCCAAGTTATGACATTCGTGCCAACAACATCACCGATCCCCTCGAAATCGTGTACAAAGCCAATATAAGACAGGATTCCAAATGTGACTGGAAAAACGTCAAGCTTAAATTGTCGTCCTACAATCCAACTGTTTCTGCAGTTGCTCCTGAACTGAAAACGTATTATCTGGGCTACAATACCAAACCCCCTGTCTATCAGCAAGATTTATCCAGCGTAAGTGGCAGTATTACTGACTTGAATGGAGAACCAATTCCCAGTGTTAGTGTCCGGGTGAAGGGAAGCAATGTGGCCACTATCTCTAATCTGCGAGGTTATTACTCAATTACGTTGCCTGCTAATATGCGCGAGTTGGAATTCTCCATGGTTGGTTATAATAAGATTACCCGAACGGTCAGCAATGAGACATTGAACATTGCCATGTCCGAAAACCAGCAAGCATTGCAGGAGGTGATGGTTACTGCCTATGGTGCGTCAGGAAAACGTGCTGTGGATATTGCTGATTTGAAAAATCATCAGGTCGTATTGGAAGATGCTCTTCAAGGAAGAATGGCAGGAGTGGATTTGCAATCTTCCAAGGTTAAAATTCGAGGTGTTTCCAGCATTCCGCAACAAGAACGCGTCGAAAAAGCCATTTCAGTCGATTTCGACATCAAAACACCATACACCGTACTTTCAGACAACAAGGTGGTTACGGTGGACATGGATCGTTTGAGCCTACCCGTCAACTATCAATATTTCGCCGTGCCCAAAATTAGCAAGGATGTCTTCCTCAATGCACAAGTACAGGATTGGGAAAAATACAGTTTTTTGGAAGGTGAAGCCAATGTGTTTTTTGAAGATACGTATGTGGGGAAAACCATTCTGAACATAGGTACTGCTTCCGATACGCTGAGTATTTCCTTAGGACGCGACAAGAAGATCGCTGTGAACCGTGAGAAAGTCAAGGAATACATGACCAAACAGTTTATGGGTAGCAAAAATGTGGAAACCCGAGATTGGAAAACAACTGTTCGGAACAGCCGTCCAGAAAAGATCACGTTGGTACTGTTAGATCAGGTTCCAGTGTCCATGAATGCGGAAATCGAAATCGGCCACGAAACGACGCCCGATGCAAAACTGAACCCCGAAACTGGGGAAATCAGGTGGGAGAGTGTCCTGAATTCAGGCCAGAACAAAGTGTTTGATTTGAAATATACCGTAAAGTATCCTAAGAACAGCCGTATTTATATTGAATAATGGATGCAGTTGGTTTCACAACCGAAAGCGTAAATTGACCGAAACGAAGCAATCATGCTATATAAAACAAAAATTCGTGCTTCACTAGGACTGGCAGCCTTGTTGCCAGCCACTTCCCAAGCCGTTAAACCGGCTGAAAAGCCGAATATCATCTTTATTCTGGCAGACGATCTGGGTTACGGTGATTTGGCCTGTTACGGTAACAAAGTCATCAAGACACCGGTCATTGACAAACTTAGCAGCGAAGGCATGCATTTTACGGACAGTTATTCCGGAGCAAGCGTATCATCGCCCTCACGATGCTGTTTGATGACGGGCTTGAATACCGGTCATGGACGAATTCGAGGCAATATGTGCAAGGTCGGTGGTATTCAGGGTGAGCGGGAAGGAATGCCGGGCCTGGTTCGTCGCACCAACCTTCAGCCCCAGGACGTCACCATCGCAGAATTGCTTCACAGTCAGGGTTATCGCACGTGTCTGGTCAACAAGTGGCACCTGGACGGCTTTGACAGCACGGCCACACCCATGGATCGCGGTTTTGACGAATTCTACGGCTGGCTTATACCCGAACCTAAAAGTCATAATTTTTACCCAACTGTTCGTTGGCGCAACCGGGAGAAGTACACCATCGAACCCAATCTGAACGGTCAGCACGGTGATCACAATACCGACCGTTCCACCGATGAGGCCATTGGTTTTATTGAGCGGATGGGGCAAGGATCACCGTTTTTCCTCTATCTGGCCTACAATGCACCGCATGTTCCGCTGGATGCCAAAGACCGAAAGCTCTATGAGAATTCAGGATTGCCGGTGGTGGATCAATCCTATGCAGCCTTGGTCAGCCACATGGATGAGAACATCGGCCGTGTTTTGCAAACCTTGGAAAAGCTGGGTTTGGACAAAAACACCCTCGTCGTGTTTGCCTCCGACAATGGTGGTGCGACGGCGGCCGAAGTTCAGGAGTTGAAGCTGAATGGTATTTTGAGAGGTTTCAAAGGTGAACTCTGGGAAGGCGGCATCCGTGTTCCGATGATGGTTCGTTGGCCGGGTCACATCAAACCGGGCTCCGTTTCCAACCAACCCTGTTATTTTCCCGATTTCTTCCCGACCTTTGCCAAATTGGCTGGTGTGACCGATTTGGAAGAAAGCGTCCGTGGTTTGTTGCGGCAGAAAATGGATACCGATTATTTTGCCCCGACCAAGGAATCCGTGACCGATGGGGTTGACCTGATGCCGGCCTTAAAAGGCAAAAAGCTCCCCAATCGCATGCTTTACTGGGAACAGTTCCCCAGAACGGGTTTGAGCCAAGCCATACGTTTCGACAACTGGAAAGCGATCAGAATGGACCTGAAAAAACCTTGGATGCTGTTCAATCTCAAACTCGACCCCGCTGAAACCACCGACGTGGCTGCGAAAAATCCGAAAGTCATCGCTCAAATCAATACCTACATTGCCACTGCTAGGACAGAATCCGAGTGCTGGCCGGTTGACTAGCCCGCAAAAATAGACTACCTTTGCATCCAGATTTCAACTAGGCATGCAACAACGTTATTTCATTCGATTCTCTTACGACGGTACGAACTACCACGGCTGGCAACTTCAGCCTAATGCAGTGACCGTTCAGGAAGTGATGATGGATGTACTGCAGAAACTGTTTGGTCCTGAAACGTCCATTACGGCAGCGGGTCGAACCGACACCGGCGTGCATGCCAAAACGATGTATGCGCATTTTGACGCGCCTCAGCCGCTTGAAGACTTGCAGGCATTTGCCAAAAAACTGGACATCATGTTGCCAAGAGATATTTCCATTCACGAAGTATTGCCGGTCCAGAACAGTGCTCACGCCCGTTACGATGCAAATTCCAGAACTTACGAATATTGGATTGGATTTCACAAAGATCCGTTCAATTGGAATTTTTACACCAAAATGTACAAGCCGTTGGATTTCGATAAAATGAACCAAGTGGCTAAAGTTCTGTTTGAATATGAGGACTTTACTTGTTTCAGCAAAGTGAAAACTGACGTGAAACACAACAATTGCCAAATCAAACAGGCTTTTTGGGAGCAACGAGGTGACTTCTGGGTGTTCACCATTCAATCCGACCGGTTTTTAAGAAACATGGTTCGTGCCATTGTCGGAACCTTGATTGAAGTCGGTTGGGGGAAGCTGGACGAAGCTGGTTTCCGCCGCATCATCGAGTCTAAAAACCGGTGTGAAGCGGGAACCTCCGTTTGGGCCAAAGGCTTGTTTTTGACGGATGTGACGTATCCAGCCGATATTTTTAAAAAATCGGGTATTTTCAAATAAAAGAAAACTATGTGGTTGTTATTGGGTTTTGCTTCGGCACTGTTTCTAGGTCTCTACGATGTTGAAAAGAAGCGGGGGCTAGACAACAACGCGGTGATTCCTGTCTTGTTTCTCAACACGGTTTTCTGTTCGCTTTTTTTTCTCCCCATCTTATTGCTTTCCAGATTTGCGCCACAAACACTGCAGGGCGGCATTTTTTACGTCTCTTCCGTGGATTGGCATACACACCTGTTTATTCTGCTGAAATCATTCATCGTATTGGTTTCCTGGGGGACGGCCTACGTGGCCATCAAACACCTGCCCATCACCATCGTCGGTCCAATCAAGTCCATGCAACCTGCACTGGTACTGGTGGGAGCACTGCTCATCTTTGCAGAACAACTCAACACGTGGCAGATTTCGGGCATCGTGGTTTCCTTGTTTTGTTTTTTCCTGTATTCCGTGGTCGGTCGAAAGGAAGGCATCTCTTTTTTGCGCAACAAATGGATCTGGTGGTTGTTCGTTGCCGTGTTCACCGGTGCCATCAGCGGGCTGTACGACAAGTACCTGATGAATCGTTTCGACCGCATGGCCGTGCAGGTTTGGTATACCATCTATCAGATATTCATGATGTTGCCCGTGCTTTTCCTCGGTTGGTGGCCGCAACGGAAAACGTCCACGCCTTACCAGTTTCGTTGGTCCATCGTTGGCATCGCATTCTTTTTATGTCTGTCCGATTTTATGTACTTTTACGCTCTCAGCATGCCAGGGTCCATGATTTCCGTGGTGTCTGTCGTGCGGCGTTCAGCCATTATCGTGTCTTTTCTTGCCGGGGTTTATTTGTTCAAGGACAAGAACTTACGGGTGAAGTCTTACATTATGATCGGGGTATTGGTAGGCATGTATTTGCTTTATCTGGGTTCCGTTCAAAAATAGAATAGTATGAAACAGTTTCTCCTCGTCCTAAGTTTGTCGGTTGTGGCTTTGACCACTTCCGCTCAATCCGTCGCCCACTATTTTACGCAAATGCCTGCTGAAATGATTCCAGGGATCACCATCGATACCAGAAAGGACCTCATCGATTTTTGTAAAAATGGAAAACTGTCCGTGATGCCGGCTGCTTTTGGAGGAAAAGTTCAGCTGAAAACGCTGGAGGAAGATTACCTCTTGCTGCAGACCTCCGAAAGTTCGGATGTACAAATCAAGATCGTGCGTCCAAACGATAGTTTAAGGGTTTTGGCAGTGGTGCGCACGGTTTCAGGACCACTCAAAGACAGCCGTGTCAAATTTTACGATACTTCTTGGAAACTTTTGAAAGGCTGGAGCATGCCTGTCTTTACCGTCGAGGAGTTTCTGGATGCAGCAAAAGCAAAGGAACTTGGACTGACAGACCGCATCAGTGAAATCGGTCCCAGATTGTTTGTAGCTATCGAGTTCAAGCCTAATGAGAATATATTTGTAGCCACTTCCTCCCTAAAAGAGGACATGGAGAAGGGCAAAAGAGAAACACTGGGAGTTCTCGTTCGTGATTCAGTGGTTTATCGTTTGAACAACAATCGGTTCCTCCCCGAATCCCGTTAATACGTTATTTTTTTAACACCAACAGCGCACCCGTCATCGGACAAAGTTCCGCAGCATTGAATTGAGATGCCGGTATGGATAGAACGCGACCGAACTGAGGAACCGTGATTTCCCGAGTGAAAAGGACATCCTTACCATCCGTAATGTTGATGACCGCCTGACCAGGAACTCGGTAGTATAGTCCGCGTGGAGATGCCGTTTTGTCGACGCGAAGCGCCTCGGCTGGAACAGGAAGTGCCTTCACTTCGATGAAGATGGGATTTCCACCCAAGTTACTTTTATCCAAAATACCTTTGAACAGAGAAAAACGAAGCAGTATGTCGGTTGAATCCTTCTGAGGTGTCAAGGTGTAGGAATACGTTTGTTTGCTCTCCGTCACCTTTCCCTTGAAAAGTTCCAGATACGCGCTTTCCATTCGGTTCAGTTCGCTCAGCACAATTTCATACGAACGACCATCCGATGGGGTTTTGTCGGCATCCTGCGTCAACATGCTGAAACGAGTGTCTCGAATCGTGAATAGTTGATTGGCGGCCAGTTCAGCCATTTTGGCGGTTGAATTGGCTAATTGCATGTCCTTGGTGAAAATGGAGGAACCCGCTGTTTCCCAAACTTTGGGGCTATTTTTCTCGATCTTTTCGGTGGAAAGTGCAGTAGGATGCAGGCCTTTCTCACCAACACCATTGATGGATTTCAGATAACCTTCCGGTGTCAAAGTAAAAGTAGTGTTTTTGCCCTTCTTGCCAGTGCTGATGAGGTAAGCCTGTTCAGGATCCGGTATGGTCTTGGTTGTGAGCCTGAAACCGGTGATTTCATAGCGTATGCTTTCATTCTGAATAAAGTCCTTGATGCCCAGAAACCGATCGGCGTACTGAAAATACATACCAGGTGTTTCTTGAATGCATTTGGTATCCACTTCGATCTGAATGATGGTTTTTGGTAGTAAATAGACCACACCTCTGGCCGTATCAGTAGCCGTTGCCAGTTTTTCTGTGAGTAGTTGGGCAAAGGTGAACAGGCTGAAGGACAGGAGCATGCCAGTTAGGAGGATACGCTTCATAGACAAGAAAAGTTATAATTAATTTATTTCCTAGGGTTCGAGTTGCTTGAAAGCTAAACCAAGGTTTTCTACCAAATCGCCGGCCACCAAACTCTCGTAAGACTGTGAACCTAGCGCGATGTCGCCGCTCAGGCCATGCAGAAATACACCGAGCCTGCAGGCGTCACCGGGCAAATAACCTTGTGCGAGCAAAGATACAATTATTCCTGTTAAAACATCACCACTGCCGCCGGTAGCCATGCCTGGATTGCCGGTACTGTTAAAGCTGCAGTAACCTTCGGTTGTGATGCAGGCGGTATTCGCTCCTTTCAGAACGATGTAAACGTGATGCTTTTTGGCAAACGATATTGCTTTCTCAAGCCGTTCGAAACCGTTGGCAGAAACGCTTCCGGCTAGTCGGTCAAATTCTTTCGGGTGTGGTGTCAGGATGGCGTTTACCGGCAGTGACTCCAACAAATCCGTATGGGCCGCAATCAGATTGAGCGCGTCGGCGTCCAATACCAAATGCTCTGGTTTAAGTTTCAGAAGGGTTTTCAAATACGTCATTTGTGCCGGATGAAGCCCAATGCCTGGTCCAATGGCAATCGCAGCAAATTCCGACAGATCTCCCATTGGGGCTTCAGAGGATTGAATTAGTGCTTCGGGTACAGCAGATTGAATGACCGGAATCGCTTTAGCCGGAATGCGAAGGAAGACGAGCCCGGCCCCTGAGCGCAGCGCTCCTCGAAGTGAAAGAATCGCAGCACCAGTCATCTCTGGACTTCCAGCTACCAACAGTGCTTTTCCGAAGGTTCCTTTATGGGCATGAAGCGATCGAACTTTCAATACGGATTTTACATCCTCCAGGGTGGTATAGGCATAAAGTGCATTCATTTTTTCGATGACTTCCTTTCGGATACCGATGTCAATGAGTTCCCATTTGCCCACATAGGGCTCATTCTCAGGTAGAAGGAATGCCAGACGCGGAAATTGCAGCCCCAGTGTCAAGTCGGCATGCACCACATTGGGCGCTAAAGTACTATGATTGTCCTCGCCCTGCAAACCGCTGGGCAGGTCGATGGCAATCGTATAAGCAGACTGATTGTTGATCCAATGCACCACTTTGGAGAAATAACCCACCATAGGACGGTTCAATCCAGTTCCAAAAAGACCATCAATAAGGAAATCCCAATTGTTGTTGAGATCCTCAAGTTGCACGGGACTGTCAAGAGTAAAGATGTCGGCACCATCGGTCTGCTGCAAATCAATCAACTGCTCCAAGGTATCCCTGGAAACCTTGGGGTCTGGTTGACACAAGACTGTTTTGACCCTAAAACCAGCTTCTAGCAAATACCTGGAGATGGCTAGGGCATCGCCCCCATTGTTGCCGGGACCAACCATGACCAGTATTTTGTCGGTCGGTTTCAGTAGCTTTTCAATGCGATGGAACAACGCTCTGGAGGCTCTGTTCATCAGTTGGATGGATGTAATGTGCTCAAATTCTATGGTTTGTGCATCCAGTAAACGAACTTGATCGGTGCGGTAGATGTTCATGGCTGTGTTTTTTTAATCGTAACACTCATCACTTCAGTTTGGGCCTTGCAGTTAGGAAAGCCCTTGTCAATCAGAGCATTCAGCTCTTCAACCTCCTTCTTGAAAAGGGAGCGAGAGCCGCAATCCCAAAGTTCTGTCAGTGGATTCCTGTCCAACAGGCTATCCATCAATTGGTTCAGTGCCGGTGCTTTTGATAGGGCACTGTATGTCGCATAGGTATACGTCAAGAAGGCAACGTTGGTCCCAATGCCACGGTTGTCGAGCAAATAACCGTTCTTGAGCCTTGTTGGCAGGGCGTTTTTCAAATCTGTCGGGTCGGGGTAGGATAGGATTCGATCATTTTCCACACTCATCAGAACTGGAACTCTGTCGTAATAATCGGCCCGCGTCTTGTAAACCAATGTCGATGCATTTAATCCACTATTCAAGGAAGGACTCTCCATCGTTTTCATTTCCGAAGAGGCTGAATTTTTTGGAACACCACAGCCGCTTATTGTTAGGAGGCTGAAGATCAGCAGCGAAAAACGGTAGAGGTTGTTGTTCATAATCAATGCTTTAAGAATCGTTCGATCAATCTTTTACCGTTGGACTGAACGTACAAGAGGTAAACGCCATTCGCTAAGCTTCCAACCTGTATGACTTTTTCGTTGGAAACCTTTCGAACAAGCCTTCCGGACATATCGTAAAGTCGTGATTCATTGATTTCTGCAGCCGTTTCAATCACTAATAGAGCACCAACCTGATGAATGAACAGGGGCCGTTTTTCATTGATTGAACTTTGCTCCACTGTACCGTCGGTCACTGTGAAATTCAAGTTGGACATGCCATACGGGGTAAGTGACAACCAACTGTTGTTAAGGAGCTGATAAATGGAAAAGAAGTATTCTCCGCTGTCAATATTTAGAGTTCCCGTCAGCGTCATTTCTTTGGTTTCCAAGGAGTCGATATAGACATTTTTGGGTGTCAGGTACGTCAAGGAACGTCCGCCGGCTTTCGGAAAAACGAACGCAATGATGCGTGAATCGAAGTAACCTCCTGTATTCGTGATGCTTATAGAAAGAGAGGCTGTGTCGTTTTTGGCTATGGTAGTCCCGTTGGCCAACGAAATGTTGTTGTTGAGCTGAAGCAAAGGTGCCCCAGGCTGGGGTAGAACCTCCACTAAGTTTGAATTGTTGATGGTCGGACCTAATACTTTGTAGTTCACGGTCGAATTCGAATTGGTACTGTCAAACTGAGCTTGTAAATAATAGCTACCAGGTAGGCAGGATACTGTTCCGGTCAAATGAAAAGTGGTGGTATCCCCTTCCGAACACAATACATTGCTTTCACAAATATAGGTACGATTGTCCGGATTTGTAACGGAAATCAAGCACAATCCCACTCTGGAATAAAACTCCGATCCGTTGTTCTGAATGGTCAGGTCTACATTGATCGATTTGTTCTGGTACAGTCTGGATTGAGGTTCGGGAGACTTGGTCAACGTCAGTGTAGGGGCTTTCAAGGCTGGTAGGATGGTTGCTGGACCACTGTTGCTAGCGACAGTCACAATCATGCAATTGTTTAGAAGTGGAGTGCCCCGCATGATGCTCCAGTTTGACGAGTCCTTGGGTAAGTAAATAGGATAGAGTCTGTAGGTTCCAGCCGTATACATCCCCGTCGGTTTATAGATGGTAAATGTTTTTACAAAAGAGTAAAAGGAACCTGCATTTAATGAAGAATAGCTTGTTGCGGAGTTCTCCACCAGTTTGGTAATGGTCGTACTACCTTCCTTGACAAAGCCAATTCCCCAACGTACTCTCACCGCATTCGTTCCCAGATTCCCAAAGCTGTATGACAAGTTAAAGGAACTTGTAGAAATGTTGGAAACACTGCTTTTGGAAGAGGTCAAGCCTGTATTGTATACCACTACCTGGTTGGTAGCACTATTGATTGCGTCAGACTTCTGAATACCTGTCAGAATGCTCTGCAGATATGTATACTCCGGTGCTGCACCTACAACACCTGGATTTGTCGTCGAAAGCGAGCTAAGTTCAAAATAGCCATTGGAAGAACCTCCCCAGCCCCAGTTGATGTGAAAAAAGTTGTTGCTGTCGTATCCGTCACAAACAAAGGCATGACCTCCAATGTCTGAATTTCCTGAATAATAGACTGGTCTGGAATTGTCCAATTCCTTTCTTATGACACCAATCCATTCTGCATTCGTATAATAAGGTCGATCGAATCGTTGAATGTTTGCGTCATACCCGAAATGGCTGACAAAGGCTTCGGCTGCTTTGGTAATGTTTGAGGTACTGCCCGTAATCGAATAAGCCATATCCACGGCCACACCACATTGATAGACCAATTTCGCGACCGCCGTGTCCTGATAAGCAGTAGCGGTACTACCATAATAATCCAGCATGTTGCTCCAATCGTAGGTGCTTTTGCTAAAATCCACCGATTGCAAGCCATATTTTACATCCGTATAACTGTGCAGGCCGGAACCTTTGACCGGCCATTTATGATGGTTCATGATCTGTGTCATGGCAACAGCCACGCAGCCGGCCAACGTACGTGTATTTGATGTAACATCCCAAGGGCAAAGTAAATTAAAGGGGTCAGTTTGATTCCATTTCATGCCACCTAACAGTGGGGCTACCGTCGTGGTTCCTGTTGCAACGGTGGAAATCTGCTCTGAGGCATTCGAAGTTGCAGAAAGGTCAGCATTGCGAATGGCTTCTATTTCAAGTTGATACAAATTCAACCAAGATCTCAAATTCTCAGGCATGTTCTCCGTTTTGAAACAACCTTCGTCCGCATAACCCAAAATGGTTTTGGCAGCGTCATCTCCTGAAACTAGGACAAAACCTTGATTGACTCCAATGTTGTAAATATAAAAGGCAGGGGCGGTTGTCGCAGTACGAAGTCGAGTACCAATACCCTGATAAACAAGCTTTAATTCCACTGCTGAACGCAGCTTGGAAGGGAATCTGTTGAGGTGGAAATTGGTTGCCATAATTAGAGCATCCGGTTCAGTGACCGGTTTCGCCTTCAACTGGAAAAATGTCAGAAGTAGTAAGAAAACAAGGACAAATTGACGTATGATCATGTATAGTTCTTTCATTTAGTACTATAAGACGCAATATAAGTCCTAAAGTTAAACAAACGTAGAAAAAAAATAGGGAATTTGGCGAGTTATCTATTTTTAACTACCTTCGTAGCTAATTTTTTACAGTCATTTTTAATTGTTGTTTATGGATCAGATTCGAGTTAAAGATAAGGATTTCAAGCTATTCCTTTCTGCGGAAACCATTCAGGAGCATGTCAAGAAGGTTGCTTCGATGATCAGTGCCGACCTTGAAGGTAAAGATCCATTGTTTCTGGCCGTGCTCAATGGTTCGTTCATGTTCGCATCCGATTTGATGAAGAACATCACCATTCCCAGTCAGATTAGTTTCATCAAGCTGGCTTCCTACGAAGGTATGGAAAGCGGCGGAAAGGTTCGTGAAGTTTTCGGACTTACTGAGAAAATTGAAGGTCGCACCATCGTCATCGTCGAAGACATTGTCGATTCAGGCCGCACTATGACACAACTGCTATCATCCCTAAATACTCGCAACCCGAAAGAAATCAAGATCGCAACGTTCTTGTACAAACCAGAAGCCTTACAGTGCGAACTGGATCTGGATTACGTGGTGTTTGAAGTCCCCAACGACTTCGTAGTTGGTTACGGTCTTGACTACGATGGTTATGGTCGAAATCTAGGTGCAGTCTATTCGCTTGCATAATTTTTAAATAGATTATAATGGTGTTGAATGTAATCCTTTTTGGCGCTCCAGGTTCTGGTAAAGGAACACAGAGCGTGTACATCGCAGAAAAGTATGGTTTGGAACATCTATCAACCGGTGATTTATTAAGAGCCGAACAAAAGAACCAGACCGAACTGGCACAACTCATCTCAAGTTACACGGATCAGGGTAATTTGGTTCCTGATGAACTCATTATCAGCATGCTTGCCAATGTGCTTGATACGAAAAAGAATGCAAACGGCTACATCTTCGACGGCTTTCCACGTACGACGGCACAGGCAGAAGCGTTGAAAGTGATGCTAGCCGAACGGGGTATCGAGGTCTCCATCATGATTGATTTGGAAGTGGAGGAGGAAGAGCTCATTGATCGACTTCTGAAAAGGGGCATTACTTCTGGCCGTTCAGACGACAAGTATGAAACCATCCAAAAGCGGATTCAGGTTTATCACGCAAAAACCGCTCCAGTATTGGATTTTTACAAAAATGAAGGCCTGGCTGCCGAAATCAAGGGGACAGGTTCTTTGCAGGAAATCTTTAATCGGATCACTGCGGCCATTGAGTTGGTTATATAAATTCTCTCTTAAACAAACCTATGGCGGATAGCAATTTCGTTGATTACGTAAAGATCCTCTGCCGTTCAGGTAACGGTGGACCTGGGTCGACCCATTACCACCGTGAAAAGTACATTGCCAAGGGTGGTCCCGACGGTGGTGACGGCGGTCGCGGCGGTCATGTCATTCTTCGGGCCAACACCAATTACTGGACACTCATTCACCTCCGTTTTGCGCGCCATGTGTTTGCTGAACACGGTGCCAGCGGTACCGGTGCCAGAAGTTCCGGCAAGCAGGGTTCAGATATTTACATCGATGTTCCGGTGGGTACCGTCGCATTCGATGCTGAAACGGGTGATTTTCTTTGTGATGTTACCGAACCTGGTCAGGAAGTCATCCTGTTGAATGGCGGTCGTGGCGGTCTGGGCAACTGGAATTTCCGTACTGCCACCAACCAAACGCCCCGTTTTTCACAGCCGGGTGAACCTCATATCGAACGGAATGTCGTATTGGAACTCAAACTACTGGCCGATGTCGGTCTGGTTGGTTTCCCGAACGCCGGAAAATCCACCCTTTTAGCAGCTGTTTCCGCCGCCCACCCCAAGATTGCCGATTATCCCTTCACCACCTTGGAACCCAATTTGGGCATCGTTACCTACCGCGACGACAAATCGTTCGTGATGGCCGATATCCCAGGAATCATAGAAGGTGCATCCGAAGGACGTGGTCTTGGTCTTCGTTTTTTGCGCCACATTGAACGCAACGCGCTGCTTCTGTTCATGGTGCCTGCCGACAGTGCTGATCACCACAACGAATATAAGATCCTGCTCAACGAGCTGGCTCAGTTCAACCCTGAATTGTTGGATAAACAAAAGGTACTGGCCATTACCAAATGCGACTTGCTGGATGAGCAGCTCATCGAGGAAATCGGACAAGACTTGCCCGAAATTCCCCATGTGTTCATTTCAGCCGTTACTGGAGAAGGAATTCTTGATCTCAAGGACCTTCTTTGGAAGGAACTGAACGACGAGCAAAATAAGGTTGTTGCCATAACGCACACGGCTAGAACTATTTACGCTCCTAAGGAAGAAGAGGAAGAGCTTGATGAAACGGAAGTGATCGAGACGAAGTTTGGTAAGGAAGCCTTCAAGAAAGAAGAATTCTACGATCCTGAATTCGAAGATTAAAATGGTATCCGACCTGAAAGGTTATTTGGATGAAATGGTGAGCATCGTCAACGTGCCCGCCTACATCGAAACCGATCCTGTCCAATTTCCCCATAAATTCAGCCATCTTCTTGATAGGGAGGTGGCTGCCTTTTTGACGGCAACCATCACATGGGGCAACCGGAAAATGATCTTGAAATCGGCTTCCTCCATGTTTGATAAAATGGGAGCCAGCCCCTACGATTTTGTGATGTCCGAGGGCTACAACAAACTCGGGAGCAGCAATATTCACCGCACTTTTTTCGAAAAGGACCTCGTCTATATCTGCAGAGGTTTGCGTGCCTGCTATTCGGAGTTCGACAGCCTTGAAAAAGTTTTTGCCGCATCGCCTAACTTATGGGATGGCATTGATGCCTTTCGAAACGCGCTTGCTGTCGCAAATGATGGTTCTTTCAGCAAGCACGTTTCCAATCCAACTACGAATTCGGCCTGCAAACGGCTTCACCTAGCTCTTCGCTGGCTGGTTCGAAACGACGGAATTGTCGACCTTGGAATCTGGTCAAACATTGCGCCTTCTGAGCTTTATATACCTCTGGATGTGCATGTTGGCCGTGTTTCTAGGGCCTTGGGCCTGCTCAGCCGAAATCAGAACGACAAGAAGGCCGTTGAGTCACTGACTGTTTTGCTTCGAGGTTTTTGTCCCGAAGATCCGGTGAAATACGATTATGCACTTTTCGGAATCGGTGAACTCCGTTCGCCCATTCCCACCTATTTTCAGCGGGGATAGTGCGTTGACTTTTTCCTATACGGAATTAAGTAATTTATACCTATTTTTGTTGAATATGTTTTGATTTTTAATCTAAAAACTTTCAACAAATGATTGCATTATTGATTTTTGGAATTGTTCTGTTTGCCGTTGGTGTATCTATGGCAAAAATGGACGGACCCCTACGGAAAAACAGTCTCCTTGTAAAGATTGCAGGTATTGCTGTTCTAGTGCTTGGTCTGTTGTTCTTTTCAATCAAACAGATTGAACCTGGCATGGTCGGTGTGCAGAAATTGTTTGGCCGGGTGGACGATAAAGTCCTGGTAAGTGGTTTGAACTTTGTCAATCCGTTGGTTCAGGTGGAAGTTTTTGATACCCGGACCCAGAATTACACCATGTCCAGCGTACAGGATGAGGGTGCCAAGTCGGGTGACGATGCCATTCATGTACTTTCAGCCGATGGTTTGGAAGTGGTTGTTGACTTGACGGTGCTTTATAAAGTTCTTCCTTCTGAAGCCCCGCGTATTCTTAGAGAAATCGGAACCGATTATACGAACACCATCGTACGACCCATTTGTCGAACCAAAATCCGAGACAATGCTGTTTACTACGATGCAGTTGCCCTATATTCGACCAAGAGGGATGAGTTTCAACAACGAATTTTCAACACCATCGATAAAGATTTTAAATCTCGTGGTTTAGTTTTGGAACAATTATTGGTGCGTAACCTGACTTTACCTCAGTCTGTTAAGACCACCATCGAGTCCAAGATCAATGCCGAACAGGATGCACAGAAAATGACTTTCGTCCTTCAGAAAGAAAAGCAGGAGGCTGAACGCAAACGCGTGGAAGCTCAGGGTATCGCCGACTATCAGAAGATTTTGAGTTCTGGTCTTTCCGATAAAATGTTGCAATACGAATACATCAAAGCGATTGCCACTTCACCGAATTCAAAACTCATCATCATGGGTGGTTCGAAAGGTACGCCGGTCATTCTTGATGCAAAGTAAAAAAACCAAATTATAAAAAAGGCTCAGAAGGATTTATCCTTTTGAGCCTTTTTTTATAAATGGAAGTTTTTTATTTTTTTGGTTTGGTGGAGGTCATCAACTTAACCACTTCCACCGCTGTCAATGCCTTGTCATACAGTCTTGCACTGGCAATGGAACCGCTGAAGTTTTCCCAGTTTGCTCCTGTTGAACCAATTCGAATTTCTCCGCTCTCGACATAAAGTGAAATGGGTAATTGCGTGTTGAGAACCCCATCCACATAGACGTTTTCTAAAGCACCGTCGAAGGTGACAACAATGTGATGCCATTGGCCTTTGGCTGGAACGCCCTTGTAGGATAGATCCACAGCACCGTCACCATGCGCCACTGCTCCGTAAGGCCCTGTGCCATACATCAGTGCGGCATAGGTTCCCTGTAACATGTTATCTCGCGTATTCCACGACAACAAACCTTCGCCGGCTTCTATCGTGGGATTGTACACCCAGACAGAAGCGGTAAAAGGAGCATTCCAACGGAGGCTTGCAGGGGCTTTTACAGATAGTTGCAAGTAACTTTTACCATCAAAGGATACTGCTTTTATTCCATCCACCGTCGTAACGACGCATTGACCGTTTGGCTCAAAAAAGCCACCAAGCTTCCCCTTGTTTGGTACATTGATAAGTGACGTTCCTTCCTTAAAGGCATCGATTTTAAAATCAACCAGTAGGCTTTTGGTGCTTGGAACACCAGGGCCATCCGTTGTTTTCGCATTTACAAAAGAAGGGGTTTCGAACAATGTATCATACACTTTCAAATTCCAAACGGCAGGAAACAATCCTGTTTTTTCGGTACCTGTCACTGTCAGTCTCACATATCTGGCAGAAATGGAATTGTCATCAATCAAGGGACAACCTGGGCGACGATTCGTTGTTTTGTCGCTGAACAGTTTCCAACTTTTGTTATCGGCAGAAACCTCGAGCTTGTATTGGTAGTAAAAAGTCGGATATTCAAACTCCGTTGTGATGCGTTTGACATTCTGCATTTTACCCAAATCTACCGTGAGTGTTTGCGGAAAGGTGCTGCTTGCAGCTTTCCATAGTGTTCCATTGTTATTGTCCATCGCGTTTTCGGCCGAGTAGGTATAATCGTAACCGGATTTGCTGTATCTGGTTGGCGCGGCCACCAAATGATAGACCGAACTGGCAACTGCTTTGGCATTGAAGGCCACGTTGGTCGGGTTTTTGTCCGTAAAACGAACACCTGTGTGAGTCGGAATGACCTTTTCAATAGTTACACTGTCCGAAAAAACCATCTTGTCAACACAAACCTGACGAAATTCACCATTCGTGCTGTGTGGATTATCGTGACGATGGTACATGATGTAATAATCATTACCTTCCTTGAGCACCGAATGATGGCCGGGACCATCAACCGTACCGTCCGCATTGGTGGAAAGGATGGGGTTGTTCTTGCCAGGTGTGAAAGGCCCCTCGGGTTTGTCGCTCACCGAATAATGCACGGCGTAGGAACTCAATCTGCAATCGCCGGATGAATACATCAAAAAGTATTTGCCATTCCGTTTCATGGGATACGATGCCTCAAAAGCCCTAGGTACTTCAGCCATTGGTATTTGGCTTGTTTTCAAGACGGTATGCATGTCCTTTGGATCGATCTGTGCAAATCCGATACCGCCAAACGATGAACACCATGTCCCAAAATAGGAATACAAAGAACCATCATCATCCAAAAGCATCTGAGCATCCAGCGAAGGAAAACCTTTTTTTGGAATGCCTGCAGGTATGACGGCTTTTCCTTCATTATAAGGAGTAAAAGGGCCCATGGGCGAATCGGATACGTAGCCATAGATGTTGCAACCTCTTTCACAGTTCCCCATGAAATAATAATACTTTCCATCCGCTGCATGAACCACATCCGGTGCCCAACAATTATTAAGCCCTCTGGGCAAACTAATCTTCAATTCATAATTGTACCAATTCACAAAGTCCTTGCTTATCCAGACCTGAGGCTCACCCGAAGCTAGCTTGATGCCATCCGCTGTGGAATAAATGTAATAGGTGTCACCAAACTTTTTGATGGTCGGGTCGGCAAAATAACCGGGCAGAATGGGATTGGATTGTCCAAATAGGGTCGATGAACAAAGTACAATAAAAAGAAATAGAAGTGTTTTTTTCATGATTTTAAATCTTATACTTATTTACAGTCTGATGTGCAGAAGGATTGCCCTTGAATTCAGAAAAATACTTGTGCACAAAGTTGTAAAGATCCGGATCGTACTTCTTCAATTCTTTCCTGGTATTCAATGGGTTGTGCTTTCCGTCAGGTTTAGGTGCTTCTGCGTTCGTGTTGAACCAGTCCTGAACCCCTTCTGCAAAGTATTCGGCAATATCCGTTTTGGCATACGTCCGGTAATATTTACCCTGAGCGACTGCGTTATCCAACATTTTCTGCAAAGTTGGTTCGAACGTCGGGTCGATGGGAGCAATACCGATGAAGTGGATGGAATGCGCGAATTCATGGATCAGTATGTCTTCCGCATGGTATTTGTCAATTTGATAACCCAGTATATTTTCTTCCGCACAAGTGGTCAGGGGAGTGGTTAGGTCACCACCAAGTCCTCGGGCACGCAAGTCCCAATTGATGGAAGTGTCGTTGGCCAAATAGGCATGTTCCGGTATGTCCGTAGTACCTTCGTAGCGAGCCATGACACCGACTTTTGTACCCACTTTCACCATTTGAGCCAATACGTTTTTCGGAAGGTCGTTGGTCATGAATAGAACGATTTCACGAGCTTTGTACATGGCTGAATCCGGGACACGCCAAGAGCTTATGATGGCGATGCCATTGGCATCCAGGTATTTCTTGTAAAAGGGATTCAAGTTCAAGGACGCTGGCGGAGCTGTGACTTTAGCCTCTTGCGCAGACATGCCCAATGGCAGTAAAATTGATAGTGTTATTGCCAGAATGATAGTTTTGATGGTTCTCATAGTTTATTTTTTATTACGGAAAGGAGGGGTTTCGCCAAGCAAGGTACGTACAAAGAAATCACGGCGTTTGCCTTCCCCATAAATGCCTCCACCAGTGTGATTCGAACCTGGCAATACGACCAATTCAAAATCTTTTTTTGCTTTAATAAGGGCATCGGCTACTTGCATGGTGGATGAAGGATCCACGTTGTCGTCCAGTTCACCAACGATAAGCAACAGGTTGCCTTCCAATTTGTCTGCATTCACCACGTTGGAACATTCGGCATATTCCTTGCCGACTGGATAGCTCATCCACTGCTCGTTCCACCACATCTTGTCCATGCGGTTGTCATGGCAGCCGCATGAAGCAACGCCCGACTTATAGAATTCAGGGTGAAACAACAAAGCACCCATGGCATTTTGGCCTCCGGCTGAACCCCCGAAAATGCCGACTCTGCTCAAATCCATATACGGACGGGTGGCAGCAGCTGCTTTCATCCACAAAATTCGATCCGGGAAACCGGCATCTTTCAAGTTTTTGAAACAAACATCATGAAATGCTTTGGAACGATAGGAGGTACCCATGCCGTCCATTTGAACGACGATGAATCCCAGTTCGGCCAAGCCACTGTAACCGCTTGAACGGAAACTCTTCGGTGTGAATGCTCCCTGTGGACCTGCATAAATGGATTCGATGACAGGGTAAGACTTTTTGGGATTAAAATTGCTCGGATAATAGATGTTTCCCCAAATTTCGGTCTTGCCATCTCTGGCTTTGGCCGTAAATACTTCTGGCATTTTCCAGCCCTTGGCCAACAAATCCTTAATGTCTGCAACTTCCAGTGTCGAAATCAACTTGCCATCTGTTCCGTTGCGTAAAACACTTGTCGGAGGTGTTTTCGGTGAAGAATAGGTGTCCACCAGAAATTTAAAGTCTTTTGAGAAAAAAGCTTGGTGCTCAAATGGATCCGGTGTCAAATCCACCAAACCGCTTCCATCGAAATTCACTTTATAAAAATGAACATTGTAGGGGTCTTCTCCTGCATTCTTACCACTGCCCTTAAATAGGATGCTGCGATCTTTTTCATTCACGTTCACCACTTCACGAACCACCCATTCTCCTTTGGTGATTTGATTTTTTACAGCGCCTTTTTTTACATCGATCAAATACAGATGGTTCCAACCGTCGCGTTCGGACATCCAAATAATTTCCCTGGTTTCGTCAAGGTTTCTGCGGTAATGCTTGCCACTGTATTCCACAAAAGTCTTGCTCTTTTCTTCCACCAATATTCGTACGGCACCAGTAGCACCATCAACTTCCACTACTTGATAAAGCTGGTGTCCACGTTGGTTGAATTCAAAGGTGAACGTCTTGCTGTCTGGCAACCAATCAGCGTCGCTTAGGTCAAATTGATTCTCAAAATTCGCCGTTTCTACTGGAATCTGAGCCATTTTTTCAATGCTGAATAGGCAAGGGCGTTTGATAGGAAGCGCATCTCCTGGTTTCAGATAGTCGCGCGTCTGCAAAATCGGTTGAAGCTGTGTCTTGGGGGAGGATTCTATCAAATAGAGGGTCCGCTTTTCGTTCTTGCGTATTTTATTAACAACCAAGTTCTTAGAATCAGGTGACCATACGATGCGTGTTGAATAGTAATCGCCGGGTGAACCGTCAAAGCTCAATGGAGTTTCCTTTTTAGATTTATTATCAACGACATACACATTACTTTCTCGTATGTATGCAGACCATTTTTTATCGGGGGATTCCACTAATCGCACACCAGTTTCATCATCTGCTTGACTCCAGTATCGTGGAGTCGTCCTTCTGGGAGCTGTAATGCTTTCAACTTTTTCTACTTTGTAAGTAGTAAGATCGCATTTCCAGGTCGATGTTCCATAATCGAACGTCAATTCTTTTCCGTTACTCGAAAACCTCAGCCTTCTTAGTTCGAAACCGTAAGGTTTTTTTGTTTCTTTAGTCGCCAGGTTAAGCCCAGCGGTCAGTTTCTCGTTGTCAAAGGCTGGTTCCACACTGCCTTTTTCGGCATTCACCAACTTGTATTCGGTGCCTCTCCGTGTTTTAACACTGTACCAAAATTCATGGGTGCTGTCCTGCCAATTGACACTGATGTTACCGTTGTAAACCAGATTATTGAAATTGACCGCTGAATCGGCACGTTCATAATCTTTAACGGTAATTTTAGCACTAAGGTTCCCTGAAATAAACAGGACCAGAAGAATGGAAAAAAACTGTTTCATAGTATAAAATCTAAGGGTTTTCACAATTAAAACGTAAAATAAGCGATAAATCATCCCATAAAAAAATCCTGCTATCCAAAAGAATAGCAGGATTGTCCACGTGAGCCTATTGAGAAGCTCTTTTTGAACTCAATATTACTCTGTACCGCCTGATGAGCCAAGTGTCCTATTGGTCAAACCTGAGCCTTGGCCAGTGTGCACAGCTACTCTACCCCTCATATCCGGTAATGCGAAAGTGGTCGAACCATTTCCACCGTAGGTGGTTCCCAAGATACTGAACAGAGCAGTATTACTTGAGATGGCTAAAACTTGTCCATTACAAAAAGCCCAGCCCGAGGGAGCAAAATTACCTGCAAACATCTTTAACTCTCCCAACAAAGTAGTTCCAGGATCACTTCCACCTGTAGATGGAAATGAGCCTTGTGTGGCAATAATGTAATTGATTGTCAAATAGGGCTGCATGCCCGAACCTCCACTGGCTGGCGCAGCCCAATACGCATTTCCACCTAGAGCTGGCACCGTCAATACCTCCCCGGGGTTTCCGTTGGTATTCGGATACGTGACAGCTCCGGCTGTTAGGGTGCCCGCCGTACCGACATCGGTCACATTTGCATTCCCCAACTTAATCGTATTGGACAAAGTCGCCGTTGCTCCATAACCGATAATAGTAGTGTTCGAAAGTGTACCTGGCATGTATGCGTTTGTCCCAACAGCTGTATTCTGATTTCCAGTCGTATTCGTCATCAGTGTATTGTTTCCAATGGCAATGTTGTCACTGCCCACGCTGTTTGCAAGTGCTCCTACACCCAGTGCTAAATTGTTGTTGCCCGTTGTGTTTTGGAATAGGGCATTGGAGCCCAAAGCAGTGTTGTTGTTTCCTGTTGTATTATTGGGTAAAGCAAAGTAACCGATAGCTGTGATGCTTACTCCGGTCGTGTTGTGGATACCAGCCTCACTTCCCAACAAAACACTACCCAGCATGTTGTCAATTTTACCTGCTGGAATATTGTTCACTCGAATATTCAAGGGAATGTTGTCGGTTGTACCAATGAAGTTCGTTGCATCTGTACCTGCATTACCTGCTGTTGACCACGAATTTTGATTTGACGAATTTCCTCCCGATAATGCATAAATGACATCGCCGTTGGCGTCAATGGCCAATACTCCGGTGCCTGGATTTGTAACTGGAGTGGTTGATGAAGTAAGCATTCGAAATCTCAATCCACTCGAATTGGCAACAGCCGTGTTTATTTCAAGTTTGTTTCCTGGAATCAAACCTGATAGGCCAATTCCGACGTTAACATCGTTATTACCTAAAATCAGATTGTTACTTCCAGCAGCCCTTGCGTTATAACCCAAAGCTGTAGCATTCGTCAAATTGTTTGCTTGAACACTTGCATTGTTTCCAAGAGCGGTATTGTTGCTTCCGGTGGTGTTGAAATAAAGGGCTCCATTACCGAAACCTGTATTGTTGTTACCAGTGGTATTGAACAGAAGTGCGCCAGAACCGGTAGCTGTATTACCAGTGCCTCCCAAATTTGCTTGGAGTGCATTTAATCCGATGGCAGAATTGTCGCCCCCTGTGGTGTTGTTGATCAATGCTGAATACCCCATGGCAGTATTGTTCACACCCGTAACATTGTTTTGAAGTGTTTGTGCCCCGTTTGCCGTATTTGCTGAACCATCTGTATTTTGGGTCAAGGCTGAATATCCGGTGGCAGTATTACCAACACCAGATGTGTTTGATCGGAGAGCTCCTCTGCCCAAACCTGTATTGTTGTATCCAGTAGTCGTTGATGCTAAAGAATAGGCACCACTTCCTGTATTGTTAATGCCTGAGACAGCAGCGTTCCCAGACATGAAACCAAAATAGGTGTTCTCAATGGATTTGTCAATTTTGCCCGCTGGTACGTTGTTTATCCGAAAGTTGAGTGGAACATTGTCAGTAGTCCCAATAAAGTTTGTTCCATCTATTGTTCCTGAGTTTCCAGTTTGTTTCCATGCATTGTCGCTACTTCCACTTCTTGCAGCAAAAAGGGCATAAGGTACGCTTAACAATTCACTGGTTCCCGTTATGCTATAACTTGATCCACCATTCGGATCGGTTTCTGTTTTAAGAAAGAAGGGTCCATTGGACCAGTCAATCGAACTAAAAACGCCTGAAACAACTGTTCCCACTCCAATTTCAATTGTTGCCAAGCCATTGATGTTTGTTGTTGGAGTGTGTTTCTCAACATAAACGGCAATTCCTGTCGAAGTTGATTGGAGAATGCTAATTTGCATTCCAATGGTGGTTGAAACAACAAGTGCATTGTTGTTGTTGCGAACGATTGCCTGATAACTCATCTTTTGAGGAGCTTGAGCAAGGATACTGACGTTAATTAGTACGACAGCCAAAAGGGTAACTATTTTTTTCATGAGTTTCATTTTTTGATGATTTTATACGATTTTACGACCTTATCCTTTTGGCTTACCATTAGTAAATAGGAAGCCGATGGATAGTTGTTAAATGCAATATTCGTATCAATGCTTTCCAGCATTTTCTGTTCCAGGAGTTTTCCGTTCAGATCGTAAAGTTGATATGATAACTGCTTTAGCCGATAGTCTTCAACCCTCAAGTTTAGCAAATCGGTCGTAGGATTTGGAAAAACAGAACATTGTAAGGTGATGCTGTTGGATCTCTCTATTTCAGTTAAAATGGTGATTTCAAATGCTTGTTGGATTCCTGAGTACATTGATCCTCCAACATCACCCACATAAGTGTCAACCATTTGTCCAATGGAGTAACTCACTGAGCCTCCATTCCCCGTAACATTACCACCTGCGGTCGATAATGTCGATTGTGCCTGCAATCCTGTTTGGCATAACCAAAACAAGAATAACAGGTGTTTTTTTATGTTTAAATTGCCCATAAATATAATATTAATAATATAGATACTATAAATTAATCTTTATCCACCGAAATTCATCGTGTAATAAATTTGAAAAATAAAGTTGTTGGTTGAAATGGTTGACGCAGTCAGTGGTCAAATATAACAATTATTACTTATGCTATAACATATATAGCATAAAACAATAAAAAAAAGGATGGTTCTTGCACTATTTCGTACAAAACTTTCAAATGAAGGTTTTGCAAATAAGAGGTAGGCTTCGTTATTGGATGGTTAAAGTGCTTATAATAAATCGTCTTTGTCTAAATTCGTAAGATCCTCTTCACCATTCAATTCCTTCACGAATTCATCTTTATCCTTTTTGTTTCTGATAATGATAAAAATTACCAATGCGACTATGACAACTGCTATGATCGCCAATACAACAGGATTAACTTGCATATTCTTTGGTTTTAAGTGTATTCAAAGCTATGAAACGAATATTTCAAATAATTGTCACAGATGTTAAGAATGTGTTTCAAACAAAAAGCACTAAAAAATGGATTATTACGTCCGCTTTTTAGTGCCTTTTGTGGAGATGGCGGGAGTCGAACCCGCGTCCAAACAGTGAATCAATACGCCTTCTACATGCTTATCTTCGCCTAAGTTTTCGAGCGTGAACCGGACCGAAGCCACCTATCCAAACCTTATTCCGTTTGTTTCAGAAAAGACCCCGGACTTGCCTTTTCCTATTCCCGATATTGCTGCACCACCGATTCCTTTAAGCTTCAGGACGAGAGCTGGGGGTGATGTGACGTCCCTGCCACCAGGCAAGGATTAAGCTTAATCTACTGTGATTCGATTAAGCAGCGAGAGCGTAGTTGTTTTCGCCAGTTAGAATTTTGGTTCTATGATTAAAGTGCTTATTACCAATGCACTGCATGCTTACGTACCTACTCTCCCGCTGTCAATACCAAACATCCCCGTGGAAAAGTTTTGATAAGCAGGCATAGGCGGCATTGCGGCGTCGTTTAGTCAGGTCACATACTTTAGTATGCTCCCCTCCGAAACTCCTTGCGGCTTTGCCTCTACCTACTTCTGAAAACTTTTCTCTTGCGGCTCGCTAGCTGGGTTGAAGAAAGAGAAATCAGAAGAGTTTGCTTATCGGGGGCAAAGGTACGGAATAATTGATTAAACGGTTCAGTAGGTTGAAAGAATAAATTGGTAAGAGAAAGGGGATTGAAATGTATTTGTTAGATTTGTGGGAAGTTCTAAAGCATTTGATCAAATTTTACACCAATGAAGAAATCACTTTTACACTTTACATTATTTACCTCATTTGCTATGTTGTTGTTGAGTGGGTGTTCAAGGGATTTGGATGCGGAGTTGCCGAGGGTGCAGACGAATGGGGTGATTTCTTTGACGGAGACTTCGTTTGAATGTGGTGGAACGGTGATTTCGGATGGTGGGTTCAATATAATCAGTAGGGGTATTTGCTGGAGTACGAGTGAGGAACCGAAGGTGGTTGAAGGTTTTAAAACGGTTGATGGGGTTGGGGTTGGTACGTTTAGGAGCAAAGTCACTGCTTTGAGTTCGGAAACTAGGTATTATTATCGAGCGTATGCAATCAATAGTGAAGGTATTGGATATGGAAAAGTGCAAACGCTTGTGACAAAGAAAGCGACATTTGTGCCAACTGTTACAACCAACCTGGTTGAATCCGTAGAGCTTATTACGGCTGAATGTGGTGGGACGGTTACAGCGAATGGGGGTGATTCCATAGTTCGATGCGGTATTTGTTGGAGTACCAGTCCGGATCCAACAACCAGCCTGGATACCAAAGTGGTGTTGACGTATACTTCCGAAATTTTTTCCTGTTCAATGACAGATTTGAATTATTCGACTACTTATTATGTGAGGGCTTTTGCGGTCAATACGAAGGGAGTGGCTTATGGAGAGAGTCGAATGTTTACAACGAAAGTGCTTCCGACAATTGAGTTGGTTTCAGTTGCAGGTGGAAGTTTTCAAATGGGGTCGAGCAGTGGTTTAAGTAATGAGCAACCAGTGCATTCGGTGACTTTGAGTGGTTTCAAAATAGGTAAGACTGAGGTGTCGGTCGAATTGTGGAATGCTGTCATGCAAAATGATAAGTTCAGGAATGAACAGAATGTTTTGCCGATAAGTAATGTCAGCATGAATTCGGTCATGGATTTCATTACTAGGTTGTGTTTGGTGACAAAGAAGAACTATCGGTTGCCGTCTGAAGCCGAATGGGAGTACGCAGCGGGTGAAGGCAGCGGGGCACGTGCGCTCTATGCGGCAGGTGTGAATGATACGCTCGATTTCTTTAACAGGGCATGGTATACCTCCAATGCTGATGACCAGATCCATCCGGTCGGTCAACTTTTGCCCAATGACTTGGGTATTTTTGATATGGGAGGAAATGTCTCTGAGTGGTGCAACGATTGGTATGGGGACTATTCCAGTGCAACTGTAACAAATCCGAAGGGTCCGACAAGTGGCACAAAGAAGGTGCTCAGGGGTGGTTCCTTTATCGATGCAGCGATGAATTGCAGGACTTCGATCCGTCAAAACTTGGATCCGAATATTGTCCGAAGAACAAATGGTTTTAGGATTGCCTTGAGCGAATAATGGAAACTCAATAAAAAAAAGACCGGTTCTGCAATTGCAAGACCGGCCTTTTGAGTTTTGATTTGGGCTCCGACGGTATGGTCGAATAGCCGCTGTTTATTTGGCGTAGCTAACGGCGCGGGTCTCACGGATGACCGTGATTTTGACCTGACCAGGATAGGTCATTTCGTCCTGAATCTTCTTGGCAATGTCGTTGGAAAGGATTTCAGTGGCTGCATCGTCAATCTTGTCGGCACCTACGATGACACGGAGTTCGCGACCGGCCTGGATGGCGTAGGTCTTTAGCACACCGGGGTAGGACAGTGCCAATTGCTCGAGGTCATTGAGGCGTTTGATGTAAGCTTCCACGATTTCGCGACGGGCACCTGGGCGGGCGCCTGAAATGGCATCACAAACCTGAACGATGGGTGCTAGGAGCGTTTGCATTTCGCATTCGTCGTGGTGGGCACCGATGGCATTGCAGATTTCGGGTTTTTCCTTGTATTTCTCGGCCAGTTTCATGCCAAGGAGTGCGTGTGGCAATTCCGGTTCGTCATCGGGCACTTTGCCTATGTCGTGGAGTAAACCGGCGCGACGGGCTTTCTTAGGATTCAAACCGAGCTCGGAAGCCATGGTGGCACAAAGATTGGCGGTTTCACGGGCGTGCTGCAGCAGGTTCTGGCCGTAAGAGGAACGGTATTTCATGCGGCCGACCATGCGGATAAGTTCAGGGTGCAAACCGTGTACGCCCAAATCGATGGTGGTGCGCTTGCCGGTTTCCAAAATTTCTTCTTCCACTTGCTTGCGGACTTTGGCCACGACTTCTTCGATGCGGGCCGGGTGAATGCGACCGTCGGTAACCAACTGATGCAAGGCAAGGCGGGCAATTTCGCGACGGACAGGATCGAAACCTGAGAGTACGATAGCTTCGGGGGTGTCGTCCACAATGATTTCAATACCGGTGGCGGCTTCCAAGGCACGGATGTTGCGGCCTTCACGACCGATGATGCGGCCCTTGATTTCGTCGGAGTCGATGTGGAACACCGTTACTGCGTTTTCGATGGCGGTCTCAGTAGCGACGCGCTGAATGGTTTGTACGACGATGCGCTTGGCTTCCTTGTTGGCCTGCATCTTGGCTTCGTCTACGATGTCGTTGATGTAGGACGCTGCCTGGGTCTTGGCTTCATCCTTGAGGGATTCGGTCAGGCGGTCTCGGGCTTCTTCGGCAGAAAGTCCGGAAAGGGCTTCGAGGCGTTCTACTTCCACCTTGTGGAGTCTGTCCATTTCCACTTTCTTTTTCTCCAGTATCTCGAGTTGGGCATCCAGATTCTCTTTGACTGCGGATGCTTCGTTCTTTTTGCGCTGCAAATCTTCCAGACGCTGGTTGATTTGGAGTTCGCGTTGTTGCAACTTGGACTCGGTGGCTTGAATTTTGGCGTTGCGCTGAGTGACTTGCTTTTCAAGGTCGGACTTCAGCGACAGGAATTTTTCCTTCACCTCGAGCATCTTGTTCTTACGCAGTACTTCAGCCTCGGCTTCCGCTTCCTTGATGATGTTTTTGTAACGGGCATTGGTTACGTAGCGCAGAACAACTCCGGCCAGTATGCCACCACCCAGAAAAGCACCTATAATGTAGATTACGGTAGGCATGTTTTGGTTGATTAAATGAATATATATAAAAACGCACCACAACAAACAGATTGCTCCATTTGAACGTAGTGCGGTGATTTTTAATAGGTAAGACGTTTATCTGAAGAATTCCTCCAGCTCTTTGTCCAACTTTTCGATGGATGATGTATAAATTCTGGCGTCGTCGCTCCTTTCGGCACGTAATGCCCGCATTGCGATCTGGCATGCGGCCATGGCTAAAAGGTCTCTCAATTCCAATCCGGCTTCGTCTACTTTAAAACGGTTCCGGAACTCGGCTAACCAATCATTTACCAACTTGGCGGCTGAACGAACAAGCTCTTCCTCACTCCGGTCGATCTTGAGTGGATAGCGCTTGTCGGCTATGGTCAGGTTGATGGTGAATTTATTGTCCATTGTCCCTATTCATGAATAAGTGCAATGCATCTGTCAATTTCCCGCACTAATCTCGACACCCGCTGCTGCGCGCTCTTTACATCGTTTTCTCCGTGTGAAAGCATCTTGGCCAACTTAAGGTTGTCGTATTTGGTGGTAAGCATGCGGACTGCTTCTTTTGCTTCATTAAGAGATTTTTCCCTGTCATCCACGCGGTTGCTGAGCTCGGCATTCTCCTTGCGGAGTTTGTCGCAAAGCAACATCAATTGTTTGACCCGGGTCTCAAAATTGGTCAGTATTTTCTGCTGTTCATCCGTCATTTTTCCACCAATTGCCAACAAAAATACGTTTTAGTTTATCATGATGCAAATTTCAGGTATCTTTTTTAGACAATAAAAAAAAAGCGGACAACCGTGATGGCTGACCGCTTCTAATAGGAGGTCTTTTAAATCCTACTTAACCATAACTTTCACCATGCCTTCGGATTTGATGATGAACATACCCTTGCTTACTGAGATTCCTTGTTTGGCATCTTCTGAAGTATAAGTGCCCAAACGTTGACCCAACATGTTGAACAACGTAACTGGTTTTTCAGTTCCACGAACATAGATCATACCACCTTCCGAATACGCTTGCAGTTTGGTATTGCTGCTTCCACTCAAGCTTGTTGAAGAGTTGTACCATCTTGGGTCTCCGACGCAAATGCCACCAACGCCCCAAGTAGATAGTACAGTCGGCTTATTCATGGTCAAGTCACCGATGGAGTTTGCCGAATCCTTGTTAACAAAAACTTCGGTCGTAATTCCCAAACCGGCAAGGGTGCTGCTGGTGGAATCTGTCCAAACACGGGTTGTGTTGTTGAGTTGGAAGCCAACTTCGGCAGGATCGTAGACGTTCTTTTGGAAGTTCAGGGTAATGACTTGGTTGGCGCTGTTGGGTGCGAACAGTTTCACAATTTTGATCTTACCTACAGTGTCGGCCTGGTTTTTGTGAAAGAAGTTGTTGCGGATGTTCAAAACAAAGGGGATATCCTTAAATAACGTGGTGTCCGTACCAAGGAAGGAACCCTTGACCTTGTACCATTTGGGTACGTTGGCCCATTCGATGAAGTTGCGAACCGAGCTGGCATTGCCACCGAATTTGTAGAAGGTGTTGTTCTCGAAGGTCAGATGAATACCCATCGTATCGGTCGTTGTCTGACGGGCCGAGTTGAAGAATATGTTTCCGTGCCAATTGATGAAGGTGTTGTTGCGAAACGTGAAGTTGTCGTTTCTGGAGATGGTCTTGTTCTGCAACTGGACAAACGTGCCTCCCGTTGAGCCTTTAGCGGTGGAACCGCCAAAGTTAGTGATCGTGCAGTTTTCGACCAATACGTTTTGAATGAGTGCAGGTGTGCCATTAGAATACCAGAACTGGTTGGATTTTTGGTTCTTAAAGGTGCAATTTTTGATGGTGTAAGTGCTCAGGACCGTATCGCGGTTGCTCACCGTGAATGCCTGTGCACCTGCGTCGTTGCCATCTACCGTTATGCCGTCGATGGTTAGGCTGTTGAGAATCATCCAAGTGCCCGAAAAGGACTTGAAGGTGCCACGAACGATGGGCTTTTGTCCATCGACGGCTTTCAGAATCAGGTCGCCTTTGTTTATTGGAAAAGTCAAACCGGTTGTAAGGTCGTAATAACCTAATGCGTCAGTGTTGTTTTCAAGTAGAATCAGCCGGGTTGCAGGCGCGTTCTGTAATGCTGTTTGCAACGTTGCTAGCGTGTTGACGGTAACCGTGTCGGAGGTTACTGTCCCAACGAAAGACTGATAGGAAATAAAAGCCGATGTTAGCAAGATGTAGTGTAGAATTGTTTTTCTCATAAAGGGTAGTTTAAAGGTAATTAATTTTTTTCAGGGTTTTATGCACTATGCTGTACTGTGCTGTTCTGTGCGACACAAAGTAAACGATTTTTTTTAGAAATCGGATTGCATGAAACTATGTTTTACAGCAGGAATTCAAGCCTTTATCAGGCTTCGACGGAATCATCGATGCGACGCACCAGCACTTTATCGATGCGTGCGGCATCCATGTCCATAATCTCCATTTCGAAATCCTTCCAACGAATTTTCTCCGTTTCAACCGGAATTCGTTCCAGAATATCGAGTATCAGACCACTGAGCGTGTTGTAGTCGTGCTCCTGATACAGATCCTCCATGTCAAAATGGGCTAGAAAGTCATAAAAGGAATACTGGCCATCCACCAGCCAAGAGCCGTCCTCGCGTTCAAATATTTGCTCCTCGTGTTCATCGGGATCGATGATGTTGCCAACTAGGGCTTCAGTCAAGTCATTGATGGTCAGCATGCCTTGAATGCTGCCGAATTCGTCGGTGATCAGCGCGTAAAATTGCTGGCTCTTGCGGAAAAGTTCCAGTACATTGTAGGCGCTCATGGTTTCAGGTACGAACTGAGCTGGGCGGATGTAGTTCCTGAGGTCGAAGTCCTCGTTTTGAAAATCGGCGAAGAATTCTTTCAACAAGACTACACCGACAATGTCGTCCAATTGTTCGCTGGCTACGGGATAAACGTTGAAAACCCTGGCCTTAATGGTTTTACGAATCTCGTCGATGGAATCCTCCACATCCAACCAAACCAAATCGTTGCGGTGGGTCATCAGGGTGTTGACGTCGCGATCGCTCAGATTGAAAACCCGTTCCACGATGTCGTGTTCAACCTCCTTGATCTCACCGTCATCAGTACCTTCCTGCAGGATGGCCTTTATTTCTTCTTCGGTGACTTTACCCAATGGAGTGGGGGAAATGCCGAATAACTTCAGTATACCGTTTGTGCAGACTGAAAGCAACCAGATGAATGGAATACCAATTTTGGATACGAAATTCATGGGGCCTGCCACTGCTTTGGCATAGCGTTCGGGATGGCTCATGGCTATGCGCTTGGGAACCAGTTCACCCAAGATCAGGGTCAGAAAGGTGACCAAAACCACGACCACAACAACAGCCAGGGTCTCGGATGAACCCGCCAGTGCAGGTATGGTTGTAAGCTGTGCAGCCAACCAATGAACAATACTCGAGCCTGAGAAGAAACCGGTCAGAATGCCGATGGTGGTGATTCCAATCTGAACCGCAGAGAGGAATTTATCGGGATTGGAAGCCAAGGCCAACGCTTTGCCTGCTTTTTTGTCACCCCGTTTGGCTTCGTTTTCCAATCGCACTTTCCGTGCGGACACCAATGCCATTTCAGACAAGGAAAATAGTCCGTTCAGCAATATCAGACCTAGGATGATGAAAAGTTCCATAAATGACCGTTCAGTTACACGATTGAAAACACAAATGTCGTTAAATATTTCGAAAAATATACTATGCCGACCTTGCGAAAATATTATCGGATACTAAGTTTTCCTGTCTGAATCTGGTTATTGAAGTACATTCTATACAGATAAATACCCGATTGTAGCATTCCCTGCTTGAACTCGTATGTCTGAACCCCGGCATTTTGTATCCTGGATTCAAATCCACCAACTACCCTTCCGTCCAACGTATAGAGTTGAAGACTGACCTTGCCCTCCGATGGCAATTGATAGTGTAGTGCATTATCCGAATAATAAATATCCAAAGGTTGGTTGAGATTGTGAACAGGCAACCCCGAGCCATTACCAATAAAATGAAGGGTGTCCGCACTTTTGAAACTCACCTCATTGAGAGCCGACCAAGTGCTTCCGCTTTTAGCTCTGGCTTTAAGTGTTCCTTTTCCGATGATGAACAACGCTTTGCTATACGAAAGAGCTGTGCTGCTCAACGCACCACCTTTAACTCGTGGATCCGTACCGTCGATGGTGTAATAAATGGTTCCGGCCGGGGCTGAAATGGTTACCGAAACGGGATTGGTGATTTCACCACCTCTTGTATTGTAGGCAGGTGCGACAACAGTAGGGAAGAAGTTGGATGATTTAAGTTGATTAAAGACCGTTGTGGTTCGTTGTGTGAAATACGTGTTGATGAGGTAATTTCTTCTGGGAAGCCAGTGGTCGTTTAAGGTGTATAAGACGGCTCCGGCAGAACCGACCAAGTCTTTTCGATAGTCCCCCCAACGGGCAGATTCAGCAATCATGGCCGTATCAATTCGTTCTGCCATCTGGGCGTAGCGATAGGAAGTGTTTTCTGAAGTAAGTGCTCCACCGTTGAAGAAATGCTTCTGAATACGGTCAGCCAAAAGTAACTTGAACTCTGTGTTTTTCACCAATGCATTGAACATTAAGGTGGGAGCCCCCGATTTAAGGGTGACTTTGTTGATGTTCACGTCTGTCAAGCTGGTTTCTGCGTCCCAACTGAAATGACAGAATCCATTTCCCGGAGATACGGTGCTTCTGCCTGCAAACCAATTGTTCGCATCCCAATCGGAGTTGCCGATGTAGAAGTTCATCAACAAATAATCAATAAAGTTGTTGCAATCCAACAGCTTTTCACTGACCAGTTTATCATAGTTGTTTGCCAATGCCGCCGTTTTCATGGTGTTATATACCGTGTTGCTCCCATCCACAACTACATCGTCGTTGATGACGTCATAATCCGTGTCGTTACCACCGAAATAAGACTCCATAAAATCGTTGTTGAACTTTTCGGTCAAATCGAAAACGCCCCAATACAGACCATTTAGATATACATGTACAAATTTGTCGTGACCCGAAACCTGATCCATGTCCAATTGCAGTTTTCTTGAAAAGGCATCTGACAAGTTTTGCGCCCCGACCCGTTGAACATCATTATTGTGCAACCAGGAATAATTCATGGATGCACGAACAATCAAATGGTCGAACTGCTCGGTCGCTTTCTTTTCATTGAATACGTTGAAATTCAATTTGGAGGCACCGTATTCACTTCTAAACGACAATCGAAAGGAATGTTTGGGGGTATTGTACGATTTTCGGCCATTGCCTCCATGCAACAATAAGGCGCAATTGATCTGGAATTGATTGTTGTCTGATGGGTCGAAATACTCTACCGATGCGGGTCGTTCCCAATCGATCCCCGTTTTACTCCCTAATGTATTGTAACTGTCATTGGCAACATCTCCCGTATAAATGTAAATGCCACCGGTGTCAGGGTCGACAGAATACGAGAATAAGTAGCCGGGATTGGTGACGATGGATAGTGTTGGTATGGATTTTAAAGCTTGATCCATCAATCCCTTGTAGGCTGGATCGTTGCAGACATCCGGGTCCATTTCGTAGTCTCCGGGTGCACGTGAACCTGCAGTATACGTTTTACTTAGTTCGTATTGCAATGTACCCCAACCTTCCGGATAACCCTCAGGTTTTGAAGGTTGATTGACTAGGTCCGAAGTGAACAGATAGGTGTGGGATACAACTGGACTTGCTGAACCATCCTTGATGCAAACCGCACTCAGAGGTGTCGTTTTGGAGATGTTGATAGGTCCTGCGTACACTTTTCCTAAAGTACCGGTGGGGCGAGTACCATCGGTAGTATACCTAATTGTGGCCGACGGATCGGCTACGCTTAGGTTGACGATGAACGGTATTTGGAAAAATCCCCTTCCTACACTGAAAACCGGTGTCAAAATTTGGCTTCCAATGGAATTTCCGGCGCCTGGTGTAGGCACTTTAAAGTACGTATGTTGTTTCAGATAGATTCCGTAGGACATATCCGACTGTTGAGCCGGATATTCAGGTGCATATTCGAACGAAATGTTGTTCGTGTCTGGTTCTACCAACGCCAAGTATTCACCCGTTCCGGAAAGTTTGAAATTGGTATGGATTTCACCGTTGGAGGCTACAACATCTTTGCCCGAAGCCCAAACCAGCAGGTATTGACCAGATCCGATGCTAAGTGAAGGGAAGGTCCATTTGGTCAGATTGGAGGCTTCGTCTGTCAAGTGCCAACCAGTCAAATCGATGGCTGTTTCACCTGGATTGTACAATTCAATCCAGTCCGAATAGGCTCCGTCAACGTCTGTATTAATGCTGCTGTTGAGTGCCAGAAACTCGGAAATCAGCACTTTTTGGGTGACTGTAGCGTTCAAAATAATGGACAAGAAGGCAAAAATGGTCAGTATGAACGATTTCTGGCAAAGATATTTCATGGGAAGTGCTGAATCAAATGGGGATCTTTCAGATGGAAAGTCCGGCAAAGGAAACTATTTATTCGTCATGAATCAAGTGTAAATTGCTGTTTCATAGTATTTTCTGTGCTGAGCCTATGCTGAACGACAAGAAAACTGAATTGTGTAAGAAGTTGCATCAACATTATATTTACATTTGTGGTACTTAACATAATAAAGTTTTCTATGAAAAAACGGATTATTCTTTGGACGGCACTACTTTTCGTTGGACTGTCAACGTTGCAAGCACAGATTGGCACTCGTTTTCCTTCAGAGCGTAAAGTCATCAAGGATCCTGTCACCGGGCAGAAACTCATTTTCCTGACCAGCCAGCAGGGCAAAGGTGACGGTAAGATTTATCAGACCCACAACCAGTGGACTTCGGATGGAAAATGGGTGATATTCAAATCGAACCGGGTCCAAGGTGAAGTGATGGCAGTCAACGAAAAAACAGGCGTCATGGTTCAAGTGAGTGAGGGCGGTTATTCCGGCATGCTGAATGTGGCCAGAAAATCCATGAAATTATATTTTATGCGGAATGTACCCAACCACAACGATACCATTTTTATGGAGCGGCAGAAGGCGAAACCGACTGCGACGCAAGCAATTGGAAACGAACCCTTGCCCAACGATACGTTGACTCCTTCCACTAGACCCAGAAATCCTCGCGGACCGGAGGGAACGATCCCTGGGATGCCTCGTTATCGGCCTATTCCAGCCCCTAGAGAGGTTCAGGTGGTGGAAGTGGATTTGGAAAAATTGTTTAAGGACAGTAAAGCTGGAACACTTAAAAAAGCCACTGAATATGAACGTATTTGCGGCACAACGCCAGCCAGCATCGGTGCAGGTGGAGATATGGCACTGGACGGTAGTGAAGACCTTGTTTACTTTAGAGTTGGCAAGGAAGAAGCGGCTCGACATTTGCCTGAAGGTACCAAACTTGAACCGAATTTCGGACCCCGCAACATGGGTGCAGGTCCAACAGGAATAGCCAGCATGAATCTTATAACCGGCGAAATCAGGCATGTGATATCCGTGCCTTTTCAGATTGGGCATATCCAGGGAAATTCCTGGACACCAGGAGAAGCCGTTTTTTGCTGGGAAACAGGTGGAAAAGCACCGCAGCGAACTTGGTATGTCAAATCCGACGGAACTGGACTTCGGCCCTTGTATCCAGAAGCATCCTACGAATGGATCACCCACGAAGCGGTCACCGGTCCCGACGAAGTAGCAATCGCCATGCTTGGTCACCGAAAAATAGTGAAAGATACGGTCGGTCAGAAACCCGATCCTGCCAATCCAGGCCAAGAAACTGGTTGGGGCGTTTGCGGCACGCGTGAGAAACCAACTGGCCTAGGCATCGTAAATATTCGAACTGGTGAAATGATGATTGTTGGACAAACCGACAGTGGTAGCGGTTTCTGGCATGTTTCGGGTTCAGCCGACGGGCGTTTTGCAGTTGGTGATGATTTCGCCAGAAGTCTGTACCTCATCAACCGCAAGACCCGTGAAATGATGCTGCTCACTGCTGGACATAAAGTGACGGCCGGTGACCATCCGCATCCCACGTTCAGTTCCGATGGCACAAAAGTTGAATTTCAGTCCGCCATGCTTTCTGCCGACGGCAAATCGTTGAATATTTGTGTGGTGGAGGTCCCTAAATCCTGGTTGAAAAAATAAGACTATGGTTTTCAAAAAAGTACTTAAGATTTCAGGCATCGTAGTCGCTGTCCTATTGGCAGTCATGATCATCCTGCCCTTCGCATTCCAAGGAAAAGTGGGCGGCATCATTCAAAAGCAAGCCAACAAATACCTCAACGCCACCATGAAATTTGATGGCCTTAGGCTAAATTTGTTCAGCAATTTTCCAAACATAACTGCTTCCCTCAACGATTTCATGATCATTGGCACGGATTCCTTTGCACACGATACGCTGGTCTATTCCAAAACCGCCCGTTTGGCCATCAACTTGAAAAGCTTGATGACAGAAAACGGTTTCCGCATCAAGAAAGTGGCGCTCAAAGATGCCAAAGTCTATGTCAAATGGCTGGCTACCGGAGAAGCCAACTGGCGCATCATGAAGCCGGACACAGTACCCGTTGAACCCGGAGCCGACACCACCTCCATGCATTTTGAGCTGGATAAAGTGGTGCTCACCAATGCCAGAGTAATCTACGACGACCGCAAACACGACATGTTGGCCGATCTCAAAGGTTGGAACGGTACCTTAAATGGTGACCTTTCCTCCAGCATAACCACCATTTCCACTGAATCCGTGATTCAATCGCTCAACTACACGCTTTGGGGCATGCCCATCCTTAAAGATGTAAAGATGGATTTTCAGTTGACTTTCGACGCCGACCTGGATAATTACGTATTCAATTTCAAATCCAATAAAATACTGCTGAACGCTGTAGAACTAGGCTTTGGAGGCCGAATTTCCCTGCCCGGCGACAACATCGACTTCGACCTGAAAGCCAATACCTCCAAGGTCAACTTCAAGCAATTCCTATCGCTGGTTCCTGCCTTTTATACCAAGGATTTCAGTTCCATAAAAACGGCAGGTAATTTGAAACTGGATTTCTTCATGAAAGGGCTGATGACCGACTTGGATTGGCCCTCATTTGGTTTCAAGTTGCTGGTTGAAAACGCCATGTTTCAGTACCCTTCACTGCCCAAATCGGTGCAGGACATCCAGATTGCCTGCAACATCACCAATCCGGGTGGAACCATGGATAAAACGCTGGTGGACCTGTCCAAATTTCATTTCAACATGGCTGGCAATATCTTTGATCTGACCGCTCATGTGGCTACTCCCCAGAGTGATCCGGACTTTGCCATGAACTTGGTAGGTGCGCTCAATCTGGGTATGGTAAAAGAGGTTTACCCATTGTCGGAAGGCTCCAAACTGCAGGGAAATATTAAAGCAAATCTATTTGCCGCTGGGAAAATGTCCTGGGTAGATTCCAAGCAATACGACAAATTCAAGCTGAATGGAGCGCTTGATGTCCAGGGTATTCAATACAAATCCAAGGACATGCGCGATATCAACGTTCAAAGCGCCAACATGGATTTTACACCTCAATTGGTGCACTTGAGGAACTTATCGATACTATTGGGTCAGAACGACATTCAAGCCAGCGGTACGCTCAGCAACATGTTGGGCTGGTTTATGCGCGACGATGTATTGTCAGGCTCCTTGCAAGTGCAATCGAATTACCTCAATCTTAATGATTTCATGTCGGATGGAACAAGCACGACTTCCACTGATACAACGTCTATGACGGCTTTCCAAATTCCTCAAAACCTGGATTTGAGTTTGAATGCCACGGGTAAAAAAATAATTTTCAACAAGCTTTTTCTATCCAATGCAAAAGCCGATTTGACTGTAAGAAAGGGTAGGGTATCCATCAACGACCTTTCAGCCAACGCCTTGGGTGGTAGTATTGGAGTTAAGGGCTATTACGAAGCTTTGAATCCCGAGAAACCAAAAATGGCTTTAGGACTCGATTTGAAATCGGTATCCTTTGCCCAAACCTTTACCTCGATTGAATTCGTCAAAAAGATAGCCCCCATTTTTGAAAATGTCAATGGCGATTATTCTCTGAAAATGGATTTCAATACACTGCTGGACAAAAACCTGAATCCCGATCTCAAAATCTTGAACGGCGTTGGACTGTTGCAGTCGAACGGTGTTTTTGTTTCCAACATCAAGGTGCTCGACGTGCTGGCTACAACGCTTAAAAATGAGAAATTGCGTACCATCGCTCCCAAAGACCTGAACATACCATTCAAGATCAGCGACGGTAAAGTGACGACTTCACCTTTCACCATTCACGTGGATGGTATTGCCTTGGAACTCGGCGGAATAACAGGCCTTGACAAGACGATCGATTACAACTTGGGTGTGGCTTTGCCCGAAAATAGAGCGATTGCTGGCGTTTCAAAATTCAAGGGTACCATCAAAGGCACTTTCACCAAACCCATCGTAAAGCTGGATGTTGCTGAAGTAGCTCAAAAAGCTGCTGTCAAATTGGCGGACAAGGCATTGAAAGCCACCTTGGGAACCAATACGGCAGAAACGAAGGGAAAAATCGATGCCGAGGTAGATCGGAAGGCAGAAGAAGTTCGGGCACAAGCCAAAGCCGCAGGTGACAAACTCATCGCTGAAGCAGAAGCTCAAGGCAACAACCTGATAGCCAAAGCCAACAATCCGTTGGTGAAAGCTGCAGCCAAGGCTACGGCTGCTCAATTGAAGAAAGAAGCCGAAAAGAAGGCCGCAAGCCTACTGATTGACGCCGAAGCCAAAATCAAACAAAGTATTAAAAAATGACAAAAAAATCTGGATTTTTGTCGGATTTATGCGTCGTTTACTGATAATTTCATACATTCGTAGCCCGAAACACCTTAATTTAATTCATGATATGAGCACAAAAGCACCCAAACCGTTAGTAACCTTTTATTCAGGAGAAGAGCTCCCACTTGAACTCCACAAAGTCCGCATCGTTCAGAAACTTTTCCTTGTCCCCATCGAACGGAGACTGGAAGCCCTCAAAGAAGGCGGATTCAATACGTTTCAACTTAGAACCACCGATGTTTTTCTCGATATGTTGACCGATTCCGGCACGAATGCCATGAGCGACAATCAGTTGTCAGCCATGATGCAAGCCGATGACGCATACGCCGGTTCACAGAGTTTCTATCGCCTGCAGAAGGCTGTAGAAGATGTTCTGGGTGCAAAATTTTATCTTCCTGTCCATCAGGGCCGTGCAGCCGAAAGCATTCTGAGCATCGCTTATGTCAACAAGACCAGCTTGGTACCCATGAACTACCATTTCACCACGGCCATGGCCCACATCACCCAAAATGGTGGCCGCATCGTGGAACTGCTTTATCCAGAAGCATACGTAATCAATTCCAGCCATCCCTTCAAGGGAAACATGAACATCGAAGCCCTTGAAGAATGCATCCAGCGTACTGGCAAGGAACACATTCCGTTCATCCGTATGGAAGCCTCGACCAACCTGATCGGTGGTCAACCCTTCTCTGTTCAAAACATGCGTGACGTACGCGCTATCGCCGACAAATACGGTATTCGCCTAGTCTTGGATGCCAGCTTGTTGGGTGAAAACGCCTACTTGGTGAAGCAGCGTGAAAAAGAATTCATGAACAAATCCATGAAGGAAATCATACAGGCCTTCACCGGCATGGCCGATATCATTTACTTCTCCGCTCGCAAGATCACCTCTTCACGTGGTGGCGGTATCTGTATGAACAACGAAACCATTTACAAGGAATTGGAAGCGCTGGTGCCCCTTTACGAAGGCTTTCTCACCTATGGTGGTATTTCTGTCCGTGAAATCGAAGCCATGGCTGTTGGTCTTTACGAAACCTTGGACGAAACCATGATTTGCCAAAGCCCAAGCTTTATCAAATACCTGGTGGACGAATCCATGAAAAAAGGCATTCCCATGATCACCCCAGCCGGTGTTCTTGGTGCCCACGTCGACGGTATGAGTTTCTGCAGCCACATTCCGCAGACCGAATACCCTGCTGGTGCCCTGGCAGCCGCATTCTTCCTGATTTCCGGCGTACGTGGCATGGAACGTGGTTCCATCTCCAACCAACGTGACGAAGAAGGCAACGAAACCTACGCAGACATGGAACTGATGCGTCTGGCCGTCCCCCGTCGTGTCTTCACGCTTTCCCAGATCAAGTATGTGATCGACCGCTTATCCTGGTTGTACGACAACCGCGAACTGATTGGTGGTTTGAAGTTCACCTACGAGCCCACCGTACTTCGCTTCTTCATGGGTAAATTGACCCCAACCTCCGATTGGGCAGAAAAACTGATGGCCAAGTTCCGCAAAGATTTCGGCGACAGCTTGTAAACCAACGTTTTAAGAAGCGAGAGCAGAGGCGAAGCTTGCTTCGACTATGCCGAGTCACAAAAAACGACTGTTTAGAATAAACGAACATTCAATCAATAATAATCGTCCGACATATTTTTGTCGGACGTTTTTTTTGGAAATTGCTGAGACAAATTTAAAAAATGTCAAAAAAGATTTTTGCTGTGAACCTTGTGTTACATTTGTGCGTTTCATGCGTCTAACTGACATACAATACCTTAAATATTACCGAATGAAACTGATTGCTGGTTTTATCGCTTGCCTGCTGATTTCCATGACAACACTGGCTACCACCAAAAAAAATGTGGAAGCGCTGCGCATTCAAACTCCACTCATTATTGATGCTTTATTGGATGAAGCGGTTTATTCGCAGGTTTCGCCAGCGGAAGACTTCACTCAGCTTCAGCCATATAATGGGAAGCCTTCGATGCAACCGACTAAGGCTTGGTTCTTTTACGATGAAAACGCCATTTATGTGGGCGCTATGCTCTATGACAGTGCGCCTGACAGTATTTTCAACTTCCTAACTGAACGCGACAACATCGGAACCTCCGACTATTTTGGGGTTTACTTCGATCCTTACAATCAGGGTCAACTCTCCTACGGATTCTTTCTGACTCCTGCCGGAGTACAGATAGACATCAAGGCCATCAAGACAAGCGATGGTGATAACGAAACGGATAGTTGGGATGCAGTTTGGGAAAGCAAAACCCGTATAACGGACAAAGGTTGGATCGTTGAGTTGCGGATACCCTATTCTGCCCTTCGGTTTTCAGATAATGCCGGCAGCAGTTGGGGCCTGAATATGTTCCGAAACATCCGACGATTCAATTCCAACAACTCTTGGAGCAACGTGGACCGCAACATCTCTGGTTTCATTCATCAGGAAGGCACACTCAGCGGATTAAAAGATATCAAGCCACCCCTTCGGCTTTCCATCAGCCCCTACCTATCTGGCTACCTCGAAAACAACAGTGAGGGAACAAATTTCCTTTACAAAGGTGGATTGGACTTGAAATACGGTATCAATGAAAGTTTTACCCTAGATATGATGTTGGTTCCCGATTTCGGTCAGGTTCAAAGCGACGATCAGAAACTCAATCTCAGTCCGTACGAACTGTATTTTAATGAAAAGCGCCAGTTCTTTACGGAAGGCACCGAACTTTTTGACAGGGGTGGCATTTTCTATTCCCGCCGCATTGGAGCCGCTCCAAAATTCTCTGCCTGGAACATGAAAACAGACGATGAGGAAGTTACTTCCAATCCCAGTGAAACACAATTGGTCAACGCCACCAAGATTTCCGGTCGAACCAGTGGTGGTTGGGGGATAGGTATGCTGAATGCCATGTCATTGCCCTCGTACGCTACCCTGACAGATACTGTCAACAACAGTGAGCGTAGGGTACAAGTGCAACCATTCACCAATTACAATGTTTCAGTGGTGGATAAGTCGTTGAAAAACAATTCGTATGTCAGTTTGATCAACACCAACGTCAGCATGTTTGGGAACCCCTTCCGAGCAAACGTCACAGCGACGGAGTTTGTGTTGAGAAATAAAAAAATGACTTGGTCCCTCACCGGAAAAGGTGGCGTAAGCCTTCGTGGTGACAGCAGTCTTCAATCTGGTTATGCAGGTTATTTGAGTTTGGACAAAAACAAGGGAGCTTTTCACTTCGGTCTTTCTCAATCTTTTTTTGATGACCAATTCAATATGAACGATTTGGGTTATTTGCAGCGGAACAACGAATTGATAACGCAAGGGTATGTCTATTATCAGCATACGGATCCCTTTTGGATTTTCCGGGAAGTGAGGGGGAACATCTGGGCAGAACAGGGACGAATGTATGAACCTTGGGCATTTTCTAAAGTAGAAGGTGGTTACAATCTGAACTTTAACTTTAAAAACAACTATTATTTGTATTTGGGAGGGGGTATCCAGGGAGATTCATATGATTATTATGAAACACGCACCAAAGGGCGTTATTACCTTAGTCCCAGTCACCACTATCACGATATTGGAATCAATACCGATTGGCGCAAACCGCTCAGTTTTTCCTTGAATTTCGGGGGGAACAAGCGATTCGAAACAGACGAATATGGACTTAACACAAATGTAGACGCCGCCCTCCGAATTGGTCAGCATGTGAATTTAAGCCTCGGTGTAAACGTTTCCGATCAGATTAATGGCCATGGTTTTTATAAAAAAAGCAACGACAGCATCCTGTTTTCCAAACGTGATGTACAAACCATCAGCAATGTTCTGGGAGTCTCCTACGTCATCAACAACAAGACCAGTTTGAATATGCGATTGCGTCATTACTGGTCTTCAGCCCTGAATAAGAACTATGAGCTGTTGCAGCAAGACGGAAACCTCAATACGTTGCCAGACTATCCCGGTCGTGACCAAAATTACAACACATTCACAGTGGATGCTTATTTTCGCTGGGTGTTCGCCCCAGGTTCGGAAATGGTCGTTGCCTGGAAGAATTCTGGAGAATCCTTCCAAAATACTGTAGTGGAAGGGTATACCGACAATCTTAAAAAGAGTCTGGAAAATCAGATGAATAGTCTTTCCCTAAAAGTGTTGTACTTCATCGATTTCAACGCGTTGAAGAACAGGTTGAAAGGCTAGTTCAGTCGTTTTTATCCGGCAGAACCATGTAACGCATCTGTCGCAATATTTGACCTTGACGGCGAATGACATAACCAGACGGGTGTTCTGAATTGAACCGTCTTGGGTTGGGCAATGTCGCTGCAATTAAGGCTGACTGCCGCCTTGTTAGTTTCTCAGCGGTTGTATTGAAATGGTACTTTGCTACCGATTCGGCCCCGTAAATGCCATTGCCTGTTTCCATGGAATTCAGGTATACCTCCAAAATTCGGTCCTTGCTCCAGAATACTTCAATCAACACAGTGAAATAGACTTCCAGCCCTTTTCGATACCAAGAGGATTTTGGCCATAGAAACACATTCTTGGCAGTCTGCTGGCTGATCGTGCTTGCTCCCCGTGGTCTTTTGCGGTACTGGTTCTGGCGGATTGCTTTTTGGATCTGCTCCGTATCAAAACCCCAATGTTCGAAAAAACGTTGGTCTTCCGAAGCAATAACAGCCCGTTTCAGATTGTTCGAAATGTGGTTGCTCGATTCCCAATCGTGGTGCCATACAATTTTTTCTCCGCTGAATGCTTGTTCGAACGTCCGAATGACCATCAAAGGGGTCACTACGACAGGTATGAATCGATAAGCAACAACGACCAGCAAGGTAGAGGCGAAGAAAATAACAATCAGTTTCCGGAGAATGCGAAGGATTTTTCTGAACATGGATGCTAGGTTGATGTACAAATATAAAGGAAATATTTTGGGTTTCAGAAAAACTTACATTACTTTTGCGTGGAAACTATTATTAAAAGAAAACAATATGAAGCATTCGATAGAAGCTGCCTGGAAAGGCAAAATGAAATTCTCGGCCGAAATGGACGGCCATACTATTGTCGTAGATGCAGGAGCAGAAGTAGGTGGCGAAGATGCAGGACCCCGCCCTAAGAAATTGATGATGTTGGCATTGGCCGGCTGTACAGGGATGGATGTGGTCTCGCTGCTAAATAAGATGCGGGTCGAATTCGACGATTTCAGCCTATCTGTGGATGCCAATGTCACAGATGAACATCCGAAACACTACGATTCGATGCACATCACCTACCGGTTCAAAGGTAAAAACCTGCCCATGGAAAAACTCCAGAAGGTCGTGGAAATGTCTCAAGAGAACTATTGCGGTGTTTCGGCAGCGTATAAAAAAGCCATGGAGATTTCGTGGGAAATCGTAGTGGTGCCCGATTAATCTTGTTCATTCATTCCAATACACTACTCTAAAGCACCTAAAACGGTGCTTTTTTACTTTTTGCATCCTATTTTTTACGTTTAGAACAATTGGTTTTGACGTTTTGATGGCATCTTTGCGTCAACAAACTTCTAAACCTACTCTTATGAAAACACGATTGCTCGTCTCCGCTGTTTTAGTTTTGGCCTTAGGCTTTTTTTCTTCCTGCGATCAAGAAGGTGTTAACGGCGACACCACCAATTATTGGAATGCCAATGCACTGACCAAAATGAAACTGCGTGGTGCGGTTCATACGCTTACGTTAGAAACCGAAGGTCAAACTGTTTACACGTTCAACACCGATGGAAATCTGACTTCGAAAGTAACGACAGGCTCAACCTATTCCAACAGCTACGTTTATACGTATGAAAATGGAAAGTTAGTTACTGAAACTGCCACCAACACGTACAGCTCCAACAGTGCACAACGTACAACCTCCACTTCGGTAACAACTTATGAATATGAGAATACCGGGAAATACATACCACGTGGGGCCTTCCACATCTATGAAATGGGTCTGGTCCCATCTTTATCGGCAATCATCTACTCGACGAATCGGCAGGACTTTGTATTCCATGGATCGGACCTTTGGATAGTAAGTTCAGCAAATGGTGTTCCCAATGATACAGCCATTGTAGAGTATACGGGTGATTATCCATCCAGCGTACTCATGCCCTGGAGCTATTGCAGAAACATGACGTATGCCACCAACGGCATGTTCCTAACGTACGAAGAAGGATTCTACGGACCAAGCTACGACGACAATCGTGCCTATACCTTTCAATCGGATGATACTTACCTTCTGGTAAAAAAGGTAGTCAATACCTATACGGGTACAAACAACAATGTGTCTACGACCAATTATACCTACAACGATAAAAAGGATATTACCGAGGAATCCTCCGACTCTTGGGCCAGTCAATGGGCCAATTACGTCTACGACAGTGCCGGAAACTGGACCAGCCGTCAAACCCGATATTCAACCGGTGAAACAACTTGGAGTGCGTATACCACCGAAACACGCACCATCACGTATTATTGATTGTTTATTCTAATCATAAAAAAGCCCCTGCGATTTATTTTCACAGGGGCTTTTTAAGTTTAGGAATTCAATAGATTGTCCAATTCCTTAAAAATCGTCTCGTTTTCCAGTACAGTCGTGACAAACGCCTTGCTGCCTTTGTTGTAGGGCGCATAACACAGCGGATTGGTTACGGAAAAGAAACCGAAGGTGGGAGTGGGGGCGGCGCTGGCCAAATGCATGATGCCGCAATCGGCGCCTATGAAAACGGCCGAGTTGGCCATGACTGAAGCCATCTGGCGTATGTTCGTGCTGTAGAAGGAGGGCGCCTTGAAAGCAATCATGGAAATGTTCTCAACGGGCAATATTTCAAGAATCGTATAATTGGGGTATCTGGTTTTCAGCTCCTCATAAAAAGCGATCCACCAGGATTTGGTGTAGCATTTGGCTCCGGTTGCAAAAGTATACAGACAAATGACAGGCTTGCTTTTGTCTTCAACGAGCGACAGAAGTTGAAGTTTACCATGAACCAGCTCCTGGTCGCTTAATTTGAGATTCAGGCAAGGCATTTCCTTTTCAGTTTCTTCGATACCCAATAAGGACAGTGCATACCGTAGGTTGTACACCGGATATTTGGCAATATGCTGGTAATCGGGATGTTGTATCAAGATTTCATCTACCTGCTCCCCGTGAATTTTGTACTTGCCACGTGCAAAACTTGTTGCCAACCTACCAGAAGAGGAGCTCTTGTCAACATTGACAACAAGATCATACCATTTCTTTCGAATTGAAATCCATGCTTTGAGATACTTGAACAGCTCCTTAAACGGCTTTCTTGGTATCCGAATGATCCGGTCTACCCGATGGTAATTTTGGAACAAAACCGGAGCAATTTTCCCGGTAAACAAATCGATGCGCGCGTTTGGAAAGGTTTCTTCCACCTCCTGAACGATGGGTGTCATGAGCAATTGGTTTCCCAAACGGTGGTTCGGCCGAATTATCAGCACACTACGCACTTTAGTCTGGTCAAAGTCGCCCATTTTCATGGAGGAACGGGTGCCAATGTTTTGTGTAAGCGCTATCAGTAATTTTTTCCTGAAACGGTTGATGTTTTTCTTGTTCGTGCTCATGCTGAAGGATTCTGATTCAAAGATATGGATATTTAGGAAATTTCACTATTTTTGTAACCAGCCCAACAAGGATTGTTTTTTTATGGAAAATGCGGCTTACACACCTTCTCTCATCAAGACCTACAGACGGCTTTTCAGTTGCCTGATGTTCTACATTTAAGCGAGAATCCCCCTTTTCGCCAATTCTGCTCTTCATTATAAGAGCCCTTCCACCCATTTTCTTAAAAATCCGTCATCATGTTCGAAGACATCAAAAAGCATACGACAACTCCGTTGCGCCCAGCCGCAGCCGAAGGCAACTTTTACAAACCCATCCTCAGTCTAATCGGTCCAGGCATGAATGAACGCATTCAGCGCCTTCGCAAACAATCGTTCGAGGCAGAACCCTCCATTTCCATCGAACGCGCGCTCATCGAAACCGAATTCTACCAACAAAACGACGGTAAATACTCCATTCCGGTATTGCGAGCCCTCAACTTCCTTGAGATCTGCAAGCGCAAAACCCTGTATTTCAATGAGGACGAGCTAATTGTCGCCGAACGCGGCCCAGCACCCAAAGCGGTACCAACGTTCCCTGAACTCACCTGCCACAGCGTGGAAGACCTTCACGTGCTCAACACCCGCGAAATGCAACGCTACACGTCCACGCAAGAAGACATCGACACGTACGAACGCGTCGTGATTCCTTACTGGAAAGGTCGTACGCAGCGTGAACGCATCTTCAGCCATGTACCCGAGGAGTGGAAAGCAGCCTATCAGGCCGGACTCTTCACCGAATTCATGGAGCAACGTGCCCCCGGACACACCGCACTTGACGGAACCATCTACCAAAAAGGCATGCTCCAATACAAGGCCGAAATTGCTGCAGAAATCGATAAGCTGGACTTCATGAACGACCCGGAAGCCACCGACAAATTGGAAGAGCTCAAGGCCATGGACATTTCCTGTGATGCCGTCATCGTTTTTGCAGAACGCCATGCCGAACTGGCTGAGGAAAAGGCCAAAACCGAAACTGACCCGAAACGGCAACAAGATTTGAAGCGCATCGCCGAAGTCTGCCGCTGGGTTCCAGCCAATGCTCCACGCACGTTCTGGGAAGCCATTCAGATGTACTGGTTCTGCCATTTGGGCACCATCACCGAACTGAACGGATGGGATGCCATGAATCCAGGCCATTTCGACCAGCATCTCGAACCGTTCTACAAAAAAGAACTGGCAGCTGGAACATTGACCAGAGACGAAGCCAAGGAGCTCATCTGCTGCTTCTGGATCAAGGTGAACAACCACACCGCACCGCCCAAAGTGGGCATTACGGCACGCGAAAGCGGCACTTACAACGACTTCACCAACATCAACATCGGTGGCATCCGTCCAGACGGTTCGGACGGTGTGAATGAGGTTTCGTACATCATGCTGGAAGTGGTGGAGGAACTGCACATGCTCCAACCTGGCAATTCGGTGCACATCAGCGCCAAAACTCCTGACAAGTTTCTGAAAAGATCCTGTGAGGTCATTCGCCAGGGGCACGGCTATCCGTCTGTTTTCAACCCCGATATTTATGTTTTGGAACTGCTGAACCAAGGAAAAACCTTGCAGGATGCTCGAGAAGGCGGTTGCAGCGGTTGCATCGAAGTGGGCGCGTTCGGCAAGGAAGCCTACCTGCTCACCGGCTATTTGAATGTTCCTAAGATTTTGGAAGTTACTTTGAACAACGGCCTCGACCCTGTTACCGGCAAGATTGCTGGCATGCAGAGCGGTGATCCGCTAACCTTTAAGACGTACGAAGACCTTTACGACGCCTTCAACCGACAACTGAATTATATTGTGGACCTGAAAATCAAGGTGAGCAATTACATCGACCGCATGTTTGCCAAGTATGCACCCGCACCTTTCTTGTCGGTGGTCATTGAGGATTGCATCAAAAGGGGTAAGGACTATTACGACGGTGGTCCCCGTTACAACACCAGTTATATTCAGTGCACTGGATTGGGCACCGTGACGGACAGCCTTTCCACGCTGAAGAAGCACGTTTTCGAGGACAAGACGTTCACGATGGAACGCATTTTGGATGCGGTTTCAAAGAATTTCGAGAAAGAGGAAATTTTGCGCCAGACCATCATCAACCGCACGCCGTTTTTTGGCAACGACGACGAATATGCCGACACCATTGCTGTTCGTGTGTACAACGACCTTCTGAAGGCCATCGACGGCAAGCCCAACATCAAAGGTGAAACGTATCACCTGAACATGCTTTCCACCACTTGCCACATCTATTTTGGCAAAGTGCTGGGTGCCACGCCCAACGGCAGGCATGCGGGGAAATCGATTTCGGACGGAACCTCGCCTTCGCACGGTTGCGACACGCACGGACCTTCGGCGGTGATCAAATCGCTGACCAAACTCGACCACGTTAAATCGGGCGGCACGCTGCTCAATCAACGCTTTCTGCCGAGCTTGCTCAAACGCGACCAGGATTTGGTGAAATTGGGCAGTTTGATTCGCAGCTATTTCACCATGGGTGGACACCACATCCAGTTCAACATCGTGGATACGGCGACCCTGCTTGCAGCACAGGCACAACCTGAGGATTACAAGGATTTGCTAGTGCGCATGGCCGGTTACAGCGACTATTTCAACGACATGAATGGCGACTTGCAACAAGAAGTGATTGAACGTACCGAAAATGAATCGTTCTAAAGGATGACGGCCACCATTTTCGACATCAAGCGGTATTCCATCAACGATGGCCCAGGCATCCGAGTTACCATCTTTTTTAAAGGTTGCCCGCTTCGTTGCCAATGGTGCCACAATCCGGAAAGTTTTTCGGCACGGATCGAGAAAATGTACAATTCATCTAAGTGCATCGGGGCGCAGGCTTGCATCGAGATTTGCCCGTACGATGCGCTGACGCTGACTCGTGAAGGCATCGTTACGGATTGGGCGAAATGCAATTTATGTGGCAAATGCGCTGAAGTATGCCCCACCAAAGCCATCGAGATGACGGGCTACCAGGAAACGGTTGAAAACATCATGGCCGAAATCGAGAAGGAGCGCATCGTGATTGACCAATCCGGTGGTGGTGTCACGTTTTCTGGCGGTGAACCGATGCAGCATTATCCTTTCTTGATCAAACTGCTGGATGCCTGCGGTAAAAGCGGCTTTCACAGAGCAGTCGACACCACCGGTTTTACTGAAACGGCCAAACTGTTGGAAGTGGCCAAGCGCACCGATCTTTTTCTATACGATCTCAAGCACATGGATCCGGTTCAGCACAAAAAGTACACCGGAGTAAGCAATGAATTGATTTTAAGCAACTTGCAGGATTTGGCCAAGACCGGTGCCAACATCAACATTCGCATACCATTTATCGGTGGAGTAAATACGGACGAAGACAATGTAGAGAAGTCCGCTGCATTCATTGCTTCGCTGGCAGGTGATAAGAAAGTGGTCAACATTCTGGCATACCACAACATTGCCGGTAATAAGTATTTGAAACTTGGAAAAGAATACGAGCAAGGGGAACTGCGTGAACCCACCAAAGAAGAGATGGACCGAGCATCTGCAATTTTCAAACACTATGAGTTGGAAATTATTTTTGGGGGTTAAAAAAATACAATTAAAAAAAACATTTCGTGATTGGATTATGGTAATTATTTTTATCTTTATGACTGTTAACTCCTCGCTTTACTTCATTTTTTACAACATACTTAAGGAATCGTTATGGCCAAGGATGTCATACACGCTCGTGAAACAAATCCCTCCATTGTTGAGGTATTGAATGAAACTTCACTACAATTACTGGAGATTGGAGAGGAGCGTGAGATTTACAAAATCTTGGCTTCTGCACTCACAAAAATAATTCCAGGTGCAATCTGCTTGGTAAGCAAACTTCAGCCAGACCAAAAGCATTTCAGAATCGTTCAGATGCATGGTGTAGAAAAATTCCTTAAAACCATAAAACTGATTCTGGGGAAGGATCCGTATGAATTGGACTTTCCATTCGACGAATTGGCAGAAAAACACAAGCAAGCTTTTGAAAGTAGAAAGCTTTATCGTTTTGAGGAAGGCATCTATGGTATTTCGGTTGGAAATATCAATAAAACCACCTGCAAGGCAATTGAAGAGCTTACCGGAGTTTCCGATTTGTATACCACTGTCTTTTATATGGATGGCACCTATTTCGGTGGGCTTTCCTTGTTTATCCCTAAGCAAATCATGAAGTTAGGAATTATGAATGAGGAAACCGTACTTGCCATCGAAACCTTATCCAATCTGGCAACCGTTCTCATACATAAACTTCAAGCCAACAATGAGTTGTTGATAAGTAGAAAGAAGTTGGAAACCAATATCTCTAGATTTGACTTGATGATAAATAATCTGACGGACATTGCATGGAGGGCCAACGGAAACGGTACCGAAGTGGAGGATTTGAACAATTCTTTTGAACGCATTTACGGATACTCCTCTACCGATTTTGTTAAGAATCCAGATTTGTGGAAGGAATTGGCGCATCCGGAAGATAGGCAGATTGTCTCCAAACTCAATGAAGATTTATACCGTAACGGCTATGCGAATGCCGAATACAGGGTGGTTCGACCGGATGGCAAAATCACCTGGCTTCATGACAGAGTATCCATTATATACGACGATAATGGGACACCCATCCTAATGGGTGGAATAGCAAAGGATATTACTGAGCAGAAGGTGTTGGAATTAAAACTTCAGGGAATTATTTCCGCAAAAGATAAAATTTTATCCATCATCGCACACGATCTGAAATCACCATTCAGTACCATCATTGGATTCTCCGAACTTCTCGATGAAAAAGGCAATGAAATAAGTGAGGAAGATCGATTGTTGTATATTCATATGCTTCACGATACGGCTGTCTCAACCGATAAACTTTTGGGTAATTTACTGGAATGGAGCCGATTGCATTTAAACAATTATGAGATACATAAAGATTTTATTTACTTGAAATACGTAATTGACGATTGCATTTCACTTTATAGGGCAATGGCTGAAAACAAAAAAATCACGGTAATTAATGACGTTTCGAAAGAAATTAATGCGTACGTCGATGAGAATTCCATTAATACCGTGCTGAGAAATTTATTGAACAATGCCCTTAAATACACACCCGAATACGGAAGCATCACTTTTACTTCTACCCAAAAACAAAATAGTGTTGAAGTTTCTGTTCAAGATACAGGCCAGGGCATCAAACCGGAAATGATGAGCAAACTTTTCAGCATGGGAGAAAACACCTCCACACCAGGAACTAAAATGGAAAAGGGTACAGGTATCGGTTTGGTTCTCTGCAAAGAACTGCTTGATAAGAACGGTGGAACGCTTCAAATTGAAAGCGAATTGGAAAAAGGATCAACCTTTACTTTGGGGCTACCCATGAAACCTGTTGAATGATAATAGTCATTAGAAAGTGTGAATTATATAACTAATAATCAAAGTTATATAACGAATTTGTGCTCAGGTTGCTCAACTTTGTCATCTCATTAAAAAGCCCTAAAACTTCAAAAAGATGAAAGCAACCAAATTTTATGTATTCCTAGCGGCACTCGCTTTACTTTCGGCATCGTGTGTTGAGAAATCCAGTAAATACAAAGCAGCCGTAGCTACACGAGATTCCATCGCCATCGAAAAGCAGGTTCTGGATTCCAATTTCTACCAAACCATCGCTCTTTTGAACGACATTGAATCTGGGTTCAAGGTAATCAGCGAAAATGAAAAACAAGTTCAGCTGAACATGAAAGGTGTGGAAGGCAAAAGTCTCAACCAACGTGAACTTATCGTTGCTCAAATGAAAGCAATCAAGGAAAGCATGGAGCAAAACAAAGCGAAAATCGCTGAACTTCGTAATCTGGAGGCCAAAAAAAGAAAAGCGAACGGTTTGTTGACCGAAGCAAACAACAAACTGACTGAGACCATCAATCTCTTACAAGCCAAAATGGATGAACAAGGGGCTCAAATTCAAACCCTTCAAACAGAACTAGCTCATAAAAACATTGTCATTGATGAATTGACTACTACCGTGAATCAGCAGCAGAATGAGTTGGAAAGGCAGCAAACCACCATTAATGAACAGATTGCGGAAAATAATACGGCTTGGTATTGCATTGCCACCTCGAAACAACTTAAAGATGCGAAGATTGTTATTGATGCAGGTCTTTTTCAGTCTCCGAAAGTGATGAAAAATGATTTTGACAAGACCGCCTTCACCAAGGTCGATTTGCGAAAGGTTTCGTTGATAGCCACCAACAGCACGAGTATTCAGATATTGTCATCACACCCTCAAAGCAGTTATCGTTTGGTAACCGGTGCCGACAAGAAGATCACAATTTCCATCACCGATCCTTCCAGTTTTTGGAGTGTGTCCAAATACTTGGTGGTGAAAAAATAGTTACGTTCAAGCAAAGATCTCTGAAGACACCAACGTTGTTATGTTGGTGTCTTTTTGCATAGTAAGCTTTTTGCAATATCTTTATGTCGTTCTACCTTATAAAACCTATGAAATGAAAAAAGCAATCCTATTCATCCTATTCATTTCCTTCACGCTTTGTTTGCTGGCTCAATCTTCTGCAGACAACGAAGGCTGGCCTGGCAACTTGAAGGGCGGTTTTCGGTTTCAAAAGGCCCAAAAGCTCTATTGGGAAAACGGTTTTGCATTCGATTATTCATGCTCAAAGATTTTGGACAGTCGAATCCATTTCGGGGCCAGCTATGCGACGACCAGACTTGGCAGTGCCTTGGGTTCCAATGCCATCAAGCAGGACAACTATTTGGTTAGTGCCGCCTATCACTTCAGGCATGATAAACCACTTCAGCCCTTTGCACGCCTCAATTTGGGTTACTTTCATGCCGACTATGAAAACGCGGTTTTTGATGTTTTGCCGAATAGTGCGTTCTTGACGTCCATCGATGCTGGCATATCGTATGAATTCAAAATTCCCTTGACGCTGTATTTAAGTGCCGGATATAACCTGAATGCCGGAACCGGAATTGCCGGACCTGGAACCTTGTTCCCTGTTTTTTATCAATTGAGCATTCTTTATACCATTTTTTGAAAAGTAATCCGATGAAAATACGATATGTCTTTCTTGGTATGCTGCTGGTTTTTTCGGCATGCACTCAAACTCCTGACATCAACAACGATACGATGCTGGACGGTGACTTGATTTTTGATCCTTCGATTTATCACCCTGAACTTTCTCTGTTATCCGCAGCCATTGCCAATCCAAGTACGGTTCAAAAAAACACCCCCGTAGTCCTTGCTGCTCACGGTTATTCGGCAACTACGTATGAATGGGATGAATTCCGTACCTATTGTGACGCTAAAGGCGATGTACTGGTTTCACAAATTCTGTTGGGAGGACACGGCCGCACGTACGCTGAATTCAAGGCCTCAACCTGGGAGGACTGGCAAGAGCCCATTCTGGCGGAATACAACGCCCTCAAAGCCAAAGGCTATACCAACATCAACTTTGTTGGCTCTTCCACCTCATGCCCTTTGATGCTGGATTTGATTAAGAAGGGAGAAATTGATCCAGGAGGTCTTAAAAATATTTTCTTTGTGGATCCCATCGTTGTTTCCTCAGACAAGATGCTGACTCTTATTGGCTTGGTCGGCCCGATGTTGGGTTATCTGGAAACGACGAATTCTGTTTTGGAAGAAGGTCATTGGTACCATTTTCGTCCTCAAGAAACGTTGAATCAGTTGATGAAGGTTATTGATAGTTCTCGAAAAGACCTTCAAAAGGGATTCAAACTGCCGGCCGGTACGCAACTTAAAATCTATAAATCGATCAAGGACCCATCCGCCGACCCTGTAAGTGCCGTACTTATCTTCAAAGGATTAAAAAATAACGACGGTACTGACATCGCTGTGGAAATGATCGAATCCGAGCTGCATGTGATGACACGTTTGAACGGACGTGACAATGTGTCACAACACGATAGGGATGTACAGAAACAAGTGTTCGACGACATTTACTCGATAATCACCACCATTTTTGGGATTGATTAAATAATATCCTTCGTTAAAAATTGTAATATCATTTTTTTTCATTTGTTTTGTATTTAAATAACCCCTTTAGGTATCATTTATGAATTTCAGCAAAACAACCGAATACGCCCTTCGAATCCTAGGCTATATGTCCTTGGACGAAAGCAAATTATACACTGCCAACGATCTATTTGAAAAGCTACAAATTCCATTCCGTTATTTACGTAAACAAATGAACCATCTGCTGAATCAAGGACTGCTAGTGAGTATCCAGGGGAAACAAGGTGGCTACCGAATAGCCAAACCGTTGAACGAGATTTCACTGATGGACATTGTCGAAGCCACCGATGAAGTGGGGAGCGAAAATCGATGTTTTTTCGGTTTTCAGGATTGCCCGCTAAACAACCGATGTGCCATGCACGACAAATGGGGCGAGGTGCGGAGCAAAACATTTGAAGCATTAAAAACCACAACACTACTTGATCTTAAACTTAATACCAACACTTAAATCTTTTTATTATGGTCGACTCAGAAGTTGTTCTTTGGGGGCAAACCATCGCGTACACCTGCTATGCGATTGCCATCATGTCGCTTATGGCCTGGTTTGGTTACAAAATCACCAGACAAGGGGGAGCTTATAAAGCTCCAACGAAACTTTTCTATGTGTACGTTTCGGTTTTGATAGTTGCCGGCGTTTCATTGCACATCATCACCTACAATACCATTCCTTGGGCGCCCATGGACATCAACCGCGCTGAAATCAAAGCGGACAAAGTCTTTGACATTCAAGTTGTCAACCACGAGTTTATTTTACCAGCCGAAAAGCTCATTATCAAAGTGGGAGAGAAGGCCTTGTTTAATGTAACCTCAGCCGATTTGACGTACGGTTTTGGCTTATTCCGTGCTGACCATTCCATGTTGTTCCAAATGCAAGTGGTACCTGGGCACAACAACGACATCTTATGGCAATTCAACAAGCCAGGTGTTTATTCCATTCGTTCTACCGAGTATTCTGGCCCCAAGGGTGCCCAGATGATTGTGGAGAACGCAGTCGAAGTAATTGAATAACAACCTTAAATAATACGAATATGAAATTCATCGATGTATTCCTGAATGGTGAGGAAGGGTTGTTTAAACCCAAAAGTTTGACGCCTGCTCAAAAACTGATTCTTCGTTTTGTGGTCGTTTCACTAGTGTATTATTTCTTTGCACTGTTCGAAGGCATGATCATGCGTGTTTTCCAGGTTGATCCTTCCATCATGTCGGCCGATCAGTATTTTGGTATCTTAACAGCACATCCCTTGGTCGGCATTTTCGGTTCGACCTACTCCCTAGTCTTTGGTGCCTTCCTATTTCTGGTGCCTTATTTGATGAAAAAACCGTTGTGGAGTATAAAACTCGGAAATTGGACCTTTATCTTAATTGCTGTCGGCACCATGGTTTTCTGGCTGGCCGGTTTCATCACCCACTACGCACCATTATATACTTTGTATTGGCCGCTGCCTGCCGACTTCACCCAGTTCAATCCACTTGGAGGAGCTATTTTTATAGCAGGTATTGCGCTGATTATGGTCGGTACCCTGTTTTTTGTTGTCAACATCTTCAAAACCATCACCTACACTCCGGAGGGTTGGGAAAAACAACCCGGTGGAAAACTCATGGCATCAGCCCTGGGTGTGGACGCATTTGCAAACTTGTTCAAGAAAAAGCAGAAACAAAAAGAACATCTGGTTTCCCTTCCAGTTGCCGCTGTAGCTCGTGGTACGGTCGATGTGGCCCTAAATGCTGGTATCATCCTGTTCACTGGCGTGTTGATTTTGGTTTACATGGTTGCCCACCTGATGGGTTACGATCTAAAACATTCCGCCATCGATGCGTTGCTGTATAAAAACTGGTTCTGGTGGGGTCTTGACTTGATTGCCGACGGTTTGGTCCTCATTTTTGTAGCCGGCACCTGGTACTTGCTCGCCATGCTCATTACCGGCAAAGCCCTGTTTATGCAAAATATTGCCCGTGCCGCCTTATTGGTCGAACTGGTCGTCTCCTGGACCGTTTGGTCGCACCACCTCATGTCCGACCAAGCACAACCCGGATTGCTTAAAATCCTTTCCGGTGAACTGGTCACCGCATTTGAATTGATTACCCAAGGCTTGGCCTTCTTCATTACTCTTGTTACCCTCTGGAGTGCCCGCCCGTTGAAAATGACCAATCCCCTGAAATTCTTGTTGGGGGGACTTTTGGGCTTCGGACTTGCCGTTCCCGCAGGCATCATGCAAGCCGATATCGGTTTGAACCGCATCCTGCACAACACCCAATGGATTGTCGGTCCGCACGTACACGTAGCCATTTTGGTCGGTTTAACCATGACCCTGTATGCTGCCGTTTATCTATTGTTTCCCATTGTAACCAATGGCGCCAAACTGTATAGTCAAAAGCTTGCCAACCTCCATTTCTGGTTCCATTTGCTTGGTGGCATCGGTATGGGCGCCTTTATGGGCATGGCTGGGCTGCACGGTATGCTTCGCCGCACCATCTATTACGAAGGTGAATTCAACTGGTACATGATTTTGGCTGCATTATCCGGTGCATTGATGTTCATCGCCTTCATCGCCTTCTTCTACAACATCGTGATGAGTCTGGGCCTCAAGGGCGTTTTGCAGATTTTTACGCCTTCCAAGCTCAATCCGAAAGATACAATACCGGCAGCGGAATAAAGGTCTTAATAAACAAGTAGGGCTGTTGCGATGATTTTTGCAACAGCCCTTTCTATTTTTTCATAAACCGCCTGAATACTAGTACTCTTATGATAGCCTTTTTTTTCTATTATTCAGTTTCTCCTTAATGGTGTCTACTACATAATAAACCATCGGCACGACAAATACGGTCAAAATCAACGACGATGTCAAACCTCCGATAATGACCCATGCCAGTCCGTTTTTCCACTCGCTGGCGGTTCCTTTGGCCAAAGCAATGGGCAACATCCCTATGATCATGGATAACGTTGTCATCAAAATCGGGCGCATACGGCCTTTTCCAGCAATGAGCAGTGCCTCTTTGAAATGTTTGCCTTGTGCTTTCAGTTGATTGGTGAAATCGACGATCAGTATGGCATTTTTGGTGACCAGGCCCATGAGCATGATTAGACCGAGTTGCGCAAAAAGCGTCAGGTCGTTCAGCGACAGGTTCAAGGCCAAGAAAGCACCAATAATGGCTACCGGAATGGAAAACAGAGCCACAAACGGATAAATAAAATTGTCGTAAAGTGCCACCATGATCAGGTAAATGAGCAGGAATGAGATGAGCAAAACCATGCCGATGGCTCCGAAACTTTCATTTTGAGTTTTGATGTCACCTCCCCAAGACATTTTCACCCCATCGGGCAATGGCTTGGATTTCAGGTTATGAATGACTTCATCTGCCAATGTGCCGGAAGGTCTTCCGAATGATTCCGCAGTCAATGTCACCGACGTTTGGCGGTCCAGACGTTCCAACATCGAAGGTGAGTTGTCTTGTTTGATTTCGGCAAATTGAGAAATCTCTATCGGAGCATTCATCGGATTGACAATGGTTAATCGCTGCACATCTTCGTAATTTTTCCTACTGAACTCGTCAAGCCAAATTCTTACCGGGTATTCTGTCCCCTTTTCGGTCAATGTGGCATCGTCGTTTCCGGTAAACGCCGTTCGCAGATTTAAACCCACATACGCTGTATTTAGGCCAAGCCGTTGCATTTTATCTTTGTCGGGAATCACCTGGAATTCCGGATTGCCTTCTTCGACCGAAAGACGGACGTTGTCTGCTCCTGGCACTTGCTCAACAATGGCTTTCAGATCTTTAGCTGTTTTCATCACCAAGTTCAAGTCATTCCCACTCAACGTAATCTTAATTGGAGCCGACTTGGGTAACAAGCCGATGACAGCCATTGAGAAGTTGGTGCTTGGAAATTGCTTTTTTAATTCCGACCGAAGGGATTTCATGAAATCAAGTGTCTTGAGCACCCTTTCCTTCTCAGACTTCAGCTGTATGGTGAATTCCGATTTATTGGTTGCTCCGACTCCAAGACTCCCGATACCTGTACTAGGTCCGGCAACGTTGCTGAAAAGCGTCTCCACTTCCTTTTGTTGTAGGATGAAATCTTCAATCCTCTTTGAAGCGATGTTGTTCTGTTGGACGGTAATGGACTTGTCAAATTCCAAACTTAAACGAAACTTTCCTTGATCACCTGTCGACATCATTTCTTTGCCGATGATGCCTTGTTTCATCATGCCACCGGTAAAGACCAAAAGGAAAATCACAAACAACATAAAAACCAATTTATGGCTCAGGACCCATTGAAGAATTCGGCCATAACCCTCAATGAAACGATCCAATTTACGCTCAAACCAAAGTAAGAATCGATTCATGAAATTGGTAGGACGAATGTGCTCTTTTTTACCCATTCTGGAAGCCAACCATGGCGTTAAGGTAAAACCAACCAATAGACTCGTTAATGTGGAGGTAATGACCACAAGGGAAAATTGTTTGAGCATGTCTGCCACAAAAACTTGTAAAAAGAGGATGGGCAGAAACACGACAACGTCTACCAGTGTGATGGAGAGTGCGGAAAAGCCAATTTCCATTCGACCCTCCAAGGCCGCTTCTCGTTTATTTTTTCCCATGTCCAAATGCCGTTGAATATTCTCCAGAACCACAATGGCATCATCGACCAATATGCCAATAATCAATGACATAGCTAGGAGGGTCATCAGATTTAGGGTGAACCCAAGCAGCCACATCATTGCAAATGCAGTGACCAAGGAGGTCGGAATAGCCACTAAAACAATCAATGAATTCCTGTAACTCCTCAGGAATAAAAGCATGACCAGCGATACTAAAATGACGGCCAACAGAAGATCGTCCACCACCGATCGAACTGCCGCGATGGTCTTATCGGTACTATCGTCGGCGATGATGAAATGAACAGCAGCGGATGTGTTTTGTTCTTCAATGCTTTTCAATGTTGAACGCACTAATTTTGAAACCTCCACAGCGTTGGCATCGCCCTGTTTTTTCAACATCAGTCCGATGCCTTGCTTTCCATTGAACCTGTTCACGGAGTTCATCTCTTTGACTCCGTCCGTGACAGAGGCTACATCCCTAACATAAACAGGGCTGCCTGGAACGGGCATTGCCACCTGCACATTCATGATGTCATCGATTTGAGTGAATTTTCCAGAGAGCCGAACCGAATTATTCTCTTTGCTGGTGAGTACTTTCCCTGCAGGAATGTCGACTCCCGAACGATTTATGGCATCAACGACCTGATAAAGTGATAGTTTGTAAATTTTTAGCTTGTCTTGATTCACCTTGACCTGAATTTCACGTTCCTCGCCTCCAATAATCGTAATTTCGGCAACACCTTTCAATTGTTGAATGCGGGGCAAATACTCATCCTTCATCTTCTGATAGAATTCCGTTTCGGGCAAATTGCTGTTGGCACTGATCGAAATGATGGGCAAGTCGTTCGGCGAAACTTTACTCATGACTGGATTCAGAATGTCTTTCGGCAAATCCTTTTTGATGTTGTCAATGTAAAGTTGGGCTTCTTGCATTGTTTTATTCAAGTCCGTCCCATATTTTAGATTGACAATGATCACCGATGCATTGGGCATCGACTTGGTTTCCAAATAATCGACACCTTCTAAATTGGATAATGCCTCCTCAATTTTACGTGAAACAGAGGTCTCTACTTCCTGAGGTTCTGCACCCGGATAACCGGTTTTAATAACGACGACCGGTTGATTGAAGTCGGGCAATAGCTCGTAACTCAAACTCTTGAATCCAATGATCCCCAATAGAGTAAGTACACTGAATAGCACGATGATCAGCGAAGGACGGTCAATTGCAATTTTTGTTATGTTCATGTTGGTGTATTTTACTTCGTTGTTACATTTGCACCATCGTAGACATTAATGAAGCCGCTGGTAATCAGAATATCATTAGCACTTAATCCCTTTGAAACGAGTACTTGGTTCTGAACTCGACCAGAAATGGTGATTTCCTTCAAAATGGCCTTTCCCTGCTGAACGATGAAAACCTGTGGCTTCATGTTGGAGCCCACAATGGCAGATCCAGGAATCAGGAGGTGACCTTTTGACGGTATGCTTTGCAGACTAACTTTGCCAAACATGCCCGATTTTAGCTTATAATCCGACGTATTTCGAACAATCAGCTGGATGGGGTAACTATTCCCCATATTGGCCTTGCTACCAATCATTACAACCTTTCCCGAAAGATTCGCAGTGGGAAATGCGTCTGCCGTCAACTGGCATTCCTGTTTCAAATTGAATTGACTTAATTCAGTTTCAGGCACATTCACTGTGAATTTTAAGAGCGAGATGTCAGTGATTTGAAGCAGTGGGACACCAGGTGCGGCAAAGGCCCCCTCTTCTGTTAGCTTTGCGGTGATGATACCTGCAAACGGAGCTTTGATAACCGTTCTACTGATCTGCTCCAGTAGGGTGGCCCTCTGCACCTTGGCCGATCTAAGCGCCAATTCCGTCTTTTCAAGTTGTATGCCCTGTATGGCATCCGCTTGTGTCAGTACTTTGTTCCGGCGGACATCATTTTCTAGTCCTTCTATCTGAATATCAATGGTTTGAACTTGTAGCTTGAGTAAGGCATTGTCCAATTGAATTAACGATTGTCCTTTAAATACGACACTACCAGCATCAACGAGCACGGAGTTGATCTTTCCTTGTAGGTCAGCACTTAATTTTGACTCTTTATTGGGCTCAAACGTTCCGGAATACTCATTGGAATGTTCGACCTGTTCCGATTTCAGGGTATCCGTTTGAACCGGTATCGGTAGCTCCTTGTTGAATTGATACACCTTGTTTTTGGTGGTTTCCTTATTGCTTTTCAATCGATAAGCAACGAGGGCAATGACCAAGAGGGTGAGTACTATGTACATAATCTTTTTCATATCCTTGAATGTTTGAGTTTAAACGTTATTTGAGAAATTGCCGGTTAGTTTCTTTATTTCCAAATCGGCTTTCAGAAATTCGATGATGGCCGATAGATGGTTCTGTTGTGCCTCCCTTAAGGAGTTATCAGCCAGCAGAACATCCGTCAAATTGGCCGTCCCTTGCTTGTGTTGTAAAAGCGTTTGTTCATAAATGATCTGTGACAAGCGAATTTGGGCAAGCGTATTCTTAACGGTCAACCGTGCTGTTGTTTTCAATCGCCTTGCATTCTCAATCAACATGTTGTTTTGCTCCGTGACTAACGACAATTGCAATTTATTGTTGGAAAGTTCCAGATTCTTTTGCTTGATCTTGCGATGGGTTACACTACCGTTGAATACCGAGTAATTCAGTTGGATGCCTACAAAACTTACTGGAAAGAACTTCAAAAAATCATTCGGCTTCTCATCGTATCCGAAACCGGTTTGTCCATACGTTCCATATAGCGAAAGGGAGGGGAGCCGAGAATTTTTCAACGTATTCAACTCATTTTTCAGCATTCGATTTTGGGTTTCGACCAAAAGAATGTCCACTGTTTTCCCGTTCGTGTCTTCGGCAGAATCATCGTATTCGATGGATGCATCGATATCCAAGTCCCTGCCGATGGAAATGCCCATGGTAAATTTTAAGGCATTCAATACTTGTTGCAATTTGTTGTTCACAATTGCTCTCTGCGTTTCAAGTTGAGACATTTGCAATTCCAATTTTGATACATCACTTGATTTTGCCATCATTTGCTCTTTTAGCACCTTCATGTTTAATAACAATCTATTGGTATTCAGTAAATTGCTATCAACAAAAAACACCTGTTTCTCCAGTATTTGGACGTTGTAAAACAAGTTGGAAACCTCAAAGTACACCTGTTCTCTGGTTTTTTGTTGCTGGAGTTTGCTCAAATCCTTTGCAGTTTTGCTAGCCTCCGTCGCACCCAAAAGCTGCGCGTTCAACAAAGGCATACTGAACTGCACACTAAGATTCATATTGTGCGGAACACCAAATTGAGCTTCTTTAAATTGACCAATGGGTGCGGTGGGGTTAAAAGTCGACATCGGCATCAATTGATAGGGCAATTCAAAATAGTATTTGTAGTCGCCGTTGATGTTGATCTTTGGAAGGAATCCTGCCATCGCTTCCTTGTACCGTTGCTCACTGATCGAAACCGTATTTTCACTAATCAGGAGCGATTTATTTCGAACTTGCGCCGTGTCGATGCATTGCTGAAGTGACCATTCTTGAGCCAGTATCGTTGTGTTTGGAACGAACAGTACCAAAACCAATAATGCCCATTTGTGTTTGTGAATGTTTACTAACATAGGAGTATAAATTTTTTTATAAATGATTTGTTCGTAAGTCAGCTTAGAGAGCGTTTCATCTTACTTTGTTTCAATCAGTATGAGAATGGATTCAACCATTTTATTGCCGCTTTCTTTCAGGTCGAATTCAAAATTGAGCAGCCTCCACTTGAACATCTGTAATTTGAAGGCTCCCATGACAATGTGTACCAAATCCTCCAGATCAATCGCTTTGGTGAACACATTGATGTGTTGCCCGTCCGTCAGAATGGGCATCAGGTGTTTCATCATGACAGCCATGAGTTTTAGGATAGCAACATTGATCCGCTTGCTTTCTTCCATCAACCCATCGGAAAATACGGCAACGACAAAATGAGGGTTCTTACTGAAAAAGTTGAATTGTTCCATAAATAAAGCTCTGAAATTCTCTTCAGGATTCATGGTTTGAGGAATGCTTGATAAGCGATCATCAATTCTTTCAGCCAAATAATCAAGCATGGCCAATATGATTTCTTCCTTACTGGAAAAATGCCTATAGATGGCACTTTCCGAGAACTTCATCTCTTTAGCCAGATTTTTTATGGTCAGCCCATTGACGCCTGAGGTTGTGAGCAGTCTGCTTGCGGCTTCGATGAGTTCTAATTGACGTGCGGTAATTTCCATTTATTTTATGCGTTGAAAAGTGACAGTATTGAAAAGCTGTTAAGCCGTAAGTGAATGTTCGCTCACAAAGATAGTCGTATTTTTAAATTAAACCATACAATTATGAAAGAAATAGATTGTACACCATTTTTTCAGAATATTTCTTACTAAAACATGTAACAAACAAAATCATCGTACGTCAAATAATTACTTCACAAAACCTGTTGGTGTAATTTTTTAAAACGTACTACTATGAAAAAGTCAGTTTTACTTTTTGCAATGATTTGCTTCTGTGTTTCTGTCTTTGGACAAAACATTACCGGTGCCTGGAATGGACTTCTGACCATTCAATCCAAACAAATGAATCTGGTGTTCCTCATCGCCAAATGTGGCAATACGTATTCGGCCATACTGGATTGCCCAGACCAAGACAATTATGGAATTTCGGTTCGTTCCGTCAAATTTGAGGCTTCCGTTTTAACCATTCAATTGGCGAACTCGGACATCCAATTTGTAGGCAAACTCAACTCCAACGGCAGTTTTGACGGTGTTCTCAATCAAGCCGGCATTTCTTTGCCACTCCGACTAAGCCGACCCGAAGCGGATGATATGGCCATTGGAAAGTCGCAAGTGGAAGTCTCAAACGTCAAAGGATCCTAAGCCATTGATTAATTGACTATTTTCACCTCTCCACTGCCATCATGCTTACGAAGTATGTAAACTCCCTTGGGGTACTGACTTCTCAAGCTGGAAATATCCCCATTGCTGATTTTAACATTTCCCATATGGATTCCCATTATCGAGAACACCTCGTAAACTCCATCAAATTTGTCAACCTTCAAATTGTCAACTCCAGTTGGTACGGCAGAGAAAGTGACCTTGTCGATATCGCAATTTCCATTCTCGATAACTAATTTAAGCTGGTGAGTTCCAACGGGCAATGCAATGGTTGTTTTGCCCGTAACTTTAGTATACGTACTCCAAGTATTGCTTCCAGTTTGTGGAACCTGAATTTTGCCGGTAATGTTCGTGTTGCCCAAAATAATACTGAATGCGGAACCTGTTACCCCTGACGCTACATCGGCACTCCAATTAAATACCTGTTCCTTTGCAACAGTGACTGTGTATATCAACCACTCGCCAGTGACGGTATATCCAATAACTTGGCCTCCATTTCCAATGCCGATGTCAACGCCCTCCGTGGTTCGGAATTTGGCATCTCCTCTGTTAGTACTTTCGTTATCTTTATAACCAGTGCCATCAGTGCCTTTGTCGAACAATTCCATCTCCAATACACCTGGTAAGGCAACTGGAGTGCCACTATAAGGTGTCGTAAGTACCTCGTTTCCTATTGATTTTGTAAAGGTCACCTTGTCGATGTTGCAAGAGGAACTCTCAATAACAAACCGCAATTTGTACGTGCCTACTGGCAGTGCAACTTTTGTACGGCCTTTAACCTCGTTGTAAACCGACCAATCGCTGTTTGCAGATTGTGGCACAGGAATTTTACCGGTAAGGTCGACATCGCCCATATAGATTCTAATAACAGCACCGGTATTCGCCGATGAAACCCTTGCCGTCCATATCATCAACTGCGATTCATCTACTTTTATGGTATATTCCAACCACTCACCAGCTGATGTCCAACCAACAAAATATTCGTTAGTGGCTTGGCTACCAATATCAACACCATTGGTTCGGTATTTTCCGCCATCGTTCTTTTCGTCCGTATCGCTGAAAGCCACACCATTTACCCCTATGTCAAAATCTTCTGCTTGCACGATACCGGGTAGCGCTATTGGTACTGTTTTGAATGGTGTGCTTGGTACGTAAGCTTTAGCTGTGCACGTTTTTTCGAAAAGGAGACTGTCTGCACCATTGTACACTTTCAATTTAAAGGTATAGGTACCAGCAACGGTAGGTTTCCACTTCAGTTCAAGCGAAGATGCGGCACTATCGACGAACAGCACATCATTGACGTAAACCTTCATTTTCGCAATGATGTCTTTTTCGCTGTACGCCTTTGCCTTAATTGTGGCTTCGGTATTGATTGCAACCATGCTTGCCGATGGTGTGATGTAGGCGTATTTGCCAAGGTTCATCAACGGACTCTTTGCATTTATTGCGGCATCGGTGAGCATGTAATTACGAAGCCAAGTCATAGCGGGACGTTCAACACCATTTTTGATCAAACCAGAAAAGTCAACCCATGTAGAGCCGTAGATGTAACCCCAAAGAGTTATGCCCATCACATAATCGGCCTCCCACATAATTGGGATTTGCTCCTTGTAGCGTGTCAACTGAAGCTGATCATCTTCCAAATTGATGTCGTATTCGGAAATAACGATGGGAAGTCCTGTCTGATTGTGAATTTTTTCCAGAACCGTTTTGAAATTGGCTCCCGACATATCGTTTAGGTCGTGTGACTGACAACCAGCGGCATCAATGGGAGCACCGGCTGCCTTTATTTTTTTCAGCAAATCAATATATGCATCGGTATTCCACTGGAATGTATTGAAGTCGTTGTAAATAAGTACCGATTTAGGCCAACGCTCACGGGCCATGATAAATGCTTTCACAATCCAATCGTATCCGGATGTACCATCGCCACCCAATGCGTTTTTGTAGGGTGCCGGAGCATGCCCAGGTAATGCTTCGTTCACAACATCGATGTATTGCAAATCGGGATAGCGATTTGCAACAGCATCAAACCATTCGGTAATTTCGGCCAATTGATCTGCTTGAGAAAGGGCATCCATCCAACTGGGATATTGAGCTCCCCAAATGAGTGTATGAAACTTGAATGGGAAATTGTTTGTCTTGCAATACTGATATTCCTTGTCGACCGTAGTCCAATTGTAAACATCACGGGTTCCTTCTATCGAAGCCCATTTCGTTTCATTTTCGGGTGTCAACTGATTCCAATACGTATTGAAATCGCTTCTTACAGAATAAGCAGTGGTAATGTTGCCCAAAAATTTATTTGGGTTTTTTGATAATTGGGCATAAACGCATGCACTGCCCATGGTTAGCAACGTTAATAAAAGTGTTGCTTTAACCTTCATGGTTGATTGGATATTCATTTGGACTTAAGGTTTTCTGACAAAGAATTTCGTTTATTTTAAACAGTCGTTTTTCGTGACTCGGCATAGTCGAAGCAAGCTTCACCTCTGCTCTCGCTACTTAAAACATTCGTAAAATTACATGAATTAATTGTAAGATGTACCCCAGTATCCACGCAGTTTCAGCCCTGCTCAGGTAAATGTATCGTAGTTGATAGTATGTGTTGAAATAGGCTTACTTTCCGATGCAGAAATTCCTGAAAATGTTCTTAAGTACTTCGTCGTTAGTTATCAGGCCAGTGATTTGTCCCAAATGGTGCAGGCATTCGCGAAGGTCCTGTGAAAGGAAATCGCCCGATTGATTGTTGGCCAAACCGTCCTGCACGCGCAGAATGGCTTCGTGCGCCAAGGAAAGAGCTTCATAGTGCCGAAGGTTGGTCACCACCACGTCTTGCTTTTCCATTTCGGGTAAGCCTGCAATTTCGAGGAGTTTTGCACGCAGGTGATCAATGTTTTCGTTTTTCTTGGCCGAAAGGTGGATCCGAGTTTGGGAATAGTGGCGGAATAGTTCGTTCAGCACCAGCTGCTCCTCTTTGGTCAGTTTGTCCGACTTGTTGAATACCACCAGTAGGTTCTTGCCTTCGGTTCTGGGGATGATTTTGTCGGCCATCCATTCGATGTGTTCAGAAACGCTGGTGGAGTCGATAATCCAAAGGATAATAGAGGCTTGCTCGATTTTCTGGTAGGTGCGCTCGATGCCGAGTTTCTCAATTTCGTCCGTGGTCTTGCGAAGACCGGCGGTATCGATGAAGCGGAAGGTGATGCCTCCAATGGAGACGGTGTCTTCGATAAAATCGCGGGTGGTGCCGTGGATGCTCGAAACGATGGCTTTTTCCTCGTTTAATAAGATGTTGAGCAGCGTGGACTTGCCGGCGTTCGTTTCGCCTACGATGGCCACCGGAATGCCGTTCTTGATGGCGTTGCCCAACTTGAAGGACTCCATGAGGCGGGCCAGGTGCTGTTCCATGGCGTCGGCGAGCGTGCGCAAATCTTTGCGGTCGGCGAATTCCACCTGTTCCTCGCTGAAATCGAGCTCCAGTTCAATCATGGTGACAAAATGAAGCAAGTTGCCGCGCAGGCCTTCCAGTTCTTTGGAGAAACCGCCGCGCATCTGTTGCAGGGCCAGTTTGTGGCTGGCTGCCGAAGTTGACGCAATCAGATCGGCAATGGCTTCAGCCTGTGAAAGATCCATCTTGCCGTTCAAGAAGGCTCGTTGGGAGAACTCTCCGGGTTGAGCCATGCGACAGCCATTTTTCAACAAAACCTGAATGATCCGTTGCTGAACGAAGACCGATCCGTGACAGGAAATCTCGACGATGTCTTCGCCGGTGAAAGAAGTTGGATTGCGGAAAACAGAAACTAGCACGTCATCCACCAAATCACCCTCTGCCAAAATGCTGCCGTATAAAATCGTATGCGTTGGCGCATCCGACAAGCACTTGGAGGAAACGGCTTTAAAGATGTTGTCGCAAATGGGGAAAGTCTGTGGCCCGGATACACGGATCACGGCGATGGCACCCATTCCGGATGCGGTGGAGATGGCGCAAATGGTTTCGTTATTCATACGAACAAAATTTTATTAAAAAGTACCTTTATAGCTCGTATTTCAAATGTACAAATTAATCGGACGTGTATCACTACATGTTCGTCCCTAATTACAAGCGTTCGTTTATTCTAAACAGTCGTTTTTCGTGACTCGGCATAGTCGAAGCAAGCTTCGCCTCTGCTCTCGCTACTTAAAACGTTCGTTTATTCTAAACAGTCGTTTTTCGTGACTCGGCATAGTCGAAGCAAGCTTCGCCTCTGCTCTCGCTACTTAAAACGTTCGAGTACTGTTTCTATAAGCACTTCCATTGCCTGATGGTAATTCGGTGTGACCTCTTTGGCCAAACGGTTTGCAATGACCACGCAAACGGACATGCCCTTATGTCCAAGCATCGCAGATAAGCCAGCCACGGCTGAACTCTCCATTTCATAGTTGGTGATGCGGTAGCCGTTCCATGAGAATTTCTGCAACAAAGCATTCATATCCGGTTTTGCCAAGGGAATGCGCAATTCTCTGCCCTGTGGCCCATAAAAGCCATTGGCTGAAATCGTTACGCCACGCTTCATGTCGTCCTTGCCAATGCGTTCGATGAGTTCAGCCGAAGCGGAAATCACGTAGGGATGACCAAGCGAATCCGTCCAATTCATTTGTGAACGAAACGCTGCTTCAAAATCTAAATCACAAACAGCATCCCTTCCGGCATAAAAATTAAGCAATCCGTCGAACCCGATGGATTTCTCAGAAATGAGAAACGTCCCTGGAATCAAGTCCGGTTGCATACCGCCGCAAGTACCGATGCGAATGAGTGTGAGCACCGTTTTGACAGGCTTTTCCGTACGCGTCTCAAGGTCCACATTGACCAACACGTCCAGTTCGTTCAGCACGATGTCGATGTTGTCCGTACCGATGCCGGTACCCACCACGGAAATGCGCTTGCCCTTGTAAAAACCGGTCACTGTCACGAATTCGCGGTTGGCAATGCGGAATTCCACATCTGACAACAGCGCGGCAATCATGTCCACTCGGCCAGGATCGCCTACCAACAGGATGGTTTCGGCTATTTGCCCAGGAAGCAAATGCAGATGGAAAACGCTTCCATCTGCATTCAATATGAGTTCAGAATCTGGAAAAGACTTCATTTTTAGAGTTTAGCGTCGTTTTTATTTCCAGGTTTGGCGATGCTGTCACGCATGTTGGTATCAGCGTCGATGTTCTTGATCTTGTAGTAATCCATAATGCCGAGGTTGCCACTACGGAAAGCTTCAGCCATTGCCAAGGGTACCATCGCTTCGGCTTCGATCACTTTAGCGCGGGCTTCCTGAGCCTTGGCTTTCATTTCCTGTTCCAAGGCGACAGCCATGGCACGGCGCTCTTCGGCTTTGGCCTGAGCGATGTTTTTATCGGCATTGGCCTGATCCATCTGCAGTTCTGCACCGATGTTCTTACCTACGTCGATGTCGGCGATATCGATGGAAAGGATTTCGAAAGCGGTACCAGCATCCAGGCCTTTTTTCAAAACAAACTTGGAGATGGTGTCCGGATTCTCAAGCACCGATTTATGAGTTTGTGCGGAACCGATGGCCGAAACGATGCCTTCACCCACACGGGCAAGGATGGTTTCTTCTCCAGCTCCACCGACTAACTGGCGGATGTTGGCACGAACCGTGACACGCGCAGTGGTGATCAACTGGATACCGTTGATGGCCATGGCGGCTACACGCGGGGTATCAATGATTTTCGGGTTCACAGACATTTGCACGGCTTCGAAAACGTCGCGGCCGGCCAAGTCAATGGCGGTTGCCATCTTGAAATCCAACTCAATGTTCGCTTTGGAGGCTGAAACCATGGCGTGAATGACCCGTTCCACATGTCCGCCCGCCAAGTAATGGGCTTCCAGCTCATCGCGTTTCAGTTCGGTCAGACCAGCCTTGTGCCCAAGAATCAAGGCCGAAACGATGACCTGCGGTGGCACCTTTCGGATGCGCATCAGGAACAGTTGGATCAACGAGATGTTGACGCCCGAAACCTTGGCAGAAAGCCAGAGGAAAAAAGGCACGTAGTAGAAAAACAGAACGACCAGTACGACGACCAGTACAATCAGAATAGTGGGTAAGAGACTTGCAAGATCCATATGTTTAAGATTTTAGTGATGATGCTTGAACTTTTCGAACCAGAACATTGTACGTTCCTACTTCGATTACTTGAACTGGAGTGTTTTGATCAATCATTTCGTTTTCTGAACGACCTTCGATGGTTTTTCCATTTATTTTGACACGACCGATGGGAGCAAGGCGGGAAATGGTCACACCAGTGTCACCCGGTTGAACATCGAGTCCCTGAAAAGGTTCGGTTTTGGAACTGATTTTCGATTTCAAAGCCATCCGGTCAAGCGTTTTTGATTTGAAAAACACGTAAAGGATCACTCCAAGCAATACCATGGAACCTGCTAATATCAACGTTCCTTCTACAGTCCCAAGGTTTTTGTATGCCAGGACGATACCCACAATAAAGCAACCTACACTGGCTATACCTGCCAACGTTATGCCTGGAATGAAGAAGACTTCCACAATCATAAAGAAAACTCCCAAAATGATCAGACCGATAATAATGACTACATCCATGGTTTCGGTATTTTTTTGGAAAGGTAAGAATTATTTCAATCGCTTTATCAATTCTTTGTTTCGAATTTGCATTTCCAGTTGAGGCAGGCTTTTTTTAAGGTTCAGCACCTCATTTTCCAATTTCAGGATGTCACCTGTGAGTCGTGCCTGATCTTCCGGAGCTGAATTCAGGTATTCTTCCCGCATTTTCCCCAACAGGACATTGCCCACGTTCAGTCGGCTGCTTTCATCGCGGAAGGTTCGATACAAAGCCTTCGCTTCATCAGATTGGAAGTCGGATTCGCGGTTGCAACTTAATTCGTCGTTGAGGATGAATACCATCCCTTTTTCTTCGTTGGCATTGATGATGATGGTTTTGTCGGGTTGGCGCATCAGTGAATCCAAATTTTTATCGACCCAGGTGGCTTTGATCGATTTGATTTCGGCTAAATCGCGCAATTCCATCAGGCCTTTTTGCTGAACGAATTTGGTGGTGGAGTTGGGTATGAACGTGTAAATGGCCACATAGCCCCTCGGTTGGTTCCTGTCGGTGGCCAAGTATCCACGGTTGCTGAATTCATCGATGAGAAGGAAATAATCGTTATCCTTGGAATTGAACGGCATGTTCAAATGGTCTGGCATCAAATAGGTCCCGTTTTGGCTCAATCTGGTTACATAAAGGTCGAACCCGCCCAGTCCGCCAGGCCGTCTGGAGGCGAAGTACAGAGTCGTTCCATCCGAAAGGTAGAACGGATTAATTTCGTCCGAAACGGAATTGATGATATCGGATAAAGGCTCTTCAACATCCCAGTCATTCATCAAACGGTGCCTGGCAACAATGTCGTAACTCTTTCCGGCAATCAGGTTGCCGTAATAGGCTCTGTCATTTTTTTGTGGCAGGTAAGCTGCACCATTGGATTTCGTATTCGGAAACGTTGGCCTGGCAGGAACGAACGTTCCGGCATCCGGGGAGATCTTGATGTTGTTGTACATGATTCCTTTAAGCAGAATCACGCTGTCGATGAAGCAGATATCTTCCACTTTTTGCAAATTTGCAAGCATAAACTCGATGTTCTTTTTCAATTCCAACGCATCGTCTTTCCGGATAACATCCAAGTTTGGGTTGCTCAGATAGCGATTGACTAGAGTCATGGCCGAGTCTGGAACAGCCTTATCCATCAAGTATTTGGCCATGTAGAGTTCGGCATCAGGAATGCCTTTGCTTGCAGCGAACTGAAGGTAGGGCAGCGATTCGTTTACTTTTCCGGTCTCATACAAACAGGCGCCGTACCACATGTTGATGCTTGGGTCCTTGGACTTGGACCGAATCTCATTTTTGAAAACCGGTAATGCACGCTGGAATTGCTTCTGCAAATACCATATTTTGGCCTGATTCAACAATTGAGCCTGAACCCCGAATGTGAAAATCAGGATTAAAAGGCTCAAGATCAAACCCTTCCGTTTCATCTTAGTTGATGTATTCAAAGCCCGTGTAAGGCACCAATGCTTTTGGAATACGGATGCCATCCGGGGTTTGGTTGTTTTCAAGCAGGGCAGCCACGATGCGCGGCAAAGCCAAAGCACTGCCGTTCAGGGTGTGGCAAAGTTGGGGTTTGCTGGTGTCGCTCTTGTAGCGGCATTTCAAACGGTTGGCCTGATAGCTTTCAAAATTGGAAACCGAGCTGACTTCCAACCAACGTTTCTGCGCAGCCGAAAACACTTCAAAGTCGAAGGTTAGGGCAGAGGTGAAGCTCATGTCTCCACCGCAGAGGCGAAGGATGCGCCAGGGCAATTCCAGCTTGTCAACCAATGACTGCACATGATTCACCATTTCAGTCAAGGACTCGTAGGAATGCTCCGGTTTGTCAATGCGGACGATTTCAACTTTGTCGAACTGGTGCAAACGGTTCAGGCCGCGAACGTCTTTTCCGTAAGAACCCGCTTCACGACGAAAACAAGCGGAATAGGCCGTATTCATGATGGGAAGGTCTTTTTCGTTCAGAATCACATCCCTATAAATGTTGGTGACAGGCACTTCTGCGGTTGGTATCAAGTACAGGTCGTCCTGATTGTCGTGGTACATCTGACCTTCCTTGTCGGGCAACTGACCGGTTCCATAGCCGGAAGCGGCGTTGACCACATAGGGCGGCTGGATTTCAAGATAGCCGGCATCTAGTGCGCAATCCAGGAAAAAGTTGATGAGCGCACGTTGCAGGCGGGCGCCTTTGCCTTTATAAACAGGGAACCCTGCACCGGCGATTTTCACTCCCAGTTCAAAGTCGATGAGATCGTATTTTTTTGCCAATTCCCAGTGAGGAAGGGCTTCTTCGGACATTTCAGGCATCACTCCGCCGGTGCGTTCAACGACATTGTCTTCGGCATGCATGCCGGCAGGAACGCTTTCGTGCGGCAGGTTGGGAATCTGCACCAACAAGTCCTGAAGGCATTCTTCGGCATTCTTTAATGTAGCTTCCAACCCTCTGTTTTCATCTTTGATAATGGAAGTCTGCTGGCGAGCGGATTCAGCCTCCTCCTTTTTACCTTCTTTCATCAATAGGCCGATGGATTTGGACAATTGGTTGAGTTCGGAGAGGGATTGATCCAGTTTGGCTTGTGTATTGCGGCGGCGAAGGTCTAATTCAATAACTTCGTCGATAAATCCGGGATTCTTGAAACCTTTTTTGGCAAGGCCTGCCAAGACGGTTTCTTTGTTGTCTGTGATAAATTTGAGGGTCAGCATAATGGAGTTTTCCGTTTCGATTGAAATGCAAATGTACGTCCAAAACGCTGAAATCGCAACAGTAAAGATTCCAACAATGTCAAATAAATAAGCTTTTTTATCAACTTTAAAACCTTCAAAAGAAGGTAAATCCGTACATTCGTGCCCACTTTAAGAACCTATACATACCATATATTACATGAAAATCAACAAAATTATACTCTTTTCCCTTCTACTAAGTCTTTTTCAACCCTTGGTTGCTCAGCGTAAGTTTCAGGATATGGATCGTGGCGTCGTTGCATCCAACAATGGATCGGTAATGCTCATTACTTGGCGATTTTTGGCTTCGGACCCTGAATCCGTGAAATTCAACGTCTATTGCAATCCTGCAGGAACAGGAAGCTACACGCTGTTGAACACCAGTGGCCCTCTCGCCGGTACCAACTATTCCACCACGACCACCAGTGTGCCCAACAACAGTTTGTTGGCGGTTGCACCCGTCATCAACGGTGTGGAAGGAGCAAAAGGCTTACCTTTCAAGTTCATCAATCGCGTTTATCGCAGTATTTATCTGGATATCAAATACAGCAACTTTCTGCCTTGGTCCGATTATGTGACCAAATTCATCTGGCCTGCCGATTTGGATGGCGACGGTGAATACGATTTCGTTGTTGACAGGCATTCCATAAAGGGCGGGACGTCCAAAATCGAAGGTTACCTCCGTACAGGTGAAAAGCTTTGGTCCATCGATATGGGACCAAACGTTCGGATCTGTCAGGGGCACGACGACATGGTGATAGCCTACGATATGAACTGTGATGGCAAGGCCGAAGTGGTGATTAAGAGTTCAGACGGTACCCGTTTCTGGGACAAAGCAACCGAAAGCTGGGGGAAATACCTGAAGAATTCGACCAATGGAGATACCGATAACGACGGAATCATCAATTACAACACACAATCGATTAAGAACGAACCCCAATACATCACCTGCGTCAACGGGCTGACCGGGGAAGAAATGAATACCATTGAAATGCCCTTTCCTGCCAACTCTTTCAACACGTACACACGTACCAACAAGTCCGATTACATGGGTGGAGAAAGTAGTTTGACCGGCCACATGGGCATTGCCTACCACGACGGTGTTCATCCCAGTGTGGTGATGGAATACAAGTGCCGAAAAACAAGTGGCACACATTGTTATTATGCAACCGCTTGGGGATATAAATTTGTAAACGGGCAAGCAACCAATTGGGAACAAAAATATACTTGGAACCGCGATGGCGAAACCCAATGGGCATCTGAATTCCACCACATTCGAGTGGGTGACCCTGATTTGGACGGCAAAGATGAGATGTTGGAAGGTGGGTACACCTTGGATGACAATGGAAAAATGCTTTTCAGTGCCAACATATCGCACGGCGACCGTTTCCGTATGGGTGATGTCAATCCAGACCGTCCAGGTTTGGAAACCTTTGCCATTCAACAAAATGCTGGCGACATGCTCGGTATGATTCTGTATGATGCAAAAACCGGTTCAGCCATTAAGAAATGGTATTTGGCAGGAGTAGGGGATGTCGGTCGCGGCGAATGCATGGACATCGACAAAAATCACAAAGGCTATGAGATGTGGTCCACCATGGGTAATATTTACAATGCCAAAGGTGATGCCATTTATGTCGGTGGCGTGGACATGCCGAAGGAAGGTATGTGGTGGGATGGTGAACTTGACCGGGAAATCTTGGATGCCAAAGATGGAGATGGTGCCAACGCCATGATCACTAAATATGCCGGTAACGGTTCCTATCAAAACAATCGGCTGATTCAATTCGCCTCCATGATGAATTGGGCTGTTAAGTCCGAATATGGCTGTCGCCCTGCTTTCTTTGGAGACATAGCCGGTGACTGGCGAGAAGAAGTGATTTTGCGTAAAAAATACTACGTCAACGATTCGACCGAGGGTTGCGACGGATTCTATGCATTTACGACCGATTATCCAACCAGTGTTCGACTCTACACCTTGATGCAGAACGCTGCCTACCGCGGTCAGACTACCACCAAAGGCTATTATCAGTCTGCTTTCCCCGATTATTATTTGGGTTACGACATGCCACAACCACCGCTTCCTCCGTTTATTAAAACCGATTTGGTTTGGAAGTCCGGAACGACTTGGAATGCAACTGACAACGCATTCACAGGCTATGATGAAAGTACTGCTCAACCCTTTGTAGATGGAAAAAGCGTCATGTTCGACATTTCCGGTGTAAACACCGATACAGTTCGTCTTAGCGGTACGTTGCAGCCTTCTGTTGTTTATGCACAGACGCCACTGAATAAGAATTATACTTTAGGCGGTTCTGGTGTTTTGGCAGGTAACATGGAGCTGTGGAAATCTCAGAACGGTCGATTGGTCCTGAACGGTTCACATACCTATACGGGTAAAACACTAGTTTCTGAAGGTACCTTGGAATTAAATGGTAGTATGGTTAGTGTGCCCGAAATTAGAGCAAAAGGTACACTGGCTGGTAATGTTGTGCTGGATAATGGTTTAACAGTTCAGCCAGGACTTAATTATGAAGGAGGAAGAATTGCTCCCGGAACAGTTTCCAAACCGTTTGGCAAAATAACTTTAAACAAAAGTCTAAGGCTGCCAGGCGGTGCCTATCTGGAAATGAACCTTCAAACAAAAGGTGCCTTGGCAACGGATACGCTGATTCGGATCGATACACTACAAATCAATGGTGATCTGACTGCAACAGGTATTAATTACCTGAATATAAAGGCTTCGGAAGAAAAACCGTTTGCAGGGGAATATCCATTGCTGCATTGGACTGGCACATTGACTGGTGATTCTTCCAATTTCAGCGTAATGGGACTAAAGGGTTTGTCTACAGCATTGACCATTCGCGACAATACATTGATTTTAATTGTCAAAGGCCAACGGGCTCCACAAGGAGGCGTGATTTGGTCGGGTTCCACTTCAGCCAATTGGGATTTCAATACCGAGAATTTCAAAATTGGAGAAGATGCCACACCCTTCGTGAACGGAGACCAAATCACTTTCAACGATGAGTCTTCGACCAAAACGATTACCATCAATGACTATTTATCCCCAAGTTCCATTATTGTAGACAATAGTCTGGGTGATTATACCTTGAAAGGTTTGGCTGGCATCAGTGGAACGGGAGGTTTGACAAAATCCGGATCTTCCGCATTGATCCTGACCACAGCAAAAAGTGATTATACAGGTTCCACCATCATAAACGGCGGTATACTGGAAGTTTCAGCGCTAGCGGACGGTGGACTGCCTAGTTCCATCGGTGCAGCCGCAGTTTCGGCGTCAAATCTGACCATCAACAATGCCACGTTGCGCATCAACAATGTAAATACGGCCACTAACCGAGCATTTACGATCTCTGGTGAAGCTACCATCAATATTCCTCTGAACAACAGTTTTGCGGTCATGAAGGGCAACATTGCAGGAACGGGGAAACTCATTAAGACCGGAATAGGACAGTTAAGTATTACCAACAGTGGCCCCACTACCTATAGCGGTGGTACGTTGGTTAAAGAGGGCACCATTGCCATGGGGACGTACAACACGACTTTCGGAGTTGCAGGATCCTCACTTGAAATGCAAGGCAATTCGGCTGTGTCCATCTTCAACAACAACAGTACCTCTCAAGTTCCTGTTTTTAATTATGCGCTGAATGTTGCCGCAGGAGCGAATGCTAAAATCTGGGCCGGTCAACGATGCAAGTTGGCTGGAACACTGGTAGGTACTGGAAGTTTGACCGTCAATGTGCCTTATGTACGCTGCGACATGACGGGGAATTGGTCTGCCTTTACAGGTACTTTAAACATCACGGCCGATTCCGACGGTGGCGATTTTCGCATGTGCAATGCTAATGGTTTGGCCAATGCAAGCTTGGTGTTAAACAATAATACGACCTATGGGCATTGGGCTGAGGGATCAGGAACCACACAGAACCTAACGGTGAGTATCGGCTCACTTTCGGGAACGAGTTTATCACATCTATATAGTGGAATCTTCAACATTGGAGGAAACAACAAGTCGACCACTTATGCCGGTACGTTTGCTTCGGTCACCACAGTAAACAAATATGGCACTGGCACTTGGACATTGACAAATGCCAACCTGAACACGACTCCGATGACCGTGTATGCCGGAACATTGACTGTTGCAAACACGACTGGAAGTGCAACGGGTACGGGAACCGTACTTGTTAAAAACGGAGCCGTATTAAATGGAACAGGCTTTATTGCAGGCCAGGTAACGCTAGAATCGGGTGCCGCCATGAATGGGAATCCTACCATCAGTGGCGCGGTGACGGTACGTACCGGAGCCAATTTGTTGCCGGGAACACCGGGTAGTGCATTGGTTAAAACAATAACCATCAATAATTCACTCACACTGCAATCTCGATGCAACATCACCATGAAGGTATTTGGCGGGGTTTCTGCCACTTGCGACAAACTTGTGATGAGCGGAGCCTTCAATCCAGGTGGAAATCTAACCATAAGCCGTCCATCACTACTGACCATTGCAGACGGATACACGTTTCCATTGTTCACCGCGGCATCCATCGGATCTACTAGATTTGATTCAATTTCACTGCCCGATCTTGGCTCTACGATGTACTGGGATACCACCATGTTGTATTCCAACGGTACCATCACCGCAAAAAATCTGACTTCGGTTAAGGAAACCAGCAATAAGGGTTTCAAGGTTTCTTCCACCTTGGTAGACAAAGAAGCACAGGTTGAAACTGGTGATTTCTCCGGAATGGCAAGCCTGCAGATTCTCGATGCCAAGGGTGTCAAGCTTCAGGAAACACAAGTGCCTGCCAATTCTTCCGTTCATCTGAACATGACGAGCTACTCGCCAGGTTTGTACTTCTTGCGATTGAAAAGAGAACAAGGAACAGATGTCCGACAGATCATAAAAAAAGCCATTTAAGGGCACGAATACATTATTTTACCTATTTTTACGTCGCACAGTCAATTGAAGCCGTGCGACGCTTTTCCTTAAAAAACCTGTCCAAATCCATGAAAACGAGATTTTTCTTTCTCATTCTATTCTGCATCAGTTTGTTGCAATCTATTAATGCTGCTGTACGCACTCGATACAATTTCAATCCGGATTGGAAATTGTCCATTGGTGACGATTCACTGGCCAGAAATCCGCAATACGACGATGCCAAATGGAAATCGGTCAATTTACCATACGCGTTCAACGGCTCCGAAGCATTCAAACTTTCCATCGAAAATTTGACCGATACGGTGGTTTGGTACCGTAAAACCTTTTGTTTGCCAACAGATCTTAAAGGTGGAAAGGTTTTTATTGAATTTGAAGGTGCCCGACAGGCTGCCGAAGTTTGGGTAAACGGTCAAAAACTGGGATTGTTTGAAAATGGAATCAATGCATTTGGCTTGGATCTGACTGCATACGTGCGGTTCGGCCCTAAAAAGGTCAATGTCATAGCCGTTCGGGTTGATAACAACTGGAAATATAAAGAGCGTTCCACCGGCTCTGCCTTTCAATGGAACGACAGCAACTTCAATGCCAACTATGGTGGACTTCCCAAAAACGTCTGGCTTCATGCCACCGGTACCTTGTATCAGACATTGCCATTATTCAACAGCTTGGGAACCAAAGGGGTATACATTTATGCGAAAAATTTCGACATCCGCGGAAAGCGCTGCTCCATGCATGTGGAATCCGAAGTTCGGAACGAAAGCAAGAAAGCAAGAAAGCTTAAACTCAACGTTGTGGTCAGAGACAAAGAGGCACTCATGGTTCGTGAGTTCATTTCGGACGAAGTAACCCTCCAACCCGGCGAAACGAAAGTAATCAGCTGTTTAGCCACCCTTAAGAGTGTGAATTTCTGGAGTTGGGGCTACGGATATATGTACGAAGTGACCACTGCACTCGTGGAAGGAAAAAAAGTCATTGATTTGGTGAAAACCATGACCGGTTTCCGAAAGACTGAATTTGCCAATGGCCTATTTAAACTGAACGACAGGGTGTTGCAACTCAAGGGTTATGCACAACGAACCTCCAACGAATGGCCTGGTGTGGGCATGTCCGTACCAGCCTGGCTAAGTGATTACAGCAATGGTTTGATGGTGGAAAGCAATGGAAATCTGGTACGTTGGATGCACATCACCCCATGGAAGCAGGATGTGGAATCCTGTGACAGAGTTGGCCTCCTCCAGGCCATGCCTGCAGGCGATTCTGAAAAGGACGTGGAAGGCCGCCGTTGGGAACATCGTACCGCTGCCATGCGTGACGCCATCGTTTACAACCGCAACAATCCCAGCATCATCTTTTACGAATCAGGAAACACCGGTGTGAGTGAAGAGCACATGAAAGAAATGAAAGCCATCCGCGACGAATTCGACCCTAATGGCGGACGTGCCATCGGTAGTCGTGAAATGTTGGACAGCAAGGTTGCAGAATACGGCGGAGAAATGCTTTACATCAATAAAAGTGCCCGTTTACCCATGTGGGCCATGGAATATTCCCGCGATGAGGCATTGCGCAAATATTGGGATGATGCCTCCTATCCCAATCATAAGGAAGGAGCTGGACCACTATACCGAAATGCGGATGCTTCGTCCTACAACCACAATCAGGATCTATTTGCCTTGGAAGCCGTTACCCGCTGGTACGATTACTGGCGCGAACGTCCGGGTACCGGAAAGCGCGTCAGTTCCGGTGGCGTCAGCATCATTTTCTCCGACTCCAACACCCATTACCGCGGTGCCGAAAACTACCGCAGAAGCGGCAAAGTCGACGCCATGCGCATTAAAAAGGACGCTTGGTGGGCTCATTATGTGATGTGGGACGGTTGGGTGGACATCGAAAATCCGCACACGCATCTAATCGGACATTGGAATTACAACTTCGGCCAGAAAAAGAACGTCTATGTGGTTTCCTCCGGCGATAAGGTGGAGCTTTTCCTGAACAATCGCAGCCTCGGTTTCGGTACGCAAAGCAGCCGTTTTTGGTATACATTCCCAAACATAACCTTTACTGCAGGCGAACTCAAGGCTGTCAGCTACGATGCTGACAACAATGTGCTGAGTCAGGATACGATGCGTACTGTCGGTGCTCCCAAATCGCTAAGGTTGAGCATTATCCAAAGTCCTGTCGGTTTTCATGCCGATGGTGCCGATATGATCTTGGCCGAAGTGGAAGTCATCGATGCCAACGGTTTACGTTGCCCACTTGCCAACGATGTAATCCAATTCAATGTCAAGGGGCCGGTGGAATTCATCGGTGGCATCGCACAGGGTCCGGACAACTATTCAGGTTCAAAGATTCTACCCGTAGAATGCGGTGTAAACCGTGTTCTGCTACGTTCAACCAGGAAGGCCGGCAATGTTACCATTTCAGTTACCTCCGGCAACCTACGAATGGACAGTGTTTCGATACCTGTTCAACCGGTGGTTGTGATCAAAGGATTGTCTACCTGGATACCATCAGCCAACCTGCCTGTACGTCTCGACCGAGGAGCAACACCAACCACTTCCTCCTACGTGGTAAGCCGCATTCCGGTATCCGTCTTGGACATAACAGCTGGTGCCAATCAAAAGGATGCAATCTTCAGTATTGACGACAATGAACGTACCGAATGGCGCAACAGCAGTGTTCGCTCATCGGCCTGGATCAAATACGACCTGGTTCGTGCAGCGGAGCTTTCAGAAATATGCATGAAACTCACCGGTTGGAGAACCCGTTCCTATCAGATTCGGATTCTTTCTCAGGACAACACTGTACTCTGGGAGGGCTTAACACCCCAAAGTCTCGGTTACATTACCTTGCCCATGAAAAAGGGAGTCACAACCGAATCCATACGTGTGGAACTTCTCGGTGCAGGTACGGAAAAAGACCAATTTGGTTCTATTGTCGAAGTTGAAACTGGTAAAAACCTCGATTTGTTTGATAAGAACAATCCAGTAAAATCCGATCCTAAAGATGAATTGCGCATTGTGGAAATTGAATTCTACGAAGCAGCACAGTAAAAATTTTAAAACGCCACAACAATGAAACGCATAACCTACAGCATCTTGTTGATCGTCCTTTCGTTGATGATCAGCACGTCCCTCTCGGCCCAAAAGGCTTCCGACCCATGGACAAAAAAAGCAGCCACAAAATGGTTCAACAAAGGAGCATGGGCAGGTTCCATGACCCTAAAAGCAGATAAGTCCGTCAATGTGGTGGATTTTGCCCGTCAGTATCATCAAAACAAAGCAGCCTGGGATCTGGTATTCGATTGGTTGGCTAAAAATGACCCTGCCACCTTTCCGGTTGGAAAGTACGTATTGGACAGCACCAATGTTTTGTTGACCATCACCGATGCACCCTCTGTCCGTCCGTTTGAACAAACCAAGTGGGAGGCGCATTGCCAAAAAGTTGATTTACAGTATATTGCCCGTGGTGTCGAAAAGATGGGCATCACTCCTTTAGCTGGATGCAAAGTGGTTCAGCAATACGATTTGAAGAAAGACGTAGGTTTCTACCAACCCAACGAAAGGAAAGCCAAATACGTGCTTGCACAACCAGGTACGTTCCTGCTTTTCTTCCCTTCCGACGCCCATCGCCCGAATATTCAGGTAGAAGGTTGCGATACGGTTCGCAAGATCGTATTCAAAGTTCGAGTGGTATCCAAATAGATTTTGCTTTTTTATGGATGCAGTTACGTCGCCACTTTTCGGCAACAAACGTATTGATGTCGTCGATGTGTTGCGCGGTTATGCCATCATGAGCATTCTGCTCCTCCACAACCTCGAACATTTCGATTTCATATACCATCCCGAACACATTCCAGCTTGGCGTGTTGCCGTCGATGTTGCGATCTGGAAGTTTTTTGATTTTATGGTGGCTGGCAAATCCTATGCCATTTTCGCACTGCTTTTCGGTTTCACGTTTTGGCTGATGGACAAGAAGCAAGCGGATCTAGGTAAGGATTTCAGAAGCCGTTTTCTCTGGCGAATGCTTCTTTTATTGGGTTTCGGATTCATCAACTCGTTGTTTTACGAAGGTGACATCCTTTCCATGTATGCCCTGCTCGGGTTTACCCTGGTGTTGGTTGCTCGATTCAGTGACCGGACAGTGCTCATCATTGCCGTTGTCATGCTCTTGCAACCGCTCATGTGGGCAGACGTGGTCCAGCAATTGCAGAACCCAACAAACAAGCTTTCCGATCCTGCCTCCTGGGCCTATTTCGGAAAGCAATTTCCCTACCTGAGCGGACATTCCTTCTTCGATACCATTGTCGGAAACATGACAAACGGTAAGATCGCCGTTTACCTCTGGTCGTGGGAAAAAGGTCGCTTTTTGCAGGCCCCAGCCTTATTTATGCTTGGTATGCTCATCGGTAGACGTGGTTACTTTGAAAACAAACCTTCAGCCCTGCTTTTCTGGAAAAAAGGGTTGATTATTTCTGGACTGTGCGTTCTGGTTTTCATGCTTTTGAAAGATTCAATGAAGCAACTTATTCCGGATCACGAACTGAGGGAACTGATTGGACGCATTCATTATTCCTGGTCCAACCTTTCTATGACGTTTCTTTTGGTTTCAACCATTGTCGTACTCTATCAAACCAGATTTTTCAAGAGACTGACTAAGGGCTTGTTACCCTTTGGACGAATGAGTCTGACAAGCTATATGATGCAATCCTTTATCGGTGCATGTCTTTATTATGGCTTTGGTTTTGGACTATATAAAATTACGGATGCTTTTTGGTGTCTATTGTTGGGAATTTTATTATTTTTGTTTCAGGCAGCATTTTGCTCGTGGTGGTTGAAGCACCACAGACAAGGACCGTTGGAAGCCCTTTGGCATCGTTGGACTTGGCTGAAAAAGCAGTAAATACTTTTTAAAAATCCCTGGATCATGCAGATTACCCAATATTCACTGCTTTTTTTGGCAGCCGCTCTGGTTGCCATCATCACTGCGATTCTTGCATGGGTGCGACGTTCCTCAATGGGCGCCAAAGAATTGAAATTCTTGATGTTTTCTGCCATTTATTGGTCGATAACCGTTTTTATCGAGTCGGCAGTAACAACCATAGAAAGTAAGATACTCTGGTCAAAGATATCCTATTTGGCAGTTGTCGGTACACCTGTTTTGTATCTGATTTTCGTTTATCGATACATCGGAAAAAAACAGTTTAAAAGTTTCAAGCAGATTCTGCCACTGTTGATCGTTCCGGCAATCGTGCTCCTTTTGGCATGGACCAACGAATATCATCACCTCATTTGGAGTGGTTTTTCACCCATTAATCCGGCATCGAACCTTGCCGTATACCATCATGGCATTGGCTTTTTTGTTGGTTACCTCGCCTATAATTATGTAGCGCTCACCTGGTCGACCTATTTGTTAGCCCGATTTATTCTGAAACATCAAAAAACATTTCGATCTCAGGGCTGGGTGGTGCTTGTTGCCAGTCTTTGTCCTTGGGTTGCCAGTGTATTTTACATGTTGAATGTGAATATTACCGATGGTTTCGACTTGACCCCAGGCAGTATCAGTTTGAGCGGACTTTTGTTCATATTTGCAATTGTAAAAGTTCGTTTGCTCGATCTGGTGCCCATTGCGCGGGAAGCCCTGGTCGAAACTTTATTGGAAGGTATATTGGTGCTTGATGATAAAAATCGTGTGCAAGATATCAATGAAGCTTGCAAAAGGCAGCTTGGGATTGAACAAGAACAGATTTTAGGTGAGGAACTAAGTCATATCAAATTACATATGCCTAGTTTAATGAACGCATTGATCACACCTGAACCCCATAAATTGTTTGAAGTGTCCGATAATGGGGCTACAAGGTTTTATAAAATCAGCAAGGTAATATTGAAGACCAAACCTGAAAGCCGCTTGATTGTTATAAGGGATATTACCGAAATCGTAGAAAAGCAAAATGAAATCCAACAATCCGAGGAACGATCTCGCAATTTGTATACCATGTTTCGCCTTATGGCAGACAATATGCCGGATATGCTGTGGGCCAAGGATCTCGATAAACGCTATATTTTTGTAAACAAGGCCATTTGTGATGGTTTGCTCAAAGCGGTGGATACCGACGAACCCATCGGTAAGACTATGGAATTTTTCCTAGTGCGTGAACAAAATAAGAATCCGCAGGATACGGACTGGTTTAATTTTGGGAGATACAGCAAAAACACCGATGATTTTGTCATGGAAACTGCTGAAGCAGGCGTTTTTGATGAATTTGGCACGATTGAAGGCAAATTTTGCTACATGGATGTGCGAAAAGCTCCAATAATCAATATTGAAGGAAAGATGGTCGGCATCGTTGGCAGCTCACGCGATGTTACCCTTCAGAAGAAAACAGAATCGGAGTTGATTACCGCCAAGGAACGCGCTGAAGAAAGCGATCGTCTTAAATCGGCATTTTTGGCCAACATGAGTCATGAAATTCGTACACCGATGAACAGCATCCTTGGATTCATCTCCCTGATGCAGGAGCCAGGTGTTACACCGGATGAACAACAAGTTTATTACCAAGCGGTCAAATCCGGAGGTGAACGCCTCCTGAACACCATCAACGACATTATCGAATTGTCTCGGATTGATTCTGGCGAAATGCAGATAAGCAACATCGAAACCGATGTGAATGAACTATTCAAGATGTTGTATTCTGTTTTTGCAAACGAAGCCAGGGAGAAAGGATTACAACTATTAAATAACATGCACGATGCAGTGGATGTACTCCAAATCTACTGCGACCGCACCAAGCTTTTTGGCATCATGTCCAATTTGCTAAAAAATGCGCTGAAATATACCAAACAAGGCCGCATTGAATTTGGTTGCTTGACAGAGTCCGATCGAATTCGTTTTTACGTGAAAGATACAGGTATTGGAATCCCAAAGAACCGACAAAAGGATATTTTCGATCGATTCGTACAAGTAGACGGCTCAAATACAAGGGTTTACGAAGGGTCTGGCTTGGGTCTTTCACTTTCCAAAGCCTACGTTGAAATGATGGGCGGCTCCATTTGGGTGGACAGTGGAAACGAAGGAAGTACCTTTTTCTTTGAATTGCCGGTTAGACCAGTGTTCAATCTTACCTTGGAACAAGAACTAGCCGAGCTGCCTTCTTCTGTCAACACTGAAGCAGGTCTGCGGATTCTCATCGTAGAAGACGATCCAAGCAGTTACGATTACCTCAATTTGATCCTACAGCGTGAAAATCATCGAATCACTCATACGTATACTGGTTTTGAGGCAATTGAACTCTGCCGTCAACGTAATAAATTTGATGTCATTCTGATGGATGTTAAACTCCCAGGTATTGATGGATACGAAACGACTAGGCGCATTCGTGATTTGGGCCTTGAACTCCCCATCATCGCTGTGTCGGCTTTTGCATTTACGGAAGATCAACAGCGAGCCATCAAAGCCGGCTGCAACGACTACATCACCAAACCGGTCAATAAAGACATCTTACTGAGTAGGCTGAATCAATACGTTCCACATAAATCCTAATCGGAATTCTTATTCGTTTCAATTCGAAAAAAAATCCTTATTTTTGCAGTATACAATGAATGTGTATCAGCAACTAATTTTCGTATGAAAAAACATATTAAGAATAATGTCTACTGGGTGGGCAAAAACCATTGGGACTTGCGCGAATTTCATGGTTCCGAGTATACAACCACCAAAGGTTCCTCTTATAATTCCTACCTTGTTCTCGAAGAAAAGATCGCACTGATCGACACGGTTTATGAACCTTTTTCGACTGAATTCGTCAAAAATCTCCGTACGGAAGTCGATTTGAAAAAAATCGATTTTATCGTTTGCAACCATGCCGAACCAGACCACAGCGGCGCCTTGGCCGAATTGCTCGAAGAAATACCAGGAACACCGGTCTATTGCACCGAAAATGGTATCAAATCGTTGACCGGCCTGTATCACGACAAAACCTGGAACTTGATTCCCGTGAAAACAGGTGACAAAGTTTCCGTCGGAAACGGAAAGGAACTCATTTTCATCCAAGCTGCCATGATTCATTGGCCGGACAGCATGTTCTGTTTCTTGACCGGTGACAATATCCTGTTCAGCAACGACGCTTTTGGCCAACACTATTGTTCCGAATTAATGTTCAATGATTTGGTGGATCAGGGCGATTTATGGAATGAAACTTATAAATATTACGCCAACATCATTACCCCGTTCAGCCATCTGGTTGCTCGCAAACTGGAGGAATTTAAGGAAATGGGCTTGAATGTGGAGTGTATCGCTACCAGTCACGGCATTGTTTGGCGCGATAATCCCCAACAAATTCTCGACAAATACGCTGAATTTGCAGCCGGATATCAAGATAATCAGATCAGCATTATTTATGACACCATGTATCATGGCACGCAGATGATTGCCGAAAAAATTGTTCAAGGGATCACTGAAGGCGACCCAACTGTGAATGTCAAACTTTTCTGTGCCTCCAATACCGACATCAGCGACCTGATGCTGGAAATCTTCAAGTCCAAGGCCATCATGCTCGGTTCACCCACCGTTCACAATGGTGTGTTGTATACCATTGCCGGTTTGTTGGAATTCATCAACGGCATGAAGTTCAAGAACAAGAAAGCTGCCTCCTTTGGAACCTATGGTTGGCGTGACCTTTCCTCCAAAGTTATTGGAAATGCCTTGAAGGATGCTGGATTTGAGGTGATTATGGAACCGATCAGTGCTGCTTGGAGGCCGGATGATCATTTCTTAGAGCAGTGTATCTCATATGGCCGAAAGTTCGCCGAGTTGACTCGGATGTCTAAATAGAGCGCTAATCTCTGCGTTGCTTCTCATTAGCCACTCCTCACGTACTTTAAGTACGCTCCGGGGTGTCTAATAAAAAGCGCCTTGACCTTAGCACTCTATTTAAACATCCTTACACCGTCTAGCCAAAGATACTTAAAGCATGACTTTTACGTCCATCATTCGGGATTCGGGGGTGACGGTGAGTTGAGTGATTTTGCCGTTTAGGAGGGTGGCTTCGACGGTGGTGTTGTAGGGGGCGTGAAGTTTGAAGGTGACATCCCAGGTTTTGGGCCAGGAGGGGAAAAGAAAGATGGTTTTGCCGTCGGTTTGCATCAGCATTTCTTGAAGGCCTATCATGCCGGAGCCGCCCCAGTTGTGGTCGGGTACCCAGTCGTTTCCGGGGCCCCAGAAGGTTGGGAAGCGGCGTTGTGAATCTCCTAATTTTTTGATTGCCAGATCGGCGGCTTCCTCCGTCAAACCCATACGGGCACAGAAAATGTTGTCTTGGTGCCAGCTTTGGAAATGTTTCTGATCTTCGCGTTCGATGCCATACTTCCAGGTATCGATGGCTACTTGCAAATCGGGTTTGCCCACTCCGTAGATGCCCCAGGGGTAAACCGGGTACAATTGCGGAATCTCGGTGTTGTTAATGCGTTCAAAGGTCTTTGCAGGGGCGATGACTTTGTGCCCGTTCATTTCTCGGAAATAAATAGGAGGAATTCGGGTCAGCATTCCTTTCCAGTGCTTTCGGCTGTCCGAATTCAGGTACTTGGTGCTATCCAATTCCAACAAGCGAGTCAACACCGTTTGAAGGGCACAAACAGTCGTAACGGAGTTGTAGGCCACCTTGTAAGTCTCCGCAGCGGTACTTGGGTATAGCACCAGATGTCCGTCCGAATCCAATGTCTTGGTTGTCCTGAGACCAGAAAGGAATTGGTAATGCTCATCAAAGAATCTTAAACTGCTTTCAATCAACGGAATATATCTTGAAATGTTTTCTCCATTGAAGCGCTCTGAATCCAGCATCATTTGGCAAAACTCAAAGACAGTTTCCCATGTATGTTCAATCCAACTGTTGTATTCAATACCTGGATCAAAGTTGGATGGACGTTTCCAGCTGTATTCGAATGCCACTGGCAAACCGAAATTCTCCATCTGTTCGGTAAAGCAGGCACCGCCGTGGCCCCAATAAACCTTGGAACGCAGTTCGGCGTTTTTCAATAAATTCAAGTAGAAGTCGAACTGAGGCTTCATTAAATCCAAGTCACCACTCTTAAGCATGGGCCAATACACCAATCGTTGGTTCTGGGCTGTAAAGCTTCCGCCTCCCCATCGTCTGAAGTCGGCCGTCTCGCTGCGTTTGCTGTCCACAAATTCCGGATCGTAGGTGAACAAACCACCGTTGAATTTAGTGGGGTAGGAGCCAAAAGCGTTACAACCGAGCTGATACCTGAAGACCTGATAGTTGCGACCGACCTGCCAGGACTTATCCTTGCTGTTGCCTTGGGTTTCGTTGATACGAATGTAACTCCGATTCCAGAAATCGTTCCACCATTTGATGGTTTTTTGACGGTCTTTCTCAGATTGTTTCGAAGCCTTATCAGCCAGTTGGTTCAGATGCGTTTCCCAAACAGTGGTTTCAGACGTTGTTTCAGTCTGAAGGCAAATTAGAAGTTGATGATTGTTGGCAGGACTCTTGCTGCTCAGTTTCCAACCCCAAAAATCCGTGCTGGCATAACGCCCCTGTACTTTTCCGTCAGGTAGGAGGTTGACACCAAACATCTTGCCACCGAAAATCAGGTTGTTTAGCGGATTATACATAGAATCCTTCACCGAGATCAAGCCTTGTTGTTCTATGCAAAGGTCAAAAGCCGTGTTCGTATTGCGGTTTTTATGGTAGAATTTAATGCTGTTGTCTTTGTTGAAATCGACTTCATCCTTGACCAGCACTGCTTTGGCTTTAGTGCCAAGCCAAGAGCGGCAAACATCTTTTTCGGAGTTGGCCAGCTCCCGCTCAGTTTGCCGCCAGTTCTCGTAGGTAAAGGTGGCGGTCGTCTTTTTATTTCCAGAAACGTCGACGTGCACCACCGGTAAAAAAACGTCGGCCCAGATCTTGATCGTAGCGTTCTGCCCACTTTTGGAAGCATTTATCTCCACATAACCGTCTTTCAACTTCAGCGCTTGTTTGAATGCCTCACTTTGATCCAGTGGATTGGGATTTAGTTTGATCCGAAACCTTCCCAACTTGGGGAAACCATTCAGCTCATCGAAGGTGCCGCTTCTGGAAAGGTAAAACAGTATCTCACCTTTTTCCACCCAAACGTTCATTCCAATGTCACCGCCACCGCATGGCATGCTTTCACCCGCGTTTTTGGAGGGGGAAGTCCATGCAACAGTGTACGGATCCAACCAATTGAGGTTGTTTACTGCATTAAGCGGCATCAGCAAAAGGAGAAGCAGGGAAAGCAACAAGCAGCGTTTCATGGGCAAGATTTTATTTGAGCTGCTTCAAAGGTAAAAAAAGGAATGCACATGACGAACACCCTCTAATTGAAAAGTGGCTGAACTCTTTAGAATTCAGCCACTTTGATATTATTTCGTTTTTTGCTTATTCAGCAGGAGGAACGATGGAGACGAAAGAACGGTCGTTTTTAACACGACGGAACTTAACAACACCGTCAACCAACGCATACAGCGTGTGGTCCTTACCAATACCTACGTTTTCACCCGGATGATGAACTGTTCCGCGTTGACGGATCAGGATGTTGCCTGCAATGCATTTTTCACCACCGAAAATTTTAACGCCTAATCGTTTGCTTTCTGATTCGCGTCCGTTCCTTGAACTACCCGCGCCTTTTTTATGTGCCATTTGTCTTTACAGTTTTTTTTGGATTAAGCTACTACCTCGTTGATTCTCAGTTCAGTAAAATACTGACGGTGACCGTTGCATTTTTTGTAACCTTTGCGACGTTTCTTCTTGAAGATGATCACTTTGTCACCTTTTACATGCGAAAGAACTTCGCAAACAACTTTGGCACCTTCAACGGTGGGAACACCAATTTGAACTTTACCGTCGGTGTCCAAAAGCAACACCCTTTCAAATTCCACGACAGAACCACGTTCTGCTTCCAAGCGGTGAACGAACAGTCTTTTACCAGCTTCGGCTTTGAACTGTTGGCCCGCGATTTCTACAATTGCGTACATTAACTTATTAATTATCAAAGTTATACTCCGGAGGGTGGGATGCAAACTGCAGCGCCGCTTGGTAACCCTTCACGAATGGAGGTGCAAAAGTAGGCAATCTTAACGAAAATTGCAAACGTTGCACCCGTTTTTTTACTTTTTCAAGGTTGACAAATACCGTTCCGCCTCTATGGCAGCCGAACATCCACTTCCTGCAGCCGTGATGGCTTGGCGGTAATGCGGGTCAGCAACGTCGCCAGCGGCAAAAACACCGGCTACAGTCGTGCGGGGAGTGCCTGGGGTTGTCACGATATAACCGACTTCATCCGTCTTCAGATAGTCGGCAAAAATGTCTGAATTCGGCTTGTGCCCGATGGCTAGGAAGAATCCGTCTACAGCGATGTCCAGTTTGGATTCGTCCGCTTCACCGCGACGTTTCACCAAATGGGCGCCTTCCACGCCGTTTTCCCCAAAAAGACCAAGCGTTTCGTGTTCGAACAAAACAGTAATGTTGGAGGTGTTCATAACGCGATCCTGCATGATTTTGGAAGCGCGAAGGAACGGTTTGCGAACAATCAGATAAACATGAGCGGCCAAACCTGCCAGATAAGATGCTTCTTCACAGGCAGTATCACCACCTCCAACAACGGCGACGTTCTTTTTGCGATAGAAGAACCCGTCACAGGTGGCACAGGCAGAAACGCCCTGACCTGCATACTTGCTTTCGTCAGCCAGACCCAAATACTTGGCAGTGGCACCAGTGGCAATGATGAGGCTGTCGCAGGTGATTTCCTTTTCACCATCAATGGTGATTTTGTAAGGGGCTTTCGAAAGGTCTGCAGCCGTAGCTACACCCCAGCGAGCATCGCAACCGAAACGAGTGGCCTGTTTGCGCAGGTCGTCCATCATTTCTGGCCCTGTAATGCCCTCCGGATAACCGGGAAAATTATCGACTTCGGTGGTGGTGGTCAACTGACCGCCGGGTTGCATGCCTTCGTAAAGAACCGGTGAAAGATTGGCTCTGGCTGTGTAAATGCCTGCGGTGAATCCGGCAGGACCCGATCCGATGATCAGGCAACGAACATGTTCCATATTGTTTGGTTTTAAGTTTTTAACGTAAATCGACGACTTCCGTGTTCGGATAGTCTTTGGGTTGAAAGGTAAACATGGTTTCCGAATAAGTTTGGCCAGTCAGGTAACTGCCAATACTGATTCTGCTACCGGATTTGTCCTTGTTGGTGATGATGATGCTTACTGGACGATAGCTCCCTTTTTCAAAAGTGGCTATGATATTCAGGGTGTTTTCAGTCTTCGTGTACGGTCTCAGTTCTACCTGAAGGAGCTTTTTGCCGTTTTCAACCTTGTCAGCCAATAACTTGCTGTTGTATCCGTGTTGGTAAAGTTGAAACACATTGACCGGGTTGATCATCAGAAGCTCCTTGGAATTGGGCTTGCTTAGGTTCACTTCGTTGTTGGATAGGATGTAAACCCATTGATTGGTTCCGTCAAACCAAGTAGTCATATCGCCTGTTTCCAATTTGAATTTGGAGCCTTTCAGGTAAATGCTGCCCGACAGATTGTCTTTGACCGCTCCACCTTTGGCCAGCACTTTGATGATGAATCCAGCTTTCACGCCACCGGCCTTGTTGTATGCAACGGAAGCCTTGTTCAGTACCTCCAGGGCTTTTGGGTCGTTCTGTGCTTTTTGCGTAGGTGCCGTTGGTGGTATCTGTGGCAATTGCGCGGCAAGGTTCATGCTGAACAATAAACTGAAAATCAATACTAAGCTGCTAAATTTCTTCATAATACTTTAAAAAAAATAGGTTCGTTTATTCTAAACAGTCGTTTTTCGTGACTCGGCATAGTCGAAGCAAGCTTCGCCTCTGCACTCGCTACTTAAAACGTTTGTTTTCGGAACCCAAAGGTACAAAAACTATGCCAGAACGACCGATGGCACAGTCTACCCAAATCTTGGTATTTAAGCTTATTTAATCCTTGCAAGCAAATTGTCCAACTGAAACTCGTCGTTCACCAGCACCTGGCGCGCTTTGCTGCCTTCGCTCGGACCAATGATTCCAGCTTGTTCCAGTTGATCCACGATGCGGCCCGCACGGTTGTATCCAATCGAGAATTTCCGCTGAATCAATGAAGTTGAGCCTTGCTGATGAATGACAATAATGCGTGCTGCATCCTCAAACAGCGGATCCAGCCCTTCCATGTCAGTCGGACCCATTCCCGAACTACTTTCGGTAACCGGTTCTGGCAGGTAGAAGGCGGTGGGGTAACCACGCTGGTCTCCAATGAAGTGAGCGATGTTCACCACTTCAGGCGTATCCACGAATGCGCATTGTACACGAACCAAGTCGCTGCCTTGCGAGAAAAGCATGTCGCCTCGGCCAATTAACTGGTTGGCACCCAAGGAATCAAGGATGGTACGGGAATCGACGCCTGAACTCACACGGAACGCAATGCGCGCCGGGAAGTTTGCCTTGATGGTGCCCGTGATGATGTTGGTCGTGGGCCGCTGGGTGGCGATGATCATGTGGATGCCCACCGCGCGGGCCTTCTGAGCAATACGGGCTATCGGCATTTCAATTTCCTTACCTGCAGTCATGATCAGGTCCCCGAACTCGTCGATGATGACCACGATGTAAGGCAGGAACTTGTGCCCCTTTTCCGGATTCAGGTGGCGAGAAATGTATTTGACGTTGTATTCCTTCAGGTTGCGTACCCCGGCCAACATGAGCAAGTTGTAGCGGTCGTCCATTTCCCGGGTCAGAGAGCTAAGCGTCTGTTTGACCTTTTCTGAATCGGTGATAATGGCCTTGCTTTCGTCCGGGAGTTTGGCCAGGTAATGCTTCTCGATGGTGGAATAAACGCTGAACTCAACCATTTTGGGATCGACCATCACGAATTTCAGCTCGGCAGGGTGCTTCTTATATAGGAGTGAAGTGATCATTGCGTTCAGACCTACCGACTTGCCTTGACCGGTGGCACCGGCTACCAATACGTGCGGCATCTTGCACAAATCCACCATGAACACGTCGTTCGTGATGGTTCGTCCAAGCACCATGGGCAAGTCGTATTTGGATTCCTGGAATTTCTTGGAATTGATGACGCTGTACATCGAAACCACCTGCGGCTCCCGGTTCGGCACTTCGATACCGATGGTGCCCTTGCCTGGGATCGGTGCGATGATGCGGATGCCCAACGCAGCCAGTGAAAGTGCGATGTCGTTTTCCAGACTCTTGATGCGGGAAATTCGCACGCCAGGTTCCGGGATGATTTCATACAAGGTCACTGTCGGACCCACCGTGGCTGAAATGGAACTAATTTTGATGCTGAATTGTTCCAACACCTCCTGAATACGGCGCTTGTTGCTTTTTTGCTCCTCGGCGTTGACTACCGTTTCGGAGCTTTCGTATTTGGTAAGCAAGTTCACGGAAGGAAACTTGAACGAAGAAAGGTCCAGTTTGGGGTCGTATTCGCCCAAGTAGGAGGCGTCGTAGTCTTCGTTCGATTCTCCTTGTGAGCGTCTACGGGTGGTGGCAACAGCCGGTTCTTCGGCATCCACGACTGCGTCGTCGCCCTTTCCAACCTTGATTTCAAAGTCGATGTCATCGGGGAGGGGAGGTTCTTCGGTCACGAGGTTTTCATCTTCGTCCACTTCATCGTCCTCCTCATCGTCTTCGTCGTCTTCATCCTCAAAATCAGGTTTGTCATAGGGCTTTTCAGCTGCATCTGTCGTTGCGAAAGGAGTAGCGGCAGCAGCTGCGGCTGTCCAGCTTTTATCGAATTCCTCAGGCCATTCTCCCTCATTCTTGCTTAATGCTGCGGCATCCACTTCGTCCAAAACCTTTTCTTTTCGGGCAAACGGTTTCCATGCCAATATCCGTTGTATGAACGGCAACGTGCTGGCTTTGACAAAAATCAGGAAGATGAACAAGGAGGCCAAGATGACCATGAGCGCTCCAGGCCATCCGATGCGACCGGTCAGAAACTCGCTCAGCCAGAAGCCATGGGCGCCACCGGGCAGAATAAAACTATGCGGGATGAGGGGTTGTACAAAAAAGGCCAGGGCCAGTGAGCTCCAAATAAGACCGAAGCCGTTGAGCAAGAAATGCTTGATGAGGGAAACCTTGTTGAGCCCCAGCAAGCGAAAACCCAACACATAGCCGAACGCCAGCATGAAAACAAACGAATAACCGAACCACTCGTTGATGATGGTGTTGGCCAGCCAAGCACCCCAGGAACCACCTTGGTTGAGGGCCTCGCCAGAGACGTTGCCCATTTCGCTGAAGGGACGGCCATAGACCAGACTTTGGTCAGTATCGCCCGTGAACAGGAAAGAGAGGAGGATGATGGTGATCCAAGCGACAAAAACCAGCCATAGGACACCGACGGATATCCAGGTTTCCCTTTTGTGCAGGAATCCAGATTTTGTTTTTGTTGGGGCAGGCTTTTTAATATGTTTTACTGGGTTTGCCATAGCGTAGACTGTCAGATTTCTTTAAGTTGCAAAAATACAAAAACAACTCAGAAAACCCCTCCCTGATTCTTTATTTAATCCATGTGCTTCAATTTTTTGTTTATCGCTGTAATTTTGTACTTTTGCATTGTTATTCCTGATCATTCAATGTATGTCAAAAGCCTTAAAATCAGACAATCCCGTTTATAATAAGAATACCATCGAATTCGTCGCCGTGGCCAAATCCTTTTGTGATTACATGGATCAGCTCGAATCGACCGATAAGGCAGGATTTCTGGAAACGACCACCCGATTGCTCCCGTTGCTTTACCTGAAAGCAAGTTTGCTGCCAGTCAATGAACTTATATCGGACGACGAACCCGAAACCTTTGCTTCCGAAGAACAATATTCTGATTTGGTACAGACAATAGCTGGCTTGTTGGGTCATGACGATGCCTATCTGGAAGTCTTTCATCCAGACATCCGCTATTCCGATACGCCTGTAGCTACCTTCGCTTCAGAAAATCTGGCCGACATTTGGCAGGATTTATTCAATTTCATATCCGTTTTCCGAATTGGATACGACGATACGATGAATGATGCACTTTACGTTTGTCGGACCAATTTTGAACAATTTTGGGGCCAATCGCTGGTGAATGTGCTCCGTGCATTGCACAATTGCAAATATGCTGCTACCGAGGACGATGTGTTGTCCATGGAAGAGGAGGACTTCGAATGAACGACCTGCTCGGTTCCATCACCAAAGATGAATTGAATCTGTTACCGGTCGAAACCTTTGAAGGCAGGATCGAAGTGGTGGATACCCATGATGATTTTGTGAGGGTCTTAAAGATATTGAATCAAGAGGAAGTCATTGGCTTCGATACGGAGACCAAGCCGGTATTCACCAAAGGTAAACGAAACAAAGTGGCTTTGCTTCAAGTGGCAACGTCATCCACCTGTTACCTGATTCGGTTGAACTGCATCGGATTCCCCGAAGGCTTGACCGATTTTTTCAACAACGATGTATTGAAGGTTGGATTGTCCATCAAAGACGATTTCCTAATGTTGCGTGGCCGCGATCATGCCCTCGAACCGAGAAGTTTTGTTGAATTGCAGTCTTTTGTCAAAGATTACGGCATTGCCGACAACAGCCTTCAAAAAATTTATGCCATTCTCTTTGCAAAGAAACTTTCCAAGGCACAACGACTCTCCAATTGGGAAGCCGATGAGTTGTCGCCTGGCCAGAAAGCGTATGCTGCGCTCGACGCCATCGCTTGTCGCCGTATTTACCTCGAATTAAAACGTAACTATACGTTTAAACCTCTTCCAATTCCTGAAAAACAGACCCCGATTGACGTAGAATGATGCTGTAAAACATGTTTTAGCAAATTTGTTATATGTTTTACAACATTTATTCGCTTTAATTGTGAATTTATTTTTGGATAGGGTCTTCACTTTAAATTGTTATAAATAGCTGAAATATAGATATATAGATCTAAATGAAGGGTGCTTTATTAAGTGTACAATGGACACTAATCGTTAAAACATGTTAAACAACCTATTTTTTTACTCAGATTATTTGCATAGACGCAAAACACCGCGTATATTTGTACTGTGTTTTTCATGGTATTAGATTTAAGGTTAAGGAAGATTGGTTGTCGTGAGACAACCTTCTTTTGTTTATAGACCTTACGAATTAGTTGCAACCACCCCACAAGGTGGTTTTTTTGCGTCCAATCCGTAGTTGGTGTTCCGAGAAAAAATGTATTTTTGTGCTGCATTAAAAGAAAAAATACCATGATACTCGCTCAAATCAACATGTCCGCAATGGAAGGCATCTCGCTGGTCTCCGTAGGGAAAGGCCTGGTCGGCATCGCTTCACTTGTCTTGTTTGCCGTGCTTTTCAGCAGAAACCGCAAAGCCATCGATTGGAAATTAGTGACCATTGGACTGACCGTTCAGTTTTTGTTAGCCATCGGCATTTTGTTCGTGCCCTTCTTCGGCTCCATTTTCGATTTCCTTGGAAGAATCTTCATTAAAATCATGGCGTTTACCAACGAAGGTTCTACCTTCCTTTTGGGAGGTCTGATGGATGTCAAATCCTACGGTTATATTTTTGCTTTTCAGGTGTTGCCCACCATCATTTTCTTTTCGGCCCTGAGCAGTTTGTTGTTTTATCTGGGTGTCATACAAAAGACGGTTCAGGCTGCCTCTTGGATGCTGCGCAAGATCATGAAGATTTCCGGTTCGGAAGGCTTGGTTCTGGGCGCTCACCTAGCGTTGATGGGACAGACGGAAGCACCCTTGCTGGTGAAAGGCTACTTGAGCCGAATGAATGCCTCGGAGATCTTTCTGATCATGACGGCAGGCATGGCAACCATTGCAGGTGGCGTACTGGTTTCGTACATCGGCATGCTTGGTGGTGGTGATGCGGTTTCTCAACTCATTTTTGCCAAACATTTGCTGTCTGCTTCTGTCATGGCGGTTCCTGGTGCTGCAGTTTTCGCAAAGATTCTCTTCCCGCAAACGGAAAAGGTAGATGAAAACACAGTCATCGAACAAAACAAAATTGGTACCAACTTCCTGGACTCCATCGCCATCGGTACTTCCGACGGTTTGAGACTAGCACTGAATATTGCCGGTATGTTGCTGGTCTTCATCGCTTTTGTGGCATTTGCCAATTTCTTGGTATCCAAATTCATCGGTAGCTATTCCATCTCCGGGGTGTTGCTCGGTGCAGCGATACTGGCCCTGATGGTTTTCAGCATACAGGTTTTTGTCAAAAAGAATAAAAAGAAAGCAGTCAAAATCGCCTTTTGGGTTTCGGCCTTTCTAACGGTGATTTGTGTGATCAATTTGATTTCGGTTGGATTGGGCGACGGTTTCGTCCTTAACCAATACTTGGCTGAAGTCTCCGATGGACGTTACAAGCAATTCAACTTCCAGTTTATCATGGGGCTGTTGTTTTCGCCCCTGGTCATGTTGATGGGCATCAATCCTGCCGATGCCATTTCCGTTGGGCAGTTGTTGGGAGAGAAGACGATCATGAACGAATTCGTCGCTTATCAAAGTTTGGGCACACTCATTCAAACTGGTGTTGTCACCGATCCGAAAACCATCATCATGTCAACTTACCTTTTGTGCGGTTTTGCCAACATCAGCTCCATCGGCATTCAAATTGGCGGTATCGGTTCGCTGGCCCCTCAGGCTCGTCCTTGGTTGACAACGTATGGTCCTTTGGCAGTTCTTGCAGGCACGTTGGTATCTTGTATGTCGGCCACTATGGTTGGCCTATTGCTTGGATAAGTCATGGCAATTTTCTATACACCGGAAATCAGTACGAATCCTTGCCTATCGGAGGAGGAATCCGTTCATTGCGTCCGTGTCCTAAGACTTGGAGAAGGTGCTGAAATCGACCTGATTGACGGTCGTGGCAACTTCTACAAAGCCAAAATAACACAGGCACACCCCAAGCATTGCATGGTGGAGGTGCTGGAAACCATCAGGGATAAAACCCCTGCCTTCATGGCCCACATCGCTGTGGCACCTACCAAGAATTTCGACCGAATCGAATGGTTCGTGGAGAAAGCAACCGAGGTTGGCATCGGAGGTTTCCATTTTATCGGTTCCCAACATTCGGAACGTAAGAACCTCAAATTGGAGCGCATCGACAAGATCGTGGTTTCTGCTCTCAAGCAATCCATGAAGGCATTGAAACCAGAAATCGGGGAACTGACTGACTTCAAAAAGTTCGTCACCAAGCCCTTTGAAGGCCAAAAATACATCTGCCATTGCAATCCGGGGGAGAAGCCCCTGCTTCATCACGTTTGCAAGCCCGGTACGCCGGTGTTGGTGCTGATCGGTCCGGAAGGCGATTTCAGCCCCGAAGAAGTCGAGTTGGCGCTTAAAAATGGTTTTCAAGCTGTGTCGCTGGGCGATACGCGGCTCCGTACAGAAACCGCCGCATTTGTTGCCGCGCACGTGGTTTGCCTCAAAAATATGTGATCATGAATAAGATTGAACGCTTTTTTGCAACCGTCGAACGCAAACCGGTGGATCGTCCCGCTTCTTGGTTGGGCATTCCCGATGCGAATGCATTGCCGGCCCTGTTCGCGCATTTCGGTGTGAAAAACATGTATGAGTTGAAATCGGTCATCGACGATGATGTCTACCCGGTGGAGATGCCCTATCATTCACCAACCTCCGATGCCATCTATGCTGCGTTCGACTTTGCCAAAAAAGGTAGTGTGCCCTTGGCTGAACGCACGTTGACAGCACCCGGGTATTTTGAGGATTATCATGAGGTTTCCGATGTGGCCGATTTTCCCTGGCCTGACCCTTCCAAATACATCGATCCGGCCGAATGCCTGAAAGCGGTTTCGGAAGTTCCCGAAGGAAACGTTATCATGGGTGTCATCTGGTCCGCCCATTTTCAGGATGCCTGCGCGGCATTCGGCATGGAAGAAGCCTTGATGCGCATGATGCTGGAGCCGGAAATGTTTCAGGCGGTGATTGACCGCATTGCGGATTTTTATTTGGCAGCCAACGAAATCTTCTACAAAGCAACGCAGGGCAGACTTCATGCGGTGCTTATCGGCAACGACCTGGGCTCTCAATGCGGGCTGATGATCGATCCCGATTCCATCCGACAGTTCGTTCTGCCTGGTACCCGGAAACTGATAGGACAGGCCAAAAGCTACGGATTAACGGTGATTCACCATTCCTGCGGTTCCATTTACGACATCATTCCCGATCTGATCGAAGCCGGAGTGGATGTGATCCATCCCATTCAAGCGCTGGCTACCCATATGGAACCAGGGCGGCTAAGCGAACATTTCAGCCAAAAAGTTTCATTTTGCGGAGGAGTGGATGCACAAGAACTTTTGGTCAACGGCAAACCGGAAGAAGTCCGTGCCAAGGTAAAGGAACTTCGATCCATTTTTCCGACAGGTTTGATTATCTCACCCAGCCATGAAGCCATATTGGCCGACATTCCGCCGGCCAATATTCAAGCATTGTTCGAAGAGGTCCATCGGGTATAAGGTCTGGTCGCACTAATCTTGCTGTTTGAGGCGAGGGTCTTCGTTTATTCCACTTTTATCAGTTTGATCGTCATTCGACTCGCTCCCGAGCGGAGAATTCCGATGTAGGAGCCTGGGTTCAGCATACTGGTTGAAACTTCATTATTGCCAGCCAAGCAGTTTTTCCGCAGAATGCATCGTCCATCCAATGTCAGGATTTCAAGGGTTGCATCCATGCTCAGGGACAAGGTGAATTGGTCTCTGAACGGATTGGGCCCATAACCGACACTACTTTCGTTCAACACAGTCAGTCCGGTGGTTGGCCCCGTGTATTCCTTCAGCGTAAAGGGGAAAGCGATGTTCTCACTGCCTGGTATCGTCAAGTAGGAGGTTCCTGCAAGCCAATAACTCGTTCCAGCACCACCGCCGTTTCGAATGGCCCAGAAATCACTTCCGGTGAGGTGACTGATGTCGTAACTGCAACTGTCACTCACGTAGTTTGTCGTGTTGAACGAACCGTTTCGATCGATAAAGAGCCCGCTATTCTTCAAAGGTGAGATGCGGTAGCGGTTTACTGTGCTGTCCTTTTGAATGTACCAAGCCTGATTCATCTCAATGTTGGTGCTGTAGAACGCAAAAGTCGGTTTCAGACTGGCATGGACGAACGAAAGGTATTTGTTCGTGGACGGATTGATGAGGTAGTACAGCCCATTCTTCAACAGATTCTTGTCGTAAACATTCACGACGAAATCCTCGGTGAAGGAAGTGCCGCCCAAGGTATAGGTGACCGAATACCTGCCACTCTGCTGCACGTTGTTGAGCATCAGTGAATCGGCATTCGCGCCGGTATTCCACTGATAAGAGCCGCCAGGATTCGCTACGACCTGTTTCAGGACAATCTTAGAACCCGCTTCCACCAACATGCTGTCTCCCAACATCAGGTAACTGTTGTTGTATCGCATAGCCGCGGCTGAACCCTTCACTTTGGCTTCTCCGTAGGGATCGACCAATTCAAAGGGGAAGCCGGTGATGCTGGCAAAACCCTTTCCACGGATCGTGGAGTTGGTCGTTTTCCAATACGCCGTACCAGCACTACCGCCGTTTTGGATGGCGTACAAATTGGTTCCGTTTTGATTGTAAAAGGTGTAGCTGTTCCAGCCAGAATAATACGTTCCGTTGTTGTAGCGACCATATTCGTCCAAGAAGAAGGCAGGTTTGGCTTTGTTGGAAATCTTGAAGCGGGTGGAAGTTGCATCCTTGGTAATGATCCAGGTCTGAGCATCACTGTTGTTCAAGTCTTTACCCTGAAACACCGGAATGTCCGAACCGTTCATGGTCAGGTAAGAACCGTCCAGCGGATTCTTTATGAAGTAGGCTCCATTCGACAAGGTTGATTTCTGATAAATCTCCACTTTGAATCTGCAGGTCGCCGTGTCACCGTTTGCGGAGCAGATCACGGTATAAGTGCCTGTCTGTGAGATAATACGGTTCTGACTGGTGCTGCCATCCTCCCATTTCCAATTGACTCCGGTCAGGGTGGCTTTGGGTTGGAGCTCAACCGATGTTCCGGAAATAACCGCCAGGCTGTCCGTGCTTTTGGCATTGATGCTGGGATATACTTTCAGCAAAGGATTGGCTGGTTGCAGGCACAAGGGGAAACCATCCATCGTCGTAGTTCCCTTACCGGTGATGACGTTGGACGTGACAGACCAATATTGGACACCGGCACTGCCCCCGTTCTGGAAGGCGTATTGGTCGGTACCTGTTTTTTGAAACACGTCGAAGGTGTTCCAAGCACTCGAGAACGCACTGTTGTTAAATCGGGCGAACTCATTCATGAACTTCAGTCCATTGCCTTGAGAAACAACGGAATAACGTTTGCTGGTAGGGTCGGTTGAAAGGTACCAAAGTTGCGTTTCCGGACGAATGTCGTCCTTAGCCATAAAGGTTGGCACCAAGGTACTGATGTTGGTGAGTCTGGTGCTGTCCACCGGATTGATGATGGTGTAGTAACCGTCTGGAAGTTGGTTTTTTAGAGCGACCGTGATGCTGTAGTTTTCCGTATGCGAGTTGCCGTTTAGGCTGTATGTTACCGAAAAGTTGCTGCTTTCACGGATGTTGTTGAGCACTTTCTGCGGGGTGGTCTCACCAGTGCTCCATAGCCAGTTTCCACCACTGTTCAAGGCCGTTGGCGCCAATATGAGCGTATCACCGGCCAGTACAGTGACACTGTTGCGGTAGGTCGTCGTTTTGTAAGTCAGGTTGGCCAGTATGCCTGAACCGTTCAGAGAAAGCAGGCGGAACGGAAAACCGGCCATCGTTGCGCTGCCTTTGCCAGTGACGGTGGTGCCGCTGACCGTCCAGAACATCGTGCCGGCCTTGTCTGCATTCTGAATGGCAGCTAGGTCGCTACCGTTTTTGCGGAGCAGATCGTAGGAATTCCAGGTTGCAAAATAGGTGCCTGCGCTCAAAACCGCCGATTCGTTCAGAAAAGTGCCAGTCGATTTGGACGTAATTTTGTACCGGTTGGTGGTGTCTTTGAATAAAGTCCAGATCTGTGCATTCGTAGCGTTTTTAGCGGCAAAAGCTGGCGTGGTGCTGCCGCTGTTGGTTAGGAATAGGCCGGTGGCATCGTTCAGTAGGTAGTAATCGCCATCGCTGAAAGAAGCCTTGGTGTAATCGTCCGACGTGCTTCCGTAGAATGTCAAGGCAGTCGAATAGGAGGCGCTGCCGTTCAAATATTCGTATTTCAGTCTAAAGGTGGAGGCGGTCCGCTCCTCTGAAGTTGGCTTATATACATAGGTATACGTCGACGACTTGAGGTCATAGGCCCGCTGTGGCATGACGGCGACATTCAGGTACAGGCTGCCGTTGGTACTGACCTGCAGCACATAACGGTCTGTCATTTCAGCATTGTTGTCGGTAATGGTAAAGGTAATTTCCCCAGTGGCTGAATTGTAGGACTTGGTCCAAGTTGGCGTCGTGATGGTTGGCGTTTTGGGAATGACCTGCATCGCCGGATTGTAGGCCAGATCCGGACGATCGGCCTTGTAGTATTCACCGGCAGGGGTGAGGCTGCTCAAAAGCATGGCTCGTTTGTTTTCTACCCAGTTGTAGATGGAATAGCGTTCTACAAAACTGCAAGTGTCCATGACGTTGAGGATGCCCTTGATGTCGGTGAGCTGTTTGGCGAACTGCGCATCGGTGCCCGAAGGCCAGTTGGTTTCGGTGGTCCAGTTGGCACCGTTGTTCCATTCCGTGATCCAAAGCGGCCTGCCAGTGGCGTCGTACCAACTTTTCAGCGTAGAGTACCAGGTGGCAGCCGACATGCCGCCCCAATAGGCGTGCAGTGCTACGAAGTCCACGCGGTAACAGGCTGCATCCGCAGCAGTGATGAAGCCCGAGATCCAGTTTTTGTCGGTTGGTGACCCCGATCCGATCCGCAAGCCTGAATTCTGGAATTGAGGCATGTTGGCGCTGGCTGTGGCGGTGCTGTAGGCCACCCCATCGTGCTGCTCCGTGTGTTCCGGTTCGTTGTAACCCAGAACGGCGGTGGCGCCCTCCAGGTTGTTGATCTGATCCCAGCCAGGCCAGTACAGATGTTGTTTGATGGGAATGTATTCCAAGTTGTTGGTGGACGATCGGTCTGCACTCCAGCTGTATGCCCAGGTGGATTCGGTCATGCCTGCTTCCCAATCGTAGCTGCCGTTGGTGGTGCACCAACCTTTTTTGGAAACGAACTTCCAGGGCACTATTCGAATAAAGGAGGTTCGACCGTACAGTTCTTTGGGAACGATGTCGAAAACGATGTCGTCGTCCTGTGCCACAAAGGCCCTGCTGTAGCCGGTACCGTCGGCTTCTGTGGCAAAGGTGGCCATGTACCCCCGTTTCAGCCGAAAGGAACGAATGTTGTTGTCAAAAAGGCCAAGTGTTTTGTTGTAACCGAGTCCAATCTGAGTGGTGCTACCTTTGAAATGGCTTTTCTCAGAAACGGTCAGAGGTTTGAACGTTGTTGAATGAGGAATGACCACCGTGCCGTGTTTGTAGATGGTGATGCGGGCGTTGGCACCGTTTACTAAGTTCACGCCATTCACTTTCAGGCTGGAAGCATAGGTGCTGATGACGACAGCAGGTCGGATGTTGTCAAAGAACAGCCACGCGTCGTCGTTTTTCAAGTTAACGGTAGAATTCACCATGGGCGTTGAACCCGTCATGTGAAAATCGATGGGGCTCGAAAGTACCAAAGTTTGATTGGTGAGATAGGAAACGGTCTGACTGATTTTGGCATGGATTGATGTCCATCCATAGAAGAGAATGATCAGTAACAAAAGAGTTCGTTTCATGATTTCAGGCTTAGGTATTCGTACGGCTCAAAAATAGAATTTTCCGCTTTAACAAATGGTATGGAAATCATTCATTATTGCGGAAAACCAATTCAATAACCGAGGGTCGTACTATTTAAGCACTACGATTTTAACAACCTTGTTGCCCAAACGAGCCAAAAGAATTTGCCCTGCGAAGCCGGAGAGGTCCAGGCTTTGACCATTCTCAACCATTCTGCTTCCGACTTTTTGTCCGGTTAGGCTGTACAATTCTAGGGTTTGAGGATGCGTCGATGCAAACCGGACGGTAGCCGGACCACGGGTTGGATTGGGTGTTATGTTGAAAGCAGTTGTTCCCGGATTTTCAAGATTGTTTACAATGCTTTGATAACCAACAGCCTTCCAACTGCTTGCAAAATGATTGTCCAGGTCGGGTGAAATCAGGCTGAGTATCTGCTCGTCCGGGCCCATGACCAATGGCCAGGAGTTGTTGGTTTCGTATCGAACTTGATCTTGTACGATGCCACTGGCGTCACTCACCCGTATGGTTTCGCCCTCGTTGGCCAGATTTCCGCTCGTCCAGGTATAGGCATTCTTGGAATTGATCCAGAAGGGCACCTCGGTCAGACCATTCACCAAATAGATTTTTTTACCAGGATCCAATAGGATGCCGGAGGGAAAAGTGAATTCCACCGCTTTGGACAGGAAATAGCCGGATAGGTCGATCGGCTGTTTGCCTGGATTCAGTAGCCCAATGAATTCGGTTCTGTCGGACGCTTTGTTGCCGTTGTAAAAAATGTCCGAAATGGTCAATTGAGCATCCGGGGTGATGGGATGGTAACTCGAACCTATAGATTCCGGAAACAGGTTTGATCTGTTGAAATCGAAATATCCAGGAGCATTGAAACCAGGATTTCCAAAGATGTTGTTGTTGATTGGTGGAAGTGAGTCATTGTCCGACAGGCTGTTGTGAAAAGCAAGGGTGGAGTATTGATCCAATTCGAAACTTCGGTCGTAACTGTTGGAAAGGATGCTGTTGGAAACCAAAACGTTACCACCCTTTCTGCCACCTACTTTTTCGTAACTGGCCACTGGCGTACCGATGCTGAACAAGGTGCTGTTGCGTACCGAAAGGTAACTGGAGTCTTTTACACCGAAACCTAAGTTGGTGTTCAGGATGGTGGCATGACTCACAAATACAGAAGATCGTTGCCCGACAGAAATGCCCTTGTCGGTGATGTCGTAGATGAATAAGCTGTCAATCTGAATGTTGTGAGCTTCTTCACCGATATCGATGGCATCGCTGTTAAATCCGGGGAAACCGTGAATCCGCACGTTTCGGATGATACCATTCTCCACACCGTCATAATCGACGGCATCGGTATCGGTGTTCGGATTGCCTTCGAACACACAGTTTTCCACCTTGGCCTTGCCGTATTTCACATTGATACCGTCTCCCAAAATTCTGGAATGAATGTTGCTGTTGGTCAATACCACGCTGGAATAACGCGTTGCAATGGGATTTCCATCGTTTTCTGTCAAGGTCATGTGATCAAGGATCAAATCGGTATGCCAACCAGAGATGGCCGAAACGCATTTGTACTCGGAAGGCCCGTTGCTGGCGTCTTGTAGGGTAACATGACGCATACGTGTGGTGTCGGTGGTGTTGATAAAACACAGTGCACCCCAGCTGATGCTGTCCGGATAGGATGGATTCATCTTGAATAAAATGCTGTCGGAAGCCGTTCCCATAGCTTGTATGGATCCGTGTATCGTGAAGTTGGCCTTAGGGGCCATTAGGACAACAACTCCTGGTTCAATAGTTAAGGTGGTGTTTTCGGCAATGGTTACCTCGCCAGAAACATAATAGGGAGACTTAACCTTGTAGAGGGTCGTGTTTGCGGTGATCGAAGACGGTACGACGGATTGTCCGGTCGATTCATAGACTGCCGTTAGCTTCATATCGCCACTTAGGACTGTTGTCAGCGTAGGAGTGGTGGACAAGTAGGCCGTTGTGTCCACGATTTCGGACAACAAGTCCAAATCGAAAGCCATGTCGGAGCTGGATGCAGAAACCTGGTGTACTTCTACGGCGATTACATTGTTGCCTTCGACCAAGTAGGAATTGGGAATGACAAAAGGAATGTAAACCGTTTGAGCTGTGCCTTCGATGGTTGAGGTGGCCACTGTCTTATAAGTGATTGGGCCTGCAGGCATGTTGGTTTGAAGAACCAGCTGACCATTGATGTAAACCAACGCGCCATCTTCCCGCAAAAGGTTGATGCGAAAGCTACCCTTGTTCAATGCTTCTTTGGTCACGTTGAAGCTGTTTCTGAAATAATAAGTGATGTATTTGTTGCTCGAACTGGAACCGTATGAAAGGGTTGTTCCTAGTCCACTGAACCCATAGCCCAGTTTGCCCAAGCCGGTTTTCCAACTGGATGCGTCAAAATCGGGGGCCATCCAAGCCGTGCCTTGGTCACTACCGTTGCTGAGGTAGTACCAGGTAGACTTTTTGGCGATAAGCGTATCCAACCTGGCCGTTCTCCATCCTCTAAAGGTAAAGCCGGGTTTTTGAACCGCTTTCAAGGTGAATTCCAAATTTTTGGGGTACAATCCGAACCATTCGGAAGCGGTGAGTTGTAAGTCGTTGAACAAGATTTCTCCACCAACCGAAGGACTAACAGATAGGGTTAGCGCAGCAGGTGCGGAGAAGCCATACGAAGTTTGCAAGTCGTACAAAATGTTGACAGGTCTGCCATCGGCATACGATTTTAAGTTTTGCACCTTGGTGTTCCAATAAGCAAGGGAAGGCATTGCATTACCATAGGAGGAAGTGGTACCCAGCCAACGTTCGATGTGATTGGGCATTTCAGCTTCGATTAGTTGCTTGTGCCTATCAATCCGATTGTCCATTCGAATGGGATTGAAAGTCGTGTACAAGTGGTTGGCCAAATGGGTGCCCAAGTATTTTTTGTAATTGGAGTTTTTCAGCAATTGCGCCAAAGGCCAAACGGTTTGCCCCGAATAGTAGGAAAGCAAGTACTTGTCGTATTCAAAAAAACCTCGATCCAAATCCATCAGGATCCAACGCCATTTGCCACTTTCTTTGGGTTTCCAGGCCATGGTGTTGTGGTCGATCGAACTGTTTCCGGCATAGACTTCGGTCACGATGAGGTCGGAAAAACTTTTAATGTCCATGTAATTCGCTACGGTGTCAAAGTTCGCCTGAATGGACAAGTCTTTGTTTACCAATGTCCAATAGGCGTTCCATGCGTCCAAAGTCCCCGATTCTACATAATCGCCATTTTCAATCAGGTCAAACGTTCCTTCCTTGTATCCGAAATTGGAGGCGACGTAGTCTTCGTCCACCTTCTCGCGAATGTTGTGAATGCCCATATATTGACCGTTCACATAGACAATGCTGGGACGGAACGCCATATTGTCCAACTTCATGTTGAAGTCGTGGCATGCCTGTTGCATGAGTCCGTCGCGAAACATGGTGTGGCTCCAATCACTGCCAGACGCTCGTAAGGCGAAATTGTCGAAACTTGCTCTAGGCCTATCGTTGAAAAGAGGAAATTCAAGTTTGCTGACACCGTATTGTTTACGAAAATATACGCCCAGCATTTTTTGAGGCAACTGCCAGGAATACAGTCCGTTGACTTTGATACCTGCTTTTTCATTAAAACCGGCCCTATCTGAACCGTTGTTTTCAAAAAGCTCCACGTTGACTGGTATTTCCCATTCAGGTTTAAAGCTTTGCACATAGATGCCCATGGATGAATCCCAGAAGTTCTTCGGATCGGTGGTGATGGAAACGACAGGAAGTTTGCGGTTTTCCAATCCTTCGTTGATGAAATAGGTTTCTGTGGCTATAGGTCCTGGGATTTCCTTGTCCTTGAAAATTCGGGCCCTCAGGCTTGTGGTCTTTAGGAGGGCGATTGGGCCGGTGTAGAGCATAGAAGATTCGCTCGGTTCGGTTCCGTCGAGGGTATATCGCAGGGTTCCGCCCATATCGTTGTAGGCTTCTACCAGTACCGTTCCACTATAAATGCCGCCTTTGATTTTGAAATCGGGCAAAGAAAGTACATGTCCGCCAAAACCGGTCGAATCGTTGGCTGCAGCTGGTGTGGGTTTTGGGTAATATTCCCAATAGGGACTTCCATCTGGGTAGCGGGCAAACGAAATATCAAGGCTTTGCGGCCCGAAAGTCAGAGAGTCCAACAATACGCCTTCCGGACTGAACAAAGCGATTTCTTCGCCATCGGCCGAAAGCTTGAAATTCGTATGAATGCCCGTGCCGCCGACGGTACCGTCGCACCAAAACAGGAGGTGTCCATTGGCAGGCAGCATGATGTCGGTGGTGATTCTGTACTTGACAGGGTCGTTGATGTTGTCCGTTAGGTAATATCCGTTCAAGTTGACAGCTACACTGTCGGTATTGAACAGTTCCACCCAGTCGGCATTGGCTTGGTTGTCCGGGTCGGTGTTGATGGTGGAGTTGGATGCCAGGATTTCGTTTATATGGACTTTTGCATGCAAGCTTGAAAATGAAAAAAATAGAATGAATGTTGCATACAGAATTCTATGGGAGGGGTGTAGATTCATGTCGGATATTGATGGGCAAGCCTTTTAGTAAATAGCGGTGCCAAAAATAGGAAATATTTGTTACAAGTGTGTGACAAACAGCCTATGTATGGCTTTTTTGTTAGTAATTAACAGGAGATTTGGCATTCTGTACAACCTTTTTCCAAATTGCTTTCCTTTTTCATACAATTTGCGGTCAATAAACATCCATCTGAAATCGACCGCTGTATTGCATCTCGTCCAAATACGCTTCGGCATCCTCCTTGCTGCGTCCTCCATATTCAGCGATGATTCGGACAAGTTCAAGTTGCACGTCAGTAGCAAATCCGCTCATGCTGCCACATAAATACAGGTGAGCTCCATCTTCCATCCACTGAAAAACTTCAGCCGCCCGATCCTTCAAACAATGCTGGACATATTTTTTTTCAAGACCTTCGTGCGAGAATACGGCATCCATTCGTGTGAGTACTCCAGAATCCATATGCGCATTCCATTCCTTTTCGTACAAAAACTCTCCATTTCGAACCCGGTTTCCAAAAAATAACCAGCTTTTGCCTGGATGCTCCGAATGAGCACGGTGTTGCACGAATGCTCGGAAAGGTGCGATGCCAGTGCCCGCAGCCATCATGATGATGGGAATGGAGGGGTTCTCAGGCAATCTGAAATGGGTATTGGGTTCAATAAAAACCGGAATGTGCTCGTCCTCAATTTTGACATCGGACAGGTAGTTGGAGCAGGTGCCATTTCGGGTACGTCCTGCGTTTTCAAAGGTCACCACACCAACGGTAAGGTGCATTTTCCCAGGAGCCTCGAGCGGACTAGAGGAAATGGAGTAATACCTTGGCTGAAGTGGTCGCAATACCGAAAGAAAAGTTTCTGGTGTCAAACCTTGTATGGGATAGTCGGTCAACAAATCGACGATGTCCCTGCCTTTAAGATACACAGCCAACGCTTCGCGGTCCTTGGTTAGGGCAAGAAGCGATTCCAATGGAGCCAGTTCGAGGTATTTCTTGATGACGTCCAACGTCAACTTGGAAAGTTCCACCGACTCCCGCAAATGCTTCTTCAATTCGCATTTTTTTTCTTTGTATACCAACTTTTCGGTTGGATCAAATCCGGTCGTATCCAAAACCTCACGAATAAGATTGGGGTGATTGTACGGTATCACTCCGGCCGAATCTCCTGGTTGAAAGCTCAGGCCAGGAGCGTCAGCCTCCAACTCAATATGAATGGTTTGTCTTGATGACTCCTCCCCATGAAGATTGTACTTTTCCAAGACTGCCGCCGAATAGGGGTTCGACTTGTTTGGCAACGGCTTTTTAAGTTTTGACGGTACGAAGTGACTGTTTTTAACGAACGAAACGGTCGCTTGCTTGCGGTTGCTTTTTTTCAGAAAGGAATATGCTGGAGCTGCTACTGCCGATTTTCCGCTTTCAAACAAAGGCAAAGTTGTGTCGAGCCAGGATGGCGCCGTCGAATCGATGTCCACATCGCCCATGTGCAGCGGGCTCAGTTTGGTGGCGCCCAACTTTTCCAATTGTTGGTCAAAATCGATGCCTGCCTTGCAGAATTCATCGTAGCTGGAGTCACCCAAGGCAAGTACGACATAGTTCAACGCTTTCAAGCTTGGTGCCCGGTTGCTGAACAGATAATCGTGCAAGCCCTTGGCTGGAAAGGGCGGCGCGCCTTTTCCGTGGGTGGAAACCACCACCAATAGATTTTGGGTGTTGATCAAATCATTGGCAGAAAAGTTGGCCATATCCTGCAAGCTGACCTCCAGACCGTGCTGTTTTGCTTTTGTGGCTGCAAGTGTCGCAATTTCTTCCCCTTTGCCAGTTAAGCTGCCGTATAAGATGGTCAGTACTTTCGTGTGTTTTTTATCGGAAGTTTCCTTAAAAGACTGGGCCGAAAGACCTGAAAAATAGCCTGCCAGCCAGGTGGCCTGTTGGTTGTCAATGGTTTGGACCAATGCGGATAGTTGAGCGTATTGCTCAGATGATAAGGGCGTTATGGATAGTTTATTAAGATTTGTCTCGGTCATTATGTGTAGATGATAAAGTGGTGGACGTTTCTTCCGTATCACGATGCAAATATAACAAGTATATTCTTGTTTAAATAATTTTCCAATGAGAATTATTTCATTATACCACAAGTAGGGTATAAAAATGCCTCGGATGGGGTATGTCGCAATGCCATTCCCTTAAGGATCTTTGTATCGTCATTAAAACCAAATAATATGAGCACATTAAAAATAAACGGAACAGATCAAGAACTGAACCTGCCACTGTCCGTAATGGATGTCATCAAGCTGAACAATGTTTTCCAACCTGAAATGGTTTCCGTACAACGGAACGGTGAATTTGTCCTTAAGGACGACTATTCCTCCACGCTGTTGAACGAAGGCGATGAGGTGGATTTCTTGTATTTCATGGGAGGCGGTTCCAAATAACGGCAGGTCATGGATTTTACAGAAGATCAGATTCAACGCTACAGCCGCCACATTCTGCTGGCTGATGTCGGAGTGGAAGGACAGGAAAAGATCAACGCCGCCAAGGTGCTCATCATCGGTGCCGGCGGACTAGGTGCTCCCATAGCGCTTTATCTGGCTGCAGCTGGCGTCGGAACCATCGGTTTGATCGATGGCGACGTGGTGGACCTCAGCAACTTGCAACGACAGGTCATCCATTTCACCGAGGACGTTGGCCGCCCCAAAGTGCTTTCGGCCAAGGAAAAGATTAACCGGCTGAACCCGGATGTCAAGGTGGTTACCTATCAGGAGCTTTTTACTGCCGAAAACGCATTTGATTTGATCAAAGACTACGATTTCATCGTGGACGGCACCGACAATTTTCCCGTCAAATTCCTAATCAACGATGCCTGTGTATTGGCTGGTAAACCCTTTTCTCACGGTGGCATTTTGCGTTTTGAGGGACAGACCTTCACGTATGTGCCCGGCTCCGCCTGCTACCGTTGCTTCTTTTACGGGCCGCCTCCTGCCAATGCTGTTCCGACCTGCTCGCAAGCCGGTGTCTTGGGTGCCATAGCAGGTATGTTGGGAACCATCCAAGCAGCCGAAGTGCTGAAATACGTCACTGGAGTAGGGGAGTTGCTTACCAACCGCATGCTCACATTCAATGCCAAAACCATGGAGTTCCGCACCATCAAGGGCAAACACAATCACAAATGCCCCATCTGCGGCGACGAGCCAAGCATCACCGAATTAATTGAATCCGAACAGGCTGTCTGCGATTTGCAGAGCCACAAAAATTAACAATCATGTCCGAACAAAAAAAACTCTCCATCATAGGTTTCAGCGGTGATTTTGACAAGCTGACTGCCGCATTCACACTGGCTACCGGTGCAGCCGCCATCGGTTACGAAGTGAACCTCTTTTTTACCTTCTGGGGGCTAGATGCCATCAAAGTCAAACAAGGGCGTTCGCCTGTCGGCAAAGGCTTTTTGCCCAAAGTGTTCGGGGTTTTCATGGGCGGGCTGAAGAGTGCACCTGTGAGCCGTTTGAACTTTCTGGGTCTTAGTCCCAAGATTTTCCGCTACCTGATGCGTAAGAGCAACGTGGCTACTCTTGAAGAACTCGTCGAAGCATCCAAAGAGCTGGGTGTGAACATCTACGCTTGCGAAATGGCCATGCACATTTTGGGCATTCAAAAAAGCGACCTCATCCACGAAGTAAAAGATGTGCTTGGTGTTCCTACGTTTTTGAAGATTTCCGAAGGTGGACAAACACTTTTTATATAAATAGATTATGGCACAATTCAATTTGGACGTCACCAGGGATCATTGCCCGATGACTTTTGTCCGCACCAAAATACAACTTTCCAAACTGGCCCCCGGCGACATATTAGACGTACTTGTCACCGAAGGAGAGCCGCTCGAGAACATTCCACGATCTTCCACCGAACAAGGTTTCAACGTGCTTTCCATCCGAGAAACCGATCAAAAAGGGTTTCATTTAATCTCCATACAAAAATGATACAGATTCCACGTTCCATTATTAATGGCATTGTCCTGCAAGCCAGGGCGGAACTTCCGAACGAAGCCTGCGGTTTGTTGTCAGGAAAGGGAGATGTCGTTGAATACCGTTATGGCATGACCAACGCCGATGCCAGTCCGGAGCACTTCACGTTTGTTCCTGCCGAACAGTTTCAGGTACTGCGTTCAGCCAGGGCAGAAGGATTGAATATTATCGCCAATTACCACAGCCATCCGGCAACTCCAGCCAGACCCTCCGAGGAAGACATTCGATTGGCCTTCGACCCCAACATCCTGTATGTGATTGTTTCACTGGCTGAAACCAAACCTGTCGTCAAAGCGTTCCACATCCGTCAAGGAATAGTGGAAAACGTACCGGTAAGCATTTTGGAGGATATTAAATGCTGTCCTTAATTTGTTTTAGGTATTCAGAAGGCGATTGTCCGAACTCATCTTTGAAGCACTGCCGAAAATACGTCGGTGTGCTGAAACCGGTCAGGTAGGCTATCTCTGAAATGGTATATTTCCCCGACAGCAGCAGTTGTTCTGCCTTTTGAAGTTTCATTTTTTTGATGATTTCATTGGCGGACATCGACGTGAGCGCCTTGATTTTGCGATACAGCGTCGAGTGGCTCATGTTCAATTGCTCGGCGATAAAGGCCACATTGATTTGCTCCGAATCCAGATTGTCCTCAATGATTCGGTTCACTTTATCCATGAATTCCTTATCCAACTTGTTCAGCGACTCGGTCATGAAAGCCTGTTTCTGATTCATGGAGGAGGAGTACATCTGGGCCATTTTTTGTTTGGCCTCCAACAAGTTCTTCACTCTGATTTGCAACAAGCCGGCACTGAACGGCTTGGTCATGTAGGAATCGGCACCGATGGAATATCCGTCCATTCGGTCCTGTAGCGTGTCCTTGGCCGTCAGCAGAATAAGTGGAATGTGGCTGGTGCGCATGTCTTCTTTCATGATTCGGCAGAACTCCATGCCATCCATCACCGGCATGGTCACATCACTGATGATGATGTCAGGAATGTGTTCAAAAGCTAATTCAGCGCCCGATTTTCCATTGGTTGCCTCCAAAATGTTGAAAGAGTCCGAAAGGGAACGTCCGATGTAATCCCGGATTTCGTCGTTGTCCTCAACGACCAGGATCAAACCTTTGGTAAGGTCCGTTTCATCGACAGAAGTAGCCTTGGATTGAATTTCAGTATGAATGGCTTCCGGGTAAAGTTGATCTGTCTGAATCCTGAACCGGAAGGTCGAGCCAACACTCATGGTGCTTTCCACCTGAATGGTTCCTTGGTGTAAATCGGCAAGGTTTTTAACCAACGAAAGACCAATGCCCGAACCTGCTACTTGATTCTCGTTATTCACTTGATAATAACGGTCGAAGATGCGTGAAAGTGCCTCCTGTGGAATACCGCAACCCGTGTCACGTACTTCAATTACTGTAAATTTCGTAGCGTTTTCGGTCCGTGTTTTCATTGACAAGCCAATTTCACCCTTTTTGGTGTATTTGAGCGCATTTGAAATTAGGTTGTCTAGAACAATGGTGATGATTTCGGGATCAAAAAACTGTGGAGGTTGGTTTTCCTCGACTGAAATCTTGATTTGTAGATCCTTGTTTTGATTCAAACCTTCGTATTTGATGCCGATTTCCTGAATCAACTTGCCCAAATCCCCTTTGATGACACACAGCTTTTTATTTTGTGTTTCCGTTTTCCTGAATTCCATGATCTGATTGATCAGGTTCAACAACCGTGTGGCACTTCGGCTGATGAGTGAAATCTTTTTCTGATGGTCCTGCGCCAGCGAACGATCTGTCTCGAGGTCTTTCAAAGGACCGATGATCAACGTCAACGGCGTTCTCAGTTCATGGGTGATGTTGGTGTAGAAACTCATTCGTTCATCGTTGAGCTCCTGTTCCTGCTGATGATTCCTTTGTTCCAGGTAAAGGTCGTTTTCCAGTTTCAGTTTCCTTTTGTAGAAATTGGCAATGAAAAGTATCAACCAGACTATCAACAAGAAATAGATTGTTTTGGCCCACCATGTCAGCCAGAAAGGCGGTTGGATGGTGATTTCCAAGGTGGTGATTTGGTTGGACCATTCCTGATTGCGCATGCGGGTTTTTACTTTGAATTCGTAGCTGCCGTGAGGAAGGTTTCGGAAGGTCACCTGCTTTTCACCGCCCAAGTTGTACCAAGTATCTTCCAGTCCTTTCAATAGGTAAGCAAACTCCGTTTCTTCGTTCAACCCAAAATCAAGTACGTTGAAGGCGATGCTAAACGTGTTTTGGAAATGCTTCAATGTGATGTTCCCTGCAATGGGCAGATTGAAGGAATTCGTTGATTGAGCAATGTGCCTGTCGTAATAACGCAATTCGGTGATAACGGCTTTGGGGGCTTTGTAGTTCGCTGGTTTATCGTTGGAATTGAAATAACAGACCCCATTTTGCGAGGCAAAGCAAATGATACCGTCCGAAGTTTTTGTCACCGATCCAGACGTAAAATTTCCGATTGGAATACCGTCCAGAAAGTTGAAATTCTCAAATCTGTTTTCGTCGAAAATCAAATGGCTTATGCCTGAATTGGTACTTACCCATAGCTCTCCGCTTTTGCCTTCTGCAATGGCACAAACGTAACTGTCGGCTAGACCGTCCTTTTCATTGAAAACACGGTAACTCGTGTCTTCACTGGATTTGAATACCGCCAACCCTTCGCGGGTAGCTACCCACATGTTGTTTTTTGAGTCTCTGTAGAGATAATGGATGGCGTTGGAACAGAAGCCGTTAAAGATATTGATGTTGCGAATCAACCGGAAGTCTGGTGTAAAGATAGAGATGCCCTGCCCAAAGCTTCCTATCCACAAATTTCCTTTTGCATCCTGCGAGACACTCAGAATGACATTGTCCGGCAAATTGGAATTCTCACTGTAAAACGCCTTGACCAATCCGGTTTTGAGGTTGTAGGAATAGAGGCCCCTGTTGGTTCCTATCCAAATGTTTTTGGCATTATCCTCAAAGAAACTGCGTACGCTGGCATCGCTGTTTATTTCGGACATCGTTTTAAATTGACGGGTTTTTGCCATGTACCGAATGACATGCCCTTCAAATGAACCCAACCAAAGGTTTCCTTCTGAGTCTTTCAACGCAGAAATGATGAAATTGTCTGGGATATCGCCTGTTTTTTTGCTGAAGTGAAGCGTTTTCAGCCCTTTATCGTACACATCGATTCCACCATCCGTTCCAATCCAAACCCGATTTTCCGAATCGGTGCAGATGCCACATGCGAGTTTGGTGCTGAGGCTGTTTTTGGCACTTCGGTAGGGAGAGTACGTCCAGGAATTAAAAAAGCGGGTCCGATTGCTGATGACATTGATTCCGCCACCCAGTGTGCCGATCCAGATGTTGTGGAAGGAATCCTGAAAGATGCTTTTTACCGCCAAATTCGACAATCCACTGTTGTCGTCGTTTGCGTCTAGGTGTTGAAAGGCTATGTTCCCTGGATTCAGAAAAGATATTTGTCTTAGATCCAGAATGCTGATACCACCCTGATTGGTTCCAATCCAAAGCTTGTCGTTGTCCAACTCCTTGATAGACAGGATACGATTGCTTGCCAATGAGTTCGGGTCTCCAGGAATATTTCGAATGACGGTGAATTTCTCTGAAATGGGATTGAAAAGTGCCAGACCGTTGTTGGTTCCAACCCAGACATTGTTTCGCTTGTCGATGTGAAGGGTGGTAACTTCCTCTCCTGGGAAGGAAGATGGATCGCCGGGGATGTTCCGATAATTCTTAATGGTCTGATCTTTTAGGGAAAGTACGCTCAAACCGTTGAATACATGCCCAATATAAAGTTTTCCATGGTTGTCGTCAGCCACACACCAGACGTGATTGCTGACAAACCCAGGTATGGTGGCCTGATTGTAGTGCTTGAACGATTTTGCCTTCTTGTCGAAATACTCGACGCCAAAATGGTAGGTGCAGATCCAAAGGTTACCGTCCCAGGCCGGTGCGATGTTGGTGACATCGTTGGTGATGATGGAATTCGGAATGCTTGAATTAGCGGTATAATAGGTAAATTTCTCGGTTTTGGTGTCGAACGCATTCAGGCCGGTTCGTTGCGTGGCTATGTAGATGGTGTTGTCGGTGTTGTCAGCATACACCATGTTCAGCTCATTACTGTTGATGCCCTTGTTCGGCACCGAATTTTTTCGGTATACCCTGAAGCTGTGTCCGTCAAACCGGTTCAGTCCCGATTCGGTGGCAAACCACAAATAACCTTCCTTGTCCTGAGCGATCCCTACGATGTAACTGTTGGACAAGCCTTGTTCCATGCCAAGTTTCTCAATGGTATAAGATTTGGCAAAAAGCAGGATTGGGTAAAGAAAAAGAAGCAGTGTGAATTTGGTTTTCATCGGTGATTCATCAGGTTTTTCCAAAGATGCAAAATTAAACAATTTGGTTGAATCCATGCGTGCTGTTCTATTAATTAATGGCTTAGGTTTCGCACTGCTCAAATAATAGGTCCAATTTGACGAAATATCAAACCCATTATCCAGTAAACTTGCCTACTTTTGTTTTTTTAAACTACAAATCCTACTATTTTGAAAAATTTACGTTCCCTAGTTTTGGGTTTCGCCATCGCAACTATTTCGGCCCTACAGGCACAAGATGCTAATCTGAAACTTCAATATACCTTCAATCTGAAGGCTGGTTCTGATTCCATATTGGACGAAACCGGTAACGGATTCAATGGTAAACTCAATGGTAGTGCATCCGTCAAGCAGCTCGGAGCGTACAAAGTGCTTCAAATCGGTTCCACAAGCGGGTACTTGGATTTGCAGTCAAAATTGGGAAACTTGATTAAAACCTTGACCGATTTCACCGTTTCCACCTATTTGTACATTGATCCCTCACTGGTGCTCTCCAACAATGGAAACTTTGTCTGGTCTTTTTCCAATTCGGCCGACATCAATGCTTCGGCCACTGGGGGTATGTTTTATTCTGTCAAAGCTTCCAGATACGCCATTTTTACCACCAATTGGAATACAGAAAAACAGGTTAGTGTTGCAAGTGCCTCTGTTAAAGGAGAATGGGCACATGTCACCTATACGCAGTCGGGAACAACAGGAACCGTCTACATCGATGGTGTTCAGCGGAAAACGGGCAATCTTACGCTGTTGCCTACCACTTTGGGTTCAACATCATTCAACTACTTGGCCAAATCGTCGTATGCCTCCGATCAATACCTGCTGAATTGCATGTTCAGCGACTTCCGGATTTACAATACGGCGCTGAATTCCACGCAGGTGGCCGCACTTGCCACCAAGATTGCGGTACTGGATACATTGACATTTACAGAACAGGCAAATACTGCGGCTTCTGCCCTCCTTTTGGACAACTTGAGTAGCGTTTCTGTCAATATGAGCTTGCCGAAGACCGGATTAAACGGGTCGAGCATCACCTGGAGTTCCTCCAATACTGCAGTGATCTCAAACACAGGTGTGGTTAGCCGTCCGGCTGTGGGAGCCGCTTCCGTCAATGTGACCCTGACCGCTTCGGTGACTAGTGGATACATCACCGTCAAGAAATCGTTTGTGGCTACCGTCATACCTTATTACAACGATGCAACCAGTGCGCAAATGGATGCAAATGGACTTTCGCTAAAGGGAAACCTGACCAATCTCAGCTTGAATTTATCACTTCCGATCACTGGATCGCAAGGCTCTTCCATCACCTGGAGTTCCAGCAACAGCAGTGTTTTGTCCAATACAGGTGCCATTCTCCAGCGACCAGCTAAAGGCAGCGGGAATATACCTGTTACGTTAACTGCCACCATTACCAAAGGATCCACATCGTTCCAAAAAGCATTTACCATTTCTGTAGCCGAAGACGAGGGCTTTTCGGCCTATTTGTTCGCCTATTTCACCGGAAACAACATCAGCCAAGAGACCATCCGATTTGCCACGAGCAGTGACGGATATGTTTATAAAGCCCTGAACAGCAACAATCCAGTGGTGAGTTCGGCTACCATCAGCTCCACGGGAGGTGTCCGTGATCCGCACATTCTGCGTGGTGAAGAAGTGAACTCCTATTACATGGTTGCCACCGATATGGTATCGGCGCTTGGCTGGGCTTCCAACCGAGCCATGGTCTTGCTGAAATCGAACAATTTGACCGATTGGACTTCGGTCGTCGTCAACATTCCGAATACCTATCCGGAATACGCCGCCGCCGACCGAGTTTGGGCCCCGCAAACCATCTACGATCCTGCCGTCGGCAAGTACATGGTCTATTTCGCCATGCGTTTGGGCTCGTCCGATTTTGACAAGATTTACTACGCCTATGCCAACAGCAGCTTTACCGCGCTGGAATCGGCACCAAAAGTGCTCTTCAACAACAACGGCTTGTCCACCATCGACTCCGACATCGTTTTTGCCAACGGTCAGTATCATTTGTTCTTTAAGACGGAAGGCAATGGCAACGGCATCAAAAAAGCGGTTTCCAATTCATTGACTTCTGGCTATGTTTTGTTGGATAAGTATTTGCAATCCACCACCAATGCGGTGGAGGGCGGCTGTGTATTCAAGATGTTCAATACCAACGATTGGATTCTCATGTACGACATGTACACCAGCGGTGCCTACCAATTTACAAGAAGCACGGACTTGGTGAACTTTTCGGTTGTGACCACACCAGCAGTTTCCTTCGATTTTACACCGCGCCACGGTACAATCATTCCGATTACTCCGTCTGAACTCAATGCCCTGAATGTCAAGTGGAATCCTTCGGCTGTAGCTTTGGAAAAGCCTACTGTGCGTTTTTCCATCCATCCTGTTCCTGCCAAAGACCACCTGACGGTTGAATTCGAGGGTTCAGCCATGGTTAAGGCGGAAATCTACAACATGATGGGCAGCAGGGTATTGCAACAAGATTTGTTGAATGCGAATAGCCAAGTGAACCTGTCGGGCCTAAAAGCAGGTTTTTATTTCATCAAGTGTCTGCAAAACAATGTTTTGATTGGTACCAAACGGTTCGTAGTTGAATAAAGTATTGAGAATAAAGCGTTCATTTGCACTATGAATCAAGAAGCAACACTTTACAAAAGAGCCTATCAGCTCAGTTTGTTCACCATCATTTACAATGTGGTGGAAGGCGTGGTCTCCATGCTGCTGGGTTATCGGGATGAAACACTGGCCTTGTTTGGCTTTGGAATTGACAGTTTCATCGAGGTGCTTTCCGGAATTGGCGTTGCAGTGATGATTTGGCGTATACAACAGAATCCGAGCAGTTCCAAGTCGGCTTTCGAGAAAACGGCTATGAAGATAACCGGCACCGCATTCTATTTGCTTTCTTTGGGTTTACTGGCCGGCATTGTCGTCAACATTCTGAACCACCACAAGCCAGAAACCACCCTTTGGGGAGCAATCATCTCCCTGGTTTCCATCTTAGTCATGATTTGGTTGATGAATTCCAAAAGGAAAGTCGGCAGAAACCTTGGTTCAGAACCCATCCTGGCGGATGCGAACTGCACCAAAGTCTGTGTTTACATGTCAGTTGTCCTACTGATTTCCAGCCTCATTTATGAGTTGACTGATTTCGCATACGCCGATGTGATTGGTACTGCCGGCTTGATATACTTCTCAATCAGCGAGGGCAAGGAAGCCTTTGAAAAAGCAAAAGGCAAGTCCTGCAGTTGTGGGGGCACTGATTGTCACTGATTCATCATACTCGGTTTTACTGAGAGCATTTAAAACCACAAAATATCAAAAAGTGAACGTTTATCATCAATTGGAACGTGTACAACTCGACAATGAAAGATTCCTGACGCTCAGTTCTCCCCAGAGCCCATTGTTTGATCCGGTAGTAATGTTGTTTCCTGAACTTTTGGTCGATAAACCATTGATCACTGTATTCTAACTCAAAATACTTCTCCGGATTCCGGGGATGAATGAAAAAGGTGTACCATTTTAATGAACATGCAGGTGAAGAGCAACTCTTTGTCTGCATGTTTGTTTTCACATATGTTGCAATACTTGATAGTGCAAGTTTTCAGCATTAGACGATGTGTCGGCTTAAAATCCAAAATCCATAACCTATAATGCATTTTTCTGACCAATAATTATTGAATGCCGAGTTTGAGCTGTTTTTTGACCTGTTTGTGTCCCTTCAATAAGTACTGTCAATCTATTTTTGTACTTAAATATTCACTTAATATTTCAATCGAATGAAAACACGTAGACATTTGAATTTATTGTTGACAATTGCCGTTCTGTTTCCGGCACTTACGATGTTTGCACAGACAGACATGACCAGCTTGATCGTTAATCCAAGCTTTGAAACAGGAGATTATACAGGTTGGACTTGGACCGGTTGGACCGGTGGATGGCAGACAGTAAATAACGATGGTGATAAGACCAAAGATGGCACTTACATCGCAGGTCACTGGAACAACAACATCGCTGATGTCGAGTGTTCGCAGGATATAACCGGTCTTGCAAACGGTTACTATATGGTGACAGCCTTCTCTACCGTAAGCAACAATCGATTGACCAATCAACGTTTGTTTGCCAACAATAGTTCGATGTTGTATGGTGAAGCAACGGCTGCTCCCTATACCGAATTGAATTTAGCAATTTTAGGGGGAACGGAATCTTTTACTTTTGGTGGCTATCCAACTGTTACAACAGAAAATGGTCCGTTTAAGAAATTATCTGTTGTTAGTCATGTCACGGACGGCATTCTAAAACTTGGTTTTCGTTTCAGCGGAAAAGGTTCGGCATTGGGCTACGATTTTTCTTACTCAACAAGAGGGGATGCCGGTTTCTTTAAATTCGACAACTTTAGATTGATTGAAGTGTCTACGGTGGCCACCGTCGATACGATCACACTGAGCGATGGATCTTTTGATTCGAAGTTTGATTCGACCACTTCTGCCATTAATGCAACATTACCAGTAGGTACCGAGTCTGTAACTCCCTCTGTCAAACTAACCGTTGCCGGAACCACCGTGAGTGGTGCTGGTGCTGTCAACGTATCAAGCGGAAGCGGTGTTTCAACTATTACGGTAACAGCCTTGGACGGAACCACCACAAAAACCTACACCATCAATTACAAGGTATTGGCGCTTTCCGACAATAACAAATTGGCAGATCTTACTGTAAGCAGTGGAACCTTATTCCCTGTTTTCAATGCAAATGATACCGTTTACACGGTTTTGGTACCGATCGGTACCGCTACGGTTTCTGCAGTAGCTACTCCAAGTGATGTCTTGTCCAATGCTACGGGCGATGGCGAAGTCACGCTGGTGAACGGCATCGGAAAATCAAACATTGTCGTCACTGCCGAAAGCGGTAACAAAAAAACCTACACCATAAATTACGATTGGGCCTACATCACAAATCCCAGCTTTGAAACGGCCGACACTACGGGTTGGACCTGGAATGGTACCACAGCAGGTTACGTGTGGGTCGGTGTCAATGCTGACGGAGATGCTACTAAGCATGGCACTTATATTCTCGGAACCTGGAATTCTGTATTTGGTGATGTTGAACTTTCTCAAACCCTCACCGGAATTCCCAATGGAAATTACAAAATTACCTGTGGTTTGATGGGTTCTTCGAACACCGGGACCAGTCGCCTCACCACACAACGCTTGTTTGCAAACGAAAAAAGCATGTTGTTTGGCGTTGATACGATGTATTCTGCTGAAAACCTAGCTATTATGGCTGCTACTGAATCCTATTCGTTTGGTGGTTATTCCGAAACACGCAACGATGCTGGTCCCTTCTGTAAGTTGTCTGTGACCGTTCCTGTAACGGATGGTACCGTCAAATTGGGTGTAAGAACTAATGGTAAAAGTAGTACGCTGGGTTACACTTTTCCAAAATTGACTGCCGGTGACGGACATGGTTGGTTTAAAGTTGACAACTTCACCATGACGTATGACGGTCCACTTGCTTCAATCTCATCCACGACGGAACAAGTTGTAACCTTTCAAGTTCGTGAAGGCAAACTTTTTGTAAAAAATGTCGAAAACTTCTCCGTTTACAATTTGCAGGGTGTAAGGGTCGCTGATGTGAAATCTAACGTTTCTTCCCAAGGAGTGGCTTTACGATCTGGTTTTTACATTGTAAAGGCTAATGCTCAATCTTTCAAAGTCGTAGTGAAATAGAGAACTTATCTTCTGAATTCCATCTGAGAAAAAAAATCTCAGATGGAATTCTATTTATATACTATCCATTTTTTTTCCTTAGAGGAACCTATTGCAGTAATATTGAATATCATGATGAACACATTGCGAAATCGACTTTCCAATTGGCAACGGTTATTGGCTGTTATCCTAATCGGTGGTCTCACGTCATGCTCCGGATACAAATTTGAAGACAGCATGCCAAGTTGGTTGGGCAGCAGCATTTATCAATACCTGGATGATGAAGGTCATTACACAAACCTTATTCAGTTAATTAACGATTTGGAATATAAGGAAGTGCTTTCAAAAACAGGTAGTAAGACACTTTTTGTTGCCGATGACGATGCGTTTAACCGTTTTTTTGCTGGCAACCGATGGGGAGTAAAAAAGTATGCCGATTTCTCCTTGGCTCAAAAGAGGTTGATCTTAAACGGATCAATGATTAACAATGCATTCCAAACTACCACTTTATCCAGTACGGAAGGACCAGTCGAAGGGGATTGCATGCGCAGACTCACTGCGATGTCCATCTACGATTCTGTTCCCCGGATTATGCCCGAAGAGATGCCCAACACGTCCTACTGGACAAAATTCAAAACCAGGCCGGAGGGATTGGTTTGCTTAAAAGACATGACACCCTCGCCAATCATTCATTTCATTGAAAACCAATTGTCAATGAACAAGATTTCAAACAGTGATTACAATTTTCTGTTCAACTATACCACCGATCGTCAACCGGGTGATGCCAGCGTAAACGGTATTGCCATCGAAAATCAGAACATCAAATGTTTAAACGGATTTGTTCACCAAATGGCTGAAGTCATGACTCCACTTGACAACATGGCTGAAATTATCCGCAAAAATCCGAATACTTCAGAATTCAGCAAATTGCTTGAACGATTTTCCGCACCCTATTACAATGCGACGGCTACAACCGATTTCAATCGTATTTTCGGAACTAATGTTGATTCGGTCTATCAAAAAAGATACTTTTCCCTGCGTTCACAAAACGGAAATTTCATTCTATCAACACCGGACAACAAGCCTGTCCCTGGGCAACTGAAGTTTGATCCGGGATGGAACAGCTTTTATTCAGCAACCATCAGTACAGTGAGCAACAATGTCGCCCTACAGGAAAACATGGGAGTGATGTTGGTACCTAGCAACGAAGCTTTGGATCGGTACTGGAATCAGGAAGGAGGAAAAGCTTTGAGAAACTATTATGGCAGTTGGGAAAACGTTCCCTACAATGTTATGGCAAAACTGATCAACAACAACATGCAGAATTCGTTTGTCGGAACCGTGCCCAGTAAGTTTGAAACGGTTTTGAACGATGCCAGCAATGAAATCGGACTTTCAACGGAGCTTATTGACAGCGTCTTCTTAGGTTGCAACGGCGTCGTTTATGTCACCAACAAGGTCTTCAGTCCTACTTCCTATGCCTCCGTTTCGTTTCCGGCATTGATTAATGAAAGCATGAACATTTTTTATTGGGCCATCGAGCAATTAGAATACTATGCCTATTTGAACTCCATGGACAGCTACTACAGTTTCTTCATACCGACAAACAAAGCCTTGACCCAATACATCGATCCTGTATCGTACGGACAAACCAAAACCAAGCTCTATCGTTTCTCATGGGATACAAAAGCAACATCCATCACCTCAAAAGTAAAGGCAAGCGTATGGAACATCGATTTGACCACCGGTGAAAAAGATTCCTTGGGCATGGCCACGTACGGACAGATAAGGGACCGCTTGCAAGATATGTTGGATTACCACATCGTAGTGGGCAATGTTGAAGATGGAAATACCTATTACAAAACTAAAGGCGGCGGTACACTCAAAGTAAACAATGTCAACGGCGGCGAAGGTGTCATGACCGTTTCGGGTGGCTTCCAGTTGGAAAAGACGACGCCTCTTACTGTCAAGGAAATTTACGATGAGTCGAGTGACGGTAATGGTAAAACATACATCATAGATTCGGAGCCGCTTATGACTTCTCAGAAATCCGTTTTCGATATTCTTGGTGAACATCCTGAGTTTAACAAGTTCTTGGAACTGCTTACAGGTAGCGATTATATTGAAACTGTTCACAATAAGGTCTATGCTTGTGGAAGCAACAATATCAGCCTGTTCAATACCTACCATTACACCGTTTACGTTCCAACAAACCTGTCCATACAAGAATTGCAGGACGCCGGAAAACTACCCACTTGGGTTCAGGTTGAGACAGAAATAGACCCGGTAAAGAAAGAAACTATGACGAATCAAATCAATAATTTTTTGCGTTACCACATTCAGGATAATTCCATTTACCAGGGAAGCGGAAGCTCTGAAGGGAATTATGAAACTGCTTGCAACAATCCAGAAACCAAACGATTCTATAAACTGGAGGTGAATGCTACCAATAACGGTATTACACTCAAGGATTTGGCAGGCAACATCAGTCATGTGACCAGTGATCCGAACTTACGCAACCTCATGGCCAGAGAATACCAGTATAATAATAAAGATGCTGCTGCTTCAACCGAAATCGAAACATCAGCTTATGCTGTCGTTCATTTGATAGATAAGCCCTTGATGTATTCAAGTACTCAATTTGCTTCACAAGTAGTAAGCAAATTAAAATCCAAGTAAATCCATGAGAAAGATTCTTATCAATATTTTGCTGATGGTTGTACTGTTGCCAGGAATAGTCACGGCTCAGACAGCAGGCTCGATCATTAGTGGAAGCGTAACAGATGAGTATGGCCCTATGTATGGCGTCAATGTAGTTGAAATGGATGCTTCGAACCGTATCATTGCGTCCAGTGTGACCGATATCAATGGTAATTTTTCGTTTAGGTTGAAAAACCCTAAAGACAAGTTGCAAGTATCTTGTGTCGGTTATAAAACGCAATCTTTAGCGTTCGCAAGCACGGTTTTTAAAATCAAGATGACGGACGACACCAAGCTTAAGGAAGTCGTAGTCAGTTCACGAAGAAAAACAGAGACCGGTGGTCTTGTAATCCCACAGCGCGAAATTTCCAGTGCTTCTCAGACCATCGATGCCAAAGAATTTGCAGGATTGGCCATAACCACCATTGATGAGGCATTGCAAGGACGAATTTCCGGTTTGGACATCGTTGCCAATTCGGGAAACTTGGGAGCAGGCACGAGTATGCGATTGCGCGGTGTTTCGTCCATCAATGGTAATTCAGAACCCTTGATCGTCGTGGACGGCAATATTTGGGAAACAGATGAAAGCAAGGATTTTGATTTCAACAATGCCAATGAAGAAAAGTTTGCCCAATTGTTGAATGTAAATCCAGAAGACATTGATCGGATACTTGTGTTAAAAGATGCCGCTGCGACTGCGATTTGGGGTTCTCAGGGTGCCAATGGAGTAGTTGACATCAAAACCAAACGCGGTTCGCGGGGTGCTTCCAAGGTTACCTACTCGCTGCGTTTGACCTCCACCCGCCAACCGGTCGGTATGAAAATGATGAATGGTAATGAATATACCATGTTGATGAAGGAAGCTTATTTCAATCCGAGATTAAGCGATGGGACGGCCAATATTCGAGAATTTAATTACGATCCGACCTATTCTGAATATCAAATGTACAACAACAATACGGATTGGGCTAGTGCGGTAAAACAAATCGGACAGCAAAAAAACCATTATGTATCGCTTTCCGGAGGTGGTACCAAAGCCAATTTCCGTGTGTCCGGCGGTTACGATTCAGAATCGGGATCTGTTATCGGACAAAATCTGACACGTTATTCCACCCGTACGGCATTGGATTATTATATATCCGATCGCATCAAGATTTCTTCGAACTTTTCAATGACCTATACGGACAACGAGAAAAACTATGCCGGTTTGCTAGGGTTAGCCTATATTAAAATGCCAAATCTGGCTATCTATAAGGAAGATGCTGATGGAAATCCGACAAATTCCTATTACCACATGCTGTCCTCCTCTTCGGCGCAGCTCATCGACCAACGGGGGCTTGACAACCCGGTTGCTTTGGCTAATTTGGCAAAAAACGTAGAACGAAGCAACAATATCCAGCCTGAATTTAACATCAACTACAACCTGCTTGGTATTGAAAACGATCAAACGCAACTTAAATATGAAGGTAAGATTGTTTTTAATGTGTTCAACAAATTCAATGAAAGTTACTATCCAGTCAGTATGATCACCAATGGATGGTCCAGTGGTGAAGCGAACCATGCTACTTCGGATTCGTATAAAAGTATGGGTATTACGACTACCCATACCTTGACTTTTGCTCCACAGTTTAAAGATAAGAACCATTCATTCTTGTCTTTGCTCCGTGGTCAAACTACCTCAGGCAATTCCATCGGACAGTACACTTCCTTGTATGGTTTGCCATACAGCACCATCACCTCAACAGCTGCCCACGCCAACATCAACGGATTTTCAACCAGTTCCGGGCAATGGAGAAGCATTTATTTCACCTTTTCCGCACACTATGCATACAAAAGCCGCTATATGGCCGATTTTTCCGTTCGTCGTGATGGATCCACCAAATTCGGCGCTGCCCAGCGTTGGGGAAATTTCCCTGCTTTCTCCTTACGTTGGAATGCATCGGACGAACCTTTCTTGAAGGATATAAAGTGGTTGTCCATGTTGTCAGTTCGACCCGGTTGGGGGATAGTAGGGAACCAACCAAACGGTGAATATTTGTATTTCAGCAAATATTCGCAGGGAGCATCGTATAACAATCAGTCTTCCATCTATTCCAGCAACATCCGTCTAAGCAATCTGAAGTGGGAGTCAAAAGAAACATATAACATCGGTATGGACATCGGTCTGTTCGACGATCTGATTACTTCCGATTTCAACCTCTATACGCAAATGACCACCGATTTGCTGATGTACAACCGAGCTATTCCCACTTCTTCCGGTTACAACAGTTTGTATGTACAAAATGTAGGCAGCATGCACAATGCAGGCTGGGAGTTGAACATCAATGCAAACAGGTTTGTTAAAGCCGGGAAATTTTCGATGGACTTCAATCTGGCTTTTGCCAACAATAAAAATGAGATTGTCGAAATGGATCCAACAGTTCTGGCGAGCATGAACGGTGATTTCAATCGTGGGAACGGATCTTATCTGTCGAGGGTGCAGTTGCATAGGGCGTTCGGCGACATTTTTGGATTTCGTTACAATGGAGCCTACCAGTACAGCAAGTACAGCGATATGGAAGTGAAAGGAGTCAGTGGACCCGATGCTCCCGTATTGCGTAACAAGAATGATCAAGTCATTCTGGACAACAATGGTAAGACGATTCCCATGTATTTCTGTTATGGGACCACCTCGGCCTATCGCTTTAAAGGTGGTGATGCCAAGTATGAGGACATTAATCATGATGGGAACATTAACGAACTGGATATCGTCTATTTGGGCAGTTCACTCCCCAAAATAACCGGAGGTTTCGGTCTAAAATTTGCGTATGGAAATCTGACTTGGAACAATCAGTTCAATTTTCGATTGGGCAATAAGATCATCAACAAGGCCAGAATGAATGCCGAAAACATGTTCACTAACAGCAATCAAAGCAAGGCGGTCAATTGGCGTTGGCGGAGTGAGGGTGACAAGACTTATATACCGAGATCCCTGTATAATGAGGGCTACAATTGGTTGGGAAGCGACCGTTTTGTTGAAGACGGATCTTTCATGCGTCTAAATTATTCACAGCTTTCCTATTCGGTTGATAAAAAATTGACCAAATCCCTTGGTTTGGATCAAATCAGGATGTACATCAGTGCAAACAACCTGTTTTGTCTGACCAACTACACCGGAGCCGATCCTGAAGTGGGTTATGGAGGATTCGGTATCGTCCAGGATGCCTCCCAAACACCACGTTCCAAGTCCGTAACCGCCGGTATTACCATTGGATTTTGAAAAACATGAACACTATGAATTCAAAGAAATTTTTCATAAAAGGTTTTATGACCTGCCTCCTCGGAATTTCGTCGACTGCCTGTTCCGACTATCTGAACATCTTACCACTCAATGATATTGTTTTGGAAAATTATTGGACGGACGAAAAAGACGTGGATAACGCAGTGACCGGATGTTACTCGGCTTTGGAATCACCCCAATGCATCTCGCGTATGGTTGTATGGGGAGAAATGCGTTCGGACAACATTATTTCGGGCATGTCCACTCCCGAAGTCGAAAGTCAGATATTGAAAGGGAATGTACTCCCTACCAATCCGTTTGCATCCTGGACTTGTTTTTATCAAGTTATCAACCGATGCAATACCGTTCTTTATTATGCTCCCAAGGTATCTGCCGCCGACCCCAATTATACGGAATCTGAATTGAAAGCGAACATAGCTGAGGTGAAAGCCATCCGTGCCTTGTGCTATTTCTATCTGATTCGTACCTTTTCGGATGTCCCGTTTGTGACCTCACCGTCCATCGATGATGTGCAGGACTATTTGGTTACGGCAACTCCCTTTTCTGAAATCTTATCGACATTGATTAGCGATTTGGAAGAAGTAAAGGATGATGCCGTCCGAAAATTCGCCTATGAAAAATCCAATACCGACCGTATTACCAGGTACGGTATTTATGCTATTTTGGCCGATATGTATCTTTGGAATCAGGATTATGACAATTGCATCCGATATTGTGATCTCATCATCGAACAGAAAAAAAGCGCTTATAAAGAAAATCTAATGACCAACGTGAGCAAGCTTATGCTTTATCACGAGTATCCGCTTATCAAAGAACAGGTTAATGGTACGACTTCTGGCAACGCCTATAACGAAATCTTTGGTACTAAGAATTCGTTCGAAAGTATTTTTGAGTTGAACTTTGAAGAGAATCAATCGGTGCCGAACGACTTCATTCCTGTGTATTACGGTTCATCCACTGTCGAAACCGGCTTGTTAAGTGCTGCTGAGTTCCTATGCAAGGATATTCTGACCAATGCGAATGCCGTTTTCAAGAAAACGGATTGCCGATACCTGGAATCAATGATGAGTGTTCAGGGAATGTATGCCATTAGCAAATATACCCGTTTGTTCACCTCTTTCAATAATTCCGCATCTTCCGCTTCTGCTCCGGTTGTATCATACATGCCTCGCACCACCAATTATGCCAACTGGATATTGTATCGGTTTACAGACCTTCTGTTAATGAAAGCGGAGGCGAAAATCGAGAAAGCTGGCGATGTCAAAGCCGATTCCATGACATCTGAACAGTCGGAGTGTTACCATACGGCGTTTTCTTTGATTTCTGCTGTTTACAACCGTGCCAATAATTTTACCACCACCAGCACTGACACGCTGAAATACGCCACCTACGCGATTTCCAGATCAAGCATGGAAGAATTGGTACTTCTGGAACGTCAACGTGAATTGCTGTTTGAAGGGAAACGATGGTTCGACCTGATTCGTTTGGCAAGGCGAGACGGTAATAACAACCGTCTCATCAACCATGCCATCAATAAATATTCTGAGAATCAAAGTGCTATCAGAAAAAAGCTGAATTCGCCCTATTCAATGTATTTCCCCTATAGTGAAGCTGAATTGAAAGTCAATACCAAATTGACTCAAAATCCGGCCTATAACAATGAGTCCTCCACATCATTCTAAGAATAATTCCGAAAACAATGATAAAACTATTGATTTTGAATAAAAAAATAGCTTTGGTTGCATCTCTACTGATAACAGCACTTGCTTTTAGCAGTTGTTGGGAGAAGCAAGTAAAGGAAGATGAAAGCTTTTACCCATTTAAGGGTCAAATGTTGACGGATTACCTGCAAAACCATAGTAATCGGTATAGCGACTTTGTCGCAATCCTGCAACGTGCCAATATTTATGATTTGCTCACTGCCTACGGTTCTTATACCTGTTTTGCTCCAACGAATGCAGCGGTAAGTGTCTATTTGACAGAACGGGGATTGAACAACGTGGCCGAATTAACGGACAGTGCTTGTGATACGATTGCCTACAACCATTTGATTAAGGCAGCTTATTTCACTTCCGACTTGAACGATGGCGTTTTACCGACCTCCAATATGAATGACCGGTATTTGACCATTTCGTGCGATACGGATGCCAACAACAACATCCAATATATGATTAACAAAAAATCCGAAATCATCATTCGGGACGACTCGGTTGAAAATGGAGTGGTTCATACAATAAACAGCGTCTTGACCATGAACAATGATTTGTTACCTGAATTGTTGGAAAAGGATTCGACCATTTCACTTTTTTATAGTGCATTGGTAAAAACCGGACTTGATGAAGAACTTCGCAGGTATATCGATCCGAACTATTCCTGTAGTGAGGACTCTGTCGAAAAAGGCATTTATTATCACACTGGAAACGAATGGGAAACAGGCTATTTTCCCAAACAACGGAAATATATGTACACTGCTTTCATAGAGCCGAACTCGGTGTATGCGGAAAATGGTATTGATAATATGGATCAATTGATTGCCTACGCCACAAACATTTACAATGCCACGTATCCGAATGATGCCGGCTTGTATGACAGTGACTTTAAAAGTCGAAAAAACCCGCTGAATCGGTACGTTGCCTATCACATTCTGGATCGATTGGCCAATTTCAATGACCTGACTATCTCTGGTGATGTCAAGAAGCTCATGCAAGTCACGTCCGTCATGGATGCTACCGATATTTATGAAACCATTTGTCCGCATACGGTCGTTCAAGCCAGTTCGCCTACAGCTGGTATGTTCCTGAATCGAAAAGGAGTTGGGAGCAATTTCACACACCGTGGAGTTCGGGTATTTGAACCGTCCGAATCCAACGTCGATCAAAGTGCCTGGAATGGAACATACCACTATATCGATGATATTTTGACCTATGATGTCACTACTAGAGACGAAGTTTTTAATTGCCGTTTTCGTTTTGACGCTACTACCTTATCACCTGATTTTATGTCAAGTGGAGCACGAGGACGTGCTGGTACTGCAACTTGCACGGCATTCAAAGATGGTTCCGTTAAAGATTGGAAATTTTCTGATAAGACCTTAGTCAGTGTACGAAACCGACATACTACTTTCGATAGCTATCAGGGCGATGAAGTCGTTCTTTTGGGACAATATGATTTCACCTTCAAATTGCCTCCGGTTCCTGACGGAACGTATGAAATACGCCTTGGTTACTGTGCGATGGGCACTCGTGGAGTCATTCAAGTTTATTTTGATAAGAAACCCTGTGGTATCCCATTGGATTTGCGCGTGTTCGCAACCAACCCCACTATTGGATGGGTAGCAGACATGGGCGTCATCGAAACGGACAATGCTTCAGACAAGGCATTGCACAATCGTGGATACATGAAAGGTCCGGATTCCATGCGAAAATTTTGGGCGGGTTCAAATTACATTTTTAGAAATCAATCGCAGACCTTCCGCAGAATTCTTACTACCGAATACCTCTCATCCAAGGAAGATCACTTTTTGAGAATCAGGCAGGTGCTGGAAAATCCAAAGGCTGAATTCGCATTCGACTATATTGAATTATGTCCAAAGAACGTTTACGCAAGTGAAGAGGGTGAAGACAGGCATTAACGATTAATTATGAACAAAATGTATAACAATACTTCACGCTTTCTAATGAAAGGAGCAATCCTTTTGGCGTCGTTTTCAGCCCTTTATTCGTGTAACGATTCCTGGAACAACCATTATGAAGTACAAGCTGGTCCAACATCGGATGTCACGCTTTGGGAACAGATTTCGAGCAGGGTCGATTTAAGTGATTTCAAAGAAATTGCTGAAAAAACCTTTGTCTACAACAATGATCGCAGCACAGGTCTATCATACGCTGATCTATTAAATTCAGACCAGTCCTTCACGGTTTGGGCTCCAGTTAACGGTTCATTCAATAAGGATTCTTTGATTGTGCTGTTGGAATCTGAGATGGGTCGTTCGAACGTAGAGAAGGGATTTCTTAAGAACCAACTGAATCTTTATCCATTGTCCGTCACCGCCTCATCTGATGAAATGGTAACGATGTTAAACAAGAAGCTGTTGAAAATAAGTGGTTTAACTATTGGAAGTAATTCCATCATTTCTCCCAATATATTAACAAAAAACGGGATCTTACATGTGGTGGACGGCAACGTCTCTTTTTTACCCAACTTGTATGAATGGGTATGCACCAGTCCTGAAACCAATATGTTGGGTTCCTACCTCAAAGCTTTTCAAAAAGACTCCTTGGATGAGTTCTCCAGTGTGGCATCCGGAATTGTTGATGGAAAAACAGTCTATGTGGATTCCGTCATCATTAAAAAGAACGCCATTCTTTCTGAAATCGGAGACCTGAATAATGAAGACAGCACGTTTTGGATGATTACTCCTACTGATAGTGCATGGAACGATGCTGTGGCAAAGATTTCAACCTATTATAATTATGTCAGTGTCAATTTTGCAGATTCGCTAAAGAGTTATTGGACCAAGAATTCATTGATTTACGATCTGGTTTACAATCCAAAAATACAACGGTCTGCTGCGGATTCCTTGATTTCTACTCGCTACAAACCAAGTAATCCTTTGTACCATGTTTATTATAAACCGATGGAAGCTGGCGGGATCCTTTCGGACGTGAAGCAACAAATTGTATGCAGTAACGGGTTGATCTACAAGGTTGATAAATGGCCTTTTAGTGTTAAGAATGTTTTTTTTCAACCAATCAAGGTGGAGGCTGAAAAGGAATCCAATATCCTCAATTATTCCGTTTCTACTATAAATATTCGCAAATCCGTCAATAACAACATCTCTGGTGACCGGTACCTGGATATTGTACCAACCAAGTCTTCGTTGAATCCGAGTATCACCTTTGAGATCACCAATACCTTGTCCGGAAAATATGACATTTCAGTGGTATGTGTACCGAAGACGGTTTATATGACGCCTACCAATGCTGCAGATTCGAGTTTAGCCTTTCGTCCTTTTAAATTTAGAGCATCATTGACCTATACCGATGCAGCTGGTAAAGTCGTAACCAACTCGTTCAGTAATGTGGCATTTACCAACAATCCCTATAAAGTGGATACGGTTTGTGTGGCACCCTCGTTTAAATTTCCCACTTGCAACTTCAAGCAAGATATGACGACCGTAAATCTGAAATTGCAGGTTTATGTAACCAATACTGAAACAAAAACCCACAGTCGTGAAATGTATATTGATTGTATTTACCTGACACCCCGTGAAGACTAAAAATCCGTAATCGATGAAAAATACCCCTATGTATAATAAGGTTCAAAGTATACTTCGTTTCAAACTAATCTGCATCATGTTCGTGGCCGCTTTGTCGGTATTCGGACAGCAATTGGAACGACAAACAAGCTCGAAAACCCAATCCAAAGGCAATACCTATCCATTGATCCAAATCACTGGGAAAGTAACCGATGCGGCAACAGGCCTACCATTGGCAGGTGTGCATGTTCAAGCCTATTCCAATGATCAATACACAGCCATGTCGGATCAGGATGGCAAGTACGCTATACAAGTGCCGGAATATGTAACATCGTTGGCGATGAGCGTTGAAGGATATAATTTGATTCAATGTGCCATCAACGATCGTACTGAAGGAGTCAATGTTTCTCTTTCGTCCGGCATGTTTAATACGAATTATGCACAAAAGGCTACGGCCGCTAAGCGCAAGGCGGCAGGCAATTTTCAATTGGTTAGTGAGCTGAGTATTGATTCTAAAATTCAGGCTTCCCTGGGAAGTGACGTTAGGACCATTATGCGTTCCGGGCAACCTGGAATCGGTGCCGTCATGTTTATGAACGGTCTTAATTCATTGAATTCCAATGCTCAGCCTCTATTTGTGCTGGATGGCGTGTTGTTGGATATGCAATTCAACCGCTACATGGTTCATGATGGGTATTATAATAATTTATTATCCAATATCAGTGTGGAGGATATAGAGAATGTGACCGTCTTGAAAAATGGAACTTCCGCTTATGGTGCAAAAGGTGCCAATGGTGTCATTCTGATTGATACGAAACGCAATAAGAGCATGACGACTAAGATTGATGTTTCACTTTGGAGCAATTATGAATTGGTGCCTTTATTACCAACGATGATGGATGCCTCTCAATATCGTTCATACGCGTCTGAATTGCTGGGTTCGACCGGCACCGATTTGATGAATTTTAAATTTCTGAAGGACGATCAGAACTATTATTACTACAAACAGTATCACAACAATACCGACTGGACCAAGGAAACGTATCAAAATGCTTTTACTCAGAGTTATGGTATTAATGTGCAAGGGGGAGACGATGTGGCAAACTACAACTTGTCGGTTGGGTATGCCCAAGGAAACAGCACCTTAAAAAAGAACGATTTCTCTCGATTCAACCTTCGTTTGAATTCAGACATTTTTTTGTTCAAAAACCTCACCACTCGTCTGGATGCTTCCTTCAGCAATGTGAACCGTAATTTGAGGGATGATGGGGTTACCAATGATTTTGAGTCGGCCACCATCACCTCTCCGGGTTTCTTGAGCTTAATCAAATCACCCTTCCTGAATCCGTATGCTTATGATACGAAAGGTGTACTATCCACCTATTTTGCTGGAGCGGACGATTATTTGAATGAGGTCATCGGGCAAAATGTTTCTCTTGCCAATCCCTGTAGCATTCTTAAGTATGGAGAGGCTAAAAACAAAAATTCGTTTGACAATAGCCAAATCAACGTTACCATTGCTCCAAAATATCAAGTAAACAAGTCTCTATCAGTTAATGAGTTATTTAGTTATCGTCTGACGAATACGTACGAAAACTATTATTTGCCGATGACTGGCGTTCCGGTCTTTACCATTAAAAACATCGGACAAGTCAACAATATGGCAAAATCCATTGCCGCTCGTCAGAACGAGTTCTTCAGTGAAACAAACGTGAAATGGGGTAACCGATATGGTGCACATACGATGCAGATGATCGGAGGTTTTCGTTTGGTAAACAACGCCTATTCACTGAATTATCAAAAAGGATATAACACCGCCAACGACAAGACGCCAAACATGTCATTGGGACTGAAGGACATGTCCACTTCCGGAGTCGATGATAAGAGCATGTCACTCACCTATTTTGTTCAAGGGGATTATAATTTCAAAGAAAAATACTATTTGAGTTGTGGATTGGGGGTTGAAACATCTTCTAAATTCGGAAAGACAGTGAAAGACGGACTAAAAATCGGGGGTGTTGCCTGGGGGTTGTTTCCCTCCATTCAAGGTGCTTGGTTGGTCTCTTCCGAGCCTTGGTTTAAGTGTTCAAACCTTGTTAATCACATGAAGTTAAATGTCGGTTATGATGTTTCCGGCAACGATGATGTGGATTACATTGCTTCCCACAGTTATTTCAACGCCATGCAGCTTTTGAACTCCATTGGTGGGCTCAACTTAGCCAACATTGGCAATACCAGTTTGCAGTGGGAAACAACTAAGCGTTTGACGGCTGGATTGGATCTGAATCTTTTCAACAACCGATTGTATGTACAAGCCAACGTTTTTAAAGGACTGACGAGCAATCTGCTCTCCCTGAAGGAATTATCCTACTTGACTGGCATGTCAAACAACTGGAGCAACGACGGATCGTTGGAGAATGTCGGTTACGACCTTTCTATTAATGCGAAAGTGCTGAACTTGAAGAACCTAAAATGGGACTTGGGTGCCAGTGTCGCTCATTACGACAACAAGATCACCGCATTACCCAATAAGGAAGATTACTTTACTACAGAAATCTATGGTGCGACCGTTTTATCACAGGTCGGTTTACCGGTAGGTGTCTTCTACGGTTATAAAACAGATGGCGTCTATTCGACTACTATTGAAGCCAACAACGACGGTTATTATTTGTCCACTTTCAACGGTACCCGTAAGTACTTCAAAGCAGGAGACGTGAAGTTTGTAAACAAAGATGCCACCACTAAGGAAATCAACGCTGCCGACCGTCAGGTCATCGGAAATCCCAACCCCGATTTTTATGGAAATCTGATTTCAAACATTCAGTTCAAACATGTTTCATTGAATGTAGTATTGAATTATTCTATTGGGAATGATGTGTTCAACTACGAACGTTCCGTTTTGGAATCTGGAAGTCGATTCTTCAACCAAACTACGGTGATGACCAATCATTGGATCGGTGAGGGGCAATTAACAAATATTCCCCGAATCAACTACCAGGATGTAATGGGCAACAATCGATTCTCTGACCGATGGATTGAAGACGGTTCCTATGTACGTGTGAAAACCGTTCGTTTAAGTTACGCACTACCATTGAATAATGAATACATACAGGGCTTCTCCATTTGGTGTTCGGCGAACAATTTGCTGACAATGACCAACTATTTGGGAAGCGATCCTGAATTTTCCTTAGGTAACAGCACGCTAAGTCAAGGTATCGACAGAGGTTTGCTTGCACCGGGTAAAAGCTTTACCGTCGGAATTAAACTGAATCTCTAAAATTACTACGTGATGAAAACAAAAAATTTAGTGAAAATCGGTTTTATGCTGATACTCTTTGGTGCAATTTCCTCTTGCGAAACGATGCTGAACATGAATTCCAATTTGGTCATGTATACGGAAGATCACGAGCTGGATGAACCTGCAGATACCGTGTATACAGTCATCGGCATCTTGGGGGAATTGCAGAAAATTGCCGACAAAACCGTGCTTTTAGGTGAGTTGAGAGGTGATCTTACGGAGCTGACCCCTCATGCCTCCAATGAACTTAAGCAACTGGCCGATTTTACCGCTGGAACCGATAACAAATACAATGCACCGGAAGATTATTATTCGGTAATCAACAGCTGCAATTTTTATCTGGCGCACTCGGACACTATTCTGAAAGTACGAAACGAACTGGTTTTTTTGAAAGAAATTGCCGCTGTAAAAGCAATCCGTGCCTGGACGTATCTGCAACTGGTCAAGACGTACGGGGAAGTGCCTTTTGTGACCAAACCCATCCTTTCCGAAGCCGAAGCTGAAAAGACCTATCCGGTATATGACATGGATTCCGTTTGTCTCTATTTTATTGAAGACCTGATGCCCTATATCAATACGGAAATGCCCAACTATGGTGCCATCAGCTCCCTGGATTCCAGAAAATTCTTCATTCCTGTTCGTATTCTTTTGGGCGAATTGTGTTTATGGAACGGCCGTTATTTAGAAGCTGCCCACTTTTATCATGATTTTATCACTCTTGAGAATAAAGAATTGCCTCTTAGTCTCTCTCAAATTACATGGTCCACAACATCAACTGATTTTGAAAATTGGCTGGATATTTACAGCGGTCAATTTTCTAGCGTTTCCAATGATGAGGTCATCTGCTACATCCCTATGGAGTCAACTGCGGCAAATGGTGTTTTCAGCGATTTGAAGAATGTGTTCAACTCTACGGTCGACAATAATTACTATTTTCAAGCAGGCCCATCGAAAAGTTTAACCGAGCTATCTATTTCCCAATCGAATTGCATCATTTTTGAAAATGACGTGAAGCGCGATACTCTTTTTGCTCCCGAAACAAACGAGAACAATCCCTATTTGGTTGGAGACCTTCGCTTATCTTCCTACTATTTTAAGCAAAACGCATCAACAGTGACCGGTAGTTTGTATTCATCTGAGCGCCAAATCATTAGAAAGATAAATAACCAGCACGTCGTATTGTATCGTCGTGCACAGATTTACCTCCGTTTTGCTGAAGCGTTGAACCGTGCTGGTTTCCCAGAATCGGCATTTGCTCTGCTAAAATATGGTTTGAACACTTCGAACATAGCTAAGTATGTTTCCTCCGAAGAACGTGACAGGGCTGGCAATCTTTTGTCATTCAATTTGTCTGCTTTTGATGATTCGAATACGATGGGTATGCATGCTCGCGGAAGTGGTGACGTACAAGCCAACAATTTATATGTGCTTCCAACATTAACCAACCACGCTGACTCTATCGACTATGTTGAAACATTGATTTGTGATGAAAACGCATTGGAAACCTCGTTCGAAGGCATTCGATTTTTTGATTTGATGCGAATGGCACTTCACAGAGGTGACAATGACTTCTTGGCAAAGAAAGTAGCTGGGCGAAAGGGCGCTTTAAACTATGACCCTGCTCTTTACCGCACATTATCAGAGCAGAAAAACTGGTATTTACCTTTAAAATAAGAGTCATATGGAAGCCAACTATTTTTTTCAAAGTTGTTAAAATTGAAAACAGTTTAATTTTTTTAACAACTTAAACCGTTTTCCAAAATGGCCTTGAAGCCAGATTTATCAACTATTTCTTGCCATTAAGTACTAATTTATTTCTTGCGATGAAACAAAAGGTAATTACATTCTTCATTGAGTCTCAAACCCCCGAAGGCTTTACTCTTTATTCTCACACTTCTGAATATGAAATAAGATGGAAGAAGTGTTAAACAAATTTCCGCATTTGAGGATGAAGGAAGTGAATTTTAAAATCTTAGTTATTTGCATCTTTGGCTTTTTGTGTCTAGGTTTCGAGTCACCAAGCGACAAAAAAGTAATTGATACAGACAAACTTGCTTCTCAATATTTTAATGAGGATGCACAGTGGTATGTGAATAACATTCCTTTTTTTGAATGTTCCGATAAAAAAATCCAAGACGTATTTTATTATAGATGGAAACTTTACAAAGCTCATATCAGAAATATTGGTGAAAGTGGTTTTGTCATTACCGAATTTCTCAACAATGTTAGTTGGGATAAAGACCCTTATAGTTCGTTAAACGATGCTACAGGATTTCACATTTATGAAGGTCGTTGGTTAAAGAATAGCAACTATATAAGCGGGTATATAAATTTTATGTTCGGTGGGGGCGGCAACGACCGCCATTTCAGTGAGGGGATAAGTGATGCTACTTATGCTAATTATTTAGTAAATGCCGATTCTATCTTAGTTACCGATCAATTAAGAGTAATGCAACATATTTTTAATTTGTGGCTCGACCATTTCGATCTGAACAAGAATCTTTATTTTATTGAACCACTTTTGGATGCCACTGAATATACCATCTCGTCCATTGATGCTTCGGGAGGGAAGAATGGATTTACCGGGGGAAACTCATTTAGACCAACCATCAACAGCTATATGTATGGTAATGCTTTAGCAATTTCCAAAATCGCAATGATAAAAGGCGACACGGCTTTAAGCCAGTTGTATTTAAAAAGAGCTGCAGACATTAAGTCAAATGTTCAGCAAAGTTTATGGAACGATACGTTGCAGCATTTTGTAGACAGATATCAGGTTAATAACAAATTTGCACATTATTGGGAATTTATTAGAGGGAGAGAGCTGGCCGGATATGTTCCATGGTGTTATAATTTACCAGATAATTCTACACAATACAACTTTGCATGGAAACATATAGTTGATACTACTCAATTGTCAGGAAAATACGGATTGCGGACAGTTGAACCTTCCTACCAGTATTATATGAAACAATATCGTTACGACGGTATTCAACCTGAATGCCAATGGAACGGACCAAGCTGGCCTTTCCAAACCACTCAGACACTTGTTGCTATTGCCAATTTATTGAATAATTATTATCAAGAAATAATCGATGTCTCGGATTATTTAAAGATTTTGAGGTCTTACACCCAGCAACATTACTTGCCAACCGGACAATTAAATCTTCAGGAAGATTACAATCCAGATACCGGAAATCCAATTGTAGGTTTAGCTAGAAGTCATCATTACAATCATTCGGGTTATAACGATTTAATAATAACAGGGCTTTGTGGCATTCGTCCATCTGAAACAAATACACTCATCATAAATCCATTGGTAGATAATTCAATTCAATATTTTTGCCTTGAAGATCTAATTTATCATGGACATAAAATAACATTGGTTTACGACAAAGATGGACGAAAGTATAAACTTGGAAGGGGATTAACAGTATATATTGATGGAAATAAAACTTCCATTAAAGAAAACAATCGTAAATATGAGGTTGAAATAAGTAAACCTGTTATCAATACATCAAAACCTATTATAAACGTTGCTTTAAATATCTACCAAAAAGGTTTTCCCATTCCTACCGCTTCAGTAAACTCAACTCCCGATTCTCTTTATCAGGCTATTGATGGACGTTCCTGGTTCTTTCCGGAGATTAAAAATCATTGGTCGACGTATGGTTCTATTGTTGCAGATAATTGGTATGCAGTTGATTTCGGAAGCAATCAAACACTTTCAACCGTTAGTCTCTACTTTTTTTCAGATAACGTAATTTTCAAGAAGCCTGATGAATTCAATATCGAATATTGGAACGGGGAGAATTGGTTGCCTGTAAGAATTTTAAATAGAAAGCCTTCCTCGCCAGTTGGAAACACAGCCAATACAACGATCTTCGAAAGGGTGATAACTAGTCGAATCAGAGTTAACCTCAAGAATGAATTAAAGAAAACTTATATAGCTATAACAGAAATTGAAATCTATTAACAATAAAAGGCTGCACATCTATGATTCGCTATAGGGTCATAGGCTGATAGACGTTAATTTGCAGGTTTTTGCTACGGCAAATCAAAATCATACCCATTGACTAGGTTGTTGGCAGCAAGCTTGGGTTCTCTGCCAACGACAATGCATTGTTTAACGTTTGCATTCTGTTGAAAGAATAAGCTATTTAGTCGACATAAATAAAGAACTCAATACATTGGATATCAGATAAATAATTGACTTAAACCCTATGATAATCAACCGAAAAGCCATCTCTTTGTGTCATAAACCTGCAAATTTATTGACCTAAAGTAAATTCTTACCCTGTAAAAGTTTTAAAAAATGAAATTCAAACATTCCGCGCAGTTCTTACTGATTTTTTTCCAGTTTTGTTTTACGAGTCATGTATTGGCACAGGCATTTGTACATCCAGGCGTTTTTAACTGCGAATCAGATTTTGCCCGGATGCGTGAAAAAATTGCCAATAAGGAAGAGCCCTGGCTCTCCGCTTGGAATAATTTGCTAAACAGCCCTGAAGCCAGTCTAAACTGGTACTCTAGTGCCACCACGACAGTGATCAGAGGCGGCACGGGCGACAATGTTGTCAAGTTGTACAGGGATGTAGCCGCTATGTACCAGCACGCACTAATTTACAAAATCAACGGAGACATTTCCCACGGTAGTAAGGCAGTCGAACTGTTGAATTCTTGGTCGGCCATCAACAAATCCATTTCAGGCAATGCCGACCGTTATCTGGCATCTGGGTTGGACGGTTACCAATTGGCCAACGCAGCCGAAATGATGCGCGGATATCCTGGTTTTGACGTTGAACGCTTTAAATCCTACTTACTAAATGTTTTCTATTACCCCATGAATGAACGCTTCCTGATCGGCAACGAATATGGAGCACCACACAACGATGCCTGTGCCACCAATTACCGTGTAAATTGGGACATCTGTAATATGAACGCCATGATGGCCATCTCTATTTTTTGTGACTACAAAGAAGGGTACAACAAAGTTCTTAATTACTGTAAAAATGGCGATGGAACCGGCAATATCAACAGGGCCATCAATTTTGTCCATTCACCGATTTGGGGTCAATGGGAAGAAAGCGGTCGTGACCAAGGGCACGCAACCGGAGGATTGGCACTTTATGGCCTGTTCTGTGAAATTGCGTGGAACCAGGGTACCGACCTTTACAGTTACAACGACAGTCGGTATCGGAAAGGGGCTGAATACGTTGCCAGATACAACATTATGAAAACGGATACGTCTGGAGCTTGGGTAGGAAAATACAACGATTTGCCTTATACCACCTATTCCCGCCTAATGGGTTCCAATTGCACCTGGTACACGGAGTCCGCTCTTAGTCCCTCCGTACGCGGCAAATACGGCACCTGTTGGGAAATGATCTACAATCATTATGCCCGCAGGTTGGGTCAGGGAGACAAAGTGAAGAGCATTTACGAAATACTTCAGCAACAACCATCCAGCTATGTCCCGAGTGTTAACGCACATGCGGACACCTACGACACGCCGGGATTGGGAACTTTGACCTTTCGAACAGATTCAGACGGCTTGATCCTACCTTGGTCAAATATGGACATCAATGCACGTTCCATAGTCAAACTGCCTGTTTATGGCAGGACATCGTTGAAAGACAGCATCTTTACTGTTAAGGGTTCGGGGGCAGGCATAAAAGGTACAACAGATCAATTTCAGTTTGCTTACCAAAAGTTGGTTGACAACGGCTCCATAGTCGCTCGCATTTCAAGTATGGAACAAGCCAATGCGCTTGCACAGGCTGGTTTGATGATTAGAGACAACCTGGAGCAAAATTCAATCTTCACCTTTGTCGGAGTGTCAACATCTCAAGGAGCAGTTCTCTGTTCCCGTGACAGTATCGGGAAAAACGCGGTCAGCGCAACTCCCAATATTCCAATCAATTTCCCCTGTTGGATTCGATTGAACAGAAACAGCGACACCATTCAGACAGCGATTTCTTCCGATGGTGCTAACTGGACTGCACTTGGAAGCAAAGTTCTGAAATTGAAACGACTGGTCTTTGTAGGATTGGCTGTATCTAGCAACAATACGGACAGCATTTGCACGACTTTATTTGACAAGGTTCAAATCGCACAGGGGAATATTCGTCCAGTTGTAAACATAACCTCACCAAAAAAAACAGGTATTGCCTATGTCACCCCGGCCAACATCGTGGTTTCAGGAACGGCCTATGATTTGGAGGGAGCTTTCGATAAGACTGAAATATTCCTTAATGACAGTTTGGTCACAACCAGCAAGACGTCGCCGATCAATTATACACTTTCGGGACTGGAAGAAGGCAATTACATCATTTACCTTAAAGCATTTGACAAAAGTGGTGCTACACAAATTTCCGATTCCGTAAATATCACGGTCAATGCCCTTTCTACCAAAACACCTTGGTACAAATTCGATGAAGCCAAAGCAGGCATCACGAGTGCAGATTCCAGCGGTAACAGCTTGTGGTCCATATTGACCGGCAACCCAACCATCGTTGCAGGAAAAGTTGGCAATGCACTGAGTTTCGACGGAGTCGACGATTACGTGCGAATGCCCACCACCTTCATTCAAAAACTCAGCGAATTCAGCATATCGATGTGGATCAATCCGACCGCCAACACCACTTGGGCACGCATTTTCGACTTCGGTCAAGATACAAACAACTACATGATGATGACCGTTTCAAACGGTTCTGTTTTGACTTTCGAAATCAGAACTGGGTTGACAGTCCACACCGTACCAGCTTCCAAGGTATTGCCACTCAACATTTGGAGCCACTTGACAGTCACCTTAATCAATAATACGCTGACCATCTATCTGAACGGTGTTGTTGTAGGGAAAAACGCCAACGTATCGTTACGTCCATACAATCTTGGAACTGTAGTCACAAGCAACTTCCTCGGAAAATCGATGTTTACTTCCGATCCTTATTTCTCTGGCAAAATGGATGAAGTTCGTTTCTACAATTACGCCCTGACATCTGCTGAAATCAATGCATTGATCACGCAAACGGCTCTGGAGCACGTACAATCGAACACTTCATTGTTCTATCCGAACCCTGCCAACAATGAAATCCATATAATGAACGCAGTTGGTACAACGCTATCCATAATCAACTCCCTAGGAAGTAAAGTTTTTGAAAAAACCTTGTATGATTCCAATCAAACGTTAAATATTTCCGACCTGACACCTGGATTCTACATAGTCAAGACCACACAACAAAACAAAGTCGTCCAACAGAATATCCTAATCAAAAAATGAAAAAGTTCATCTTGCTTCTTCTTTGTCTGACAACGCTGACGTTGCAGGCTGAAAAAATCATCACTTACACCGCACCCTCTGAGATTCCACTCAACAACGATTTTACAGTCAAAGTCCGGACTTCAGGAAGTCAATGGATGGACCTGATCGAATATGAAGTGTTGGTCGATTCCCATAATGTCCAGAAATCCTCCATGGTCAATTTCGACTTTGAGGGCAAAGTGGAAGTTTCCATTACATGCAATCGCGAGAAGATTAAGTCAGCACGTATTCGCCCGCTTTCGTACAACATTCCCTACAAAGTTCGGGGAAACACCATACACTTAGTATTAACCCATCCATCAAACATTTCGGTAGAAGTTAATGGCGACATCTTTCATAACCTCCAGATTTTCACCAACAAATTGGAAGCTGACAAACCAAATACAAACGATCCAAACGTGGTCTTTTTCGGTCCAGGGTTCCACAATTTAGATACATTGAGGATGGAAAGCGGTAAGAATCTGTATCTTGCAGGTGGAGCCGTAGTAAAAGCGAAGGTTATCTGCGACAAGGTCCACGATGTGAAAATCTACGGCAGGGGTATCCTCCTGAATGGTCACAGGGGTGTGGAAATTACCTATTCATCAAACATAATTGTAAATGACCTCGTTTTTATTAACCCAGCGCATTATACCATTTTTGGTGGGCAATCCGATCACCTTTCTATTCACAACATACGATCCTTTAGCTCCAATGGTTGGGCCGACGGCATCGACCTGATGAGTTGTTCTGACGTGTTGGTGAACGGTGTTTTCATGCGTACTTCCGACGATTGCATTGCATTGTACGGTCACCGATGGACCTATTATGGAGACTGCCGGGATGTGACCGTTCAGAATTCCACTCTCTGGGCGGATGTAGCGCACCCCATCATGTTGGGAACGCACGGTAATCCGGAACCTGGAAAATCGGAGATACTAGAAAACCTTACCTTCAAAAACATCGACATATTGAATCATGACGAACCCCAAATCAATTACCAGGGATGTATGGCAATTAATGTTTCGGACGAAAACCTAGCTCGAAACATTCGGTTTGAGGACATCCGTGTGGAAGATTTTGAACAGGGGCAGCTTTTCAACCTGAGGGTCACCTTCAACAAAAAGTACGCTCTGGCACCCGGCCGAGGTATAGAAAACGTGTATTTCAAGAACGTCTCCTACCAAGGAAAAAACGCAAATATATCCATCTTGGAAGGCTATTCAGAGGATCGCTGCATCAAGGGCATCGTGTTCGACAACCTCAACATAAACGGTGTAACAATTTCTAGCGAACTTAAGAAACCGGTATTTATGATTTATTCGGATTTCGCCAAGATTTACGAAGGACTGTTTGTATCGGGGGTGGAATTCTTACCTTGACTTCTTAGATAATCCGAAGGCGTCGTATCAGTTGCTTTCTCAAACGCTCTTTGGAAGGAAGATTTGGCGCTGAAACCACGTACCTGGGCGATGGCGGTCAACATAAATTTCTGATTTATTACTTAAGAAGTTGTATACGATATCGAAACAAAAAAGGGTGGAATTATTGAGATAAAAATAAATTGAGAAAGTAAGCAACCTATGTATGCTTTTAGATTCATTGGAATCTTATTGCAATGGTTTTAACTCGTACTATTTTTTTTCGTTCTTAGGAATTCCATTGGCGACATACCGTATACATCCTTAAAGCTTTTTCTAAAGTAGGTGGAGCTGTTTATACCAACCATGTACATTACCTGTGAAATGTTGTATCCACCCATAATAATCAACTTTCGTGCATTCTGCATCCTAATTTTTCTAACAAACTCGTTGGTCGATAGTCCTGTTAGTGCTTTGATTTTACGGTATAAGCTTGAATGACTCATAGATACTTGGTCAGCAATACGAGCAATGTTTATTTCTTCATCTTCCAAGTGGTCTTCTATGTAGGTGGTGATTTTTTGCAGGAAACCTTGATCAATAGGACTAATGGATTTCGAAAAGGAATTCTCTTCTTTTTTCGTTAAGGAGTTGATGACTCTATTTGCCATTTTTTTTCGCGACTCTATTAGATTCGACACACGGCTCTTCAGCAAGCTCCCACTAAAGGGTTTGGTAATGTAAGAGTCTGCGCCCGCCGAATAGCCGTCTGTTTTATCCTGAAGGGTGTCTTTAGCTGTCAACATGATGAATGGAATGTGACTTGTCCGCTGATCCTCCTTCACTCTCCGGCAGAATTCCGTGCCATCCATAACTGGCATCATCAGGTCGCTTAGGATGACGTCCGGTATTCGTAATACGGCCAAATCTATACCCTGTTGACCATTCTCAGATGTGAGAACCTCGTAATCTTCTGAAAAGGTCTCAACGATGTATTGGCGTATGTCAGCATGATCTTCCACTACCAAGATGATGGGCTTTTGTTCGTCAGTTTGTTCATCTGTGAAACGCTCGCGCGTATCAAAATGCAAGGCATCCGGATAGGTGTTGTATGTAATCAGTCGAATGTAGAATGTAGTTCCACTATTTAGCTCGCTTTCAACGCGGATTTCCGATTCATGCAATTCAATTAAATTTTTAACAATAGAAAGACCAATACCTGTGCCGGATGCCTGATGTTTGCCTTTAACCTGATAATAGCGGTCGAATATGTAGGGTAAATGGATTGCATCGATACCATAGCCTGTGTCTCTTAATTCGATTTCTGTATAGTTCACTTGATTTTCCACCAACTGCCGTAGTGTTACCGATATTTTGCCTTCTGGGGTGTATTTGATGGCATTTGATAATAAATTGTCTAGTACGATGGTGATGACTTCTTGGTCAAAAAGTAAATCGAAGTTTCCTTGTTCAATTTTACAATTGATTTCTAATTTTGAATTGCGATTGAGTTCCACATATTTTAAGGTGATTTCCTGAATTTGTTTTTCTAGATTATTTCGTTGAACCAGCAACTTTCTGTTTTGTGCTTCTGTCTTTCTGAATTCTAGCAGTTGATTGATTAAATCTAGCAGTCGAATAGCACTTTTGTGAATGAAATGAATCTTTCCTTTGAATTTCTCTTGCAATTGATCATCATAAATCAGGTCTTCCAATGGTCCTACAATGAGCGTCAATGGAGTACGCAATTCGTGGGTGATATTGGTATAAAATTTCAAACGTTCATTGTTCAACTCCTGCTGCTGCTCGTTTTTTTGTTTTTCAAGTAGCAACGAGTTTTCTAACTTGATCCGTTTGTGGTAAAATCGGATAAACCATAACGTAAGTCCGATAATCAAAAGAGTATAAATCATTTTAGCCCACCAAGAAAACCAAAAAGGCGGTTGTATATCGATGGATAAAGAAGTGATCTCCTCACCCCAATCCTGGTTTCTAAATCGTGATTTGACGTGAAAAGTATAAGATCCAGGCGGTAGATTTCGAAAGGTTATCTGGCGTGTGTTCTTTATATTGTACCAAGCTCCTTCCAAACCTTCCAGCATATAACTGAATTCAACTTGGTTGGCAATCGAATAGTCAGGTACATTGTATGAAATGGTGAACGTGTTTTGATTGTATTTCAATTTTACCTTCCCCTGCACTGGGTAATATTCCAAGTCACCGGTGTAACTATCTTCGATCTTGCTGACAGCCAAGTCGGTGATGATGGTCGGAGGGAGTTGCTTGGTTTCTATGTACTGGTGATCGTTAAAGTAACATACACCATTTTCAGAACCAAAATAGATGGTTCCATCGTTCGATTTGGCAACCGAACCCGGCATGAAATTGCCCAAAGGAACACCATCTGAATGATTGAAATTCTTTACACTTCCGTTATTCATGTTCAAACAACTGATGCCTGAGTTTGTGCTGCACCACATCGTTCCATGCTCACCTTCTGTGACGGCTTCAATGAAGTTGTCCGATAATCCTTGTTGGGTACCGAAAATTTTAAATTTCGAATCGCGCCAACTGTTGAATAGAAAAAGATTCTCACCGGTTGCAACCCACATTCTGTTTTTTCGGTCTCGAAAAATTTGATTGATTCCTTCGTGGTGGCCATTCGGACTGATCATTCTGATTCGTTTAAAAGCTTTGTTGAAAATACAAACCTGCCCGCTCAAAGTCCCAACCCAGATGTTTCCAAGATTGTCTTGATTCACAGCTCTCACAACATTGTCAGAGATGCCGGTCAGAGATTCGTAATAGGATTTTTTGTTGCTTGTTGCAAGATTGAACACATGCAGTCCTTTGTTTGTGGCAATCCAAATGTTTTTATCGTTATCCTCAAAAAAGGAACGTACTTCAATCCTATCAGTTGGGAAGCCCTTGATTTCACTAAATTGCCCTTTCTTAGGATCGAATACCAAGATGTGTCCATCCAGAGAACCAAACCATTGTTGGCCTTTTGAGTCGGTAAATGCCGTCAAAATGTTGTTGTCTAACAAATGATAATCAAATGAAGTGTAATTGGATAATTTCCTTTCACCATCGAATACGTCAATTCCCCCACCTCCCGTAGCGACCCAGAGCTTGCTTTCCTTATCGACGCACAATCCATTTGCCACCCGATGACTCAGGTTGTTGTAACTGCCAATTGTCGGATTGAATTTAAGCGAATTGAAGTGCAGTTTCCTTTCTGTGTAAAAGTTGATGCCCCCTCCAAATGTTCCAATCCAGACGTTTCCGTATGAATCCTGAAATGCCGATTTTACATACGGATGGGAAAGTTCATGTTCGAGATTGCCGTTACCGATATGCTCAAACCGAATGCCCTCTACAGCGCTTTCTGTTGACAATTGCTTCGTATCCAGTATGTTCAATCCTCCCTTGAACGTACCGATCAACAGCTTTCCGTCACGTGTTTCAGTCAGGCATTCAATGTAACTGTCGGAAATGGAATATGGATTGCCCGATACATGCCTGAACACCTTGAACTGCCCATTCACTGGATTGAATAGTGCAAGTCCGTCAACCGTTCCCAACCATACGTTTTTTTTAGAATCTACAAGGACACATAAAACGCCGTTGTCAGGAAGGGAAGATGCAACGTTCGGGTCGTGTTTGTAATTTCGAGCGATCCTATCCTTGACAGAAAGAACGCTTAAACCATCAAATACGTGGGCAATATATAGATTCCCATTATTGTCTTCAGAAACACTCCATACTATATTGCTGACCAAACCCTTGACATTGGAGGTATTGAAATGCTCGAATCGTTTGGTTTTTTTATCATAATAATCAACGCCTCCGCCATATGTCGCAATCCATAGGTTTCCATGCGAATCATTCTTTAAATCGGTCACACCATCGAAACCTAAAGTATTCGGATCCTCTTGGTTGTGTTTGAAATGCGTGAATCGGTAGGTTTTGCAGTCAAAAACATTCAATCCTCTTCTTGCAGTTGCTATCCAAACCAAGTTGTCTTTGTTGTCAGCTAAAACGGCATTCAGTTCATTGCCGCTCACAGTGTTGCTGTCTGCCATTGAAAACACCCTGAATTCCCTTCCGTCAAACCGATTAAGGCCAGAACGGGTTGCAAACCACAGGATGCCTTGCTTGTCTTGTGTGATGCGTGTAATATAGTTGTTGGACAAACCCTGTTCAAGTCCGAGTCTTTGAATGGTTTTTCCCTCCGATATATGAACGATTGAAAAGATGAACAATGCGAGTAGCAGGCTTTTCTTCATGGTTTGAGCGTGTTGTTTTCAGGATTTGAAAGTACATAATGTTTCTTAAAAAATTGCATGGAATGCATTGTTGATTTGAATCTTGGTTTTCTAATCTGAACTTGCATATTTTGTCCAAATATCGGCAACAAACAGTTGTTAAATAATACAATTGATTATTAAACAAGCTTGTAGGTTACACGTTTTATCACGATGACCCTCCTGATCATTTGCTTTTACTTACTTTAAGTAGTCGAAAATGAGCTCTTTTTTGAATCAATTGAGGTGTGCTTTTAATGATTGACACTGTAATTTAGCATTTAGAAAATGGGTTGATTCAACCACACTTAGCAATCTATACATGATGAAATTATCGCTTATATTTTTTGGATTTGCTTTTGGTGTGCTGTTTAATATGCAAGCGCAGACTAGTTACACGAGTTCAATCATCAATCCAAGCTTCGAGACAGGCACGGCCGAGGGTTGGACATGGACGGGTGCCACCGGATATGCATGGTTGGGTCCCAACACCGATGGCGATGCGACTAAAGATGGTGCTTACATCAACGGCCTTTGGAACGGCAGCATCGGGGATGCCGAATGTGCCCAAATGATAACTGGACTACCCAACGGTTTTTATCAGGCATCTGCGCTTATGACTATCAGCAACGGACGTCTGACGAATCAACGACTTTTTGCCACTGCAGGCACCGTCACCAAATCGATGTTCTACGGCAGCGCATCAAATACAGCTTATTCTGAAGTGAATTTGGCTATCCTGGGTTTATTGGAAACCTATTCTTTTGGTGGATATTCGGAGTCGTCTGCGGAAGGTGGCCCTTTCAAGAAAGTTACCGTCGTCAATAAAGTAACGGACGGAACACTAACCTTAGGCATTCGAGTCAGTGGTAAATCCAATGCTTTTGGTTATGATTTTTCAAATACGACTAGAGGTGATGCTGGTTTTTTCAAGTTCGACTGTTTTACATTGACGAATGTTTCCAAAGTCGCCACACTTGACAAAATCGGTTTAAGTGTAGGTTATTTGTCAACGACCTTCGATCCGGCAACGTTGACCTATAATGCCGTTTTGCCTGTTGGAACAACGACAGTTACACCGACGGCAACACCGACGGTGGAAGGTGTGACCCTCTCAGGTACCGGAGCTGTTGATGTTTCCTCTCAAACCGGCAAATCGACCCTTGTCGTAACGTCATTGGATGGAAGTGCTCAAAAGGCCTATACCATCAATTATACGGTTGTTTCCAAGTCGAGCGATGCCACCTTGTCTGCCTTATCAACAAGCATTGGAACACTCAACCCTGCATTCAATTCTAGCGTATTGAATTATAAAGTCTTGGTACCAGTCGGAACAACCACGGTGACTCCGAGTGTTACGATGAATGACGCCAAATCAACAGTTGCTGGAGTAAGTGTTGTAACGCTCGAAAATGGTAAGGGTACTTCAACCATAGTGGTTACTGCCGAAAATGGAGATAAATTAACCTACACCATTCAATACGATTACGATTACTTGGTGAATCCAAGTTTTGAAACAGGTGATTTCACTGGCTGGAACTGGATTGGAAACAGCGGTTATGTTTGGACCGGTGTCAATGGTGATGGAGATGCAACCAAAACCGGATCCAAAATAGCAGGTATTTGGAACGGAACATTCGGTGATGTAGAGCTTTCTCAAACAATCACCGGTTTGACGAACGGATACTATAAGGTGACTGCCGATGTGATGGGTTCAAGTAATAGTACGACCAGTCGATTGACCACACAGCGCCTGTTTGCAAACAACAGTTCCATGCTGTTTGGTTCTGCGTCCGATTATACTGTGGAAAACCTGACTGTGTTGAGCGCTACAGAAGATTTCTACTTCGGTGGGTACAAGGAAGTTCAAAATGATGCTGGTCCATTCCAATCCTTGAGTGTCACGACAAGAGTTATGGAGGGTGTTTTAACTGTGGGTTTGCGGACAAATGGTTTGAGTTCGATTTTGGGTTATACTTTCCCTAATTTGACAGCAGGCAACGGGCACGGATGGTTCAAGGTGGATAATTTCACTATGACTTACATCGGAACATCGCTGTCATCTTCGGTAATCGTACCTAAAAATACTGATCCGATCACTTATTCCATTGAAAGTGGAATGTTAAAGGTCAGAGGCACAAAAAGTTTCGTCGTTTACAACCTACAAGGCATCAAAGTTGCCGCAGTTCGCAACAATGAAAGCAATTCGACAGTTTCGCTCAATCCTGCCATTTACATTGTAAAAACGGAAGTGACGTCTTTTAAAATAAGGGTTGACTAAAGAACGTGTGGAAAGTCATAAAATTGAAATTTAATACATAATGATGACAACAACAAACAAGAAATTATTTTTGACAACAGGATTGCTACTAACCCTGTTGTTTTGTTACGCAGAAGACAAATCAGTTTTTGGATACACTTCCACCAACAACAATTATTGGCAATTCACTTCACTTCGTTTGAGTGATGATATTACAGGTGCACCGGATATCATCTTAAATTTGGACGATGAACAGCAAGTATTCAATGGTTGGGGAACCTGCTTCAATGAGTTGGGTTGGGATGCGCTTCGAATGCTTAAACAATCTGAACAGGAAGATATTCTCTTCAGGTTGTATGCTCCCAAAGGTGATTTAAGGTACGATATCGGTCGAATTCCAGTCGGAGCAAACGATTATGCACGAAGTTGGTATAGTTCAAACGAGGTCGATGGCGATTTTGAAATGAACAACTTCAATATCGATCGGGACAAACAAGTCTTGATACCCTATATCAAACAAGCCTTGAGCTACAATCCTGCCATGACGTTTTGGGCATCCCCATGGAGTCCGCCTTCGTGGATGAAAACCAACAAACATTATGCCAACAAAAGTGGTGATAACAATGGACTTGCTTTGAAAGGAGAGATCCCTTTGTATCAGGATCAGTTCAATATGCAGCCACAATACATGCAAGCTTATGCCTTGTATTTTTCAAAATTCATCGATGCCTATAGGTCGGAGGGAATCACCATTTCAAAATTGATGTATCAAAACGAAGCCTATTCATTCAATACGTATCCGACGTGTTCGTGGAGTATCGCGGGCTCTTTATTGTTCAACTCCAAATACCTTGGCCCATACTTTGCAGTGAATCAGCCAACTGTTCAGTTGTATCTGGGCACCATGAATACCAACAATATTGCTGTTTACGAAACTATTTTGAGCAATTCGGAAATTGCCAAGTACATCAAAGGTGTTGGTTTTCAATGGGAGGGTTTGCAGGTATTGCCTACGGTTCGTCGTAGATATCCGTTGTATCATCCGGTGCAGTCGGAAAGTGAATGTGGTTGGGGCTCTTTTGACTGGGGAGCGGCTGTTCATACCAACAACCTGATGTTCAAATATTTGGTGAATGGATGTGAAGAATATACGTTTTGGAACGCCATTTTGAAAGATAAAGGGGTGAGTACGTGGGGATGGGTTCAGAATTCGTTGATTCGTGTCAACAGCAAGGATTCGACCTACCAGTTTACACCAGAATATTATGCGGTGAAACACAACACACATTTCATTGCCAGAGGGTCGGTTCGATTGTCAACCTCCAACACCGAAAACAACATCTTGGCATTCAGAAGGCCGGATCGTTCTATTGTCATTTCCATGTCCAATCAATCCTCAAAATCGAAAACGATTAATCTGAAGGTTGGTGCTAAATATCTGACTGTCACGATGCCGGCTTCTTCCTTCAATACGTATGTGATTGCCGATCCCTTTGTGGCCTTGAGCACTTTGGTTGACGAATCCAGCTCCGTTGCTTCCTCCAAATTTCTAAATAATGCGCTGGCTTATGCAAAAACGCTTGATGCGTCTTCTGATGAACAGGTCGTTCTTGCAGCAGTCGATATTTTAAAAAATTTAATGGTCTCTGCAAGTGAAAGTCAACTGTTGCAGAATCAATTTCAGTCCCTTATCAGAAAGGCAAAGTCCTTATCGGTAGCTTACGCAACGAACAAGACTGAATTTGAAGCAGCCATCCTCCATTCCGATTCCATTCTTTCGGATTCGATATCCACCAAACTGGATTATGAGAAGGGTTTTATTAGCCTTTCCCAAGCCATCAACACGTTTCAATGGAATCAAAACATCGGATCAGGACAAACGGTGGATTATTCTTTTTGGATGCTGAACCCATCCTTTCACAGCGGAAGTACACACGATCCTACACAGGGGAATTCAGTAGGCTGGTCATCTCTCAACCAGACTACCGGCAGCGGTGATTTCAGGTTGAACTATCTAGGAGGAAGAAATTGCTGGAATTCATGGTCGAACAATTTTTCGACTATGAATTTTTTTCAAGATGTGGAAAACCTGCCACCGGGTTTGTATTCCATCTCTTGTTCTGCGATGACTACTGCGGGAAGCCTGACCAATCAACATGCCTACTTGAGTTCTGGCTTGCAAACTGTCATTTCTCCCAATATGACGTTGGATAAAAATTGGAATACTGCCCAAGGTTGGGAAAAATTAACGACTGCCAAGGTGGTGGTGGGAAAGAATGGCAAACTGCGAATTGGTTTCACTTCGATTTCTCCGGGAAACACGACATCGGGATGGTTTTGTGTGACCGACTTTCAACTGACTTATCATGGAAAAGGGGAGGCTGAATTCAATACGATTCTCCAGAATAAATTGTCCATGGCCGCCACAAACAGGTTGCTTGCCATGTTGAAAGGTGACTTGACCAAGTTGGATTCGGCCATCGCTGCAGGAAACAGAGCGACGAGCATCGATGAAAAGAGCCATGCCATCGAACAATTGACTTCTGCAATTGTTCAAGCCAAACTGTCGAATGCCAAGTGGACACAATATTATACAGTCACAAAAACCAAGGCCTTGGATTATTTGGCCAATCAACTCCAATCAAGTACATCCAAAATGCTCTATCAACGTTTGATTGACCAGCAGCAAACTGTACTCGCCAATGACACAACGACGCACAATGCTCTCAATGAGATGGATGCTGTTTTGACGTCGGCGCAGTCATATATCGCTTCCAATGAGTCTGCCCTTGATTTCTCAAATGCACCGCTCTTTAGCTCCAAGAATGTACAACTGTTCAAAACCTTTTTGACTGAACTGAACAATCAATTCTTGCAGTCGGTATCGTCTTTCCATGTGGAGGCTCTTTCTAAGGAACTCGCTGAGGCTACTCGGCAGTTCCGATTGACACAAGCCCCCAGCGACAGTACGAATTTCTCATTTGTCATCAAGTCGGCCGATGGGGGTAGTGCTGCCAACAATGTATTGCCCGAGGGTTGGAGTGGCATATTGAATTATGGTACATGGTTTACGAATGCAGGCTTGCATTATAGCGGAAACACGACGAATCGCTATTTTGACGCCTACAACGGTACAAAGGGGTTGCTTGCTTTTACAGCAGATCAACATCTCAAGGACATTCCGAACGGCACGTTTAAGCTTCGTTGTGCCGGACGAGCCGATGGCTTGGGCAGCTCCATTTTTGCCAAAGCGGACAACATTTTTTATAAAAAGGAAATTGACAAGCTTGGGTATGAAGGCGGACAAGTTTGGAGTACTGCAAAGGTGGGTTCAGCAGAAAGAAATGCCAATACCGGAAAAGGTTATGGGTGGTCTTGGTATGAGATTAAAGACATTAAAGTATCCGACAATCAATTAACCATAGGGTTTTCTAACGAACCTTTCATGACTGGAACGACCTGGGCCGGCACCTGGTTCTCTTTGGACGATTTCCAATTATTCTATACTGAATCCGTCCTTTCGTCCACCAAGCAGCAACCCCGTTCTTTAGACAAACCTACTATATTATGCCTTGATCGCAAGATCCAAGTCACACCTTCTGTACCGTATTCGATCTATTCAATTACAGGTACGCAAGTTCGATCGAATGCGAACCTACAAAATGGCATCTACCTCGTTAGAATTGGTGATGATGTTACCAAAGTTTGTTTGCAATAATTTTTTGATTTAGTGTGAATTTCATGAGAAAAATCATTATTATCACTCTCTGCCTTATACAGTTAACCGTTTCTGCTTACGCTAATGAACATTTAAAGCTTTGGTATTCAAAACCCGCGTCGTTGTGGAATGAAGCCTTGCCCATCGGGAACGGTAGATTGGGTGCCATGGTGTATGGCAACCCTTCGATCGAAAATATTCAACTCAATGAAGGTACCTTTTGGTCTGGTGGCCCATGTACCAACAACAATCCAAACGCTTTGGCATCCCTTTCGAGCATTCGAGAATTGATTTTTGCCGGAAGCTGGGATGCTGCACAAACGCTTGCCGACAATTCCATCAAGTCAACTACCAATCAAGGGCAGAAGTATCAGTCCATCGGAAATCTCCAACTTACTTTTCCGGGTCACAGCACCTATACGAATTATTACCGCGAACTCGATCTGGAACGTGCTGTAATCACAACGACTCATGCGTTAAACGGTGTCACATACACCGAAGAAGTCTTTGCCTCCAAACCCCAACAAGTCATCATCATCCGCCTGTCTGCCAGCCAAGCAGGCAAGATTTCCTTTACGTCAACATTGAACGGAAGCTTAAAAACCTCATTGACAGTGCTTAATGTAAACACGCTGGAGATGAAAGGATTATCCGGTAGTCATGAAGGGGTGACTGGCATGGTGAAATCGAGCACCAGGGTAAAAATCATCAATACTGGTGGAACCATAACATCTACTTCTACAAACATTACTGTTGCAGGAGCAAATCAGGTATTGTTGATCGTATCCATTGCGACCAATTTTGTTGACTACAAGACATTGACAGCCGACGAATCGGGAAAGAGTCAGGAATATCTGAACTCGGCTTCGGCAAAAACCTACACAGAACTGTTATCCAATCATATAACATCCTATCAATCGTATTTTAATCGTGTGAATTTAAACCTTGGCACGTCAGCCTATGCCAACTATCCGACCGATGTCCGTTTGAAGTATTTTGCCAAGACCAAAGATCCTGATTTTGTTTCCCTGTACTACCAATTAGGTCGGTATTTATTGATTTCATCTTCGCAACCCGGAGGACAACCTGCTACTTTGCAGGGTCTTTGGAACGATCAGACCGATCCGGTTTGGGACAGTAAATACACCACGAACATCAATCTTCAAATGAATTACTGGCCAGCTGAGAAAACGAATCTGACCGAAATGCACGAACCATTGATTCAAATGACCAAGGAGTTGGCAGTTACTGGTGCCGTAACTGCCAAAACCATGTATGGAGCCGAGGGTTGGGTATTGCACCACAACACAGACTTATGGCGAACCACCGGTATGGTGGACGGGGCGTATTATGGCATGTGGCCGACCGGAAGTGCATGGTTGTCCCAACATGTCTGGGAAAAATTCCTATACAGCGGTGATACAGCCTATTTGCGTTCGGTATATCCCGTCTTGAGGGATGCCTGTAAATTTTATCAATCCTTTCTAGTCAAAGAACCAAAAAATAATTGGATGGTGGTCTGTCCATCCATGTCACCTGAAAACAATCCATCCGTACATGGTGCGTCCATTGCAGCTGGTGTCACTATGGACAACCAGTTGTTGTTCGATTTGTTCAACAAAACCATGCGTGCCACCAATATTCTTAAAACGGACAGCACCTTTGCACTCCAGTTGAAGGTTTTACGAAACCAATTGCCACCCATGCAGGTAGGACAGTACGGTCAACTGCAGGAGTGGATGGACGATTGGGACAATCCTGCCGATAAGAACAGGCATGTCTCGCATTTGTACGGCCTCTTTCCTAGCAATCAGATTACTGCCTCCATAACGCCCGAATTGTTTGATGCTGCACGCACTTCGCTTACATTCAGAGGGGACATTTCCACAGGTTGGTCTATGGGCTGGAAAATCAACTTATGGGCGAGATTGTTCGAAGGTGAGCATGCATATAAATTGATAACCAACCAGTTGACTTATGTTGATCCTTCTGTCACTTCCACAAGCTTCAGCGGTGGTACCTATCCGAACCTGTTTGACGCACATCCCCCATTCCAGATCGATGGAAATTTTGGTTGCACATCAGGGGTGACTGAAATGCTGATGCAAAGTCATGACGGTGCCGTTCAGTTGCTACCGGCCATGCCAGCGGACTGGAAAGACGGTTCCGTCAGTGGATTGAGGGCTTATGGTGGTTTTGACCTTGATTTCAGCTGGGAGAACGCTGAAGTACAAAAGATTACAATTAAATCCAATTTGGGTGGCAATTTCCGAATTCGTATGCCCAATAAGGTTGCGATGGAAAATGGAACCCAGTTGACCGTGGCATCGGGCATCAATCCTAACCCGTTTTTTACAACAGATTCGGTTACAACACCACGCATTTCGCCGGCTGCCAGATTGAACAAGCCGGCATTGAGTCGGGTTTATGAATATGATTTTCAAACGGAAGCTGGAAAAACGTATACCCTTGTTCCATTTCGACCGGCTGCATTTGATTCGGCATACGTCTTTTCTCAACAACCAGACCGGATTTCCCTAAAACTCGACATCCCGGTTGCTCAACAACAGCAATACACTGGATTCACCGTTAAAGTTAATAGTCAATCCGTCTGCATTGACACCATCGAGTATGTTGCAGACAATCAATCGTTGATGCTCAAACTTTCCAGCCCTGTTCAAAAAGACGACGTTATTACCATTGCCTATGTAAATGGAAATGTGAAATCCACCATACAATCGGATCTTCTCAATTTTACGGATACACTGGTTGAAAACGGATTAATTGGTGCTGCACCACTTTTGCGGTCTGTTTCGTGCAACCGAGAAGGAAGCATTTTGATTGTGGAATTCAGTAAAAAAATGATGTTGCCATCGGATGCATCCGAGCTGCAGTTGATCATTAACGACAACAGTTCCCGGCGTGTATTGCTGACCAACCCTGTCTATGATCGTGGTGATTCGTCCATTGTATCCTTTTCTGTTTCCGAAAAATTATATGCCGATTATCAAGTTCTGTTGTCTTATACCGGGACAACATGGAAAGCTTCCGATCAAGGGTTCTTGAAGCTCTTTTCCAATAGATTGGTAACCAATGCTTCGTTGGGTTTGCCGTTGGAAATCGTTAACGCTGAAAGCGACTCCACAGGTTCATCCGTGATACTCACTTTCAATAAGGAAGTGTACCCTGTATTGAACCAAACTGGCAGTTTCAGTTTGAAAGTGAGCGGCTCTAATTCTTCGATTCTGGACATGGTAGTGATCGGGAAATCCATTTCACTTCAATTGGGTACGAAATTGAAATGGGGAGAAAACGTGTCAGTTTCCTATTCGCCGGGAGTGATTAAAGCGACCGATTCGGGCACGCTTGCAGCTTTCTCCGATTTTCTGGTGCAGAACGATGTTTTGGAGCCTACTTGGTTTGTCATGCCCGGAAAAATGGAAGCGGAGGGATATTATGCCCAATACGGTACTCAAACAGAAACTTGTGGCGATACAGATGGTGGTTCGGATGTGGGCTACATTGATACGAACGATTGGATGGAATACGCAGTGAATGTTCCGACAACTGGGCAATACAAACTGACTTTCCGAACCGGTTCTATTTATAGCACGGGAGTTATTCACATCTATGTAGACAATCTGAAAGCGGGCCAAATCAGTATTCCAAAAACGGCTGGTTGGCAAACATACGTTTCGTCCGACGTCAATCTGAATTTTGGAGAAGGTAAACACTTTGTGAAACTGCTTGCTGCAACAGGTGGATTCAACATCAACTGGGTTTTGTTTGAAAAAGTGCTGACAAACATTTTAGAATCTCCCAAAGAAGCTGAAAATGTGCAGATTTACTCAGATCCATCCAGAAATAGGGTAATCGTCAACAGTCCGTTATTCCCCTATGAGAAAGTGGAGGTATTCAACATGGAGGGCAAGTTGGTATTCGAAAAAGCTGGATATCAGCCAATTCAAAACTTGAATAGGAGATTTCCAGTTGGTAATTATTTGTTGATTTTAATAGGAACATCAGGATCTGTTCAAAAGCTGTTTATTGTGAAATAAGAACAAATTTAGGAATGTGCGAAAAGCATCCATTTTTGTAATAGTATTCTTCTCAAATCGAACGTATATATCGTGAAAAAGAAAATGTCTATCATAATTACAGGGTTATTTGGAATATTCTTCGGAATCAGTGCTCAAACCAATTACACCAGCAGTATCATCAACCCCAGTTTTGAAACAGGAAACTCAAACGGCTGGGCTTGGAACGGAGCGACAGGTTATGCCTGGCTGGGCCCCAACACCGACGGCGACAAGACGAAGGATGGCAGCTACATCAACGGAATATGGAATTCCTCCATTGGCGATGTGGAATGTTCTCAGTCGATATCGGGTTTGCCCAAAGGTATCTACAAAGTAACCGCTTTGTTGGCGGTCAGCACCAATCGTTTAACCAATCAGCGTTTGTTCGTAACTTCGGATGGCACCACAAAATCCATACTTTACGGTTCAGCAACACATGCGTCTTACAGTTCAGCCAATCTGACCATTCTTGAATCAAAGGAAAGTTATGTCTTTGGTGGATTTACAGAATCTTCGGTCGAAAACGGTCCCTTCCACGAATTGTCTGTGATCAAGCAAGTTACTGGTGGTTCACTCACATTGGGTATTCGAGTGAACGGAAAGGCAACGAATCAGGGTTTCATTTTCCCTAGTAATAGCAGGGGTGACGCTGGTTTTTTTAAATTTGACAGATTCACCTTGACTGAAGTCTCCAACTTGGCCACGCTCGATAGTGTGACATTGAGCAGCGGCATTTTGGATATACGTTTTAATCCGGCAACCACAACCTATACTGCTTCTATACCTGAGGGTGTGACTACCGTTATCCCAACGGTTATTCCCTCTATCGAAGGAGTGACTGTTACCGGAACTGGCAGTGTTGATTTGTCTTCCGGAACCGGGACATCGACAATCGTGGTAACTGCTTTGGACGGAATTACTCAGAAAACATACACCATTCTTTATAAAACCGCTGATCTAACGCCAGGCGCGGCGCAGGAAAAATTATATAGAGACGAATTTCCGCTGAGCGATGTCATTCTGTTGGATGGCCCTTTCAAGTACGCTCGCGATTTGAATATTCAAACCCTTCTGAAATACGACGTGAACCGACTTTTGGCTCCCTATCGAAAGCAAGCTGGTCTATATGAGAAAGCTACCAGTTATACCAATTGGGAGGGTTTGGATGGACACATCGGAGGTCACTATTTGACTGCACTAGCCATTAATTTTGCCGCAACAGGCGATATCAACTGCAAGCAGCGGATGGATTATATGATAGCTGAGTTAAAAGCATGCCAAGATGCAAATGCTCTGAACAACAGCTCATGGGGAGTTGGCTATGCGGGTGGCGTTCCTGCGAGTGCTTTGATCTGGCTTCCTTTCAAGTCCGGCGATTTTACCAATTTCTATGCTGCTTGGGTTCCATGGTACAACCTTCATAAGACCTTTGCTGGTCTTAGAGATGCATGGTTGTATGGCGGAAGCACGGATGCCAAGTCGGTCTTCCTTTCATTCTGCGATTGGGCGATCAACATCACCTCAGGATTGTCTGACACACAGATGGAAACCATGCTGAATGTGGAACATGGAGGTATGAATGAAATTTTGGCCGATGCCTATCAGATAACAGGTAGCTCCAAGTATTTGATGGCAGCAAAGCGGTTCTCTCATAAGGTTTTGGCAAATAGCATGGCTGCCAGCATTGACAATCTGGACAACATGCACGCCAATACCCAGGTTCCAAAAGTCGTCGGATTCGAACGTATAGCAGAAGTTAGCAACGATCCCTTTTACAGCAAGGCAGGTCAGTTTTTCTGGCAAACGGTTACAGCCAATCGAAGTTTGGCTTCTGGAGCCAATAGCCGAAAAGAGTATTTCCCGGCGACTTCAGCATATAGCGATTTTCTGGAAGTGGCGGAAGGGCCAGAGTCCTGCAATTCAAACAACATGCTGAAACTCACCGAAGATTTGTTTCGTGTAAATCCGCAAGCCAAGTATGCTGATTATTTTGAACGAGTTTTGTTCAATCATATTCTATCCACTCAACATCCCGAACACGGCGGATACGTATACTTTACTCCCGCACGTCCCCGTCATTATCGCGTATATTCGGCACCCAATCAAGCCATGTGGTGTTGTGTAGGTACAGGAATGGAGAACCACGGTAAATACGGTGAGTTCATCTATACACACCGCGGAGACTCGCTATATCTGAATTTGTTCATCGCTTCTGAGTTGAATTGGAAAGAAAAAGGGGTGAAGGTTTGTCAGGAAACGACTTTTCCGAACACAGATTTTTCAACGTTGCGTGTGACAACCGACAAACCAACTGATTTCACCCTAATGATTAGGTCACCAAAATGGGTCACAGCAGGATCGTTAAAAATTGTGGTAAATTCAGATACCGTTCAGCTTTCGTCAGTTCCGCAAACATACATAGCCATCCGACGTGTTTGGAACAATGGCGACTCGGTGCGCGTGGTGTTGCCCATGCAACTTTCGACCGAAGCATTGCCTAATGTACCTTCCTATGTGGCAGTCATGTGTGGACCTATTTTGTTGGGAGCTAAGACCGAAACGGAAGATTTGTCGGATTTAGTAGCTGACGTCAGCCGTTGGGGACACATTGCGGGAGGCACCATGCTTTCCTTGAATCAGGCCCCCGTCCTATTAGGTTCAAGAGATTCCATTCCTATGAAAATGAAGCCTGTTTTAGGCAAACCATTGACATTCAGAGCTACGACCTTGTTTGGAAATCAGATTGACACCAGCTTGATTTTGGAACCATTTTATAAAATTCACGACTCTCGTTACATGATGTATTGGATGTCATTAACCAATAGTCAATACAAAACGGTGCTCGACAGCATCGCCGCTGCCCAAAAATCAGCGTTGGAACTCGAACAACGGACGGTCGACAAGGTGGCACCAGGTGAACAACAACCGGAAGTGGATCATAAATTGTCCAGCAGCAATTCCTTTACTGGAAATTTCATGAATGAATTCTGGCGGGATGCCCGGAATGGAGGATATATGAGTTACAGCATGCTCACCAAGGACAAGACTGATTTGTCGGTTATGGCTCGTTATTGGGGGAATGAAACAGGAAGCAGAGCCTTTTACATTAAAGTTGACGAAACCGTCATAGCCACAGAAGATTTGGTCGGCAAATGGAACAAAAATGAATTTGTCAACGTGGAATATCCGATTCCGAATATCCTAACTACTGGTAAAGAAATGATCACCGTCAAATTGGAGGCCATCAATACCGGAAATGTAGCCGGAGGTTTGTTTAATTTACGACTGTTACAGCCTGCAAGTGAAGTAGAAGTCAAAAAGGTGAACGATGTACAATCTATTGGAGTTAGCGTCATTAACAACCATGTCTTAATAAGAAATCTAAAATCAAATAGTTGTGTTTTCATTTATGATGAAAAGGGTTTTTTGCTCCATCAAGTTTCCACTGAATCAAATCATTTGGATATTCCAGTTCAAATAAAAGGCGTAATAATCATTAGAATCATGTCTGCAGGAAAAGTTCAGCTATATAAAGTTTTAGTCTGATTAGTAATGAAATTCACAATTGATAGTATAAGCGAAACTGGACTAGTAAACTTCTTAAAGATATAAAATTAACACTATTCACTTTGCCTATCCTATCATGGTGATCTCAATAAGTGGGTGCTTTTATGGAATTTGGTAAGTTTAAAAATTTGAGTTTGAGAAGGCCACTTTAAATGTTTCAGTGTTTGCTATACCTGTAATTGTTGGTTTCTGCAAGATAGGTCGTTGTACTGTTTGTGAAAATAGAGAAATCTTAAGTCGCTATTATATAGTGCATTAGTTGGTAGATAAAGTTTAACGAATGACTGCATGTTCGTGTTTATGCTCAATTTGAGTTTGGTTTCTGACGAATTTGCGCATACTGATAACCAATAGTAATCCATATTTTTAACCGTCTCAACTATAACCTAAACTAAAACACATGAAAATCAATTTTTCATTAGCATGTGTATTTCTATTACTTGTTCTGCTAATGCAAAAGAATTGCTTTGCTCCAACGACGTCGAATGTGGGGTAAATGGCTCAACCATGTCTCAGCCTTTTCTCAATAGTCGCAATGTAACTATTGAAATCAGTTAACTACATTATTTCCAGATTTTTTAATTACCTATTCTAAATCTTTACCTAAAACACAGAATTTATGAAAAAACAATTTTTATTAAAACACAGGGATCTTTTACTTGCCTTATGGTGCTTTTTATGTGTGATAAGAATAAACGCACAGACCTGGACTGCCCCAGCATTAACAGGTAGCACTCTTACATCCGGAACCACCTATTATGTGTATAATGTGGGTTCCAATGGCTATTTAACTGCTGGGGGAAACTGGGGCACTCAATCTGTTGTGTCTGCACAACCAAGGGCAAATGCTTCAAGTTCGGTGGTTAAATACACTGCCACCAATACCAGTGGTTCTGCTTGGACATTCCAATATAATCTAAACAGTTCTAATGTGACTAACTGGTTTTTAATCGCGGTTACTGCCGATCCTGCTCTAGGATCTGTTGAAACGAATGATTATTGGTATACTCGCGGTTTTACTAACCCATGGAATGTTGTTGAAACAGATGCAACCAACAAAATTTATTCGTTGCAAGTTCCAGCCACTTTTGGCGGTTATGTGGCAGCTCAATATTTGGGTTCGGCGTCAGCTACAGAGTCTACTAATAAGGGAACTGCTAATACTGTGAAATTTAACAGAACTAGTGGCGATAGTTACACGCAATGGAAATTTATTTCTCAAGCTGATCTTGATCTTTATAACGCCAAAATTTTGCTTGATAGATACATGACTTATGGCAGAAGTAAAGGAATGGATGTTACATCGTACATCACCACGTATAATGCTGGAATCACAGCCGATATAACAACTGCGTCAGCCACACTATTGGCTGCATTAGGTCGAACAGATGTTACTTCATCCATTACCAATCCAAGTTTTGAAAGTTTATTTACAAGTTGGACGAATAGTGGCTTTGCTACCCAAACGAATGTCCCTGGTCAGGGGTGGACGAAAAATGGAACAACCTATGCAGAAAAATGGATCGCAAATGGTTCTAATCTAGCAGCAAGCACATTAACCCAAACAGTTACAGGACTTTCGAGTGGATTGTATGAATTAGTTGTTTCGGGACATGCCGTGCAACTAGCCGGAGCTAATCCTCTTCATACAGGTGCGTATATTACAGCAGGATCTCAAACAACAGAAGTGGTAGCTGGACAAGATTATACGGTTTCAAATGTCGCAGTGCCAGGTAGTACCTTAACAATTGGATATTCATTAGTTGCACCAATTGCATGTAACTGGACAGGATTTGATAATTTCAGATTATATTATTATGGTCCGGTACCTGTTATTTCACTATCCAAATCCTCACTTTTCATTAGTAATTCAACAACCACAACTGAAACATTTGATGTAGTAGGGGCTAATTTAACTGCTGATGTAACTATAACAGCTCCAACAGGAATTACACTTACAGGTGCCAATTTGGTAAATAATGGAGGTGGAACGTACACAATAGCACTAGCCAATGCCAATGCAACGAATACAATAACTGCTTCATGGGATGAGAGCGCTAATTTAATTGCTAATATCTCTGTTGCAAGCACTGTTGCAATAACTCAGAATATCTCTGTGGCAACTTCTAAGGATAGCGAATGTTATACTCCCCTTTATTCAACGGGTAATTTAGTTGCCGATCCAAGACTCAATAGCCTTTCTACTTTCTTCGGTTGGGGTAGTCAAAGTATAAATACGGATCCAACATATGCTTATTGTGGTGCTAGAAGTGGAAAGATCGGACCTGCTGCAGGTTCTATTGATATACATTTTACCGCTTTGAAATCAAAAACCAAATATAGAATGAAAGCGATGGTTTATACTATTGGTGGAGACTTTAGAATAGGTTTAAACGACCTTGGATCGGGAGTAGCAAATATTAATAATGTGTTTAATACTGGTGGTGTATGGCAAACTAAAGAGATTGAATTTACAACTGGAGTAGGCGCAACATCAGCTTTATGCTGGTTTAACAATTCATCGTTATCTGGAACTACAGGTTATATCGACAATTGGGAATTTTTCGAAGTTCCTTCATGGAATGGCACCAATACATGGAATACTGCCGCTAATTGGGGAGGAACCGTGCCTTCATCTGGTTCTGATATATGTGTAGTTAGCGGTTCACTTACAATCGACCAAAATGTTAATGTAGCTAATGTGACAATTTATCCGGGTGCTGCTCTAATTCTTAACTCAGGTTATACGTTGACTGTTACGGGTAATTTTACCATAAACAGCGACGTTACTGGAGCGGGCATTTTTGTAGATGCAAATGCAGCTGGAGGACTGTCTGTTGGTGGTACTTCTACCGTTCAACAATATATTACCGGTGCAGGTGCAACTACGCCAAACGGTCGATTCTGGTATTTTTCCACCCCATTGACTGATGCAACAAGCACCGCTTTAGCTGTTGAAAGTGTCAGTCCAATAAATAAATTGTGGTCTTTTTCCGAAGCAGCGTTTGGCTACACTCCGATCACGGCAAATGCTACAGGTCTTACCATTGGCCGAGGCTATGTAGCAAGATTAGGCGACAACAAAACAGTTTCCTTAACTGGTACCGCTTTGAACAGCGGAAACCTTAACATCACAGCTACACGCACTGGAACGGAACATGCCAAACGCGGGTACAATCTCGTCGGAAATCCTTATCCTTCCTACCTAGACATCAATGCTGCCTTCAATAATGTAAGCACATCTGGTTTGGAATCCACCGTCTGGTACCGTTCGTTCAATAGTGGTACCAACATTATGGCTTATGATACATACAATGCTGTTGGTGGGGTTGGAATCAGCTTAGGTTCTGCCGGGACTGCACTTACAAATTTCATACCCCCTATGCAAGCCTTTTGGGTTCGGGCAACTACGGATGGTGTTAGCGGTAATCTAGCATTGACCAATGCCATGCGTTCTTATCAGGTTTTAGGCAACATGTTAAGAAGTGCAAATGAAGATACGATCTGTATTGAGAAGATTCGTCTCCAGCTCACTAACGGTCGTGGAATCGATCAAACCTTGATCGGCATATTTCCGAAAGCCATGGATTCGTATGAACAGTACGACTCTCATAAGATGTTCAATGACAACGATTCAACTCCTGAAATCTACACTTTTGCAGGTGAAGATGAAGTGTCCATCAACGGATTGGCTCCCTTTGAAGGAAGGAAAGATATGAAGCTTGGCTTTAGAACACGCAAGCTTGGCAGATTCACCATCAAGGCGATGGAACTGTTAAATCTGGAAGCTGGTACCAAAGTCATTTTAAAGGATCATGTATTGAATTTATCGCAGGATTTGACTGAAACTCCTGAATACACCTTTACTTCAGATGTCGCTGCAACGACGGATCGTTTCACATTGACCATTGTAAAAGCAGCAACATTCCTAGATAATACTCAGAAATCCAGCATCAGCATTCGCTCGTTGAGCGGTGGTCAGATGGAAATTAACCACGAAGGCAGCAACAAGGCCAATGTAACGGTTTACGATATGATTGGTAAAAAGGTGTTTGCACAAGACATCAATTCACAAAACACTACCTTGAGCAAAACGTTCAGCAAGGGTGTTTACCTGGTAAAGGTTTCTGTGAATGGTATGGAGTTTGCAAAGATGGTAGCCATCAATCAGTAAATCTTAAAGCTATGACTGGATTAAAAAAACAATACATCAGCCCGGACTTGGAAAAAATCCTGATGGATAACGATATCTCGTTAGCATTGGAAAGTCCGTTTGGTGACCCTGAAGCCTTCTCATATCAAGAGCCCATGAACGATTCACATTTGGCATAAAATTAATATAATCGATGAAAAATCTTAAAAGAACATACTTATTGCCAAACATTGAAAAAGTCTTGATGGATAACGACATATCGTTGGCATTGGAAAGCCCGTTCGGAGATCCTGAATTATTTGGCGTCATGGACTTAGGGCCCGAACTCATGATTGAAGAAACAATCACACCTATTCTGTAATAAACAACAACAACATCAAACCCGAAAGAAGAGGGTGTCTCAAAAGTAACTTTTTGGGGTCAGTTTACACTTTTGAGACACCCTCTTCAAAGTAAATGCGATGATGATTTAACCGCTATGACCAGTGTACTTTTTTAAAGCTGTTCTTGTGGTGTTCCAATGTTGAATTCTTCATTAGATCCTGGTTTATATTTGATTGACCAGCCCATCACATCTTTTCCATTTATAAAATATGATGTTGTAAAAATGAAGTAAATCCCAAAAGATTTTGACCTATATCAGCTTACCAATAGCAAGTACCGTTGAGTTTGAATTACTTAATGTCCATGGGAAGTTGATTTCCAAACAATCTGGTTACTTCAAACTGGAAGCAACCATGTTGTCCTGAATGCGACAAACCTTAGTAATGGGGTTTATGTTGTAAGAACTACAGTAAATGGCAATTTCAGCTTAGCTAAGATTGTTCTTTAGTAGGTTTGATTCATCATGCTGGCCTTGCCTTCCAGTTGCGAGGCTGCATCCACGCTGAAGCTGCCTTCGGTCACGATTTCCTCGCCATCCGTCAGCCCGTCTAAAACCACGAAGCTGTTTCCCAGCATCGGTCCCAATTCAATTTCACGCATTTTGAAGGAGCTGTCGCTTTGTTTCACGTAAACGATGGAGCGCTTGCCTGTCCATAAAACGGCAGTGGCAGGAATCACCAGTTTGTCCTTGTATTGGTTCAGGCTTGCCTGTACAACACCGGTGGCGAACATTTCAGGTTTTAGTTTTCCAGAGGAATTGTTCACCTCCACGCGAACTTTGGCTACACGGCTCGTTGGATCCATTACCGGGTCGATGAACTTGATGTTGGCCTTAAAGCTGCTACCGGGTAAGGCTTGAAGGCTGAACGCGACGCTGTTGCCCACTTTCAAAAAGGGCAGGTCGCTTTCGTATGCATCAAACAACACCCAAATAGGAGACAAGTTGGCCACTTCGAACAGGACACTGCCTGCATTGACGTAGTCACCGGTGTTCACCCTTTTGGAGGTGACAATGCCTGAACTGCCGGCCAAGACTTCAAAGTTTTTCTTCACTTTGCCCGAACGAATAATCTGATCGATTTGGGCATCGGTGAGTTTCCATTGACGAAGTTTGTCTTTGGCTGCTTCAAGAAGAACCGGCTCATTGGCTACTTCCAGCAATTCTTCCTGGGCCGAAATCAGGTCAGGTGAATTGATGAGTGCCAACAACTGGCCTTTTCGGACGGTTTCGCCCGTAAAACCAATGTACAGTTTTTCGATTCGGCCGGGTATGTGGGCGGTTTGACTTTCCAAAAGGCGTTCGTCTGCCTGCACCTTGCCAAACAGTCGCAGTTCCTTGACTGGAGCTGTACGACTCACCACAGAAGTCGAGATGTTGGCCAACTGAATGGCTTCTGGCGTCAGATACAGCGCGGTTGAATCCATGGTGGAACCACCTCCGGTTACCAAGGGTATCAGGTCCATGCCACAAATGGGGCATAGGCCGGGTTTGTCCAACTTGACCTGGGGATCCATGGAGCAAGTCCAGATTTCTTTCTTCACTTCAGCATGCTGATGAGTTTCTTTGTTCGGTTTTGGGTTGTGGAAGAGCAACCAGCCTAAAAACAGACTGCCCAAAGCCACCAATACAAATTGTACGATCTTATTTGAGAATATTCGTTTCATTTTTATTTAATTTTTTGCAGTCAGTTGACGAATTTTAGCCTGCGCGATTAGTAAATCCACTCTTGCATTCATGCCTTTCAATGCGTAATCCAATTGCTGACGGCTTATTGTGAGGAGTTCAGCCAAATTAGCCGTGGATGCAGCGAAGCGCTTCAGTTGGAGCTGGTACGATTTTTCAGTCAGTTGATACTGGCTTTCATTCAGCTGAATCCGTCGTTGCGCGTCCCGGTAATTGAACAGGGCATCCTGATAATCCGATTGCATCGCGTTCAGCGTAGCCGCATAATTCTGTGACGAAGCCGTCTTGAGCCACTCGGTTTCCTGTTGGATGGCCTTGTACTTTTTTCGGTAGATGGGCAGCGATACCGAAACCATAGGCATCAGCATGTCTTGACCGTTCATCATGGAGGTCGAACCCGGATTCTTGGCCAGAATGGAATACTTGAGGCCGATTCCGACCATCGGATACGCCATTCGGTCCGCCATTCGACGATGCGCCTCCAACGATTCCCGCTCGAATTGCAGCATTGTCAGCATCGGGTTGTTTTTCAGTGCGGAGTCCAGGGGCGGTTCAAAAGAATCCTTAAATCCTTTTGGAGGCAAAACAACGTTTGATTCCACCGAACGGTTCATCAGTTTGTTGAATCGGTATAGCAGGCTACGATACTGGTCGTTCAGCGACGAAATGCTGTTTATCAGCTCATTTTCCTCCATTTGAAGGATATAGATGTCCGATAGGCTGCTACCGGTGGACGTTCCCATAGCAGGTGAAACCATGGGTGTGGTTGCTTTCGGAGAAGCCGTGGAGGTGCTGCTAGACATGCCCATGCCGCTTCCGTTTCCGTTTCCGCTCCCGCTTGAAGCAACGGGTGCAGGCGGCATGGATCCAGCGGAGTTGCTCACCGAAACGCTGCTTCCGGCTTTGTACCTACTCGTTGCTAACCGTTCCATCTGACGCAACAATTCCAAATTCTGCTCCGTAATTCGCACTTGCTCACGGTTTCGGTAGAGGTTGAACCAACTGCCACGGACGTCGTAGAAGATCTCCAGTTTAGCCGCTTCTACCGATGCGAAGGAAGCTTTAGCCATCAAACTCATCTCGTCCTTCGCATTTTTAAGAACCCCGAACCAGGGAAACATCTGCATCAGTTGCAGGTCGGCTACTTGATTACCACCGGGCAATTCCATGGGAGTCAGGAATAAGCCAAGGTTCAAGTTCGGATCGGGCAGACCAGCTGCCTGCGGCACTTTTTGCAGTGCTGCCTGGTACTCGCTCCATTTTTGCAGAAGGGTAGGATTGTTCTCTGCCGCCATCTTTTGATACGATTGCAAAACGTCTACAGTAGGGAGCGAGTCTTTCGAAGTACTCTGTCCAAAGGCATTGGCAAACCCCGTCGTAATTAGGATCATCCAAATCGCATAACTTTTATATCGTTTCATCGTTGTGATTTTTAAGTGTTTTGCGAACCGCCCGTTCCCGCCAAATAGCTTGAAACAAAGGCACTACAAAAATGGTCATCAGCTGGATGATCATCCCACCAAAAGTCGGAATGGCCATTGGCACCATGATGTCGGCTCCTTTCCCGGTGGAAGTCAGTACCGGAAGCAGTGCGATGATGGCGACCGCCGTGGTCATCATGGCTGGACGGACCCTTCGGTGACCAGCTTTTACTACTGCTTCGCGCACGCCTTGCACCGTGGTTGGATGATTGTCTTCAAAAACCTGATGGATGTAGGTTCCCATCAGCACACCATCGTTGGTGGCAATGCCAAACAAGGCTATGAAACCGACCCAGACCGCCACACTCAGATTGATTGGGTGCATTTGGAACAAATCCCGCATGTTGGTGCCCGCTACGCTGAAATTCATGAACCAATCTTGCCCATAGAGCCAAATCATGATGAAACCGCCGGCAAAAGCCACAAAAACACCAGAGAAATGGATGAAGGAGGCCGTCACGGTTCTAAATTGGAAAAACAACAGCAGCAGAATGAACAGCAAACTGATGGGTATGACTATGCCCAGCCGCTTGGTGGCACGAATTTCTTGCTCGTAGTTTCCAGCAAATTTCCAGGTAACACCGGTGGGGATTTTCAATACCCCAGAAGTGACTTTTTGTGTCAGGATTTTTGCTGCTTCTTCCACCACATCCACTTCGGCCTTGTCACTGACTTTGTCAAAGATGACATAGCCTACTAAAAATGTGTTTTCGCTACGAATCATCTGAGCACCGCGGGTGTAGCCGATGTCTGCTATTTCGCCCAAAGGGATTTGGACACCATTCATGGCCGGAATCAGGATGCTTTTCAGGGCTTCCGGATTGTCGCGGCGCTCCCTGGCATAGCGGACCCGAATGGGAAAGCGTTCCCGTCCTTCCACCGAAGTGGACAAGGTCATGCCTCCCACGGCAGCCTGAAGGACTTGTTGCACATCGTTGACGCGCATGCCGTATCTGGCCATGTTTTCCCGATTAAGCTTGATTTCAACGTAGGGCGCACCCACCGCTCGGTCGTAAAAGACTGAGTTGGTTTGAATCGAGGGTATGTTTTTTAATGCCTGTTCAAAAAGCATGCCCGCTTTTTCGATGGATTCAAGATCGGGACCATAGATTTTCAATCCCATCGGCGCCCGCATGCCAGTTGCCAGCATCACCAAACGTGTCTCTATCGGTTGTAATTTGGGGGCAGAAGTCAATCCGGGAATCTGTGTGACTTTGACGATTTCCTTCCAGATGTCATCGGGATGCTTGATGGCAGGCCTCCACTGACGGAGGTATTCACCATTTTTGTCAGCGACCAGACTGTCAGCCGTGAGAGGACGATAGCGCTCCGTTTCAGGCACATAAACACCGCCATTTTTCAATAGATAGGCACCGTCGTGTTTGGTTTTGAACCGCATTCGATGCCCGTTTTCGTCCAGCAAGTATTCAGACCTATAATTAATGGTGTTCTCGAACATTTGAACCGGAGCCGGATCCAGGGCTGAATTCACACGTCCCCATTTGCCGACGGCATTTTCCACTTCAGGGATGGCAGCCAGCCGTCTATCCAGCGTTTCGATGTACCTTAAATTCTGATCAATGCTGGTGTGCGGCATGCTGGTTGGCATCAGCAGGAAGGACCCTTCGTTGAGGGAAGGCATGAATTCCTTGCCGGTGCTCCGCCAAATCAACAGACCTGCTACTAGAGTAACGGTGGGTAACACCAGGAAGGCCGTTTTGTGTTCCAGCGCCCAACGCATGATGGGTTCGTAATAATGCACCACCAACATCAGGGCTCCGAGAACCAAGCCGATGATGCCTCCCACGAACAGGAAATTCACCAATGTGCTGTTGTGAGCGCCCAATGGAAGCCATTCGACGCTGAGCCAGTAACTGGCCAGCAATACCACCAAGATGATGTTCAGATAGCGTGGTAGTTTAATTCTCGGCCGAAACCGTTTGATTCCAAGCTTCGCATTGAAAAATACATACACCAGTGTCGGTAATACGACAATACCCAAAACAAAGGCTGAAATCAGGGCAAACGTCTTGGTAAAAGCGAGTGGATGAAACAGTTTTCCTTCGGCCGCTTCGAGTGCGAAGACGGGTAGAAAACTAACGATGGTGGTGGCGATTGAAGTGACTACTGCAGCGCGAACCTCCGTGGTTGCCTGATAAATGACCGAAATAAGCTTTTTGCCTCGAATATTCTTGTTTTCGGGTTGCTCCAGATGCCTGAGAATGTTTTCCACATCTACGATGCCGATATCCACCATCACACCGATGGCAATGGCGATGCCGGACAAGGCAACGATGTTGGCTTCTACACCAAAAAGACGCATCAGGACAAAAGTCATCAGTACGCCAAGTGGTAGCAAGCCGGCCACGATGAGTGACGCTTTTAAGTTGAGTACCAGCACCAGAATCACGATGATGCTGATGAGGATTTCGTGCGACAGAGCCGATTCCAAGGTGCCGATGGTTTCCTTGATCAGCCCGGTCCGATCGTAAAAAGGCACGACAGTGACTTTGGAAATGCTGCCGTCCGGCAAGTTTTTCTGTGGAAGCCCAGCCTCAATTTCTTTGATTTTATCTTTTACATTCGTGATGACGGCCATCGGATTGGAACCGTATCTGGCCACCACGACGGCACCCACGGCTTCCGAACCTGCCTTGTCCAGGCCGCCCCGTCGAGTGGCTGGTCCAAAGGTGGTCTGAGCCACGTCATTGATTCGAACGGGCACATTGTTCCGGACTGCCACTACTGAATTGGCCAGATCGTCCGTGTTTTTGATGTAACCCAGGCCTCTAATAAGGTATTCCACTCGGTTCAGTTCCATTGTTTCGGCACCGATGTCCAGGTTGCTTTGCGACACGGCATTCATCACGTCCATGACGGAAACGCCAAAGGCTTTCAAGGCTTCTGGGTTGATATCTACTTGATATTCACGTACGAAGCCACCCACTGAAGCTACCTCCGATACCCCTTCGGCCGAAGATAAACTGTATTTGACGTAGAAATCTTGAATGGTTCGCAGTTCTTGTGGACTCCAACCGCCAGAAGGTTTTCCGGTTTTGGGATTTCGGCCCTCGAGCGTGTACCAGAAAATCTGACCAAGTCCCGTTGCATCTGGTCCCAATGTCGGCTGAACCCCTTGTGGCAGTGTACCCGCAGGCAAGGAATTCAGTTTTTCCAATATCCGGGAACGGCTCCAGTAAAATTCCACATTGTCCTTGAAGATGATGTAAATGAAGGACATGCCGAACATGGAGGTGCTTCGGACGGTTTTGACACCAGAAATTCCGGAAAGGGATGAGGTGAGGGGATACGTCACCTGATCCTGAATGTCGCGGGGCGAACGTCCCATCCATTCAGTCGCTATAATTTGCTGATTTTCACCGATGTCCGGAATGGCATCGACGGGTATCGGGTCTCTGGGTATCAGGCCGGTGTTCCAGTTGAACGGGGTGAAGGCAATGCCTGCCACCAATACGGTCAACAAAAAGAGGAACGTGACGAGCCGGTTCGCCAGAAAGTAGTTGACTAGTCTGTTGAACATGGTTGTTGCAATTAGTTAGGTGCTTTGCCGAAAGAAGGTCCCTGAGACTGGTTTATTTAACAGCTTATTTGCCTGGGAGTGGTCAGGAAACAAAGTCTGAAAACCATTGGAGTGGATTTTACCAGCTCAGGGACCGATTTTAATTGAAGCTCCCCGCCGCAAGCAGCGGGGCAGTTCCTAGCTAATTAACTACCTGTATTTGCAGCAACCAGGAAGGCTGTTGTAAACCTTGTCCGTAGCCTTGAATTTATCGGTGTCGTGGCCAACGGCGGCAAGTGCTTTCATCACAGCGTCCGTTTTAACCTTGGCAGGATCGTAGGTGAGACTCAGTTTCTTGGTTTTGGCATCCCAAACGGCTTTGGAAACACCAGTTACCTTGGCCGTTTTTTCAATGCGAGTCTTGCACATGCCGCACTTTCCATTCACATTGAACACTTCCGTCTTAACGGCAACAGTCGATTTTGTACCCGTTTGAGCAACCGCGGCGGTTCCTAGGGCAACACTTAAAATAACAGCTAAAAATAATTTGATCGTTTTCATAATTCTTTTGTTTTTTGGAATAATGTAATTAGTCGCAAAAGTTGTTTCAATAGGGAGTGAAGGACAAGGCACTGATTGTGAGACACCCCGGAGCGTACTTAAGGTACGTGAGGAGTGGCGAATAAGCAGTAACGCAGTAGTTCGCTCCCTATTGAGACAACGAGAATCAAATTATGAAAACGCAGATATTTTCCTGAACCACCTGGTTCGGTAAGACAATTCCAGGCGGGAAAACACTAGTATAAAGGTAGTCGACAGGTTTCTGCGACTTGAAAAGAAGACTGACTGGTGCGGTAAAGCAAGCGATGACCTGCGAAACACATTTTTTCAGTTCAAACGATTGAAGCTGATACTGACCATCCGTGGTGTAGGTGGAGAGCTCGTCCTTACAGCAGGGCTGCTCGATTGTAATTCCCTGCTTCGCGTCGTGTTCCCCTTCCATCCCGCAAGAAGCCAATTCTTTGTTGAAAGACCACTTCACCTGAGCCAGCGTACCACCGCAATAATGCGAGGCAACCGACAAATGCATGCCTGAAATCAGGAGCAGCAGGGCAAGAAAAGTGGAAACAATCTTTTTCATCAAATTGGTTTCGGATAGAACTAGTTCGTAAAGATAAACAGTTTTAAGGAAAACCGTTATGCTTGAGAAATAAATCAACGTTATTTAACGAACCCGATACTTTCTGTTTCGCAGCAAATCCAAAACGCCATTGATGAACGTCAGCGGATGAGCCGGGTTTCCAGGAACATAAAGATCGACTTTATGCTTCGTCAGAAATTCACGGTTCAAGGCGGGGCTGTCGGCAAAAATTCCGCCACTGATGGCATCCACACCAACCAAAATGATGATTTTTGGACTTGGAACAGCCTGGTAACAGCGTTCCAAGGGTTCAGCCATGTTCTCTGTGATGGGACCAGTGATGACGATGCCATCGGCGTGTCGCGGAGAAGCCACAAAGTCGATTCCGAAACGACTCAAGTCGAATTGAACATTGTTGGCCGCATTCAGCTCCATTTCACAGCTGTTGTCCCCACCGGCCGAAACCTGTCTCAGCTTCAGTGAACGACCGAACAGATGCCGGATTTCGTCGCGGATCAAGTCTGGATTCATCTGAATCAAAAGGTCTTCACCCTCTTTTATGATCAGATTCTGTCGGTCGTTGCTGGACGTTTTATAGTCGGAAGTGAAGAAAATTTTCGTTGGAAATTGCACCGCGCATTCACCACAAAAGGTGCATTTGCCCAAATCCATAGAAACCGGATTGACAGAAATCGCGTGCGTCGGGCATAAATCGGCCAACGCTGCTTCGTCCACGTTTGCATTCGTTACGATGGGCCTTCCCTTAAAAACGCCGGGAACTCTGGCTTTCGTTACATCGGGAATGAATTGACTGCCCTGATGCCACCTGATTTTTAGATTGTTCAGCATACCTTATAGATCGTGTCCGGAATAGGACAGGTTGAAACTCTTGTTGCAAATGGGAAAATCGGAAATGTCGTTGTTGCGAACCGCCTGTGCCAACGCCATCCAATTGTGGTGGGAGGGATCCTTGATCTTGTAAACCATCAAGTTGCCTTTTGCGTCGGTAATGGCGCAATGGCAAATTTCACCGCGCCAACCTTCTACGAGCGAGAGCACAAAGGAGTTCGCCTTTGGTACAAGCGTCGTTTCAGCTGCTTTTGTAAATTCAGGAATGTTTTTCAGCAATTCCCGGACATAGCCGATGGATTGTTTGATTTCAAGCTTGCGGATCTGCGCTCTGGAATAGACGTCCCCGTGGTGTTTGAGGATGGGCTGGTGGTCGATGTACAGGCAGTACGGGTGCGATGCGCGAATGTCCCTAGGCAAAGCGTTCATGCGGGCTGAAATTCCGACCGTTCCGATTTCAAGGAGCTGCTCGTAACTTAAAATGCCTGTTTTTTCCATGCGCGAAAGGGCGCTGGAGAGCGAAAAAAGTTGCTGCGCCATTTCATCGAAATCCGGTTCGTAGGCATTCAATACCGTCTGAAGCCGTTCCGCGAGTTCAGCCGTGAAGGGGTAATTGATTTTTCCGGCACGGATGAGGCCTTTGGCAAAGCGGTTTCCACACCATTCTTGCCTGAAATTGATAATGGGTGTGCGTAAGCGCCCAAAGACGGATTCTCCCAATTGGTAGGCCATATCGGCGCAGATCCCGGTCAGATCAGCGGTGTGGACGGCTATCCGTTCCAATTCCAAGGCGACAGTCCGTGCCCACAACAAGGAAGGGTCGGGGGTGTGGTCGCATAGGCTTTCCCAAAGGTTGACGAAGGTGGTGGTGTGACCAACCACAGTGTCTCCGGCGATGGATTCAGCCAAGGTAGTGCGTTCCAGAAGTTTCTTTTTTTCTATAAAAAGCTGCTCGATGCCTCGGTGCTGATAGCCCAGTTGAATCTCGAGGTGCATGATCTGCTCTCCGTTGCAGATGAAGCGAAAATGCCCGGGTTCGATGATGCCGGCATGGATGGGCCCCACACCGACTTCGTGCAGTTCCTCGCTCTCCACAGCGTAAAATGGGTAGTTGGCAATTTGTTGCTTTTGGTCGGCCCTGTTGTGCGCATACCGCATCGGTTTCAGCCAAGGATGGTCCGTGTAGAAGATGCCGAAATTCTCGTGAAGTTCCCGTTCGAACTTCTCAAAATTGGGATGCTGAGCGGTAAACGAGGACAAATGCGCAGTTTGGCCGACCAAAGAGGACGAAATATAAATAAGGTGCGTGTCGTCGTCTGCCATGCAGCAAATCAGTTTGACATCGTGCCCGGAAGCATAGCCGAAATAATTCACGCAATGCCTGGCGGGATTGTCCTTTAGGAAGCCTGTATTCAGTTCCAGAAAGAAGGCGTAGTCGTACTCCGGAATCTCCTTGAGGGCTACGACCTGGTTGTTTTTTACGGTGAGGTATTCGGTTGTCTTCATGGTATCAATTTTACGGCTTCCTTCAATAAATTCACCATTTCCATGGGCGGATTGTAGGCCAAATAAACGGCCAGTGCCAGCAATACATACTGGGATAACGATTCCCAGGGCGAAATCCGCGGAACAGTCGTTTCATCCAAGTTGGTGGGCGGTGTGAACAACAGTTTGAAGATGTTGCTGCCGAAACCCCAGATGATCATGGTCAACAGCAACAGTACGACCAATAAGATAACGATGGAATGCGCCTGAAACAAGGATTGGAAGATGAGGAACTCACTCACAAACAAACCAGAAGGCGGCATGGCGGTGGCCGAAATGAAAGCCAGCAGCATCAGAATGGCTCCCGTTTTGTTGTATTTGAAGTAGTTGCCAACGTCGTAGATGCTCTTGCTTTGATAGACCCAGTAAATCTGGTTGTATTGCAGGAACAGTGTGGGTTTGACCAACGTATGCAGCAGCACGTGCAGTATGGCCGCATAGACTCCGATGCCTCCGGCGGAAAGCCCCAGCATGACCAAACCCATGTGTTCGATGCCCGAATAGGCGAACATGCGTTTGATGTTTTTGATGCGTGTCATGTAGACCGTTGCTACAAAAATGGAGAGCAGCGCGGCGATGATCATGATGCTGTCCGCCCAATGGCGAAGCGGTGTGTGTGCGACGACGGCATAAATGCGGAAGATTCCGATAAAACCGACGTTCATCAGAACGCTAGACAATAAGGCACCTGCAGGAGCAGGTGCTTTGTCCTTGGCATCGATTCCTGCCGTGTACATGGGAACCAGGCCGAGTTTGGCCGTGAATCCGGTGAAAATGAACAAGAACGACAGTTTCAGCCAAAACGGATTCAGCTTGCCGCTGTTTTCGTACAAGGATTGAAAGGACATGTCCGAAATGCCTGCCTGTTTGAGCGACAGGCTCAAAAACAGGATGCCGATGTAGATGAACGTGATGCTGATGGCGCAGATGAACGTGTATTTCCAGACGCCTTCGAGCGCGCGGATGTTGCGGTGGTGGTAAATCAAAGCCGAGGCACTCAGGGTGGTGATTTCCACAAAAATCCAGGTCACGGCAATGTGGTTGGACAGGTAAGCCATGCTGCAGGCTGAAATCAACAATACCATGGCTGCAAAAAACAAGCCTCTGGATCTCGTGGTTTCATCCACATTGTGAACCTCGATGTAGCGACCACCGTGGATTATTACCGGAACGGCTACCACGCACAAGACGCCAAGCAATAGAATGCCAAGCGCATCGGGTTTGAAGTAAGTGTACTGAATGACGTTCAGGTTCAAGTATTCGTAAATGCCGAAACCGATCAAGGCGGCCAGAAAGACTCCCAGCAAAACATAATTGACTACTGTGTTCTTGTTGAAATACAGCAATACGCTGATAAGCAACACCAAAGCTAAAAATAGTGGTATCATGGTATTTAGTCTTTCAGGTTACTTAAACGGTTCACATCCGGATCTTTGAGCACGTCTCCAATTTTGTTGAAGAAAACGCCGAGAATGAGCACGCTGGCAAAAATATCCAGCATGATGCCCAGATTCACCAGCATCGGCATTTCGTTCCCCACTGCGAGCGATAGGATGAATACGCCGTTTTCAATGATGAGGTAGCCAATGACATGGGTGATGATTTTCTTACGAGTCACAATGAGGTACAAGCCTGTGAACAAGGTGGATAAGGCTACTACAAAGAAGGTCTTGTCAATATTCTTGTCGTCGATGGAGCCGGACATGATGATGGTGGCTACAATAATCAGGGTCACAATGATGAGCGAGACAAAGTTGGGCAGATAGGGTTCTGCTATTCGGGTTATGTGGTTGCGCTTGATCAGGTGGTTCAGGAACCAGGGCACGACCAACGCCTTGAACACGACGGTTTCAAGCAGGATGAGCAACAAGTTCAGCGTACTGACTTCGGTCAAGGTCAAAAATGTAGTGCCGAAAAGCAGAAAACCCTGAAACACCAGAATGCTCAGGTAGGTGGAAAGCCGGTTGGCGATGCTTATATAAAGCAACGACATGGCCAATGCAATGAGTAGGATGTCTGTCATAATCCGGTTGCGTTAAATGAATTTGCCCAGAACCAATAATACCCCGAAAAAGATCAGGATGGAAACGGAGGTGAGGATAAAAATGAACTGCGGGTTGTGTCCCATGCGGAAACGTGCTCCGAACGATTCGATCAAACCGACAGCGATGGCAAACAAAACTTGAATGCCGATGAACAGGGGTATGGAGTACCACAAAGGCAGTATGCCGATAAACAGATCGGCAATGATGGCACCGTACATCGCAAATTTCAGGTTGGTGGTGTAGAATATGACGCCTAGGTCGAAGCCGCTGTTGTCAAGGATCATCACTTCGTGAACCATCGTCAGTTCCAAATGGGTTTTTGGGTCGTCCACCGGCATGCGGCTGTTTTCGATCATGGCGATGAGTACGAACACGAACGTGGCCAATCCGCCCAGCATGTACGAAATGTAGGTGCCGTAATGCAAGGCACTGAAAATGCTTTGGAAAGAAGTATGTCCTGTAAACAAAGCGAAAGAGCCCATCAGAATGAAGAATGCCGGTTCCACCAACATGGAAAACAAGGCTTCACGACTGGCCCCCATGCCTTCGAAACTACTTCCGGTATCGAGAGCTGAAACGATCATCAGAAACTTCCCAAAGGCCAGCAGGTAGGCAAACATCACAAAATCTCCGTTAAAGGAAATGAAGCCAGGACTGTTGCCATGCGGTATCATCAAAACGGCCATCAGCACCGAGGCGAAATAGGCTGTCGGGGCCAGTTGAAAGATAAAACTCGTCGTCTTGCTGTACACGGAGCCTTTCCGGAGCAATCGGAGAATATCCCGCATGGGCTGTAAAATTCCAGGCCCTTTTCGACCCGATGCCAAACTTTTTGTACGGATGATCACACCCATGAAAAAGAAACTGGCCAGTAGGATAAGGAGGAGACTTACCATATCATAATTGATTTAAAAAGGAAGTTAAGTTTGCTATCTTGCTGATTAACAGAGGTACCAATATCGTAGCACCTATAAAGATGAAGCCGTACAAAATGTAGGCCTGAATGTTTCCGTTCTGCAGAAAAGTAAAACGGCTGAGTACGGTTCGAAATAAATGAATGGGACGGTCCAGCAACCAACGTTCCAGTTTATCACCAGATTGAGTGGCTTGTTTGACTTTTTTTGGATACAGGCCAGTTGCTTCGGTTTTCTCTTTTTTGATGTACAGAATGGGCTCAAATAGTTTGCGGTAGGAGCGGATAAAGGAGGAAGCGGTGTATTGCATTTTCGAAGTTTCCCCCGTGTAACCGCACCCCCAAGTGGTATCCTCGCATGATACTCTCCGACGGGTTACCAGATATCGTACATAGTACAATAAGGCTGTAAGTGCGATAAAACCAAGCGATGCCCAACCCACTACGGCTATGTTTTCAAATATCGATTCCGTCTGAAATCTGCCTACAGGGCCGGTAACGGGTTGATACAGCCCAACAATCTTTAGTAGTGGATTGCTGAAAAGTATTGGAAACAAGCCAATTAAAAGGATGGCGCCTGCAATTAGAAACATGGGGAAAAGGCGGGTGGAATTCTCTTTTAAAGGTTGATGATGCGTTTTAACTCTGGGCGTTCCCAAGAAAACAATGCCAAACGCCTTGGTAAAGCAAATCAATGCCAGACCCCCGATCATGACCAATCCAAAAATCACAAACAATAGGAACAGGTTGACTAAGAATTGATTGGCTTGCAAACCATCGAACAAGCCGTTGTATATGAAGAATTCAGAAATGAAACCGTTGAAGGGTGGAAGGCCGCAGATGGCTAATGATCCGATCAAGAACAGATAACCCGTTCTTGGCATCTCTATTAAAAGTCCGCCCATCGACTCGATGTCCATGGTATGCTTGGCCTGATAGACGTTTCCGGCACTATAAAAAAGGAGCGATTTGAACAGCGAATGGTTGAGCGTATGCAGCAAAGCACCGCCAAAACCAGTGACCACCAGCAACTGATTGTGGTAGCCAAGTCCCAAACAACCAATACCGATGCCAATGCCGATGATCCCGATGTTTTCGATGCTGTGGTAGGCCAGCAGTTTTTTCAGGTTGTGCTGAACAATGGCCAACGCAACCCCGTAAACCCCAGTGATGGTGGATACGAACAGCATGAAATACCCGATGGTCACCATATCTGTTTTTATCAACATCAGCATCCGCAACAGACCGAAAATCCCGATTTTGATGATGACGCCGGACATGATGCCTGAAATGTGCGCCGGTGCTGCCGGGTGTGCCTTTGGAAGCCAGGTGTGAAACGGTACAAAGCCGGCTTTGATGCCGAATCCGATAAAAAGGACGATGAACAAACCGATGCCTATTAGTTCTGGCTGGGATGCCGTATAGGTTGTAATGGCTTGAAAATCAAATGATCCAGTCTTTACTTTCACCCACATGAAGGCAAAGGTCAGGAACAGGATGCAGACGTGCGATTGAATGAAAAAATTGATGCCTGCTTTCAAGGTTTCTGTTTTGTAGCTTTCAAAGATGATGGTGATGAACGAACTCAGGGCCATAATTTCCCAAATCACCAACATGACCAAGCTGTTTTGTATCATGCAGAGATCGATCAGCGAGGTGAAGAGTACGATAAATGCGACGGCGTGCAACGTCAGATTGGACGGTTGATTCAAATATTCCTTCATGTACTGAAAACCATACCAGGCGCCGGTCAGAAAGGTAAAACTGATAACCAACATGAACCAGGCCGACAAGTAATCCACCCGTACAGGAATAAGCCCGGTGATGAAAGATCCAGCATAGGCAAATTCAACCGAACCGTTGGTGAAAACCGAAACTGCCAGCAACGAAGCAATCAACACCTGTAAAGTGATGATCGTTAAAGTGATGATTCCCCTGCCTTTGATCTTGAAGAAAGGAAAACCCAGGATTCCAACGAGGGCTAGTAGGTTGAAAAGTTCGATCAGGGTTATTTCCATGGCTTCTAAAAAATCCAGTTGAAAGCCGTTCCTAAAAAGACGATGATGATGAAGAAGATGCCGTACAGGACGTAGGATTGGATCTGCCCGTTTTGAATAAACCCAAAGCGGTTCAGGAAGAAGTTCAGCCCCTTGGTGAGCGGATGGATGAGGTATTTTTCCAACAGATCGAAATAGGTGGTCCCAAAAGTGCGTTTCGACGGATACAAATCCAATTTGGGTATCTTTTCAAAGTGCTTTTCTTCTCGAACTAAAAAGCTGAACAACTGACCAAACGGACGTGTGAACGATTTTCCGGTATATTGTGCTTTCAGGACAGGTGCGACATAGCCACAGCCCCAGGTTTCGTACAGCACTTTGTCGCGCTTGCGCAGAAGAAACCAACGCAGCCCAAAAACAAACAGTAAAATACTGATGAAGAGTAAACTAACCCTGCCCATAATACCAAGATTCTCTGAAATGGATACCATTTCATTTCCCAAATCCAGATGGAAAGCAGCGGAAACCACGTCGGCAGTAATTTGAAAATAAAACTGGGGGAAAATCACGACAGAAAGCATCGCTGCAACGATTAGATATTGAGGCAATAGCATCACAAAGGAGCTTTCCTTGGGTTCGTGTTGCAACTCAGTTCGAGGGTTCCCCAAGAAAATGACTCCGAACGTTTTTGTGAAGGTGAGCAAGGAAATGCCGCCCACCACGGCCAATCCTGCTACGGAAAGAATGACAAGAATCAGTTGTGGAACCTCAGATGGTGCACTCAGTGTTTGAAATAATCCGGTGTAAATGAGAAACTCCGATACGAATCCGTTCAGCGGAGGAAGACCACCGATGGCCATGGCTCCAATTAAGAAAAAAACAGCGGTTTTCGGCATTTTTTTGATGAGGCCGCCCAATTGTTCCATGTCACGGGTGTGCGTTTGCTGATACACACTGCCAGCCGCAAAAAACAGCAGCGATTTGAATAAGGAGTGGTTAAGCGTGTGCAGCAGGGCAGCGCTGAAACCGAGCAGGACCAGCAGGTTGTTGCCGTTGCCCATTCCAATCAGCCCAATACCGATGCCAATGCCGATCAATCCAATGTTTTCGATGGTGCAATAGGCCAGCAATTGCTTGAAATCGTATTTGACGGCCGCATTGACGATGCCGTAAAGTGCTGTCGCCACCGAAAGGCTGAGTATGACTTCACCGATGAGCAACCAGTCTTGCTGCAATTGCGTGATGATTCGAAAGATCCCATAAATGCCGAGCTTGACAATGACACCGGACATGACGCCGGACACGTGCGAAGGCGCTGCAGGGTGTGCGTGTGGCAACCAGGTATGAAAAGGTATGAAACCAGCTTTGATGGCGAATCCGACGAACAGCAGAACGAAAACCCAGATGGTTTGGTTCGTCAGTGTCAAGGCGGATAAGGCAGAAAAGTTGAACGAACCTGTCTGCACGTAAAGCCAAATGAAACCCAGCGTGAGGAAAGCAACGCTCAGGTGCATCTGAACCATGTAATTGATTCCGGCTTTGAGCGTGCTTTTGTTTTGAAATTCAAAAATGACCAGCATCATGGACGAAAGCGACATGAGTTCCCAGGAAACCAAAAAGGCCAGCCCGTGTTCGAATAGACAGACCCAGATCATGGAAATGTGGAAAATCACATAGAAAACCCAGTGCATTTCCAGGTTCACTTTCAGCGCTTTATAAGAATTGAGGTAGCCCATGCCGAACAAAACGCCATTGATGGAGGTGAAGTTGATGATCAAGATGAACCAAGCTGATAGGCTGTCCACACGAACAGCTATTTCACCAACAAAATGGGTGATGGAAAAAGATTCGATTTGAGGCACTCCGGTTAGAGCCAAAATGGCTGGAATGGAGGTCAGGACCGCATTGGTCAGTACAATGAATAACGTTAATGATGCCTTGTACTTGTCAGAAATAAGTACGAGAAGTAGGATGCCAGCGGCAAGTACGAGTGCCGTCAACCCAATTAGGGGTAGTATCTCCATAACAAATCAACCAAAGGGAATGGTTTTGCCCTTCCCACAAAAATAGTCATAAAAACTCAGATTTCCTGCCAAAAAGTTGACCGATGTTGATTGCCGTACGATTATTTTTCGTGTTTGTGCCGGTGATGCAGGTCCGGAAAGTGCAGGTGCTCATGATCCATTGCTTCGTGCCGGTGTTGGTGCGAATGGCCTTTTTGAGACGAAGATTCATGTTCGTGAAGGTGATGTCCGTCGTCATGCTTGTGAAAGTGGGTATGCTCCATCACTAGGTGTGAATGCAGGTGTCTGTGCGATAGGGTGTTCATTAAAAATACGGCCACTGCAAGCAGCGCCAAAGCCACCAAATGTGTCCACTGAAACGAGTTGGCGAAGAACAAATAGGAGAGGAGCACGCCCCAAAGCGGAGCAGTCGAAAACAGGATCTGACTTCGGGTTGCCCCAATGTTTTGTGCGGAAGTGACATACAACACGATGCTCAACCCATACGAAAAGGCACCAATGACCAAAGCTGGAAAGATGCTGCCAAGTCGAACGCTTTCGTTTGATAAAAGGCAACCGATGCCAAAATTGACCAGGCCTGCACCCAATCCTTTGACGAACGTGACCGCTTGTGGTGAAGATCCGTCCGAAAGCGCAGTCAAGTGGTTGTCCACACCCCAGCAAAAGCAGGCCGCAGCGATAAACAATCCAGAGCTCAACCCACTCATTCCAGCACCCAATGAGGTGATAATTCCGGCTGAAAGCGTTAGTATGACACCCATCCAAGCCCTTTTATCCAAAGAATCCTTGAAAAAAACCACCCCCAAAAGTGCCGTGGCCACCAGCTCCATGTTCAGCCAAATGGAGACTGAAGCCGCATTCGCCATTCGCAAACCAGCCATCAAAAGAACGGGTCCAAGGATTCCACCAAAGAAAACAATGCCCAAAGTGGTTTTTTGATTACCCCTCTTAAAAAGCAAACGAACGTTTTGGTTTTTCCGTACAATAAACGGCAACATGGCCAACGCCGCTCCAAGATACAGCAATCCCGCCAACTGAAAAGAATTGAAATCCTCCAGCAGCAATTTGCTGAACGGCGTGGCCACTCCAAAAAATAAGCCAGCCAACAAACCGGTAATAACTGCGAATCGTTTCATCTGAAAATGTTCTTACGAACGGTCATTTTAAATTGGCTTTCAGCAAGTCCTCCAGTCTCGGATTGTAGCCTGTGAATTTCTCCACAATCAGCCCATCCCGATCGATCAAAAATAAGGTCGGAACACCCTGAATGCTGAAGTCCTTCAACGTTTTATCTTTGTTTGGGCTAAGCACCTGCGTCCACGGCATCGATTCGTCGTCCATGGCTTTTCGCCAGGCAGCGTTGTCCGTATCGATGGAAACGCTCATTATTTCAAGCCCTTTGTTTTTGTATTGGGCATACAATTCCTTCAATTTAGGTATTGACTTCCGGCAAGGACCACACCAACTGGCCCAAAAATCCAGAATGACGTATTTTCCTTTGAAGGAACTTAAAGCGATGTTTTTTCCGTCCACACCTGGATAGGAAATATTGGGTATCAAACTTCCGCTTTGAGTGATTTTTGCCGTAGCTTGTTCCTCTAAGATCTCATTCTTAAGCTGAAGGGCTTCCTCGAAGTCCGGGGTTGTGGCAAGCCGTTGATTTAGCTCAGCCAACATAAAATTCGAATTGTTTTTCCAGTCAAGCAGGGAGATCAGATACACCGTGGCAGGGTTGTTCGGATAGTTTTGAACCATCCATTTGATTCGGTCGTCGCTCTGCGCTTCAATTTGACGATACAGTCCCTGTTTCCGATATGCTTTGAACCATGTGGAATCGGTTGCCAAGGCCCTCTGAGCCGCAAAACCTTCGGCGAGGACTTCGTCCAACAGCTTCTTATCGAGGTATTTTCCAAAGACAGCCGTATTGATGAGTCGGTTGGCATCCGAATTGCTTTCAACCGAAATAAAGCCTGAATTTCTAGCTTTGATTCGGGCAGTATCGTAACCCCGGCAGGTAACGTTGATGTTATCGTCCGCCCAAAAGCTGACCGTTTGCCATTTCACGATATCCAGTTGATAAAGAGCAGGTTTCGTTTCGACGGTAAAGCTGAAGCTGCCATCCGCATTGATCCTAGTCGAATCAACGGTTTTGGCCTGCTTGCCAATTCCCTTAATAAGCCAAACGGCATTGTACTTTTTAAAAAAATCCGGATTCAAAAACTGGACCTTGCCGGTAATTTGAATCTGTTTTTTCTGCTGTGCGACCGCCCCTCCTAAAAATAGAAAGGCAAACACCATCAGCAACATGCAATGTTTAATTCGTTTCATAACTTATTTAAAAAGATCCTTCAGTTTCAAATCCAATTCATTTCCATTGCTTCCAACCCATCTGGCTACGATGTTGCCTTTGGTGTCCAAAAGCACTTTGGTTGGGAAAGCGTCAATGCCATAAAGCTTTATCAAATCCACCTTTGAATCGGTTTCATTGTTGATGACCTGCGTCCAAGGAAGTCCATCCTTTTCGATGGCTTTTTTCCACGAACTGATGGCGTCTGCCAGATTGGGTGCTTTTTCGCAGGCAATACCCAGAATTTCAAAGCCTTTGTCTTTGTATGTGGCATACAATTCTTTCAAATGTGGATTCGAAGCCCGACAAGGTCCGCACCAACTGCCCCAAAAATCGAGCAAAAGGTATTTTCCCTTAAATTGGTCCAAGCTAATCAGTTTTCCATCAACACCGGGTTTGGAAAAACCGGGAGCGGATTTTCCACCTTCAGTAGCTGCAACAACTTGAATGCGAGCTGCAACTGCTTGTCCGTAAGTCGTTTGTTTCACATTTTCATCTAATGACCCATAGGCGGCTTTCAAACTTGTTACGTCATATTCTTTGGCCATTATGGATAACAGCCAGGCAGAAACAAATTCGGAAGGGTTTTCGGCTATCATCTTTTTTCGGATGGCAATTGACTGATTTCTTACTTCGAGCATGCTTTTTCCGATATCATTCAGACCATCCGTCACACCCATTTTTTTTGCCTGTGAAAGATAGCCTTGCAATTCGGTCATTTTTCTGGTGAAGGGTTCATCGGCAACACGCAATTTATTAAAACCCCCATTGTAGCGATCACCTGTAACTGTCGCAAAATTTAGATCTTGTGCATTGCCGGTTACCGTCAATATGCAATTCTCGCTCAACACCACTTCCAAGGGTTGTGCAGGAATAAACATGGAAGCCTTTTGCTCGCCCAGATAAATATTTCTGTCTAAAGATGTATTTAGCCGAACGACAACAGGTTGAGCAGGTGCGGGGCCGGTCAACGTGAATTTCCCGTCTACAGCTACGGTTGAATTCTCAACGTTCTTTTCTCCGTCAAAGTAACTGATGGTGATTTTCTCATTATTCTGATTGGTGAGTTGGCCCGTTATTTGATAGGTTTTCTGGGCTTGCAAGTTGAAAAGCAGGGTGATAGAAATCAGTAGCAGAAGCGTCTTTTTCATGTCTGTTCGATTTAGAATTCAGCAAAGGAAACAAATAGGTACATCAAACCATCCAACTGGGAGCCATCAAAATCCAACAATAATCCAAAATGTTGTTCAATGCGGTATCTGAACCTTAAATATAATACTCGGCCGAATCCACCACCCCAGCCCTGAGCGCGTATTTGGTAGCTTCGTAGACCGTATTCACTTCCAATTTCCTGAAAATATTCTTGCGATGCGTCGTGATGGTGTGAACGCTGGAAAAACGCTCCTGAGCGATTTCCTTGGTTGTTTTGCCCAAAGCCAGTAAGCGGAGAATGTCTTGTTCCGTATTTGTCAGGGCATTTTCTTTTATGACGGCAGAAATCCTCTTGCCCATGAGCAGGTTGGTTGCCCGGGTACTTAAAAAACGTTCTTTCTTGAGTGTCAGGTTCAGTGCAGCCTGGATCTCATCCTGCGTGGCATCCTTGAACAACACGCTGATGGACTCGCAGCCAGGAACGACCGTGCGCAGGAAATCCTCGCTGAGTTCCTCCGAAAAGAGCAGGAAATGGGCATGCTTGAAACGGGCGCTGAGGTTCAACAGATTATCAGGCCCAGTCATATCGAACAAGGTATAGTCGATGATAACCAAAGCGTCTTGTGCGGAAGTCAGTTCAGCCAGCAATTCTTTTTTGGAAAAGGCCTCCAACAAGCGCGTTTCACCAGCTGTCTGCTTCAGGAAATAGAGCAGTCCAGCGCGGGTTATATCCTGATTGTCAGCTAGAATGACGTTTTTCATGCAAGGCTTTGTTGGATGTCGTTCAGCAATTCCTCCACGTCTTCCAAACCTACCGACAAACGAATGGTGGTGTCGCGTACGTCCATTTCCTCCCGAACAGATGCGGGGAACGTGCCGAAAATGGTACTGGCCGGATGAATAGCCAACGACTTGTTGTCGAATAGGTTGGTGGCACGTTTGATGAGTTTCAACCGGTTCATGAAGGCAAAACATTGGGCTCGGCTTTCCAGGTCGAAAGTCAACATGGCACCGGGCAGTGGACCAAATTGTTTCAGGCTAAGCGAGGCAAAAGGATTCGATTCCAAACCCGTGTAATTGACTGAAACGATGCCTTTTACCGACTGAAGCCGTTTGGCGAGTTCCAGACATGTACCGGCAGCCTGCTTGAAGCGCAATGGCAGGGTTTCCAGGCCAAGCGTCTGCTGGTAAGCCACTTGTGGTGTCATGTAAGCCCCCAAGTTGCGGTGAATCTCCCTTCTCAACTTGAACGTGAACGCATTGGGCCCAACTTGTTTGTACAGGTAGTTCAGTTTTTTGGATCGGCTCCAATCAAAGGTTCCATAGTCCAGTATGAGGCCACCCAAGCTGGTGGCTCCACCCGAAATGTATTTGGTGCTTGAAATTAATTCGATGTCAATGCCGAAGTCTTTAGCCGACCAGGCGCAGAACGGTACGATGGTGGTATCGGCGACGACAGGCACACCCGCTTCTCGAGCCACTTGCGATAAAGCTTTGAGATCCACCACTTCCAATTGTGGGTTCGTGATGACTTCCAGAAACAAAGCGCAGGTGTTTTCGTCCATGCATTCCTTCACTTCCTCCAGATTGCACAGGTCGCAAAAGCGGGTTTCAACTCCAAAAGCCGCTAAGGAAGAGGTAAATAAGGAATACGTATTTCCAAACAAATGCGGCGACGTAACGATGTTCGCGCCATTGTACGCCAAGGCAATCAGCGCGTTGCTGATGGCAGCCATGCCAGAATTCAAGGCAGTGACACCAGTGGCTCCTGAAATAACTCGTACCCGTTCTTCAAAAAACTGAACTGTCGGATTGGTGATTCTTGAATAGCAATGATCGCCCGATTTGCCGGTGAAGGCCGCTTCCATTTCCTCAGCTGTGTCAAACTCAAAAGCAACAGATTGGTATACAGGAACTTGTAACGCATGGTGCGGTTCCGGCTTGAGGTAGGAGGAATGTTGGTACTTCATTGGGCGGAATGAATTAGCTGGGATTCGTTGCTGCAAAAATACGTCCTTTTTTTGTACTATTGCACGATGAATCGTGAATTATACCATACGTAGGGTATTTCCACCACTCGAAACACCCCTATCTTTGCATCACAAAATCAAACCAAATACCTACGCAACATGTCCAAAATCGCCAAACAGTTGACCGAACTGGTCGGAAACACGCCGCTCCTGGAGCTTTCCAATTACAACGCCCTTAAAGAATTGCCAGCCACCATCATTGCCAAGCTGGAGTATTTCAACCCGGCCGGCAGCGTGAAAGACCGCATCGCACTGGCCATGGTCAATGACGCTGAAGCAAAAGGGCTGCTGAAACCCGGAGCCACCATCATCGAACCGACCAGCGGCAATACCGGAGTCGGTCTGGCATTCGTTTCAGCCGCCAAAGGTTACAAACTGATTTTGACCATGCCCGAAACCATGAGCATCGAGCGTCGTAATTTGCTCAAAGCACTTGGTGCCACCTTGGTGCTGACACCTGGTTCTGGCGGAATGAAAGCAGCCATAGCCAGGGCCATCGAATTGAAGGAAGAAACCCCAGGTTCCATCATCCTGCAACAATTTGAAAACCCAGCCAACCCCGAAATTCACAAGCATACCACCGCTGAAGAAATATGGCGCGACACAGACGGCAAGATCGATATTTTTGTAGCCGGCGTCGGCACGGGTGGAACCATCAGTGGTGTTGGTGAAACGCTGAAAAAGCACAATCCCAACATCAAAATCGTAGCTGTGGAACCCAATGAATCACCGGTTCTTTCCGGTGGCGCACCTGGCCCCCACAAAATTCAGGGCATCGGTGCCGGTTTCATCCCCAAAACCTACAACGGTGACGTCGTGGACGAAATCCTAAAAGTACCCCACGACAGTGCCATCCTGACCGGTCGCGAACTGGCTCAGAAAGAAGGCTTGCTTGTCGGTATTTCCTCCGGCGCCGCCGTTTTTGCCGCCGCCGAACTGGCCAGACGACCTGAAAACAAAGGGAAAATTATTGTGGCACTTCTTCCAGATACTGGCGAACGTTATCTGAGCAGTGTTCTATACGCCTTCGAAGAATACCCGTTGTAAGTAAATAAAAGGAAGCGAACTATTGAAACACCCTCGCCCCCGGTTTCCCCACTTCGAAATTGTTGAACCCGAAATCAGTCGTTTTGAATGAATTCATTTTCAGGATGTTGGAGCCACTGCCAGGTATGATTGGGAAAAAGGAGAAGGAAAACTGAAAGGTGTTCAGTATCAGGTTCTCATTTTTGATGAGCACACCAAAACCGAATTGCGAATAGAGGTTGCTTTTTCCGAAACCATCATTTGGAGTACCCAACATTCCAAGCGTATAAGTGAAAAACGGCCCGAATCGGAAACCGATGAAATCCCAAGGAGCATAAGCCTGCGTCTGCAAGGACAACAGAAAACGACTGCTGCCCGAAAGCTTGTTGCTCCTAAAGCCATCAATCCCAAAACCGCTGTTGAGCGTCAAGCTATCCGTGGCGAACCGGTTGATGCCAATCGTAATTTCCGGTTTTACAAACTGCCTGAACTTCCATTTCCCAACTTCAAAGAGTGAAGTGAAAAACTTCATATCCGCAGTGAAAATGCCTTCTTCGGCAACGGATCCACGAAAAAATGTCTCGTACTCGATGTTCGAACTCAGATATCCAATAGGGTAATAATTCCCCTCCGAAAAGCGAGCCCCCAAGAACGTACGTCCAATCAAATTTTTGTACTGATACCCGCCAGTCAAGGCAAAAACCTTTCCCACAGGCACATCTTCCGTTATCCCATACTTGAAAAGATACTTGTCCTGAACGTATTTTCTATTGGAAAGCCCAATGCCGGTCAAAAAGAAATCCTCATTCGAGAAGAAGTGAAGCGGATCGTATTGTTCTGTTGGCTTGTCCAGGTACCGAATTCTCAAATACCGAGTCGCAGTGATGAAATTGGTCAGCCTTTTTTCGACCGAATTACCAGTGATAAGCTGCTGTGCCTGCCCGATCCAATAATCCTGAGTATTGCTTCTGAAACTTAATGGTGACCGCACCGAACTCAAATCTTTCAAATAGACTCCACCTGCCCATTTGGCAAACGAAGAATAAAAAGGCCGATCGATGATGAGGCTCTTGTTGAAATTGTTGTTGAAGTCCGTTTCATAATGCAAAGCCGTACTGATGTAGGTGTTCCAAATGTTGGGAATGTAGTAATTCGTACGATACGTTTTCATGCCATCGGGAATATTTCCCGTAATGCCATTGAGGAACTCGTGCCCCATTCCTAGAAAATTCTGATCCGTCAGATTGAGGGTGGTGCTTGTTGGAGATACCTGAATATCAGGCAGAATGCTCCAGTTGTCAAGTACCCTGATGGCAATATCGACCGAATCCGACCGTGGGGAACTTGCTTTCACAAAAAAAGAAACATCTCTGACAAATCGCCTGCTGCGTACCAGGCGCTCTGATTCCTTGACCAGCAACGAGTCGAAACGCTGATGGGGCTTAATCAGCAATAAGTTTCGAATGGTCAGGTTCTGTGTTTTCAGATGGAGCTTATTTCCAACTTTGGAAAGTGTACTAAGTTGAGCAACAATGGAGTCCGCAATGGAATTCCCAAATGGATCCAGTGTTTCGATACTGATTTTGCGGATAATCTTCCCTTCAAAACCTTGATAAGGCTTCTGAATGAGCTTTTTTTTTCGCTGTTTAACCGTGTACGACTTGAAAACCAGACCATAAACAAACTTGGTGAACTTGTTTCGTGTGGAGAAATTTTCGATCCTTTTGTAGAGGTAGACCGAGTCCTTTTTAACAGGCACGCGTTGAGGAAAGGCTGTTTCGCTTCCGAACGCCAAAACCATGCAACAAATGAGTATGATTTTTAATGCCCTTTCCATCGCTGAAAGGTACTTATTTATCTTTTATTTCTTGCTTTGATCACTGAATCTTTCCTTTCTTGAAGCACATCCTTCTTTTTTTGAGCCTCTCTGTCCTTCTTTTTGAAGAAACCCTTGAATAAGAAATTGCTCTTTGCAGCGGTCATGTTTTCGTCCAAACCACGACTGCTTCTTTTTAGATTTACAATGGTCTGATTGAGGTTTTCGGCGATGCTTTCATCCTTAATCAAGCGAGAAAGCGTCCCATTGCCCTGATTGATCTTGACCATGATTTCGGCCAATTGATCGGTAATGATGGCCGCACTTACTGCCGTCTCCTGAAGGCCGGCCATGATGGCATCCGTCTCTATCGGTTCATTGGAATCCAAGTGCTGACCGTCCTTTACGGTGGGCGATTCGTCGCCACCCTGTGTGATGATGACCAGCCGGTCACCAATAATGCCTTCCGAACCGATAGCAACTTCGCTGTCTTTCTTGATGAACTTCTGGACACTCTCTTTGACCAATAAATCAACCCGTACGGTGGAATCATTGATGATGCTGATGTTGTCGACCGTACCCACTGTAATCCCAGAAAAGCGAACTTTGTTTCCAACCTGCAGGCCACTGACATTGTAGAATTCGGACGTGATTTTGAATACTGGATCAAACAGGTTTTTCTGTTTACCAATGATGAAGAGTGCCAAAACACAAATAGCCAGTCCGCCAATGATGAACAGCCCCAGCCGAATCTTAAAAGCGATAGTATGTGTATCCATTTATTTTATAATTGATTTAAAAAATGATTGAATGTTTGCGTCTTTTGATTGTTCGAATTCTGCCAAACTACCTTCCATATAGACCTCACCGTCCTGCAGCATGATGACACGGTCGGCCGTAGCCTTGGCGCATTCGATGTCGTGCGTGATGATGATGGACGAAGTTTTGTATTTTTTCTGAACTTTGTTGATTAACGTACTAATCTCGTCCGAAGTCACCGGATCCAGGCCGGTGGTAGGTTCATCGTACAACATGATGAGCGGGTCGGCCACCAAGGTTCTGGCCAAGCTGATTCGTTTGCGCATCCCACCCGAAAGTTGAGAAGGCATTTTGTCGATGACATCGGCCAAGCCCACTTGTTCAAGCAATTCCGTTACGATGTCGTTGGTTTCCTCTTTCGACAAGCCCCCTTTGATTCGATGCAACGGGAACTCGAGGTTTTGCCTCACCGTCATGGAATCATAAAGCGCTCCACCCTGAAACAAAAACCCAATTTTCTTCCTCAACTCACCCAAATGGTTGTTGTTCAGGGATTGAACATCTTCGCCAAGTATTTGGATGTCACCCTCATCGGCATCCAACAGACGGACAAGACATTTGATCAGGACCGATTTGCCAGTACCCGATTTGCCAAGTATCACCAAATTCTCACCTTCATACAGTTTTAAGTTGATGTTTTTCAACACGTCCAATGCTCCGAATGATTTCCGGAGATTCTTTATTTCAATAACCGATTGACGTTCGTTCTTCATAGCATATCGGTTATTTGTACGGCGATGATGTCTACGATCAAAACCAGCAACGAAGCCAATACAACGGCTGAATTGGCGGCTTTACCGACACTTTCCGTTCCACGACCTGCGTTATAGCCTTTGTAACAACCCACTAGCCCGATGACCAAACCAAAAAAGTACGATTTGACGAAAGCCGGTAAAAAATCGACGAAACTGATGGAGTGGAAAGCCTGCGAGAAAAACAGGACGAAACTTACTTCGCCTTTCAGGTTGGCACCAGCCCAACTTCCGAAAATGCCCATCGCATCAGCATACAAGATCAGCAGCGGAATCATAAAGGTGGCCGCCCATACTCTGGTCACCACGAGAAAACGCATTGGATTGGTCGAAGAAACTTCCATGGCGTCAATTTGCTCGGTCACTTTCATGGAACCGAGTTCGGCACCCATGCCGGAACTGATTTTACCAGCGCAAATTAGTGCCGTGACCACAGGTCCCATTTCACGGATAAGCGAAACGGCAACCATGCCTGGAAGCAAGGACTCTGCCCCAAAATCGACTAGTACAGGTCGCGATTGAATGGTCAATACCATACCGATGATGGCTCCAGTGATGGAGATCAAGGGTAAGGTCATATAACCGATTTGATAACACTGACGCCAGAACTCTCTGAATTCAAAGTTCCTGGTAAACGTCTCCTTAATAATTCTGGTGATGAAAATGGCCGCATCTGCCACATCCGTCAAGAAAAAGCCTGCCTCTTTTGTTTTGGTAAGAGATTGTTCTTTGACCTTGATGGATTGTGCAGCAGCGAATTTTGTCACCGTTTTAACGGTTTGCTTAATCATTTCCGTTGGCTTGGTTTCGATGTTAATAGAGTTTTTACGAAACAAAGGTGGCATGTAAGTATAGAAGGTGAGTTACATAACTTTATAAATTTCTTACATCTTTCTGAGTATGAGAATTGAAACCATGATTTGACTGACTTTTTGGGGATTGTTGAACTTTTTCCTCTTATTATTATAGGCAGCCACCAAAATTCAAGCATTTTTTTTGTAACTTTGCAGCCTGAAAACAGATAAATTCAGACACAAAAAGATTTATTAGCGAATGAACAAATCGAAGCCTATTCAACTGGTGCTAGAAAACGGTACCATCTTCCAGGGCAAGTCTTTCGGCTACGAGAGCCCGACTGCCGGTGAGGTGGTCTTTTCGACGGCCATGGTGGGGTATCCGGAGAGCTTGACCGATCCCTCGTATGCCGGCCAAATTTTAACAGTCACGTACCCGCTTATTGGAAATTACGGCGTTCCGGCCGACATCGTCGAGAACAAGCTATCCAAGTTTTACGAATCGGAAATAATTCATGTCAAGGGGCTGATTATTTCCGATTATTCGTTTGAATATAGCCACTGGAACGCAACCAAAAGCCTCAGTGAGTGGTTGGTCGAACAGAAAATACCAGCCATGTACGGTGTGGATACCCGCGAGTTGACCAAATTGATCCGCGAATCAGGTACGCTAAAAGGCAAGTTCGTGTTCCCCGAAATGGAAGAAGTACCGTTCTTGGATACCGATGCCATCAATTGGGTTGCCGAAGTAAGCTGCAAGGAAGTCCTCACTTACGGAAACGGTTCCAAACGCATTGTCCTGGTGGACTGCGGTGTGAAGCACAACATCATCCGCTGCTTTCTGAAACGCGACGTCACCATCATCCGAGTACCTTGGGACTACGATTTCAACCAGCTTGAATTCGACGGCTTGTTCATCTCGAACGGCCCTGGCAACCCCGAGTATTGCGGCACGACCGTGGCCAACATCCAAAAGGCACTCGAAAAGAACATACCCACTTTCGGCATCTGCATGGGCAATCAGCTTTTATGCGTAGCCGGTGGTGCAAAAACGTACAAGCTGAAATACGGACACCGTAGCCACAACCAACCGGTTCAGATGGTAGGTACCAACCGTTGCTTCATCACTTCCCAAAATCACGGCTATGCAGTGGACAACCACACGCTGGGCAGTGATTGGGAGCCCCTTTTCATCAATCTGAACGACGACACGAATGAGGGCATCCGTCACAAGACCAAGCCTTTCTTCTCCGCGCAGTTTCACCCGGAGGCCTCCAGCGGCCCAACGGATACGGAATTTCTGTTTGACGAGTTCCTCGATACGATTATAAAATAAACGCCTAAAACAAGATAGATTCCATGTCCGACAAGACCATCAAAAAAGTACTGTTGCTCGGTTCAGGCGCTCTCAAGATCGGAGAGGCCGGCGAGTTTGACTATTCCGGTTCCCAGGCACTGAAGGCCCTCAAAGAAGAGGGCATCTACACCGTGCTCATCAACCCCAATATTGCGACGGTGCAAACCTCCGAAGGCGTTGCCGACCAGATATATTTTCTGCCCGTCACCCCGTTTTTCGTTGAAAAAGTCATACAAAAAGAGAAGCCCGACGGCTTGTTGCTTTCCTTCGGCGGCCAGACGGCCCTGAATTGCGGTGTCAAGCTTTTTGAAAGCGGCATTCTCGAAAAATACAACTTGCCCGTACTTGGTACGCCGGTGCAGAGCATCATCAACACCGAAGACCGCGAACTTTTTGTGAACCGCCTCGATGAAATCGACGTGAAGACCATCAAGAGCACGGCGGTCGGAAACATGGCAGATGCCCATACAGCCGCCATCGAACTCGGTTTCCCCATCATTGTCCGTGCGGCTTATGCCTTGGGCGGTCTGGGCTCAGGTTTCTGCAACAACTCCGAGGAACTCGAAGCACTTGCCATCAAAGCCTTCAACTACTCTTCCCAATTGCTCATTGAGAAATCGCTCAAAGGCTGGAAGGAAGTGGAATACGAAGTGGTCCGCGACTGCTACGACAACTGCATCACGGTCTGTAACATGGAGAACTTCGACCCGTTGGGCATCCATACGGGTGAATCCATTGTCGTGGCTCCCTCGCAGACGCTCACCAACAGCGAATACCACAAGCTTCGCGAAATCGCCCAACGCATTGTGCGCCACATCGGTATCGTGGGTGAGTGCAACGTTCAATATGCGTTCGATCCGGAGTCCGAAGACTACCGCGTCATCGAGGTGAACGCTCGTTTGAGCCGTTCTTCCGCGCTGGCTTCCAAAGCCACCGGTTATCCCCTCGCTTTCGTCGCCGCCAAGCTGGCCCTCGGTTTCGGCCTACATGAACTAAAGAATTCAGTCACCAAAACAACAACCGCCTTTTTTGAACCGGCCCTCGATTACGTGGTGGTGAAGATTCCACGTTGGGATTTGGCCAAATTCCACGGTGTGGACCGAGAAATCGGTTCCTCCATGAAGTCGGTAGGAGAGGTGATGGCCATTGGTCGCACCTTCGAAGAAGCCTTCCAAAAAGGCCTCCGCATGATCCAACAAGGCATGCACGGTTTCGTAGGAAACAAAGAATTGTATACCAAGAACCTTGAAAAAGACTTGAACGAACCGACCGACCGTCGTGTGTTCTTTTTGGGACAAGCCTTCGATCAAGGTTGGAGCATCGATAAGATTCACGACCTGACCAAGATCGACAAATGGTTCTTGCAGAAATGTCAACACATCATGGATTTGGCCAAAGAAGCCGAACAATACAAGAAATCGGAGATTCCATACGAACTGCTCAAGGAACTCAAACAAAACGGCTTCTCCGACTACCAGATTGCTCGCATCGTCGCCACTAAGGAAAATGTGGACCAAGTGGCCGAAAAGATACGCAGCTACCGTAAGAAAGTGGGCATTGTGCCCGTTGTCAAACAAATCGATACGCTGGCCGGAGAATTCCCCGCACAAACCAATTACCTGTACCTCACCTACAACGGAACTGCCAACGACGTGCATTACTTGGGTGACCACCGCTCTGTCGTCGTACTCGGTTCGGGTGCCTACCGCATCGGTTCCTCCGTGGAATTCGACTGGTGTAGCGTCAATGCCCTGACTACGGTTCGCGACTTGGGCCTCCGCTCGGTTATGATCAATTACAATCCCGAAACGGTTTCCACCGACTACGACATGTGCGACCGCCTGTACTTCGATGAATTGAGCTACGAACGCGTGCTCGACATCATCGAACTGGAAAATCCGATGGGTGTCATCGTCTCCGTGGGTGGTCAAATACCAAACAACCTCTCCGTACGACTTGACGCTGCTGGTGTGAAATTGCTAGGAACCTCAGCCAAGTCCATCGACAACGCTGAAGACCGCCATAAATTCTCCACCATGCTTGACCGATTGGGCATCGACCAGCCGAAGTGGAAGGAACTTTCATCCTTCGACGACGTCACCTCCTTCGTTGAAACAGTCGGTTTCCCTGTCCTGGTTCGTCCGTCCTACGTGCTTTCAGGCGCCGCCATGAACGTCTGCTCCAACGCCGAAGAACTGGAAATGTTCCTCAAACTGGCCACCGACGTTTCGTCCAAACACCCAGTCGTGGTGAGTGAATTCATCGAAAACGCCAAGGAAATCGAAATCGATGCTGTAGCCAAAGACGGTGAAGTGGTGGTGTATGCCATTTCTGAACACGTGGAATTCGCTGGGGTACACTCCGGTGACGCCACCATTCAGTTCCCTCCGCAAAAAATCTACATCGAAACGGTCCGTCGCATCAAGCGGGTGGCCAAAGACATTGCCAAAGCCCTCGAAATCACTGGTCCGTTCAACATCCAGTTCTTGGCTAAGGACAACGAAATCAAGGTGATCGAATGCAACCTTCGTGCATCGCGCAGCTTCCCCTTCGTATCCAAAGTTTTGAAACTGAACTTTATAGAAATGGCCACCAAGGTCATGCTCGGAATCGATGTTGAAAAACCCGAAAAGTCCGAATTCGAATTGGATTATGTCGGCATCAAGGCTTCCCAGTTCTCCTTCACCCGCTTGCAAAAAGCGGATCCCGTACTTGGTGTCGATATGGCATCTACTGGTGAAGTAGGCTGCATCGGCCACGATTTCAACGACGCATTGCTCACCGCCATGCTTTCCGTAGGCTACCGCATCCCCGAGAAAACCATCATGGTATCTTCAGGCCCAACCAAGTCCAAAGTTCAACTGTTGGAACCCTGCAAATTGCTTCAGGAAAAAGGTTATACCATCTATTCGACCGGTGGAACCCAGGCTTTCTTGCAAGCGAACGGCATCAATTCCATCCCAGTCTCTTGGCCGGACGATGAGCAAGAATGCGAACTCAAAGTGATGGATATGATCCGCAGCAAACAGTTCGACCTGGTCATCAACATTCCGAAAAACCTGACCAAAAGGGAACTGACCAACGGCTACCAGATCCGTCGCGGAGCCATTGACTACAACATTCCGTTGTTGACCAATGCTCGGCTTGCAAGTGCCTTCATACAAGCATTTTGCACGATAACGGTTGACGACATTCAAATTAAAAGTTGGAGCGAGTACCATTGAGTACTCGTTTCCATTTTTTTCGTTTTTATTTACGTTTTGTAATCTCCAGATAGCAATTAAACATTTTTAATATGTGTGGAATCGTAGGATATATAGGGAATCAGCAAGCCTTTCCCATCTTGATTAAAGGGCTTCAACGTCTTGAATACCGTGGATACGACAGTGCCGGAATCGCCTTGATCACAGACCAGAACGAACTTACCGTCTATAAAACCAAAGGTAAGGTTTCCGATTTGGAAAAGTTCGTGGAGTCCAAAGACGTTACCGGAACCATCGGCATAGCCCACACCCGCTGGGCCACTCACGGGGAGCCCAACGATGTGAATGCCCATCCACACTATTCCCAATCCGAAAATCTGGCCCTCATTCACAATGGCATCATCGAAAACTATGCTGTTTTGAAGGAAGATCTTAAAGCACGTGGCTTCACCTTCAAAAGCAATACCGATACCGAAGTCTTGGTTCAACTCATTGAATATGTAAAGACTTCCAACAAGGTGGATTTGTTCCATGCGGTACAATTAGCATTGACACAGGTGGTCGGTGCATACGCCATCGCCGTTATTGAACGTAACAATCCCGACTGCATCGTTGCTGCTCGCAAAGCCAGCCCACTGGTAGTCGGTATCGGTGAAGACGAGTTTTTCCTTGGTTCAGATGCTTCTCCCATCATCGAATACACCAATCGGGTCATCTACATCGACGACGACGAAGTGGTTCGCTTGGAACGTGGCAAAGAGCCGAGAATCACCAACTTGAACAACGTGGAGAAACCCCACGAAATCAAGGAGCTCGAAATGAGTCTGACCCAACTCGAAAAAGGCGGTTACGAACATTTCATGCTTAAGGAAATCTTTGAACAACCCAATACCATCCGTGAATGCATGCGCGGTCGAATCAATGTGGACAACAATTCGGTTGTTCTGTCCGGCATCATTGACCACAAAGAAAAGTTTTTGAATGCCAAACGCATCATCATCGTAGCTTGTGGTACCTCCTGGCATGCAGGGCTCATCGGTGAATACCTCATCGAAGAGTTCGCCCGCATCCCGGTCGAAGTGGAATACGCCTCCGAGTTTCGTTACCGCAATCCCATCCTGAACAAGGACGACATTGTCATCGCCATTTCACAGTCTGGAGAAACAGCCGATACACTTGCCGCTGTTGAACTGGCACGAAGTCAGGGCGCTTTTGTTTACGGCATTTGCAATGTGGTTGGTTCATCCATACCTCGCAACACCGACTCCGGATCGTACACCCATGCAGGTCCCGAAATCGGAGTGGCTTCCACCAAAGCCTTTACCGCACAAGTAACCGTATTGAGCCTGGTTGCTTTGACCATTGCCAAGGAAAAAGGAAGTATGACCAAGGAATGCTTCGAAGCACATGTCGCTGCTTTGGCCGCCATACCCGATCAAATGGAACAAAGTTTGAAAGTGGTTCCATACATCGAAAAATTCTCAGGCATTTTCACCTATGCCAAGAACTTCTTGTATTTGGGTCGCGGCTATAACTATCCCGTCGCCCTCGAAGGTGCCCTCAAGCTGAAAGAAATATCCTACATCCACGCGGAAGGTTATCCTGCCGCTGAAATGAAACACGGCCCCATCGCCCTTATTGACAGTGAAATGCCTGTCGTGGTCATCGCTCCGAGCAAGGGTAACTACGACAAAGTCGTTAGCAATATTCAGGAGATCAAGGCTAGACAGGCAAGGGTTGTTGCCATCATTACCGAAGGCGATACCACCATCAAGGAAATGGCCGACTTCTTCATTGAGATTCCGGAAACGGAAGAATGTTTCGTGCCCCTACTCGCAGCATTGCCCTTACAGTTGATGGCTTATTACATTGCCATCGTCAAAGGTTGTAATGTCGATCAGCCTAGAAACTTAGCGAAATCAGTGACTGTAGAATAATTATATGAGTGATTCGATAAAGCATGAGTGTGGGGTGGCGATGATTCGCCTGTTGAAACCACTGGAGTATTATCAAATGAAGTATGGTTCTTGGCAGTACGGGATGCAAAAACTGTACTTGCTGATGGAAAAGCAGCACAATCGTGGACAGGAAGGTGCAGGTATGGCTTGCGTCAAGCTCGATATGAAGCCTGGCCAGGAATACATAAATCGGGAACGAGCAATGGGCTCCAATGCCATTAACGCCTGCTTTTCTGTAGTAAACGACATCTACTCGAAATATACGGACGAACAAATTCACGATCCGGGATGGGCCAAGGAAAACCTGCCTTTTGCAGGCGAAATCTATATGGGTCACCTTCGGTACAGCACCACCGGCAAGGAAGGTTTGCAATACGTTCACCCATTCCTTCGCCGAAACAACTGGAAATCGCGCAACCTCTGTCTCTGTGGCAACTTCAATCTGACCAACGTCACTGAAATCACCGAAAGGCTGCTTGAAAAAGGACAACATCCCCGCGATCTGGGCGATACCTTCCTAATGCTCGAAACCATGGGCCATTACTTGGACCGTGAAGTTCAGATGGAATACGATGATTTGGAAGCCAAGGGTGTCCAGAACGTTGCGAAAGTCATTGAGGAACAACTCGATATCCCCGCCATGCTTCGTAAATCATCCGCAGATTGGGATGGAGGTTATACCATTTGTGGCATGATCGGTCATGGAGACTCCTTTGTTTTTCGCGATCCCTGGGGCATACGTCCCGCCTATTGGTACGCTGACGACGAAATCGTCGTAGTTGCTTCGGAACGCCCTGTCATACAAACAGTTATGGGTGTAGAGGGAGAAAGCGTCAAAGAATTGGATCCTGGCAAAGCCCTGATTATCAAGAAAAGCGGTCGCGTCAGCACCGAACAAATTCGTGAACCCTTCGAAAAGAAGTCCTGCTCCTTCGAGCGCATCTATTTCTCCCGTGGCAGTGACAAAGACATCTATCAAGAACGCAAACGACTTGGTGAACTCCTTACTAAGCCCATCCTTGAGGCCATTAACTACGACTTGAAGCACTCCGTATTTTCCTACATACCCAATACGGCTGAAGTCGCCTTTTTTGGCATGAGCCAGGGACTTGATAAGTATGTGATCGACCTGAAAAAAGCATATATCCGCGAGAACATCAACAACCTGGACGAAGCCAAACTGGAAGAAATCCTCGCCATGCATGCACGAACCGAGAAAGTCGCCATCAAGGACATCAAGCTTCGTACCTTCATTGCCCAGCAAGGTGGTCGCAACGACTTGGCCGCACACGTTTACGACGTTACCTGGGGCTCCCTAACACCATTTGAGGACAACCTGGTCATCATTGACGATTCCATCGTACGAGGAACAACCCTGAAACAAAGCATCATCAAGATTTTGGACCGCCTCAATCCAAAGAAGATTGTCATTGTATCTTCCTCACCCCAAGTTCGTTATCCCGACTGCTACGGCATCGATATGTCCCGAATGGGAGAATTCATCGCTTTCAAGGCAGCCATTCAATTGCTTAAGGATCACCGACTGGATAAAGTTATCAATGAGGTCTACAACAAAGCCAAAGCGCAACAATTAAGGCCAAAAGATGAGCAGACGGTCAACTTCGTCAAAGAAATTTACGCACCGTTCACCATCGAGCAGGTTTCCCAAAAGATAGCCGAAATGTTGACACCCCATGGTACAAAAGCCGAAATTCAAATTGTCTATCAAACGCCAGAAAACCTTCATGAAGCTTGCCCCAACCACACCGGAGACTGGTATTTTTCAGGCGATTATCCCACACCGGGTGGCGTCAGACTTGTCAACCAGGCATTCATCAACTTTGTGGAAGGCGTAGACAAACGCGTATCTTAAACCCATGAACTGGATTGACTGGGAAAAGCAAACCGTTTTTTACATGATACGGCTTTGGTGCCGTCATCAGAAGCACGCATCAGTTCAAAATAAAATCGGGGCGAAGACCGTGAAAGATCTTTGCCCCGATTGTTTTGTTTTATACGAATATGCCGATAAAAAGCTTTCGAATTGCATATACGGTTTGGAAAAACCTGTTTGTTCCTCGTGCAAAACCCATTGTTACCAACCGGGCAAACGCGAAGAAATTCGAAAAGTAATGCGCTATTCAGGCCCGCGGATGATGTTGCATCATCCGCTTAGGGCACTGATTTATTTGATTCGCAAACGCAGAACTTAAAGCCCGAGTCCGCCGCTTAAAGCACTTGCAGCTTTTACGCTGATCCAAGATTCTGCTGTGAAGTTATAGACTGCACCAGCTGCAAAACAATTGGGTCTAATCATCGGGTTAACCTTAACCCACATGCTGGCAACCTTATCTTGACTAATCATATCCAATGCTTCATCCTTGGAAATCTTGATGTTATTGAAATTGATGACCGTATTGTCGGTAGCGCTCGGTGCACCAATAACAAGGTCAAATACAGTGGTGGGGATACTTACTAGATTGTAAACAATTTTGACTGAATCCACACCAGTAAAGTTGAAATTGCCGCCAGAAACGGTCAGTTTGCATTTTTTCAGGGTTGCAGCTACAATGGCATCCGCATATTGACTGTTGGCGGAATCCGATTCAAGAAAGCTCACGACATCCTCACCCGGAATGGTATCAGATGCTACCTTCTGCCATATATAGAGGCTTCTTTGTGCAGGAGCACCTACGGCGTTGATATCGGAGTAATTAAAAGTGAAATCTACTGGTGGACCCGGAACATCGATGGTTGCATTTTCATCGCAAGAGTAAAAGCCAATAGCTGAGAGAATTGTTACGGAAAATAGTAAGAATTTGATGTTTCTTTTCATAGGTTTTACGTGTTTGTTTATAGTTGAAAAATAGCTTTTAAAGTGTTTCCTTTCGGAAGGGTACGGTTTGCTTTGATAACCATTGTTATCTGCAAAGGATCATCAATCCGTTTTAGTGTTAAAAAAGCTAAACGCTTTGTTGGAGCAAAGATATATTAATTTTGCTTTTTTGTACTTTTTTGCAACGATTTTTTTAAGGTATACGCAAATAGGAAAGCCGTTTACGGCGGTTTAGGAGGATTTTCACTATCTTTGACAGCTTAATGAAACCCGTTTTTTTATTGAAATTTATGGAAATTGCGAGCAAGTACAACCCGGCCGAGGTTGAAGACAAATGGTATCAGTATTGGATGGACCACAAAATGTTTCGTTCCGTTCCCGATGAGCGGGAAGCGTATTCAATCGTCATTCCGCCTCCAAACGTGACCGGCGTGCTCCACATGGGGCACATGCTCAACAATACCATCCAGGACATCCTCATTCGTCGCGCCCGCATGCAAGGCAAGAATGCCTGCTGGGTTCCTGGTACCGACCATGCTTCCATAGCGACCGAAGCCAAGGTCGTGGCCAAACTCTCTGCAGAAGGCATTGAAAAATCCGACATAGGTCGTGAAGAATTCCTGAACCACGCTTGGGAATGGACCCACAAGCACGGAGGCATGATTCTGGAACAGCTCAAAAAGCTTGGCGCTTCCTGCGACTGGGACCGTACTTGTTTCACCATGGACGAAGCCCGTTCCGAAAGCGTTCTTAAAGTCTTCGTTGATCTACATAAGAAAGGGCTCATTTACAGAGGCGTACGCATGGTCAACTGGGACCCACAGGCCCAGACCGCGCTTTCAGACGAGGAAGTTGTTTTCAAGGAAGTCAATTCCAAACTGTATTATCTAAAATATAAAATTGAAGGTGAAGACGGTTACGCCGTTGTAGCAACCACCCGTCCGGAAACCATTCTGGGCGATACTGGCATGTGCATCCATCCGAACGACCCCAAAAACGCCCACCTCAAAGGCAAGCGCGTCATCGTGCCCCTCATAGGCCGTTCCATCCCCGTTATTCAAGACGAATACGTTGATATTGAGTTCGGTACGGGTTGCTTAAAAGTAACTCCCGCGCACGATGTGAACGACTACATGCTGGGCGAGAAGTACAACCTGGAGTCCATTGACATCTTCAACAACGACGGCACCCTGAACGAATACGGCCAGATGTACGCCGGCATGGATCGCTTCGATGTACGCACCAAAATCGAAAAGGACCTTGAAAATGCCGGTTTGATGGAAAAGGTCGAACCCTATACCAACAAAGTCGGTTACTCCGAACGCACCCATGTTCCCATCGAGCCTAAGCTCTCCATGCAGTGGTTCCTCAAGATGACCGACTTGGCCAAGCCTGCCCTCGATGCAGTTATGAACGACGACATCAAGCTGGTTCCGCCCAAATTCAAAAATACCTACCGCCACTGGATGGAAAATGTCAAAGACTGGTGCATTTCCCGTCAATTGTGGTGGGGCCATCAAATCCCAGCCTGGTACTTGCCTCAGGGAGGTTATGTCGTGGCCGAAACCAAGGAACAAGCGCTCATGCTTGCCAATGCCAAGCTCTTTGCCGGCAAATGCTCCTGCTGTTGCGACGAAAAGCCCCTCACGATGGACGATCTGCGTCAGGACGAAGACTGCCTCGACACTTGGTTCTCCAGCTGGTTGTGGCCCATCTCCGTTTTCGACGGCATCAACCGCCCCAACAACGAAGATATTCGCTATTATTACCCGACCAACGACCTGGTGACCGGTCCGGACATCCTTTTCTTCTGGGTGGCCCGAATGATCATCTCCGGTCTTGAATACCAACACGACATCTGCTTCAAGAACGTTTACCTTACTGGAATCGTCCGCGACAAACAAGGACGCAAGATGTCCAAATCACTGGGCAATTCTCCTGAACCACTTCATCTTATCAGCGAATTCGGCGCCGACGGTGTCCGCATGGGCATGATGCTGGCCGCCCCAGCAGGCAATGACATCCTGTTCGACGTAGCACTCTGCGAGCAAGGCCGCAACTTCAACAACAAGATCTGGAACGCCTATCGCCTTGTCAAAGGCTGGCAAGTGGACGAAAGTTTGCCGCAGCCTGAATCATCCCGCATCGCCGTCGAATGGTTCGACAAGCAATGGCAACAAGCCGTCAACGATATGGACGACCTCTTCGGCAAATTCCGCTTGTCGGAAGCGCTGATGACCGTTTATAAACTCTTCTGGGACGAATTTTCTTCTTGGTACCTGGAAATGATCAAGCCTGCCTACCAGCATGCCATCGATGCCAAGACCCTGAAGCAGACCCTTGGCTTTTTCGAAACCCTGCTTGAACTCCTGCATCCGTTCATGCCCTTTATCACAGAAGAACTCTGGCAAAACATCGCCGAACGCAAGGAAGGGGAGAGCATCATGCTCGTTCGTCAACCTGCTGTAGCTTCTTTAGACACGACCATCCTGACTGAATTCGAGGTGACCAAAGCCATCGTTTCAGCCATACGTACCATCCGTTTGGAAAGGAACATTCCCAACAAGGAAACCCTCGAACTTCAGATTCTAGGCCAACACGATGCTGCCTACGACGCCGTATTGCTCAAAATGGCCAATCTGACTAGTGTGACCGCTTCGGCCGAGAAACCTGCGGGTGCCGTTTCCTTTATGGTTGGAACCACGGAATATGCCGTACCAATGGGCTCGCTCATCAATGTGGAGGAGGAAATCGCCAAAATGCAGACCGAAATCATTTACCTCCAAGGCTTCCTAAAATCCGTCACGAGCAAACTCAGCAACGAACGCTTCGTCGCCAATGCAAAACCCGAGGTGGTTGAGGCCGAACGCAAGAAGCAAGCCGATGCCGAATCTAAAATCCATTCGCTGGAAGAAGGAATTGCTTCGCTAAAAAAGTGAGCTGACCATGAAAAGTTGTTGGATGTTTCTGGCTCTGTTGATGGTGCTTTTAAGTGCTTGCAACAATGTGGAAGAAACTCCAATCAACGATTGGGTTCAACTTGCTGATTTTCCAGGCACACCCAGAGCCTCTGCTTCAACCTTCGTCATCGGTACGAACGCCTATCTCTGTTGTGGACGGATTGGATACCTGCACGATACCCTGAATGAAGTCTGGCGGTACGAAAGCCTAACCGATACTTGGACCGAACTGGACACCTTTCCCGGTCAACCAAGAGTAAAAGCTGTTGGCGTGACCATCAACGGTAAAGGTTACGTTGGCATGGGTAGCAACAGTTCCATTTTTGCTGAATCCGTATACCGGGATTTCTACGAATTCGATCCTACCACTTCCAAATGGACCCAGAAAGCCTCTTTCCCTGGGCTCGCTTCCAATGACTTGGCCTACACCGTGGTGGACGGATGTTTGTATACTAGCATGGGTTTTTCAGGAACAGGTTATTCCTACGATACGTATAAATACGACCCAGTCATCGATACATGGACCAAGCTGGCTGATACTCCGAAGTCATACAACGCTCCCGCATTCTTTTCCATCGGAATGGATTTTTATGTGGCAGGCGGATTTCGAGGACTTAACATTCGCACGATGTTCCGTTTCAACACCTTAACTGGTAAATGGACAACGGCTGCATCCATGCCCGAGGGTAGAATGATGTCCAATGGCTTGGAGATTGCTGGCAAAGGCTACGTTCTGCTGGGTAGGTACTGGGGAGGAATCGAAAACGGCGGACGAATCCGATCCGATATTTTGGAATACGATCCAACGGAAAATGCATGGACCAAGCGGGGCGATTTCCCTGGAGGCATCCGCCAAAATGCGGTGGTTTTCACCATTGGGGGCAGGGGCTATGTAGTCATGGGCGAAAACTACTACCAGCGCCTTCCGGATGTATGGAGCTTCAAACCTTAAGTACGAAGGCAGCATGAAGAAACTCCTGATACTTATATTCGCAATTGCTTATGGCACAATGATTTGGGCACAGCAACAAGTCGATACCCTCGAGTACAGCCTGAATGCCCGTTTCAATCCTGGTTTTGGAACTTATGCTCCTTTTCTAAGCACTGTCAACCAATACGACCGACACAGCTTCACCCCCAACAGCCTCAGTACTTGGGGTACCATCCATAAAACCGCCTACAAGACTTTCGATTACGGTTTTGGAGCCGAAATCAACGCGAATCTTTCTCCAACAGAAAACAGACTTTTTCCAGGAGAACTTTTTGTCGAAGGCAAGGTTGGACCTTTTCTCGCTATACTTGGCGGTAAACGCGAAATATTTGGCAATCAAGACCCTTTGCTATCGAGCGGTGGTCTCATCGGTTCTCAAAACAGCCGCCCCATACCAGGTCTGACCTTCGAAACCAACGGTTGGGTCGACGTTCCCTTCACAAAGGGTTATTTGGAATTCTCTGGCGGTATGGCCAACGGCTGGTTTTCGGACAAGACCGTCACCACGAATACTTTGTTGCATCACAAATGGTTGCACGGCAAAGTGGGAGGCTCTTTTCCTCTGACGCTCAACTACGGACTCCATCATGTGGCTCAATGGGGCGGAAAATCACCGACCGAGGGTGAAATTGTAGTTTCGATGGACAATTTCATTCGAATATTTCTAGCACGAAAGGGCAGTTCAAGTAGTACCCTTTCCGATTTTAAAAATACATTGGGAAACCACATCATATCCCAAAATCTAGGTTTAAGCCTGAAGTTGACTGCCTGCTCCGTTGAGCTCTATTGGCAAAACATCAGTGAGGACAAGCCTGTACTTCGAATGAACAAAGCGTACAACGTTAAAGACGGACTTTGGGGTGTTTCCGTACGCCTGCCCAAATTCAAACCGCTTCATTCATTTGTTGTTGAATTGCTCTCAACAACCGATCAAAGTGGACCATACCACGATTTGGACGGAGTCACTTACGGTGGAATTGACGAGTATTACAACAATAGTTCTTATACCAACGGTTGGAGTTTTTACGGTATGACCATCGGAAATCCCTGGCTGACTTCACCGAAATACAATACCAATGGGGGAGTGAATTTCCAGAACAATACAGTAAGACTCTTTTATGTTTCAGGGTTGGGAACACTTTGTCGGTTCAACTATCGTTTTACTGGTGCCTATTCCTTAAACTGGGGGCAATTCCATGTTGATCCGTACCCACCCAAAAAACAATTCTCAGGTCAGCTGGAAGTCTTCCACGCCCTTCCATTCCTAAAAAATACCGAAGGCAGCCTCGGCATTTCCGGCGACCGCGGAACCAAATACGGCAACAACCTTGCCCTCCTGATGGGTTTGCGCTACACCGGCCAATTCATTCTAACTAAAAAACACTAAACGATACGATGCACAGCAGAGAATCCCAAATGCAGGCCTTTGGCCGTTTACTTGACGTGATGGACGAGCTCCGAGCCAAATGTCCCTGGGACAAGGAACAGACCAACGAAAGCCTCCGCCCACTCACTATCGAAGAAACCTACGAACTGAGCGAAGCGCTGCTGGACAAGGATTCAGCCGAAATCAACAAAGAACTGGGTGACATCCTGCTGCACATCGTTTTTTACGCCAAGATCGGTGCGGAAAATGGGCAGTTCGACATTCAGGACGTCTGTGACAAGCTCATACAGAAGCTCATTTACCGACATCCTCATATTTTCGGAGAGGTCGAAGTCTCTGGTGCCAGAGAAGTGGAACAAAACTGGGAAAAACTGAAGCTGAAGGAAAAGGATGGTAACAAATCGGTGCTTTCCGGCGTTCCCGAAGCCTTGCCATCCATGATCAAAGCCTTCCGCATGCAAGACAAAGCCCGTGGTGTCGGTTTCGACTGGGACCACCGCGAACAAGTCTGGGATAAGGTTCAGGAAGAATTCAACGAACTGAAGGCCGAAATCGACGTCATGGACACCGACAAGATGGAGTCCGAATTCGGCGACCTCTTTTTCAGCCTTATAAACGCCGCTCGTCTCTACCAAATCAATCCGGACAACGCCTTGGAACGTACCAACCACAAATTTCGAAGCAGATTCAACTACTTGGAAGAAAAGACTTTACAGCAAGGTCGCTCACTCAGAAAAATGACATTGGAGGAGATGGATGTTATCTGGAACGAAGCCAAATTGCTTGAAACCAAAATGCTTGAATAGGGAGTAAAGTACAAGGCACTGATTAGGAGACATACCGGAGCGTACTAAAGGTACGTGAGGATTGTCGAGTAAGCAGTAACGCAGTAATTTGCTTCCTATTCAAGCATTTAATAGGATGTGCCTGTAAACTTCACATGATAAGGCCACTGCTCGTCATTGGCTGCGTTTTCGTCCCAGCTGTGCTGTTTGTAAGTGATGGGAGCACCAGTCACTACCAGCCATAACTTGGATGCGTTCGCCGGAACATCCATTGTTACCGTTCCATTTGCATCCCGGCCAATTGTGCCGTAAACACGCGTGTAATCATTCAGCAAGGCCACAAAGCCATAACGCCAACCGCCACGACCGGCAGCATCAACCTTGCGGTAGCCATTTGCACCTGCAATGCCTTGAAAGTACACTTTGACTGTTGTGGCAACCGTCGGAACTTTCAGCGGAATGATGTTGATTCCCTGATCTTGTATGCATTTGGCGCTGTCCACTTTCAAATACCCCGCTGTGTCAGCCCTCAAGGTAGTTGCAATAGCACCAATCTTACTCAGACCATTGGTGCGAAGGGCAGGGATGTCCCAAGTGGCCCAACGGGCAGCCATGTCCCAAATTTCATCGTTGTATTGAGCCAGTGTCAAGCTATTCAACCGCATATATGTTTGAGCAGGATCCTCCGGTTTTATAGATTCGCGCCATATACGACCAACCATGTTCGTACCTCGTTTGAACGCCCAGTAATAATCGATGAAGTAGTTGGCGTAGCGGTTGTCTTCGTGAAAAGGAGACTTGAAAGCACCTCCCGTATAAACGCCAAAATTCGAACTTCCGAACACTTCGCCAGGATAAAGCTGGTAAGCCTGCCATTGTGCGGTTTGTTCCCAGTAGCCATTGCCCGTCCCTGATCCTAGAACATACATGAAACCACGCGTTCCATTGGTTATTCCTAAATCGCAGTGCACCAAATACTGAAAAACATGGCCGATTTCGTGCGAAATGACTGGACCATTGTTGGCAGCAGCCGGATTGACGTTGAGGCCACCAATTAGGTCGTCGTAACCGCTTCCATTTGCCACCCAATCGGTAGTGTATTTCAGGAAAATCAAAATTTTGTATTTGTTTGTCCTGGAGGTGGCTGCATCAATGAATTTCAACGAATCGGAGTAATACTTGTAACAAGCCTCTGCCCGTTGGAGCAATTGGGTAATGTTGGTAGTATAGCTTCCCAATCCTGTTGCAGAAGGATTGCTGCCGAAACCGGGCTCCCAAAGCACAGCGAAATGCTCTGACTCAGACTTCCTGCCCCAGTAATAGGTGCCTGTCTTGGTGAGAAAGCCCGGATTTCTCATAGAGTATGGAACATAGATGTAACTTGGCAAGGATGTGATGATGCTTGGATCTTTGAACGCCGCATAATCAAAGATGGAATTGAAAAACAATCGGAGGGTAGAATCCTTGTATTTTACGTTAATAAAAGAATTTCCGAACGTAATACGTTCAATTTTTCCCAAACTGAGCGTATCCAGTTTCGTTTCCTTGCCCTGTGAAATATAGATGGATTGTCCGTATGAAAGACATATGAAAACGATGCCAAACAAGGCGATGTGTAGTAATTTCTTCACAAGTCGGAATGTATTAATGCTTGATGAATTTCCAGGATTGTTTGCCAGCCCTTACTAAGTAGGTACCGCTGGGTAACCCATTCAGGTCGATGGAGTACGTTTCTCCATGACGGATAATGGTGGTTTTCATGCGATTGCCCGATAAATTGAATAACTGGACGTCCAATTCGGAAGTGTTTAGAAACAACGTCTGTCCCATGTTGACCGGACCCCTGTTCATGCTCTTTTCTTGCTGAATGCCAACCAATTCCACCATTTCCATTGTCAATTTGGCAACTGTGGAAATCTCCATTACATCCGTATTCAGATGCATCACCGTTCCCTCAAAAGTTGCCACCGGATTCAGTGCCGCTGGGTAATACAATTTTGCATTTGTTGAGAGCTGTACAACCAAGCATCGTACCAACTCAGCATTTATAGGCGCAGCAAATAGGAGCATCAACAGCAAACTCCACGACAATCGTTTTTTCATTCCGTGTTTCAGATTGGTAAGAATGCAAATGTAACGAAGAAGAACCTTTTATAATGCCATTATTCAATCAAAAAGGCTTAAAATCGTCCCAAAAAAAAGCCACCCCGAAGGATGGCCTAAATACCGTGATGGAAATAATGCATTATTTCTTATCTCCTCTTTTCTCGATGTCCTTCAGCAACTTATTCGCCCAATCCCGTTCCGCACCATAATATCGGAAAAGCTTTTCAGGACTCAGTATTTTTTTGAACCGTTCGTGATAAATCTTGTCCAGATTGGCTTTCTGAACCTTGATACGAATCAGTTCATCGTTTACCAAGGCAAAATTGATGATGGGGTGACCTTGATCGTCCTTTTTGCCATTGTGGAACTGCGCAGACATTTGCTGGTCCAGTTTCCATTTTTTTTCCTGTAATTCATTGAAAACAGGCCAGAATTTTTGAGCTTCATCCGAAGTTAAAGAAATTTTCTCGGTATAAAAGGCAGCACGTTTCGCTTTCATATCTTCCCAGCGCTGCTTGCGGACTTCGTCTTGTTTCTTGGCCTGATCTTGTGCGAACAAACCCGTTGTAAGCACAAGAGCAAATACTAAAAATGTCAATCTCTTCATGATTTTATTCAGTTACTTGAGATTCAACATAATACTGAGAGATACCGTACGTGCCAACCGAACTGATCAGGTAATCTTCAGCTGTAGGTACAGTCTGTTCAATACTTTTTTCCTGAGCCCTTAGGCTGCCAGATCCGGCCGTGTACTTGAATACAAGTGCAATGCTGAACAACAACAAAACAAACATGGCAGCCATATAAAGCATCGGGCGCACGCTTTGCATGGTCAGGATAATACCGCCTCTTTTTCGAGAAGCGTTTGCCATTTCCAATTGTTTCTCAGCTTCAAGCGCTTCGATGCGTTCGTTCAGCTGCATTTCCAAGCCAGCGAAATAATCTTCCGGTACCCGGAAAACGCTTCGATCGCCTGTTTCATTCAATGTAAACTTTTTCATATTCAACTCGTCCGGGTTATCCGAACCTCCTTTATGTACCTTAGACGTAACTAGTTCTGTATGGTTTAATATATTTTTAGATTTCAAGTGCCATATATGCTTCGACCTTCTGTACCGCATAGTGATAGGAGGCTTTCAATGCACCTACCGATGTTCCCAGAATGTCGGAAATTTCTTCATATTTCATTTCGTTGTAATACTTCATGTTGAATACCAACCTCTGCTTGTCAGGGAGCGACAAGACAGCCTTCTGCAATTTCAGGGCGGCTTCATCACCGTCAAAATAGGCATCCCCCTGCAAATTCTGAACCATGGAGTCTTCCAAATCCGTGATGCCGGATTGGTTTTTCTGCCGCTCCTTGTTCAGGAACGTATAGGTTTCATTGATGGCAATACGGTACAACCACGTGGAAATCCTGGAGTCGCCACGGAATTGATCCAGATTGGACCAACATTTCAGAAACGTATTTTGAAGCACGTCATTGGCGTCGTCGTGCGAAAGAACCATCTTGCGGATTTGCCAATACAGACTTTCGGAATAATCCTTCACCAACAGATTGAATGCCTTATGCCGCTGACTTTCGTCGCGAAGCATCTCAAGCAGCAAGGCATCATCTGTTTTTCCCATAATCGTTATCGGTCAAAACATGAATAAATAGTAGATAACGATGGCAGGAGCTGCCAGAAGGCTACTGTCGAAGCGATCCAACATGCCGCCATGTCCAGGAATGATGTTGCCTGAATCCTTGATGGCCAGAGACCGTTTGATCATGGATTCTACCAAATCACCGAACGTTCCAAAAATTACGGTGGTCAGCGCAAAGCCAATCCACTGCAACATGTTGAGTTCTGTCGGGAATAAGTAAAAGATGCCGATGGCAAAGCCCAAAGCCATGATCAGTCCGCCAAAAAAACCTTCCCACGACTTTTTCGGGGATATCCGTTCGAACAACCGATGCTTACCAAAAACAGATCCAACAAGATAAGCACCCGTGTCAGAAGCCCAAATCAGAAAGAAAAAGGCCATGATGAGCGTTGGGTCGTAGGTGATCAATCCTGTTGTGTCTCGCGGAAAACCGAGCCTGGACAGAAACATGAAGGGCAAGGCTATGTAAATCTGTGCAAAAAACGTATAAGCGATGGTCCTAACAGCCCTTTCGTCCTTGGTATAGAGCTCACGAATGAACAGATACAGCATGATGATGAACCAAAGAACGATGTACTTGAGCGGAAGGTCCTCCGAAAACCACAAAAAACCCGAAACAAAAAGGTATACACCTCCAAAAGTGGCCATGGGTTTGTCAATAACCGCTTCTTCCTTTTTTTCGATCAAACCGTAGAACTCCCAAAGGCAGGCGCCTGTCACAGCGGCAAACAACAGGAGGTAAGTGTACGGACTAATCAGAATAGCTGCGGAAATGATGACCACATAAATGCTACCGGAAATGCCTCTTGTTACAATGTTCTTCATGTTCGGACGTTGTGGGCGGGTCAGGCTTTAGTTTTGGTTGATGTTTTTTCGTCTGCTTGCTTTTCGGAAGGCGCATCAGCGACTACAGCAGATTCCGAAAGTTCGGCTACTGCAGGCTTCTCTTCGTCTACCGCAACGAGTTCCGGAAAAACCGGATTCGCCAAGGCTTCCGCAGCATCCACTTTCTTCTGCGCCTCAATGATTTCATCGGTACGGGAAGTCCACGGACGTTTGCCGAATACATGCTCCAAATCGTCTGCAAAGATGACTTCGCGTTCCACCAGCATGTCAGCCAGGGCGTTGTGTCCTTTGCCGTTTTCGGTGAGAATGCGTTTGGCACGTTCGTATTGTTCGTTCACCATCAGCTTCACTTCCTGATCGATGACTTCAGCCGTCTTTTCACTGTAGGGCTTGGAGAAGGCATATTCGCTGGCACCTGATGAATCGAAGTAACTGATGTTGTTCAAGCTAGCGCTCATGCCATAATAAACGATGATGGCGTAGGCTTGTTTGGTTACGCGTTCCAAGTCGTTGAGCGCACCGGTGGAAACGTTGCCCAAGAATACTTCTTCGGCTGCACGTCCGCCCAAGGTGGCGCACATTTCGTCCATCATTTGCTCTTTGGTGGTCAATTGACGTTCCTCAGGCAGGTACCAGGCTGCACCCAAGGCTTTGCCGCGGGGTACGATGGTCACTTTGATGAGCGGATGGGCATGTTCCAACAACCAGCTAAGCGTGGCATGGCCGGCTTCGTGAACGGCAATGGAGCGACGTTCGGCAACGGTGGTGATCTTGTTTTTCTTTTCCAATCCACCGATGATGCGGTCCACAGCATCCAAAAAATCCTGTTTCTGAACAACATTCTTGCCTTTACGAGCAGCGATCAGTGCCGCTTCGTTGCAGACATTGGCTATGTCGGCACCTGAGAAACCAGGCGTTTGTCTTGCCATGAATTCGGGATCGACGGTTTCGTCGTATTTGATGGGACGCAAATGCACGTTGAAAATGGCATGGCGTTCCGTAATATCTGGCAGGTCCACATTGATTTGTCGGTCAAAACGTCCGGCACGAAGCAACGCTTTGTCCAGAATGTCAGCACGGTTGGTTGCAGCAAGGATGATGACCCCACTGTTGGATCCAAAACCGTCCATTTCAGTCAGCAACTGATTGAGCGTATTCTCACGTTCGTCGTTGGCACCCATGTTGGGGTTCTTACCACGGGCACGGCCCACGGCGTCAATTTCATCGATAAACACGATGCAGGGTGCTTTTTCCTTGGCTTGACGGAAGAGGTCACGAACGCGGGAAGCACCCACGCCGACAAACATTTCCACGAAGTCCGAACCGGAAAGGGAGAAGAAAGGCACATCGGCTTCGCCGGCTACGGCCTTGGCCAATAATGTTTTACCGGTTCCGGGAGGGCCTACGAGCAAAGCGCCCTTGGGAATCTTGCCTCCGAGTTCGGTGTATTTGGATGGACTGCGAAGGAAGGATACGATTTCCTCCACTTCTGTTTTCGCTTCGGAAAGACCAGCCACATCCTTGAACGTGATGCGATTGGCTGCGCCTTTGTCAAAAATCTGCGCTTTGGACTTGCCAACGTTGAAAACGCCGCCGCCTCCGCCGCCACCACCGCCACCGGACATCCTTTTCATCAGGAAGAACCAGAGGCCGATCAAGACCACAAAAGGCAAAACATTGAAAAGGATGGAGTAGATGAGACTGTTTCTATCGCTTTTAATGTAGTTGACGTTTTCGAAATGGTACTTTTCACTGATTTTGCTGGCAAAATCATCGAATTTGTCGGCAGATGGTATGGTGATTGTCACCTTACCGCCCTTGATTTCGGACTTGTCTCCGAATACCGTTTTTGACGCGTTGTCAAGAATATAGGCTTCTGCGATGTCTTTATCCTTGATTACATTGATTTTTTCAACCCAGCCATTTTGTACATAGGCTTCGAGCTGGTCCATACGGATTTCCTTGGGGGGCTGCTTACCAGGGCCTATCACGGATATTCCAAGAATACCGAGCAAGATGATGCCGTAAATCCAATACGGATTGAATTTGAATGATTTATTGTCTTTTTTGAGGGGATTCTTTTCCATCCTTAGAATTCATTAACTACCGGAAACTCTCCGATTGCGTTTTTTAATGCAAAAATCAATCCATATCTGGAATAGCTGTCAATTTGGCATCTGCCCACAAATGCTCCAGGTTGTAGAACTGACGGGTTTCGCGTTCAAAAATATGAACCATCACATCTCCGTAATCCATGGCAATCCACAGCGCATTGTTCATACCATCCATGGCAAAGGGGCTTTCGCCGGTGTTTTCGCGAACATAAACCTTCACCGATTCGGTGATGGCAAGTATCTGCGTGTTGGAAGTTCCCTCACAAAGCACAAAATAACGCGCTGGAGCATCCAATTTTGACAGATTTACCACCGTGATTTTTTTTCCTTTACGTTCCTGAATACCTTCAACAATCTTTTGGACCAATACATTCTTTTCTTTCATACGTGCAAAGATACGCTGTTTTTTTCAATTCTTGTACCGAAGCCACTTGATCAATTCCTTGTAAGTGACTTTCTTGCCGTACATCAGAATGCCTGTCCGGTAGATCTTGGCCGCCATTTTCACCACTAAAAGGAAGGTCACCACCAGCAAACCGAAGGAAACCAACAGTTCCCACAACGGAACGCCGAAGGGAATGCGCACCATCATGACGATGGGGGAGGTGAGCGGGAACATCGAGCACCAGAAAGCCAGCGGCCCATCCGGATTTTGGGCACTGTACATGCCTGCATACAGTGCGAACAATACAGGAATGGTCAGTGGCAGAACGAATTGCTGTGAATCCTCCTGGTTGTCGATGGCACTGCCGAAGGCTGCAAAAAGCGAGGCATACAGCAAATATCCACCCAAAAAATACAGGATAAACCAAAAGACGATTTCCCCAAGATTCATGTTCGAAACCATTTGCAGGATTTTCTGAGCGTCGGGAACGTTACTAGCCTGGTCCGTAAGTTGCTTTACTTGAGGTGCTTGCATGCCCGGATTCGTCATAGTCTGGCTTTGAACCATTTCGGTGCTGAACTTCTTCAATTGTTCGTCGCTCACGTTGTCCTTCAACGCATACGTCGCCACACCGATGGTTCCGCCAATCAGAATGACCCAAAGTAGAACCTGAGTGAGCCCCACCATGGCGATACCAATAATTTTACCCATCATCAAGTCAAACGGTTTCACAGACGAAACGATGACTTCCACAATACGGTTGATTTTTTCTTCGATGACCCCGTTCATCACCATGGCACCGTAGGCGAAAATGAAGATGTAGATGACAAAAGTGGCTATCAGGCCTATAATCATGGCCAATTCGGACGAACTTTCCTTTTCGGTTCCGTCCTTGTCCCACTTGATGGTGTTGATGCTGAGTTTGGGCTTGGAATCCTCGATGATCTTGTCCAAACCCTCAATGTTGTAGGAAGCGATTTTATCCTTTCTGGCCAGTTCCTTGAGTTGCCCCGTAATGAAATCCTTCATCTCCATTTCGGCCTGCTTCACCGTGTAAATGTTGACTGAGGAGGAATCTTTGCTCAGATCGCCATTGATCACCAAGTACGCATAAACAGAACCTTCTTCGGTGATTTGCTTACGAACGGTCGCCAAACCGTCCTTGGCAGGAACGAAGGTGTATTGAGCGTTGTTTTCCAAACGTTTCAGATAAAGCCCGTCCGCATCCGAAACGGCAATGGTTTTCACGTCCGAACTCTTCACCGACGACAGTGCCAGCGGCACAGCAATGAGCGCCACCAGCAAGAATGGTGTGAGAAAGGTCAGTAGAATGAACGATTTCTTCTTCACGCGGGTCATGTATTCCCGTTCAATGATCAATCCTATTTTGCTCATGGCTGTACTGTTTGAATGAAAATGTCGTTCATACTGGAAATTTCTTCTTCGAATCCGTGGATTTCATAAAGGGCGGAAAGTTCTACCAACAGTTCGCGGGTGGTCACGTTGGGTTTTTTCTGAATCTGCATTGTCAGCTTGCCCTTTTTTTCCTCGGTCGAAAGCGTTTCGTATAGTTTTCCCGCAGGAATGCCGCTCATTGGCGCATCCGCCTTCAGCACATAAATGCCCTTGTTGTATTGTCGACGGAGTTCGTTCACCTTGCCCTGCAACACCACTTCCGACTTGTTGATCAGGCTGATCTCGTCGCAGATTTCCTCCACCGACGACATGTTGTGCGTGGAAAAAATCACCGTGGCACCTTGGTTTTTCAGATAAAGTATCTCCTCCTTAAGTAGTTGTACGTTCAAAGGATCAAAGCCGCTGAACGGTTCGTCAAAAATCAACAATTTCGGCTCGTGCAGCACCGTTATGATGAACTGGATCTTCTGCGCCATCCCTTTGGAAAGCTCTTCCAGCTTCCGGTTGCTCCAAGAAGTGATGTCGAACTTGTCGAACCAGTATTTGAGGCGCATTTGGGCATCCTGCTTGCTCAGACCTTTGAGTCTGGCCAGGTAAAGTGCCTGTTCGCCCACCTTCATTTTCTTGTACAAACCCCGTTCCTCGGGCAAATAGCCGATGTACGCGATGTCGCTGGGTTGCATGGGACGGCCTTCCCACAACACTTGGCCACTGTCGGGCGCCGTGATGTTGTTGATGATCCGAATCAACGTGGTCTTGCCGGCTCCGTTCGGACCGAGCAGACCGTAAACTTGCTGCCCGGGTACCTGGATGCTCACATCCGTCAGCGCCTGGTGCCCGGCATACGATTTGAAAATGTTATTGGCTTCTAAGGGGTACATTTCAGGTTTGTATTTTAAAGTTTATCGAACTACAATACGTTCTCCAAGCCGCTTGCCAAGATCCCGCTTGGTTTGCTGCAAACGGTAAATTTCGAGGCTTAGCCGGTCCATTTCAGGCACGTCTTTCTCGCGTTGAGCCTTCTTCAAAGCGGCTTCCAACGCCTTTCCTTCGTTCTGAATGATGGCATTCTTGAGGTCCTCAAGCACTCTTGGTATGATTTCGTCCAACTTCTCAGAATCTTTTTCCAGTTTCTGGAAGCGGGCGTGGTATTTGCTCAGTTCATAATGTTCGCTACTCAGATCGGCAGCCAACATGCTGATTTCCGGCTCCCTATGGTTTCGGAAATGGCGTTCCGGATTGTAGCCAGGCTTTTGATATTCTTCAGCCGCTTCGGCCAACATCCTTTTAAACAGAGGGTTGTGCATCTCAATTTCATCGGCAGCCAGTGTCGCCAAAATGAATTCGGTCACTGAAACCTCACGAATGCTGCCATCCTCGTTCTCATCGTCGCAAAGCTTCATGGCTCCGTGCCTCAATACTTGCTTCAGTATGTTCCGCTCGAATTCGTCGTACGGATTTTCCGCTACCAGAGGCATCAACGGCTGAACGCTTACTCTTGGCTGTTGCGCGGGACCGCCCATGAAGTCTTGTTCATAGCCGGTTGGGAATTCTTCGGATGGAGGTGGGCCGTAGCGTTCATCCACAAAACCGTTTGGTTCGATCGGAACTACGACCGTCTGATTGGGTCTGCTACCTTGATTCGTATAAGCATTTCCAGGATTCCGCCTGTCCGCCGTAGGCAGTCCGTTCGAAACGGCGGTCCGCTTCTGCTGCTCCCGCTGCAACTGGTTGTATCGCTTCTTGTTAACCTCCGTATGCAACAAATTCTCATCAAAATCCAGCTGCCTGCTGCACTCCTTTATATATACGGAGCGCGTAATATCATCTGCAATGAGCGCAATGCTTTCCACCAAATCCTGAATCAACCCGGCCCGTTTGATGGGGTCGTTGCCAGCATCTTTCAATAAGATTTCGGTCTTGAACCGAATGAAATCGGTCTCGTGGTCCTTTAAATATTGTATGAAATCGGTGGAACTGTGTTTTTTGGCGAACGAGTCCGGATCTTCACCGTCGGGAAGGAGCAGCACCTTGATGTTCAGCCCTTCTTCCAGCAATAAATTGATGCCCTTGAGCGAAGCCTTGATACCTGCCGCGTCGCCGTCGTACAGCACCGTGACGTTTTTGGTAAACCGATGAATCATCCGTATCTGCCCGTGCGTCAGCGCCGTACCCGAAGAAGACACTACGTTCTCGATGCCGGCCTGATGCATCGAAATCACATCGGTATAGCCTTCCACCAAGAAGCAACGGTCGTTTTTGGCAATGGCCTGTTTGGCAAAATAGATGCCGTACAGCTCGTTGCTCTTGTGATAAATTTCCGATTCAGGTGAATTAACGTATTTGGCTGTTTTTTCATCTTTTTTAAGAATGCGACCGCCAAAAGCGACTACCTTGCCAGACAAGGTATGCACCGGAAACATCACCCTGGCCCTGTAACGGTCGTGCAATTCCCCTTGGTCGTTGGCGATGGAGAGCCCCGTTTTTAACAAAAAATCCTTGGAATATCCTTTTCGCACCGCCTCCTTGCTGAACTCTGAACGCTGGTCCAAACCGTAACCCAGCTGAAACTTGCGGACAATGTCCTCGCGAAAACCACGCTCCCTGAAATAACCCAGCCCGATGGACTTTCCGTCGATGTGTTCGTGCAGGGTTCGTACGTAATAATCTCTGGCGAACTCGTTCAGGATGAACATGCTCTCGCGGTCGTTCCGCACCTGCTGCTCCTCCGGATTCAACTCTTTTTCCACCACTTCGATGTGGTACTTTCGAGCCAACCATTTCAGCCCATCGTAATAACTGAGTTGCTCGTGCTCCATGATAAAATGGACTACGTTGCCACCCTTTCCGCAGCTGAAACATTTGCAGATGCCCCGCGAGGGTGAGACGCTGAACGAAGGCGTCTTTTCATCGTGAAACGGGCATAAACCCGTAAAATTAATCCCCCTTTTTCGCAATGTGACAAATTCTCCCACCACTTCTTCGATGCGCGCGGCATCCATGATGCGGTCTATGGTAATCTGGTCGATCATTGTAAAATCAGAGTTAGGTATGGATATTTTCCCGACGAAGGTAAGAAAGAATTCGCAATTTTCCACAGGGTTTTTTTACCTTTGCAGCATGAATGTCGAACCAAAAGACAAGCTCTTTACTCCCAGTTTCTTTTTTGCCTGCATCGGAAATTTTCTACTGTTTCTGGGCTTTTACATGCTATTGCCCGTGCTCCCCGTTTACTTGATCGACGCATTTCATGCCTCCAGCAGCCAAGTGGGAATCATCCTTTCTTGCTTCGTCGTAGCGGCGCTGGTGGTAAGGCCTTTTTCCGGTTTTTTGGCCGACCGTTTCCAGCGTAAATCGGTCTATCTGCTTGGGTATGGAATGTTTGCACTGGCCTTTATCGCCTATCCACTTGTCGAGACCATACTTCTTTTCGTATTCTTACGCATTTTGCACGGCCTTACCTTCGGAATGGTCACCACCACCGGAAACACGCTGATTGTGGATATTATGCCAGCCTCCAGAAGAGGTGAGGGGTTGGGTTATTTCGGCATAGCCAACAACCTGTCAATGGCCGTTGGTCCCATGATCGGCCTCCTAATGCTGGAAGCGGGTCATTCCTACAACTGGTTGTTCTATACCGCTTTGGGATGTGGCGTTGTAGGATTTGCCTTTGCAACCTACATCAAAGCACCCAACAAACCTAGAGCCGAGTCCGAACCACTCTCGCTGGATCGTTTTTACCTCATCAAGGGGCTTCCAGCCGGCTTCAGCCTATTTCTCATGGCCATTCCCTATGGCATCACTACTTCTTACTTGGCTCTTTATGCGCGAGAAATTCATATTCAGGGCACCACCGGATTGTTTTTCTCCCTGATGGCTGTCGGTTTGATTTCCTCCCGAACACTATCCGGAAAAAGCATCGACAAAGGCAATCTGGTCCGTGTCGTCACCATTGGGCAAACCATTATTTTGCTCGCATTCGGCATTTTTGGTCTCATCGGTTTCCTTCCAGCTGAATTCACCAACTTCGTCTCCATCCTGTTTTTTGGCGTTGCCATTATGCTCGGCGTGGGCTACGGCATGATCTTTCCAGCCTACAATACCCTATTCGTAGACTTGGCGCCCACCAACCGTCGAGCCACAGCCAGCTCCACCTATTTGACCAGTTGGGATCTTGGCATCGGTCTGGGCCTCGTTTTCGGCGGAAGCCTATCCGATTGGTTCGGTTTTCCCATCACGTACGAAGTCGGCATGACACTGGTTCTCATTTCAACACTTTTTTTCGCTCGCAAAGCCGGACCGCACTTTACGACCCACAAACTACGTTGACCTACTTCCAATTTGTTAGAATTCCGTGGTTTTTTTTACCATTTGTGTCATTTTTTTAAGTCTTTTTCCCGTTTTTCAACCTTGTGTATTCGGAAAAGAAAGTTATTTTTGTAGCGTTTCAAATTTAACGCCATGCAAACCACTACCTTTCTCGCTTTCGACCTGGGTGCAACCAGCGGACGCTCCATTTTGGCCACTCTGGCCGACGGTACCCTCGAAATGGAGGAGCTTACCCGTTTCCCCAACGCCATCCAGCCCATCAACGGAAAATATTACTGGAACATCTACGGCTTGTACGAATCCCTCAAAGAAGGATTAAAGGCCGCCGCCGCCCAGAAAGTGAAAATCGATGCCATCGGTATTGACACCTGGGGTGTCGATTTCGTCTATGTTGGCAAGGACGGAAGCTTCCTCGGATGCCCACGTGCCTACCGCGACCCCTATACCAATGGCATGCCCGAAGAATTCTTCAAATTGGTTTCCCGCAAGGAAGTTTATCAACTCACGGGCATCCAGATCATGAACTTCAACAGCCTGTACCAATTATTTGCAGCCACCCGCGAAGGGGGTTCGGCCATTGAAGCCGCCGACAAGATTTTGTTCATGCCGGACGCCTTGTCTTATATGCTCACCGGTAAAATGGTTTGTGAATACACCATCGCTTCGACCTCTCAGATACTGAACCCGCGCACCAAGAAATTTGATGAAATGCTTTTGGCTACTGCTGGTGTGAAACCCAGCATTCTACCCGACATTATTTATCCGGGTGTGGTCATTGGCACGCTTACCGACGAACTGGCCGAATTCTCTGGTCTAGGCAACGTCCCAGTCTGTGCCGTAGCCGGCCACGACACGGGTTCAGCCATTGCTGCCATTCCGGCAGAAAACGAACGCTTCGCTTACCTCAGCTCCGGTACTTGGTCGCTCATGGGCATCGAAGTGGTTGACCCCATCATTTCGGAAGCCTCTTTCGATATGAACTTCACCAACGAAGGCGGTGTGGACGGTACCACCCGTTTCCTAAAAAACATTACTGGCATGTGGCTGCTCGAACAATGCCGCAAGGAATGGGAAAAAGAGGGAACTACGTACAGCTACCCGACCATTGTCGGTCTGGCTTCCAATGCAGAGGGTTTCAAGAGTTTGGTCGATCCCGATCACGTTTCCTTTGCCAATCCGCACAGCATGAGCAATGCCATTAAGGAATACTGTGCCTCAACGGGTCAGCATGTTCCAACCACGCATTCGGAAGTTATCCGCTGCATTTTCGACAGCCTTGCCCTCAAATACAAGAATGTACTTGGCAAACTGCAGCAAGTTGCTCCGTTCAAGATCGAAAAGCTACACATCATTGGCGGCGGCGCTCAAAACAAGCTCCTCAACCAATTTACGGCCAACGCCATTGGCATGCCAGTAGTTGCTGGTCCCTCTGAAGCCACCGCAATCGGTAACGTGATGATGCAGGCCAAGGCCTTGGGCATCGTGGCCGATTTGGCCGACATGCGTGCCGTCATTCGTAAATCCGTGACCCCTGACGTTTTCCAACCCGAAGACGCCAAAGTATGGGAAGCCGCTTATCAGAAATTTCTGACCATTATTGAAAAATAGAAATGCGTTTTTACGCGCATTCATTCGTATAGAGTATCAAATTCAAACATTTCAATTAAAAATAACTAGTATGGTAAACAAAAAAACGGTTCAGTCCGCTTACGAACTGGCCAAAGAACGTTACGCTGCAGTAGGCATCAACACCGACGAAGCGCTGGAAAAAATCCAGAAGATTTCCCTCTCCCTGCATTGTTGGCAGGCTGACGACGTATCCGGTTTCGAAAACCCGGACGGCGTACTGAGCGGTGGCATCCAAGCTACCGGCAACTATCCAGGCAAAGCCCGCAACATCGAAGAACTCCGTGCCGACATCATCAAGGCCGCTTCTCTTATCCCAGGCGAACACCGCCTCAACCTTCACGCCATTTACGGTGATTTCCAAGGTGTATTCGTAGACCGCGACCAGCTCGAACCCAAACATTTCCAAAGCTGGATGGTATGGGCCAAAGAAAACGGTTTCAAACTCGATTTCAACTCCTCTTCGTTCTCCCACCCGAAATCCGGCGAATTGACGCTTGCCAACCCGGATCCCGAAATCCGTAACTTCTGGATTGAGCACACCAAACGTTGCCGCGCCATCTCCGAAGCCATGGGTGTATTCCAGGGCAGCCCCTGCGTGATGAACCTTTGGATCCACGACGGAAGCAAAGATCAGACTGTGAACCGCTTGAAATACCGCGAATTGCTGAAAGATTCTTTGGATCAGATTTTCGAAACCAAGTACGAAAACATGAAGGACTGCATCGAAGCCAAACTCTTTGGTATCGGCGCCGAAAGCTACACCGTTGGTTCCTACGATTTCTACCTAGGCTATGGTGTTCAGAATCAAAAGATTGTTACTCTTGATACCGGCCACTTCCACCTCACCGAAAGCATCGCCGACAAGATTTCTTCCTTGCTGCTCTTCACGCCCGAAATCATGTTGCACGTTTCTCGCCCCATCCGTTGGGACTCCGACCACGTCACCATCATGAACGACGACACCATGGATTTGGCCAAGGAAATTGTTCGTTGCAACGCTTTGGACCGCGTCAACATTGGTCTTGACTACTTCGACGCTTCCATCAACCGCATCGGTGCTTATGTCATCGGTAGCCGCGCCACTCAAAAATGCTTCTTGCAAGCCATGCTGGAACCCATCGACATGCTTCGCAAATGGGAAGGCAACGGCCAATATTTCGAACGCCTCGCCATGTTGGAAGAAGCCAAGAGCCTTCCATGGAACGCTGTTTGGGACATGTTCTGCTTGAAGAACGAAGTGCCTGTTGGTGAAGATTTCATCGCCGACATTCAAAAGTACGAAGTGGACGTTACGTCCAAACGCAAATAACCAAGCAGTACCATGAACACCATACTTGGTTTGTTGATCATTGCCATCGGTAGCCTGGGTCAGTCCAGTTCCTACGTGCCCATCAAGAAAGTGAAGGGTTGGAGCTGGGAAACTTTTTGGCTGATGCAGGGCGTTTTCGCCTGGCTGGTTTTCCCATTCCTGGGTGCCTTGCTGGCCGTTCCCGAAGGTAGCACCTTGGGCGCCATTCTTGCCGACAACGGTTCAGCCGCTCTCAAAGCCATGGGCTTTGGCGTCCTTTGGGGCGTTGGTGGCTTGACGTTTGGTCTTTCCATGCGTTATTTGGGTGTGGCCCTCGGCCAATCCATCGCATTGGGAACCTGCTCTGCTTTCGGAACCCTCATCCCTGCCATCTTCTTCGACAAAAAGGATTTGTTTCACGGTGAAGGCCTCATCATCCTGATTGGTGTCTCCATCGCCATCGCCGGCATCGCCGTGATCGGTTACGCTGGTGGACTCCGCTCTCAGAACATGACCGAAGAAGAAAAGAAAGCCGCTGTCAAAGATTTTGCATTGACAAAAGGCCTGTTGGTCGCTTTGTTGGCCGGTGTGATGAGCGCTTGCTTCGCCCTAGGTCTGAGTGCTGGTCAGCCCATTGCTGATGCTGTCAGAGCCTTAGGTGCAGGCGATCTGTTCGCTACACTGCCTGCAACGATGATGGTTACCATGGGTGGTTTCCTCACCAATGCAGTTTATTGCCTTTATCAGAACGGTAAAAACAAAACCTTTACGGACTACACCAAGACCAAAGGTTCTGTTTGGGTGAACAACCTGCTGTTCTGTGCCTTGGCCGGTATTCTCTGGTACTCTCAGTTCTTCGGACTCGGAGTAGGCAAGAGCTTCCTGGCCGACAATACCGTCATGCTGGCCTTCAGCTGGTCCATCCTGATGGCCCTGAACGTCCTGTTCAGCAATGTCTGGGGTATTGTTTTGAAGGAATGGAAAGGCGTTAGCGGCAAAACAATTGCTGTTTTGGTACTGGGATTGGCCATTTTGGTGTTCTCGGTTTTTGTGCCGAATATGTTTTAAAAATTTTGTTTGTTACTATGAAAACGCCTCCGATTCGGGGGCGTTTTTTGCTTTCAGACCCAACTATTGTATTAAATTAAATTCAAAAGTATTTAATCAAAATGCGTTTTTTTTCATACATTTGGGCCACAAAATTTTAATTTGCTGTTGTATGAAGTTTTCACTCCTTTTCTCTTCCATGCTTTTTCTTGTTGCTCAAGCGCAAGAAACCAAAACGATAGAAGGCTTACAAGCCGGTTTATTGGGAAGCAGTTTGACAACAATGGAGGTAAATTCGGTAACCAAGTTGACGCTGAAAGGAACCATGGATGCTCGAGATTTCAAGTTTATGAGGGACAGCATGCCCCTTTTAAAAGAATTGGATTTGAGTGACGTCAATGTGACCTCCTATACTGGTAACTACGGAACGTTGACCTATAATGGGAACTATTCAGCCGATCAACTACCTTCTCAAGCTTTTTATAGAAGAATTAAGGGCTCTGATTTGACTTATCCAACTTCTTTGATTCTGCCTAAAACACTAACTTCATTAGGCAGTGATTGCTTTTCATTCTGCATTGGATTGGACAGCATTCAATTGTCCGAAAAGATCAAAACGATCAATTCTCAAGCTTTTTTGGGTTTCAGAGGCCTGATCCAAGTCCATCCTGATAATCCTAATTATGCCGATTCACTTGGCGTACTGTATAACAAAAAGAAAAACCTACTTATACAATGCCCTACGAGTATTGCTGAAACGTTCGAAATTCCCAATACGGTAGATAGTGTTACCACCAATTCCTTTAAAGACTGTATAAACATCAGTTCATTGCACATACCCGAATCGGTCCGTTTCATCGAATTCGATGCATTCAAAGGATGTACAAACTTGAAATCGGTATTTGTTTGCAACAGTCCTGAAAAAATTGTCAGTGCCTTTATTTTCAATTCAATCATTTATCCGACATGTACCCTTCATGTGCCCTTCGGTAAAAAAAACTTGTTTGCAACTCGCAGTTATTGGAGAAGCTTCAAATACATACTGGACGATTTGCCAGGCTTGACCGTATTGAAAAATGCCAATAATTTAACCGCAGATTCGGTTTTGTTCAACATGCCAATTGCTTCCAATTTACACTGGACTGTTTCTTCCAATAGCAATTGGCTGACACCTGCAAAACGATCTGGAACTGGTTCGGACACCTTGAATTGGTACGTTGCTGCTAATCCAATTAACAAAAGCCGTATGAGCTTTGCGATACTGCATGCAGATGGTTTACCAGATCAAGTACTGCAATTCAGGCAATCGGGTATTATGGTATCGCTGAGCTCTACTTCCGGTGGATTAAGGGCGCAATTAAGATCATTAAATTATTCTGATCTCATGAACCTGAAAATTCAAGGAACCATGGATGCTCGTGATTTCCAGTTCATTCGTGACAGCTTATCCTCCCTCACCTTTCTGGATTTAGAAGAAACGGTGGTGGAAGCCTATGATGGTTATGATGGTACCGGAAGTTATAGAAATCGGGCTAATGTCATTCCCGCTTCATCCTTTGAAAGAAATTCCTATCTAGGAGTTTCTAGTTTGCAAAGACTTGTACTTCCCAAAACAATCACCGAAACGGCTTCTTCTGCCTTCGCTAATTGTGTGGCACTTGAAGAAATTGCAATGCCGAACACCTTGAAAGTGCTGGGTGATTATGCTTTCGAATATTGTACCTCTTTAAAGCAGGTCGACTTGCCAGACTCACTAATTTCCATAGGTGTATATGCTTTTAAGAATTGCTCCGTCAGCCAAATACATCTGCCGAACTCACTAAACATCATAAAGAATTATGCTTTTATAAACTGCTTGAGCTTGGCTGAGGTGACCGTGCCCAATTCCGTATCGACGTTAGAAATGGGGGCTTTTTACAGTTCTGGAATTCAATCAATTCACTTGGGTAATGGGCTAACAAACATCGGGCTAAATACCTTTTACAATTGCAGCGGTTTGAAGTCCGTCTATGTCAGTAGTGATGTTCCTGTTGCATTGTACTTGTATTCAAGGGTTTTTGATTATGTCGATAAAGCAAACTGTGTGCTTCATGTTCCATTTGGTACTTATTCAGCTTATTCCAACGCCATCGAATGGAAATCGTTTAACCAGATTGTCGAAGACTCCTTGGGCATATTGCCTAATTCTCAAAAAATACGAATCGCCTATTCGGAAGGAAGCAAGGCAGGAATACGCATACTTTCAAATCAATCTTGGACGGTCACGACGAACCAAAGTTGGTTGGTGGCCTCGCCCAATTCGGGCATGGGCAATGATTCCATCACCTTTACTGCAAGCAACAACCCGAATCTGAACATTAGAGAAGCCATTATTTCGTTTACAACAGCCGAAAGGGCCCCAAAATCAATCACCGTCACCCAATCGGCTACGCCAAAGGTACTAACACTCCAAGCTGGTGCATTGGTAACCAGTTTGACAACTGGAGAATTGAGCAGCATCTCTGAATTGGTGTTGAAAGGCAGCATCAACAATCGAGATTTTGTAATTATTCGCGATAGTATGCCTAAATTGGAGAAATTGAATCTGGCAGAAGTCCATATCTTAGCAGCATTTGGACTTCCAGGTCAGGGTTTCAATGCCATTGAAAACCAAATTCCTTACAGTGCATTTTACAGTTATGAAAAGAATGAAGGTCACGGGCTGTTAGCAGAAATTATTTTGCCTTCGTCCTGCACGTCTATTGCCCAGAATGCTTTCAGGTCATGTAAATGTCTGGAAAACATCGTTATCCCAGAAAATGTCGGATTCATATATTCAGATGCGTTCAATAGTTGCACTTCCTTGGAAAAAGTTCGTGTAGTGGGTCCTCTGAAATTATTAGCAGAACAAGCATTTTCTAACTGCAGCAAATTGTCCGAAATTCAGTTGGGTGATTCCCTAGAATCCATCAAATATTATTGTTTTTCAAATTGTAAATCATTGAAGCAGATTATTTTGCCTGCTTTAGTGAAAACTTTGGGAAATGGTTCCTTTAGTAGCTGTTCCGCTCTTAAAGAGATGGTCATCCCAGATAATGTCACTGAGTTGGCTTCCAATTGTTTCAACAGTTGCACAGGTTTGACCAAGATCAACTTTGGCGTGAACCTCACCAGCATCAAGGATTATGCATTGCAAGGTTGTACCAGTCTTGTTAGCATCAGCATTCCTAAAACGGTCGTTAACATAGAGGGATGGGCTTTTAATGCATGCACTGGATTGACATCCATTTATGCCAATGCATTCACTCCTGCCGATATCTCGAATTGGTATGGTGTATTCGATTATGTTGACAAGGCTAAATGCACACTATACGTTCCCACGGGTTCAAAAACCTTGTATGCGAATTCCGTAAGGTGGAAAGACTTCAACAATATTGTGGAACTTGAAACCGTGATTTCGGCCGTTACCGGAAGTGCTCTCTATCTGTTTCCCAATCCTGTAAGTAGCAGTTTCCAATTAGTTGGATTGGACCACAAAACGGTGATGACCATCATTGACACGCAGGGCAGGGTTTGGCTGAAACGAGTAGTCTCTTCCAAAGACCAAATTTCGACAGAGGCTCTACCGAAGGGAACCTATCTGCTGCACCTCCAAGGCAACCAGGTCCTCAAATTTGTGAAAATCTAATTGCAAAAACGATTATATTTGTCCCTATCTTTTTTTATTTTCCTAAACAAACCGTCATGAAAACCTTCTTTTCATTCCTGCTTTTCACCCTGCTGAGTGTTTCACTCATGGCTCAAACTCCAGTTGCTCTGAAGCTTAACCTTGAAAAAGGCAAAACCTATACGATCAAATCCGTTACCAAACAAACCATGCAGCAAGGTGTTGCCGGGCAATCCATGGTGGTGAATGTCTTGGCCAACCGCGTGACAAGCTTCAAACTTTTGAGCCTAGAAAGCGACTTTATGGAGTTGGAAGTGCGCTTTGACACCGTGGCCAACAAGATCAGTTCAGCCATGTACAACAAGGAAACAAGCTCCGCCCAACCTGGAACCAATCCGCAGGAACGCCTTCAAAACAAGATGAGTTTGTACCCGCTGAAGGCGAAGTTCAGCACCGCTGGTAAATTCATGGCTTTCACCAACCTGAACGAGTTCAAGACCAATGTGATGCTCTTTATCGACTCCTTGCCAGATTCCAAAAAGGACGAAGCCAAGACTCAGGCAACCATGTTGCTCAAGGAATCAGCCCTTAAGAGTAGTATCGAGCCCATTTTCGCCCACCTCACCGACAAACCCGTGAAAGTGAACGACAGTTGGGAGTCGTCCTACATAATGACTGTGAGCGATATTGCTTTCTTGGTCTATAATACTTACACGCTCAAAGCCGTCGAAAACGGCCAAGTCGCACTTTCAGCCACCTCCGAAATCGAATCGATGCCTTCTAGCAACCCCTCCATCAAGATTGACCAACCCATCAAGGGAAGTGCCACCTACGACATCCGTGTGGAACTGGCCAACGGCATGATCTCGACTCAAACCGAAAAAAACAAGATGGAAGGTACCGTCACGGCGGTCAGTGGTGGAGCCGAATATAAAGTGGACCTCAAAATCGAAGCCCAAGCTGAAACCATATTGAAGATCAAATAAGCGATGCGTAAACTTTTCCTCCTCCTTTTTTGCTTGACAGCGGCTTTTCAAGCAAACGCCAGACTTGTACTTACCGGCGTGGTCACCGACAAACTAGATACCAAGCCTGTGGAAGGCGCCAATGTTGAATTGCTGCGTCTACCGGACAGTACTATGGTGGAATCCATCAAATCGACCTCGGACGGTTTGTTCATGCTTTACAAGGCTGATACGGCCAGTCTCTATTGTGTCCGTGTGCGGCATCTGATATACAAGGACTTCGTGCTTCCCGTCTCGCGCAAATCCTCTGGCATGATCAATAATTTGGGCACTCTGGCCTTGGATCCCGCTCAATTCAACCTAAAGGAAATTGTCGTTAAAGGCGTAAAGGTCAGTGTGACCGAACTGGGCGATCGAACGGTTTACGGCATACCCGAGGGCATTCAGAAAACCTCCAGCGATGGGGTGGATGTGCTCCGCAAGATTCCTTCCGTGCAAGTGGATTACCTCAACGAGGACATCACGGTGAACGGCAAGTCCAACATCAAGATCGAAGTGGATGGCATCAGCCGCGACAAAGGATACCTCAAACGCTTGCATCCCTCGCAAATCAGCAAGATGGAAATCATCACCAGCCCATCCGGAAAATACGATTCAGACGTGGATGCGGTCATCAATGTGGTGACGAATCCTGCCATGCGTTACGGGCTTAAGGGTATGGCTTACGCCGGTGCATTTCCCATCAATACCGATTCCTACGTCGGTCTTCTGAATGGTAGTTTGGATTATGGATTGGAAAAGATCTCCTATTACGTCGCCGCCAATGCCATTGCACAAAAAGTTGGCATTGAGTCGAAGATGAACCGTACCGCCGGGGCAGACATCTCTTCGCAGTCGGGCAACCAGAACGTCAATGTCGGTCTGGCCAATGTCAATTTGGGATTCATCTACGATCCCGACGAAAACAACGACATCAGCTTCAATCTGGCCTACAACAACATAGGCATCGACATGGCCAACAATTCCTGGTATCACAATTCCATCGGTGGCATCAACAGCATGTACAAGACGGAAAGCACCACCATCCAGAACACCGGAGGCCTTACTTCCTCGCTGTTTTACAAGCATTCCTTCAATAAGAAAACGCAACACGGCCTGGAGGCTGAAATCAAATACTACAACAGCCTGGGCAACCGGACCGAGACCGATTTCCGCAACCTCTACTACGATGCAGCCGACTCTTCGGATCTCTACCAGACCCCTTGGCAAAACGAACTTTCCAAGACCAACGTGAAGACACTGACTGGCCAGACCAACTACAACCTGCCGTTCGACAGTGTTTATTTCTTTAATGTCGGCATCAACGGCAACTGGAACAACTATCAGACGGACAACACGAGCGCCTTGCTGAGTGCCACCGACATGGATTACATAGACGGTCGTCTAGGTGGTTATGCTGAGTTGTCACGTACGCTGAGCAAAGGAAACATCAAGTTGGGCTCACGCTTTGAGAGTTCCCGGGTAGTCATCAACGGCTCCAGTCCGAGTACCTACTATTCGTTGCTTCCTTACCTGAACGGTTTCTGGCGGCTGAACCAGGACAACAGCATCAAGCTGGCCTATTCGCGCAGAGTCATCCGTCCATCCACCGACCAACTGAACCCGATGGTAAGCGCCGTCGACAGCCAAACCATCGCCAAGGGGAATATGAACCTCAAACCTGCCTACCGCGACAATTTCCAACTGACCTACAATTGGAAGATTTCGCACAAGAGTCTGGTTTTCAATTTGTCACCTCAGCTTTTTTACGAAAACAAGACGGGTTTGATTCAGACCATTCTGAGCAAGAATCCAGTTTCTGGCTTGTACGAAAGCACTCCGACCAATGTTTCGGACGGTTATGAATACGGTAGCGCTCTGGCGGTGAATTCTCAGCTCGGGCCCATCATGCTGAACTCCAACTTCCGCTACACCTTCTACCACGTGGACGCTTACCTGGATCAGATTTCAGCCATGAGTCGTAGCAGTTGGAACTGGAACTCGTTTGCAATGAGCCAGTTGCCATACAACTTCAATTGGATGGCCATGGTCAACGTGAGTGGTCCGGTTCTGGACGGTCAAACGGTCTCCAAGAATTCGATGATGTACCTCCTCGGTCTGGGCAAGCAATTCAAGAACAACAGCACCCTGCGCCTGATGGTGTACAATCCCTTCTCCAACTACTTCTTTAAATCCACCAGCACCATCCGCAACAACAACTTCACGCAAGTAAGCAACAACTACTTGCGCAAAGATTATGGCTTTATGTTGCTCTATGTGTACAGTTTCAAGATGGGTAGCACCATGAAGGAACGCGCTAAACGGACGGAAGAGCAGCAGGATGTGTCGAACCCGATGTTGAAGATGCCGGTGGGGTTGTAGTCTATTATTGTATAGTTCGATATGAAAAAGTTCCTTCTTTTTGCTTTCTTTTTGGTCAATGTGGCTGTTTGTATGGGTCAAATCAATATGGAAGATTCTACAGTGCAGGTCATTGGCTATTGGGACCGAAATGAGAAGCAGTCGTATACGGTTTCGCATGAGGAGTATAAGGTCTCCAAGTGGGACACCACAAGCAGAGTGCTCTATACCTACGATGTGGACATCACCATCATCGATTCGACGGCTAAGTCGTATACCATTCAGTGGGATTATTCGAATTTCAACGTGGAGTCGGAGCAACCTTTCATGAAAAAGCTCATAGAGGCGACCAAATTGAATAAGGCTATCATCAAGACGAATGAAATGGGCGTTTTTGAGGAGTTGGTCAATTGGAAGGATGTCCGAAAGGAAACAATGAGGTTGTTCAAGGTTTTACAGAAGGAGTTTAAACAAATCCCCAATTTTGATTCGTTATTGAAACAGCAAATGGCGTTATTTCAGTCGAAGGCATCCATCGAGGCGGCCTTGATTGAGGAGATTCAACAGTTTTATACGTTCCATGGCGGGTCGTATAAGTATGGTGAGGATATTGAGTCAACAATTCAGATGCCCAATAGGTATGGCGGAAAGCCTTTTGATGCTGAAGTGGTTATTTGGGTGGATACGCTCAATGCAACCGATTCCTATTCCACCATTTGTATGACCAATACGGTGGACTCAGTGCAATTGTGGAACGCTGCCTACGAGTACCTCACTAAAATGGCTTCAACCATGTCCATTCCGCTTCCCAAAAAGGAGGATTTCCCTAGTTTCAAGAACATCACCTACACGACTGCTCAGATTCATAATTGGGGTTGGATCATTTCTTCCATCGTGACCAAGGAAATTGAGGCGGACAATATGTTGAAGGTCGAGGAGCAGATTATTGAAATCAAGTAAGTTGCACTAATCACTCACTTTTTCTAGCCAACCGACCATCAAACCCCATCGCCAACGCCTTGCATACCCGAACCCCCTGCATTTCAACGTGATGCGGGTTGATTAAATAATTGAATTCATCGGGAACGATGCAGTTGGGCACTTTCAAAATCAAGGCCGCGTTTTTTAGTACGAAATCATCACCGATGGCCTGTGTGCTGGTAGTGGGCGGCTGCTCATTCCAGTCTGCCGGAAGTTCCTCGAACCGGATTTCCTGTAAAACCGCATCGTCAGGAACCTCGATTTCGACCAAGAAACGATCTGTTGGCAAGTCCTCGCTCAAATCAAGATGGACAGCTACCTCGAGCAATGCCAATGCCCTACTTTCGGCCGTATAAACCAACCGAGTGAAACGACTGTTCCAACGGTTGCCGTCATCCATGGAAGCACCAATGCCCGACAAAGTGGTGTTCAGGTACTTCTCCCGCTCAATTCTGAATACTTTCATCAGGCCATTATTCCGTATTCGATTCTACTCAGACATTTCCGAACTTCCTCAATGCCCGACGTGGTATCCAGCATACTTTCTGGCGTTTGTCCTCCCAACGAACTATTAGGCTTTTTCAGCCAACGCTGGTACTTCTCCTTTTCTTGGTTGAAGACCTCTTGCCCATACTGAATCAGTTCGATAATGAGCAAAATCAACTCGCTGTTCCGCTGGTCCAGCAACGAATGGTCGTTCTTTTTCTTGTTGTATGTGGTCTGTGGCATGCCCACTATGGCTAGCGCAGCCTTGACGGAAACGTTTAGTTGGCTACTGATAAAATCGAGCGAATCGTACGGTATACCCTCCCGAATCACTCGTATCCGCTCCATATTGTTGGTCCACCGATACGTTTTGTCGGCATATTCAAACGTCCGCTCTTTCACCTTGTAAGGCGATTCGGTTTCTTTTTTTGTAGGGTAATCCTTGGCTTTCATAGTTGCAGTAGATTTGCTGTAAATATACAACAGATTTGCTGCAAATGCAAAAAAAATATTCCATTAAAAAGGATGTTCGGCTTGGGGAACTGTTTAAAGGGGCTGCGTTTTTCTGTTTTTCAATATTAAAATATAAACATATTAATGTAAATAAATATGAGTATATTTATCCTCGTTATTATTAACATCACAGTAAAAGGTTTATCATAATTTTTATTTTGGTAGTTGATAATAATAGGGGATAAGTTTCCTTTTGTGAAACATAATGTGTATATTTGCAAATACCAAACATGAAAGTACATTTAATTAGCGAGCAGACTCTTGAGGAATACATGATTGAAAACGCGCGGAGTAGACCATCTTTGGAAAATTGGGTTTCCATGATAAGGTTTGCAGATTGGAATGCACCAAATGATATAATCATGACCTTTAACAGTGCAGATATTCTTGGTAATGGCTCAAACAGAATAGTTTTTAATATTGGGGGCAATACATATCGACTCATTTGTAAATACTGTTTTGGAGCTAAACGGGTACATTTTTATGTTAAATGGATAGGAACTCACGCAGAATATTCAAAGTTGTGTAAAGAAGGTAAACAATTTTATGTCAGTTCATTTTAATAAATTATCTCAGTAATATGGATACACTCAAATACACATTAATCAAATCGATTGAGCAATATAGAAATTATTGTAATAGCCTGGAACACTTGACTGAGCTTGACAATGCTGATGTGCAAGATGAAATTGATTTGATAACATTACTGATTGAAAAATGGGACATTGAACACAATACTTTTAATGAACTTGACCCTGTTCAATTATTGAAGGAACTCTTGAATGAACATCAATTAAAAGCAAAAGATTTGGTAGAAATCTTGGGAATAACAAAAGGCACAGTCTCAAAAATACTGAGTTACCAAAAAGGTTTTTCTAAAGAAGTAATAAGAGCATTATCGACTTATTTTAAAGTGTCTCAAGAAGCTTTTAATCGTCCCTATAAACTGCTGACCGACAATGGTAGCCCAACTAATAATGTCAAACGCAGAAGATCTCAACTATCCGCAATTAGTGCCTAGTTTTTCAACATAGAACTTTATTTGCAGAAACCATTCCAAAACATCGCCATGAAAATCCACAAAAGCACCATCGCTTTTTCCTTCATCGCCTCAACCGCCGCTGCATTTGCTCAGGATTCCAACCACCCAAATATCGTATTCATTCTAGCAGACGATCTCGGTTACAAGGATCTTAGCTGCACCGGAAGCCGGTTTTACGAAACACCCAACATCGATGCGATTTACAACAGGAGCATGGTCTTTACCAACGGATATGCCGCCTGTGCCGTCTCCAGCCCATCACGCGCGAGTATCCTTACCGGTCAATTCCCTGTCAGGCATGGCATCACCGATTGGATAGGCGAGGCTTCCGGCGAAGAATGGCGAAAGCAGAACCGTCATTCCAAGTTGTTGCCCCCCGATTACGTTCGTAGTTTACCCTCCGAATGCATTACCCTGCCCGAAGCGCTCAAGGAGGCTGGTTACAAAACGTTCTTTGCCGGCAAGTGGCATCTGGGTGGCAAGGGCTCCTGGCCAGAAGATCATGGCTTCGACATCAATGTTGGCGGTTGGGACAGCGGTAGCCCGGCTGGCGGCTATTTCTCACCCTACAACAATCCGAATCTAAAGGATGGCCCTGCCGGTGAAAACTTGGAATCAAGGCTTGCCAATGAAACCGTCAAATTCATGGCCGAAAACAAGAATCGCCCCTTCCTGGCCTATCTTTCCTTTTATGCGGTTCATGGTCCCATTCAAACGACTCAGGAAAAATGGTCGAAGTATCGGGAAAAGGCTGAAGCAATGGGTATCGCTCCTCAGGGTTTCGCCATGGAAAAGCGCTTGCCCTACCGTTTGCAGCAGGATAATCCGGTTTATGCCGGTTTGGTTGAATCGATGGACGATGCTGTCGGCATTGTGCTTGCTGAACTCAAAAGAATGGGTTTGGACAAAAATACCATCGTTATTTTTACGGCCGATAATGGGGGTGTCACCTCGGGCGATAATTATTCCACTTCGAATGCGCCCTTTCGTGGTGGCAAGGGTTATCAATGGGAGGGTGGCATTCGGGAGCCTTACTTTATTTCTGTTCCTTGGATGAACCACAAGGCTAAGCAATGTGCTGTCCCTGTTTCCGGTACGGACTTTTATCCGACCATCCTTCAATTGGCCGGCTTGCCGTTTAGGCCTCTTCAGCACGCCGATGGCGTCAGCTTGGTTCCGCTTCTGAATGGGAAAACGATAGCCGAACGCTCCTTGATATGGCATTATCCGCATTACGGAAATCAAGGTGGCGAGCCTTGTTCCATCATCCGAAAAGGGGATTGGAAGTTGATTCATTATTGGGAGGATGGGCGCGATGAGCTCTACAATTTGAAAGTGGATGTGGGGGAGAAGAACGACCTTGCCAAAAAGTATTCAGCCAAAGCAAAGCAATTGAGAGGCCAGCTGGATGCGTTTCTGCAAAGCACGCATGCGAAATTTCCTGTAAATGATCCGATTTATGATGCTGAACTGGAGAATGCGTATCTCAAGTCTGTTCGGGATCAGACTTGGCCGAAGTTGGAGAAGGATCGGAAGGGGATGCTTTCGCGTGATTTTAAGCCGAATGGGAATTGGTGGGAGAGTCAGGTGACGAGGGATTGAGAATATATTTCATTTATTGCAATGTTCATGAGCACTCCGTCCCTTTCAGCCGTTACCCCAGCCGAGCAACTCAAAAAGCTAAAAGGACGGCCGCTCGGCTAAAATTTCCAGCCGTTCACGCCGCCCCGACAACTTCGTTGCCGAGACCCCGCTCTCTGTCCTCCTTCAGGCGAAACGCCCTACATTCCGCTTCGCTCCATTCCAGGCATTCCTCCTTCCAGTCGTCTGGGGGAAATTTTTTAACGCCTCCCTTTGGCTCGCCCTTTTTTGACGCTTTTTTCGCATGCTCGGCTGGGGTAACGGCTGAAAGGGACTGCGTTTGGTGGGGTATTTTAATCTTGTTAAAAAAATATTGAAGATGTTGTTTTCAAAGAAGTAATAGTAAATAATAAAAAAAACAACTCAACTGAAAAAAAACCAATATTTAGTATTAAATTTGAGGTAGTGTATGATTTAATCTTGTTTTGGGTTTTTACACTGTGATTGTTTTATAAATTTTTCTATTTGAAAATATTTAAAATATGTCCTAAGGGGGCAAACGTTGATGATCTGATGCCTGAATGCAATTTCAGGAAAAGGTGTAGGATTTCTTCTTAGGAAATCTTATCAAGTAAGAACTTACTTTTACTTGGATTATCCGTGGATAGCCCCCGTGTTTAACGGGGGTTATTTGTTTGATTAAACTATGGAAAAAATAATTTTTTTTGATATAAATAAACAGGCTCACGAACAAGCTGAAGAATATCAACTTTATCATAATTACCTTGAACTTTCCTATCAACGTAATAAGCGAAGAATAGTTAGTCCACCGGCAAAAGATGTTAAAACGCCACCTGAATGGGAAAAAGATAAAAAGTATAATCCTTTTTATGTTTTAAAAAGAAATAAGCAAATTGCAAGATCAATTGCTAGAAAAATTTTACATAACAACTATCAACCAAATAAACCAATAACAAAAACTATCCCCAAAAAGGGAGGTGGAGTAAGAAAAATATGTGTTTATCAAATTCCTGATTCAGCTGTATCTGACAGATTTTATCATAATTTACTTAGTAAAAATAAACACCGATTTAGTTCTTTAACATATGCATATCGTAATGATCGGAATATCCATTTTGCAATTCAGGACATAGCAAATGAGTTTAAACTAACACCCAGAATTTTTGTGGCTGAATTTGATTTCAGTAATTTCTTTCTATCCATAAATCATTCTTTTATATATCAACAACTTAATGAAAATGCTTTTCTAGTCAGTGAAACAGAAAGAAATGTTATTAAAGCTTTTCTTGAACCATTTAATGGAGTTGGTATTCCATTAGGTACTTCTATCTCATTATTTCTAGCAAATGTAACTTGCTGGAAACTGGATAGGAGTCTGGAGAATGAGGGTATTAGATTTGCAAGGTATGCCGATGATACAATAATTTGGTCCAAAGAGTATTCCAAAATTTGCAAGGCTTTTGAGATTATTAATAGCTTTTCGTTTGAAGCCGGAATTAATATAAACTATTCAAAATCTGATGGTATAAGCCTTTTACAAAATAAAAATATGCCAGCTGAATTCTTTGCGACTAAAGAATATATTGAATTTCTAGGATACAAAATATCGACAGAAAATATTGGAATAAAAGATAATTCTCTAAAAAAGATAAAAAAACAAATTTCATATTTGTTGTATAGGAATTTAATACAGCCTTTAAAATCTAGACCATTTCGAGGAGTTAACATTCCAGCAAATGGCATTGATAAAGATTTTATTACCGCTATTATGCAAATAAGGCGATATTTATACGGCAATTTAACAGAGAAAACTTTAAGAATGTATTTAAATGGTGCTTATAAGGTTCTTTCATTCAAAGGAATTATGAGTTTTTATCCATTAATTACAGATGTTGAACAAATGAAATATCTTGATAAATGGCTTGTAAGTACTATTTTAAATTCATTGAACTTGAGGAAGAAATTGTTTTTAGTACATAATCCAGTATTTAATACAAATCAATACCCCTTTAATGTGAAAAAAGAGGAACTTATCATCCAAAGTCGATTATTTGAAATAAATGGAAAAAAGGGTTTACTAGAGATTCCTAGTTTTTTAAGGATTTTTGAAGCTCTTCGAATAGGTCTGATAAATGAGGGAATCGAAAGGGTTATGAACCCTCATGCAAACTCATATTATGATGATTAATGACATATTAAAGTCTTGTTACTTTTTGACAATAGTGTCCATTGAAAAGTAAATCAATTTTACACTTGATTATATTTTTGAGTTACTTCAAAATATATTTTATGATTAACAGGATTTCTTAGTGATTTTAAATCAATATATCTATAGGGATTTACACTATCCAATTTATAAAAAACGTCACGTTTTAAGAAAAATCTATTGCCAAGTTTTAAAACTAATCGTTCAGTCTCATCTTCTTTATGAAGCATATGTGTTTTAGGATATGCATCACAACGCTTCATAATTGAATAATTAAGAATTTCATAGTAAGTTTGAATACCTTTTTTTGAGTAATAAGGTGCAAAATATTTAATTTCATGATTTCCAAAATGTTTGGGTGTTTTTATACCACAGACATATCTATCCATCGGCTCAGATTCCATTTCTTCAAATGTGCCTTTAATAACTCCTACAAAAACAATTGGATTTGGATTTTCATAGTCTAATCCCTTTTGAGGTATAATTTCTTTTAGTGTATTATTTGTATCCTCGTTAACAATTTTGTTGATGAAAGCTTCCAGTAATTGTATGGAGTCATTATTAGTCGATTTGGGACTCAAGGGGAAAGCGCCAATGTTAACTTTTTCTATCGAATTATAAAACCATTCATTCTTTATGATCTCAGCTTTTCCTGTGCCAGGGAATAAAATATAACCACCAATAACCTCTTTTTTTAATGAGTCGTCAGCTTTATCTTTATAAAAAATAGCATCTCGATATCGATGCATTTGATTTATAGAATCTTCTGGAGGATAATCTAATGACTCTGGGTTTTCATCAGATTTCAATCTGTATTTTGCGTCAAATAAGTAGGTTATTATATAATCCTCTTGTAAATCATTTTTTGTAATTTGGAGAACAATATCCGGTTGCTGTGGTACTGTTAATGACACAGTATTTAGCAAGTTGTTATTTCCCACTTCAAAAGAAAATTTTGGATTATAGTACAAATCTATTACTTTACTTTCTGTTGTGTAACTAATTCTGGAGGTTGTTCCCTCTTTAAAATCAAAAACGAAGTTTCTATTTATTTGAGCGGAAAAGTTATTTGATGGATCAATTCTTAATTGATTTTTAAGAATATTATTAATAACAATAAAACACCATATTTCATATAATTGTGCAATATTCTTTGTTTCAATCTGTTGCATACCATCAAAAAGCGAATACGCACTTTTAAGCATTATCCAATTCTTATACACAGTGGAGTAACCAATAGCTTTTTGCAATACCATTGATTCTTGATACATACCATGGTGTTCACTTATATTGCGAAAAAAGGGATTGTTATAATTGTGTTTTATTGCTAATTCAATTGAATTCATCTCTTCAATTGCTTCTCTGGATATTTTATTTGGGTATTTTTTTTCGATAACTTTTTTTAAGTTGATATATTTTTCTAAAACTTTATGCAAAGCGTGTTTTAGAAATTGATTTTCTGTTGTATTTGAAGATAATATTTTTGAATCATTATAATAATAATGGTTCTTAACATTCTTAAATCTAATTATTTCTTCCTCTATTTTGGGTGTAGTTCGTCGTATCTGTTCAATCTTTTCATAAGAATATTGTTTAACAAGTCTCCTATTTGGCTTTAACAAGATTTGTTTGCATGCATCCAAAAATTCTAAATGAATTTTTTTAAATATCATCCACCATATAACTTCAGGATGATTATTATAATTGGATTGAAGATTAATTGATGTATATGTTTTTCTTAGAAAGTCGAGAACGAGCATCGGGTACTCCATTTCAATATCGTTCAGTATAGAAGATAAATCCTCTCTATAATTCAATTTAATTGGAAAAACCTCGAAAGAGAGGATGAAGTTTTTTTTATTACCTTCAATTTCGTATCGAATCTCTAAATCACTTTGTCCAATATCATTTCGATAATTAATTGTACCAAATAAAGTGTTTTTATGAAAACTAAAACTTTCACTAAACTCTTTGCTTTCCGAAAAGATTCGAGCTTTACGAATTTTTATGTCATTAAAATCAATAATAAAATTGTAAGGTGTATTTTCAAAAAAAACGACTGGGCTTGTTTCACCTTTAAAATAATGCTTATTAATACCATCTTCAGTGCAAATGGAAAATTCTAAATTATCTGACCCAGACCAATTGTAAGTTGTTTCAAGTTTTTGTTTAGTCCGCGCCCTATTTGAAATTTTTAAATAATTTGCACATTCAACAAATAAAGAGAAATCATTATGTTCAATCTTAAGGACTGTCATATTTACCAATAATTAACATATCCGTTACCAGAATTTTTGATCATTTCAGTGATTTTTTTAAATGAAATGCCATCATGCTTTACTACTGTCTTAAGCCTTTCTAGTAAACTATTTATTCTTTCACTTTCACCTTCGATCCTGGAAAGTATCTTCATGCTTGTCATTTCGTCGAGGCAGTTTTCTAAAACAATATCAATTTCAGTTTGTGTAACTAGTGTTGAATTTATATAACAATAGATAAGAAATTCATTTCGAGTTCGATAAGCAATCTTGAATGGTGTGCCATCTAGAATTGTATTGACACTTTCTAAATAATCAAGTACCTTATTACAAAAATCAATATTTTCTGGATAAATATCCCTGCCTTGTGCATATCTACTTATTGCATATTGGCTATCAATACTTTTTGAAATATCAGAATCTTTTACAATTATGCCAAGGCTTGCTTTGTCTTTAAGTGATACTTCATTCATTTCAATTGTCATGGCCCTATCTAAAACTTTTCTACTAAAAGAGTATGTAGTTTCATCCATATTCACAGTTCCCATTACTATGAAATTTGGAGGTATAGTTATTCCTTTTTCCTGAAACATGACTTTTAGTTTTTCTAATACATCAGTAGCAGGAAGTCCCTCAATTAAATCCTCAATTAGTTGAGAATAAATAGCACCTGTCATGCTTTCTTTCTTTAATAGGGGATCCGTACAAATTATACCCTGGTCATTAATCTGTCTTGTCTCAATAACACTTAAATATTCAGCAAAATATTGTTCTACAGGAGCAAGATTCATTTCATCTAAACATAAGAAAAAAGGCGTATCAGAATAATACCAGGATTTCACTAAAAATTTTAAGAATAGGGTTGAAATATAAGTTGGTTTATCGGATATTCTAGAAACATATCCCATTAATTCTGTTGAATCATGCCAGTTTGGTCGAACTTGAATCATTTCATAATTGCCGACAGGATCAGAGCATTCAGTCAATTTTGCGAGCTCTCTAACTATTCGTGTTTTTCCAGTACCGGAAATTCCAGCTAATAGTATAAATGGTTTTGTTTGAATAGCAGTAAAATATTTACGATATGGATTATCAATTGTTAGTGGCATTGATGGTAAGTAATTGATCGGTTGTTTAGTAATATAAGTAGAATTGTTAATGGCTTGTAGAAAATCAATATAGCTTTTTAATGCACAACTATACATATTATTACCCCTGTCATTATACTCAATAATTTCCTCAATCTTGAAAAGCCTTTTGTAAAGATCATTAACTTTTAAACTTTCGTTAATGTCAAATATTGATTGAAGTGCAAATCCGAATCTGGTTTTCACTTCATTTGTTAGTTTATTTTCAATTGCACTAGAATAATTATGAACTGTTCGTTCTGATTTTCCAAGACCAGCCATATATAATTCATAACGCTTTTTCATAGGTAATAAAGAGTCAGACTCTGGAATTTCTGGTATATCTGTTATGTTAATTTCATATAAACTACCAATTTCATGTGGGCTTGAAGGAATCCAGACTATATGTTTAATTCCATTAATTTTGCAATGATAGAATTCTGATGTATTCGCCAATATTGCTTCAAACAAAGAACGCCAACTTCCAGATGCATTTATTATTGAATCAATATTAAAAGGCATATTCTCATTGATCCCATTTATAAGCCTATTGAGGTTTTCTGTTGTAACAGTTATATGATCAGTCTCATTATTTTTTATTCTTAAAAACCTTAAGGGGCCTGTTATTGAATCCGAGTTGACGAATTTAATTTTGTTTGGATTGGAATCGATTATATATGAATATGTTAATTCCTTGTCTAATTTATTAACTAATTCTACCAAGTGCTCAATAGTTATTCTCATGATGTTTAGGTTATCGGTTAATGAAATCAAATATATTCTCTGCTATTCCTTTTGCGGCAAGAAATGGAACACCATTTCCAATACTTTTAAACGCATTTGTAAGGGTCTCTTCTCTTGGAAGTTCAAATTCCTTTGGAAGCGATTGTATAGCAAGTGCTTCAGCTACTGATATTCTCCTTGGCAGATAGGGATGTATATGAACTTCATTATTGCCATAAGCAGCAGTAGGTGAATACCGCCATCTATGAAGTCGTTTGAAACATTTCTTTTTATCATCACCTTCATCAATAGTTTGGAATCTAATTAAACCGGCCTTCGGTTTAAAATAAAGTTCTTTATTAGGGTGACTATTAACATTGTTTTTTTCAAACCAGTATTTTACGGTTAATTCTTCAATAATGTTTTCAGGCTTAATTCGTTCTCCATTTTCAATATATAGATCCTTTTGTGGCCAATGTTTTTTAGCAATTTCAATTCTGGAATATTTCTTATTTTTTTCCCAATCAAAATTATCAAGATTGCCTTTCTTTGTTTTTATTTTTAATTTTTTTAATGCCGATTCGTGAAAACCTATAAGTATAATTCGTTCTCTATCTTGTGGGGCACCGAATTCTAATGAGTTGATAAGCTGCTCAGTTAAGGAATAACCTGATTTTTTGAATGTGGTTTTTAAATGCTCAAAAAACTCTCGATGTTTAGCTGTTCGATATAATCCTTTTACATTCTCAAAAAGGAAAAAGTCGGGTTTGACGTTACATATTATTGAAGCATATGTTCCAGATAGCTTGCCGTTTTCTCCATCACGTCCCATATTCTTTCCTGCAACTGAAAAGTCAGGACATGGTGGCCCTCCGATAAAACCAACTAATCCATATTTATTACGTGCAGTTTCTACTTCGCATTTTAATAAAATAAGTTCTTTGTCACTTAAGAGCTTAATAATGTCTTCAATATGATGTCCATATTCAGGGACATCAATATTTAATTTTTTCCGTGAATGCTTATAAATATCATTAAATGGTTTAAAATATTCATTTACATATACCGTCTTAAAATGATTAGTCAATTCAAAGCCTAAATCTAGAAAACCTGCGCCTGCAAAAAAAGAGAAAATTGCAATTTTATCCATTTGGAAATGGGAGTATTTGTGAATTTGAACTTCCTTTATAGTTTTAATTATAAAGTACTTAAGTGGTAATAATGAAAACGTTGTTTCAAAACAAAGTAACAATAATCTTTTTGAAGTAACAAATCAAATATGGCGGATAAGATCTCGATATTTAACGAAATACAAATATGTACAAGATTAGAGGTGAATAAATCAGCAAGTCTAAAATTCGATGTGTACAATTCTTTATAATGAATGCATTAAATAACTTTAAAATGTTGAAATTTTGTAGGGGTCAACAAGATTTCACGAATTACAAAGATTGTGGTTGTGATTTCGTAATCTAGTTCGAAAAACTCTGACAAGGCATTGATGCTCAAGATGTCTACAAAAATATTTGTATCTGTAATTATTATTCTCATGCCATCATCCTGATTTTAGATTGAAACTGCCATGCAGTGGTGTTGGCAAAGTAAGCTGCTTCGTTGATGGTGATGAGTTCTTTGGAAAGGGCGAGGTAAATGAGTCGATCAAAAAGGGTGGGTTTTTCTTTGCTTTGAAAAGTGCCGGGTTCGTTGCTGTTAGGAAATCATATTTTCCAATTCAAAATACCGCTCGAATGCTTCCTTGGCTCTACTTTCTATGGATTTCTGTTGGGTTAGGGTGAGTTTGGGGTTCATTGAAGAAAAAATCGACTGGTACGTTCAGCATGTTTGATAATAACAGTGTCATCGTGCTGATTGGCTTAATCAATCCTTGTTCACCAATATTCTACAGCAGAAATGGTAGGAACTAAAATGTAATGAGTTAAATTTAAACATTCAATTCAGCCATGGCAGATATCTTTTCTTTGGAAACTCGTAGTGATGTGATGTCTAAAATCCGCTCCACCAACACCAAGCCGGAGATTTTGGTGCGGAAGTTTCTGTGTGATAATGGGTTCAGATATAGAAAGAATTTGAAGGCGTTGCCGGGGACGCCGGATATTGTGATTCGGAAGTGTAGGACGGTGGTGATGGTGAATGGGTGTTTCTGGCATGGGCATGAGGGGTGTAAGAAGTTCAGGATGCCGAAAACGAGGGTGGAGTTTTGGTCTGGGAAGATTGAGCGGAATAGGCAGAGGGACGGGGAGGCGATTGAGAAGTTGCAGCGGCTTGGATGGGATGTGGTGGTGATTTGGGAGTGTCAGTTGAAGGCAAAGAGGCGGAGGGCGACGTTGAATGGGTTGCTGGATGTGCTTTATGGGAATTTGTTGGAGGCGGTGCGGATTGGTTGATATCTTAATAATTTACTTAAATTAGCACCCCCACCTTAAGCCAATTCAGCCATGATAAACCCTTTCTTTTCAGAATCATACCTATCTAACCTGACTAACTCTTCGACCGTACTTTATCTGGAGCAAAGCCCGAGGCTGGTGATGAATGCCTTCGTCCGAGAAAAATTGGAGGAAATAGTGGAGCGGTTTTGGGAAGTGGGTGTGGATTTTGTGTATTTGCCGGTGTTGTTTGAGAGTGAGGCGTATGGGGAGGTGGTGGAGTACCATCATCCGTATGTGGGGGGTGCGTGGAAGGAGTTGCCGTTGAGTGCTGTTTATGAGGCGATTGGGGCACGGTTTGGGGTGAAGGGTTCTGCCAATGGATTGTTGGTGGTAGAAAGTGATAGGAAGGCTTTGCGGGGGGTGTTTGTGCCTTTTGTGTCGGAGAAGGATTTGATGGAGGGGGTTGAGGGGTTGGTTGAGAAGTTTGGGATTAGGCGTGAGGAAATACTGTTTTATGAATCGAATGATCCGGTGGTCGAGGGGCGATTGGATGGTGATATTCGGTTCTGCATCCATAGTGAGGCACCTACAAGGTACGGTTCGGACATGGAGGCGGAAGTAGAGGAGTTGGTGCGAAGGTTGGTGGAGAGGGGTTCGGTGAAGTTGATCGGGAGGGTGATAGATGAGTTGCAGCGGGCGACGAGTAAGGTGAGTCGGTTGTTCATTACGAATGATTATCGGATATTTCTGAAGGATTATGGGATGAAGGAGGTGGTGATGCAGCCGTTGGCCAAGTGTCTGTTTCTGTTGTATTTGAGGCATGAGGAGGGGATTCGGTTCAAGCAGTTGTCGGAGTATGAGGATGAGTTGCTGAGCATCTATCGGGAGATTTCGCTGCGGGAAAAGCCGGATGATGTGGTGGAAAGCATTCAGGCAATGACGAATCCGTTGAATAATTCGGTGAATGAGAAGTGCTCGAGGATTCGGGCGGCGTTTTTGATGCTTGTTGCGGAGGAATTGGCGGTGGAGTATTTTATTACGGGTAGGAAGGGTGAGGTGAAGCGGATTCAGTTGGATAGGGGGTTGGTGGAGTTTCAGGATTAACCAGTTAAAAAAAAATTACTATGAAAAAGGAATTGACTCTTGCAATTTTATTAGTTTTATTTTTATATAAAATTAATGCTATGACACATGCTCCTACTGATAGTTTTACAATTCATAATTTGGGGCATTCTTCTTTAATGATCGAGTACAACAACCTAATTATTCACATTGATCCGCGATCGTCGGAAGCAAACTACGATTTGTTGCCTGATGCGGATCTAATACTAATTAGTCATGGACATAGCGACCATTATGATGTAAATGCCTTAAACAAAATAAAGAAAACGGGCACTAAACTTATTTGTACCCAAGAAGTTAAAAACAAAAATACCTATACTGGGACGATCTATGTCATGAATAATGGTGACAGTCTGAAAATTAATGATATTCCAATTAAAGCTGTACCTGCCTATAATATTATTAATTCAACCAACCATCCAAAAGGTATTGGCAATGGTTATATTCTATCCATCGGTGAAAAAAGAATTTATATTGCAGGTGATACAGAGAATATTCCGGAAATGTTAACCTTTGGTAAAGTGGATTATGCATTTTTACCAATGAATTTGCCATACACGATGACGCCTGAAATGGCTGCAGATGCTGCAAAGAAAGTAAAACCGGATGTATTGTATATATACCATTTTGGAACATCGGACACTGCAAAAGTAAGGACTTTACTTATTGCAGAAAAAATGAAGATTCGGATAGGAGAATCAGTAGTAAAAGAAAGTGCATTCAGCATTCTCAGTTCATTACCCAATGTAGTATCCAGAAGGTTTTTCATCGGGCCAAATCCTGTATTTAACGAACTTCAATTCATTTCAACTGAAGAGAATTCAACAATACTAATTTACAACAATGGAGGTCAATTGATTAAAAAACAAGAATTTAATGGATTAGGATTGCATAGTTTAAATTTGACCTATTTACAAACAGGGTATTACGTGGTATGCCTTTCTAGTAAAAAAGAATCTGTTAAAACTGCTATTATTAAAAGATAGAAATGGTTTTTGAAGGATTTTGGGATTAAGTGAAGAGGATTCGGTTGGATAGGGGGTTGGTGGAGTTTCAGTGAAATTTGTTTTTGTGTATCTAATTAGATACATTTGTCACTTGATTATTTTTGCCATTGATTTCATTTAATCCACAGTTGCGATGAGAAAAGTAAAGTTGCCAAGGATACTTAAAATAAATTGGGTCAATGAGTTGATAATTTCGGTTGTGTTCAACAATGGGGAGTCGCGCATCATTGATTTTCAAAAGGTTTTATTGAATATTGGTGTTAATTCGGATTCACCGGCAGGGATATTGTTACGTTCGGAGGAACTATCCAAGGTAGGCTTGGTTGACCATTCTCTGCAATGGAATAATGTTGAACAATATATTAGTTCAAAGGATGGTGGAACAAGGAAAGTACCATTCGAAATTGGACCTGATGTTTTGTATTTGTATAGCGAACCGGAGCATTCGGATTCACTTTTGGGAATTGGAAAATTAATTCGTGATTCCAGGAGGCGTAGTGGGATGTCTCAACAGGATTTGGCTTTGGTGAGTGGTACGTCCAGAACGTACATTTCAAGAATAGAGAATGATCGGTCTGATATTGAATTGGATACGCTTCGAAAAATAATTGAAACTGGATTAGGAAGAAAGTTGGAGATTAGAATCACCTAATTTGGGGGTTTATTTCTTGAGATGCCAATTTGGCACCTCAAGTTGGTGGAGGAATTTAGGGAATAACTTCCCAATGACCACCTTTGTCCGGTCCAATTCTACGGAGAATGCCTTCCGCCTTGAGTTTGGAGAAGTGCTTTTCAATGGCTTTGGGGGAAAGGCTCAACTTTTCGGCGATAGCGGATGCACTCAATGAACTGTTTTCAGCAAGCAACGAAATGATTTTCTCCCTACTTATTTCGGTTTTCTCCCTACCTTTTGTTACTTTTCTCCCTACTTTTTTTGAATTATGAATATCGAATACATTGCAAGCCTTGCAGAACTCCTAGACGAGTGCCTTCGTTCACTAGCTTTGCGTTAAACTAAAACGCAAGGGTATGAAGAAGACTTTTTTGAAAATGATTTTCGTGATAGACGAGAGTGGTTCGATGGCTGGGAGTGAATCGGATGTGACGGGTGGGTTCAATGCGTATGTGGAAAAGCAGCGGAGTGAGAATCCGGGTAAGGTGCAGGTTTCACTGTACAAATTCAGCGATACGGTTTCGAGGGTGGTTTCGAACAAGCCGATCAGCAAGATTGCCAGGCTGACGGAGGAGGATTATGTGCCTGGCGGGTTCACGGCTTTGTACGATGCCATCGGGGCGGCCATTCGGGAGGCGGATTTGGAGGTTTCCAGGATGGATGAGGAGGGTAGGCCGGATAGGGTCATGATGGTGATTATCACGGATGGACAGGAGAATGCGTCGAAGGAGTTTTCGTCGCCTTCCATCCATGCATTGATTGGAACCCACGAGTCGATGCTGAACTGGAGCTTTGTGTTCCTGGGGTCGGGATTGACCGATTTGACGGATGCGGAATCGATCGGGGTGAAGCATCGGGTCTCGTCAAGTAAGGTGAACTTGAAATCGAATTTCGACAGGGTGGCTGAAAACAGCGTGCTATTTTGTTGCCATTTGCCGGCTAGTATGGATGATTTGGTGGAGGAATTGAAGGAATAAAAAAAAATGATATATTTGGAATTGAAACCTAAATCTATGACGTATGAAAAAAAGTATCCTCCTTTGGGCAGTTATTTTGCATTTTTCCTACAGTGTTGCGCAAACTTCGAGTGCGTTTCAAAGCACCAACACGTTGCCATACCTTCTAGACAGTATAACATGTAGCGCTCCCTACCTATTTCGGAGTATAAGAGGCGAATCGCAAAAAATGGGTAGTGAAAAAGGGTTTTATTACAAATCTTTACTCAATGTGAAAGATGCGGTTAATTCCTACATTCATGAAAAAACAATGGATGCTGATTGGGTGGCCGATTATGGTGAGTTTAAAACCATCGAGGAAGCCAATAGCAAGGTAGGGGAGCTTAAGCAGCAGATTAAAAATGTGTATCCTAATGTCGAATTTGTTGAATACAAAGGTTATATGGCAGAAAGGCCTGATTATGTATTGGTACTAAAATCGGAGAATACGAAGCAGTATTATAATGTGGTACTTCGAATTTCGACGGTTAAAAAAGCCTTTGGAGTTTTCTGCATCGTTACAGGAGACAAAGGTCAAAGCAATTTTATTGAGTATTTTCCCATTAAGACAGAGCCGGGTTCCGATCAATTTGCCAATGATTTACGAATGTTGATACAGGAATCGGCTTCGGGTTTTAGTAATTTGATGGGTGAGTTGCTGTCTGAAAATATGCATAAAGAATACAAAGCCACCAAATGCATCGATCAAGGTAAAGTCTGCGTGGTGCGGAAGTATTTGTTTGGAAGCACGTTTGTAGTGAGTCTGGGTGGTGGAGTTTCCGAAAGTAATCTCAAAAATACGCTAAGCCAGGTTGCTAAGGGAGTTGCGGTTGCTTTAGGTAAATGGTTCAGCTATAACATCTTAGATGATGGTAATGGCTATGGGTTTACTGCCAACGACAAATTGTCCCAAAATCATAAGCCAATCGTTTCAGTGGGTGCAGAGAAGGAAAATGAGAGTTATGTAATTTTAATTTATGTACGACAGGCAATCTTTTAACAGAATCGTATGAAAGTAAAAGTTTTATTATTTTTTGCTGCATTCTTATGTGTTCTTTCAACTGCTTGTACAGATGATACTGAAAATACCTATTACTATGAAGTGTCAGGGACGGCTGGAAGATATGGTGTATCTTTTCAGAACATCGACGACGTAGTAGAACTAGGAGGGGGTACTGTTGGAAACGGGTGGACGTACACCTGGAATCAAATTGGAAAAAGATTTATGTTTATCGTAGCACAGAGCTACGAATTAGAAGGCAGCGTTACCGTTAAGATCTATAAAAACGGTAAGGTAATTGCTAAGGATACCCAATCCGGGGAGTATGCAACTGCAAGCGTCACCGGAAATTACTGAGAAACACCTCAAACACATAATATCATGAAAAGAAATCCATTGGTAGTTGCCTTCTTGGCAGTATTGACGGTTTTGTATGTTTCATGCATTGATATTCTGAATAATACTATAAATAAATGGAACGAACCTGAGGTCGGGCTCACTGGAGGACCTGGGGTCTATGTCGCCGGAATAAATACTGGTAATGGTATCTGTTGGAAAGATGGTGTTACCTATTATTTGGAAGATGCTTCTTACAGTGAAGTACATGCAATTTTCGTTACCGATGATGATGTTTATCTGGTTGGTAGAACAGAACATGATCGTTCTGGAGACTTTCATTGGGCACCTGTCTATTGGAAAAATGGTAAGCGTTATTTTCTAAAAACAAATTATAATGCGGAAGATACACCAAGAACCATTTGGGTTGACGGTAATACTATTTATATAATCGGTACTGATAAATCGGGTAAACCGATTTTTTGGAAGAATGGGTTGCGATCTTTTGGTTTTAAACAAACGTATTATGATGGTGAAAGCCAGGAAGTCGTTTCATCAGGTGTGGTGTACAAGGCTGGAAGCATAGACAGTGGGCGCTATAAGAAACCTGTTTATTGGAGAAATGGTGTTGTCAACAATTTAAAATGTACTTCATTGAATGGGTTCGCAACCTACATCAGCGTGGTTGGCGATAAGGTTTACGTAGTAGGGTATGAATATTCCAAAAATTCTACCAGGCGAATCACCTGTTGGACAAATGGCACGGAAAGGATTCTTTCGGACACCTTGCATAAAGCTTATGAGCGTTCTGCTTTTGTGAAAGATGGTGTTATGTATGTTGCAGGTTATGAGGAAGATGGGAACGACCAGAATCATAGGCCAAAATATTGGAAATTGAATCAAACATTTATCTTAGACAATAAATACAATCTTTTTTTTCCGTCTTGCATTTTTGTAAAGTGAGGTCGAAGTTATTCCCCCATTACCGTCGCCACTAGTTCCCTTCCCGAAGCCCTGTTCCTGAACTCGCACAAATAAATGCCTTGCCATATGCCCAGGTTTAGCCTTCCGTTTGTAATCGGAATGGTGATGCTGCTGCCGACGAGGGTTGACTTGGCGTGCGCTGGCATGTCGTCATCGCCTTCCAAGGTGTGGGTGTAGAAGCGTTCGCGTTCCTTGACTAAGTGGTCGAAAATGGCGGCTAGGTCTGTCTGCACGTCGGGGTCGGCGTTTTCGTTCAGGGAAAGGCCGGCCGAGGTGTGTTTGATGAAGAGGTGGAGAAGGCCTGTGCGGGGAAGGGCGGGGAGATTCCGCACCACCTCCTGGGTGACGAGGTGGAAGCCGCGTCCCCGGGAGTGGAGGGTGAAGGTTGTTTGGTTGACCATGTTGTTTTTTTAAAGGAACCGAACCGGAATGCATATCGGCTACAAATATGTGGAAAAGTGACGAATTTTCGTTGAGCATTCTTGCTTTATCGGTGTCATGCATGCTACTTAGACAATTTGTTGAACTTTTCAATCAGTTTCTCCCATTTGTTTGAGTGGTGGTGGGCTACATTTGCCTCAAATACATGACCCATGAAAAACAACACGCGCGTTATTTTGGTATTCTTTTCTTTGATTTTTTCCGTCACTGTTTTGGCTCAACAGAGCGTTCAGCAGTGGGGGCGGTTTGAACTTGCTTTGAAACATGAAGCTAAAGGGGCTGCCTTTGCCGGAGTGGATCTGAAGGCTGTGTTCAGCAATTCGGACACTTCGTTTACGGTGGCTGGTTTTTACGATGGAGACAACACGTATCGGATTCGGTTCATGCCACAAGAATTGGGCGTTTGGACCTATAAAACAGTCAGTAAGGTGCCCGCGCTTAACAATCAAAAGGGCAGTTTCCAATGTGTGAAGGGTTCGGCCGAGAATCATGGTATGGTTAAGGTGTCGAACACGTTCGATTTCAAATACGCGGATGGGAAGAACTATTATCCGTTCGGTACGACGGCGTATGCTTGGACGCATATGACAAAGGCTGTTCAGGAGCAAACGTTGGTTACATTGAAGAATTCGGGTTTCAATAAGGTGCGGATGTGTGTGTTTCCCAAGAACTACAATTTGGTGAAGGAGGAGCCGGAGCTGTATCCGTTTATGATCAAGTCGGTAACCAAGGATGAAAAGGGCAATGAGATCAAGGTGTGGGATTTCGATCGGTTCAATCCGGCGTTTTTTCAGCATTTGGAACAGCGGATCCTGGATTTGGACAAGTTGGGTATAGAGGCGGACTTGATTTTGTTCCACCCTTACGACAAAGGCAGATGGGGTTTCGATGCAATGTCAAATGAGGTTAACTTGCGGTATATCAACTATGTTGTTGCTCGTTTGGGTTCCTTTAAAAATATATGGTGGTCGTTGGCAAACGAATGGGATTTGGTTAAGGCAAAGACCAAGGCCGATTGGAATCTTTTTGCGGAAACGGTGGTCAAAGTCGATCCGTACAGGCATTTGTGTTCCATTCATGGGGCTACTGCGACGTATTTCGAGTATTGGAAACCTGAATTCACCCATGTGAGCGTACAAGACGAATCGCCTGTGCAAAGTCCTGCAGGTATGGCCATGTTGCGGGTTATCTACCAAAAGCCTGTTATCTGTGACGAGGTGGGTTACGAAGGCAACCTGGCCAGTCGCTGGGGCCGTTACAGCGGGGAGGAAATGACCCATTTTGTTTGGAACGGCGTTGTAGCCGGTGGCTATGTGACGCACGGTGACTGTTTCATGTACAAGGACAACAGCGAAATCATTTTTTGGGCCAAGGGTGGTGAATTCAAGGGCCAAAGTTGGAAGCGAATTGCCTTCCTGCGTCAACTAGTCGAAGCTGCCCCGGGTCCCTTAAGAATGGCCGACATCAGCCGCGACAACATTTCTTCAACGGCTGGCACGGGTTATTTTCTGATGTATTTCGGTAAGCAAGTTCAAGAATACTGGCACTTCAATTTGCCTGCCAAAGCGGGTTCATTCGGAAGGCTGAAAGCGGGCACCAAGTACCAAGTGGACATCATCGACACTTGGGACATGACCGTTCAACGCTGCCCCCTCGTTTTCGAAACCGCACCCGAAAACGACTATCGGTATTACGATAAGGAGTTCAAAAAGATCCGATTACCGCTCAAACCGTACATCGCCTTGAGAATCACGGAAGTGAAATAGACTTTATCGAATTTTTACCACCAAATGCTGGCACCAAGTCGAAGACCGAAGTGCTTATCCATCACGACCTCTTCCAGCATAAAACCTTGTGTTTTGGCCACAATGCCCAGGTCGATGGATAGGGCGTTGGCAAGGCTAAAGTTTTGAGGTTGGTAAATGTATTGAATGCGGAGGTCGGCAGAACCCCCTAGTTTATAGGTCGTTGCATCGAAAAGAAGGTTTTTTGGCTGTGGCCAGGCAGTCAAGTTCAAATCGGACCGAAAGCGACCTTTGCTCAGGAATTTAGGAAGCCTGAGGCCGAATTCGGGGAAGATATTCGTTCGATTCTGATACTCGCGGAGGTAGAATTCGGTAAGGAAACCGTTCTTTTTCCACCAAAACCGTTCATCCACATAGTCACCAAAGGGGCACATGCCGTAACCAAGTGCAAATCGGAGGCCGTTGTTGCCAATGATTGGCTTGCTCGTTTTGTTGTACAAAAGTGGGTCGACCAAATTGAGCAGCGACAGAAGTCCCACTCTTCTGGCATATTTTTGCTCAGTCAAAGTTAGGTTTCGGAAATCGGTGTATCGGTAAAAAGTTTCGTTCGGCCGGTAGAAATTTTTAATGGCACCATACACATCGTGACCTACAATGTCGCGGTCCAATTCGTTGGGTTCCTCGACAAGATTGATGTTTGCACCAAGCAAACCATAAATGTAATAAGACATGATGGTGATTTTGCGATACAATAACTCGACTCGCAAGGTTTTGAATTTTTCCTTTTGTTCGTAGATGAGATTGGACTCACGGCACCAAAGCGCATAATCCGATTCCAAACCAGCGGTGTGCAAACGAATGTAGGTTTTCAGGTCGTTGCTTCGAAGTGTTTGCAAGGTTTGGTCGGATACACCCTTAACATAAGCCGAACCTTGTTTGTTGAAGTAGGGCATGGATATGGATCCGATTCCATTAGCCGAAAGGATGGAGCGATGGCCTTCTTCATGTGTCAGCGGTTGGAACAAAAGCGAACCAACCAGTTGAAGGGTCGTGCTAATATAGCTGGGGACACTGTAATTCAAGGCATGAACACCAAGGCGATACATGCTCAACAGGTTTTCGTTGGATTGTCGCATGGTCGAAATCAAGGAAGGAGAGTCTTGAAAGATAAAGCTGTATTCCTTGCCCTGAAGGCTGTCTTTTGCTGGTTTTTCCGATGCTTGAGCAGGTAGGTAACATAGAATAGCGACAACTATCAAGGTTATTGTTTTCATGCGATTTATTTTAGACGCACGAATATAACAATTACTTCAATAACTGATGTAGGAATAACGCTTCAATACCAAAAAAATTCGTTTTATAATTATACTTAAAAAATGGTAATTAAAAGTTATTTTACTTCAGCAATTTTTGTTCTTAGAATATTATGTTAGTTTTGCATCACGTCAGATTAAAACATACGCCATTATGAAAGTCAAGGGATTCTTCTTGTTTGTTGGTTTGTTACTTGTTACGGGTGTTTCTGCCCAAGTTATCGATACGGTTAAATCAGCAAAGAAGTCCGTGGTAACGTTGAAGCCTAAGACAAAGGCCGAACTGATGACGGACAAGATCATGAAGCTGAAGATTACTCCTCAAAATCTGGTGGATGTGAAGGAAGCTGCTGCACCAACGTTGAGCAACATGGGCATTCCGACCGACTCTAAAGATGTGTTGATGTTTGTTGATGGTAGTGAGGTTACGAAGGAAACCTACAAGAACATTAATCCGGCCGATATCGAATCCGTTACGGTCCTTAAGAATCAGGAAGCAATCAAAAAATTGACCAGCAAGAAATGTACAGCGATTCTCTTGATTAGTATCAAGAAGAAAGTGACAACCAAATAATCTATTCACCTAATATTTAATACTATGATCTGGTTGGACTTGAAAGGCTTGGAACGGAAAATTTCCAACAACGATTTGACTGAAAAAGATGGCTATAATTATTTGATGGCTACGATGATTTTAATGTCGGTAGTTGTAGGAAGTTTTACAAGACAGGACAGTTATTCCTGGTTCGATTTCCTAAATACGATCATAACGGTTGGAATTGCTGTTTGGGGAATTAGTGCCTGCTATAAAGTAAACAACGAGTTGGATGGTAAGGATTTCGTGAAAAGGTTTCTGGCCATTTCATGGGTGATTAGTATGAGAATGTTCTTGTGGATTATTGGCCTTTCAATTGTGATCGGTATCATTATTGGAATTACAATGGTTGCAAGTGGTATGCATGATCGTATACCAAAACCAACTCAAGAAATCAGTACGATGATTTTATCGGCTTTGGTCTCTGTGATTTGCTATTTGTTAATGATCAATTCGTTTAAGAGTCTGAAGGTAAGCGCTGAATAAACGACACTTCTTTCGATTAATGAATTTCCCCGAAGGAGGCATTTTCGGTCGTTCTAGGTTCAGCCAGTGGAATGAAAATGGTTGAGGGGCCGAGGTTGGTTGGCTCAGTCCATTCGCGAAGCGCCCAAACGATTTTCTTGTCGGGCGTCACTTCAACCATCTGAACGGGTTGATTGTTCCTATCCACTTGCCCGGTGCCGTTCCATTGGTTGAACCAATTGCTGACGAGGGTGTTGCCGTTTTTGAGGCGGACGGAAGTTTGTGGGGAGGTCAGCGCATAACCGGTGGCTTCGGTCAACGGGTATTCCCAAACGGTTTCGAGTTTTCGGTTTATTTCGCGCACAACTTTGCTGCTGGTAATCAGGATGTTTCCATTCGCCAATTCTTCAGCTGACCAGATGCCAGGAACATCAACAGTCATTAATTGCTTTCCGTTCGAATCGTATTCGCTGAGTTTGCCCATGTCGAGGTGTGCAACCAGGATGGTGTTTGCTTTGGTGAGGCGGGCGTGGCGGAAATGGCCGTGAATTTTACTCGGATTGCCAACTGGAATCAGAAGTTCTTTTACGACAGCACTTGTTTTTTTATTCAAGATGATGAGTTTGGCAGGATCTCCGTTTTGCAGGAACATGACCTTGTCCATTCCGATGGGTTGAGCCGTGTGGATTTCAGTTCCTTCAGGTGCGTCGTAATTCCAGACTACTTTTTTGTCTTTCGTGATTTCCGTAATGCCGAATTGGTGTGCAAAAAGAATGTTGCCATTCGAAAGCATCACAGCATCGCTGATTTCGCCTTTGGAGGCAGTATGGGTGTACGACCAAACGATTTTGCCACCTCGAACCAGGTACATGTTTTGCGTTTTGGCTTCGCCGGCATAGAAGAAATCGAGGTGGGAGAGGCCGTTGCCTGGAAGGACGATTGGTGATAACTGAGGTTTGCTTTCGGGAGTTTGGGCTTGAATGGTTTGGGCGCTCACCAGATAAATGCATACCAGCAAGCAAACATACAGTTTGTTTTTCATGGGGTGGAAAATAGGTTCGTTTCTGGACGAAGATAGGCAATAACAGATTAAAGGCAAAATTTCTATGTTGTTGCGTGTGATTGGAATCTCCAAATTGTCATAAAATGAATTAATTCTTGTGCTAAAATGTATTTTTTATGGATTTTTGTGCTAGTTTTGCCTTGCGTCAGATACTAAATCGATTACCATGAAAACGTGGTTGAAACCAAGAAGAAAGTGACATTGGCGATTTTGCATATAGATATACGAATACGTCGAATGAAACATCTTTTATTAAATTTATTGTTGATTATCAACACATTAAATGGGCAGGCACAATTAACCAAAACCCTAGAGTTGACTGCTCCAGGTTCGCTCAACACCTGTATTCCATTAGAAGAGAGAGGCTTATTGACTTTTTTGATTGTGTCGGGTCCCACGGATGCAAGGGATTTTAAATTCATGCGCGACAGTTTGCCTAAATTAGCCAGTCTCGATTTACGCGCATCCACCGTCAAATCGTATGCTGGAACCTTAGGAACCCTTCCCACTGTAACGACTTACCAAGCCGATGCTATTCCAAGTACAGCCTTTAAATACAAACGGTCGCTGTCCGAAATTAAATTGCCGGCATTTCTCAAATCAATTGAAAAAAATGCCTTTTCAGGTACGTATTTAAAGACTGTAGAGTTTCCGGAAAGTTTGGAAACTATTGGAGAACAGGCGTTTTCTCTTTGTGACAGTTTGAAGGCCGTACGAATTCCAAATTCAGTGAAATCGATAGGCAACGGGGCATTCGTTTATTGCAAGACCTTATCGGAATTAAGATTCGGGACTTCGATTCAATCGCTTGGTTATTCTTGTTTTGGGTATTGCACGGGTTTGAAATCCATTTATGTGACCTGGGATGAACCCCTTTATTTGGAATCCTTCCAATCTGCATTTACGAACATCGATACAAAAACCTGTGTGTTGAATGTTCCGATGGGAGCGATGGCCAACTATGCAAAATCGGTTCAATGGAATATGTTTCCAAATATTGTGGAGGACAGCATTGGTTATTATGCCTACAAAAAGAATGTCAAGCTTGCCGCCGGAGCAAACAGTAGTGCTTCCATAAAGGTCATTTCGAATGTTTCATGGACCTTCAGCTGTGATCAAGATTGGCTTAAAATTGCTCGTTCCGGCAAGTTGGGTAATGACACTTTGACACTTACTGCCGAAGCCAATGCATCGAATTCAACACGTTCTGCCATCCTGATGCTGACTTCTGTCGGGCTTGAATCAAAATTCATAACCGTTCAACAGGTTGCAACACCCAAAATAATTCAACTTGTTGCTGGTGGATTACTTTCCAATTTAACGCCTTTGGAACGAAGATGTGTATCCAATTTGGTGTTGACTGGGACAATCGATTCAAGGGATTTTAGAATATTAAGGGATAGTATGCCGATGTTGTCGACGCTGGATTTGAGCGCGGTCAATATTTTACAGTATTCGGGTTTTTATGGAACCAGCTCCAACGATGTCAATACAATTCCCCAATATGCCTTTTTCAATCCTAATACCTATAAGGGAAATTCTAGTTTGGAAACCATCATATTGCCTGTTTCTGCAACGTCTATAGGCAATTGCGCCTTCCAATCCTGCAGTGCGCTTTTGGATGTTGTAGTTCAAAAAAACGTACGGACTATTGGGGAATATGCGTTCACTTATTGCACCAATTTGACTAGCATCGACCTATCCAAATCGGTCGCATCGATCGGATACAATGCGTTCAGCAATTGTTCCAATCTGAGGTTGGCAACAATGGGGGATTCACTCAAAACGTTGGGATCGTATGCCTTTGCCTATTGTGTGGTGCTAGACAGTGTCAATTTGGGAAATTCGTTGACGAAATTGGGCAATACTTCTTTTGGCAGCTGTAGCATACTTTCTGTCATAAAACTGCCTGAAACGGTTACTTCTATTGGTGGTGAGGCTTTTAGATATTGCAGCAGACTCAAAAACATCTATCTGAATTGGTTGGTTCCATTGGCATTCTCCAATGACAATATGACTTTTTTAAATGTGGATACCATCAATTGTGTGCTGCATATTCCCTATGGTTCCAAATCACAGTATGCTGCGACTACGCCATGGAGTTCGTTCCAGAAAGTGGTGGAAAATTCTACCGGATTAAAGTTGGATACGCAAATGTTGACCTTGTCGAACAAGGTCGGTTCCAAAGCTGCTTTTAAGATTTCATCCAATTCGAACTGGACAGTTCATTCCGATCAGAGCTGGCTGCATGTTAGTTCTTCTGCGGGTTTTGGCGATAGCACGATTGAACTGGTCGCTGAAGCCAATACGTTGAGCGAAATTCGAACAGCCAGGGTCACCGTTCAATCGCCTGGACTAAAAACACAATATGTCGATGTCATCCAAGAATCTTCCATAAAATATGTGACCATAGCGGCAGGTGGGTTGTATTCGGCTTTGACGGTTCGAGAACGAAAGAACTTAGATAAACTGGTCATTCAGGGAACGATTGATGCCAGTGATATTCGAATCCTCAGGGATTCACTTCCAAAGTTGACGATGCTGGACATGTATCAAACGGAGATTGCTGCTTATACTGGAGTGGATGGAACAAGCGACTATAATAGTTACGAAACATACCCGAAAAATACGATACCGCATCATGCTTTTAGCAACCCATACGTTTCTCAATCAAGTAGATTGAAATCCATTATTCTACCACATTCCATCACTTCCATCGAATTCAGCGCATTTCAGAGTTGTACCCTATTGGATAGTTTGATCCTTCCAGAATCGGTCACCAAATTGGGTAACTCGGCATTTTCGGGGTGTGCGTCAATGAAGAAGTTGACGTTCAGCAATTCCATAACAAACCTTCCGTACTATGTATGCCACTATTGCCTTAGTTTGACAAACATCACCCTTCCGGATTCAGCAACGAACATCAATGATAATGCATTCTTGGATTGTACAGCGCTAACGAACGTGACTTTTGGGGAAAATCTTCAGTCCATAGGTGAATCGGCATTTTATAATTGTTACAGAATAAAGCGGGTGAACCTTCCCGGTAACTTGAAGACAATTGGTGAGGATGCATTTGATTATTGTTCGTTTGAATCGTTGTCCATTCCTCAATCGATCAAATCCATTGGGTCTTATGCATTTTACAGCCGTAATCTCAAAGCCGTTTACGTTTATACGAAAACGCCACTTCTGCTAAATTCAACTTCTATCTTCCAAGGACTGAATTATTCAAAATGTGTCCTGTATGTACCAAAAGGCTCCAAAGCAGCCTATGAATCGGACTATTACTGGTCTCAGTTCGTCAACATCGTTGAGGGCAAGGGTTTGTCGTTTTCGGAAGAGAACATCAGATTGGTTTCAGGAGGTCAAAAATCAATTGAATTGTCCTCCAACCAAAAATGGACACTAACCTGCAATCAACCCTGGTTAAGTTTCAGCCAGACTTCGGGTGACGGTGATTCATGGATTACCATTTCGGCTCAGAAGAACCCCACCTATGCCGTTCGAAGTGCATTGGTCACGGTTGTTTCGGCCGATTCCACCATCCCAAATCTGGAAGTGTCGGTTGTGGAATATGGTGCGGAAAAAACCGTCTTGGTAACACCCAACGGCTTATATTCCAGTTTAACCAAGGGTGAAGTCCATTCAGTTTCAAACCTTATCCTTAAAGGGGAGATGGATGCAAGGGATTTCAGGATATTGCGTGACAGCATGCCGCAGTTGGTTTTGATTGATATGAGCGCAGTCACCATAAAATCTTATTTGGGAGATTTTGGTACAATCGGATATTCCTATTATTTATCGAACGCTATTCCACCTGAATCCTTTTCCATTAACTATACTGGAAAATCAAATGGAACATTGTCCATAATCCGATTGCCGGAGAACCTTGTTACCATAGGGACTGGCGCATTCAGATCGGCTGTTGGATTATCATCCATCGTACTTCCCAATAAGGTTTCGTCCATCGGTGCTGAAGCATTTTATAATTGTACGGCTTTGGATAGTGTGAATTTTGGGTCATCCCTTGTAACCATCGGTCAATCTGCATTTTCCAATTGCATCATGGTGAGTTTGAATCTTCCAAATACCCTTCAAACCATTGGAGCAAGTGCCTTTTCTGAATCACCTAGATTATCTTCCGTTGTATTCCCAAGATCGGTCACGTATATTGGCCCTCAAGCATTTTACGGTTGTCCGAAATTAAAGAAAGTCGTACTTCCGTCTGCACTCAAAACCTTGGAGAAAAACGTTTTTGGAACGTGTTGGAACTTATCGGATGTTTTCATTCCGGAATCAGTCACCACCATCAGGGAGAGCGCCTTCGGCAATTGTTCTTCACTAACCAGCATTACGATCCCATCCAAAGTGACAATATTGGAAAGTGGCGCCTTTGAGTTTTGTTTGAAATTGACCTCCATTTATGCCCTTCCTGCCCAACCTGTGGATTTGACGGCATCCATTAATTACAATGTATTCTGTAATTTAGATAAAAATAGTTGTACGTTGTTTGTTCCGGTTGGTTCGAAAGCGCTTTACGCTTCGTCTGTGGAATGGAAAGATTTCGTCAATATTGTTGAACAAGGAACGGTGGTATCGATGGAACTTTCCGGAAAACTTACTGTTTCTCCGAATCCGGTCAGAAAGGATTTCAACATTCGTGGCTTGAATGGATATGCAGAGTATATGGTGACCGATTTGAACGGAAAGGTGAAACGGACAGGTAACGTATTCGGGGAAAACCAAATTTCTGCCCAAGGATTGCCGGAAGGGATTTATTTGCTTCGGATCAAGACTCCAGAAGGGCATTTTGTGCACAAATTAATTAAAGAAAACTGATCAAATATTGATGCAGTCTATCAATCGTTCAAGATTATAGATGCATTTTATTAGACTGAAGACAGATGTTGGCCGCATTTTCTTGCGTACTTTTGCAGCTGGTTCTCAATAAAACAGGATGAATTCAAGCAAGAAATATCCGGGCCATTTGGCTTTGCTGGCCGCCAACGTCTTTTTTGGACTCAATATGGTGGTTTCCAAGAATTTAATGGATGGGGTCGTGAGCCCTTGGGGCTTGAGTGCCTTACGGTATTTGGCAGGGGCTTCGGCTTTTTGGGCTATGAGCCTTTTTCTAAAACCGGAAAAAGTGGAAAAAAAAGACCTGTTGATCTTGATGGGGGCGGCGGTTTTTGGTTTGATGTTGAATCAGACGCTTTTTTTGGAGGGACTTTCCAGAACGTCTTCAGTCAATGCCTCTGTCATCTCGACGACCTTGCCCATGGTGACGATGTTTATTTCGGCATTAATTCTTAAAGAGCCGATTTCATTCCTCAAGATGTTGGGCGTTCTAGTCGGTGGTACTGGTGCCGTCTATCTGATCATGTCCTCCGGTCAGGGGTCTGGTCAAGGAGGCAACTTGATCGGTGATCTGCTCTGCTTTGGCAGCGCCATTTCTTTTTCCTGGTTTCTGGTGGTTACAAAACCCATTACGCAGAAGTATTCGGCTGTGACGGTGATGAAGTGGCTGTTCTTGTTTGCAGGAGTGGTCGTCATTCCATTCAGCTTTAACGATTTAAAAGCGGTTGACCTTATTGGGATGACTCTGAACAATGGACTTTCACTGGCATTCGCATTGGTCTTTGCCACCATCATACCGTATCTGATTCTGCCCATTGGCCAGAAGCGGTTGCGGCCGACTACGCAGTCAATGTACAATTATGTGTTGCCCATTGTCACCTTTATCGTGGCGGTGGTAGCGGGTACGGATTCGATTACGGTTCCAAAGGGTCTTGCCACGGCACTTGTTTTCTTGGGAGTATACATTGTAACGCGAAGCAAGTCCAGAGCTGATGTGGAGGCAGCAAAGATTCTCCATGCTGAGAAAATCAAGGCCTTGGAAAAAAATTGACACTTGCCAATTTCCTCAAACACCCCTTTATTATTAGTGATTTTTCTTACAACTGAATGGTTTGGAAGTCGTATTTTTGGTAAAATCATTTTACCATGAAAAAGTCTCTTTCCATTGGGATGTTCTGCCTGATACTTTCGAGTACTGTTCTCGGACAAGCATATACGTATGCACCAGAAAGTTTTGAGGAAAACGTTTGGAGCATCGCGCCCGGTTCTGCCAACGCCATTGTCTCGTCTACAGGTACCTGGACCACAGCCAAAAGCAACATCCAAACAACAGCAGTTGCAGCTCAAGAGGGCACTTACAGCCTTGTTTTCGCCAACAAGGGGAATGCGTTGATCACGCCCTTTCTCAGCAATGGAGCTGGTGTGCTTACCTATTATGTCACGAAAGTGAGCAGCCGGAGCATCATGGTATCAACTTCTGCCGATAAACTGACTTGGAGCGCGACCATCGATTCGGCAGCTGCTACGGCTGCATGGACCAAGCGGACGGTGATCATCAATAAATACGGGGTGAAGTACATCCGATTTCAATCGAATTCGAACAGTGGATTGTATATTGATAATGTGTTGGTTACGCCTTCGGGTGTTTCTGGTGTGACCACCACGACCACTCAACCGACACAGATTAATCAGACTTCAGCATTGGTGAGCGGTTCCATCACTTCGGATGGAAGCAATGCGATAGTAAGCAGGGGTTTTTGCTACGATACAAACGGAAATCCGGATACGGCATCGATGAAAGTGTCTGTTCCGGGTACTTCCGGTGCTTTTTCAACGACGCTCAGCAACCTTTCCATGGGAACGGTGTATTATGTCAAAGCCTTTGCTGCAACGGCTTCAGGTATTAGTTACGGACCGGTTGTTTCCTTTACGACGCGTGCGGCAGATGCTCCTGTCAACTATTGGATTCAGCCATTCAACGATTTGACGCATTTTCCAGACGTACAACCCACTAGTCCAGTGACTATCAATGTTCCGAATCAGGGTGCCTGGATCTATTACAACGCGTATAAATCGAATAATCCACTTTACATAACGGACGGTTCGGCTACTTGCCTTCGGATGTTGAAGAGTGGCAGTTATGTGACTACGCCTTTGCTGGTTGATGGTGTGACGGAATTGACGTTTTCAGAAGGTCGGGGAGAGCGTGACATTACTGTAAGTACTTCTATCAACGGTGGAACCAGTTGGACGGCATTGCCCATCCTGACTACGATCAAGGGGCAGAAAATGAGTGTTGTAATTAAAAGTGGAAGTGTCAATCGGATTCGGATTTCCAACAACAGCGGTAGCGATGCGGATGTTGACAACATCTCTGTTTCCGTGTTTCCAAGTGGAATGGTACCATCGCTATCGACTTCTGCCGTCACTGAAATTGGTAAAAATCAAGCGGTTTGTGGTGGAGAGGTGCTTTCGGCCGGTTCAAAAACGCTTTTGGGAAAAGGGCTTTGTTGGAGTACGGAGACGACACCCATTATTGCAGACAATAGGGTTTCTATAGAGGGTACTGGTTTGGGCGTTTATTCCGGAACGGTTTTTGATTTTCCTGCAGGAACGACCATTCACTTGCGATCGTTCGCTTACAGCAGAGCTGGAACGGGATATGGTAATGAGGTGATTTTTACCACTCTGCCAGCCACCATCCCATTTGTTCAAACTTCTAAAATTAGCTCTGTAAAAGGAGAATACGCCGTTGGTGGTGGGCTGGTTACCGATCTGGGTGGTGCGCCGATATTGCACGCAGGTATTTGCTGGAGTACGTCAGGATTGCCCACCACATCGAACAGCAAAACGTCGGATACGCTGAGCAACACTACTTTTCTGAGTACTTTAAGTCCATTGACGCCTGGTACGAAATACTATTTCAGAGCTTATGCGGAAAATGCTGCAGGTATAGGTTATGGTGCTCTGGACTCGTTTATAACTGTTACGGTTCATGCGCCTTCCTTATCGACTTCGGCAGTGAGCTCTATCTATTTCTACAAAGCTGTTGGTGGAGGAAATGTAACTAGTGACGGCAATGCGTTGACGCAGCGTGGGATATGCTGGAATACGACAGGCACTCCGACTATTAGTGATGCGAAGACCCTCTGTGGTAGTGGAACCGGACCCTATTCGGGAATAATAACTGGCTTAACGGAAAACACGCTGTATTATATACGTGCTTTTGCGACCAACAGTGTCAGCACTGTATACGGTGAAGTGATGACTTTTTCAACGCCTGTTTCTACCAGACTTTCCAAACCGATTGGTTATGGTGAAGGAACGACGGGTGGAGGAACACCGACCGCCGAAAATACGGTGCTGGTCAAGACTGCTTCCGAACTTTCAGTTGCTTTGACAGGCTCGAAATCAGTCATTTTAGTATCAGGAACTATTGCTACTTCAAGGATGTCGGTTGGATTGGTCAATAAGACTATTTTGGGCTTGCCTGGTGCCAGGTTGGTGAATCTCGACCAAACTGCTGCTGGCTCTGGTATCTTACATTTGACGGAAGGATCCAGAAATGTCATTATCCAGAACTTGATTTTTGAAGGCCCCGGCGCTTACGATTGCGACGGATGGGATTTGTTGACCAACAAGGGTTGCAACAAGCTCTGGGTGGACCATTGTGAGTTTCAGGACGGGGTGGACGATTGTTTCGACAATACCAACAGCTCGGACAGCATCACGGTTTCCTGGTGTAAATTCACCTATTTGAAACCTGCTGTAGCAGGCGGTTCAGGAGGCTCGGACGACCATCGTTTTGCCAACCTTATCGGTGGATCAGACTCGGATTTTCCTGTCGACGGTCACTACAGCGTTACTTGGCAGAATTGCTGGTGGGCAACGGGTGTGTCCTCCAGAATGATTCGCGGTAGAAATACGGAAGTGCACATGCTGAATTGTTATTGGAACAGCCCGAACACCAGTAGTGTGATTGGTCTGACGGCGGGAACCAATGGTTCTACCATTTTGGTGGAAGGCGGTGTTTTTGCATGTCCCGGTACGATTGCTGACATCGCAACTGGCGATATTTCCATCAAGTATGTGGATTGTGTGGGTGGTAAAACGAGCCTTGGTACCGTTCCTGTACCGAAATATGAATACCTCGCCATGCAATCGGCTCAAGTGGTTGCTGCGGTTAGTGATGGAACCTGTGGGGCAGGAGCAACCTTGGTCGTAACAGCAAGTGGTGATGTTTTTTCAAGTTGCTCAACGGTCCCCATCCTTTCTATCAATGGCTCAGACGACCAGATTGTATATGAAGGCAATGCGATTTCGACGGTGATCTTTACCTGGGGTGGCACTGCAACGGATGTTTCGGTCACCGATTTGCCAGCAGGTTTGACGCTAAGCAAGGATGTATTGAACAAAAAGGTGACTATCAGTGGAAATCCAACAGCTTCGGGTACGTTTTCCATTATAACGGTTGGCGGAACCGGTTTGCCTGCAACTCGAATGTGTAAAGTGACATTGACCACTTTGCCACCGGCTACTTTGAACGGAACATCGTTGGTTCAAACCGTCAGTTGGGGTTCTGCTATGGTTTCAACCATATTTACCTGGGGAGGTGGTGCGACTGGACTAAAGGTTGCTTCGTTGCCAAAGGGACTGTCTGCAGTCTTGGATTCTGTTTCCAAAACGGTTACTATCAGCGGAGTGCCGACCTCATCGGGCGATTATGAGGTTTCTACGGTGGGTGGCAGCGGTGCAGTGTTAAGCCTTACCGGACAAATTCGCCTCAAATACGGTTCGTTGGTATATAAAGTCGCTTATGTGACGAATCCGACTTCAGCAACGTATATGAACGATGTCAAAATTCTACCGGCTTTGAGTAGTGATCCCAATTTTGCGGTTACAGAAGTGAATGCAGGTGTTGCAGGCAATGATTACAGCACCTACGACTTGGTTGTTTTCAGTGAGGTTGCCAATTCTACCGATCCAGGAGTTGCAGAATTGAAAGGACTTGACAAACCCATGATTATGATGAAGGTGCACAGTTACAAAGTTGCCACAGGTGCATGGAACTGGTCTGCCACGACAACGGCGTACAACCAGAGTGCCACGGATACCAGAATTGCAGTTTCAGACAAAAGCAATTTGCTTTTTAAGGATGTTAACTGGTTGGATGGCAATCAGGTACTGATGTTGTCCGATGTAGGTAGCCTGAAAGGCTTGACTTATATGGATCCGTTGGAATTTAAAACGGTGATTGGTGGACCCATTACTTCGCTGGCTGCCATTCCTGGACAAGCGACACAGGTTTGCATTCTCTCCATTCCCACCGGCACTTCGGTAGGAGGGACGCTCCTCACAAAGCCGTTCATTCAGATTGGTATCAACAGCAACTCCTATGCGCTGCTGACAAACGATGCAATCTCCATTGTCAAAAACGCTTGCTTTCAATTGCTTGGCCTTTTGAATGGTACAAATTTCGTCCAAAAGATTACCAAATCTGAATTTGGAATTTCAAATCTATACGGTTATACCACAGGGTTGACCAACATCCGTTTCAGTGCTGACCGTTTAGGAAAAGCGAAACTTGTTGTTGTGGATGTTACAGGTAAAGTTCTGTATACTAATGAGATGGAATATAAGGAGGGATTCAACGAAACCTCTATCGATTTAAGAAAATTGTCTTCCGGTGTGTATTTTATCGGTATTTTAACACCTTTTGGGAAACAAGTTGCCAGGATTATCTTGAAATAAATTAGATTAACTTCGTGTCCGAATGCATTCGACGACTCCTGTTGAAGTTCGTTTTTCTGAGTGCATTCGGACATTATTATGAAAACACACGCTACACTTTTCCTGCTTTTACTTTTTGCAGTTGCATTTCCGATAAAGTCAGTTGCAGAAAACCCAGTTCTTCAATACGTCGTTTCCATGCCCCAACCCGCCAACCGTTGTTTTCAGACGGAATTTCATGTTCGTGGCATTCAGGACGATACCGTTCTGCTTCGGATGCCGAAATGGACTCCTGGCTATTACCAACTGTTGGACTTTGCTTCGGATGTACTGAATCTGAAGGTGAACGGAATGGATGGTAAGGCCTTGGTTGCTGTAAAATCGGATGGGAACAGTTGGAAGGTAGTATCTCACAAACAGGCTTTTACAGTGAAATACGAAGTGAAGGCCACACAGAATTTTGTTGCGAGAAGTTTTCTGGACAGTACGCATGCCTACATCGTTCCTGCCAACAATTTCATGTATGTGGAAGGCTTTTTGAAGCAGCCCGTTTCGGTCGAAATCGTGCCTAATGCCTTGTGGAAGCATACGGTAACAGGGCTTGAAAAGACTTCGAACACTGTTTACAGTGCTCCAAACTACGATATTTTGTACGATTGCCCTTTGCTCATCGGTAACCTTACCGAACTGCCTTCGTTTGAGATCAACGGCATCAAGCACAGCTTTGTTGGCTATGAAATGGGCAGTTTTGACGGTGCGATGTTGATGCGGAACATGAAGAAATTCGTGCTTGCTGCTATGGATATGCTTGGTGAGCTGCCGTATCAAGAGTATACCTTTATTGGCATCGGCAATGGGCGAGGGGGTATTGAGCACCTCAACAACACGACAGTCAGTTTCAATGGCTCTCGCCTGAAGTCGGAAGCGGCCATCAACGACATGATACTGTACCTGGGGCATGAGTATTTCCACCATTTTAATGTGAAACGCATTCGTCCGTTCGAATTGGGTCCGTTTGATTACAACCGTCCGAACCGTACCACCCAACTCTGGATCAGTGAGGGTTTGACCATGTATTACCAGTTTGTGCTGGCCAAACGGGCAGGTCTGATGGATGAGAAAACCTACCTAAAGAATTTCGAAGGGCACATCAATTCGGTTCAGAGAAATCCGGCTCGTTTGCTTCAGTCGATGACGCAGTCCAGTTACGGTACTTGGGAGGATGGCCCATTCACAAAGCAAGGGCAAACGATTTCGTACTATGAAAAGGGACCTGTGAATGGGCTGATCATCGATTTGGCCATCCGTCGTGCCACGCAAAGCAAGAAATCGTTGGATGATGCGATGCGGTTGGTGTACGATTTGTATTACAAGAAAATGCAGCGCGGCTTTACCGACGCGGAGTTTCAGCAGACCTGCGAAACGGTGGCAGGGATTCCGTTGACCAAGGAGTTTGAATACGTCAACACGACCAAAGAGTTCGACTATGCCGATTATTTAAAGTTCATCGGGTTGGAGTTGGTTGAAGTGACCGAACCTAGCAAAAAATACATTCTAAAGCGCTTGTCGAACTTGGATGCAAGCCAGGAAGCAGCACTAAAATCCTGGATGAGCGAAAAATGATCGATGCATGATATTTTTTTGATACGTTGAGTTGATAAAAAAGTTACATTTGTGGTATCAAATCTTGTACCCTGATGAAACATCTTTTCAGTCTCCTTTTACTGTGCTCCATAGCCTTTTGCGTCCATTCACAAGTTTCCAAAACAGTGGATGTTGTTACCCCGGGAACCCTGGGCAGGAATTCTTTCGACTGTGATTGGAATGCTGTGACTAACCTTACTGTCACAGGTTCAATCGACGCTAGAGACTTCAAGTTTATCAGGGATAGCATGTTATCAATCGCAGTGGTCGATTTCGGTGCAACACGCATCATGGCATATGAAGGATTTGAAGGAACTTCACCTGAAGATTCTGTTTATTCTGCCAATGAAGTACCGAAGTATGCCTTTTTAAGAACGGATGAGTATGCCGATCGTTCTTATTTGAAGAAGGTGGTTGTTTCTCGAACAGCAACTTCTATAGGTGAAACAGCGCTGGCACTTTGTACGAGTTTGGATTCAATTCGGATATCCTCGGCGATCAAGAAAATCAGAGTTACGGCATTCACAGGTTCTAGTGCCGTGATTTCAGTAGATCCAGATAATACACAATATCGTGATACGTTGGGCATGCTTTTCGACAAATCCCTTGATGTCTTATATTATTGCCCGATTACAAAGCAGGGTGATTGCGTCTTGCCTTCCACCCTCGATACGATAGATTCCTACGCCTTTTATGGATGTACAGAACTAATATCCATTGAACTACCGAAATCGGTTGTCTCGCTGGGTTCCTATTCGTTTTTCAATTGCTCCGGATTAAACTCCCTAAAAGTAAACAATGCACCAAACAAAATTTCCTTAGGTGAAGATGCATTCTACAAATTTAGGACGGACACATGCATCTTGTATGTCCCCTACGGAAGAGTCAGCCAATTTAGAATGGCCGATCAATGGGACGCGTTTCGAGATATCCGGGAGCATTCTACTGGTTTGGTCACAAACTTAGATTTTGTGAATTTGCTCAATGGTGCTTCCTCAGAAACCATCTTCGTCCGGTCCAATGTGAATTGGACGGTACAGTCCGATCAAAGTTGGTTGAATTTGGACAAAACGTTCAGTTTGAATAGCGATACAGTAGTTGTTTCGGCTGATACGAACACCACAAATAAGAACCGAGTGGCACATTTGGTTTTTTCAGCCGATGGAATTGAACCGCTGACACTGACCGTTACACAATCGGCACCCGAAGTGCACCTTTCTATTGAATCCGGTGGCTTGGCAAATAGTCTGAAAGTCTTTGATCAGCGTAACCTTATGATGCTGAGGGTGGATGGAACCATGGATATTCGTGACTTCTTGACGTTGAACGACAGTTTGCCGATGTTGACCAGTGTAGATTTGACCGACGTTCGAGTGACGGCATGGAAAATCAGTGGGTTTGACACGTACTCTGGCACCTATTTGGCCAACACCTTGCCGTATTATGCGTTCAATGGATCGTATAGTCCCAATGTTTCCGTGATTTCAAGGGTAATCCTACCAAACTCCATTCAAACAATAGATAATAGTGCTTTTGAGTTTTGCACCGCTTTGAAGGAAATCAGCATACCAGATTCAGTGACCACCATCGGATACGGTGCTTTCTTATTTTGTACTTCGTTGAAAACTCTTATACTTGGAAAATCAGTCAATCGAATCGGCGATAATTCGTTTACCCTTTGTTTTAATTTGAATACTATTTGGCTCAAATCGGAGGATCCCATTGTATTCGATGAACAGACTGATGTTTTTGATCGGGTGGATATAAGCAAATGCAAGTTGCATGTTCCATTCGGAACAACAAAAAGGTATGCTGCTGCACCTATCTGGAAAGAATTTGAAAGCATCGTGGAGGATCCGACTGGATTTTTACCTGAAGTCTCCGTGGCAAAAATTGCCCATTCTGAGGGCAGTATGGCCAAGGTATATATTCGCTCCACAGTACCATGGACGGTGCAAAAAAATCAGTCCTGGTTCCAAGTTAATCCTTCCTTCGGTTCAGGCAACGATACCCTTGTTATTACAGCACAAGCCAATCTTCAAACCTTAATTCGGAAGGCAGAAGTGGTTGTTTCAACATTGGAATTCGGCGCTAGAACCATACAAGTAACACAAGACGCTTTTCCGAAAACAATTCAAATGAAGGCAGGAGAACTTTCTGTACTGCTGACGTCTCAGGAACTAAAATCCTTATCCAATCTAACACTTAAAGGAACCATGGATGCCCGTGATTTTTTGATTTTACGGGACAGCATGCCTTTATTGAATATGCTTGACATCAGTGATGTGTCCATACTGAAATACGAAGGAGGTAATGCCACATCGTATTCCAATATCGCCAATGCGATACCGGACAATGCCTTTTACGATAAGTATAAAGGATTGAAAAATAAGGAATTGGAAAGTGTCATCTTACCTCAAACCATAACGAGTATTGGAGAACTAGCCTTTGCTTGTTGCCAGAATCTGAAAAATGTTTCCATTCCGGATCAGGTACAAAGCATCAGCGCTGATGTCTTTCTAAATTGTATTTCACTTACCAGCATCGTTCTACCAAAATCCTTAAAAACTCTTGGATACTTCGCATTTTTTTCATGCACAAATTTGACAGAGATTCAGATGGGCGATTCGCTGATTGAAATTGGTACACAAGTTTTTAAAGAATGTAAATCACTGAAAAGTATTGATTTGCCTGAATCCATACAATCTATAGGAAACGAAGCTTTCAGTTCATGCACCAGTTTGACAGAAATTGTTATTCCTAGATTTGTAAAGAAAATCCAATCGGCTGCTTTCAGTTCCTGTACTTCGTTGACACGTATCGTAATGAACAACCAATTGCAGTTCATTGGTACTGGTGCATTTAGTGATTGCACAAAACTGGCTGAAATCAATTTGCCCGGTTCGGTCAATACCATCGAGTATTATGCTTTTTCAAATTGCCCTTCCTTGAGAACCGTTTTTGTGAATGCAATACTTCCATCCAAAATTACGCTTTTGGACAATGTTTTCAATAGACTGAATTTTAGTTTGTGCACGCTGCACGTTCCATATCAAACGAAAGCACTTTATTTGGCAGCCGACCAATGGAAGGATTTCGGCACCATACTTGAAGCTCCATATGGTTTGTCACTGAATACAAACTTGGTCAATCTTTCCGAAAAAGCGGGTAGCTTCGCCACCGTTTTAGTAACTTCAAACACAGCTTGGACTGTTCATTCCGATCAAGATTGGCTGACTGTCTCCAAAAATGCAGGTTCAGGAGTGGATAGTCTTCGGTTGAATGTTCAAGGGAATTCAGAACTGACCGGTAGGTCGGCCATCGTGACTTTTCTTGCAGAAGGCGTTGAACCTCAGACTGTCGAGGTTTCACAAGAGGCCACTATGAAAATCGTTACAATTGCTGCTGGAGGCTTGTCAAGTGCACTAAGCGCTCAGGAAAAACAAACGTTGACTAAGTTGACCATAACCGGAGTGATGGACGCCCGAGATTTCAAGGTGCTTAGAGACAACATACCGAACCTTACCCAAGTCTATATGGGTCAAACAACCGTCGCCGCCTATGCAGGAACGGCTGGTACAAAGGGTACCTGGAATGATACCTATCCAAGCAATATGATTCCGGACTATGCTTTTTCCGTACCCTACATAGCCCCGATGAATCAAATACTTCAAAAAGTTGAGTTGCCTTCTGGCATAACTGCCATTGGGCGTGCCGCATTTGCCTATTGCAGAAAATTGGAAGGTATTCAACTTCCCTTGACTGTCAACACCATTGGCTATGAAGCGTTCGAAGAATGCAGGGGACTTAAAAGAATTAACTTCCCCGAAGGTATTACCGCCCTCATAGATGCTTTTGGTTTTTGTATTAGTCTTGAATCGATCGATATCCCAAGTAGCGTCACTAGTATCACAAGCGAAGCGTTCTCTAGTTGTTCCGGATTGAAATCCATCACGATTCGACAACGGAATCCTCCGTATATCAATGATTATTGGACTTTTTGGGATGTAGACCGGTTCAAATGTGTCTTGTATGTTCCCGCTGGTTCAAAGGAGCTTTATGCATCCGCTTATGTTTGGATGGACTTCGCCCAAATCGTGGAAATGGAAAACGCCTTGGATAAAAACAGCCAAAGTTCGGTGATACTCACTCCGAATCCATTCACGGATGTCATCCGCATTCACGGATTGATGGATGCTGCGCAATTGACCATACTGGATGTGAAAGGGCAACTCCTCCTTACCAAATGGGTTACCAATGACCAGTCCATCAGTACTGAAGGTTTGGCAAAAGGTGCTTACCTGGTGCTTTTAAAGACATCCAGGGGAAGCATTACACAAAAACTAATTAAAAATTGAGGATTATTCGCTGACTGCGATTTTTTGTCCATCGATGATGTAAATGCCTTTTGGTAGATTCTTTTCGGCCAAATGGCGTGGAACATTGCTTTGAACGGTTCGGCCATCGATGGCATAGACGTTGACCAGTTTATTCGGATCGCTCGTAGTTAAGGTTGGTTTGATGCCAGTATAGATTCTGGTACTAAGAGTAATTGCAACGACAGTTTGATTACCGGCAAACGTGAACGACAACGAACCCGTCACAGGTGTTTCAAAAGGGATGACATGGGTGCAAAGAACGTACGCACCGGCAGCAGTTTTTTGCGTGAAGACAAAATCGGTGCTTGCGCGATTGATGCCGTTCAGCTCACTGAGGTAGGAATCAGTTCCGGCATAATTGTCGTAACCTACGAATTTTACGGTGTCCACTTGGGCGCCTGCAGGTATGGTGACAGCGAACTTTACACCAGTGGAATACTTGATGCATTGTTCGCTGCCTGAAGCGTATGCTTTTGAATTACCGTTTGTAACGGTGTAGCCTCCTTCGAAGGTCCAGGGAGATAAAGCACCTGCACCACCTGTGTAAGTGGACGTATTCAGTGTTACTTTGCTTGTGCCGGCTGGTGCACTCTGGATGATGGAACCGGAGGGTGTTCCGCCTACATTTTGAGCATTTACAATGGTGCTTACCAAGCTGTTCAAATAAATTTCCAGCATGCTGAAGCCATCTTTGTCAACGACGTTTCCGTCCAATGCGCTGTTCGGATTGAGTCCGTGAGCCGTTTCCCAACTGTCAGGCATGCCGTCGGCATCGGTGTCTAGGGGAGAGGGAGTGGATTTCAATACTGGCCAGGGATTCCAATCTGCAGGGGCATTGGCAGGTCTGTTGTCTTCCTGGGAGTCGATGATGCCAAGAATATCTCCGCTGCCGGTACCGGTATGCGAAGCCGTGCCATTGCGGGTGTCGTTCACCATCATGGAGTCCACCCAGTCGCGTGAGAGGGAGGCTCCAGCGTATTGAAGCACCTTGTCGTAAGCTGAGGATGGCGTATGGGTGGTCACGTACATGTAATTGATGGGGGCGGCCAGCTTCATACTGTCTTTGGTGCCCTGTGTGAAGGTATTGTCTACGGATGAGTTCGAAATTTGTTCGTAAATGCCTTTGGTCCAGTTATCTGCGGTAACTTCGGTGTTGCCGAAAATATGGTTGCCGTTTACGAAGAACTTGCCCCAAACATGCCACATCGGAGCAAATGCCGGGTTGTCTTGGACATAGGTCGTCGTTCGAATGCCGATGCCTGCGATGCGGTATTGAATGGCCGCGCTACGTTGTTTGGTTCCAGGACCAGGTTTGTAATAGTTGTTGACCATGTTCACATTCATGCCCTCACCACCATAGCAGCCGTTTCCACCCCAGTTGTAGATGACGTTGTTGCGCATGTCCATCCGTTCGTCGGTTTGGGTGCTTGGACGCGGCCCAAGGCGTGGGGTTCTGCTGTCGTGATGAGCCATCAGGTTGTGGTGGTAACTGGCACCTGAGCCACCCCAGTTTCCTCCGTATCCATGTGCACCTTTGCTATGACCCGAATTGCGAAGGCTTTGTGAAACCAGACACCATTGTACGGTGAGGTTCTTCATACCATAGACTGAGAGGCATTCGTCGATGCTCCAGCTGACGGAACAATGGTCTACGATGATGTTTTGCTGATCCATACCACCGAGGCCGTCACCTTCATGATAAGCTACATTGATATTTCCCAGGCGAAAGCGGATAAAGCGGATGATCACATTGCTGGCATTGATGGTAAAAGGGTAATCGGCAATGCAGATACCGTCGCCGGGCGCGGTTTGTCCGGCAATGGTGACGTTTCCGACAGAAAGGCCTAGTGAAGATTTCAGATGTATGGTTCCAGAAACATCAAATACAACGGTTTTTTTCCCGCTTCTGGTCAGCGCCCAACGAAGGGTACCAGCGGATCCGTCATCAGCAAGGGAAGTAACATGATAAACGGTTCCACCTCGCCCGCCTGTGGTATAACGTCCAAAACCTTCGGCCCCTGGAAATGCTGGGGTCATTTCAGCCATGGCTAATGTTGTTAAAAAAAGGCCGACAAACAAAGACAGAAATTTAATCAGGTTCTTCATGAGAAAAGGATATATAAATAAGATGCTTTTTCTAGAAATATGTGAACTGCAAAGTAAGTGAATTCTGACGCTCGAATGGAGGTCATATTGCTAAAAAAGGGTGGTGGAATTCGCTTTAGTGTGGAGTCCGGATTTTATGTGTAATTTTGGGTTTCAATATCGAAGAATGAATAATACGAAACAATATCAGGGGCACATCGCTTTGCTTTGCTCCAGCATCTTTTTTGGGCTGAACTTTGTAATCTCGAAAGAAGTGCTTTCTGTCATCAGTCCGGTTGGCCTGAATGCACTTCGGTTTCTGGCAGGAGCTTTGGCATTCTGGGGGATCAGTTTATTCATGAAAACGGAAAAAGTATCCAAACGAGATTTGCTCATTCTTCTTGGTGGATCGGCTTTAGGCTTGATGCTCAATCAAATTCTTTTCGTACAGGGGCTTTCTAGGACATCAGCCATCAATGCTTCCATCATTTCAACGACCGTACCCATGCTGACGATGATTTTCTCTGCCATGATACTAAAGGAACCAATCTCGTGGCAAAAAATCACTGGTGTAATCATTGGTGGCGTTGGTGCTATCTTTCTGATTCTCAATTCTATTCATAGCTTCGATAAGGAGAGTAGCCTTTTGGGTGACTTGTTGTGTCTAGCCAGTTGTGCCGCTTATTCCTCCTTCTTGGTAATAACCAAACCTGTTTCTCAGCGATATTCACCTGTGACTGTGATGAAGTGGATGTTCTTGTTTGCGGTAGTGTTGATTATTCCGTTCAGCATTAATTCTGTGACGATCATTGATTTTGCTGGTTTGGGCACTCAAAACTGGCTTTCTTTGGGCTTTGTACTTATTTTTGCCACCATCATACCTTATTTCCTGATACCCGTGGCACAAAAAAGATTGCTTCCAACGACGCAGGCCATGTACAATTATGTATTGCCCATCGTGGCAACGGCTCTGGCTGTCTTTACCGGTACTGGCACCTTGACCATTACGAAAGTGATTGCTTCCGTGCTCGTATTCATAGGTGTATACATTGTAACGCGTAGTAAATCGAGGGCAGATTTAGAAGCAAAAAAGGCAAATCAGGCGCTATAAAACCCGGGGATTTTAAGTTAAAAACCGTTTTTGTTCCTTAAATCGTTTCGTGGTTTGGGTCATTTTTTGTAAATTTGACTTCTTTACCTAATTATTGGATATGATTTGTACCCTTGGGATGTTTGAAAAACACAATTTTCGGAAACGCTTTTTTTTAATTGGATTACTGGCTTGCATGCGATTTGTAGGTCAGGCAGCGGATATTGATAAACCCGACATTTCTAAACAAATCATTTCAATCAAGACCGATACGGTTCTTTCCGGTTTCTTTGCACCCATTCAAGGGAATGTCATCAGTCATTTTGGATATAGGGGAAGGCATTTGCACGCTGGTACCGATATCAAACTGCAGCACGGTGATACGGTCAGGGCAGCATTTGATGGATTGGTGACCAAGGCCTGTTCGTATTCAGGTTACGGTAATCTGGTGATTCTTAAGCATCCAAATAACATTGAAACGTATTACTCACACCTGAGCAAATGCATCGTTCAGAATGGTGACAGTGTGAAAGCAGGTCAGGTGGTTGGTTTGGGAGGTCGAACGGGTCGCGCCACGACGAATCACTTGCATTTTGAGGTTCGCTTCAACCACATTGCTAAAAATCCTGAGAAATACTTCGATTTTAAGAATTGTACTGTGAAGGATGCCATGAAAGATAAATTGGTGGCCTATTCGCTGGTGGTCAAATCGGAGAAACCGGCAACGGCCAATTCTTCACTGGATGTCCTTCCGATAGCTGCTGAAGCCACTTCCAATCTTGCAGATGTCTCATCTTCGCAATCGGATGCTGCTCCCCAGGTAGAGGACTGCATCGTCATTCGCAAAGGAGATACACTGTATTCGCTTTCCAGACGCTACGGCACCACCGTCAAACAACTCCAGGAGTTGAACGGTTTGCAAAATTCCAATCTAAGAATCGGCTTAAAGCTGAAACTCAAATAATCAATTACCAGATTTTCACCAGTTTGTCATCGGGACGGTACATTTTATTACCGGCTTTGACGTTGAAGGTGGTAAAGAATTCAGGAATGTTGGACAATGGTCCGATAATCCGCCATTTGGCAGGGGAGTGTTCATCGCTTTTTACCTGATTGGCCAGTGATTCAGGACGAATGTTCACCATCCAGGCCAACGCATAACCCAAGAAATACCGTTGGTTTGGATTTAAACCTGCAATCATCTGATTTTCCTTGAATTGCTTTGTTTTCTTGAACGCTTCGTAGCCCATGATTACACCACCAAGATCGGCAATGTTCTCACCCTGAGTGAGTTCTCCGTTAATGTGTAGGTCGTCCACCACCACGTATTCGTTGAATTGCTCCACAATCATTTTGGTTTTCTGGCTGAAACGGAGGCTGTCCTCACTCGTCCACCAGTTTTTCAGGTTGCCAGCAGCATCGAATTTGCAACCTTGATCGTCAAATCCATGGGTGATTTCGTGACCGAACGTGGAACCACCTATGATGGCATACAAGATAGCGTCATCTGCCATTTTGCCTTCATATCCTGGCACGGTGATGTTGCAACCAGGTATGACGATTTCATTGTTGGACGGGTTGTAATAAGCGTTGTAGGTTTGCGGCTGCATGCCCCATTCCAAGCGGTCAACCGGCTTGCCATACTTGCTGATCATATACTGGAAACCCCATTTGTTGGCGTTTATCACGTTTCTCACATAGGAATTGCGATCAACGTTCAAACTACTCAAATCCTTCCATTTGTCCGGATAGCCCACCTTCATGATGACGCCGTCAAGCTTCTTCAACGCCTTTTCTTTGGTGGTGGCACTCATCCAATCGAGCCCTTTGATGCGTTCGGCAAAGACCACTTTGATGGCGTTTCCGATTTCAAGCAGCTTCTCCTTGGTACCTTTCGGCAGGTATTCTTTCACATATACTTGACCGATGAGTTCGCCCAGCGAACCGTCCGTGTTGCCAACCACGCGTTTCCATCTTGGTTTTGGCTCCTGAACGCCGCGCAAGGTCGTTGCATAGAAATTAAAGTTCTCCAAATAGGTTTTGTCGTCCATGTATTCGGCCAAACCGCTTAAAAGGTGGTATTTCAGGTAGTTTTTCCAATCTTGTTGCGGGTATTTTTTTAAGGAACTGTTCAATGCGGTCAGAAATTCGGGTTGGCCTATAATGATGGAATCGGCTTTGGTCAAACCAACACCGTTCAGGAACAATGTCCAGTCGATGTCAGGTGTCAGTTTCTTCAAGGCACTGAATGTCAATTTATTGTAATTGGCGAATGGGTCACGCAGATCTTCACGTTTGCGGGAAACCTTGGCCATGGCTGTTTCCATTTCCATCAGTTTTACAGCTGCAACTTTTGCCTCTGTAGCTGGGAAGCCCATGATTTCAAACATCTTGCCTATGTGCACGACAAATTTCTCACGAATGGTTTTTGTTCGGACATCGGTATCAAAGTAATAGGCTCTGTCTGGAAGACTCAAACCTCCTTGATGGATGAAAAGTTGGTATTTGCTGCTGTTTTTGTCGTCTTGTGAAACCCAGAAACTGAAGAGTGGTGACGATGCAACCGTTTGAATGTATGCGGTTTCCTTGATGATTCCGTTAATGTCCTTAATCTGATCAATTCGGTCGAAATCGGCCTTCAAGTCACTGATGCCTTTTTTGTTCAGCGCAACGCTGTCCATGCCGGAATAAAAGAAGTCGCCGATTTTCTGCTTGTTGCTGCCCTTTTTAGCATTCTTTTCTGCTGCGGAAGACTCGCAAATCTGACGGATTTGGGCATTGACGGTGTCTTGCACGAGTTGAAAGATGCCGTTGCTCTGTTCACTGGCCGGTATTGGATTTTGCTTGAACCAAGCACCATTGGCATAGTCGAAGAAATCGTCACCGGGTACAACCGTGGTATCGATGTGTGCGGCCAGTGAATCGGGGCCTTCAGCCTTTGCGATGGGTTTGCAGGAAGGCATACTCGTCATTAGGATGAACGAAGCAGCAATCAGAGTAAAAGCGTTGTTTCTCATAAAGGTTATTTTTATACAAATGAAACACCTTTATTTGAAAAACTAGGTATAAATAATACAAATTTATACTATTTCCGTGTCATCGAATAGGCACGCTTTGGAAAGAGGAATAGGAGCAGCGTGGCACCAAGTGCGAGGAGGAATACGGTGCTGACGGTTACGACAGCGTTGGATAAGATTTCCTGAAGGTATTTTGGAGCCAGCGTCTCGTCATTGAGGTTTTGCATGAACTTCATGAGGGCGAACACCGTTTTGTAGGCATACATGCCAGGAACCATCGGCAATAGGGCGGGGATGTATAAAACCGTCATTGGGCAATAAGTGATTCGGCCGAACCAAAGGGTGAAGCAACCGATGACGATGGAAGCGCAAAAGGAGGCGGCTGCAATGTCTACTTGTAGGGCGTGCATCAGAACAAAGCGAAGTGAATGTCCGATGGCTGCCAGAATGCCGATGTATAGGAAAGCACGTTTGGGAGGGTGCGAAATGGCACCGAATCCGATTCCGGCTATGGCTGCCAGAAGTCCATCCAGGATGATGTCGGTGAGTATCATAACAGACTGCTTTGAAATAAAAAGATGGAAAGGGAAAGACCGGCTGCGATGCAAAGCACCAATAAGAATGCTTGGATCAATCTGGATACGCCAATCAGAGTGTGCCCTTCGAGAATATCGATGACACCGTTGATGAGGGGTACACCAGGGATCAGATAAAGTACGCTGGTGGCGACGGCGATTTCAGCAGTGGCGTCAAAAAGAAGGGCCGATGAGGCTGTCAAGGAAGTGACGAAGGCAGCCGTAGTAAATACGATAAAATGGTTGACTCCGCGTTTTTGCAATTGGAGACGAAGGAAAAAGCCGAGCATGGTGGTCAGAAATACAATGAGGACAGCCCCAGTATCACCACCGAACAAACGGCAGAAGGCGGCATTGGCCAATCCAACCAAAAGTATCAGCAGCCAAGATTTCATTTTTGGCAATGCCTTGATTTCTTCAAATTTACTTCGAAGTTCTTTCAGTGAGAGGTGTTTGTCGTAAGCTTCCCAACTGAGGGAACTGAGTTCGGAATTGTATTCGAAACTGATGGGCATGCCAGGAATTTCGAGAACTTCCGTTCGAACATGGGTTCCGTCAGCATCGGCTACGGTCATGATGATGGACTTCTGGAATGTGGTCATGTGGATTTGCAGACCCATGGAGCTTGCAATACGGCCGGAATTTCGCATTACACGAGACGTATGTACGCCAGATCCAAGCAAACTGGTGGCATATTCAGCGATAAAGCGGGTGAAGTCCTTGATTTCCTCAGGGGATTTCATACGTTGGTAGTTGTTAGGAGACTGCAAAGATACGTCATCCGCGTCAATTTGTCGAACTAAATTACCAATTTTTCCCACTCAAATCGGTTGTAAAATGGTAGTTTTGTATGTTCTCCTTCCTAAAAGCTACCATGAAAAAATTGTTCCTATTGCTATTGGGCTTCTTATTGTTTCCCGGAATGCTTCTGAATACGTTTGGTATAACGATTCATGGTATTGGGGATTCCACCATGGCGACCTACGAGGAGGCAACCACCGACAAGCGTGGATGGGGCATGATGTTCCAGCAATTTTTCAACATGGATAGCGTCACGGTGAACAACCGCTCCAAAAGTGGTGCCAGCAGCAAGAGTTACTATCTGGAAGCTGGTTATTGGAATACGGTGAAGTTGCAAATCAAAAAAGGAGATTACGTTTTCATCCAATTCGCGCACAACGACGAAAAAAGCAACGGTTTGGACGGGGATACGGTTCGGGCAACGACGGATCCCATAGCGGATTATCGTGGGACGTCGGCACAGGGTTCGTTCAAGATTTATCTAAGAGCGTATATCAATGAATCGAGGGCGTTGGGAGCCATTCCTGTTTTGGTGACGCCGATGTGTCGTAAGTATTTCATTGGCAGCACGATCACACGCATTGGCAGGCACGATCTCGGTGAAAAGTTCGGTGTTGGCGAATCGGACCACAACTACGATTATGTTTGGGCCATGAAGCAGGTCGCTGTCGAAATGGGTGTTCAACTGATTGACTTGACTGCAGCCACCAAGAATTTGTACGAATCGTATGGTGTGGATGCTTGCACGGCATTGCTGTTTAGTTTCGACGACAGTACGCATCCGAATGCCTTGGGCGGAACTTTGGTGGCTCGATTGTGCGCGCAGGCCATGGTGGCACAAAACATACTGGCATCCAGTGTGCGCGCTTCTTCGGATGTGTTGGTCAATCCGACTTCGCACGACTTTGGAAAAGCCTATTCCGGACAGACGCTTACTAAGGAATTCACAATCTCAGGCTTTGACCTGACTCCTGCTGCCGGTACCTTTACGCTTTCCGTTTCAGATGGTTACACGATTTCAGCCAGTTCGACGGGTGTTTATTCAACGTCCATCACAAAAACCTACGCCAGCGGTAATTTGGATTTCGCCCGTTTTTATGTAGCAGTGAAACTGTCCGAGTCAGGTGTTAAAAATGGTACGTTGACCATCACCAACAATTCAGTGACTAAAACCATTCCGCTTACCGCTACCGCCATTCAACTTGCCGGAGGAACGGATGTGAAGCTCTCCTGGAACTTAGGTGCCAATACGGATTATGTACTCTCTGGCCCTGCCGTTCCGGTGGCAGAAACCTTCAGTTCGATGCTGGTTCAGAGTTATGCGGCGCCCAAAAGCGGTGTGGACGCCAATGGATTTTATTACACGACTTGGCCTGCAACCAGCGGGTATATGGATCGCAAGACACAGCGTAATGTGATCGAAGGTCTAACTTGGCCGGCCGGGGAAATCGACGAGGTTTCCACCCGCTATGTTCAATTTGGCATTTCTGCCAGTCACGGAACGGTATTAAATCTCGATTCCATCGGACTTTTTGTGGGTGGGGCAGGAGGTAGTGGCATGCGTTGCCGCATTTCCTGGTCCAAGAACCGCTTTTCTGATTTTTCGGCCATCGGCGAATTTACCAGCATGGCAGCAAATACCATGTACGCTGTGACCGCTATCCCCATCGTTTCATTGGCAGAAGGCGATACGTTGCTGATGCGCGTTTATCCTTGGTACAACGGTACAGCCACAGGGAAAACAATTTGTATGGCCGACGTTACGTTCCATGGGATTGCAGTGAATACCACCGCTCTTTCCGCACCAAAAGCCATCAAAATGGAGGGTTCTGTAGAAAACGGACAGGTGCATATTAAAGGTTTACAAGAGGCTTGTAAGCTGAATGTCTTTGACTTGGCAGGCAAAAAAGTAATCACGGGCTTATATAATCCGATTTCGGATATTATTTTTTGTGCACCAACTCAAAAAGGTCTTTATATTTGTGAAATTTCAACGTTGAATCGTACTGAGAAAATTAAAATTCTGATACAATAACACCCTAAAACCAATAAAAAATGAAAAAACACTACCTTGGATTTTTAGCACTGATGGTGATGGCTTTGTTGCCAAAATCACTTTCGGCCGCTGCGAACATTGATGTGGCAACGACCATAACATGGCCGTTTGGCCTAGGAACAACTGGACAGTTGGCTACCTTCTCGGAAGGAACGGCTGATTATTTTGCCACCAATTATGTGGAAAATGGAGTCAGTATTCCTTATAAGGATACCAGAACTACTTATACAATCGCATTTACTCGATTTCAACCTACGGTGCAATTGGGTGCTGCAAGTGCCGACGGAATGCTTAGCTTCAACCTCCGTACAAAGACAGGGCTTACCTTTACGCCAACTAAAGTGACCTTTGACTGTGTACGTTACGGAACAGATGGAGGTACGATCGATGTAATCTGGAAAGCGTCCGATGGAACACGCACCACCTTGGCCACAGCTGTGAGACCAGCGCGTGATAACTCTGGTGCTGCCACTCATGCAGTTTATGATGTATCTGCACTTGTTCCGTCAATTACGGCTTCTAGCGGATTATGTGCATTGGAGCTTTATGTGTATGGGTTAGGCAACACCAAGCAAGTAGGTATTGCCAACGTCATTGTCGAAGGTAAAACTCAAGGCACCCCTATTACCGTAGTTACCCACACGCTTGCCACGGAGGTGACTCCGATTGGATCCGGTTCGGTCACCACCAATCCTGTTGGTACCGTTTTTGACGACAGTTCCTCCATCACATTGACAGCCAAACGCAATTTCGGATACAATTTCGCCTATTGGGCAACACCGAAAGGAGATTCAATATCTGGTGCGAATCCATTCACCTTTTTATTGCGTAAGGATAGTATTTTGACTGCCGTGTTCCGCAAGATCAATACGTACTCCATGACCGTCAATACCGCTGGTGGCGGTAAAAGCTACATGGTTACCGCTTCGCCGGCTGCAACAGTCGTGGATGGCAAACAAATGTATGAATCGGGTACCATTGTCACACTTTCCACAGCCAACAATCCTGTTTTGAAGTTTACGAATTGGTCAACCGGTGAAACCAGTGCCAGCCTTGTTTATAACATGACCAAGGACGTAGAAGTCACGGCAAATTACAGTGCCGTCGATTACATTGTAGGTTGGGATTTTTATAAGACGGGCAACGGTGGACGTGTCGCAGACTTCTTTTCCAGCACCGAAAACGAGTCGGCTTCCCTCATTTTGCGTGATTCACTAGGTACAGCCACCACTTGGTTGGACAAATCCTGGTTGGCTGCAGGTGGTTACGAAGGTTTGCCGGCAGCGGTGAACTGGTCACCGTTGGTCAATCACAACTATTACCAGATCAGCTTCTCTGCAAAAGATTTCACCAACCTCAAGGTGATGGCCAAGATGCTTTTCAATTACAATGCATATTCGGTTCAACGTTGCCAATATTCACTCAACGGACTCGATTTCACAACGTTGGGGCTCTATACGATGACTTCGGCCAAAGTTTGGTACAACGATACATTGAGCCTACCGGCTGAAACCAACCACGCTGAGAAGGTTTACATCCGTTGGATTCCAGATTACAGCTCCTCTGTTGTGGGATCGGCATCTGCAAACGATGGAACATCTCTGTCTGATGTTTATGTCACGGCTACGGCTACCATCCTGAACGATGGTGTGGCTCCTATCTTGCAAAGACAGAGCTCTGTTCCTGCCGATGGCTCCACTGGAGCATCTGCAACTGGCAAGATTGTGCTGACTTTCGATGAGAAAGTGAAATTGATGGACAGTACAGCCACGGCTACGCTAGGAAATAAGGTTCTGGTTCCTGTCGTTACTGGCAAGACCATCACGTTCTCCTACACCGGTTTGGATTACAATACAGCCTATACTTTCACGTTGGCAGGCAATAAAGTGGCCGATTTGTCTGGAAATACCACGGTTGATGCCATTGTATTGCATTTCACCACCATGAACAAGCCGACTGTGACCAAGAAGTCATTCGACTTCATTGTGGGCAAAGATGGCGACTTCAAGGCTGCGTTGACTGCTGCTCAAGCCGCTTCTTCCAAGGGTGAACGTTTCTACATCTTCTTCCCCAAGGGCCAATACAATATTGGTGCCAATACGGGGGACGCCAATCAGATGACTACCGTTTCCATTCCTAAGGTTTCGTACATCGGTGAAAATTCCGACAGTGTTGTTTTGTACAACAAATCCATTCAAGAATCCATCAACAGCACTGCTACGATGTACTTTACCAGCGCTGCTTCAAACGTGTACATGCAGGATATTTCCCTAATGAACAAGATGGATTATCGCACCGGTACGTTGCTGGGTCGTGGTGTTGCACTTTGGGATCAGGGCAGTAAGAACATTTACAAGAATGTTAAGCTGTTGAGCAATCAGGACACCTATTACACAGGTGGTGATCGGAGTTACTTAGAGAATTGCGACATTCACGGTACCGTCGATTTCATCTGCGGCGGCGGGGATATATTCTTCAACGAATGCTTGATTTACTTGGAAGAACGTGCTGGAAACTGCATCACTGCACCTGCTTCGAGCGGTAATTGGGGTTATGTTTTCAAGAACTGCACCATCGACGGTTTCAGCATCAACAATGGCGGGTATCGCTTGGGACGTCCTTGGAGCAATGCGCCAAAGGCTGCATACATCAATACCACCATGAAAGTGTTGCCGGTTGCTGCAGGATGGGGCGATCCAATGAACGTGGTTCCTGCCGTTTTTGCCGAATACAACAGCATGACTACCAGCGGCGCCAGTGTAGATTTGAGCACTCGTCGTACCAGTTACACCAAGGATGCCACAACGGTAACTCTCAACCCGATATTGACCACTGCTCAGGCTGCGCAATACACTATAGAGAACGTTTTGGGTGGTGCCGATGTTTGGCAACCCAACCTGGCTACGGAGCAAGCTTCGGCACCTGTAATTAGCAATGGTACACCCGTTTTGACATGGGACGACAGCAACTATGTGCTTTGTTGGGCAATATTCAAGAACGGTTCATTCGAGAAATTCGTTACCACCAACAACTACCCAATTCCTGCCAATACTCCACTAGCGACTTCCTTTACGGTGTGTGCGGTTAATGAAATGGGTGGTTTGAGCAAACCTTCCAACGCCATCCAATTCTTGTACACCGGTTTGAAGGATGTCAAGGCCAGTGTTGTTTCCAGGCAGTATTTCTCGCTGGATGGCAGAACATTGACTGCTCCTGTGAAAGGAATGAACATCATTCGTACCCGCTACAGTGACGGCAGCGTCAAGGTTACCAAAGAAATGCGTACAAGCCTTTCTGCAACGCGATAAATAGGATCGATGAATTCATAAGGGGATGCCTATTGCGGGTATCCCCTTTTTTTGTCTAATTTTGTGCTCATGCAACTTAAAAAGCTCCTAAATTCCCACAAACCCGGCGGTATCCCAGATCTGCTGACCATTGCCATTCCGATGGTGGTCTCCACGGCCGCCGACGGGGTGATGACGTTCACGGACCGACTTTTTCTGGCCAGAGTGGGTTCGGAGCAGATGAATGCTGCATTGGGTGGTGGCGTCACGTATCAGATGCTGCTGTTTTTCTTTATGGGACTCACCGGGTATTCCACCGCCTTGGTTGCGCAATATTTCGGTGCCGGTGCCCTTCGGAAGGCTCCACAGGCTGCTTTCCAGGCCATACTGATCACCCTGATAGCCTGGCCTATTGTCTTGCTTCTGAAACCATTGGCGCAAAGCTTCTTTTATACCATGCAGCTTTCTCCAACTCAAATCCATTACCAAATCCAGTATATGGATGTGCTGGCTTGGGGAGGTTTGTTCGGCATGCTTCGAATGACCATGGGTTGTTTTTTTGCAGGCATCGGTAAGTCGAAAATTGTGATGATTGCCTCCATTACGGCCATGGTGGTGAATGTGGCCCTGGATTATATTTTGATTTTCGGGAAATTTGGATTCCCTGCCATGGGCGTCCAAGGTGCCGCGTTGGCAACCGTTATTGGTGGTGCATCGGCACTAGCCATCTTGCTGACCGCTTATTTCAGCCCTGTTTATAGACTTCGGTTTGATATTTCCCATTCGTTTCGCTTTCAGCCAGCCATCATGAAAAAACTGATCAAGTATGGCTCACCGGCAGGTTTGGAGATGTTTCTGAATTTCCTGGCCTTCTTCTTGATGACTGCCATGTATCAGGCTCAAGGTCAGGCAGAAGCGACGGCTGTCACCATCATGTTCAACTACGATTTGGTATCGTTCATACCCTTACTCGGCATCGAGATAGCGGTGACCAGTTTGGCAGGTCGGTATATGGGTGCGGGGAGGCCTCAGGCTGCCCACCGGTCGGCGCTTTCGGCCATCTCAATGGGTATGGGGTATTCCATTGTTATTCTGTTGCTGTTTTTGATTATACCCGAACCCTTGGTTCGAGTCTTTCATCCTAAAGAATATAGTGCAACATTCGAAGCGGCAGTCCCTATGGCAGTGGATATGATTCGTATTGCCTCTCTGTATGTGTTGGCGCAGGCGGTGATGGTATCACTCATTGGAACCTTGCGAGGCGCCGGGGATACATTGTACACCATGGTGGTTTCAGTTGGGGCTAGTTGGACATTTATCCCATTGCTATACCTCTGTTTGTATGTTTTCCACACCTCGATACCTTTTGCCTGGTTTGGTATTGTGGTTGTTTACCTGTTGTTCTGCTTTGTGATTTACAGGCGGTTCAAGTCGGGAAAATGGAAAACACTGCAAATAATCAAATGATCATTTACGCGATCTTAGTAGGTCGTCTTCAATGCGGAAACGCACGATCCGCTGAATCAAATCTTTTGGAAGTGGCTTATTCATAGGTAATTGGATGGCACCCTTTGAAAACTTTATGCCCAATTCTGTCAACTCTTCCGAAAAAGCCGTGACACCTGAACCGGTCGGATAAAAACCGATGTGTTTTTTTGCTGCGGCAAAATAGACCAGCACACTTTTTTGCTGGTAGGCCGGCATTCCATAACTGATAACTTCTTTTGTATCCGGAGCAGCCTCGCGGATGATGTCCCGCATTTGTTTCAGCAGGACTTGAATGGGCGCTTCAAAAAGGCCGATGTATTCGTCGATGTTTTTTGTTTCAATCATAATCCTCGTATTTGCTGCGAATATATCGATTTTTACTACATTTGAGGATAAGAAAGCCTGAAAAACATGCACAAAGTCTTTTGGATTGCGCTCGGTTTGGCAGCTTGTTGGAATACAGTTGTTTCAGCGCAAGAACCGGATCAAAAAAACTATTTATTGTCTTCTGTTACGACGCAGTATGGTTGGTCGATGCTGAATCTGACCGATGCGTATCTGTCTGATTTGCCTTACAGTGGCTATGGTATGCACTTCAGCAATACGACTCGTCGTTTTGCAAAAGCCAATAATAACCGGATTTCGCTTCGATCCGATTTCAGTTTGAATGCAGGAACTTCCATGAATAAGCCACAATCTGCGACCATTTCCTACATTGGCGGAAATGTTGGTTATGGCGTTCAGGCAGCTTTTAATCCATTGCAAAATTTGCAGGTGCTAATTGGGGGAGAGTGGGATGCCGAAATGGGTGTTAAAGCCTACAGCAGAGATGTAAACAATGCCGGAAACATGGATTTGGCTACCAACCTGAATCTGGCAGCAACGTTTCGTTATGACCTGCTTATTTGGAAAAACCGCATTCGTTTGCAAGCTGACATCCAGACTCCTTTGTTGGGATTCATGTTCGTGCCTGTCCGCGGTGAGTCCTATTCGGAAATCTATTACCTACATAGTTACGAAAACTTGTTTCATTTAACTTCTCTGCACAACAAAAATGGTCTGAACGCTAGATACTTGGTTCAGATACCGCTCAAAAACTCGATATTGAACATTGGTTTTCAGACCGAATACCTCAAATATGCGGCCAACAACATGGTGTTCAGACGGAACATCACAAGTTTTCAAGTAGGAGCCACCTGCGATTTAATTCTGTTTGGTGGACGAAAGAATCTGGCGCCGGCTCATTTCATTAGTTCTGAATGGTAAACTCCTATGAAAAAACGACTCAAACTACTTTTGCCTTTGTTGCTGGTTCTCGCATCTTGTGTGGAAGATCCGGTAAGCTATCCGAATACCTGGCAAGGCAATTTCGACGCCCTTTGGAATACCATCGACACCCGCTACTGCTACCTGGATTACAAACAGGTTAATTGGGATTCCATTAAAGTGGTGTATCAGAGTAAATTATCATCCGTTTCGGACGAATTTGATTTTTTTGACCTCATGGGTGAAATGCTAAAGGAATTGAGGGACGGCCACGTCAATTTGTATTCCGATTTCGACAGAAGCCGCTATTGGAATTGGTTTGAGGATTATCCGTCCAATTTTCAGGCTGAATTGATTTATTCACCACGGTATCTGGGTTCTAATTACCGAATTTCAGGTGGTATGCGGTACGGAAAAATTGACGGTGGAAGAATCGGTTACATCTATTACAGCGATTTCAGCTCCACGTTTACGTTGACCAATTTAAAGTTCATATTCGATTATATGTCCGATTGTGAGGGACTTATCTTGGATGTACGAGATAATGGTGGAGGTTATCTGAGTTCGGCTGAAACCTTGGCTTCCTGTTTCTTCGATAAAAAAACACTAACGGGTTATATGACCCACAAATTGGGTGACGGTCATTCCGATTTTTCGAAACCGATTGCCATGTACACCGACAAAAGTGATTCCTTGAACTGGACCAAACCGGTCATGGTGCTAACCAACCGCCTATCGTTCAGCGCTACGAATGCCTTTGTCAGCCAAATGAAGTACGCGCCAAATGCCACCATTGTTGGTGACCGTACCGGTGGTGGCGGTGGTTTGCCCTTGTCGAATGAATTGCCAAACGGCTGGATGGTGCGTTTTTCGGCCGTGCCCATGTACGATGCGGCCATGCAGCACATTGAATGGGGTTTGGACCCAGATGTGAAGGTTGACATGCGTTCTACGGACGCCAAAGCTGGTTTCGATACCATTATTGAGCGAGCAATCGCTTTGCTGAGGGTAATTTAAGTTACCTTTGTAGCGACCGAAAGGCGTTAAAAAGATGAACATGAATAAAATTGATTTCAGTATTCGGGAAGGGGAGGAATTCATTCCCTTGGTACAACTTCTCAAAGTCACTCAAGTTGCCAATTCTGGCGGTGAAGCGCAGATGCTCGTCGTAGAAGGTCAGGTGCTGCTCAATGGGGTCGTGGACTACCGTAAACGGGCCAAAATTCGACCTGGGGATGTGGTTTCGTTATTGGATTTCGAAATTTCGGTAAAGAAATAAACGGGAAGCTTTCAATAGCCTCCCGTTTATCCTTTTTATTTATAAAGTTACTTGAACAGTTGCTCGGATGGAGCGGCCCGGTTGGGGCAATCCACCGAAGTCGGCATACTGTTCATTGAACAGGTTGTTCAAATCGCAATTCACCCGATAGGCTTTGTTTTGCCAGCTAAGTCTCAAATCTGCTTTGGTATAAGGTTCATATTTAATCAAGGGGATCGAGTAAGTTCCAGCACGATCTTGCCATGAAACATTCCAGCTTGCTGTTACGTCGCCAAAGTTTTTTTGGCTCCAAATACCGTGTTCCAGATGTAGATTGATTTTATTGCGCAAATAATCGAGCGCATATTGGGAGTCGTATCCGGAGGCATTTTTGTCCATGGACAGGCTGGTGTAGGATATTCTTACGTCTTTCAATAAGCCTTTGAGATTCTTATATTCCACCATCAGTTCACCTCCAATGGCATTTATCGCAGTCTCATTGCGGCTGATGTAATTCGTTGAATCGGGAAGTTTCACCCAATCTATCACATTCGTTCCATGGCGGTAAAATCCTGTGGCTGAGGCACTGAAGACTCCTTGATGAAACTGTGTGCTTACTTCGTAAGTAGTTGATTGTTCGGGTTTTAAGTACGGATTGCTAATCTGTGTCCTTGATTTGTAGTATAAATCCATGAACGTAGGCAGTCGGTAGGAATGATTCACTCCAAAGTTCAAGTATAGGTTTTCGGACAGGCTGTATGCTACATCCATTCCACCGAGAAAATAGGGCTTGAAATCGCTGTTCAAATTTCCTGAAAAACCTCCGGAGACTTTCAAGTCTTCTCCCAAATAAACAGTCTGATCTGCAAACAATCGGTAGTTTGTACGCCTTTTGTATTTAGTAAAAGAACCCGTTTCATCGAAGAAATCGCTTTTGGGAGAGGGGGTGGTAACGCCAAGCACATTGCTCCAAATCTGCTCGTCTCGGATGTCCATTCCAACGGTGGTTCTGCCGAAGCTGCTGCGTTGATGCAGCATCAAATTTCCGGATGTTACTGAAGTCAGGTGATAATTGTGTCCAGTATAAAAAGCTGCTGCGTTCTCAAAATTGCGGAAGAGTTCAAAGCGGTCGTGGTGGATGCGCTCGCTAAGTTGCGCTTCCAAACTGGTATTGCCAAATTTCTTTTCCCAATTCAACGCGGTAAACAGCGTTTTTGTACGCTCAAATTGGTTGGGATAGAGAAAGGTGTAGAAACTGTTTGCTCCAAACGACTTTTGCTGGTAGCCGGCCTGAAATTGAAAGTTTCCGAGCTCATTAGAGCGATACTTGGTATGGAAAAGACTGTTGAAGTAATTGAAATCGGTGTTGTTGCGGTAACCGTCACTTTGCTTGTACGAAGCGGATAAGGTCGAGTTCCAATGAATGCTGTTGAGGTCCACAGAGCCACTTCCTTGGAGAAAACCAAAGCTGCCACCCCCGACTTGTGCTTGTAGCCGTTTACTTGGTTGCTTTGAATCTTGGCCTGTTACGATGTTGATGACACCGCTGAAGGCGTTTGGTCCCCATATTCGGGCATTGGGTCCCTGAAGAAGTTCGATGCGTTGGATGTTTTGGAGTTCGACCGGTATATCGAGGTTGAAGTGGCCGGTCTGTGGGTCGGTGATGTTGACCCCGTTGAGAAGGATGAGGACTTGGTCGAAGGAACCGCCGCGGATACTGACATCGGCTTGCACGCCGTCGCTGCCGCGTTGCCGGATGTCCACGCCGGCTATGGATTCAAGGAGATCGTCAAGGCTTTTGGCTGGTGACGCGTTGATTTCTCGGCGTTCCGTCACTTGGACGAGCCTTGCATTTCCGGACCATGCCACGGGCTGGTCCTTCGATACCTCTACTTCATCCAGATCGACTCCCTTGCGGCTGGTACTGTCCTGCACTTCGGCTAAAAGCGGTTCGTAGCTCAATTGCACCAAGGTGCAAGCGAACGTAACGACTCCGATTTTGACGACTTTGTGCAGGCTTGCGAAAATCGCGTAGCCTTTGCGGGTCCATCTGTTGAAACAAAGTAACGGATAGTTTGTTTTGTAAAACATTGTTACTGGGTTTTGGTTAATAAAAACTGCTTGAAAATAAAAACTGCACGTTGGGATGCCGGAGCACCACTTCGTGCAGTTTAATGAGTCTGATCATGCTTATTTGGCGGGTTCCCAAAAGCAAACTTTGGGAGAAACGATGGCGCCTTCGGCTTTTAATTGTTTCATAGCCTTGTCCACTTCTTTGCGGTCGATGCCGGTGATTTCTACGATTTTTCCAGCATTGACGGGCTTGCCTGCGGTTTTCATCGCTTCAAATACTTGACTTTTTGTATCCATTTTAAATTCAATTTTAAGTTAAACCTGGGAGTATCTGGTTGCAAATATAACAAATTTAAAAAAAACTGATGACTTTATAGGTGAGGATCATCCAAAGCCAATAACGCAGGAACTTACCAATCAACATGGTTAGTGCTGTTACCCAGATGTTTGCACGCATATATCCCAATGTGACGGCCAATAAGTCGCCTACCACGGGAACAAACGTGAAAACGGCCATCCACGAACCTTTGCCCTGCATGTATCTCAGATATTTTTGGAGCTTTTCTGGTTTGACTTTCAGGTATTTCTCAATCCACTCGATTTTGCCGAAATGGCCGATCCAGTAGCAGGTCATCCCACCCAAAAAATTTCCCGCTGTTGCTGCAGCAATGCAACCCCAAGCGTTGATTCCCTCCAAAGCCAACACACCACTCAATACGACTTCCGAACTGAACGGCAGGATGCTTCCCGCGAGAAAAGTGGCTAAGAAAAGCCCGAAATAACTCCATTCGATCAGTGTCTGCATCTAGTCGTTTATTTTAAAAACAAAGCCTGAAGCTGTCCCGAATGAGCCACCTTGGGCTGCATTGAATAGGTAGGCCGGTTTGCCATTTTTGAAAAGCAATTGCGGGCGTTCCAACCTGCCGTAGCGTTTGAGGTTTGAAGGAGGAGTTGGTTCCTTTATGTATGCACTTAACCCGTACCAGCCAATTTTCGGCTCATTCCAGTGAATGCCGTCTTTTGAATCGAAATACAAACCGACCGTATGGTTGTAGAAACCCATGTCACGCATCAGCATGTGGTATCCATTGCTATCCTGCCATATGTAGGCATCCTCTACTTGCTTGTTATCACCGTATTTCGAAAAATCCACGATGGGGTTTTCTGGTACACGAACATAGGGTCCAAACAGACTTTCGGATACTGCAAGTCCGTATTTGCGGTTTCCTCTGATGCTTCCCGAGCTGTTTACATAGTCTGAGTCGTTCCAGGATTTGTAATACAGGCGGTATTTACCTTCTGAATCCTTGAGGAAAGAGGGGTTGGTGGTGCAATGGTCGTCCCAACTGCCTGATGAACCCACTTCCAATAAGGGCTTGTCGCCTCGTGTCCATGGCCCGTTCAGGCTTTTGGAAGTGGCAAGGCCGATGCGCTTGGTGTTGGTCTTTCCGTTTGAATTGCCCATGTAAAAAAGGCAATACAATCCGTCAACAAATTGAATGTGTGGGTTGTGGCAGGTGGTAGCGTCCCAGTAACCGGGTCTCGGTGCTAGAACAGTTTCCACATATTCATAGGGTCCTTCCGGCTTTTGGGCGACAGCATGTGCGATTTCACAACCGCGCAACCATCCACCCATGCCGAGTTTGTCGGACCAGCGGGAATAAAAGACATGCACTTGTCCCTTTTCATCAAAAATGGGCGCGCAGCACCAAACAAAATAGCCTGGTGTCTCGAGAATTCGACCAAGTGGCTTTAATTGTTTGCAAATGGCAGAAATCGTATCACGTTTCAGGTCCCTTTTTACGGTAGAAGCCGATGCATTCAGTACTTGCCGACGTGCCGAGTAACTGTCAGCTTGTTGTGCCTGAGCAGTTATCACCATCAAAATCAGGCAACAAAAAAAGATGTTTATTCTTGTACTCATCGAAACCGATAAAAGGATAATTCCAGTTTGTCGCTGGTATTTAGTTCCAGAGTGGCAAAGGTAGCCATTGTAACCCGTACATTAGCCTCGAGAAACTGCAATTTGTTTTTATTTGCCATAAAGTCCAAACCCATGAAACCACGATACCCGTGGAGCAAGGGGTCTAACCGTCGGAGCGCTTCATGAATCTGATCGCATTGCTCCCGATTCAAACAGTCAATTCGTCGCATCAGCCCTCCGGCGTAGGTTTTACGTTCGATGATGCGCATTTCTGAAAAACCGAATACTATGTATACGCCATCCAAGTATCTGTATATCTGAACACTGCATGGCTCACCTTCAACCGTTGCTTCTTTAAACCACAAGGCAGGGTACTTGCGACTTGGCATCTTCATACCTTGCCTTTCTGTGCAGTGAAAGGTCGCGTAACCACCTGCTCCATTGGCTCTTTTGTAGTAACAATCCTCCGATTCATCAAACAGATGCGTTTTTGGATCGATGATTTCCCAAGCAGGCGACAGGTCGCCCAGCAACGTCTTTTGTGCAATCTTATCGTTGTACTTTAAAAAATCAGAATGCTTATAGTTCAAGTGGAGGTTTAAGTTCGCAGCCAGAGAATCGGCTTCCGGATGAGGTACGCAAACATAGATTTGCTCGATTCCATCCGGCAAAACAAGGTTTTCCATTCGGTTGTAAAGTGAGGGCCTTGGGTCGCCGGTTATGGGTACGACAAACAAGTCGTTCCTTCCGGGATGAGGCAATTTTGCAGCGTATTGGTTCACCGCGGTATGTTGATTGGAAAGCATCTGGCAGAGCAGGTTTTCGCAGGAAACGATGTATCGGTGCTTGCCCAGGCATTCATCCAAAATGCTGCGAGGATCGAAGGTGTAGAGGGTATGCCTGTCGTTCAGTTCAGGCAGGTCCTCCATGCGAAGGGTTTTAAAATGAACCGAACAGGGCATATTCCTGAGTGTTGCAGTAAACCTGGCTGTACAGGTGCATGCCCACCCGGTTGGTCTCGATCTTGCGGTCCAACTGGAGCACGGGGTGTCCGGGTTTCACTTCGAAATGGTCGAGCAGGCGTTTGTCTGCCTTGATGGCGAAGATGCGCTGCTCGCCGCCCTTCACTTCCAATTGGTAGTGTACCCTCAAGATGTTGAAAAGTGACTGGTTGTCGAGGTTTCTGGCTGTAAAGCGGGGCAGGTTGATGTTGGGTAGCATGGTGATGTCAAAAAAGACTGGGCGGTTGTTGATGAATCGTAGACGCTCGAAATAGATGCAACCAGCATCCCGTTCGGCATCGGAGATTTGAAACCCGAAAGCCTCTTTCCAGGGTCTGATCTGCGGTTTCACGACGATTTTTGTAACCAATTTCTCGCCAATGGCCGATGTGGTGCCGGTCAGCGAAAGGATGCCAACCCCCTTGGGCTTTCCGGTGACGATGCTGCCTTTGCCCTGTTGTTTTTGGATGAAACCGTCTACGACCAGGCGGTCCAGCGCATTCCGTACAGTAGGCCTGGCCAGTTCGTACAGCGCGCTCAGCTCATTTTCGGAAGGTAGGAGGTCGCCGGGAATATAGACGCCGCTTTCAATCTGGTTTCGCAATGCTTCGTAGAGCATGCGGTAGTGGGGCATACGGTTGGATTCAGACAACATGGGTTCCGTCGAGTTTGTTGTGCGAAAGTATTCAATTTTTGCTTAAAAAAGCTACTTTTGAGGTGGATAAACCACCAGCCGATGAAACACTTAGTCTTACTTGCATTGTGCATTGCCTTTTCACAGGCTTTTCAGGCACAGAATTACCGCTTTTTGGTCGGAACGTATACGAATTCTGGAAAAAGTCAGGGCATCTATTCGTACGAATTAAATGGAAAAACCGGTCTGTTCACTCAAAAATCCGTGACCACTGGAGTTTCCAATCCAAGTTATCTGTGTGTGACCCCAGACAAGAAATTCGTGTATTCGGTCAATGAAAGTGCAAATGGTAGTGCAGCGAATGCTTTTTCGTTCGATGCGAAAACTGGCAGGCTCACTTCGCTGAATCGTTCATTGACAGAAAGCAAGGGACCTTGTTTTATCGCATCCACTCCGAAGCATGTTTTCACAGCCAATTATGGTGGTGGCAGTCTTTCCGTTTTTGGTCGGAATACCGAAGGTTCGCTTACGAATTTAAAGCAAAAAATTCAGCACAAAGGTTCAAGTATTAATTTAGATAGACAGTCTGAACCGCATGTACATCAGGTTCTTATTACTAAAGATTTTAGATTTGTTTTGGCCAATGACTTAGGAACGGACAAGGTTACCGTTTATAAATACAACGCCGATGCGGTCAGTGAAATTCTTACACCTTGGGATACGTTGACGGTCAAGCTAGGCAGTGGACCACGGCATCTTACATTCAGTAGAAATGGAAAAATGGCCTATCTGGTACAGGAACTGGACGGTACGGTTTCAGTCTTGTCACTTAAAAATGGCAAGCTCGATTTGTTGCAGGAAATGAATTTAATGAGTGAACCGAATCAAAAAGCTTGGGCTGCAGACATTCATTTGTCGCCGGACGGTAAGTTTCTATACGCCACGAATAGGGGGCCTGCCAACAACATCACCTGCTTTTTTGTGCTTCCGAATGGCAAGATTGAAAACTATTTTCAAGTTTCAACCCGTGGCGATGGCCCACGGAACTTCGCGATTTCTCCCGATGGGAAATTCCTACTGGTTGCTCACCAACTCTCCAACAACATCGTCCTATTCAAACGAGATGCCAAAACCGGAATTCTCACCGACACGGGTGAACGCATCGACGTGGGAGCCCCGGTTTGTCTTGTTTTCTATTGATCAGGATAGTTCTTCCGTGATGCTGCCGTAACGGTGGTATTCAAATGCAATGCTTTGTTCCTTCACATAGTGGAGCAGTTCGATGCGGCCTTCCACCAAGGGTTTGGCAGTGGCTACGTATTTTCCCAATGCGGCGGCTTTTTTGTAGAACGCGTCGGATAGTTGGTCGCTGCAGGTGCGGATGCGTTCGAAATTGTCCATTTTCGCCAGGAATTCAGCCTCCGTCTCAACGTGGATGCGGAAGCCAACTGGAACGGCTTTTCGAATGGAGGCTTCCTTTTCATCGCCTTTACCGATGCTGACAATCAAGGGCGTGTTCACCGTTTTGGCCGCTGCCAGCACCATCAGCACATCTGTGAGCGAATCGGTATCCAAGACTCTGAATGCCATGCTTCGCAGAGGAAGGTAGCGGAAGGTGTTCTTTTCACCATACAGGTGGTTCACATCCAGCTCCAGGGAGAATTCAGACTTCCAGCACTCCAAATAACTGGCGGTGGCAGCTTCCAGCCTGTCTTTTACCTTATTTTCGTTGAAGTTGACGAAACAGGAAACATAGTTCCTGCCACCAGCCTTGATGCCGCCACCAAATGCGGAACGCTTCATGCCTCCAAAAGGTTGGCGGTTCACAATGGCGCCCGTAATGCCACGGTTGATGTACAAGTTGCCGGCTTCCAAGCTGTTTTTCCAGCGCAGTTGTTCGGATTCATCGAGACTTTGCAAGCCGGAAGTCAAACCAAATTCCGTTTCTTCGTTCATCAGTTTGATGCCGTGATCCAGGTTGTCAATGCAAACAACCCCCAAAAGTGGTGCGAACAATTCATTTTTAAAGGTGAAACTGCCGGGTTTGACACCCCATTTCACGCAGGGTTTCAAAATGAAATGCTTTTCGTCCACAAATTCGGGTTTCACCAACCAGGTTTCACCCGGTTCGAGGTTTTCAATAGCATGCAGCAGTTTGTCGTTGTCGTTGGTGATCATGGGCCCAACATAGGTTCCACCGTACCAAGCGCCACCCGTTTGCAAGCTTTTTACAGCATCCGTGAGTTTGCTTTTGAAGTCTGGGTCGTTGTACACTTCCTTTTCGAGCAGCAGCAACGAACAGGCCGAACATTTCTGACCTGCATTGCTGAACGCAGACGTCACGATGTTCTGTATTGCGTGGTCACGATCACCACTTGCTGTCAGTATAATGGCGTTCTTGCCACCTGTTTCCGCAGAAAGCGGGCAGGTGGGATTGTTTTCGAGAAGACGGAAGGCGGTATCGGTGCCTCCAGTCAGGATGATGTGTTTGATGGACGGGTGGGAGGTAAGGGCCTTTAAGGGTTCCCTTCCGGCTGTACATACCACTTGCAGTGCGTCTTTGGGCACACCCGCATTCCAAAAACACTGAGCAAATGCCCAAGCAACGGGCAGTGCGACGGTGGCGGGTTTCAGAATAACCGTATTTCCTCCTGTCAAGGCTGCAGCCACACCTCCAACCGGTATTGCCAGCGGGAAATTCCAGGGTGGTATCACCAGCACGATGCCTTTCGGAGCATAGGATACGGTCTTCAAATCAGCAAACGCCTTCATCGTTATGGGATAATAACGGCAGAAATCGATGGCTTCAGAAACCTCCACATCGCCTTCAGCCAGGGTCTTGCCGGTGATGGCCGACATGCAACCGATCAAAATGCCGCGTTCGTTGCAAAGATTTGTTGCAACCTTTTGCAGGATGAGGTTTCGTTCTTCCAAGTTGGTTTTTCGCCATTGGGATTTATCGGTTTCGGCTATGGAAATCAATTCTTTAAATTGATCCATGTTGGAAAGTCCTGCTTCACAAACGCAGATTTCTCCGGTTTGGCTTCGGTCGATGTATCGTTGTTTCTTATCGCCTTCAAACTGTTTGTCACCGATTTGTACGGGTATTTGCCAGGGTTGGTCCTTTGAAGATTTCTTCCATGCTGAAATTAGCTGAGAAGCCCAAATCCGATTGGCTTTCAGGTCAAAATTCGTATCCGGCTCGTTTTTAAACACTGCTTGAACCGTTTCAGGCACTTTTTTGCTTCTGTCCTGTGTACGGTAAGCCTTGGCCTCGATGGTATCTTTCATTGCAAAGGCTTCCAAAAATTGCGATTGTAGGAAATTCCATTGCTTGCTGTCGTAGGTCAAACCGAAAGAATAACTCAGGAAATTGTCCTTGCCGGTGTTTTCATCCAGTCGTCGTACCAAATACGAAACAGCATTGAGGAAATGTTCGTTTTTGACCACCGGGGTGTATAAAATGATTTGTTTGCCCAGGCTGCGCATGACTCGGGGCAGGTGGTTGGCCATGCCTTCCAACATTTCGAACGTGACGAATTCTTCCACGCCGTTTTTCTTTCCCAAAAGAAAGGCGTAACCGATGCTGAACAGATTGTGGGAGGCCACTCCAACATGCAGGGATTTGATGTTCTCCGGCTCGAGGGCGCGATCGAGGATGTGAAGGTAATTGGCATCTACTTCCACTTTGCTGTGCAGTACCGGATTTTCCCAACCTTTCAGCGAGGAAACAATGCTTTCCATTTGCAAATTGGCTCCTTTTACCAACCGCATTTTTAAGGGTGCACCTCCGGCAGCAGTACGTTTTTTGGCGAAATCCAGCAATTCGGTTTGGAAGAGATAGGCATCTGGCAAATAGGCCTGAATTACGATGCCTGCTCTGTAACCTTTGAAAGCGGGCAGACTCAGCACCGTTTTGAAAACATCCAACGTGAGCTCCGCATCCTTATATTCCTCCATGTCGAGGTTCACGAATTTGGTATGCGCGATGCCTTCTTCATCGATGTAAGGGAAGTCGATGGATTGTTGATAAATCTTGGAAAGCCGTTCACAAAGATCCAATTTGTTCGTTTCGTAATTCAACGCACTTATTTGCGCATAAATGCCTGAAATCTTGATGGATATGTAATTGATCTGCGGATCTTTCAATGCTTCCAAATAGTGTTCATAGCGATGTTGAGCCTCACCATCTCCCAGCACCACTTCTCCCAGCAAGTTCACGTTCTGACCAATCTGCTGTTTGCGACGCTCGCTCAAGTGACGGTTCAGATAGGACGCCTTTTCATTGATAATCACCTTGGCCGTATCCAAGCGAAGCCGTTGTTTGAAAATGGGGACGGAAATGAAGTCGAACCAGTAACCAAAGGCTGTGAAAAGCTTCAGCAAGAAGGCATCGGAGGAACTGAAAAATGCGGGCACTCCGTAATGCTCGATGAGCAGCTTCATTCGTTTGGCCAGTTTCTTGTTGTCGTGAATCTGTGAGGACTCATCCAGCATTTTTGAAAGCAGGATCTTGTCGTTGGGGTTTTGAATGAGTATCGCGTATTTCTTTTGCTCTTTGATTTCGTCGGCTGTGATTTCTTTTTCTGATTTGGTGAGGAACTCTTTAGCCCAGTCAAGGACTTCGGGGGTGCTTATTTTTTCCATGTGAAGTGGTATGATTTAGTGCTACGAAAATAGATGAAATCCTCGAATTACACCATACTTCAGCCAAAAGATGAATAGATTTTGTATTTATTTGCAAAATGCACTTCAACTGATGATTATAATTTGGTCTTCTTTGACCTAAAAACCTACCAACCGATGCTTTTTTAGTCTTATTTTTGTAGCTTTATGACTCCAATACAGTATCAGTTTTAACCCATTAATCTTGCCATGAAGAAAGCAATCCTTTCAGTGACATTTCTCTGTCTAAGTCTTTTTCTGTCCGCCCAAAGTGACGAATGGAAAAATCCGGAAATCAATCAGGTCAATCGTGCTCCCATGCACGCCAATTTTTTCGCTTACGAAAATGAGGCAGCAGCATCAGTAGGGCAACCTGAAAAATCAACGAATTATAGGAGTTTGAATGGAACCTGGAATTTCAACTGGGTGAAAGATTCGTACAGTAGGCCCTTGGATTTCTTTAAAACCACCTTTGAAGACAAGAGCTGGGACAAAATTCAGGTTCCAGGCATTTGGGAACATAGCGGATACGGCGACATTCAATACGTAAATGCAGGCTATGCTTGGCGCAATCAGTTTAAAAACAATCCACCTTCATTTCCCGAGGACAACAATCACGTGGGTTCCTACCGCCGCGAAATAACACTGCCCGCCAATTGGAAGGGCAAAACGGTAATGGCACATTTCGGTTCCGTAACGTCTGCCATGTACCTATGGGTTAATGGCAAATACGTCGGATACAGCGAAGATAGCAAGCTGGAGGCTGAATTCGACCTGACCAAGTACCTCGTGCCTGGTAAGAATTTGATTGCTTTTCAAGTGTTCAAATGGTGTGACGGCACCTATCTGGAAGACCAAGATTTCTTCCGTCTGAGCGGTGTAGCCAGAGATTGTTACCTCTATGCACGCAACGCTTCGAACGTGGCCGATCTTCGTGCCACACCCGACTTGGATGCGCAATACAAGGATGCCACCCTGAAAGTGGAAGTGAAACTGACCAAAAACGCACAAGCCGATTTTATTCTTTTAGACGCAAAGGGCGAGGAAGTGGCCAAAGGTAGTGTCAAGGGTTCGGGCAAGCTGACTACGACTTTGAATGTGACCAATCCTGCCAAATGGACGGCCGAAACGCCCATTTTGTACACCTTGAAGACTGTTTTGAAAGAAGGTGCCAACGTTTTGGAAGTGATCCCTGTTAAAGTAGGTTTCCGCAAGGTGGAAATCAAGAATGCTCAATTGCTAGTGAATGGCAAAGCCATCCTTATTAAAGGAGCAAACCGCCACGAAATGGATCCGGATCGTGGTTATTACCTCACCAAAGAACGTATGATTCAGGATATCAAGATCATGAAAGAATTCAATGTGAATGCCGTTCGTACTTGCCATTATCCGGATAACAATTTTTGGTACGACCTCTGCGACCAATACGGTATCTATGTTGTGGCCGAAGCAAACGTCGAATCGCACGGCATGGGCTATGGAGAACGTACCTTGGCTAAAAATCCGCTCTACAAGCTGGCGCACATGGAACGAAATCAACGCAATGTACAACGCGGTTTCAACCATCCGTCCATCATCGTATGGTCGTTGGGTAACGAAGCAGGTTTCGGCCCCAATTTCGAACAATGCTATACTTGGATCAAGGCTGAGGATACTTCGCGTCCGGTTCAGTACGAGCAAGCCAGACAAAACGAATTTACCGACATTTTCTGTCCGATGTATTACGACTACAACAACAGCGAAAAGTACAGCAAAAGCGATGCGAAAAAACCACTTATCCAATGCGAATACGCGCATGCCATGGGTAATTCACAGGGAGGATTCAAAGAATATTGGGATTTGTCCCGCAAGTATCCGAAATACCAGGGTGGTTTTATCTGGGATTTTGTGGACCAGTCACAACGCACTACTGGAATTAACGGTGTTGAAATTTATGGCTACGGCGGTGACTTCAACAAGTACGATGCTTCCGACAACAATTTTGTAAACAATGGGTTGATCAGCCCTGATCGCAAGCCCAATCCGCACATGCATGAAGTGGGTCACTACTATCAAAACATCTGGGTGACTCCAAAAGATGTCCAGAAGGGTCTGATTACTGTCTACAACGAAAACTTCTTCCGCGATTTGTCCGCCTATTTAATGGAGTGGCAAGTATTGGCCGACGGAGTAGCCGTCCAAGCCGGTGTGTTGACGGACTTGAAAGTGAACGCACACGACAGTGTCCAAGTTAAGCTCCCCTTCGATGTGAGCAGTCTTTGCCCTACGAAGGAATTGTTGTTGAACGTTTGCTTTAAGCTGAAGTCGGCCGAATTCCTTTTGCCTGCAGGCTTTAAGGTTGCCTCCAATCAATTGGCGATACGTCCTGCTGTTTTCCAAGCAATGGAGCTGAAGAACTGCGAACCCAGTAACTTTGTCATTCCACAGCCCGTTATCAAAGAGAATGATAACAATTTCCTGCAAGTGAATGGTGATAATTTTGCCATCGAGTTCAACAAATGGAGCGGTTACTTAACCAAATACAAAGTGGATGGCGTCGACCTGATGGTAGATGGTTCAGAAATGACCCCCAACTTCTGGAGAGCTCCGACAGACAACGACATGGGTGCTGAATTGCATCGCAAATTCAAAGTTTGGAACAATCCCGAAATCAAACTTAACAAACTGGACAAGGCTGTCGAAAACGGACAAGTTGTAGTCAAGGCTGAATACGAAATCAAGGCGGTTTCTGCCAAATTGTACCTGACATACACCATCAGCAACACCGGTTCCATCTTAGTAAACCAGAAGCTGGAAACCACCAAGGATGCCAAGGTATCCGACATGTTCCGTTTCGGTATGCGTCTGCAAATGCCCTACAACTTCGAAGTTTCAGAATTTTATGGCCGTGGCCCTGTCGAAAACTATTCCGACCGCAACAATGTGACCGAACTGGGTCAATACAAACTATCGGTAGACGAACAGTTCTATTCCTACATCCGTCCTCAGGAAACGGGCAACAAAACCGACATCCGTTGGTGGAAACAAGTCAACAAGGGTGGAAGAGGCTTGATGATTCGTTCCGAAGCGCCGCTATCCATGTCTGCCCTTCATTATACGATGGAATCTTTGGATGAAGGTTGGGACAAGGATCAACGCCACTCACCGGAAGTTCCGAAGTCGGATGCCACCAATCTGTGCATCGATCAGGCTCAAATGGGCTTGGGTTGTGTGAACAGCTGGGGAGCATGGCCTCGTCCGGAATACCGTCTGACGTATAAGGATTATTCTTTCTCTTTCTTATTATCACCCCGATAAGTCTCAAAGATGTCTCAATAGAGCACCAATCTCTGCGTTGCTTTTCACTCAACTCTCCTCACGTACGTTAAGTACGCTCCGGGAGTTTTCATAAAAAGCGCCTTGACCTTGGCACTCTATTGAAACATCTTTCACCGTTTTGCCAAAAAGAGGCAGCCTTATTGTATAGTAATGCTGCCATTTTTTTTTGGTAAGATATTATTTATTGGCGCTTATTCATCCTATTGACTATTGGGTATGTTGTTGTAAATGCCTAAATTTGAACCCATCCAAAAGCACCCTTGACCCATGAAAAAGGCCCTATTTACGCTGTTCTCCCTCTTTTTGTCGTTTTCCATTGCTTCCAGTTCCGAACAAGTGTCGTTGGAAGGCATTTGGCAGTTTCAAATGGACCGAAACAATGAGGGCGTTCAGACTAGCTGGTTTTCCAAAACCCTTTCCGAAACCATCCAATTGCCTGGTTCTATGCCAGAAAACCTCAAAGGGGACATACCCGGACTTAAAACACAGTGGACGGGCAGTTTGTACGACAGCTCCTTTTATTTCAATCCACGTTTGGCCAAATACCGTCAGGAAGGCAAGGTGAAATTCCCGTTTTTTCTAACGCCAGACCGGCATTACATTGGAGTTGCTTGGTATCGAAAGGAAGTGACCATCCCCAAAAACTGGACTGGAAGCCGCATCACTTTATTTCTCGAACGACCGCACACCATCACCCGAGTTTGGGTTGATCAGGTGGAGATGGGCAAAGATTCCACCTATTGTGTCCCACAGGTTTTCGATCTGACTTCGGCACTAAAACCCGGTAAGCATACCATCACCTTACGCATCGACAACCGAATTGGAGCTGTCAATGTCGGGCAGGATTCACACAGTGTGACGGATCAGACGCAGGGCAATTGGAACGGTGTAGTAGGGAAGATGCTGTTGCAATCCGGTTCCAAGATCTTTTTTGACGATGTTCAAGTGTATCCGGATTTGGCAGGCAAGAAAGCCTTGTTGAAAATCCGCCTTAATAATACCACAGGCAAAGCATTCAAAGGAGACCTACGCTTTGGTGCCAAAAGTTTCAATTCGACAGTGGCGCATGAAACTGAAAGCCAATTAAAAGCGGTGAATCTTCCGAAAGGCATGTCTGAACTGGAACTTAGCTTGCCCATGGGTGCCGAAATGCAGACTTGGAGCGAATTCAGCCCTGCCTTATACAAACTCGGTGTGGAACTAGTATCTAAGGACCAGACGGTCGAAGCCAAAACACTGACCTTTGGGATGCGAGAAATCACCATCAAGGGCAAATGGTTTTATGTCAATGGTCGGAAGACTCAAATGCGGGGTACGGTAGAGAATTGCACCTTCCCCCTGACGGGTTATGCGCCCATGGACGTCGCTTCTTGGGAACGAATCTTCCGCATCGGCAAGAAATTCGGACTGAACCACATGCGTTTCCATTCCTATTGCCCGCCCGAGGCAGCCTTTATAGCAGCCGATTTGGTGGGATTCTATCTTCAACCGGAAGGTCCGAGTTGGCCAAACCATGGTTCCTCTTTGGGCGATGGCAGACCGGTGGACCAATTCCTGATGGACGAAACCATCCGCATGTCCAAAGTCTATGGCAACTATGCCTCGTTCACCATGATGGCCGTAGGTAATGAGCCACGTGGCCGATGGGTGCCTTGGGTAACCAAATTCGTCAACTATTGGAAAAACAAGGACAGCCGTCGAGTGTACACCGGCGCTTCCGTCGGAGGCAGCTGGGCTTGGCAACCCGGAAACCAATACCATGTCAAGGCTGGCGCCCGCGGTTTGGATTGGGATCGTTCGATACCCGAGTCCAATTCCGACTTCCTGAGCAAGATCGATACCGTTTCCGTACCCTTTGTCTCTCACGAAACCGGTCAATGGTGCGCATTTCCGAATTTTGCCGAAATCAAGAAATACACCGGTGTGAACAAAGCCCGCAACTTCGAACTTTTTCAAGAAGATTTGGCCGACCACGACATGGCAGGTATGGGGCACGACTTCATGATGGCTTCGGGCAAACTCCAAGTGTTGGCTTACAAGCACGATGTGGAGAAAAATTTGCGGACTCCAAACTATGCTGGCTACGGATTGCTTTCTTTGAACGATTACTCCGGCCAAGGTACGGCTTTGGTGGGCGTTCTCGATGTCTTCTGGGACGAAAAAGGCTATTGCACCGACCGTGATTTTCGCCAGTTCTGCGGACCAGTCGTTCCTTTGATCCGTACGTCCAAATTTGTCTTGCAATCCGATGAACACCTTAAAGCCACGGCCGAACTCTCATATTTTGGTGCAGCAGAGAAGCAATTAATCAAACCGACATGGGCACTTAAGGATGGATTTGGAGTTGTCGTTGTCGAAGGCAAACTGAAAGAACAAACCGTAGAAGCTGGACTGAACATTCCCATGGGTTCCATCGACATCGACCTAGGATTTGTCAAGAAAGCTGGGAAATACACGTTGGAAGTGGCTACCAATACCTGCGAAGGGCTTAATTCCTGGGAGTTTTATATCTATTCGCAGGAAACTGCCAACGTCGATTTGTTATCTCTGATTGCTGGGCAAACGACGGATATTTCTGTGGCCAACGAGTGGAACGATATGGTAGCAAATCGATTAATGGAAGGGAAAGATGTATTGATCCTTGGCGCTGGCAAAATTACCTACGGCAAAGAGGTGATGCAGACCTTGGCTCCGATCTTTTGGAACACATCCTGGTTCAAGATGCGTCCGCCGCATACCACCGGCATTCTGGTCAATCCAAACCATCCTATTTTCAAGGATTTCCCCACCGATTATTATGCCAATCTGCAGTGGTGGGAAATCATTAATAGAGCTCAGGTCATGCAGTTCACCGATTTCCCCAAAGGCTTTCAGCCGCTTGTACAATCCATCGACACTTGGTTCATCAACCGTAAGATCGGCATGTTGTTCGAAGCCAAGGTCGGGCAGGGTAGAATCATCGTTTGCAGCGCCGATTTGCAAAACAACCTGATAACCAGACCTGCAGCGAGACAATTGCTCATCAGTATTTTCAAGTACATGAATTCCAATAAGTTTCGTCCTGAATATACCGTTGATGCAGCTCGAGTGAGTGACTTGTTCTCCAAAGTTTCCGGTGACGTGAACATGTTCACCAAGGATGCACCCGATGAATTGAAAACGAAAGTGAATGCTACTCAAAACAAATAAGATGATGTACAAATACCTTTTGGCCCTTTTCTTTGCTTTGTCAGCGACTTTGGCGCTTTCAGCAGTCAATACGGCTTGGCCGGAAATAACAACCGACAGCAAACCCGGTGTCCGTTGGTGGTGGATGGGCAGTGCCGTCGACGAAAAGAACCTGACTTGGAATTTGGAGGAATTGTCGAAAGCTGGCATCGGGAGCGTGGAAATCACGCCCATTTATGGCGTTCAAGGCAACGATGCGAATGAAATCGATTTTTTGTCACCCAAGTGGATGAACATGTTGAAGTTTACACAGTTGGAAGCCAAACGGCTGAAGATGCAAGTGGATATGAACGGCGCCACCGGCTGGCCTTTTGGCGGGCCTCAGATTGACACCGAACATGCGGCAACCAAAGAATTCATTCAACGGTATCCGGTAAAAGCTTTGCCGGGTGGCAAAACAAAGACGCAAACCTTGGTGCTTCAAGCCGAAGACAAAAAGCAGCGCTCTTCTTCTAAAATCCTTTCTGTTTTGTTTGTTGGTTCGGACGGTGCTCGTGATAGAATTACTTTAAACAACCTCAAGGACAGCCTTTTGACCTTCGATATTGCACAAGACGGTGAATTGTTCGTGCTTTTTTCTGGCAAGACCCTTCAACAAGTGAAACGTGCTGCTCCTGGTGGGCAGGGTTTGGTGATGGACCACTTGTCCAAGGCAGCGCTTCAGGTATTTCTCAAACGCTATGATGAGGCTTTCAAATCGAGTGGAGCAAGCTGGCCACATACATTTTTCAACGATTCGTACGAAGTGTACGGCGCCGATTGGTCCGAGAACTTTCTGACCGAATTCAAAACCAGACGCGGGTACGATTTGGCCGATTATTTGCCCGAGTTCTTGGGTGAAGGCGACCCTATGGTCATTTCCAGATTGGTTTGCGACTACCGCGAGACCATTTCGGACATGCTCTTGTACAATTTCACCATTCCATGGACCGAATGGGCCCATGCCCGCGGTTCAAAAACACGTAACCAGGCACACGGTAGCCCCGGTAATTTGCTCGACTTGTATGCGGCAATGGATATCCCTGAGTGTGAGTCATTTGGCCAGAACCGTTACGATATACCGGGTTTGCGGGTGGATGAACGTATTAAGGAAAGCGATTCCAATCCAGTCACGTTGAAGTTTGCCTCCTCAGCTGCCCATGTATCCGGCAAACAATTTACGTCTTGCGAAAGCATGACCTGGTTGACCGAACATTTCCGTACGTCCCTTTCACAGATCAAACCAGAAATCGACCAGCTTTTCCTGAACGGCATCAACCGGGTCTATTACCACGGATCGCCCTATACACCGAAAGAAGCCGCGTGGCCGGGTTGGTTGTTCTATGCGTCCATTCAAGTGAATCCGAACAATTCCATCTTCCGCGACATGAGCGGTTTGAACGAGTATGCTGCTCGTGTACAGTCTTTTCTGCAAACCGGAAAGCCAGATAACGAAGTGTTGGTCTATCTGCCCATCTACGACATCTGGCAAAATTTCCGCAAAGGCAATTATGTCACGTTCGACATCCATAAGATTGCTGAAAAGCTTCCAAACTTCCAAAAGACCATTTTCAAGATCCGTGAATTGGGCTACGATTTGGATTATGTCTCGGACAGCCAACTTCAGCAAGCAAAGGTTGATGGCAAATCCGTACAGACCCTAGGTGGAAAATACAAAATCATTCTCGTCCCCGATTGCCAGTTCATGCCGGTGGAAACCATGCAGAAGCTGTTGCAACTTTCCAAAGAGGGTGCCACCGTCGCTTTTCTGAACCGTTTGCCAGACGACGTTCCAGGATTAAATCGTGTTGCTGAACGCAAACAAATCTTGCAGGATGCAGTGACTCAATACAAACTGTTCCCAAAACTTTCCGAATATTTTCGCAAACCTTTTGAAAAAGGTTGGGTCATGTACGGTTCAAGTTTAAAGGACCTACTCGAAAATGCTCCCATTCGATGTAAAGCTGAATCCATCACCAAAGTGTATGGTGCCTCTTTTATCCGTCGTACGATGGGAGACGGTGCCGTTTATTTTTTGGCTCAGCTTACAAACAAAGCAATTGACAACTGGGTTTCAATAGGTACTCCGGCAACCTCCGTCATGATTTTCAATCCACTGACTGGAGAAAAAGGAAAAGCCAAGGTTCAGTCGGTGAATGGTCAAACCCAAGTCTTTCTGCAAATGAAACCTGGTCAATCGCTGATTTTGCGCACTTACGACAACGAAGTGATTCCCGATGCCGAATACCCTGTTTGTGATAGCAAGGGCCAAGTTCAGTTCCTCAAAGGAAAATGGTCTTTCCAATTCACCCAAGGCAGCCCGAATATTCCCGGGACATTCCCCATGAAGGATGAGCCTGTTTCATGGACCACCATGAAGGCAGACAGTGCTACCGTTTATATGGGAACCGGTCGTTACAGCCTAAAGTTCAAATTGCCCAAGCAAAATGTGGACGATTGGATGCTCGATTTGGGTTCGGTCAATGAAAGCGCAAGGATCACCATCAATGGCAAACCAGTAGGAATATGCTGGAGTGTTCCATTCACGATGAAAGTCGGTTCTTACTTGAAACCCGGCAAGGTGAATACCATCGACATCGATGTGACCAACCTGCCTGCCAACCGCATTGCCGATGCCGACCGCAAAGGCGTGAAGTGGCGCATTTTCAAGGAAATCAATTTTGTCGATGTCCTTTATAAAAACACGACCTACGGCGAATGGCCTGTCATGCCTTCGGGTTTGACACAAGCGCCTCGCCTCATCCCATTGTATTTGAAATCTGAATAACTTAACCACAAACCTATGCGAAAAATGATGCTTGCAGGCGCAGCGATGTTGCTGAGCCTGTCGATGTTGGGTCAGACCACCCTTAACATCCAGACTAAAAAGTCCACGGTCACCGTAAATCCCGATATGTATGGGGTATTCTTCGAAGACATCAACTTCGGCGCCGACGGCGGATTGTATGCTGAACTGGTGAAAAACCGTTCCTTTGATTTCCCACAAAATCTGATGGGTTGGAACATTTTCGGAAACGTCTCGGTCGAAACCGTTGGCGGACCCTTCGACAAAAACCCGAATTACGTCCGTTTATTGAAATCAAGCCATCGTGATAAATACAGCGGACTCGAAAACGAGGGTTTCCGAGGTATGGGTTTTGCCAAAGGTGCAAGTTATCGTTTCTCCGTTTATGCCAGAGCAAAAAGCGGCGAGCAGAAGATTCGTGCCGAACTTATTGATGAACAAAACGATATCATCGACAAAAAAGTAGTGGTCATCAACGGCGGCGAATGGAAAAAGTACCAAGTCGAATTGACTTCCAACAAGGAAGTGTTGAAAGGTCGTCTGCGTATTTTCTTCGAATCCGGCGAACAAGTGGATCTCGAGCACATTTCTTTGTTTCCCACCGATACTTGGAAGGGCCGTGAAAACGGACTTCGCAAGGATCTTGCACAAGCGCTGGCCGATTTGCATCCCGGTGTGTTCCGTTTCCCCGGTGGCTGCATTGTGGAAGGTACCGATTTGAATACCCGTTACCAATGGAAAAATACCGTTGGAGCAGTAGAAAACCGCCCCTTGAACGAAAACCGTTGGCATTATACCTTCCCCTACCGATTCTTCCCCGATTATTTCCAAACATACGGTCTGGGCTTTTTTGAATTTTTCCAATTGGCAGAAGAAATCGGTGCCGCACCGCTACCCGTATTGAACGTGGGTCTGTGTTGCCAATTTCAAAACCGCGACGAGAAGGCATATGTGGCTGTTAATCAGCTGGATCCTTACATCCAAGACGCACTCGATCTGATTGAATTCGCCAATGGTGACGTTAGCACCAAGTGGGGTAAGGTTCGTTCCGATATGGGGCATCCTGCATCTTTCGGTTTGAAATACTTGGCCGTCGGCAACGAACAATGGGGCAAGGAATACCCCGAACGTTTGGAACCGTTTGTTAATGCGATTCGTGCCAAATACCCCACCATCATGCTCATCGGAAGTTCAGGTCCTTCTTCGGACGGCAAGGATTTTGATTTCCTTTGGCCAGAAATGCGTCGCTTAAAAGCCGATTTGGTGGACGAACATTATTACAAATCACCGGAATGGTTTTATACCAATGCCACTCGATACGACAAATACGACCGCAAAGGTCCAAAAGTGTTTGCTGGCGAGTATGCCTCCCACGATGCCTCAACCAAAAAGGCCAACAATTTCCTTTCAGCCTTGTCCGAAGCCGCCTTCATGACAGGTTTGGAACGCAATGCCGATGTCGTACGCTTGGCAACGTATGCACCACTTTTCGCACACGTGGATGCTTGGCAGTGGAATCCCGATATGATTTGGTTCGACAACCTGCGCAGCATGAAATCTCCGAACTACCATGTTCAACAAATGTATAGTCAATATAAAGGTACAGATGTCTTGGCGGCAATGTCAGATGGTCTTCCGCTCACTGGACAGAAAGGTTTGTACGCAACCAGTGTGAAGGATGCCAAATCGAACACCATTATTATTAAGATTGTCAACAAGGAAATGAAGGCTCAAACCCTGAACATCGTGTTGGACGGTTACAAGCAGAAAGTGGCTTCCGTCAAGATGATCCGCATGCAAAACGACAACCTCACGGCTGTCAACGCCGTCGGTAAACCCGATTTGTTCGTACCCGAAGAAGCCAACCTCGAGTTGGTGGGTTCCAAATTTGAATTTTCAGCTGCCTCGCAATCCTTCACCATCCTGGTCATTCAGTTGTCCGATGCCAAGGTTTCCGATGCAGGAAAGACTCCTGGTTTGAACGGTCAGGCTGGCAAACCCACCGTGTTCACCATCGGAGACTCAACTGTCAAGAATGGTGATGGTTCAGGGAGCAATGGTCAATGGGGTTGGGGAGCCTACCTTGGTGATTTCTTGAATGCTGATTCTGTTACCGTGGAAAATCGCGCTTTAGGTGGACGCAGCAGTCGTTCCTATATGGAAGATGGTTTATGGGATAAAGTCTTGAGCTCAATCAAACCTGGTGATTACGTAATCATGCAGTTTGGTCACAACGATGGTATTGCTCCCAACGACCCACAACGTCCTCGTGGTACATTAAAGGGCAATGGGGAAGAAGCAAAGAATTTCTTTATGCAGAAAACTAAAGATTCCTTGTTGGTCCATACCTACGGCTGGTACATGCGCAAATACATCAACGACGCCAAAGCCGCTGGAGCCATCCCCATTGTATGTAGCCTTATTCCTCGCAACGATTGGAAAAACGGTAAGATCATCCGCAGTGTTGACTCCTATGGCCAATGGGCGCAACAAGCTGCCCAACAAACCGGCGCGGCTTTCATTGACCTGAATGCATTGGTTTCGGACAAATACGAAGTGCTTGGTCAAGATTTTGTCGCATCCATGTATTGGGGTGACCACACCCACACCTCACAATCCGGTGCCAAACTCAATGCCTTCATCGTGGCTCAAGGTGTCAAAAACCTGAAAGACTGTAAGCTGAGTTCTTGGGTCAAATAGAATTATCAAAACAAAAAAAACCGGCATCCTCAATGGGTGCCGGCTTTTTTGTGCTTTAAAGTGACTTAATTCAATTTGTATATTTCAGATCCTGCAAGAAGGAAGCAACCAAGGCCGAAATCGTCGAAGTCAACCACCACGTTGTATGTAACGGGTTGGCTGTCTTTGGGTTCCTTGCCGGTACCTTGAACAAAACCAAGAAATCCATCCGGATGAACCGCTTCAGAAGCCATTGCTTTCCAAGCTTTCAAAACAACGGGGAGGTATTCTGCACGAGGAAGAAGCCCTTGACGGATGCCCCAAGCCATGCCATAAACAAACAGCGAAGTACCAGTTACTTCCTTACCACCGAAATGGGTGGAATCGTGCAAGCTGACGTTCCAAAATCCATCGGTGCGCTGACAAGCCTTCAGCGCTTTTGACATCGCCTTGAAGTCTGCCAGATAAGCCTTGCGATGTGCTTCGTTGGCAGGCATGATGTCCATCACGCGAACCAAAGCTGCATAGACCCAACCGTTGCCGCGGGACCAGTAACAATCTTCGCCGTTCGGTTCTTTATAAGGTGGGCAGAAATCGGCATCACGCCACCATAAACCGTCGGCAGGGTTCCACAAGCCATTTCCACCTTGAATGTTGCGGGTATGTTCGTACATTTTCCAGGCTTTCTCAAAATAGCGAGTGTCGTTTTCCAAAACCCCTAATTTTGCCATAACCGGCATGCCCATCTGAATGGCATCAATCCATGTCCAGTCTCCATTCTGGGGCGTATTGATAAGCATTGCCATGTTGGCACGAGTATTCTTTAATTTTTCAGGCGAGGGGCAGAGGTTGTACAGATCAATGTAGGTCTGTGCCGCACAATAATCGTCTGCGTTTCGGGTCACATTGCCGTTTCGGAAACCCCATTTGTGGAATTCAGCCCATCCCAAAGCGTAATTGTAGTATTTGTCGCGTGGGCAGATTTGGTGGAGCGCCATCAGTCCTTCGTAATACACGCCGCGTGTCCAGATGTTGCTGGGACGAAGCCTGCCACCACCGGTTGTCGGTGCCGTAAAATCCGCATGTTTGATCATGAACGTGTCATTAGCCAGTTCCATGGTTTTAAGAACGGCTTTCCGGTCGGGAAGCGATTGCCCCAACAAGGGAGCGGATACAAAAAGCAACAAAGCGAGGCCAAAAAAGGTCTTTTTCATTTTGTTTGTTTGTGGTTAGGTTATCCGACAAAAATAGGAAAAAATACTGGGTACGAATGTTTGAAAAATGACAGAAAGAGTATGAAAAAAGGCAGTCAAAACCTATTTTTCCAAAGCTTGTTCAGAAACTCCTTCAATTTGGCTTCGGTGGCATTGAGTTGCGGCTTCCAGATGCTTCGCCCCTTCAGCTTTTTTGGCAGGAATTCCTGTTCCACGAAATTGTTCTCGTAATCGTGGGCGTATTTGTAATCCTTGCCATAATCGAGCTGCTTCATCAGCTTGGTGGGTGCATTGCGAAGATGCAGGGGTACTGGTAGATTGCCTGTTTCTTCAACAATGCTAAGCGCGGTCCCAATGGCCATGTAGGCTGAGTTGCTCTTGGGTGAGGAGGCAAGGTATATGGCGCATTCCGACAAAGCAATGCGACTCTCTGGCCAACCCAATTTGTGAACGGTGTCAAAACAGGCGTTGGCAAGCAACAAGGCATTTGGGTTCGCCAGGCCGATGTCTTCCGAAGCCGATATCAACATGCGTCTGGCTATGAACTTGGGATCTTCGCCACCAGCCACCATTCTGGCCAGCCAATAGACGGCCCCTTCGGGATCGCTCCCACGAATGGACTTGATAAATGCTGAAATGATGTCGTAATGCATTTCGCCGTCCTTATCGTAGGCCATCGGGTTTTGTTGCAGCCGTTCGGTCACCAGGGCGTCAGTGATTTCCACAGGGCCTTCTCCTTCTTCGGCATTGACTACCAATTCAATGATGTTCAGTAGCTTACGGGCATCACCGCCAGAAAAACGAAACAGAGATTCTTTCTCCAGCACCTTAATCTCCCGCATTTTCAATTCCCGATCGGTAGTGAGTGCTCGCTGAAGCAGATCCTCCAGATCGTCCACTTCCAAGGACTGCAATACATAAACCTGACAGCGGGAGAGGAGGGGGCTGATGACTTCGAAGGAAGGATTCTCAGTAGTCGCTCCTATAAGCACGAATGTTCCGTTCTCGACCGCACCGAGCAGGGAATCCTGCTGTGATTTGCTGAACCGATGAATTTCATCGATGAATAATATCGGCGTATGGGTTTCTGCATTGAAGAATCGGTTGTTCTTTGCCTTCTCAATGATTTCACGAACGTCCTTAACGCCTGAACTGACGGCACTCAGGGTGTAGAATGGCCGGTCCAACTGATTGGCAATAATGCGTGCCAGCGTAGTTTTTCCGACTCCGGGAGGCCCCCAAAGAATAAAGGAGGAAATATTTCCTGAGTCTATCATTTTCCGCAAAACGGCACCTGGTCCCACCAAGTGTTTCTGCCCGATGTAATCGTCCAGTTTTTTTGGTCTAAGCCGTTCTGCCAGAGGTTGTGCCATGTGTTCAAATTCTAACTGATTGTTGAATAAAATCGTATATTTATACACCCTTGCCCTACAAATGTACGCCAAAAATTAATGGTTTTTTGTGTGGCAGTAAGAAATTATTTTCGTAATTTCGCATCGTTTTCAACATCATCCGAATACCAATTTACGTATTTATGAAAAAGCATAATTTTTACGCAGGTCCTTCCATTTTGAGTGATTATACCATTCAGAAAACGGCGGACGCTGTTCGTGAATTCGCAGGGACTGGCCTCTCTCTGCTGGAAGTATCGCACCGTAGTAAAGAGTTCGTGGCTGTTTGCGACGAAGCTCGTGCAATGATCAAAGAGTTGCTTAACATTCCTGAAGAATTCGAAGTCCTTTTCTTGGGTGGCGGTGCCAGCCTGCAGTTCTGCATGGCACCTTACAACTACCTGGAAAAGAAGGCTTCTTTCCTTGAAACAGGTACTTGGGCAGGCAATGCCATCAAGGAAGCCAAATTCTTTGGTGAAGTGCACATCGCTGCTTCCTCTAAAGATGCCAATTACAACTACATACCCAAGAACTGGGATGTTCCTGCCGATTCCGATTATTTCTATTACTGTTCCAACAACACCATTTTTGGAACGGAAGTCCATAAAGATCCAAGCGTCGGTGTACCGGTGATTTGCGACATGTCTTCGGATATTTTCTCGCGTCCCATTGATTTTACCAACTACGAGCTCATTTTTGCAGGTGCCCAGAAAAATCTGGCTCCAGCAGGTGTGACCCTGGTCATTGTCCGTAAAAATTCGTTGGGTAAGGTTAGTCGCCCCATCCCAAGCATGCTGAACTATGCGACCCACGTCAAAAATGAATCCATGTTCAATACGCCGCCTGTAATGCCTATTTTCTCTGCTCTTCAAACGTTGAAGTTCTACAAGGAAAACGGTGGCATCACAGCTTTGTACGAACGAAATGTGGCCAAAGCCAAACTGCTTTATGACGAAATCGACAGCAATCCTTTCTTTAAAGGTACTGTTGCCAATAAGGAAGACCGTTCCATCATGAACATCTGTTTTGTCATGAACGATGGAAAAGAGGATTTGGAAGATGAATTCGACAAATTCTCGACTTCCAAAGGCATAGTCGGCATCAAGGGACACCGTTCGGTCGGAGGCTTCCGCGCTTCTACTTACAACGCGCTTCCAATTGAAAGCGTGCAGGTGCTGGTTGATGCCATGCGTGAATTTGCACAGACTCATTGAGTTCATTGACACCTCTTTAAAAAACAAAAGAATCATACAATGAAAGTACTCATCGCTACAGACAAACCCTTCGCCAAAGTGGCCGTTGATGGTATCCGAAAAGTCATTACCGAAGCTGGTTTTGAACTTACCCTCCTCGAAAAATACACTGAAAAGAAACAGTTGCTCGACGCCATCGCCGATGCCAACGCCGTGATCATCCGAAGTGATATCATCGACGCTGAAGTCTTGGCTGCAGCCAAAGCCCTTAAAATTGTAGTTCGTGCCGGTGCCGGTTACGACAATGTGGACCTTGATGCCGCAACGGCTACGGGCGTTTGTGTCATGAATACACCAGGACAGAATGCCAATGCCGTGGCTGAACTTGCTCTTGGCCTCATGATTTACGGTGTGAGAAACCTTTACAACGGAACTTCAGGAACGGAACTGTTGGGCAAAAAACTGGGTATCCACGCCTATGGAAACGTCGGCCGCAACGTAGCTCGCATTGCCAAAGGCTTCGGAATGGAAATTTTCGCTTACGACGCATTCTGCCCTGCTGAAGTGATTGAAAAGGACGGTGTAAAAGCTTTAACTTCAGTTGAAGAACTCTATACCACTTGTGACGTGGTTTCCATTCACATACCTGCAACGCCAGAAACCAAGAATTCCATCAATGCCGCACTGGTAGGCAAGATGCCCAAAGGTGCCATGATCGTAAATACAGCCCGCAAGGAAGTCATTGACGAAGTGAGCATCATCAATTTGATGGGCGAACGTCCCGACGTACGTTACATGACCGACATCATGCCTGCCGCACACGCTACTTTTGTTGCAAAATATCCTGACCGCTATTTCTCCACTCCAAAGAAAATGGGTGCCCAAACTTCCGAAGCCAACATCAACGCTGGAATTGCAGCTGCCGTTCAAATCGTGGATTTTCTGAAGAATGGCAACGAACGTTTCCGCGTAAACAGCTAATTATGGCTCAGATAAAACCTTTTAAAGGCATTCGCCCCCCGGTGGAACTGGTGGAACTGGTTGCCTCGCGTCCCTACGACGTCTTGAATTCCGAAGAAGCCCGTGCTGAAGCCGGTTCAAACGACAAATCCCTGTATCACATCATTAAACCCGAAATTGATTTTCCGGTTGGAAAAGACGAACACGACGAAGATGTCTATCTGAAAGCGGTTGAAAATTTCAATAAATTTCAGGAAAAGAAGTGGCTTGTTCAAGATGAGCAAGAACACTATTACGTCTATGCCCAGACCATGAACGGTAAAACTCAATACGGTTTGGTCGTTTGCGCCAGTGTGGACGATTACCTAAAGGGAAACATCAAAAAGCACGAATTGACCCGGCGTGACAAGGAAGAGGACCGCATGAAGCATGTTCGAGTCAACAATGCCAACATTGAACCGGTTTTTTTCGCGTATCCCGCTCAGAAAGAAATAGATACCATCGTCGCCAAATATACTTCCTTACCGGCAGAATACGATTTCGTATCCTCCGACGGTTTCGGCCATCATTTCTGGCTAATTGCTGACAAGAACGATATCAGCCGCATTACGGAACTTTTCGCGTCGATGCCTGCACTCTACATCGCCGATGGTCACCACCGTTCCGCAGCAGCGGCTTTGGTTGGTGCAGAAAAAGCAAAACAGAACCAAAATCATACTGGTGATGAGGAATACAACTTCTTCATGGCCGTCTGTTTCCCGGACAATCAGCTTACCATCATCGATTACAACCGTGTAGTCAAGGATTTGAACAACCTGAGTGAAGAAGCCTTTTTGAAAGCGTTGGAAAACCACTTCACGGTGGAGAAAAAGGGCTCCGAAATTTACAAACCTTGTTGCCTGCACAACTTTGCCTTGTACCTTTCAGGCAGTTGGTATTCACTTACTGCCAAGCAGGGCACCTACAATGATAACGATCCCATCGGTGTACTGGATGTTACAATTTCCTCCAACCTGATTCTGGATGAAATCCTCGGCATCAAGGACCTTCGTTCCGACAAGCGCATTGATTTTGTCGGTGGAATCCGTGGCTTGGGTGAACTTTCCAAGCGGGTGGACAGCGGTGAGATGAAAGTGGCATTGGCTTTGTACCCGGTTTCCATGCAGCAACTCATCAACATTGCGGACAGTGGCAACATCATGCCCCCCAAAACTACTTGGTTTGAGCCGAAGCTTAGATCTGGCTTGGTGATTCATAAGCTCTCTTAATATTAAAAGGCCTGAACTTGAAAAAGTTCAGGCCTTTTAATATTAGTTGATTCCGATATGCTCGCGCACTAGTTTCTCAAACAGTGAGAACTCCTGAATCAATACCGGATCGGTAACTTCCATTTCTCGGTTTGCACGTACAAACCGCATATAAAGCCAAGTGCCTTTAAGTTTTCCAGTTGATTTTTGCTTGCCTTTAAGCGGGAGTTGTCCATTGAGTGCCTTATAAAAGTCATCGATTGCATCGGCATTTAAATCATCAATAGATAGCTGAAAACGTTTTTCGACCGGCAGGAAATTGCTGCTTGAAACATAAATGTATAAATGAGAGCGGCTTTCGCCTGGGTAAATTCTAAAATCTAATTGCCCACCACCTTGCCGTTCCACTTGCAGATACTCATATTGTACGATGCCGGTTTTGTCAGCGGACTTGCAACCGTACATAAAAAGCACAGCGATAAGCAATGTCAAGCAGATTCGAATAGCATTATTCATGGTTGCGTCTTATTTAGAATGCTAAAATACAACCATTTTTAGATATTCTTTCATTTTGTCCCTACCTTTACAACATGCTTGATGATACCTACAAGACCATTCGGACGCTCAGTGAAGGGCTTTATAAGGAAAAAGGGAGTAAATTCCTGGCCTTTGCGCATCCTGTCGAATCTGCATCTGAAGTTAAATCCATCCTAGATGCCTATCGCAAAACCTATTACGATGCCAGGCATGTCTGTTTTGCGTATTCCATCGGACCTGATGCGTCAGAAACCCGTGCAAGCGATGACGGTGAACCATCCGGAACAGCTGGACGCCCTATTCAAGGACAGATTTTATCCTTTGGACTAACCAATGTGTTGGTGGTGGTCATTCGCTACTTTGGAGGAATACTTTTGGGTACGGGTGGGCTTGTTGTCGCCTACAAAGCCGCTGCAGCTGATGCTTTGCAGGCAGCTGAGATTCTCGAAAAGACCATCGATGTGGAATTCTCCATCCATTTTGAATTTCCATTCATGAATGACGTCATGAAACTCGTTAAGAGTCTTGAAGCTCAGATCCTTGAACAAAATTATGACACGAATTGCGGGATGCGGCTCAGAATCCGTAAAAGGGATGCGGAACATCTGGAAACGGCTCTCAGCAAGATCGAAACACTTCGTTTCGAATTGGCTGGATAAATTTGTACCTTTGTTTTCCCAATTTCAATAGTGACCTAGATTCAACATGCGACCAGCTACCTCCATCATCATTAAAAATAAACGGGCATCGTTCGATTTCGAGCTGTTGGATTTCTTTACGGCTGGCATCGTGCTGACCGGAACGGAGATTAAATCCATCCGTTTGGGAAAAGTCAGTCTATCAGATAGTTATTGCATCTTAATTGAAGGAGAGTTGTGGGCTAAAGGCATCCAAATCTCCGAATACTTTTTTGGGAGTTACAGCAACCATGTACCCCGTCGTGACCGTAAATTGCTTCTTAACAAGAAGGAATTACGCAAACTGACCCGCCTGACCAAAGAAACAGGTTTCACCATCGTGCCAACCAAGATGTTCATCAACGAAAAGGGTTTGGCCAAACTGGACATTGCCGTAGCCAAAGGCAAAAAAACCTACGACAAGCGCGAAACGCTGCGCGAAAAAGACGATAAACGGGAAATGGACCGTCATTTCAAGAAGTGATGAATCGAACCAGCCAACGAATATGGATTGCCACCAAAAGTGGTTTGCCAAAAGCCAAACGTACCATAATTTGGTTGTTGAAAATGATTCTGCCCATTTCATTGGCAGTGCGGTTGCTTCAATATACTGGTGTTCTTGATTACGTTTCGAACGCACTAAATCCTGTATTCCAGGCTGTTGGACTACCTGGAGAAGCCTCCATCGCATTTGTAAGCAGCATCTTCTTGCCTTTGTATGCCCCGATAGCCATTGCAAGTTCACTGACGCTAACCATCCGACAATTGACCATTTTGGGCATCATGTGCCTAATTTCACACAATACATTGGTGGAAACTGCCATCCAAAAGAAGACGGGTTCAAATTTCGCATTTATTTGGTTTCTACGCATCAGCATGAGCTTTGTTGCCGGCTTCATCTGGAACTGGATCCTGCCTGCAGATATGGGTATCGCACAAGCCTTGTCCGTCACCACCATTATTGATCAGTCCATTGGCCCGGTTTTGTTGCATTGGGCACAAGGCGCATTCGCACTTTCCCTAAAAATTGCGATCATTGTAACCGCATTGATGATTTTCCAGCGCATCTTGGAAGAATTCCACGTTATGGACCTTTTGTCCAAAACCTTTGCTCCAGTCATGCGTTTCATGGGTTTGTCCAGAGACAGCTCCTTTCTTTGGTTTGTAGCCAACATCATCGGTTTGACCTACGGCAGCGCCATTTTGATAGAGCAGGTTCAAGAGGGTAAAATCAGTACCAAAGATGCCAGCATGCTGAATAATCATTTGGCTATAAGCCATTCGCTGCTGGAAGACACCTCACTTTGGGTAGTTGTAGGCGTGCCTGTATTTTGGGTGACCATACCCAGAGTAGCATTGGCCATTCTGGTCGTCTGGATCATCCGTCTTATTAAAAGTTCTATTGGAAATAGTGTTTGATTAACGCAAGTAGTTGATCTCTTTTAATGGGTTTTGAGATGTAATCATTGCATCCTGCCTCCATCGCTTTCTCCTTGTCACCGGTTAGGGTATAAGCCGTTTGTGCAATGATTACCACCTCTTTATTGAAACTGCGAATTTGTCGGGTGGCTTCAAAACCGTCCATTTCGTGCATTTTCATATCCATCAGTATCAAATCAATTGTTGGATTGCTACGACACTTTTCAACTGCTTCAACGCCGTTGCTTGCGAAAAATAATTTTTTTGCTATTGGCTTGACGGCTAAGGAAAGTAGTAAGGAAGAAGCTTCGTCATCTTCGACCAGCAAAATGGTAAGTGTATTCATTTGATTTTCGGACTCTATTATGAGTGTTTCATTTTGTATTAAAGGACTTTCAATTTCATTTTCGAAGGGAAGGGTAAAGTAAAAGGTAGAGCCTATCCCTAACTCGCTTTCAACTCGAATTTTTCCACCCAACAATTCAACATAGGCTTTCGAAATGGATAAACCCAATCCAGAGCCTTCGTATTGTTTGCTCAGAGATTCACTACCTTGACGAAATCGTTCAAAAATCAGTTCGATTTGTTCATTTGGAATGCCAGAACCAGAATCTTTGACGAAAAACTCCAATTCGCCAGGCAGTAGGTTGTATCCAAATTCGATGGTTCCTTGTTGAGTGAACTTAATGGCATTTTTAACCAAATTGGTCAGGACGGCATATGTTTTTTCGCGGTCGGTATTAATAATGGCGTCTCTGGAAGGCAATCCGTTTTTTAATAGAAGCTGCAATCCTTTTTGTTCGACTTCAGGCTTAAAGAATTTGTAGATGTAATTGGTTTGGTCATTCACATTCGTTTCAGTAAGGGTTACTTCAACCTGACCGGATTCAATTTTCGAAATATCAATGATGTCGTTGATGATATTCAACATTCGAATGCCACTTTTCTCGATGATTTGGATGTATTCCTGTTGGCTTTCTCCAGAAAGACCGGGTTCTTTCAATAAGTTGGAGAAACCGAGAATCCCATTCATCGGTGTTCTTATTTCATGGCTCATATTGGCAAGAAACGCCGACTTCAAACGATCGCTTTCTTCTGCTTTTTCTTTGGCTTTCATTAATTCAGTTTCCGCCATCTTTTGATCGGTGATATCCCTTGAGACACCAAAGGTTCCGACTGTATTACCAACATGATCGAAAAGTGGAAGTTTTACGGTAGAGACCCAAGTGTCTGGACGATCCTTCCAAGTTTCTTTTTCTTGTTTTATCAAGGGTATTCCGGATAAAATGACCGCTTGTTCATCCTTAAAGGCACTATTGGCATGTTCTTCCGAGAAAAAATCCTTATCCGTTTTGCCGATTGCTTCTTCGGGTGTTTTTAGTCCAAAGGTTTCAGCATGAGCTTTGTTGATTCTGATAAACCTACTTTCCTTGTCCTTGAAATAGATGTGATGTGGCAGGTTGTTCATCAAAGCCTCCATCAGATACTGCTCCTTGTTGAGTGCTTCTTGTACTTGTTTTCGCTCGGTAATATCACGGACAATCAACTGTACAGCAGGTTGATTGTTAAAACCAATGGGCATGGCTTCAACTTCCACATCCACTGCAGACCCATCGAGGCGTACGAATTTCTCTTCAATCAAAGGTAAAACACCTCCGCTCATACTTACATTTTTCATTCGCTCCATGACTATAGGTCGAGAATCTGGATGAACAAAACTCATTACGGATTTACCAATCAATTCATCATTCGTGGATGCCCCCATCAAACTAAGACATTTGTTGTTTACATAAACAACAATTCCTGCAACGTAAATGGCAATGGCATCTGGAGAATTCTCCACTAAATCGCGGTATTTCTTTTCACTTTCTTTCAGGGCTTGCTCCACTTGGATTCGCTCTGCAATCTCCTTGTTCAATTGTAAGTTGGTGTATGCCTTTTGAGAAATATCATTGGCAAATGCAAAAAGCATTTCTGAAATCTTCATAAACATACTGGTCGACATGACAGGAACTTCAGCCATTGCTTCTACAAATGCGCCTCTGTCAGCACCAATTTCATCCGCATAATTTAGGAGATGTTGCACATCGGTCTCTTCATTTCGAACTTGACCGATCAGCCAATTTGCAAGGTGTTTCCCACCTACTGAAATGCTAGCCCCAGCGTCCCACAAACCGCCACTTAGGCAGGGTTTTACAATAGGTCCATTTGTATTTAGCCCACCCAGCGTTGCATCGGACTTAAAACAGTTTGCACATCCAATCTCCGTTTTTCGGATAATATCGAAACAGAGTCTGGTAAAATTACTGGGTTTTGTTATGGGCGTACCATCAGGAAGAGTGATGATGGAAGCGACATGGGTGGCATCCGAAAATAAATCCTGCAATCGTTGGATTTCCTCCAAATTGAAAAGATCGAAAAACTTTAAGTCGTTTTCCAAATCAATTGCTATTGCTTCAAAAACCGAATTTGTGTTTGACATAAGGATGGTCATTTGAATGGACCAAGATACTAAAATAAATGGTTGCTTTTTTAGGGCAACCATTAACAATTTATTTTTCGGAAATTTTCAATACGCAAACAATGGATAATCCGCCATCGTTTTGTTGACTTTCTCGCGGACTGCCTTGATAACAGCTTCATCTTCTGGAGCAGATAACACACGATCCATCAGTTCAACAATTTCCCCCATCAGCGGTTCTTTCGCTCCACGGGTTGACATGGCAGGTGTGCCAACGCGGATTCCCGAGGTTAAGAACGGAGAGCGGGAGTCGAAGGGCACCATGTTTTTATTGACCGTGATATCGGCCGAAACCAATGCTTTTTCTGCCACCTTGCCCGTCAATTCCGGGAATTTCGGACGCAGGTCGATGAGCATGGAATGATTGTCAGTACCATCGGAAATGATTTTATAACCCTTGTCCATAAATGCCTGAGCCATAACAGCCGCATTTTTCTGGACTTGTTTCTGATAATCAGCGTATTCAGGTTGTAAAGCCTCACCGAATGCCACCGCTTTGGAAGCAATCACATGTTCGAGTGGGCCGCCCTGGATGCCAGGAAATACGGCTGAATCCAATAAGGCAGACATTTTGCGAATTTCTCCCTTGGGTGTTTTCTTGCCCCACGGGTTTTCAAAGTCTTTGCCCAACAAGATGATGCCTCCACGGGGACCGCGCAGGGTTTTGTGGGTGGTGGAGGTTACGATGTGCGCATGTTTCAGCGGGTTTTCAAGCAGACCGGCAGCAATCAATCCGGCAGGGTGGGCCATATCAATCATCAATAAAGCACCGATCTTGTCGGCGATGGCACGCATGCGGGCGTAATCCCATTCGCGGGAATAGGCGGAAGCACCACCAACGATGACTTTGGGGCGTTCAGCCAGTGCGATTTCTTCCATCTGGTCGTAATCCACTCGGCCAGTTTCTTCTTTTACGCTGTAAGCCAGTGGTTTGTAGTATAACCCCGAACTGTTTACGGGAGACCCGTGGGAGAGGTGACCACCGTGTGAAAGGTTCAAACCTAGGAATTTGTCACCCGGTTGCATGATGGCCAGGAAAACGGCAGCATTGGCTTGTGCGCCGGAGTGCGGCTGTACATTGGCATATTCGGCACCGAAGAGTTCTTTGAGACGGTCGATGGCAATCTGTTCGCTTAAATCCACTATTTCGCAACCACCATAATATCGGTGACCGGGGTAACCTTCGGCATATTTGTTGGTCAGCCAGGTTCCCATTGCCTGCATCACTTGATCACTTACAAAATTTTCCGAAGCAATCAGTTCAATACCCTTGAGTTGGCGTTGATGCTCGCGTTCGATGATGTCGAAAATGACTTGGTCTCTCTTCATATAAACTATTGTATGTTAGGTATTTATAATAAATTGGAAGTGGTATTGAACCCCTATGAAATGAAGCAGCAAAGGTAATAATAATTCCATTTATATGGAATCGTACACTGCTTTAAGTTTCTCAATCATGACTTTTTGATAGCAAGCCCTGCACAAAGGAACGTACTCATCCTTTTCGCCAAGCATCACCTGTTTGTTGCCACTTACGAGCCGATGCGAATACTGAGCCAGCGATCCACAAGTCATGCAGATGGCATGCACTTTGGTTACGTCCTCGGCAATGCTGCACAAGGCAGGCATTGGGCCGAATGGTTTTCCCAAATAATCCATGTCCAAACCGGCAATGATGACCCGTATGCCCATGTCTGCCAATTTGTTGCATACATAGGGCAGGTTGTCGTCAAAAAACTGAGCCTCGTCAATGCCCACCACATCCACATCACCAGTCATCAGCAAAATGGTTTCTGACGTGTTCACAGGAGTTGAAAGTACGGAATTGGCGTCGTGCGAAACGACATCCTCTGCCGAATAGCGCACATCAATGGCAGGTTTGAATATTTCCACCCGCTGCCTGGCAAAGGTTGCACGTTTCAATCGGCGGATCAGCTCCTCGGTCTTGCCGGAAAACATACAGCCGCAGATGACTTCAATGCGTCCGCGTTGGCTGAATTCATGGTGTTCGTGTTCAGTAATGTACATGGTTATTTGTTCTTTTTCTGGACTGACCAACCGAACTTTCCGATGGGGTTGCCCATTTCATAATAATGTCCGTGCGAGTAAACCAACAGGTCTGCATCGTGGAGTTGGAAAGCATCCGTCTCGGGATGCAAGTATTTGTCGTCAGCCAACACATTCACCACGTCGGCGATAAACATATCGTGTGAACCCAAACTGATGATTTCGCGCACCCGGCATTCAATGCAAAGCGGTGATTCCTCAATATAGGGAGCATTCACAACCGAAGCCTTGCCAGGAGTCAGCTTCATTTCCTCAAACTTATTGAAATCTTTGCCTGAACGAACGCCGCACCAATCGGTTGCAAAAGCCAAGTCTTTGGTGGTCAGGTTAATAACGAACTCCATATTTTTTTTCAGAAGCACGTAAGAATGCCTGCCTGGACGTACCGAGATGTAGCACATGGCTGGGTCCGAACAAATCGTACCCACCCAGGATACCGTCAAAATATTGTATTCTTCGGGTGTTGCACCGCAACTCACCATCACAGCCGGCAGCGGATAAATCATCGTGCCAGGCTTCCAGTCTTTTTTCATCGGAATTCTTATTTCAGTTGAATGCCTTCTTCCTGCACTTCGCGTTCGCAATATAGGCATTTCAAAACCACAGGAGCCTTATTGACCGTTTCAAATCGTGTTTTCATCGGCTCATTGTTGGTAATGCATTTTGGGTTGGGGCATTTCACAAGGCCGGTAAAATTATCTGGTAAGGTCAGTATCTTTTTTTCAATCACTTCAAAATTCTTGATGATGTTGATTTTGGCCATCGGGGCAATAAGGGCAATTCGATTGACTTCTTCCTCTGCATAATATCGGTCGGCCACCTTTATGATCCCCTTTGTTCCCATCTGCTTGCTGGACAAGTTGTTGCCTATTGTTATCTGATTCTTTAGTCCATCCATTTTAAGCAAGGATACCACCTTGAATAATTTATCGGAAGGGATGTGATCGATAACCGTGCCGTTTTCCAGTGCTTTAACCTGTAGTTCCTTGTTCATGTTTTCGGTCGTTTAAATCAGTCCCAATGCATTGCTGATAATGGCCTGCCGAACGTATAAGCCGTTTCTGGCCTGATCAAAATAGTAGGCTTTCGGATTGCTATCCACATCCATGTCGATTTCATTGACTCTTGGCAGCGGATGGAGGATTCTCAAATTATCTTTGGAGTTTTCGAGCATTCGATTGTGCAAGGTATAAACGTTTTTCACCTTTTCGTACTCCATCGCATCCGTGAATCGTTCCTTCTGAACTCGAGTCATGTACAGAATATCGGCTTCGTTGATGTCCTCCGCGTTGAATTCGGTCTGTTCGGTATACCGGATGTTATTTTTATCGCAGAATTCCTTATACTCCTCAGGCATTTTCAATTCGTCAGGAGCAACGAAGCAAAAGGTAGGTGAGAAGTGAGACATGGCCATCAGGAGCGAATGCACCGTCCTGCCGTATTTGAGGTCACCCACCATGGTGATTTTCAAATTGTCCAGCCGACCTTGTGTTTTTTGGATGGAATACAAGTCCAGCATTGTCTGCGTGGGGTGTTGGTTGGAGCCGTCTCCTGCATTGATGACAGGTACGGAGGATACTTCCGAAGCATACCTGGCAGCACCTTCCAAAAAATGTCGCATGATGATGATGTCCGCATAGTTGGCTACCATCCGAATGGTGTCGTTCAGGGTTTCCCCTTTGGAAGAACTGGAGGTGGAAGCGTCCGAAAAACCAATCACTCTACCGCCCAAACGGTTCACCGCCGTTTCAAAACTGAGTCTGGTGCGTGTGGAGGGCTCAAAAAACAAGGTTGCCGCCACTTTTCCATTCAGAAGGTTTTGATTGGGGTTGGCTTCGAAGGTTGCCGCATGGTCCAAAATGCTCAAAATCTGTTCTTTGGAGTAATCCGTGATGGATACGATGCTTTTCGTTGACATACCTGGCAGATTCTATGTTAGGTTTCTACAAAAGTACGAAAACTTTTAAAAGAAAAACATACCTTTGTGAAAAGAAAAGGACACTTTTCATCCTTTGGAAAAGTGCCTTTCACGTCTTTCAAACGTCTTGAAAATGGCTCAAATCAACAAGTCCTCCTTCAAAAAGGCACACAAGAACGTACGGAGATCCGCCGGTGATTTCCTGGAGAAAAAAGTAGATAACAGTATTGTGAGCAAAATTCTCAAAATCCTATGGTGGGCAGCCGGTGTTTTTCTGATACTGATGATCCTCATGTTTGTGTTGATTGCCAATGGTTTCGTTGGCTATATGCCACATATTGAAGAACTCGAAAATCCTAAAAATAAACTGGCGACCGAAGTCCTTTCTGCAGACGGAGTGATGCTAAGCACCTATTATTACGGTGCCAGCGGAAACCGCGTACCGGTTACTTACAATCAGATTTCACCGAATATGGTGAATGCGCTCATCGCTACCGAAGATGTTCGTTTCAGAAACCATTCAGGCATCGACATGAAAGCCCTTTTCCGTGCCGTTTTCAAGCGCATCTTACTTTTTAATAAAAACGCTGGCGGCGGATCGACTCTATCACAACAACTTGCCAAGCAATTATATACGCCACAGGCTGAAAACGTTTTTCAGAGAGCACTGCAGAAACCCATCGAATGGGTCATTGCCGTTCAGCTCGAACGCTTTTACACCAAAGAGGAAATTCTTGCCATGTACCTGAACCAGTACGACTTCCTTTATAATGCCGTAGGTATCAAAACAGCAGCGTACGTTTACTTCGGCGTCACCCCTGATAAACTTGACTTGGTACAGGCAGCGACATTGGTTGGCATGTGTAAGAATTCCAACTATTACAATCCACTCAAACACCCTGAACGGTCGAAAGATCGCCGCAATACGGTTCTTGAACAGATGCGCAAAGCCGATTTTCTTACTAAAGCTCAATGTGACTCAGCTCAAGCCTTACCGATCGTTCTCAAATTCCATCGAGTGGATCATAAAGAAGGTTTGGCACCCTATTTTAGGGAATACCTCCGTCAAATCATGATCAAGTCAAAACCACGTCGCAGCAATTACGCCGACTGGCAAAAGCAGAACTACAGCGACGATTCGCTTTCTTGGGAAACAAATCCACTTTACGGCTGGTGCAATAAGAACAACAAGGAGGACGGCTCCACCTACAATCTGTACACGGACGGGCTTAAAATTTACACCACCATCGATTCGCGCATGCAACAGTATGCAGAAGATGCGGTTACGGAACACATCTCCTTTCTGCAGGAAAAGTTTTTCAAGGAAAAGAAGGGCAGAAGCTATGGTCCATACACTAAAAATCTGAAACCGGAAGAGATTGAATCCATCATGCGGCGCAGCATGATGCAATCGGAACGGTATCGGGTCATGAAAGCCAACGGATACACCGAAGCGCAGATAAAACGTGCTTTCAACACAAGGGTGGAAATGACCGTTTATTCCATGCATGGAATGATTGACACCATCATGACTCCGTTGGACTCCATTCGTTACCATAAATTTTTCCTCAGGGCCGGTTTCATGGCCATGGATCCACTCAACGGTGCTGTTCGTGCCTATGTGGGTGGCGTCTCCTTCACACCCTTCCAATACGATATGATCATGATGGGACGCCGCCAAGTGGGTTCCACCATCAAGCCCTATCTCTATTCCATGGCGATGGAAGAAGGACATTCACCTTGCGATCAAGTCAAAAACGTACCCATTACCATAACGACTGAAACCGGCGCTGCTTGGACACCCCGAAATGCCAGTAATAAGCACGTTGGTGAGATGGTCAACCTTCGTTGGGGATTGGCCAATTCAAACAACTGGATATCAGCCTATGTGATGAACCAATATTCACCCTACAACTTTGTTCGGATGCTTCGTTCCTTTGGTTTGAACGGACAACTTGATCCAGTAGTTTCTCTTTGCGTTGGCACCTGCGATGCCACAGTCGGTGAAATGGTCAGTGCTTACACCAGCTTTGCCAATCGTGGAATCAAGACTCAACCGCTTTTCGTAACGCGTATCGAAGACAAGAACGGCAACATTCTGGCGCACTTTTCACCCCAGATGTCCGAAGTATTCAGTGAGGAAACTTCCTTCAAAATGCTTTCCATGATCCGCGCTGTGGTCGATCAAGGAACAGGTCTCCGGCTTCGAAATTCTAAATACGGCATTACCGCTCAAATGGGTGGCAAAACCGGTACCACCCAGAACAACTCCGACGGTTGGTTCATGGGTGTGACGCCGCACCTGGTTGGTGGCGTATGGGTAGGTGGTGAAGAACGCGACATCCACTTTGACTTCACCAACGAAGGTCAGGGTTCTGCCATGGCGCTGCCCATCTGGGCTTTGTTCATGAAAAAGGTTTATGCCGATCCGAAATCCGGTGTTACCCAAAAAGATGTGTTCATGGTGCCTCCAGGCATGGAATTCAACTGTTCAGGCAACGAACCGGCCCAAGACCAAGGGGAAATTACAGAAAGCGGCGGAGCCAGCATTTTTGACAACCTATAAAGCCAAAGTCAGTTCATTGATGGTTCCGGCTACTTCCAATCCTGCGTTTCTGCCAGTATCGGACAGAAGGAGAATATTGTTCTTTCTGTCAAAGAGTTGAACATCGATGAGTGAAGTCATGCTTTCTTCAATTCGACCGTCCATCAAACCTAAGATGGGAGCGGCTAGCTGCGTGCTTTTTTCCCGGTGTGCACAAATTTCAAGGCGGAAATTTTCATTTTCCATGACCAATTTCACAACTTTCTGATCGGCAATAGATTGCACCAGTTTGGAACCGTTGTAAGTTGTAAATTGTATCAGTCTGTCGTGTAGCCAAAGTCCAGCTATGAATCCAATGAAGGAATTGCCCATCCAAGGTATTTTCGCAACGGATGCCTTAAGTGAAATGCCTGGCTGGCTGAAATGGTTGGTCTGCATCCAAAAGTAGGCGCTTGGAAAGGATTTTCCCCAATCTTTTTCCATATAACCCCTACCATTTGCAAAATCAACTGTCTCTCCATTCAGAAGAAGTTTACCATCGATGCGATGATCCATGCTTAGGATGCCATGGTAGCATTCCATCAATGGCACAAAAGTATAGGGGCCCATGATGCCTGGCGAAAAGAACGTTTTGGGCCATGCTGTTCTGTCAGAAAAGAATAATTCACCTTTTACGGATGGTAAATCAAGTCTTATGGACTCATTCGAAAACTGATTTTGAGCAATCGCCAGTTCAAACACACCGACTTTGGGTCTAAACTCCTTTACATCGAATTTGAAATAATCTGCCGTTCTTTTCTTTCCATCCAGCACCTGGATAAAAGCCTGTTTTCGGCCTTCTGCATCCATGGCAATGCCAGGGATAAGTGCGAGTGCTATTGATTCCTCCGCATTTACCACTTTATAATACCATCCTTCGAAATATTTCTTGCTTTTTCCCCAACCCTGGTATTGATCCGGATGAAACAGCGCTTGGAGACTTTTAAACATGATTTCTATCGTTTAGTATCTTTACTAACCATTAGCTTATCTGGAACAAGCTTTCGATATTTAATGTATCTGTCCCAAACCTCCGTTACAAACGCAACTGTTTCAGTCCCTCGAAGATATCCCGATCTGCAGACTTTGTCCTCAAAGTACTTGGGCTGGCTTTTAAGTAGTATGAACGTTCTGACATTGTCTTCCCATATAAACGGATTCCGTCCATGCTTGCGGGTCAGTGCCCTGGCGTCCATCACATGACCCAGCCCACAATTGTAAGCTGCCAAGGTCATTTTGATCCGCTGTTCATCGTTGGAAATGATGGCAAAATTATGCTCGTAAATTTTCAGCAAACGGGAAGCGGCAAGCACACTATGCTCAGGTTTGAAAAGGCTATCCCTGCTCACCCCGACAGAACTGGCTGTTTTAGGCATGATTTGCATCAAGCCGCTGGCGCCTGTCCAATTCACGGCAGATGCGTCAAAATTTGATTCCTGATAGGCGATGGATGCCAACATCCGCCAGTCCCAGCCAATTTCGGAACCGTATTTCTTGAATAAAGGATCGTAAATGGATAGTTGACCCTTCTTTCCTGGAAACAGGGCCGTGGAAACCATGTTGGTCGTATTCTTGCCAGAAGAGAAATAACGTTGTGTAACCTCTTGATAACGATCTGTATACCTGTTATCACGAAACCACCTGTGAATGGAAGCACCCAGTTTGGGCGAGGACTTACGGACAATCCAGGAAGATCGCTGTGAAAATCCGATTGCCAAACTCGTGTTGATGTTTTTATAGAAGGTGCTGTTGTACTGTGCGATGTAATTGTTTGCTATCGTGTAATCAATTTTGCCTGTGGCCACTTGACCGATGAGGTCTTCTACCGTGAAACTGTCCTGTGAAATTGCTTGAATGTTGATGCCGCCACCCAATTCCTCATTCAGACTTTCCAAACGGGTCAGGTATCTGGTATTTTTATGAACAACAACGGTCTTACCTATTAGACCGGTTACACTTCGAATCATATCAACTGGTTGCTTTTTCTGTTGAACCAAAACCTGATGAGTTAGAAATTCTCTACCGCAATACAAAAATCTGCTCTTATTTTCCGTAGTGATTGGCATGTTGTAGGCAATCAAATCACCTTCGCCTCGTTCCAACATCCGAACCATGGCCATAGGATTGGGAGCGACAATCATTTTCAGATGCAATCCGAGATCATTAGCCAGCATCGAGCAGAGTTCGTATTCATAGCCCATTTCTTTATCACGGTAAATGAAATAGGAGATGGGACTGTACAATGTCAAAGCCCTCAATTCACCCTGCACATGCATTTGTGGCAAATCGATGAGCTTTTTCCGCTCCTGGAATTTTTTGTATTCCCGGTAGCCGATTACGATCAAGATGATAGTCAAGAAAAGGACTATCAACCTCAAATTAATTTTTAAACGCAGGTATTTTTTTACATGCATACTTACGTACCGTTTCTAACTCTAATATAGGTACATTTTTTAGCCTGTTAATGGTTTGTTGTTTTTTTTTCACATTTTTGATGGAATCCATCCGAAATGACTTTATCTTTGCGCAAACTTTTTGACTCTTGAAACAAGCTACTCATGCCGGTCACGCATCCAAGCTTTCGATGGCTGGACTGCTCATCACACTCGGCATTGTTTACGGTGATGTAGGTACATCGCCCCTTTACACCATCCGAGCCATTCTTAACGGAACGGCCTTTGCAGACGAAGCTTTTGTGTTGGGAGCCATCTCCTGTGTCTTTTGGACTTTGACGCTCCAAACCACGTTCAAGTACATTTTAATCACCCTTAGGGCAGATAACAAGGGGGAAGGAGGCATTCTTTCCCTTTTCGCGCTGGTCAAGAAGGAAAACAAGTGGCTATACTTGATTGCCATCGTTGGAGCCTGTGCATTGCTGGCAGACGGCATCATCACGCCGGCCATCACCGTCACTTCAGCCGTCGAAGGGCTTCGAATTCTTAATCCACAACTACCCGTCGTAACGGTGGTGCTCATCATCATCACCTTGCTTTTTGTAGTTCAACAGTTCGGCACCAATTTTCTGGGCAAATCCTTCGGCCCCATGATGTTGTTCTGGTTCTCCATGCTGGCCGTGTTGGGTTTCTCCCAAATCATTCAATATCCGGCCGTTTTGAAAGCTGTCAATCCCTATTATGCCTATCAAATCCTTGTTCATTTTCCGAATGCACTGATCTTGTTGGGCGCTGTTTTTCTTTGTACCACAGGAGCTGAAGCCTTGTATTCAGACCTCGGACACTGTGGAATCAAGAACATCCGCATCTCCTGGATTTTTGTCAAGACATCGTTGCTATTGAATTATTTCGGTCAAGGTGCTTGGATTATCACTCATCCGGCAGAAATTACCGCCACTGTCAATCCCTTCTATGCCATCATGCCAGAGTGGTTCCTGGTTCCAGGCATTCTAGTGGCTACCGCTGCTGCCATCATTGCCAGCCAAGCATTGATCAGTGGCAGTTATACCATCATTTCGGAAGCCATTTCCCTAAATTTTTTCCCGAAGGTCCGAATCCATTATCCCACCACCATCAAAGGCCAGATGTACATTCCGCTCATCAATACGATTCTGTATGTTGGATGCTGCTTCATTGTGCTGTATTTCCAGAAATCAACCGGAATGGAAGCTGCCTATGGGTTGGCCATTACACTGGCAATGTTAATGACCTCCATCTTGCTGATGTACTACCTGAAGGATAAAACCTCATTGGTAGTCCGAATTGTTTTAGGGCTCATTTTCTTTTCGATTGAACTCTCTTTCCTGGCAGCCAACATGACTAAATTCATGCACGGTGGTTGGATCACCATCCTAATCGCAGGATTCTTCATGCTGGTCATGTACACTTGGAACAAAGGGCGTCGCATCAAAAACAGCTTTATCACTTTTGTAAAAATTAAAAAATACCTGCCTGTCATTGAGGCACTTTCCAAGGATATGAGCGTTCCCAAATACGCATCCAACCTGGTCTATGTGACACATGCCAATTACATACCCGAAATTGAGAACAAGATTCTCTTTTCGATGCTTAGAAAGCAGCCAAAAAGAGCGGATGTGTATTGGATTTTACATGTGGACATTGTGGACGATCCACATACGACCGAATACGAGGTGCACCACCTTATTCCAGGCGTTTTGATACGGGTGGATCTTAGGCTTGGTTTTAAGGTGCCTACCAAGGTTAACCTATACTTTCACAACATTGTCCATGAATTGATGGAGGACAAGCAAGTGGATCTGATATCTCATTATCCCTCGCTCCGTGAATTCAACATTCTGAGTGATTTCAGGTACATTGTCATCGAACGCGTCCCCAACAACGACTACGACTTTGCAAAATGGCACGGACTCATCATGAATTTCTTCTTTTTGATCCGCAAAATTGGCATGAACGATGTGACCCATCTGGGTCTGGATTCGACCAATGTTGCTGTGGAGGAAGTACCGCTGCTAGCGCGCTCCGAGATAATTCAAGGGGAAAATGTCGTGCCTAAACGTTCAAAGTTCGGCACCTTAAAAAGGGTGAAGATGACTGATGTCAAATTTACTAGAGTAGATTAAACAACAAAAAGATGTCTCAATAGAGCACCAATCTCTGCGTTATTGTTTATTCGCCACTCCTCACGTACCTTAAGTACGCTCCGGGGTGTCTCATAACCAACGCCTTGACCTTGGCACTCTATTGAAACATCTTATCCCGTTTAGCCAAAAAATACCTTAATAGTTTTCGCTTTCCAGTTCAAAATAGCCTTGCGGGTGGTTGCAGGCCGGGCAGTTTTGAGGAGCCGATTTGCCTTCATGAACGAAACCACATTTGCGGCACACCCATTTCACTTTTTCTTCACGTTTGAAAATGGTACCATTTTCCAGGTTGGCCAACAGCTTCAGGTAACGAGCTTCGTGCCTGGCTTCACACTTGGAAATGGCTCTGTACATCGTGGCTATTTCCTTGAATCCTTCAGCTTCCGCGATGTCAGCAAATTTTGGATAGAGTTCCGACCATTCTTCGTGCTCGCCACCGGCAGCAGCCTTCAGATTTTCGGCAGTGGTGCCAATCATTCCTGCGGGATAGCTGGCCTTGATTTCAACCATGCCACCTTCCAAATACTTGAACATCCGCTTGGCATGTTGCATTTCCTGGTTGGCCGTTTCTTCAAAAATGGCTGAAATCTGTTCGTAACCTTCTTTTTTGGCTACGACAGCGTAGTAGGAGTAACGCATGCGTGCCTGTGATTCACCTGCGAATGTAGTGAGCAGATTGATTTCAGTCTGAGTTCCTTTGATGCTTTTTTCCATAGTTTCTGTATTTAGGGATTAATAACTTGCAGGAGATGAAATGATGATGGAAGTTCCTCCAATCACCAAGCATGTATCAACCAAAGATAAGAAATTTTAAGCGAAAAGTTACTTGCAAATATGCTCCAGTAAAATTTTTATGCCGATGCCAATCAATACGATACCACCGAACAATTCGGCAGGAATGTTGTATCGATGTCCGTAACGTTTGCCGATAAACAAACCAAGGGCTGAAAACAAAAGGGACGCCGCACCGATGATGAGTACAGGTTGCATCAAATCGATTCGCAGGAAAGCAAATGAAAGCCCAATGGCCATGGCGTCGATGCTAGTAGCCAGCGCAAGCGTCAACACCACTCTCTTTTTATAGGGATTTAATATTTTTTTGTCGGGGTGTACGAAAAAATATTCCCAAAGCATTCTTCCACCAAGAATGAGTAAAATGCCAAAGGCAATCCAATGGTCGAATGATTCGATCAGGTGCTGGAAGGTGCTTCCGGCAAGCCAACCAATCAATGGCATAACAGCTTGGAAAAGTCCGAACAAAAAAGCAATGCGAAAGGCTGGTCCAAAACGGAAAGGTTTCATCACAATGCCGCAAGCGATGGAAACGGCAAAACAATCCATGGCTAATCCAATGGCAATGAGGATGATGTCTGAAAGGTTCATAGACGTCGGCTTTTTTCAATTTCGGAGCGTCAAAGGTAGTTTTTTTTGCCCTGAATCGCTTATCTTTGTGATCAAAATTCGCTATATGACCTTCGAGCTGCTGGCCCGGGACACCAAGACAAATGCACGGGCCGGATTGATTCAAACCGATCACGGACCCATTGAAACACCCATCTTCATGCCGGTGGGTACGGTCGGTTCCGTCAAAGCGGTTCATCAGACCGAACTGGATACTGAAATCAAGGCACAAATCATTCTTGGAAATACCTATCATCTTTATTTGAGGCCAGGTCTTGACATCCTCGAACGAGTAGGTGGCTTGCATAAATTCAATTCCTGGCACAAACCAATTTTGACAGATAGTGGTGGTTTTCAAGTCTTTTCATTGGCTCATCGCAGAAAGATAAAGGAAGAAGGCGCCACTTTCCAATCCCATATTGACGGTTCCAAGCACCTGTTCACACCCGAAAATGTGATGGATACGCAGCGTACCATCGGTGCCGACATCATCATGGCCTTTGACGAATGCACACCGGGTACGGCCGATTTCGAGTATGCACGAAAATCCATGGAGATGACCCACCGTTGGCTGGATCGCTGCATTGACCGCTTCGACCATACGGATCCAAAATATGGATACAACCAAACGCTGTTTCCCATCGTACAAGGTTGTGTTTATCCTGAGCTTAGAAAGCGCTCTGCCGAATACATTGCCTCAAAAGGTAGGGAAGGCAATGCCATAGGTGGTTTGGCCGTAGGCGAACCCACGGAGAAGATGTACGAAATGATCGAATTGGTCAACGAAATATTGCCGCAGGACAAACCCCGTTATTTGATGGGCGTCGGCACACCTGCCAACATCCTGGAGGGCATCGAACGGGGAGTGGACATGTTTGACTGCGTGATGCCAACCCGCAATGGCCGCAACGGCATGTTGTTCACCCGCAACGGCATCATGAATATGCGCAACCACAAATGGGTGGACGACTTTTCGCCCATCGATCCGGAAGGAACAGCGACGGTGGACACCCTTTACTCCAAAGCCTATCTGCGCCATTTGTTCATCTCCAATGAACTGTTGGGCCTTCAAATCGCTTCCATCCATAATCTTGCCTTTTATCTTTGGTTGGTTGGTGAAGCACGCAAACGCATCATAGCGGGTGATTTCTCCAGTTGGAAAGACCAAATGATCAAAAAAGTCACCGCGCGATTATAAACACAAGAAATGGCGTTCAAAAAGAATATAGTGAAGCATCCCAAAGTCGTGTCAGAACGTGATTCATTTTTCCGTCTGAAACGTCTGGACAGCTACATCATAGGCAAGTTCCTGGGAACCTTTTTCTTTTGCATCACACTGATCATGGCCATCGTCGTCGTATTCGACTTCAATGAGAAACTCGACAAGTTCATGGGGCACGATGCCACATCACACGAGATCATTTTTCATTATTACCTCAATTTCATACCTTATTTCGGGGTTCGGTTCAGCCCCTTGTTCATTTTCATCTCCGTCATTTATTTTACATCCAAATTGGCCAGTGACACCGAAATCATTGCCATCCTTGCCAGCGGTGTAAGCTTTAAACGATTGATGCGTCCCTACATGATGGCAGCAGCCTTTCTGGCATTGATGACTTTTATGCTGAACTCCTTCTGGATTCCTGTAGCCAATAAGACACGACTGGCTTTTGAGGATAAATACGTCAAAAAATTGACCACCGATTACACACGCCACATTCAAATGGAAGTGGAACCGGGTGTCATCATGTATATCGACCGTTTCGAAAAGGCCAGCAATACGGGCTACGACTTCTTTCTTGAGAAATACGATGGCAAGATGTTGGTTTCCAGATTAACTGCCAATCGCATCCATGAGGACAGCACTTATCGTTGGAGTTTGTCCGAATACATGATTCGCAACTTTGACGGTCTGAATGAAACCATTACCAAAGGATCCACGCTGGATACGTCCATTCAAGTCAAACCGGAAGAATTCTTTATCGTTAAGGGCTGGAGCGAACAACTGACCACACCTGAACTAAAAGCATATTTGGACAGGCAGGCGCTCAGGGGGGTCGCCAACATCAAGGAATACAGTTTGGAATACAACCGTCGTTTTTCTTTTCCATTTTCCGCATTCATCCTGACACTGATTGGCGTTTCACTTGCCTCCAGAAAAGTCAGGGGTGGCATGGGACTGCATCTAGGATTGGGTATTCTCATCAGCTTTGCATACATCATGTTTGACACCATTTCAGGAAGCTTTGCGGAGGGAGGAGGATTATCGCCAGGTTTGGCAGTCTGGTTGCCAAACATCCTGTTTGCCTTTGTCGGTTTATACCTTTATATTAAGGCTCCAAAATAACTTTCTTAATCCTTACATACTAACCTTAAAATCGATTTCATGAGCAGAAGAGTCATCGGCATTCACGAGAAAATGCCAATCCTGGAGAGTATTCCACTCAGTCTTCAGCACCTGACTGCAATGTTTGGTGCTACCATCTTGGTTCCGATCCTATTGGGTGTGGATCCGGCCATCGCTTTATTGATGAATGGTATCGGTACGCTTATCTATTCCTGGGTAACCAAAGGCGGCATTCCGGCCTATTTAGGTTCAAGCTTCGCTTTTATTGCCCCTGTCATGTTGATTTCTGCCAATTACGGTGGTTTCGCACATGCACAATCCGGTTTCATTTTCTTTGGTTTGTTTTTCGTCCTGATTTCGTGGGTGGTTTACAAATGGGGCATCAAATGGATTGACGTGGTCATGCCACCAGCCGTCATGGGTGCCGTGGTTGCCATCATCGGACTCGAACTGGCACCTGTGGCTGCGCGTCAGGCAGGATTGGCTCCTTGGCCAACCAATGTCGGTCAAGTTGTTGCGGCTTACACACCCGATACGAACACGTTGATTGTCTCGCTCTTTACCCTTTGCGTCGGCATCATCGGCTCGGTTTTGTTCAAACGTTTCTTAGCCGTCATTCCCATTTTGTTTGCTGTCCTTGCAGGCTATCTTTTGGCTCTTGCCATGGGCATGGTGGATACCACCACCATCAGCAATGCCGCTTGGTTCGCACTTCCCAAATTTCAGGCTCCAGTTTACGACACCACTGCCATCCTCATTATTGCTCCTGCATGCATCGTTGTTTTGGCTGAACACATCAGCCATCTCATCGTTACCGGCAAGATCACGGAAACGGACTTGATGAAGAAACCTGGACTGCACCGTTCTTTGCTGGGTGATGGGATTTCCAACATTATCTCCGGTTTCACTGGCTCACCCCCAAACACGACCTATGGTGAAAACATCGGTGTCATGGCCATCACACGCGTTTATTCGGTGTGGGTTATTCGCGGTGCTGCTGTCATGGCCATCGCCTTCTCCCTGATCGGGAAAGTCTCTGCAGCCATCTCCACCATTCCTGGCCCGGTAATGGGTGGCATCACGATGCTTCTTTATGGTGTCATAGCCGTGCAGGGTCTTCGTATTTTTGTTGAACAAAAAGTTGATTTCAGCAAAAACAGCAACATGGTCCTTGGTGCCATAACGTTTGTGGTCGGTGTAAGCGGTGCCAGCATCATGATCGGCTCCGTCGAACTCAAGGGTATGGCATTCGCAGCCATTGTTGGTGTTGTACTTTCATTGATTTTTTGGGGTTTCAAAAAAATGAAACTGATGAACGAGGACGTGTAAACACTCAATCAATATTATCCTTACGAAAACCACTCTATTTCAGGGTGGTTTTTTTGTGGGTTGAAAACTTTGGAAGCTGAAAAAGTTCATTATCTTCGCCCTTAACGAACTTGTATGGGCTTATGTACACTTTCAAATTGTTGATTGAAAACAAACAGCGTTTTATCCTAACCTCCTTGGGTATTGCGCTTTGCACCTTGTTGATGCTTTTTGTTGTTTCCTTATACCAGTCGGTTGCCGATGGTTGCGTGGAATATGTGCGTACCAGCAAAGCCGATCTTTGGGTTCTTCAGAAACACGCGACAAATATATTGCGAAGCACCACTTTATTGCCTACTTCCTACGAAACGGATTTGAATAATACCGATGGGGTCGCAACGGTTTCACCCATCTTCTTTATTTTCTCATCCGTGCCCATCAAAGGCGAAAATGCCACGTTCTATCTGACGGGTTTTGATCCGGAGACAGGAGTAGGAGGGCCGCCGCGTATTCTGGAAGGGCGTTCCATTAAAAACGACGATGAGATAGTGCTGGATAATGCCTTTGCTGCCAAATACAAGCTAAAAATCGGCGACCGAATACCAGTGAAGGATGACTCCCTGGTTGTAGTAGGTTTTAGTGGCGGCACCAACATGTTTGTGATGCAATATGCCTTTATTTCATTGAACAAAGCACACGATGTGGTGGGTTTCCATTTTGTAGTTTCCTGTTATCAAGTTAAAATCCTGCCTGGATTCAAACCGAAAGATGTTCAGGAAAACATTGAAGCCAAACTAAAGAATGTGGCCGTTTTCGACAACGACACCTTCGTTGAAAACAACATTGTTGAAATGGAAACCGGAATCATACCCCTAATTTTCATTGTCATGATGATCACAGCGGTTGTCTTGACCGCCATTCTCAGTCTGATTCTGACTGTAAGTGTTCTGGAAAGACGAAAGGACTTCGCCATCATCAAAGCCTTGGGTTCCCCGCATGGTTTCATTACGGGTTTGGTTCTGCTCCAATCGATGTTGCTAAGTTTTGCCGGTCTCATCATGGGTGTCATCTTGTTTTTCCCAATGATCAGCCTTATTCAGAAAATTACGCCTGAAGTCGCGAATACGACCTCAATCGGACAGATTCTTTTGGTATCGGCAGGAGTGATGGGCATCAGTTTGATCAGCTCCATTCTACCAATCTTCAAGATTAGAAAGATATATCCCCTAGAAGTCTTCATGTCTTAAGATGTCTCATTAGAACATCTTTCACCTCGATTTAATAATGAGGAGGTATTAAAGGGTGGTGACGATGCGTTCTAAGTGGTGTGATCCTGAGCCAAACAATCCGACTTTGATGAAGGCTCCAACAACGAGGCCGTTTACTGGTTTGCCATCCACCAATACATCAGAATCTGCCGAAGCTCCCTTGGGAACCCAAAGGTTTGCCTGAGTATTATCTGGAATAGTTACGTCCATGGTAAAGAGGTTGTCCTTTCTGGTCCATTCAACGGAAATGTCTCCCCTGTCGGACGGTAGTCTGCCCTTGACATGACTCAATGTTGTCCCAAAATCGAGCGGTTTAACCTGAAAAAGTTCAAATTGAGGCTTGATCGTTTCAATTCCCAAAATGTATTGTTGAATACCTAGCAATCCTGCTGTTCCCCAAGGGTGCGACAAACTTTCACCACGAAGGTCTGAATCCCACGCTTCCCAGGTAGCAGTGCCACCTTTTGAAAGGGTTTGAGCCCAACCATCCCAAGCTGGATTGGTATAAAGTTCCAACAAGTGCTTGCCTTCTTCTGCTTTCCCCAGGGCCTCAGGAAGCCATCGGACGGTCACCATGCCAACACTCATTTTATGATCTTTAATTGCCTTGACCACGGAATCTTTGTTTTCGAGGGGAACAATGCCCAATGCCATCGGAAGCATGTTGGCATGTTGCGACAAATGACTGCTGGCAGTATGATCGTTGTACAGACCGTCTACAAAGACACCCTTATCATTCAGCAAGTACTTGTTGATGGCATTTCTCATGCTCAATGCCTTATCTCTATACAAAACTTGATCCTTTTCATTGCCAAGCACTTCAGCCACTTTGGAGACAATATCAAAATCGGCATAGGCGTAGGCACAAATAACCGTTCTTGCAGAAGTAGAAATATCGTAACCATACCTCATGGACGGTGGCCAATCAATGATGCCGAATTTATAACCCCCTGCGCCGCCAGCAAGATCGTAAATTAATCCGGTGGAATCGTTTCGATAAGTGTCCACATATTCAGCAATTTTCCGAATTTTGGTATAATTATCTCGTAGGAACTGTACGTCACCGGTTTGCTGGTAATAATCCCATACCCATACCAGATAAGATTGCGTATAATCCGGTATGTCACGTTTCCTGTCCACATTCGGATAAACGGCATTCAATCGACCGTCCGGCCAATATTGGTCCTGTGAGTCCAGAAATTCGAGCATGACCCGCAAATTGAAAGCCCGGTCGCCCAAAGTTGTCATTGCTGGAACCCCTTGAGCCCATCCGTCTCCCAGAAATGCACCTTTCTCACGGGTGGGCGTATCGACGAATTGTTCTTGTTCACCCAACAGCAAGGTATGTTTCATCAACCCCCATACCTCATTGAGCATGGTGTCGGATGATTCAAAATCGGAACGGGTAGGATCGAGTTCGTAATGTCGGGTAATGAACCGAACGTTTTCCGTAGTCAATGGGCAGGGTGCATTATCCACTTGGAAATACCGCATTCCAAAATAGACAAATGGTTGGAAAACAGCCTTTTGACCATTCAAGAGAAAATAATAATTCAAGTTGGTGCTTTGGTTTTGTTTAAGTGAAACAGAACCATCCGTTTCCAGAGTGTAACCACCATGCATCGAAATCACTTCACCTGATTTTCCACCAGTGAACGTAATTTTGGGCACTCCAGCCCATACTTTTCCCAAGTCAATCACATACTTGCCAGCCCCGAGATGTTTTACGGATAGCGGCACCATTTCTTTTTCTATCAATCGAGTAAGGTCAGGTTGAAGTTCACCTATCCAAGGCGCAACAGGATGCGGTCCGATTTCTACGGCATTTTCCCAAGAACGATCATCGAAAGCAGGCAAATTCCAGTTTTCCAATAACTTACTTGCATCAATTCGGTCGACATAACCCACACCTTCGCCGTTTCTTGAAGGTTGACCATCCAGCCAGGCATCTACTCGGGTTTGTTTCCAACTTTTATCCGTACCGATGATTTCCAGACTGCCATCCAAATACTCTATCACCGTTTTCATCAGAAACCCAGGTGATCCGGCCACTCTGCCCTGTCCACCACCATACCAATGCGCCATCAAAGCAAAAAGATTTTGCCCATTTTTCCGAATGGAGGCAGTGACATCAAAGGCATTGTAATAACTGTACTGGGGATAATGATACGCTTGGCCCTTGCCGATGAGCTTACCATTCAAATACAATTCATAATTGTGCCATACTGAAAGATAGGCAGTTGCACGGATTATTTTCTTATCCGCAACTTGAAACGTTTTCCTGAAGTAGGTGTATTGATCCTTTTCCGCTGAATTCCGTTTAATCCATTGTGCACCAGCCCAGTCTGATCCAGAAATCAAACCAACATCAAACATTGCCGGTTTGGAATACTTGCCCTCACGTCCATCCTTGTCCCAAGTGCGTACTTTCCAAAAGTAACGTGTTGCAGCTTTTAAAGTGTTTCCATTGAACTGCATGTGGTTCTGACTTCCCGAAGACGTTTTTCCGCTGTCCCAAACATCACCAATGTTCTGATTGATTTTTTTCAGACTCGTGGCGACCAAAATTTGATAAGCCGTTTGAAGTTCATCATTATCGGAGTCATTGACATACCAACCGAAATAGGGTTTGTTGTCAGTACCAACTGGATTGACCTTGTCAAAACTCCGCAAATTGGTTGGCGCACTCGGTGCTGCTCCCTGAATACTTGTTGCAAATGCCCAAAGACAAATAATTGAGATCAGACAGCTGTTTTTCACGGTGTTAGGGTTTTAACGGTTTATTTTGGCGGAGCTTGATTGTCGTCACAATGCACTTTCAGATCGATGGGGTCTTCCACCAATTCCTTAAGCAGTGCGATATCCAACACTTCCTTGACATCCTTGACGAAATGGAAGGTTAGGCCTTTCAGATAGCTTTCCTTGATATCTGCGATGTCCTTTCGGTTTTCTTCGGAAAGGATGATTTCACGAATGCCAGCCCGTTTTGCAGCCAAAATCTTTTCCTTGATGCCGCCTACCGGCAGAACCCTACCGCGAAGCGTGATCTCACCAGTCATGGCCAAATTCTTTCGAACTCTTCTTTGTGTGAAGGAGGAAGTCAGCGAAGTCACCATCGTGATGCCAGCCGAAGGACCATCCTTGGGAATGGCTCCTTCCGGTACGTGTACATGGACGTTCCAATTTTCAAAGATGCAATCGTCAATGTCCAGTTTGGAGGCATGCGCCTTGATGTATTCCAATGCGATGACTGCAGATTCTTTCATCACATCGCCCAGATTACCGGTAAGCGTCAGTTTCTGAGCTTTGCCTTTGCTTAGGCTGGACTCAATGAATAAAATCTCACCACCGACAGCAGTCCAGGCAAGTCCAGTCACCACGCCGGCATAATCGTTGCCTTGATATCGATCACGAGTGAATTCGACCATGCCCAAATAATCTTTGAGCTTTTCAGGGGTGATGGTTTCCGTAAAGTTATCGTCAACGGCTATTTTACCAGCCACTTTGCGCATGATCTTGGCCAGTTTCTTGTCGAGTTCCCGCACACCGGATTCCCTGGTGTACGATTCGATGATTTCCTTGATGGCCGTCTTGTTGATCTGAAGTTTTTCCTTTTTGATTCCGTGGTTGTCCATTTCCTTAGGAATCAAATGCCTGTGGGCAATTTCCACTTTCTCTTCGGCCAAATACCCGGTGATGTCAATAATCTCCATACGGTCTCTCAAGGGTGGGGACACAGCGCCCAGATTGTTCGCCGTTGCGATGAACAACACCTTGGATAAGTCGTAATCCACATCGATGAAATTGTCGTGGAATGTATTGTTCTGCTCAGGGTCAAGCACCTCCAATAGGGCAGAGGATGGATCCCCACGGAAATCGTTGCCAATTTTGTCGATTTCGTCCAGTATGAAAACCGGATTCGAAGTACCTGCCTTGATGAGGCTTTGAATGATGCGACCCGGCATGGCGCCGATGTAGGTGCGACGGTGACCACGAATTTCCGCCTCATCATGCAAACCGCCCAGCGAAACGCGGACATATTTGCGGTTTAACGCTTCAGCAACGGACTTTCCAAGCGACGTCTTACCAACGCCGGGAGGGCCATAAAGGCATATGATGGGCGATTTCAGGTCACCTTTGAGTTTTAATACAGCTAAATGTTCGAGAATGCGTTCTTTGACCTTTTCCAGTCCGAAATGATCCCTGTTCAGTACTTTTTCAGCCCGTTTCAGATTGAAGTTGTCCTTGGAATATTCGTTCCAAGGCAAATCGAGCAGATAATTCAAGTAATTGAGTTGGGTAGAATAGTCCGGAGAATGGGGACTGGTTCGTTCCAACTTGTTGAGCTCCTTTTCAAAAACGGCTGCCACTGCTTTGCTCCAATTCTTTTTGGAACCCTTTTCCCGCATGTCGCGAATGTCTTGCTCCGAATTGCTGCCACCCAGTTCGTCCTGAATGGTCTTGATTTGCTGTTGAAGGAAATATTCGCGTTGCTGTTGGTTGATGTCTTCGCGAGCCTTGGACTGGATGGAGACTTTCAAATCCAACAACTGGGATTCTTTAGTCATGATTTCCAGTAACTTATAGCATCTGTCCTTAAAATCGTCCAAACGCAGCAGTTTCAGTTTTTCCTGAAGTTTGAACGTGAAATTGGCACAAATGAAGTTGATCAGCGAGTAGGTCTGTTCGATGTTGCGAATGGCAAAAGAAGCCTCCTGGGGAATGTTTCCCGAATTTTTGATGATGCGTACGGACAAATCTTTGATGGCCTGCACCAGCGCTTCCATTTCACGGTCTTCTTTGAGTGGCGCATTGTCATCTTTCAAAAGAACCTTGCCTCGCAAATAGGGTTCTGTGGAGGTCAATTCCTTTAAGGTACAACGTTTCACACCCTGAATGATAACCGTTGTCGTGCTGTCAGGCATTTCAAGAATGCGAACGATTCGAGCCACCAAGCCAATTTCATGCAGGTCTTCAAAACCAGGATCGTTTACGTTGGAATCAATCTGTGTGAAAACGGAAAGAAGCCCTTCGTCCTGATACGTTTCCCGCACCAGTTTTAAGGATTTTGTGCGTCCGATGGTCACAGGCATGACAACACCCGGAAAAAGAACCATGTTGCGTAAAGGAAGAATGGGCAAGGTCTCGGGCAAATCCTCCTGTTTCAGCAGTTGATCTTCGTCGTTATCTGATATCATCGGAATGAATTCGGAGTCGATTTCTTCCAAGTCAGATTGTAAGCGTTTTTTTATTTGGATATCCATAGTTTTGTGTTGAGTCCTTTTCAAATCAATTATAATGCCAAAAAGGAGGTTCTGCCAGAAAGGCAGTTTGAATCTGTACGTACTTCAAAATTAGCAATAAAAACAGAAAAGGTCGCCCTTTTGAAGCAACCTTTTTTTAAAAATCTGTTAAAAGAGTTTATTCCTCCGCCTTAACGTATTTGCTGTTGAGCATTTCTACCACTTCATTGGTGATGTTATAGGCGTTATCGGCAACCATAATGTTGTCATTCATCGTGTTGCTTAGTATCATCTGATACTTTTTGTCCTTGTTGTATTCCTGAAGGAACTTATAGATGGAGTCCCGAAGCTGTTCGTTCATCTTCTGTTGTTCCTTTCCAAGCTGTTGGGTTAAGGTTTCTTCCAATTGCTGCAAGTCCTGTTGCTTTTTCAACAGAGCTTGTTGTTGACTCTTGAAACTTTGTTCTGAAAGGAATGCGTTGTTTTCGCGCTTGCGTTGAAATTCCTTCATCTCGCCATCCAGTTTGCGTGCTTTTTCGGTCAAAGTGGCCTGAGCGTTTTCACGTTTGCGGATGAGTACTTCGTTCAAATCTTTAGAATAGTTGTAGTTGAGCAAAAGGGAATCGACATTGATGTAAGCAATGGGAAGTTGAGCTGAAAGCGATGTGGAATCAGAACCGGCTGCCCTTGAGGCAGGCTTGCCATTGTTCGTTCCAGTGAAATGGAGTATGTATAAAACGATTAGGCCGATGCCCAAGACAATGTTAACAATGGAGTTGATATGTTTCATCTCTTTTTAATTGGTTAGTTATTCCTCAAATTTGAAGTGCAAATATACACTTTTATCCATATCGCAAACTATATTTTGCGTATTTTTGTCCTGTCCGTGCCTCGGCTGCAAACATTTTAAAGTTTTTTAATTAAATGTACAGTGAGAATGAAACGGAACGGTTTTTCCTTTGTTTTTTTTATTTAATGAACAACCTATGAATCAAGAAATTGAATTAACCGAACCCAAGTTGGTCTGGGCCTATTTTCTGGAAATATGTCGTATCCCGCGTGCTTCTGGCAATACAATAGCCCTGCAGGAATGGTTGCTGAATTTTGCAACTGAAAAAGGACTTGAGACCAAACGCGACGCCGTCGGCAATGTATTGATTTCAAAACCCGCGTCCAAGGGAAAGGAAAACGATCCAGCAGTGGTGTTGCAATCGCACTTGGATATGGTCTGCGAAAAAAACGCCGACTCAACACACGATTTCAGTAAAGATCCGATACAACCTTATATAGATGGTGAATGGCTAAAAGCAAAAGGAACCACGCTTGGTGCCGACAATGGCATCGGAATCGCCGCCCAACTTGCTGTCCTTGCATCCTCTGAGCTTCAGCACGGTCCGGTCGAATGCCTGTTCACTGTCGATGAGGAAACCGGTCTGAACGGTGCTTTTGGTTTGGAAAAAGGTTTTTTTAAAGGTACTCGGCTCATCAACCTCGATTCCGAAGACGAGGGAGAATTGTTCATTGGTTGTGCCGGTGGCATGAATTCCAAATTCACCTTCAAATTCAAGCAGGAAAAAGCCCCCGACCATTATTTTTATTTCATGGTAACCGTAAAAGGCCTTACCGGAGGGCATTCCGGTGACGACATCGATAAGGGCAGGGGCAATGCCAATCATTTGCTGGCACGTTTTCTATGGCATGAAAAGAAAGCCACCGACTTGCGCCTCTGTGATTTTCACGGCGGAAACCTTTCCAATGCCATTCCCCGCGAGGCTGTTTGCATTGCCGGTGTGCCCTGGAATGAAAAAGAATCGGTTCGCGTTCGACTGAACTGTTACCAATCGGACCTCGAGGATGAATTCGGACCTGTAGAACCTTCTTTGAACCTGTTACTCGAATCGGTGCCAGTTCCAGAAAAAGTGATATCCAAGGTTGATGGTGATCGTTTCATCAATGCGATGTATGGTTGTCCCATTGGCATTCAGGCCATGTCCAATAGTCTTCCTGGGTTGGTGGAAACCTCCCTGAATCTTGCTTCCGTAAAACTGGTTGCAGAAGGCGAATGGGTCATCACCACCTCACAAAGGAGTTCGGTCGAATCCGCCAAACATGCGTTGAGCAATAGGCTGGAAGCCGTATTCAGCCTAGCCGGCATGACAACTTGGCATGGAGAAGGCTATCCTGGATGGAAGCCCAATCCGAACTCCAAGATTTTGAAAGAAGTCAAGGCCGTTTATGAAGAGCTCTTTCATGAAACTCCAAAAATAAGAGCCATTCATGCCGGTTTGGAATGTGGTCTATTTTTGGAAAAGTATCCTTCGCTCGATATGGTTTCCTTCGGTCCGACCATGCGTGGCGTCCATTCTCCCGATGAGCGGTTGCACATCCCAGCCGTCACGAATTTCTGGAAATTGTTGGTTGAAACCCTGGCTAAAATCTGATTATGCGAAAACCCAGGCAAAAAACTTTTTTTCTATTGGTTTTCTTTTTGTCAGTCCTGCTGTCCATTCTGGTTAGCTGTACTGCCGATGAAATCGTTACAAATCCAGGAAACGATCTTCGATTCTCGACAGATACGCTCACTTTTGACACCCTATTTTCCACCGTTGGTTCTACCACTGCTTGGCTCAAGGTTCGCAATACAGGCAATAAGACCATCCGGATTGCTTCCATTTCCCTGCAATCTGGTGGTGCTTCGGGTTTCAAAATCAACTTGGACGGTGAAACCAAAACTTCGTTCATCGATGTGGAAATTCCATCACACGACAGTTTGTTTTTGTTTGTAGAGGTCAATACCAGCATGCAGGGCTCGAATTCACCCATCAAAGTGACAGACGCGGTGCTTTTTGATACCGATGGACCAAGAAAACAAATCGTCTTGGAAGCTTGGAGCTGGGATGCCGTATTCTGGAAGGGTAAAATGATTTCAGCCGATACAACGCTCACGTCCAACTTGCCCATTGTTATTTATGATAGTCTGGTCGTGGCCGAAAACACCACGCTCACCCTTCTGCCGGGAACCAAGCTCTACTTCCACGACAAAGCCTACATGAAGGTCAGTGGAACGCTTTCTGCCATTGGCACAAAAGACGCGCCCATTCAGTTGAGGGGAGACCGATTGGATTACATTTTACCAGATTACCCGTACGACTACACTGCAGGACAATGGTTTTACCTCCAACTAGCGCCGACCAGCTTCAACAATCGATTGGAATTTGTGGATATTCATGGGGCCTATTACGGCATCATCGCAGATTCATCTTCCTTGGATCAATCAAAATTGAAGATGTATAATTCAATGATTCATAATATGGTATATACTTGTTTATGGAGTAATACTTCAAGTATGGATATCGGTAATTGCCAGTTGTCCAACAGCGGAAGTTACACCGTAGCACAAATCGGAGGGAGTTCCGTTTATACCCATTGCACCATTGCAAATTATATGGCTGGCAGAGACGGGCCTGCATTGATTTTGGTCAATAACTTGAACGATCCAAAGGATACCTCCATCGTTCGGGCGTATCCCCTGTCCGCCGAATTCCGCAATTGCATTGTCTTTGGTAGCCGAACGGATGAAGTGGGATTGGGTAAACGAAACAACATTGCCTGGGCGACCTCGTTTTGGAATTGCCTGCTTCGTGCTGCCTCCATACCCCTCGAATTGGCTACCGTCACGAATTGCAAGTATGCCTCCGATGCCAAATTCTTGAAACTTGGCTCTGAAGTCGAGAAATACGTGTATGATTTTAGGCTGGATTCCATTTCTCCTGCCAGAAATATTGGCTCGACTTCCTATTTGGGCAGTTATCCTACCGATCGAAACGGCATTTCCAGAACTGTTGATGATAAACCAGATGCAGGGGCCTATGAATGGGTGCAAGGTCAAAAATAATTAATAATTAGTTGTTAATAAATTAAATTAATGAATATCTTTGCCGTTTAAAATCGGAGGTGTTCATGAAAATAGTTGTCCTGGTTCTTTTTTGTTGCACGTACTTTCTCTGTTTCGGCAGGGAAGGCCTCCGAATCGTTTTCTACAACACCGAGAATTACTTCGACTGCTGGCACGACAGCCTCAAATCCGATCAGGAATTTCTTCCCGGCGGAATCCGTGGCTGGACACCAACCCGTTACTATCGCAAAGCCGGCAACATTGCACGCGTTATGGCAGCCATCGGTGAAGACAAATTTCCAGACATTGTTGGCTTGGCTGAAGTGGAGAACGATGCCTGCCTAAAAACATTGGTTTACTCGTCACCGCTCAAAAATGCCGGATATTCTTTCCTGCACGTCGAGTCAGAAGATGCCAGAGGGGTCGATGTGGCACTCCTCTACAATCGGTACCTGTTTCAACTGCTTGGACATCAGGTCTTGAGGATTGTTTTTGAAGGCGAACCATCCAAAATGACCAGGGATGTGCTGCATGCCTGGGGAAGAATGGCTTCCGGTGACTGCCTACACGTTTATGTCTGCCACTTTCCCTCCAGATTGGGAGGTGAGACCGAGTCGGAAACCTACCGCAGGCAGGTGGCAAGGTTGGTGCGAGCGTCTGTGGATAGCCTTTTTGCATTGCAGCCTAAAGCCAACATCCTGATCATGGGTGATTTCAACGATTACCCATCCAATAGGTCCCTATTGGTCGATCTGCATGCCAAGGAACCTCAAAAAGAGTCCCTTGCAGGAAATCTTTACAATCTGATGTTGCCCTTGGAGGGTATTCCCGGCTTGGGCACCAACAAACATCAGGCGGAGTGGGGCATCCTGGACCAACTCATCATTTCCTCCAATCTGCTCCCAAAAACTAAAGGAGCCAACATCTTCTGCCCTGATTTCCTGCTCCTGAAAGACGAGCGCTGGCTGGGCAAAAAACCCTTCCGAACCTTCAACGGTATGGTTTATCAGGGAGGTTACAGCGACCATTTGCCTGTTTGGCTCGATCTTTCCTTCTGAAGTTCGTGTTTTGACCGAAATTCGCCCTCGGTGGATTTCCTCAATTCCACAATTATGCCTATTTTTGCACCTCTTAAAAATGTCATAATAAACAGCAACATACGATGTTTGAAAATTTAAGCGATAGGCTGGAACGGTCTTTTCAAATTCTGAGAGGACAAGGTAAAATTACGGAAATCAATGTGGCAGAAACCTTGAAAGACGTACGTCGAGCACTGCTCGACGCCGACGTCAACTACAAGATTGCCAAACAGTTCACTGAAGAAGTGAAAGAAAAGGCCATGGGCGCCGACGTTCTTAAAGCCGTGAAACCCAAGGAAATGATGGTCAAAATCGTCCACGACGAGCTGACCCGCCTGATGGGTGGCGAAAACGCCGACATCAACATCAAAGGCAGTCCTGCTGTCATCCTGATGTCTGGTTTGCAGGGTTCGGGTAAAACCACCTTCTCCGGCAAACTGGCCAAGATGCTCAAGACCAAACGTGGCAAGAACCCCTTGCTTGTTGCCTGCGACGTTTATCGTCCAGCAGCCATAGAGCAGTTGAAGGTACTAGGTGCTTCTATCGAAGTGCCCGTTTACTCCGAACCTGAAAACACGAATCCGGTTTCCATCGCCCAAAATGCCATTTCCTTCGCCAAAAAGAACGGCCATGATCTGGTCATCATCGATACCGCCGGCCGCCTGGCCATTGATGAGGTGATGATGAATGAAATCGCTGCCATTAAAAAAGCCGTCAATCCGCAGGAAATCCTATTCGTGGTCGATGCGATGACTGGTCAGGATGCTGTCAATACCGCCAAAGAATTCAACGACCGCCTCGATTTTGACGGTGTTGTCCTTACCAAACTCGACGGGGATACCCGTGGTGGTGCCGCACTTTCCATTCGAACGGTGGTGAACAAACCCATCAAATTTGTCGGAACAGGCGAGAAACTCGAAGCCATTGACGCATTCTACCCAAAACGTATGGCCGACCGAATCCTCGGTATGGGTGACGTGGTCTCTTTGGTGGAAAAGGCTCAGGAAAACTACAACGAAGAAGAAGCCCGCCGTCTATCCAAAAAAATCGCCAAAAATCAGTTCGATTTCAACGACTTTATTTCCCAGATCGCTCAGATCAAGAAAATGGGCAACCTTAAAGATCTGGCTTCCATGATTCCAGGCGTTGGTAAGGCCATCAAAGACATTGATGTGAACGATGACGCCTTTAAGGGGATTGAAGCCATGATTGGCTCCATGACTCCCAAAGAACGCAGCAATCCCGACCTCGTCAACTCCAGCCGTCGTCAGCGCATCGCCAAAGGCAGCGGCACCAGCATTCAGGAAGTGAACCGTTTGCTGAAACAGTTTGAAGAAACCCGCAAGATGATGCGTCAGGTGAGCACCATGAAACCAGGTTCCAAGGGCTTGGCCGGTATGAAAAGAAGATAACAAAACACAGTCCGATATGCAATTGATAGATGGAAAACTGGTTTCAGCTGCCGTAAAGCAGGAAATCGCCGAACAGGTCAGCCAAATGATCGCTGATGGCAAGAAACGTCCACATTTGGCCGCCATCCTGGTGGGTCATGACGGTGGGAGCGAGGCCTATGTGGCCGGCAAAGTGAAAGACTGCGAAGACTGCGGTTTCGTCTCCACGCTGATTCGTTTCGAAGACGATGTCACGGAAGACGTCATCCTCAACGAAGTTAAAAAACTCAATGAAGATGCGGATGTGGACGGATTCATCGTTCAGCTGCCCCTTCCCAAACATATTTCCGAACAGAAAGTGACGGAAGCAATCGATTACCGCAAAGACGTGGACGGTTTCCATCCGGTCAATGTAGGCCGTGTGAGTCTTGGTTTGCCAGCTTTCGTTTCCGCCACTCCTGCCGGTATTCTGGAACTTATCAAACGCTATAAAATCGAAACGGCAGGCAAGCACGTCGTGGTAATCGGACGCAGCAACATCGTAGGAAAACCTGTTGCCAATCTGCTCATGCAGAAAGGTTATCCAGGCAATGCAACCGTCACGGTGGTTCACAGCTATTCCAAAGACATCAATGAGCAATGCCTGAGTGCAGACATCATCATTTGCGCATTGGGCCGCCCCGGTTTCCTCAAGGCTGAAATGGTCAAGGAAGGCGCCGTGGTGATCGACGTGGGAACCACTCGCGTACCCTCCGACAAAACCAAAAGTGGCTTCAAGCTGATGGGCGACGTCGATTTCGAAAACGTGGCGCCCAAATGCTCTTTCATCACACCAGTCCCTGGCGGAGTAGGATTGATGACGCGCGTTTCACTGATGCAGAATACGTTGTTGGCCGGTAGCAAAGCCATTTATTAATAGACTATGAAAAGGCTGGTTTCCATCCTGCTTCTTTTGATGATGGGCATTCCTGTATTCGCACAGGATTCAGCAGACAGCATCATCTTTCAGAGATTCCTCAACTTCTCAGTTCAGGAAACCCTAAGTAAAAAGCCTGCAGGAGAGCGAGTTGCTGCCGTCGGACGGTTTTTTTTGGAAACACCCTATGTCGCATTTACCTTGGAAGCGCAAGGGCCTGAACAATTGCAAATAAACCTCCACGGCTTGGATTGCACCACCTTGGTGGAAAATGCACTTGCACTTTCCAAAATGCTGGTTTCCAAAACCCAGGACTTTGAAAGTTATAAAGCTTTGCTAACTTCCATTCGTTATCGCAATGGCAAGCTCGAGGGCTATCCGTCCCGTTTGCATTATGCTTCGGACTGGCTGACTGACAATGCTCAAAAAGGCTATCTGATGTTTGTGAACATGGGTTATGAGACCTCTGCTTTGCAGCCAAAAGTGAATTATATGTCCACGCATCCGGCCGCCTATGCTGCCCTGAAAGCCGATTCGACCCTGATTCCAGCAATTATTGCGCAGGAAGATCGAGTCAATCAGATGTCTTTCCCTTATTTGCCCAAAGATAAAGTGACTGATAAGGCCTCCGGCATTCAAACTGGTGACATCATTGCCATTTCAACTGGATTTGCTGGACTTGATTTTTCTCATCTCGGTATTGCCATCCGTCAGAAGGGGATAATCTATTTGCTTCACGCTTCATCCACCGGAAAAAAGGTACTCATTTCTGAAAAGCCACTTTCGGAGTATCTGGCCGGAATAAAAAAACATACTGGAATCGTTGTGGTCCGTCCCCTTTGATTCGAAAAAATCACGAAAAAATGCATTTCCGGCTTGCAGGAAATACATTAAAACACTACTTTTGCACCGCAATTAAATGGTGGTTGTAGCTCAGCTGGTTAGAGCGATGGATTGTGGTTCCATAGGTCGCGGGTTCGAGCCCCGTCTCCCACCCAAGAAAACCTTCGGCCCAAAAAGCCGGAGGTTTTTTAAATATACTCTGTCCGAAGGTTTTTTTATGCCCATAAATGAACTTATCGTTTTTTTTCTATATTTACACAACCATGTCAAAACCTTAAACTACTTATTTGATGGTTGCTGTTAAAAGAAACTGGTTCTACCTTTTCATTACCAATTTTATTGGCGTATTCAACGATAATTTCCTCAAACACTGCATCATCTTTATTTCGGTCACTTGGAACTTGCCTCCATGGCTATCCCAATCCCAACTGATTTCAGCCGTTGCTGCCGCATTGGTCCTGCCTTATCTGTTCTTTTCACCACTGGCTGGCCGATTGGCCATCCGGCATTCCAAACAACGCATCTGGCAGCTTCTCAAGCTATTGGAGCTTCCTGTCATGCTGTTGGCATCCATCGCCTTCCTATTTCATTGGGTTGGCTTGGCTGTACTTTCCGTTTTATTGTTGGGCATACTCAGCTGCTTGTATTCACCCTCCAAATACGGATTGATCCGCGATGTAGGCGGTCCTGAAGGCGTCTCGTTTGGAAGTGGTCTCTTTGAAACCATGGCATTTCTGGGCATTCTAATCGGATCTGTGGCCGCTCCTTTTTTGTCGGATCATTACCATGTTTGGATTCTAATCAGCATCATCATGTTGATGGCTGTGCTTGGTTACCTGACCAGTTTGAGAATGAAAGTCCGTGAACTGCCAGAAGAAACCGATCAGGAGGATACCATCAATCCACTGAAGTTCTTGGTTGTTTCCTATCGATTTGCTGCCAAACACAAATACATCAATTCTGCCATTCTGGGTACTTCCATTTTTTGGATGATCGGTGGAATGATTCAAATGAACGTGGTCATTCATTGCGTTCAGACACTTGGCACAACCAACTCTGTGGCTGGTATAATTCTTTGCTGTGCAGCGGTTGGTATAGCACTCGGATGCACCGCAGCTGGACTGTTGGCTAAGAATACGGTTCGTCCCGAAATGATACCCATCGGATTGATCGGTATGATGATAAGTCTTGTGGCGCTGCTATTTTTCAACCCTTCTGTTTTAGGAACTGGTTTACTAGTTTTCAGCCTTGCTTTTATGGGTGGATTCTTCGAAATCCCTAGCATGGCACTTGTTCAACATGCCAATTTGGGCAGAAAGCTGGGTGACATGATTGCCTACCTAAATCTGGTGAATTTTATGTTCGTGCTGATTGGAACCGGATTGTTCTCACTGACCACCTACTTGACTCACGACAATAGTCTGGCTGTTTTTGCAGTAATTCTAATTATAATATCATTAACATTAGTGTATTACGTGATTCGACACCCCGAATTTTTCACCGGAAAAAGCAAAATTGAGTAGGTTATAAATCCTTGACGAGCTTGTTGCTGCCATGTTTGGTCATGCAATCCTCCAGATTGATCAGGGAGCTCCAAGGGGAATGATACAATTGGTCCACATCGATGACAAAATCCTCTGTACCATGTTCGAACATTCGTTTATAAATGTATCCGACGGTGATTTTATTGATGTCTATGGCTGGTTGATAGGCGGCTACTTCTTTTACAGATGGGTTTTGGGTTTCTGAAATCAAATGCATCTCAAGCAACCGATTGATGGTCCAGCTCGTCAATCTAGCCGGGATTTGATATTCGGAGGAAATTTCATTCATGGTCATGGGGCCTTCTTCCTTTTCGAAACGCTTGGACAGAATGCTCATGATGAGAATGCTTACAAAATACCGGTAGCGGTGACTCACATTCTTGGACTCCTTCTCAAAATAATAATTCTGAACATTTTGTGCGGCATATGCAACTTCAGCACCAATCAGTACGATGGTCCATGATAGTTGAACCCAAAGCAAGAATAATGGAATGGCGGCAAAGCTACCGTAGATGGCGTTGTAGGTGGTCACCCACAACTGACCGCTAATGTAAATGTATTGGAAAGCCTGAAATAAAAAACCAGCGATGAAACCTGCCAGAATGGCATTTCCTGCCTTGATTTTAGTATTGGGGATTATGATGTACAGTAGTGTGAATCCGAGCCAGCAAAGTATATAGGGTGTCAAGGAAATCAGGAAAGTCAGAAATGGGCTGAGCAGCGGCAAGAATATGGTCTGTGCAAGGGCTGTATTCAGAAATACGGAAATACCACTTGATAAAATCAAGATGATTGGCAGCAAAAACATCGTAGCCAAGTAATCGCTGAGTTGACGCGAAAGGCTTCGGGTCTTATGAATCTGGAATATGTCATTGACAGCCAATTCGATGGACTGCATGATGGACCAAACCGCAATGATCAGGAAAACAATGCCGACGCCAACTATGATGCCACTGGTCGTTACTTCCAAAAAGGATTGTACAAATCCGAACAACAAGGTCAACAATTGATGTTGACCAGGAAAGACCTTGGTCAATTCCGCTTCGATTAGGGCTTGAAATCCAAAACCACGTGCAATACCGATGATGATGGAGAATACAGGTACGACGGCAAGCGTGGTGGAATAGGTAAGGGCAGATGCTCGGGTGCTCAACTTGTCCGAGACAAACCCCCGAAATGCCAAGATCAGTGTTCGCGCAAAATTCAAGAAGATGTTTCTCCATCCCTTGACTTCATGCTTGGGAACACGCCATAGGTCGTAGGACATATACTTCAGGAACTTTCCAAGTTTTTGCCCAAAAGTCAAATTGGTTTTTGCCATCGATCAGAATTTTAAAAAAAACAAAGAGCCTGTAAGCCGGGTTCTGTACTCCTCCCGAAGGAAAAGTGTCTGTCATTTATCTCGACTGACGGTCACCCGTCAGCTCTAGCAACCTACCCCCCGGCATCGGGCGAGCTACCCTACATGCGCCGGTGTACATGGTCTTGCAACCCATCAGACGTACGGACCCCCGGTGTTGCCATCGGAGCGGTGGGCTCTTACCCCGCCTTTTCACCCTTACCTGCACTTGCGCACAGGCGGTTGTTTTCTGTTACGTTTCCTTTGCCTTTCGACAACTTCCCGTTAGGAAGCATGGTGCTCTGCGTTGCCCGGACTTTCCTCCTTCCTTGCGAAAAGCGACAGACCGGCTCCTTGTTCCTGACAAAATTACCTAAAAAATGTCAGAAATGGATTTAATCCGACATTTAAAACCTGTTTAGAGGCTTGTTAAGAGCCGTTAAGACCGAAAAGCAAACGTTAAAACGTTAAAAAAATACGCTTTCATCGAAATTTGGAAAGATTTTTGAATATAATTTTACGACAAATCAAGTCAAAGAATGTTTCATTTAAAATAGGTATAACAATGAATAATGCAGGAAAAATTGCTCTTGGGTTGCTGTTGACAGCGTCTGTTAGCGCCGGTGTGTCGTATTTGACCGTACAGCGCTCACAATCGAATAGCTTCGGTGCTTCAAATGATTTTGTACATAATGCACATACGGTAGGAATTGAAGCACTCTCCGGTGTCGAAACCGACTTTACGGTGGCTGCTGAAAAAAGCATCAATGCGGTTGTGCACATTGCCGCAAAATCGACACGACAATCCAACCAATCTCAACCCACCGACATTTTCGAATATTTTTTCGGCAACGGCCAGCAGATTCCACGCCAGCCGCAGCAACAAGTCGGCTATGGATCGGGTGTCATCATCTCAAATGATGGTTACATCGTCACCAACAACCACGTCGTCAATGGCGCGGACGAAATCTCCGTTACGTTGAATGAGCGGACCAATTACCCGGCCAAAGTGATTGGCACGGACGAAAACACCGATGTGGCACTTCTCAAGATCGAAGTCAACAACCTGCCTTTCATTTCATTCGGCAATTCCGAAACCCTTAAAGTAGGTGAGTGGGTGTTGGCAGTTGGCAACCCCATGAACATGGGAACCACGGTGACAGCCGGGATTGTGAGCGCCAAAGCCAGAAACCTGGGTATCATCGAAGGTGAAAAGAGCGAAAACCAATATCGTAACAATCCTTTCTTTCAACAACAGCAACAACAGCCTTCTCGGAACTCCAAGTCCTTAAGCCTCGAATCGTTCATTCAAACCGATGCTGCAGTCAATCCTGGCAATAGTGGCGGCGCATTGGTCAATTTGAGGGGAGAATTGGTGGGCATCAACACCGCCATCGTCTCTCCGACAGGAACGTTTGCCGGTTATTCCTTCGCCATTCCGGTGAGCATTGTGGCCAAAGTGGTCAATGACTTGCGCAAGTTCGGTCAGGTACAACGCGCCATGCTTGGGGTTACAATCACGGACATCAATTCGGAAACCGTGAAAAAATTGAAAATAGACGTTCAGGAAGGTGTTTATGTGAATGGAGTGGCCGATCTCAGTGGTGCAATGGAAGCAGGCATCAAGGAGGGTGACATCATCATTGCCCTTGACGGTGTCAAAGTGCGGACTTCTACGGAGTTGCAGGCGCAGGTTGGCTTGCATAATCCCTCCGATGTGGTTGAAATCACCCTACTGCGTGACAAAAAAGAAAAGAAAATCAAGGTGACCCTCCGCAACATGCAGGGTGGTACTGAAAATGTGAAGGCTGGTGGTATCGAATTGCTTGGGGCAGCCTTTTCCGAAGTCTCCCCTGAAGTGAAAAGGGCACTCAACATCGGTAGTGGAGTGCAAGTGTCTGGCGTTCAGGAAGGAAAGTTCAAGCAAGCCGGTATCCGCAAAGGCTTCATCATTCTCAAGGTGAACGAGTACCGGATTGAAAGTGTTGAACAGTTGGAAAAGGTCGTGAACGCCTCCAAAAATAATTCAGGAATCGACAATGCAGGCCTTTTCATCGTGGGTATTTACCCCAATGGCAAGATTTCATACTACGCCTTCGACATGACGGAGCAGTAGTTGAAGGGCAGGGGTTCAATTAACAGATTTGCAGGATGTTGGCGCGAAACAAATCAGGTCTCGCACAACATCCTGCATTTTTACACGTTTAAGCCTAAGGAATTTGAAATATTTTCAGTACCTTTGCCCACTATATTTTATTCTGCATGAGACAGCTAAAGATTACCAAATCAATCACCAACCGCGAGAGCGCTTCGTTGGACAAGTACTTGCAAGAGATTGGCCGCGAGGAACTGATCAAAGTGGACGAAGAGGTGGAACTGGCTCAGCGTATCCGTCAAGGAGACCGTGCCGCATTGGAAAAATTAACCCGCGCAAACTTGCGTTTCGTGGTTTCAGTTGCAAAACAGTATCAAAATCAAGGACTTAGCCTTCCTGACTTAATCAACGAAGGCAATCTTGGCCTCATTAAGGCCGCCGAGAAATTTGATGAAACCCGTGGGTTCAAATTCATTTCGTATGCAGTATGGTGGATTCGTCAATCCATTCTCCAGGCTTTGGCCGAACAATCGCGTATCGTACGTCTTCCGTTAAATCAAGTCGGTTCGTTGAACAAAATCACGAAGGCTTTTTCGAAATTCGAACAGGAACATGAACGCAAACCGTCGCCCGAAGAACTGGCTGAAGAATTGGACATTCCCGTGGACAAGATTGCCGACACCCTCAAAGTGTCTGGTCGTCACATTTCCGTGGATGCCCCGTTCGTAGAAGGCGAAGACAATTCCCTGCTTGATGTGCTGGTCAACGATGATGCACCCGTAGCCGACCGTTTGCTGATGAACGAATCCCTTTCGAAAGAAATCGATCGTGCCTTATCAACCCTAACGGAACGCGAAAGCGACATCATCAAAATGTTCTTCGGACTCGGAAGTCAGGAAATGACGCTCGAAGAGATCGGTGACAAATTTGGCCTGACCCGCGAACGCGTACGTCAGATCAAAGAAAAGGCGATTCGTCGTCTGAGACAAAATTCAAGAAGCAAATTGCTGAAAGGTTACCTGGGATAGGTCCTTCTGCAAAAAGAATAGAGCGGCTGTATCACACTGTGGTATGGCCGTTTTTTTTTATATTTGCAACTCAAAATCAATTCACAATGAAGAAAATAGTCTATTTTATGGCAGCATTGACATTTACGTTAGCTTCCTGTAACGATGGGGACTCCGACAAGGGAGCGCTCATCGAAAAACAACCAGTAAAGATTGAGAACGGCTTGATGACGCCGGAAATCCTTTGGAGTTTAGGCCGAGTTTCCGGACTTAGCGTCTCTCCCGACCATCAAAGCGTGCTTTACAGCGTTCAGTATTACGACCTGAAGCAAAATAAAGGCAATAAAGACCTCTACGTGGTGCCGGTTACAGGTGGTGAATCCGTTAGAATTACCAAAACCAAAAAGAGTGAGAGCGAAGCCGTTTGGTCGGCTGACGGCAAGCACATCTATTTCCTGTACGACGGTCAAGTTTGGAAAATGAAGGCGGACGGCAGCAAGCGCAAGCAACTGACCAAATACGATTCGGATATTGAAGGTTTTATTTTTTCCCCGGACGAAACCAAGTTGTTGTTTGTCTCACAAGTTCAGTATGGCAAGCGTGTCAAGGACCTTTATCCCGATTTGGATAAATCAACCGGTCGCGTCATCGATGACCTGATGTACAAACATTGGGACGAATGGGTGGAAACCATTCCGCATCCGTTTGTAGCTGACATCACAAAGAAAGGTTTGGAAAACGTCATCGATATTCTTCAAGACGAGCCGTATGAGTCGCCGATGAAACCAATGGGCGGAATCGAGCAACTGGCATGGTCGCCCGATGGAAAAAACATTGCCTATACCTGTCGAAAAAAAACTGGAAAAGAGTACGCTCAATCCACCAATTCCGATATTTACCTGTATTCTTTAGAAACAAAATCCGCTGTGAACCTTACCGAAGGCATGATGGGATACGATACGGATCCAGTCTTTTCGCCTGACGGTCAATACCTAGCATTTTCAAGCATGGAACGCGACGGTTACGAATCCGATAAAAACCGTTTGATGATCCATTCCCTTTCCATGACCAACAATCGTTGCATCACCGATTCGTTGGATGGCGATGTGAGTAACCTCGTTTGGACGAAAGACAGCAAGAATCTGTATTTCTTGAGTGCCTTGGAGTCTGTCACTCAAATTTTCACGGTTGATGTCATAGGCAACTCCATCAAGCAAGTAACCAATGAATCGTCCGATTTTGAGTCCATCGAATTGGCCGGCGACCAACTGATCGGTTTGAAGCATACCATCAGCCGACCCAACGAACTCTTCCGAATTCAACCCACCGATGGCAAGATGGTCGCTCTGACCGACGAAAACAAAGAAATCTATGAGCAACTCAAGGTTGGCCGCGTTGAGAAGCGCATGATTAAAACCACAGACGACTTGGAAATGGTGACTTGGGTCGTTTATCCGCCCGATTTTGACTCCACCAAAACCTATCCGGCCATCTTGTTTTGTACGGGTGGACCACAAGGAACCCTAGGACAATTCTGGTCATACCGCTGGAACCTCCAACTGATGGCCGCTAAAGGCTACATCGTAGTCGCACCCAACCGTCGCGGCGTATCCGGAAACGGACAGGCTTGGAAAGAACAGATCAGCAAGGATCACGGTGGTCAAAACATGCTCGACTATTTATCCGCCATCGATGCGGTCTCTGCCGAACCCTATGTCGACAAGGCTCGTCTAGGCTGTGTAGGAGCCTCTTACGGCGGTTATTCCGTCTATTGGCTGGCAGGACATCATCAGAAGCGCTTCAAAGCATTCATCGCACACAGCGGTATCTTCAATTGCGAGTCCCAATACCTGGAAACCGAAGAAATGTGGTTTGACGAATGGGAAATGGGTGGTCCGTTCTGGGATTCCAAGAATGTGGTGGCTCAACGCTCTTTTGCCAACTCACCGCATAAGTTCGTCCAAAATTGGGATACCCCCATTTTGTGCATCCACGGTGAAAAGGATTACCGCATCTTAGCTTCCCAAGGCATGCAGGCATTCAATGCCGCCAAATTAAGAGGCATTCCTGCCGAACTCTTGGTATTCCCAGACGAAAATCACTGGATAGTCAAACCGCAGAACTCCATTCTTTGGCAACGTACGTTTTTTGCCTGGTTGGATAAGTGGCTTAAATAGAAAAAGGCTCCTTAGGGAGCCTTTTTCTATTCGTTGAGTTTCGTGCGGATAAAATGCGAGAGCATCGCAATGGCCGCGATGTTGTTGCCGCCTTGGGGAACGATGAGGTCGGCATAGCGTTTGGTGGGTTCAATGAATTCCAGGTGCATGGGCTTCAGTACTTGTTCGTAGCGGTCAAGGACCATTTCGGCTGTTCGGCCGCGTTCGACCACATCTCTGCGGACTACACGAATGAGGCGGTCGTCAGAGTCTGCATCCACAAAAATGCGCAAGTCCATTTCATTACGAAGAAGCGGTTGAGTCAACACCAAGATGCCTTCAATGAGAATGACTTTGGATGGTTTGACCAATACCGTTTGAGGTTGTCTGGTGCAGCTTACGTAATCGTAAACGGGCTGTTTGATACTACGTCCGGCTTTCAGCTCCTGAATGTGATGGATCAACAATTCCCATTCAATGGAGTCGGGATGATCGAAATTGATGTTTCGACGCAGGTCGACTGGTACGTGACTGCTGTCCTTGTAGTACGAATCCTGTGGAATGACCACAACTTCACCAGCCGGCAGCTGATCAATGATTTTGCGGACCACGGTCGTCTTACCCGAGCCTGTTCCGCCTGCAATTCCTATAATCATCCTATTTTAAAAAATTGGTTGTGCGAATGTAGATATTTCCCGCTATTTTTGTGTCAGAGTTTCCATTAAATATCCGAAATAGTTCGATCATGTCCCACGAGCATCACCATACCCATTCTTACGATACGTCCGAATCTGGTGGTAAGAACATTGCTCTGGCTTTTTTTCTGAACCTTTTCTTTTGCATCATCGAGTTGGTGGGAGGCTTGCTTACAAACAGCGTGGCCATTCTGTCCGATGCCCTACATGATTTGGGTGACAGTGTTTCCCTTGGCATGGCTTGGTACTTTCAAAAAGTATCCAACAGAAAACCAGATGGAAAGTACACTTATGGCTATAAACGCTTCTCCATATTGAGTGCGCTGCTTAATTCCTTGATTCTGCTAAGTGGTTCTTTCGTTGTTTTATACGAAAGCATCAATCGATTGTTCGATCCGGTTCAAAGCGATGCTAAGGGCATGCTGTTGCTGGCTGTAATGGGCGTGCTTGTCAATGGCTTTGCCGCTTTGAGACTCCGTAAGGGAGGAAGCCTTAACGAACGAGTCGTGTCGCTGCATTTGTTGGAAGACGTTTTGGGTTGGGTGGCTGTTTTGATAGCCAGCATCGTCATGATCTTTACCAATTGGAGCGTTCTTGACCCGATTCTGTCCATTGGAATTTCCTGCTTCATACTTTACAACGTCTATCAAAATCTCCGTAAAGCGTTCCGTATCATTTTGCAAGGCAAACCAGACGAAGTGGATGAAGCTGACCTGCGCGAGTCCTTGCTTTTCCTGAGTCCTGTCATCGCCATTCACGACCTGCATGTCTGGACAATGGACAGCGAATATCTGGTACTTACCGTTCACTTGGTCTTGCCAGACGAAACTACAGAAAATGAGCGACAAGCCTTGCGGGCTGCCGCTCATGAATTGTTGAAAACCAAAGGGATTCAGCATGCCACCATCGAAATGGAATCGGCCTCTGAAAACTGCGAGTGGTGTGAAACGTCTTAATCAAACAGATTGCGGAATCGTTCGAACATTCGCTTGCTGATACTAGGGCTGGTTTTAAAATTTTCCGAATCTTCCATCTTCTCAACGGTCTTACGTTCCTCCTTCGAAAGGGATTCTGGAACATAAACGCTGATGTTAACCAGCAAATCGCCAGTACCGTACTGATTGACAGTGGGTAAGCCCTTGCCACGCAAACGCAGGACTTTGCCTGGTTGAGTTCCTGCATCGATCTTGACTTTCACACGTCCGTCAATGGTGGGTATCTCTACCGTGCCACCCAGCGCTGCAGTCGGAAAACTGAGCAATAAGTTATATACCAGGTCGTTTTCGTCACGGAGCAATTCCGGATGTGCTTCTTCCTCAATGACAATGAGCAAGTCTCCGGCCATACCGCCTCTTCTGGCAGCATTTCCCTTGCCGCTCATCGATAGCTGCATGCCTTCTGCTACGCCGGCTGGAATGTTGATGTTGATGACTTCTTCCTGAGTGGCAATGCCCTCACCATTGCAATGCGTGCATTTTTTAGTGATTATTTTGCCTTCGCCTTGGCAATCTGGACAAACGGATTGAGTTTGCATTCGTCCCAGAATGGTATTCGTGACGCGAGTCACAGCTCCAGTTCCTCTACAGGTGGAGCAAGTGGAGTAGGAGCTGCCGCTTTCTGCGCCGGTTCCGCTACAATAAGTGCAATTGACAGCTTTGCGAACCTTGATTTTCTTTTCAGCACCTTTGGCAATTTCCTGCAGGTTGAGTTTGACTTTAACCCGAAGGTTGGAACCACGGTTGACACGTTGTCCGCCCCTGGAACTGCCGCCGAAACCGCCGAATCCGCCACCACCGAAATGACCTCCGAAAATGTCACCGAACTGTGAGAAAATATCTTCCATGGAGAAGTCACCACCGAAACCGCCTCCACCACCGGCTGCACTGCCTACGCCTGCATGGCCGTACTGGTCGTATCGCTGACGTTTTTCGCTGTGGCTCAGTACTTCATAGGCTTCGGCCGCTTCCTTGAAATGCTCCTCGGATTCTTTGTTTCCAGGATTTTTGTCGGGATGAAACTGAATGGCCTTTTTTCGGTAAGCCTTCTTTATTTCATCTTCAGAGGCATTTTTAGCAACACCCAATATTTCGTAATAATCGCGTTTCGTTGACATACTTGTTTTTTTATTCTCCGACCACTACTTTGGCAAAGCGGATAACTTTCTCGTTCAGGATGTACCCTTTTTGTACACAATCAACTACTTTTCCTTTCAATTCCGGACTCGGAGCAGGGAAGGTGGTAATGGCTTCATGGTGGTCTGTGTCAAAAGCCTTTCCTTCTGTATCAATAGCTGACACACCGTTTTGCTTCAGAAAACTCTGCAACTTACCGTAAATGATATCCATGCCTTCTTTGACAGCAACAACGTCTTGCGTATCTTTCATTGCTGCAAGCCCGCGTTCCATATCATCCACGACAGTCAGTACACTAACGAGTACGTTTTCGCCGCCGCTCTTAATGAGGTCAACCTTTTCACGCATGCTGCGTTTTCGATAATTGTCAAACTCAGCTAGACTACGTAAATAGGTATCATTAAGTTGGTTGTATTTGGCTTGGAGTTCTTCCAAAGCCTTTTTGGTACTGTCCAGCTCGTTTTCGGCAGGCTGATCTTCGGTTGCCGGTATTTCTGATTCCTGGGCATCTACAGGCTGTTTTACAGGCTCATTGTCGTCGACTTTCACCTTGTGGCCGGTACTGCTTTCTGATTTCGTATGCTTCATTTTTCTGGTTCTTTTATTCTAAATAGTCGTTTCTCGTGACTCGGCATAGTCGAAGCAAGCTTCGCCTCTGCACTCGCTACTCAAAACGTTCGTTTATTTGCGATTAAGAGACAGCAAAAATCCTGCCTGAATAAGTCCTTCGGACGATTTGGCAGGATTTAAGCAGGAATAAGGACTGCTTGTCAGACTTTGGCAATGCTAAGCGACAAAAATACGGGATTTAAAAGGTGGCTTTTAATGTCAAGCCTACCGGTACAGTCACCTGATTGAACATGGTGATCGGCTCTGCATAAGGGGCAATTTCCAAATTAATGCCTGACGTACGCTTGGATTGGTCTCGGTAATACATGTTGTTCACTTTGGCAACGTGGACGGCATCGATGATGGACCAAAGACCAATTCCTGCCATGCCTGCAACACCAATTGCCATTTTCTCTCGTCCTCTGATTGCGACGGGGCCGTTTGAGTTGATTTCCAAATTTTCAACAACTGATACGTACATATCAATATAACCCAAAGTCATTAAAGCAAAACATCCAGTATAGCCCCCTAGAAATGCAAGCCCCCTTGGGCCTTCATCACAGATCATTTGACCCAAACCCGGAATGAAATACGACGCGACACCAGCAAGTACTGGGCTGTAAGGATCACCAAACTGTTTTACATATTGGTGGGTGTCATACATTTCGACCTTTTCACTGTAGGTTTGTGCATGAATGGTTGAAAACGCGGTTATACACAAAATAATCAGTGATAGATTTTTTTTCATGGTTGTTGATTAATTATTCAGTTTATGCAATAGCATTATCAATATAGTACTGCAAAAATAGAATATTATATTTAAATCACAACATTATTGTTGACAACTGCAAACCAAATTTCGGTCACCCCAGGCATTGTCCACCCGTGCTACCGATAATTGGAACTTGTTCTCACGAATCCAGGGTAGGGGAAAACCAGCCTTGCTTCTTGGGTAGGAATGACCCCATTCGTCGGCAGTCAGTTCGTATTCCGCATGGGGCGCCTGAACCAGAACATTGTCAGTCTGACTGAATTCTCCATTCTCTATCTCTTTGATTTCCTTATAAATACACTCCATTGTTTCAATGAAACGTTTAAGTTCGGACAAGCTCTCACTTTCGGTCGGTTCGACCATTAAAGTGCCATGAACCGGGAATGAAAGAGTCGGAGCGTGGAAGCCAAAGTCCATCAACCGTTTGGCAATATCGGTTTCGCTGATGCCAGCATTTTTGAAGCCGCGGCAGTCAAGAATTACTTCGTGTCCAACACGTCCGTCTTCGCCGCGGAACAAAATCGGGAACAAATCTTTCAGTGATTCTGCAAGGTAGTTGGCACTCAAGATGGCGATTTCAGAAGCCATTTTGACACCATCGCGACCAAGCATGCAAACGTAGCCATAACTGACGGGCAACATCATCGCGCTTCCATATGGGGCAGATGCCACCGTGTTCATTGCATTCCCCGAATGTGGATGCCCAGGCAGGAAGTTCACCAAGTGGGCTGCACAGCAAATTGGACCGACGCCTGGTCCGCCACCACCGTGTGGCATGGCAAAGGTCTTGTGCAAATTCAGGTGGCAAACGTCAGCACCAATGAAGCCAGGGGAAGTGATTCCGACCTGAGCGTTCATGTTGGCCCCGTCCATATAGACCTGGCCACCGTTTTGATGAATGATGTCGCACATCCGTCGGATTTGCTTTTCAAAAATACCGTGCGTTGAAGGGTAGGTGATCATACAACCGGCAAGAACGGCTGCGTTTTCGGAGGCTTTGCTTTCCCAGTCGTTGATGTCCACATTGCCTTTTTCATCGCAAGACACTGTCAGAATGTCGAAACCTGCCTGTATGGCGCTGGCGGGATTGGTACCGTGTGCAGAGGAAGGAATCAGTACCAGTTTGCGCTGCGTTTCCCCAATGGAATTGAAATACTCCCTTATTACCCTCAATCCGGCATATTCTCCTGCAGCACCAGAATTCGGCTGAAGGCTGCAGCCTTCGAAACCGGTGATGACGGTGAGCATCTTTTCAAAATTCGAAATCATTTCCAGATAGCCTTGTACTTGATCGGTTGGTGCAAAGGGGTGAATGTTCATGAATCCGGCTTGGCTGAGAGGCAGCATTTCGGAGGCCGCGTTCAGCTTCATGGTGCAGGACCCCAGTGATATCATGGAGTGGGTGAGGGAGATATCCCTTCGTTCCAACTTCTTGATGTAGCGCATCATGTCCGTTTCGCTCCTGTAAGCTTTGAAGGCTTCCTCCTGCAAAAATTTATCTTTACGCAATAGGCTTTCGTCGAGTGAAAGAATGGAGCCGAAGTCTTCAACTTGTGTGAAGCTGGCTTGATTGCCAGCAGCTATGGCAAAAATGTCCAACAATACGTCAACGTCGTCCGCATCGGTCGTTTCATCGATGCTAACGCCGATTTCGCCGCTTTCGAAATAGCGGAAATTCACATCGTATTCGAGGGCCAACACATTAATCTTGGACGCTTTGACAGTTATTGGCAATTTGATTTTCAACGTATCGAAGAAGTTATCGTTGAGTTGTGCATATCCGTATACGGCCAGCGCGTCATTCAGGTAAGAAGCTATGCCGTGGATGCGTCTGGCAATGGCTTGCAGGCCCTCGTAACCGTGATAGACGGCATAGAAACCTGCCATACTGGCCATCAGTGCGGTAGCAGTACAAATATTCGAAGTCGCCTTCTCTCTTTTAATGTGCTGTTCCCGGGTTTGCAAAGCCAGGCGTAAGGCTGTTTTGCCGTTTTTATCCTTTGAAATGCCGATGATGCGGCCAGGTATCGATCGTTTGAATTCATCCTTGGTGGCAAAGAAACCTGCTGCCGGTCCGCCAAATCCCATGGGTATACCAAATCGCTGGGAAGTACCGTAAACCACATCGGCTCCCCAATTCCCAGGTGCTTGCAAGATGCAAAGGCTTAGTAAATCCGCACCTACGGCGACCTTAAGTCCTGCCTTGTGCATCGAGTCAATGAAGTATTCCAGGTTGTCCACCTGTCCGTCGGCATTGGGGTATTGCACGATGGCTGCGAAGTGGGCTTTTGATGGTTTAAAGGTGGTATATTCGCCAAATTCCAATTGAATGCCTTGCGGAATGCAGCGGGTGTTCAGCACCGCCTTAGATTGTGCAAAAACCGCTTCGTCCACAAACAAGATATTGGCACCTGCTGCTTCCTGCTCGCGGCTTCGAAGGTTGAAAAACATATTGGCCGCTTCGGCAGCCGACGTGCTGTCATCCAGCATGGAAGCGTTTGTTAGCGGCAAACCTGTCAATTGAGTGATGACAGTCTGGAAATTGAGCAAAGCCTCCAGTCTGCCCTGAGAAATCTCAGCTTGATAGGGCGTATAGGAGGTATACCAGGATGGATTTTCAAAAACATTCCGCTGAATGACAGCAGGCGTGAACGTATCGTACCAGCCTGAACCGATGTACGAAGTGAAACATTTGTTTTTGGAAGCGATTTCATTGATATGTTCTGCATACTGACCTTCCGTCATAGCCGGTGCCAGATCCAATTCTTCCGTCAAGTGGATGTCTTCAGGTATGGTTTTCTGAATTAAATCCTGCATGCTGTCGAATCCGATTTTTAAAAGCATTTCTTTTTGATCGTCCGGTTGAATGCCAATATGCCGGGAAGAAAATTCATTCATGGTATGCTCTGTTTTTATTTTGTAAGGTCTACAATGTCGTAATCAAGTTTGGTCAATCGCTCGCATCCGTATTTTTTAATCAGGAAGGTGTCTTCTACACCAACGGCACCTACGCCTTCGATGACGAATTTTGGTTCGATGGCTATGGTCATGTTTGCTTTCAGTATATCTCTGGAGCGAGTGGCAAGGACGGGTAACTCGTTGATTACGATACCAACACCATGACCTACGAATTTTGCCTGTTGGGTGGTGCCCATGTAGCAGTCAGCCAATCCTGCATCGGTAGCCATTCTCAGGGATAACTCCCAAAGGTCTTCACAAACGGCTCCTTCTTTCAACTCTTCCATCAGCCTTTCTTGGATTTCTATGGAAACCTGATGGGCTTTATAAGCATTTTCTGTAAGCTTGCCGATAGAAAACGTACGAGTCAGGTCGTCTAGGTATCCTGTAAAATTCCCCGCCATATCAATCATGATGCTTTTGCCAGGCAGAAGTTCCAAGCCGGCTGCACCGATGGGGTTTGAAACGGTTCCCGCTCCTCCAAGTGCGAAGTCATATGGTGAAGCCACAGCGGCATTATCACCGGTGAGAATGCTTCCCATAAAGGCTTCCATGTCACCGAAGGTTCGAAATAGACCCAAATTCCCTTCCAATCGCATCAGTCGTTCGATTTCGATGGAGAAAGCATTGTCCGTCATGCCTGGGCGATAGACCTCAGGGATGCGCTTGTATGCTCGAACATGGGCTTCGGCCGAAGCTCGAATAAGACTGACTTCGAAGTCGGTCTTGATACTACGCACTTTTCGAAGATCGTTGGTGCCGTTGATTAGTTCCACGCCCGGGAAGCATGCTTGTAGGCGCATCCAATCTCCGTGACTCATTTCGTCGCCCTCCAGCATCAGTCTTTCGGGTAATGAATGTCCCAACTCCTTCAAGAGCTCGGGAAGTTGCTCGGGTTTGCGAATGTATTGTATGTTTTCACCTGTCAAGCCGACCGGCCGTTTGACGAATCGAATGGGGTCCCCTTCGACCGGAATGTAATAATAGCCGCTGAAAATGCTTCCGTTAGCGTATAATATGTTGACAGTCGTTGAGAGAAGGCAAGCATCCACACCGCTTAGGATCAATTGTTCACGGATTTTTGCCAGTCTTTTCGAAAGTTCCTTTGTCATAAATACTAAATTTTTATGCAGACAAAGAACGGTATTTTCAGCCGAAAATTCAACAATAAAGTGATGGAAATAAATAAAAGGGCGCCTCCTTGCAGAAGCGCCCTTTGCCTTGAAAACCTATTCCTAACCTATAGAACTTATTCAATCGAAATCGCTCTAGCTGGCTTTTCCTTGGCCTGATCCAGCTTGGGAACCGTAACATTCAGAATGCCATTGTTGTAATTGGCCTTGATGTTGTCAATGTCCGCATACTCCGGAAGCGAGAATGTCCGTTTGAAGCTTGTGTAGCTGAACTCTTTACGATGGTACTTCTCGTCGTTGGATTCACTGCTGGTTTCCTTTTCGGAAGAAATTTCCAGCATGCGTTTTTCCACATGGATGTTGAAGTCGTCTTTTCCAAGACCAGGTGCTGCCACTTCGATGCGGAATCCGTTTCCGTCTTCGGCGATGTTCACTGCGGGGCTGGTTGTCCAGTCACTGTCGTTCAGAAAATTTTCCCGAAAAAAAGAATCTGAGAAAACCGGGAAAAAGGGGTTTTGTCTTTTGATTGTTGCTAACATGATTTTACCTCCTATTGATTAGTGGATGTTTTAATGGCTACGGACTCATTTCCGCTTTCGAAAATAATAGGACAAATAGGATGCCTTTTTCAAAAAATGAATTTTGAAAAAATATAATTAGCAGTAAATCAAGATAATATGATTTTATTAGATGCAAAAAAATGGTGACATAATGGCATGTAATGGCAGTTTTAGCATGTCATTATGTCAAAATGACTTTTTTAAACCTGTTACAAGAAGGGGTTTGACGCTTTTTCCTTACCAATGGTTGTGGCAGGTCCATGACCAGAATAAACAACGGTTTCGTCCGGAAGAACTAGCATTTTTTCCTGAATGCCCTTGATGAGTTGCGCATAATCTCCACCCTGAAGATCTGTCCGACCAATGCTTCCATCAAAAAGAACGTCACCTGCAAACAGCAAATGCGATTGGGCATTATATAGGACGATGCTGCCAGGTGAATGACCAGGAACATGTAACACTTCGAATGTTTCAGCACCCAGTGCGATCTGATCACCTTCCCGAAGCACATTGGTTATGCCTGGTGCAGGGTTTCGAAGTTCCAGACCGAACATCCGACACTGACCGGCCATGCCTTTGAGCCAGAATTCATCCCCTTCATGAGCGGATGTCCGGACTTTCCAGGTTTCTTCCACAAAACTGTTGCCGAACGCATGGTCCAGGTGCAGATGGGTATTGACCAAATGAACCACTTTCAAACCGTTTGATTCAATGAATGTACGAAGTTGATTTTCTTCGGCCGTGCTGTAACAACCCGGATCGATGATCATCGCTTCTTGATTGTCTGTATAAGCCACGTATGTATTTTCCTGAAAAGGACTGAATGTGAATTGCTTGATTTTCATAGTATTGGGTTCAGACCAAGGGGGAGTAAACCACCTTCTTGGTTTTAAAAAACTCGCCTTTGAAATAATCGGATAGCTTTATTTCTACCGATTTGTTTCTAAAAGCAGCCATTTCGTTTCCGAGTTCTCCGCCTTTGAGGCAAATCAGACCGTTTGGCAAGGCATTCTTTTGTTCCTTCGATATGTTCTTCCTGCAGCGGATTGCCAAATCGGTAAAGGGCATCACCGCACGGCTCACCACGAAATCGAAGGTCGCTTTTTCTTCCTCCACCCGGCAATGACGGATGCTGACGTTTTCCAAACCAAGTGCTGAAACAACTTCGCGGGCAACATTCAGCTTTTTGTTGATGCTGTCCACCAGATGAAACTCAACCTCTGGAAAATAAATGGCCAGCGGAATTCCAGGGAATCCTCCACCTGTTCCCACATCCATGATTTTGGAACCGGCTTTGAAATGTAGGAATTTTATAATTCCCATTGAATGAAGCACATGGCGTTCGTACAAATTTTCAATATCCTTGCGAGAAATGACATTTATCTTTTCATTCCAACTGGTGTAAAGTTGGTAAAGCGCTTCCAACTGCTCCTTCTGATGGGCATCGAGTTCCGGAAAATAGTGAAGTATCTGATCCATGTTATTGAATGAATTTTTCTAATGGACCGTCGGGAGCAATGAAACCTTCCAAATCCTGAAACGAAAGTTTTACTTCAATCGTACCCAACGCATAGGCTCCGATTTCCCCTTCGTTGAAAAGGTACACGATTCCTTCTTTTGTCAGATAAAAATTCTTGTATTGACCAATCTGGGTTACGTCAAAATAACCGATTTGCTCCAGTTCCTCTGGCGTTTCCACCTTATTCTGAGTTTCCAGTTTCTTAAGTACGATCTCATTGATAAGTGGGAGTGAAGCTTCAGTAAACAAATCTTCTTCACCAATTTTTTCACCTGTTTTCAGATCGATTAGGGCATTTCTGAAAGTAATGCCACCGTGCGCACCTCCCGAAAACTGAGTGGATTCGATGGTATAGGATAACAACCCGTTTTCATTGCACCTGATCAGCAGGTTGGTGTTGTCTTTCCAGGCGACTGCAGGTTGTGATCCGGGTTCTTGTGTATCCTCATCCTTCACAATGTCTGCCGACGATTCATACAACTTAATTTTGCCATTAATAAAGGACTTCATGGCAAATTCAGGCTGAATGGACGTATCAGGCACATCAGGAAGAAAATCTGCCAATAGGATCTTGCGGATTTTTTTCAGAACGCTGTCATCGGCATAAGCTGTTGGGAATTGGAATTTCAATTCTATGCTCAAAATGGGATTTTTGACATTGTCATTCAAATGATGCTCTTCCTTCATCGAAATGGTTCTGAAAGAGACCGTACTGACTTTTTCGCTGCCCTTTTTTGTGCAGGAAACAATCAATAATGATAGCAGAAAGAAACTGAAAGAAAAAAAGAGGATTCGTTTCATGATGCCAAAGATACACATTTTTCCCAAAATCGGTCTGAAGTCACTTACAGTCAGGAAGCCAATAATGTGAAAAAAAAGCATTAAAAAAATGGAAAAGGGCATCCTCTTCAAGCCATAAAGTGTATTTTTGTAAAAATATTTGGAAATGCTCTCCCTTATTGACGTTAACTGAATTAGGACTGTATAGATGGAATGTATCAATTGGGGTACTGTTGAATATGCCGAGGCTTGGAAGCGACAGGTTGAACTTTTCAATGCCCGTATCGAGGCAAAAAAAACTCAAAACGATCTTCCCGATTTGGTTGTTCTGTGTGAACACCCCCATGTCTATACCCTCGGAAAAAGCGGGGCTATTGAAAATTTATTGGCAAGCAACCAAATGCTAATCGACCGTGGCGTCTCCTTTTTTAAGACAGACCGTGGCGGTGACATCACCTATCATGGACCTGGTCAGATTGTCGGGTATCCCATCTTTGACCTGGAGCACTTTAGAATTGGACTCCGACAGTACCTATATAACATCGAAGAAGCCATTATCCTTTTTCTGAAGGAATTCAATATCAAAGGGGAGCGATTGGATGGTGCAACTGGTGTTTGGATTGATGTTGAGGAGCCGGGAAAAACCCGAAAAATTGCTGCCATGGGTGTCAAGAGCAGCCGGTATGTGACCATGCATGGCCTAGCCTTGAACATCAACACGGATCTGAGTTTTTATCAGATGATCAATCCTTGCGGATTTACCAACAAAGGAGTAACATCCTTGTCTGTCGAAACAGGGAAAGAGCAGGACATGGATTTCTGCCGTCAATTGCTTTTTCAAAAAATGACACTAGTATTTAATGCGTAACAGTATACCAATAGAATGATAGAAAACGACTATACTCCCGAAGAGTCAATTGCAATTGCCCGTCTCATCTGGCTTCTAATCAATAGGAACGATGGCGTGAACCGCAAAGAAGCAGATTATTTGGCAAAAACACTTCAGCTATTAAAAATTCCACGTACGGATTTTGATCAAAGCCTCACAACGCCTGTTGAAGAAGCTTATGCGCTCGTTCGTAACATGCCTACCTTAAAACGCCATGAATGTGGAAAGTTGCTTAGGTTGGCCGTGACTTCTGATGGAAAGATTGAACTCGCTGAACTGTCCATGCTGAACGATATCCTTGAAGAAGCCGCCATTTTTAGACCTGACCGCAAATCGCAAAAGAAATCGGAGGGTGGATTTTAAAACTTTAATAATGAAACTTATGTATAAGAAAGCGTCGCTGGCACTCATCGTGCTAATTTTGACTGGTTGTTCCTCCGTATTGCTGACAGGCAGAAAGCAACTGAATTTGGTTTCTGACGAACAAGTTTTGGCAATGAGTGATACAGCATACAACTCGTTTTTGGCAACCTCTGTGATTTCTGGTAAAACAGTGGATAACGCCAGAGTTTTGCGCGTCGGTAAAAAGATTTCGGCAGCGGTGGAGGCTTATATGACCCAAAATGGTTTGTCTGCCCAACTTAAAGGTTACTCATGGGAATTCAAACTGGTCAAAGACACTTCTGTCAACGCTTTTTGTATGCCTGGTGGCAAGGTGGTCGTATTTGAGGGCATTCTGCCAGTAACTCAGACGGATGCTGGCTTGGCGGTGGTGCTTGGACATGAAATTGCTCATGCCGTTGCCAAGCATACCAATGAACGGATGAGTCAGCAAATGCTTACCAGCGGTGGTGCAGCGCTGGTTTCATCCATTTTTCAGAAAAAAAGCCAAAGTGCACAAACCCTATTCGGTACCGGTTACGCCATTTTGGCCGAGTATGGTTTAACACTGCCGTTTTCACGTCAGCAAGAGTATGAAGCAGATCGACTTGGTCTTATTTTCATGGCAATGGCTGGTTTCGATCCGCAAGAGTCTGTCAATTTCTGGAACAGAATGGCTGCCTCGGCTTCTCCAACCGTGCCTGAATTGATGAGTACGCATCCCTCGAATGCGAATCGCATTTCCAACCTGCAGAAGCTTATTCCTGAAGCTCAGACTTTTTACCAAAAATAAAGGGTCATTTAACTTCTTTCATTGCAATCAAAAAGGAGGCGGAATCATCTTTTGATTCCGCCTCCTTAATATGTTATTTACTACTTAGTTGACTGCTTGAACAGCAGCCTTGGTGGCTTCGAGCATTGGATTTACTGAAACCGGTTCACCAACGGCATTCATCATCCAAAAATCTGGACAAACCCGACCAATCGGGTACATCCGTTGAATTTCCTTACCGGGTTGCGTGTTTCCAAAATGTTTTTCAAGTTGGAATTCCACGATATGACCGTACGGATAGTTGCTCAAATAAAGTGGGTACTCAATCATGTGCGAATAAATGGCCAGAATGGGCGAGTCCTTTTCACCTAAATAGGCTGCATAATACTGATTCCAAACATCTTTGGCATTCTTGAGGATATTTTCCTTCATGGTTTCCACAGTTGCTTTCGGGTTTTTGTACAACCATTTCCAGGTTCTGATTTCCACCAAGGAGACACCCATGATTTCATAACAACCCCAGAATATATCCAGCGTTTGAAGGGCTTGTTTGTTCGGGTCCGAATTCTTGTAACCCAACACTTCCAGGTCACGCTTCTGGAATACAAAAGCCAATGCTTCTGTAAATGCCGTACTGGGAATACCATTCATGATGTAATTGTCCACTCGGTTCATCGTAATGGTCTGCTCCACATTATGGCCGAATTCATGCAATGCGATGTTGTATCCTTTGTATTCCATTCCGCCCGGCTGAAGGCGTGTGCGCAAATGCGCCTTGTCACCACGCATCTGTGAACCCCATGCATGACCAGAACCCCGTGAATTGTCCACTGTAACCAAAGCGCTGATCTCGTTCGCATCCTTTGGTTCGAATCCCAGTTTGGTGAGAATTTGAGGCATTCCTTTTTCAAATGCGAGCGTTGTGGGGTACAATTTGCGGGTCTTGTCTGTCATTTCTTGTTCTGGAATGCTGCTTCTGCTCTTAAAGCCATCGTACCAAATATCAAATGGTTGCAAGTCACGGCCCAACCTCTTTTTGATCACTTTGGCCACTTCGGCCACTTCCGGGGAACTAACCAGGCTGGTAAAGATCGATTCGATGTTGTCGGCTGAAACTTCCATATCTCGGTCGAAAGCGCGAGCCAAGGCCGTCGGGTAGCTTTTGCAATAAGGATCCAACGCTTTCATTGCCTGATAATTGTCAAACAGATGTTTGTAGCGCATATCGGGTTCAGCCTTAGCTTCCACTCCATCCACTTTATTTGAAATGGGCTTCCAGGCAGCTTTTGAATTGTTCAGGACCGATTCCGGGATGCTTTGATCAATGATGCGTTTCATCACTTGATAGATAAGCTGCTGCTTTTCCAAACCATCTTTTTTATCAGCATAGTCGGCCTTCAATTCGTCTCGGAGTCCCCAATGGGAAATCAGAGCGATGCTGTCTTTGAACAGTTGTCTATTGTCTTCGGTCCGAAGCGTGTTCATCCATATATTATAGTTGGAAATGTAATTTTCAGTTTCTGCCAGAGCCGTTGAAAGTTGCTGATTCAGTTCAGCCGGAATTCTGGAAGTAAACAAATCACCCAATCGGACATAGGCCCATTCCTTTCGATCCCAGTCCTTACCCAGTTCCTTTTTTTCTTGAAGGCTGAAGAATGGGAAGTTCAGCAGTACCGAGAAGGCAATTTTCGACTTATACATATCGTCGGCAAAATGAGCGTATGGATCCATCGCCCCAAAATCCTCGTCGATGGGGGTGTAGTCTTCACCTACCTCCTGAACCGGTTTTTTCAGATTCAGACTAATCAGATTGTAATGTCCGTTGATGGTTTCCAGATTTTTCTGGATGGTTTCAAACAGTTTGGCTTTGGTTTCAGCAGTTGCCATAAAGTGGCCGATGCAGTACGATTGGAATTCCTCCGCCTTTCCGTCCTCCATTTTCCAAAAGCCAGCTGCGTTCCGAACACCTTTGTTCAAAAGTGCGGTGTCAGAATCGGGTGCCTTGGCGAGAATGGAGTCAATCGTCGCTTGGATGGTTTTTTCCTGAATGGAACTCATGTTTTCATTGGTTTTTTTAGTTCCGCAAGCTGTCAGCAAAGTCACTGCAGCCACGAACATCAGCATTTTCTTCATTTTTTTACTTCGTTTGATGGGAAGTTTGATTTTTTGTTTTAAGCTGTGAAAATACTGCTTTTTCTTGAATGCATTGGATTATACAATTTATTTCCACTCCATAAGGTGGTTTTTTTTCACCTCATAACCCCCGCAGGTCAAGGCCTTTGCGCCCTTGCTCAAAAAAAAGAATGATTTTTCTTGTCGTTTAATTTGTTTTGTAAGGTAAAAGATTCTACTTTTGCACCCGCTTTCCAAGAGAACGAAACCGCAGCGAAGCGGTGCAGTGCGGGAGGCAGAAGACAAAGCGTTCTTTGAAGATATTGAATAGTAGTACAAGAAACAAGATTTTACAGGGTAGAATCAAACCGTCAATTAGATTTATTTAATTTGAAGGATATTGTCCGAAGGTCAGAGATTTATAACAAACTATACAACGAAGAGTTTGATCCTGGCTCAGGATGAACGCTAGCGATAGGCTTAACACATGCAAGTCGAGGGGCAGCACATGAGTGGCAACACGATGGTGGCGACCGGCGCACGGGTGAGTAACACGTATGCGACCTGCCCATAACTGGGGGATAACCCGTCGAAAGGCGGACTAATACCGCATAACAATGCGAGACTGCATGGTTTCGCATTTAAAGATTTATCGGTTATGGATGGGCATGCGTTCCATTAGGTAGTTGGTAGGGTAACGGCCTACCAAGCCTGCGATGGATAGGGGTTCTGAGAGGAAGGTCCCCCACACTGGTACTGAGACACGGACCAGACTCCTACGGGAGGCAGCAGTGAGGAATATTGGTCAATGGGCGAGAGCCTGAACCAGCCAAATCGCGTGAAGGATGAAGGTATTATGTATTGTAAACTTCTTTTGTCAGGGAATAAAGTGCGGGACGTGTCCCGTTTTGTATGTACCTGAAGAATAAGGATCGGCTAACTCCGTGCCAGCAGCCGCGGTAATACGGAGGATCCAAGCGTTATCCGGATTTATTGGGTTTAAAGGGTGCGTAGGCGGGCCTTTAAGTCAGCGGTGAAATCTCCCGGCTCAACCGGGGAATTGCCGTTGAAACTATTGGTCTTGAGTGTAGATGAGGTGGGCGGAATTCGTAGTGTAGCGGTGAAATGCTTAGATATTACGAAGAACTCCAATTGCGTAGGCAGCTCACTAGGCTACAACTGACGCTGAGGCACGAAGGTGCGGGGATCAAACAGGATTAGATACCCTGGTAGTCCGCACAGTAAACGATGAATACTAACTGTTTGCGATACACAGCAAGTGGTACAGTGAAAACGTTAAGTATTCCACCTGGGGAGTACGCCGGCAACGGTGAAACTCAAAGGAATTGACGGGGGCCCGCACAAGCGGAGGAACATGTGGTTTAATTCGATGATACGCGAGGAACCTTACCCGGGCTTGAATTGCATTTGAATGGCGTGGAAACATGTCAGCCAGCAATGGCAAATGTGAAGGTGCTGCATGGTTGTCGTCAGCTCGTGCCGTGAGGTGTCGGCTTAAGTGCCATAACGAGCGCAACCCTCATCATTAGTTACTAACAGGTCATGCTGAGGACTCTAATGAGACTGCCAGCGTAAGCTGTGAGGAAGGTGGGGATGACGTCAAATCAGCACGGCCCTTACGTCCGGGGCGACACACGTGTTACAATGGGGGGGACAGCAGGCTGCCACTGGGTGACCAGGAGCCAATCCCTAAACCCCCTCTCAGTTCGGATCGAAGTCTGCAACCCGACTTCGTGAAGCTGGATTCGCTAGTAATCGCGCATCAGCCATGGCGCGGTGAATACGTTCCCGGGCCTTGTACACACCGCCCGTCAAGCCATGGGAGTTGGGGGTGCCTAAAGTACGTAGCCGCAAGGAGCGTCCTAGGGCAAAACCGATGACTGGGGCTAAGTCGTAACAAGGTAGCCGTACCGGAAGGTGCGGCTGGAACACCTCCTTTCTGGAGCCTTGGACAATTATCCGACCGGTTTGATTTTACCCTGTACTACTATTCTTTATTTTATGATATAAGCACGGTGCTGATATCCATAAAGCGTGGCGCAATCAAATGCGTGAGGCCTAATGGAAAGACTGCATCGGGAGACCGAAAGGAACTGAGCCTCGAAGCCCTTGAATGAAGGGATCCATCGAAGAGCCTATGTTCTCGGCAAGTTGTTGCGAGCACAGTCCTATAGCTCAGTTGGTTAGAGCGCCACACTGATAATGTGGAGGTCGGCAGTTCAACTCTGCCTGGGACTACGCTTTGAAAGAATGGGTCTTTTGAATTTGAAAGGGGGGATTAGCTCAGCTGGCTAGAGCATCTGCCTTGCACGCAGAGGGTCAACGGTTCGAATCCGTTATTCTCCACCATCCGGCTACTATTTAACAAGCCCCAAAAAGCCGACCACCACCCGCGAGGGCCAGGCCGACCAAGTAGGGAAAACCAAGCCGGTACGATCTTTGACATGTTGTGTGATTAATTATTAAGAAGCAAAAGTAATTTTTTTTTGAAAAGAAAAGGATTGGCTTTGTTGGCGGGAAGATCCGTATGAGAGATACGGCTCCTATAAAACGAGTCATGAAGAAAGTAAGCAAGGGCGCATGGCGGATGCCTTGGCTCTCAGAGGCGATGAAGGACGTGATAAGCTGCGATAAGCTTCGGGTAGGCGCAAATGGCCATTGATCCGAGGATTTCCGAATGGGGCAACCCACATGAGTGAAGCTCATGTATACCGTAAGGTAGGCGAACGGGGGGAACTGAAACATCTCATTACCCCCAGGAGAAGAAAATAAACTAATGATTCCCCTAGTAGTGGCGAGCGAACGGGGAAGAGCCCAAACCAGCGTTGTTTCGGCAAGGCTGGGGTTGTAGGACCACGTTGTGGCAGTGTGTGTTTAAGTGGAACGGTCTGGAAAGTCCGGCAATATGGGTGATAGCCCCGTACACGTACCGACGCACACTCCTAGTGGTATCCTGAGTAGCGCGGGACACGAGAAATCCTGTGTGAAACTGCGGGGACCATCCCGTAAGGCTAAATACTCCTGAGAGACCGATAGCGAACCAGTACTGTGAAGGAAAGGTGAAAAGAACCCCGAACAGGGGAGTGAAATAGACCCTGAAACCATGCGCTTACAAGCGGTCGGAGCCCCTTCGTGGGGTGACGGCGTGCCTTTTGCATAATGATCCTACGAGTTGCCGTCCCCGGCAAGGTTAAGGAACTAGAGTTCCGGAGCCGAAGCGAAAGCGAGTCTGAATAGGGCGCTTAGTCGGTGGTGGCAGACGCGAAACCAAGTGATCTACCCATGGTCAGGTTGAAGGTTGGGTAACACCAACTGGAGGACCGAACCGGTAAACGTTGAAAAGTTTTCGGATGAACTGTGGGTAGGGGTGAAAGGCTAATCAAACTTGGAGATAGCTCGTACTCCCCGAAATGCATTTAGGTGCAGCCTCGGGTGATTACATGTGTGAGGTAGAGCGACTGATTGGATGAGAGGGCTTCGCCGCCTATCGAGTCCTGACAAACTCCGAATGCGCACATGTTTAGCCCGGGAGTGAGGGCGCGGGTGCTAAGGTCCGCGTCCGAGAGGGAAAGAACCCAGACCATCAGCTAAGGTCCCCAAATTACAGTTAAGTTGAATGAACGAAGTCAGATTGCACAGACAGCTAGGATGTTGGCTTGGAAGCAGCCATTCATTTAAAGAGTGCGTAACAGCTCACTAGTCGAGGAGTTTGGCGTGGATAATAATCGGGCATAAACTGTATACCGAAGCTATGGATTTATGGTAGGGGAGCATTCCGGTCCGCTGCGAAGGTGTGGGATAACCCATGCTGGAGCGTCCGGAAAAGCAAATGTAGGAATAAGTAACGATAATGGGGGCGGGAAACCCCCACGCCGAAAGACTCAGGATTCCTGATCAACGCTAATCGGATCAGGGTCAGTCGGGACCTAAGGTTAAGCCGAGCGGCAAGACCGATGGACGAACGGATTAATATTTCCGTACTGGCTGCATGAGCGATGTGGAGACGGAGAAGTGAAAGCGCCGCGGACTGACGGAATAGTTCGTTGAAGGGTGTAGATGTTGATCGTGGTAGGCAAATCCGCCGCGAGAGTCGAACCTGATAGTACCGAGAGCCCTTGTGGTGATCGGATAGTGCGTGTAATCATGCTCCCAAGAAAATCCGCTAAGCATATCATGCAGGCACCCGTACCGCAAACGGACACACGTAGTCGGGTAGAGCATACTAAGGCGCTCGAGTGAATCACGGTTAAGGAACTAGGCAAAATAGCCCCGTAACTTCGGGAGAAGGGGCGCCAGTCGTGAGGCTGGCCGCAGAGAAATGGAGAAGGCGACTGTTTAACAAAAACACAGGGCTATGCGAAATCGAAAGATGAGGTATATGGCCTGACACCTGCCCGGTGCCGGAAGGTTAAGAGGAGATGTCAACCGCAAGGCGAAGCATTGAATTGAAGCCCCGGTAAACGGCGGCCGTAACTATAACGGTCCTAAGGTAGCGAAATTCCTTGTCGGGTAAGTTCCGACCTGCACGAATGGTGTAACGATCTTCTCACTGTCTCAACCGTGAGCTCGGTGAAATTGTAGTATCGGTGAAGATGCCGATTACCCGCAACGGGACGGAAAGACCCCGTGAACCTTTACTGCAGCTTAACATTGAGTTTGGGCAACAGATGTGTAGGATAGGCCGGAGGCTGTGAGGCGGGTACGCTAGTATTCGTGGAGCCGACGTTGAAATACGGCCCTTCTGTTGTTTGAGTTCTAACTCCCCTTGCGGGAGGACACTGTTTGGTGGGTAGTTTGACTGGGGTGGTCGCCTCCAAAAGAGTAACGGAGGCTCCTAAAGGTGCGCTCAGGACGATTGGTAACCGTTCGTAGAGTGTAATGGCATAAGCGCGCTTGACTGAGAGACCGACAAGTCGATCAGGTAGGAAACTAGAGCATAGTGATCCGGTGGTTCCGCATGGAAGGGCCATCGCTCAAAGGATAAAAGGTACTCCGGGGATAACAGGCTGATCATTCCCAAGAGCTCATATCGACGGAATGGTTTGGCACCTCGATGTCGGCTCGTCACATCCTGGGGCTGGAGAAGGTCCCAAGGGTTGGGCTGTTCGCCCATTAAAGTGGCACGCGAGCTGGGTTCAGAACGTCGTGAGACAGTTCGGTCCCTATCTGTTGTGGGCGTAGGAGATTTGAGGGGCTCTGACACTAGTACGAGAGGACCGTGTTGGACTGACCTCTGGTTTACCGGTTGTGCCGCCAGGTGCATTGCCGGGTATCTAAGTCGGGATCGGATAAGCGCTGAAAGCATCTAAGCGCGAAGCCGGCCTCAAGATGAGATCTCCCTTAAGGGTCGTTGTAGACTACGACGTTGATAGGCTGCAGGTGTAAAGATGGCAACATCAAAGCCGAGCAGTACTAATTGCCCGTGACTTTGTTCATGACCGGGGCCACGTATCCCTGATACGGCCCCGCAAACAGGTCCGAAAAACATTCTTGACGAAAAGATTTGCCTTCAGGCTTCTTGATAATTTGCACGACATGTCAACCTTATTTCAGGTGACTATAGCGTCGGGGTCCCACCTCTTCCCATTCCGAACAGAGAAGTTAAGCCCGCCCACGCCGATGGTACTGCGCAAGTGGGAGAGTAGGTAGTCGCCGTTTTTTGAAGCCCGAATACAGTAATGTGTTCGGGCTTCTTTTGTTCTAGTATTGTCCTGATTTGAAGCAAAAAACGTATTATTTTTATGCTTTTGATGCTGATAATAAGGATAAATTTCTTTATCTTTGCGGGGTTTTAAAAAACAAGCACCTTGGGCAAATTCGACGGCTATAAAATTCACTTGAAATCCCTTTCCTTGGGCGATCATACTTATGATTACATCTTGGATACAGCGTATTTTAAGAATATCGACAGTCAGGAAGTCCAAAAAGGCAACGTTCGGGCCAAAGTGTTGGTTCGTAACAATGGCAGCAATTATGAAATTACGTTCACTTTGGAAGGAGTGGTCAAGGTACCGTGCGATCGATGTCTCGATGATATGGAGCTGCCAATTGCCCACACCGGAAAACTGATCGTGAAATTTGGAACTGCCTATGCCGAGGAAGGAGATGACATCATCATCATACCTGAGGTGGAAGGAGAGATCAATATCGCATGGTTCCTGTATGAGTTTGTTGCTTTGAGTATTCCGATCAAGCACATTCACGCACCGGGAAAATGTAATCGAATGATGTCCGGCAAATTGAAAAAGCATTTGGCCAAGAATCCGGACGATGAAGACGATGATATGGATTTGGACTTGGATATCGAGGATACTGAACCTGTAATCGATTTTGAGGAATCCGATACGCAGCCGACAGATCCTAGATGGGACGAACTTAAGAAAATAATCGATAACAATTAATTGTAAAAAAGAAAATGGCACATCCTAAACACAAACATTCGAAGACCAGAACGGCCAAGAGAAGAACCCACTACAAGGCAGAGGCCCCCACACTTGCTGTTTGCCCGAATTGTGGTGCTCATTACATTTATCATACCGTATGTGGTGAATGTGGTTATTACAGAGGCAAAATTGCCATCGAACAGGCTGCTGCCGTATAAAGTTAGTGGATACTCGTATCTAAAGAAATTTAAAAGGCTTCGAATCTTGTTCGGAGCCTTTTTTTGCTCGCAAATTCAGCAATTTTGACCTGTTTTTGGCTGTACTATCAGCCTTTTTCCTTATTTTTGCACAAAATATATGAAAATGAGAAATTTTAATGCGGTGATTACCGGTGTAGGCGGTTACGTACCTGATAAGATTATTACAAACGAAGATATCACCAAATTAGTCGATACATCCGATGAATGGATAACCACTCGGACTGGAATCAAGGAACGTCGCAAACTCGATATCCCCGGAGTAGGAGCATCTTATATGGGAACCAAGGCCGTTCAGGAAATTCTGGATAAGACTGGGGTAGATCCTTTAGAGATAGATTTGGTCATTTGTTCAACCAATACCCCGGATTACATTCTTCCGGCCGCCGCAACAATGATTGTCGAAAATTGTGGCATGAAGAATGCGTATGGTTGGGATTTGGGCGCTGCCTGCAGCGGCTTCATTTTTGCCTTGACACAAGGGGCTGCACTCATCGAAGCAGGACGCTATAAAAAAGTGATAGTAGTTGCAACTGAAACCATGACTACGGTTACCAATTACAACGACCGTACTACATGCGCTCTTTTTGGAGACGGTGCTGCTGCAGTATTGCTGGAGCCGACTACGGAAGATTATGGCGTCATCGACAGTGTTCATCATACGGATGGCTCAGGTTTGTCCAATTTGCTTATTAAAGCAGGGGGCTCTGCTAAGCCTGCTTGTCACGAAAGCATTGACAACGAAGAGCACTTTATCTATCAAGAAGGTCAGGTTGTATTCAAGACTGCAGTTACTAGGCTTGTTGAAGTCAGTGAAGAAATTCAGAGGCGTAACAACTTAAAACCTGAAGACGTAACTTGGGTTGTTCCACATCAGGCCAATATGCGCATTATTGATGCAATCGTTCGTTACATGAAGGTTCCGATGGAAAACGTTATGGTCAATATCCAGAAATACGGCAATACATCCTCTGCAACAATACCCATTTGTCTTTGGGAATGGGAAAGCAAGCTCCGAAAAGGTGACGTGCTTATCCTTTCAGCGTTTGGCGCTGGCTTCTCATGGGGTAGCGTTTACCTGAAATGGGGTTACGATCCCAAATAAGGCTTGCCCACTTCCTTGCTTTAACCCTCTGAATTTCGTATCTTTGCATCTTGTTTGATACGGAAGTGAATAAGTATGCTTCCTCATGAACATACTAATTACGAAGTTAAGCGAAAAAAATGCATAAAGCAGGATTTGTAAATATTGTCGGAAATCCCAACGTCGGAAAGTCAACACTGATGAATACGCTGGTGGGTGAACGTATCTCCATCATCACCGCCAAAGCTCAGACGACCAGACATCGGATCATGGGAATTGTCAATGGAGAAGATTTTCAAATTGTCTATTCCGATACCCCTGGTGTACTTGCTCCAAATTACAAGCTTCAGGAGTCCATGCTTAACTTCTCCAATTCAGCGCTGCTGGATGCGGACATTTTACTGTACGTAACCGATACGGTGGAGAAAATGGACAAGAACGAAAGTTTTCTCCAGAAAGTTCAGCAAGTAACCATTCCTGTATTGGTGATTATCAACAAAATAGACCTGAGTGATCAGGCTAAATTGGAACAACAGGTTATCGAATTGGGTCAGCTATTGCCGAATGCAGAGATTATTCCGCTTTCTGCCCTTCGGAAGTTCAATGTAGACTATTTGCTCCGTCGGATTTCTGAGATGCTTCCTGAATCACCTCCATATTTCGATAAGGATGCGTTGACCGATAAGCCTGCTCGTTTTTTCATAACTGAGATTATCAGGGAAAAGATATTGCGTTTCTATCAAAAAGAAATACCCTATTCCACTGAAGTGGTTGTTGAAAAGTATGAGGATACCCCGAATCTGGTCCGTATCAATGCTGTCATTTATGTGGAGCGTGACACACAGAAAGGTATCGTCATTGGACATGGCGGTCAAGCTTTGAAAAAGGTCGCTACCGAAGCCCGCAAAGACATCGAGTCCTTTCTGGGAAAGAAAGTGTACATGGAAATGTTCGTAAAAGTGGAAAAAGACTGGAGAAATCGGGATACTAAACTGAAAGCCTTTGGTTATCAATTGGATTAATTTAAAAAGATGAGTAATATCGTAGCTATTGTAGGTCGTCCGAATGTCGGCAAATCGACCCTTTTCAACCGTTTGACAAAATCCAAACAAGCCATTGTCAATGAAGAGTCCGGTACAACCCGTGACCGTCAATACGGATTGTCCGAATGGAACGGCAGGGAATTTTCAGTAATCGATACAGGAGGTTGGGTTGATAAATCCGGCGATGTATTTGAGACTGAAATCAAGAAACAGGTCAATATGGCCATTGATGAATCGGACATCATCCTTTTTGTGGTCGATGTGATGAATGGTCTTACGGATTTGGACGTAGCTGTTGGTAAGCTGTTGCGCAATGTCAAGAACAAACCAGTTTTACTGATTGCAAATAAAGCCGATACGAACGAACTTGGATACAATTCCTCCGAGTTTTATGCACTTGGCTTGGGTGATCCAATTGTTTTATCAGCCATCAACGGATCGGGAACCGGTGACTTTATGGATAATCTGGTAGATATGTTCAAACCAGATGCAGATAAGGAAGAAGGATTGGAAGCTTTGCCTCGTTTTGCTGTGGTAGGGCGTCCGAATGCAGGTAAATCTTCCATCATTAATGCCTTTGTCGGCGAAGAGCGAACCATCGTTACGGAAATTGCAGGTACGACCAGAGACTCCATCTATACTCGATATTCCAAATTCGGATTCGACTTTTACTTGGTCGATACAGCTGGTATCCGTAAGAAAGGCAAAGTGAATGAGGATCTTGAATATTATTCCGTCATTCGTTCCATTCGTGCCATTGAAAATGCAGACATCTGTATTTTGATGATTGACGCTACCCGTGGTATCGAAAGTCAGGACATGAACATCTTTTCGTTGATTCAAAAGAACCGCAAAGGTTTGGTGGTCTGCGTTAACAAATGGGATTTGATTGAAAAGAAAGAAAACAGCGACATCAAAGAATTTGAGCGTGCCATTCGCGACCACTTTGCACCATTTGTAGATTTCCCCATCCTATTCACTTCTGCAACAACCAAACAACGTATTTTTAAAGTGCTGGAAACGGCAAAAGAGGTTTATGAAACACGCAAGTATCATGTTCCAACAGCCAAATTGAACGACTTTTTCTTGCCCCTCATTGAGAATTATCCACCACCTGCAATCAAGGGCAAATACGTAAAGATCAAGTATGTAACTCAATTGAAAGGTCCCGATACCCCGACATTCATCTTCTTTTGCAACTTGCCTCAATACCTCAAGGATCCGTATAAGCGATTCCTTGAAAATAAATTGAGATCGGAATGGCACTTTACGGGAACTCCGGTACAATTATTTTTCCGTTTGAAATAGAAAGAGATTGATTTTCGAGCTGCAATTTGTTAATTATTGTATTCAAGCCAATGGATTTGCGGTTTTCTTGACAGTATATTAAGTAACGGAACCTATCGTATCAAAATGCATCATTTTTAATTTGTTAAAAATCTGATAGATACACTTAGTTATATTAATTGCCTGTTTTGTAACCTTCTTTAACGTAATGAGTTTGAATTCGCCTGTCAATTTTGTTATATTTGTTGATATAGGAGTTTTGAAATTATACAATTAAAAGAGGGGGACATTTTGATTTTTGAAATCAAGTCGTTTTTGAACAGATTAAACTAGACTAACTTTGTTTCAAACGGACTCTTTCCAAACCCGCGAGGATTAGGAAAGAGTCTTTTTTTATACCTTTGTCCACAATTTAAATTAGTAGTCAATTGGAACGTATTGTACTTGGATTATCCGGAGGTGTAGATTCCAGCGTAGCTGCATACCTGCTAAAAAAGCAAGGTTATGAAGTGGTTGGTTTGTACATGATTAACTGGAAAGAAACAGTTGGTACGATTTCGGGTGAATGCCCCTACGAAGACGACTTGCTCATTGCAGAGCTGGTAGCCAGAAAGTTGGACATCGAGTTCCATTCCGTTGATTTGAGCGAACGATACCGCGAGCGGGTCGTTGATTATATGTTTTCTGAATACGAAAAAGGAAGAACTCCCAATCCGGATGTGCTGTGCAACCGAGAAATCAAATTTGATGCTTTTTTGGAAGCGGCTTCGCTATATGGTGCTGACAAAGTGGCAACCGGTCATTATTGCCGCAAGGAAGTTACTGTAGATGCAGAGGGTAAACCCATTTATAGATTGCTTGCCGGTACCGATCCCAACAAGGATCAGTCTTATTTTCTGTGTCAACTTTCCCAAGAGCAACTTTCCAAGGCACTATTTCCGGTGGGAGACATCGAAAAACCGGAAGTTCGTCGCATTGCAGAGGAACTTGGTCTGGCAACTGCATTTAAAAAGGATTCTCAGGGCATTTGCTTTGTCGGAAAGGTCGATTTGCCGGTTTTCCTTCAGCAAAAGTTGGAAAAGAAAAAAGGAGAGGTTGTTGAAATTCCAGCAGATCTGAAAGCTTATTCCCGCATGATACCGGAAGATCCAACAGAAAAGCTTCGCAAGCAAGCCAAACCCTTTTTTTACCGTAAAAAAGACGGTCGAGTGGTCGGTACCCATCAGGGCGCTCATTTCTACACGGTCGGACAACGTAAAGGACTGGGTATCGGTGGTTTTGAGAATCCGCTGTTTGTATTGGCTACGGATGTAAACGAGAACCTGATTTTTGTCGGAGAAGGCGTTGACCATCCTGGATTGTATCGCAAGACATTGAAAATCAAATCAGAAGATGTTCATTTGATTCGAACCGACAAAGCGCTTAAAATCGGAGAATCTGCAGATTATAAAGTCAGGATTCGTTACAGGCAACCATTGCAAAATGCACGGTTGCATCAATTGGAAGAGGGCTTGTTCATCGAGTTTGAAAAGCCCCAACAAAGCATTACGCCAGGTCAGTTCGCTGCTTGGTATCACTTGGACGAAGTGTTCGGTTCGGGTGTTATTTCCGAATAATCAATAGGAATTTCAAAAAATATCATCAACTTTGATGTCACTTAGAATTTGGTGAATTATGAGAAGAGATTTTAAAATACTGTTTTTACTGGTCGCTTTTTTTGCAATCGGCTTGAATGCTTTGAAGGCCGAGGCTTGGACGGTCAGTACCGTTCCAAATACACGTTTGAGCGATGCCAGGGTTTGTACGTCCGATCCTGACGATTTGATTGATCCCACCAGTCAGGTGGAAATCGATCGCCTGTTGTATAATGCTCAGCAACAATTGTCTGCAGAGGTTTTTGTAGTTGCCTTGCAATCGACTGGTGATGTCGATCTGAAGTCTTTTGCAACAGAGCTTTTCAATAATTGGGGAATCGGAAAAAAAGGTAAGGACAACGGTTTACTGATCCTGTTGGTTTTGGATCAGAAGAAGGTCACCATGGAAACGGGATATGGTCTCGAAGGGGTTTTGCCGGATGCCATTTGTATCCGCATCATCGATAATGACATGGTGCCGCTCATGAGAGATGGTCAGATCGGACCTGGCATGCTGGCAGGTGTCCAGGCTGTATTGAAAGTCTTGTCCGATCCTGCGGCAGCTGCCGAAATCTACGCCGATCCAGCGATTCAGCAGAAAGCACAGTGGGAACAAAAGAAGGCGATGCTATTAAATCTATTGATCGGTTATTTGATTCTGACTTTGGTTGTTCTCTTCTTCAGCATCAGCAGCTTTTCAAAGAAAGTGAAATCAGTCGCTGGCATGGAACCTTATGAGGCTTATAAAGTGCTGAATACATCAGTCACAAGTTATCAGATACTGGCTTTTTTGTTTCCATTGACCATGGTTGCATTCCTGTTGTTTTACAAAAAGAAAGCCAGTAGTTTTCGCAAGAAACCTAGAGCATGTCCAAAATGCAACAAGCCGTTGGTTCTTATGTCTGAGAAACAGGAAGATGCCTATCTGAATGCTGGTCAACAAAGTGAAGAAATGGTTGGCTCAGTAGATTACGATGCCTGGGTTTGCATGGATTGTGGCCATCGATCATTTTTGTCATATACCAAGGCATTCACAAGATATCAACCTTGTCCAAAGTGTCGTTTCAAGACCTACGGGCAGACTTCGGATCGCATTGTATCTGCACCTACGCCCATTTCAGCTGGTCAGGGTGTCCATGTGTACAACTGTGCTCATTGTGGCTATGAAGCCCTTAAATACTACGTCATTCCGATGATCATCATTCTTCCTTCATCTCGCGGAGGCGGTGGCGGTGGTTTTGGCGGAGGAGGCGGCGGTTTTGGCGGTGGTTCAAGTGGCGGTGGCGGTGCTACCGGCGGCTGGTAATCATCAAATCGGCCAAATCGTCGGTTTCTACCTATAAAAAGAATTTGGCATGGATTTTGAGTTGTTTGTATATATAGTTAAAAATAAATTTGTAATCAATGAAAAAAGGTACCATCATCGGTCTGTCCATTGCAGGCCTTTTCGTAATCATTTTCTTATGGGGCAACGGTCGTTACAACAATATGGTTTCGTCTGATGAAATCGTATCTCAAGCTTGGGCCAATGTGGAAAGTCAGTATCAACGTCGTTCAGACCTGATTCCAAATTTAGTGGCAACCGTTAAAGGATATGCCACCCACGAAAATACCACCTTGATAGATGTAGTCGAAGCACGTGCCAAAGCAACGCAGGTTACAGTTGATCCTACGAACATCACTCCGGAGAAATTAGCTGAATACCAAGCTGCCCAATCTCAGGTCGGTTCTGCCATCGGTCGTCTATTGGTGAGTGTGGAAGCCTATCCCGATTTAAAAGCCAATCAGAACTTCAAAGAACTTCAGGCTCAACTGGAAGGAACTGAAAACCGAATTTCTGTTGAACGTCAGCGCTTTAATGATGCTGTCAGGACCTACAATGTTTCGATTCGTAGATTTCCTTCGAACATCATTGCCAGCATGACTGGTTTTGAGAAGAAAGCGAATTTTAAAGCGGAAGCAGGTTCAGAAAAAGCGCCTGAAGTAAAATTCTAACAACGAAATACGCCTTTGGGTGTACTTCTCTCCCATAGCAATCCGTCAAAAGAGAAAATTCCGACCAGAAAGAATTCCTCCTTTGACGGATTTTTGCGATATTTGCATACGAATATAATAAACAAAACCATGTTTTCAGGAATTGTCGAAGAAGCTGCCGTTGTAACCGGTTTGGAAAGGGAAGGCGGAAACCTTCACCTTAAAATGAAATGCAGTTTTACAGACGAGTTAAAGATTGACCAAAGTGTGGCGCACAATGGTGTTTGTCTGACCGTTGTCAAGCTTGATGGGAATGAATACATCGTTACTGCCATACAAGAAACCTTGGACAAGTCGAACTTGGGTTTGTTGAAAGTAGGCGACAAGGTGAATCTGGAACGCAGCATGATGATGAATGGCAGGTTGGACGGACACATTGTTCAGGGACATGTGGATCAGACGGCTACCTGCACCAGTGTGGATGAGACCGATGGAAGCTGGCGGTACCGCTTCGAATATCCACTCAACGCTAAGAAGGCAGTGGAAGGTTATATGACGGTAGAGAAGGGTTCAGTCACTGTCAACGGTGTGAGCCTGACTGTTTGCAATGCCGGTGACAACAGCTTTGAGGTGTCCATTATTCCTTACACGCACGAGCATACGAATTTCCATCAAATTCAAGCTGGGTCTGTGGTTAATCTGGAGTTTGACATCATCGGAAAATATCTGAGCCGAATGATGCATTTCTCCCAATTGTAACATGAGCAGGATTCTTGCCATCGACTATGGAAGAAAACGCAGCGGATTGGCTGTGACAGATACGTTGCAATTGATTCCAGGCGGATTGGCAACCGTGCCAAGTCACGAATTGTTGAAGTTTCTGGAAGACTATTTCGGTAAGGAACCGGTTGAACGCATCGTGGTTGGTTTGCCCAAACAAATGAACAACCAGCCCTCGGAATCGATGAAATACATTGAGCCGTTTGTTCGGTCGTTAAAAAAGAAATGGCCGGAAATGCCGGTTGAATATTACGATGAACGCTTTACTTCCGTGCTGGCCCATCAGGCTATGTTGGAAGGAGGGCTTAAAAAAAAGGACAGGCAGAACAAAGCACTGGTTGACGAGATCAGTGCAGTGATTATTCTGCAATCTTATTTGGAATCAAAACGATAGACTATGCAACTTCCGATTTACTTATATGGCCAACAGGCACTTAGAAAAGAAACAACTGATATTTCCGCAGATTATCCAGGATTGTCGGATCTGATTGCCAATATGTACGAAACCATGACCAAGGCGGATGGAGTTGGTTTGGCCGCACCACAAGTGGGTTTGTCCATCCGTTTGTTTGTCATCGACTTGTCTGCGTTGGGTGAAGATGACGAACAGTACAGGGATTACAGAAAGACGTTCATCAATCCTGAAATCATCGAGTTTTCAGAAGAAACCTGTTCGTATGAGGAGGGTTGCTTGAGCTTGCCGGATATCCATGAGAATGTTGTTCGGAGTACGGACATCAAGATCCGCTACCGTGACGAACGATTTGTAGAGCATCTGGAAACATTCAATGAATTTGCCGCCAGGGTAATACAACATGAATACGATCATTTGGAAGGCAAGGTTTTTACAGATAGGATTACTGCCATTCGACGCCAGTTGATTAAATCCAAACTGACCGGCATACTCAAGGGCAAGTCCAAACCATTTTATAAAGTGAAAAGTCTTTAAAATCGGCTCCATTCACCGAAATTGCTTGATACTTTACGGAAAGCCTGTATCTTTGATTGGAAAAAAATCAAGGTTATGGGCTTTTATAGTGGAGTGAAACGACTTTTGTTTACACTTGTTCTATTTTTTACATCGCTGCTTTCACTTCAAGCACAAATCAATACCGACCACATGATGAACATTGGTCGGAATGCACTGTATTTCGAGGATTACGTGCTTTCCATCCAATATTTCAATCAGGTCATCAAATCGAAACCTTATTTGGCTGAACCCTATTTTTTCAGAGCAGTCGCCAAGTTGTACCTGGAAGATTATGCAGGTGCCGAAGAAGATTGCTCCAAAACGCTGGAACGCAACGAATTCATGGTCAAAGCCTATATTTGTCGAAGTTATGCCAGAATGAAACTAGGCAACAACGACGGAGCCATCAGCGATTGTGACAAGGGTTTGGAATTCGATATAGAAAATAAGCCGTTGCTATACCACAAAGGTTTTGCATTGGTTTCAGCCAAGCGTTTTGGAGAGGCCGAAGTCTGTCTGAATGAAATGATACGTCGATATCCTACGGATGTGGATGCTTATATGGCTAAGGGTCAGATGAATGTGGAACGAGGTGATACGCTGGCCGCCATTGAGGATTTCAGCCGGACCATTTCCATTGACAAATATTATGCGCCTGGTTGGGGTGCGCGCGGTTGGGTTTCGTTGATGAAAGACCGTTACAGCAATGCGTTGGCAGATTTGAACGAAGCCATTCGTTTGAAATCGGACGATCCGACTTATTACATGAACCGTGCCATGGCTCGTTACAACATGAACGATTTGCGCGGCACAATGGAAGATTTTGACCGAAGCATCAGTCTGGATCCGAATTCCAAACTCAGTTACCTGAACAGGGCCATCATGAGAACCACTGTGGGCGATCTGAATCGTGCATTGGAAGATTTCGACAAGGTTTTGTATCTGGATCCTGAAGATTATCAGGCTATTTACAGCCGTGGTTTGGTTCGTAAAGACTTGGGAAACAACAAGGATGCCATTGCTGATTTCACAACCATCATCAATAAGTATCCAAAATTCACTCCGGCCTATTACCAGCGTTCCGATTTGAAAAAACGCATCGGGGATGCTAAAGGTGCCGATAAAGATTATTTTGCTGCCTGGAATATTGAAGAGAAAGCTAAAACCGATAGGGCAGCAGCTAAAAAAGTGAAAAAAACGACGGAGGCTGCCGATTCTACGGAGGAAACGTTTGATATTAACAAGTACAAACGAATGATAGCCGGTGTTAGTTTGGATACGGATAAGGATAAATATCAAAACCCCATGCGCGGTCGCGTTCAGGACAAGACTGCCGAAATAGAACTGGAACCTTTGTTTAGCCTGACCTATTATGAAAAAATTAAGCCTGGTCCAGTTCGACGTATTCTTGATTTGAGCAAATATTTGCCTGTAGGCTCAGCAACAAATACAAAAAGTTTAACCAATCTATTGATTTCCAACAGTGAGCAAGCTCTGACAACGGAGCAGGCCGAAGTGCACTTTAAATCTCGTGACGATTACTCACAGCGCATCAGTACTGCTCCAGACGATGCTTCACTCTTTTTTGCTCGGAGTCTCGATTATTCGTTGGTGCAAGACATCAACAACGCCATGTCTGATTTGGACCGTGCGATTCAGCTGAATAGTAAGATGGTACTGGCTTATTTTGAACGGGCGATACTTCGATACCGAAAGATGAATGTGGACTATGCCAATAAGCAAGTGGAAGAAGATTTGTCGGTAAACAATGCGCTTCAACGAAGAGATCCAACAAAATCAATTCTAAAGGATGTTTCGCCCAAGTCCGGTAGTTTCTCGCTCGGTGAAAAAGCGTTCGGAAATGATTTTGAATTTGTGCTTCGTGATCTGGACAAGGTTGTTGCGTTGGAGCCAAATTTCATCTTTGCCTATTATAACAGGGGCAATATTCGTTGCCTGCAGCGCGATTACCGCAATGCGCTTATTGACTATTCGAAAGCGTTGGACATTAATCCGGATTTTGCTGAAGCATGGTTCAATAGGGGCATCACTCAAATCTATTTGGGCGACCGAGAACATGGTTTGGCCGACCTTCGTATGGCTGGCCAGCTGGGTTTGTATAAAGCGTACAACATTATCAAGCGGTTGGGTGATTGATTATTTCAACTGCCTGGTGTAGCAAAAAAAGATTTGTCCTTTGTCATAACTGTCGGCAAAGTGCATGCCTTTTGCAATCAAAGCCTTTTTGACCAGTTCTATATCGGCTTGGGTTACTAATGTGAAAATCAGGTATTGTTTGTCCTTGAGTTCAGCAGGGAAAAGACCTTCCATAAGTTTTTTCGCGTTGTTTGACAGCCCAAAATAGCAATCGCCCATGCTTTTACTGTAAAATTCCATGGTTAGAACAATTCGATTGATGACATCACTTGGTTTATTGATGAGGTTATTTTTTGCAACAGATATCGTTTCGTTGCTTTGTGGAGCAACCAAACCACCTAAAAGTAGATTCTGATAGCTTCTGTTTGCCGGTGTTGGGCAAGCTTTGTCCCAATTTCTTTTGGAATAGCCATCGGGCCAGAGTTTTCCCAACAATCCATGTGCTTTAAAACGAAATGTCAAACCCAACTGATTCATACATTCAATGGATGGATCTGAAATGGGTTCCAGATTTGGAAGGGTCCACGAAACTGTGTTTTTGATATCACTTTGGAAGCTGATTTGTTTGAACCCTGGATGAACCTGCATCGTAAAGTAAACCGTAAAATTAGTACGATTAAAAAAGAGTTGTTTTGCAACAGATGCTTTCATTGGGACGCGCATGGTTGCCAAGTAACAATCGTTCAGAGAAAGATGGACATCCAAAAGTTCTGTTTCAGCATTGTATTCGGTCTGCTGGAATCGACAATTCCCTACCAGTTCAAAGTGGAACTTTTCATACAAGAGATTGGCCGTTTGGTATTTTTCCCATACCTGCAACAACCTGTAAATCACTGTTTCTTGAGCATCCGCTATTTGCTGGAGGCTTTTGTTTTTTAACTCTAGAACCATCTGTTCCAACTCTGGATCGCAATTCCAGTGAATATTGGTCGGAAGGGCTTCGTTCAGATGGATCACATCGCTTCGTACGCTCTTTAGAAAGGTTTTTGGAGAAATGTTAGTAAATGCAGGTTCATCGTACTTGAAAAATTCGTTGGCATCCCTCGTGTCAAAGCGAGCAAGTCCAGAAGCATCACACAAATACCGATAGACGTTGTCAGGAAGGCTCAACCAAACGATTTGATTTCCAGATTTCTCAGAATACTCCAGCCATGCGGGAAAAGCGAATGTCTCAATGGTATGAGGATCAAGTGATTGTTTATTTTGTGAATTGTAGTAGGTTCGTGGTACGGTAGGATCCTCAAGCGCATTCTTAATTTGAAAAAACCGAAGTTTTTGTTGCCTCAGAATGGAATCCAGATGGTTGGATTCACGTTCGTTTAGGACTCTTTCATCGATGGATTCAAACGGGTCGGTTTCGGGCGAATTGTTTTTGAACTCGTAAATCTTAATTGAATCAGCACCATTGTATTCGTATTGGTTTCCTTTCAGTACGATGTTTTTGTTGGGTTCCTGAAATAGAAAGGCAGAGGCTGAGTTGTTGCGAATGCTACATTTTGTCAGCTCCAAGCTTGTTAAGGATTGTGCAAAAACACCTGTAATTCCGTTATTTTCGATGACAGCATTTGTAATGCGAATGTTTTGGGATTGTAAAAGGTAAAAGCCAGTACCGAAACTGCTTGCTTCTTCTGTTAGGAGGTGTTTGAACACACCGTTGTAAATCTGGATATCCATACAATTCTGAATGAGGAAGATATCCTGAAACTGTGACGAGCAAGTAACGGTGGCACCTTCCTCAAAAATAAGGGTCAGGTTTTTTTTTCCTGTCAGTGTAATGCTGTTGTCGGATTGGTAATTTCCTTTTTCGATGTAGAGGGTGTCGCCATTATTGGTTTCATCCAGCATCTTTTGCAAAAGGGTCTGTGAAAACGTGATTGGAGGGAATAAACTACAAAAAACCAGAATAAAGTTCAGGCTAGCAAGCTTTTTGCTCATGGTGGGTTTCTGGTTTTCTACAGGTTATTGTCTAGGCTCTTTCCACATCAGGTGGAGAAGGCATATGCGTCCAAATCTACAAAATTATTGAAATTCGAAAGGCAATTTTGCAATCTTTATTTCGAATGGAAGATTGTACGGATAGAATTTGTAATTTAGTGGGGTAAATCCTTTAAAATTCGAGCCATGAATTACCTTTCATTTGGTAGAATCGTTCTTGTTAGTTTATTTTTATGTTCAGCATTGGTTGTTTTTTCAGCCAAAACGGAACCTTATTGTTTGGGGGCAGATATCTCTTGGGTTCAGCAGCATGAGGACAAAGGTCTTAAGTATTCGGAAAATGGAGTAAAAAAGGATGTTTTGACCCTTATGACGGAAAATGGATTCAATTGGATTCGATTGCGCCTTTTTGTTGACCCAAAAGCAGAAAAGGGCTATTCCAAAGAGGGCTATTGCGATTTGGAGCATACGCTTATTATGGCGAAACGAGTTAAGGCAGCTGGGATGAAATTTCTGCTCGATTTTCATTACAGCGATAATTGGGCTGATCCCGGCAAACAATTTGCACCTTCTTCTTGGGATGGTTTAAAAGGTAAAGCATTGGAAGATAAGATATTCACCTATACCAAAGAGGTGCTGATTCGGTTTAAAAATGAAGGTGTCATGCCCGATATGGTTCAAATAGGCAATGAAATCAATCATGGAATGGTTTGGCCTGAAGGTAAGGCAGACAGCACCTTGGTACCGCTTTCCAATTTACTTCGTCGGGCCGGTGAGGCAGTCCGAGCTGTTGATTCGAAGACAAAAATCATGGTTCATATTGCACTCGGCGGACAAAACAAGGAATCGGTCTGGTTTATGGATCGCATTATTAAGAATGGAGTCAAATTTGATGTGCTCGGCCAGTCGTATTACCCTGAATATCATGGAACATTGGATGATTTAAAGAACAATCTAACAGATATGATTGCTCGCTATGACAAACCAATCGTGGTGGTGGAATATCAGGTTTATAGGAAAGAAGTCAATGAAATTGTGTTGAATCTGCCCGATAAAAAGGGTTTTGGCACTTTTATCTGGGAAGCGACATCACCGCGCTGGGGCAACCTTTTTGACAAGGACGGCGCTACTACCGAAAACATGAAGTTGTATCCGGAATTATCCAAAAAGTTTGAGAATCGGCGTTAGTCAACTCCAAAAATCAATGGGAAAGTAAAGACGACGAATGCTGTCCAAATGGCGTAAACCGGCAAATACACTGCAACTGCGTTTTCAACTATATGGATATTTTTGGATTTAAAGGAAACTTGGTACAACTTGACGGTAATCCAAGCCAAGTGCACGAACAATACGATGTTGGAACCCAGTACAGCCGTTCGGTTCGGTGTAAATCCATATTCTCCTAAGCGATAGATAATGGCCGACAAAGCCACCAGATTGATGATCATTGCAGCCAATGCCATCAGAAAAAGAATGACTTTACTGAAGGCTTGTTTTCGGCTTTTGGATGTTTCAGAGACAGAGAAGATGATGATAGCCATAACGCCAAGTAGCAACATGTTGAAAACCAACAGAAATTCTCTGTCGTTGTAGGGATCTTTTCCAGAAAATGGGATGCTCACCAGATATACGACCAGCATGAGAAGCACAAGTGGGCTGAAGATATTGGCTATGATCGGGGCAATCTTGTTGGTCACCAATGCATGGTTTTTGATGATGTAGGTGGCAACGATGGGAGCGGAGACAAGTCCCCAAACAGCAATGAAGTTGAAGTAGAATACTTCAATTTTCCAACCGATAAGACTGAATAAGCCAACGGTAATCCCTGAAAAAACACCGCCAGCAATCAAGATGATTGTGGTTAAAACCACCAAGTCTCCATTGTATCGAATGAAATCCATTCTTTTATGGCGTTTGTAATCCATGCCAATGTAAATGATGCCATAAAAACACCACATCAGCAGGTACAGATGCATATAAACCAGGGTTATCGTGTCGTTGTTTATACTGCTGGGTAACAGGTTGATGTATACGGTAGGTACAAGGAAAATCAACAAAAACCAAATCCAATGTATTCTTTTTGAGAATCCAGTTTTCAAAACGGCAAAAAGAGACATTCCAAAAAATACGATTGTCGCGCTGTTTTTTTGATAGAAATCGGTTTCGGTCTGTGTCAGTGTGAAGAAGGAGGGTAGTTTGATTAATATACAGGCTACAAAACATGCGATCAACAATACTAGGATGTCTGTTGGTGATGTCGCCGATTTTTTATGTTCAGGTTTTTCCTGTTGAAGTCTGTATCGCCAGAATTGATACAGCTGATTGTCATCCAATTCATCGGGCAATTGATCAAATGCTTTTTCAAACCCCTTTTTATCTTCACGATACATTTTTTCCAGTTCTTCCGGATTATTCAGCTGTTCCAAGATCGAGTTTGTTTCCATTGTTTATTTACATTTTATTGTATATGAAATTGGGAATTCTTCGTAGAATCCACACTACCAAAGCCCATCGCTTGGTAACATAGATGACTCTTTTTTTCTGCAAAAGTGCTTTGAAAATTTGACGGCCGGCTTTTTCCAAGGGAGCCAACCAAAACAAGCCCTCCCCCTTGGCCATATCGGTGTCTACAAAGCCTGGCCGTATGTCGGTAACGGTTATTGGGAGTTTCAAATGACCTGCATTCTGTCGGAGTGCCTGTAAATAATTGATCTGGTAGGCTTTGGTTGAACCATACGAAGGGGCCTGCCTCGTACCGCGAATACCGGCGATGGAGCTAATGGCGGCTAGATGTCCGAAACCCTGATACTTGAAATAATTGAATGCCCAGTCAGCGATGGCAGTGAATCCAACGACGTTTGTATCGATGGTGCGTTTCTCTGCCTCGAAGTCGAGGTTTTCGTTAAGCTCTCCGGTTCCAGAACTGATGATTAGTAAGTCCAAGCCACCAAGCTCGTCCACCAATTCGGTTAGCTCCAATATGGATAAAGTCGTATCGGTGACATCGAATGTTTTGATAAAAATGGTCTCCGGCTGTTCCTGTTTCAAAGCAACCAATAAAGCTTTTCGGCGACCGGTGACCCCGACCTTATAACCGTTTTTTACCAGCAATTTTGCCAGTTCCTTTCCAATTCCGGAAGTGGCACCTACTATGATCGCTTTTTTCATTCCTTAATAACGCCGTTTTAAGATTTCCATTGCGTTATTAACCTATTTTTTGAGGAAGGTGTTTTTTTAACCGTCTTTACTTTGCTGCCCCAGCAGGTGCGGTTGGAACTGATTCAACCAAATTCCCGTTCTCAAAAAAGACATACTTTTTGTCACCTATCGATACCATGGCCACCAACATGCCTTTCTGCTTTTGCATGGCTGATTCTAAACTGGTGAATTTTGGCTGTTGCAGCCAGCTGCCGTCCTTTTTGATGAAACCCCAGAGGTCGCCCACTTTAACGCCGCAATAACCATTGCTGAATGCTCCAGCTTGAAGTTCATCAAACTGAAAAGGAATTACCGCTTGAAAGGCATTGTTGATAAAGCCCCATTTTCCCCCTTGTTTTGCCCCACATATCGCATCAGCAAAATGAAGTTTGCCCGTGACGGTCAAATCCTGATAGTCCTCGGAAATCTTTTTATACTCCTCATTCATGAAATACCAGACGCCATCCTGCGTTTTGACCACCCAATTTGTTGCCTCACGGTCTATGTTTTCAAAATTGAAGTCAAGAACGATTTGTCCCTCTTTTGAAATGATACCTTTCAATATAATGGCCGTGTTGGGTTTCAACTTTTTGACGATGGCCGAAGTTCCTTTGATGTTGAACACCGGCTTATCAATAAATTCCAAATCAAAAATGACGGTGCCATCCATCTTCAACATACCCCAATTGGTTTTTTGAACCAAAACGGTTGAACTCAATAAATCAAGTTCACTATAAATTGCCGGAATGGTCACAGTACCATCAATTCGTACCAAACCATAATTGGATTGTGTGTTGACTTTAGCATAATTCCCTGAGAAACTGTTGATTCCGTCAAACTGAGGTTTTAATATTTCCTTGCCTGTCGAATCGATCAATCCATACAATTTTCCTAGTTTGACTTCAGTCACTCCGTTCTTGAAGCTTCCGATGTTGTCGTATTGAGGAGGTATGAGCACGACACCCTTGTTTGTGATCAGCCCCTCTTTTTTGAGCAGGGAAGACGTAGCAAGTCCATTCTTGAAAGCTGCAATGTTGTCGTACTGAGGCGCAAGTAGCACCTCGCCCTTTTCTGTAATCAAACCTTCTTTCTTGTCCTGAGCAACGATAGCAACCCCATCTTTGAAAGCTTCGATCCGATCGTATGTTGGAGCTACTACTACGGTCCCCTTGATATCGATCAATCCTATTTTTTTTGCAACCGTGACTTTCGCTATCCCATTCTTGAACGCATCTGCATCATCGTAAGTCGGTTGAATAACCCATGCATCACTTGCATCCACAAATCCCACCTTTTTGGTTTCCTTGTCTTTTTTAACCTTTAAATCCTGCGCTGTTGCCAGTGAGCCAAGTAAAACCAATGCAATTAGTAAAGTGATTTTTTCCATGATATTGATTTTTTAATAGTAATCTAGGATTTTCAAAAATAAGTTTTTTATTCTGAATTATTGGTTTCTAGTAGGATAAAAATTTCGAGGCAGGATTTCATCAGCTTGCTGAAAAGCAAAGGTTGCAACTTAGCGCGAAAAGGCCTCTATTCTACAGGTATGAATTGTATGATCCAAGTATTGTTGCTGGTCCCTTTACATAAAACCGAAACTTCTGTTCCTTCATTATTGGCAAAAACGTAATTTGCTTGTAGAGTAAAAGCGGCTGTTTGTTCATCGGGTTGGTAAAGTGTATTGCATGCAAATTGTTTTACCAAGGTGTAGTCATTGTCTTCAAACTGATATACCAGATTTGATGAAGTTGCTGGATAGGAATCCCCTTGAATAAGCCATAAATAATGATTGCTGTGTGATAGGAACTTGATTCCATAATAATTGGTAGTACCGAAATTGATTTTGCCAATAGAATTGATGTCAGCATCGAAGTTGTCGGTCGAACCAGTTGAACTTGTGGTACGGTAAATGTTGCTGTTCTGAGAAAAAACATACTGACCATCTTCTGACATCCAGAAATTCGTCAAATCCATATGCGAGTAGCTTTTCTTACTTTTTGTTGCGATGTCATAAGCAAAGAATCCGCTAGGAGAGGTGCCATTTCGAGTAGCAATCAAATAGGGTTGTCCCGGTACCTTTTTTACGATGGAGCTCCCATCGAGTCTGTTGTCGACATCGTCGTACAATGCACCAGTTGCCGTATTAATCCAATGTAGACTTGTGAAACTACCACCGGATTGAGTGTAACCATACCATTCGTTTGATGCCCATGCGATGTCACGTACTGTAAAGTCCGATTGGTAGGTCGATACTACAGTAAAGCTTGATAAATTGATGTTGCTGAATGATCCGTTATGACCGACAGCTGCTTTTGTCCAGTCTTCGGAAATCGCAAAACAAGTAGGAGCTTTACTTAATGCTACTTCATGCAAAACAGCTCGAGTTGAAACATCGTAGGCAACCAACTTGTTTGGCAGACTCGTTACATAATACAAGGTGTTCGTGTTTTTATTAAAAACAACATCAATGATGTTTCCATTTATCGAACGTATATTCTCATTATTTCCCGGTGCAACGGCAGTTACCGTAATTGTATACGTCAAATGAGAACTGTCGTTGGTTTTAAGATGAATCACAGATGTATTTTGACCAGGCGAAAGTTTGTCACGATTGAAGCTGAAAACTACATCTCCAGAGGAAAAATAAGGACTATTTAAGCCACTCGATGGCGAAATAGTAAGCCAATCGGGAATGTTTTCAAATTTCCAAGTAAGAAGACCGCTGCCGTAATTGCTGAAACTTAAGCTCTTGGACGGTTCTGAAGTTGTTAAAATGATGACATTGGTTGTAATGTTAAGCGAAGGATCTCCCAATTCGGCTGTTGCATTGATCGATACTGTCGGATGTGCTTTGTCATTGGTAACCAAGACAATATTACCTGTCAAATTGCCTGAGAAGTTTTCCCCCTTTTTAAGTGTAAGTGGTAGATCGTAAGAATGTTCTTGCATGATTATAAAGCCGGTTGGTTCCAACCTCGATGAATCGATAGCCAACCAATCCGGCATGCTCACTATGTTCCACATTAATACACCTAAACCCGTATTTTGAATTCTCAAATAATTATAGTTGAAATTGGAATACGTAATTTCGATCGAACTTTCGACCTCAACATTGGGATTTCCTTCCGAAATATAGGCAACGGGTACTTTATGATCTTTCCCTTCGGATTTGACGGTCATAAAATCCATGTAGATGCCTGCTTGGCTAAAATCAGAATTTATATCGGCAGAACACTGTACAACGGCGATGCTGTCCGAAATAGTACCACTCATTGGACTAATGTTGAGCCAGGAAGGTTTTGATGTGATCGTATATTCTACATTGTTGAGCGAAGGCAATTTAAACTTGTAGTAGGCGCTTTGCCAGTCTGGAGAAATGGATATAGTTGATAATCCGACAGGTAAGGTCTTTCTGTAAAGATCTTCGGCTAGAAAAGCGTTGCTACAACCTGTCAGCAGATAGAGAAACGCAAACACGATGGTGTTTTTGATGCTATGTTGCATAATTTGAGATGTTGGTGCAAAAGTTAGAATAGATAGCGAACAACCAATGAATAATCTATATGAGACATCTTAAGTGCTTTGGAAAGTTTCTGATTTTTTAGTGAGATGCTATTGTTCGGTTCCCTTATCTCCAGATTCGCTTTTGTAAATGACCCAAACGTAAAACCACCGCCTAAACCAACGGATACATTCTGTGATATTCGGTATTCTGTTGTTATTCCAACTTTAGCAGCCATGCTTAAGGCAGTAAGTAGCGTATTAACTTTGTAATCGGTATAGCCGGATTCATTGACAATGGGATATGTGTTCTGATCTTCCATACGAAGGAAATGCGCTCCGGCTGATACAGATTCACCAATGGTAAACTTACGTTTTTCGTCAATGTGCTGTTCAAAATGAACAGATGGACCCAAAAAGTGTACATATTGGTTGAATTTTTCTGAAGTGGTTGCATATCTGAAGGACTCGTATGGAGACTGTATGTTACCATTAAAGCTCGAACTCATAAACGAGTAGTCGAGACCAAATCCTACATTATTGGTAATCATACGAATAGCACTTGCATTTATGTGATATCCAGTTTTTAACTTATTGTAATAATCCTGCAGGGTATTAACTTCTTGAGCAAAATCCCAGTACCATGGTATGGTCGATTTACCGAAATTCAACCGAAGATTCCAGGCATGTTCAGGAACGTTTTTGGGTCTAATTCGTCTTTGCGGTTGCTGATTCGGTTTTTTAATCGTTGGTGAAGAGCGCATGTAGGTTGCTACTTGCGACAGGTTAATGAATTTGCCGGTTATAGACCCGTTTTCCCCTTTTACTTCATACAATATCCGCTCATCGTCCATGGATACGATTCTACACTGAATGGTATCATTCGAGTTGCTTATTATTTTATCTTGTGCTTTCAGATTAAAAATAAGAAATAGAAAGACGGGAAGGAGTAAAAATCTGTTCATGCGTTCATTTTTATAACTCAAAGATACTTATTATTTACATTTAGTAAATACTATGTGGCAATTATCTTCAATTTGCATGAAACGCAAACACGGAGCCAAATCCGAAGAAATGGCCCCGTGCAGAGTGGGGAAGAAGCCGTATCAATGAGATGTGTGAAAACTCCGGTCGACAGGATTTGAGTGCCAGGTTTCCTTTTGTAATCCGTTGCGCCTACGCGACCTTTTCAGGTTTACGGCCCGCCATTGGAATATCTGAGCTTGTCTCGGTGTTCGTTATGTAATTGATGAGTCTACCAATCAATGTTGACACGACTTCTATACAACAAATATATAGAAACATCCCTTAAATAGCAACTTTTAGACCTTTTAATTAAAAAAAGAAAGCCCCGAATTTCTTCGAGGCTTCAATGCTGTGGGATAGCTTGTTATGCGTTGTTTTTGGCTTGCTGAACAATGGCTTTGAAGGCCTGAGGTTCATTCATAGCCAAATCGGCCAGTACTTTGCGGTTGATTTCGATGCCAGCTTTGTGCAAGGCACCCATCAGGCGGCTGTATGACATTCCTTCGAGACGTGCACCAGCGTTGATGCGCTGAATCCATAAAGCGCGAAACTCGCGTTTTTTGGTCTTACGGTCACGGTAAGCATATTGTTGACCTTTTTCCCAAGTGTTCTTGGCTACAGTCCAGACATTCTTTCTGGAACCGAAATATCCCCTTGTCAGGGATAAGATTTTTTTTCTACGTGCTCTGGAGGCTACGTGGTTGACTGATCTAGGCATTTTGTTTCTTTTTTTTGAATGTTAGCGTCATGCTTCTCAGATGAACTTTTGAGCTAAGGCATTCGGTTAAAAATGTGGATAAATTCTTTTTTGAAGGCTATTTCATAGCCAACAACAACTTGACGTTGTTCAGATCGGTTTTGTCAACCATACCCATGTGGGTCAGGTTCCGTTTCTGTTTCGTTGTTTTCTTGGTCAGAATGTGACTTTTGAATGCGTGTTTACGCTTGATTTTACCTGTTCCGGTAAGGGTGAACCTCTTTTTGGAACCGGAATTAGTTTTCATCTTTGGCATCTTGCTCGATTTTAATATTAGTAATTGGTGAACTTGTAATCGGTTTAACAGCAGCGGGTTTCGGCTCAGCTTTCTTTTTAGGAGCCAGCATGATGATCATGCGTTTACCTTCGAGAACTGGCATACTTTCCACTTTTCCATAATCTTCCAGGTCGTTGGCAAAACGGAGCAACAATACTTCGCCTTGTTCTTTGAAAAGAATCGAACGACCCTTGAAAAACACATATGCTTTCACTTTGCAACCTTCTTCAAGGAAAGATCTGGCATGCTTCAGTTTGAAGTTGTAATCGTGATCGTCCGTTTGGGGTCCGAAACGAATTTCCTTCAGCGTGATCTTGGTGGCTTTCGCCTTCTGTTCCTTTACCTTCTTTTTCTGTTGGTAGAGGAACTTTTGATAGTCAATGACACGGCAGACGGGGGGGGCAGCGTTCGGGGAAATTTCCACGAGGTCCAATTGTTTAGAATCGGCTATTGCCAACGCTTGCTGAATGCTGTATACACCCTGTTCCACGTTTTCACCGACTAAGCGAACCTCTTTGACTCGGATCCTGTCATTGATCCGGTACTGCATTTTCAAATCATCGTTCTTCATTCAGATGTTTTAAAACCTCGTTTTGTTATGTTTAAATGTATGACTATCAAGTTGTTGATTACCATGAAGTAACCATCTTTTCGACTTCTTGGGTCAAAAGTTCGGCAAAGGTAACAAATTTCATTGAACCTTTATCGCCTTCGCCCTGTTTTCTTACTGAAACTTCTTGTTTTTCTGCCTCTTGCTCACCTACGATAAGCATGTACGGAATACGTTTCAATTCGTTGTCGCGAATTTTGCGGCCAATCTTTTCGTTGCGGTCGTCCAGAATGGTACGAATATCGCGGTCGTTCAGGTAGTCGCAAACTTGTTTGGCATAGTCGTTGAACTTTTCGCTGATGGGCAGAACGACCACCTGGTCGGGTGTGAGCCACAAGGGGAACTTGCCGGCTGTATGTTCAATCAATACGGCAACAAAGCGTTCCATGGAACCGAATGGAGCTCTGTGGATCATGATGGGGCGATGCTTTTGATTGTCGTTGCCAACGTATTCCAGATCAAAGCGTTCCGGCAGGTTGTAATCGACCTGAATGGTGCCTAATTGCCAACGGCGACCAAGTGCGTCTTTGACCATGAAGTCAAGTTTGGGGCCGTAGAATGCAGCCTCGCCGAGTTCCACTTTGGCATTCAGGCCTTTTTCCTGGCAGGCTTCAATGATGGCACGTTCTGCTTTATCCCAATTTTCATCGCTACCGATGTATTTGGTTTTATTTTCAGGATCGCGAAGTGAAATCTGAGCTTCAAAGTTTTCGAAGTCCAATGCCTTGAAGATGATGAAGATGATGTCCATCACTTTGAGGAATTCGTCCTTCAGTTGGTCGGCACGGCAGAAAATATGTGCATCGTCCTGAGTAAAGCTGCGAACACGCGTCAAACCATGAAGTTCACCGCTCTGTTCGTAGCGGTAGACAGTACCAAATTCTGCGAAACGCAGTGGCAGGTCCTTGTAGGAACGGGGAGCGAACTTATAAATTTCGCAGTGGTGGGGGCAGTTCATCGGTTTCAGCAGGTATTCTTCGCCTTCCTCGGGTGTATGGATGGGTTGGAAGGAATCTTTGCCGTATTTGGCGTAGTGGCCTGATGTAACGTACAATTGCTTGCTTCCGATGTGTGGAGTCATCACTTGCTGGTAACCAAATTTCTTTTGAATGCGTTTGAGGAAATCTTCCAGACGCAGGCGAAGAGCAGTACCGCGAGGTAACCACAATGGCAAACCTTTGCCGACCATTTCACTGAACATGAAAAGTTCCAGTTCCTTGCCGATTTTACGGTGGTCACGCTTCTTGGCTTCTTCCAACAGGATTAAATAGTCGTCCAGTAATTTTTTCTTGGGGAATGTTATACCATATATACGGGTAAGCTGTTTTCGCTTTTCGTCGCCTCTCCAATAAGCACCGGCTACGGAAAGGAGCTTGATGGCTTTGATGGTGTCCGTATTTACCAAGTGCGGCCCGCGGCAAAGGTCGGTGAAACTGCCCTGTGAATACGTTGTGATGGTTCCGTCTTCCAATTCGGAAATGAGTTCGCACTTGTAGCCTTCGTTTTTTTGGCCGAAGAACTTAAGTGCTTCTGTTTTGGAGATGTTGCGTCGTACGATGGATTCTTTACGGGAAACAAGTTCCACCATCTTCGCTTCGATTTCGGCCAAGTCGGATTCCTTGATGACGTTTTCACCGGGGTCCACATCGTAATAGAAACCGTTCTCAATAGCCGGTCCGATACCGAACTGAATTCCTGGATACAGCTCCTGAAGGGCTTCTGCCATCAAGTGGGCTGAAGAATGCCAGAAAGCATGCTTGCCTTCAGCATCATCCCATTTAAGCAGTTTGATGGCTGCGTCGGTGAGGATGGGACGGTTCATTTCAATAGTTTGACCATCGATGGAGGCTGCGATGCAGTCCTGTGCGAGCCTGGGGCTGATGCCTTCGGCCACGTGAAAAGCGGTGGTGCCTTTGGGGTAATTTCGGACGGTGCCGTCTGGGAAAGTCAGTTTTATCATAGGTGATGTATAGTTTTTTGCCGAACTACAAATTTACTGCATTAATTTCAGTTGAACAAGTGCCGTAGCGATGTTTTCCACGTTTTCGGCCACGAGCGAACGCTTGTTGTTTTGCTCCCGCAGACGAGTTGTTTTTAGGTGGCTCTGTGTATAATTCAGAATGCCGTCGAAGGCTTTGGATTGATAGAAAGTCGAGTTTGGATTACTGACAAAATAGCAAGTCATCTTGCCGGTTTTGAGCACTACTTTTTCCATGCCCAGGGTTTTTGCCATGCGTCTAAGGCGAACCATGTCGATGAGGTCGGAACCTACTTTCGGAATGGGCCCGAAGCGGTCTGTGAGGCGGTTTCGGAAGGCATCGATCTCGGATTCAGCCTCTAGATTGTCCATTTCGCGGTACAGGCTCATGCGTTCCGATGAACCGGGAACGTAGGAATCCGGAAACAACAGCTCCATATCCGATTCCACCAGGCAATCTGAAACATAGGTCGGGCTACCTTCGCTATCAGCGGCATGCTTTTCGTCGGCATACAGTTCGGAAAATTCTTCGTCCTTGAGTTCCTGTACGGCTTCATTAAGAATTTTCTGATAGGTTTCAAAACCCAGGTCGGCAATGAAGCCGCTTTGTTCGGCTCCAAGCATATTGCCTGCACCTCGGATGTCGAGATCCTGCATGGCGATGTTGAATCCGCTGCCCAAGTCGGCAAAGTTCTCAATGGCCTGAAGACGACGTCTGGCTTCGGGAGTCAACGACTGAACCGGTGGGGCGAGGAGGTAGCAAAACGCTTTGCGATTGCTTCTGCCAACACGGCCGCGAAGTTGGTGCAGATCACTGAGTCCGAATTGATGTGCGTTGTTGATGATGATGGTGTTGGCGTTTGGGATGTCGATGCCGGATTCGATGATGGTGGTGCAAATCAGCACGTCGTAGGCATAATCCATGAAATCCATGATGATTTTTTCCAGCTTTTCACCATCCATCTGTCCATGGGCTATGACGGTACGGGCTCCAGGAACACAGCGTTTCACCATTTTTTCGATGTCAGGCAAGTTTTGTACTCTATTGTTCAGTAGAAATACTTGCCCATTTCGGCCCAGTTCGAATTCAATGGACTCCTTCAACAAATCTTCGGACAAGGAATTGACCTCGGTCTGAATGGGATAACGGTTGGGTGGTGGGGTAGAGATGATGCTCAAATCGCGCGCACCCATGAGTGAGAACTGCAGCGTACGTGGAATGGGAGTTGCTGTCATGGTCAGCGTATCGACGTTGACTTTCAGCTGTTTGAGCTTTTCTTTGATGGCTACGCCGAATTTCTGTTCCTCATCGATGATAAGCAAGCCTAAATCCTTGAATTGTACGTTTTTACCAATGAGTTTGTGGGTGCCGATCACAATGTTCGTGCCACCTTCTTTGAGATCCTTCAAGAGATCAGTCACTGCTGCCGGCTTACGTGTTCTACTCAGGTAGTCTACTTTGCAGGGAAAGTCTGCCAACCGCTTTTGGAAAGTCTTGAAATGTTGCAATGCAAGCACCGTCGTAGGTACCAGGATGGCTACTTGCTTGTTGTCGGCAACAGCCTTGAATGCAGCTCGGATGGCCACTTCGGTCTTACCAAAACCTACATCGCCGCAGATAAGTCGGTCCATTGGCAACAGGCTTTCCATATCACCCTTAACGTCGTTGGTGGCCTTGGTTTGATCCGGGGTATCTTCGTAGGCAAAGGAGGCCTCGAGTTCTTGTTGCATAAAGCTGTCCGGACTGTACTGAAAACCTTGTTCTTCCTTGCGCTTCGCATATAGTAGAATCAAGTCTCTGGCAATGTCCTTCACTTTCTTTTTGGTCCGCTCCTTCATGGCGGACCAAGCGGTTCCTCCTAGTTTGTGAATGTGCGGTTCCTCACCTTCCTTGCCTCGGTATTTGGAAATGCGATGCAAGTTGTGGATGCTTACAAAAATCGTATCGTCGTCCTTGTAAACTATCTTGATGATTTCCTGCATCTTGCCATTGATTTCGGTGCGGAAAAGGCCTGCGAATCGACCTACGCCGTGGTCGATGTGAACCACATAATCGCCGAACTGAAACTGGACGATTTCTTTCAAGCTAAGTGCCAATTTTCCACTCCTGGCTTTGTCGGAGCGCAGATTGTATTTGTGATACCGTTCGAACAACTGATGGTCGGTGAAACAGGCAATTTTTAAGTCGTGGTCCACAAAACCTTCGTGAAGGGTTTTCTCAATGGGATTGAAATGTTGGTGTTCTGCTCTGTCCTCAAAGATGGTTTTCAGCCGTTCAATTTGTTTAGAACTGTCACTAAGTACATAAAGTTGATACCCCAATTCCGTGTATCTCTGAAAAGCCTGACTGACGAAGTCGAAGTTTTTGCCGAACTGATCTTGTGGTGACGTTTGAAAGGTACAGGTGGTATGTTTTTTGCTTTGTGCTTTCCGTCCGAATTCTATCCAAGAGAATTTTTGCGCCGCTTCCATGAAGTCCGTTTCCGTCAACAATCGGTCGAGGGGCGTGTCACCTGGTTCTTCCGCCACTATTCGAAGCTTGCCGCATGCATATTCGAAATCGGAGAATCCTAGGATGGTGTCCTTGCTCAGATAGTCGGTAAAAGAGACCAGGTTCTGACCACCCTGATCGGTAAACGGAACAATCTTGATGCTATCCACATGTTCGTTGGAAAGCTGATTTTCAATGTCAAAGCTACGTATGCTTTCCACTTCGTCTCCGAAGAAGTCAATTCGGTAGGGGAGCTCGTGGCTCCAGGAGTAGACATCGATCAGGCTGCCGCGAACTGCAAATTGACCGGGTTCATACACATAATCCACCCGTTCAAAACCATATGTTTGAAGTAGTTCGATGATGAAAGCATTGTCAAGAAGTTCACCTTTGTGCAGCGTCAAGGTGTTTTGTTGGAGTACATCGGTTGCTACGACTTTTTCGACCAAGGCGTCTGGATAGGTTACCACGACGATGCCCGAATTTTGGCGCAAGGCAGTCAAGGCTTCTGTCCTTAAAATGGTGTTACCAGGGTCGTTTCTGCCAAATTTTAGCGCACGTTTGAAACTGGCCGGATAATAGAATACCTTTTCTGAGCCAAGTAGTTGAACCATATCATGATACATATAGCCAGCCAACTCGGCGTCTTCGTGCACCAAAACGAAATCACGCTTACCTTCCTCAAAAAGTGCAGCGATTCCAAGACAAACGGATGAACCAATCAATCCGTCCAAATACAGGTTTTCACCCAATTTCGACAATACCAACTTGCCCGCAAGCAGTTGCGGGTGTTTTTGGTAGAGTTCACGCAAATTTCCTATTTCCAAACTCTGTTTTCCTAAAGATGTTTAAATCCCTGCAAAATTAGAAAATATATGGGCATATTATTCGGGACAGGAAAAAATAAAGCCTTATATTTGGAATCAATTATACTCAAAAAACTAGGAGCATGACTTCCGATTCCATCGTTATTATTCCTACCTACAACGAAAAAGAAAACATTGAATTGATCATCAAGGCTGTTTTTGCATTGCCAAAAGCCTTTGATATTCTCATTGTGGACGATGGTTCCCCAGATGGGACAGGTGCAATCGTAAAGACACTGCAAAAGGAATTTCCTGAATCGCTGCATTTGCTCGAGCGTAAAGGTAAGCTCGGATTGGGTACGGCTTATATTGCTGGGTTCCATTGGGCATTGAAAAACGGATACGATTTTATATTTGAAATGGATGCCGATTTTTCGCACAACCCAAAGGATTTGATGCATTTATACCATGCCTGTGCTGTGGAGGGTGGTGACTTGGCCATTGGCTCCCGTTATGTGAATAATGTGGTCAACGTGGTCAACTGGCCCATCGGTAGGGTCATGATGTCTTATTTTGCTTCCTATTACGTTCGTATGGTCACCGGTATGAAAGTCTTCGATACGACGGCTGGTTTCAAGTGTTACCGACGGGAAGTTCTTGAAACAATCGAAATGGATAACATTCGCTTTAAAGGTTATGCTTTTCAGATTGAGATGAAGTTTACAGCCTGGAAATGTGGATTCACCATAAAAGAAGTGCCCATCGTTTTCTCCAACAGAGAACTCGGCACCTCAAAAATGAACGGAGGAATTTTCAACGAAGCTGTTTTCGGTGTTATTAAAATGACAGTGAGAAGCTGGTCCCGCAAATATCCTCAGAAAAAATCGTCTGCTGCATGACAAAAACGCTTATTCATCAGGCATTGATCATCAATGAAGGGCGTTCCTTCACCGGATCGGTGCTTTTGGAGGGTGCATTCATTACCCACATATTTGAAGGTCCTGTTCCTCAGGAAGTTATTAATGATAGTAACGTGCTTGATGCCACCGATAAATGGCTGATTCCCGGCGCAATCGACGATCATGTCCATTTTAGGGAGCCTGGCTTGACGCACAAGGCAGACTTGCTGACCGAAAGCCGCGCAGCTCTTGCTGGCGGGGTAACTTCGTTCATGGAAATGCCCAATACCATACCGCAAACCACCACCGTTCAAATATGGGAAGAGAAGATGGCATTGGCTGCGTCCAAATCGCTGGCCAATTATTCCTTTTACCTAGGTGCAACCAATGACAATCTCACAGAACTTCAAAAAGCAGACTATCAAAGGGTTTGCGGTGTCAAGGTTTTCATGGGTTCCTCCACCGGAAACATGTTGGTCGGACAGCAAAAGGCGTTGGAAGGCATATTCAGTTCGGTGCCTTGCATTGTGGGCATACATGCTGAATCTGAGGCAATTATTCAAGCCAATAAAGCATACTATCTGGAAACGGTAGGTACTGATTTGCCCATCAAGTATCATCCGCTGATTCGCTCCGCAGAAGCCTGTTATGCAAGCTCTGCAACTGCAGTGGAGCAGGCCACTCGTTTTGGGACTCGTTTGCACATCTTGCATCTCACCACAGCCAAAGAATTGGATCTTCTTGATTCCCTGCCTTTGAAAGACAAGAGAATAACGGCTGAAGTCTGTGTTCCGCATCTCTGGTTCGACGATAGTGACTACCAACGTTGCGGCAACAGCATCAAATGCAATCCGGCCATCAAGACCGAGCAAGATAAACTCGCTTTACGGGAGGGACTGATTTCCGGAAAGTTGGATGTAATAGCGACGGACCATGCACCACATTTAGAATCGGAAAAACAAGGCAATTGCCTAACTGCTGCATCCGGTTCTCCAAGCATACAGTTTTCGGTACCTCTGATGATGGAACTCGTTAAAGATCGTGTCTTTACAAAGGAACTCATCGTGGAGAAGATGTGTCATGCACCTGCCAGTCTGTATCGTATTGACAGACGTGGGTTCATTCGGGAAGGATATTTTGCCGATTTGGTTTTGATCAATCCGAACGATAGCTGGATCCTGACAAACGACCTTATCCTCTCAAAATGTGGTTGGTCCCCTTACGAAGATCAGTCTTTCAAGACCAAAGTTTTAAAAACATGGGTCAACGGAGCCTTGGCCTATGATGAAGGCCAATTTGCCGAAAACCGTACCGCTTCTGAACTTCGTTTTCAAATCTGAAAAACCCTCCATGAACAACCGATTTTTCCTTTTATTATTTTTTGTTCTTTTTCTGTCCTTCAGTGTACAGGGGCAACTTTTATGGAAAATTTCAGGAAACGGTCTGACCAAGGACAGTTATTTGTTTGGGACCCACCATTTGATTGATAAAAACCGGATTCCTCAATTTGATTCCATTCTGGCTGTTTGCGGTCAAGCCGATGCAGTAGTTGGTGAAATGGATCTGAAGACACCGGGCATGCAAAAGAAAATGATGAAAGGCTCGGTCATGAAAGGCACAACCATCAAGGATTTAGTTTCTGCCTCCGATTATCAGCTTTTGGATACCGAATTCAAGTCGGTTATGGGTTTGGGAATGGGAATGTTGGGAACCTTGAAACCCATGATGCTGATGACGATGCATCAAGCGATGCTGTATTTGAAAAGTTCAGGCATAAAAAAGCAACCTGTCGCCGTAGATGAACTTTTTCAGAAACAGGCTCGTGCTGCAGAAAAGAAAGTGATTGGTTTGGAAACGATTGAATTTCAGATGAATATGTTGTTCGATTCCTTTACCTTGGAAAGACAAGTAGAAATCCTTTTGTACGAAGTTCGCGAAAAGGACCAACTGATCGAGGAGTTAACCCAACTGAACGACGTCTATGTTTCGGGGAATCTTGAAAAAATGAAACAGTTGGATGTCGATGATAAAAGCATGACATCAGATGAACGCAAAAGGTTGATCGATGATCGTAATTTGAACTGGATGAAACAATTCCCCGTGCTTTTTAAAAACCAATCCTGTTTTGTTGCCGTTGGCTGTATGCATTTGGTCGGTGAAAACGGACTGATCAATCAACTTCGATTGAACGGTTATTCAGTTGAACCAGTCCGTTTCCAATGATTTAGTAAATCTTAAGTGTTTACACCAACCCTTACGGCGTGATTTCCTCCGTTTTGGTATCGCCTTCTTCCAGTTTCAATTCCTCCACTTCCTGATTCAGAATTTCCGTTTCAACAACGCCCTCAAATGCCGTGCCCAGACTGTCTGTCAGGGTAGAATCAGCAATGGGTGTATAAACGGTATGACATTCGTAAGGAACGGTGATTTCCTCTTTGGCTTTCGGGAACTTCCCACGGTATTGAATGAGACTGGGGTCTTTCATGACTTTCTCCATAAAGTAACCGAAAATTGGCAAGGCTGTTTTACTGCCTTCACCCAAAGCACCGGTTCTAAAATGGATGCAACGATGCTCGCCTCCAACCCACGCACCACCGACCAAGTTGGGCGAAACGCCAACGAACCAAGCATCTGAATGATTGGAGGAGGTTCCAGTCTTTCCACCAAATTCCGTTCCAGAATTGTGGATGTCATAACCCCAAAGGTCCCAGGTCGATAGAGGTTCCGTCAGACCTGCGCGTAACATTTGTGTCATTAGGAAAGCCGATTGGTAAGGGATAGCACGCTTCTGTTCATCTTTATATTCGAAGATGACCTTTCCGTCGCGGTCCTCAATACGGGTGACCAAAACTGGGTCGTGTGTCATCCCATCGTTGATGACCGTTGAATACGCATTCACTAATTCCAAAAGTGAAACATCGGATGAACCCAAACTGACGGAGGGAATCTCATGCAGGGGTGTTTTGATTCCCATTGCCTTAGCCGTGGTGACAATATCGTGGATGCCAATTTCTTTGGCAACCGCAACCGCTATGCTGTTGATGGAGCGGGCAAAAGCGGCTTTGAGCGTCAAAGTCTGCCCAGAGAAATTGCCATTGGCATTGTGGGGAGTCCATACTTTTGGCTCACCTTTTTCCATAACGTCCCATGTGATGTATTTGTCTTCGCGTAAGTCGCAAGGGCTCAGACCTTTGTTCATGGCTTCCGTATACACAAACAACTTGAAGGTAGAACCCGGTTGTCTTTGTGACAATACCTTGTCGTATTTCCAGAAATTGAAGTTGATGTCTCCAACCCATGCCTTGACAAAACCTGTTTGAGGTTCCATGGCCACAAATCCGCAATGCATGAATTTTTCCATGTATCGGATGGAGTCCATGGTACTCATGACGATGACTTTCTTACCCTCTTTATAGTCGAAGACGGTAATGGGGTGCGGTAAATTCATATAGTACATCACCGAGTCCGGATCGTTTGGGAACCTTCTGGTCAAGCCTTTCCAAGAGGAAGACCGTTTTGCAAGGTCTTCGATAAAACCGACGATTTCCTGGTGCTTCTCATCCTGCCATGGGTTCTGTTTGCCCCAGTGGTTGTTGAAATTATTTTGTACGATTCGCATTTGCTTGTCAACGGATTCTTCCGCGTATTTCTGCATGCGCGTGTCGATGGTCGTATAAATTTTTAATCCGTCGGAGTAAAGGTCCACATCGTTCTCCTTGCACCATTGTTCCAGATGGGCGGCAACCGCTTCACGGAAATAAAGGGCATTTCCGTCGTAACTCCGCTCAATTTTGTATTGTAACCGAATCGGAATCAGTTTGAGTGAATCCAATTGCTTTTTGCTGATGATTTTATGCTCCAAAAGGTTTTCAAGCACCACATTACGCCTTTTCAGGCTGTTCTTGGGGTTGACTCTGGGGTTGTAAGTGGTTGTAGCCTTGAGCAACCCGACCAGTGTGGCGGCCTGTTCAATGGTGATGTCAGAGGGTTTGTTGTTGAAATACGTTTTACAGGCCGTTTTTATCCCATAAGCGTTGCTGCCAAAGTCAACCGTATTGAGGTACATGGTAAGAATATCCTCCTTGGAGTAGAATAGCTCGATTTTAACGGCCGTGATCCATTCTTTGGATTTCATAATGACCATTTTCAGCCCCGGAAGTCTACCCAACAAACCCCTGGAATATTGAGACCTGGTTTTAAACATGTTCTTGACCAATTGCTGGGAGATGGTGCTGGCTCCACGGGCACCGCGACCACTGGCCAAATCTTTGGCTACGGCAAAAAGACCCTGGAAATCGATGCCGAAATGCTGGTAAAAGCGTTCGTCTTCTGTAAAGATCAAGGTCTTTACCATAATCGGTGCAATTTCATTATATTCTACAGGCGTCCTGTTTTCCTTAAAGTATTTGCCGATGATCTTGTCGTCCGCACTGTAAATCTCGGAAGCGACACTTTGTTGTGGGTCGCTGATGCTTAGCAAACTGGGCGACTTACCAAAGAGCCAAAGCACATTGACGTCCACGCAAAAAAGATACAGGAAGAGGAATAAAAAGAATTCTAGGGTGATGATACCCAATCTCTTGTACCAACGAGCCGTTTTCCAGGTCATTTTTCGCTGGTGCCACAAAGCCTTGAAAAAGCTGGCAATCAACCTCAAATAAGGGGATAGCCAGTGAAAGAAAGACGTCAAATGTTTCCAAATGAATGCGATCCACGCTTTAACTTTCGGCGGTTTCATACGGCTGATGATTAGGGTATTTACAACGATTCAAATATCTTGTAAAAATACAAAAAAGGTATGCAAAAACGCCCCCGAAATGGAGGCGTTTTTGTAATAATTGTTATTTGCGTTTTTTGCTCTGATTTTCCTTCAGCATCTTTTGCTGGTCTTTCTGCATTTGCTCCAAACGAGCGGCAAATCCAGATTTCTTAACCGGCTTCTTCTTGTTTTCATTCAGCTGAGCCAGTAGTTTGTCTTCGTCGGTGAACCAACGGAAGGCATAAGTCTGCAGGATGGTGATGAGGGTTGATACGAAGAAATACAAACTCAAACCGGCAGAATACTGGTTGAACATAAACAGGAACATCACAGGCATCAAATACGACATGGTTTTCATGCCGGGCATCTGAGTGGTCGACGCCTGTGTTTGCATGTTGATGTGCGTATAGATCAAATTGGTAATGGTCATTAGCAAACAGAAAAGGCTGACATGGTTACCAAAATACTTCGTAACCAGTGGAATGTCGCCAGACCATTGGAAAAGAACGTCGTACGTGGACAAGTCATGCGCCCAAAGGAAACTCTGATGCCTCAGTTCGATGGAGGATGGGAAAAACGAGAACATGGCAAAGAGTATCGGCATCTGGAACAACATTGGCAAACAACCACCCATGGGGCTAACACCGACCCGTTTGTAAAAGTCCATGGTTGCCTGTGAGCGTGCAGCAGCATTTTCCTGTCCTGGGAATTTGGCGTTGATTTCCTGAATTTGAGGTTGAAGCACCCGCATCTTAGTCGTGGAAACACTTGATTTCCATGTGAATGGGAAAATGATGATTTTGATGACCAGCGTCAAAACCAAGATGATGATTCCATAGTTTGCAATGAATTTACCAAAGAAATTGAACAAAGGCAGAATCAAGAGGGTGTTTACCCAGCGAAACATGCTTCCACCCAAGGGTATGATTTTTTCCAAATCCATTTTTTGTTCAGCAGGAACCCCTTTGTCATAGCTGGCCAAAGCGGTGTATTTGATGGGACCGAAATAAAACTTCAAATCGGCTTCCTGTTTTCCACGAAGGTCAAAATCGATGGCCGATTTCTGGGAATAGGTTTTTAGATATGGAGAGGTGGCTAGTTCGGGTTTTGAACTAAGCTCATTGGTCGTGAATCCCTTATCGCAAATGGCAATGCTGGTGAAGAACTGATCTTTAAAGGAAACCCAATGTACTTTGGTATCCACTGTTTTATTATCTGCTTTGGCAGCACTCAGATTTTCCTTGCTATCACCTATAAACTTGTAATCCAATTGTGAGTAACGCTCCTCAAAGGTGCGTCCCTGTTCTTGCTGAGGTGCCTTAATTGACCAATTGAAATCCAGAGAATTGGTATTTGCCGGTAGTACAGCCTGCAGATTGTTTCCTTTGACCCGAAAGCTCATCATATAATCATCCTTTTTCAAGGTATAGATGAAATCCATGCTGGAAGTTTCGGTAATGGCAAGACGATAAATGAATTCAAGTGGATTGCTACTTTCCAAACGTTTGAATACAAGGTCACTGGTGTTGATCAACCTGCTGTCTGCCGTAAAAAAGGAAAAATTGAAAGAAGATTCATTTTCATGGAAAAGAATCAGTGGAAGTGAATCCTTGTTCTGAAAATCTTTCAGACGAACCGATGTGATACGTCCCCCCTTGGAAGAGAGCGCCAACTCCATCACACTGTTTTCAATTTTGTCTGTGGTAACATCACCTTTGGTCAAGGCGGCAAATGTTCCATATTTCAATTGACTCAGAGAGTCTTGATTCACTGGAGCTTGCGCTTTCGTATTAGCTGCGCTGGCCAAAGAATCCGTTATTTGCAAAGCTTTTGTCTGAACTTGATTCTCATAAGCAATCGAATCGATTCGTTGTTGTTCCTTTCGGGCAGCAAGTTCTTTTTCAGAGGGTTTGTTGAGCAAACTGAATCCAATTAGGATCACAACGATCAGCAAAAGCCCGGTGATGGTGTTTTTATCCATTTTGTTTTTTAGGAAAAGTGATTAATCTTCAATACAAGCTTTGATGAAATCGACAAATAAGGGATTGGGATTCAATACCGTGCTATTGTATTCAGGGTGGAACTGTGAACCGATGTACCATTTCATGCCAGGTATTTCAACCACTTCCACCAGTTTGGTGTCTGGGTTGATTCCAACACATTTCATACCTTTTTCCTCAAACTCCATCCGATATTTGTCGTTGAATTCAAAACGGTGACGATGACGTTCCTGAATTTTATCCTTGCCATAGGCCTGGAATGCTCTGGAACTTTTGTCCAACACGCAGTCGTAGTTTCCCAGTCGCATGGTGCCGCCGTATTCGGTGATTCCTTTTTGGTCTTCCATCATGTCGATGACATTGTTGGTGGTGTTCGGATCCAATTCCGTGGAATTTGCATCTTCATATCCAAGCACGTTTCTGGCGAATTCAATCACCATGCATTGCATACCAAGGCAGATGCCAAATGTCGGCAGGTTCCTTTCTCGGGCATATTTGAGTGAAATGAATTTTCCTTCGATGCCGCGTTGGCCGAAACCAGGAGCAACAACGATGCCATCAAAACCTTTAAGTTTCTCGGCTACATTGCCTTCCGTAATATGTTGTGAATGAATAAGGGACAATTTCAATTTGCGATCGTTGTACGCAGCAGCGTGACATAACGATTCTGAAATGGACTTGTAGGCATCTGGTAATTCGGCATATTTGCCTACCAATGCGATGCGAACTTCTTTCGTGGCGCCGTTCATCTTGGCAAGGAAAGCCTTCCAAGGTTCCAGGTCGATGGGTGTGTCCGTCGGATAACCGAATTTGGACAAGACAATTTTATCGAGACCTTCTTTTTGCATGAGTAGGGGAACATCATAGATGCTTGGTGCGTCGATGCATTCGATCACAGAATCTTCGGCAACGTTGCAAAAAAGGGCTACTTTTCGACGAATGGTCATATTCAACGGATGTTCCGTACGCAAAACCAATGCGTCGGGTTGAACGCCCAATTCCTGAAGTTGCTTGACGGAATGTTGTACTGGCTTGGTCTTTAGTTCTTTGGCAGCAGCAAGATAAGGTACGTATGCCAAATGCACGCAAAAACAGTTTTTGCCAAGCTCCCAGCGCATCTGACGAACGCTCTCAATATAAGGAAGGGATTCGATGTCACCAACTGTACCACCGATTTCAGTGATAATGAAGTCAAATTGGTTTTTGGCACCCAACAGACGAATGCAACGCTTTATTTCATCGGTAATGTGGGGTACGACTTGAACCGTCTTTCCCAAGTAATCACCTCGGCGTTCTTTGGAGATGACGTTCTGATAGATTCTACCGGTCGTGATGTTGTTGGCACGGGTGGTAGGTACATTCAAAAAACGTTCGTAGTGGCCAAGGTCCAGGTCGGTTTCACGACCATCGTAGGTGACATAACATTCTCCATGTTCATAAGGATTCAGCGTTCCCGGGTCAATGTTGATGTATGGGTCGAATTTTTGTATCGTAACCCTGTACCCCCGGGCTTGCAACAATTTCCCCAACGAAGAGGAGAGGATACCTTTTCCGAGCGAGGAAACGACACCCCCGGTCACGAAAATATATTTTGTCTCTGCCACAATAAACTAATTTTGATGGTTGAAAAATAGGATAGAACTTTAATTTTATTTAAAGGGTCAAAAGTACGAAAAAACTTTTGGAAATATTGTTTTACCTTTGCGCGAAAATAGGTGTACATGAAAAAAAGCTGTTCCGTCCTGATGCTGTTTGCCGCTGTAGTTTTGCCGGCGTTTGCATCAGTGCAGGATACCTTGTCCAATGCAGTAACAATCAATGCTATTGCATCCCCGCAAACACCTGTTGAAGACGAACCGGAGGAATTTCCTGTCATACCCATCAGGATGCCTAAGCAAGATTCGTCCTTATTGATCCAAATTTTACCTAAGGATTCGGTAGTTGCCGTTCCAGATACCAATTACCTACTACTTTTCATCAACAACTACGACATTAGCAAACATCTGGTAAAGCCGAGACCTGCCCGTGTTTTCAAACTAAAGGAAGTTTTGGATTATCCTAGGATGAGCACTTTGTTCATGCCACTCATTTTCAATGCTCAACGGCGTAGCTATCACATAGAACTCCAAGATAATTCGGATTTGGACATGTATCTCAAAGCGAAATCAATGGATTCACTTAGTGTGGTGTTTCAATCGAACCGATACATTCGTAGGTTGGCTCAAAATATTCTACAAGATGCCGAAATAGAACAGATTGGTAAGATTCGATACGATCAAAAAACACTCCCTCAACCTGAAAGATTGGTCTATCAATTGGATAATAAACGGCCACCGACCTGGGTAAAGCCAACCGTATCTGGAACCATTGCAAATCCTGATACCAAAAACTTGCCGAAAACCCCGTTTAATCCATGGAGAAAATTTGGATTTTCCAAGTTTCAGTTGACGCAGACTTACGTTTCACCAAACTGGTCCAAGGGTGGTGAAAGCAACATGGCTGGACTGACACAATTTTACTTGGAAGCAAATTATCGAGATTCCAAAAACATTGCATTCGATAATTCCATGGACATCAGGATAGGTATGAATACAGTCACGAACGACACACTCCGAAATCTGAATGTAAGCGCAGACCAACTCCGAATTTTGTCCAAGCTTGGCATCCGTATGTACAATGACTGGTATTATACCGTTTCAGGGGAATTCACGACTCAATTCCTAAACAATTACAAGACCAATACCTGGACGATGAAATCTTCGTTTCTTTCTCCTGCCAAACTTTTTGTCGGACTTGGTATTGATTACAAGAAAACAAATAGGAAGAAGGGTTATGACCTGTCGGTCTTGGTTTCTCCATTAACTGTCAAGATGAATTATCTCTATGATATTGTAAATTTCAAACCCACCAATTATGGGATTGACGAAGGTAAGCATCTTGGATTGGAATTGGGTAGCAAGGTCGCAGCCAACATGACTTGGGCATTTTCCGAACAAGTTAAATGGACGTCCAAGTTTTACTACTATACGGACTTTACCTATGTGGATTCCGATTGGGAAAACACATTGGACTTGTCATTGAACAATAATTTCACAACCTCCATCTATGTGCACCTCAAAGCGGATGACCGATTGAAACGCGAACCTGGCGAACCCCTCATTCAAGTGCAAGAGTTGTTCAGTTTTGGGATGATGTACCGTTGGTAATCAGTTATTGATGTATTTTTGAAGAAGCCTTGAGAACTCAGGGCTTTTTTTGTATTCGGTAATGAATACGTTCAAACTATCCAACAAAGCCTTTTTCCCTGGTTTTACAGCCCATGCTTGCATTTGATTGAAACCCACCGGTGTTTCCACATCAATGTCGGGATACTTGTCCAGATATGCTTTGGCTACCTGTTTGTCACATACAGCATAATCTATAAGACCGGCGGCAACTTGGGCGATCATACGTTCGCTGTTGTAACCCATCAAAGTCCGTATGTAGATGGTATCGCTGATTTCGGCCGCCAAATGGTGAAGGCGTCGCATGTAAACCCTATTTTCACAGATGTAAATCTTTTTACCACTGAAATCGACCTGATTTCGAACCACATCACTGGAATTAAGCTTGTTGCTTTTCCGTTGAATCAGAACCAACTTGCTTTCCAGAATACTTTTGGTGAAATCCACTTGTTTTCGTAAATCGGTAACAACAGGAAGCGGGCCAGTCAGCAAGTCGCATTGATTGTCTTCCAGCATTTTCAGACGATTGTTCAGGCTGGCTTCCCCTATGTATATCAATTTTAAATGGTGTCTATCTGCAAAGGCTTTCGACATTTCGTAGTAAAAGCCGAAGGTACTGTCTTTTTGTTGGTAGAAGCTGAACAAATCCGCTTCACCACAAACCCTTAAAACGCCATCTTTCTTGATTTTTGGAAAGTCTCCTGCAACTTTGTTTGCCTTCTGCACGCCCAACCATATGGCAAAAGCGACCCAGAATGCAAGGAATGCATACAGCAGCAGAAAAGACGGGTGCAGGTGTTTTTTAATCATAGAAGTTCCATGAAAGACCGACTTTCAAGATGGCCGGATTGAGTGGGTAATGGGGTGCGGAAAAATACTGAGGATCAGCAAAGAACCGACTTAAATGGGAATACATGATGAAAAAACGCATCCTTTTGAGATGAAAGTTCGCATAGGCATTCATAAATGGATAATTCCCGATTTTCAGTTCCTTTTGATTGTGGAATTGTCCGATTGCAGGCATGTATGCTTGTGCGTAATACGCTGTGTTGTAACGACAATCCACCCCCAAATGCGAATGAAGCACTTTTGAAAGCGTGAATTTGAGGTACAGGTCCGATAATAGGGATACAATGGGTAAAGGCAGCACATTCTGGTTGCTCGACAATTGATAGGCTACGTTGTTGTCCCAATTTAAGATGCCAGCTCCAAGATGCTGCTTGAGGTTCAAGGATACTACTTGAATGTTTCCAGCATACTGTTCGGGTTCTGCGGATGTATTGAAATAGATCAGGTTGGTGAGGTTCTCCACGCCGGCATGTGCTTCGAAACCAAGTGCAGGAATGGTCAGGTTACCCCGAATGAGTGTTTTGTATTCATTGCTGAAGTGGTTGCCCCAGACAAAGTGGTTTGATACGTAATTTTCTAGAAAATAATCTGGATGCGTATTTTTAATGGAACCATTTGCAGACAAGCTTACCGGGTGATTCCATAAATTAAATGTCGTTTTAAGATCACCACTGAGCTCAAAACAGCCCAAATCCTCCCCAAGTACACAAATTTTGGCCAGCGCGGAAAATGTGAGGAGTTCACCGGTTTGTTTGGACATTTTACCTCCGGCCCATACCAGACTTTCGTAGTGATTGACGAAAGTGTTCTCATAGGGTTTGGAATAGGAGCTATTCCCAGGCAAGGTTGCATACGGTACTAGCCGCACGTATTTTCTGAAATCATGTTCGATGAAAGCCGTCAATCCGAATTTCGCCCATTTGTGGAAGCCTTCCACCAATGCCAAACCCAATGTGTTGCGGACTTCCAGAAGGGCAGCTGTGTCAGCTGTCAAGGTGTTATTCAGGTAGGCATGATCGTAGAAATCCAGGTTGGCCGATGTGGAACTGTAACTCCTTTGGCCAAGATCCATGTACAACGTATGGATGAAACTCGAAACAGGAACAAAGGTGATGACGGTGTCCGGTGTTGCAGGAGTAACGGCTTTTTTATCAGGTAAACTGTCTTTTTTTGTTATGTCCATTCGTTCAAAACCCAAATGGTATTTGTGGTTCAAAAAGAACTGTGTGTTGCGGTAAAGACTTTTGGCATTTGAAAATGCAACGGGAATGTTGATGCTTTCATACTGACTCAGACCGCCGCTTTTCAACATCGGTTTGGTGATGTATTCATCGTCTGTAATGCCACCATTCTCATAATTCTCCATGTAACTGAACGAAAGTTTCCAGAAGGCTTCGTAACGTGGACTCTGGTAATTGCCAAAGATGTTCGCCAACTTGTCACGGTTGGAATTGTGATTGTAAAAACCCCTCGCATAAAGGATTTCGTAATCTACTCCTATGTTTAGGAATTTATTGACGTTTACCGTAAAAAGGAATTTGAAGTTTTCCTCAGCCGTGGATTCGTTGCCGAAAGTAGTCAGATAACGGAGGTTGGTATACGGGGTGGTCGTGTTGTAAAATAATTGGTCCTCAGGTGCAGTCAGCCAGTTCTCATAGACTTTGCCGAAAAGAAAGGGTGTTTTCTCCGTCCTGTCCAGGTAGATTTTCGACTGAAAAGGGGTGCCGATGTTGGCTAGGTATTGCGAACCGACTGTATTGTTTTTTTCAGGGAACGTTATATTCTGAAAATGTAGGGGAACCGTATCCATTTCTGCTTCCGTTTTGTCTCCGAGGAACGCGTCAAGTCGAAGGGTTCGCATACGGGTAACATAGATTTTTTCAGGCTTTTTGGTAGCTTCTTCCTTACCGTTCTGATTGTCGGAATCAAGGCCTGTGTTCATGCCAGTAGGCTGATCTTCACCACCCTGATCCTCTTGACCCAAGGCCATCGGGCCGAAGCCGAGCAACACCAGAAACAAGAGTGACTTCAGAAATTTTTGCATGTGAAACAGGCGGTTTATGGCTGCAAATATACAATCTTTGCGCAGATAAAGCGGAAAGAGACCTGTGAAAAGATGCAAAACAGACCGTCCTTATAGTCGGCAATAATTCGGTGTCTCCTTTTTTTTTGTAATTTTGACAGATAAACCCTGATTCATGTCACCGGAAACAGAAATTCAACAGCTTCGACTTGAACTGAATCGTGCCAACCACGATTATTACGTACTTTCAACTCCATCGATGACCGATTTCGACTTTGATGTCAAATTGCGTCGATTGCAGGAATTGGAGGAGCGCTATCCTGAATTTTGGAATGAGCACTCACCTTCGCAAAGGGTTGGCAGTGACATTAGTAAAGGGTTCAGGCAGGAAGGGCACAAATACCCGATGCTTTCGCTCGGTAACACCTATTCCGAGGCTGAGGTGAGCGATTTTTACGATCGGACGCTGAAGTCGTTGAACGAACCGTTTCAATTGGTATGTGAACTCAAATTTGATGGGGTTTCCATTTCCTTGACTTATGTGAATGGTCTGTTAAGCAAGGCTTTAACTCGTGGGGACGGAGTCGTTGGCGACAATGTGACTGAGAACGTCAAAACCATCCGCAGCATTCCCTTGACCTTATTTGGCACCGATTACCCGACTGAATTCGAAATGAGGGGAGAAATCCTGATGTCCTGGGAAGTGTTTGACGGACTGAACCGCGAACGCGAAGCGCAGGAAGAAGCCTTGTTCGCAAATCCTCGGAATGCCGCCTCCGGAACATTGAAGTTGCAGAATTCCTCCATGGTTTCGGCACGAAAACTGGATGCTTACCTGTATCACATGCTCGGAGAGGAACTCCCTTCTGACGGTCATTACGAAAATTTGAGGAAAGCAGCGTCTTGGGGCTTCCGTATTGCCGATTCCATGCAGCTTTGCAACAATTTGGAAGAGGTATTCGAGTTTATCCGTTACTGGGACAAAGAACGCAAGAACCTGCCGGTGGCCACAGATGGCATTGTCATTAAGGTCAATTCTCTCAATCAACAAAAGAATCTGGGCTTCACTGCCAAATCACCGCGGTGGGCCATTGCTTATAAATTCAAGGCCGAACAAGCTTGCACACGGCTCAATTCAGTCACTTTTCAAGTCGGAAGGACAGGGGCAGTCACGCCGGTTGCCAATCTGGACCCGGTCCAACTTTCGGGAACCGTGGTAAAAAGAGCTTCCTTGCATAACGACGATGTGATACAAACACTCGATTTGCATATCGGTGACATGGTTTTTGTAGAAAAGGGTGGTGAAATCATTCCCAAAATAATAGGTGTCGATTTCAGTGCCCGTTTTATGGTCGGTGATAAGGTTCGTTTCATACGGAATTGTCCGGAATGCGGTACCGAATTGAAACGATTTGAAGGCGAGGCTGCCCATTACTGTCCCAATCAAAACGATTGTCCCCCACAAATAAAGGCCAGGCTGGAACATTTCATCCAACGCAAGGCCATGAATATTGATGGGTTGGGTACGGAAACGGTGGATGCGCTCTATCAGGCAGGCAAGATCCGACGTCCTTCGGATCTGTACACATTGGACGGTAATACACTGGCCAATATGGAACGAATGGGTGAAAAATCTGCCAGAAACATTCTCCAAAGCCTTAGGGAATCGAAGAATGTACCTTTTGAGCGAGTTCTATTCGCGCTCGGTATCCGTTTTGTCGGTGAAACCGTAGCTAAAAAACTGGCTCGCTCCCTTCATTCCATGGATGTTATTGAAAATGCAACGACGGAGGAATTGATTCAAGTGGAGGAAGTAGGTATCAAAATCGCAGAAAGCGTCGTTGCCTTCTTTGCTTCGGAAAAAAATCGATTGGAAGTGGAAGCATTGAAAGCGGCAGGCCTTCAAATGGCGATTTCAGCCGATCAAATAGCTCAAAAAGGTACAATATTGGATGGATTGACTATCGTAATCAGCGGCACCTTTGCCAAGCATTCCCGCGACGAATACAAGGAAATGATTGAAAACAATGGTGGAAAGAACTCAGGTTCGGTTTCAGCCAAGACCAGTTACATACTGGCTGGTGAAAACATGGGGCCTGCCAAACTGGAAAAAGCTGCCGCATTAGGTGTCAGGTTGATTTCGGAAGATGAATTTCTATTAATGCTAAACATCTGAAAACTATGAAGGTACTTTATTTTTTAGCAAATAAAATCCGGAAAATCACGAAGGAGTACAGCCGGAAGAAATGTTTTAGGGAATATGCCGACATTCATCGGGTAGTCATTCTTTTTGATTATGAACACATTGAGGACGTGAAAGATTTGGCCAAATCGTTGAAGTTTGCAGGAAAGGAGGTTTTTTCCGTCACCTACAACCAAAAAACAAAGGATGAAGGGCCTGTATTACCGGATAATTTCACCATGCTGAACAAAAACAAACTGGCATTCAATGGTTTGCCTCAAAAATTGGTGATGGATAATTACAAATCCTTTAGTCCGGACACCTTAATTGATTTGACAGTTCAGCCCCATCCGGTGTTGCAATACTTGTCCCTGAAATCCGAAGCAAGTTATCGTGTAGGTTTCCACAGGGAAGAGAAAACAATCGATGACTTGCAGCTGGAATACGATTCCGAACAAAGTTTTGTTTTTTTGACTAGTCAATTGCATTTTTACATGAAGAGTATTCGCTCTAAGTAGTATTTTTCGTACTTTTGCATGCGTTTCGAAACGACGTAAAAACCCGCCTAATCGCGAGATCTCATGATTAATAACAAACTGACTGGCATGGGGGTGGCTTTGATCACTCCCTTTAAAGAAGACGAAAGTGTCGATTATACCGCTCTTGGGCGTCTGGTGGACTACCAGATCAAGAACGGTATCGATTACCTTGTCGTGTTGGGAACCACGGCCGAAACGGCTACCCTGACCGAGGAGGAAAAAAGACAGGTCACCGCCTTCATCATTAACCGTGTCAAAGCTCGAATACCCATCGTTTTGGGTGTCGGTGGAAACTGCACGCGTGCCGTGGTCGAAGAGTTGAAAAGCAAAGATTTTACAGGTGTCGATGCCATTCTTTCGGTAACGCCCTATTACAATAAACCTTCACAGGAAGGCATTTATCAGCATTACAAGGCCATTGCCGAAGCAACGGAGCTGCCTGTCGTGTTGTACAATGTTCCGGGACGGACCGGGGTGAACATGACTTCGGATACCACCTTGCGACTTGCCAGAGATTTTTCCAACATCGTGGCTGTGAAAGAAGCGTCAGGCAACATTTCGCAGATGGATGAAATCATTAAGAACAAACCGAAGGATTTTATGGTAATTTCAGGCGATGACGGCATTACATTTCCTTTGATTACCCTTGGAGCGGTGGGTGTTATCTCCGTGATTGGCAATGCGTTCCCAAAGGAATTCAGCCGTATGGTCCGTTTAGCCCTGAAAGGGGATTATAAAAATGCATTGGAAATCCACCACAGTTTCACTGAACTGTTCAACTTGCTTTTCGTGGACGGAAATCCCGCCGGAGTCAAGTGCATGCTCAACGCTATGGGCTTCATTGAAAATAAATTGCGGTTGCCGCTAGTGCCCACCCGCATCACTACTTACGAAAAGATTCGCGCCGTGCTGGCCGATCTGAATGTAAAGTATTAAAGACTTAAATAATGAACATATCTTACAATTGGCTCAAGGAGTTTCTGAATTTTAATCTGACCCCGGAAGAAACCGCGAAGGCACTCACTTCCATCGGACTTGAAAATGGTACTTACGAGGAAGTGGAAACGGTCAAAGGGGGCCTGGAAGGGCTTTTCATTGGTGAAGTTCTTACTTGTACCGAACATCCTGATTCCGACCATTTGCACCTGACTACGGTGAACTTAGGGCAGGGGGAACCATTGAAAATCGTTTGTGGCGCTCCCAATGTGGCTGCAGGTCAGAAAGTGGTGGTCGCAGTTGTTGGAACTAAGTTGTATGACGGTGAAGAAAGCTTTACCATTAAAAAATCAAAAATTCGTGGGCAAGAGTCTTTCGGAATGATTTGTGCCGAAGATGAAATCGGTATTGGCACCAGCCATGATGGTATTATAGTTCTTCCTTCGGATGCTCCAATTGGCATGCCTGCTAAGGAATATTACGGTATAACCAGCGAATATGTGTTGGAAGTGGACATCACGCCCAACCGGGTTGATGCCTCCTCGCATTTCGGTGTCGCCAGGGATTTGGCTGCTTTCTTGAAACAGACAGACCCTACGGTTGAATTGAAAAAACCATCAGTAGATGGTTTTAAATCAGATAATAAAGACTTTAATGTTGAAGTGATTGTTGAGAATTCGGAAGCTTGTCCACGATACGCTGGTGTGACCGTTTCAAGCATTACTGTTGCCGAATCTCCCAAGTGGTTGCAGGACAGACTGCGTTTAATTGGCGTTCGTCCCATCAACAACGTGGTGGACATCACCAACTACCTGCTTCACGAAACTGGACAGCCGTTGCATGCATTCGACGGTGACAAGATCAAAGGAAATACCGTCCGCGTACGCACCACTCCCGAAGGCACGTCCTTCAAAACCTTGGATGAAGTGGACCGCAAGCTTTCAGCCAGCGACCTCATGATTTGCGATGCCGACGAACCGATGTGCATCGGTGGCGTATTCGGCGGTGTGGATTCGGGCGTATCCGAAAAAACGACAAAGATTTTCATTGAAAGTGCTTATTTTCATCCCGTTTGGATTCGTAAGACAGCTCGCCGTCACGGTTTGAATACCGACGCCTCTTTCCGCTTCGAACGCGGTGCAGACCCCAACAATACGGTGTATGTATTGAAACGCGCAGCCTTGATGGTCAAGGAATTGTGTGGTGGAAGCATCTCCAGTGAAATTGTGGACATCTACCCGAAACCCATCGAAGATTTCCGCGTTTCGTTGAGTTTGAAGAAAACAAATTCATTGATTGGTAAGGTTTTGGAGACCGCTCAAGTGAAGTCCATCCTTAATGCCCTGGACATGGAGATACTTTCTGAAAACGGCGACTTGCTTGAACTGAAAGTTCCTGCCTATCGCGTTGATGTTCAGCGTGATGTGGACGTCATCGAAGACATTCTCCGCATTTACGGATACAACAACGTGGAAATCAGCGATTCATTGAAATCCAACATTTCCTACTCCAACAAACCAGACAGCCACAAGCTTCAAAACTTGATTGCCGAACAATTGACGGCCTCGGGTTTTAACGAAATACTGAACAATTCCCTGACTTCTTCCGCTTACTACACCGATTTGAAGAGCTTCCCGACGGAAGAAACCGTGCTGATGCTCAATCCGTTGAGCTCGGATCTGAATGGTATGCGTCAGACCCTGCTTTTTGGAGGTTTGGAAAGCGTCGCTTACAACCGCAACCGACGCAAGCAGGATCTCAAGTTTTACGAATATGGCAATTGTTACCATTTCATCGCTGCCAACCGTACTGAGGAAAACCGCTTGTCACCGTACAGCGAAGAGTATCATCTGGGACTATGGATTACCGGAAACAAAACGGCACAAACCTGGATTCACAACGAAGAGAAGACTTCTTTTTATGAGCTGAAGGCTTATGTGGAAAACGTTCTTGCGCGCTTAGGCATAGAACGCAATGCCGTCCTGGTGGAAGAAAGCTCCGATGATGTATTCGCTAAGAGTTTGGTTTTCAGCACCCGAGGAGGCAAGTTGCTTGCAAAGCTTGGAAGCATTCAAGCCGGCTTGCTAAAGAAATTCGACATTGACACGGATGTCTTTTATGCTGACATTATATGGAAAACGCTTTTGGATCAAACTAAAAAAGCGAAGGTCAGCTATTCGGAACTGCCAAAATATCCGGAAGTTCGTCGCGATCTGGCGCTCCTGATAGACAAAACCGTACGTTTTGCAGACATTGAAAAGATCGCATTGGCCACCGAAAAGAAACTGTTGAAAAGCGTATCGCTTTTTGACGTCTACGAAGGAAAAAATCTGCCACAGGGCAAGAAATCATACGCCGTGAGCTTTACCTTGCAGGACGAAACTCAAACCCTCAACGAAAAGCTGATAGAGGGAATTATGAACAAATTGATCAAGAACTTTGAAACGCAGTTGGGAGCAAGCCTGCGTTAAATTTAAAAATTGTTATGGGAAGAGCGTTTGAATATCGCAAAGCACGTAAAATGAAACGTTGGGGCAACATGGCCCGCGTATTTACAAAAATCGGTAAAGAAATATCCATCAGTGTAAAAGCCTCTGGTCCAGATCCGGATTCCAATCCGCGTCTTCGTGTCTTGATGCAGAATGCCAAGGCTGCCAACATGCCTAAGGATAATGTCGATAGAGCCATCAAGAAGGCCATTTCCAAAGATTTCGGCGATTACAAAGACATGGTTTACGAAGGATATGGTCCGTTTGGTATCGCCATTTTGGTTGAAACCCAAACAGACAACACCACTCGCACCGTTGCCAACGTACGCAGTTACCTCACCCGTCACGGCGGCACGCTGGGTACTTCCGGCAGCCTTTCCTTTATTTTCGACCGCAAATCCGTGTTCAAAGTCGTTCCCAAAGAAGGCATTGATGTGGAGGAATTGGAACTCGACATCATCGATTACGGTGCCGAGGAGCTGGAAATGGACGAAAACGAAATCGTCATATACGGGCAACCTGAGGATTTTTCCCGCATACAGAACTATTTGGAAGAAAACGGGTATGAAATCGTATCTGCCGAATTCGAACGTTTCCCCAACGACGTCAAGGATGTGACCGATGAACAACGTGTCACTTTGGACAAACTCATAGAGAAACTGGAGGACGATGAGGACGTTTCCGCCGTCTATCACAACATGACACCGGCTCCGGAAGTCGAAGAATAAGCTTCTAAAGCGCTTCGGCCACCACGAAAGTACTGCCGCCCACGAACACCAAGTCGTTCGGGCGGCATTTATTTTTGGCGGTTGCCAATGCTTCAAGCACGGTAGGGTAGGTGTTGCCCTTCAATCCGAATTGTTCTGCCAGCAAAGCCAGTTCGTTTTCGTGCAAAGCTCTGGGTATGCTGGCTTTGGTAAAATAGTAAATGGCATCTTTAGGCATTAGTTTCAAGACCCCGGTTACATCTTTGTCGTTGACCATGCCCAGTACAAAATGGAGGTTTTCGTGTGGTGTTTGTCGCAATTGCTCGGTTACGAATTGAATGCCTGCAACGTTGTGCCCTGTGTCACAAATAACGTGAGGTTGAAGGCTCAATGTTTCCCAGCGACCTCTTAACCCGGTGTTTGAAAGTACGTTGCTGAAGCCTTTGTATACGGCATCATCCTTAATCCCATAGCTTTTTTCACGTAGGCGTTCCACCAAGGAGAGCGTTGTTGCAGCATTCTCCATCTGATAAATGCCGCTCAATGCACAGGGGATATCATTATATAGATGAATACCCCCTTCGCAATTTATCAACGTGTTGTTATCTAGGTCTTTACCTAGTTTTGTAGGAAACTCTTCGGAAGCCCAAAAAATTGGAGCCTCAACCGTCTTGGATTGCTTCTCAAAGACGACTTTGACGATACCCTCTGCTTTACCAATGACAACAGGAACATCTTTTTTCATGATGCCTGCTTTTTCAAAAGCAATCTTTTCAAGGGTATCACCCAACAAACCCATGTGATCAAAACTGATGTTCGTAATGACGGAGACTTCCGGGAGAATAATGTTGGTGCTGTCCAATCTACCGCCCAATCCGACCTCAATGACAGCCACATCCACTTGTTCTTCTGCAAACCACTGGAAGGCCAGTTCGGTAGTAAATTCAAAAAAAGAGGGTTCCGCTACGGAGCAGTCACGGCGGAAGTGTTCAACGAAATCGATGACCCGTTGTTCCGGAATCATGTGTCCGTCAACGCGAATTCGTTCCCTGAAATCTTTCAGGTGTGGCGAGGTGTAAAGACCTGTTTTGTAACCGGCTTCCAGCAAAATGGAGGCGATCAGGTTGGAGACCGAACCCTTGCCGTTGGTTCCACCCACATGAATGGTGGGGTAGCGTTTGTGCGGAGAACTGCACCAAGCATCCAGTGCCTCTATGTTTTGCAGTCCCGGTTTGTAAGCGGTTGATCCGTTTTGTTGAAAAAACGGTATCTGATTGAACAAAAAATCCAGGGTCTCTGCGTAGTTCATAAAGGGTTGTACATTTATTCGTCTATCAAAGATACATAAAAACGGAAAAATTCTGTACTTTTGGGGCTTCTAAAAACCGCTATGCAACTACCCTTTCTAGGCGAAGCAGTCGCCTTGTCCGTTTCCATTTGCTGGGCTGCCAGTTCCTCCTCCTTCGAAGCTGCCAGCCGTAAGGTAGGCTCGCTTGAAGTCAATATCCTACGATTGGTGATGGCTTTCGCCATGTTGGGTGTTTACGGACTTATTGCCCGCGGTTCCTTTTTTCCCACCGGTGCAGGTTCTCAGCAATGGATCTGGCTCTCGGTTTCAGGTCTGATCGGTTTTTTTATTGGTGATTTGATGTTGTTCAAATCGCTGACTGTTATCGGGGCACGTCTATCCATGTTGGTCATGACTTTCTCACCTGCGCTGACAGCCATCATCGGTTTTGCCATTTTGGGGGAGAATCTTAAGATTACTCACGTGTTGGGTATCATGCTCATTATCAGTGGTATTTTGATGGCTTTTTTAAGTCACCATCGGGAAAAGACCGGAATGAAGGTTTCAGTCAAAGGTTTGTTGCTCGCTCTGGGTGGAGCCTTGGGGCAGGCTTGCGGTTTGGTGTTCAGCAAAATGGGAATGGGAGATTACGACCCGTTCGCAGCCACCCAAATCCGAATCATCACTGGATTTATCTTTTTCGCCCTCCTAATTACCGTCCTTAAACGTTGGCCATCGTTGATAAAAGCAACCAAAGACGGTGGTTCCATGAAATTCATCACCGTAGGTTCTTTTTTCGGTCCAGGCTTGGGAGTTGGACTTTCCATGATGGCCATCACCATGACTGAAACCGGTATAGCATCCGCCTTGATGTCCCTGACACCCATCGTTCTGATTGTTCCCGCACTGATCAAAGGACGCAAGCTTGCTTTGCTTGAACTCCTTGGTGCTTTTGTTTCCGTTGGTGGCGTGTTGATGTTGTTTTTGCTGTAAACTTGTTCCGCATTTTGTATATTTGCAGGAAGAAATAACGAACGTTTTAAGTAGCGAGTGCAGAGGCGAAGCTTGCTTCGACTATGCCGAGTCACGAAAAACGACTGTTTAAAATAAACGAACATTATGAGAAAGTACGTCGTATTTATTCTTTTGGGGCTGACGGTTCTGCCGGCCTGCAAATCCAATCTGGAAGCGTACAATAGGACTTATCAAAGATTGAAGGATAAGGAAGAGACACAGGTTACTTCCAGGGCTAGAACCACCATGACCGTTCACTTGGACAGTCTTGCCACTTCAGCGGATTCGTCAGCAGTGTACCGTACGGAAAACCTGACTTTGCTTTTAGGTAATGAAAAACTGTTCCTTGATTACAACTTGGTTGCTAAAACATTCATCAACAGGACGAATGCGCGAGGTTATTACGAGCAGATGAAAGAAGACAAGTATCCGGCACTACTGGTTCAAAACCAGGACCAATTATACCGCATCGTTGTCGCATCCTTTCCAGCACCGGAACAGGCTGAAGCTAAAAAAGCTGAATTGATGGAGAAATTCCCCGAAATCAGTATCGTGTTCAGGAAGAACTGACAACTTCACCGAATTCCTCCAAGTGTTCGTCCACATAACGGGCAATGGTTGCTGTGCAATCTTCCTCGATTTCAAAGAACCGTTCTTCTAGGTCGTCAAAGACTTCAAATTCCTCATACATGGCCGTGAATTCCTCCTCGGTGGTCTCACGCTCCAGCTCCTCTTGATGTCTGTCGTATACTTCCCGAGCTTTGTAAACCATTTTTGACAGTTCGTCAGCCCCAAATGTTTTTAGCGCTTTGGCAAAAGGGTTTCGGAATATGTAGCTGCCGTAGCCGTTCTGAATCAAAGAGATGAAGCCACCCTGCATCACTTCTTCGCGAAAGAAATGGTATGCCAGCAGGCTGTGTTGCATACCGTTGAGCAGGGGCATGGTTTGTTCATTCAAATGACCTCCTGTCGCTTCGAGGTAGGCGTCGGTGAATACGGACAGAAAGGCGTCCATGTCTTTGCCGGCTGCCTGTTGGAGTTTCTTTTCCTGAATTTTGATGCTCATGTTGCTGGGTTTTGGGTCAAAGGTATAAAAACCCACACGCATTTTGGACGTTAATGCCATTTAATTGAACGAACAACAAGTTCAGTAAACCAAAAAAATACCTTAATTTGTAGAACTATCAGTAATAACCCCGACCATACCCCATGAAACAAGTTTTCCTTCTTTTGCTATTATTGAGCACAACCTTTCTGAATGCCCAAAAAACAGTTTACATACCCACAACGTTCAATCAGGTCGGAGCGGACGATTACGTCAATAAAAAGGGCCTGAACGGAACCGTCACCAGCATCGACAAGATGGTGGATACCAACGAGCGATGGTGTAAATTGCGTTCGTATCAGACCAACAACATCATCTGCTTTTGGGAAGCAGGTTTCGGCACGGATCCCACCAAGTTGATCAATCCCGCCAATCCTACCTCAACCTTCAATTTGCTTGCCTACATGGCTGAATGCGAAAAAATATGGCAATACCATGTGAACGTTCTGAAGGCAACGCCTGCAAATGGCACCAAACTGAACAAGTACAAATTTCTGTTCATGCTCAACTATACCACCAATTGGATGGCCTACGGTGGCGGTTACGATTACACCATCGGAGCCATGTGGCTGAACCCTGCGCCCATGGGTGTGGGTTCTGGCGCTGAATATCCCTATTTTGTACTGGCACATGAATTGTTTCATTCCATGTCGTATCAGGCCTACAGTGATCGGTTGAATACAACCTTCCGGGCCTTTCAGGATGGACCAAACGGTCCTTTTTGGGAACGCTCGGCCAATTTTGCGGCAACTCAGATGTATCCCAATGTCAACAACGACTTTGCCAGATACATGTACGCCACCAATTCGCATTTCCTGAATACCCGAAAGCATTATACGACGTCGTTTTTTCTGGAGAATTTGACGCAGACCAAGGGTCAATCCTCCATTGGTACCCTTTGGAGCAACAACCTGCAATCCGAACATCCGATGGTGACGACAAGGCGTATGTTTTTCAACAACAGCCAGGCTCAATTGAATGATTTCATGGGACAAACCGCTATGAAAAATATGATTTGGGATTATAAGATGGGGACGAACGCTTTTTATTACAAAACACTTACCAACGGAATGACTTACAATACCGATTTGGAGTCTAATGTTGATGTTTGGACAACAGTGATGAAAAAGCACCGGACCATCCTTCAGACAGTAGATCTGGGCAAACTCCATTTTGCCGTTCAGGATTGTCAGGCACCACAGGATTATGGTTACAATGCCATTCAACTCTTTCCAAAAGTGGCCAATGCAGATGGATCCTACACGTTTAAAATGCATTTCAAGGGCCATTCGGAAGTGGACGATGCCACAAAGAAATCCGGTTGGCGCTGGGGATTTGTTGCCGTACCAATCAATGGTGTGCCTAGGTATGGAGCACTTCATGCTGAAGCCGACGCCACTGTTTCTTTCACCATGTTGCCAACCGATAAGGAAATCTGGTTGATTGTGACCGGGGCTCCGACTGAACACAATTCCGCGCACAATTACACTTGGGAAGCCGGTTTTCCAAAATATTACCGTTATCCTTACGAAGTTCGTTTCGAGAATGCTTTACCCATGGGATACAACGATGGCTTTGAAGGTGTCAAGCAATTTGGTGCGGCTCATCCCAATGGTGGCGGATGGGTAGCCAACACTGCTTGGGTAGCGGCAACGGCCTACGTGGGGCCAAATGCCAAAGTTTTGGGAACAGCAACCGTTTCCGATTCTGCCCGAATTGAGGATTTTGCCATCGTGAAGGGTTCAGCCAAAGTGTATGGAAATGCCAAGGTTCGTGAAAATGCCATGGTTTTTAGCAATGCCTCTGTCTATCAGAATGGCATCGTTGCAGGTTGCGCTCGAGTTCTCAATAATTCACAAGTCTATGGAAATGCTTTTGTTACGGACAATGCGTACCTGGTGTCCACCAAGATTTATGGAGATGCCATTGCATGTGGAAATCTGTGGCAACGCGACAATACGCATGAAATCGGCGGTACCTGTGTTGCTGGCGGTGATGCCGAATACATGGGCTTTTTGGCAACCGGTGATGCAGTAACAGGTCCTGAAGTGGCAGGAACATTTCTGCAATGGCCAGAGAATGCCAACAACAAGCGCACTCGTAAGGACCTTGCCGGTAATCTTACTGTTACACAGCTTGCCAACTTACGTGGGAGTTGGAGCAACATAAGAACCCGTTTCAGTGTGCTGAACAATTCCATCAGCAGCCTTGCCAGCAGTCCAAATTACGACATTAACAAACCCTACGATCGTTTCAACACCGATACGGAAATGAGTTTGGATGCGACAGTGGCAGATTCTGTACAAACCAGCAATTATGTGTTGAACGATTTGATGGATGGCACCTACTTGATACGCAATGCGATGGACAGTACGGTTCTGACGTATGACGGTACCATTACGCCTAAGTTCAAAACGATGGGGCAGACACCGGAAGTGTTGAATACCCAATATTGGAAGATCCGTAAGGACACCACAAATCGATTCAAAATAAGCTATTACAAAGTTGATTCCATGTATATAAGTTCTAACGGAGTTGTCCTAAAAACCGGGTATTCTCCGCTTTATCATACCTTCAATTTGTATCATCGCTTGGATAACAACGGATATGCCATACAGCGTGGAGGTAGCTCGAGTGCTTATTTCTGGGCTATCGCAAAAACTGCTGTTATCAGTGCTACAAGTACGACTTACATGGTTGGACAGCCTTTTTTACTGGAATCTGTCATCCCTGTTGCTACACAACGGGTTCGGATTCGACAATGCGTCCTTTATCCCACAACAGTCAAGAATATTCTGAATGTCAATTTGCCAGAAGATTCCAATGCAGCACACTTAATCCTTTATTCAGTGAGCGGTACTTGCTTGGGTAATTGGACTTTAACAGGCGGCAACAATGTCTTGGATGTGTCTGGACTTCCACAGGGATTGATTCTTGGTCAGATTCAAACGGATTCCTTTAATGAATCAGTCAAATTCATAAAATCATTATAAGTGAAAAAGACTACCTTTGCAGCCTTTAATAGATTTCATGGACAGATTACGATTTTTAAGCCTTGGCAGCGGTAGCAGTGGTAATTGTTACTACTTTGGGAACACCTTGCAAGGGATACTCATTGATGCTGGCATTGGTTCGAGGACCATCCGCAAACAACTTCGACAAGTTGGCATCGATTTCAGCCAGATCCTCGGAATTTTCATTACACACGATCACCACGACCACATCAAATCCGTAGGAACACTGGGCGAGAAGTACAATATTCCAATATATGCCACTGCCAAGACCCACAACGGAATGGACAATAGTTATGGCATGACTCAAAAGTTGGTTGGAAGCAGGAAATATCTGGAAAACAACGAGGAATTCTCAATTGGAGAATTCAAGATCGTGTCCTTTCCAGTCTCTCATGACGGTACTGACAATGCGGGTTTTTTCATACGCTACAAGGAGCATGGCATTCTGGTGGCCACAGACTTGGGCTTGGTCAACGATTCAATGCGTCAATACATCGCAGAAGCCAACATTGCCATTTTGGAGGCCAATTACGATCACGAGATGTTGAAGGGTGGCCGCTACCCCTATTATCTGAAGGAGCGCATTCTAAGCGATACCGGTCATCTCAGCAACCACGACGCAGGCGCATTCTTGGCTGAACACTGGCATTCAAAATTGAAGCATATTTACCTCTGTCACCTCAGCAACGACAACAACCATCCGACTTTGGCACAAAAAACAGTTGAAGCCTTCTTTGAAAGCAAGGGCATTCAATATGGCGTAGATGTACATATTATTCCATTAAAGCGCAGCCTCTCTGAAATGGTCGTATTTGAGCACTAAAAAAGTGCTGGACGCTCTTGCCCAACTAGAAAATATCCCTATCTTTGCACCCGCAAAACATCAAAAAGGGTACCTTGGCCGAGTGGCTAGGCACCGGTCTGCAAAACCGATTACGGCGGTTCGAATCCGCCAGGTACCTCCAAGAAAGGTTGTCTCACAAGGGCAACCTTTTTCCATGCCCAAAAGTCGCTGCAAAACAACAAACTTTTTACCTTTGCAGCTTTAAAAAGTTGAATTCATGAAAAAAATAAGATACGGAGTCATCGGTACAGGTGGCATCGGAGGTTTCTATGGCGGGATGCTTGCCAATTCTGGTCAGGAAGTGCATTTTCTGTTTCACAGTGATTATGATTACGTTCGGAAAAATGGCTTGAGAGTCGATTCCGTGTTTGGCAATTTCCATCTGGAAAAAGTAAATGCCTATCACAGCACTTTGGATATGCCAGTTTGTGATGTCATACTGGTAGGGCTGAAAACCACCTCCAACTACTTGCTGAAAACATTGTTGCCTCCTCTTTTGGAAAAAAATTCCACAGTAATCCTCATTCAAAATGGTTTGGGCAACGAAGCCAGTCTGGCTGCCGACTTCCCTGAACTTTCCATTGCTGGTGGCCTGGGATTCATTTGTTCGGGAAAATTCGGACCTGGTCACATTGTGCATTCGGAACATGGAAGAATTGCAATCGGTTCCTATCAGGGCGACAATAAAAGAATATTGGAGCAAGTTTGTGTCGAATTTGAGGCCGCTCATGTACCTTGTGAGCTTTCAAACGATTTGTTGACCTCACGATGGAAAAAGCTGGTATGGAATGTTCCGTACAATGGCCTATCAGTGGTAATGAACTCTTTGACTTCAGAATTGATGGCTCACCCGGCTACTTATGAACTATGCAAGGATTTGATGTTGGAGGTTATCGGTGCAGCCAACGTCTGTGGGGCAAAGATCGATGAACAATTCGCCCAAGTAATGTTGGAATACACCCTGGATATGAAGCCCTATGCTCCAAGCATGAAGCTGGATTTCGACTTCAAGCGCCCTTTGGAAATCGATGCCATTTACGCTGCTCCTCTAAAAGCTGCTGAAAAAGCTGGTTTCAATATGCCCAAAGTTCGAATGCTCGAACAGCAACTTCGATTGATACAAAGTCGTTATCTATGAAAGGCATCAGCAAGAACATCCTGTATACTGGCCTGACCAGTTTTCTGACCGATACCTCCACCAAAATGGTGTATTCGGTCATGCCGATGTTCTTGATGTCCATTGGTGCGACCAAAACAAGCCTTGCCCTTATCGAAGGAATCGCTGAAAGTACGGCTGCCTTGGTAAAAACCTTTTCCGGATTCTGGAGCGACAAAATTGGAAAAAACAAACCCTTCATGCTCATCGGGTACGGACTTTCCTCGCTGATAATGCCATTTTATGCCTTGGTAATCAGTCCGGTGCAGGTCTTATACTTGCGTTTTGCCGAACGGGTAGGGAAGGGTATTCGAACCGCTCCTAGGGACAGCCTGATTGCGGGTTCGGTAGCCAAAGGTGATCGGGGAAAAGCATTTGGTGTCCAAAAAGCGATGGACAATATGGGTGCCATTGTAGGTCCAATTCTTGCGTTCCTACTGTTGCTCTTCATTCCAAACAATTATCGAATCATTTTCCTCCTTGCTGGCATTCCTGCCGTATTTGGCATCATCGTCCTGATTTTCGGGGTAAAAGAAGCAAAAAAAATCAAGGACAAACCCATTGTTTGGAGTGGCTTGAAATCCTTTCCAAAAAGGTATTACGCTTTTCTTGCAGTGATTTTTGTCTTTACACTAGGGAATTCCACCGATGCCTTGTTGCTGGTCAAAGCTAATGAAATAGGGGTGAAGGTGGCTTTCATTCCTTTGGTTTACCTCATAACCAGCGCTGTATCCGTAGTGCTTGCCGTACCAATGGGCATTTTGTCCGACAAAGTTGGAAAGGAAAAAATGCTTGCCGGTGGTTATTTGCTGTATGCCTTGGTCTATTTTGGTTTCGGGTGGTCGTCCGATATCAAGGCTATCATGGGCCTTTTTGCACTTTATGGTCTTTATTCAGCCATGACGGACGGCACTCAGAAAGCGTTTGTGTCGGATTTGGTCGATGCCGACAAAAAGGGTACGGGCTTGGGACTTTACAATGCGATGATCGGATTGACCCTGCTTCCGGCTAGCCTTTTGGCAGGAATTCTCTACGACAAAGTCAATGCGGATGTTCCATTTTATTTTGGCGCTGCCATGTCATTACTGGCTGCATTGATGTTGCTCGTACTTATTCTCATCGATAAGCGCCAACAAAAAATCTAATTTACGTGCACGGCTGAAGCCCCTTCGCTGAACGAGGAAGAAGGATTTACGATACCTGCACCTTTATAATATAAGGTGCTGCCTTCCTTGGCATCCACTGCAAAGATTTTTTCAGTCACTGTCGCATATGCTGTTGAACCTCCAGTGAAAATCTGAAGAATAAGGTTTTTAGCTGTCAATTCGTAGGCATTCAGTTTGCTACCCGATTCCAATAGAAGTCGCATGTCGTTGGCAATACCGCTCAACGTGGCTTCCGAACCGTCCGAAAGCTCTACCCAAACGCTACCTCCTACCATGGAGATGGGGGAATTAAAGGTACTGCCACCTGAAAGTATGATTTTTAGAAGGCCACCCACACCCGATAGTGAAAAGTCACAGCTGCCCTTAGATCCCTTTTCGCCTTGGATGGTATAAATGGTTTGATCGGTTTGGATGTTTGCCTTGACGGTGGTTGAATTCCACTTTACGTTGCTATCAGGCTTCCTGCTGATGAAGATGATGTTTCCCACTTGTTTTACCAAAACCTCAGCTTGTACGTTGTCATCCGTTTCAATCACAACTTTGTCCGAATCAGATGGCGTGATGGTGTATTCTATGCCGTCAGTGACATTGATCTGAAAATAATCGTTGTAAATGACGTGCGTCTTCTGAGTGATGTTTCCAGAGGGTATGATTTCTTGCTCTTGACAAGCTGCAAAAAGTAGAACTAAAACGGGCCAAATTATTAAAAGGTGTTTCATATTTTGGTTTCTTTTGAAGTTTCCTTTTTTAACGAACAAAGGATACCTTCGGTGGAAGATATCCTCTGTTTTCAAAGCGCGGAAGAAGGGGGATTCGAACCCCCGGTACCCTTACGAGTACGTCAGTTTAGCAAACTGGTGGTTTCAGCCACTCACCCATCCTTCCGGAGCGCAGCTAATTCGCGTTTTGCGGTGCAAAGATAGAAAAGTCTTTTTACCCACCAAACTTTCCCCCATGATTTATTTGGAAAAAAACCGCTACTTTTGGAGTGTAAAACCATACATTCATGAAACTCAAAACCAAAGCGCCCTTTTATTGGATTCTACTCGTAATCGGCCTTTTCATCGTGGCTTGGCTCTATGTCATGCTGCTCAAGTCGCCCTGTGACCTTCAAAAAACTGCTTATCTGAACGTCTATCCGGGTGATACTCAGGACAAGGTGATGGAGCAGCTCCGTAAAGTCGGAAATGTACGTTCAACCAAACAGTTGGAATTCCTTTTAAACTTGGTTGGCTACAAAGATCACATAAAACCTGGACAATACGCGCTGAAACCAGGAGTTTCTCCATTCCGTATTGTTCGGGTGCTGCGTTCAGGTCTTCAAACCCCTGTCCATCTTACCTTTAACAACATGCGTACCGTCGAAGAACTGGCAGGCCGTTTGTCCATTCAACTGAGTTCCGATTCACTGACACTGCTGAACTGTTTCCGAGAAACTGCCTGGCGTGACTCGTTGCTACTGACCGAACAAAATTATATGTGTGTATTCATCCCCGATACCTACGAAGTTTGGTGGAACATCAGTCCAGAAAAGCTGCGTGGTAAGTTCGTCAAGGCATGGAAAAACTTTTGGGATGAGACCCGCTTGAAGGAAGCGTCCAATATTGGCCTGACTCAAGCACAGGTTTCAACCTTGGCTTCCATCGTGGAAGAAGAAACCAAGCAAACGGATGAAATGCCCAAGGTGGCTGGGCTTTATTTGAATCGGATGCGCATAGACATGCCTTTGCAGGCCGATCCGACCGTCAAGTTTGCAGTCGGGGATTTTACCATCAAACGTATTTTGAGGGAGCATACCCTTATCAATTCGCCCTATAATACCTACAAAGTCATCGGTTTGCCACCGGGTCCCATTCGCATTCCTTCCATTCGGGCGCTTGACGCCACCCTGCAGCCCAATCGTCATTCCTACTTATACATGTGTGCCAAAGAAGATTTTTCCGGATACCATGCCTTTGCCACCACTTATGAACAGCACCAAGTCAATGCAGTGAAGTACAGGATGGCTCTGAATAAAAATGGAATCATGCGCTAATTCACTATATTTACCTTTTTATCGATTTCTATATGGAGAAAATGCTTTTACTGGGAGACGAAGCCATTGCACAAGCTGCAATGGATGCTGGTCTTTCAGGTGTTTATGCGTATCCCGGGACTCCGTCGACGGAGATTACCGAATACATTCAGTCATCGCCCAAATCAGGCACTGACAACATCCATTGCAAATGGTCGGCCAATGAAAAGACAGCCATGGAGGCTGCTTTGGGCATGTCTTTTGCCGGAAAGCGTGCTTTGGTATGTATGAAACATGTCGGAGTGAATGTGGCTGCAGATGCCTTTATGAATGCTGCGGTGACCGGCATTGTCGGTGGTTTGGTCTTCGTTGCCGCTGACGACCCATCCATGCATTCTTCTCAAAACGAACAGGATTCCCGCTTTTTCGGACAATTCGCGCTGATTCCCATTTTGGAACCTTCCAACCAGCAAGAAGCCTACGATATGGTTTACGAAGGATTTGAATTTTCGGAACGTTGCGGCGTGCCCGTCATGCTTCGTATTACCACGCGTCTTGCACATTCCCGTTCCGGTGTTGTGCGACGCCCTGAATTGGCGCAGAACGAACTACATTTTTCTGAAAATCCCCGCCAATTCGTGCTGCTTCCAGCCAATGCCAGAGTACAGTATCAGAAATTATTGACTGCCCAAGCATCCTTTTTAAACTTTTCCGAGGAGTCAAAATACAATCGCTATTTCGATGGTGCAGACAAATCCAGAGGCATTGTCGCCAGTGGTATCGCCTACAACTACCTGATGGAAAACTACCCGGAAGGTTGTCCATTTCCAGTCTTGAAAGTAGGGCAGTATCCGCTTCCCGAAAACATCCTCCGTGAAATGGCAGCTGAATGCAAGGAATTGGTTGTTCTGGAAGAAGGCTATCCCTTGATTGAGGATTCACTGAAAGGTTTGCTCGGAATTGGCCTCAAAGTGCGTGGCCGAAAGGATGGATTTCTGCCTCGTGCAGGTGAATTCAACCCCGATATCGTGGGCAAGGCATTCGGCTTTGAAATACCCGAGAGCCAACCCGTTCCTGAGGTTGTAAAAATGCGTCCGCCCTCCCTTTGCGTAGGTTGCGGACACCGTGACATGTACGAGGCCTTGAACGAAGCTGTCGCCTCCAGAGCCGATGAATCCAAGGTTTTCAGTGATATCGGCTGTTATACGTTAGGCTACCTGCCACCTTTTCAATCCATTGACACCTGCGTGGATATGGGCGCCTCCATTACGATGGCGAAGGGGGCTGCCGACGCTGGGTTGAGGTACCCCGTCGCAGTTATCGGAGACTCAACATTCACGCATTCAGGCATGACTTCGTTGTTGGATGCCATCAATGAGGATTCACCCATAACCGTCATCATTTCCGACAACGAAACAACAGGCATGACAGGTGGTCAAGACTCGTCGGGCACTGGTAAATTGGAAGCCATCTGTCTTGGCTTGGGGGTTTCTCCGGAGCATTTGCATGTGTTGATACCCTTGAAGAAAAACCACGACGAAATGGTTCGCATCATCCGCCAAGAAATGGAATATCCGGGAACCTCAGTCATCATTCCGCGAAGAGAATGCATTCAGACCATCGGAAAAAAGAAAAAACAAGCATGAAAGCAGACATCATAGTATCGGGCGTAGGCGGTCAGGGCATCCTTTCCATTGCCGCCGTCATTGGAGAAGCCGCCGTTCATCAGAATTTGTACATGAAGCAGGCCGAAGTTCATGGAATGAGCCAACGTGGGGGAGACGTGCAGTCAAATCTGCGCATTTCGGACCAACCCATCTTCTCAGATTTGATTTCAAAGGGAAAAGCCAACCTGATCCTTTCATTGGAACCCATGGAATCGCTTCGTTACCTGCCTTATCTGGCTCCAGGCGGTTGGGTGGTCACCAATTCCACACCGCTTATCAACATTACGAATTATCCAGACCCTTCCGAGCTGGAAAAGGCATTGGATGCAGTCCCCAACAAGGTTGTATTCGATGTGGACCAGATTGCCAAGGAGGTCGGCTCCATTCGAGTAGCCAACATGGTGATGCTCGGTGCTGCGACACCGTTTCTGGGCATCGCTTACGAAGAAATTGAAAATGGCATCAAACGAATTTTTGAACGGAAAGGTCCCGATGTAGTGGACTTGAATCTCAAAGCCCTCGCAGCGGGCAAGAAAATTGCTGACGCATCGATTCGCATCTGAACCTGACATAATAATCTAAACCGTACGACCATGAAGAAAAAAACGATCATTGATCTTTTCAACGAATGTGTGACGCGTTATTCCTCGAACCCATATCTCTGGGAAAGAGATACCGAATTCAGACCAACCACCTTTTTGGAAACACAACAATTAGTGCATCGATTGGGTGGTGGACTATTAAACCTTGGCTTGAAGAAAGGTGATAGAATTGCTTTATTATCAGAAGGTTGTAACTCTTGGGTTATTGGAGAGCTGGCCATCCTTCATGCGGGCGGTGTCAATGTCCCCATGTCCGTCAAGCTCAACGAATCAAGCGACCTGATTTTCCGTCTGAACCATTCCGACGCCCGTTTCGTGATGACTTCGCTCACCCAGTTGCCCAAACTTAGGGCTATTCGAAAGGAACTGAAAACAGTCGAGCAATTCATCGTTTTCGGCTCCGTGAAAGCCGACCTGGAAGTAGGTGAAATTACATTGGACGAAGTATACGAAGCCGGTGATGCCTACAATGCCGCACATCCGGGAGAACTTGTCAAAATTGCCGATAGCATCCAGGGAGACGATTATGCCAACATTTCCTACACCTCCGGTACGACTGCCGATCCGAAAGGCATTTTACTGACCCATCGGAACTACACGGCAAATGTTGAGCAATCCTTATCCTTGATGACCATTCCAGAATGGTATAAAACGCTACTCATATTACCTTTAGACCATTGTTTTGCACACGTGGCCGGCATGTACAGTTTCATGGCTTGCGGAGCCAGCATCGCCACCGTTCCACTTGGCAAGACACCCATCGAGAGCCTCAAGAACATTCCGATGTCCATCCGCGAGATTCAACCCAGCCTGTTGCTTAGCGTACCTGCATTGGCCAAAAGCTTCAAAGGCAATGTGGAAAAAGGCGTGCGTGAAAAAGGTGCGTTTACCGAAAAACTCTTTAATTTTGCCCTGAAAGTGGCCATCACCTACAACAAGGAAGGCTTCAACAAAGGCACGAAAGGCACATGGGTGTTGAAACCTTTGGTCAACTTGTTCGATAAGATCATTTTTTCCAAATTGCGCGGAGCAATGGGCGGAAAACTGGATTTCTTTGTTGGCGGTGGCGCTTTGCTTGACATCGACATGCAACGATTCTGGTACGCACTTGGCATTCCCATGTATCAGGGCTACGGCCTGTCCGAAGCAACTCCGGTGATTTCAGCCAATGGCGCTGTCCATCACAAGCTGGGTTCCTCCGGTTATCTGGTAAGCAACATGGAAATGACCATCCGTGACGAAAAAGGCAATGTGCTGCCAGTCGGCGAGAAAGGTGAAATCGTGATAAAAGGCGAAAATGTCATGGCAGGTTACTGGAAGAATCCAGAAGCCACCGCCACCACCATAAAAGATGGTTGGTTGTATACAGGCGACCTCGGAAGCATGGACGCAGACGGCTTCCTGTATGTGTTCGGCCGCTTCAAAAGCCTGCTCATTGGCAGCGACGGTGAGAAATACAGCCCGGAAGGCATTGAGGAATCGATGGTAACACTATCTCCGTACATCGACCAGATCATGCTGTACAACAATCAGAGCCCCTATACGGTGGCCCTTATCGTGCCAAGCAAAGATGCGCTCAAACGCGCTCTTCCAAATTACGAAAGTCCTGAAGGCAAGAAAATAGCCGCTGAACTCATACAACAGTGTGTCAATGCGTTCCGTAAAGGTGGCGAGTACCAGGGCATGTTTCCAGAACGCTGGCTCCCGGCCGCATTTGCCATCTTGCCAGAAGGCTTTACCGAACAAAACCTGATGATGAACAGCACCATGAAAATGGTTCGAGGCAAGATTGAGAAACATTATGCTGACCAATTAAACATTTTGATGACCGCCGAAGGCAAGAATGCGTTTAGCGACTACAACTTGAACTCGCTGGCATGAAAAAGAAAACCCTGATCGACCTGTTCAACGAGAGCGTGGCCCAATATGGTCCGAATCCTTTTTTATGGGAGCGCGACACGGAATTCCGTCCAACGACCTACAATCAAGTCAATGTTCTTGTACACCGCTTGGGTGCAGGTTTCATGGCAATGGGACTCAGAAAGGGCGAACGCGTTGCCCTATTGGCTGAAGGCTCGGCTACCTGGATGATTGGAGAACTGGCCATTTTGTTTGCCGGCGGAGTCAATGTGCCACTTTCCGTCAAGTTGGTCGAGGCATTTGACCTCCAATTCCGTCTGAATCACTCCGAAGCCCGCTTCGTATTGGTTTCAGGCACACAGGTTTCCAAAATCAGGAACATTCGCACAAAACTTGAAACCATCGAGAAAGTCATCATTTTTGGAGATGTTCCTGGTGAACTTATGGATGGCGAAATGGAACTGGATACCTTGTTCCGCATGGGTGATGCCTGGAATGCAGACCATCCGGGAGAACTGGACATCGTGGCCGCCTCCGTCGAAGGTGACGATCTGGCCAACATCACGTATACTTCTGGAACCACGGCGGATCCAAAAGGGGTCATGCTGACACATCGCAATTTCACGGCCAATGTTGCTCAATGCCTTTCGGTGGTGCAGATTCCCGAGTTCTTCAGAACCCTCTTGATTTTGCCTCTGGACCATTGTTTTGCCCATGTGACTGGCCTTTATTTCTTCATGTCTGTCGGTGGAAGCCTAGCCACAGTTCCTGTCGGTAAGACTTTTATCGAGAGCATCAGGAACATTCCAATAGCCCTGAAAGAGTTTCAGCCTCAGGCCCTGATGACCGTGCCGGCACTGGCTAAGACGTTCAAGAATAGTGTCGAACAAAACGTCATGAGCAAAGGGCCTACAGCTGTAAAGCTGTTTCAATTGGGCATGAAAGTGTCCATGGCTTACAACAAGGAGGGCTGGAACAAAGGGACTAACGGCACTTGGATGCTGAAACCCTTGGTTAACCTTTTTGATAAAATCTTGTTTTCCAAAATGCGACATGCCCTTGGCGGTAAATTGGAATTCTTTGTGGATGGAGGCGCTTACCTCGATATTGAAATGCAGAAATTTTGGTATGCTGCAGGTATTCCCATGTATCAGGGCTACGGTCTTTCTGAAGCCACTCCGGTGATTTCCTGCAACATGATCAATAACCACAAACTTGGCACTTCCGGGCAAGTGGTGGCCAATTTGGAAATCCAATTAAGGGATTCAGACGGGAATCCGGTTCCCAAAGGTGAAAAAGGAGAGATCACGGTCCGTGGAGAAAACGTCATGAAAGGCTATTGGAAAAACCCAGACGCGACTGCCAGGACCATCAAGGACGGTTGGTTGTACACCGGCGACCTTGGCTCTTTGGATGAAGCAGGATTTCTAAGTGTTTATGGCCGTTCCAAGAGCCTGTTGATAGGAAGCGACGGTGAAAAGTACAGCCCTGAAGGCATCGAGGAAACCATCACCACCTTATACCCCGTGATTGAGCAAATCATGCTCTACAACAATCAAAATCCGTACACAACGGCCTTGATTGTCCCCTCCAAAGAAGCCTTGAAACGATTGATTCCGAATATTGATACTCCTGAAGGCAAAAAAATGGCTATTCAAATGGTGTTCGATGTCCTGAGCAATTTCCGTAAAGGAGGAAAGCACGAAGGCTTGTTTCCAGAGCGATGGTTGCCCTCCGCATTCGCCTTGCTTTCCGAGAATTTCAATGAAACGAACGGAATGATGAACAGCACCCTCAAAATGGTGCGGGGGAAAATTGAGAAGTCCTATTCCGAACTTCTGGAAACCCTTTTGACGGCCGAAGGCAGAAAACATTTAAGTGATCAGAACCTGAAAGCGAGCGACGAACTTTTTGCTCCCAATAAGTAAAGATTTAGCAAACAACAGATTCAATTATTAAAAATTTGTTGCATATTCGCAGATGCTATTCTACCTATGTGCAATCTAACTCCAAATACAATGAAAAAACGTCTTGGCACCCTCGTTTTTATGCTTACAGTTCTCTGTTCAAGCACATTAGTTCACGCAGTAAGTTTCGGAAAAGTTGATAATCTGTTCGAATACATTCTTAAAGGGCAGGATGCAAAGTATGATAAAGTGCGTCTTGATTTGAAGCCCAAGGAAATAGACCCCTTCAAGAATGAAATCGAATACTCGGACAACCTCCGCAAAGTGATGCTCAATGGGACGATTGACGATTTTTATGAAGCCTATTTCAAATCGTTCGTTGCAATCAGTGTTCAGCCTTATAAGAACAACATTGGTCTGATTTGCACCAGTTTCAAAATTTCCATCGATTCATTGAAGAATATGGCGGACAACAAGATCATGTCCAAGTTGCAGACTTCGGATGTTTTGCAGGTCCTTGGCAGAGGCATTCTTGCAGCTATTGACAAGACAGGTTATCCGGTGTCTTCAAAATACAGGCAAAACGTTACGGACTTGATTTTCAATTCTCAATATTCGGAACTTCTTACCACACCAACCCTAGAGAAATACCGTGCCTTCATTGTGGATTGGCCAAAAACAGATAAGTTGCCTGCTGTCAAAGTGAATTATGACGATGCATTGTTCGCAGAATCACAGAAGCTCAAGGACAAGGACATTTATTTGCTGGATGAGGTGCTGCCTAATGAAACTAAGAAGCACATGCTTCCTGATGATTGGTCACTACTTGGTGACAAACAGTCCGACAAGGCCGATTACAATCAGGCATCCACTTTTTATAACAAAGCCATTTCCTTGGGCAGCAAAGAAGGTCTTTTTAAACTGACCGTCCTGAAATACGATGGAAAGATCAAATCGGACGAGGACGAACTGCCGACTTTCCAGAAGCTAGCCGCCACCGGCGACGCAAGGGCTAAGGAATACGTTTTCAACATTCAGAACCGAACGCTGAACATGGCAATAGAAGGAAACTTGGAAACCATGCTCAGCAAAAAAGACCAAGGCAGAGTTGTTTCCGTTACAGTTACGGGTCTCATCAATGCCGCTGATTTGAAGATTTTGAAAGATATGGCAACCAAAGGCAAGCTCACCACCATCAATCTGAGTGAAGTTTCCATAACCAAGATCCCTGATCGCATGTTCCAGAGTTGCGCTGTCATGACGAGCATGAAGTTGCCACAATCTCTTCGAACAATCGGGAATGAAATGTTTGCCGATTGCACAAATCTGAACTCCATCACCTTGCCTGATTCTCTGGTTTCTCTGGCTGGAAGTGCTTTCAACAATTGCTCCTCCTTACCTGAAATTACGATACCTGCCAGTGTTTCAGGCGGATTGGGTTTTACAACCTTCTGCTCGGGTTGCAAAAAACTGACCAAAATGACTGTTGCTGAAGGCAATACCGCATACAGCTCGTTGGATGGCGTCCTATACAACAAAGACAAGACCATCATCCTGCGCTACCCTTGTGGCAATCCTGCCAGTCTGTTTTCCTTCCCGAACACCATTGCCGAAGTAGGAGTAGGGGCCTTTGAGGGATGCACCTACCTGGCATCCATCACGATGACCGAAAACCTTCGCATCATCAAAAATGCTGCCTTTAAAGGATGCACCGCACTTCTAAGTATGAACATACCTTCCATGGTCACTGAAGTCGGCGGTTATGCTTTTGAGAACTGCAACCGTTTGAATTCAGTCACTTTGCCAATGTTTATTCCAGAAATCGGTTACTGCACTTTTAAGAACTGTACCAACCTCAATAATTTGGTAATTCCATCCTCCGTTCGTGAAATCCGTTCAGAAGCCTTTTCCGGTTGCTCCAGTTTGATGACGATAGCTTTGGGTGCTGACGTCAAAGGATTGGGTGATAAAGTATTTGCCGGTTGCAGCGGTTTGAAAAGCATCACCTTGGCTCAGGCCACTCCGCTCAATGTCTCCACTATTTTTGAGGGTGTGGATATGAATGCCTGCGTTTTGCACGTTCCGGTTGGCAGTTTGACCATTTATCAGCAATTCCCTATATGGAACAATTTCTCAAACATCGTAGAGCAGCAGTAAAAGATGCCTCAAAAGAGTGCCAATCTCTGCGTTACTGCTTATTCAACAATCCTCACGTACTTTGAGTACGCTCCGGTATGTCTCATAATCAGTGCCTTGACCTTGACACTCTTTTAAGACATCTTCTTCATACATACAGAAATGAGTAAAGATTACAGCAGCGTTGCAATGCATTCAGCCGAACATATTTTGAACCAAACCATGGTCAGGATGTTTGGCTGTAAACGATCTCTTAACAGCCATATCGAGCGTAAAAAGAGCAAATGCGATTATTTCATCGATGAGGCTCCAACAGAGGAGCAAGTGGCTGAAATCGAAAGCAGAGTCAACGAAGTCATCGACCAGCACTTGCAAGTATCAGAACGGATGGTTGCCTTGGAGGAGGCTGCCAGCTTGGTTGACCTGAGTAAATTGCCCGAAGGCACAGTAGGAACCATTCGCTTGGTCTTTATTGGCGATTACGACGTTTGTGCTTGTATCGGGCCGCATGTAAGCAATACGGAAGAAATTGGCCGGTTCAAAATCCTTAACCATGAATTTGAGCAGGGGCGTTGGCGGATGCGTTTTAAATTGGAAGAAGTTTAAAAACCAGTCTGTATTTGCCTAAAGCCGATGAGCCTGTCGTATCGCTCGCCGACCGGGTGGTAATAAACAAAAATCTGATATTCGTTTTCAGTTTCCCAATAGGAACCTTCCATGGGTTCAGTGGCGGGTTTTCCTCCTTTCGAAGGCCGAAAAACGTATTGATAATTATAAGCACCCTGCTTAAGCAACAAGGTTTTCTCATAAGCTTTGGTCTCAAAGTTATAGATTAGTTTGCTTGCTGCATTCTGCCTGTTGTTCACAAAATCACCGTTCAAATAAAAACCACCGTCGAGTATGGGATTTTCCATCGGTAAGGTGAAATGAACCAAAAAGTAATCCGATCCTGTTTTATCTTCCAACGCTTCTTGACTGTGAATCAGGAATCTGCCGTTTTGGTCCTTGTCATAGGTGTAGCCAGTGTTTCGTTTGCCTGAAGGCAATAACTCCACATTGTAGAAGGGTTTGAAGTATTCCACACGATTGACGTTCAGTCCAGGATATTTGAAAGTGGTCATTTCAAACCGCCTATATTCATTTCCTCCCTTGAAAATCAAATCCTTGTTGTGCTCGTATTGCAAGTCCGCTCCATTCAGGATGGTTGGGTTGATGTTTCTAACTTCCGTGTCTCTTCGATGGTTTTGCTGGACGACGATTTTGAGTTCGTTCAATGGCTGATTGATGGATATGCCCACTGGGCGAATGCTAAAGTGCAGTTGCTGATGCTGTTGCTTGAAATCGATGTCGGTGGTAGCTGTCAAGCCAGCGTCTATTAAGGACTTGTTTTCAGCAACCATGAAACAGGCTGTTAGCAAGGCATCACCGTTGCCATCTTTGTCGAACACTTCAACAGCATAATTTCCAGAAATTAGCAACTTGATGTTGTCGTTTGGAACAGTCAAGGCATAATGTGTATATAAGGTGAGTGTACTCACCGATTGTTCACCACCTTGTACATCGTTTTCAGGAAAACCTTCCATGTATTCCAACACGCTCATTTCGGAGCGTTTCCAGTCTGCATTGCAATGAATTATGCGGTAAGCATATCGCTTGTAGTCGTGCGAAAGTTCGTCAAAGGCTATTTCAACCTTGTTGTCTGAACCAAGTTTCAGCACAGGCAACGCGGTCCAGTCTCCATCGGGGTAAACCGTTAGGGTTTTAAGAGTTTCCAGTGTGGTACCTGTCTGATACACCTGAGCATTCATGCAGGTTGCAGCAAGGAAAGTAAAAACAATTGACGGGATGACTTTCAGACGCATAATTAGGATGGTTAAACACGTTGTTATACAAACCTACGATTATTTAACAGATTTATTGTAAACAAGTAGCACCATTTTGGGTCTTACTTAAAAGCAACAACTTTTTTTTGTAAAAAAAAGCGCTTTTCTTGCAAATGAAATTCTTTTAAGTATTTTTGCAATCGGTAAAGTTTACAATAATTAACCTACCAGCCTCTTGTCTTCTTTTTTGCAAGATAAAACAAACAAATTCTTTTATTGAAGAAAACAATAAATGTATAGTTTCCAAATAAGGTCTAAAAATTAAACCAAATGAAAACAAAGCTCGTTCTTAGCGCATTGCTCGTTGTATTTTCCATGCAGGCTTTTGCCCAGGATGTTACCATCATTCAATCCAATGCAACGGACAATACTCAATCGTATTCCTCAACCAAAAAAACACACAAACCCAGATTTTGGATTGGCCCAAAATTCGGTACGGACATTCTTACAGGTATTCCAAAGGATATGACTTCTGTAACTGACCGATTGAAAGAACAATGGCAAGCCGGTGTCATGATGCAGTTTGGCCGTACGTTGTATTTGCAACCAGAAGCATATTATGCTGTAACAACTACACAAGGTATTGGCGGTGCTGCTGCAACAACTCAACAAGAGTTACGGGTTCCTGTAATGCTAGGCCTTCGCTTTTTGAATCTGGGATTGTTTAGTCTTCACTTAATGGGTGGCCCAAGTTGGAATATACCAATGGGTGAAAACAATTCACCCGTATTGGATGCCAAAAAAATGGAATGGTTGGTAGGTGCTGGTATTGACGTTCTTGGTTTCATTACTGCTGACATTCGTTACACCTACGATACCGAAAAAGCACTTAGTGATCAGATCGCAGGTTTTAATGTAACCGATCCTGATCCTCTTAAACCCTATACTCCCCTTAACGTAACTGTCGGTTTGAAACTGAGATAATACCGATCTAAATAATAAATAAATGACCCATATCGGAATTCCGGTATGGGTCATTTATTTTTACAAAAAACTGTTCTGAATTTTTCCACTGCTAGTGGAGAGGTTTAGCTTCGTTTTGTTAGATTATCGTTGAGCATCTTCTTTTATCCAAGTCGCTGTTTTACCAAGTCCCATCCAAGCAGCACCAATGAAACCACGTATTTTCAGTTTGTTTCCGTCAAATTTCATAAAGCAGTTGTACGTTTTTCCGCCGGTCGGATTGTAAATCGTTCCATTGTCCCATTCGCCAGTCTTTTCATTATAGGAGAATCCCTTAAGCAATTGCAGGCCAATGATGGGGCGGCTTTGCAGCGCTTTGTCCGGATTATCCTCGTCTACCTTGGCTTTACCATTTTTAGTTGGTTCGGCCAGCCAAACAATTTTACCGTAATACTTGCCATTAGTAGCTTTGAAAATCTGGACCTGCGATTTTTCCTTGCCAGTTTCGTCATCGACTGTCAGGAAATAACCAATAACTCGGTCTGCTTTGGATTGTGCTTGCGCACCAATTTGAAAAGCCATCAGGAAGAGAACCAAAGAAAAGATTTTTGTCTTCATAATTTAAGATTTTGATTATCAAACTATTACATTAGTTTGTAGCTGTTGAGATACAAGCACTACTTGCACAAATATACGATTTTGTGCAACAATCCAATCAATTATCTCCGGGCTACAGCCTGTAGTAACACTTTTCTGAAGAAAGGCGGGGTAAGTTTGCCATAAACGAACAACATGAAACCCGGTGTTTGACTGATGTCGTAGTCGTATTCATCAAGCAATTTACTAAAAATTTGTTCGTCATTTTTCTTGTGATAGGTGCAAACGGCCAACTTCTTGATTTGTTTGCTCCGCAACAATTCGGCAGAACTGTTTAGAATGGATATTTCGGCACCTTCGACGTCTAGCTTGAGAAAATCAACAGCTTTTTCACCTACAATGCTTTCCAGGGTTGCACAATGTTTATCGTTCGTGTCTGAAATGTATTTGTGAATAATCTCCACCTTGTCTTTCCATGGGGCGAATGTGACATTCAATGCTTCGATCCAATGTTCCTCGGCCTCAATAATCACAATTTTGCCAGCGGTTTCCACGATATCCAGCGAAAAATTGCCTTCAGCTGCACCAATGTCAACCACATAATCACCTTTTTCCACTTGAAACCCTTCTTTGAGGTACAGGTGTGGTGAGCTGGGGTGTTGTTCTACCACCAGGCTGTTGTAACTCCATTGTACAGCTTCAACAGTATCGTATTTGCGGCTGTAATAGAGTCTTCTTTCGTTCTGAAGCACATAGAAAAGTCCATTCGCCTTATCCAAGTAGACTTTGATGTCTTTGGGTTCATAAGACTTGACATAGGAATAAGGCCACACCAACGAAACACTTTTTTTAAGTTGAGCATGATTATTAAGATAATCGATTTCAGCTTGATAGCGCTCTTTCTTTTTAGGATTCAACGCAAAATACAGGTTGATTTTCTTGAGCAAAAACCGAAAGTCGCTAGGACCTGTGTATTGATAACTGAACGGGCACAACCAATTCTGCATGTGCCGAAGCGTTTTTATGGGTTTGAAAGGCATTTGTAGAGTATTATGTTTGAAACCTTAAAAATAGCAATTTTTCATGAAAAAAGCACCTACGCATACTGCGTAAGTGCTTTGATTGAAGTGACCCCGGACGGGCTCGAACCGTCGACCCATTGATTAAGAGTCAATTGCTCTACCAACTGAGCTACGGAGTCATTCGTAATTTTTGGAGAACGGGTGCAAAAGTACGATAATTAGAAGAAACTCAAAAATTTTACCTGCCTTTTTTCCCTGAAGTCGTAAAAAGAAATTCAAAAGGCTATGCATCAACCGATTTCATGGTCAATTGAATTCGGTGTCGTTCCAGATCCACACTGACTACCTTGACTCGAACGTGCTGATGAAGGCTTACCACTTGCGAAGGGTCTGTGATGTATCGATCTGCCAGTTGCGAAAGGTGCACCAATCCGTTTTCTTTGATTCCGAAATCGACGAAGCAGCCAAAAGCAGTAATGTTGGTGACAATACCTGGTAAAACCATGCCTGCATGCACATCTTCAATTTTACGGATGGTCTTGTCGAACTCGAACACCTCGATTTTGCTGCGGGGGTCGCGACCGGGTTTGTCCAATTCCTGCAAAATGTCCTGCAAGGTGGGCATTCCAACGTTTTCCGATATGTAGTTCTCGAGTTTGATGGATGTGCGGTGTTCCTTTTGTTTGACTAGATCCAGGACGGTGCATTTCGCATCCTTGGCCATCCTTTCCACCAAGTCGTATCGCTCGGGGTGAACGGCTGAATTGTCCAGCGGATTCACTGCATCAGGTATTCGTAGGAAACCAGCCGCTTGCTCATAGGCTTTCGGACCCAATCTGGGTACTTTCAGCAATTCGTGACGGCTTCTGAATGCACCGTTCTCGTTTCGGTAATCCACGATGTTCTGCGCCATGGTGGCGCTTAAACCAGAAACGTAGGTGAGGAGGTACTTGCTGGCAGTGTTTAGATTGACACCCACCTGATTCACGCAATTGATGACGGTCTGATCGAGGGATTTCTTGAGCTTGCTCTGATCCACATCGTGTTGATATTGACCAACTCCGATAGACTTTGGGTCGATCTTGACCAATTCGGCCAAGGGGTCCATCAATCGGCGACCAATGGAAACGGATCCACGAACGGTCACATCGTATTCGGGAAACTCTTCCCGGGCAATTTTGGAAGCAGAATAAATGGAAGCACCATTTTCGCTCACGACGAAAACCTGAATCTTACGGTCGTAACGTATGTTTTGAATGAATTCCTCCGTTTCGCGCGAAGCGGTACCATTTCCGATTGCAATGGCTTGAATGTCATAGCTTTCTACCAAATGGGCAATCTTTTTGCTGGCTAGTGCAGTTTCGTGTTGAGGTGCATGCGGGTAAATCGTTTCGTTGTGCACCAGCTTGCCCTGTGCGTCCAGGCAGACAATTTTACAGCCAGTCCGATACCCTGGGTCTACCCCCAATACACGTTTTTGCCCGAGGGGAGGAGCGAGGAGCAGTTGCTTCAGGTTGTCAATGAATATCCGAATGGCTTCCTCGTCGGATTTCTCCTTGGTGAGGGCAGCGAATTCGGTCTCGATGGATGGCTTCAGTAGGCGCTTGTAACCGTCTTTGACGGCTTCACCCACTTGGCGGGAAGAGTCGAATACCCCTTTGACGAACAGCTTGTTAAGGTCCTCACAACAGACCTCGTCGTCCGGCGTGATGCTTACTCTCAAAAAGCCTTCACTTTCACCGCGAGTTACGGCTAAGTAACGGTGGGAAGAACATTTTCGCAAAGGTTCCGTATAGTCGAAATAATCCTTATACTTCTCAGCTTCCTTTTCCTTGCCTTTTATCACTTTCGAACTGATGGTCGCTTCTCGGCGGAACCGGTTACGGACCATCTGACGGGCGCGCTCATGTTCGTTGACCCATTCGGCAATGATGTCTCTGGCACCTTTAAGAGCTTCCTCGACATTGGCCACGCCATTTTTGATAAAACCCAATGCCGCACGCTCCACACCGCTGAAATTTTGAGCCATCAGCATCCTGGCTAAGGGCTCCAAGCCCTTTTCGCGAGCTACTTCAGCTCTAGTGTGCCTTTTGGGCTTGTAGGGCAGGTAAATGTCCTCCAGCTCATTCATCAAGAAGCATTCTTCTATGCGGCGTTTCAACTCTGGGGTCAGTTTACCTTGTTCCTCGATGGACGAAAGAATGGCAAGCTTGCGCTTGTCCAGATCCCGCAGTTTGTCGTATAGGTCTGAGATGGCGCCAATCTGGACTTCGTCCAAACCTCCTGTCCTTTCCTTCCGATAACGGCTGATAAAGGGGATGGTGGCGTCTTCAGAAAACAACTGTAAGGTGTTGCGGACGCCGTTCTGTGGTAGTTGTAGCTCGCCGGCGATGCGATTGATGTAGGTTTCCAGCATAGCGCAAAGGTAAAAATAAAAGCCTATCTTTGCAAGAAATTTACCACGATGCCTGTACCTTCAACACCCCGCAAAAAGCCTGCTTACTCGGCTCAGAAACCCGATTCAAAATCATCCGGGAAGCCTATCCGCACGCCTAAGGCTCCTCGCGGAGAGAAACCTGCTGTCCAGGCAGCCAATCCTTCCGAAAAGACCGGTCCCAAACGCAAACCCATCACCAAATTGATGGTAAGCGAACCCATGATCCTCATGGATTTTCTGGCCAAATACCTCAAAGACCAAAGCCGAACCACCATCAAGTCGCTGCTTCACAACCAACAGATTACCATCAAGAAGCAGGTGATCCGTCAGTTCGACCATCAGCTCAACGTTGGCGACGAAGTGTTCGTGAGTTGGAGCAAAGGTTGGGTCACTCTACAGGATCCTCAACTCAAAATCATCTACGAGGACAAGCATTTGATTGTGGTTGACAAGGCAGCTGGTTTGCTTTCCATTGCCACTTCGAAAGAAAAGATCCGCACCGCTTACAGCATCTTGAGCGAATACGTTAAGAAGCAAAACGCCAACAACAAGATTTTTGTCGTACACCGTTTGGACCGTGAAACATCGGGCCTGATGCTTTTCGCCAAAAACCAGGACATTCAATACGCGATGCAGAACAATTGGAAATTTGCAGTCAACCAACGCCGGTATGTGGCCGTGGTCGAAGGCAGGCTTGAAACGGGAGACGGCTCTGGTATCGGCACCATCAAGTCTTATCTTTGGGAAAGTAAAGCATTGATTGTTTACGCCAGTCAGAATCCTGAGGAAGGTCAACTTGCCATAACCCATTACCGAGTAGTCAAAGTTGGTGCATCCTATTCCTTGGTCGAAATGGACCTCGAAACCGGCCGCAAAAACCAAATCCGAGTTCAGATGAACAGCATCGGATTCCCTCTAGCCGGTGACATCAAATACGGCGGCCATCCCTGCGCCATCAAACGCTTGGCACTGCATGCAACCATCCTTTCATTTACCCATCCCGCTACGGGCGAAAAACATTCTTTCGAAACACCGGTTCCTGCGAATTTCTTGAAGATGGTGAATTAGCGTACGATGCATTTAACAAAATCGGGGCTGTCTTTAAAGAAGGCAGCCCCGATTTTGTTAAATATAAGTTCGATTAGAAACGCGTTAAAATCACGTCCCAATCAATGATGTCCCAAATCTTGCCGACGTGTTCGGCTCTGCGATTTTGATAGTCCAGGTAGTAGGCATGTTCCCAAACGTCAAAAGTGAGGATGGGTTTCAGGCCTTTGGTCATGGGATTTCCAGCATTGGGTTCAGCGACGATGACGAGTTTGCCTTCGGCATCCTTGGCTAGCCAAAGCCAACCTGCACCGAACAAGGCAATGGCGCCTTTGGTAAATTCTTCTTTGAATGCTTCAAGGCTGCCATACTGAGCTTCAATTTCCGGAAGAGCAGGGACAGCTTTGCCAGGAGCGGTGAACGATTCGAAATAGAAGGTGTGGTTCCAAATCTGAGCTGCGTTGTTGAAGATAGGGCCAGCTGGTGCAGTTTTGATGATTTCTTCCAAACTTGCGTTTTCAAAAGCGGTGCCAGGAACCATTTTGTTCAAGTTGTCAACATAGGTCTGGTGGTGCTTGCCATAATGGAAGGAAAGGGTCTTTTCACTGATGATGGGTTCAAGTGCCGTTGGGGCATAAGGAAGGGTGGGTAAACTGAAGCTCATTTCTTTAATTTTATTAGGTTAATGATTTTTCTATTGATGCGAACAAATATACAACGTTTTCTGCCGGATTGTTAACTTAAGGGGTCTATGTCTTCATCGATTTTGTTTATGATACAAATTTATTTTTCTTGTGTGGATTGAATTAGAGCATTGGGCATTTGAAAATATGGACTACCTTTGAAATTCATCCCTTTGTAACCTTGAATGTGAATAAATTGCTTGATAATCTGAATGATAGCCAACGTGAGGCGGTACTATACAATGTTGGCCCTTCGCTGGTGATTGCCGGTGCGGGTTCCGGTAAGACTCGGGTGCTTACCTATAAGGTTGCATGCCTTCTGAACGAAGGTTTCAAACCCTGGAACATACTAGCATTGACTTTTACCAACAAGGCTGCTCGTGAAATGAAAGAGCGAATCGCCACTTTGGTCGACCCGGAGGCTGCATCCAGGTTGTGGATGGGCACTTTCCACTCCCTTTTCTTCCGCATTTTGAGGGCCGAAGCCGATGCCATTGGTTTCCCCAATGGATTCACCATCTACGATACACAAGACAGTAAGAGCCTACTCAAAACCATCATCAAGGAAATGAGTTTGGACGATAAAATTTACAAGGTCAATTCAGTCTATGGCCGGATATCGGCTGCTAAAAATGATTTGATCTCACCCGAAGCCTATGCTGCCAACGGAGACCTGATCAAACAGGATATAATTGGTAAACGCCCATTGATCAAGGAGATATACCTACGGTATGTAAACCGTTGCAGACTGGCTTCAGCCATGGATTTTGATGACTTGCTGTTTCAAACCAATGTTCTTTTTAGGGACAGATTGGATATTTTGGAGCGGTATCAGCAGCAATTTCAGTTCATTTTGGTGGACGAGTATCAGGATACGAATTTCTCCCAGTACTTGATAGTCAAGAAGTTGGCCGAAAGGCATCACCGTGTCTGTGTAGTAGGGGACGATTCGCAAAGCATCTATTCCTTTCGCGGGGCGAACATCGAGAATATCCTGAATTTCAAGACGACCTACCCGGAAGGCAAGCTATTCAAGTTGGAACAGAATTACAGGTCTACCAAGACCATTGTCAATGCAGCCAATAGTCTAATCTCCAAGAATAAGGGACAAATTCCAAAAACTGTTTTCTCTGAGAAGGAAACTGGTCACAAGATTCGAGTTATGACGGCCTATTCCGATTTGGAGGAGGGCTTTATGGTGGCCAACAAAATCAGTGAGATGCGGCTCAGCGCCTTCGACAGCTTCAACGACTTTGTGATTTTATACCGAACAAACGCCCAATCGCGCATCTTTGAAGAAGCATTGCGGAAAAGAAACCTGCCCTACAGGGTTTATGGAGGGCTTTCATTTTACCAACGCAAGGAAATCAAGGACGTGATTGCTTATTTGCGTTTGATTCTGAACGACGCTGACGAGGAAGCCTTCAAGCGCATCATCAATTACCCCGTTCGCGGAATAGGGGATACGACTTTGCAGAAGCTCATTCATGCCGCTTCTGAAAACGGAGTCAGTCTTTGGGCTGTACTCAATGACATATCGCAATACAACGTGCAGATCAATTCTGGCACGGCAAAGAAGCTCGAGGGCTTCCGACTGCTCATCGAATCCTTTCATCCCTTGGTGGGCTCGGAAAATGTATTTGAGTTGACGCAAAAGCTCCTAAAGGATTCGGGCATTCAACGGGAATTGGAAGAGGACCAGTCTCCTGAAACCTTGAGCCGAAAGGAAAACATACAAGCTTTGCTCGGTGGAATGAACGAATTTGTGATCTCCAGAACGGAGGAAGGCAATGATGCTGTTTTTCTGACCGATTACCTGCAGGAAGTATCCTTGTTGACCGATCAGGATGAATCCAAGAACAACGAGGGGGAGCGGATTACCTTAATGACCATTCATGCGGCTAAAGGATTGGAATTCAAGAATGTCTTTGTCGCTGGCTTGGAGGAGGACATTTTCCCGTCTTCGCACAGTTTAGAATCTGAGAAGGACCTGGAAGAGGAGCGGAGGTTGCTTTACGTGGCCATCACTCGTGCCGAAAGCGTCTGTGTACTCAGTTATGCCAAAAGCCGCTTTCGAAACGGACAGAACAACTTTACCAGACCCAGTCGTTTTTTGAAAGATTTGGATCCCGGATTACTCGATTATCCTTCTGAATCGGTTTCGTTCGATGGTTTTGAAAAGAACGAAACCTTCCAAAACCGTTCATTTCAGCCAAAAAACAGAACTTTTGAAGAGAAGCCCAAGATTACTTCCTACGGCACCCCGGTTTCTTCCTCCGGAAAACTCCTTCAGAAAGTCAAGCACCAACCAACTATAGAATCGAGCACCGCATCGGGGTTCGCTTCAGACATCACCGGTTTGAAAGTAGGCTGTGCCATCGCCCATGAACGTTTTGGCAAAGGAGTTGTCCAATCCCTAGAAGGCGATGGCGACAATGCCAAGGTCGAAGTCGAATTCGAGACTTCCGGATATAAGAAATTATTGCTTAAATTTGCACGCTTCACCATTCTGACTTGAACAAATGATTGATTTTAAGGATATTCCATCACCAGCATTCGTTATTGACGAAGCATTGCTCCGTACGAACTTGGCCCTCATCAAATCGGTACAGGATGCCTCCGGTGCGGAAATCATACTCGCTTTCAAGGCTTTTGCCTTGTGGAAAGCATTCCCAATAGTTAAGGAATACATACCGTCCTCCACCGCCAGCTCCGTTTTCGAAGCACAATTGGCCTTTGAGGAAATGGGAACCTTGGCGCATACGTACTCGCCGGCATATACCGATTCAAATTTTGCGACCTTTCTAAAGTACAGCAGCCACATCAGTTTCAACTCACTCAGTCAGTTTGAGCGATTCTATCCTGCTGCAAAGGCTTATAAAGAGCATTCAATTTCTTGTGGACTTCGCATCAATCCAGAATACTCCAGTGTGGAAACCGATCTTTACAATCCATGTGCAACCGGTTCCAGGATGGGTGTCACAGTCGATTTGCTTAGTGATTCCTTGCCTGAAGGCATTGATGGCTTTCATTGCCATACGCTTTGCGAATCCACTTCCTTCGAGTTGGAAAAAACGTTGGATGTGATCCGCCGAAAATTCTCCCGTTATTTGCCTTCCATCAAGTGGCTGAACATGGGTGGTGGACACCTGATGACCCGCAAAGGTTACAACACCGACCACCTCATTCAGGTGCTTAAGGCGTTCAAGGCTGAATTCCCCCACATCAAACTTGTTTTGGAGCCCGGCAGCGCCTTTGCTTGGGAAACGGGTTGGTTGGTTTCTACTGTGGTGGACATCGTTGAAAACAAAGGCATACAAACTGCTGTGTTGGATGTTTCTTTTGCCTGCCACATGCCAGATTGCCTGGAGATGCCTTATAAGCCGAGAATCATCGGTGCCATCGAGCCGAAAGAAGGCAAGCCAACTTACCGAATGGGAGGGAACAGCTGCCTTGCAGGTGACTTCATGGGAAACTGGAGCTTTGAGAAACCCTTGAATATAGGCGATTTGATTGTCTTTGAAGATATGATTCATTATACCATCGTCAAAACAACGATGTTCAATGGGATTTCGCATCCGGCTCTTGTTTGTCATTCACTCGAAGGCAAAAATCTGATTTGGAGAACGTTCGGTTATGAGGACTATAAAAACCGCATGGACTAAGGGCTTAGGATTTAAAAAATATCAACGTTTTGGTGAAAAATTTGGCTCAAACGCTTGGTAATTTCAAAATTTGCCTTACTTTTGTCCCCGCAAACGAGCGCTACATGCGGTAGCAAAATGTTGGCAAAGAGTTAGCGAGATGCTGTTAGAGTATCAACACATAATGAATGCGAAAATAGCTCAGTTGGTAGAGCACGACCTTGCCAAGGTCGGGGTCGCGGGTTCGAGTCCCGTTTTTCGCTCATACGAGCGACGGAGGTCGCTCTTTTAGTATAAAAAAAGATTTGCTCAGGTGGTGAAATTGGTATACACGCCACTTTGAGGGGGTGGTGGGCGATAGCCCGTGTGAGTTCGAGTCTCATCCTGAGCACTACTTTTGTATTTGAAAACCCTTACTTATTGCCCAGATGGTGAAATCGGTAGACACGCTAGTTTCAGGGACTAGTGACCGTAAGGTTGTGCAAGTTCGAGTCTTGTTCTGGGCACAAATCCAAACGCTGACAAGCTTTTAAGAGCAGTTGGCGTTTTTTTTATTCTAAATTTTAAAAAAAGTCCCTATCTTTACTTAGAGATATTAATAAGAGTTAAATACCTAAATTTATTACTATGGCTGTTCCATCTGTCTTGTTCAAACTTTTGTATTGGTACATCAATACGGTTGACAAGAAAAAGGAAATTTTATTCATGAATTACGGATACCATGATATTGAAGAATCCATTGAACTACATACCAACGATGAAGTAAACAGATATTCCATCCAATTGTATCATCGGCTAGCTAAAATGGTCGAAATCAAAGATAAAGATATTGTTGAAGTCGGTTCAGGCCGAGGTGGAGGTCTTGCTTACATTACAAAAAGGTTCAAACCTGCCACGGCAATTGGAATCGACCTGGATTCAAAAGCCGCTAAATTTGGCAATAAGCAGTACAACCTCAAAGGGCTTAGTTTCAAGCAAGGCGATGCTCAAAATCTTGACTTGGAAAATGAAAGTGTGGATATCATCTTCAATGTTGAATCTTCGCATCGCTATCCAAAAATGGAGCATTTTCTTGATAGTGTTTACAGTGCATTGAAACCCGGCGGCCATTTCTTATATACCGATTTCCGCTCAAAAACAGACATGCCTGTTTTAACACACCAGTTGGCAAAATACGATTACATCAAATTTGATGAGCAATTCATCAATGAACAAGTCAAACTTGCGCTCGAAATCGACTCTGCACGCAGGGTTGAACTGGTTAAGAGATTCGTACCATTTTTCCTGCAGAAATACATTTATGATTTCGCCGGAAGTCAGGGTTCACCTACCTACAAGCATATAGAAAGTGGCGATATGGTTTATTTTGTATTTTGCTTCCAGAAACCGTTAAAAAGCTAGACGCTACCAATCAAAGTCTTGATCTTACTTTTCAGAAGCTGATAGTCCGCTTTGCATGCTTTAATAAAGGCTTTTCTCTTGCCGAAGGAATACCTGAATTTCCTCCAAGGAATTCTTAGGAATTGTCGACCCTTTTCACTGATTATGCCCAATGATCCTATAAAAAAGATAAGGATTAGAAACTGAAGTGGAGATGCATCAAGTAGGTTCCCTATCAATAGTGTCACGGCCAAATAGACCAAGAAGTTGAATACAATACCTAAGGTGAATGCGAAGGTGCTGTGCATCTGTATATCTTCTACCTTGCTGACAATCAATCGAATTAGTGCCCAGGCTGGAAGGTTTAACGCCAATCCAGGGGTAAGAATCAGTGCGATCAGCCCCAGCAGGGCATGATTGGTCTGTGTTGGACTCTCTTCCATCCACTCCGTTATTTCTGCTGGATAACCTGGTAATTGGTTCAATTTAAGCGTCAATCCATCCAGTTCTTGCATCATTTCAGGATTTTCAGTTTCCAATTTGTCAAACAGTTTGGCCAATGAAACATGAGCATCAAAACGCAAACCTGCAATGGTCAATGCATTGGTTCCAATACCATTATCAACTTGAAAATCGAGGAAAGTGTAAGCTCCGTAACAACACAAGCGATAGGTTCGATCGTAATCCTGACTTCGAATATCGAGCATCAGACCGGATAGGGCAGAGGCAAGTTCCGTACGGAGCGTATTGAGGCCAACCGCTGGATTTTCAAGATAAACCGGTAGAAAGTCTTTAATTTCAATCGGTTTGCCATACGTAATTACCATATCAGAACCCGAATGCTGGTAAAAATTGTAATCAATGCCTACAGGAATAATTTTTACGTGGGCTTTGTTCTCCAACAATATTTCAGCTTGATAACCAATTCGAAACAAGCCTTTTACCAGTGGACGAAGTTTGTGATGCTCCCCGTGATTTCCTTCGGGCATTACCCCCAATCGCTTGCAATCAAGCAGTACATCAATCGCCTCTTTAATTTGTTGGTCATTCTTGGTCAAATTTTCGAAACCATCACGGATTCGATAAACGGGAGTGACCTTGATAAAGCGAAGCAACACCCTGTTCAGTGGACTTTTAAAAATATCGGCCCTGCCCATGTAGACGATGGGCGCCTTTTGGTAAAGAATGATGGCCACAGGATCCATCACACCGTTTTGATGATTGCCGGCAAAGATAAGTGGCTCATTTTCGGGTACATTCTCTAAACCACGAATCTCCGTCTGTCTGAAAAATTTTGGGTATAGAAAGTGTACAAGACTCTTCACAAATTCATAACCAAAACTTTTATCCTGAATTTTATTACTCATAATCAGTCGTTTAGAGGTCTGCGATGCCAGTAGGTGCCCAATGACAATCCGGCAATTATGTGCCAGATGCCCCACCAAGCAGTTACCAACAACATGCCTCCAATGGCCATTTCGGGTGGAAATATTTTCGGGTTCAGCAACAAAGCCAAACCTAGGCCACTGTTTTGAATACCCACTTCAATACTCATGGCCCTACGTTCCTTTTTGGTTACTCCAAATGCCGTAGCGGTAGCGTATCCAGTCAGAAATGCCGATGCATTGTGGAACAACACGATGATAAAAATGAAGAAGATGTATTGGATAAAGATGTCAAAATTGTTGGCAAAGGCCAATACGATCATGGCCAAGAATAAAACAATGGAGAAACGCTGGAACCAAGGGGCCACTTTTTTTGAAAGTACCGGAAGAAATTTGGCGCTAAGCATTCCCAAAATCAATGGAATTCCAAGCAAAATGAAAACAGTCTGAAACATCTGCCAAGGATCAATGACAATGGGTTGCAACAAATGCCCTGCATGTTTGGACAAGTAGCGTATGTACAAATCACCCCAAAAAGCGAAATTCAACGGTGTGGTGATAATGGCCAACGCTGTTGTCATGGCTGTTAAAGAAACGGATAGTTCCACCTTGCCTTTAGCCCAGTTGCAGATGAAATTCGAAATGTTGCCTCCAGGACAAGCGGCAACAAGAATCATCCCCATGGCTACAGTCGGAGAGAGCCATTTGTAAAACAGCAAGACAATGCAGAATGTTATTGCCGGCAAAAAAATCATTTGTGCTAACAACCCACCTATCAATGCTTTGGGTTTCTTAAAAATATGGGTGAACTCTTTTGGGCGGATGTCCAGTGCCACACCGAACATGATGAAAGCTAAAAGAATATTGAGAACATGAGAACCGGTGGCAGAAAAATTGATTTTGACTTGGTCCAAAGCCAGTAATGATTCGTACATGGATCAGATTTTGGTTTGTAAAAGTTTGTTTATAAATGCCGGATTTCTGGCTGGTTGTCCGTCATTGATAACCTTATTGGTTAGGCGAATTTAGCAAATTCCCCTTGCTATCCAAGCAATTCTTGTTAAATTTGTACCGAATTTTAACTCTTTATTTAACAGCTCAACGAAATGGCAAAAGAATTGAAGGAACTAACCTCCAGAAGTGTCGATTATTCCCAATGGTATCAGGATTTGGTCATGAAGGCCGATTTGGCTGAAAATTCAGCCGTCCGCGGTTGCATGGTCATCAAACCTTATGGATACGCCATTTGGGAAAAAATGCAACGTCAACTGGATGACATGTTCAAAGAAACTGGCCATGTTAACGCCTATTTCCCCCTTTTCATCCCGAAATCTTTTTTAAGCAAGGAAGCTGAACACGTTGAAGGATTTGCCAAGGAATGTGCCGTTGTAACGCACCATCGCCTCATGAATGATCCTAATGGAAAAGGTTTGATCGTTGACCCAACAGCCAAACTGGAAGAAGAACTGATCGTTCGCCCCACCTCGGAAACCATCATCTGGAGTACCTATAAAAACTGGATTCAATCCTACCGCGACCTGCCCCTTCTTATTAATCAATGGGCAAATGTAGTTCGCTGGGAAATGCGCACTCGATTGTTCCTTCGCACCGCCGAGTTCCTTTGGCAGGAAGGCCACACCGCACATGCCACCGAGGAAGAAGCGGTTGCAGAAGCCAACCTGATGATTAACGTTTATGCTACTTTCGCCGAAAAGTACATGGCTATGCCCGTAGTCAAAGGATTAAAGTCACCCAGCGAACGTTTTGCAGGCGCACTCGACACCTACACCATTGAAGCTTTGATGCAGGACGGTAAAGCATTGCAATCTGGAACGACTCATTTTTTAGGACAGAACTTTGCAAAAGCATTTGACGTGACTTTTGTAAGCAAAGAAAACAAACAGGAATACGTATGGGCCACCTCTTGGGGTGTTTCGACGCGCCTGATGGGTGCGCTTGTCATGGCACATTCGGATGACAATGGGCTCGTATTGCCTCCAGCATTGGCTCCTTACCAGGTTGTCATCGTGCCCATCTACAAAAGTGAAGAACAATTAAAGACCATCGATGAGAAAGTTGCTCAAATGGTGGTTCGTCTCAAGGCTTTGGGAGTTAGCGTCAAGTACGATAACTCCGACAATAAGAAACCAGGATGGAAATTTGCCGAATACGAACTAAAAGGTGTTCCAGTACGTTTGGCACTTGGAGCCCGTGACTTGGAAAACAATACAGTCGAAGTGGCACGTCGCGATACACTGACCAAAGAAACCATGTCTTTAGATGGCATTGAATTGTACATCAAACAATTATTGGACCAAATCCAAGAGAACATTTACCAGAAAGCCTTTGACTTCCGCACGGCAAATACCCGTGAGGTAAACAGCTACGATGAATTCAAGGTTGAAATTGAAAAGGGCGGATTCCTAATGTGTCATTGGGACGGAACGGCAGAAACGGAAGAGCAGATCAAAAACGAAACTAAGGCCACCATACGATGCATTCCTTTGGAAGGTGACAAGACTCCAGGCGTATGCATGGTTACAGGCAAACCGTCCTTGAGCAGGGTGATTTTTGCTAGAGCTTATTGAGTCTTTTTGACTTTTTTCTTAGCGGCTGGTTTTTTGGAATCGGCCGCTTTTTTTTCACCTACTGCCGGAGTATTGAATAAATCCCCCAACGTATTGAAATCCTCTTTGTACAAGATACCAACACCTTGTGTATTCAATGCTGACTTGAAGTAACGGTTGTCATTGGCACGGTTGAAAAACTTCCAACTCCACTTTTCAGAATTCTTGAATTTCAAATTTCCGTCGAATTCGCCGATGAACTGATTACCACCACCAGCTGCCAGATTTTCCCTGGAACCAACATTACTGTTGATGGAGAGGCGGTTATTAAAGAAACTCCCACTCATCATCACGCCCAATTCACCTGCAGTAGTGCCATCATAGGCAGAATTCTTGTAATTAATATTGAAATTCATGTTGTTGTTTCCCAATATACCGTTCACCATCTTGTTCAATTGAGAGGATAGGGTGGAAATCCCCGTATTCCAAACCGCTGACATATTGTTGGACGTTGATGCCTGGGCGGTGGAATAGGTAGGAGTGCTGAAACGCCCGAACAACATTAGGAAAACCAACTGTTGGTTCACCATGTCTTCCGTATTGATGACATTACTGATCTGACGTTTCAATTCATCATCGGCAGAAGGGTAGGCAAGACCCAAATTGATACCTGGACGTTGCAATTCACCATCGAGTTTCAGAACGCAGTTTACAGGTATGTTGCTTCGGTTAAGACTCAGAGAAGATAGGATTTCAGAAGGGAGTAAATCGGTCAATTGCGCATTCACGGTGTAATTGGCAGTGATATCAACTTGTGCTTCAAAAGGATTTCCGGCAAAAGTGATGCTGCCACCGTCCTGAATGTTAAAGTCCCTACGTAAAATGTTCTGATAGATGAATTTGTATTTTCCTGATAAAATGTTGTATCGACCATATAAACTTATATCGTCCGATTTGTCAATGACACAACGCAAGGCTCCACTACCCTTGGCCTTGATGTCGTCACCGGTATTCGGGTCTGTGATCAACGTAAGATCTGCATTTGGAGTAGCCTCCAAATAAAGGTTTACAGTCACATTGCTGGGTGTGTTAATAACAGGAGCAGTCAGCTTTTTTTTCTTGAAAAGCGATTCTTCTTCGTATTCGTTGACTTTCTTTTTCTGAACGAATTGTATGAAACCAGCCTCGGTCACTTCTGTATCGTCCAAGAAAGAAATGGTCACATTGGTCCTGTCTTCCGATTTGAGATTCACATCGATGACAATGTCATTCTGAGGGCCATTGATGGAAACAGTTCCAGTTCCGTAAGCTTTTCCATAAAAATAGGCACTTCGATTGGGCGGAATGTCCATCGCCAAAATATTGCTTCCTGAAATCTCGATCGACGTTTGAGAATCTTTGAAATTGTTGTGGTGTATGATGCCGTTTGCGATACCACTGTTCCCTTCTTTATCTCGAATGCGCACGTTTCTGAAATACACCAGTTTTGGAGTTAGCCAGATGGTATCGGAAAACGTGTACCTGGTATTGAGCATTTCAATTCCAAATGACCCATCTTCAATAAAGGCCTTGGTATACAATTCAAGTTGCTTCATGTGGCCCTTAATGAGTACATTTCCGCTAGCAGTACCTTCCATACGGTTTAAAATAGTGCCAAGATAGGGCTCCAAAAAAGAAATGGGCAAGCGTTCACCATCCAACGAAAGATTCATGGAATCGATGGTTGGGTAATAATAACCTTTACCCTGTGCTACCAATCTTCCAGGTTCTGAGGATGAAGAATCACTTCTGACAAACGCATCCAAAACCAACGCCTTTTTATTGGTGTCCCACATGGATTTAGCCGTTAAGTTCCCAATAAGTACCTTATTCAGTGTGAATTGATGCACTTTAAGGTCAGCAACCAGGCTGACTACGCTCATTATGCCTGAGCACTTTGCTTCGCCGCTTACCAGACCACCCAACATAATGGCTCCACCGTTGTTTTTTGGAAAAAGGTCAAACACATTGTCAAGACTGAATGAATTCAAGGAAATATATAACGTATCGCTTGCCCGATCCGATGCAATCCCTTGAAGCTTAACGAACTGATCGGCATGGGTCAACTGAAAATCGGATACATATAAAGACTTGTTTTCCCATTTAAGGTTGGTAGGATTAATTTGCCAAAGTGAATCATTTACGATGATGCTTGATTTTTTGAGGTTGCCGTCCAGATTTAAATTTCCATCGGATGCCCTTGAAAACTGCACATCTCCTTGAATATTACCACTGTAGGTCTGTAATCCTACATTGCTCAAATTAAACTTGAAACTTGCAAAGTCGTTGAGACCTCGTACGTCCAGATTCATTTTGAAAGATGTTTCCTCCGGTCCAAATTGAGCGAATGCTAGAAATTTAGCTTCTTTCTGTGGGTTTTCCAGCAAAAAACCGGCCTCTTTCACCAATGTTTTTCCATACGTCAGATTGGGTGCTGTCCCCGTAAAACGGAATTTCCCCGTAGATTCATTGTAAAAACCTTGTGCTTCTACCTTTTCAATTAAATTGAATGGCATTTTCAGGATTGAAAGCAATTCTGGACAAGGTTCCAAAGTTCCATGGAAATCGTAACTGCTGCCTTTAGGCATCGTGAAGTTCGTTGAGACAAGGGATGGTAAGAATCTGTTAAGCAAACCTTTAAAACCATCGGAAAGACCACTCAACTGGAAATTTCCCCACAATTCAGCATTCAGAATCGGGGAGGTCACCGTTATACGCTGGTTTCCAACTGTTCTGGCAACGTCCAGTTTCATTTTTCGGAGAAAGAATCTTTCATTTTTGCTGTGTAGATTCAAGCTGTCCACCGTAATATCTCCGGTCAAATCATCCAAGTTGTGCCCAGTCATATCCGAATGCATGTGAAAAGAAAAACTGGCATTACTCTGATAACCAAGCAATCCAAAGGCAAATGGGTTGAAACCCTCAGCAAAAAGATCAAATCGGTATACGGGCATTTCTTTGGTCAGATTGACGAGTCCGCTGAAGTTTAGTTTCCCGTTTGCATCCCCCAAGGCTGCATTCCCTTCAAAACCAGATCGGTTAAAATGACCTTTGACAACTAGATTTTGAAAGTCATAACCTTTATAGACCAGATGGGTAGCCAAGCCGTCCACAAAACCCTCCATGCCTGTATTCGCATTAAAAGAACCCTTCATACTGAAATTAAACCCTGTTTCGCCGATTAACGACTTTTCTGGTAATAATTCTCCCAGTCGGAGGGATTTGCTGATCAAACGACCTTCGTATCGAAGGTTTTGATCTCTTTTAAATAATTGGACATCGGTTTGAAGATCACCAATGATGGTTTGGAATAATCCGGTGAGCAGGGCTTTTTGAGCACCGACCTTGAATTTTCCTTGGTAGTTGACCGATCCCAGCTTTTTTAGAATGCTCAGATCTAATTTTGTGTCCGAAAACGTAGTCGTGAGAAAATCAATTCCAGCAGGACTAACGTTAAAGTTTCTAACATCACCGTTCAATTGGAAGCTTTTCCAATTAAATAGATCCTTAGCAATAAATATACCATTGATAGTCAGCATGTTGCTTACGTCAAGGTTTAGATCTCTACATATCAATCCCGAAAGTTTTCCTTCCAGACAGACGTCCACCTTGATGGGTTTGCTGAATTTTGAAATTGACTCGGATAAAAAGCCGAACTCGGAGGGAATTACGAACAAGTGAATGATTACTGGACGAAACTGGACCGAATCCATCAAGTGTGCAAGGTCTTTTGTGCTTTTGAACTGGGCTTCAAGTCCCTGGACCTTAAGGTTGGATTTCCCAGATGTCAAGCTGAAATTGGTTAGTTTCATCGATTTCTCCGTAAAAAGGCCATCCAACTTCAACTGATCAATGCGGAGTCCGCATTTTTCACGGGCTTCCAATTTGCTGACCGAAAACTTATACCGTATTCCAGAGGTTGCCTTAAAAGCCATTTTGGCTGAAAGCTCCTGTAGATCCAGGTGATTTGGGTCGAATGTACCCTCTCTTACTGGTAATGTCGTTATATCATAATGAACCTTGCAGTTCCTTAAAATGATGGTGTTGAAAGCCAAGTCCCAGTTTTTCCTTAGTCGTTTTTTTATTTTGTAGGCATCCAGAATGAACTGAATGTTTAGTGGGGAATCGGTCGTTTTTTTCGATAGGTAAAGGTTGGCCCGAACCAGTCGAAGGCTGTTAAAACGGATTTCTTGTCTTAACAAAGGTAACAACTGGATGGTGGCATCAACCCGTTCTGCACTTAGAATAGGTCTGTTTTGACGATCTTTCAGGTGAATGACATTCAATTTCAGGCCACTAAGCAGGTTGAAACGAACATCATGGATGGAAAGTGTTGCACCCGTCCTACGTTCGAAATCGCGGATGACCGTATCGGTCAGTTTTTGTTGAAACCAATTGGTATTCAACACGATTGCCAAACTGCCCAGTATGGTCAGCAAGACAAGCGATACGATTATTCCGGTTTTTTTCAAAATATTTGGTATTTTTGCGGGTCTTATGGGCCTAGAACACGCAATTACAGGCAAAAATAAGAAAAAACCGCTCACTTTCAACTGCTAAATGTTATTTAGACTCAATTTTGATTTACTATGCACCCAATACTAATTCTTGGTATCGAATCTTCGTGTGATGACACGTCTGCAGCCGTTTTGAAGGATGGTTACCTTTTATCCAATGTCGTAGCAGGACAAAAGGTTCATGAAGCTTATGGTGGCGTAGTACCTGAGCTTGCCTCCAGAGCACATCAGCAGAACATCATTCCTGTCGTGGACCAAGCGCTCCGACAGGCCGGTGTGAGTCGTGAAGAGCTTTCGGCTGTGGCTTTCACACGTGGCCCTGGACTAATGGGATCCTTGTTGGTAGGCACCTCTTTTGCCAAAGGTTTTGCGCGTTCGCTAGATATTCCGTTGGTGGAAGTAAATCATTTGCAGGCACATATTTTGGCCCATTTTATTCAGGTGGAAGGTGAGGACCATACGATGCCTGTACTTCCTTTTCTTTGTTTGTTGGTGAGTGGCGGAAATTCACAGATCGTATTGGTGCGTTCCTACAACGACATGGAGATCGTTGGGCAAACCATTGACGATGCAGCCGGTGAAGCTTTTGACAAATGTGCCAAGGTAATGGGTTTGCCCTATCCGGGCGGGCCTGTGGTGGATCGTCTGGCCAAATTGGGAAATCCAAAGGCCTTCGTGTTCAGCAAGCCACATATTCCGGGATATGATTATAGCTTCAGCGGTTTAAAAACATCTTTTCTGTACAAATTGCGGGATGAACTGGCATTAAATCCCGATTTCATCGAGCAAAATAAGGAAGATTTGTGTGCATCCCTGCAGTATACCGTTGTTGAAATACTGATGGACAAACTTCGGAAAGCAGCCAAGGCATTGGGTGTGAAAGAAGTGGCACTTGCAGGTGGCGTTTCAGCAAATTCGGGTCTCAGAGCCGCTTTCGAAGACCATGCCAAACGATTTGGATGGAAAATCCACATCCCTAAGTTTGCTTATACGACCGATAATGCCGCCATGATTGCCATGTCAGGACATTTTAAATATCAAGATGGAATTTTTGCTTCACTTGATGTCGCACCTTATTCCAGGGTTGTACTCTAAATTTGAACAGCATGATTAAACAGATGCTTTTGATTTTTTTGGGAGGTGGCTTGGGAAGCGTATTGCGTTCGTTGGCCGGAAAATTGATTCCATCAACCGTCTATCCTCTTGGAACCCTTTTTGTCAATGTGCTGGGTTGCTTGTTGATTGGTTTTCTGTACGCCTTGTTTAGCCGACAAATTCTCGGTGAAAATTATCGTATGCTCTTGGCTGTCGGTTTTTGTGGTGGTTTTACCACCTTTTCCACCTTTTCAAACGAAAATCTGCATTTGATGCGCGAAGGGCATTGGATGACCTTCATCCTCTATTCTGTAGGAACGCTGTTTCTTTGTTTGCTTTCCGTATGGTTGGGTGATAAGATAGGCAATCAAATTCCTTGATTTTTCCGTTTAGGTCTTGCTAGATTGGCTTTCCATTGGGTGACCGAAAGTCCGGTTTTGGTGTTAACAGCCCTCTTCAACGAATCCACCGAACCAAATCCGCAGCTTTCTGCCAATAACTGATTGGTGAGTTCAGGATGGTGTTTGAGCTGACGTTCCAATTCTTCAATGCGGAAATTGTTCACGAACGTACAGAAATTCACACCATAATGCTGATTGATGATGGAGGAAACATAGGTCCTGTTCGTTCCAACACTTTGAGCCACATCCTGAATGGTGAGCTTTGTGTTCAGGTGAATACGGTCGTTTCTGAAAAGACTGCTGATTTTTTCCATGAGCTGTTGCCTGTGATCGACCGGAAAGTCTTCCAAATATCCATTAGGTTGAATTTGCACCTCATCAAAGGTAGGATTGACGGCATTTTGACGGAAACCAAGCCAGCCGATTGCAAACAACATGGTAGAAAAAATGACGGATGCAAAAGTAATGCCCATTATCTCACTAAAGAAATAATATCTGCCAAAGATGCTCAAAATGATGGAGGTGAATCCACAAACAACAAGTACGACATTTAAGATGACAACATTCAGCGTTCTTATTTCATATAGATCCGAAAAATAGTTTCTGGCCTTTTTACGGTGCGAATTGATGAGTTGCAGATTTGCTGTGACGGTAAATAATACTTGGCCAACGTATAATACTGAAATAAACACACTCAACAAATTCAGGAATTTTATGGCTGAATAGGTAGGAGTGGGTTCAATTTTATACAACCAGTCGATGAAAACAGATTCCGGTAAAGAAGCTGCAGCAAACATGTAAAACAGGGATACCAAAGTAGGCAAGAGTAAATAAATGCCATGCTTTCGAAATGAAAAAAACTTCTCAACGAATAAAAGTCGGAAATAGATGTAAAATAGCGGATACACTGACAATGAAGCAAATTGGTAAATTGGTTCGAACAAACGAACAAGTTTTGTCAGGTGTGAATAATAGAGAAAATGAGTCAAGTAGACCACTACGCAGGCTAACATGAATTTTCCGAGGAACCGTTTTGTGGATGGACTGCTACCTGAATAAAAATTCAATAAGATACTCCAGAAAAAAGTGATGTATACCGGTGTCAGTAACAGTATAGTCTTTACCATGGCAATTTATTCTACTGAGAAAATCGGCTGTGTTGTTTTCTGTTCGGTCGGATAATATTGAATGGCGCTGTCATTAATTTTTGGGAACTGCATTTTCAACATTCGTATCATTTCTGCGCCAGCGAGTAGAGCGGGTCCATATCCGTGCGCTGCAGCGTTGCTAACAGGACGAAAATAATAAAATGCAGGGTCAAATCCCATGCCTGTACCCACACAGGTGCCTTCCACTTCGCCTTTGGCGGTGATTTTGGTAGAAACGGCATTCCATCCAAGTTGAGCAACCGGACCATAAGCTTTTGCGTCCAGCCATCCTTGATTGACACCATGGGCCAGGCAATAGGTATAAATGGCTGTTGCCGAAGTCTCCAGATAAGAATCGCTGCGGTCCAGCAATTGATGCCAGAAACCAGTGCCCGATTGCAAAGCAGATAGGCCAGCGGCATGGCGCTGATACAAAGAAAGCACAAGAGGATAAAGGGGATCTGAAGTTGGCAGCACATCCAACACTTCACACAAAGTCAAAATGGCCCAACCATTGGCTCTGCCCCAGAAAAAAGAGGGGTGTGGGTTCATGCTTTCCACCCAGCCGTGACGGAAAAGATTTTTTTCAGGAACAAACATTCGAGAGGCGAAGTTCAGCACCAGTTGAGCTGCTTGATGGTTGTATTCCTTCAATCCAGTATAAGCACTGTATTGGGCAATTGCTGGCAGACTCATGTACATATCGTCCAACCAAACGGTGTTCGGGAAAGGACGATTGCGTGCGAAAGTGCCGTCGGGTAGGCGTTTTTCCTTGTTTAGTACATAATTCATGTAATTCAAGATCAACGCCTCACAGGTTTTCTTATCGCCTGTAACCATTGAAACCTTGATCATGGCGGCACAAACGGCACCAGCATCATCCAAGGCATGTGGGGCGAGTATCTGACGCATTTGTGGATCAATGGACTTGCCTGTTTCCAGAACCTTTTTAAATGCGGGCGCCACTTTGGCAAGGAACTTCATACGGTCAACAGCATATTGAAGATAGGCTGAATCACCTGTTGTTTCAGCAGCACGCACCATCGCTGCGTAAGTCACACCCCACTCGTAGGAGGCAAGCCGAAAACCACCTCGTACCAACTGGCTTTTTTCATCAATGGTATTGAAATCAGAAATTTTGACATGTGTCTGGCTGTTTTCAACTTCTGTCAATGTAGATGCTTGAAGATACTTCAGTATCAAATCCGTTTTAACTTTAATAGAAGTCACCGAAAGCTCACCATAGGGAATGGTGTAATCTGGTTGCAGCAAATGAAGTGGTGTCTGAGAGTCGTTCGTCACTTTTTGAGCAAACAGTGTTGCGCTCGTTAAAAGCAATAAAATAGTGATTGTGTGTCGAAGCCCGGAATTCAATTTCATGGCAGGTGGTTTAAGTTGTCAATTCAGACAAAGATACAAATCGTCTTTCAATTCGAAAACCCCATTTTTTTTTTAATCCACAACGTTGAACTTTCGGAAAATAAACTATTTTTGCAGTAATAACATACTGATTACATGAATATTGAAGATTTAAGATCGTATTGCTTATCCATCCCAGGGACCGAAGAATGCCTCCCATTTGATGATGTTACGTTGGTATATAAGGTGATGGGGAAGATGTATGCACTTATCCCTTTGGATACGGAAGCCGCCAGTATCTCTGTAAAATGCGACCCTGAGAAGGCGATCGAGCTTCGTGAACAGTATCAAGCCGTTCAAGAAGCTTGGCATTTCAACAAAAAATACTGGAATACGTTGTTGCCCAACAAGGATATGGATGATTCGGAAATCAAACGCTGGATACTTCACTCCGTGGAAGAAGTAATCCAAAAACTTCCTAAAATAAGACAGACTGAATACCGGACACTTAATCCGTGATGCCCTTTTTCTTTTCTGCTTGTTTGTCCTTATTGAGCGTAAAGCGTTTTATTTTCAGGGTGGCCGTTTTCTCAAAAGGTTCTTCAGTACGCTGCATTTCTGCAAGTTGGGAATGCTTGCCGACCGATTGGTTCACCTTTTCCTTCAGTTCCTTTAGATATAGGTCCATGCGTTTTTTTAGCTCGCCTTGGTAATCTTGGGCTGATTTCAGCATTTCGTGGTATTTCTTGGAAAACTCCTCCGCATTCAGATATACCTGCGCAACCAGTTTGCCCTTGTGCTGATAAACCACCGATTCCACAACGCCGTCCATTCCATTGATGATGGCTTCGATTTCTTCAGGGTAAATGTTTTCGCCACTAGCACCTAGTATCATGTTCTTACTACGACCCTTAAGCGACAAATTTCCTTTTTTGTCCATCACACCAAGGTCACCGGTACGGAACCAACCGTCTTTATCCAAGACTTCAGCCGTTATTTCAGGTTCTTTATAATAGCCTTTCATCACGTTTTTTCCGCGAACCACTACTTCGCCTTCGCCAGTAAGCGGATTGATGTTGATGAGCTTGGCTTCCACGCCTTGCATGACGGGACCCACAGAGCGATAAACCGTATTGTCAACGGATGCTCCAAAAATCATGGGCGAAGTTTCCGTCAAACCGTAACCGCAAGAGTAGGGGAAGTGGGCATCACGAAGGAAGCGTTCCACTTCAGGAGCCACAGCGGCACCACCGATACCAAAAAATTGCATGTTGCCACCAAAGATCTTATACATTTTTTTACCGGCAGCTTTGTGAAGCAGCTTTTGGATGGGGCGAACACCATAAAGGGCACGCATCAATGGTGATTTTGTGAGTTTTGGTTTGACTCCGACTCCAAAAAACTTTTCAATGATGAGCGGAACCGTCAACATCATGGTCGGCTTGATTTCCTTTAGCAAAGGCATCAATACATTGGCCGTCGGCGGTTTGTCGATGTAATGGGTTGTAGCTCCTTGCATGGTTCCCAGTATTAATCCGAGCGTGCATTCGTACGTGTGTGCCAAGGGTAATACTGAAATGAGTACATCGTTGTTGCTGACTGGATGGATGGTGGTGCACTGATAGGCATCCCAGACCAAGTTCTCGTTGGTTAGCATCACTCCCTTGGATCGTCCTGTCGTACCAGACGTATAAATGATGCAGGCCAAATCCTTGGGTTCAACACGTTTGGGTTTGAATTTTTTGAAAGCCTGTTCCTTTTCCGTGCAAAATTGATCAATGCTTTCTCCGTCGGGTAGGCAGGTGAAGTCATTGATTTGAATGATAAAGCCATCGAATACCAGGTCGGCTCCTATCTTTTGAAATACTTTTTGACTGACAATCAATCCTTTGGCTTCTGAGTGTTTTAGGACATTATTGATTTCAACCAATGAAAAATCTACCAATACTGGTACTACAACGGCGCCCATGGACGTAATCCCAAAATAGGAAACTCCCCAGTGAGGCATGTTTTCGCTGATCAACGCTACTTTATCGGTAGGTTTGACACCTTTCTCTGAGAGAAAGAAACGAAGCTGCGATGAAAGTTTTCCCAATGAACGGTAAGTGACGATGCATTCGCTTCCCATGGTGGAAAGAACCTTATCGCCAAACAGGGAGACGCTTTGCTCCAAAACGGATTGCAAGGTGTTGACTGCGGGTGTGACCATAATTTGAATGTTGGTGTATTACAAATGTAGGATGATTTTTTCAGATATGGAGGTAAAACCTTGTAATTCGATATTATTTTTAGTAGTTTTGTCGCATATTATTAAAAAAGATAACCATCATGCATTTCATCCACCACCATCATCATTTTAATCGATAAGCGGTTGGCCGGATAGTTGCGTATACATACATCAATGGAAAGGCTTGCCGGTAACGGGTGAGCCTTTTTTCATTCAATAAACTGAATTATGCTTAGAATTGCAGTTCAATCCAAAGGTCGTCTCAACGAAGACACCATGACGTTGCTTCAGGAGGCCGGTATCAAACTTGAATCTGGCAAGCGAACATTGTTGGTTCCCGCCAAAAACTTTCCCGTCGAAATCCTTTTTTTACGGGATGACGATATTCCGCAATCTGTAGCATCAGGTGTGGCCGATGTCGGTGTCGTTGGGGAAAACGAATTCTGCGAAAAAAAGGAAAACGCCGAGATTATCAAGCGTCTGGGTTTCAGCAAATGCCGCCTTTCCATTGCCATTCCGAAAGCTATTGATTATCCTGGAGTTGCTTGGCTGAACGGTAAAAAGGTGGCCACCTCATATCCCATCATTCTTGGCGATTTTTTGCGCGAGAAGGGCGTGAAAGCCGAAATTCATGTGATCACCGGTTCTGTCGAGATCGCACCTGGTATAGGTCTGGCAGACTGTATTTTTGATATTGTCAGCTCTGGCAGTACGTTGGTTAGCAACGCGCTCAAAGAAGTGGAAGTGGTCATGCATTCAGAAGCCCTGCTTATCGGTCATACTGCATTGTCGGAAGAAAAGCAGAACATACTGGATGAACTTTTGTTTCGAATTCAGTCGGTGCAAAATGCCGAAAATAAGAAATATGTCCTGATGAACGTTCCGAATGAGCAGATTGAAGCCATCGTCAACGAGATTCCAGGCATGCGTAGCCCGACAGTGATGCCCCTTGCCAAGCCGGGTTGGAGCTCATTGCACACCGTCTTGGAGGAAAAACGCTTTTGGGAAATCATCGGAAAATTGAAAGCCCTTGGAGCAGAAGGCATCCTCGAGCTACCCATCGAAAAAATGATTCCATAAATGAAACGAGTCAATTATCCCACCCGCAGTGAATGGCCGATGCTGTTGCAACGACCATCCTTTGATCCTTCCGGTCTCCATGAAGTGGTGGGAGAGGTGCTGCAGAATGTCCGAAGCCGGGGGGATGAAGCCGTTCGAGAATACGGACAGAAATTTGATAAAGTCACGTTAAATGAACTTCAAGTTTCATCAATAGAAATTGCTGATTCAGAAAACTTTATATCTGTTGAATTAAAGCAATCAATTAATATTTCCTGTACCAATATCATCGCTTTCCACCAAGCTCAAGATGCACCACTTCCCACTGTGGAAACCATGCCTGGCGTAACTTGCTGGCAGAAAGCAGTGCCCATCGAAAAGATTGGACTCTACATTCCCGGCGGAACAGCACCCTTGTTTTCGACTGTACTGATGCTGGCACTTCCAGCTAAAATTGCCGGATGTCGTGAAATTGTTTTGTGTACCCCACCAAATGCCGAAGGCAAGGTGCATCCTGCCATTTTATATGCTGCCAAAGTAGCGGGAGTGAGCAAAGTCTTTAAGATTGGAGGAGTGCAGGCCATTGCAGCCATGGCTTATGGAACAGAATCTGTGCCTAAAGTCTACAAGATATTTGGTCCGGGCAATCAATATGTAACTGCCGCCAAGCAACTGGTTAGCCTCCGCGACGTAGCCATCGATATGCCAGCCGGTCCATCGGAAGTTGAAGTATTGGCCGATGAAACTGCCGTACCTGCCTTCGTTGCCTCTGATTTGTTGTCGCAGGCCGAACATGGCAGGGACAGTCAGGCCATTCTCATCACCACTTCTTCTAAATTGGCCGATGCCGTGGAAAAAGAAGTGTTCCAACAATTGGAATTGCTCCCTCGAAAAGATCTAGCAGCGGTGGCAATTGGGAACAGCAAAATAATTGTGGTCAAGGATATGCAGGAAGCTATTGAAGCCACCAACGAATATGCTCCTGAGCACTTGATTATTGCAACCAAAGACTATAAGCAGGTTTCAGAAAAGATCATCAATGCAGGTTCTGTCTTTTTAGGCAACCTGACTCCTGAAAGTGCAGGAGATTACGCCTCAGGCACCAACCACACGCTGCCAACAAACGGCTATGCCAAAATGTACAGCGGTGTGAACCTCGACAGTTTTCGAAAGAAGATCACGTATCAGGAAATCACACCCGAAGGTTTGCGAAACATCGGACCTGCCATCGAAATCATGGCTGAAGCCGAGTCGCTGATGGCACACAAAAATGCAGTCACAATCCGTATGAATAAAGTATGACCATGAAACTAAACGAACTCGTACGTCCCAACATCGTTAAACTCAAACCTTATTCCTGTGCCCGAGATGAATTCCAGGGGGAAGCCTCGGCATACCTCGATGCAAATGAAAATCCGCTGAATGCTCCTTGGAACCGCTATCCGGATCCATTGCAAAAGGCCCTCAAGGAAAAGGTCGCAGCGATAAAGGGTGTTCGAACGGAACAATTGTTTTTTGGGAACGGCAGCGATGAACCCATCGACTTGATTGTCCGCATTTTCTGTGAACCAGGAGTTGACAACATCGTTGCTATGGATCCGAGTTACGGCATGTATCAGGTCTGCGCCGACATCAACGACGTCGAATACCGCAAAGTCCTTTTGAACGAGGACTTTACGCTCGATGCCAGTTCGCTTCTTGCTGCGACGGACCCAAAAACAAAAGTAATATTCCTATGTTCGCCAAATAATCCAACAGGAAACGATTTGAATATCAGTGAGATAAATCTAATCTTAGAAACTTTTACCGGCATCGTTGTAGTCGACGAAGCATACATCGATTTCTCTGCCAGAGAGAGTCTTTTGAACAATCTGGACAGCCATCCCAATCTGATTGTTCTCCAAACATTCTCCAAAGCCTGGGGCATGGCTGCTGTCCGTCTGGGCATGGCCTTCGCCTCTCCTGATATCATACATTTCCTGAACAAGGTGAAATATCCCTACAACATTAATCTGCTCACTCAAAACTTCGTTTCTGCAGAATTGGCAGAATTGGAACGTAAAAACGACTGGGTGGACCTGATATTGCAACAACGTGCAGATCTCATCGTAGCTTTGGATAAACTATCTGTGGTTCAACATATTTATCCGACTGATGCCAATTTCATTTTGGTGAAGGTTGCCGATGCCAATGCAGTATATCGGTATCTGGTGGACGAAAGAATCATCGTCCGCAACCGCAACACCGTTTCCCTTTGTTTGGGATGCCTGCGCATTACCGTTGGTCTACCCGAAGAAAATGAGTTACTTATCAACGCTTTGAAAAAACTGAATGCATGAAAAATCCACAACCCATCCTATTCATAGACCGAGACGGTTCACTCGTCCTGGAACCACCCGTTGACTTTCAATTGGACAGCCTTGAAAAACTGGAATTTTATCCTGGTGTTTTCCGCAACCTCTCTTTTATCCGCGAGAAACTGGACTTTCTTTTCGTCATGGTAACCAATCAGGATGGTTTGGGTACAGATTCCTTTCCCGAGAACACCTTTTGGCCGGCACACAATAAGGTGATGCAAGCATTCGAAAACGAGGGTGTCACCTTTGATGCCATCCATATTGACCGATCTCTGCCTGCCGATAATGCACCCACCCGCAAACCTCGTACCGGCATGTTGGACAAGTATTTCTCGGAAGAATACGATATGGAAGGATCCTTTGTCATTGGTGATCGTATGACGGATGTTGAATTGGCCAAGAATCTTGGTTGCAAAGCCATTCTGCTTCAACCTGATAACGACGAGACAGCCATTAACCTTAGCTCCAAGGGTCTAAGTGGTGTATGCGCCCTCATTACACCGAATTGGAACGAAGTATCCACCTTTCTGTTTGCCGGAGAACGCACTGCCGTTGTTGCCCGCAAAACGCACGAAACAGACATCTATGTGGAACTGAACCTGGATGGTAACGGTAAAACCGACATTTCCACTGGCTTGGGCTTCTTTGACCACATGCTGGATCAGATAGGCAAACATGCTGGCATTGACCTGACCATCAAAACGGTGGGCGATCTGCATGTTGATGAGCACCATACCATTGAAGATACAGCCATTGCTTTAGGCGAAGCGCTATTGAAGGCACTAGGAAACAAACGTGGTGTGGAGCGATATGGTTTCTGTTTGCCCATGGACGATTGCTTATGCAGTGTGGCACTTGATTTTGGTGGCCGTCCCTGGATCGTTTGGGATTGTACGTTCAACCGAGAAAGAGTAGGAGATGTCCCCACTGAACTCTTTTTCCATTTTTTCAAATCACTAAGTGATTCTGCACGTATGAACCTGAATGTCAAAGCAGAAGGGGAGAATGAACACCACAAGATAGAGGGCATTTTCAAAGCATTTGCAAGATCCATCAAAATGGCCATCCAACGTGATATTTATAAGTATGAGCTACCATCAACCAAAGGGTTGTTGTAGGGAACTCAAAACATGGCGATTGTATTGTAAATGGGTTGAGTAAAAGTTGGAATGCTGTCAAAGGTAATATTCAACGTTGTGTTTTCGGTGAGAAGTGGTAAAGTAAATTTGTTGCTTTCCATTTGATTTGTTACATCCTCACCATTTAAGACAATAGACGATACACGGATAACATCACCTGTTCTGATGATGCACGTAATGGTTCCGTCCTCATTGACTTTTTGTTTGATGCTGCCATTTTCAGCCTGAATTGTCAGGCAAACTGCTTTTTTACCTGCAACCTTGGTCTGTGTTTTTGCATCAGCAAATACGATGAGTACCAAGAGAAAAGCCAATAGTATCAAATTCCTTTTCATGACCTGTGAGTAAAAAGTCGTTGTACCTATAATGAGTTTAAAAAGCTGATAATCTGTACGATAGAAATTCAGAGAAGCTGTGAGAGTATCCTAGTAATCGATATTGTAATTCCTATACAAATAAACCTTATAAAACGTTTTTAGTTTGTAAGGAATGGATTGATTACGTGTAGGGGAATCGGTAAATATCAATCGGATTTTCTGTGTTCATGGTGCGTATTCATCAATGCAAAAAGCGAGGTGCCTAATTGGAATTATGGTACGATAATCCGTAAATATATATAAATAATACTAATGCTATAATAATTGTAGGATTATTTTTATCAAATTGGCCAATAAAAAAAGGGTGAAAAAAAAATATCATCAAAAGCACTAGGATGCATTTGATGATACTTTTGGATTGATAGAAAAAGACTAATCCCTGAAAAGGATTTTATGCATTCATAAATAGCCGCTTTATAAAACCACTTTCAGAGTTTTTGCTCCAATTTTAATAACATAGATACCTGGATTCAACGGAAGCGATATTGAAGAGGATTCAATTTTACGATTCTGAACCAAGCGACCATATAGGTTGTAAACTTTTATTTGTTCACCCTCCAATACGCCTTCGACTATGACCATTCCATTTTTTGTAATGACATTCAATCTGTTGCCCTGAACCTTTTTCAATGCTGAGCCATCCATGCCAATCAACAACCACTCGCAGTAAGGTGCAGCTACCGGTGCCGCCGAGAATGTCTTATCGTCAAACAACCAACTGTTTATGGTAATGGCATCAGAACCAAGCGCTTTCTTAGTGACAAAATTTTCGATGGCGATGGTGCCATTGCTCATGGGTATGATCTTCCAGATAGCTTCATTGGAACTGACACCAAATGTAGTATTCCATGCATTCGCCTTATCCTTGGCCAGCATTCTGTAATCACCATCCTGAATCAGGTAATATAAACTATCGCTGATGGCTGGATGTAGGGGACGAATAATGAATTTTTGAGAAATATCACTTTTGGTTTCCGTTAGAGCCGGTACTTTCATGGTTGAGTCATTACCTATAACAAGATTTGCACTGGAAGTATTCATAATGTAATAACGTGGCAACACGGCTACCGAGGTAAGTGTAAGCGTATCGAAAGGGATGGCATTGCTCGCACGCGAAAAATATACGTGACCGACCGTACCAAGCGGAGCAGTCGAACTGATCCTAATTTTCAGTTTTCCTGCAGCGTTAGTTACATCGGTGGTTGTGAATGCATTTTTATCGAGGATGAAACCGGTTGTTGATGCTGCTGTAATGGTCTCTTTCACACCGTTGGTGGTAATGTTGATTGGAAAGGATTGAAAGTCTTTTTCAATGGCAATAACCTGATTCTTTTCCGCAATTTTGAAAACCCCAAAAACGGATAAGGAATCCGTGTTGATCATTTTCCATTCGCAATAGGGTTTGGCAGTTGGTGCAGGAGCAAAAACCTTATCGTCGTAAAGACGGCTGTCAACTGCAATGCCATCTGTACCAAGCGCTTTTCCAGTCACGAAATTCGAGATGGAGCATGTCCCATTGGCCTGAGGTGCAATTCTCCACATCGCTTCATCACTTGAACTGGCGAATTCTACGTCCCATGGACTGGAAAAAGCTTTGATGATCATACGATAAGTTTCATCCTGAATCAAGTAATAAAGACTATCGTTCAAAGTGGGATGAACCGGCCTTAGTAGAAATCTTTGAGAAGCTGCACCAAGGTTATCTGTCAGTGCAGGAACATTCTCAATACTATGATTTCCTATTACCAAACCCTCACTGGAAGTGTTTCTGATGTAATACCTTTTTTGTTTGGCAACTGAAGTAACCCACAACGTGTCAAAGACAGTTTCCTGATCACCCGTGCCCACTGCGAAAAATACATAACCATTGGTGCCCGGAGCTGCTGTTGTGCTGACCTCGATCTTTTGTTTACCGCCGTTTGCCAGAAATTCCTCTGGCATTAGGATAGTTTTGTTGATGGTGAAACCTGTTGTTGCTTTGGCATAAATGTTTTCATAGACACCGCTGCAAGTGATAGTGACAGGGTAGGGCTGAACATCCTTTTCAACTTCAATTCCAAGATTACGGTCAGCAATTTCAAAAACTTCTCGAACGACCACCGCTTCAATAACCTTGAAGGTTCCATTCGCATTATCTGCTGCTTTGTCACAATACAAGGGTGAGCCGTTTGTGATTGCATCACTGGCCAAATAAAGAGAATTGGCACCACACATCAGACGAAAGCTAGCTGCTTCGCCCACGATGGTCCATTCGGAATTGGTTCCGTTGATGACAGTCTCAAAATTCACATCCCAATAATCCCAATCGACGGATGTTTTTTTATTCAAGTAAAAACCATCTTGATTTTGAAGCAAATAAGTGTCAGTCTTACCGACGACGGGAATGAATTGGAAAGCCTGTGAAGTACGAGAATTTGCTACCTGAACAACGGGTTGTGTACCAATCATTCCCAATGTGAAGTTGGAGTTCGTTTGTATAATGTTGTATAACAACGAGGTATTTGGAACAAAAGTCGCAAACGTACTGAACGTCATTAAAAACAGACAAAAAAGCAAGTACAGTTTTTTCATGTATAAGAATATTTTGGTTAAGAAAAATTGAAAATTCAGGAAAAATAAAATCTGGTATAAAGGTTCATAAATTGAATCATTAAGTAGATGAAAATTCAGTCAATTTAGACGTAAATGAATGTCAGGGCAGTGATTTAATCCTAAGTAAAAACTCAACAAAAAAAGAATAAAACGCAAAAATCCATCGTATATTTGTCATAGTGAGCTACACTTTAAACATCGTTTTTGGCTGTCTAAAGATTGCAGGCATTGATTTAAAACTGCCTAACAATGAAAAAAAAGACTTTCAAATCAGTATTTGGGCTAGAGAAAGGTGTTTCGTTTTTGACAATCCTATTTTTTATAGGTTGGATACCAACCGTATCTGCCGAATCGATGGAATGGAATGCAGACTCTACAGTCTACATAACCTGTAAGGGGATTGTTACAGATGCAACAAATAGTACGCCCCTGCCTTATGCTTCCGTAATGGTGGAAGGCAACAATATGTCAACAGTCACCAATACGGATGGAGAATTCTCACTAAAAGTTCCCGAGCACCTTAAAAACAACTACCTATTGGTAACATTCATAGGTTACCAAAATGAACGGATACGAATTTCAGCTTTTGGGAACGACGTTCGAAACATTTCCATGAAAATTGCTGAAATCGGTCTGTCCGAGGTTAAAATCGTTTTTAAGGATGCTGAAGAATTGATGCGCACCGTATTTGACCTTAAAAAAGAAAACTATGTGACCGAACCGACGCTCATGTCCGCTTTTTACCGGGAAACCATCAAATTGCGCAAAACCTATGTGTCTCTGCTTGAAGCGGTTGTCGATGTATATAAATTTCCTGTCACTTCCATTCGGGACGACATGGCCTCCTTGTACAAAGTTCGAAAAAAGACCGACTACACCAGAGTAGATACATTGGTACTCAAACTTGCTGGAGGTCCCTACAATACCTTGTACCTGGATGTGATGAAGAACTTGGATTATACCTTTACAAAACAAATGTTCGACAACTTTGACTTTAAATCCTTACCAACCTCCATGGTAGACAACCATCCGGTCTATGTGGTAGACTTCAAACAAAAATTTTTTGTGACAGAACCTTTGTTTTACGGTAAGTTGTACATCGACGCTGTTAATCTGGCCATGTTCAACGCTACATTCGACTTGAATCTGAATGATGTGAAGCAGGCGACCTCGCTCTTTGTACTAAGCAAACCTGATGCTGCCGATATTGAAGTGACTAAAGCTCATTATCAGGTCAGTTATCTATTGCGAGATGGTAAATGGTACATGTCCTACGGCCGAGTGGAAATGAATTTCAAAGTTAATTGGAAACGGAAGCTATTCAATTCAACGTATGAAACTGTTTTTGAAATGGCTGTCACGGATTGGAAACCCGATTCTGGAGGGAAATGGACCAGATCACACGACAGATTAAAATCAAATACCGTTATAGCCGATGAGGCAGAAGGATTCGCGGATGTTGATTTCTGGGGTTCGGAAAACATCATCGAACCGGATAAATCCATCGAAATTGCTATTGGTAAGATCCAAAAGAAATTGAAAGATAGATAATTTACTGTTCTATAGTTATTTAACGCTTTAAAACAATACTTATGAGAAATGCCCTATTATTCGGCCTTGTTCTTGCACTGCTTTTTGGCGCATGCAAAGAAGAAAGAAGACTTGCCATTGAAGGTTCTTGGAGAATGGTTTACGGGGAGTGGATGGCTTCCGACAGTAGTACCTATCCTGCTCAAATCATTGGTAGTCAGATTAAAACATGGACAAAGGAATATTTTACCTTTGTCGGTGAATTTAAACGTGGTGACCAACCCATTGAAGCTGCTTATGGAGGAGGAACGTACTCGCTAATTGGGAAACATTATACCGAAAATGCGGTATATCAATACACCAAGGCCTATTTGGACCATGAAATACGGATCTTGCTCGAAATCAAGGGAGATACGTTGATTCAACGCTGGCCAGCCACAACCGACTGGAAGCTTCCTGAAAGGTACTGCATGGAAAAATATGTTCGTTTAAGGTAATCAAAGGTTTTCTTATGGTTACTAGGTGCCTCTGCCGGAGTCTGATGCTTATTTTGACTCCGGACAGAGGTTTTTTCTTGTCAATCATGAGAATCGGTTGTTCTTTTTTCGCTATTTTTGAATTCCGGGTGTGTTGCCCCATAACTTGTAAAGAATGAAAGATGAAAGTTGATATCATTGGAGATATTCATGGCCATGTCGATAAATTGGAGGCCTTGCTTGTAAAGTTGGGTTATGCTCTTCAGAATGGAATCTATACACATCCGAATCGAAAAATTGTATTCTTGGGCGATTACATCGACCGTGGACCCAGCATTCGTGCAGTACTACAGATTGTACGTGGCATGGTGGATGCGGGTTCAGCCATTGCATTGATGGGGAATCATGAATACAATGCACTTTGTTTCCATTTTCAGGAATCGGAAGGTGGGCATTTGCGGAAACACCTTATTAAGAATATTGTACAGCACTATGAAACCCTAAGGCAGTTTCAGAATGAACAGGAGGTCTACGAAGACTACCTGGAATGGTTCAAGACTTTACCTTTGCTCCTTGAAACAGATCAATTCAGGGCTGTTCATGCCTGCTGGGACTCCAACCACATTCAATACCTCAAGGAAAATTTGATTGACAGCAGATTAAACGATGATTTGATTTACAAATCGGTCAGTATGGGGACACCTTTGTACAAAGCCGTGAACAATTCATTGAAAGGCAGAGAAATACTAATCCCGAATGGACTGACTTTTACTGATAAGGATGGAACCAAGCGGACGCAGATTCGCATCAAATGGTGGGAAAATCCCCTAACTACTACTTGCAAAGGGCTAAGTGTCGAGGCTTTGCACTATTTGCCTGAAGTGTTGTTGGATCCATCCACACTCCGAACAACGAATTACTACAAGCCAGACGAAAAGCCCGTATTTTTCGGCCATTATTGGCTGAAGGGTGAACCATTCCTTTACCGCGATAATGTTTGCTGTTTGGATTACAGTGTGGCCAGGCACGGCCACCTTGTTGCCTATCGTTTTGACGGAGAGACCATTTTAAGTGCTGAAAAACTGGTATTTGTTTGATGAGATGAAGCCTTTTTAAAATGAGAAGCTGGTTTTCGTCAATTTCTCCGAGGCAGTCCAAAGTGCCTTGGCCAACACTTCATTGTGTGAAGCAGGTGTGGAGCTGACGTGTACCGGATAGCCTCTAAAGCCACCCAGGCCTTTAGGTCCCACATATTCAGATCCCTTGAGATTCGGTTCTGTTGCGGCCCGCAGAACGGGCAAGGCACCCAGCTCCACCCGTTGGGTTACCAATTTTGTGACCGAGCCAAAGCCTGAAGTCTTAAACAAGTTGGTATTTGTAACACCAGGATGTGCAGCATTGGCAATTACACCCAATTTGTGCTTCTTTATCAGACGATCCAGTTCATACGTGAAAAGCAAGTTGGCGAGCTTACTTTGTGAATACGCTTTGGTACGGCTGTACGATTTTTCCCAGTTCAGGTCGTTCAAATCAATTTTCGAAATCATAGTATGGGCGATGCTGCTTTGATTTGTCACACGAGATCCTGGTGTAGCTTTAAGAATGTCCAATAGCAAAGCTGTCAATGCAAAGTGACCCAGGTGATTGGTGCCAAACTGAAGCTCGAAATTTTGCTTCGTCACCTCTCTGGAAGCGGGGTACATCACACCGGCGTTATTAATTAGTACGTCCAATTTCGAGTATTTAGAATGAAAGGCTACCGAAAAGTCACGAACTGAATCCAGATCTGCCAAATCAAGAACCATCCAGCTTACTTTTGCAGCAGAGTTTTGGCTTTTGATGAAATCCACAGCTGCTGTTCCCTTATCTGCTGAACGGGCAGTCAAAATCACTACTGCATTTTTCAAACTCAGCACTCTGGCTGCTTCCAGCCCGATACCACTGTTTCCGCCGGTAATCAATATTGTTTTGCCGGATTGATCGGCAATGTTCTCAATGGTCCAGTTTTTGGTTGACATGGTTTGGATGTTAGTTGATGACTGTTTCTCTTTGAAAATCGTAAAAGGTTTTGCGCATGATGTCGGCCAACATCAATTGGTAATTAATGTACGCTCTCAAATGCGAATTATAGGCATTGTTCAAACGCTCACGTTCTAATGCAAGTGCTTGACTGTCAATATTCCCATCAGAAAAACGTTGGCGAGTAATACTAAAGCTTTTTTCAGCTACCAAAACATTTTTTTCAAGTAATTGCAAACGTTTCAAACTACTATTGAGCTCATCTACCAGATTTAAAACTTCTCGTTCTATGCTTCGATTTGTTTCTTCCTGACTATACAATTGTTGCTGAAGTCGTGCTTTCCGAATATTAACTTGGGCTTTGTTGTATCCCCAATCGAGTATTGGAATGGAGATACTCAACCCTACCGAATAATTTGGTCTACGATTTATAAAATCATTGACTGAAGTGTTGACCGAACTAGAAAGATCGTTTGGAATCGATTGGGAATTGACTCCTTGTTTCTGCAAATAAGCATTTAGACTACCTTTTACCATGCCCGCAGCTTTTTGTTGTTTAATGCTGAGTTTAGCCAACTCGATCTGGATTTCTTTTTCACGAATCTCCAATCTGTTCTCCATAGCCAATTTTACTGCCTTGTTGGGGTCCACTATGACAATTTTGTAAGTGAGTTCACTGCTTAGCGTAACACTATCCGACAATTCTAAGCCGATGGTTTCCTTAAATGAATTAAGTGCAGAACTTTGGTTGACCAAAGCTAGGTCGTAATTGTTTTGAGCCTCGGCTAAATCGACTTCCATTTGTAAAGCATCCACTTCTCTAATCAAACCGGCATCAAATTTGTTTTTTGCAATGGTGTATGCTTCTTTTTGGCGTTCTAAATTCAGTTTGGAAAGTTCTTTACTTTTTTGAACTGAAATCATGCTAAAGAAAACATTTGTAACATTATATATCAAATTGAGCTCTTCTCTTTTCATACTTTTCTGTGATTGCTCATATGCTAGAAGGGCTCGTTTGAAATCGGATTTTATTTCATTGTAACCAAACAACGAATTAATTGGCTGTGTTAGTCTCAATGAAGTATTCACTTCTGTAGATCGGATGTTTTTGTAGTAATCATCTGTGTTAAAGAAATTTGATACGACCGAAATGTTTCCATCGGTAGGCAAAGGTTGCTTAATTACTAGATTCCCAGAATAACCCATTTCATTGACATTATAAAAGTAGCTTCCAGTAGAGTCTTTCCATAATTTGACGGATTGTTCAAAATTCGGTGCATCCAAATTTAGGTCAATTTTGGTTTTGAAATTGCTAGTGGCTGACTTTAAGCCATATTCGGCAATTTTCAAGTCCTGCCTCAGTTGCAACATGTCAAAACTTTTCTCTTTGGCAATCTCGATGCTTTTTTCTAGATCCAACTGATACGTAGCTGCAAAAAGGGTGGAGTGCAGACCGATAAATGTCAGTGTAATTGCTATGATCTTGTTCATTTGTTTTTTTGATTTGCTTTATCCGAATGAATGAGTCCGTCTTTGATGAATATGGTTCGGTGGGCGTGGTTGGCAATTTCTTGCTCATGAGTAATCAGAATGATGGTGTTGCCCTCCTGATGAAGTTTGTTGAACAATTCCATGATCTCGTCACCGGTCTTGGAGTCCAATGCACCCGTCGGTTCATCTGCCAATAAAATGCCTGGATTGGTGACCAATGCTCTGGCAATGGCTACCCGTTGACGTTGACCACCGCTCAGTTCTGTGGGTTTGTGATTGATTCGGTCTGCCAAGCCAACCCTTTCCATTGCTTTCAATGCCCGTTCCCGGCGTTCTGCCTTATGGACGCCAGCGTAGATGAGTGGCAATTCCACATTGTGAATGGAACTCATACGTGCAAGCAAGTTGAAATTCTGAAAGACAAAGCCAATTTCCTTGTTTCGCATTACCGAAAGCGTATCGTCATCCAAACTACTAACATCCACATCCCTGAAAAGGTAATTTCCGGATGTTGGTGTATCTAGGCAACCAATAATATTCATTAGTGTAGACTTGCCCGAACCTGAAGGTCCCATGATGGCTACATATTCGTTGTGTTCAATCTTCAAGTCGATGGTTTTGAGGGCATCGACTTCAACATCGTCCATCACATATTTCTTGGAAAGATTTTTTATTTCAATCAACATGGGTCGTTCGTATTATTCGTATCGGATGGATTCAATGGGTTTCAGATTGGCAGCATTTTTAGCAGGAAGATAGCCGAAGCAGATACCTACGAGAACCGAGAACCCAAAAGCAATGAACACGGAGTAGGGACGTATAAAGGTATTGACGTCCGTAAACAAGGAAATACTCAAGGAAAGACTTACTCCCAAGATGACCCCGATGATGCCTCCAGTGATACTGATGGCAACCGCTTCCGTGACAAACTGGCTCATAATGTCGGACTTCTTGGCGCCAATGGCTCTACGGATACCGATCTCACGAGTACGTTCCATTACCGTAGCCAACATGATGTTCATGATGCCGATGCCACCCACGACCAGCGAAATGGCGGCAATGGCAGCTAATAGGAAATTGTAGATTTGCCTTTCCTTTTCCTCTTGTTTGAGTAATTCAAAAGGAATGACCAAGGAATAATCCACATTGTTGAAGTGATGACGTGTCAAGATTCCACGGATCAAATCGGCGATTTCCATGAGTTTCTCGGAATTTTCAACCTGGACGGTTATTTGTTGAACTTGGCTGGCCAACACATTCTCTTGCGAAAACCGATTGTGAAAAGTGGTGAGAGGGATGTAAATGTCTGTATTCAAATCACGTGAAGCCAATTCGCCAACCGTTTCGGTAAAAACGGCTTTAGACTTCAAAACACCAATGACTTCCAACCATTGATCGTCTACTTTAACCAATTTCCCGATGGCATCCTCTTGCTGAAACAGCGATTTGGCAACTCCAGCCCCCAACACACATACTTTCAGATTTCGGTTGTAATGGTCATCACCGATGAAGATCCCTTTTTCAGTTTGAAAACTCAGCATTTTGATGAAGTCAGGAGTAATCCCAATGACGGTCGAACGAGCCGATTTGTCAGCAAACTTAACATCCGTATCGATTTCCGATTGGGATGCCACCCGTTTGACACCGGGAACAACTTCCTTTATGACCTGAGCATCGTTTAAAGAAAGACCTTGGGAGAATTTGGCTCTAACTTCTTCCAATTCAGTCTCCGTAAACTGCTTTTCGCGTATGATAATGTTGTTTACACCCAGATCTTGATATTTCGCAATGGCTTGTCTTTTGGCTCCTTCACCGATGGAAAGCATCGAAATGACCGATGCCACCCCGAAAATGATTCCCAACATGGTCAAAAAAGAACGGAATTTGTGGTCGGTCAGTCCTGCCAATGCGACCCTGATGTTTTCTTCGTATTGCATACTGTTCGATTAGTCTTGTTTTAGGGCATCAACCGGGACCAAACGTTGGCCTTTCTTGAAATCTCCATAAATAACGATGTGGGTGTTGTTTGACGGACCCGTCTTGATGTTGACCGGAAGGTAACCATTCCCCTTTTTTAAATAGACACAATATCCGGTAGCCGTGGTGTCAACACAGCTCAAAGGTACATAAACCACATTTTTCAGAACATTACAGAAGAATTCACAACTCACAGTCATGCCGGGTTTCAAACGTTCATCCTCTTTGTTGAGGGAAACTTCCACATCAAAAACCTTTTGTTTGGATCTTCTGTCTTTTCGGTAACACAGTTTTTCGATGTTCGAAATTTCACCTTCGAAACTGAGCTCAGGCATCGCATCGAGTCGAATAATCACTTTTTGTCCAATACTAACTTTCTGATAATCATGTTCATTAACCTGAGTCTCAACCTTCATCATAGTCAAGTTGGGCACATTGCCCATGTTGGCACCTTCGTAAATCTGATCACCGACTTTCAACGTTGTACCATTTCTCCGATTTCTGGCAATTTGAAAAATGCCAGGAATGGGAGTTCGTATGGTCAATTTTGGTAAGACATCATAAGCAACTTTAATCTCTTTTTTCAATTGATTCAACCGGATTCTCTGAATGATCAAATCGTTTTTCTCCACCGTTTTGTTGAACTCAATGGCTCTTTTCACTTTGGCTAATGCAATTTTTTCCTGCTCGAATTCAAGCTCTTTTGACTTTCTGATTTGAGCCGATTCGAACCTGGAATACTCCATGCCCAACTTCTTCAAATTAAAGTTTGCCGTGGCGTTTTTTAGATTGGTGTCCAATTCGGATCGTTTGTTGCTGTGATTGACCAACAATTTATCCATATTGGCTTGTTCAGTTTCCAACTGACCTTCCAAGTTGATAATCACTTTCTTGACTTCGGCAGGATCTAGCTGAATGATGGAATCACCAGCCTTTACTTTGGTTCCATGATCGAGCATGCCAATGATTTTCATCTGATACCAATAGTCGCCATAACTTGGCATTACAAATGATTTTGTTTCCACTGCAGCCAATTCGCCCGTTTCAATAACGGTTTGATTGAAGGTGCCCTTTAGAATTTTATAACTGTCGAATGGATTGCTAGAACATGATGCTAGAATGGCAATCAAGACTAGCGACCATCCTTCCATTCTATTTAGATTGCACTTCATTTTGCCTTATCTTTTTGAGTTTGTTTGGAATCTTTGTTCTCCTTAACGGCAAACGGATCGGCCATGGCTAAAACGTCACCATGCTTCAGTCCTTTGGTAACGATGATGTGGTCGGTATTGGAGACGCCAGTTTGTACTATCACTTTTTCAAAACCTTTTTTGGTTTTGACGTATACATATTCTTCCACACCGTTGTTCATGATGGCATCGATGGGTACATATACAACTTTATCAATTTTTTGAACCAAAACTCGACAGCTGACAGACAGACCAGGAAGCAATTTTTTTCCACCTTCTTTGATTATGATTTCAACAGGAAAAACTTTGATTTTGGATGATCCCTCTTTATTGACAGCTAGATTGGCCACTTTGCTAACCTCTCCACTGTAGATGCTATCCGAAAATGCATCAGGTTTGATTTCGACTTTTAATCCACTTTTAATTTTGGAAATATCCACTTCGTTGATTTGTACGGTGGCTTTCAACTTATTCAAATTGGGAAGCTGTATTAGATTCTGACCAGACCAGCATTGGTCACCAACTTGGTATTTGGCATCACTGCTGTAATTCCGACTAATAATGGCTATTCCAGGAGCGGGTGATATCAAAAAGAGCTTGCTAAGAGTCTCTTTCGCTTCTTTCAATCGGGTTTTATCCTGGTCGATGGAAAGCATTTTCTGCTTTAAATCCTCATTCTGAATTTTTATCTGGTTATCAATTTGTTCTTTGGCACGATCGAGCGAAATATTGGCTCTATCGAGGTTCAGTTGGATTTCCTTGCGCTTGATGTTTGCTTCATAGGTTGCCGATTCAAACTGTATTTTGGATATTTCATACGAAAGCCTGGTTACTTCATAGTCAGCTTTTTGTTCCTCTAAATCCGACTGTTGTTGCGCCTTCATTCGTTCAAGTTCGGCATAACTCATTTCTAGCCTACCTTCTGCTTCAACAATAGCCTTTTTTACCTCCGAAGGGTCGAAAACAATCAAGGTGTCACCCGTATTGACCTCTTTTCCGTCTTTCACAATCTGAGATATTTTCATATTACCGTATCTCCAGGAAATATTGGGTGTCCCTACGTTAATTGATTGTAAGGCTTGAATTTCACCCGTTTCGATGACGTCCAGATACAATGTGCCCATAATCGCCTTGCTTACCGGTACTTCCACCGTTTCTTTCTTGTCGCAAGCGTACAGCAAGACTACGGTGCATAAAAGCAATGTTATTTTTCTCATGATTGAATTCAGCTATTTTATTTTTGTTTTTTGAACTGGTTTTGTCTTTTTTGATTTGACTACAGGTAGCATCGTTGTTTTTTTTATACTGGATGACTCAGGTTTGTTTAAAGAAAGGATTTCTTTACCGGTCAAGCCCGACGAAATGACTGCATCTTTTGGCGATGAGGGTCCCAACATCACCTGACGTCTTTCAAAACCATTGAGTTGTTTGACATATACCATTTTCAAAGAATCTTCTTCGAATATTGCCAATTGTGGCACGACAATGGTATCTTTTACCTGCCGAATTATGATGTTGCAAGTCACTGATAATCCGGGTCTTGGCAAAACTTTTGAACTATCCACACTCGCTTCCACTTCAAATACTTTGACTTGGGATCTCCTTTTTATGGGTTGACCAACAGGTGCTTTCTTTTGAATTTTGCCCCAAGCTACATTTCCTGGCATCCCATCAAAGGTGTATTCCACCCGATCGCCAACATTCATTCGTTTGTAACTGGCTTCCGATGCTTGAATGCGTACCTTCATTTCGGTCATATCCGGAATGGTTACGACTGGCATGCCAGACTGCACGGCATCACCTTCTTGAAGTGGTAAGTCGGATATCCAAGAAACGGCTCTCAAAGCCATTCCCGATTGAGTCGCTTTGATGGTAAGGGTGCTCAAAATTTCATTCACGTATTCGGCACGGTTTTCCTTACTTTTAATTTGAAGCTCCATCCGTTTGATTTGATTCTTATTGATGATGTCCAAGGCTTGGAGCTTTTTCGTCAATTTGTTTTTGACAATTGCCGCTTTTTGAAGTTCCAATTCTTTGATGCGCCGCTGCTGAGGAGAAGCATAAATGAGTTGAAGGGAATCCAAATTGGAAATGGCTGTCTGAATCGCATTGATTTTAACCTGTGCATCCAACTGAGCGTAACGCATGTCAAGATTGGCCTTGGTTTTGGTCATATTGGCCTTGGCATTCTCGATTTCGATTTGAAGCTGGTCAACCACGTCCTGATATTCTCGGTTTTCAATTTGACAGACCAAGTCTCCGGCTTGAACCATTGTCCCATCTTCGACCAAATAAACAATTTCACCGTTCAATTCCCTGGAGCAGGAGAGGGTTATGGAACGAACAGCTTGAATGGTACCATCCACGGTGAGAATATCTTCAAAATCGGAGTTGTCCAGATGATCGATCAGAATTTCTCTCTTTTCCGGGCTTTTGCAGGAAGCTAGAATCAAAAAACAAATAAGGAGGGAAAATAGCAAAAAAGGTTTGTTCATAAAAGGAATTCGGGCATTCGGCAATGTGATTAATGGCAATAGAAAATCATAACCCAAAGCTATGAACAAATAATAAACGAAAGGTTTAAAAGCTTAGTGTGCAAATCTTGCGTTTTTTCCTGTATTATTGGAAAAACAACAAAAACTTTAACTTAATTTGAGATACGTAAAGGTTTTTTTAGGCGCGGCTGAAATACACATCAAGAACCGTGTATCTTTTTCGAGTCTTGATGGCAAGTGGCAACAAGTCGAAGAATTCCAACTCCGTGAAGCGGATATTTTCCTCGAATGCCTGAAGCAGCCCAATTTTTTGAAAGTAGTGGTGAAGTTTTTCATAGTCTGACTGATCCTGACGAACGTGTTTTTCGATCATCAATTGAGCCCAGGAAACCTGAAGACCATGTAGCGTGGATTTTTCAGGGTAAAATTCATCAATGGCATGACTGATCAGATGTTCGGAGCCACTTGCAGGTCTGGAAGATTGGGAGAGATTCATGGACAAACCCGAAAGAATCAATCCAATGGAAAGCTTTTCAATAAATTCGTCCGTAAAAATGTCTTTTCGTTCAAACTGTAGGATCCCGTCCACACAGGATTTTGAAAGATACATGGAAAAATTGTCGATTTTTTCGCCAAGCGCCTCGATGCCGAGTTTGCAATCTTTGACTGCACTCAGGTTGGAGATCAAGTCACCAACACCGGCAATCAAAAATAATTCTGGTGATTGCTTCACGATATCGGTGTCTACAATGATTCCGATGGGTGATTTCACACCGTGGCTCTTTTTTACGCCATTCACCGTCAAACGGGCGATGGGTGAGTAAATGGCATCGTTGGTCAGTGTGGAAGGCATGCTGATGAACTGATTCTGATGCTTGGTGGCATACATCTTGACAAAGTCAATGACGCTTCCGCCTCCGAATGCAATGAACAAGGCATCATTAAAACACTCTTCATACACCACTTCATCAATTTCTTCGAACTTACCACCTTCAATAATGACTACACGAAAGAAGGATTGTTCGTTGATAAAATCATGAAACAAGACAGTCAACTCCTTTTGGGTGAACAAAATCAGTTTTTCAAAATACAAATGATTTTTATTGAGCAAAGCTCCCAAATCTTGGGCCTTGTTTTTACCGATTTCAACAATGGCAGGCAGGCTGACGTCTCTGTAAAACATTTCAGGTATTTTTAATGCGATTGATCAAGTCGGAAGTACTGATTCCACTCGTATAAGGCAAAAACGTAAGTTCCACATGATGTTCTTTCACAAACTCAGGAGTAACTCTGATTTGTTGTAGATAAGAATCACCCTTCCAATCGTCTCCATGAACAATAATGTTGATGCCATATTTGATGATGGCTTCCTTATTATCGAATTCGCGAATGATGAATGCTTCATCGACATACCTGCAAGCTTGTACAACTTCCAGTCGTTCTTCCTCATTCAAATAGGGTCTGCGTTTGTATTGAGCCACCATGTCGTCACCGTTAATGGCAACAATTAGCTTGTCGCCCAGGGCTTTGGCTCTTTGGAGAAGGCGGACATGTCCGGAATGGAAAAGGTCGAACACACCAATGACGTATACAATTTTTTGCATAAATAACAACAATCGATTTGGAGGTACAAAAGAACGGTTTTCTTCTGTAATTCGCAAGAACGTTTAGACTTTCTTCACACTCACGGCTGTCATGCCCTTAGGCCCACGTTCCACTTCAAAAGTGACCGCATCGCCTTCCACAACTGTTTGCAGAATGCCGCTGACATGTACGAAATAACGTTCGTCGCTACCAATTTCACGGATGAAACCAAATCCTTTGGAACTGTTGAAAAAATCGACCTTGCCATTGTGGATGGGATCCACATAAACATCTTCACGTTTTTGTACCGAAACTTCGATGTTCTCAGCCACGACCTTGAGTTTTCGACTCGGATCCGGAGGTGTGCTGGTAATGTTGCCGTATTCATCGACATAAGCAATCATGCTGTCGAAATCGCTTGCACCAGGGTTGGATTTGCGTTCTTCAGTTTTTGCTGCTTTTTCCTGACGTTTTTGCAAACGTTTCTTTTCTTTCTCTTTCTTGTTGTAAGTTTCCTGCGATTTCGCCATTAATGCTAGTTGGATTGGTTATAATTGTTAAAGATAGGCAGAATTGTTCAGAAATCGGTTTTTGAAACGGCAATTTTTTTACCGATCAACTTTTCGATGTCTTTGATGTAATTTTTTTCCTCTTTATCACAGAAGGAATAGGCAACTCCTTTGGCACCTGCACGTCCGGTACGACCGATGCGATGCACGTATGTTTCGGGAATGTTGGGAATTTCATAATTGATGACGCAATCCAGGTTGCTGATGTCGATGCCGCGGGCAGCGATGTCCGTAGCGACCAATACGCGAATCTGCTGCTCCTTGAAATTGTTCAAGGCACGCTGACGGGCATTCTGAGATTTGTTGCCATGAATGGCTTCCGACTTGATCTGCTGTCTGACTAAGGTTTTTACCACTTTGTCTGCACCGTGTTTGGTGCGTGTGAATACAAGGGCAGTTTGAATGTTCTTACTGTTCAACAAATGAACCAGCAAGGCATTCTTCTCTTCTTTCTCCACAAAATAAACGGATTGATCCGTCAATTCCACGGTGGAAGAAACCGGTGTCACAGTCACTTTCTTAGGTTGAACCAAAATGTTGCTGGCCAATTTTACAATGCTGGGAGGCATGGTGGCCGAGAAAAACAACGATTGACGTTTGGCTGGGATGATAGCCAGTAATTTCTTAACATCATGGATGAAGCCCATGTCCAACATACGGTCGGCTTCGTCCAAAACAAAAATCTGGATGTCGCGCAGACTGACAAAACCTTGGTGTTGCAGGTCCAACAAGCGACCTGGAGTGGCAATGAGAATATCAACACCTCTGCGCAATGCTGCGACCTGAGGGTTTTGGTTTACACCGCCCAAAAGAACCGTGTTGATCAAACCGCAATGGCGACCATAAGCATCAAAACTTTCACCGATCTGGATGGCGAGTTCCCGAGTAGGAGTGACAATGAGGCAACGAATCAAACGTTTCTTCTCATTGACAGGTGTCTTGCTCAATAATTGAATGATGGGGATGGCGAATGCTGCGGTTTTACCAGTGCCGGTCTGTGCGCAACCTAAAATGTCGTTGCCTTCGAGTATGAGGGGAATAGCTTGTTCCTGAATGGGAGTGGGTTGGGTGTAGCCTTCTTCCTGAAGGGCTTTCAAAATGGGTTTGGATATCTGAAGAGATTCGAAATTCATAAATAAGGGATTAATTAAAAAAGCATGTTGCCGCCTTACAGACGTCAGCTTGAGGCTGGACGGTATGTTCAGGCAGGATCCTTAGAAAATGAACGGTTGAGAGTGGATAGAACCGTGCAAGAGCGTGCAACAGGTTTCAAAAACTCGGAAAACGAGTCTTTTTAAAAGAACCGGTACAAAGATACGAAAAAAAACGCAGGTTCTGGCGAGACCTGCGTTTTGTTTTATCTGACGAACTTTAGTATTCCGACCTTCCCGAGTTTATCTTGGACGCGAACAAAGTAAAGTCCTTTTGAGAGTGATTGAATGTTTACAACCTGTGAACCAACAGATTGTGCCACAATTTTTCCATGTAAATCAACGACGGACAGGTTGGCGACTTCTCCATAGACAATCAAGTCTGTTTCCGTTTGATACGCAATAGGAGCATCAATTCTTAGGCTTTTCAAACTGGTGCTTTCATCAAATACCTTAACGTAGAAATCATAGACCCGAATGCCTCCACCCGTTCCCAAATTGGTGAAAATCACCTTGATGGGAGATTGAGTCTGAGGAATGCCAGCTTTGAGCATCAGGTCATATCCTGTCAGTGTCGCTTTGGATAGAGCGCCCGAATTCCAGGTCTTGGAAACGCCGTTCTGAATCCATTGTATTTGTATGGTACGACCACCTGTAAAATGGATGTTCGCTTTCAATTCAGCCAGACTTGGCAAATCAAAGCTGATGCCACCACCGCTACGTTCCACATTGATGGCACCGATGGTGCATCCACCTGGTACCGAACCATCGGATTCCACATACGTTGGATTCCAAACCGTGGGGTAGGAGGCCGATCCGTCAATTAAACTGATCCGTCCTTTTAAATCCCACGGAATGGAATCAAATGGATTTTGAATCGTATACCAACCACCCGTCAATGCTGTGGTGGCCAAAACACGTGAGATGGTACCGCTCAGTGTGTGGTTCTCAATTCCACCCAAAACTTCCACCGAATACGTTCCAGACGAAGTAGGTATACCACTAAGGATGAGCGTGTCGCCCACTTCAGAAAACGAAATGCCTATAGGGAGGTCCTTCACCGAGAATGTGATTCCACTTCCAGTTTTCAAGAAACGGATGGGTTGCAGCGTAGCACCTATATTGACAGTCTGCGTCGCATTATCTGACAGGCAAGTCAGGGTTGATGCAGAAAGACTGCTTGTCGAAATGGTTCCAGACAGACTAATAACCTGAATGCCACCCACCGAATAAACTGTAAAAGTGCCCGAAGCAGTAGGTTTGCCGCTCAGTGTTATTTTTTTATTTATTGAATCCTTCACAACAACCATTCCGGCAGGAAGCCCGCTAACGGTCACATCTGTCGCTGCCGAACCCCATTGCAGGACAATATCCGAGATGTTAGTTCCCGTTTGAACGGTCTGATTCAACAAACCTTGCAGCACTATAAGTGTCGCATAAGTAGACAAGCCCGTTTCAAAAGCGCCCATATCCGGCGCGGCATCGTTGTAAGGAATGCTTAAGTTGGCTAATTGAACGTATCCTACCGGTTGAGAGGCAACCGGTAGATGGGTGGTCAGGGCAACATTCTGAATAATTTGACCTTTATCAATGAAATAACTTCCGGCAACAAGTCGAGCCAAGTCGTTTTCTGGAATGCTACCGTTCGTAGTTCTCGGTGCCAGAAACAAGCTGCTGGCAAGTCCTTTGAACTGAGCAGCATGATCTTTGGTGTTTATGGTTATTCCATTCACCTTATTGCCCTCTTTGTAGGGATCACATCCATCGATGGTCGTCCAGCTGTTGAATTCGGTATCCGGTAGCTGAGCTCCAACTTTGTCGGAAGACAAAAACTCATGATTCTTGGTTTTCGCACCCCAACCGATGTTGTTGCGTAGGTACATCGTTCCATAATTGAAGACCGTAGGAAATCGGTAATTGTAATCATTACCCCAAGCCACATTGTTGAACAGATACATGGCTTCATACGCATTGTTTTGGTCAAACCCTTTTTGAAGATTATCGAACGAAACGCAATTGCGGACCATATGGGCTCCAACCGACTGATCAAATGCAGCACCACCGGAAGTACCGCCACCACCCAACTTGAAACCGTTTCCATTGCCGCGGGTAGTGCCGGTGGAATCATATCCGGCTTTCCAAGCCATGCAATGATCGATGATCACCGGATGGTACACCATGTATAAATCCCAATTGTCGTCCGAATTGTACCAACCACGACATCCATGGAATTCCGTACCGGGGCCAGGAAACAATTTACAGGCGAAACCGTCAGCGTCTCCGCCATCGTCCGATCCACCAATATAGGTTAATTTGTCGTTGTTGTACCATGAGTCGCAATTAAGCACAATGTTGTGGTGACAAAACTGATATCCTGGATTGAAAGGCGGGTCACCTGCTGGCAAATTCTTTGTTTCCTCAATGGCAAAGTCCTTGTACATACCGATTTGCAGACCGGTATCGTTGTTTTTGTAGAATTTGCAGTTTTCGATGACGTTGTAACTCCCTTCCATTTTCATGCCGTTGTCTTTGGCATTGCACATTTCCAGTCCTTTAAAATGCCAGTAATTGCCTTCATGGTTCACATAAATGCAGCGGGCCCCCTTAAAAGTGATTTCACTGTTGTGCGGAATCTGGCTACCATCAAAAATGACCCGTTCACCTGGATAGGCCCAAAGGTAAATCCGAGCGCTTGCCGTACCTGTCTTTGCAGCCTTGACGCGGATGGTGGAATCCAATAGATAGGTACCTCCTCGTACAAAAATGGTATCTCCAGGTCTGATTAGGTCAATGGCTTTGTGGATGGTTTTAAAGGGTTGAGATATGCTTCCGGTATTGGTGTTCAAGCCAAATGGTGAAACATACATCGTTTTGGCTGACAACAAATTAAGAAAAATGGAAAGCCCGAGAATAATCACTAATGTCTTCTTCATGTGTCTTCAGATTGGAAAGGTATAGGTAGTGTTGTTAATCGAGCAAAAATAAAACATCCTCATCAAACCATAGGGATACTAAATGACGGAAAATGTGTGAAATTCACTAAAATTAAAATGGATCGCTTTTGGCGACCCATTTTAATGTATTGACGTAGAACACGTTTAAATTGTCAGGAACTCATCCTTGGAAGTTCCGCAGAAGGTACAAGACGGATCAACCAAGGCAACATCGTAGGTGTTCCCGCAAACTGGACAAACAACATAACTGACAGGTAAACTGGCTGTTGCCATCGAACTTAGCGCATCAAGTGCTTTCGTATAAAACTCTTTATGCTTTTTTTCAGTATCCATCGCCCAAGAAAAGGATTTGACTGCTTTGTCAACTTTTTCTGCCTTAGCGGCTTCCAGGAAGCCTGGATACATGGTTGATGCTTCATAACCTTCACCGTCAATGGCTGCTTGAAGATTTTCGGTCGTGGTTTTCACTTCAAATTCTGGTGTGAATGCTTCCATCTTTTCTCCCAGCGATTCCAGTACTTTGGTGTGGTTGGCAGCATGGATGGATTCAGCCTTGGAGGCTGCTTCAAAAAGTTTGGCAATGGGCTCAAACCCTTCCAGACGAGCTTTTTCGGCAAAAGCAATGTATTTTGCACTGGCAGTGGTTTCACCCTTGATTCCTGCTTTCAGGTTTTCAATTGTTTTGACGGGTTTTGGTTGACTGCAACCGGTAAATGCCACCAGAGCAACGATGGACAACAAAAGAACTAAACTTTTTTTCATTTCAATGTTTTTTAAGTGATTGATTATAAGGGCATCATATAACTGTAAACAAGTGTTCCGCCAAAAAAACCGGTTGCACTGACAGCAAACATAGACAAAAGATAAAAGACAAAAGCCAATTGGTTGGTGCTTTTGGTTTCTTTACTTTTTAAAAGGGGTATCAGCCGAAGAAGAGAGGTTACAGTAAGCAATCCAGTGGTGATGAAAGCCAGAAGCGCGTGAGTTTTTTCAATCGAACCAGCTTCACCAGATAATTCTTCCGTAAAAAATACGCCAGCCAAGACAGCAGCCATGGCGGCCAAGGTTCCAATTACTAACAAATAAAGACTAATTTTGTGCAAACAAGCTTCTTTTTTAAAAAATAAAGAAGCCAGTTCCGCCAAAAAACCAATAGTTACCAGTGCAATCGGAAAATGCACGATCATGGGATGCAAATGTGTCAGGGAGAACATAGGCCATAATTTTTAGGGGGTTATTGAAACAAATATATGAAATAATGACCGCAAAGTTTAAGGAGTCATTGATTTTATTCGTAATTTCGTGTGCTAACTCGTTCACTATAAAATACAGTATCTAAATGAAGCGAAAATTCTTTTCATTCATACGTCCAAGTTTGACACTTTTGGATAACGGCAAATTTTTTCGGAAACCATTTGGATGGTTGTATGCAGTTATTGCAGTTTTCTCTTTACTTATGCCTTTTCTATTGATTTACAGTACGATATGGTGGAATGTTGCTTATCAGAACAAGATTGACAGCCAGAAATTGTTTCAAGAAGTGCTGTTGCCTGAATACAAAAAACTAAAATTTTCGAACGATACACTCCAACAATCGGTCGACAAATATGGCAAGGAAATGAACAATGCAATTGATTGTTTGACCAAAGCCACCAAACAAGCCGATTATTACGGGGAATATGCTTCCTATGGTCCTGAATACAAACAAATATTTACCAATGCTTTGGATATAAAACGTCAATGGGATGTAGCATACAAAGATGCAGCCGGCCGTTGGGATGTCGCAAATGCTGAACTGGATTCACTTAAACCAAGGTATGAAAAAGTTAGGCAAAATTTTCAAAAGGCCGAAGCCAAATTAAAATCAGCGGCTAATGAATTTCAGATTGTCAATCAGCTTGGTACCGTATTCAAAAGGAATGAGATGAAAGGTGGAAACATCATTTTGGCATTATTCTTGTTTTCACTTATGGTGCTAATGCTTGGGGCGTTGAATTTTCTGCTTTGGTGGAGCCGACTTGTAGACTTGAAAATCCTCCTCAAAGTTCAGGATAAGTTTGTTGCAACGCCAGTAGCCTCTCATTTCATTCAAACTTTGGGAGAGTCACTTGGATTGACCGTTTGTCTTTGGGGCTTTTTTACTTCTTTGATTTACTTTACCTGCCACCTTCCCATCGGTCAGTTAGGATTTAACTTTACTGGGATGGGGGTTATCGGCCTTTTTGCACCCATCTTGGTCGGTTTTTTCATCCTATTTGTTTTCAGAATAGTCGCTGAGCTTTTAAAAGCAGTCATCGTAATTGCCAACAATTCAGGCGAATGATCTGAAGTTCGTTTCAAATGAAAATTTTAATTACAGGTGCTAGCGGCTTTATTGGTAGTTTTTTAGTTGATGAGGCACTGCATAAAGGTTGGGAAGTCTGGGCAGGTGTACGGAAGACTAGTAACAAATCGTACCTGACCGATCCTACTATTCAATTCATCGATCTGAATTACGGAAATCCAACAGCATTGTTGCAACAAATTAAATCACATTGTGCCAATCATGGAGCCTGGGACTACATCATTCACAATGCTGGTATTACGAAATGTTCCGACGTGGCTGATTATCAACGCATTAATTATACACATACCGTAAATTTCATCAATGCCCTTGCAATAAGCGGAAACAAGCCTCGCAAGTTCTTGTATATGAGTAGTATGGGCGCAGTTGGTCCAGGAGATGGAATCACCGGTAAACCATTGAATCATACGGTCAAAGCAAATCCGATTTCGGAATACGGAAGAAGCAAATTGCTTTCTGAGGAATTCCTCCGTTCCATGCCTGATTTTCCATGGATCATCCTACGGCCCACTGGTGTGTACGGCCCTCGAGAACGTGATTATTTGGTGATTCTGAAAATGATCAAGGCTGGTTTTGATGTTTCAGTAGGACTTAAAGAACAGCTTCTTAATTTCATATATATCAAGGATTTGACTCGTCTTTGTTTTGATGCGCTTGAATCTTCTTTGACTCAAAAAACTTGGTTCGTGGCCGATGGTGACATCCATTCGTCAAAGGCCTTTTCAGGTTTGATTCAGGAAGTTCTTCAGAAAAAAAGGATCTTGTCCATTCGCATTCCACTATCCTTTGTAAAGGGGTTTTCCATTGCATCTGGCGTACTTGGCCGATTGACTGGCAAACCATCACTTTTGAATCCCGACAAATACAAAGTACTGAAACAACGGAACTGGACCTGCGAAATTTCCGAATTGGAGCACGATCTGAACTTTAAGCCGGAGTACAACCTTCGCAGAGGTATGGAAGAAACAATAAGCTGGTATAAAAAAAACGGTTGGCTATAATCTAACCAACCGTTTAACTAAAGAAATCATAGCTTCTATTCCAACGCTTCGTTATCGTGCATTTTCCGCATAAACGTTACAAAGTCGTTCTTTTGGTCGGATTCCATCCAATCCATACCTCGACGCGGATGTTCGTTCAAGGCACCGGTCACCAGATAAGGAATGTGATAACCCCAATCGATCTGTTTCTGAAGGGGATGAATATAATCCTGAATGGCTTGAAATAGCGGTAACAGGCGGTATTTCGGATTCTTCAAGAAAGCAATCAGGATTTCGGTGGGGCAATTTCCAGCTCCACGACCAAGACCGAGCATGGTGGTGTCCAGCATCGTACAACCTTCCATTAATGCCGTAATGGTATTTGAGACAGCCAGTTGCATGTTGTTATGTGCATGAATGCCTATTTCCTTTCCTGGAAGGGCATTGATGTATTTTCGTATCAAATGCTGTATGGATTCGCAATACATGCTACCGAAGCTGTCCACCGCATAAAATGTTTTTACTCTGGATTTTGCGATGTCGCAAAGAGCTTCGTCCAATTCTCTTTCATTTACTTTGGAGACCGCCATCATGTTGATGCAGACTTCATAGCCTTTATCCATGCAATGATGAGCTAAAGCGATGGCCTTATCCACCTGATGCACATAGCATGCCACGCGAATCATATCCAGTACGCTGTCCGACTTCATTGGGATGTCATCCAGGTCGATACGACCAATGTCGGCCATGGCAGAGAGTTTCAGGTGAGTGTCGTTGTTACCGACCACGCGACGCAGATCGGAATCCTTGCAAAATTTCCAAGGGCCGACCACTTTGGGATCGAACGCTTTTTCACTGCTCAGATAACCAATTTCCATATAATCGATTCCGGCTTCGACACAGGCATCATATACACTTCGAACGAATTCGTCGCTGAATTGCCAATTATTCATCAACCCACCGTCACGAACGGTGCAGTCCATCACTTTAATATCTTCTTTGTACATAGTCAATTATTTCGATTTTTCTTGTAAAAGTTGAAGCTCTTCACTAATATTTTGCTGCAGCAAACGGGCATAAAGGTCACGAAAAGTATCCTTATTCAGACCCATCGATTCGGCCCATTCAGATCGCTGTTTGATTACCAATTCTTTGCGATCAATTGCAATGACACTTTCTTCGTCTGTCTTATACTTGACAATTTCGTGAACGTAGTCGGACCGTTGAGCAAAAAGACGGATGATTTCCTGATCGATCAAATCAATCTGATTTCGGATTTCCTCCATTCCGTTGCAATCGGAGGGTAATTTAGTCAATTTCACTAAGCATTCTATTAGTCGATTTCAGGACGCGAAGCTACTAGTTTATAATGAAATATTCAAATTTTGTGTGATTATTGTAGAGAAAAGGAGTTTAAAGTTTGTATTTGACAGCATTTTGAAGTAACAGCCAAAAGAGTATCTGTTTTCCTGCATAAATGAAATGAAAAATTTCTAATTTAATGTATTATCCATCAAAATAGTTATCCCATTTTAATGGTTTTCATCAATTTTTAGATTTTTAACGGTGATAATTTCACCCCTACATTCGTATCTTTACCCCAAAATCATCATTTTCCTCCCTGAGCAGTCTTCGAAACCCCTTTCATTTGGAAGAGCGTCCATTGACTCGTTCTTTTGCCGAAAAATTTAAGCATTATAAAGTATGATATACAGTGTGATTACTGGTTCGGGATCGTATATCCCCTCCAAAAGAACCAAAAACGACGATTTCCTTGATCATGATTTTTTTGAATCCAATGGAGTGAAAATAAATAAATCCAATCGGGAAATTATTGATAAGTTTCAAGAAATAACCACCATAGAAGAACGCAGGCACGTGACGGAAGATCAAACAACGTCCGAACTGGCCTATCGGGCGGCTCAAGAAGCGTTGACTTCGTCCAATACAGATCCTGAAACACTTGATTACATCATCGTAGCGCATAATTTTGGCGAAACCAAACCTGGCAAGACGCATTCCGATTTTATACCTTGCTTAGCTGCTCGAGTTAAACACAAACTGAAAATACAGAATCCAAATACCGTTGCCTATGACATTGTTTTTGGTTGTCCGGGATGGTTGCAGGCTATGATTCAAGCGGATTATTACATCCGTTCAGGTGATGCAAAAAAGATATTGGTCATCGGTGCCGAAGTATTGTCCAGAGTAAGCGACCCCCACGATAAGGACAGTATGTTGTATGCGGATGGAGCAGGAGCAACCTTACTTGAAGCCAAAGAAAGTGAAACACCGATTGGAATTCTTGCACACAAGACTCGTTCGGATACCTTTCTACATTCACAAATGTTGTACCTCGGCGAGTCTTATAATCCGAATTACGCACAAAAGTGTGATTTGTTTTTAAAAATGAATGGCAGAAGGCTGTATCAATATGCCTTGGACACCGTTCCATCAGCTATCAAAGCCTGCTTGGACAAGGCGCACATTCACATTTCCGATGTACAAAAAGTGTTGATTCATCAGGCAAATGGAAAAATGGATGAAGCGATTATGAAAAGACTTTTTGCCCTTTATGACCTCACTGAAATTCCGGTGGACATCATGCCGATGTCCATAGCAAAGCTAGGAAATACCTCCGTTGCAACCATTCCTACGCTGTACAACTTGATTGCGAAAGGTCGACTAAGCGGTGCTTCCTTCAATGATGGAGACACCATTGTTTTTGCCTCCGTGGGTGCTGGAATGAATATTAATGCCATTGTGTACAAGGTATGACGGGATTTTCGTAAATTTGCTCAATTATGAGTGAATCCATCCACATCTCTATAGGGGCAGAAAAAGCACAAATTTACGAAGAATTGCTTCCTCAAATACAACAGTTACTCCAGAACGAACCGGACTTGATTGCCAATCTGGCAAACATCAGTGCAGTTCTCAAACAAGCATTCGGATTCTTTTGGGTTGGTTTTTATTTGGTTCAAGGGGAAGAACTTGTACTTGGCCCTTTTCAAGGCAGTCTGGCATGTACCCGCATCCGAAAGGGCAGGGGTGTTTGCGGCAAATCCTGGGATACCGGCGATACCGTTTTGGTACCTGATGTGGATCTGTTCCCTGGGCACATCGCATGCAGTTCCCTATCTCGCTCAGAAATTGTCGTACCAGTTTTTTATAACGGTGAAGTAATCGGTTTGCTCGATGTTGACAGCGATAAAATCAATGATTTCGATCAAGTAGATGCCCATTATCTTGAAAAACTGGCAACACTCATCAGTAAAAACGCTAAACAAATAGAGCAATGACCAAACTGGAAGCAATGGATGAACGCAAATCTCGCCGGCTTTATCTCGAAAAGCCGCTAGAAACATCGGTCATATCCAAATTGCAGAACCTAATTGAAGCATACAACTCAACATCCAACCTTTCCATCCGTTTCGTTGAGGACGGAAGTAGCGCATTCAGCAGTTACAAAAAAACATACGGTCTTTTTAGTGGCGTGAGAAGTCTTATCGTACTGGTAGGACAGAAAGACGACCCGAATTTAAAGGAAAAAATTGGTTATTTTGGAGAACTAATGGTTCTGGACGCAACGATGCTCGGTTTGGGCACCTGTTGGGTGGGAGGGACCTTTGATGCTAAAAGTAGCATTTATCAACTGTCTGATAAAGAGTCGCTTGTTTGCGTCATCCCTATCGGATATGTGGAGAACCTATCCTTCAAGGAAAAAATGATCCATCAGATGGTAGCAGGAAAGTCAAAATCCATTGAACAACTGCTGAAATCGGACTCGAAGTTGCCTGAAAACTTACTTGAGGGCATTAAAGCCGCTCAAAAAGCACCTTCAGCGGCTAACAGACAGCCGGTACGCTTTGAATATAAAGGTGGAATCCTAACAATACTCACCGATGATGACGCAAAGTTCAATCTTGTTGACCTTGGTATCGTAAAAGCCCATTTTGAAATTGCAGCCGGAGGACGGTTTGAACTCGGAAATCCAGCCACTTATGTTCCTTGAAGCGACTCAGTTTATAAAAACCGAAATATTCGCTGACGATTTAAAAAAATAAATACCTTTGCACGAGCAAAAAAACAACTTAGAACTGTGGAGAATCAAACTAAAATATCATTTAAGGATTCATTAAAATCTTGGGATACCGAAAATTGGTTGGATCGATATTTTTATCGACCAATTGCATTTAAGATCGCTCTTTTGTTGGAACCTACCAAGGTTACTCCCAATGCGGTTACCATTTTCTCCATATTTGTCGGTATTAGCGCCTGCTTGCTTTTTTATCCGGATAATAATCTATTGATCAACTTGGTTGGTTTTGCGCTTTTAGTATTTGCCAATACACTGGATTGCGTGGATGGACAGCTTGCTAGAATGACCGGAAAAGGCACACAAATAGGGCGCATTCTTGATGGGATGACTGGTGATATCTGGTTCTTTACTTTTTATTTGGTCATGTCCTTACGAATCATTGAAAGCCATGAAAGTTGGGGGCTTTGGTTTTTTGGTATAACTGTACTCTCGGCGCTTTCTCACTTGTATCAGGCCGGTATGGTAGACTATTACAAAACATTACACCTCCATTTCCTAAAAGGTGGAAAAGACAGTGAATTTGAGGATACTACCTCCATCGATGCTAAATTTAAAGAGATGTCCTGGAAGAAAGACGGCATTTCTAAGCTCTTCTTGAAACTTTATTATTATTACACAAAAAATCAGGAACTATTCACCCCTCAATTGAAGCGCTTCATTCTAAGAATGGACGCATCCAACCCCAATGGATACACGCAAGATCAAATAAACAATTACCGTGAAAAGAGCCTCAAACTGATGCCTGCCTTGGATGCATTGACTTTTAATGCGCGAAGTGTCGTTATGTTGCTTTCCTTATTGCTTTATATACCTTGGTTGTATTTTGTAGTAGAAATACTGGTGATGAACCCCTTGCTATACATAACCATCTACCGGCACGAAAGAATGTGCAGGACTATGAACACATAAACAATGAAATTAGGATCCATAAACGGACGTAATTTATTTTTCATTCTTGGATTCCTGGCCTTGGCTGCCATGGGCTACACAATTGGTTTTGATACCATTTATAACAATATTGTGAAAACCGGTTGGTGGTTTGTCGCAATCATCGGCATGTGGCTGCCCATTTACATGATCAATACGGCAGCACTGAATACCATTATTCGCGATGAAAACCCTGATAATAGTACCGTTCCATTCTGGCATCTACTTAAAATCAACATCAGCGGTTTCGGTTTGAAAGCAGCCACCCCCCTTGGTTTTTTAGGAGGTGATCCATATAAGATTCTGGAACTAAAACGATTTTTCGGTATGGAAAAGGCTACTTCATCCGTTTTATTGTATACGATGTCGCACATTACGGCGCATTGTTTGTTCTGGTCACTTTCCATTGTTGCTGCTGCCCTTTTCCTGCCGATGCCCCAGTCATGGAGCATCACGCTGCTCGTCACATTCATCGTTTTTCTTTTTTTACTCTTCCTACTTTGGAGAGGCTATCGCAAAGGGTTGACTGTTAGCCTTTTCGATGGTTTGTCGAAAGTCCCTTTCCTGAAAAAATGGGCCTTGCCCTTCTGTGTGAAGCACAATGAAGGATTGGCCAATATTGATCACCAAATTTCCTACTTGTACAATTCAAGGACAAAGGCGTTCATTACAACGATTTCTTTGGAACTCATCGCGAGAATTGCCAATTGCCTGGAAGTCTATGTGATCCTTCGTTCTGCCAATGTGGATGTTTCTCTGATACAGTCTGTTACGATCTACTCTTTCATGAGTCTTTTCACCAACATTTTCTTTTTTTCGCCCATGCAGATTGGTACCCGTGAAGGTGGTTTTTTTATGGCATTTGCCGCATTGGCTTTGCCAGGAGGTTTTGGAATCTACGTTAGTCTCATCACGCGACTTCGAGAACTAATATGGATCGGTATTGGAATCATGTTGATGAAAGTAAAAAGTGGTTTTGTTCCAGCGGCATGGCTTGAACGATTCGGACAAAAGGAAACATAAAACAACAAATTTTGAGAAGGGTAGTCGTCGATATCAAGGATTTGGAGCATATTTCCCCCTTATTCAGAGGGAAGTTTGGTCCATGGATATTGAAAAGAGCCATGGACATCTTCGGCATAAGCCGTGTAAATAGATTGTATGGTCGATCTGCAGATTACAAGGGCGTCGAATTCACCAACCATCTATTAGCCGATTTGGGCATCAAATGGGGCATTGGGAATGCTGAGCGCTTGAATCAACTACCTGAAGGTGCTTTCATTACCATTTCCAATCATCCCTATGGCGGGTTGGATGGCATCATGCTGATCGATCTAGTTGCTTCCTTGCGACCAAAGTACAAGTTTATGGTGAATAACTTGGTTTATAAGGGCGAGGCCCTACAGGATAACTTTATTTCTGTGGTTCCGCAAAAAGGCAATAAACGACTCAATCCAATGCTCGATTACAGAGGGATCAAAGAAACATTGACCCATTTGCAACAAGGTCATCCGGTCGGTTTTTTTCCTGCAGGAGGTGTGTCCTTGTTCAATTTGAAATCCATGAAAGTCTACGATCGAGAGTGGCAAACGGGTATCTTGAAAATCATACAGATAGCGAAAGTTCCCATCGTACCCATACGTTTATTTGATCTGAATTCACCGTTTTTCTATTTTCTAGGCGTTATCGACTGGCGGATTCGACAGGTTCGCATGTCTTACGAATTATTCAACAAAGGCAAAAAGACCCATCGGATCGGTATTGGAGAAACCATTCAGCCTGAAGAACTGGCTGGTCTGAAAGACTTGAAAGAATTGGAAGATTATTTGAGAAAGGCTGTGTACGAGATGCCACTTCCTAAAACTTTCACACCCAGAGCTGAATTAGGTTAAGCGATGGAACTCTGCATTGGTGGCTTAGCCAACAACGTTAGATTTTTTTAGACTTTTAAGGCAATCCCGATAATACGGTTGAGCGACATCCCATGGACGAAGTATTTCTCCGTTCCATTCCACCAAATCAAGATCGATAGACACTTTTCCTTTGGCATCCAAACCCCTTTTTCTGCCCATTTCCGTTTCCATGACTTTCAACATCGACAAAACACTTTCCAAAGGAAGTTCGGTATAAGCCTGACATAGTGCATTAAGGTAGGTGCATTCTTTGTCAATGACTCCATTCTTGTTCATCGCAAAACTTTCGAGAATTTCTGAAAAACGGATTTCCGATGGAAAAAGATTTTTCAAGCGTTCATGAGCTTCAGCAAGATGTTCGGTTGCATTCGTATTGGACGCCAGCAAGATCTGAAAAGTATTCATTCAACGAAGAGTTTTTGCAAAAATACCGAAAAGGCATCACTTAACTATGAAAACTGTTATCTTTAAACGGTATAATCCTTACGCATATGAAGACACGTATTTTTCTTTTGTTTTTCTTGGAAATGTTACTGTCGTTTGGGAGCCTAAACGCAGAAACCACGATGGAGCCGAAACGTCAACGCATTCTACAAGTTAATCTCCGAAAGGAAGTGAACAGTGTCACTTGGATGGAGATCAGAAAAGGTCTCGATAAGGCCGTTTCCTCCAAATACGATGCCGTACTCATCAATATGAACACCTACGGCGGAGAAGTTTTGTATGCCGATTCCATCCGAACCGCCATCCTAAACGCACCGATGCCCGTTTACGTGTTCATCAACAATAATGCTGCATCAGCTGGAGCCTTGATATCCATTGCCTGTGACAAGATTTACATGCGGACCTCCGCCACCATCGGTGCATCCACCGTAGTCGACGCTACAGGGGCTGCAGCTCCTGACAAATACCAATCGTACATGAGAGGCATCATTCGGGCCACGGCAGAAGCGCAGGGCAGAGACACCCTAATTGCCAATGGAGATACCAGTATTAACTGGCATCGGAATCCTAGGATTGCTGAAGCCATGGTCGATCCTGACATCGCTATAGCTGGCATCATCGATTCGTCCAAAGTCCTTACTTTTACAGCAAATGAAGCCTTGGCAAATGGTTATTGCGACGGCATCACCGAAAGTGCAAGTGAATTGATTACCAAATACTTGGTTATTAAGGATTACGACTTGGATGTCTTCCATCTGGGTTCGTGGGATAGGCTGAAAGGTGAACTTATGAGCAATGCTTTGCGAGCCATTCTTATCATGCTCATTATCGGAGGCATCTGGTTTGAATTGCAAGTACCCGGTATTGGTCTGCCAAGCTTGGTTTCTCTCATCGCAGCCGTCTTTTTCTTTGCACCGTTGTACATGGACGGCTTGGCACAGTATTGGGAAATTATCCTCTTTGTCATTGGTTTTGTACTGCTTTTCATAGAGGTCTTTGTCATCCCTGGATTCGGGATTGCGGGTATATCCGGAATCTTGGCCATGATGTTTGGTTTGACGGCAGCATTGATTGACAATGCGACTTTTGAATTCAGTAATTCAGGATTCAGCGCCGCAGCAGGGCCTTTGCTACTTGTTTCACTCAGCATCATCACTGCAGTCTTGCTCAGTTTGTGGTTGACATCCAGAATTGGTTCCAAAAACAGTTTGCTGCAAAGTGTTGCTTTAACATCCGTTCAAAACGTTTCGGAGGGTTTTGTGGGCATACCAGAAGAAATCACGAAACTGACCGATAAGACTGGCATTGCGGATACCATGCTGCGCCCCTCCGGTAAAGTTCGTATCGACGAAAAAATGTACGATGCCATGTCTGAATTCGGATACATTGACAAAGGTGAAGCCGTTCGGGTGACCCGATCCGAATCTGGACAGGTCTACGTCGTAAAAGTGGAATAAGTTATAGTTTTCCCTTCATTTCTTCCAGGATTTTCACTGATTTGCGTATGTTGAGTTGCTTTCCGAAAGTAAGCACATCCTCTTCTGTCAGATCTGTCGATTTTCCGTGTAGGGAAAAGTCGTACATTTCCTTATCGGCTGAAGTCTTAAAATTGAAGGCCGGTGCCAGTCTCCATCGCTCTTTAAGAGTGAAAATAAAGCAGATCTTGGAAGGTCCATAGGTTTTGTTTTTTGTCAAAATGCTGAAAGCCAATCTTTTGTACATTTCCTCCATGTCAGGGTAGGGGAGTCTACAACTTCGCATCCGGCGAAAAACGGCCTCCCAAGATCTATCAGAATCATGGAAAGTAACGAACGCCCTTTTTTCATTCAAAGTACGATCAAAACGCTTCACCAACAAATGTTTCCAATGCCCATCGCGAAGAATCCTGCACGGTGCAACCATGATTCCGCATGCCAAGGCTTTTTGATAAAAGGCATATTCTTCCATCAACTTTTCTGCTGATCCCGCTTCGACACCATCCAGTTTCAAAATCCATCCGTTAAAACCCTCCGGAATCTGTCCCTGACCCGTTAAGACTTCTCCAGTAAAGTCATTAACCGCTACCAGAATTTTAGGTGATTTTCCACGCACGAACAAGCCGCAACGCAGCAATTCGCGCAAACGCCTGTCGCTGAGTTCCGCACCTTTTCCCTTTTGGATGAGTCCAGCATAGCGAACCATCCTATCCAAATCCACCGGTTCGACGGCGTTCAACTCTGGATAGCCGGCTGGTTCAAACCGAAAGGCACCCATTCCACGATTGCCAGTCAAGGATAGCCAAGCCAACGAAGACAAACTCGCTGCCGTCCTGTTGGTATTTCGCAAAGCTTCGCTCATTAATGCTTTTGAAAATGCTCCGCACAAGTAGTCTTTAAAAACGTTTGGCAATTCACCATCCAAATCAAAGGACGTATAACGGCTTGTTTCACTCGATTCAAAGACTTCTGTCAAGCGGCTGTAGGTAGCCTGAAAAGTAGGCAGCCACTCAAACCGACCAGTTCGTTCAGCAGCATCCACATCGAAAATTCCGGCAGGCTGATCCTGATAAAAAACATGGATCAATTGATGCATGGTGCTATTTTTTTGAAAGTTTCACCCGTTTGCGCTCATTTTGCAACTTTGCCAGAACTGGACTCTGCGAACTGCCAGGCAAAAGGAGGTCCAGTTGATTCAGCAATTCCAGGCTTCGAAGCAGCTGCATCAAGCTCAGAAGGTTCACCGAGCGTCCGTTTTCCAAGTCGCGGATGGTACTGCGATTCAATCCGGAACGATCCGCCAATAGTTGTTGAGTGAGGTTTCGTTCCATTCGTGCCAGTCGGATTCGGGTACCGAATTCTGCCAACACTTCAAGGTCTGTCAGTGAATGCCAATCGTGCATATGCAATTTTTATTGCAAAATTACTATAATGATTCATATAACCACCATAAAAGGTAAATATATGCTATAATGATGGTTTTATAAACCATTATAAATACGTTTAATCAATAGGGATAATGCTGTAAATCAATTCATTTCACAACTATTTTTCAACATCATTTGCAGGATTCTTTCTTTTTTCGTTTCTTTGCAACCGTTTTAAGAAAAACAGTGCCAAAACCAAAAAAAGATAGAGATGTCTAAAGTTTGTCAAATTACAGGAAAGAAGGCAATGATCGGGAACAATGTTTCGCACTCCAAGAGACGCACGAAACGTAAGTTCAACGTCAACCTCTTCACCAAGAAGTTCTACTGGGTAGAACAAGATTGTTGGATCTCGCTGACCATTTCAGCAAACGCTCTGCGCACCATCAACAAGAACGGTCTCGACCGTGCCATGCGTGACGCCAGCGAAAAGGGGTATTTGAAGATTGAAGATATCCGCGTAATCATTTAATTAAAGGAGATCAGAGAAATGGCAAAGAAAGCTAAAGGTAACAGAATCCAAGTGATTCTCGAGTGCACCGAGCACAAGGAAAGCGGTATGCCGGGTACCTCCCGCTACATCACGACCAAAAACCGTAAGAATACGACCGGTCGTATGGAGTTGAAGAAATACAACCCGATTTTGAAAAGAATGACTGTTCACAAAGAAATTAAATAATTTAAGCCATGGCAAAAAAAGCAGTTGCATCGATGCAAAACAAAGGCGAAGGTCGTGCCTACGCCAAGGTGATCAAGATGGTTAAATCTCCGAAAACCGGAGCTTATACTTTCAACGAAGAAATTGTACACAACGATAAAATCAACGACTTTTTCACCAAAAAGTAATTGACTGTACAACACATACCTAAAAGGCTGGTTTCATACGATTCCAGCCTTTTTCAATTTGTCAATTTAAGCATAATTACGTACTTTTGCAGCGTTTTGACGCACACCAGAAATCATGGGTATATTCAATCTGTTTTCTAAAGATAAAAAGGAAGAAAAAGCACTGCTTGACCAAGGACTGGCCAAAACCAAGGAAAGTGTCTTTTCAAAAATAAGCAGGGCCATCGCTGGAAAGTCCAAAGTGGACGAAGATGTGCTCGACCAGCTGGAAGAAATTCTTATTACTTCCGACGTGGGTGTGGATACAACCATTCGCATCATTGAACGCATCGAAAAGCGCGTGGCCAGAGATAAATACGTAGACACGAAAGAACTCAACAACGTCTTGCGCGAAGAAATCACCGGCCTGCTCATCAAACACGATAGCGAAGATGCCGATTCTTTTCAATTGCCTTCCGATAAAAAACCCTATGTCATCATGGTGGTCGGCGTCAACGGTGTAGGAAAGACCACCACCATCGGCAAGCTGGCCCATCAGTTCAAACAGGCAGGAAAATCCGTCTACCTCGGTGCTGCTGATACGTTCCGAGCTGCTGCCGTTGAACAACTGGTCATCTGGGGTGAAAGAGCAGGGGTACCCGTCATCAAACAAGCCATGGGTTCGGATCCAGCATCCGTAGCGTTCGATACGTTGAAGTCTGCCGTAGCCAATGATGCCGACGTGGTACTTATCGATACCGCAGGCCGCCTTCACAACAAAATCGGTCTGATGAACGAATTGACCAAAATCAAAGACGTCATGAAAAAAGTGGTGCCCGATGCGCCACACGAAATACTGCTCGTTTTGGACGGTTCAACCGGTCAGAATGCCTACGAGCAAGCCCGTCAATTTACCTTGGCTACCGAAGTCAATGCCTTAGCCATCACTAAGTTGGATGGAACTGCCAAAGGCGGTGTGGTCATCGGCATTTCCGATCAGTTCCAAATCCCAGTCAAATACATTGGTCTGGGCGAAGGCATCAACCATCTACAGCTCTTTAATCGAAGAGCCTTCGTCAACACTCTTTTCAGCGACGAAAACTAGATGAAGGCCATTCGACACGTGACCATCGTTACCATGGGTTGTTCCAAGAATCTGGTGGATTCGGAACAATTGCTACGTCAGTTTGAAGCCATCGGATACGCGGTCGGTCACGACTCCGAAGTGCCTTCAGGTGGCATCGTCATTGTCAATACCTGCGGCTTCATCGGTGATGCCAAGGAAGAATCCATTGAAACCATTCTTGAATACGCCGACGCACGAAAAAAAGGAAGGATCAGCAAACTCTACGTAATGGGTTGTCTTTCCGAGCGGTACTTATCTGAACTCGGTAAGGAAATACCCGAAGTGGACCATTTCTACGGTAAATTCAATTGGAAAGAAGTGTTGTCCGACCTTGGCGAGGTTTATCGAGACGATTTAAGGCTGGAACGCAGTCTCACAACGCCTTCCCATTATGCTTACGTCAAGATTTCCGAAGGTTGCAGCCGTACCTGTTCCTATTGCGCCATTCCCATCATCACTGGAAAGCACGTTTCCAGGCCCATGGAAGATGTTTTGGAAGAAGTCCGCAACCTTGTTGCCAAAGGAGTTAAAGAAGTCCAACTGATCGCTCAGGATCTGTCGTATTATGGACTTGACAACTATAAAGCCTTGAAACTCCCTGAATTGGTTGAACAAATGGCAAAAATACCTGGTTTGGACTGGCTGAGACTTCATTATACCTACCCATACGATTTTCCCATGGACCTGCTACGAGTCATGCGCGAGAATTCAAATGTCTGTGCCTACCTTGACATGGCCCTACAGCACATCAGCGACCCCATGCTCCTCAAAATGCGCCGCAAGATTGACCGGGCTGCCACTATTGAACTACTGAACAAAATCCGTCAGGAAGTTCCTGGCATCCACTTACGAACCACCCTGATGGTGGGCCACCCAGGCGAAACAGCCGATGATTTCCGCCAGCTTTGTGATTTTGTAAAAGAGCAACGTTTCGAACGTATGGGCGCTTTCATCTATTCCGACGAGGAAGGCACGTATGCCGCACGTCATTATGAGGACAACATATCTGAAGCAGTCAAACGGGCACGCCTGGACGAACTTATGTTGTTGCAACAAGATATCTCGGCCGAAATCAACACCGCTAAAGTGGGTCAGACGTTCAAGGTCATTGTAGACCGTGAAGAGCCCGATTATTTTGTCGGTCGCACGGAATTCGATTCGCCGGATGTAGATCCTGAAGTATTCATAACCAAAGAAACCCCATTGAACATCGGTTCGTTCTATTCGGTCAAGATTGATTCTGCCGGCCCGTACGACCTGTTTGGAACCATCTTAACCAATTGAAAATGAATAAGAAAATCCTTGTCTTGCTTCTGTTTGTAAACATCTTGTGTGTTTTTGCCCAAGAGGCACCTTCTTACAAACTCTATGGATTCATCCGCAGTGATTACACCTTGGATTCCCGAAAAATTCTTTCGGGCAATCAGGATGTTTTTTCATTGTATCCGATGTTCCGAGATTTGAACGCCAGCGGTGAAGACTTGAATGCCACACCCTCTACTTCGTTTACCAGCATTACAACCCGATTTGGTTTCAACTTCAGCATACCAACCAATTTTCTTGGAGCAAAAAAGGCAACCGGAAAAATTGAAACCGATTTTTCCGGTGCCCCCAACTTCACCATTTTACGCCTTCGTCAAGCTTATACCCAATTGAATTGGGATCATTCTTCCTTACTGGTCGGTCAAACTTGGCATCCCATGTTCACGTTAGGTGTTCATCCACTAATACTTTCACTGAACACCGGAGCCTTGTTTCAACCCTTCAATCGCAGTCCGCAGGTACGTTACGATTACTTGATTAAAAATATCAAACTTTCTGCCGCTGCCATATACGAAATGTCTTATACCTCATCTGGCCCTGATCTCACTACACCTACCACAAATACTTCAACCTATCTTTACCAACGAAATGCCCTATTGCCGGAATTGTATGTCAGCATTGAATCAAAATTCGAACACGTACTGCTTGGACTGGGTGGTGAATACAAATCCATTATGCCCAACCGATATTTCACGGATGGTTTAGGAGTCAAACATGTGAATACGAATGTTTTGCGTACACCTGCCTTTATGCTTTACGGTTCGTACACCAATGGAAAGCTCACGGCCAACGTCAAAGGAATTCTTGGTCAGAATTTGACTGACCTGAACTTTATCGGTGGTTATGCCATCACACCGGATAACAAGTACATCCCGTACAACAATCTTTCTACTTTCATCCAATTGAATTATGGTGTGGTTCACCAAGTTGGTTTGTTTGGAGGCTTTACAAAGAATCTTGGACCTGCTGAAGATTTGCCGATTGGAAGTAATTTCTACGGCATGGGTGTAGATAAGGCAAACACCTCTTCCGAAAAAATGATAAGCGATATTTTCCGAATTACGCCGACATACAGCTACAATTTCAAGAATTGGAAACTTGGAGTTGAACTCGAATACACGAATGCTGCCTGGGGAAGTCGTTCCGCAACCGGTAGCATTGTTAATGCCGAACGCATCTCAAACTCCAGAATATATGCCATTCTAGCCTATACTTTTTAGTTCCTAGAGCCATTTTTAAAATTTGCCCATAGGGCAGGAGAGGGGGGTTGTTAATATATTTTAACAATTCCCCTTTGCCATTCCGGCCAATTCCGTTGTACCTTAGAATCATCATAAGATGGTTAAAAAGAACCTCAAAAAAATACGGCCATGGAAGAAAACCTCGTCACCGTTGCCATTCATACCTATGAACGTGCCATCATTCTGAAAGGCATTCTGGAATCAAAAGGAATTGAAGTTTGCCTTCACAATGTGAATTTGATCCAGCCAGTCGTTTCTGCTGGCGTACGTGTTCGGATTCGGGAAGTTGATCTTCCAGCAGCATTGGAAATTATTGAACATGTGGATTTTGAGTGTGATGAAAAGGCTGTACCAAAAATGTTGCCAAGAATAATTCTGGTTCCGGTCGATTTCTCAGAATATACCATGAAAGCTGCCCGCTTGGCTTTCAGTGTTGCCAAATCCATGGACGCAACCATCGTATTGTTGCATACCTATTACAGCCCATTCTATTCTGGTGGAATGCCCATAAGCGATGCCTTTGCCTTCGATGAACACAGCGAAGAAGCCATGAAATCGTTGATGCAGAAGAACGAATCAGAGATGGACAAACTCGTGAATCAGCTTCGTGTGGATATGTCTACCGGCCTATTGCCTGATGTTCAGATTGTTGCAAAATTCCGTGAAGGTGTTCCTGAGGAACAAATTCTGATTTATGCCAAAAAGCACAAGCCATTGATGCTCATCATGGGTACCAAAGGTGCAGATTCCATTAGCAGCGATCTATTAGGTAGTGTTACGGCAGAAGTCATCGATCGTACCAACGTTCCAGTTTTCGCTTTCCCGGATCAAACGCCTTTTGATCGTTTTGAAGGCATTCGGACCGTTGGATTTTTGACCCGCTTTGACCAACGCGATTTGGTTGTTTTTGACACCATGATGCAGTTGTTAAAATCGCTCAAGTTAAAAGTGTATTTTGTACACTTTTCGGATACGGAGAATCCATGGGATGAAGTCCAGTTGGCCGGAGTCAAGGAATACTTCAAAAGACAGTATCCAGAACTGGAAACATCGTATGTTTTGCTGGGGAATGGGAAGATTATCGAAAATCTGAATAAGTTCATTCTGGATTGCAAGATTGACATATTGACCTTGGCATCTCAAAAAAGAAATTTATTTGCGCGATTGTTCAATCCAGGAATTGCACATCGGATGGTGTTTCATGGTAGTACGCCGTTGTTGGTAATTAAAGGATAAGAAGTCTTAAATGAGCTTCAATCTCATCGTTACTGCTTATTCGACAATCCTCACGTACCCTAAAGTACGCTCCGGTATGTCTCATAATCAGTGCCTTGACCTTAAAGCTCATTTAAAACTTCTTTCAGCGCGTTCTTGCCCTTTTCTGGGTTATAATTAATATTATGTTGAATAATATAAATTGAAACAGTTTTAGATCCACCCTTCCAACCAGTTTTAAAAATTGATAGTAGCTTACATGTGAGTTCATAGCACAAAAAAAATAGGCTGTCGTAAATACAACAGCCTACCCTATTTTGAATCAAAGAATGGATTTACATGCTCTTCAGCTTTTTATCCATTTCTTGGTATTTGGCATCCTGCCCCAAGTTGTAATAGATACCTCTCAAAGCGATCACATAATCACGTTCATCCGGATTGATCTGATACGCTTTTTCGAAATATGGCAGTGGAATTTCAAACGTGGTCTTTAGTTTTGCCTTTTCGATTTTGTATTTTTTATCATCACGAATAGCGTTGATGCGGTCAAGTTCTTCAACCGCTTTGTTGTAATAGATACGGCCCAGATTACCAAGAGCTTCAGCAAATTTCGGGTCCATATCTATGGATTTCTGATAACACGCTTTAGATTCTTCTATATTCTTCGTTTCTAGAATTCTACCCTTAACATTCCAAAGTACTGCACTTGTCGGTTCTAAATCAAGGGCGGCATTAATCCAAGATAAAGCCTCCTCCATCTTGTTCTGGTTGATGTAATAGTTGATCAGACTGCGAACATAGTATGATTCATTTGGAAATTTTTGAGCACCCATCTTGAACATGCGGATCATGTTGACCGTATCTTTCAACGTCGAATAATCATCGCACAAACGAGCATAAATCCATTTGGAATCAACACTGTCCTTAACAATCTCATAGTACTTCACAGCAAGCTGAGGCAATTCAGCCTGAGTTGCACAAAGACCGCAATAATAGGTAATCCGCTTGACCAAGGTATCTTTTTCCAGTCCAAGACCCTTCATTTGGGGTATGTTCTGATAATTAATATACACATCAAAGAATTTCAAGGCATTCTTATAATCCTTTTGTTCGTAAAAGTGAGAACCACCCTCGGTGAAACCATTTTGCAGTGCTTTTATCTTTTCCACAATTCTGGCATGGTACTTGGGTGCAATTTTGCCTTTGGCATTTGGCAATTTATCCAATGAATCGGCTATCAGGAAGTAATTCAATGATGTCTCCGTACAGTTTGCCATTAATGCCCTGTCACCTTTTTTTGAAAGCAATTCATTTTTCTGTTGCTCTGTGTAGATGGCATTGAACACTTCACCGGCTGTAAACCATGTTTTTGCATCCTTACTTGTGGTGGAATCCTTCAATGCCAATAGAATCGCTTCTTTAGCACCTCTAGTGTCTTGTGGTTCGGCCTGGAGTTTTGAACTGGCTTTTGCCACATTTTTCTTTTGCGCAAACGAACTACCTCCTATCAGAAGCAGTGCAGAAAGCAAAAAAATGATCTTTCTCATTGTTGTATAATTAAATGAATAAAAATGGTTAAATTACTATTATTCAGTATCTTGAGTTGAATTTTCAACATCGGCCACCGGATTTTCAAGGGCGTCGGTCAGTACAACTGGTACTTCTTCCTCATCCGGTTCGGATGCTACCTTACAAACGGATGCGATTTCATCGTGCCGTTTTTCCAGATTGATCAGTCGAACTCCTTGTGTGGCACGACCCATGATGCGGAAATCGGAGACTTTCACACGGATGGTGATGCCAGACTTGTTGATAATCATCAGATCACTATCGTCGGTAACACTCTTGATGGAAACCAGCTTACCAGTTTTTTCAGTGACGTTCAAGGTTTTGACACCTTTTCCGCCACGGTTGGTCACGCGGTAATCTTCAATTTCCGAGCGTTTGCCATAGCCTTGTTCGGAAACGACCATGATGGATTCTGTTTCAGGATCCTTGATGCAGATCATGCCGATTACTTCGTCCTGACCATCTGTGTCCAAAGTCATTCCTCGCACACCAGTTGCAGTACGGCCCATCACACGGACAGCACTTTCATGGAAACGGATGGCGCGACCGTTGCGGTTGGCCATCAGTACTTGGGTATTTCCGTTTGTCATGCGAACACCAATCACTTGGTCGTCTTCACGGATGGAAATGGCTATCACACCGTTGGCACGCGGACGGGAATATTGTTCCAATACGGTTTTCTTTACGACACCTTGTTTGGTGGCGAAAATCAGGTAATGGGAATTGATGAATTCCTGATCTGTCTGCAGGTTTTTCACTCTAATGAACGCGTTCACCTTATCATCTGAATCAATGTTCAGAAGGTTTTGGATGGCACGGCCTTTGGAGTTCTTGGTTCCTTCCGGTATTTCATAAACCTTAAGCCAGTAGCACTTACCCTTCTGAGTGAAGAACATGATGGTATTGTGCATGGATGCCGGATAAATGTATTCCACAAAGTCTTCGTCCCTGGTTTCACTGCCCTTGGAACCTACTCCCCCACGGTTTTGCGAACGAAATTCGCTCAGCGGAGTGCGTTTGATGTAGCCCAAATGGGAAATGGTGATGATCATTTCATCGTCAGCATAGAAATCTTCCGGATTGAAATCCTCGGAAGCATAGATGATTTCCGAACGACGGACATCACCGTATTTGGCTTTCACTTCTTCGAGTTCCTCCTTGACGATGTTCATGCGCATTTCCAAACTGGCCAGAACTTCTTTAAAATAGGCGATTTTCAACATCAATGCTTCGTACTCGTTGCGGAGTTTGTCCATTTCGAGGCCGGTGAGCTGACGGAGACGCATTTCAACGATGGCACGTGATTGAATGTCAGAAAGTTCGAATTCAGCCATAAGACGTTCACGCGCTTCATCTGGAGATTGCGAAGAACGGATGATGGCGATGACCCGATCGATGTTGTCGCAGGCAATGATTAAACCTTGAAGGATGTGCGCACGTTTTTCAGCCTCGTTCAGATCGTATTGGGTACGGCGGGTCACCACTTCATGACGATGATCGATGAAATGCTTGATCATGTCTTTCAGGTTCAGCATTTTCGGACGTCCGTGTACCAGTGCGATGTTGTTTACGCTGAAGGAGGTCTGGAGCGCCGTCATCTTGTACAGCTTGTTCAGCAATACATTGGAATTGGCATCTTTCTTGACTTCCACAACGATGCGCATGCCATCACGGTCGGATTCGTCGTTGACATGGTAAATGCCGTCGATTTTTTGTTCTTTTACCAAGTCGGCAATGGCTGTGATGAGTTCAGCCTTGTTGACCAGGTAAGGTATTTCGGTAACGACAATCTTTTCACGGCTGCCGTCGTTTTCAATATTGGCCTTGGCCCGCATGACGACTCTTCCCCTGCCCGTTTCAAAGGCTTCTTTCACACCTTGGTAGCCATAAATGAAACCACCGGTCGGGAAGTCTGGAGCGATGATGTACTTCATCAACTCAGGAATTTCGATGTCGTTGTTGTTGATGTAAGCGATCATGCCGTCAACAACTTCCGACAAATTGTGGGGAGGCATGTTGGTGGCCATACCCACGGCGATGCCGGACGCACCATTCACCAATAGATTTGGAATGCGGCTTGGAAGAACGGTCGGCTCTTTTAAGGTGTCATCGAAATTGAGTTGCATGTTCACCGTATCTTTTTCGATGTCCAGCAACATGTCTTCTGCTATCTTGCGAAGGCGGCACTCGGTGTAACGCATGGCAGCGGGGGAATCGCCGTCCACCGAACCGAAGTTTCCCTGACCGTCCACCATCGGGTAGCGCATGGACCATTCCTGGGCCAGACGAACCATCGCGTAATAGACGGAGGAGTCTCCGTGCGGATGATATTTACCAAGAACGTCCCCGACGATTCTGGCTGATTTCTTGTACGGTTTGTCAGAATTGTTGCCCAATTCATTCATACCAAATAAAACCCGGCGATGAACCGGTTTCAAACCGTCCCGCACGTCAGGTAGCGCGCGCGAAACGATCACAGACATCGAATAATCAATGTAGGAAGATTTCATTTCCTCTTCAATGTTTATCCGAATAATGCGGTCTTGATCAATCATTTAAATATAACTTTTTAAATATAGTTTGTTTTTCCAATCGAGCAGGTTGATTTAACTCAAAAAGTATGCTAATGTACAGCTTTCCCCCGATTCCACCAAGGTTTTTTACAAATAAATCGGCCAAAAAAACTGACAATTTGTCTTGTGGCAAAGTATTTGAAGCATAGCATTTGGATTACGGATGGAATTGTCTATTTTTGAGACGTAATGCAATCGAATTAAACAGTAAACAGTACATTTCAAGCCCTATTTCAAGGGGGCAACAAATACGAATTATGGATACAGCAAAATTTTCACAGGGCATGCACGACGTCATAGGTTTCAGCCTGGAGGAAGCGCAACGGCTTGGAAGCGAGACCATCGCACCCGAGCATCTGCTGCTTGGAATCCTGCGCGAGCGAGACAGTAAGGCCATCTTGCAATTGTCAAAACTCAATATAAATCTTCAACACGTCAAACGTTCCATTGAATCCAGAACCATCCGAAACGATGTTCCCAACCACAGTCCGGATATTCCCTTGGACAAAACGGCCGAACGCGTTCTTAAAATGGTTTTATTGGAGGTCAAGTCTTTGGAATCCAGAGGATTTACCTGTCGTGAAATTGATACGGAACATTTGTTGCTTGCCCTGATGAAGGAAAACAACAACTTGGCTTCGGATGTCCTGAAGGAAGAAGGCCTTGAATGGCTGAGATTGCAGGACAGCATCGTAGGCTCCCCCACGCCATCTGCAGGTCCTGGATTTACTGAATACAACGAAGATGATGACGACACCATGGATGGCGGAAACGACAAACAAGGCGCTCCCAGCCAACCTAAGACCAAAACGGCTCAAGGTGGCACCGATACCCCGGCGTTGGATAATTTCGGCAATGACATGACCAAGGCGGCCTTTGAGGGCCGATTAGACCCTGTGGTTGGACGTGAAAACGAGATTTTACGCCTCGCACAGATATTAAGTCGTCGCAAAAAGAACAATCCGGTACTCATCGGTGAACCTGGTGTGGGTAAATCGGCCATCGTGGAAGGCTTGGCCTTACGAATCGTTCAACGGAAAGTCTCCCGAATTCTGTTTGATAAACGCGTTATCTCACTTGATCTGGCTTCCATGGTGGCCGGAACCAAGTACCGCGGTCAGTTCGAAGAACGTATGAAAGCCATTCTCAACGAGTTGCAGAAGAATCCGAACATCATTTTGTTCATCGACGAAATCCATACCATTGTCGGTGCCGGTAATGCAAGCGGCTCGATGGATGCTGCCAACATGCTGAAACCAGCCCTATCCAGAGGTGATATTCAATGCATTGGAGCCACTACGCTCGATGAATACCGCAAGAGCATTGAAAAAGATGGTGCGCTGGAGCGTCGTTTTCAGAAAATCATTGTAGAGCCCACCACACCCGAAGAAACCCTTCAGATACTGCGCAACATCAAGGATCGTTACGAGGAACACCACCATGTGACGTACACCGACGAAGCGCTGGAAGCCTGTGTGAAACTAACCAAACGCTACGTTTCCGATCGCAACTTCCCCGACAAAGCAATTGATGCCCTGGACGAAGCAGGTTCCCGCGTACACCTTTCAAACATTAGCGTACCCCCTGAATTCGAAGCCCTTGAAAAAGAAATCGATGAGTGCAACCGCCAGAAAATGGATGCTGTCAACTCTCAGAACTTCGAATTGGCAGCCAGTTGCAGAGACGAAGGCAAGCAAAAAAGCGAGCAATTGGCATTAATGAAGACGGAATGGGAAACCGGAGCCGACCTGGAACGCCAGCCGGTGGATGCCGAAAAAATTGCTGAAGTTGTCGCCGTAATGACCGGTGTTCCACTTCAACGAATAGCTCAAGAAGAGAGTGATAAGCTCTTGAAAATGAGGTATGAAATTAAGAAAAATATTATCGGACAAGACAAGGCCGTGGATTCAGTCGTCAAGGCCATCCAACGCAACCGAGTCGGACTGAAAGACCCCAACCGCCCCATCGGTGCCTTCCTTTTTGTAGGCCCAACTGGTGTTGGTAAAACACACCTTGCCAAGCTGCTTTCCGAAGCGATGTTCGACAGCAAGGATGCTCTGCTCCGCATCGACATGAGCGAATTCATGGAGAAATTCACCGTTTCCAGACTGGTCGGAGCTCCTCCGGGATACGTCGGTTATGAAGAAGGTGGTCAGCTCACCGAAAAAGTGCGTCGCAAACCCTATTCGGTGATCCTTTTGGACGAAATCGAAAAAGCACATCCCGATGTGTTCAACCTCTTGCTGCAAGTCATGGACGAAGGCCGTTTAACAGACAGCCTGGGCCGCATGATCGACTTCAAGAACTCCATATTGATCATGACTTCTAACGTTGGAACGCGCCAGTTGAAAGAGTTCGGCAAAGGCGTCGGCTTCACCCCTCCAGGTCAAACCGGCAACGTCGAATACACCAAGGGAGTCATTCAGAAAGCACTGACCAAGACCTTTGCTCCTGAATTCCTGAACCGTATTGACGATGTCATTCAATTCGATCAGCTTTCCAAAGATTCGCTACTTCAAATTATTGATTTGGAACTGGTTACCTTCCATAAAAGGGTTGAAGACTTGGGCTATCTGCTTACGGTCACCGACGAAGCCAGAAGCTTTATTTCGACCGAAGGTTACGATGTGCAATTCGGGGCACGTCCCTTGAAGCGGGCCATTCAGAAATATTTGGAAGATGAGTTGGCTGAACTGATACTTGGCGGAAATCTCAAACAAGGTGACCGAATCACGCTTAATTACAATGCTGAAACCAAAAGCATGGTTCGAATGATCAACGATCTGCCCGTCTAATTTGTCAGTTCTGTCAGTAAACACCCCTATTAATGCAAAAATGTCAGACCCTAGGTTCTGGCATTTTTTTTGTCCTGTTCGGGTGTCTGACCAACTAGACAGCAAACGCAGCAATCAACACTAAAAATTATAACGACATGCAAAAAGGAAACATTGGGGTTACAACCGACAACATTTTCCCAGTCATCAAGAAATTTTTGTACAGCGACCACGAAATCTTTCTCCGTGAAGTCATTTCAAATGCCGTCGACGCCAGCCAGAAACTAAAAACCTACGCTTCCGTTGGTGAATTCAAAGGTGAAACCGGCGATTTGAAAGTTCGGGTTTCCATCGATTCCGAAGCCAAAACGTTGACGATTTCAGACAATGGCATCGGTATGACTGCCGAAGAAATCGAGAAGTACATCAACCAGATCGCTTTCTCGGGTGCAGAAGAGTTCCTCGAAAAATACAAGAACGACGCCAATGCCATCATCGGTCACTTCGGCCTTGGGTTCTACTCTACGTTCATGGTTTCCAAGCAGGTGGATATTGTCACCAAGTCTTTTAGAGAAGGTGCTGAAGCCGTGAAATGGAGCTGCGACGGTTCACCGGAATACACCATCGACACCATCGAAAAGGCTGAGCGCGGTACCGACATCGTCCTGCACATCGACGATGACAACCTCGATTTCCTAAAAGAAAGCAAGATCAGCGAACTGCTGAACAAATATTGCAAGTTTCTTCCCGTGCCCATCGTTTTTGGAAAGAAAAAGGAATGGAAAGAAGATAAATACGAGGAAACCGACGAGGACATTCAGATCAACGACGTCAAACCCGCTTGGACCCGCAAACCAGCCGATTTGACGGAAGAAGATTACCTGAAGTTCTACAAGGACCTCTATCCCATGAGCGAAGATCCCTTGTTCCACATTCATCTGAACGTGGATTATCCCTTCAACCTGACTGGTATCCTGTATTTCCCAAAAATCAAAAACAGTGTTGAAATTCAGAAGAATAAGATCCAACTCTATTGCAATCAAGTCTATGTGACCGATTCTGTCGAGGGCATCGTACCTGAATTCCTAACTTTGTTGCATGGTGTGATCGATTCACCGGACATTCCTTTGAACGTTTCCCGCTCGTACTTGCAAAGTGATTCCAACGTCAAGAAAATCTCCAGCCACATCACCAAGAAAGTCGGTGATCGCCTGTTGGACATCTTCAAAAGCGACCGTGCCCAGTTCGAAGCCAAATGGAACGACCTCAAGATTTTCATTCAGTACGGCATTCTGACCGAAGAAAAATTCTGGGAAAAGGCTGAGAAATTCACCTTGCTAAAAAATGTGGATGACAAATGTTTCACCATCGAAGAGTACAAGACGCTTATCGCTGGAAATCAGACTGATAAAGATGGAAAACTGGTTTGTCTGTATACCTCCGACAAAGATGGTCAGCATGCCTACGTGGAAGCTGCCAGAGCGAAAGGTTACGATGTACTGTTGATGGATGGGCAACTGGATGTGCACATCGTTAGCAAGCTCGAGCAACATATTGATAAAAGCAGCTTTGTACGTGTGGACAGCGACGTGGTTGACAACCTCATCCTAAAGGGTGAAAAACCGACACTGACACTGAGCGAGCCTGAACAGGAAACCCTTAAAAACTTGTTCAACAGTCAATTGCCCAGCATGGAAAAGACGGAATTCAAAGTTCAACTGGAAACGCTGGGTGAAACCGGTTTCCCTGTCATGGTTACGTTGAACGAGTTTATGCGTCGCATGCAGGAAATGGCTGCCATGAACCCAGGCATGAATTTCTACGGCGAAATGCCGACCAGTTATTCACTGGTGGTCAACACCGACCATCCGCTGGTCAAGAAATTTCTGACCGAAGAGGCCGTCAATAACGACAAAGCCAAGCAACTGATTGATCTGGCCCTACTTTCGAACGGTTTGCTTAAAGGCGAAGCGCTAACAAACTTTGTTAAAAGAAGTGTGGAACTTATAGATTAAATTAGAGTGAAGGAACACCTATCAAAGGTTTGATGTATCTTTGATAAGTATTCCGAAAATATAAAGTGCTTCGGAGTATTTCAAGACTCCGAAGCACTTTTTTTTATGTTGCTTTTTTATGAAACGACTGCTGCTTATTGTCCTACTTTCAGCCTTGTTGCGACCTGCTTACTCCCAAAAAGTCGGCTTGGTTCTGAGTGGCGGCGGTGCCAAGGGCATCGCACACATTGGATTGATTCAGGCTTTGGAAGAAAACGGAATCCCCATCGATTACATAACCGGAACCTCCATCGGCGCGGTTGTCGGAGGCCTGTACGCCATGGGTTATTCCCCGGCCGAAATGTTGGAATTGGTCAAATCGGATGAATTCAAAAACTGGAGAAACGGCACCGTCGAAAACCAATACATGGATTTCTTCCGTATGCCAGATCCAACTCCCGAAATCTTGGTCACATCCATTTCATTGAAAGATTCGGTCATCAATCCCAGAAAGCTGATACCCAATAGTCTACTGAATCCTATTCAGCTTAATTTTGCTTTCCTCCAGCTCTGTTCCCAAGCTACGGGTCAATGCAAGGGTGATTTCAATCGCTTGTTCGTTCCATTCAGAACCGTAGCCTCCAATGTCTATACTCGTAAAGCATTTGTTTTCAGGGAGGGAGATCTTGGAGATGCCATTCGTGCCTCCATGTCTTTTCCGTTTGTTTTTAAAGCAATTAAAGTCAATGGCAATCTGATGTACGATGGCGCCATTTACAACAATTATCCCATCAATGTCATGTCCAGCGATTTCCAACCAGACGTCATGATTGGTTGTGTCGTTGATAATTTGGAAAAGTTGCCGGACGACTACGACATGATGGGCCAGCTTAGGAATATGATCATGCATTCGATGCCAGATTCGATATCACCTGGTAAAGGCATACAATTGAACTTGAATCTGGAAGATGTGGCTTTGCTTGATTTCGATCAGGTTGATGCCGCCTACAAGATTGGCTATGAAGGCGCCATGGCCAATATGGATTCCATCAAGAAACTGATTTCCAGGCGATCGGATCCATTTGCACTCAACCTAAAACGCTATTATTATAAAAGCAAGGCGCCTGCTTTACGATTTCGAGAAATCGAGATCAACGGTGTTAACGAAATTCAGCGAGATTTCATGCTCAACATCTTGAAACAAGACGGCACCCGCTATTTCACATTGGAAGATTTCAAGATCGCTTACTTCAAGTTGTTGGAAAACAGTAAGATAAAGGAGATTATACCACATGCCGTCTATCAGGAAGCCGATCAGTCTTTCAAGCTCTATCTGGATGTGGAAATGGACGATAACATCAACATCGCCATCGGTGCCAACATTTCCTCGACGGTTTCAAACCAACTGTTTATGGGGGTCAATTATCAGGTGATCAATGACTATTCTCAGATGTATACGGCTGAAACCTATATGGGAAAGTTTTTGAATGCATTTAATTTGATTTCTAAGTTCAATTTCAATGCAAAACAAATGCCCCAATACCTAGCCATACAATTCTCCACACAATACTACAGTTATTTTCAAGATCAGAAACTCTTTTACCTTAGTAATTTGCCAGCATTCGTCAATCAGTTGGAAACCTATTTGAAGTTCCGATACGGCTTTCCATTGCATCACCATGGTAAAATGGAATTATCGCTTGGTGGAGCCTACATGGTCGATACCTACTCTCAAGATAAATTTAGCTCAGTTACCTCTGATATTTATGACAAGAGCATTTACGGTTTTGGATCTTTCACCATGCATTTTGAGCAAAATACGTTGAACCTCAAGCAGTTCGCGGTAACTGGCAGTAGGCGTTATGCAACCGTTCAATTGATTTCAGGCATTGAAAGTTACAAATATGGGGATACGCTCGGACATGCAGTTAAAAAGAGTGTACCCTTGAATTATTTTCAGCTTTTGGGTGGATTTGAAAGCTATAGACCGCTGAGTGCTCATTTTATAATCGGTACGAAGGGTGAATTCGTTTTCAACAACAAACGAACCCTCGACAATTACACGTCCAGCATCATTCAGGCGCCAGGTTTTACACCTACCCCCCACAGTATGACCAACTTCAATGAGGCATTCAGGTCAAATCAATTCCTTGGAATCGGCATCCTACCCATCTGGAACATACGTCCCTCGTTGTATCTTCGCGGTGAACTCTATGGCTTTTTCCCCTTGCAGACGCTTTACGATGGCAATTTAGCTCAAGCACTCACAGAAACCTCCTGGTCTCATGTTCAAAGCCTTGCCGAGGTGGCCTTGGTATACAATTTGCCCATCACCAACATCAGTCTTTATGTGAACAAGTACAGTTTCCCCAAGGGCAATTGGAATGTTGGTGTGAATCTGGGATTCCTTCTTTTCCCCAAGCGATTTATTGAATAAGCACGATCCTATCAACCAAAAATCAACATCATGCGAAAACTAATTGCATTGTTTACTGGAGTTCTTTGTTTTTTTTCGTTAAGTGCAAACACCTTGGATATTGATTACCGGGTCATTCCATTACCCAATGAAATCAATCTTCAACCCGATCAGCATTTTTTGTTGGATAATCAGGTTTTGATTCAATATCCAGCCAGAAATCCGAAAATGAAAGCGAATGCCTTGTTTTTGGCTGCTTATTTGAAAGAAATCACGGGTCGGGAAGTTCCTTGTGTCACAAAGACTTCCAATAGTAAGGTCATCCAACTTACATTGGGTTTAAATGCTACCAATCTTGAATCCTATAGATTAACTGTAGGTTCGGATAAAATTGTGATTCAGGGTGTTACGGAAGCTGGTGTTTTTTATGGCATTCAATCGTTAAGAAAGTCGATTCCCACGAATGCTCCAAGTGTTGTTCTTTTACCTGGAGTTATCATCAATGATGCGCCCAGGTTCGCCTATCGGGGTATTCATCTGGATGTTGCCCGTCATTTTTTCTCAGCCGACGAAGTCAAACGCTACATCGACATTTTGGTTTTGCACAACATCAACACCTTTCATTGGCACTTAACCGATGATCAAGGTTGGCGTATTGAAATTAAAAAGTATCCGAAGCTAACTAAAATTGGGTCTATGAGACCAGAAACCGTCATTGGTCACAACACCGGAAAATACGATGGCATTCCTCATGGCGGATTCTACACTCAAAAACAAATTCGTGACGTAGTTTCCTATGCGGCAAAGCGTTACATCAATGTGATACCTGAAATTGATCTGCCAGGGCATATGCTGGGTGCCTTGTCCGCTTATCCAGAATTGGGTTGTACAGGAGGCCCCTATGCCTTGTGGCGTCAATGGGGTGTTTCGGAAGATGTACTTTGTGCCGGAAATGACCAAACGTACGTTTTCATTCGAGAAGTATTGACTGAAATAACGAATCTCTTTCCCTCAAAATACATTCATGTCGGAGGAGATGAATGTCCAAAAACCAAATGGAAGAATTGTCCCAAATGCCAGGCTCGTATTCAATCTTTGGGATTGAAAACGGATGAAAAGCATTCAGCCGAAGCTCGTATGCAAAGTTACATAATGACTTATGCCGAGCGAATTCTCAACGACAAAGGCCGTCAATTGATAGGCTGGGACGAGATTCTAGAGGGTGGATTGGCTCCCAATTCCATCGTGATGTCTTGGCGGGGTATGGCTGGTGGCATTCAAGCTGCTCGACTGAAGCATAAAGTAATCATGACGCCCAATACGCATCTGTATTTCGATTATTATCAAGCTCGACCTATTGATGCTGAACCACTTGCCATAGGCGGTTATGCGCCCCTGAGCAAAGTCTATGCACTGGAACCCGTACCTTCCGTTCTGACAGGGGAAGAGCAACAGTACATACTTGGTGCACAGGCAAATATATGGACGGAATACATTACAACATTCAGTCAAGTTGAGTACATGCTGCTTCCGCGTTTGGCCGCACTTTGCGAGGTTCAATGGACGCAACCTGTCAATAAGAACTACGACGACTTCTTGATTCGATTGCCAAGCCTGATTGAAAGATATAAATTTTTTGGATACAATTTCTCGAAAAATCAGCAATAAAAAAATCCCTTATGATCGATTGAACATAAGGGATTTTTAAGTGACCATGGAGGGATTCAAACCCCCAACCTTCGCATCCGTAGTGCGATGCTCTATTCAGTTGAGCTACATAGCCATTGCGTAATTGCGAGTGCAAAGATACCGTATTTTGGCAAATTGACAAACCTTGTCCGCGATTTTTTTGATATTTTTTGACTGCTTTGGCTTAGGCACTCTAAGTCAGTGGGTTTAGAAAGGCATGACATTATCGCCACCTTCACCATTCTCGTATGGATTGGGAGCATTCACCTTTGCAGCACCTGCAAAACCCGATTCCCGATTGATGCGCGAGGCAATAATGTTGGATCCCACGTTCGGATCGATGTCTTCATCCGGATTGCAGAACTTGGCAAATTGGGCCTTAAATCGTAGCCTTACATCACCTACTGAACCGTTTCTGTGTTTGGCAATGATGATTTCGGCCATACCGACCAAGCTGTTGCCCTGTGTATCTTCTAAGATTTTGTAGTACTCTGGGCGGTGGATGAAGCAAACCATATCCGCATCCTGCTCGATGGCACCGGACTCACGCAAGTCAGCCAGTTGTGGCCGCTTGGAGTCCGCTCCGGTGCCTGAACGGTTTTCCACACCACGGTTGAGCTGAGATAAGGCAATGATGGGAATGTTCAGCTCCTTGGCCAAGCCTTTCAGAGACCTTGAAATCATGGATACTTCCTGCTCACGGCTGCCAAATGTCGAACCACTGGCATTCATCAGCTGCAAATAGTCGATGATGATGATTTCCACATGGTGCTCTCGGACCAGCCTTCTGGCTTTGGTACGGAATTCGAAAATGGACAAACTTGGCGTATCGTCTATGTATAAAGGTGCATCGTACAAGTCCTTGATTTTGTAATCCAATTGATGCCATTCGTGTTCCAGCAACTGACCGTTTCGGATTTTTTCCCCTTCAATTTCACAGACATTGATAATCAAACGATTGACCAACTGTACGTTGGACATTTCGAGCGAGAATACGGCTACTGGCTTTTTGTAATTCACAGCCATGTTTTTCGCCATGGAAAGCACGAAGGCTGTCTTACCCATGGCCGGTCGAGCTGCAATGATGACCAAGTCGGATTTCTGCCAACCTGAAGTCATTTTGTCAAGACCTGAAAAACCGGAGGCAAGACCACTTAATCCGTCCTTTCGTTGTGCGGCGATGTTCAACAATTCGATGGCTTCATTGATGATGGGGTTGATTTGAACCACATCCTTTTTCATGTTGCGTTGCGAAATCTCGAACAGGCTGGCTTCGGCATCCTGCATCAGATCGTCCACATCCATGGTCTCATCAAATGCCTTGCCTGAAATTTCGGAGGTGAAGCGTATCAGTTCCCTGGCTAGGAATTTCTGAGCCACGATGCGGGCGTGGAACTCCAAGTGGGCCGTCGAAACGACTTTTCCGGTAAGCTGAGCCAAATAATAGGCACCACCTGCTTCATCCAGATGCCCTTCTTTTTTAAGCTGTTCCTGAACGGTCAGCATGTCAACAGGGCGTTGCAGGATGGCCAGGTTTTGAATGGCCGTGAAAATCAACTCATGGGAGTGCTCGTAGAAACTTTGTGGTTTCAGAATATCGCTGACGATGGAATAGGCATCCTTTTCCAACATCAGGGCACCTAAAACGGCTTCTTCCAGTTCCCTTGCTTCAGGTGGGCGCTTTCCGGCGTCGGTTAGGTAAACGGGGTTGGTTTTGGCTCTACCAGGACGATAATTCTTACGTTCTTCCATGTTTTTTTTCTAAGTACTCAAAGGTACACAAGAAAACTAGATTCTTTAAAAAAAGCTTTCAACAGGCCTGTTGATAACTTGTCCTATTAGCCGAATTAGTGTATATTTGTATCGCATTTTCCAATAGCATACCGAAATTTCGAGAACATGATTTGTTTTCCAAACGCCAAAATCAATTTGGGCTTACGGGTGACCGAGAAACGACCGGATGGTTATCACAACCTTGAAACGGTATTTTATCCCATTGGCATGAAGGATGCCCTGGAAGTAGTTCCCAACCCGAACGGAAAGCCCTATTCCTTGGAAGTCAAAACGTTGGATACGGAATGTTTGGACATGGACGAAGAAAAAAACATCGTCACCAAAGCATTTCGGTTGATGGAAAGTCGGTTCAGCATTCAGCCTTCAGCCTTTTTCCTAAAAAAAGGAATTCCAACCGGAGCTGGTCTTGGAGGTGGATCGTCAGATGCTGCTTATGCCTTGAAAATCATCAACTTGATCAATAATCTGGGCCTAACCGATTCTGAATTGGAACAATTTTCTGCACAAATAGGCGCAGACTGTGCATTTTTTATAAAAAATAAGCCGATCTTTGCATCCGGAATAGGAACCGATTTTGAAGACGTCAAGTTAAACCTAGGTGGACTGTTTTTAGTTTTACTGAAGCCTAACGTACACGTCTCTACTGCTGAAGCCTATTCCCTGGTTCATCCTGCTCACCCAACCAGGTCCCTGAAAGAATGGATCGGATATCCAATCGAAACGTGGAGAGATAATGTGATCAACGATTTTGAAAATTCTGTATTTATGAAGTATCCGATTATCGGAGACATCAAAGAGACACTCTATCGAAAAGGTGCTGTTTATGCATCCATGTCAGGTAGCGGGTCTTCCGTATATGGTCTGTTCAAGACGCCGGTCGATTTGAAAGCTATTTTTCCGGATTATTTCTACTGGAGTGAACTGCTTAAGTAAATGATTTATATAATAATAAAATAATGGCAAAATTCAAAGGAGCAATCGTAGTTGATACTGAACGTTGCAAAGGCTGTGATGTCTGTGTGAACAACTGCCCATTCGATGTCCTGCGTTTATCGAAAGATGTCAATACCAAAGGCTATACCTATTCGTATATGCTAAATCCGGATAACTGCACCGGATGTGCCAGTTGTGGTTATGTTTGTCCCGATGGATGCATACAAGTGTATCGCGTAAAAGAAGAAAAAGAATGAAAGATATAGTCTTGATGAAAGGCAATGAAGCGATTGCTCATGCCTCTATCCGCTGTGGTGCTGACGGTTATTTCGGATATCCCATCACACCTCAGTCCGAAATTATGGAAACGCTCATGGAACAAAGGCCTTGGGAAACAACCGGAATGATTGTTTTGCAGGCCGAAAGTGAAATAGCCTCCGTACAAATGGTTTTCGGTGGTGCTGCCACTGGAAAAAAATGCCTCACCACTTCATCCAGTCCAGGTGTCAGCCTGATGCAGGAAGGAATTTCCTTTGCTGTCGGTGCGGATCTGCCCATGCTGTTGGTCAATGTGATGCGTGGCGGCCCAGGTTTAGGTACCATTCAGCCGAGTCAATCCGATTATTTTCAATCGGTTAAAGGTGGTGGACATGGTGATTACAAATTGATCGTCCTAGCTCCGAACTCGGTTCAGGAAATGGCTGATTTTGTGGGTCTTGGTTTCGATCTTTCCTTTAAATACCGCATGCCTACCATGATTTTGACCGATGGTGTCATTGGACAAATGATGGAAAAGGTGGTGTTGCCTCCTTTCCAACCCCGTCGAACCGAAGCTGAAGTTGCCGCTGAATGCCCATGGGCTGCATACGGCAAACCTGCCAGTCGCGCTCGGAACGTTGTTTCCTCTCTGGATATGGATCAGTATCGGATGGAAAGGAAAAATATGGAACGTCAGGAACGTTATCGTTTGGTTGAAGCCACAGAAGTGCGTTATGAAGAATTTATGTGTGAAGATGCTGATTACTTGATTGTTGCTTTTGGTTCTGTAGCACGAATCAGTTTGAAAGCCGTTGAACTTCTTCGTGAAGAAGGCATCAAAGTTGGTCTTTTACGCCCCATCACACTCTGGCCATTTCCCACGAAAGTGCTCGCCAAATATGCTGAGAAAGTAAAATCCATGCTAACCGTCGAAATGAATGCCGGTCAGATGATCGAAGACGTCAGACTCTCCGTCAACGGAAAAGTTCCGGTCCTCCATTATGGTCGCCTAGGCGGCGTTGTTCCTGCTCCGGAAGAAATTTTCGATGCATTGAAGAAACAAATGTAAGTTAATGAATATCAGAAATATATGTCAAATACTATAGTAAATCCCGATAATCTGGTGTATCAGAGATCCAGCCTCATACTGGAAACCACCATGCATTATTGCCCTGGATGCAGCCATGGAACGGCGCATCAGGTCTTAGCCAATGTCATCGAAGAAATGGGCATGCAGGAAAAAACCATCGGTGTGGCACCGGTGGGCTGTGCCGTATTTATGTACAACTACCTCGATATAGACTTCGCTGAGGCAGCTCATGGTCGTGCTCCGGCATTGGCCACTGCCATCAAACGTCTGAACCCCGATCGACTGGTGTTCACCTATCAAGGTGACGGCGATTTGGCTGCCATCGGAACGGCTGAAACCATTCATGCCGCAAACCGTGGAGAAAACATCACCATCATTTTCATCAACAACGGTATTTACGGCATGACTGGTGGCCAAATGGCACCAACAACGCTGCCCGGTATGATCACTTCCACCTGTCCAATGGGCAGAAACGAATCTCTCAATGGCCATCCCCTCAAAATCACGGATTTACTGGCACAATTGGAAGGTGTTTGTTATGCTACCAGGCAAAGTGTTCAAAACGTGGCTGGGGTCAAAAAAACCAAAAAAGCCATTCGTAAAGCCTTTGAGAACTCCATGCAAGGCAAAGGCACCAGCATCGTTGAGATCGTTTCCACTTGCAACGCTGGTTGGAAAATGACTCCGGTGGAAGCCAACAAGTGGATGGTAGAAAATATGTTCCCCTATTACCCATTGGGCGATTTGAAAGATAAATAACCATGAAGGAAGAAATAATTATTGCAGGTTTTGGAGGACAAGGTGTGTTGTCCATGGGTAAGATTCTCGCGTATGCTGGAATGATCAGTGGTATGGAAGTTTCCTGGATGCCTGCTTATGGTCCTGAACAAAGGGGTGGTACGGCCAATGTCACAGTTATATTGAGCAAAGAACGCATCAGTTCGCCAATTTTGAATCAATTTGACACAGCCATCATCCTAAACCAACAATCCTTGAATAAGTTTGAAAGCATGGTTAAACCTGGAGGTGTTCTCATTTATGATCCACATGGCATCAAGAATCCGCCAAAACGCACGGACATCAAGGTCTATAAGATAAAGGCCATGGAGGCAACGTACGAAATGGACAATAGCAAATCTTACAATATGATTGTGCTTGGTGCCTACATAAAAGTCAAACCGGTCGTAACTCTTGAAGGCATTTTGAAAGGACTTAAGAAATCGCTTCCAGCACGTCATCATCACTTACTTCCTATGAATGAGGCAGCTCTGACCAAGGGCATGGAAATTGTGGAATAAAATCCTTAGCAACTTATAAAAACAGGCGGTTTTCTTTGGATGACCGCCTGTTTTTTTGCTACATTTGCACCGTTTTGGTGATGCGGTGAAATTCTTTCATCCGTGTAAAAGGGAATCCGGTTCAAACCCGGAACAGTACCCGCTGCTGTATAGTTCAAAACAACCCCGGTTCTACAACGCCACTGTTCTATCAAGAATGGGAAGGCTTATCGGGGCGAACTGAGTCAGAAAACCTGCCAGAATTTTTTCATGCTTTCGGGAGAAAAAGCTACATGAATGACTACCCTTTTAAAATCCGGTATCATTGGTTGGCTTATCCTATTTTTATTAACCAACTAATTATCAATTAGATGAAGAAATTTTTTCGTTTGTTGAGTGCTGCTTTTTTAACAGCTGGCTTGAGTGTTGCCTTCTTGGCATGTAATCCGGAAACGGAAGTTGAAACCGGTGTGGTCACGTTTGAGGACGTGGCGTTGGACAGCACCGGTGTATTTAAAGGGAAGGACAGTATTTTCAGTTTTACTTCGGACATTCTGACTTGCCCGGTTGTATTAATGGAGATGGACGGATTTTCCTGGTGGACCGGAATTGCCTGTTCCAACCATACCAACATGGAAACCACCGGATTGCCCAACCAATACAGCGTTTATGCACCCTCTGGAGCAAATGGTTCCGAAAAGTTCGCCTTAATCGGAGCGAATGGTGCACCCTGTGCATTCAACCAGTCTGTTAAGCTTAAAAGCCTGATGGTCAATAATTCAACGTACGATTATTGGGCACTGAAAGATGGCAATGACGGTGGAGCCGGCTACGTCACTAAATTCAAGGCTGGTGATTATTTCAGTGTAACGGTCACCGGATACGATGCCCACAATTTGCAAACTGGTCAAGTGGTTATTCCCTTAGCCGAATTCCGAAACAACCAATCCTACATCTGCAGCACATGGACCAAGATTTCACTGGAAACGTTGGGCAATGTTTCGGCACTTACCTTTACCTTCGATTCCTCCGACAAATCTGGTGAATGGCTGAACACGCCACAATACGTCTGCATAGACAACATTATTTACGATAAGAACTAAGGAAAAGACTGCTATCTGCCAAGAAGAAATCGATTCCTGTGTTGCCTCGGCAACAAAAGGTCCGGCGCCGAGAAGATGCCGGACCTTGCTTTTTTGGTCGGTTTGCCTTCGTCGCCGATTTTGAGTACTTTTGTAGTGTATAGGGCTTCAATAACGAATATCTATTCAATAATTGTATATAAATGCGTATTGACATCATCACCGTATTACCCGATTTGCTGGAAGGTCCACTCAATTGTTCCATCCTTAAACGTGCTCAGGACAAAGGTATTGCCCAAATCAACGTGCATAATCTTCGGGAATATTCGTTGGATCTGAAACACCGTCGGGTGGATGATTACGCATTTGGATTCTCTGCCGGTATGGTTTTGCAAATTGAACCGATCGACCGAATCATCACCTTGTTGAAAAGCCAGCGAAACTACGATGAAGTCATTTATACGTCACCCGATGGTGAACTGTTCAATCAACCGATGGCGAACCGGATGTCTTTGATGGAAAACATCATCATCCTATGCGGGCATTACAAAGGTATCGATCACCGAATTCGTGAACACTTCATTACCAAGGAGATATCCATTGGGGATTACGTCCTGACCGGAGGCGAACTGGCAGCTGCCATCATAGCAGATGCAGTTGTACGCGTTATTCCAGGTGCTATTTCAGACGAACAGTCTGCATTGTCCGATTCGTTTCAGGACAACTTACTGGCACCGCCCGTTTATACAAGACCTGCTGTTTACAACGGATGGGAAGTACCGGAAATATTGCTTTCTGGACATCAACGCAAAATCGAGGAATGGGAACATCAGCAAGCAGTTGAACGTACAAAATTGCTGCGTCCGGATCTACTCAAATAAACTTACGAACATTTTTGATCAGTCAGGCAAGTCGATGGCTGCTGTCCATCTGTTTCGAGCGCCCCGATCAAATCACGAACGGCTTTAAAACCATGTCGTTCACAATATTCCACTATACCGTCAGCAATTTTTGGGCTGATGGCAGGATCGATGAAATTTGCTGTACCAACCTGAATTGCCGAAGCGCCAGCCAGAAGGAATTCTATGGCATCCGTGACGGATGAAATTCCACCCAAACCAACTATCGGAATTTGAATCGCTTTGGATGTTTGCCAAACCATCCGCAATGCAATGGGTTTCACGCAGGCGCCAGACAAGCCTCCAGTCACAGTGGAAAGAACCGGTTTGCGCTTTTCTGCATTGATTGCCATGCCCAGTAGGGTATTGATCATCGAAACGGAGTCCGCACCTGAAGCTTCTACCGCTCTGGCAATTTCTGTGATGTCGGTTACATTGGGTGAAAGTTTCACCATCAAATGCTTTTTATAAACTTTTCGAACCGCTTCCACCACTCTGGCAGCGCCTTCTGTCGTTGTTCCGAAAGCCATGCCGCCCTGTTTGACGTTGGGGCAAGAAATGTTCAGTTCGATGCCAGGAATATGAGTCAGTGAATTAATGATTTCGGCCGTTTCCACATAGTCCTCAACGGTAGAACCGGAGACGTTGACCAGTAGGTTGGTATCGAAATTCATGATGCGGGGATAGATGTTTTCAACAAAATAATGGACACCCTTATTCTGCAGTCCCACAGCGTTTAACATGCCCATTGGCGTTTCTGCCATGCGGGGATATGGGTTGCCTTCGCGATGACGAAGGGTAGTACCTTTAACAACAATGCCACCTATTCGCGCTAGGTCCATAAAGTCGGTGAACTCTTCACCGAAGCCAAAAGTGCCGGAAGCGGTCATGACTGGATTCCGCAGCTTCAAACCGTTCAAATTGATGCTTTGATCTACCATTTGAGTTTTTTTGTATTGAAAACAGGACCGGTTGTACAGGTGCAAACGTGTCCGTCAACGGTGTCTTCCACACAGCAGAGGCAAGCACCGATGCCGCAGGCCATCGAATTCTCCAGAGAAACCTCACATTCGATGTCCTTTTGTCTGGCATAGTTGGCAACCGCCTGCATCATCGGTTTGGGACCGCAGGTATAGATTTTCGTGAAGGATTTTGTGGTTAAAATGCTGTGTTGCGTCACAAAACCTTTTTCGCCTGCACTGGCATCTTCGGTGGTCGTATAGACTTGTCCGAATTTGGCGAATTCTTCGAGTTCCAGCAAGTCTTTTGCAGAACGCGCTCCTAAAAGGAAAGTCACATTCAGTCCTTGTTCCTTAATTTCTTTTCCAAGCATAAGGAGTGGAGCGACTCCGACACCACCACCGATCAGCAAAACCTGATCGTTGTCTTCTGGTTTGCTGAAATGGTTCCCAAGTGGCAGAATCATATTGACTTTATTTCCGATAGGGGTGGCGGCTAGGGTTCTGGTTCCGTCACCGACCAGTTGGATGAGCAGCCAAAGCAGATTTTTTTCGGTTTCCACAAAGTTGACCGAAATGGGCCTTCTCAAATAGGTGTTGGGCGAACCATCAATGCGAACCTGAATGAATTGACCAGGTTGCATCTCGGGCAACGGTCGTTCATGTTGAAATTTCATCAGGACATATTGGGCATTCAGTGTCTGGGTTTCTACCAGTTCCAAATCCAAAATAGCGCTTGTAAAATTTTGCATATTCTTGCAGTATCTTTCTTCTTCACAAAGATACGGTTTCCATTGAAAGCCTGCAAACGGTTGCGAAACGTTTTTCTTGGGCGGACATTGGAAAAATCTGTCGGGCGAATGTACGTTTAATCTTTGTTGCTTGGAACAAACTCCTCGTAGGTATTATCGGAGTAAAATACAGCTATCTTCTTCACTTTTACTGAAGTGGAAATTTTAAGGTTAACTGGCTGATTTATTGTTTGTTTAGTGGTGTTGGAAGGTGGTTTCAACTCGTTTTCCCTCGAATATTCTGTTTTATCCGGGTAATTGGTCGTAATTTCTTCATCCTCGTCGAACAAAGTAGGTGTTTTTGGATTTCCTGAACCGTCCAGATACATGGATCCAATTCCGGAGATCAACCAACCCGGATTGATGTCGGGGTAGGCGGATAAAATTTTCTGCAAATTTTCCAACCCCGGTTTATTTCTTCCGTGAAGAATGTGAGAAACGACAGCGCGATTCAAACCGACCTCGTCTGCAAAAATGGAAGGGGACAAATTTTTGTCTTCAATGATTTTCTGAATTCGGTCTTTCATGCGATGTCACTTTTTGAGGTTGTCATTTTTTTGAGGATGTAACTTTTTGAGTTCGTCCGATTTTGAGTTCGTCACTTTTTGTCAAATTCTCAAATGTTCATTCATGCATTTTAAAATGCACCTGTTCAAAATAGGAGATTTAAATGGAGACCAATTTTTGATTTTCCAGATGCAATTTTATTTCGCTTTTCAGTTGGAGCGAAAATCGACTCTCATTTTAAGTTATCAACAGTAACATGAAGAGCTGTCGAAACTTAGATCCATTTTTGGAAAGATGTACACAAATGTAATAAGTAAAATTTACATTTACAATGCTTATTTACAGAAATGCAAACTTTGGTAAATTGACATTTGTTATTTATAAAACGGTTGTTTTGTAACAAAAGTAAATCAGTTCGAATTTACAGAATAAAACTATCCATAAGTGATTAAAGTACTAGATTTAATGATATATGGTTAAATAATTGAATTATAGTAGTATACTATCTCAAATATTACATATTCTGTTGCATTATCGGACTAGTTCTGTCAATAATGATAAGTAATATGAAGTAATACTTTATATATGTAATATATAGAGCTGGTTATATGCATTATAAGTATTGTTTATAGCCAATTAGGGCTGTTGAAAGTATGTTTTCATATGTATACAAAACATTTGTAATTAGGGCGTTAAATAAGAGAAGCCACTTTTATTTAAATATGGATTGGGCTGCTTTGACTTTTGCATAATTTACAAACGTATCAAAATAATTTACAAATTAGTTGTTTCATTATGTAAATAGACGCAGAGGATTATGAACAGTTTATCAACACCTATGAACATTGTTAACCGAAAAGTTGCATCTGTAAAATCCAAATTGCTGAGAATCGAATATTTTTTTGGCACACGAGCTAAGGCCCAGAATATTAAATTCTGAGCCTGTTTTGAGTTCAAATAAGATTTTGGTATTTAAACTACTGAAAATCAGATAGCTATTAATGTTACAACTACAAACAAGTTCTACGGTGAAAGATGTTTCTAGAGAGTGCCAAGGTCAAGGCACTGTTTACGAAAACTCCCGGAGCGTACTTAACGTACGTGAGGATAGTTGAGTGAACAGTAACGCAGAGATTGGTGCTCTATAGAGACATCTAGTGCATGATTTTGTAGAGAAGCTCCTTAAGAAGCTCCGCATCCGGAATACTTTTACTTTCAAAACCCTTTGCCTTGGCATCGTAAGCCCTGAATAGACTAATTATATTCATGGTTTTCAGAGCATTATAATTCCTTGCCCCTTCTGTAAACTCCCGTACACGAAAGGGTGCAACGCCAAGTTCGCTGGCGACGGCACTGGATGACTTATCAACCAAGTAATGGTACAACATCAGGTTGCTGAAAAAACCAGACAACAAAGCAACGGTTTTTACCAACGGGTTCGCTTTGGGGTTCTTTCCATAATAGACTGCAATCTTGTTTGCCTTTAAAATGTTTTTGCTGACGATGGCGCTTTGGAGTTCGAAATCGTTGTATTCTTTGCTAATACCGATGTTACGTTCTACCAGCGCAGGTGTGATTTTGGTTTCACCCTTAGGAATGGTAATAGTAAGCTTTTCAAGTTCACCTACTATCCTACCCAAATCGCTGCCCAGGTACTCTGCCAGAAGCTCTGCAGTACGATCATCGATTCCTAAACCCTTGGATTTGGCATAGTTGATGATCCAACCAGGCAGTTCATTATCGTAAAGTTTCTTTGATTCGTAGAGAATCCCCGTTTTATCCAGTTCTGAAGCTAATTTTTTGCGTTTGTCCAGGCTACCGTTTTTATAGTTGACAATCAGAATGGTTGATTGCATCGGTTTTTCCAGATAAAGAGACAAGGTATCCATATCTTTTATATCCTGAGCCTCTTTGACGAGGACAACCCTATGCTTGGCCATCATGGGATATTGCCTGGCCAGGCTGATAACCTGGCGCATATCGGTATCTTTGCCATAGACTACTGCCAGGTCAAATTCTTTTTCAGACTCCGTCATCAACAGTTCCATCAAGGATTCTGTGATCATGTCGATGTAATACGACTCGTCGCCCATTAAAAAATAAACGGGTTTCAGGTTTCCGGCCTTGACTTCAGCCAGTATTGATTGGGGAGTTTGTGATGATTTTGCCATTCTAGAAACGTAAATGCTTGACTGAGCGCCCGTTACGAATTAGGATATCCAAGGCTGTGATGCCAATGTTTAAATGATCGTTCACATAAAGCTCGTTGACCTGTTGGTCGCTTTTATCCGTTTTGACACCGGTGGAAATAAAAGGTTGGTCTGAAATCAACAACAAGGCTCCGGTTGGAATACCATTATAAAATCCAACGGAAAAAAGAGTAGCTGTTTCCATATCCACGGCCATCGCCCTGATTCGGTGCAAATAGCTTTTGAATTGTTCGTCGTATTCCCATACACGACGGTTGGTCGTATATACAGTTCCTGTGTAATAGTCCTTTTGATAATCACGGATGGTAGTGGACACGGCACGTTGGAGGCTGAATGCGGGTAAAGACGGAACTTCGGGCGGGAAATAATCGTTGGAGGTTCCTTCACCGCGAATGGCAGCGATGGGAAGCACAAAATCGCCCAGTGTCGTACCTTCTTTCAATACGCCACATTTACCAAGAAAGAGTACGGCATTTGGTTCGACAGCGGATAGCAGATCCATGATGGTGGCTGCATTGGCACTGCCCATGCCAAAATTGATGATGGTAATGCCATTGGCTGTGGCATTGGGCATGTTTCCATCTTTTCCAAGTACTTCAACGCCGAATTTCTCGGCAAAGAGTTGGACGTATTGATTGAAATTCGTGAGTAGGATGTGTTTGCCGAATCCTTCCAAGGGACGTTTGGTATAACGGGGCAGCCAATTGTCAACAATTTCTTTTTTGGTCTTCATGGTATTTCTTTATCTTTAGCCTTCGAAAACAAAAATACGAAATGTTTGACTTAAACTTGCCTGCATACGACTACAAAATACGTTCAGTGAACGGGAAAAACGAGATATTCGATTTTCTGAGGCATAAATTTGTGGCATTGACTCCGGAAGAATGGGTACGTCAGCATTTTACGCATTTTTTGGTTACTGAGAAATCCTATCCGGCAGGCAGAACGGTTCAAGAGGCTTTTATACCGTATAACGGACGAAAAAAACGGTGTGACGCGGTCATTTACAACGACATACTTCAGCCTTTGGTCATTATAGAATACAAGGCTCCCACTGTGGAAATCACGCAAAAAGTATTTGATCAGATTTCGGCCTATAACTTTTCATTACATGTTAACTATTTGATAGTCAGTAATGGAATGAAGCATTTTTGCTGTAGGATGGACTATGAGAATCATCAGGTCGTTTTTTTACCTGACATCCCAAACTACAACCAACTCTAAATAAAAAAAGCCGATCTCTTTCGAAATCGGCCTTTAAAAATTCATGCTTTGTCTTAAGCTTCTGCAGTCATGTCCGGATCAATCATGATACGGCCGCAATATTCGCATACAATGATTTTCTTACCCATGCGGATGTCCATCTGACGTTGGGGCGGAATCTTATTGAAACAACCACCGCAAGCATCACGTTGTACGGAAACGACCGACAGACCGTTGCGGGCGCTTTTGCGGATGCGTTTGAAGGCAGCCAACAGACGTGGTTCGATAAGGGTTTCAATCTGTTTGGCCTTTTCACGAAGGGTTTCTTCTTCAGTGCGGGTTTCAGAAATGATTTCTTCCAGTTCCTGCTTTTTCAAGTCAAGGTCTTTGCGACGTTCCGAAAGGTGATCTTCGGCTCCTTCCATTTCTTCGGATTTGGCTTTTGCCATAACCTGTGCTTCGCGGATTTTCTTTTCGGCAAATTCAATTTCAAGACCCTGGAATTCCAGTTCTTTGCTGAGGTAATCGAACTCACGGTTGTTGCGAACGTTATCCTGTTGCTCTTTGTATTTGATAGTCAGGGCTTTGGAGTTTTCAATATCCAACTTGCGGCCTGTGATGATGTCTTCACATTCCTTGAGTTCTGCCCGAAAATTATCAATGCGGGTTTCCAGACCGGCGATTTCGTCTTCCAGGTCTTGTACTTCCAAAGGCAATTCGCCGCGAAGTGTTTTGATTTTGTCAATTTCAGAGACAACCATCTGCAAATCATACAAAGCTTTAAGCTTTTCTTTGACTGTGATTTCTTTGGAATCTACTTTAGAATTTTCAGCGCTCATAGATATAATATCTTGTTTAGTAATTACTTACAAATAATGGACAGGGTTGTTCTCAACTTCTGAAATCCGAACGGCAAAGGTAGAAAAATTTTCTGAAAGTATCTCGAAAAAAATGTCTTTTGTAAACTGTTCCGTCTCATAATGACCGGCATCTATAAGAAGGATTTCGGAGGCATGGGTGAAAAACTCATGGTACTTGGCTTCACCAGTCAGATAAGCGTCAGCACCGATGGACAGGGCATTTTCGAGAAACTCACTCCCCGACCCTCCACATAAGGCTACCTTTCGGATGGTTTTTCCGGTCAAGGTGGAATGACGAATTCGTTCGCAATGGAAAGTCTGTTTGACCAAGTGTAGAAATTGGGTTTCGCTCAGACTTTCAGGCAACAAACCAACCATTCCCAAGCCGCAGTCGCAACCTGGTTGCTGCATGGGTACTAGAATGGAGGATTCAGTCAAGCCAAGTTTATCGGCCATGCGTTCGTTAACCCCTCCCCTTACGGAATCCACATTGGTGTGCCCAGCGTATACGGCGATGTCGTTTCGAATGGCCTTGATCAGGCAGTTTTCCGTATGGTTCTTGCCGGTTATCGTTTTTAAACCCTTGAAAATGAATGGATGATGGGTTACTATCATATTGCATCCGAGCGTAATGGCTTCATCAATGACTTCGAGCGTGGTGTCCAGAGCAATCAAAATGCCGGTAACTTCCTGATCCCGATTTCCGAGAATCAAGCCGGCATTGTCGTATGACTCCTGCAATGACAGGGGTGCAAATGCTTCTAGAACAGCACAAACGTCACCAACGGTCTTCATTACTTCGCTGCGGGTTGTTTCAATGCGATGTACAATTCTTCCAGTTGTGCAGGGTCGATTTTGGAGGGTGCATCACACATGACGTCTCTTCCGGAGTTGTTTTTCGGGAAGGCGATGCAGTCACGGATGGAATCAAGACCTGCCATCATGGAAACGAAGCGGTCAAGGCCGAAAGCCAATCCACCGTGTGGAGGTGCGCCGAATTTGAAGGCACTCATGAGGAAGCCAAACTGACTTTGAGCTTTTTCACGGGTGAATCCGATGATGTCGAATGCCTTGGCTTGTAGTTCACTGTCGAAAATTCGGATGGATCCCCCACCCAACTCAACACCGTTGATGACCATGTCGTAGGCATTGGCTCGAACTTGTCCGGGGTTGCTGTCCAAAAGTGGGATATCCTCGGGTTTAGGTGATGTAAATGGGTGATGCATAGCGTAATAGCGCTGTGTTTCTTCATCCCACTCAAACATAGGGAAGTCGATGACCCAAAGTGGTGCGTACACCTCTTTGTTGCGAAGACCCATCCTTGCTCCCATTTCGAGGCGTAATTCGCAGAGGGCTTTTTGTGTTTTGGCCTTGTCACCACTCAGCATCAGGATGAGGTCGCCAGGTTTTGCCTGACAGGCTTCTGCCCATGCTTTCAGTTGTGTCTGATCGTAGAATTTGTCGACTGAAGACTTAAAGGTTCCGTCGGCTTCGCAGCGCAGATAGACCATGCCTTTGGCTCCGATTTGAGGACGTTTTACAAAATCGGTCAGTTCGTCCAACTGTTTGCGGGTATAAACGGCACAGCCTTCGGCACAGATGGCACCGATGTACTCGGCACTGTCGAAAACGGTGAACAATCCTTCTGTGGTGTGTTTTTTGAGTTCGACAAACTTCATTTCGAAGCGGATGTCCGGTTTGTCGCTACCGTAATTCGTCATGGCATCAGCCCATGTCATTCTGGGATAATTTCCTTGGTAATCGATGCCTTTCAGTTCTTTGAACAGGTATTTTGACATGCCTTCGAAGGTCATGATGATGTCTTCTTGCTCAACAAACGACATTTCACAGTCAATTTGGGTGAACTCGGGTTGGCGGTCAGCACGTAGGTCTTCGTCGCGGAAACACTTGGCTATCTGGAAGTAACGGTCGAAACCGCCTACCATCAGCAACTGTTTGAACAATTGAGGTGATTGCGGCAAGGCATAAAATTCGTTGAGGTTCATGCGGGAAGGAACGACGAAGTCACGTGCACCTTCGGGTGTGGAACCGATGAGAATCGGGGTTTCCACTTCGATGAAATCTTGCTTGTCCAAATAGGTACGAATCAGGATGGTCATTTTGTGACGCAATTCCAAATTTTTTCGAACGGCGCTTCTGCGCAGGTCGAGGTAACGGTATTTCATGCGGATATCATCGCCGCCATCGGTTTCGTCTTCGATGGTAAAGGGTGGCGTTTCAGCCGCGTTCAATATATTTAGTTGATTGACAATTAGTTCGATGTCACCTGTAGGCATGTTCGCATTCTTGTTGGAACGTTGGGCTACAGTGCCGATGGCCTGTATCACCCATTCTCGTCCAAGTTTGTTGGCTTGATCACAGAGTTCAGCATCAACTTCCTGATTGAAAACCAATTGTGTGATGCCATATCGGTCGCGAATGTCAACAAAGGTCATTCCGCCCATTTTGCGGCTGCGTTGTACCCAACCCGAAAGGGTTATGGTCTTATTTACGTCGTTAATGCGGAGTTCTCCGCAAGTATGCGTTCTATACATGAATTTTGGGGTGTTTAAAGTACAAATATCGACTTTTTTTTCGCAATAGACAAGTGCTGCACTTGCGCATCCAGAAAAAAAGACTACATTTGCACCCGACTTGAAAACGGGGTGTAGCGCAGTCCGGTTAGCGCACCTGGTTTGGGACCAGGGGGTCGTGGGTTCGAATCCCGCTACCCCGACGTTGAGAGCAAAAGCCTGTTACATTAGTAGCAGGCTTTTTTAATGCAAGCCCACGACCCCCGCCCTCCTATTCTCGCTACCTTGATTATCAAAATGATGCATTAAATGGCGATTATCAATATTCAATTGTTTTTTGTCAAATATCTAACCTATTATAGGTGGGCAAGTGGTAATTTAGCAGCTTGTAATATAATGTATCCGCTATGAAATTCACTAGAATAGTCTTACTGACGCTATCATCCCTTTTTTGTTCGTTTTTAACACCTGCCCATGCTGCGCAACGACAGATGGAGTACCTGGACCGTGGCTTAGTGGCTGTTCAAACTGCCAGTGGTGTTTTTATAAGTTGGAGATATTTGGCGACAGACGACCCAAAGGTTGGTTTCAACATCTACCGAGACGGCAAGTACAAAGTGAACTTCACGCCTCTTACTTCGACCACAAATACACTTGATACACAAGGTAATACGAATTTAACCTATACCGTACGTACCGTAATGAACGGCGTGGAAGTAGATACCTCCGAATCCGTCACACCATGGGCAAACGTCTACAAAACCATACAGTTGAACCGTCCTGCAGGTGGAAGAACTGCATCCGGAGGCTATCATTATTCACCTGGTGACTGTAGTGTTGGCGACTTGGATGGAGATGGTCAGTATGAACTCATCGTCAAGTGGGATCCGAGCAACGGCAAAGACAATTCACAAGGTGGATATACAGGAAATGTCTATCTGGATGCGTATGAATTGACCGGTCAATTTCTTTGGCGTATTGATTTGGGAATAAATATCAGGGCTGGAGGTCATTACACACAATATATGGTTTACGACTTTGATGGAGACGGAATGGCTGAATTGGCATGTAAAACGGCTCCAGGAACCAAAGATGGTTTGGGATCGAACGTATTGATGAACAGTGATAGCCCGACTGCAGATTATAGAAATAGCAGCGGTTACATTTTGACCGGACCTGAATATCTTACTGTATTCAACGGAAAAACAGGTGGTCAGATTAATACAGTGGCTTACAATCCTTTACGTGGTACAGTTTCCAGTTGGGGGGATTCCTATGGCAATCGAGTAGATCGTTTTATGGCATGTGTTGCTTATCTGGATGGTATTCATCCAAGTTTGGTCATGTGCCGGGGCTATTACACTCGCACAACCTTGGCCGCTTTCGACTTAATCAATGGCAAACTTGTTCAAAGATGGTTCTACGATTCTGGAACGACCAGTGGTGTAGGTGCTTATGGACAAGGTAATCATAATCTTTCCGTAGCCGATGTGGACAACGATGGTAAGGATGAGATCATTTATGGAGCATCTGCCATCAATGATGACGGAAAACTTTTGTACCGAACCGGTTTGGGGCATGGTGATGCCATGCACTTAAGTGATCTGGATCCAGACATTGCCGGTCTGGAGGTGTGGGAGGTGCACGAAGATACCAAAGCGGCTTATGGATACGAGCTGCATAGCGCAGCAACCGGTAAGATTCTTTGGGGGACTAAAACGGGTAGTGATAATGGTCGCGGTTGTTCAGCCGATATTGACGGAACAAAACGTGGACATGAAATGTGGAGTTCATCAGGTCCCAATGTTTATACCTGCAAAGGAGATTCGCTCTCTCCCAGCAAGCCTTCCGTCAATTTCCGGATTTATTGGGATGGAGATTTGCTGGATGAATTGCTGGATGGAACCAAGTTGGACAAATGGTCATCCACTACAAAATCTGCAGGACGTTTGTTTACATTGTACAATTATGGAAATGCTCAGTCGATTAATGGAACAAAGGCAACTCCATGCCTAAGTGCGGATGTTCTGGGTGACTGGCGGGAAGAGATTTTCATGATGACAAGTGGAGACTCCAGTAAAATACAGTTTTTCACCACGACGATTCCATCCTCCTATCGAATTCCAACATTGATGCACGATCCAGTATATCGACTTGGTGTTGCCTGGGAAAACAACTGTTACAATCAGCCACCACATCTTGGATATTGGTTGGCCAGAGGTTTGGACAGCATACCCAAACCCAATGTTTATCTTCCTCATGCCGGTGCAGTCTATACTGCGGAAAAGAGCATTCAAACCACTCCATTGACGATGATATCCGATGGTCAAGCCGCATTGGCCCGATTCCGATCAACACAACCCATCCAATCTGTCGTTGCGTTTTCATTGACAGGTATTGTTTTGTATAAAAACGATGCGGTTAATGATCAGGAAATCAGCATTGCATTTCCCGAAGATCAGAAAATGGCGATTATTCGTGTCAAAACTGCTCAGGGATTCAAAACAATGAAGTGGATTCGGCAATAGTCATTTCCCCATTTTCTCTTGCATGATGTTTTTAAAGGCTGTATGCAATTCATCCCTCACATGTTCTGAAATTGAAGTGGAAGGTTTGAAAACCATTGGTGAATGTGCATAATGGATCTCATTATCGGGATATTGAATGACCGTATAACAATCATCCGAAGCTGTGAATCCATAATCGATCCGGTTTTCTTCGTTTAAGCAAAGCGGCTGCTCGACAACGATTCCGAATACCAAGCGTTCTCCGTAAGGAATTTCGACAATATCCCCGATTTCGTGGCAGATGCCGCTTTTCTGCCGGCCATAAAAAGGGCCGTCGTCAGGTACGATGCAGTCGGATAGTAAATGACCTTTTGCAGTATAGACCCTGGTCGATAATTGATACCGGTACTGAGAATCCAATGCATATTTTTCCAAAATCAGGCAATAGACTTTAGAATCTGCATTTGCATCATACAAGTAATGGTAGATTTCGTGATAACGTCGAATGACATCTTCGGCAATGACACGATTTGAAAAGTACAAAGGCTTTCCTGGTTGGATGTTGTTTGGTTCTGACTTGTTGAGATTGAGTGCATAAACCAGATACACTCCTTGTTCATTGTGTTCCATTTATATTAAATTTAGGTAAATTCAAAAAAATGGACATGTAGAAGGCTTGACAAAAATACGGAAAGGATACACAAAATACATCTAGTTTAAAGTCAGAAAGTTCCGTTAAAATAAAATAAATCAACTTGAAAGAAAGTTTCGGGACCTTCATGCACAAAAAAAAAGTTCTCTTTCGAGAACTTACCTGCAATGACCAAATGATTTTCTTAATTAAACACGGTTTAATATCTAAAAGGTTCTCGAAAGAGAACCTTTTAGATATTAGATTTTTCAGGATTTCCGTTTATCCAGAATCTCCATGGCAATATCTAATATGATGGTATCGTCCAGCATGACCAAACCACCGTCGGGACCTGGTTCAATGTGTACACCTGCACTTTTACCATCCCGATAATTCGAACCTCCAAAATAATTCCGGACAGTTTCAACGGAGATGCCTAATTGGTCAGCGATGCGTTGAGAACTTCCGGAAGGTAAACTGTCTTTGATTTTACGGAGTTCGTTAAATGTGATTGTTTTTACCATGGCCGTATTTTTTAAAGTGATTAATACTATGTTTTTTGTATAAAAACTGCTCTAAATGTAATGAAATAGTTGGTAAAAAAAAAGATTTGAATAAAAGATTTACCAAGAAAGGTAATAGGAAGATAGAAGGCATACAATCAGAACAATAGCCAAAATTGAATTCAGCTGATTGACTTCGTTTTGAGGAAATCCTTCCATCACTTTACGCCGTCTCCGCTCCTTCCCTGGATGCTTTACAGGCTTGACTTTTGTCAGTGTATTGTAAAGGAAATAAAAACCGACAGAAGACAGCATTCCAAAGACAGCACCAGTAAGAATGTCCAATGGAAAATGAACGCCCAGATAGATTCTTGAATACGATATGAGCGATGCCCATACGAGGATAATCACCGTATACAACCAATTGCGAATAAGCAAGAGGCTTAATCCGGCAAAAGCGAATACATTGGAGGCATGACTGGAGAAAAAGCCGTAATGCCCGCCTTTGTAGTTATTGACAATGTGAACCAAGCCAGTTAGTTCCGGATCGTGTGTTGGTCGCAAACGTTCAACCAGAGGCTTGAATAAACCTGAGGCAATCTGATCTGTAAACGTGATGAGCAGAGCAAAAGTCAAAATGAGCCAAAGGCTTTGTGATTGCTTGTTACGAATCAGTAGGTATAGGAAAAAGAGGAAAAAGGGCAACCAAACCTGAGTTTCGGACATCAGCCACATAAAATGGTCCATCCAGGGTGTGTGAAGACCGTTGAGTGCCAGGAACAAGCTCTTGTCCCATGTGACCAATGATTCGAATATGCCCATAATTAGATGACTTGAATTTCTTTGGATAACAACCAACCTACATTGCCGTCTTCAAGTTCGATTTCACTCCAGTCTCCCAAAACACTGCGAATCTTCATTTTGGTGCCTTCATGTAAGACGAAAAGGTCGGTGCCACTTTTATCCGGTGAACTTTTAACGGTAACGGATAGGGTAAACAGAATGGCTTCATCCGGATTGGTAATTTGGTGACTGCTTTGTGCAGAATAGATTAGTGATAAGACGCTGAACGTAAAAAATAAAATGCCTACGAAAAAACCTGATTTCTTAAGCCAGCGTCTGCGCGCGAAGAAATAGGCGAACAAACATCCGATGAACAACAGGAAGAACAAAATGCTGACATATGCCCATCCATTGCTGTTGTAGAGATTACCAATGGAATGATACCATCTGGCTATCAGAAACATGCCAATGGGGTCAATCTTGTCGACAATGCGAGCCTGACACATTTCCAAGTTGAATCGGGCATCGGTGTCCCTTGGATTGAGGCGTAAGGCACGTTCATAGTTTAGGATGGCAGGTGCCAACCGGTCGCATTTGAAATAGGCATTTCCAAGGTTATAATAAATCTTATCCGAAATGCCATATTGCTGAAGGATTCCTTCGTAAAAAAGGGCGGCCTGGCTGTAACTGCCTTTTGAATAGCTGGTTGCAGCCATTTTAAGGAGTTCTTCAGGAGATTCGTTTCCGGACAGATTGATACCAGTGTTGCTTTTGCTGTTGTTAAAATCGGCAGGGTTCGTTTGTGCCGAGGCGGCAAGTACGAACAGGACGAGAAAAAGAGTACTCCGTATTTTGCGCATCGTCTTATCGTTTAATCGTATTTTCCATTTTGTTGATGACATCCAGGGTCTGTTCATACAGTTTGTCCATGGCAGCTGCCGCGTCACCAGGAGCATATCGGGCATATTCACAGGTCTGCAGGATATCCATGTATTCCTTGCAGATATCCTCTCCTACTTTGCTCTCAGTAAGTTGTAGCTCTATGGTTTCCTTATCGAGTTTGGAAAGAGGAATATTCAATTTGTCACTGGTGTACCCCCAAAGTGCCTTCAGAAGTTCATCGTAAAAGAAATCTTTTTTACCTTCCTTGAGGAAGTTGGCCGCTTGTTTAAGACGTTTAACTGCAACCTTATTGGCTTTACGGTTGCGGACTCTGGCAATGTCTGCATTGTCTTTGAGTTGCTTACGATTGATGAGCAATAGGATTCCAAAGAAAAGCAAGGGTATGAGGTAAGCCAGCCAGAAAGTAAGAGTCGCAAAGAAAAGCGGTGGTTGCTTCTCAAGTTGAATGTTGGTTTTCAAATATCGGATATCGGAACCCAACAAGCGAAGTTGTTCCTGATTGGCGAATTTTCCACTGACGTTGGTGATGTTGCCGTCGCCTTTAGCCACTTCGATGGTATAAGGCGGTGTAGTCAATGTTTTGAATTTATGGGTGGCCAAATCAAAGTAACTGATGCTGGTGGCTGGAATCTCAAACGTTCCCGGGAATCTTGGAATAACCAAGTATTCAATGGATTTGGTACCGCTTACACCACTGGTGGAGTTCTTAAAAGCGTTATCAACCTTGGGATCGTAGGCTTCGAAATCAGCAGGAAAGGTCAATTCGGGTGTGGGAATCATTTTCAAGTTGCCGTTACCTGAAATCTTGATGCGGATGGTCACGGCTTCGTTGGCTTTAACCTTCTGACTGCTGATGGAGGAGGTCATATTTAAGTTGCCGGTAACCCCGCAAAAATCGGATGGTTTTCCTGCTGGAAAAGGGGTCACATTGATTTTCACACTGTTGCAATAGACCGTTTTTTTAACCTCCGAATACGTTTCAAAGAAATCATCAAAGATGCTTCGTGTTCTGGGATTGTTGTTTTTGACGCGCAATATCAAGTCAAACGATCCTTTCTCAATGGTTAGACTTCCTGTTTCACGGGGATAGAGCACGGTTTGTTTCAGAATGGTAGTTTGGTAGTTGGCTCCATTGTAATTCTCCAAATCCCATTGCCTATTCTGAGGTACTTCGATTTCCTGAGCCATGAAACCTTTGAATTCGGGGAATTTTGGATTCTGCATTCCGGAAATGTCCACCCTGGTATAAATCTTGTAAGTAACCAGCAAGCCTTCCTGTTCTGACACCTGAGTCTTGGAAGGAATGGCTCGGATAAAAACCTGATCGTTCGAAATGGATTGAGTAGATCCTCCATTTTGTGAAGCTGATGGAGCTGAAGCGGAGGCTTTTTGTTGAGATTGAGCTCCACCACCCTGTTGGTCTGAAGGTAGAACCTTTATGGAGAGGGAATTACTCTTGTATTTTGCGCCATTGATGGTTGCAGTGGCCGAAGGAATGGTGAAGGTACCCGTCTTTTTCGGTTTAAGCACATAGGTAAATCCGTACGACGTAGCAGATTGGTACTTGCCGTTCACGATGGTGGTCGATGAACTCATCGAAGTGGATGGTCCGTACAGAATCTCAAAAAACTCACTAAGCTCAGCTATGCGTAAGTCTTCTACCTCGGCATTCGAAGAATAGACCAGGTTGAAATACTGCCCCATGATGATTTGTTTGGGTGCATCACCAGTAAAGGTCACTGCATCAGCCGCCTTCAGATGAATGCTTGCTCCGCTCAACATCAGGACGAATGCCAGTATCAATTTGTTCCTCATTTCAATATGCTTTATCAATCTGTAAAATTACGATTTTTTACCAGTCTTTGTCTGTTTTGCGAGACTTGCTTTGCTGCATCTGGAGCTTTTTGACTTTTTCTTGGGTATCTTTTTCGTCCTGGCTCAAGGCATCAAGCAATTGCCTTGCTTTTTCCTTGGAAACCTGCTCTTGCTGCTGTTGTTGCTGCTCCTGCTTCTTATTCTGATTTTGCTTCTTCTCCTGATCGTCTTGTTTCTGCTGTTGTTGATCTTTGTCCTTCTGTTCGTCTTTCTGATCTTTATTCTTGTCCTTGTCTTGCTTCTGCTGTTGTTGCTGTTTTCTCAACATGGCTTGAGCTAAGGCTAAGTTGTAGCGGGTTTCATTATCAACGGGATTGATTATCAATGAGTTCTTATAGGCATCAACAGCTTTGTCATACTCTTTGCCAGCCATGAAAACGTTACCTGCATTGTGGAAAATCTGAGATTTCTTGATGGGATTGTTTTGAAGGTTCAGCGCATTTTTATATTGCTCAAGTGCTTCCTTGGGTTTGTTTTGCTTATAAAGGGCATTTCCCAAATTGTAAGCACCTTCCATGGATTTAGCATTTACTTCAAGTGCCTTTCTGTACTGGATTTCTGCTTCCGTGAATTTCTTATTTTCATATTGACGGTTTCCCTTTCGGATATCACTGCGTTCAGCCTTTTGAGCGGAAACACCTGATGTTGAAAGGATCATCATTGTAAGTGCAAACAATTTGACGTTGCGAAAACGCTTGTTTTTACGTTGCATGATCAAAAAATCGACCAACAATAAAACGAGTACGATCCAAGCAAGTCCGTCGAATTGTTCGTCATACTCACTGTATACGGCCGATTCCAAATCTGCTTTGGTCATTTTATCCAATTGGGCTTCAATAATTTTCAATGCAGCATTGGAATTGTCCGAGCGAACATAGATGCCAGCTCCGGCAGCGGCGATATCCTGACACATCTTTTCATTCAGTTTGGTTATGACAACATTGCCATCCTTATCTTTCCTGAAATCACTGCTGTTGGACATGGGAATTGGACTGCCTTGTTCAAGTCCAAGACCGACCACATGAATCTTAACACCTTCTTTTTGAGCTGCTTTGGCAGCCTCCGAGGCATCGTCCTCGAAATTCTCACCATCGGTAATGACTATGATGGCACGTTCGGCCTCGCCTTTGGGCGGAAACGACTTCAGACACAGGTCGATTGCTTCACCGATAGCCGTACCCTGTGTGGGCACCAGCTCCGGCGAGATGGTGTTCATGAACATCTTGGCCGAAACGTAATCGGAAGTGATGGGCAATTGTGTGAACGCATCGCCGGCAAAAACCACCAACCCGATCTTGTCGTCTTTTAATTTGTCCACCAGTTTAGAAAGGATTTGTTTGGCTTTGGAAAGTCGGTTGGGTTGAATATCCTGAGCCATCATGGAATTCGATACGTCAAGAGCTATCATCAGTTCGGCACCCTGGCGTTTGGATTTTTCCAATTTGGATCCGAATTGAGGACCAGCAATCATGACGATGCAGATACCGATGGCTGATAGTTGAATAATGAACTTCAGTAGTGGACGGCGGTGTGACACATCTGGCATGAGTTGTGCTAGCAACGCTGGATCGCCAAAGGCTTTCAGGCGTTTTCGCTGCCTTACGTTGATGACCAGGTACAGGATGATGATAACCGGTATCAGGAAAAGCAAATAGAGATATTCTGGATTCGAGAATCGAAACATGTTCGTTAATATTTATGGAAGACGACGTAAGATGGTGTTTCTCAATAAGATCTCCAACAACAGCAGCAAAAGTGCCCCAAGTGCGAATATCCTATATTCCTCATGTTTCTTACTGTATTCGTGTACATTCATCTTGGTTTTCTCCAGCTGATCAATCTGTTGATAGATGCTGCTCAGGCTGTTGTTGCTGGTGGCACGGTAGTATTCACCTCCGGTAGTGGCGGCAATTTGACGAAGCGGAGGCTCGTCAATGTCGACCTCAATATTCTGGTATTGGATACCATAGGCAGTCTGAAATGGATACGGTGCTTTGCCTTTACGACCGACACCGATGGTATAAACACGGATACCGAAGGTTTTGGCGATTTCAGCAGCAGTGATCGGGTCGATGTCTCCCCTATTGTTGGAACCGTCCGTCAACAGGATGATGACCTTTGATTTGGCTTGCGAGTCTTTAATACGGCTGACGGCATTGGCAAGTCCCAATCCGATGGCTGTTCCATCTTCAATCAGGCCGCTTTTGATGCTGCCGAAAAGATTCAGTAGTACGGTATGATCGGTTGTCAGCGGACATTGGGTAAAACTTTCAGCTGCAAACAAAACCAAACCGATGTTGTCGTTCGGTCGACCAGAAATAAAGGTGGATGCAACTTTTTTTGCTGCCTCCAAACGGTTGGGTCGAAGGTCTTCCGCCAACATGCTGCTGGAGATGTCCAACGCAATCACAATGTCAATCCCTTCGGTGGTTACATTTTGAAAACTATTGGAGGACTGTGGCCTGCAAAGAATAAGTACGAGGAGTACGTAAGTTATCATCCGCAAAACAAAGGGTATGTGTTCCAATCTGTTTTTCCAGGAAGGCTTCAGCCCATCAAAAGCAAAGCTGTTGGAGATTTGTAGGGTGGCATGGCGTTTCTTTCTACGCAGAATATACCAAATTACTGCCGGAATGATGAGCAGCAGCAAGTACAGGTAATATGGATTGGCTAACGTCATTTGGGCATGTATTTATTCAGGTTGTCCGATTCAGGTTCTACTGCCTTCGGTTCACTCTCAGAGGAAATGTTGGTTAGTTCTTCCTTCTGTTCCTCCATGGATTTCACTTCTTCCTGTTTTGTCTGATTGACAAAAAGATAGGAATTGATCATACTGAGTTCGTTTTCACTTTCCAATGGCTCAATCTTGGCAAATTTCACCAAATCGGCCAGTTGAAGAATCTGACTCAGATTTTGATAGACAGACTGTGCGGTTTTGTCACGCTTGAACAAAGTCAAGATTTCATCCGTGGTCATTTCCAGCGCATTGAACATGAACCTGCGCTCCATGTACTTGCGGATGATTTCTGTCAATTCGGTGTAATATTTTTTATTTTTCCCGAATTTCCAGATTTTTTCCGATTTCAGGCGGTCCAGTTCCATGATTGCTACCACATGCGGTGGAAGCAACGATTCAGGTGCGAGGATCTCCCCTTTCAGATTGGGGTACTTTTTGCGCAGAATCAACCAGATTAGAAGGAGTACCAAGGCATAGAACAACAGGAAGATCAAGGTTTCAACCAGATAATCGCTCAGGACAAACGGTGGTTGTTGTACCCCTTTGATATCGAAAATCTGCATCTTAGCGGTGTCAACATCATAGGTCATAACCTTGATTCCCAGATAATTGCTTTCAAATGTATCGTTATCGGCCAGAATCTTGACAGGAGGTATGTAATACAAGCCCGAATCAAATGAGGTAATCAGGTAGTCGGTTTTCAGCACGATCCGTTCTTTGTTGATGCTAACGGTATCCAGTTTCCCGCGGCCAATGATACCCAGTCCTGTGACAAGGGTATCACCTGGGAAGGTCGGTAAAACATACCTCATGGAAGCAGGCCCCGATACCTCAATGTGATACAGGGTTTGCTCACCGATCATCAGATCGCTTGAATCGATGGACGTTTTGACGCTGACCCGTTGTTGCGCCTGAAGCGATGAAAGCGTCAGGATCAGACCCAGCAATACGAGAGTTTTCTTAAACATATTAATTTCTGAGATTGAACAGGTTCATCAGGGCTTTTACATAATCCTGATCGGTTGAAACAGAAACGGAGTCCACTTTACTTTTTTGAAACGTATCTTGAAGCGTCAACTGCTGTTTTTGCCACCATTGACGGTACGTAGCACGTACTTTGGTCGAGGAGGTGTCAATCTGACGTTCCTCTCCTGTCTCGGCATCTTTGACATGAATCAGTCCGACTGATGGCAGTTCCGTTTCCCGCTTGTCGAAAACCTGAATGGCCACGATGTCGTGTTTCCGGTTGGCGATGGTCAAGTCGGTCTGAAAACTTTTCGGATCGATAAAGTCGGATAAAACAAATGCCGTACAGCGTTTCTTGATGACGCTGGTCATGTATTTCAAAGCTCCACTCAAATCTGTTTTGGTGTTTTCTGGTTGGAAATCAATTAGTTCACGTATTATGAACAGAATGTGTTTCTTTCCCTTTTTTGGAGGAATGAATTTTTCCAGTTTGTCCGAATAGAAAATGACGCCAATCTTGTCGTTATTTTGGATGGCTGAAAACGCCAATGTAGCCGCCATCTCCGTAATCATATTCTGCTTGAGTTGGTGTTTGGTACCGAACATGCGGCTGCCCGACACGTCTATCAGCAACATCACCGTCATTTCCCGCTCTTCTTCGAAAATTTTGACATAAGGATGGTTGAAGCGTGCCGTCACGTTCCAGTCTATGCTTCGGATATCGTCACCGAATTGGTATTCCCGGACTTCGGAAAAAGCCATACCCTTGCCCTTGAAGGCGGTGTGGTATTGGCCGGCGAAGATGTTCTGGGAAAGACCGCGGCTCTTGATTTCTATCCGTCGGACGCGTTTCAGTAAATCGCTGGTTTCCATGCTCAATAATTAGGGTACTTCGACTGCGTTCAGGATTTCGCTGATGATTTCCTCGCTGGTCAGGTTGTTGGCTTCGGCTTCGTAGCTGAGTCCGATGCGGTGACGCAGTACGTCGTGGCAAACGGCACGAACGTCTTCGGGAATCACATAGCCGCGACGTTTGATGAAAGCGTACGAGCGGGCTGCCAATGCCAGATTGATGGAGGCACGGGGAGATCCGCCAAAGGAAATCATTTCCTGCAGGTTCTTTAGGCCGTATTCAGCCGGGTAACGGGTGGCGAAAACGATGTCTACGATGTAGCGTTCGATTTTTTCATCCATATAAACTTGACGAACGACTTTACGCGCTTCGAGAATTTCTTCGGTTTTCAGGATAGGCAAGATGGGAGGCAGCTTTTCACCAATGTTTTGACGGATAATCAAAGTTTCTTCCTCTTTTTTGGGATAGCCGATGACCACTTTCAACATGAAACGGTCCACTTGGGCTTCTGGCAACGGATACGTACCTTCTTGTTCAATTGGGTTCTGGGTAGCCATGACCAAGAAAGGTGCATCCAACTCGTAGGTGTTGTTGCTGATGGTTACTTGGCGTTCCTGCATGGCTTCGAGCAAAGCACTTTGAACTTTGGCTGGGGCGCGGTTGATTTCATCCGCCAAAATGAAGTTGGCGAATATCGGACCTTTCTTAACAGCAAACTCTTCCTTTTTCTGGCTGTAAATCATGGTACCCACAACGTCGGCAGGCAATAAGTCCGGTGTAAACTGAATGCGGCTGTATTTCGCATCGATCAATGATGCCAGACTCTTGATGGCCAGTGTTTTTGCCAGTCCGGGAACCCCTTCCAGCAAAATGTGGCCGTCGGACAATAAGCCGATCATCAAAGATTCCACCAAATGTTTTTGTCCGACAATGACTTTCTCCATTCCGAGGTTGATCATGTCTACGAACGAACTCTTTTTTTCAATGAGTGCGTTCAGTTCCCGAATGTCTATGGTTTGACTCATGTAACGTGATTATTGATTAATGTTAGTTGCGTTTTTTTTAAGCAGTGCAAAATTAAAAAGGATAGGCTTCATTTTAACAGTCAGACCCGTTAAAAATGTTTAAGCCTATCCCAATAATGTAGAATTCTCGCCTGATTGTTTGTCAGGTCATCAATAGTAGCTTTATTGAGCTCCAATATATTTTAGTTGAAGCGCTTTGGCTTTGGCTATCAAGGCCTCATTCTGGGGATCGATGATCTTGGGATCCGGTTTGGGGATCCTTATGGTGATGCCTGTAGGAACGTTATCCGGTTTGGGTATGACACTTTTGTTTGCCTCATAAATGTAAACCCAGAAAATTTTGTCGCCGTAATATTTCAAGGCCAGCAAATTCAGACGATCACCAGGTTTTAGAACGACTGTGGCGATGTATTCTGTACCATTGGCAGGCTCAGAGGTTTTTGCCGCAGGTTTTTCAGCAGGTTTTGCTGCTTTTGCTGTCGAGGTGGTCGTTTTTGCTGCGGGTTTTACCGCTGTGACTGGCGTCTTTGTTTCCACAACCTTGGCAGCTGGTGTTGTTGGTTTGGCTGCAGGTTTTGTTGCTATGGTCGGCTTGTCTGCAGGAGTAGTTTGTTTGACCACTTGTGCAACCTGTTTCGTTGGCATCGGTTTTTGATCGGCTGGGTTTGCTGCGGGTTTTTCTTCGCCTGCTTCCTGTGCAACAGACTGAATGACAGATTCCAACGAATCATCTGCAGCACTGTTAAGGGTCGTATCCGATTCTTGTTCCAGAGCTGCCAAATCTTGCTGTAAAGCGTCATCGGCTTCCAGGGAGTCAATTAATTCAATTTCATTGGTTCTTAAAACATTTTCCTTTCTGCTCATTTCGTTGGAAATGAATGACCAAACGCCTAAGATGACAATGAATATGAAAAATAGGATCCATGCGATGGTGGAACGTTTGATTTTTTTCGAATTTGGCTGTTTTTCGTTTATTTCAACGTTCTTAGGGGCTTTTTCCTTGACCGTTACCGTCTTCTTTTCAACCGTTTTCTTTTCTATGGCTGCAGCACTGGTTTCTGTTCCACCGTCAAGTTCAACCGGTTCAAGATGTGCATAAGGTTGATTGACCAAATTTTTAAGATCGGCATCGGGTATGAATGAAACTTTGTAATGCTCCCTGATCTCAAATTCCTCACCGGTAGAGACATTAACACTTTTACGTGCATCCACCAACACCAGTTTGAGCGTGCCCAGACCGTTGATCTTGACAATGCCATCTTTGAACAAGGCATCTTCGGACACCTTAAAAAAAGCCCTCAGAAACTCTTCGGCATCCTTTTTCTTGATTTTTCCAGCTTCAGCCAGTTGATCGGTCAAATCTTGAAGGAGCAGTTTATTGTTCATGGACGGTATAGTTTTTGATTTTTTCCTTCATGGTGGTACCAGCCTTGAAACTGGCAGCATACTTGGGAGGAATCATCCATCGAGTTCCAGTGGACGGATTGACGGATACGCGTTCCTCTTTCTTTTTCACTTCAAAAGTTCCGAAACCCTGAATGGCCAAGCTATCGCCGTCGGCTAGGATTTTGGCGATGAGCGCCGAGGTCAGGTCAAGCAGTTCGCTGGCACGATTGCCGGTCGTCGGAACGCTCTGCTGTATTTTCTGAACAAGCTCTTTGTTTTTCAAAACGTTGGATTTTTAGGTGGTGCTACTATCTCAGCCAAAAGTACACAATTTTGCAATTTCCGCCAAACAATAATGGCCACCTTTTTTAAGGCGGCCATTACCATATGAAAAATTGATGAATTGCCTATCTTAAAGCAGCTTGAGCAGCAGCTAAACGGGCTATGGGAACACGGAACGGTGAGCAACTTACGTAGTTTAAACCCACACGGTGGCAGAATTCAACAGAGGAGGGTTCACCTCCGTGTTCACCACAAATACCACATTTCAGTTCGGGACGAACGGAACGGCCCTTTTCGACGGCCATTTGAACCAGCTGCCCTACCCCTTTCTGATCGAGTACCTGGAACGGATCCACTTTCAGGATTTTCTTTTCCAAATAAGTCGGCAGGAAAGTAGCAATGTCGTCGCGGCTGTAACCAAAGGTCATTTGAGTCAAGTCGTTGGTACCGAAAGAGAAGAATTCGGCAGCGCTGGCAATACGATCGGCTGTCAAGGCGGCACGAGGGATTTCAATCATGGTACCGACCTTGTAGTCAATGCGTTTGCCGGTTTCAGCGAACAAAGTTTCGGCAGTGGCGCGGATCACTTTTTCTTGTTCCAGGAATTCATACAGGATACCAGTGAGCGGTACCATGATTTCCGGAATGGCTGTGATGCCTTCGGCTTGAAGTTCCAAAGCAGCACCAAGGATGGCCTTAGTTTGCATTTCGGTGATTTCGGGATAGGTGTTGCCCAAGCGGCAGCCACGGTGACCCAACATCGGGTTGGATTCGTGCAAGGAATTCACGCGTTGTTGAATGGTTTTCAAGGAGATACCCATTGTTTTGGCGAGTTCGGCCTGTTCTCTTTCTTCGTGAGGTACGAATTCGTGCAAGGGGGGATCCAGCAGGCGAACGGTCACAGGCAGTCCGGCCATGGCTTTGAAAATACCCTTGAAGTCAGCTTTTTGATACGGCAGGATTTTAGCCAATGCCACGCGTCGACCTTCGGCGTTTTCGGCCAGAATCATTTCACGCATGGCTTTGATCTTTTCACCTTCAAAGAACATGTGCTCCGTACGGCAGAGACCGATACCGGTGGCACCGAACTTGCGTGCAACTTCTGCATCGTGAGGAGTATCCGCATTGGTGCGAACGTTCATGCGGGTGTATTTGTCAGCCAAAGCCATCAGTTCAGCGAAATCGGAGTCTACCTCGGCTTCCATCGTAGCTAAAGTGCCCAAAAAGATGTCACCGGTAGAACCGTTCAGTGAAATGGAATCGCCTTCTTTCAGAATCAGGTCATCCACTTCCATGGTTTTGGTCGAATAATCAATTTTGAGCGTACCAGCACCGGAAACGCAGCATTTTCCCATACCGCGAGCCACAACGGCTGCGTGTGAGGTCATACCGCCACGAGCGGTCAGAATGCCTTGTGCGGCAGCCATACCGGCCAAATCTTCGGGTGAAGTCTCAACGCGGACCATGATGACTTTTTCACCGCGGGAAGCCCATTCGGTGGCATCGTCAGCATTGAATACGATTTTTCCGGAAGCAGCACCTGGAGATGCAGCCAGACCTTTGGCAATAATTTTGGCATCTTTGATGGCTTTCTTATCGAATACTGGATGCAAAAGTTCGTCCAACTTGTTGGGTTCCACACGCAAAACAGCGGTTTTTTCATCGATCATGCCTTGACGCAACAAATCCATGGCAATCTTGACCATGGCAGAACCGGTGCGTTTGCCGTTGCGGGTTTGAAGGAACCAAAGTTTGCCTTCTTGAACGGTGAATTCCATGTCCTGCATGTCTTTGTAATGGTTTTCCAGTTTGGTTTGGATAGCATCCAGTTCCAAATAGATGGACGGCATGGCTTCTTCCATGGAAGGATAGCTGGCAATGCGGACATCTTCAGTCACACCTGCCAGAACGGCCCAACGTTGTGAACCTTCCTTGGTGATTTGTTGTGGGGTACGGATACCGGCCACTACGTCTTCACCCTGAGCATTGATAAGGTATTCACCTACAAAAAGGTCTTCACCGGTAGCGGCGTCACGAGAGAAGCAAACGCCTGTGGCGGATGATAAACCCATGTTTCCAAATACCATGGCCTGAACAGTTACGGCGGTACCCCATTCGGCAGGGATGCCTTCCATTTTGCGATACAGGATGGCACGGTCGTTCATCCAACTGTCGAATACCGAGCAAACGGCACCCCAAAGCTGATCGTAGGAGTTTTCCGGGAAATCGTGACCGGTTTGTTTCTTGACAGCGGCTTTGAATTTGGAAACCATGACTTTAAGATCGTCCACAGAAAGTTCCGTATCCAATTGAACGCCTTTTTCTTCTTTGATGTGTTCGATAATTTCTTCGAACGGGTCCATGTCGTTCTTATTCTCTGGTTTCATGCCCAGAACCACGTCACCGTACATTTGAACGAAGCGGCGGTAGGAATCCCAAGCGAAACGGGCATTGCCAGTCTTGCGGGTAAGACCTTCAACAACAGCGTCATTGAGGCCTAAATTAAGGATGGTGTCCATCATACCCGGCATGGAAGCGCGTGCGCCGGAGCGTACAGAAACCAATAGCGGATTTTCAATATCTCCGAATTTGGAGTTCATCAGCACTTCAACGCCTTGGATGGCAGCTTCGACTTCAGCCTTCAATAATGCGATAACTTCTTGTTTGCCAAGTGAATAGTATTCGGAACAAACGTCGGTGGTGATGGTGAAACCCGGAGGAACCGGAACACCAATTAAATTCATTTCAGCCAAATTGGCACCTTTACCTCCAAGGAGGTTTTTCATGGTTGCTTTACCTTCGGCATGTCCGTTTCCGAAGGTATAAACTCTTTTCGTTGTCATTCGCGTCTTAGATTTATATGTAAATAATTGAGTTTTTTTTTGGATACGCAAATGTAGAAAAAAACCTTTTGAACGTCCTAAAAATTCGATTGAAAATTTGGCTTAATTTCGTTTTGAAAAAGAAATCTGACTGTTATTTCGTATTTTTGCAGCCTGATTCGGAAAAGGTACTTCCTAAAACCGAAATAACGCTTACAAATTCTAGCATTTTGGCAAAAAATAGAAAAGTTCTTCCGGTATTGGAAGCAGTCACGATCACTGATGTCGCGGCCGAGGGAAAAGCACTGGCAAGAGTTGGTGGAATGGTGGTATTCGTACCTTTTGTAGCACCTGGCGACGTGGTTGATCTCGAGCTTCACCGTAGAAAGCGCAATTATGCGGAGGGTAAGGTCGTAAAGATTCACAGCCTTTCTGAAAATAGGGTGACGCCTATGTGTCAGCATTTTGGAGTATGCGGTGGCTGTAAGTGGCAGCACCTACCCTACCCGGATCAACTGAAATTCAAACAGAAACAAGTCTTTGACGCATTGACACGCATCGGCAAAGTTGATTTGCCAACTTTTTTTGCAGCCGATCCTCAAACAGTATCTGCTGCTCAGGTGGAAAATGTGGATTACAGCAGCAATGCCTTCTACCCGATTTTTGGTTCCAAAAAGACTTCTTTTTACCGTAACAAGCTGGAATTCACGTTTTCTGACAAGAGGTGGATGACCAACGAAGAAATTGCATCTGGAGCAACCTTTGATGACATGGATGCCCTCGGTTTTCACATACCTGGAGCATTCGATAAAGTGCTTGGAATCGAAAAATGCTGGCTTCAAGACGATGTTTCAAATCGGATCCGTCTGTTTGTGCGTGATTTTTGCCTTTCGAACGGTTATACCTTCTTTAATCTGCGGAATCAACATGGTATGATGCGAAATCTTCAGATTCGCACTTCATCTACCGGTGAATTGATGGTCATTGTGGTATTTTTTGAAGATGAGCCTTCGAAGCATGAAGCGTTACTTGAGGGGATAGCATCCAACTTCCCAGAAATCACCTCATTGGTTTATATTATAAATCAGAAGGCCAACGATACGATCGGTGATCAGGACATTCATGTTTACAAGGGACGCGACCATATTTTTGAAGAAATGGAAGGCCTTCGCTTTAAAATCGGCCCCAAATCTTTTTATCAGACCAATTCGGAACAAGCCCTTGAATTATATAGGGTAGCCAAGGCTTTTGCTGGCTTGAAAGGTGACGAGTTGGTGTACGATTTGTATACCGGCACCGGCACCATCGCTCAGTTTATTGCCAAAGACTGCCGTCAGGTAGTGGGAATTGAATATGTTCCCGAAGCCATTGTGGATGCACGTTTGAATGCCGAACTCAACGGCTTGGATAACACCTTGTTTTTTGCAGGCGACATGAAAGACATTCTTTGTGCTGAATTCATTACCAAATATGGACATCCGGACGTGCTGATTACCGATCCTCCCCGCGCCGGCATGCATGCCGACGTCGTTAAGGCGATGCTGTTTGCCGCACCCGAGAAAATCGTGTATGTTAGCTGCAATCCGGCAACCCAAGCACGAGACTTGGCTTTGCTGGACAGCGATTATGAAGTTGTGAAAGTACAGCCCGTAGACCTGTTTCCGCATACACAACATGTTGAGAATGTGGTTCTTTTAGTCAAAGTTGCAATACGTAAAGTTCCTTTGGTAGTGGAGCCTGTCCCCAGTTTAACCTTAGATGAGGGAAGCGATGGCCTCGATCTCGATGAGAGCGCCCTTGGGTAAACCCTTGACTGCAAAAGCTGAACGTGCGGGAAATGAACCTTCGAACTGTGATTCGTAAACCTTGTTCATATCTGCAAACAGATTCATATCCGACAAGAATACGGTGACTTTCACTAGGTGCTCCATTTGACAACCAGCTTCCGATAAAATAGCCTTGATGTTTTTAAAGCACTGGGTGGTTTGACCCATGATGTCGACCGATTCAATGTTTCCGCTTCTGGGATCGATGGGGATCTGACCTGAAAGGAATATGAGATTCCCGGCGCGGATAGCCTGATTGTAGGGCCCGATGGCTGCGGGTGCTTGTGAGGTTTTGACGATAGTTTTCATAATTGATATTGGTTTAAAAACCTAGAATATAGCCGGCTGTTCCCGCTAACAGGCCTAGTATGCCATTGATGACCTTTACGCTGAGGAATCCTCGTTTGGATTCTGCCAGCAAGGGTAAGGTCGAGTGTCCATCTTGTGTGATGGAATTGGCTAGTAGGATGCTGAAGGGGATTTGCCCGCTCAAAAACAACGAAATGAAGACCAAATGCGGCCCTGATTCCGGGATAAATCCAATCAATACGGCCAAAAGCAGTACCCACATTTGATTGTGAGCCACCCAATCGGTCATTTCGACAGAATGCATGAGGAAATGGATGAGCGTCAGTGCACCGAAAGTCCAAAGGAATATTTTCGGAACGTGCTGCCGTATGATGTGTTTCCAGAGGTGTGCTTCCAGAAAATGGTCGTCGACAAATAAGAAAGTGACCATCATCAGTATGGCCATGATTAAAAAAATGCTGTTGAACCAGGCTTCGTCAATGGGAAAGGTCAGATTTCCGGTGGAAGCTTCGTGTGCCGCTTCGCCTTCATGCCCGAAAAAACCGGTGCTCATCCCCAAAATAAACAATCCGAGTCCGGTTATGAGCAGGATTCGTGTGAATGAGGGATTTCTGAAATTTTCTTTCAGACTTTGAGTGAAGCGTTGTTTTCCAGTATGTTCGTGTTTGTGGACAACGAGGTGCTGTTCCATATTTCTGGGGTGAACCACCTTCCAACCTAGTTTGTCTACTAAAAGACCCACCACAAGGGCAATTACAAACAAAATACCAAAGAGCATCATTGCTTTTTCTGGCATTTGCACGAGCATGACGAAGGCTTCATCACCAACACTCGAAATCATAGCTGCCAATAGTGCTCCGAAACTTACAACTCCATGCGTCCACATGCCAACCACTGCAAAACCACCGAAACAGCCTGGAATTAGACCCAGAAAAGCAGCCAAAACGACCTGAAGCGAAGGATATTTTCCCAGCCAACGCGTCCAACTTCCTTGTGTCAGCACATTCGTCAATTCGATGAACAGCATGATCACAATGACGAAGCATGTGATCATCAGGGTGTTGCGAAGAACGTCTGTAAAGATTTCGACCATTATAATCCGGATTCCATCCGATGTTTTACAGCTTCGTACATCAAAATGCCTGCGGCCACGGATACGTTGAGCGAGCCGATCTTGCCCAGGATGGGAATTTGGACCAATTCATCACAAATGCGCAGGTTTTCGTTGGCAATTCCGGTATCTTCCGCACCCATGACGATGGCGACCGGACCGGAATAATCGGATTTGGTATAACTGTCGGCAGCTTTTTCGGAAGCGGCAATGACTTTTACGCCTGAATTCTTCAGCAACAGGATTGACTCACGGATGGATCCTTCGCGGCAGACGGGCAAGGTATGCAGTGCTCCTGCCGATGTTTTGACGGCATCTGCATTCACACTGACGCTGTCGGTCATGGGAATGACGATGGCATGCACGCCGGCACATTCGCACGTACGAGCAATGGCACCGAAATTGCGGACATCGGTGATGCCGTCCAGCAAGACGATGAAGGGATTCTTGCCTTCTTCATAAAGGGTAGGCAGAATGTCTTCCAGGCGCTGATAAGTGACTTCAGAAATGAAGGCCACCACGCCCTGGTGGTTTTTCATCGTGACACGGTTCAGTTTTTCAACCGGAACACGCTGCACGGGAACGCGGGTACCCTTGAGCGATTCGAACAGTTCTTTGGTTATTTCGGTTTCCAAGTCCTTGCGAACGAGGATCTTATCGATGTCCTTACCAGCGAGGACTGCTTCCAAAACGGCGCGTACACCGAAAATGAATTCGGAATGATTCTCGTTGGGTTTGCGTACAAAGGGTCTTTTAGTATACATGTTTTTTAGTTTAATGGGAGTTTTCCAGCATGAGCTGGCGGGCATTTCGGATAGCGGCATCGGTCAGATTCGCTCCGCTCAACATCAAGGCGATTTCTGTCAAGCGTTCTTCCGGGTTCAAAGCGTTCACGGTGGTGATGGTCTTACCTTTCACTTCCGTTTTGACGACTTTGTAATGGCTTTTGCCTTTCACGGCAATTTGGGGTAAATGGGTGATGCACAGCACTTGGCGATTGCCTGCTATGCTTTTCATGATTTCTCCCATCTTATGTGCGATTTCACCGGAGACACCGGTGTCGATTTCGTCAAACAATAGGGTTGGCAAACAGGTGAACTCGGCAATCAAGGATTTGATGCAGAGCATGATACGGGAAATTTCACCACCGGAGGCAATCCGATCGATGGCTTGTGGGCTGGTCTGCGCATTGGCGGAAAACAGGAAGGAAAGCTCGTCTTGTCCATCCGAATCCATCGCTTTCAAGCTTGTTTCAATCTTAATGACGGCTTTGGGAATGCCTAATTGAACCAATGGGCTAATCAGGTTTTGCTCTATCGTTGACAGCACGCTGCGGCGTTTGGTGGTCAACTGATCGGCCAAATCCTTGGCAATGACTTCTGCCTCCGTCAGTTGTTTCTTATGTTCGGATATGTTCGTATCAAACGATTCGATGAATCCGAGTTTAGATGCAAACTCATCGCGCAATGCAATAAGTTCGGTGGAGTTTTTGACGTGGTGTTTTTGCTGAAGGGTGAACAACAGATTCAGCCGTTCGCTAATTTGATCCATGCGTGACGGATTCACTTCCACATCATTCAACAGAACTTCAAGCTCCCTGGATAAGTCCTTCAAATCCAAATAACTGGAGCGGATGCGTTCACTGGCTTCCTGCAATTTCGGATAGACTTTCAGAAGCAGTTCAGATTGGTTCAAGGCAGTCTTGAGCGAGGTATTGACACCGTGTTCCTCTTCGTCAAGCAGGGTAAAGATTTTGCCCAGACCCATTTTTATTTCTTCGGAATGGGTCAGAATTTCCCATTCGGTTTCCAAGGTTTCTTGTTCGCCTTCCAATAGGTTGGCCCCTTCCAATTGATCCAATTGAAAACGAAGGTAGTCTTCTTCTTCCCTAGCCTTCAAAGCCTTGTCCTCCAGCTTCTTCAAACTGGACTGCAATTCTTTGTATCGCCCGAATGCATCCTTGTAGTCATTGAGCAATTGGGTGTTGCAAGCGACGGCGTCGATGATGTTGCGTTGAAAGGCATCATTGCCAAGCAAAAGGTTCTGATGTTGGGAATGAATGTCAATGAGCTTACTGCTCAATTCTTTAAGTATGTTGAGCGATACCGGAGAATCGTTCACAAATGCCCGGCTTTTGCCATTGCTGAAAAGTTCCCGACGAATCAGGCATGTTTCGGGATCGAATTCCAAGTCGTTTTCTTCAAAAAAAGACTGCAAATTGTAGGATTCAATCTGAAAAGTGGCTTCAGTAACACATTTTTCGGCACCTTCCTGAATGACACGGTTGTCTGCACGCTGCCCGAGAATCAGCGAAAGTGCTCCCAGTAAAATGGATTTACCAGCTCCGGTTTCGCCGGTTAGAACGGAAAATCCTTCATCGAAAGACAAGTCGAGCTTGTCGATCAGGGCGTAATTCTCAATGTGGAGGTTCCGGAGCATGTCACTTTTTGGTTTTGATGCCTTGCAACCGGTTGGTGGAAGCCGGATAAATACTGCTCAGCAGGTCGTAAACGCCTTGTTTTTCTTGAGCGCTGGCTTTGCTGTAAATGTTGATGAGCTCATCGGCTTTGGTTTCTATAAAACTAGAAATCAAGGGAGAACCAGGTTTGAATTGCTTGGCCGGCTTGAGATTTTCCATGGCCGCATAGATTTTTGCCCTACCCTCTTCCGGTTTTTCATACATCACATCCAAACCCTGTCGGTGATATTGATACGAAAGCAGGCGCATTTCGGGTTGATTTTCGTTGCTCAGCACATTGGCCCAACCCCAATGGTTCTTATCAACCTGAGCCTTCCAGCTTTCTCCCATGGTGCCTTGGGCCATGGAGGTGATCTCTTGCGCGCGTTGGAAAAAGGGGCTGCCACCTAATTTTGAAAAACTGTCGAAGTCGAGGCCCAGAATGATGTAGGCCCAAAAATCCAGGGTTGCCGTGAGATTGTCGGAGATGGTGGTTTCGTTGAACGTCAACGTCTGGTTCTCCTGAAACTCAAATACCAATGTTTCCCTGAAATTCAACAGGCTGGTTGTGTAATTGCTTCCGTAAACTGGTCTGGAACTCTGAATCTGAAAATCGCAGGTATGCGTATTTGCTTCCCGCGATTTGAAGATGAACAGCATGGAGCAGTCGATCTTTTCCGTGTTGCTCAGTTGTACATTGGAGAAGCGGGTGGTGTTCATGTACTCCTGTACCGACGATTTCAAGTTTTCATAGACGGCTTTGTCCGTACCCGAGATCTGTTCCGTATTGATCTGTACCTTGCAGTTCAGCTCCTGGGCATAGACAGACAATCCTCCGAAAAGAAGGACAGTCGACAACAGAAAGCATTTAAAAATTCGGGGTTGCATAAGTCGCGTTTTGAGACAAAGTTACAAATAAATATTATATTAATTATATATTAATAAAATAAGTATTCAATTCGTTTAGAATGTCCTCTGCCACTTCTTTTTTTGATTTCAGTGGAAAAGTACATTCGCCACCATCGCGTTTTAGGATGGTGATTTGATTGGTGTCGTGTTGGAAACCTGCGCCTGGGTTTCGAAGCGAGTTCAGAACGATGAAATCCAGGTTCTTGCGTTCCAGTTTGGATTGGGCATTTTGGATCTCAGCATCGGTTTCCAAGGCAAATCCGACCAGAATCTGCGGTTTCTTTTTGAGTTGACCCAGCGTGGCTGCAATGTCACGGGTCGGTTTGAGCTCTACGATCAGGTCTTCATCTCCGCGCTTTTTCTTTGAATCGTAGGGTTTCGAAGGCGTAAAATCGGCAACTGCAGCACAAAGGATGGCTGCGTCGGCTGCCTGGAAAAAAGTGGTCGCCTTTTCAAACATGTCCGCTGCCGACTCCACGTCGATGCGATCAATGTTCGGATGCACGGTTTTTAGACTAACAGGGCCGGCAATGAGTTTAACCTGAGCACCGCGGTTGGCACAGGCTTCGGCAAGGGCGAAACCCATCTTGCCTGAAGAGTAGTTGCCGATAAAGCGCACTGGATCAATCTTTTCGTACGTAGGTCCTGCAGTGATCAGGATGGTTTTTCCCGTCCAGGGTAATTTTTGATCGAAAAATTCGGAAATCAATTTGAAAATGGCGAGGGGTTCCTCCATCCTACCCTTGCCTACGTCGCCGCAAGCCAGTTCGCCTTCGGTGGATTCAATGAACTGAACGCCTAAGCTTCGCAGCTTTTCCATATTGGCTTGAACGGTGGGGTGCGCCCACATCTTACAATTCATGGCCGGTGCCACAAATATTGGTTTCTCAAACGCCAGATAGGTGGTGGAAAGCGCATCGTCCGCAATTCCGCCTGCAAATTTGCCGAGGATGTTGGCAGTTGCCGGTGCGACCAGCAGGATGTCTGCCCAATCGTTCAGCGCGATGTGTTCGGTGGAGTACTCGTTTGATTCTTCGAACGTGTTGGAATAAACGGCATTTTTTGAAACGGTTTGCAAGGTCAGACGTGTGACGAATTCTAGTGCATGCTGTGTGGCAATGACTTTGAGTTCGGCACCTGCCTTTACGAACAAACGAATCAGTTCCGGGGTCTTGTAGGCGGCGATGCCACCTGAAATGCCCAGTAATATGAGTTTACCTTTCAACATTTTATTTGGTCAAGGACCGCAAACGAATGCGGGTCAGTACATTTTTGGTGTTCAGGGCAAAATCACCCTGCATCATCCAACCGTAGTAGCCGGAATCCTTTTTCAAAATGTCTTCCACGGGTTGATCCTTGTATTTCCCGAAATTGAAGACTTCCACGTCCTTGTCGTTCAACACGATTTTTCCGGCAAAGTCCACATTGCGGTTGAACGAGGAGAACTCAGAAAGATACTGAACATCATTCGTCAGGTCCGGATAGCGGTCCAATTGGGATTTCAGTACTTCGTAGGTTGCCCTGGTATCCGCTTCGGCACCGTGGGCACCTTCCAAATCGGCGTTGCAATAGAATTTGTAGGCGGCACTCAGGGTTCGTTGTTCCATTTTGTGGAAAATCACCTGAACATCAATGAGTTTGCGTTTGCTCAAATCGATGTCGATGTCGTTCCTTAAGAATTCCTCGGCGAGCATGGGTACGTCAAAACGGTTGGAATTGAAGCCGGCCAAGTCGCAACCTTCTATATCTTTGGCGATGTTCTTGCCAATTTCCTTGAACGAGGGCGAGTTGGCAACGTCTTCATCCGTGATGTGATGAATGTCCGATGCTTCTTTGGGAATGGGCATTCCAGGATTGACCCGGAACGTTTTTGTTTCCTCATTCCCGTTGGGATACACCTTGAGGTAGGCTATTTCGACAATCCGGTCCGTGTTGGCATTGACTCCGGTTGTTTCGAGGTCAAAGAACACCAACGGATTTTTGAGATTCAGTTGCATGGGTTTTGTTTAGTCGTTCAGAAGCATGGGCATGAGCAACATCAGCAAATCCTCGTCGGCGTCGTTTTCGAGCGGAAGGAAAAGCCCGGCTCTGGATGGATCGGCAAGTTCGAGCACGATCTCCTGTGTTTCCAAGTTGGATACGATGTCGATGATGTATTGAGCCTTGAAGCCGATGTTGATGCGATCGCCTTCGTACTGGCAAGGGATGGTTTCCTCGGCTGAAGTCGAGAAGTCGATGTCCTGCGTAGTCAGTTCGATGTTGTTGTTCGTGATGACCAGTTTGACCAGGCTGCTGGCCTGATTGGCAAAAATGGAGACACGTTTCAGCGTATTGAGAAAGGATACTCTGTCAACCAGCACTTTATAAGGATTGTTCTGTGGAATGACGGCGTTGTAGTTGGGAAAACGGCCTTCCACCAGGCGGCAATAGATGGTGTAGCTGGAAAGGCGGAAAACGACGTTGCTGTCATCGAAAGCGATGAGCACCGTACCTGTTTCCTTAGGCAGAATGGCACGCAGGAGGACGGCGGGTTTCTTGGGGATGATCAACATAGCGTTCTGATCTCCTTTGATGGCTGAGTTGCGCAGACGAACCAATTTGTGGGCGTCGGATGCCACGAAGGTTACGTTTTCGGTAGTGATGTCCATGACCACGCCGTTCATGACGGGTCGGAGTTCATCGTCGGCAGAAGCGAAAAGCGTCGAGTTGATGCCGTTTAGCAATATGTTGGCTGGAATTTCGAGGTTGCTGTTGCTTTCCTTAAGCTCTTTCAGTTTGGGAAATTCGTCGCCGCTTTGGGCTACGAACTTGTATTTGCCGTTTTGGTACCAAATGGTTACTTCCAGACTGTTTTCGTTGATTTCGATGGTGAGGGGTTGTTCGGAAAGTTCACGCAATGAGTCCAACATGGTTTTGGAAGGAATGGCGTAGCAACCGTCGCTGTCTGATTCGATCAGGTCTAGGGTGGTCACCAACGTTGTTTCCGTATCCGATGCCGTGGCGGTCATCTTCAGTCCTTCGATTTTCAACAGGAAGCATTCGAGTATGGGCAGCGTGTTCTTGGAATTGATGACGCGGCTGATGGCCTGGAGGTGGCTCAGGAGAGCTGAACTTGATGCGATGAATTTCATACGATAGTATTTATGGATTTTTACATAGTGTTGCACAAAAATACGAAAAAAATAGTTCAGAATGACCACTCTGACCATTTTTTTAAGCACTTTTGGCAATGTTTAGCAAACCCTTTTGAAACAGAGCGTTGACTAAGAAAATTAGAGGTTGAGAACCAGTCCGTCGTAGGAAAAAAACACACCTTCAGGCAGTGTTGGTTCAACTTCTGCCTGAAGCCCCATATCGTGGCTCATGTGGATGAGGTACGAACGCTCCGGGCGAAGTTCAGCGATGATGTCAAGCGCCTGCTGCAAGGTATTGTGCGATATGTGTTCCTGCGCCCTCAGCGCATCGATTACCAAGACTTTGCTGCCCCTTGCTTTGTCCAGTTCTTTCATCGAAATGCTGTTGAAATCGGTCAGATACGTGAGATCGCCTATTCGGTAACCAATGACGGGCAGTTTGTGGTGAAAAACCTCTATGGGTATGATATCCAGGTGGTTGATTCTGAAAGTTTCCAGTGTGACGGGGCGTAGGTCGAACAAAGGAACTCCTGGATAGGGGTTTTCGCGGAAACTATACGGCATCGCCACTTTGAGATGGTTCAGAATGCGCGGAACGGCATAAAGGGGCATTTCATGAATGGAACAAAAGGGTCTTAGGTCGTCCAGTCCGCCCATGTGGTCGTAATGTTCGTGGGTGACAAGTACGGCGTCGATGTGACGGAAGTTGGCTCTGAGAGCCTGTTCCCTGAAGTCTGGTCCGCAGTCGATGAGCAAGCTGGTGCCTTGGTCTTCCACCAAAACGGACGAACGCAACCGTCGGTCTCTAGGGTCGTTTGACATACAGGCCGCACAACTGCAAAGCAACGCAGGGTTGCCGGTAGATGTGCCTGTTCCGAGAAAAGTCAGTTTCATGATTGTCAGCGCTTTAAATGAAAATAACCTCGGGTTGCAGTTGAATTCCAAACCGAGCTTTCACATCTTCGATGATTCGGTCACTGAGTTGGATGATGTCTGCGGCGACGGCATTGCCCGGATTGACCAAAACCAGCGCTTGTTTGTCGTGCACCGCTGCGTTTCCAAGCTTTTTGCCTTTCCAGCCTGCTTGTTCAATGCACCAGGCTGCTGAAACCTTGACTCGATCTTCGCTCAAAGGCCAAAAGGGCATGTCGGGAAACTTAGTTTTGAGTGCATCGAACTGAATTTTTGGGATTTCAGGATTCATGAAAAAGCTGCCTGCATTGCCGATGGCTTTTGTATCTGGCAATTTTGAACCTCTGATTTCCAGTATAGCATTTCGGACGTTTTTCAGACTGATGCCACCTGCCTTTTCTAGGTGCGCATTCAAATCACCATACTTCAGATTTGGTATAAAATCCTTTGAAAGACTGTATGTTACATAGCAAACTATGAACTTATTCTTTAATTCTCCCTTAAAAATGCTGTCTCTGTAACCAAAACGGCAGTCTGCATTTGTAAAGGTTTCCAACTCGAGCGTTTCCATGTTCAACGCTTCCACGAGAACGATGCTGTTCTTGGCTTCCGAACCGTAGGCACCAATATTCTGTATAGGACTTGCCCCGACTTCACCAGGTATGCCGGATAGGTTTTCCAATCCGCAAAACCCGTGTTCCACCGCGTATTCCACCAAATCATCCCAAACTACTCCGGAACCGGCACGAACAAGAACCATTCCGTTCGCAGCTTCCGTTGTTTCAATAGAATGAAGCATGGAATGTAAAAGTAATCCTGGGTAATTTCTAGTAAACAAAAGGTTGCTCCCCCCTCCGATCGAAAATTTCGGCAAATCAACGAAGCGTTTGTCCTTTAGCAAATTAGAGAGTTCTTCCACCGATTCGAAATCGGCCCAGAAGCGTGCTGTAGCTTCCATATGGAACGTATGTTTGTCCCGAAGCTGCATATTTTCAAGAAGAGGCATAGGCATGATGCATAAAAACAAAATGTTGTATAAGAAACAAAATTACCTTTTTTTTTGAGTAAATGCTATCTTTGCTTTCATAAACCCAGTGAAAACATGCTCTCCATACTGATTCCTGAATACAACTGTGATTGCACTCGTTTGGTCCGCGATTTGGCCGACCAATGCCTGCAAGAAAAGATTGATTACGAAATTCTTGTCTTGGATGACGCTTCACCGGATTTTCCAACGGAAAACCATCAACTATCTTTAATTCCTGGTTGTGTTTTAACCATAAACGACGTAAACATCGGCTTGGCCCGCTGTAGAAACCGTTTGGCCCAAATGGCCAAGTATGATTTGTTGCTCATTTTGGACAGTGATTTGCAAGTTTTTGACAACCTATTCATCAAGCGATATCTAGACGTACTGGGTAAAGCAACTGTGATATCAGGTGGCGTGGTTTGCAGCAAGGAAAAGCCCGAAGCTGCCCGGATGCTTCGCTGGAAATACAGCCGAAAACGGGAAGGTCTGTCGGCCGAAGTTCATAACCGAAATCCATGGAGATCGTTTTTCTCCTCCAACATTCTGATGGAAAAGTCTGTCAATGAGCTAATTCCATATGATGAACAGTTTAAAGATTACGGACATGAGGATACCATTATGGGGTATCGAATGAAAACGCACGGAATCAAGGTTTTGTACATCGACAATCCACTTTTGCACCTTGGAATCGATCTGAGCGACCGATACCTTGCCAAAAGTCTTCTGGCTGTGGAAAAATATCTGGATGCACCTGCTTTCAAATCGGATGAACTGGTACAGGAAGTTCGGATATTCAGAGTATATCGCATGTTGAAAAGGATGCGTTTGGATGGATTGGTTGCCTGGAAATTCAGGATTCTAAAAAAAATACTGTACAAAAATTTAACGGGCAGTCATCCCAGCCTTTTCTTGTTTGATTTTTATAGGTTGGGTTATTTGTGCAACTATGTCAAAATTCAGGATTTATAGTATTTTTGTAGAATCTAAACCAAAATAATGGATAAACCCAACCAATTCCCCTTGATATCCATCGTGATGCCAGTACTCAACCGGGAAGATTTTTTGGATGTATCCTTGCAAAGTATTGTAAGCCAAACGTATAGGCCAATAGAGCTTATCCTCGTCGACAATGGTTCTGAAGACCGTTCGTGGTCGATTTGTCAAGAGTTCCAGGCTGCAAACGATCAGGACTTTTTTCGCATTGTTCTGTTGCATGAAAAGAAGCTAGGGGCAAATTATGCGAGGAATGCAGGTTTGGTAAAAGCTTCAGGCGATTTTCTGATGTTTTTCGATTCCGATGACCTGATGTATCCGGATTGTGTGTCCAGAATCGTAAGCCAATTGGTACTGAACAATTTTCCCAAAGCCATAGCCTATCCATTTCTGATTGCTTTTCCAAATGGAAAAAAAGTGCGTCGTCCGCATTACTTTTCTGCCGATCCAGCCGATCAACTCTTCGACATCATCATTCATACGCATAACGTTTGCCTTAGGCGCACCTTACCCGAAAAAACCGGTCCTTGGAGTGAGAGCCTGCAACGATGGCAAGACCTGGAATTCGGTTTCCGTTTGCTACAGGGTTCCAGCGATATATTCTGGATGACTGGAAAACCTTTGTATGAGGTCAATTCTCATTCCTCATCAATTAGTGGGAATACCTATAGTGACGACCATAAAACCTTGTATGACACCCTGATGGTCATTCGTTCCTCCATCGAAAAGCAACCGGACAGTCTTGAAAAATATAGACAGCAGCGTGCATTGTGCTATAAAATAGTCACGTTGGCATCGCAAATTCGCAAGGACGGTAACAAGTCGTTGGGTAGAAAATATTTAAATCTAGCCATTCTGCAATTGCCACACCGATTTCGAAAGAGAGCCATCCTGTTTTTTCGTTTTCAATACCTCTACGAAGGGTTCCACGGACGTGGACTTTGGAGAATTGCCCGCATATTACTTTAGCAAAATTCGGTATATGACAGTGTCCATTATCATTCCGGTATTTAATGTCTCACCCTACATTGAGCGTTGTCTTGGCTCCGTGTTGAAACAGGATTTTACTCCCTTGGAATGCATTTTGGTGGATGATGCGACACCCGATGACAGTATGGACAAAGTGAAAGCGCTATTGTCTGTTTATCAGGGTCCAATAACGTTCAAGTTGATTCGTCATGAGGTAAACAAAGGTCTGTCCGCAGCAAGAAATTCTGGAATCTTGGAATCAACCGGTGATTATCTTTTTTTTCTGGACGGTGATGATGCTTTGATGGATTCAGGCATCGCTATTTTAGCAAATTTGGCTATCAAATCTGGAAATCCGGATCTAGTTCAGGGAAGTTCCATCCTAATTGGTGAAAAGAATGGAAATGACCGATATCAGATTCAAAAGAACGTCCCCGAATACACTACCAATCGAGTGTGGTTGAGGAAGCAGCTCCTAAAAAGAAAGAAAATCCCCGTAACTGCTTGGAATAAGCTGATACGCAGGGACTTTATAGTTAATAACCAACTCTTTTACAAAGAGGGCGTATGGCATGAGGACGAACACTGGACTTTTTTCTCAGCGTCCAAAGTAAGCTCCATGGCCTTTTGCCCCATTCCTACCTATCAGCACTTCATCACAAGCGGTTCCATCATGACTACATCCGGCCAACGCAGCATTGACAGTTGGTTTGAAATACTAGGGGATTTCATTGCTCATCAAGGACTGGACAGCAGGTTGGAGCGGAATACCATTCTGGAATTGCTTTTTTGTCAGCTCGTTCGAATTGTACAGAACGAGGCATACATGAACGAACCAAATTTGAACCGGGTTCAGTCTTTGGCAGAAGTCAGTCGGAAATCGTCCTTGAAACGTAAAAATTGGTTGGAAATCACACTCCTTTGGTGTTATCAATGGCCTCAGACCTGGATGAAAGTATTCAGAAATAAATGGGCTAGATCCATTTATTTCAGGATGTTACGTTGGTTTGTATAAACATTCATTCACGTATGAAAGACAACTCCATTTCTTTTGTTCCGATTGGCGGATTGTGCAACCGAATGCGTGCAATGGCATCTGGCGTTTATGTTGCAAGAAAATTGGATTGTCCGGTTTCCTTCTATTGGAACGAGAATAGAGAATGTTTCGCAGCTTTCTCGGATCTATTTCAGCCTGTTCTTGTGGATGGCGTTTCTGTAATTCCGTATGCTCGCTCGGATTTTTATCTGGCTCTTGACCGAAAACGTAACTTATACCTGCCAGGGGTCATACGGAGTTTTATATTTGACAATCAACTAGTTGATAGTCAATGCATGGATGATAATGAAATTGAAAAGCTTCGGGGTCATATTTACATGATTTCAGGAGGTTTTGTTGCTAAATGTTATTCATTGACAGCGTTGTTTGTGCCGACTTTGGAGATACAGGAACAGATCAATGAATTGAAATCACACTTTTCAGAGCATGTTTATGGCATTCATATCCGGCGGACAGACAATACGTGGTCCATTCAGAAAAATGAGATTGACGATTATCTTAGGTTTATGGATAAAAAGATCGAAACATGCCCTGATGCGACGTTTTATCTAGCTACCGATTCCATGGAGGTGAAACAATTGATGATAAATCGGTATGGGGATCGGATTGTTTATCACAATGCGATACTTGAAAGAACTTCCGTGCAGGGGATGAAAGATGCTGTTGTTGACCTTTGGTGTCTTAGTTTGACAAAGGAAATCATAGGCAGCTATCATTCTTCTTATTCGGATATTGCAGCTGAATTGGGTGCTATTGAACTTAAGATTTTGGAATAAGAATGTTCTTATAGTTTGATCCAATCCGGAAGCGCAATGGTCTCTTTACTACCTTTCAGCCACACTTTCGGGGCAATCACTCGTTTTTCAGGATGCTTGCCCATGTATGCCCCCCACCAACTGAAGGAACTGTTGGAAATGATGTGATCCCTACATCTGGACATCAGCCAAATGTGCCAATATGGATGAAGGTTTTCGTTTTCTACAAATACGTGATTGACAGGTAAATGCAAGTTGGACTTCACCCATTCCGGTTCGTCGGAGAAGATGAAAATTCTATAATCAGGCAGCCCTTCGGTCATTTTGTCAATGGCTTTTTCAAAATAGGCAACATCACACACACCGTACCGATTTATGTACTCTTTGGAAAAGTAATCACCTCGTCGCACATGCAGGGAAATGGCGTGCACGTTTTCCATCGAAGCAGCCATGTTTTTAATATAGGCTGGTGGCTCTTCCTTCGGATGAAAGCAGGTTTCCCAGTCTCCCAATTGACTGATGTATTGGTCCGTTTGCCAAAATCCGTCAAAAAACACGAAACGGCCTTTTATGGGGAATTTAAGCGTTTTTTCGGTGACCAGTTTCACGAAAGGATTCAACCGAAAGAAAAGCTTGCCTATGTCAAAAAGAATGGAACGGTAGCGATAATAAATGCGTCGGTCTTGCACGGTCGGAAGTTCGCTGATCAGGTCGATACCACAGGTTCTTTTGGAAGTGAAATACTTGAATGCGCTCTTGTCTAGACATACATCCTTATAACCCTCTCTTTTTAAGTAGAGTGCGAACGCATATTGAAACAGCTGGTTCCCGAAACCCGATGAAATTTTGACTACGAACATTCAATAATTCCTTTTTAGTTTGGCATGAAGTTGTCTGAGCAGGTAGATGAACGGTTTTTTCTTTTGCCGAAAGATGCGGACAAAACTCAGCACTGCCTCTTTGCGGCGGAAAATGATGGATGGATCCTCAGGCTCGATCCATTCCTCAGGGCGACCGTAACTGGTTGATAAACAAAGAGGATGTCGGTCAGCCAGGTATCTGTTCAAATGGGATTCGTCGTTGTTTAGAGCGATGACACCGTTTGCATCATCTTGACGGGCATTTTGGAGCAACACGGTATTCATTGTCAAAAATTCTTCGGTACGTCCACCGTAGAAGCCTCCCTGATAATACCGCTCCCCTTCTTCCAGCTTCATGAAGGCCGTGGAAGCAGGATTCCTGTCGTAGGGCCACAAGGACTTGGGCCTGCTTAAAAAACCCTCAAAAGACAGATTGACCAGATAGCCCTGTTTGGCGACTGGAAGTACTTCTTTCGAACTTACTGGTTTTAAAAACAGGGTGTTTGCATTGAAGAAGAAACAATAATCCAGTTCTGCAAGTTGGTTGGATATGGAATCAAAGAATTCAAAGCGGTTTAAGGTGTTTCGCGGCCAACCTTGATCGGTGACTGGAATGACCGAAATGGATTCACTCGGTTGAATTTTCCCTGAATCAGTGAATACGAAATATTTTTTGGTCGCCTCTTCCAAAAAAAAGGCCTCGCAGGAACGGTGGAGCTCCAACCAGAACTTCGCGTACGGCCCAATGGCTATGTAGAGTATGGCTATCCTCATGGTTTGGACGATTTACGGTTGTAAAGCCAAAGCAAGGATGTGTTTAAAAGTGAGTGCTTTGAACAATATAATAGGAATTGCTGCTTGAAACTCCAGGAGATATTCCGCGATAGGCATTCCCGACGAAGTAGTTCCATCCATTGCTTATCGTTGGCGATAAATGCGTAGTGAACCAATTGTGGCAGAATGCTGTTCAAATAAGGTTTCAGACGTTGTGTTTGAAGGTTGAGAGCCTTGGCTAGGTCCCAAGTTTGAAGGAATACATCAAACGAAAACCCTTTTATGTTACCCTCCAACGTATCCGCATGACTAACCGACTTTTCCAGTACTCGATAAACCATGACTTCTTCCTTCATCAAATAGAGCGGTCCCTTGCAAAGCAGGCCCAAGGTGAGCGGAAGGTCTTCACAAACCACGCCTTTTCCACGAAACAGTTGAGGATGTTCCTGAATGAGCGTCCGAGTCCAATCCGTCCGGAAAAGAGCGGTTGAAAGCACCATTCTTGGAAAATTCCGTTTGTTGAGGTAGTCTTCGGCGGCTTTAGTTCCAATACGTTCCGGAAAATACCAATCCTCACGAATGCCCGATTGGTCGGTTTCAAACGTTCCGCTTTTTTGATGAAACAGTTGCCAGTTACCAAACACCATGCTGTACTCGGGGTGATTTTCGAGTATTTCTACTTGTCGTTTTAACTTGTCGGTTCGAATCCAGTAATCATCACCACCGCAATCTGCCAGATACTTGCCTTGCGCATGTTCCAAAACATCAAAATAATTGGTGATGAAGCCTTTGTTTTTTTCATTCAGAAACAGGCGGATCTTATCGGGGTAGTTGGAAGCCATGGTTTGACAAATTTCACGCGTCCCATCCGTAGAGCAGTCCTCACCAATCAAAATCTCGTATGGGAACGGACAATCCTGCATCAATAGGCTTTCCAGCGTCTGCTCAATGTAGGCTTCTTGGTTGTAGGTGACTACCAAGACAGAAACCAAAGGTGTATTTTTAGTCATCCCCTGAGTAGTTTTTTCAATTTTGGAATCCATTCACTGGTTGGTAGGAATTGGTTGAATTCAAAACCGGAAAGAACCAAGCAGCAGATAAACAGTAGGATACCGCCTATAAGCAACGTCCATCCGGTGAAGAAATGGACCAATAAGAAGGCTGTGACCACCAACAGAAAATAAACGATCATCAGCACGATGTTCCGCGAATCGAACGATAACGAACACAACGGCTTGACCAATACCAGGACCAAGGGCAAATAGATCAGATAAGCGCCAACAAAGGCAACACCGGCTGCATTCAGGCCAATAAGCGGCCAAAGCAGCATGGTGATGAAGAAGTAGGCTATAAACCAAGTAGCTTCGACCATCAGAAAGCGGAATCCTTTTCCTTTGGAAAGCAGTACAAAACCAGATGGCCAAACTAAAACTTTCAGGAACGTTCCTAGGATTTGCAAACGCAATAAATCGACTGCCAGAGTGAATTCGGAGGAAAACAACAGATGGATCACTGGTGTGGTAATCAGCATCATACCGACGATGATGGGCGTTGAGACAACCAATACGAAACGAGTCTGTTGGTTGACAAAGCGCACAATCTGATCATTATTGTCTTTCAGTCCGCACAAGCGTGGATAATAATCAGCCCCCATGGCGGTGAGTACGGCACCCAAATAGAGGCTGGATATGGACCAGGAAGCCTGAAACAAACCGACCGTGGCCACATCACTTTTCTGGAGAATAAAACTTCGAATCAGAAACATGGTTAGGGTTGCGATCAGGCCGGATCCCACGGTGAAGAGCCCGAGCTTGACCATGTCGCCTCCTTTTTTCAGCGTTTCATGATACGACTGGACAACCTTTTCGACCGGGATTTTTTTGGAAAACCACCAGGTAATGAGGAGACTAAGAACGGAAATGGCAACCAACGAGGGCACAATACCTTTAATTCCCAACCAATAATAGAGCGCCAAACTGACTATCAGGCCGGCAACAGCACCAAATGCCGAAGCTTTTGCCATGTATCCAATCCGACGCATGCCTTGCAGCAAAGCCAATTGTCCTGAAGAAAGCGTTCCGGCGAGCACACAGAAAGCCAACATGCAAATGGAAAAAGTTTGGCTTTTGTCACCAAACGTAAACGTGCTGATTAAGGGAGCAAATGCGATGGTCAGGATCATGCCGGCGATGCCTGTCCACCACAGCCAGCGTTTCAGCATGGTCACTGCGCTGCTTATTCGCTTTGGATCGTCAGTCTGCTTCGCTTCGGCAATTTCCTTGACGGAGCTGAAACTAAGTCCCAGACTGGTGATGGAACGAATCAGATCGATAATGGACTGGAACATGCCTGCCAAACCAACCCCTGTAGTGTCCAACAACAAAGCCAGCACCTTGGTGCGCACTAGACCGGATAGGATGGTCAGCAGTTGCGAACCACCGAATATTCCGGTTGATTTGGCTATTTGTTTGTAGGAAGTGGTTGATTCCTGTTCCATGGATTTCTATTTCAAAGGGTGTAAGACCCTACACGGGTTTCCTGCAGCAACTACGTTGGCTGGAATGTCCCTTGTAACGACGGAATTGGATCCGATGACGGCATTCTCGCCGATGGTCACACCTTTCAATATGGTTACCCGATCTCCGAGAAAAACATTCTCACCGATGACAACCGCTAGACGTGGAAAGTCGCCACTGTGGCGTTTGTCTGGATGCAAGGAGTGCCCGTCACCTGTTTCAATGGACAAATGGATTCCGGCCACAGTTTTAGGTCCTATCCGGATGCTTGCTCCATCGGCGGTCAGGGAGGCACTGTTGTTGAGCATCACGTCATCACCGATTTCAATCAGCGCTCCTTCGCCACGAAGATCCATATATGCATATCCGCTCCAGAAGTCCGCTGACAGCTCATAACCCAGTTGCACGTTCCGACCAACACGGACAATGCCTTTGCCTTGTATCAGCAGGGGCTGATGGATGACTGGCATGCCTTCAATTTGATGGTCATTGCCTGAAAGCATCCGAAAACGCCAAATTCGCGTTCTTGCGCAGATTGATTTAAAAAATGCCATGGTCAAGATTTAATGGTTATATGAGTCTCCATTCCAAAGTCAATTTTGGCTGAATGCTACATCCGATGGATTCCTTGAATTCGCATAAGCCGTAATTGGGTTTGTTGTCGATCATGGCTGGGCCAACATCAATGGTGGGTATGCCGATGTTTCGATAATGTCCAAAAATACGATAGGCCAGGAAATGCATGGCCTTGAGGTCTTTCGATTCGGCCAAGTCGCCCCAATAGATCACTTGAACGATTCCTGGTGCCGTATGATAAACGATGGCGGAGGCAATATCCTGATCGTCAGAGGAAACCACAAACGAATCTGTGGGAATCAATCGGGAGGTTTTCAACATGTTTTCTTCCGTCATGCTTAAGTAATAACCCTTTAAGCTCCGGTTTTCGCGAATGACGGCGTAGGCTTTCCGAATGCCTTTTTCTCCCTTCAGAACTTCAAATTTCAAATCGTTCTCGCAGGAAGACAAATAATTACGTCTTGCATTCCGGCTCATGTGCTGATGGACGTAATTCTGATCGAAGTATTCAGTAGGAAAGTAATAGTTTAAATCCCAGTCTGTTACCACAAAACCTTTGGCAACGCAGAAATGCTGAACCTTGGTAATCAGGGTCGGATTGTAAAACAAGGGAGGCAATGTCAGGTGGAAAACAGATGCGTTTTTGTCTGTAAGAAAGGTTTTTAGCGCTTCTATCGCTTCTTCGACATGTTCCAAGGTAGGCTGGTGGGTTTTCGTGACAAAACCACCGAAAGGTGCCGAGAATGGGCTGAACCAACCATCTCCCTTTCGAGCGATGACAAGGCCCAAGCGTACTTTTTTGTCCATAAAAAGCAAATAAAAGACTTCGTCACAACGGCTTTTGTTCAATTCGGCAAATGCTGCCGTGTTGAAACAGGGATTTGTCCGGGCAAACAAGCCGTCAAATTCGAGTGGATTGGTTTCAACGATTCTCATGGATGTAAGTTTGATAGGCTGAAAAATCACGGATGTAGTCGCTTTCTTCGAAATTCTCGGAAGCAAAGACCAGGCATACGGTGCCAGAAGAAAATCCTTGTTCCTGCGCCCAAATGCCGGGTGGAACGTACAGGCCGTTATAGGGTCTGTTCAGCAGTACTTTACGTATGTTTACCCCATCTCTGAGCTCCACTTCAAAAGCACCTGAGGCAGAGACGATGAATTGGTGGCAAACCTTGTGTGCGTGGGCACCGCGGTCTTCTCCACCTGGTACGTCGTAGATGTAAAAAACGCGGTTGATATCAAAGGGTATTTCCAAATCGGAATGCACCGACGTTAAGTTGCCTGCTCTGTCCTTGACTTTGGGAAGTGCCATCAAGAGGCAATCATCGACGGTTGGTCGTTTTTTAATAGTTGGAGCGATGGGAATTTCGAGCGTTGATGGTGCCTTCAGAGATTCCTCCCCGTTTGAGACAAGTTGCTTCCATTCCTTGTGTTCGTAAAGGTAATCTGCTTCCTCATAAGGAGTTGAGGCAAGAACCAGACACAGTGAGTTGGTGGAGAAATTATCCAGCGTCCGCCAGTTGCGGGCCGGGATGTACAAACCCATGTAGGATCGGTTCAGTGGATAACGTTTTGTTTCGTTTCCATTGTCCACTTCCACATCAAAACTGCCAGATAGCGCAATTAGAAATTCATCGCCATTTCGGAAGGCATGCCCTCCCCGCTTTTCACCGCCCGGTACGTCATAAATCCAGTAAATACGGGCGATCTTGAAAGGAACGTGGCGTTGTGCCTCGATAAAAGACAGATTGCCCCTGTCGTCGAAAATTCGGGGCAAAGGCATTATGGAGGCATTGCGGTGGGTCATGGTAGCTATCTTAAGAAATCAAACGGTTTTTTCATTCAGATATTGCCTGATTCGTTCGAGATCCTCCGGTGTGTCAACGGCCAGGTTCTCAATATCCGTGACGGCTGTCTTGATTTTATAGCCGTTTTCGAGCCAACGAAGCTGTTCCAACGATTCAGCCAGTTCCATCGGTGATTGAGGCAGCGCGGCGATTTCAGCCAGTGTTTTGACCTTGTAGGCATAAATGCCGATGTGTTTGTAAAAGGATCCTTGCTGAAGCCAACGTTCTGGTTCCACCCCTCGAAGGTACGGGATGACGGAACGGCTGAAATACAGGGCCTCCCCTTTGAGATTCAAAACGACTTTGGGCGAATTCGGATTTTGTAAGGCTTCGAGGCCGTCTTTCACCGTAAAAGGCTTTATTAAAGTGGCCAACTCGGTTGATTCATCTTGTAAGAAACAATTCTTGAGCGCCTCAATCTGAGCAGGTTGGATAAAGGGTTCATCCCCTTGAATGTTGATGATGACCTCATAGTCACCGTTTATTCGTTGCACTGCTTCCAGGCATCGGTCCGTGCCGCTTCGGTGCTGATCGGATGTCATGACGACCTGTCCACCGAAGCCTCTCACGGCTTCTGCTATCCGCTCATCGTCCGTAGCCACCCAGACATCGTCCAGGCAGGATTTCACCTGTTCGTATACACGCTGTATCATCATTTTCCCGCCAATATCTGCCAGTGGTTTTCCTGGAAAACGTGTGGAAGCGTATCGGGCTGGGATGATTCCTAAAAATTTCATGGTTCCGGATTTAAAAATGCATTCAAAACTACCAAAAAATCGGCTATGCGAAAAGGAAAAATGCATTTTTATTGGCCATTGATGAAAATAATTCTTGAGCATTCCGTAGTTTTGTATTGTGGAATCCAATTTAATGATTAACTTTGTGTTCATATTAAAGTAATATTAAATACAGATCAATGGTAAACACCAGCGACTTCTCAGAAGTTGGGCAACTCCGGTTGGCGCACGATTTCATCCAATATACGGGCGCAAACTTGTTCCTGACCGGGAAAGCAGGCACTGGAAAGACGACTTTTCTGAAGCGTTTGCGGGAGTTGTCACCCAAGCGGATGGTGGTGACTGCGCCTACAGGGGTGGCTGCCATCAATGCCGGTGGAGTGACCATCCATTCGTTCTTTCAACTGCCTTTCGGACCGCAAATCTTGTCGCAGCAATCGGTGGAATCCGGGAGTGCACGGACCATTGACATGAACAAGTTCAGCCGAGACAAAATCAACATCATTCGCAGTCTGGATTTGCTTGTCATAGATGAAATAAGCATGGTCAGGGCGGATTTGCTGGATGCCATTGACAGGGTGCTGAGGCGGTACAAGCACCGTTACAAGCCTTTTGGAGGCGTTCAATTGCTGATGATCGGTGATTTGCAGCAACTGGCACCCGTGGTCAAGGATGAGGAATGGGTTCTGCTGAAAGAGCACTACGAAACACCCTTCTTTTTTAGTAGTCAGGCATTGGCCAAAACCAATTTTGTCACCATCGAACTGCAACATATTTTCCGACAAAGTGATGCACGATTCATTCATTTGCTCAATCAAATACGTGAAAACAAACTGGACAAGGCAGGAATCGAATTGCTCAACAGTCGATGTATGCCCGATTTTGAACCGGACCCGGACGAAGGCTACATTACATTGACAACTCATAACGTGCAGTCAAACCGAATCAATGACGTGAAGCTTCAAGCGCTTAATGCTCCAATGTCCGAATTCAGGGCAGAAGTGACCGGCGTTTTTCCGGAGTACTCCTTCCCCACCGACGCCAGATTGATGCTCAAAACAGGTGCTCAAGTCATGTTTGCGCGCAACGACGTAAGCCGTGAAAAACGTTTTTACAACGGAAAAATCGGAACCATCACCAACATCGAGGGCGATTTGATCACGGTGACTTGTCCAGGTGGAGAGGAAATTATCACCGAAGCCGTGGAATGGCATAATTACACCTACACCATCGACCCTGAAACGGAAGAAATTCGGGAAAACCTGATTGGAACATTCAAACAGATGCCTTTGAAGCTTGCTTGGGCCATCACCATCCACAAAAGTCAGGGCCTGACGTTCGAAAAAGCCATCATCGATGCCAATTCAGCCTTTGCCCACGGGCAGGTTTATGTGGCGCTCAGCCGCTGCCGGAATCTGGAAGGCATGGTTCTGAGAACGCCCATTGATGCCCGTCGTTTAAAGACAGACAACAACATCCAGCATTTTCTGGAAGTTGTCGAATCGAACCAGCCCAACGAAAACGATTTGCAGAAAGCCAGATATGCCTTTGAACGTGAATTGTTGCACGAACTGATCGATTTCGTACCCATACGGCAGCGGCTGGATTATTGTACCAAGCTGGTCCGTGAAAACGAGTCGATTCTTCAGGGCAACCCGCATCGGGTATGCAGGGAGGTTACCGATAGGCTTCGTGAGGAAGTCATGGATGTAGCTCGGAGTTTCATCAATCAGATTGACAGGCTGTTGGTTTTGAATTCAGACACGCTTTCCAATTTGGAGTTGCAAGATCGCTTGATGAAAGGCTGCGTTTACTTTTCAGAAAAAGTTCAGTCCATTTCAAAGGAATTCTTTGATCGTTTCGTACTTGAATGCGACAACAAAGCGGTTCGAAAAAGCATCCTCGATGCGGCCGAAAAGCTGGACGATGAACTTCGGTTCAAACTGACCTGCCTGAATGCGGTCAAAGAGGGATTTGGGGTATCCGCTTTTCTGGATGTCAAGGCCAGAGCCGGCATTGACAAGGCCTTGGCACCCAAAGCCAGCAAAAAAGCACCCAAGTCCATCCAAACCATCGAGGAAGCATGCTCCACCGAAATACTGCATCCGGATCTTTTCATCCTATTGAAGCAATGGCGCAATCAGAAAGCGGCCGAAATGAAACATCCGGTTTATTTGGTTCTACCTCAGAAGTCAATGCTGGAACTTGTGCGTACCATGCCCCAAAGCCTTAGTGAGCTCAAGCAAATCAAAGGTCTTGGCGATAAGAAAGTACAACAATTCGGGGTGCAGATTCTCACCATCATAGCGGATTATTGCGAAGCGAATGGTTTGAGGAAGACACTTTATTGAATTCAATATTCGAGTACAATTTGAGTTAAACCATCCTATCTTTGTGTTTATCGATTGGTTTCATTAAAACGGATACCATGAAACACCGCTTCCTTTTTGCAATTTTCTTTTTGCTGTCGCTCAGCTCATTTTCGCAAACGCTGATCGTCGAATTGTCAGGCATCCGAAACAAGGACGGTTTGATTCGATTGGCATTCTTTGTAAGTGAAACAAACTTCAAATCAGAAAAGCCTGCCTTTGAACGACTTCTCAGCAAGACAAACGTTCTAAACGGCAATTTGGTGGTCCGACTGGACAGCATTCCGCCTGGCTCGTATGGCATAGCCTTATTGGACGACGAAAACAAAAATGGTAAACTGGATTACAAATTCATTCTACCAAAAGAAGGTGTCGGTTTCTCCAATTATGTACACCATGGCATCAAAAGGCCTGTTTTGAGTGACTTCTCATTTTTATTGAAAAAAAATGTAACACTTCGCATTCCGATTCGTCTAACATATTATTAATCAAAAATTCAGCAGCTATGAAAACACCAATTGTATTGCTCCTGCTCCTATCTCTTTCGATTTATTCCTGCATAGGTCGGGTTGTTGTCGAAAAACCGGGTGAATTCAAGATCACCAAAGAAAAATTCTCCTTTATTCAGGAATATGAGTCACCTGTAGGCATTCATCTGAGTCTGGGCACTGTTGGTGGCAACATCGAGGTGAAGGGTTATGGTGGAAATCGGGTGAAAGTTGCCTTTGTCGTTACTAAAAGCAATGGTGATGTTGTTGAAATGACGTTGGACGAACTCAAGAAATATGCCTCTTTCGTCATCACCAAAGAAGGACCAGAACTTTCCATTCAGATCAAGGAAATATTCCGAAAAAACATGAGTGTAGGCTTTATCGTGGAAACCCCCGAAAAAACGGCATGCAGCATATCAACCAGTGGCGGCAATCTAGAACTTGCGAATCTTGAAGGTCTTCAGGAGATGAACACTAGCGGTGGAAACATCAGCATGGAGAAAATCAAAGGAAATTCGATTGCCCATACTTCCGGTGGCAACATTAGTATGGAGAAACTCACAGGTAAAACGAATGTATCTACGTCGGGGGGGAACATCGTCGGTGAAAATATCGACGGAGACTTGAAAGCTGAAACCAGTGGCGGCAACATCAGTTTGGAAAATCACAAAGGACTAGCCGAAGTTTCAACTTCAGGCGGCAACATCCGTTTGGAAAACATGGATGGCTCCGTTTCAGCCCGTACCAGTGGTGGAAATGTTCATGCACAGTTGAAAAACCTTTCTCAAAAGCTGTTTCTGGAAACCAATGGCGGATCGATCAATTGCGAACTTCCTGAAGTTGGCATGAACCTGGAACTTTCTGGTAGCAACATTGATACTAACTTGAACAATTTTCAAGGTACTTCCACGCCCGATCATGTTTCTGGTCAGATCAATGGTGGTGGAATTCCGGTCAGGATATCCTGTCCGGGAGGTAACATTCGCCTTAGTTTCAGCAAATCATCTAACAACCAGTAATTTGCAGGTTTTCGACAGAGAACCGCATTTCAATTGGCAAAGGTACATGCCAGCTTGGAGCTGGTTGACAGGCAGGGGCAGTTCGTATTCGGCTCCTGCCTCTACTTTTCCGCTCCAGGCGACTGTAATTGGGTTTCCACCCAACGAAAAAATGGTCACTTTTGCCACCCCTGCAAAGCCGGTACTGAATTTCGCATTCAGGCCATCTCGATTTAAAACCTTTAGGTCGAAACCTGCATTTTTGTTCATCAACAATTGAACACCGGTTACCGAACCTTCCTGCAATTCATACGGTCCCAAATCGGGGGCAGCACCATAGGTGGTTTGCTTTACAAACGGAAACTCCGTCGTAAATGGAGTCGCCTTGTACAATCCCTTGTCAATCAATACGCTACCGCTTTTAAGCCGAGCAAAACGTGTAGGCATGCTGCCGTCGGCACCTCTGGGAGCCTTGGCATCGGCCTCCGTCAAACTGATGTAATCGTTGAAAGTAAAACCGCCGACCGTATTGCTCCAAGCTTCCGTCGTGGTGGAAAGCATGGCGTTGTTGCTGTTTAAACTACCGGCAGCAATTTCAATGTTACCGAAGCAAACGTTGTTGTAGTATTCGCAATCGTTGCTGTTCTTCTCAAACATGAAATCATAGCCGCAGCCAAAAGCCAGGCAGTTCACCAATTTCACGCCGTCCGTATGTGAATTCTGGTCAAAACCTTTCACCGAGCCAGATTTATTGCAATTGAAAGCCACGGAATTGTACACTTCATGTTTGCCCCTGGAAGAGCCACCAGTGCCGTTTCCACCCAGTTTGACTCCATTGCCGTTGCCTTGGAAGGAGCCAGCATTGTCTACCCAAGTGAAGTTTTCGGCACGTCCTGAACCCCAAGCCCAGCATTCGATGATGTACACCGGATAATCAGTTTCATACAAGTCCCAGGCATCGTCCGCATTGTCCCAAGCGCGACAACGAATGAAACGGTTCATCAAACCATTGTGCATCTTACAGGCAAAACCATCCGCGTCACTACCAAAATTGTCGGCATCGCAGTTCAAATAGGAGTCACAATCCACAATGTCGTTGTAAGCACAATGGCTGCCATCGTTGTTCGATCCAAATCCGGCTACCGAAAAGTCATGTCCGAAACCCAATTGAACGCCGGTGTCGTCGTTGTAACTGAACGTACATTTTTCGATCAGGTTGTGATTTCCTTCCACTTTGATGGCATTGTCCCCAGCTTCCGTTATGTGCAATCCGCGAATGTACCAATAGCTACCAGTAATGGTCATTCCTCTGATACCAAGCTTTTTGGGTTGGTGTTTGAAGTTGAATATCGGAAATTCACCCGAGTAAGCAACGATGGAAATGCGTTTGGCTGCCATACCGGATGTGGCAAGTCGAACGGTCGTTTCACCGCCAGATTTCATCATGGTCGGATAATAAATGCCACCGCGACAAACAATGGAATCGCCTGCTACCGCTGCATCCACCGCTTTTTGCAGATTGAACCAAGGGGATTCAAAGCTGCCATCCCCAGCATCATTTCCTGTTGGTGCAATAAAATACGTTTTTGCGGTAGATAAGGATCCTGTACCGGTCAAAGAAATCTGTGCATTTGCGCCTCCACCACTTAAAATCAAGCTTGCCAAATTGGACGAAATCGTTGTGGGCAGAAACTGCACATAAAGTGTTGTTGAATCGAGTTTGGAACCCGAGTAACCCAGTTTCAAGGCTTGTGAATAGCCTTCCATCAGGTTTTTGGATATGCGGAAGGGATTGGAACATGTCACCGTAATTGAATCCGATAAAGGTTGCAAATAACTGGCTGTCAGGTAGAAGCTTCTAGTTGTAGTGGTATTGATCAAAATGGGACCGAACCCTATGGAGGCGACGCTCGTACTGATGCCAGGGACTTCCAGCATCTTTTGCTCCAGCCTGCCCGGATTGGAGGTCAAGTAATTTCGGCCAGTATCCGTTCCATTGTATTCGTAAGCGGCAAAATGATAGGTTGCACCAGGTTGCAAGCCGGAAACGATTATGCTGTCTGAATTGTCCGAACAATATGCTGTCACGTTCGGTTCCAATACTTTAGGGAAACCAAGGTAGGCAGTTCCGTCAGAAGGCATCCAAGTTACTGCGCTGCCTTTTGAACAGACCAGCAATCGACCCGTTCCGTTTCCTTTTTGAAAGCCTATCTTCAGCGATGTTCCGGTTATATTGCTGGCTGTTAGGCCAGAAGGCGTGGTCGGTTCATCCCCCATTTCCGAAACGGAAAGGTTGACATTGTCCACATAAATGGTGGCTGAGGCGCAAGTAAAACGAATCAGCACATTTTTTGAACCAGGCTCGTTGACCGACATGGAAGCCGTTCCATAAGAGGATGATGAACCGGCACTCACCTTGCCTACCAAGGTCCACGATGTGCCGTTGTTCAGTGACTTTTCAACCGACAGCTCTTTGTAATTGCCACTGGCCCTGTGATTGAAAGTAAGCAAGGTTGGTTTGTTGACAAGCGGCGAAATCAAGTAAGCACCAGCTGCATTCATACACGCTCTGTTGCTTCCATTATCGGCTTTGACATAGACACCTTTGATTTTCCAGATACCGGAATTCAGGGTGGCATTGGTTTCAGTTACAGGTGCCGAAATTGGCAAGCCAGTTTCGAACATCTCGTTGAATAGTACGGTATCAGCTTTGGTATCAGGTGCATACCATGCTAAGATAAATGAAATCAATAGGAAAGCATGGCAGTTCTTCATACGAATTCTTATTTGAACAATTCGTCCAGTTTTTTGTAAAATTCAGGGCTTTCTCCAATAATGCGGGCAACGATGTGCATTTCGGGATCCAAAATAAACTTGGTAGGATAGCCTGAAACACCATACAGAACAGGAACGTCAACAGTTGTAAGGTTCATCACATGCACCCAGTTCATCTCGTTCTTAGCAACCGTTGATTTCCAAACCGCTTCTGTATCACGCACATCCACGCCGATGAATTCCACTTTATCCTTGTATTTGGCGTAATATTCTTTCATTTGTGGCACACCTTTCATGCACCAGAAGCACCAGGCACCCCAGAAGTCGATCACAATGAATTTACCCTTTAAATCAGAGAGTTTCACTTTGTTTCCGTTGATGGAATTCAATTCGAAATCGGGTGCGATGCTGCCAACACTGACTCTTTTCTGAGCTTCCTCAATCGCTTTGAACTTTTGCATCTGCTCTTGCTGAATGTCCAGACCTTTGGCCAAAATGCCTGTACGAACTTTAGGATCCAGCGTTTTTACATAAACGAGGAAGGTATCCATGGGCATGGCGTTCAGATAATAGGCTGATAAATCTTGTGTTGGATTCGTTCTAATGTATTCCAAATCAGTTTGTTGCGATTTTATCCGTTCAATTTGGAGTTCGGCATCAAGCTTGTCCACGATTTTCTCATCGACACCGCTGTAGGCCATGGAGTCGATTTGCAATTCCTTTCGTACGAGATCGGCCTTGATTTTCAGACTATTGGTTCTGCGACTGGCAAAGGTTTCATTAAAAACGTCGCCCTTTGCAGTATAGGTGAGTACGGTTTTGTCCAGCACACCGTTTAATGTCACTGAACCACCTGGTTTCAGAATAAGTTTGATCATGCGTGTTTCAGGCAGGTACATCCGGCCGTTGAATCGCTTCAAAAAACTGTGGTTCGTATAGAGGGTGAATTCCGTAGCTGCAGCCAACTTTTTGGAATAGCTGAATCGATCCTTGACTGCAAAAACGGTATCAACCCTTTTCAACGTGGGGTTGGTCAGTTCGATGTACCGTATAAAAACAGTGTCGTTTCCAAAGCCTTTGATGGTCCCTGAAATAAGGGGTGTTTCACCCTTTGCTGAGACAACCAAGCTTAAACCTAAACAATAGATAAATAGCAGTAATTTTTTCATAATGAATAGTTTATAAAAGCATTATCTAAATCGGTTAAAAATGCTGAAACATCTTCTTTCGTGGTATCAAAGGAACAAACCAGACGAATCTCGTTGTTGGCTTCGTTCCAAAAATAGAAGAACCATTGCTTGAGAAGTTCGTCAATGACGGGTCTTGGCAAGGTCAGGAAGAGGGCATTTGTTTCAGGTTTCTGAGTGAACCTGACTTCCGGGTATTTGCTGAGTTCATGATACAACAATTTGGCCATTTCATTGGCATGAGCGGCATTTGTCAACCAGAAATCGTTTTGCAGGTATGTGCTGAATTGAACGGACAGGTAGCGCATCTTGGATGCCAGCTGAGCCGATTGTTTTCGAATGAAATGGGCATTTTTGCAAAGCTCCTTGTTTAAAATGACAAGGCTCTCCCCCATCATCAGCCCGTTTTTAGTACCACCGAAGCTTAGAATGTCCACACCACAATCGGTAGTCAGAGCCCTAAGGGAAACCTTCAAAGCAGCGGCTGCATTGGCAATCCTGGCACCGTCCATGTGCACGTAAAGTCCGTATTGATGGGCTAAAGCGGTTATTTCACGAATTTCTTCGGGGGTATAAACAGTACCCAGTTCCGTACACTGGGAAATATAGACCACGCCAGGCTGGGAATGGTGCTGATCACCGAATCCATGGAGTTTTTGACGGATCATTGCCGGAGTCAGTTTGCCGTCTGGTGTCGGAATGGAAAAGATGGGGCAACCGGTACTTTTTACGGGCGCACCGCATTCATCCACTAAAATATGGGCGGTATCGGAGGAAATAATTGAGTTGAAAGACCTGGTCGTTAGTTGCAAAGCGGCAATATTGGCTCCGGTTCCGTTTAATACCACGAACGATTCGGTTTCTGGTCCAAATGTTTGTTTAAAAAGTAGAAGTGCTTCTTCCGTCCATGGATCGTCCCCATACCCGATGGCATGGCCGTTGTTGGCTTGTTGAAGGGCTTCCAAAACCTTGGGATGGACACCGGAATTATTATCGGAGGCAAAACTTCTCATGATTGCGTAGTTAAGGTGAGCAAAATAAATAAAATTTCTTCAAATTCAATCGGCCAACTCGCTCAATTCCATCCATCGTTGAGTCTTTTCGTCAATTATTCGATCCAATTCGGAAAAACGGACGGAAAGTTTTTCGATTTCAGGCCCGGAATGGTTGCCAGAACTAAGGGATGCCTCAACTTGAGCTTTCTCCGTTTCAAGGGCTTCAATCTCCTGTTCCAGAGCTTCGTATTCCTTTTGTTCCTTGTACGAAAGCTTGCGGGGACGTTCTTTCACAACAACGGTTTCTGCAATGGGTTTGAGCGTCTTTTTTTTCTGTTTTTCCGCATCATCCAATTGTTCCCGCCAGTCACGGTATTGCGTGTAGTTGCCCGGAAAATCCTTGACTTTGCCCTGACCTTCGAAAACCAATAAGTGGTCCACGATCTTGTCCATGAAATACCGGTCGTGCGAAACCACCAACACACAGCCCTTGAAATTTTGAAGGTAATCCTCCAAAATGTTCATTGTCATGATATCCAGGTCGTTGGTTGGCTCATCAAGCACCAAGAAATTTGGATTCCGCATCAGAACGGTACACAAATGCAACCTGCGTTTCTCACCGCCGGATAGCTTGAAAACAAAATTATGTTGTGATTCGGGCGTAAACAAGAAATGCTGCAAGAATTGGGAGGCCGAAAGCTTTTTACCGTCTCCCAGACTAATTTCATCCGCAATTTCCCGAACCACGTCAATAACTTTCATTTGTTCGTTGAACTTCAACCCATCCTGGCTGTAGTAGGCGAACTGGACGGTTTCACCGATGTCGAACGAACCGCTGTCCGGTTGTTCCTGACCCATCAGCATGCGTAAAAAGGTGGTTTTACCCGTACCATTCTTACCCACAATGCCCACTTTTTCGAATCGAGCGAAATTGTAGTAGAAATCTTTCAGCAAAACCGTATCACCGAATGCTTTGGAGATGTATTTGGCCTCAAAAATCTTGGAACCCAGGTAGGAAGCCTTGACGTTCAAACTTACGGCATCATCCACCCGCCTCACGCTGACCTTATCTTCCAAATCGTAAAAAGCATCCTGACGAGCCTTGGCTTTGGTAGCACGCGCTTGTGGCATGCGTCGCATCCAATCCAACTCCTTGCGAAACAGGTTGTTGGCTCGATCCAATTCGGCATTGAACACTTCGATGCGTTCCTGATGCTTTTCCAAATAATAGGTATAATTGCCTGAATAGCTGAATATTTGCCCATGATCGATTTCAAGGATCATGTTGCAAACCCTGTCCAGAAAATACCGGTCGTGGGTCACCATCAGCAAGCTGATGCCAGATTTGATCAGGTAAGATTCCAGCCATTCGATCATTTCCAAGTCCAAATGGTTGGTTGGTTCATCCAAAATGAGCAAATCCGGCTCCGTGATCAACGCATTTGCCAAGGCTACCCTTTTGACCTGTCCACCGGACAGATGTGCGATGGGTTGCTCAAAGTCCTTGATTTTCAGTTGTGAAAGAATTTGTTTCACCCGCACTTCATAATCCCACGCTTTGTGGTAATCCATCATGTGCAAGTGATCTTCCAATTTTTCCCCTTCCGGATGTGGATGGTGCTGATCTTCACGGATCATAAACGCTTCGTAACCAGCTATGGTACGGATAATGATGTTGTCCGATTGAAAACAGGCTTCCAGTACCGTCAAATCGCCTGAAAAGCCCGGCTCCTGTTGCAGATAGCTCACCCTGAGGTCGCGTCTGAATACCACTGCACCGGCTTCGTAGTCTTCCAATCCGGCCAATATGTTCAGCAAAGTGGTTTTTCCAGTACCGTTTTTGGCGATCAATGCCACACGTTGTCCTTCCGCAATGCCGAACGACAGATTTTTGTAAAGCAGCAGGTCGCCAAACGATTTGGTCAGTCCCTCGACCTGCAGATATGCTATGGGATTCGCCATTATGCGTTCAGTTCGTGTTTTAAATACAATCCGGTGAAACTTTCCTTGCATTTCACCAAGTCTTCGGGCGTACCCGTGAAAAGAATCTTGCCGCCGCCTCGACCGCCTTCTGGACCGATGTCGATAACGTGGTCGGCCATCTTGATCACATCCAGGTTGTGTTCGATCACGATGATGGTGTTGCCTTTGTCGCACAGACGGTTCAAAACGCCCATCAACACCCGAATATCGTCGAAATGCAAGCCGGTGGTGGGTTCGTCCAATACGTAAAGCGTCTTGCCCGTGTCCCGCTTTGCCAGTTCCTTAGCCAATTTCACACGTTGGTTCTCACCGCCCGAAAGCGTGGTCGAAGGCTGTCCCAAGCGGATATAACCAAGGCCTACATCCTGCATCGTCTTGATCTTGTGCAGTATCTGTGGCTGGTTCTCAAAGAATTCAACCGCTACGTTGATGGTCATGTCCAGCACATCGGCAATCGATTTGCCCTTAAATCGAACTTCCAGCGTTTCTCGGTTGAACCGTTTGCCCTGACAGTCCTCGCAAGGCACCAGCACGTCGGGCAGGAATTTCATCTCGATGGTCTTGTAACCGTTTCCACGACAGGTTTCGCATCGACCGCCCACCACATTGAACGAAAAGCGCCCCGGCTTGTAACCGCGAATTTTCGCCTCTGGCATGTTGACAAACAAGTTGCGGATATCGGAGTAAACGCTGGTATAGGTGGCCGGATTCGAACGCGGACTGCGTCCCAGCGGCGATTGGTCCACACTGACAATCTTGTCGATCAGGTCAATGCCTTCAATGGATTCATAGGGCAATGCTTCTTGGAGAGAACGGTAATAGTACTGACTCAGAATGGGTTGCAGTGTATCGTTGATGAGGGTTGATTTACCGCTGCCAGAAACGCCTGTCACCAGGATCAGTTTGCCCAACGGAAATTCCACATCCACTTTTTTGAGGTTGTTGCCGGTACAACCTTTAAGAACGATCTTTTTACCATTGCCCTTGCGTCTTTGTAACGGTACTTCAATTTTCTGATGGCCGTTCAAGTATCTGGAGGTCAGGGTGTCTGCCTGCATCATTTCTGCCGGAGTTCCTGAAAAAACAACCTCGCCACCGTGTCTTCCAGCTCTTGGACCCAAATCCACAATGTAATCGGAGGCCATCATCATGTCCTTGTCGTGTTCCACTACTATGACGGAATTTCCGCTGTCGCGAAGGGTTTTCAATGAACTGATCAAGCGGTTGTTGTCGCGTTGATGGAGTCCGATGCTGGGTTCATCCAAAATATATAGGACGTTCACCAATTGCGATCCGATTTGCGTGGCAAGCCGAATGCGTTGGTTTTCTCCACCAGAAAGCGATGCGGAAGCCCGATTCAACGAAAGGTAATCCAAGCCGACGTTCAGCAGAAAACTGAGTCGGGAACGGATTTCCTTGAGAATCTCAACGGCGATGAGCCGCTGTTTCTCCGACAAATGCTCGTCTATAGAATCCAGGAAATCAGCCAGTTCGGAGATGTCCATCTTGGAAAGTTCAGCAATGTTCTTATCGTGCATCCTGAAATGCAAGGCTTCTTTGTTGAGCCGTTGACCTCCACATTCGGGACAATTGCCAGTCCGAATGAACTGTTGAGCCCACTTCTGAGCTTCGGAGGACGATTCTTCGTCTTGCTGCATGGTAATGAACTTGATGACCCCGTCGAAATCAACGTAGTAATTGGAATTGCCAAGCGAGCGGTTGTGTATGTGAAGGCTTTCTTCCGTACCGTTCAGGATTTCATCGATGGCTTCGTCCGGAATGTCTTTGATGGGTGTTTTTAAAGTGAATCCCCATTTGGTGCCGAGTGCTTCAATCTGCCAGAAAAGCAGGGAATCCCTGTATTTGCCGAGTGGAATGATGCCCCCGCTGTGTATGTTTTGCTCCCGATCCGGAATGATGAGATCAATATCCACTAGATTGACGGTGCCTATGCCTTTGCAACGCGGACACATGCCCTGCGGGGAGTTGAATGAAAAGTTGTTCGGAGCTGGTTCGTTGTAAGAAATGCCACTGGTGGGACACATCAGCCGTCGGCTGAAATGCCTCAAGTCGTTGCCGTCCTTATTCAGCACCATAACGATGCCATCGCCCTGACGCATTGCAATCTGCAGGCTTTGCTTGATGCGTTTCAACTCTTTTTCGGTAATGTGCAGCTTGTCGATGACCACTTCCACATCGTGGTTTTTGTAGCGGTCCAGCTTCATTCCGTGGGTGATCTCGCGGAGTTCCCCATCAACTCGGACATTCAGGTAACCCTTTCTGCGTAAGTTCTCAAAGAGTTCTTTATAGTGACCCTTACGGGTGCGAACGACGGGTGCAAGCAAGTAAATGCGCTGGTCTTCGTAGTCGTTCAGTATCAATTCCAAAATCTTATCTTCCGTATACTTGACCATTCTCTCACCGGTCACATACGAATACGCTTCCCCTGCCCTGGCGTAGAGCAAACGCAGGTAATCGTAGATTTCGGTACTGGTACCAACGGTGGAACGCGGGTTCTTGTTCGTCGTTTTCTGTTCGATGGAAATGACTGGACTCAGACCGGTGATCTTATCCACATCCGGACGCTCCAGACCTCCCAGAAAGTTTCGAGCGTAAGACGAAAACGTCTCGATGTACCGCCGCTGCCCTTCGGCAAAGATGGTGTCGAAGGCCAACGAAGATTTACCGCTGCCGCTCAAACCGGTGATGACCACCAGCGAATCCCTCGGTATCTGTACGTCAATATTTTTAAGGTTGTGTACACGGGCACCGTACACACAGACCAATTCTTGTTCTTCCATAATCAATTCGGATCGATCACCCATTCCTTTTTATGAACTAGGAGCTTCTTTTTATCAAAATTCAGGCTCTCCTTCAAGGGAATAGCCACTTTATAAGTTTTCATCTCCAGGTTGGGAAGACTGTCGTTGCGAATCCACGAATTCACCAATTTCAAGTCGTAGAAGTTGATGCCCTGCTGTTTGGCAAAGTCAATCCAATTCGGAACCCGGCCAGTAATAAGCGTATCCCTGCATTCGATGGGTTGATACAGTTGGTCCTTTCGGATTAAATATCCATATTTTTGTGGATGGGACAGAAATTCCTTGCAGGCCAGAATGCGGAATACATAGCGGGAGGTTTCTTCCACCAACCACAAATCCAATCCGGTACTGACACCCTGACGCTGCAGTTCTGTCGTAATGCGATTTGTTCCAATGTTGTAGGAGGCACAGGCCGATGGCCAGTCTCCGTATTTTGCATAGGCATCCTTCAAGTATTTGCAGGCTGCTCCGGTTTCCTTTTCCACATGGTAGCGTTCATCGACATCGCCCGAAACTTCCAAACCAAACTGCTTGGCGGTTTCTGGCATGAACTGCCACATTCCTACCGCCTTGGCAGAAGAAATGGCGATGGGGCTCAAGGTACTTTCTATGCAAGCCAGGTATTTGATGTCGTCAGGAACGCCGCTATCCTTGAGAATCCGCTCTATTATGGGAAAAAATCGGTTGGCACGTTTGAGCAAAGTCAAAGACGAGGTATGCATGTAGATCATGGCCATAAGCTCCCTGTCAAAACGTTCTCTCAAATCGTTGCGTGTCAAATCGATCCTATTTCCGCAGAATTCAATTTCGTCAGGAACCTCGGGAGCAACGGCCGTGAAGGGGGACTTTTCTTCCACCACAACCACCGGCGCTGCAATTGGAACTTCCGGTTGCACAACCACCTGTTCCACCACTTTCTTTGCCTTTTTGGGATTGGCTTCTGTTTCTGCAGATAGGTAACCCGTCATCAAAAAAAGTAGGGTTGAAATCGTCAGAAATCCTTTCAGATACATCATAAACACTTCTATTCTAGTAAGTTAATATCTCCTTTTTTCTTATAGACAATCCCGTCAGAACCCTTTGCCTCAATCAGGTAAAAGTAAACACCGGGTGTAACCGCCTTGCCTTTGAACGTTCCGTTCCAACCTTGTGAAGGATCTGTCCATTCAAAAAGCACGTTTCCCCAACGGTTGATGATGGTGCCCTTGAATTTGACGATGGAACGGTAAGCCACTCTGAATTCGTCGTTCTCACCCGGAGTGGAGCGAGGCGTGAAAAAGTTCGGGCAATCCAGTTTTGATTCTGAAACAACCATGGTATACGATGCGGAATCCTTACAGGTGCTGTTGCTGACGTAAAGTTTCACCAGAAACTTGCCGCTCTGCATGAAGGTATGGTTCAGATTCTCATCACTATACCTTTTATAAGTACCTGTTCCGTCCTCCGTGTCAAAAAGGAACCATTCGTAAAAAGTCGCTGCCTCACTGGGATAACTGTAGAAATCCATGACCAACGGCGCAGGCCCTGAAGGTGAGGATCCACTCGGATAATCCACTACGGTTGCTTTGTCCAGCTCATTGGTCCCATCGTGAATCTGCGGTACAGCCAAGGCGTTTGTTTGTACGGCAACAGCATTGTAAAGCGCACTGGAAACGTTGAGCGAACTGCCGAAATAGTTGGCATACTGGTCGCCCTTCAGTGTAAAATTGGTGTTGCAAAGCGGCGCTGTCACGGACCAGTTGTAACTCAGGTTCGTAGAGGTCGAATTCATCTCCTTTGTCTTGTAGGTTTTGCTGGCAGCATCCCATTCCAAACTGTTCCAGGTGAGGCTGAACTCACGGCTCAACGTTTTTCGCAGTGCAGAAGTGGAATAATAATATAAGTTGTCAACTGTAGCAGTGACTTTCAAGCTCAGATTGGTGCAGACATCCCCTTCTGTCGTAAACGTGATGTCATTGACGGTTGCAGGCAAATAGCCGACTATGAAACAATAATGCTTAATCCCTGAGCCTGATTGTACAAAGTAACCGTAACCACTTTGAACAGAACTCAACACCGTTTCCGTTGCTGAAATTAGAACATCTGAAGCTGCGACGGCCGTTGCCGTTGCAGGATCCTGTTCATACCGAAACCAGGTCCAGTCCGAGGGGGTCGATGTGGAATAGTTCAAAACGGCATTGGTAGCGTCCTTGTAAACGAACACTCTGTCCAGCCCGGTATTGGTTAATGGAGTCACTGCAAAAGGAGCTCCGTTTGAGTCTCCTGAAGCAGAAAACTGTGCCTGACAAATCGTCGCAGTCAAGCATACAGCCAAAAGAAAGACACTATTTTTTTTCATTGTTCCCGATTCGTCGAAAAATCCATCAAAGATACGATTTCCTACCGAAAATTCCCGTATTTTTGTTACTCCAAAAACCTTCTGACTATGTCAAAACGTTTGCTTTTTCTGTTTATGATCGTGTTCGCTTGCAATGTGAACAGTTTCTGTCAGGTCAAGGATGTACCCACGGTCAAACTTTTTGAAAAAACCTATTATAAGTACGAAGTCAAGTCCAAAGAGACCATCTATTCCCTTTGCAGACGATTTGGTGTGACCGAAGCCATGCTGCTATCCATGAATCCGACCATTGTCAATGGGCTTAAAAGTGGACAAACTTTGTTGATACCAATTCAGGATAACAAAACTGCGGTCGATGAGATTGATCAGGTTCAACCGGTAAAAACGAAGGATACTGCTGTCCGTTCTGCATCTGGAAATGAAAAACGCAAGAATACGCTGTATTTTTCCACCGACAAACCCCGCATTACTGTTCTCTTACCCTTTGCTCCTAACAGCGCTCCTGGCTCCAACGAACGGTATGTAGAATTTTACGAAGGTTTGCTTCTAGCCGTGGACAGTCTTAAAAGCATGGGATTATCCTTCGAAGTGCAAGCCCTTGAAAGCGGACACGATGCAGAAACTGTCACCAAACTCTTGGAGAGTGGCAAGTTGGATGAAACCGATTATTGCATCGGTGGCGTAAGTCCGGAACAAATTTCATTGTTATCCGATTGGGCCAAAAAGAACAGGCACTACCTGATTCTTCCTTTCAGTTCCAGAGTTTCAGAAATGGATAACAATCCGTACTTGTTTCAAACCATCACACCGCATACCTATATGTTCGATCGTCTGGCTGATTATGCATCTCAACGAACTAGAGGCAGCAACATCATCTTTCTGAAATCCAATGTGGACGACTCCGATGTGAGGGCACAGCTCATACCCAAAGTCAAGGCAAAGTTCCAACGGTTGGGCATCCCATTTTTAGATGTGCCCGATGATGAAAATCTGGAATTGCTGACGAAAGCGCTTTCGGACACAAAGCTGAACCAAATCATGCCAACGCCAATGAACATGCAGGAAACCAACAACTTATTGACTAGGTTGGGTGCATTTCACAAAGCCAATCCCAGTATTCAAATGACTTTGGTTGGTTATCCCGATTGGATGGCTACCAACAAGAGCTACCAGAAATACCTCTTCGAATTGAATACCATCATTTATTCAAATTTTTATGCTGATGTACAGCAAAAAAATGTTCGCGATTTTCAGATCTTGTTCAATCAAACTTACGATCAAAACCTGTTGAACACCTATCCAAAATACGGAATGATGGGCTATGACATCGCTGGATATTTCATCCCTCGAATGGTATTTGAGAAATCGGAAGTACTTGACACAGCACCTTACCTCTCCCCATTGCAAAATGTATTCAAATTTGGCACCAGCAGCCCTTTAAGCGGTGCCAGCAACCAATGCTTCTACATCATTAATTACACCCCCGACAATGAGGTGAAAGTGAAGGTCATGAACGAATAGAAACCAGCTACATGAAGTTCTCAAAAATACTGTTCACCTGTCTTTTCCCACTTTTTAGCCTGTCGCTTTCCGCGCAATACAACACGTTGAGCGAATGGTATGTAGGGCCTACTGCAGGAGCTTCTGCATCAACCATGACCTTGGTTCCCAAATACGTTGACAAGATGTATTCACTGGGTAAAAACGGAGGTTTGACCCTCCGATACATCAGCGAAAATCATTTTGGATTTCAGTTGGAATGCAATTATATGGAATCAGGTTGGTTGGAAGATTATTTCGGTCAAAAGAATGCTGCTAATTATTCCTATCGGAGGCGAATGAATTTCGTCGAGGTGCCTTTTTTGATGCATACCTATACATCTATTGGAGCTGCTCGTTTCTTTTTGAACATCGGGCCAAAGTTCAGTTATTTGCTGTCTGAATCCGAAGTGGACAGAAGCCCTGTCGTTTTTCCGCAAATTGGCAAGCTTGTCGAAAGGCCTTTTCAGTATGGTGTTCTGGGCGGAGGAGGTTTTGAAGTGCACCTTGGACCGACCGTATTGGGTTTGGAAGGCCGGTATTGCTACAATTTGTCCAATATTTTCAATGACGCCATTGGTGAAGATTTCGTGACTTCGGATCTGCAGGTTATTACTCTAAATTTGTACCTTCTTTTCCAACTTACCGGCAACAAATAAAGCAATCTCGCAGAGCATCAAAACAAAACAGGCTGCCTCTTTTTCAGAAACAGCCTGTCAGCTAGTATTTTAACTTTTACCGGATTCGATCCAGTGATTTGACTAGGGCGTCGTCTTTTTTAATTCCTTTGATGGCCATGTAATCTAGAATGAGCCCTAAAAACGGCATCAGAACAGCTGGTCCGTAGCCGACCCAAGAATCCAGTACGTATTTGAAATAGACGAACAGGCCAACCAATCCAAAGACAAGGATCGCTTTAAAAGTAAATGCAATCCAAGTCAAACGAATTTGCTTACTGCGTTTCTTAAACAGGAATATGGACAAGAAAGAAAGGAATCCAGCCAAAGCAGAAATCGTACCAATCAGCCAAATGGGCAGATTCAACGGCAGCACATCTCCCTCCTGAGTCATATTGAAAGCCGTGCATTCATACAATCCGTGCGGCATCTTGAACATACCGACCGGAAGGAACAGAACAGCAATCAAAGCGACGGCGGCCAAAAATAGCCAAAGACTTTGAATACGCTGTATCATCTTATTTTTTCAGCTTCTCGCGAGCGGGATTCTTATGATAGACTTTTCCGTCTATGTATTCTTGCGCAGCAATCAAGGTAGCTTTAGGCAACTTTTCATAGAAACGGGAAATCTCAATTTGTTCGCGGTTTTCGAACACTTCTTCCAAGTTGTCGGTGTAGGAAGCAAATTCCAGCAATTTCTTTTCCAGTTCCGATTTCATTTCGACGCTGATCTGGTTGGAACGCTTGGAAATGATTTTTACGGTTTCGTAGATGTTGCCGGTGTCTTCACACAAAGCATTCATGTCACGTGTTACAGTCGAATTCGGAATTGATTTTTTGTACTCCATTGTTCAGATTATTTATTCTTTGATTATTTTCTTACATTCTTTGAGGATGTCTTCTGCATCTTTTAAGTGCTTGCTTTCAGGAAATTCATTCAGAAAACTGTAATACTCATCCTGAGTAGCCCTGAAACGTTCCATTTTGAGGTTATCCACACTTTGCAGTGCCATCATATATCGTGATTTAAGAATTAGGAAGGACAATTCCTCCCGGTATTTTGAAACTGGAAAATCCATCAACGCATTGTTGGCGGTAATAATGCATGATTGGTAATTGTTTCCCATATAATCACCCAAGTCATAATACAACTTGCTCGCCAGCAATTGTTTGTAAACCAGTTTGTCTTGCAAATCGCTCAACATTTTCATCACTTCCTGCTGTCGGTCACTTTCGGGATAATAATCCAGAAAGACATTCAGCTGGTCCATCGCCTTGATGGTTTCTTCCTGAGTCAACCTTGGATCCGGAGAATTCAGATAAGCCGCTTTTCCGGCCAAGAACCGGCAATCTTCTGCGAAGATACCCTTCGGATAGGTTTTGGTATAGGTCTCAAAATAGCCTGAAGCAGAATAATAATCCTTTCGGTTGTAATACGAGTTTGCCAGCATGAAAAGGGTTTGTTCAGCTCTGTCCGTTCCTTTGTGAATGGGTTGGAGCTCCTCCAGCAACTCAATGGCACGGGTATATTTTTTCTGTTCGTAGAATTCGTTGGCTTTTTTCCACTTCAATTCATAATCGGTACTTTTCAGTAATTTCTGATAGTCAGAACAGGAAACCAGGTTAATACCCAGCAATATAATTATTAGAAATCTCCACTTCATACCGTTACAGTCCATACCCTTTCCATGTTGTATGAAAAGTTGCACAAAGGTAACACTTCCCTTCCAATAAGCGAAAAGAAACAGCAAAAATTAACGGAAATGCCCGTGCAGCATGGTTTTCCAACGTTTTTTAAGGATCTGGGACCTTCAAAAATAATACATGTCGCTGGCCTTGATCAGTTTTAGGTTGGAATTTTGCAGAACTTCCACACATTTGGCAATGTCACTTGGTCGGATCACCACCCTGGCCACTTCATCCATGGCAAAGGCATACATGTAATCCACCGAAACGTTGTGTTCGGAAAGGATGAGCAATGCTTCCGATAAGGTACCCGGCGTATTGGGAACGAACAGGCAGACCACATCGCTAAGGGTCACTGTAAAACCGTTTTGAGTCAGCAGTTTCTTGGCTGCCTGCGGATCGGACAATACGACCCTCATGATGCCAAAATCGGAGGATTCAGCCATGCTGAAGGCTGACAAATTGATACCGGCTTTACCCAATAAGCGGGTTACATCCGTCAAACGTCCGGTCTTGTTTTCAAGAAAGATGGACAATTGCTTGATAATCAGTGGTTCGTTCATAATTAATACAAATTACGTTTGTCAGTCACTCGTTTGGCTTTTCCGATGGAACGCTCTATGGATCTGGGTTCTACCAGTTTGACGTGGGCATGGATGCCGACTACGCTCATAATGCGATGTTCGATTCTTTTGGCGAGTCCAAGCATGGCGCTCATGTCGTCGGTAAAGTTTTCAGGCCTCAATTCCACATGGACGTCGAAGGTGTCGGTGTTGTTTTCGCGGTCCACATACAAATGGTAATGCGGAGCAGCTTCACCGAATTCTAGCAAGACACTTTCAATTTGTGATGGGAATACGTTGACACCTCTGATGATGAGCATGTCGTCGCTTCGGCCCATGATCTTGTGCATGCGCACCGAAGTTCGACCGCAGGAACAGGGTTCGTAAAAAAGCGATGTCAAATCTTTGGTCCTGTAACGCAACACCGGCATACCTTCTTTGGTGATGGTCGTGAATACCAACTCCCCTACTTCGCCCTTTTTAACTGGTTTCAGGGTTTTGGGATTAATAATTTCAGGAAAGAAATGGTCCTCGTTGATGTGCATGCCGTGTTGTGCGCTGCAATCGTATGCAACTCCCGGTCCGATGATTTCAGTCAAGCCAAAGATATCGAAGGCCTTTAGTTTCAGCTTTTCTTCGATTTCCTTGCGCATTTCCTCCGTCCAGGGTTCGGCCCCAAAAAATCCGACTTTAAGTTTCAGTTTATCCTGTACGCCCATATCGTGCACGGCTTCAGCCAGATATAAGGCGTAGGAAGGGGTGCAGCAAAGGGCGGTGGAGCCGAAGTCCGTCATCAGCTGTATTTGCTTCTCCGTGTTTCCTGATGATATCGGAATGACCGATGCGCCTAGTGTTTCCGCCCCATAATGTGCTCCTAGTCCACCGGTGAATAGGCCGTAACCATAGGCAATCTGAAAAATGTCGTTTCGGTTGCATCCGCCTGCCGCAAACGTTCTGGCCATGACTTCAGACCAGATGTTGAGGTCTTTGCGGGTATAGCCGGCTACAATGGGTTTTCCTGTCGTTCCGGACGAAGCATGCAAGCGAACGATTTCAGACATCGGTGCCGAAAACAATCCGAAGGGATATTGGTCGCGAAGGTCGGTTTTCGTGGTGAAAGGCAGTTTCACAAGGTCGTCGATGGTTTCAATATCGTTGGGAGTGATGCCTAATTCCTGCATTTTTGCCCTGTAAAAGGGAGAATTGTGATAGACGCATTCGACGGTTGTGCGAAGTCGTTTGTTTTGTACCTCGCGTAGTTCCTCGTGCCCCATGCACTCGTAGCTTTCGTTCCAGATCATAGTTATTAAATTGGTTGGCTTTCCGATGGTTTTTCGTTGCTGCAAAGTAAAACAATATTTCCCTATTTTCCGTCCAAATCCGCTATATTTGTAACTCTAAAAAAAGCTGAATTTCATGTTCAATCTTGTTTCCCCTTACGTTCCCACTGGCGACCAGCCTGAAGCCATCCGGCAGCTCGTTGAAGGCATCAATCAAGGCATGCCTTATCAGACGCTTTTGGGCGTGACAGGTTCGGGTAAAACGTTCACCATGGCGAATGTGGTGAAAGAAATTCAACGGCCAACCCTGGTGCTCAGCCACAACAAAACGCTGGCTGCTCAGCTTTATGGCGAATTCAAGAGCTTTTTCCCGGACAATGCCGTGGAGTATTATGTTTCTTATTACGATTATTACCAACCGGAAGCGTACCTACCCTCCTCCGACACCTATATTGAGAAAGACCTTGCCATCAATGCAGAAATCGAAAAACTCCGGCTTTCCGCTTCATCAGCTTTGCTTTCTGGCAGACAGGACGTGTTGGTCGTCTCGTCCGTTTCCTGCATTTACGGTATCGGTAATCCAGAGGATTTCAAGAAAACGGTCGTGGACGTCCATCGGGGTCAAAAGCTGGATCGGAACGTTTTCCTTCGAAAACTGGTGGATATCCTTTATTCCAGAAACGAAGTGGATCTTCAGCGTGGGAATTTTCGGGTCAAGGGCGATACAGTTGATATCTTTTTGGCGTATGCCGATTCCATCTTGAGAGTCGTTTTCTGGGGAAATGAAATTGACAGCATTTCCACCATCGATCCAATTAACGGACGCACCCTGACAACCACCGACGAATTCCGGATTTTTCCTGCCAACTTGTTCGTAACCAGCAAAGAAAGCATAGCCATCGCCATCGAAATGATTTTGGCCGACCTCGATAAGCAAGTTGCCTTTTTCAACTCCGTAGGAAAACCCTTCGAGGCTAAGCGTTTGCAGGAACGCGTGAGCTACGATGTGGAAATGATCCGTGAACTCGGCCATTGTTCCGGCATCGAAAACTATTCAAGGTATTTTGACGGCCGTCAACCAGGTGACCAACCGTATTGCTTGCTGGACTTTTTTCCGGAGAACTTTCTGATGGTCATCGACGAAAGCCATGTTTCACTTCCACAGGTTCGCGCCATGTGGGGAGGCGACCGTGCACGAAAGACAAATCTAGTGGAATACGGTTTCCGCCTTCCTGCAGCCATCGACAACCGTCCGCTCAGCTTTGCAGAGTTCGAAGGCATTAAGAAACAAGTGGTTTATGTGAGTGCCACACCGGGTGATTACGAACTTGAAAAATCGGAAGGTGTAGTAGTTGAGCAAGTTATACGTCCAACTGGTTTATTGGATCCGGAGATCTCCGTTCGTCCCAGCAAGAATCAAGTGGACGATCTGATGGAAGAAATCCACGTTAGGGCTTCCAAGGATGAGCGTGTGTTGGTTACCACACTGACCAAACGCATGGCGGAAGAACTGACTACCTACATGATTGGTTTAAACATTAAATGCAGCTACATTCATTCGGATGTGGATACCTTGGATCGTGTGAAAATCATGGAAGACCTTCGCCTTGGTGTTTACGACGTTCTGGTTGGTGTGAATCTGCTTCGCGAAGGCCTCGATTTGCCTGAAGTTTCGCTGGTGGCCATTTTGGATGCCGATAAAGAAGGATTCCTCAGAAATCACCGTTCACTGACGCAAACTGCCGGACGTGCCGCACGACATTTGGAGGGGAAAGTCATCATGTATGCCGATAAGATGACAGAAAGCATGCGCATCACCATCGAGGAGACCAACCGTAGGCGCGTCAAGCAAAAGGCATACAACGAAGCGCACGGCATCACTCCTACTGCCATTATCAAAGACAAGGTTTCTGGACTAGGCCAATTCGCGCGTTCGGCCGAGCCAAAAGCGTATATTGAACCTGAACGGACCAGTTTGGTTGCCGACCCCATCTTATCACACATGAATCCTACACAGCTGCAGAAAACCATTGATAAAGCCCGTAAGGCCATGCAAGAAGCAGCAAAGCGGCTCGATTTTCTCGAAGCCGCTCAGTACCGGGACGAAGTTCTCAAACTGGAAGAACTACAAAAAAATACGGAGATTAGAATTTGAAACCTGCGGTCACGACCAGACTTACTTTGTCACGTGTCAAAGTTGCATACGTTGGAGGCGGAGAATCTTTAGCAACAATGATTTCGTTAAAGCTAAAGAAGTGTTCGTTGCTAATTCGTTCCTGCAATGCTGCATCCAGGAAGAAGGCACCCGAACGGTATCCGGCTCCCAAGGAAGCATACATGGTACTTTTTAATACCGTGTATTCAGGTCTTGTATAGGCAGTTGCAATATCATACGTTTCCACATTGGAAATGAGTGGTGACATGTAATAGGCTGCCCCCATCCGCGCGCTGAAGTTGTCGGAAAGGCGCATTTCACCCCCAACTCGAACATTATAGCTTTTCTGAAAATCATAATCGATGTAGTCATTGATTTCAGTCATTTCAAATCCGCTGCCGTTTTTTAAGGACGTGTTTCTGTTGTCTACATAATCGAAGTCAACGCTCAACAACCCTTTGTTTTCAAATTGGTAGGCAGCGCTCAGTGTCAATTGCCAAGGAGTTGTCAGCATGTAGTCCACATATTGTTCAGTTCCCTCTACGATCGGGTCTGGATTGTATACCGCATTGGTATTCGGATTGATGAAGCCCCAGGAAGCCATGGAGGCATTGAATACGTCCGTCAGAGCATAATACGTTCCGGAGCGTGCTGAAATGCCCAGTCTGAGTTCAGGGACTGGTCTGTAAATGACACCAGCCTTGAAGTCATAGCCTGTACCAGAAGTATAAAGAGTATTGTGCATGTCAGTGCCTCCCCCCTTCTCATAATTTTCGGAATATTCACTGTACCTTTCATAATTAATGCTTTGAACGCCTAAGCCGATACCCACATACAAGGAATGGTTGTAATTTGCTCCCAAGGTAAAGTTTAATGAGTTTATTCCGCCGATTTCTTGTATCTGCAAATCCGTGTTGGTTTTTTCACCACCATCCAACAATGGTACATATCGATCACCTAATGAATTTAGCCCGATGACATGGACTCCGTTCACATAGTCGTAAAAGTTGGTGTGGTCGGGATGTGAACCATCGTCGTACCACATACCGTTCTCGACGAAGCAAATTCTATCCAACAACGAGACGGCACGATTATCACCTAACACACTGGTGTTACGGTTAAAATCGGCAAGTTTGTTGTACGTTATTCCAAAATTGAAATTGGAAATGGCCGATTCATCATACGTACGAAATGAACCCACATATCCAAAACCATTCATCAGAACGTTCACTTTCGATGCCACTCCTTTCGTACCATTAAAATTCGAGTTGGAATTATCCATTTGATACGAAGGAGACAATGTTAATTCCGAACTTCTATAAACTCCGATTCCAGCAGGATTCAGGTTGATGGCACTCATATCGCCTCCCAATGCTCCGAAAGCACCAGACATCGAAACAAAGCGTGCTGTGCCGATAATGTCTGTTTGTGACAACCTAAGTGCGTCAAATTCAGCCTGTGCAAAAGCTGTAAGGCCATACACTGACAGAAACGCCAATAAAATGTATTTTTTCATTTGAATCTGTATTATGTATTACCTGCGTCCTCCACCGAAAGTACCGCCGCTGCTGCTGCTACCGCCACCACTGCTGCGCGAGCCGCCCCCAGAACTAGAGCTGGAGCTGGAGCTAGAACTGGAGCTGGAACTGGAACTGGAACTGGAGGATGGAGTATAGGATGGCGTGCTGGTCGGCGTATAAGTTGGAGTTGAAGAAGGTGTGCTATACGTCTGTCTTGATGTGGACGAAGACGACGATGATGTTGTTCTTGTTGTACTTGAAGAGCCAGAAGTGCTGGTCCTTGCTGTTCCGTAACTGCCTGAATTGTTTCCAGTGGATGTAGGTGCAGTGCGAGTCTGAGGTGTAGATGTCGAATTGCTGCCAGTACTTGTGCGTGACGTATTGTAATTGCCCGTACTTCCGGTATTGCTTCGACTTGTTCCGTAACTGCTATTGGTTGTTGCATTGCCACGACTGGTGCTGTACGATCCGGTGGCAGGTTGTCTGCTGGTGGTGCTGTAACTGCCCGATCTGGTTGATGAATTGCTGTTGGAGCTTCGTGTCGTAGGACTATACGTGTTCCTGCTTCCAGCATTCAAGTTGTCACCATAATTGCTGTTTGTACGGGTTCCCATGCCAGAACCGTTAACACGTGAATTAGTATAAGTACCATTTCCGGTTCTGGATCCGGGATTCATGGCAGAAAACGTTGATCCTGATCGAGTGCCACCACTACCACTGGATGCTCGGCTGCTGCCTAAATGACCGCTGCCGACATTGGAAATGAAATCACGCTGATTGTTGGAAAGGGTATGCCGGTTTCTGGAGAAAGCGTCACGACCGAGCGTGCCATAGCTGCCACCGTAGCCGTAGCCCCAACCGCCGCCGTAACCGTAATAGTTCCCGTAGCCATAACCATAATAACCGCCATAACAGCTTCCGTAGCCGTTATAACCCCACCATGGATCGTACCAGCTGCCGAAACCGTAACCGTAATATCCTGAATACCAAGGATCTGAAAATCCCCAGCCTGAATACATCCATGGGTCGTAATACATGCCCCAACCGCGTCGATACCAGTTGTTCCATCCGTAACCGTAGGTAGGATACCAATAGTTGTCGTAATAATACGGGCTCATGAATTGGTTGGCATTTCCGTCCACATAATAAATGTTCACGTCTGCTCCATCTTCCACATAAATACTGATGTACTCATCATCGGTAATTTGCTTGGTGAATTTGGGGTTGTGAAAACGACGGATTCGTTCTGAATATTCAAAAGGTTGACCGTTTTCGTCCAAAGCCAAGGTGTCGGTATAAGCCAACGTATCACCTGTAAGCTCCTCGTTTACCTGATTTGGGTTGGGGCGACGGTTGTATTCGTCCACATTTCGTAAATCGTATGTTTTAAGGGTGCCGGTTTGGTCGTACACCCGAACGTTACTGTTCGATTGTTGAACTTGGCTTGCCTTTTGGGGCTTAGGTTTGGCTTCCGCTTTAGCCGTTTTCGGATTGTAATACAGGTCATCCTCGAAGGTTTGAGCCTGTGCGAGTCCCGTAAACATCAATGCCAGGGTCATCGAAATCATCCATTTCGTTTTCATAAGGCGGGTATTTTAAAGTAAATTCGGTATAAAAGGCGTATTTTTGCATTCGGATCGGGCTTGTGCACGAAATCCTTTATTACAAAGATACTTTTTTTGCCAAAACGTTTACTGCAATAACTGAATTTAACAACACAAACATGGATTATATTGAAATTCACGTCAAAATCACCCCTAATAACACCGTTATCAACGATTTGCTCGCTGCTGAATTGGCCGAAACCGGTTTTGAAAGTTTCAGCGAGTGCGAAGACGGAATGCTTGCTTACGTTTCGTCAGCAAAATACGATGAAGTTAACGTACGGAAGCATATTCCATTAGAAATGTTCGGTTCTGCACTCGATTTTTCGGCCAAATGCATTCCGGGGCAGAATTGGAACGAGGAATGGGAAAAGAATTATTTCCAGCCCATCGTGATTGGTACGGATTGCGTGATTCACAGTTCTTTCCACACCAACATTCCTCAAGCTCAGTACGACATTCTGATCGATCCAAAAATGGCTTTCGGCACTGGTCATCACGAAACCACCAGCCTGATGTTGGAGGCGCTGTTAAAACTCGATGTCAAGGGCAAATCGTTCCTGGATATGGGTTGCGGTACCGCTGTTTTAGCCATCCTGGCATCCATGAAAGGTGCGGTTAACGTGCTTGGCATCGACATCGACCAATGGGCCATCAATAATGCGCTGGAGAACATTCAGCTGAACAATTCGCCAGACATCGAAATCCTGACTGGCGGTGCTGAATTGCTTGAAAACGCACCTGCTTTTGACATCATCTTCGCCAACATCAACCGCAACATCCTGCTTGCCGACATGGCTGCCTACACCGCCAAAATGCACAGCGGCTCACTCCTATTCATGAGCGGCTTCTACGAATCCGACCTCCCCATCATCCGCGAAAAGGCTGAAAGCCTCGGTTTGAAATTCATCACCCACACCTCTAAAAATAACTGGGTCGCCGTCCGCTTTGAGATGTAATTCTTTCTTCTGGCAAACACCCCACTGGGTGATTTTCTAATAGAGTGTTCAGGTCAAGGCACTCATGAAAAATGGCCCCGGAGCGTACTTTGGTACGTGAGGAGCCATTTTTTATGAGTAACGCCGAGATGGACGCTCTATTTGGAAATCACTTTTGTTCGAGGACTAGGGTTTTCGAGGGCTGATCGCAAACTTCCGTCGGACCAAAGTACTGAATCGGTCCCGGATACACATAATCCGTATGGATGGCCCATGCGGCACGCTTGGCTGCGAACGCCTTGAACGGCTTGCCGTCCAATTCAACCAAAGCCTTTTGAATAACAGGCTTCATTTCACCGTGGCGACGTTCCATATTCATCATCATGGTGATGGGTACCCCGCCAGAAATCCATTCAGAAGCTGGGGCAGTCGTGTTGCGTACAGATGACATGTAACCAGTCTTGCCGGAAGCGATGAGTTGAGCAGCCGTGTAACCCAGTGAGTAGCAATAGTCTGCATCGTAGTTGGATGGTGCGGCACAGCGTCCTTCGTAGCCGAAGAAATGTACTTGAGAAGCAAACTTGCCAATGAATTTGCCTTCCTTCTTCCATTCTTTCAGTTTGGTATCTACCATTTCGGCCAACATCTTTTCCGTTTCGATGAGCGACACCTGAACATTGCCGTGTGGGTCACGGTCCAACGTCAGCTGACGGGCAACGCCTTCGGGCAGTGAAGCATAAATATCGGAGTTTTCCTTGCTGATCAACTTGATGATGTAGTTGCGCTTTTCGGAGTGACGGATCAGGTTGAATTCTTCCTGATGTGTTGCCAAGAAGTCGTTCAGTTCGGAAATCAGCTTTTTGATGGAAGGTATGAATTCGACCAAACCTTCGGGAATCAAGACGGTGCCGAAGTTGTTGCCTTGTTCGGCACGTTGAGCGACGGCTTTTGCAATGTTGGTGACGACATCGTCCAGTGTCAGGTTGAGCGCTTCCACTTCTTCGGAAATGATGCAATAGTTGGGTTGAACCTGCAAGGCGCATTCCAATGCGATGTGCGATGCGGAACGGCCCATCAGTTTGATGAAGTGCCAGTATTTACGGGCTGAATTGCAGTCACGTTGAATATTGCCGATGACTTCGGAATAGACTTTACAAGCGGTGTCGAAACCGAAAGAAGCTTCAATCATGCTGTTCTTGAGGTCGCCGTCGATGGTTTTGGGGCAACCAATAACCTGAACCCCTGCTTTAATATTGGCATAGTATTCGGCTAATACACAAGCATTTGTATTTGAATCATCACCACCGATTACAACCAGTGCCTTGATATCCAGCGCTTTCAAGATTACCAGTCCTTTGTCGAACTGTTCGTGAGTTTCCAGTTTGGTGCGGCCTGAGCCGATGATGTCGAAACCACCTGTGTTGCGGTATTCATCGATGATGTCAGCAGTCAATTCCATATAGTTGTGATCCACCAGGCCACCAGGACCCAAGATGAAACCGTACAGCTTGGAAGCCTTGTTCAAATGCTTGATGCCGTCGAAAATTCCGGCAATGACGTTGTGGCCGCCTGGGGCTTGTCCGCCAGAAAGAATCACACCAACATTGATGGGATCAAAGTGGGTGGCTGCATCACTTGGTTCAAACGAAACCAAAGGCATTCCGTAGGTGTTTGGAAACAACTCTTTAATGGCATCTTGGTCGGCAACAGATTGGGTGGCTGCTCCTTCTTTCATTTTTACGAAGCCGGTCAAAGCTTGGGGCATTTTCGGCTGATAGGCGGCGCGCGCTATCTGCAAGGCACTTTTTGTCATAGTGTAATCGTATAATTGATTGGTTGAATGTTTGTTTGGTGTTTTCCTTAAAAACGGTGCAAATTTCGTCAATTTTTTTCAAATACTCAAACAAAATGGCTTGCAGAATTGTCCTTTTTTTAGTAATTTTGCAATGCTTTTCAATAAGGCTTCATTCATGTGTTAATCTGCAATCAATCAAGGAGTTATTTAGGATAATATACAATCTCTCACACAAAATCTAGAAAAATGATTTATTCACACGAAGTGCAACAGATGTGTTGCGTACAAAAAGGAGCCAATCATGCGAGTGCTCCGATTCCTGAAGAAGGAAAGTGGGTAAGAGCCAAAGAAGTGTCAGACATCTCCGGTCTCACACACGGAGTTGGCTGGTGCGCCCCTCAACAGGGTGCCTGCAAGCTTACCCTCAACGTGAAGGACGGCATCATTCAAGAAGCTTTGGTCGAAACCATCGGTTGCTCTGGAATGACCCATTCAGCAGCGATGGCTTCTGAAATCCTTCCCGGCAAAACCATTTTGGAAGCACTGAACACCGACCTCGTTTGCGACGCCATCAATACGGCCATGCGCGAATTGTTCTTGCAAATCGTCTACGGACGTACCCAATCCGCATTCTCCGAAGGTGGTTTGCCCATCGGCGCAGGCTTGGAAGACCTTGGCAAAGGCCTTCGCAGTCAGGTTGGTACCATGTACGGCACAATGGCCAAAGGGGTTCGTTACCTCGAAATGGCCGAAGGCTATTGCTCTCGCATGGCCCTGGACGCTGACGACCTCGTCATCGGTTATGAATTCGTCCACTTGGGCAAATTCATGGATTCTATCAAGAAAGGCGTCGATGCAAACGAAGCATTGAAGAAAGCAACCTCCAGTTATGGTCGCTTTGCCGAAGGAGTTAAATACATCGACCCGCGTCACGAATAATATAGGAGGAAACATACAATGGCATTATTTGAAAGCTACGACCGCAGAATCGAAACGATCAACGCGGTATTGAACCAGTACGGAATTTCCAGTCTGGAAGAAGCAAAATCCATTTGCGACGCCAAGGGCATCGACCCTTACAAAATTTGTGAAGAAACCCAAGCCATCGCATTCGAAAACGCGAAATGGGCTTACGTGATGGGTGCTGCCATCGCCATCAAGAAAGGCATCACCAATGCTGCACTGGCTGCTGAAGCCATTGGTATCGGTCTGCAGGCATTCTGCATCAAGGGTTCGGTAGCCGACGACCGCAAGGTTGGTATCGGTCACGGTAACCTCGCCGCCATGCTGCTCCGCGAAGAAACCAAATGCTTCGCTTTCCTGGCTGGTCACGAGTCTTTTGCCGCTGCTGAAGGCGCCATCAAGATCGCCGAAAAAGCCAATAAAGTTCGCAAAGAACCTTTGCGCGTTATCCTGAATGGTCTGGGCAAGGACGCCGCTATGATCATTTCCCGCATCAACGGCTTCACCTACGTTCAAACGCAGTTCGACTACTACACCAGTGACTTGGCTGTAGTGAAAGAAATCCCCTACTCCACAGGTCTCCGCGCCAAAGTGAAATGCTACGGTTGCGACGATGTTCGCGAAGGCGTTGCAGTAATGCACAAGGAAGGTGTCGACGTATCCATCACGGGTAACTCCACCAACCCCACCCGCTTCCAGCACCCTGTTGCAGGCACCTACAAGAAGGAATGCTACGAACAAGGCAAGAAGTATTTCTCTGTTGCTTCCGGTGGCGGTACGGGTCGTACTCTTCACCCCGACAACATGGCAGCAGGTCCCGCCTCTTACGGCATGACCGACACCATGGGCCGCATGCACAGCGATGCTCAATTCGCAGGTTCTTCGTCAGTTCCCGCTCACGTGGAAATGATGGGATTCCTTGGAATGGGTAACAATCCGATGGTTGGTGCTACTGTTGCAGTAGCAGTCGCAATCGAGGAATCATCGAAGTCTCAATAGAGCACCAATCTCTGCGTTACTTTTCGCCAGCCACTCCTCACGTACCTTAAGTACGCTCCGGGGTGTCTGTCAAAAAGTGCCTTGACCTTGGCACTCTATTGAAACTTCATTCAGTGCAATTTAGAAGTGAACCCCTGAAGAAAGAAATCTTTTGGGGTTCACTTTTTTTTGGAAATTATTCTTTATTAATTGCTAAATTTGACGTATTGAATTTAATAGTTAATAAATGACACACCGAATTTTTACTTTATTACTATTGCTGACTGTTTCCAACTTAATTCAGGCTATAGAAAATTTCATACCGGGCGTGGTTGTGACTTCAGTCGGTGACACCCTCACTGGAATGGTTGATTATCAAAACTGGGAATTTAGCCCTGAGTCCATCCGATTTTGCAAAAAGCAGGGTGACAAAGTGCTCGTTTACCAACCTACAGATGTCAAAATGTTTCAGGTCGATGGTGATGTCTATGTAGGCACAGAGGCTGAAATTGAAAATAGTTCCCGGTTGAATGAGTCAATTAGCTATGATCCAGCATTGCAATTAAAGAGAAAATCAGTATTTCTGAGGGCTCTTGTCATAGGAGAGAAAAGTCTTTACTATTACAAGGACTCCAATACGGACGATTTATTCTATTTAAAAATTGACACTACCTACCAACTATTGGGATACAAGCTATATCATAATGATATTAACGATGTGAATAGCGTTAGGGAGTATAAAAAATACGTTGGTCAGTTAATTTACTACATGAGCGACCGACCAGAATTGAAGAAAACCATTGAAGGAGTTCAGTATACCAGATACAATCTGACCGCACTTTTCAATGCCTACAACAAGCTTGTCAGGCCGACCAAGTTTAACCAAATTAAAAAGATAAAGTTCAAAGTAAACTATGGGTTGATTGCAGGAGCAAGCATCAATTCCATTCATTTCACCGGAACTGAATTTCCAGAATTGGTTTTACCAACGTATTCACCAGGATTATCCTTTACACCGGGGATTTTTGTCGAATTTGTGGAGCCGAGAAATCGTGGTCGGTGGTCGATATGCAGTGAACTTTTGTATGCGACGTACAAGTTCGGTGGTAGTTACGATGATGGCAGTCGTATATTCAATACCAACATCGATTTTGGTTATCTAAAGCTGAACAACCTCTTAAGGTACCGAATACTCCTACAAAATGGGGTTTTGTTTGTAAATGGAGGTTTTTCGATGGGAAATATACTACATGAAATAAATGATCAGGAACGCATATCCAAAAACAATTCAGACTGGAACGAAAACGGTAAGGCTTTGAATGACATCTATCGCTTTGAAATGGGATTCTTATTCGGAGCTGGTATTATTTACAAACACTTCACTTTAGAAACACGATATGCTTTTGGTGGAGGCATGTCGCCTTATATTATCCTTGGGTCTGAAACTCGGAGCAGCAACATTCTGGTTTCATACAGTTTTTAGTGCTTTGGGGTTAGTTTACTTGTGAGACACCCTCTTTTTGTTAGTCGAATTCATGTATATATGTTTTTAAATCAACCAACTCATTAGATAACAATCCATTTAATGAAATAATTGCAGGGGTTTATTGTTTTATGAAAAAAACATCATATTATTGTGGGAAAATGAATGGGTATGAAACGGATTCTTTGGTGCCTCCCAGTGTTTTGTTTTTTATTCGCCTGTCAACTTTTTGATGAGAGTGGCACAAAGGTTCGATTAAACGTTTGCCACGGGAAATATACCCAATTAAAAGGCAGATTGATGGATGCCCATTCAAAGAAAGGATTGGCGAATGCAAAATTTGAAGTAACGCTTGATCGCTCCTCTCCTTCCGATCCCATGTGTTGGGTTTGTTTCACGGAAGTCATCGGTTCTACCTTAACAGATGAGGATGGGTACTTCGATTTTAAACTTCCGCTCGACAGCATGGATGCCAATTTTACCTACTACATTGATATAACAAAAGACATGTATTTCGGAAAAAACATGACCATCGATCATTTTTCCGAACTCGACACGCTGTATAACCTTGAGCTGTACATGAATCAAAGGACGAAAATTACACTTCGATATACCAATACGATCACCGACACCATAAAAAAACTTATCAGTTATTTTTATCGTATTTACCCAGATACTAGTTTGTTGAAAGATGTATGTCCGTTTCGAGTTTATAACGATAATTATAATGCCAATCGATATTACGTCGATGCATATGTACGAACATTTGGAAGCGAAAGTTGGATTATAACACCCGGAGTAATGGTTACCGATTGCTTCATCATGCAATATGAAACCAAAGATCTACACTATTTGGTTCATGATACTTTTTCGGTAGCATGGAATGAACCCGTTTCTAAAAGTTATGTATTAAAATTTCCATGACTTTAAAATTTCAAGAAACTATTTTCCCAGTCCTGCCAAGTTGATTTTCATGGAGGTGAAGGAATCGAGGTTGAAGGTGAAGCGGATACGGTCTTTGAAGGTGCCGGTCATGGATTGGATGTTGGAGGAGACAAGTAGTGGAACGCTGATTTCGAAGAGGTTCCAGATGCCGGTTTTCAGGCCAGCTTCGAAAAAGAAGGGTGAACGATTTCCAGTTTCCATGCCGTGATCGGTCAATACTGCATTTACAAAGGGCTTGATCTCTACAAATCCGATTTTTCCGGGTAGATCGCTGGTCATGGAAAGGGAAACGAGCCAACGGCTGAAACCGAGGCGTTCATTGATGGGAGATACCAAACCTCCTTCTGAAAGGGTCATTTGTCTGGTTAAAAAACTACCCGAAGTACTTGCAAAACGGTCTGGGTACGAACCCTCAAATAAATAGAGTTCACGCCCGCTTCTTCCACTTGCGGCTAGGGAATAAAATGGAGCCAAGGCATTGGTTTTAAGCATTCCACCTGCAAACAAGCGGATGTCCAAGCCGTTATTTTGACCGAAATAGCTGTATCTGTAATTGATTTCTGAGGTAAGTTTTTGAAACGAAGAATGGGCCTCAAACATTGTAATCAACTTGAATGGATTGACAACCGTAGTTTTTTCGAGTTGATAACCGAACTGCAGATACGAATTTAATTTTGCCTGCTGCGATAGATTGATTTGGGCAAGGTCGGATGCCGTGATGTATGCCACAAAGGCCTTATGCTTAGGAACATTTCTTTTTAGATCTGATCTGAAATAGACGTCTAATCCAACCTTTGCCCGTAGATAGTTCTGATTGCCTGGTGCACCAAATTGTGTGCCTTCCACCGAGAAAGTGGCTTTCCGTACGACAGTTTCAAAAGGTGTGATGTTGTAGGAAACCTTTCCGTAACCGGTTAAACTGCCGTTGTCAAACGAATAAAAGGGTGTAAAAACATAGTCCAATATTTTGGGCAAAAAGAAACCGTTGTGCAAAACCGCTCCGGCCATGATGCCGTCTTCCTTGCTCCAATTGAATGCTGGAATAAACTGCAATGTACGTTTGTCGGGATCTTCGATGGAAAATAGGAATTGTGGATACAATGGATCTGCTTTCGGAGAGATGCCCAATCTTCGAATGTTATTGTTTAACCTGGCAATTTCAGGCATTCGATGCAAGGGATCAATCTTGATTTCAGAGAAATTCATGGATGGAAGTTCAATCCATTTTTCACCCTTAAAGCCTTCCTCCCATTGCGTAAAAGTGATTGAGTCACGCCTTAATCCACAAATGACCATGGGTGAAACAAGCTCTCCACCATTCCTGACCAACAACTGCTGACCCTCTCTGCGCACGATTCGATAATCCAACCGCTTGGTGGTTTGGATAAAGTCTTTGAAAAACCAATCCAAGTCTTTGCCGGTGACCGATTCAAACAATTGATGAAGATCGTCCGGTTGCGGATGTTTGAATCGCCAGACACGAAAATATTCATGCATGGTTGTGTCAAAAAGCGGATCACCCAGATACGCTCTGAGGTAATTGAAACCCATTCCAGCCTTATCGTATATCATCAGGCCATAATTCGCAAAACCATAGTCGGTTGCTGCCAAATCCAAGGGTTGCTCCAGGTTGTTTCGGGCTGCTATCAGCCATTGAAGTTCGTGGATTCGTTCCGCCGGCATGGTTCTGGAGAAAAGTTTCCCCAGTTTTGGGTTTGCGAAAAAAATCTCCCAAAGTTTTTTGTTGGGATAACGTTCAGTCATGTAACGCGTTTCGTAGGCACTGGTAATGCCTTCATCCATAAACGGATACCTTCGCTCATCCGATCCGAGTGCCCCAAAAAACCACGAATGACCAGCCTCGTGGGCAATGACTTTATCCAATGCAGTGCTGTCGTCCACCCAGCCAATCACCGTAATACCTGGGTATTCCATTCCGATACCCGCATTCAAGGTACTCTGGACAGCTGTATAATTGTTGTAAGGATAGTTACCGACCCAGTTGGAAAAACGAAGGATCGCATTATTGACGTATGGGATGGCGTCTTTCCACAGTTTTGCCTGTTTGTTGGTACACAGCACCCAAGTCGTAATTTCTTTGCCTGAATCCGGGAGCTTCACCAAACCTTTCATCACATGGAAACGTTTGTCGGCAAACCACGCAAAATCATGGATTTGATTTTCGGTGTACCTCAATGTTTTTTGATGTATGGAAGAAGCTGGGAATTCGTATCCTGCCGTGTCGTAGGTGCTTTTCCATGCAGAATCCATGGCTAGCGTGTTCAGCCGTTCTATTTCCTTTTCACTTTGAAGGTTGCCTGTCGAACCAACGGTATAATTATCAGGCAAAGTAATGCTAACATCATAGTTTCCAAATTCAGAATAATATTCACCCTGATCGAGGTAAGGCATTGGATGCCAACCGTTTCGATCGTAGACGGCAGGCTTGGGATACCATTGTGATATTTGGTAGGACGTTTCGAGATGCCCCAGTCTCGAGGTCACAGCTTTGGGGATTTTTACACGAAACGGTGTGGTAATATGGGCGGTGTCACCGGGATGTAAGGGTTGAATCAACATGATTTTGCAGATGTCGGGTTGCCCGTCCAAATAATCCCACTGAACAGTCTGCTGGTCGATTTTAAAGTCCAAGGAATCGATGAAGCCCATTAAGTCGTTGTCATCAAACAACTTCGATTTGCCTTTCTGTTCCATCAATTGTTTGGCCAATGCGGTTTTATTACTCGAATATCCGTTTGGCCACAAATGAAAAATCAGGTAGTCAAGAGTATCTGGTGAACGATTGATGTATTCAACCGTCTCAAACGCATTCAATTCATGGAGTTTATCATTCAGGCATACCTGAATTTCAAAATTGACTTCTTGCTGAAAATAGTTTTGAGCGAATATGTTCTGAAAAGGCAATAACAAGATAGGGCAGAAAATGATCATCTGCCCCATCGTATTGTTTCGGAAAAACACGATTAATTTGTTCATTCCGTTTGCCTGATTAAAAATCAACGTTTAAAGCAGGATGATCAATAAAATGATCAGGATGAGGGTACCGGTACCAATATAAATGTAACCGTCTCTTTTGCTGATGTTTTCTTTGGTTTCCTTCAACTCTTTTTTAAGATCGCGTTTTTCTTTTGCAGTCATGTTCGATTTATCCATGTCACGAATTTCTTCCACACGAGATTTCATGCTGCTTAATTCTTCCGCAGACATTGCGTTTTCAACTTTGGGCGCAGTAGCTTCAGCTTTCGCATTTGAACTGAATGCAACAGGTGCACTCATCATTAAAACCATTAAAAGGACAAATAGATTTTTTGTTTTCATTTTAGCACGTATTAATTATTATGCAGTTTCGCTGCAAACTCAAAAATTGTTTCAATCTCTTCGGTTGTACGCCCTGTTGTCAGGTCGCTTTTAACAGCATTGCAAAGTTGGGACTATTGAGTTTTTTTTAATTACACAATTCTGAATAGAAGTTACATGATTCACATATCAGCCCGTAAATACTGTGAAACTTGCAGGTTAGTCCAAAAAAACCGATATTTGCAGGCTCTAAAAAAGATTGACTCATGGGATTGGAACAAGGCATTTTTAACCGGACGGAATTGTTGTACGGTTCGGAAAAAATGAAACAAATATCGGCGGCAAAAGTCATCATTTTCGGCATCGGTGGTGTTGGCAGTTGGGCGGCCGAAAGCCTTATACGCAGCGGCATCAAACAGCTTACCATCGTGGATTCCGATCGAATCTGCGTGACCAATGTCAACCGTCAGTTGCATGCCACTACCCTAACCATCGGTGAAGTTAAAACCGAAGCATTGAAAAAAAGGCTGTTGGAAATAAATCCGAATGCAGAAATCACCGCTTTGCAGAAGATTTACAACGCCGAAAGCCGAGACTCTTTTCAATTAGCTGATTACGATTATATTATTGATGCCATTGATAGTTTAAGCAACAAGGCTGACCTCATTCGCACGGCCTGCAAGACAAGCGCTGTACTGTATTCTTCCATGGGTGCCGCATTAAAAGTGGATCCCACCCGCATTCGAGTCGACGAATTCTGGAAAATAAAGGGCGACCCGCTCGCCGCCGCCATGCGTCGCAACATCCGAAAAGGTGAAATGCCTGCCAAAAAATTCCTGTGTGTGTACAGCGACGAAGTGCTTCCCAATTTGGGTGCCAACCAGTCCTGCGGCACGGAGAAATGCTTATGCCCGAAAAATAAGGACGTGGAAGGCGACCCCGATTTGGCCAATCACGAATGGTGCAGCCTAAAAGCCGCCATCAATGGTACGTTGGCGCATATCACCGCCATTTTTGGCTTCACATTGGCGGGATTAATCATGCAGGATATTTACCAAAAAGGAGTTCAGGAATAAATAATCGGTGAACAAACCGGAAACTCCAGCTAAATTAGTTGTTGCAGGGGATTGTTTCAGAATTATTGATAAATTTGGTGGCCCAAACCAATACCAAGATCTATGAGTAAAGTTGGAATCAAATTAGTCCTTTTATTGCTCTGTATTCTATTTCCACAGATTTCCCTTTCAAAAACGACTTACCATCCAGGGTATATCATTAATTTACAGCATGATACTATTCGCGGGCTCATCGAATACGATGCAGAATTAATCAACCCGGAAGACATTGGTTTCAAAGAAAGCAAAATGCGTACCCCTCACTATTATACACCTAGTGACATCGCCGGGTTTGGCGTCATGAACCAACAATATGTCAGCGCTGTCGTACAAAAAGAAATGAGTCCATTCAGAGACAGTGAGTTACAAAAGAATCCCGAATTACAACTGGTCACGGATACCGTCTTTCTCCTCACCTTGTACGGTGGAGAAAGACCTCTTTACTATTTAAAGGATTGGGACGAAAGAGAACAGTTTTATATCAAAGTGGATAACGTATACAGCTTGTTGTTGCATAAAATCTATATTGAATATGTGAACAACATTCGGAAAGAATACCACAACATGCGATTTCTTAGGCAGTTGGCACAGTATTTTTGGGATGAGCCCTCCTTGCAGAAAGAAATTGCTGATGCCTACTATTCCAAATCCAGTCTGGAGAATCTGTTTAACCTTTATCTGAAACTGCCCAACGTCAAGCCTGTCTATTCGATTCAAGATTCCAAAGTTTCGACCGTATATGGCGCTTTGGCCGGGGTTTCTGTAACCATGGTGAATGTTGAAACCGATTATGTCGCTGCCGGTTTCGGACCATCCACTAATTTTACCGGAGGTTTTTCGGTTGACTTGATGATGGCTGGCAAGCTAAAAAACTGGTCCTTTTACAATGAATTCCTTTACTCATCCTACAATTTTGAGGGTTATGCCGGGTTCTATTTTCCTGCCGAATGGGCAACTTTCGATTTCAAGTACATTAGGATGAACAACATGATCCGTCTTCGGCCTTCCTGGTTTTTCTTAAACGTAGGTATGTCGAGTGGATACGCCCTTCAAGCCAAAAGCTCCCTTTTTGAAGATACCCGAAAATTAGAAATTGGAGTAGTCTTTGGTGCCGGTGTCAAATACAAGAATTATTCACTGGAAGTACGGGAAGACATTGGGGACGGTATGTCGCCTTATGTCAACATCGGTTCCGAAACCAACAGGTTCCAAGTATTGTTGGGATATAGCTTTTAATCAATCGAACTGATTTCCACCAAAAGCTCGTCTTTCATCACCGATTGGCCTTGTTGAACCTTGATTTTGCGGATGACACCGTTGCAGGTAGCTGCAATTTCGTTCTGCATCTTCATGGCCTCCAAGCTTAGAATCGATTCGCCTTTGTTTACAAGATCGCCCTCAGCTAGGAAAATTTCAGTGATCTTGCCAGGAATCGGCGCAATGATGTTGTTCTCATTCAATTTGCTGGTATCGGTGTTGATCATACCACGACGAATGTACGAAAACAAGGAGTCGATGCTGTAGCGGTATTCCACACCGTTTACTTTTACCACCACCTTGTTTTGGTCGTGGGACACCAGTTCACAGTGAAAACGTTTGCCTTTCCAGTCGAAGGCGTAGTGGAAATCTTCCTGTTCCACAAAGTCAATGTCTTGTTCCTGATTATCAATAACAGGTTTGGTTTCCCTCGGGATGTAGATCTTATAGCGTTTACCGGTATCGCGTAATGCAATGAACAAGCGAGAAGCGTCGCGGTTGTATTTGTAGGTAGTTCCCATAATGGATTAATTATCAGGTCAGTAATTCAATCGTTTGTTCAATACCCAGACATTCAGCGAATCGTTTTTGTAGGAAGGCAAATCCGACGACAACTGCAGGTATTCAGAGGCATATAAAATGGTAGCTGCCAAGGCCCCGATCAGTTCATCATCCTTGTTTTCCAACATCTCCGGTTTGAACACCTGATCGACCCAGCGGGTAGTGTAACTTGCATTGACAAATTCCGGATGTTCCAAAACGATGCGGCAGAACGGAACGGTCGTTTTCAGACCTATCAGGCTGAATTCGTACAAGGCTTTCAACGTTTTTGCAACGACGGCTTCTCGACTTTCGGCATGTACGATGATTTTGGCAATCATCGAGTCGAAATAGGGTGTCACGATCGAACCGTCTTGAACACCGGTTTCGATGCGAATGGAGGGATCGTGCGGGAAATTTATGCGGTCGATAAAACCTGTTTGCGGAGCGAAACGATTTTGCGGATCTTCTGCGTTCACTCGGCATTCAATGGCCCAACCATTGATTTGAATGTCCTCCTGTTTCATGGTAAGCTTTTTTCCCAATGCCACCCGAATCTGCCAGTCAACCAAGTCCACACCGGTCACCATTTCAGTCACTGGGTGCTCCACCTGAATTCGAGTGTTCATTTCCATGAAATAATAGGAACCGTCCTCGTCCAAAATGAATTCGATGGTTCCTGCCGAATAGTATCCGATGGATTTAGCGAAACGTACTGCCATCTCGCCCATGTCGGCACGATCTTTTGCGCTGATGCTGGCTGAAGGCGCTTCTTCCACGATCTTCTGGTGTTTGCGTTGCAAGGAGCATTCGCGCTCACCCAAATGCACCACGTTACCGTGCTTGTCACCCATGATCTGAAACTCAAGATGCTTCGGGTTCTGCAGGTATTTCTCAATGAACATATCACCATTCCCGAAAGCGGCCAATGCCTCTTGAGAAGCCGATTTGAAGTTACGTTCCATTGTCTCCGGTTTAGACACGATGCGCATGCCACGTCCGCCTCCTCCGGCCGAAGCCTTCAGAATGACCGGATAACCAATGCGATCTGCAAATTCCCGAGCGACAACCGCATCGTCAACCGCACCGTCGCTACCTGGAACAAGCGGTAAACCCGCTTTGATGGCCATGCTTTTAGCGATGGTCTTCAAACCCATGTCTCGGATGAGCTGTGGCGATGGACCAATGAAGTTAATTTCGTTGTCGATGCACAATTGAGCAAAATCCGGGTTCTCCGATAAAAAACCATATCCGGGGTGAATCAAATCGATGTGGTTTTCGAGCGCCAATGCAACAATGCGTTCCTGATCCAAAAAAATTGGTTTCTCGTTTTTGGAATCACGAGCTGGAATGATTTCGTCGGCAAACTTCAGATACAACGCATCTGGTTCCCGGTCACTTTGAAAAACCACGGTCCACATCCCCAGCTTATGCGCTGAACGGATGATTCGGATGGCTATTTCGCTCCGGTTCGCTATTAAAATTCGTCTCTTCATTATGATTGGTTTTACGACCTTATAAGGGGATGTTTCCATGTTTGCGTGCCGGTTTGGAATATTGTTTGTTGGAAAGGATGTCGAAAGTAGTAATGAGCAGTTGACGCGTAGATGATGGTTGGATCACTTCGTCGATTAGTGCGTATTCTTCTGCTTTATAGGGGTTTGCAACCTCGTTCTTGTACTTTTCGGTGAGAACCTTCTCGAGTTCGGCCTTGTTTTCGGAAACCGACAGTTCGTGTTTGTTTACAATCTTGATGGCACCGGCAGGCCCCATCACAGCGATTTCGGCCGTAGGCCAAGCAAAATTGAAGTCGCCACCAGTATTCAAACTGCTCATCACAATGTAGGCACCACCATATGCTTTACGGGTAATGATGGTTATTTTTGGAACCGTCGCCTCGCAGAATGCGTAAAGCAGCTTGGCGCCGTTGCGAATGATGCCGTTGTGTTCCTGTTCAACACCTGGAAGGAATCCAGGCACATCTTCCAAAATGAGCAATGGAATGTTGAACGCATCGCAGAAACGTACAAAGCGAGCGCCTTTAACGCTGCCATTAATATCTAGCGTACCAGCCATCACTTTGGGTTGGTTGGCTACGATACCGATGGTTTTACCGTTGAGCCGAGCAAAACCGACCAGCATGTTTTGAGCGAATTTTTCATGAACTTCGAAGAACGAATCCTTATCCACCAGAATGTGGATGATGTCCTTCATATCGTAAGGGCGGTTTGGATCGTCTGGAATGATTTGGTCGAGGAACTCCTGACGGGACTCGTAACAACTAACCAGATTCGAAACCGGATGGGGTTCGTAATTGTTGGAAGGAATGTAAGATAACAATTTGCGAATCAACATGATGGTGTGTTCCTCGTCGTCCGAAACAAAATGAGCCACACCGCTTTTGCTGGCATGAATGGTACCACCACCCAGGCCTTCCATATCCACATCCTCGTTCAATACTTCTTTGACCACATCGGGCCCAGTAACGAACATGTAGGACGTCTGGCTGGTCATGAAAATGAAGTCGGTAAGGGCTGGAGAATACACCGCTCCACCGGCTGCAGGACCAAGAATAGCCGAGATTTGTGGAATAATGCCAGACGAACGAACATTGTTTTTAAAAATGGTCGCATAGGCGGACAGACTCTTGACGCCCTCCTGAATGCGGGCTCCACCGGAATCCATCAATCCAACGATGGGCGCACCAAGTTTAAGTGCCATTTCTTGCACCTTGGCAATCTTCATTCCGTGTGCGAAGCCCAGAGATCCACCCAGAACAGTGAAGTCCTGTGCGTAAGCAAAAACGCTTCGGCCTTGAACCAGTCCACGACCTACCACCACACCATCACCAAAATTCGTCTGTTTGCTGCTGACAGGTGTTTGTGCGGGTATTACAAAAGCATCGAATTCAAAAAAGGTTCCTTCGTCGAACAGAACGTTCAATCGTTCACGAGCGGTCAGTTTTCCTTTGATATGCTGTCGGGTGGCTGCATTGTCCTCCATTTCTTGCAACGCTTTCAAGCGCTTTTCAAACACCTCGTTTTTATTCATTCGCTGATTACTTGTATTTCTGATTTGATTGAGAATTGCACAAAAGTAACAAAATTGTGCAATTAATAGCATTAAATTCAAGAAATAGTTCACACCCAAAAATAAAATACCTCCATCACATAATCCTAGTGATGGAGGCATTTTACAATTGAAATGCGGTGGTAAACGGCTTATTGAATCATCTTACTGTTTCCATACGTTCTTGAAATACAGCTCGAAAAGTGCTTTAACCTCTAGTATTCGTTCAGGTGAATCTTCCTTAACGTCCTTCAAAAGGTAGGTTTGTCCAATCGCTTCATACTTGTGAACGCCAAAGGAATGATACGGAAGAATTTCCACCCGATCGATGTTTTCGTAGTCCTTAAAATGCTGTCCGAAAGCGTGCAGATCCTCTTCGAAATCCGAATAACCAGGCACCAGCACATAGCGCAGGCGCATCGGTTTGCCAATTTCACGAAGCCAAGCGGCAGTTTGCAAGGTTTGTGTATTGGGATGACCGGTCAGGATTTGATGGCGTTCCGAATTGATTTCTTTTACATCCAACAAAGCCAAATCAATGTGTTGGTACAATTCTCTGGTTCGTTCGTTGAAATTGTTGCCGTTGGTGTCGAGGCAAATGTGTATCCCCTCCTCTTTCAGGCGTTTACACAGCGGAATCAGCTCCTGAGCCTGGATGGTCGGTTCGCCACCACTTAAAGTCACACCACCTTTTTTACCAAAAAAAGTCTTCTGACTTACCGCCATACGCACTATTTCCTCCGGATCCGTTAAGGTACCGCCCACACTGGGAATGGTATCCGGATTGGCACAATACAAACATCGAAATCGGCAACCCTGTAGGAATACGACGAGCCGGATGCCCGGTCCGTCAAATATTCCCAAGGATTCGTACGAGTGAACCCGTATCATCTTAATTCATTCTATCGTGAAAACTCCTCGAAATCACTTCCATCTGATGCTCGCGGCTCAACTGTACAAAGTTGACCGCATAACCCGAAACTCGGATGGTCAGCTGCGGATAGTTTTCGGGATGCTCCATGGCGTCTTCCAGCATTTCGCGGTTCAACACGTTCACATTCAAGTGGTGAGCACCTTTGGAGAAATAGCCGTCCATCATGCATACCAAGTTTTCAACCTGTTCCAGCATGTCTGAACCCAATGATTTGGGGATGATGGAAAACGTATTGCTCACACCGTCCTGCGCATCTTCGTATTGAATCTTGGCGACTGAAGTCAGTGAAGCAATGGCTCCCTTAACGTCACGACCGTGCATCGGATTGGCGCCAGGTGCAAAGGCAATGCCCTTTTCACGTCCGTCAGGCGTGGCACCCGTCTTTTTACCGTACATCACATTGGACGTGATGGTGAGGATGGAAAGCGTAGGTTGCGCGTTCTTGTAAACCGGATACGTAGCTAGCAAATCGCTGAAATAACGGGTCACTTCCTTGGCCAACAAGTCCACGCGGTCGTCGTCATTGCCGTAGCAAGGGAAAACACCGTCGATGTTGAAACCTTCGGTCAACCCGATATCGTTGCGTTTGGGAGTTACTCGAGCATGCTTGATGGCTGATAATGAGTCGGCAACGATGGACAGGCCAGCCGCGCCGTATGCCAGATTGATGGCAGGATTCGTATCGATCAAAGCCATCTGCGCCTTTTCGTAGTAGTATTTGTCGTGCATGAAGTGGATGATGTTCATCGCTTCGTTGTAAACACGGGTAATCTCTTTGAGTACCAATTTGAAATTGATCATCACTTCGTCGAAATCCAAAACCAAGTTCTTGATGGCTGGAATGCCCTTCACCACTTGTTTACCAGTGAATTCGCAACGGCCTTCGTTCAAGGCCAGCAACAACGCTTTGGCAATGTTGGTACGGGCACCGAAGAACTGAATCTGTTTGCCGATTTCCTGATACGAAACACAGCAAGCGATTCCATAGTCGTCGCTGCATCGAACCGAACGCATCAAGTCGTCGTTTTCGTACTGAACGGAGGATGTATCGATGGAAACCTGCGCACAGAAGTCCTTGAAACCCTGTGGCAAGGTCTGCGACCAAAGCACGGTCATGTTGGGTTCGGGCGACGGTCCGAGGTTGTATAGGGTCTGCAAGAAGCGGAATGAGGTCTTGGTCACCTTGCTGCGGCCGTCGAACATCGTTCCACCGATGGATTCGGTCACCCAAGTGGGGTCGCCTGCAAAAATCTCATTGTACGATTCCATACGCAAATGACGAACCATGCGGAGTTTGATGACAAACTGGTCGATCAGTTCCTGAGCAAAAGTTTCATCTATAAGGCCCAGCTGCATATCGTGTTCGATGTAGCAATCCAGGAACGATGAAACGTTGCCAAGCGACATGGCGGCTCCGTCCTGTTCCTTAACGGCCGAAAGGTAGGCCAGATACACCCACTGAACCGCTTCCTGCGCGTTTTCAGCCGGGCGGGAAAGGTCGAAACCATAGATTTCGCCCAATTTCTTGATGTCGTTCAGCGCTTTGATCTGCTCGGAAACTTCTTCGCGCAAACGGATTCGGTCTTCGGTCATCGGACCAACCAAGCCGGCCAAATCTTCTTTTTTTCCTTCGATCAGACGATCCAGACCGTACAAAGCAAGGCGGCGGTAGTCGCCAATAATGCGTCCACGAGCATAATTATCGGGCAATCCGGTTAGAAAACCAAGCGAACGATACAGGCGAATTTCTTCCGTGTAAACGTCAAAAACGCCGTCGTTGTGGGTTTTGGCATACTTTGTGAAAATGTCATACACTCTTGGATCCAGCTTCACCCCATTTTCCGAGCAAGCTTTGGCAACTACCTGAATACCACCGTAAGGCTTGATTGCGCGACGAAGCAATTCATCGGTCTGAAGACCTACGATCAACTCATTTTCGCGGTCAATGTAACCTGCAGCATGTGAGGTGATGGTGGAAATGGTGGTTGCATCGATGGAACGAACGCCGTTGTTGGCGCGTTCCTCCAAAATACCCTTGAGACAGATGTCCCAGATGCGTTTGGTCCTTTCGGTGGGACCACTTAGGAACGTAGCGTCCCCTTCATACGGTGTGATGTTGGTGAGAATGAAATCGCGAAGATTGATTTCCTTACTCCAATTACCGGACTTAAAATTCATGGTTGAACTTGTTTTTAAGATGATAGCTTTTTTGAGGCTGCAAAGATACAACACCTATACCCACAAAACCTAACAAAAAGGCCAAAAAGTATGTTTTATAACATAAAATACTGCCAATAGAGGTGTTTAACCAATAAAATCATTGTTATACTATTTGACTTTTTAGAAACAGCCGTTTTTACTATATTTGCAACCTTAAAAATCAAAACTATGACCCGTATCAAACTAGGTACTGCCCTGCAGCAAAGTGCCACTAAGATTCTTTTTCTCGGAAGTGGCGAATTGTGCAAGGAAATGGTGATCGAAGCTCAGCGCCTTGGTGTGGAAACCATTGCCGTTGATTCGTACGAAAATGCACCAGCCATGCAAGTTGCCCACCGCTCACATGTCATCGATATGAAAAACGGCAAAGCACTCCGTGCCGTCATCGAGCGGGAGAAACCCGACCTGGTCGTACCTGAAATTGAAGCCATCAATACTGCTACCTTGGTGGAAATGGAGTCGGAAGGACTCCACGTCATCCCCACTGCAAAAGCTGCCCAGCTCACCATGGATCGCGAAGGTATTCGCCGATTGGCTGCTGAAACACTTCAATTGCCCACTGCCAACTACCTTTTTGCCGAAGAACTCGAAGAATTCGTTGCAGCCGTACATGAAATCGGCATACCCTGTGTGACCAAACCCATCATGTCCTCTTCCGGCAAAGGTCAAAGCACCATCAAATCTGAAGTTGACATTGAAAAAGCGTTTCATTACGCCAAGGATTCGGCCCGTGGCATTGGTTCCCGCATCATTATTGAGGAATTCATCCGTTTTGATTATGAAATCACGCTTCTGACTGTTCGTTCAGCATTCGGAACTTACTGTTGCGAACCAATCGGACACATCCAGATAAGCGGCGACTACCACGAAAGTTGGCAACCCTGCGCCATGACGCCGGATGCGTTGAAAAAAGCACAGGAAATGGCTGTAAAAGTAACGGATGCTTTAGGTGGCTACGGCATTTTCGGTGTCGAGCAATTCATCCGCGACGGCGAAGTCATTTTCTCCGAAGTCTCTCCCCGCCCCCACGATACCGGCATGGTCACCATGGCCACCCAAGTGATGTCAGAGTTCGAACTGCACATTCGTGCCATCTTGGGTTTGCCAGTCAATACTAAATTGATACAAGCTGGTGCCACCCACGTCATCAAAGCAACCGAGGAAAGCTGGAATCCGGTTTTCGATCTCACCGACGCTTTGCAGGTGCCCGATACTAAGATTCGTTTATTCGGCAAACCCCTTTGCAAGCCGGGTCGCCGCATGGGAGTCGTTCTGGCTACCGCTGAAACCACGGACGAAGCCCGCGCATTGGCTGAAAAAGCTGCACATGCGGTGAAAATAAACGCCTGATTACTGTTTTAGTTTGTGGTATTCGATGGTAAAAGTGAAAACTGAACCCTTTGCCGGCTCGCTTTCCACCCAAATAGTCCCACCAAGTATCTCCACGTAAGACCTGGCAATGGCAAGACCAAGTCCGGTGCCTTCGTAATTTCTATTCAATGATTCGTTTCCTTGACGGAAATGATTGAATATAAATGTTTTCTGATCATCATCCATGCCTACGCCAGTGTCCTTTACATAAAACTCAATGAATGTATCATTAATTTGATAACCTACTTCAACAGACCCTTTGTTAGTGAATTTGAACGCATTCCACAGCAATTTTTTGAAAATGGAATGCAGCATGTCCGTATCGGTGTAAAAAAACAGGTCGTTATCCAGTGGTGAAATATAACATTTAAATTCGATGCCCTTTTCTTTTGCAATGGGTAAGAATGATTCATGCAACCGATACAATTGATCCGACATATTGGTTCTTTGCAACTCAGAAATAATCTGATCAGCCTGAATCCTGGAATAATCAATGATGTCGTTCATCGTATTCAGCATGCGTTGACCACTGTTGATTACATTCAACAGAAACATTTCCCTGTATTCCTCAGTCATATCCTTTTCTTTCAATAAATTGGCGAAACCTAGAATGGAATTCATCGGCGTTCGGATTTCATGACTCACATTTTTAAGGAACGATGTTTTCAAGCGGTCGCTTTCTTCTGCTTTCTCTTTTGCGATCAACAAATCCATTTCCGTTTTTTGAAGCAGTAAGTAATCTTTTTTCAGTTTCTGGCTGTTGGAGATGATGATGGATATGAAGACGATAGCTACCAGAGATAAAAAAACAATCATGATGGCTAAGGCTAAATCGTTCCAACGAATAGATCTCCAGACGTATGCGTCGAAATCCATACCAAACACCGCAATGGTTTTATTCGTAACAGGATGTTTCAATGGTACCAGGATGCTCACCCAGTTTCCCCAACGGTCTTCAGAAAACTCAATGGTTTGTTTGCTTCCATCCTCCATCAATTCTTTATCCAAGTCTGTTGCCTCCGTCAATTCTTGTCCAGGCGGTGAGCAATCCGGGCTGTTCTGGGGTTCCGAATCCACCATGAACAAGACTTTTCCATCTCGCATCGTATAGATGTAAGCAAACCTTGCCGTTTTATTCAGATTTCTAATCTGCAAAAGCATCTGCTTTAATTTAATGTACTCACTCCTGAGTGTATCCTCAGGTAACGCATTCAATTTCAACAAATCATCGTAATGCATCATGACAGCAGCCGTTTGAGCTACCCTTGTAATTTCGCCATACTCCTCATTACCCAATTGTATCACTCTACGAATGTGGTAGATGCCAAAAGAAAGCATCACAATAAATGCCAAAATGGCAACATAACTATAGCTTCCTTTAATCGCTGGTATTTTGATCTGTCGCATGGAACCTGCTTGTTTTCTTGTTGATGATCAAAGTCGATGGAATGTTTTCCAACGCATTCTCCTGGGAGGCTGAATAATGATTCCAAGCCGAATAGCTGATGAGTAGAAAACTGTAATTGGAAACATAGGTGGAAGAAACATGCATGTTTTTGCTCACTTTCACTGCCGTCGGGAACTCCTCTTTCAATGCTGCAATACTCTCACGGATTGATTGGTTGCTTTCAACCAACTTATGCACGTCCATGATTCGAATGGTCACTTCACCGTTGTTGCGAAGCAGTCGTCTGGCATAGCGCAGCAGAAATTCATCTTCGGGTTTGTCTATGAATACCAGTGATTTCGTAATTCTGGAAAAATTCCGGTTCACGAATACACCAACGCTGCAAGCGCTGTTTTCAATAAAATACCGTGTTTTGTCCTTGATGAGCGATCCTGGATAGAAAAAATCCTTTCTCAGGAAAGATTTGCCGGGCAAAGAGACCCCTGCTCCCACCAACAGAAAGTCAAAACCTTCATGATTCACCGTATGCACAATCTCATGGCCGATGTTGTCGGTCACCTTGTAGCGGGTTTCAATGGGAAGTCCCAGAAGGTCAGCTTCCTCATGGACGGGTTTAAAACTCTCAATGGAATACTCTTCGCCATGAATGGGATTCACATCGGTTCCCACCGTAATGTGCAACACGGTGACGGAAAGGCTGTTCTTGGCACCGTCCAGCACCGTTTTAGCTACATTCAGCAGGTTTTTGCCGTTTTCAGGGTTACCGCAAGCCACCAAGGCATTGAAAATGCCCAGCGCCTGCTGACGGTTGCGTTCCTCAGCGATGTTTCGCAAGGGGTAAATGCGTTCGATCAAACTCATGGCAGGGGTCGTCATAAAGGTGGTGAACAATGCCATGATGACCAGCATCACAAAGATGGCAGGCGGCAAGATGCCCATTTCATAACCGATATTCAGTACAATGAGTTCCATCAAGCCACGAGTGTTCATCAAGATGCCCAATGATAGGCTGTCTCGCTTTGACTCTCCAAGGTATCGGGCTGAAAGCGCACTTCCACCGAACTTGCCAATAATGGCTACTAAAATGATGAGTGTGCAGATCCACCAAAGGTGTGGCGTATTGAGCAAGCCCAATTCGGTACGAAGCCCGGTAAAAACAAAAAACAAGGGCAATAAAAGGGTAACGGATAGATCCTCCACCTTATCGATCATGATTTTTCTAAAATTGGGTAATGGAGGCATGATGACACCAGCCAAAAAGGCTCCGAAAAGTGCATGAATGCCTATGATTTGTGTGGCAAGTGCAGAACAAACCAACACTAAAAGGAAAAATGCCACAATGCTTTTATTGAGAACTTCCGTATTTTTATAAATCTCACCAATTTTTTTTAGAAACGGCCGAACCAGTAAAATCATGACACAGATATAAGCAATAGCCGCTCCGATGGTATATACGGAACTGGCCAGACTTCCTGTTTTGGAAATTGCAATGACAGCAGCTAACAAACACCAAGCTGTGACATCACCAATAGCCGCACTTGCCAAAGCCAAAGTTCCCAAATGCGAACGAGTCAGTCCCTTTTCCTGTACAATTCTAGCCAGTACCGGAAAAGCTGTTATGCTCATGGAAATCCCCATGAATAGGGCAAAGGGAACGAAATCGGTTTTTCCTGCTGCAAATTCTCCGTATAAAAAATAGGCGACCAGCATTCCGAAAAAGAAGGGTATGATGATGCTGGCATGGCTGATCACCCATGTTTCGCCAAATCGATTGCGAAGCGATTTCATGTTCAGTTCCATTCCGATGGTGAACATAAACAAAACAAGGCCTAATTGACTGAGTATGTATAAATTGCTTAAGGAGTCCGGAGCGAAAAGAAAATTGAAGGCTCCAGGAAAAAGATTCCCCAACAAGGATGGCCCCAATATGATACCAGCTAAAATTTCACCAATGACTGTCGGTTGACCGATTTTGCCAAAAAGCCAACCGAATATTCGGGAAACAATCAGGATGGAAATGATTTGAAGTAATAGCATGGCTGCGGGTTCCCCCAAATTCACCAGCATTGATGTGATAAAGGTCATCCAATAGGAGTCCGACACCGTTGAAAGTGAAGACTCCGTCAGTACTTTTTCACCCACAGACCAGCGATCAATACCATTATGCAGCAAGAGATAGACCAATCCTCCGAACACCGTGATCAGAGTTGCATAAAGCAGTCCTATTTTCCATTTAGTATTTCGCATCAAACGTCGAATGGGTATAGATAAAGGTATATAGATTTCCGTCAAATACAAATGTACAAAAATTCCTGTTTTTTTGAAAGGATTTTTGCTTTACCTTTGTTCTACTAATCCGTTAATTCGGCTAAATCCAAGCAACATGTCCGTACATCAAGAAGATTCCCGAAAAGTAACGACCCATCGACTCATCGAAATGAAGAAGCGGGGCGAAAAGATAGCCATGCTTACTGCCTACGACTATTCCATGGGCAAGCTGATTGACCAGGCTGGTATGGACATCATATTGGTGGGCGATTCGGCTTCCAATGTCATGGCCGGCAACATCACCACCCTACCCATCACCCTCGATCAGATGATTTACCACGGAAAATCGGTGGTGAGAGCTGTCAATCGGGCGCTTGTCGTGGTGGACATGCCTTTTGGCACGTGTTCCGGTAATCCATTGGAATCCTTGAATGCTGCCATCCGCATCATGAAGGAAACCGGAGCGGACGCCCTCAAGATTGAAGGTGGAAAGGAAATCATTGCCGACATCAAGAAAATCATCGATGCAGGCCTTCCTGTGATGGGCCATTTGGGGCTTATGCCTCAGTCCATCAACAAATACGGCACCTATACGGTTCGTGCCCGTGACGAAGCCGAAGCAAAAAAATTGCTGGAAGATGCCCATTTGTTACAAGAAGTTGGTTGCTTTGCCATCGTCCTTGAAAAAATTCCGGCAACGGTTGGCGCCAAAATTGCCAAAGAAATTGAGATTCCCATCATCGGAATCGGCGCCGGAAACGGTGTGGACGGTCAGGTTTTGGTCATGCACGACATGCTTGGCATCACGCAGGAATTCTCTCCACGCTTTCTGCGTCGCTATGCCAACTTGCAGGAAACCATCATTCATTCGGTCAACGACTACATCAAGGACGTAAAAGCTCGCGATTTCCCCAACGATCAGGAACAATATTGATTAAGGAATGATTTGAGCCCCAAAATCATAAATTTTGTAAATTTAGGGTGGAATTTTCCAACTTTATTGCCACTAATTGAAATCCAATAATTATATTTGCCACTGGAAACTATTTACGAAAAAAAATATATGAAACGGATATTATTTCTTTCATGGATGCTAATGGCAGGCATCGCCCTACAAGCCCAGATTTTGGAACCCATTCATTGGGATGTAAAACTGAAACCCATCAACAAAACCGAATATCAGGTTGTTTACCACGCCTCCATCGACGAAGGCTGGCACCTTTACAATCTGAATTTGCCCGAAGGAGGCCCTGTCTCCACTTCGTTCGAGTATGAAATCGTGAAAGGAATTTCGTTGAACGGAAAAGTTACAGCCAGCAGCAAACCAGTGACCAAAAAGGACGAAATATTCGGAATGGTTTTGAGTTGGTTTGTCAATGATGCCGTTTTCATTCAAAAAATCAAGGTCGACGACGTCAAAACATTTCATTTGAAAGGGCACGTACAGTTCATGGCCTGCAACGACGAAAGCTGCCTGCCACCAACGCCTTTCGATTTTGAATTCAGTTCCAAGGATTTGGCCAAAAAAATTGAAAGCGCTGGTAAAACAGCAGAAAACGACGCCAAGCCTATTGAAAACTCAAATCCTGCCGAAACCAATACCGCTTCAACAACCGAAGCATCCATCATCGCCACTTCAGCCGACACCTTGAAAACCTCTGCAGAACTGACTGGGAATCCCCTCTGGAAGCCGGTAATAGCCGAATTGAACGTTTTGAACAGTGACAAAACATCCGAAAAGCACGGTACCACTTGGTGGTTTATACTGCTATCCGGATTTATTGGCGGCTTGCTGGCATTGCTCACCCCTTGCGTCTGGCCCATCATCCCCATGACTGTCAGCTTCTTCCTGAAACGCAACAAAGACCGCAAAAAAGCTGTTCGTGAAGCACTACTCTACGGACTATCCATCATTGTCATCTATCTGATTCTGGGTATAGGAATCACCTTGCTTTTCGGTGCCAGCGCCCTGAACAGCCTGTCCACAAACGCCTTCTTCAACCTATTGTTTTTTGCCCTGCTCGTGGTCTTTGCCATCTCCTTTTTCGGCGCTTTTGAAATTGTCCTTCCCTCCTCTTGGACCAACAAAATGGATCAGAAAGCCGATTCCACCTCCGGTTTGCTCAGCATCTTCTTTATGGCCTTCACCCTGGCGCTGGTGTCCTTTTCGTGCACCGGCCCCATTATTGGCACATTGCTGGTACAAGCAGCCACGACGGGATCCGTAGCCGGACCAGCATTGGGTATGTTTGGTTTCGCCACTGCCCTGGCCATACCGTTCGCATTCTTTGCACTATTCCCCAATTGGCTACAGCGCATGCCGAAGTCGGGAGGCTGGTTGCAAACTGTCAAAATAGTTCTTGGATTTTTGGAACTTGCCTTAGCGCTCAAATTTCTGTCCGTGGCCGACCTCGCATACGGTTGGGGCATTCTGAGCCGCCAAACGTTCCTCATCCTTTGGATCGCCATTTTCGGCGTCATGGGATTGTGGCTCCTCTTTAAAATGAAGAAATTCAGTGTTGTACGTCTCTTTGTTGGACTAACTTCCCTTGCCTTCTCAGGCTGGATGGTAACTGGACTTTGGGGCGCTCCATTGGCCTCCATCAGTGCTTTTGCACCCCCTGCTACGGCAAAAGACAGCAAATTATACAACGATCAAGTGCATGCCGCATTCATGGATTACGAAGCTGGCATGGCCTTTGCGTCCGCCAATAATAAACCCGTCATGATCGACTTTTCCGGTTACGGATGTGTGAACTGCCGTAAGATGGAAAACTCCGTCTGGCAAGATTCCAAGGTCAAAACCATCCTTAAGAACGATTATGTCCTCATCACGCTGATGGTTGACGACAAAACAAAGCTTGACAAACCAATTGAGGTGGTCGAAAACGGAAAAATCCGAACTTTACGTTCCGTCGGCGACAAATGGAGCTACCTGCAACGTCATAAGTTTGGCGCCAATGCACAGCCTTTTTATGTGCTGTTGGACAATGACGCCAATTTATTAGGTCCGAGCCGTGCTTACGACGAGGACACCAAAGCGTATATTGAGTTCCTAAATGCCGGCCTTAAGACCTACGCTGAACAATAAGCTTAGTTTTCCCTGAAAATCAGCACGAAGCCTCCATTCCCTTTCACCTTCAAGTTGAGCAAACCTGATAGGTCCGGTCGTATGAAAACACTACATGAAACACGGTTGTTTGAATTCGGTTCGTCTTCAATCAAGATGCCATGTTGATCTTTTTTCAAAAAAGATTCCGTATCGAAGGTCAGCGTTTTCTCGTAATTCTCACCGTTGATGCCGGCGACGTACCAAGTAGCACCAGAACGTCTGGCTACCACACATTCTTTGCCTGGATAACCGGCCAAGAAGCGGGTTTCATCCCAAACCGTGGGTACATCCTTGAGGTATTGGAATACTTCGACAGGCATTTGATTGATGTTTTCTGGTACCAAGCCAAAATGCTGAACTCCCGAAAATAAAACCACTGGCAATGCCAACTCAAAGCCCATGGTCGTTCTGCGAATGGGGCCGCTTTTTCTGTTCGACCCTAGCCGTTCGTTCAAAATAACCGGGGTAAAATCCATTGGTCCCACCACATTACGGAGGAAGGGAAGTGTGGCACAATGTTGCGGTTGTTTGTCGGCATCGGCTTGTCCAAAAGTAACGAATTCCATGCCCTTGACCGATTCGTCCGTCACAAAATTGGGATAAATCCGCTCCCAGCCTCTTGGCAAGGTCGTACCATGGAAATTAACCGTCAGGCCAAAATCGTTGGCATCCTTGAGGATGTCTTCGTAATATTGCATGTAGAACTGCTTGTCACCACCAAAGAAATCCACTTTGATGCCTTTGATGCCGATGCTCTGCATCCACTTCATCTCAGCCCTGCGAGTTTCCTGATTGTCCATGTAGTTCTTAGGCGTTTGGGGCGCATCGTTCCATTTGCCATTGGAATTGTACCACAATAGCAGGCCAACACCCTTGGTATTTGCGTATGCAGCTAATTTGGCAACATTTTCCCTACCAATCTGCACATCCCAGGGCGCATCAATGAGGCATAAATTGAACTTCAGGGTATCGGCCATATCGATGAACCGACGAGTCACATCATACGTAACACTGTCATCTTTCAGAACCACCCAGCTCCAAGTAGCTTTTCCTGGCTTGTAACTACTCTTGGCTTTGTACATGGGTTTGACCAAGTCGGTAGCCATCGTCGATTGAGCCACCATCGATGGATCTTTGCCAACAATCATCATGCGCCAAGGCGTTTCAAAAGGTAGTGACATCATGGCTTTGGCATGCTGTGCAGGCAAGCCTTCAGCAGGATTGGGGAATTCGATGTGGTAAAGGCTATCGGTCGATAAATGCGCCAAATGGGTGCCACAATACGTTCCGGTAGTTCCTGTTTCGCTTACCATCACCCAACCTGCACCAGGGATTTTGAACAAGGCAGGATAGGTCCATCCGACGCCAAGCGTAGAGGGTGTTCCAACAGGAATATCCAATTTGTAATGTTCTTCGTAACTGGGATTCGTACGCGCCCAGCCTGAATGGGCAACAGAAAGAGGAGTCATGAACCCTGTCGAACCATATGGAAAGCGAAAGCCGCCAAGCTCCCGGTTGACCGTGCAAGGACCAGATCCGTACAATTTGTATCGATATGCCACTCCATCGTTTGAAACCCTGAAAATCACATCCAACGGAGTTGATTGGTCATTTTTGAGTGATAGACGCACTTCACGGTACGATACTGATATGCTGCTTTTCTTTCCGATAAGCTGCGTATAACTTACAAACTTTACGGAATTTTTGATCTTTTTTACTTGTTTCAGTTCCTGACTGAAGGCGCCAAGCGAAGTTTCCAATCCAAGAGGTGATTTCTCGACGACCACTTTGCCCTCATACATCACCTTGAAATAAAACTGACCCTTAAGGTTCATCAATTGAAGCGAAACTTTCTTATCCGGACTTTTGTACAATCCATCCGTTTTTTTGGTAGCTGCTAAGGCACTGCCAAGGGACAAGAATAAGACAAGGCAAAGTAAGTAGAGTCGTTTCATAAGGCTTAGGATTTAAAGAACGAATAAGCAAAAATAGTAAAAAAAACCCTTGCCCCGATGGTGTTAAAATCAAAATATTTTATGTTACTTTGCATGAGTCGAAAATGGCCTATAATAGGCTTTCAGCCAAATAGTATCCTTAAACCAAGCCCCGATCAAATGGAAACAAAAAAATTTCTGCTCAGCGAAAAAGACATCCCCACGCAATGGTACAACATCTGTGCCGACATGAAAAACAAGCCGGCCCTACCTTTGCATCCCGGAACCCGTCAGCCGCTGACCGTTCCCGACCTTGCTCCCATTTTCGCCGAAGAGCTTTGCAAGCAGGAATTGAACATGACGGACACCTATATAGATATCCCCGAAGAAGTTCGCAACGTTTATCTGAATTACCGCCCCACCCCGTTGGTTCGCGCTTACGGTCTTGAAAAAGCCTTGGATACGCCTGCTCATATTTATTTTAAAAATGAAAGCGTCAGCCCTGTTGGTTCTCACAAACTGAATTCTGCCATTCCGCAAGCTTATTACAATAAAAAACAAGGCATCACCAATTTGGTTACCGAAACCGGTGCCGGACAATGGGGAGCCGCCCTTTCCTATGCTTGTCAGTTCTTTGGTCTGGAACTTGCCGTTTATATGGTCAAGATCAGCTACGAACAGAAACCCTACCGTCGCTCCATCATGCAAAGCTACGGCGCAACCGTCATCGCATCTCCGTCCATGTCCACCCGTGCCGGCAAGGACATCATCACCAAGCACCCGAACTATCAGGGTAGCCTAGGTACTGCCATTTCGGAAGCCATCGAACTAGCAACCACCACCCCCAATTGCCGCTACGCACTGGGCAGTGTGCTCAACCACGTTTCCTTGCACCAGACTGTCATCGGTCAGGAAGCTAAAAAGCAAATGGAAATGGCCGGCGAATACCCAGACATCGTGATCGGTTGCTTCGGCGGCGGATCAAACTTCAGCGGCTTGGCTTTCCCCTTCATGCAGGACACCCTGACCAAGGGCACCAAAACCCGCTACATCGCGGCTGAACCCTCTTCTTGCCCCAAGTTGACCCGTGGCAAATTGTTGTACGATTTCGGTGACGAAGCTGGTTATACCCCGCTGTTGCGCATGTACACCCTAGGTCACAACTTTGCTCCTGCACACATCCACGCTGGTGGTCTGCGTTACCACGGAGCTGGAACAATCGTTAGCCAGCTCATGGAAGACAAACTTATGGAAGCCGTTGACATCCAACAACTGGATAGCTTTGCCGCTGCCATGACGTTTGCCAAGTCCGAAGGCATCATTCCTGCTCCCGAATCTGCCCATGCCATTGCTTCTGCCATCCAGGAAGCTCTGAAATGCAAGGAAGAAGGCGTTGGCAAGACTATTTTGTTCAACCTGTCGGGACACGGTCTCATCGATATGACAGCCTACGATGCCTATCTTTCTGAAGATCTGAAAAACTACGAGCTTTCCCAGGAAGAAATCGATAAGAACCTGGAAACAGTCATCAACATGCAATAAGACGTGAAAGTCCTTGTTCAACATTTAGAAAACCTCCTCCCCGAGCACGACTGCGTTGTTGTGCCCGGGTTGGGCGGTTTCGTGCAGAGCGAGGTACAGGCACGCATTCAACCAGGAGCAAGGTTGTTTTATCCTGGCTCCAAGGAAATCGGATTCAATCATCGGCTTAAATTCAACGACGGTCTGTTGGCTCAATCCTATCAGGAAGCCAAAGGATTGAGTTTTGAGGAGGCCAATGCCGAGATTCAAATAGCCGTTCTAGAAATCCAGGAAAAGTTGGAAGCGGGCAAATTCATTCGTCTTGGACGCATTGGAACGCTGTTCATGATTGATAAGCAGCTGATTTTCCGTCCCGACCATCACAATCATTTTTATCCGGAGGCATACGGGCTCACACCGTTCACTTTCCCTCTACTGAATAAACCCGTTGATGCGATAGAATCCGTTACGACTCCCTCCTTTGAACCTGAAACTGAATTGGAAGAGTTTGTGGGTAACGAAAAGAGAAAGGCAATACCAGAGCCAAAATCATCGAGAGACGAATTCATCCACATTCGTTTTAATCGGAGTCGCGTCCGCCAGTTGGTTGCCGGTGTAGCACTATTTCTTTTTTTAATCCTGTTTTCAAAACCGGCCGGTAAACCCTCGGGCAGCCAAGAAGCCGGCATGATGCATAATTACTTGTCCACGTCTTCCCGCAATTTGCCTATTGCCGCAAAGAACGACTCCGCACCGATTGCAACCCTTGCCTTAAAGGATTCTGCCAAAACCAACGTTGGAGCTCGCACCTCAGTTCCGACTCCAAGCATACAATTGAATCCCTCGGTACCATTGTCTTCATTGGTTCATGTAGTGGATTCTCAGTCTTACTACATCATCGTCAGTGCTTTTATTCAAAAAACTACTGCCAAACGTTGGATAATGGAGCATAAGGATGAATCGTTCATTAAGGAGGCTGGTATCATTAAGGCCGACGGACATGCCAGAGTATTTATAAAACGTTTCAATGACCAAGAGCAAGCCACTCAATTCTTGAGTGAGTTTACAGCAAGTCGTTCGGAATATGCCTCCGCATGGATCTATTCCGCTAAAAAGGACTGAAAAAAGTCGTTTCAGACCCAAAATCTTCCAAATATTCTTTTTACCTTTGTGCCCGCTTAATGCAAGTACATATTAAATTCAATTCAAACAAATGGCAACTAAAATCAGATTGCAAAGACACGGCCGCAAAGGGTATGCTTTTTACCACGTTGTAGTCGCAGACAGCAGGGCACCACGAGATGGTAAATTTATTGAGAGATTAGGTTCGTACAATCCGAACACAAATCCTGCTACAATAGATTTGAATTTCGAACGCGCCTTGTATTGGGTAACCACCGGTGCTCAACCCACCGACACCGCTCGTACAGTACTTTCCACCGAAGGTGTACTGATGATGAAACACCTTCTCGAAGGCGTTAAAAAAGGAGCTTTCACCACCGAACAGGCCGAAGTAAAATTCAATACCTGGAAACAAGGTAAAGAAGCCTCCATCAATGCTACCAAAGTATCCCTCAAGGATGCCGTCCGTGCCGACCTCAAGAGCCGCATGGAAGCTGAAGTAGAAGCAAACAAATCCAAAGCTGCCGAAATCGCTCAGAAACTGGCTACGGCCCGTGCTGAAGAAGCCGCCGCTGTTGCAGCCGCCGCTCCCGCAGTTGAAGAAGCTCCCGCTGTAAAAGAAGTAGAAGTTGAAGCTGAACCCGAAGTTAAAGTTGCTCACGTAGCACCTGACTTTGAAGACGCTCCTGCTGCTAAAGCACCTGTTGCTGAAGAAGCTGCTCCTGCAGTTGAAGAAGCACCTGTTGTTGAAGCTGTTGCTGAAGTTCCTGCTCCCGCAGTTGAAGAAGCTCCAGTTGTTGAAGAAGTTGTAGAAGCTCCTGCTCCTGCAGTTGAAGAAGCACCTGTTGTTGAAGAAGTTGTTGAAGTCCCTGCACCTGCAGTGGAAGAAGCACCTGCTCCTGCTGAAGAAAAGCCTGCAGCTGAATAATTTTCGGAGTCCCACCACGGACTCCACTTTGGAGAGATGGCAGAGTGGTCGATTGCGGCGGTCTTGAAAACCGTTGAACAGCAATGTTCCTGGGGTTCGAATCCCTATCTCTCCGCAAAAGAATAAAAGAAGCAAGTGAAATCGAGCGCAGCTCGTAGCTTCATCAGAAACCGAAAGGCCCGTGCCGAGTTTACTCGAGCGCGGGTTTTCGGTTTCTGATGGAGCGTAGGCACTTTAGTGCCATTTCACTTGTTTCTTTTATTCTTTTTAGCACCCCCCAAACGGGATCACGGCGTACCCGCCGTAATCCCTTTCCCACAATCCCACCTAACTTTTCACCTATCCATATTATCGTTACCAGAGAAGCAATTAATGGTACATAATTGCTTCTCTGGTAACGATAATATAAAATGTTATTTTGACTTAGGTAAAATGACTAAATTCGAAGTTACAAAAACCAAAATTCGTAAAAACAAAAAAGCGGTTTCAGCCTTAACAACTGAAACCGCTTCCAAACAAATTCAAAAGATTATTCCCCTTCCGCAAAATTCGGATACGTATACGCCTTCGCCGAAACAAACGTTTCCTTGATGGTGCGAATCGACGTCCAACGCAGGAAGTTAAACACCGACCCCGCCTTATCGTTTGTGCCCGAACCTCTCCCACCACCGAACGGTTGTTGTCCAACCACGGCGCCCGTGCATTTGTCGTTGATGTAGAAGTTTCCAGCCGCATTTTGCAGCTTCTTAGTCATCTTCTCAATGTTGTAACGATCCTGTGAGAAAATAGCCCCTGTCAGTGCATAAATGGACGTCTTATCCAAAATATCCAACGTTTCGTCCAGTTTGTCGTCTTCATAGACATAAATGGTCAATATCGGACCGAACAATTCTTCCACCATCGTCACGTAATCCGGCTTCTTGGCCAAAATCACCGTCGGCTGAATGAAATAACCAACCGACTTGTCATACGAGCCACCAAACAAAACCGAAGCATCCTCAGAATTGCGGGCACCTTCAATAAAGCCAACCAGTTTGTCGAACGAATCCTCGTCAATCACCGCATTTACAAAATTGGTAAAATCTTCAGGCGGTCCCATTTTGACAGTAGCCAACTCAGCACCTAGTATAGAAGAAACGGAAGACCACAGACTAGCAGGAATATACGCTCTGGAAGCCGCCGAACACTTCTGCCCCTGATACTCGAACGAACCACGCAGCAACGCAATGGCAACCGCCTTTGGATTGGAAGTTGGATCCGCAAAAATAAAGTCCTTGCCACCCGTTTCGCCAACGATTCTAGGATACGATTTGTATTTGTAAATATTTTCTCCAATGGTTTTCCACATGCTCTGAAAAACGCCTGTAGAACCGGTAAAGTGAATACCAGCAAAATCAGGCGAATTAAAAATAACCTTGGCTGTAGCAGGACCTCCGGCAAAAACCAGATTGATAACGCCATCCGGCAAACCGGCTTCTTTGAAAACTTCCATAATGACAGCAGCCGAGTAGACAGCCGTCTTCGAAGGTTTCCAAACCACCACATTGCCCATCATCGCTGGAGCTGCAGGCAGATTTCCGGCAATAGACGTAAAGTTGAATGGAGTCAAAGCAAATACAAAGCCTTCCAGCGAACGGAATTCGTTGTAATTCCAAATGCCTGCAGAAGATTCCGGCTGCATCTTATAAATATCTGTCACACAGCGCACTCCAAATCGGAAAAAGTCCGCCATTTCGCAAGCTGCATCGATCTCGGCCTGAAACGCATTCTTGGACTGGCCCAGCATGGTTGCCGCATTGATCTTAGAACGGTACGGACCAGCAATCAAGTCGGCTGCCTTTAAAAAGATGGCAGAACGGTGTTGCCAAGAAAGCTCATTCCATTGAGAACGTGCGGCTAAAGCAGCATCGATGGCCATTTGAACATGCGTTCCGTCCCCTTGATTGTAATAGCCCAGCGTATGCTTGATGTCGTGCGGCGGGAACATCCGAACCTTATTGTCGGTAAACACATCCTTGCCCCCAATCACCATGGGTACTTCCAACTCGACCGCCCGCATTTCGGCAAGCTTGCTTTTTAATTCTTTTCGTTCCGGAGTACCCGGAGCGTAACTCTTGATCGGTTCATTCTTGATATCCGGAATATTGAAAAATCCTGTAGACATGCCTTTTTTTGTTTTAAAATTAGTAAGCACTATAAGTACTGTAAAAATAGTTATTAAACCGAACCCAAGTCACATAAAACCCGACTAATTCCGCTTCATGAATGTCACAAAAATCCAAATAAATAAAAAAATGGTTCCAGGTAAACCCGAAACCATTATAAAAGCAGCATAGCTGAAATTTCTAATTTTTCGAACACTCCATCGCCGCAATCGTACCATCCGCAACAGCTGTGGTGATTTGGCGGTATTTCTTGCTCACCACATCACCAGCCGCATAAACGTCGGGCAGATTGGTCTTGCGATCCTCGTCAGTCACGATGTAACCCCATTTGTCCAAAGCAGGAACGACTGAACCGAACATCGATACATTCGCCTTAAAGCCGATAAAAGCAAAGACACCGTCCGAAACCAGCTTCGACATCTCCTTGGTGACCACATTCTCAATTGTCGCAACCATCATGCCATCAACCTTTTCAAAAAGGCGCGGTTCCGAATTGTACACTACTGAAATCTTCGGGTCGGCCTGCAGTTTATCCACAGCCGTCTGATTGGCCGTCAACTTGTCAAACTGGTGCACCATCGTAATTTTTGAAGCGAACTTGGATATGAACAGTGCTTCTTCCACGGCAGAATTCCCACCACCAATCACCACAACTTCCTTGCCCTCAAAGTATTTGGCATCGCAGGTGGCGCAATAGGAAATGCCCTTGCCCTTGAATTCGGTTTCGCCCGTCGCGTTCATCGTATTGGGCGTGGTGCCGGTGGCCAAAATGATTTTCTTGAAACGAATCGTCTCCAGTTCATCGATAACTACCTCTTTCTTAACCAGATCCACCGAAGTGATGTCCACAGCCAATTTTACATCAATGCCAGAATGCTTGGCCTGCTCACCCATGTAATGCGCCAGCATGTAGCCGGGTTGCGGCTCCAGGAAGCCTGGATAGTTGGAAACCTGATGCGTAATGGCCATATAACCGCCAGGCAGCGCAGGATCGATCAACACCGTCTTGATTTTTGCCTGTCCCAGATAAATTCCGGCGGTCAAACCAGCAGGGCCACCACCCAAAATCACCACATCGTACTCCGATACGGTTGGTTTTCGCAATGCATGAACTTTTGCAACTTCCTCCGCAGAAAGCATTCCATCCAGTTTCTCAATCAGTTGAGCCTTTCGAATGCCGCCACTCACGAATTCAGTCACCTGTTTGCCATTGTCAAAAAACAAAACGGTGGGCGATGAAGTTACACCAAGCTCTGTAGCCAATTCTCGGTTGGCCTGTCTGAAAATCTTTAGAAACTTCATGTTCGAACCATACAGCCCAGCCATTTCCTCGAATTTCGGAGCCAAGGCTTCGCACGGAGGACATTCTGTCGAATAAAAATCCAGAATGACTTTGCCACCCTTCAGAACTTCATTCTCAAAATCTTTTGATTCAATCTCTTTCATTGCAGTTGATTGATTAACAAATTAATAATATATATATCTTAAACTTTTACTTGAAGTAATACCCCGCCCCCAACGACAGCAATTCCTGGACCGGACGACAGTCTGGCGAAGACACCGAACCGTTTTTATTCTTGGCTACGGAAGCACATCCGCCGCCACAGGCCAAAGCCATCGAACAATCCCGACAAGCCTCAATCGTAGTGATGTCCCTATCCTGCCAAGCTTCCACCGCCGCCGTATTCAGCGTCACATTAGGATAAAACGTACCCAACTCCTCCCCTTGTTTCCCCACGGTTGCCGTACAGGAATAAATGGTGCCGGTATAGTCGAACGCCCACTCCGTCTTACAAGCAGGGCAAGAATCGAACAAAGGCAATGGGAGCGCCTCATTCTCAGAAATATACTTGGTGATGGAGAACGCAGGTTCATAGAATTCAGCAATGTACGGATGCTCCTTTAAAAGCTCGTAAAGGGCACCATAAAGCGTAGCCCTGTCGAACAAGCGATCTGGCGTACTGTTGCAATGGTGCAGTTCGTAGTTTCGGCCAATCTGAGTCTTGAAAAGCGGCGAAGTCGTCCAACCTCTGTCAATGGCAAAACGCGCCAGATCAGGCAGATTGCTCAGATTGTCCTTATCGGCAACCATGCGCAAATTAACCGAAATGTCCGCAGCAAGACACGCATCAACACCTTCCACGATGCGCGCAAACGTCGGAAGCTTGCCATGCATGTATCGACGTGCATCGTGCACTTCCTCCGTACCGTCCAGCGTCACCTGAACCTCGCGGATACGGTGCTTCGACAGCAAATCCAAGTACGAAACCAGCGTGTAACCATTGGTCACGAACGCCACTTCCAACTGGGCAGCAGAAGCCTTTTCCATAAAATGCGTCAACAACCGACGCTGGTTTTCGCCAGGCAACAGCGGCTCCCCGCCAAAAACCGTCACATACTTGCGTCTTCCCGCAAAATGCTCCTTGACATAGTCAAAAAATGCATCGATAATCTCGGTTGAAAGCACTTGCTTAACAGGCTCATAGCCTTCTTGATAGCAATACGAACAGGCAAAGTTGCACGAATAATTGGGCACAAAGAATAATTGAACCTCGTCGGTTTCGCGCCGATCCAAGAAGTCCAGATAGGCATTCCGAAAGGCAGCCCGTTCTTCAAATTCTTGTGTCAGGTAGCCCTTTTCGGCAAAAGCCCCTTCCGGATCCAATTCCTTCATGAAACGCTCCCTTTCCTCGGCCGAAATCACATCGGCACTTCCATGCAACGGATTGACAATCAGGAACTCATCTTCTGAATCCTTAACAGGAGAAACTATGTTGTATTTTGATTTCATAATTTTTTATATAAAAATGGGCTGCGCCAACCAACCTTAAAAGCCGACGCAGCCCGAATTACCAAGCTCAGTCGTGACAACCGGCGATGGTCACGGAAACTTTGGCACAGCATTGTGCCACTTTTTTCGTGGATTTGCTACTGTTGCAGCAGCTTTTCTTAACCAGATTTTTCATTAGAAATTGAATTAAGAGCGACCTGGCCCGCATGTAAACCAGAACCAAAAATTAACGAACATGCTCGTTTTATCGTTATGAACAACAACAGCACGAATTGCGCTTCACACCAGAAATGGTGAAACTGCACACTTCTGCCTTCCCTTTGCTGTAGGGTTGCGACTCCTCTAAGATACGAATTTCCTTGAAACCCGCCTTCAACAACATCCCCATATATTCGGGTTTGGTCACCGAACCAGCCCAGCATTCAGCCACAGCCTCCGGATCGTTGCGATATTCGGAAGGAATGGGTTCCGTCGCATAGATATCGCTCACCACAAATCTGCCACCGGTACGAAGTATGCGGTACACTTCATTCCAAACAGCCTGTTTATCGGCACTGTGATTGATGGTGCAATTGGAAATCACCAAATCCACCGTATGATCCTTCAAGGGTAAATGTTCCAGTTCAGCCTGCAAAATGGAGGCATTGGCTATGGAAAACTTTTCCAGATTCGCTTTGGCCTTGGCCACCATGCCTTCCGACAAGTCAATGCCATAAACAAAGCCTTTCGGGCCGACGGTTTCAGCCAGTCGCATCACATCGTTGCCACGGCCGCTGCCCAAATCGACGCAAACATCCTCAAGCTGGGCTTTCGCATGAAAAACGGCACCACCGCAAGAAAGGCAGCAAGTATCTTCACTAAGTAGCGTATAACGCTGATTGATCGCTTCGTTTGACATACTATTCCGCAGTTTTGCCCGAATCGGACGGATCCTTTATTTCTGGTTTCTTCTCAAAGATATTAAATAAAAGTCCTCCCATCAATACCCCCCACAAAGTACTCATAAAAGGGCTGGAAGTTATGGGGCAGCCACCGCTGGCGCAACCCACAAAACGCCAGTACAGAAACCCGCCCAGGCCACCCAAAAGGCCGCCTAGAATGGTCAGTCTATGCTTTCGTATAAAAATTGGACACTGCATATCTAGTTAAATTAGTTGATTTTCAGACATCTATTATTTTCAAAAAACATTTTCTCTTGGAAAATATTGGCAAAGGTAAACATATTTCTTAATAAAACATATTTCTAAATGAAAATAGTTTGTGTAAGTAAAAAAAACTTCCCTTCAAATGCTGATACAATACGACATCGTATTCGAATTGTTAATTAAACAAGTTTTCGCTTATTAATTGTTTCCATTTAAATATAATACCTTATTTTTGCTTCAAATTATCAGACAAAAAGGTACTTTTACATCCAAAATAAACACTATATGATCCGGAAAATCGCACTTGTCTCCCTCCTTGTCGCTTTATCTACGCTTTCTGTCGTGGCATGTGATTTCGTATTCACCACCGAAGGTAACAAAAAGACCTGCAAACCCGGTGAAGAATTCGTTCTCTCCGTCAAACTGACCTTGACCCATCGTACCTGTGCCGTCGCTCCCGCACAGACCAAATTCAAGACCGATGGTTTCGACGTAGTCAGCGCAACTACTTGGAAAGAAGCAAGTCCCGGCGTATGGACCCGCCAAATCAAAGTTAAGGTAAAAGCCGACGCCAAGAAAAAAATGACTCTCACAGCAACCCGCACCTGCGATAAGGAAGGCGGCTTGGGCACCTATTCCCTCGACATTCTTTAATCGGAGCACATGCTTAACAACCTTAAAAAATACCTATTACCAAATCTATTACTGGCTTTCCCCCTGCTCCTTACAGCCGCCGTATCCCCTGCCACCGCGGACAGCATCAGCCGTCTCCTTCATGAGTCTGGTCAAGCCTGCGACAGCAGCTGTTCCTACTACGCCGGCGAACACAGCGCACTCAGCCTCGGCAACACCATTTTCACCTTTTTGCTCGTCGTACTGGGCGCCATCTGGCTTTACACCACCTACAAAAAAATATACCTACTTATCATCGGCGGAATCCTAGGCCTGGCAGTTGCCGGTTCTTACCTCTACCCCGAAGTCTTCGTCAAAAAAACCACACCAGCCAATTGCCCGGTCGTCCTACAAAAGGATTCGACCAACGGCAAAGCATTCCTTCCGCCAACCGACGAATTCGAACAAGTAGATGCTCCGAAAACGGTCGATTCAATCGAACAAGGAAAAGCTGTTTCAAAGGAAGTCACAACAGCCAGCAATAATGATCTGCCAGCTGCGAGCAACGACGAATTCACCTCTGTAGAAACCGCTCCCAGCGACGAATTCACTTCCGCGGAAAGTACAACCACTGATAAAGTTCCGCCTACAACTACCAGCGACGAATTTACCTCAGCAGAAACCGCGCCCACTGACGAATTCACCTCTTCCGACGCCACCAGCGAATTCCAAACCGCAGAATCCGAAACCAAAGCCGTCGCCGCCCCAGCCAAAACCTTCAATCAATACCTCCGCGACCCCAACATCTACGAACCCATCGCCATCTTTCTCATCCTAGCCCTCATCAGCGTAGGCATCAAAAACAAAACCTTCCGCAAATACCGCGGCCTCTTCCTGTTGGTCAGCCTTCTCTACCTCGGATTCTACCGCGGCGCCTGCCCCTGCATGATCTCCAGCTGGCAAAACAGCATCCTTATTTTCTTTGGCGTCCATGTCAAAATCGAATCCCTGCTCTGGTTCCTCCTGCTCATCCCTGGCGCCTACCTGTTTGGTAAAGTCTGGTGCGGCTGGCTCTGCCACCTCGGCGCCCTGCAGGAATTCATGTTCAAAGCCTTCAACCTCAAGATTTTGCAAGGCAACAAAGCCCAAAAAATCATCAAATACGTTCAAATCAGCGTCTTTGTCCTTTGGATCATCCAACTCATTCTTACCCGCAGCAACCTGTTCTGCGAATACGATCCCTTTAAGGTGGCCTTCAACCTGATTTCGCCCTCCACCACCGGATGGGTTCTTTTGGGGATTCTGTTGGTTTCATCCGTATTGATTTACAGACCCTTCTGCCGCAGCTTCTGCCCTGTAGGCCTTATGCTCGGCTGGGTTTCCCTGATACCAGGCGCCCGAAAACTGGACAAAAACGAAACCTGTGTCAACTGCAAAAAATGCGATACCGCCTGCCAGCAGCGCGCACTCGTGCACGAAGATAAAGTCACCACCCTTCGCGTTCAAGATTGCATCCTCTGCGGAGAATGCATTTCCGAATGCAAGGTCAAGCACTCCTTGAACGTCCAAAGGAATAAATAACGATGAAAAAAATGAAGCTATTAAAAATCCTTTTTTTGGCAATCCTTTTACTCGGCAGCACCACCCTTTCCGCCCAATGGGAATGCCCGAGTCGCATCGGCGGAAACCTTAAACCCTTCACGTCCGCCTTTCCCAACCTTTCTTGGGCAAGCGAACTGACCAGTTCCATGGGGTATGCAGGCGATGATTACATTTCCAACATCATGGCCTTCGGAGCACTCGATTTGAGCTTCGACAAGTTCACCTTTTACGCTGAAGGCGGCCTCAAACGATGGAAACGATTTGACGGCAAAGGCTACGAAAACTTTGCCACCAATTTTGGCATGCGTGAAGCCTTTTTTCAGTACACAGGCACGAACAAAACCCTCCACCTCGGGCTGCGTTCCACCCAAGGCGACGACTACTACCTCATCAACGAGCGTGTCATGGGCATCGACTACAAGCAAAACTTCGGCAACTGGAATATTCGTGCCTTAACCGGATCCGTCCGCGACCGCTTCGCCCGAAACGGAACATTTTGCACCTTGGGTTACCTGTACAACATCGTTCCCGGTCGAGAACGCGCCCTAATCGGCCAGCAATTCGGTGAAACAAATCTGGCAATGCTTACCCTCAACTACCGCCCAGGTTCCAAACCCAGCAGTACAGACGAATTTGCCAGCACAGACGGACTAAGCACCAGCACCAACGAATTTGCCAGCTCAGACGGACTAAACGTCAGCACCGACGAGTTCGCCTCACCTGCCAAAAAAACCAAAGCAAGCTTCTTCAAGCTCATCACCGCCGGCGCCCTCGCCTACACCGAATATGGCAAACTCATCGCCACCAAGGCCCTCTACAGCGGTTTGTATGCCGAAGTCGAAGTCGCAGGCATCACCTTGAAACCCGAAGTCATCCTCCAATCGGCCCTCAACCAACGCGCCCTGATCTGGAACCTAACCGCCCAAAAGCAATTCATTTGGTCCAGCGGCCAGCAAACCAAGGTCTTCGCCCGTGCCATCGGAGTCGTCAAAATCGACTCTACGGCCCACGCCCTCAATTCCTTCAGCAACGTCTTTGCCGGCGAAGTCCTCCGCATGGATGGCATCGAATTACCCATTGTTCAGGCAGGAATCAAACACTCCATTCCCAGCATGAAAGCCTCCATTAAGCTTCAAGCCGCCCTTCAAACCGGCGAAACCAGAGGCTACATCTACAACGTTTGGAACTCACCCCCCACCAACGACCGCATGCAAGAATACGATGTGGTCCTGAGCAAAAACTTCGGCAATCACCTCTTGGTGAACGCCCATGGCGGATACCTCATCTACCCTCGGATGACTGGCCGCGCCTACGTTTACGAAACCAACAAAACTCCCTGGGGTAAAGTCGAAATCCGTTATACCTTCTAATCATGAAACGAATCACAGGCATCCTTTTCCTGCTTACGCTGGTCACCCTCATCATCGTCAACTCCTGCAAGACCGCCAACAGTTACTACGTCATCAATCAAGACAAATGCACCTACTGCCAGAAGTGCGTTACAGTTTGTGGTTATCACGCCATCACCATGATCAAATCGGAAACCGATCGCGATACCCTCATCATTGATCCAAACAAATGCGTCGGTTGCGGAGAATGCTTTATTGTGTGCACCGACACTGGCTTCAACGCCATCACAGCTGCCGAATTCGCTCGACATTAATACGATGCAGCTATTCAAGACCCTCACTCTGTTGCTGATGCTCAGTGCCTTCACAAGCCTGCAAGCCCAGTTCAGCGTGGTCTTTCCGGACGGCAAAAAGTCCGCCTATTCTTTGGGCGAAACCGTTCGCGTAAGAGTTTTCTTGAAAAGCCTGCCCGAAACCTGCCTCGATGGCATGAAACAATGCAAAGTTTTCCCTTCAGGCCTCAAAATCAAGAATCAAACCGCTTGGAAACAATTGGCCAAAGCCCAGTTTCAGAAGGACCTGACCCTCGAAATCATTTCCATTAAGAAGAAAACCGCCAAACTCACCATCCTTCGCAAAGTGGATAAGGAAAACCTGTTTCATCAAGAAACGTTCACCATTCTCACCAACTAAGCAACCATGTCCGATTCCACTCCAAATAAACCCAAGGCCGAACACGTTGATCCAACTGAAAAAGCTGCCAATGTTCAACCCAAGGTAGAGCAAACCGATCCAACCGCCAACCTTCAGCGAAGAGCCGAAAAAGCCCTGCAAACCGCCAAAGACCAGCGCAACGCCCGCTTTCTCATCTTTTCCGTCCTGATTCTCGTCGTAATCCATACCCTCTACATGAACATGATGGGCTTCACCTCCCTGAGCCACGATGCCTGCGTTGTTTACAAAAACGTCCCCAAATGGTTTTTCCAGTTCTACGAAAGCTTTCTCGAACTTTTCGTTGTCGTCATCCTTGGGATACTGGCCGGCGTCCTCCTGGAAAAGTATTTTTTCAAAATCAAACGATTCTACCCTAAAAACCAACTTCTTGCCTTCCTGTACGGCTCCATCCTCCCCGTCTGCTCCTGCGGCGTCGTCCCCTTGGTGGAATCCATGCAGCGCAAAACCTCCCTCAAAGTCATCGTCACCTTCATTGTCGCCACTCCCCTGCTGAACCCATACATCGTTTCCGTCTCCTTTGCCGTGCTCGGTGTGGAATATGGAATTTTGCGCATCGTCTTTTCCTTCCTTACCGCCATCATCACCGGCTTGGTTGTTGAATATGCCGCCAAAGTACTGAAGTTGGACGGCGTTGGCGATTACAAAGCTTGCGTCACCGATTGCGACCCAGTACTGGATCGCGACCCCTTCGTCAAGACCCTGAAAATGACCAAAAAAATCCTGCCCTACATCCTTTTCGCAGGAGCCCTCAGCTTCATCTTCGCACTGATCAACCCCAAACAATACCTTGAAACCTTGGATTTCGCGGCCGAACCCTGGGCCACACTGCTCCTCACTTTGGTAGGAATTCCACTCTATGTTTGCAACGGCACCGACGTTCTTTTTCTCAAACCACTCATGCAATACACCGACCTGAGCATGGGCGCCGCCATCGCCTTTTCCCTTAGTTCCTCCGCCGTCTGCATTTCCTCTATCGTTATGCTAGCCAAATATTTAGGCGGGAAACTCACCACCGTTCTTGTCACCACCATTTTTATTCTTATGTTTGCATTCTCATTCCTCATCAACTTAATATTCTAACTATCCAATGAAATCTCTTGCCCCGAAAAAAGCCCTCCTTGGACTACTCCTCGCATGTCTTTCCACCGGATTCGTCACTGCCCAAAGTATGTCGTTCACCGTATCCACCAAAAACACCAGCGGCTCCACTTCAAAACCCGTTGTTTTTGCCTTGTGGATTACGAATTCAGCTGGCGCCTATGTTAAAACCATCAACCGTCAGTCCAAAAATTACACATCCGACCTCAGCAGCTGGTATTCCAATTCAAGCAACAAAAGCACGGACGGCTTGACAGGTGCTTCTCTGCCTTCCCACAATTACACCTACACTGCCAGCGGAGGTACCATCAAACGGATACCATTCACATGGAACTTTAAGAACCACCTCGGCGCACTTGTGGCCGATGGAACGTATAACATCAACATCGAATTCAAGGAAGAAAACACCGCCAGGCAGTATGTACGTTATTCTTTCACCAAAGGAGCCACTAGTTACACCATTGCCCCGACAGGAACAATGGTAACCGGTACAGCATCCTGTTTCACCAGTCCATCCTTGGTTTACACCGCTCCCACCGTTGCCCTCACCACCACCGAAGTCACCAATTTCGACTTCATCTATTCCCCCAGCGACCGCAACCTGCAACTCGAGTACGACGCAGCCAACCACACCGGCATCGAACTCCAGCTCATCAACCTCAAGGGTCAGACCGTCTACAACAAGGCTTTGAAAGGCTTCGGTAAGGAAACGACACAGCTACCAGCCTGTCAACAAGGCATTTATTTGATCCGCCTCACCGATAAGGAAGGTTGGAGTCAAACTCAAAAGTTGCTGCTCTAAAACTCTTTAAAAGGTAATCCCATATTTTCGTTACCATATAAGCATTTAGGCCTTCTAATTGCTACTGGAGTAACGATAATAAAAAATCACTAAAAGGACCCTGCAAAAGGATAAAATCCTTATACTTCTAAACACAATAAATTATTATCGCTACCAGAACAGCATTTTACTGCAACATACCCTATATTTGAAGATCCGTTTCATATCCTTCAAACCATGAAAACGAACCACCTTCTCCTGCTAGGCCTCCTCCTGACGCAAAACCTCCTGACGCAAACCCTCCTCTACGCCCAGGACGCCAAAGAAATCGTACGCAAGGCCGACGCAAAGTTCAATGGCGAAAAAACCAGTTACAGCGAGATGACCATGACCATCGTTCGCCCCAAATATCAACGCAGCCTCTCCTTCAAAAGCTGGGCCGAAACCAGCGGAAACGTAATGACCCTCATCACAGCGCCAGCCAAGGAAAAAGGCCAGACCTTTCTGAAAACCGGCAACAACATGTGGAGCTGGAATCCCACCATCCAACGACTCATCAAATTGCCCCCATCCATGATGTCCCAAGGTTGGATGGGCTCCGACTTTACCAACGACGACATTTTGAAGGAATCGTCCATCGTCAAGGATTATCAACACAAGCTGATCAAAAACGAAACCATCAACGGCCAAAACTGCTATTGCATCGAACTGAAACCATTGGAAAACGCCGGAGTGATTTGGGGGAAAATCATCCTTTGGATAAGCTGTGACGACGCACTGGAACTGAAAAGCGAATTCTATGACGAAGACGGTTACTTGGTCAAAACACACAAAGCATTCAACCTGGCAACCTTCGACGGACGCCGCTTACCCTCCACGCTGGAAATCATTCCCGCCGAGGAGCCTGGCAACAAGACCGTGGTGAAAATCACCAAAATGACCTTCAATACCACCTTTTCGACAGATTTTTTCACGCAACAGTCTATGAAACGGGTTAAATAAACCACCATGAACGAGGTCATCAAAATAGCTTGGAGAAACCTGTGGCGAAACAAACGCCGCACCATCATCACGGCTTCGTCCATCTTTTTTGCCATCTGGTTCGCCGTCGTCATGCGGTCGTTCCAACTGGGTACTTACAACCACATGATCCATCTCATCATCGAATCGTATACCGGCTATCTGCAAGTTCAGAATGCCGACTATTACGACGATCCCAGCATCGACAACGCCTTTATGCCCACCACCGAACTGATGGAAGCCATCCGCAACACCCCCAACGTCAAGGTAGCCGTTCCCCGCATTGAATCCTTTGGGCTGGCTTCCACAGGCAGTTTGTCAAAAGGCGTCATTGTGGCTGGTATTTCCACCGAAGTAGAAAAATTCATGTCCAATCCCCAGCAAAAACTGATTCAAACCGATAAAATAAAATCCCGTTACCTGAGCAAAAACGACGACGGAATTCTGGTTTCCTACCGCCTTTCGCAATACTTGAAAGCAGGCATCGGCGACACGGTCGTTCTGATGGGGCAAGGCTATCAGGGAGTGAGCGCCGCCAAACTGTTTCCCATTCGCGGCATCGTTAAGATACCCTCCATCGAATTGGATAATAAGCTGATATACATGACCATAGAGCAGGCCAGCGAATTCTACAGCCTCGAAGGAAAAATCACATCCATTGCCATCAATTTGTATGAAATGGACGAAATGAAGCAAACGCAAACGTACATGCGCAAAACGCTGAAAAACAAGGAACTAACCATTCGAAACTGGGAAGAAGTGACTCCCACGTTGAAGCAACAGATCGAAGGTGACAGCAAAAGCGGCCAGGTCTTTATCGCCGTGCTTTACGTCATCATTTTCTTTGGCATCTACGGAACCGTTCAGATGATGATTTCGGAACGCAAACGGGAGTTCGGCGTCATGGTGGCCATCGGCATGAAACGGGGCAAACTTGCGGCCATCGTCACATTGGAAATGCTCTTTTTGGGACTCATCGGCATCGTTTCCGGCATGTTGGCGGCGGTGCCAGTCATCCTTTACGGTTATTATTTCCCATTCCGAATGACGGGAGAAATTGCACAGATGTACATGGACTACGGTTTCGACCCCATTATGCCCCTTGCCTGGTTCGGCCAATACTTCTTCAATCAAGGCCTTGTCGTATTCCTTATGGTGTTGATAGCCAGTTTGTTTCCAATGAAAAGCATCTTGCGAATCAACATCATCAAGTCCATTCACGGTAACTAAATTTGACCACCTATGATGATTTCATCCGTTGCTTGGAGAAATGTGGGACGCAATCGCAAACGCAGTCTCATTGTAATGACAGCCGTAATGCTGGGCACCACTGCCGGCGTGTTCACTTGCGGACTCATCATCGGTTGGTCCAATCAACGCATCGATGCAGCCGTAAACATCGAAGAAGGCCACCTCAAAATCCATCAAACCGAATTCCTCAACAACGAAGAAATCGACAAAACGATACCCAACCAGCAGGCCATTGCCCAGTTCCTGAGCAACCACCCCCAAGTAAAAGGTTTCAGCCAACGTATCAAACTGATGGCAATGGCCACCACCTCCCACGGCACTACTGGCCTGATGGTCAACGGCATCGACGCTGCCAAGGAAAAGCAGGTATCCACACTTTATACGCAAATCATTGCCGGTGCAGGCCGTTTCCCAGAAGCCGGCGACAACAATCCCATCGTCATCAGCGATAAAACAGCCGAGCTGCTACGAATCAAAAGCTTCCGACTAACGAGTACGCTGTTGGACAGTCTTCAAGAAACCGGATTTCCGGCAGGAACCCTTGCCAAACTCCGTCCCATCGCCGACCTTCGGTTCAACACCAAAAAACTGTTCGAAAAGAAAATGGGCGAATTGCTCAGCAACACCGAAATTGCCGACTACGGGCCAATTCTTGCCAAAGCGTCCATCCATTACCGCCTTCGCTCGAAAATATTATTCACCATGACCGACAAAAACGGCGAGCTGGTCAATCAAACCTACCGAGTCTGTGGCATCTTCAAGACCAAAAACACCATGTTCGACATGATGAACGCCTTCGTCCCCGAAAAAGACCTGGCGCCCATCACCGGTCTGTCACCAGGAGAATACCATGAAATCAGCATCCTACTCCATAAAGGATTCGAGCCGGAAACCCTTCAAGCAGAATTACTAAAAAAGTTTCCCGACATCAGCGCCCTCACCTGGAAGCAGCTGGTACCCGACGCAGGCATGATGGCCGAATACATGAGCCTGTTCAACTACATCGTCATGGGCTTCGTCCTATTTGCTCTGGGTTTCGGCATCATCAACACCATGATGATGGCCATACTCGAACGCACCAAAGAACTCGGCATGCTCATGGCCGTTGGAATGAACAAGAAACGCGTGTTCAATATGATCATGCTGGAAACAATTTACTTGACCCTGGCCGGAGCCGTCGTTGGAATGGGTACAGGCTGGTTGGTCATCGCCATAACCGGCAAGACCGGACTGGATTTCTCCTCCGTGGCAGAAGGCTTGGAAGCCATGGGCTGGTCAGCCGTCGTTTACCCGGAAATCACCCCCGAATACTTCTTTGGCATCACCCTGCTGGTCATTTTCACCGGCATCCTGTCCTCCATAGCTCCTGCGCGTAAAGCCCTCAGCTTGAACCCCGTAGAAGCCCTTCGATCCGACAATTAACGCATAAAACCTTACCCCATGAACGTCATTGAAATCAACGATTTGGTAAAAATATACGATAACACCGCGGTAAACGTCATCGCTGTCGATGGCGTCAACCTCCGCATCGAACAAGGCGAATTCACGGCCATCGTAGGACCATCCGGTTCGGGCAAGACTACCTTACTGAATATGATCGGTGGCCTTGACCAACCCAGTTCCGGAACCATCCTGGTGGACAATGTCGATATAACCAAACTGAACGCCAAGCAGTTGGTTGATTTTCGCCTGCACAACATCGGCTTCGTATTCCAATCGTACAACCTCATTCCAGTGCTCACCGCCAGCGAAAACGTTTCCTTCATCATGGAAATGCAAGGCTTGCCAAAGGCTGAAATCAAAAAGCGCACCGACGAAATCCTTACCAAAGTGGGTTTGGGCGACCGCGTCAACAGCCGTCCCAGCCAACTCTCCGGCGGCCAACAACAACGCGTCGCCGTGGCCAGAGCCATCGCCTCCGTCCCCAAATTCGTGTTGGCGGACGAGCCCACCGCCAACCTAGACTCCAAAGCCACGGAAAAATTGCTGGACATGATGGAAGTGCTCAACCACAAGGAAAACGTCACCTTCCTGTTTTCCACCCACGATCAACGCGTCATGAACAAAGCCCACCGCATCATCGTACTGGAAGACGGCAAAATAGTCAAGGACGAACGGCACGAGCACGAATGAAACGCCACCTGATCCTAGCCACCTTGTTGTTGGTTTTCAGTGGATTACACGCTCAAAAACTAACGCTGAGCGGTTATATCAAAGACATGCAAGGCTATTATTACCTGCAGAACCCCATATCACTCAGCCCCATCGATGCCTTTCAATCCACCACCTACAACCAGCTTCACAACCGACTCAACCTCGAGTACCAACCCACTGAGAACCTCCGTTTCGAACTCGGCCTACGAAACCGACTCCTCATCGGACCGCTTATCCAAGATATAGCCGGCTATGCAGGTATTTTTGAAGCCGACAACGGCCTTATCGATCTCTCCTTCAACCTGGCAGAAAAGGACAATTGGTTCCTCAATTCTTCCATCGACCGATTCTACCTGGATTACACCAGCGGTAAATTCCAACTACGCCTTGGCCGCCAACGCATCAATTGGGGTATCAACCTGGTCTGGAACCCGAACGACCTGTTCAATGCCTTCTCCTTCATCGATTTCGATTACGAGGAACGTCCAGGTAGCGACGCCGCCTTGCTAACATTTTATCGCTCAGGCTCTTCCAGCCTCGACATTGCCCTGAAAGTGGACGGCAACAACAACAGCACCGCAGCGGCACGCTACCTCTTCAATCTGAATGGATACGACGTACAGTTCATCGGAGGAAAAAACGAAAACGACTGGGTACTGGGAGGTGGCTGGTCAGGCAACATCGGCCCCGTGTCCTTTCGCGGCGAAGGCAGCTTTTTCACACCCCTGGCCGGTAAGGAGCACCTTTCCAAAAAAGCGGTATCAGCCACACTGGGAGCCGATTACACCTTCGGCAAAGACCTGTTTCTTACCGCTGCCTTCCTTTTCAACAGCATGGGAAACACAGGCAGTTCTTCCGGCATTTCCCTGCTGAACCCCAACTTCAACCTCAGTGCCAAGCAATTATCCATCGGCAAATACGAGCTCTTCGGCCAACTCTCTTACCCGTTCAGCCCCATACTGAATGGCTCCCTGGCCGATATGTACAACCCTTCGGACGGATCCTCATTCATAGGACCCACCGCCAGCTTATCGCTCCAAGACAACCTGGAACTGATGCTCACTGCACAATTGTTGTTGGGTAAAATGGGTAGCGAATACGGCGCCATGGGCAACACCTACGCCTGCTTCGGCCGCCTCAGATGGAGCTTCTAAACCTTATTTGCCTCCATTTTTAATTCTCAAAAAACTCCTGTAACTGTTGAATCCAGCCAATTCAACCAATTCCTGTTTGCTCTTGTTCAAATAATCAGGCAATTTTGACAACCTTCGGAACTCCTCCATTCGATAATTGTTGATAAAGGTCGAAAAGTTCATGTTGTACTCCACATTGATGAACGACGAAATGTACGTACGGTTCACATGAAACACATCCACCAGGTCCGTAATGCGCAAATCCTGATTCAGAAACGGCTTTTCGTTGACGATGTACTTTTCGAAAAGCACCTTGCTCAATACATTTTTCTTAGAAACGGCCGAATCCGATTTTTTGGACGGAAGCTCCTGATCCACCAAAGAATCCGGCAAAAAAAGCACCCTGAACCGATCCTTTCGGAGTACATGGAACGTCAAGTAAACATACAGGAACAACATCAAACAGGAATAACTGATAATGGCCGCCAACGACATCGCCGCCGCCTTTTTCATATAGATCCAGATGAGCGGGAAAGGCATGGCCGCCACCGAAACCGCTATCAACAGCCAGAGCCACCGCAGTGAGCTTTTTTCTTCGTTGGCCGAATAATTTCGGATGAACCGATTGTACTGAATCAAACGATAACAGTTGAAAAACAGGTACACTACCCCAAAAACCAACTTCAAGCCGTACACATTCCCCATATACACCCACACCAGGCTCCGATTTTGTAGAACCGCCTTGCCATTCAACTGGCTCACCAAATGTTCCAACGATCCGTACGAAGCCACCATCCAAAGCAAAATACCAGCAAAAATAACTGGAGCAATAAAATGGAATGGCGAAAACCGATCCCCCTCACTCATCCGCGTCAGCTCAAACACAAACCAATAAAAAAAGATTTGCATGCTTCCATACGACAACAAACCCAAGGCACTGGTCCAGAGATACACTTCCGAATTGAAATACAAGCTTAATACTTGCCCCAGATTCAAAATGACAAATATAAAATACACCATCAAAACGTGATTTTCACGGTGTACCCTTGGCAAACTGTCCTTGCTGTCCATCAACAACAACAGAAATGCAAAGAGCGCACCAAACATCGGTCCACACAATGTCAACAAACTTCCAATTTCCAACGGCACAGCCATCTTTCAACTTTTAATTTCCTTTTACAATTTTACACTATTTTTTCATTTTTGCCAAAAAGTAAATAGATTTTTACAGAATGACCACAAAAAAATCCGATTTATGCCCTTATTTGTACCATACACGTTTAAATAAAATACCCTATGAACAAAGCCAGTTTAATCAGCCTCGTTTCGGAAATGAGCGCAATGAGCAAAACCGACGTCAAAAAAGTCCTTGAAGCCACCGTTATTGCCTTGAACAAAGGGCTAGCCGAAGGTGAAAAAGTTCTGCTGACAGGATTCGGTTCATTCAACGTAGTGGAACGCGCTCCCAGAGTCGGAATCAATCCGAAAACCCTGAAACCCATGAACATTCCCGCCAAGAAATTCGTCAAATTCGTGCCTGGGAAAGACATTTCCAAGAACATTCATTGATACTGCAGATTTAGGTTCATTCCTCGATTTCGGTCATAGTCTCAGCTATATTCCACTCCATAAAAGAGCAGATCAATGTCAAACGGGTGTCCCACTCTACCAGGGGCGCCCGTTTTTTTTGTATCTTTGAATGCACTTTATTGACCCGTTATGCAACAATACACCGACAACCGCATTTGTGAACTTTTCAACATCAAATACCCCATTATCCAGGGCGGAATGGTCTGGTGCAGCGGTTGGCGTCTTGCCTCCGCAGTGAGCAATGCCGGTGGCTTAGGCCTTATCGGTGCAGGCTCCATGCACCCTGAAGTGCTGCGCGAACACATTCAAAAGTGCAAGGCAGCCACTTCCCAACCCTTCGGAGTCAACGTCCCATTGATGTACCCTCAGATTGAGAAAATCATGCACATCCTGGTCGAAGAGCAGGTCACCATCGTATTCACTTCAGCCGGCAGCCCAAAAACCTGGACACCTTACCTACACGAACACGGAATTATTGTCGCACACGTCGTTTCCAATACCACCTTTGCCCGCAAATGTGAAGATGCTGGTGTTGATGCCCTGGTTGCCGAAGGCTTCGAAGCCGGTGGTCACAATGGTCGCGAAGAAACCACCACCTTCTGCCTGATACCCCTTATGCGTCAAGCCACCACGTTGCCACTCATCGCCGCCGGTGGCATCTCCTCCCGCGCCAGTTACCAAGCCGCTTTCGTTCTCGGAGCCGAAGGGGTCCAAATGGGTACCCGCTTCGCATTATCTGCCGAAAGCTCCGCACACCCCTTGTTCAAAGCACGTTGCCGCATTCTCAACGAAGGCGACACCAAACTCCTGCTAAAAAAATTGGCTCCAACCCGGCTCGTGGACAATGAATTCTCCAAAGCAGTGGTCGAAGCCGAAAACAGCGGCGCCAGTCCAGATAGCCTTCGCGAGCTGCTAGGCAAAGGCCGCGCCAAAAAAGGTATTTTTGAAGGCGATTTGACGGAAGGCGAACTCGAAATCGGCCAAACTGCCGGCTCCATCCGTCACGAAGAAACGGTCATCGAAATTTTTACGGATTTGTTGGATTAACCAACTTCAGACACATCGTCGTAGATTTCCCAAGGAGAATTTTGGCTTTTGAATTCGGGAATCAACTCCTTCATGGCTCGAATCGTACAGGGAACATCCACAATATAGGCAAAGTCAATCGTCTTTTTCAACTTATCGCACACTTCTTCGAAATTGTACTGACGCACCTGAGCGACGGTAATCTTTTCATGCTCGGTGGGCAAAGTGGTTTCCATGTCGTTCAGCAATTCCTCGTAAAGTTTTTCACCAGGTCTAAGTCCTGTAATCTGAATGGGAATATCCACTTCGGGAAGCAATCCTGCCAACTCGATCATCCTTCTGGCCAAATCGATGATCTTAACCGGTTCACCCATATCGAAAACGTAAATTTCACCCGACTTGCCGAACGAAGCCGCTTCCAGTACCAGTCGGCATGCCTCAGGAATGGTCATGAAGTAACGGATAATGTCCGGATGCGTCACCGTCACCGGCCCCCCTCGTTCAATCTGCGTTTTGAAATGCGGAATCACGGAACCATTAGAACCCAGCACATTGCCAAAGCGAGTTGTCACAAACTGAATCGGATTTCCCATACGCGCACATTCCTTGGCCAACGTTTGCACATAGATTTCGGCCATTCGTTTGGAAGCACCCATCACGTTAGTAGGATTCACAGCCTTGTCGGTAGAAATCATCACAAAGCGTTCCACACCGTATTGGGCTGCATAATTGCTCAAATTCTTTGTTCCAAGCACATTGACCAGAATAGCCTCGCAAGGATTTTCCTCCATCAACGGAACATGCTTGTATGCAGCCGCATGATAGATCACTTGCGGATGAAATTTGCGAAAAACATAGCCTAATCGATTAACGCTCCGCACATCACCAATCACCGAATGAAAAACCAAGTTAGGGTATTTCAGCTCCAACTCCAACCGCAGATTGTGCAAAGGGGTTTCTGCCAAATCAAATAAAACCAACGATTTGGGGCTGAATTCAGCCAACTGCCTTACCAGCTCGCTACCGATGGAACCAGCAGCACCCGTAATCAAAATCACTTTATTGTTGACCTGCCCATCGATGCGGTCCAAGTCGATATGAATTTCTTCACGGCCAAGCAAATCCTCAAACTGGATCGGTTTCATTTGGAACCGCATTTGCCCGAGATTATCCACGCCTTCAAAAGGCGGTGAGACCATCACTTCCAACCCACTTTCCAAACAAGCAGAGATGAATGTCTCCTCCTGACGTGCAGTCTGATAATCAGGGAATAAGATGGTCAAGATCTGATTTTTACGCAAGAAAAGATCGATGTTGTCCTTATCCAAATCGTACACCGGAAGGTCGTGTATTCTCATGCTACGCGATTTCCCCTCTCTCACCAGAAAACCCTGCACCAGATGGTTGTTTCTAGGCGTACGGTTTACCCACTGCGCAACAGACAAGCTGTGACCGCCAATGCCATAAACCAATGTGTTCTTGCTTTTTTTCCCCGAATAGCTCATGGTGTAATAATACAGGAACACGATGACCAGCCGAACGCTCAGCATTAGCGACAACGTATAGATCATCAGGTTCTGCACCAGAAACAATCGATATGGAATATCCACATCCGAAGCAACCATGATGATCAGAAAAACGATGTTGGAGGAAAGCAGTGCTGCAAATACGCGCCAAAGTTCCTGTAAATTGGAGTGGCGTATGAGCCCGTGGTACGATTTAAAAAGGTAAAAGGAAATGGCATTGATTCCCATGTACAATAAACACCAGAATGCAACATCCGGAATGCTGTGTATCGAATCGACCTTAGAACGGATATAAACCGCTCCAATAAAAGCTAAAGCACACAAAACCAGATCAACTGCATAGACAATCCAACGATTCAACATAGACATGCCCATGAGTTTCGTGAAAAACCGCCTCAGAATATTCTGGAATTTATTCATTCAAAGTAGTGTCGATTATACAAATGTATATAAAAGTTCCTTGTTAATACTCATCTAATGCTACTTACTTGTAAAAAAAAAGGTCATTCTGAATTAGAACAACCTTTATTATCAACTAGATTAATCACTTACGACTTGGCATCCCAATCCTTATACCATTGAGCAAAAGCAGTCAAACCCGATTTGAGTGATGTCGCTGGTTTATAACCAAATTCCTTTTCCAAATCGGAAACATCGCAGAACGTATTCAATACATCCCCCGGTTGCATGGGCAAAAACTCCTTGTTGGCCTTCTTTCCGAGTGCATCTTCCAATGTTTCGATGTAATCCATCAGTCGAACGGGCGCCGAGCTGCCAATGTTGTAAATTCGGTACGGTGCAGACGATGTCGCTGGATCCGGCGTGTTGGCATCCCACTCCGCGTTGGCAGTTGCCGGCTGGTTGATCACCCGCACCACTCCTTCAATAATGTCCCCCACGTAGGTGAAATCCCTACCCATGTCCCCATTGTTGAAAACCTTCAGCGTTTTTCCATGCATAATGGCGTCCGCAAACAACATCGGCGACATATCCGGCCTGCCCCATGGCCCATACACCGTAAAGAACCTCAAGCCCGTGGTGGGCAATTGATACAGTTTCGAGAATACATGCGCCATCAGCTCGTTGCTCTTTTTAGTCGCCGCATAAAACGACACCGGATGATTCACAGACTCGTGCGTGGAAAACGGCATGTGCCCGTTCAAACCATACACACTGCTCGAACTGGCATAAACCAAATGCTCCACTCCATGCAGCCTAGCTTGCTCCAGCACATTGGTGAACGCAACGATGTTGCTGCTCACATACGCCATCGGATTCTCAATGGAATAACGCACGCCAGCCTGTGCCCCAAGGTTGCAAACCACTCCAAACTCGATTTCGTTGAACAAGGCAGCGAGGCTTTCACTGTCCTCCATTTTCATCCGGACAAACCGATAACCTGCATGTTTGGTACTGGAAACCAACTTGTTCCAGCCTAACTCAACATTTGCTTCGCTAATTGCACCGTTCGTTTCGCTAATCGCATCATTCGTTTCGCTAATTGCACCATTCGTTTCGCTAATCGCACTTACAGCAATGCCCGATGCTCCATTTAGAATACCAAGTTCAGCCAGCCTCGCATATTTGAGCCGAACGTCGTAATAATCGTTGATATTGTCCAACCCCACCACCTGCCAGCCCTCAGCCAACAAACGCTCTGTTAGCCAGAATCCGATAAACCCGGCACCACCGGTCACTAAAATTGTTTTGTTTTGTATCATTTGGTAAAAATCTTATTTACAGCCTCATACGAAGCCAAATCACCAATATCGTATCGTTTCCCCGGCAGCGGCCAAGCATAAACTTCGGTCTCTTTGCAAAGCCATGCCATCAAGTTGCCCGGCGCGTCAGCACCGCAACCGTTTTCCAACGCCCTTTTCACAAGATGCAGGTCGTTTTTTCTGTAAAAGTAAAACGGTGGTACCGCCCAGTGCGATGGTGGAACTTGCGGCTTCTCGTGCATGGCGAGCACGCGCATATTTTCGTTTGACTCCAACACACCCGTTTTTTGCAAAGCCGGAATGGAAGGTTCGTCATGACAGGTCAGGCAACTTCTGTCCTTCTTTACCGCATACTGAATGAATTGCTTAAAAGAGAAATCCACTACATTGTCACCAGCCAGCACCAGCAAATCGTCATCAATTTGGAGGCTGTCCAAAACGAACAAAATGTCTTTCACGGCTCCCAACCTGTTGTCGTTGGTGGTGGTGCCGTCGTCAACTATTGACAGTGGCTTTTTAAATCGCCCTCTTGCCGCCCATCTTTGAAATATCGGTTCAAAAGTGCTGTTGGTCACCACAATAAGTTGATCAATTTCATTGATTCGGTCCAAATCATCCAGCAACCTGTCCAAAATGGTTTTTCCGCCAATTTCGAGCAGTGGTTTCGGAAAGTTTTGTGTCAACGGATACAGTCTTGTCGCGTAACCTGCTGCTAGTATTAATGCCTTCATCTTTTCAATTCAATAAATTTCCAACTTTTCAAATCAATTTCCAACTTTTCAAATCAAATTCCTCCTCCCCCGCCAAGCGAATCTCTAGCACAAAGCAGCGGGACCAACACTTAAAAACCCTTCCCACATTATCGCTACTGGGATAGCAATTATAGCCTCTTCTAGCACAAAGCAGCGGGACCAACACTTAAAAAACCCTTCCCACATTATCGCTACTGGGATAGCAATTAGAGCCTCTAAATGCCCTTATTGTAACGATAATTTGAAACAACTAAATTAACCTAGTATCCCAATCAAATTCTTCCACTCCCACCATCCTGACCCGCTCTCCAAAGTCCGGATGCTGCGTATTTATCAGGTAATTGCATTCCTGAGGAATCAAAACAGAACCTACCCAATCCTCCTAGCCCCATCTGCCGTCTTACAGACATGCGCCGAGTAATGCCCATTCAAAGCGGGGAACTTCGCCAAATAAGCTTGAGAGACCGAAGCCAAGATCGAATCCCGTTTGGAAGGGTCCGAAATGGCCATGCAACAGCCTTTGAAACCGGCTCCACTAAAGCGGCCGCCGTAAATGCCAGGAGTTTGGGTCATGATCTCGTACAAAGCGATCATCTCCGGACAGCCAGATTCCCATTCCTGAATGGAGCTTAAGCCAGATGCAAACATCACAGCGCCAAGGGCCTCAATATCACCAGAACGATACGCTTCCACGGCTTCTTCGACACGGCTGAACTCTGTCATGAAGTGGGTTGCCCGTTTAGCCAGCGCAGAAGGAAGCAAATGCTTCCATTTTTCGAAAACCACAGGATCTACTTGCCTTAAGCGGGTCTCCGAAACGGCTCCATAGGGCAAACCCTCGTAAGCCAACAGATTGAAAGCTGCCACCTTGCATTCATCCGTACGTAAGTTGTAGCCTGTTTCAATCAGTGAACGAGTCAAGCCGCTAAAAAAAATAAGGATGTCAAAATCGGGCATGGACGGAGCGGCAGAAACCAGCTTCCAAGAGCCATCGATCGTGTCCAGGTACAGCAGGTGATCCTTTTTGCACAAGACTTCGCAGCTTTGGTCAAGCGTGCCCAGATTCAATCCAATATATTCGTGTTCAGCCTCAAAAGCAATCTGAATCAATTCCTCCTTGGAGAGTTCCAAATCGTTCACATCAGCCAGCGCCATGATGTAACAGAGCAGGACTGCGGCCGATGAAGACAAACCTCCAATGGGTAACGTACCATGAATCAAGCCTTGAATGCCCACTTCCAGCTTCTTTCTTTTAGTCAAGGCGTAAATGGCAGCCTGAATGTAGGCCCCCCAATTTTTGTATTTGGCTGGGACCGATTCCAAGGGAAACAGAATTTGCCCCTCAAAATTCATGCTAAACAGGTTGATTACGGCCGTTTCGGTAGGGATGTACAACAAATCCACCCCGTGGTCCAAGGCAAATCCAGTTACATGACCGTGCTGATGGTCAATGTGCGCACCTACCGGACAAACCCGGTACGGACTATAGACATGATGAATGTCTGCTTTTTGAACATCGGGAAAAAGGGAATGAAAGTGTTTTTGCATGCAATTTTCTATTCATCATGATCGTACGACTCATACGGAGAATTCTGGCTTTTGAATTCAGGGAGCAAATGCTTCATGCCCATCACTGTCGAAGGCACATTCACTTCCAAGGCAGCATCAACAATAGCCTTCACGGCCAAATCCACCTTATCCAGTTCGTATTGCCGCACCTTGGCCACCGTAATCTTATCGTGGTCAGTCGGCTTGGTATACTCTTTGTCGTTGAGCAATTCCTCGTACAATTTCTCGCCAGGTCTTAAACCGATGAATTCAATCGTTATGTCCTTATCGGGCACCAGACCAGCCAATTCTATCATTTTCTTGGCCAAATCCACAATCTTGACTGGCTCACCCATGTCGAATACATAAATCTCTCCTGTTTTACCAAACGAAGCTGCCTCCAAAACCAATCGGCAGGCCTCGGGTATGGTCATGAAATAACGGATAATGTCTGGATGCGTCACCGTTACCGGGCCACCCTTTTCAATCTGTTCCTTAAAATGCGGTATAACCGAACCGTTGGAACCCAGCACGTTGCCAAACCGCGTTGTCACAAAACGAATGGGATTTCCCATCTTGGCGCATTGTCTGGCCAAGGCCTGAACATATATTTCTGCAATGCGCTTGGAAGCTCCCATCACATTGGTGGGATTCACCGCTTTGTCGGTGGAAATCATCACAAAACTTTCACAACCGTGCTTCACCGCCAAATTGGCCACATTAAATGTCCCCGAAATATTCACCAAGGCAGCTTCACACGGATTTTCCTCCATCATGGGCACATGTTTGTAAGCCGCCGCATGGTAAACCACTTCCGGACGATACTTGGAGAAAATGTGTTCCAACCTGGACTTACTGCGAACATCACCAATGATGGGCAAGAACTTCAGTTTTGGATGCGTACGCTCCATCTCCAGACGTAAATTGTGCAAAGGAGTTTCTGCCATATCAAACAACAACAGCAATTTTGGCTGAAACACAGCAAACTGACGAACCAACTCACTACCGATGGAACCAGCAGCACCAGTGATCAAGATCACCTTTCCACTTAATTGACCAGCAATCCGATCCATATCAATACGAATCTCATCCCGACCCAACAAATCCTCAAATTGAATGGGCTTCATTTGGAACTGAGTTTGACCGTTGGCACTCACGCCTTCGAAGGGTGGCGATACCAAGACCGATACTTGCAACTCTCGGCATTTTGCAATGAGTTCCTGTTCCTTGCGAACACTTTTGTAGTCGGGAAACAACAAAATGGTGATGTCGTTCTGAATCACAAACGCTTCCATTTCATCCAAATCGATGCCATAAACCTCCATTCCCTGAATGCGAGTTTTCCAGGCATCCTGGTTGCGGGTAAGGAAACCATGAACTTGCTGGTTGTTCTTGCCACTTCGTTTTATCCACTGAGCCAGCGCAATGCTGTGCGTGCCAATACCATATATCAAAGTCTTTTTGGTACGTTTGTTAACGGGCTGCATGGCATAATTGTAAATAACAATGATCCAGAACCTTACAAACATCATCGAGACCAGACTGAACAAAAATACATTCTGAATGAACGACAAGCGACCATGCATCAGGGGCACAAAAAATACCAGGACAAAGTATAACGCAACGGAGGCCAACATATCTGCCACAAACAAGCGCCACATTTCCTGAAAATTGGAATGGCGCACCAAACCCCGATGCGATTTAAACAGTGCAAAGGTAATGGCACAGAATGCCACAAAAACCAATCCAAGTGTCTCATAACCAGGCACTGCTTCGTTCCCCAAAATTCGGGTCCGGTTGAACACGGCCAACGCAAACGCACCCAAACACAACAACAAATCGATGGCATACACCAGCCAACGGTTTACCATTGAAAATTTCATAAACCGCCTTACAATTCGACCTACAAATTCCTGTAACTCATTCATAGCTCATCATTTTTCAACGTGATTCTCACTTTTCAAGCACTCCGCATATTCCTTCACCGATTTTTCCAACCCCTCCTGGAGTTTAAACGGCATGGACTTCAGCCCAAGCGCATCCTTCAATTTGCGGTTGTCCACCACAAAATTCAACGAAAGTTTCTGATATTCGAACCGATCGAAATAACCATGAAACAAACCGATTATCCAAGCCAAAACACGAAAGACACTCTTGCCCAAACGCCAAACACGTACCTTTTTACCAATAACCGAACCCATCAATTTGTAATACTCCGAAGAAGTCATCGATCCATCGTCTGTAAGGTGGTAAATACCTCCTGGAATGTCTTTTTCCAGCATTTGTGAAACCACAAAATGCAGATTGTCCAACGACGTAAACGATCTCCTGCACTCAAAGCTACCAAAAATATATGGAATGCCCTTATTAATCCACGTAAAAATCCGCCTCGCATTCTCGTTGCAAAATAATCCCCGACCGTGCAAAAAGGACGTCCTCAAAACATACACTTTCTTATCGAGCATCCATTTGTCCAACAAATACTGCTCCACCATGTATTTACTTTCTCCCAAGGGGCCAAAAGGCATCGGCTCCATCTCTTCCGTCAACTGCAACCCATCCGTCCGATTACCAATCACTTTGATGGAGCTCATGTAATAAAACTGCTTGGCAGACGAAGTTTTGAACCACTCAAAGATGCAGCGCGACAGCCCCACATTGTTCTCCATGTACTCCAGCGATTTGCTCAGATCAATCGTATCCGCATCCTTGCCAGCCAAATGAATCACTGCATCCACTTCGGGCATTTGCGAGAACTCCGTGCACGTAAACACCTTACTTACCCCATCCATCGAATCCGACGTATGGTCCATGCCATATACCGTGTGACTCGGGCTGAGTTTCTCAACGAGAAATGCACCCAATATGCTGTGAACACCTGTGATCAATACCTTCATGAGGGCAAATTTACAAAAAATGAGATAAGTTCGTAGTTATTTAGCAAAGAATAAACGTCCAGTGTAACGAAATCCCATCAAAAGGGCCAAGTTGTTGCCATATTTGCTTCCGCGATCGCCTGAAAGGCCCAAGCTGAGCTCCGTATTCTTGAGGTATGGAAATGCATGAAAAACTTCCAGCTGACCTGAAAATTGGTTTTTGGAGGGTGGCAGAACCCAGCCTGGAAGACCCCAGTTTTTGGAATAGGCAACCGTAAAGCGGTAATTGAAATCCTTAAGCTCACCCAAGCCAGAAAAATAAAGAAGCCGGACACAGTTGTTTTGGAAACTCACTCCCCCATCTGCATTGTATTTTGGAGAAGTAAGCCAAGGATTGCCTATGGCCATGCCGTAAAAACTCCAACCATTGTAATAAACACCGTTGTTGTAGTAATTGTCCGCACCACCCAGAATCACCCCGTCCAGATCGTGCCAAGGACCACTTTGGTCGGTGGTGGAGAGCAGTTCGGCCACAAAAGCATGTAGGGGTTTGAATGTTGGCATCCGCAAGGAAACACCCCAAAGCCCATCGCGTTTGTTGCGGGCTTTGTTCATGCGGAGCACAGGTTTGTCCTCGCTGATGTTCTGCCAATAGAGATCGACGGCAAACCCAGAAAGTTTCAAACTCAAACCCAGGTTTTTGGAGATGATTTGGTTGCCCAGCGTATTGTAATATTCGGTTGCAGGACCGTCTACAGCACCGCCCTGAGCCTTAAAAACGCGCAGGAAATTATCCAGTGTAACCTTGGACTGCCCATAAACAGGTGAGTTTCCTGCCCATTGCGCCACATGATGCAGACCATAGTTCACGGTAAGCGGAAACGAACCGCCAATTCTGCCATGCAACCACTTGTGGTGCAGCAACGTATTGGATGTGAGCGTTTTGTCAGAAAACCAACCGTTTGCCATACCACCCAAGAATTCCAGATAACCCATAGTGAAAGGAACGGAGACCCAACCGTCGGTTTCGAAGGTCAAACTTGGTATGGGGCGGCTGTTCTGCGAACCGATGAGCCCCCCGCTTGAAAGTAACGGATCTTGATTGCCAAATACCTCCCGTTTCATGCCTAGCACGGCCAGAAAGGGCCCGACTTTGCCTTCCGCATAGAATTCTCCGGGGAAAAGGCGTTTTTCGGTGGGCGAAAGGTTGGCGTTGATTTCTGCACCAAAGCCGTAGTCGAAGTTTCTAACAGCTTTTTTGTGAATCGTGCCCCAGGTGCTCAGGCTGTTGGGGGTAAAACTGTGACGGTCGAATTGGTTGACCGTGCTTAAAAAGGGAGCGATTGCTCCAAAACCCGGGTTGAATCGGGCGTTCAGGCTGTACGTTAATGTATCTGCTGAATGCTGTGCCCACAAAGCTGTGAAACAAGCACTTACCAAAAGGAGAATCAGGTACCTTTTCATAGATTTAAGGCTTGAAACTCCAAACATCCGACAGGCAGTGACGATCGTTTTCGCCCATGACCACATAGCCTCTGTCACCGATGGCAAAAACCATGGCGTTCTGGCGGGCTCCTCCGGGGAAATCGCCCCGTTTGGTCCAGGCATTCTCGTTGGGGTCGTACTCCACAATGTCAGAAAGCAGTCGGCCATTATTTGCGGATCCAGCCCAATAGCGACCCAACAGGAGGTACCCTTTTCCATTCAGAGCCAAACCACTGGAAAGCATGCGGCCTTCCGGCAATGAAGCCACCTTCGACCATTTCTGCGTTACGGTGTTGAAACTGAAAACATCGCGAAGGTTGCGACCCTGATAGCCGGCTGCGACATAAAAATCCGTACCGATGGCAAAGGCAGAAGTCAACAAATAAGCATGCTCCGCATCGGGCAATTTTGTCCAAGTATCGGCAAGCGGGTCGTACTTATGGGTGTAGGGATAGTATCCGGATCCATCAAACCCCATGGCCGTATACAAACAACCATCAACGACACCATAAACCAGCGCATTGGCAGCCTTATCGGGAAAAGATGCTTTTTGAGTCCAGATGCCGGTTGTCGGATCGAATTCGTAGAAATCCGTGTAAACGTTGTAGTTGTTGCAACCCATTCCGACGTAAGCTTTGCCGTTGATGGTTACGGCAACAGCATTAACCCTAGGTTTTCCTGGAAAAGTATCCAGCTGGGTCCACGAGAAGTCAACGCTGTTAAACCGCCACACTTCGTTCAGGCAACTGTCGTTCCATACCGTGCGTCCACAACAGATAAAAGCGTTGTCTCCAAAAACAAATGTTGATGCGGTAGCCCTGGCTGTACCAGGAAAATCGGGATGATGCGCCCAATCGGTAATCGGCACCTCTTCCACCCGAGTGCAGGCAGTTAAAAGAATGGTTGTTGCTACAAGAAGGCTCGTAATCCTTTTCAACAAGGCGTTTGCTTTTTTATCAGCTTAACATTCAAGTCAATAAAGTGTTTTTATGGTATTGATCACCTTTTCGATTTCTCCATTCGTCAACATCGAACCAGAAGGCAGGCACAAGCCTTCGTCAAACAAATGGCCTGAAATTCCATTTCCATAATAAGGTGCGGACTCAAATACTGGCTGCAGATGCATGGGCTTCCAGAACGGTCTGGATTCGATGTTGTTCGCCTCCAGTTTCAAACGCAGATCTTCACGATCAAAGCCAGTTTCTTCCGGATTTACCAAAATGCAGGTCAACCAACAATTCGGCTGAAATTCTTCCGAAGGCTTATCCTTGACGGTGAGACCCTTCAAACCGCTCAAACCCTTGTTGTACATTGCAAATATTTCTCGGCGCCTAGCCATGTGCTCGTTGAGCACCATCATCTGTCCACGTCCGATTCCTGCACAGATGTTGCTCATCCTGTAGTTATAGCCTATCTCCGTGTGCTGGTAATGCAACTCCGATTCCCTGGCTTGAGTGGCATAGTACATCGCCTTGATGGATTCTTCCTTGGTACGGCAAATCAGGGCACCTCCCCCGGAAGTCGTAATGATCTTGTTGCCGTTGAACGACAAAACGCCCAGACGACCAAACGTACCGCACTGCTGACCATTCAAGGTGGCACCTAGGGCTTCGGCAGCATCTTCCAATACCGGAATGCCGTATTGAGAGGCTACTTCGACAATTTCGTTGATTTTGGCAGGCATCCCATACAAATGTACGGCAACTACCGCTTTGGGATACTTGCCGGTTTTTTTGAACCGATCCAGAATCGCTTCTTTCAAAAGAGCAGGATCCATGTTCCAGGTGTCCCTCTCACTGTCCACGAACACCGGTTTTCCTCCCAAGTATACTATTGGAAAAGCAGAAGCGGCAAAGGTGAACGATTGGCAAATCACTTCGTCGTGGGCTTTGACACCCAACATCATCAAACCCAGATGCAATGCGGCAGTCCCAGAATTCAACACCACCACCTGTCGATTTTCACCGACATAAGCCGACAAATCCTCTTCAAAACCATCCACATTGGGGCCAAGCGGCACAATCCAATTGGTGTCGAAGGCTTTTTGTATGAAGTCTTGCTCGTGGCCACCCATATGAGCAAGCGATAGCCAGATTCTTTTATTCATTTATAGTAGAATTGTAAATCAAATAAAACTAATGTACATGGAGGATTACAACCGCCAAAGATACTTAAAAATATAAAAAAATATCGTACTCTTTATAAATTACTACTTGTTTTGGTCGGAAATCTTCTCCAACCGCTCAGCAAAGCCCAAATCGTCCACCTCACTCATTTCTTCTGCACCCCGCCCTACATTTTCCCTTAAGAAAACATTACGAATTGTTTTTATGAAAATCCGCACATCCAGCCAAATACTTAGATGATCCACGTAATAGACATCGAATTCGAATTTCTTGCTGAACTTCATTTTGCTCCGACCGTGCACCTGAGCCCAACCAGTTATCCCAGGCCTAACTTCATGGCGTCTGGCCTGTTCGGAAGTATATAACGGCAACATATGCGGCATAAGCGGACGCGGACCTATCAGGGACATCTCCCCACGCATCACATTGACCAGCTGGGGCAATTCATCGATGGAGCTAGCACGAATAAAGCTACCGACACGCGTGAACCGATCCTTGTCCGGCAACAGCTTCCCAAATTCATCCCGTTCGTCCGACATGGTTTTGAACTTGAGCAATTTGAACAGCCGGCCGTTCAATCCAGGACGATCCTGAACAAAGAAAACACCGGAACCCTTGTTCGAAAGCATCAAAACAAGCATGGTGAGCAACAACAAAGGACTTGCCACGAGCAAACTCAGCAAAGCCACCCAAAAATCCAGAAAACGTTTGAAAAACCCTTTGTACATTGCTAGATGGGCCTGGCAGGATTCCCAAACACGGTGCTGCCCTCCTTCACGTTTCGTATTACCAGTGAACACGCACCAATCTGCGCATTTTTGCCAACCACCACCTGATGATTGATTATGGCCGAAGTATGTACTGTCACCTCCTCGCGGATAATGGTACCACCCACCATGACTGTGAAGCAATCCAAGCGTGAAAAGTCTCCCACCCTGCAATCGTGCGCAACAATGGAAGATACCTGCACCAGCACAAAAGCCCCAATCACCGCATCCGAACCGATGGTTGCCCGATGCATGATGATGCAACCATCCCCGATTTTGGAATCCGGAGCAATACTGGCTGTCGGATGTATCAACGTGGTGAACTTTCCACCTTTGCTCAAGACGATTTCCACACATCGCTTCTTCGTAGCCACGTCACCCATGGCACAAACAAACAAATCGTTCGGTTGTGGTTGATAATCGGAAATGGTACCAATGATGGGCGGCATGCCCTCATGACCTTTCAAGCTTTCCAGATTGTCATCCAAAAAACCCTTGATGAGGTACTCCGTTTGATAACCCGAAGCCTCTTTGGCCAAAAAATAGATGTCCCGACCGAAACCGCCAGCACCCAAAATCAACAAATTGTGCATATCAACATTTAAAAGTTAGACTTTTTCCAAGACCGAAACCAACCGTTCGGTCAAAACCTTGTAATCGTAGTTCGCCGCAACCTGACGGGCACGAAGCCCCATGGCAGCATATTCCTTAGCCTCCATTTGTACCAGCGAAAGTATGGCGTCCGCATATTCCTTTGCAGAAGTGTAGGTAGCGGCAACGCCAAGCTGATGGTCCAAAATCGGATCGTATTTTATCACCTGATTCGAACAGATGGGCTTTCCACTCGCCAAATATTGAAACAATTTTCCCGAGCTGCTACCAAACCGCTGCATATCGTTCTGCCTGTAGTTCAGCATATTGACATACGAACAGGAAAGCACGTAGGGCACTTGTTCCAACGAAATCCACTTTTCCTTGAACACCACATTGTCAATTCCGTTTGCAGCACAATACGATTCCAGGTTGGATCGCTCCGTTCCGTCCCCATATATGAGAAAACGAATTTTCTGATGCTCTTTCAGCAAGGCGGCAGCATCCATCAGTACCTTCAAATCGTTTGCTCTGCGGATGGAGCCCAGATACACAATCCGAATCATCTGAGGATCTTTCAGGTCGGGATCATCCAATTGATAACGCTCCCGGTCGGCATCGAAAGCAGCCAGATCGACTCCGTTGTTGATGTACGTCACCTTTTTCAAATCGACAACATCCTCCCATTTCTTTTCTAGTAAGTAATCCTTACCGCCCTCCATTGTAAAAATTAGGCCATCGGCTTTTCGGTAAAGTCGTTTCTCGATGGAATACGCCCACTTGAGCAACAGATTGTTTTTACCCACCAGACCAAACGAAACAAACGATTCAGGCCACAAATCCCAAACCTCACAGATGTATTTGGCTTTCAGCTTCTTGGCAACCCGGTACACCAGCACATCGAAGGGCACATGTGCGTTGTGAATAATCACATCCGGTCGCTCAAAACGACTGCACAACCGCAAAAGCCGATATGCAAACTGGAAAATGGCAAACATACGCTTCAGCCCATTGCTGTTGTATTTTACCGTCTTGATGTGAATGTACTTCATCCCATCGTACGTCCGCTCCTGGTAGTTTCCAGGCGCATCCATGAAGTCGATGTTTTTCGCATGCATGTAACTACCGTTCACAATAGTCACATCGTAGCCCTTTTCAGTGAGGTTCTGCAAAAAACGCTGATGGCGAAGATGGGAATCGTACTGAGGAGAAGTCGTATAAAAACTGACGATCCAGATTTTACGATTCACTGTTATCATTTTTTACCAAAATACATGCCAGAAACCGACACCTCGTGGTTCACATTGTTGCTGACATCAATCCGAATGTCCACGGAATGGTCGTAACTGTTGGGTATATCCAGATTGGCTTCGTATTTAACGAATTCAGAAGAAGCTCCTTTGAGCTTGAATACTGCCTTTTTGGATTCGGTAAAACCACCGGCACGGACATAATACGTGGCCGAAACCGTTATCGTCGCACCGTCAAGCCCTTTGGCCCAGAAACTGAATTTGTTGGATCCCAAATTGATGCCACCTGTCGCAGCAATCAATAAGAGGTTGCCGTTGTTGCTGCGTTTCAGGGAATAAAAACGATCGACTTCCACACCTTCGTTCTTTACAAGCTTGGTATCCTTGTCGAGCGTATAACCGTCTGGGAAACCTTGATTTGTCAAATCGTTGTACAAAGGAGGAATCATATTCACGGTGGAATCCTGCGGATGGTCAAATATGATCTGAAGTGCCCGTTCATACGACAAAACAGCGATATTATTCGTATGGCAAAAGGAGAGGACACTGTCCAACGTAGCGAGGTATTGCACTAATTTTTCTTCTTTTGTTCCCACATATTGCGGGCAAATGGTAGCATCCTTATACCAGAAATGCCCATTGTCAATGGCCACCTGATGCTTGGCAATCATATTGGCAATGTGCCGTTGCGACATCAACGCCGTCTGGTTCTCCACATAAAAAGTCGATCCGGTTTGCGACCAGCGAATCAAGGTATCCTCTTGATTGTAGTTCAGGGCAACCATGCGATGCTGCTTGTTCGGACAAATGCTGCCCAAATAACCAAATTTGGGGCCTACCAAGGACATCGTCTCCGCTTGTACCTGCGCTTGATAATTCCCTGCAAATCCCCAGAATTTGGGGCGCTTGAAACCATAAAAATCAAAGAGAATCCTAGATGACAGCAATAATGCATACGTTGCTTCCTCGCCCAAGTAAACATCGTAAATGTACGCCTTGTACATCGGCTCAGTGGCGCTTTCTTTGAAAACCAACTTCTCCGCCGACCAATAATTTCGTACATCAATGGCTGTTGCGCTGGTGTCCGTCTTATTGATCAAATGCACCCATCCAAATTCGGCGGTGTAGATAATATCGCTGGGAGCCTTGACCTTGCTGAAATCGCCCTTGATGGTACTTGAACCGGCAACCACCGAAATGGTTTTCCCCGGCACCACACATTGGTCGAATGGAGGATACGTCCATCTAAAATACACACGCTTGCCAACAATCTTGTCCACCCCAGGCAAGCCCATAAATTGGACAACCTGTTTGTCGTTGGCCAAATCCGTATAGGCTGTGTTGTGATTCGGCGTATGGTCACCAATTTCATGACCCCTATTCTGGTAATTGATCATCGCTTTCCAGAGATTGGACGAAAAGCTGGTGTTCATATTGAAAATATTGACCATTTTGAAGCCGTATTTGTCGAAAACCTTCGACATGGCCGTAATATCCGTATAGTATTGTGAATCGTCCACTCGGAACACCACAAATCCACGTTTGTCCTCAAAGGTAAACGGATGGAAATCCATGCTGTCGATTTTATCCTCTGCAAAAGCGTAAGCCGAATCTTTTTGGTGAATCAACAGCGTCTTGAACGAAAAGGCTTGCTGGCGCATAGTTATGCTGTCAATGTCATTGATCAAAAAACTACGAGGTTTCATCGTTTTCAGATAAACATACATCGAGTCCTGTGCCTGAGCAGACACGGCCAATATAAAGGCTAGTATGACAGCTGACAACAACTTTTTCATGGACTTCAAATGTATAAAAACAAATGCGTTTTACCAAGAGTTGATGGTATCCACAACGTATCGAACTTCGTCCATTGTGATGACAGGACTAATCGGCAAACTGAGTTCTTCTGCGGAAATTCGTTCGGTCAGCGGTAAATTCTTTGCATTGAATTCCTGATAGCAAGCCTGTTTGTGCGGTGGTATCGGATAATGAATCAACGAATGAATTCCTTTTTCCAATAAAAACTTTTGCAATTCGTCCCTTAGGTTGGTCAAAATCGGAAAAATATGAAAAACATTTGCCTCCCAATCGGTCACTTTTGGCAAAGAAATAGCAGGGTTTTTACAATTTTCGAGATAATATCGGGCCACTTGTTTTCTCCAGTCATTGTCCACATCCAGGTGCTTGAGTTTCACGTCCAGCACAGCAGCCTGAATTTCGTCCAAGCGACTGTTCATCCCCTGATAATCAAATACATACTTCTTGGAAGAACCATAATTGGCCAACGAACGAACGATGGAAGCCAGTTCCTCATCGTTGGTGGTTACTGCTCCCCCATCACCCAATGCGCCCAGATTCTTGCCCGGATAAAAACTATGTCCGGCCGCATCCGCCAGGGAACCCGTTCTTGCACCCTGGTACTTGCAACCGTGCGCCTGCGCATTGTCCTCCACCAGCTTTAAACCGTATTTTTTAGCCAGCTCGGCGATGCGTTCGGTATAGGAACACTGCCCGTAAAGATGCACCAACAGAATGGCCTTGGTTTTGGGAGTGATCAACGCTTCCATCAAGGAATCGTCCATCTGCAGGTTGTCCATTCGGGGTTCCACCAATACCGGAACCAGCTTGTTGTGCGTTAGGGCAAGGATGGAAGCGATGTAGGTGTGCGCAGGCACCAAAACCTCATCACCGGGTTTTAAGATGCCCATTTCCATGTACGCCCTGAAAATCCAGATCAAAGCATCCAGGCCATTGGCACAGCCAACTGCATGTTTGGTGCCGATGTAGGCGGCATAATTGGCCTCGAACCGATCATTCTCTTTGCCTTGCAGGTACCAACCGGAATCAACTACCCGACGGACAGCCTCTTGGATTTCCTCCCCATGTTTGGCGGTTACTTTCTGAAGACTCAAAAATTCAATATTCATAGTCACTTAAAATAAAAGTTTCTCCGTGACCCGGATACACCATGGTCACTTTCGCATCGAACGAACTCATAATCAACTCCACACTGGCCTTGTACTGCTCCATGGACCCACGCTTTTTATGAACATAAGGCTTGTACTGCATGATGGTATCGCCGGTAAACAAGGCAGTACCAATGGACAGACATACCGACCCGTCGCTGTGCCCAGGCGTTGCTATAAACTTAATATTCAGGCTGTTCCAGCTGAGTTCGTACTGCAATTCTTCCAGCACGTTGTCCACCCGCTTTACGGCGTAGGTATAATTCAAGTCGTCGTAATAAAACAAAAAGTAATTCCGACCCTCTTTTGGCAGCGCCAGTTTGCAGGCTTCCGAACACACCACTTTGGCATCGTACCGGTCTATCAACGTGTTGCAACCCCAAGTGTGGTCGGTGTGCTCGTGTGTCAGAATCAGATAATCGGGTGTCAAACCGTTGGCATCCAGATAGTTCATCAACTCGGTGCAGTTTTCGGTGCCTGGATCAATGACGATGCACCGTGACGAATTCGGGATGGAAACCACAAAACAATTCGACGACATCAATTCATTGACAAATCGCTCTACCTTCATCCTACAAGATCTATCAAATCAGCGTAAAAAATCACAGAATCAATTCATCAACTCCCCAACAATCAATCGGATCAGTTTGAATGAAATCAAGTGACCAACTTCTTCGATTGGTATTTCAATGCCGAATTCTTCTTCCAGCGCCACTATCAGGTTCAAGTGCTTTACCGAATCCCACGATTCTATGGTGTCTTGCGAGCTTTCTTCGTTCAATTCCGAAACCGGCACCTCGAAAACATAGGACATCACATCCAAAATTTTACTATCTAATTCATTCATATTTAACTAATTATCTTAATGTAACTTAAATTATTATACCCATACGAACGCGTCTCCAATTCGTAAACCTTCGCATCGTTTTCCGACTGAATGCATTTGAAACCCAGTTCGTCGTAAAATTCCTGGATCGATTCGTTCTTCTGGGTCCTCACGTATTTTGCAAAGACCTTGGCACAACCTCTAGCCGCAACTTCGCGCATCACCACGTCCATGATGGCTTTTTCGATGTTCCTGCCCATCACCCGGCAACTCATCAAAAACGTATCCACGATTGCAACACCGTCAAACTCCACCACACAAACCGCAGTCAATCCACTGTCGCCAAACTTGTCACGCACCGAAACGGAAAACACCGTCGTGGAGTCGTTTTTCATAAAGGCTTCAATTTGAGCTTCAGTATAACGCTTTGTGGTCAGGTTGAACTGATTGGTTTTCTGAGTCAATTCTGAAATCCGCCCGATACTGGCCAAATCATTCACAGCCACCTTGATTTCCAGTTGAATGGATGCCAAATAATCGTCCATCGAGCTGAATTTTTCCTTCATTTCATTGCGCAAAGCCTGCACTTTGTACTGATCCTTCTTTTCCAGATCGGCCGAGGAACCGGTCAAGTAAAAATACCGGCTGATGGTCTTCAGCAATGCCCCCGGATAGTCGTGAATCGCCTCCGGAACCTGCAAACAATAAACTTGAGGCAACTGCTCCCGTATCAGATTGATTTCGAACGACGAATCGTCCACAAAAACCAAACTGTCCAAACCAATATTGAGTTCAGCGGCTATGGATCGCAGGTTGCTGGCCTTGTCCTCCCAATTTACACGAGAAACGACGATATCGTCCTTTCTCAACACCATGTCGTCGTGATTTTCTAGCACGCGTTCCACATCGGCCGGATTGTTCTTGCTGCACAGGCCAACCAGAACGCCTTGGCCGCTCAGCCAGACGGCTAATTGCTGCACTTTATGGAAAATGTTTCCGATTTTGGACTGCGGCGATAGGTCGATGCCCGTTTCGCCATCCTCACCCAAAATGCCCTTCCAGAGCGTATTGTCGCAGTCAAAGATGATGCACTTCTTAGCCTTGCCCGAATTTCGGAGCACCAACGGGAGCAAACTTATCGAATAAGCTTTCCAAAAATCAATGGTATAAAGCGTTTTGGATAAAAAATAAAGTTTGAAATCGAAAGAAGCCCTTACACCTACTTCAGCAATCAAATCGTTGATATCCAATACGTTTAGGTTCGTATTTTGTCTGGACACCAAATACTCGTTGAGCGAAACCTCCAATTGCTTGCATTTGGGCGAAAGCAAGGCGTTGGTGTGAATGCCTTTGGACGAAAACGAATGAAACACCAGCGAAGGAACACCAGCCGTATTGCTCAAGATCAAATCGATTTCCGACTGAATCGTTTCTTGAACCGCATTCAGTTCTTGCTCACTGAAGGATTCGACAAAGGTGGGGTATTTGTCCAGAATGTTCACCAAATCGTAATGAACCACCACCATGTCCTCACCGGCACAATTGAACGACTCTTGAACAATGTTGTCGTAATTGCCTAATGAAATAACAGGATTAATGTGCTCGGTGTAAAGCACATACGACAGAACCTCCTTGAGCTGGTTGCAGGTAATGTTGGAAAGGATCTTGATCCGGTAGGGTTTGATATCCTTGTTAGCAGCCCGCAGCGACGCGTTTTGCTTTAAAATATCGGAGAATTTCATCGTTTCCATTACAACGTATCTATTTCATCGAATCTATTTCATTAGCTGCCCACCATTCACTCGAATCACCTCACCAGACAGGAAATTCGAATGCTTGCCAGCCAGAAAGCTCACCGCACCAGCCACATCCTCGGGAAGTGCCAGCCTACGAAGCGGTGTCTGTGCTGCTGTCAGCAGTTTTACTTTTTCGGGAATGTCGGAAGTCAATTCCGTACTGATCACACTGGGTGAAACCATGTTCACCTGAATCCCTTTGGGAGCCAGCTCCAGTGCCATGGCCTTGGTAAAGCCCTCCAGCGCTGATTTTGCCGTGATGTAATGCACCAAACTGGCATTCGGCTTGTCGGAATAAACGGTACCGATGGTAATGATCTTGCCAAACTTGTTTTCCAACATGCTGGGCAACACCCGTTTAATGAGCTGCAGATTCACCTTGATGTTCAAATTCAACTGAACCTCAAAATCGGACCATTCCAAATCGAGCACTTTGACAGGCGGAATGGGCGAAGCCGCACAATTGACCAGCACATCGATTCGCCCGAATTTGCGCAATGCCAGCCGAATCAGTTCGTCCAAATCCGCTTCTACGTCCACATCGGCCTGAGCCAACAAGCATTGACGCCCAAGCGCCGAAATTTCTTTCTGAATGAGAGCAGAAGTAACAGCATTGCTTTTATAATGCACCACCACATCGAAACCATCAGAAGCCAACTGCAGACAAACCGCCTTGCCTATACCACCTGAACCCCCGATAACCAACGCAACGCGAGTAACAGGTACTTCCTGAGCAACAGCAGTTTCCACAACTTCCGGCTCAATCACCTTTACCCTCGACAAACCCTTGGTCACCACCTGCCGATTCTGATTCAGTATCTCAATCTTCAAGTCGATAATCCGCTCGTTGTCGTTCTTTTTGGTGACTTCGGCCTCCACCACCAGCTTGTCCCCCACCCGTACCGGCAAGAGAAACTCCAGCGTCTGCGAAAACCACAAGGCACCGTCGCCAGGCAGTTTGGTTCCAATAATGGTCGAAATGAACGAAGCGCCGATCATGCCGTGAACCACAGGCTTCTTGAAACTCGTGGTCGCAGCAAAAGCCTTGTCCACGTGCAACTTGTTGTCATCGCCAGTCAAATCGACAAACTTCTCAATATCCTGTTGGGTCACCTGATGCGTCAGGGACTCCTTCATACCCAGATAAATCTCGTCGTATCTCATAGTAGTCTTAATAATCAAAAACCGGAGAAATCTTCAAATCCTTCGTCTTGATGTACGCCGTACCAAACGACCAACCCGCCCCGATGGCACTCAACAACAGCCGCTTTTCGCCAGCCATCTTGCCGTACAATTCGGAAACAATCGTGATGGGCACCGAAGCACAACTCGTATTGCCGTACTTTTCGAGGCAAAAAGGCGCTTTTTTCGGATCGAACTTCATCCGTTTGATAATGAAGTCAATCATGAACTTATTGGCCTGGTGCGAAACCAGGTAATCCACATCGTCCGCCGTAATACCGGCCTCGTGCATCAGCATCTTGACTTGCTTTGGTATGGCAGTGACCGCATGGTTGAAGGTAGTCATCCCATCCATCGTGATTTCCACGTCCCGACGGAAATTGCCTTCCTCCCGCTCGCGATCCTCCAGATTTTCAGCCGTGAGCGGCGTACGGAAACCACCGGCAGGAATCTTGACGAATTCCTCGCCTTCCCCATCGGCAGTCAGCACAAACGTCGCATCGCCAAAATCGCCTTTTTCCACCAGGCAAGCCGTTCCAGCATCGCCGTACAAAGGAAAATTGACTTTATCCCGTCGATTGGTCAGCTTGGACATCGTTTCGCCAACCAGCACTAGCACACGGTTCACGCCCTGCATGGATGCATAGGCATAAGCCACCGACAGCGCATAGACAAAACCCGAACAAGCCAGGCTCATGTCCAACGCACCCACCGAATTGGGCAAACCCAAGCGTTTCTGCAGGATGGACGAAGTGGGCGGCGTAATGTAATCCGGTGTCATGGACAGGAACAACAGCATGTCGATGGAATTCGGATCAATCTTGTTGTCCTCCATCAACCGCTTCGCCGCCTCATAACACAAATCCGACGTACAGATGTCGTCAGAAGCCAATCGCTTCTCTTTTATTCCGATGGTATCGACCAGTTTCGCGATGTTTTCCGCCGGAACCATGTAGCCCAGATCGTAGTTCGAGAAACGGATCGGAGGCACACAAGCCGAAATCGCCGTGATGCCCACATTCTTATAATGTATTATTGCCATTTTTTTTATTTTAATGTTACTCCGCCATCAATGGTCAGCACCGATCCCGTCACCCATTTGGCGGCGTCCGAGAGCAGGTAGATGACCCCGTTTGCGATATCAGTCGGTTCGCCGAAACCCAGCGGGTATTTCTTGCGTTCCTCATCCAGTTGCTCCTCCGTAATAACGCCAATGTCCAGCATTCTGGTGGGAACAAACCCAGGCTGAATGCAGTTCGACGTAATCCGTTGCGCAGCCAACTCCAGGGCTAAGACCTTCGAAAACGAATTCATCGCGCCCTTGGAAGCCGCGTAAATGGCATTGCCTTTGTCGGCGTAGGCCGTGGAAATAGATGTAATAAAGACAATCGAACCGCCCTTATTGATCTTCTTCGCCTTCAACGCTTTCTGCACCAACAACATGGACGAAAAGCTGTTCGTCTTGAAAATCTCATCGATGGCCTCGGTGGAAATGAACTTGACCGGTATCGTCTTGGTAATGCCTGCACACAGCGCCAAACCATCCAACTGAGGCAAGGATTTACTTAAAGCATCAATTTCACTATCCACCGTTAAGTCAATGACTATCTGCGTATGCCCTTCGCCAACTAACTGCTGAAATGTTTCGTCCAGCCGCTCCGAATTTCTGCCCGTGATCACCACCTTGGCACCCACTTTGCTGCATTCGATGGCCGTGCTGGCACCCAAACCCGACGAAGCGCCGGTAACCAAAATCGTCTTGCCGTTTAAAGAAAATTGTTCCATGGCTTTATAATTCGTTTAGATCCAATAGTTCGCAATCAGCCAGATTCAAGAGCACCGTACCGTACGCAAAACCAGCACCGATGGCATTCATCAGTATGGATTCACCCGGTTTTAACAGCACCTTGTTTTCCACCAACGTCAACGGAATGGACACACCGGCCGTATTTCCATATTTGTGGATGGAACGAAGCATCTTGTCCGGATTGGTCTTCAACTTCTTGGCAATGTGCTCCATCATGTATTTGTTGGCCTGATGGAAGGCATATTTGTCAATGTCGTCTATGGCGACACCGGCAAATTCCAACAAACGCTTCACATCACGCGGCAACTCGGAAATGGCAAAGCTGAACACATCCATCCCGTTCATTTCCACCTGTTCCAGGTTGCGAATGCTGCCGTCCTCGTACTCCTTGTCTGTCAAGGTCTCGTGCGAACTCACCATGCGATAACCCCCAGCCGGATTTAGAACTGCCTGTGTATAAGCACCATCCGTATTCATGGAGAAAAAGCTGTCGCCAAACTGGTCGCCTCTGGAAATGACCGTAGCCACCCCAGCGTCACCCAGCAACATGCCGGTGGATTTGTCGCGCAGCGAGATGGCTTTGGACAAGGTATCCCCCACCATCAACAGAATGTTGTTGATCTCAGGCATCTTCAAAAACGTGTACGACATAAGCAAACCATGGATAAAACCCGAACAAGTCATGTTCAAATCGTACACCAACGTGCTCTTTTTCAGTTTCAACCGATCTTGCAAGATGATGGCAGAACCCGGGGATTTGTAGTCCGGCGTTTGCGTCACAAAAATCAGCATATCAATGTCCTCGCGGTTGAACCCTGTTTTGTCGAACAGATTGCAGGCGGCATTGTAACACAAATCGGAAGCCGTTTCAGTATCCTTGGCAAAGCGACGTTCTTCAATACCCGTCGCGTCAATGAACTTCTCAATTTGGTCCGAAGTATAGTAATCGGTCAGGTCGCGGTTTTTCACAATGTCCTGAGGGACAGTGCAACTAATCGCCCGGATACCGACGTTGTTGAATTTTAATAAACTCATATGAGGTATGCATTAGGCAAGTGTATAACCGCCATCCACGACCAAATTGATACCCGTGACCCACGACGAAGCGTCCGACAACAGATAAATGGCAGCATAGCCAATATCCTCTGGTGTACCAAGTCTTTTCAAAGGGTAACGGTCGTACATGGTTTCTTTTAATTGGTCAGCTGAAAACATCGAATTGGACAGTTCCAGTATGGCCGTCGGCACCAAGGCCGGACAAATGGTGTTGACTCGGGTCCCTTGAGCAGCCAGTTCAAAAGCAGCCGTCTTGGCATAGCCGCTAATGGCGCCCTTGGAAGTAGCATAAGCCGCTTCCCCCGTATTGGCGGTAAAAACGCCAGAAATGGACGAAATAAAAACGATGGACGATTTCTTCTGAAGTTTCTTTTTCTTGAGCAACAACGAGGTCAGCAAAATTGGAGCTACCGTATTGACGTTCAAGATGTCCTCCATGTTCACCCGGTCCAGGTATTTGACAGAACCCATCTTGGGAATTCCGGCACAATGGACACAACCGTTCAAAGCTGGAACAGCGACTGCCAACTCCTCCAATTGAGCCTGGAGCGACATGTCGGCTATTAGAGCCGTATGCCCCTCACCTTCCAACATGGAAAGCGTCTCATTCAATCGAACTTCATTTCTGCCACTGATAACCAGCTTGGCGCCCATTTTTGAACACTCCACAGCGATGCCCCTTCCTATTCCGGAAGAGGCACCTGTGACGAGTATCGTTTTCTCTGCCAGAGAAAAAGGATTCGACATGATTATTTGGATTCGATCGCGTTGAACAAATCCTCAATGCTGTCGCTGGAGCGAATATCGGCACCAGAAATCCGTTTTTCAAGCTGTTCATCCACCATGGCTATGATGGACAAAGCCGTCAACGAACTCCATTCATCAAGATCCTTATATATGGTTGCAGGAGCAAACGCTTCGATGGGTGTTTCATCAAATTCTGCGGCAAAAGCCTGTACAAATTCATCTAAAATCATAATTCTTCAATTTTAAAAGGGTTAATAGTAGCGTAAGTCGGCGCTTCCCAAATGGAAGTCACCTTTGTTTCGGGGTACATCCGGACAACAATCTTTTGCAAGGTGTCGTCCGTTCCGACTTCGTAAAATTCGGTCACGCCATCACGTACCATATGGTGTACCATGCTTGTCCACAAAACCGAATGCGTAATGTGCACCACCAGATTGTCCTGAATCTCTTTCGGATCGGTATGCACCTCACCATCAACACATTGATAGATGGGACAAATCGGTTTGTTAAACGTTGTATTTCGTATGATCTCGCCTAGCTCTTTTTCGGCTTCCAGCATGTAGGGCGAGTGGAAGGAACCGCTGATGGCCAGTGGAACTGCCTTTTTGGCCCCTTCTTCCTTAAATTTCTTACAGGCATATCGGACGCCCATTTTCGAACCGGTGATCACTACTTGCCCCGGGCCGTTGTAATTGGCAAAATAAATGGGCTCGCCCGATTCCTCGGACATTTCCTGAAGCCTCCTTTGAATGACTTCATCCGGGAAACCAATCACGGCAGCCATGGCTGTATCGAATTTCTCACAAACTTTTTGGGCTATCAGCGCCCGGTTGAGCACCAGATTCAGACCGTCCTCGAACGAAATGCACTTGTTCACCACCAAAGCGGCAAATTCACCCAGCGAATGGCCGGCAACCACATCAGGAGTCAAATCTTTCTGCGTCAACGCAGTAGCTACCTGATATAAAAATACGGCCGGTTGGGTGTTCTTGGTTTCCGTCAGTTCCAGTTCGTCACCATGAAACATCACATCGGTAATGCGACGGCCCAAAAAATCGTTGGCTCGTTCAAATAGGTCTTTGGCTTCGGGAAAGTTATCGTACAGATCCTTGCCCATTCCTTGTCGTTGGCTACCCTGCCCGGGGAATATAAATGCTTTCATAATTGTAAGAGCTGCTCAAATTTCGAGAAATACGTATTGAAATTATTTTTTGTCAGCAGCAGGAAATTTTCCGTTGCATCGTCGTAAATCAAATCCGAACCTAGCAACAGATTGAATTTCAGCGCTTTCTTATTATCCTTATGAATGTTGGCGAAGCAAACCGTCAAGTTCAGCACATTGAACGCCAAATCGAGCTGCATCACGGTAGCCAGTATGGGCAATTCGAACGCACATCCAGTCTTGAACACAAAACTGCCGCCTACAAAGCTGTCCTTCATAATGTTGTAAACACGATTCAGCCCAACAGGCTCACCATCAATGAAATACAGGAAATAATAATCCAGCCCCTGCCGCTCCCGCTCTTTGTAGGCACGGAGCCAAGCTTTTTGATTTTCAACAACCGCATCGACCGTACTCATAAAACGGGCAGAATGTTGACTGCGCAGTGCTATGATGGTTTCTGCATCCTCTGGGACCACCAACCGGGCAAACATCCCGTTTTTGGTCATCGTATAGTTTTTGGGTAAGATCATCTTTGCTTATACTCTAAAAATTCATCGTAGTCCCGCATGTAATCGGCGTTGTCGTATTTGGCCGAAGCCAATACCAAACAAACCGAACCCGAGGAGAACTCAAAAAGCTCTCTCCAAATGCCGGGAACCACGTAAAGACCGTAATTCGGACGGTCCAGCCGTATAATTTTCTTGTTTCGACCATCGTCCAGAAGCACGTCAAAACTCCCGCTTGTGGCCACTATCAGCTGTTGCAAATCCCGGTGCGCATGTCCACCCCTGTTCTCACCACCCGGTATGTCGTAGAGGTAATAAATCCGTTTCGTTTCAAAAGGAATGTCCGAATTGCCCTCCACCACGGTAATATTGCCGGCTCTATTGTGGACTTTGTTCAGGGGAATGATGCAACAATCGTATACGCTACTCTTAATCATCAACTCTATTTTAGGCCTTTATATTCCAAGAATTCATTGTAACCACGAATATAGTCATTTTCTGAATAATGCGTCGAACTCAACACCATTGCCAGCGCATTTGTTGAAAAGTTTTCCATGGAACGCCACAATCCAGCCGGTATGTACAAGCCATAATACGAACGATTCAGCGAAAAAACCTTCTTCTCAGTGCCGTCGTCCACCACCACATCAAAGCTGCCAGAAAGGGCCACAATCAGCTCTTCCTGCTCCTTAAACGCATGGGCACCCCGCACCTGACCTCCAGGCACATCGTAAATCCAGTACGTCCGTTTGATGCGGAACGGAATGTGGCTGTCCTCCTCAATAAACGAAAGATTCCCACGGGCATCTTCGATTTTGGGCAAATTTAGCAATTTAACTTGATCTATTTTCATAAGGTACTAATTACGTCGTAATATGTTTTGAATTGATTCTCCCAATTGTATTTCTCCAACACAGCTCTTCGACCTTCCTGCCCCATAACCCATGCTTTTTCCTTGTTTTCCACCAAATAGCGCAGAGCAGCAAAAATGGCTTCCTCATCGTTGGCATTCACCGCCAATCCACAGGGATATTCGTTCAGAATGCTTTGATTCACAGCCACATCCGAGCAAATTATCGGCAAGCCAGCCTCCATGCTCTCAAAAATCTTGAGTACTCCCAACGAACCGTTCGGCGTACCCGAAACCGAATCATCCCTAAGCACATTGCTTATAGATGCTCGAGCCAGTATTTCAGGCAACTTATTTCGGCTGAACCCATTGATGAACTCCACTTGGTTCCAATAGGGCAATTCGCTGATGTATCCTGCATCCACACCCATGATTCCTGCCAACAAGTAATGAACATCAGGCATTTTTTCCAAGGCTGAAAAAACCTTTTCCTGGCGACTTGTCGAATAAATGGTACCAAAGTAAACAACGACATCACCCCTTTTAAGGTATTCTTCCAGCGAAAGCGAGAAATCCGGATTCACCTGTGGATAGTTCGTCAACAAATACGAATGCGAAATCTTCCACTTCGAACGAACCACCTCCACCAATTCAGGAGTCACCGAAAAAACGGCATCAAACCGTCGGAATCCATATCTCATAAAGGCCTCCAGTGCCATACTGGCCGGAACACGCAGAAAACGATTCAAATACGCCTTGTGCCTCAAATCGGCAGAGGAATATTCCCGCATGTTGTACAAAACCCTCTTGCCAGCCTTTTTCAGTTTCAATCCAACCCCAATCAGTTCAGGTTCCGAAATCTGATAGATGTCCGCATCCAACGCCAGCGCTTTCTGCAGCAGCAGCTTTCCGGTCTTTCGCATGCGTCCCAAGCGGTTTTTTGGCTTGAAGTGGCAGGAAATCAGCTCAATACCTTCAACCAGTTCATCGGGCAGCAAGTCGCAAACCACATAACTCACCCGAAATCCAACCGCAACCATCGAACGGCCCTGACGCTGAAAAATCAAGCTGTCGTCCCTTGAAAACATACCGGTGAGGTAGCAAATGTGCTTCATGACTCCAAACGGATTCGTTTTGCCGACTGCCGCTGGCGTATTATCCGCACCGGCCTATGATACACCACTTTAGCGTGCGAAGCAATAACCATCACAAACAAAAAGATGTAGTTGATGGAAAAAAAGCTGGGCCGTTGGTACAAGGTTAAAACAAGAACCGCCACAAACAGCAGCAACTCCTTCCGCTTGCCAATTCGCAACAAGGCCAGCAGCGAAAAACACAACAGGTATAAGGCGCAGGCTACCATCCCATACGTGAGCACCGAATTTTTATACGAAGCGTTGCTTGAAAAATACGTCAGCAATTTATGGTCTGGCGTGCCAAAATAGAACATGCTGGTGCCCTTGATCTTGTTGTAATAGGCATCCATTTCCTCTCCAGAACGGGCGTCACCGGCTATGGATTTCTTTTCCGAATTCCATTCCAGACGCTCCCACAGCAATTGCTTGAAGAACGGACTTTTGTGGGTGAACCCGAAAAACACGGCCGAACAGATCAAAACCACGATGCCCCATTTCCATTTTTTGTTGAAAACCATGTAGTAGAGCGCAAACATAAACGCAGCCACATAGAAAAAAATGGAAAACGTCAGCAAGCCAGTCACCAAAAGTACGATGTTCTTTTTATCCCTCAGGTTGAAATCTTCCACCAACAGAATCAACAACGAAATGGTACCCACCACACCGGGTTCCTCAAACGGGCCGCAAAAGCGGAACGAAGCATAGATGGACTCAATGGTGATGCGAAACGTATGCGGAATCACCAACAAAGGATATTGGTCGAAATAATAATCCTTCAGCGTGTTCATCGGAGGGATGACGGCATGCGGAATTGGAACACCCAGAAACACCAGTAGGTAGACGATGAACCCCAACAACAAAACCCACACATAGATGAGCTTGAAATACCGGTAGGTCGATTTGGTGAACGACCGTGTCATAAATGGGATGATAGCAAACAGGAAAAATGCCAGAATCCCAAACAAGTTGGATCGCTTGCAAGCCGCCGCCAACAGCAGAATGGCTGCGAAAAACAGGAAAAGCACCGTGTTCCGCACATTCAAAATACGCTGATGGTACCAGAAAATAACGAGCAATGGCACGGTGACAAAGAAAAACATCAACGACTGGTAGGCCCAAGTGATGTACGGATCCAGCAACAAGAACAGCAATAATCCGGCGATGAAGGGCAGTCCTTCGAACGGCCTGGAATGCGCTCGTTCATCCTTGCGCATTTCCTGTTGAATTTCCTGTTGCACTTCCATCCTATGCCTTAATAAAGTCGTTCAACATCTGTTCCAGCATCACCAAATCTACCGTATAGCCGGCGTGCAGATCCTTCGATTCTGGCGTTCCAAGGCAATACCGCATCGGACAGTTCAATGCATAAGCAATCGTAGAAAAGGCAGGAATATTCAGTTCCCGAGATACAAAACAAATGATCTTGCAACCCTCTTTACAAAACAACAAGTTGGAAAACGCAGCACCCGAAGCCCCGATGATGCATTCGGCCCCCTTAAATAGAGCCATTTGGTCGTACAAATCGTATTCTTCCGGACAAACCACCGTGAAACCGAATTTGGAAACCAGTGCGATCACTTCTTCCTCATTGTATTGTCGGTTTTTGGAACTTTTGCGCGAAAGGAAGATTCGCTTGGGGAATTCACGTTGCGAACGGTATAAAAGCAAATGTTTTCGCATCTGCAGCGTCCACTTTAAGTCAAAGAACAGGTCATTGAGTCCATCATCCTTAAAATCAACCTTATAGGGTGGTATGATGTTGACTGCCGATAGGCAATACAGCGTATCGAAAGCGACGATTTCCTTGGGGCCGATGGTCACGATTTCGCGGCCACTATGGTTGAGACAGTCGAACACTTGTTTGAACGAAGGAATGCGAAGCACCACCTCGTCGATGATCAAAGGCACCTCGGCCGGAATCTCGGCAGCCGAACCCACCTTAGTAAGCAGCAACAGCTTAATGAGAATCTCATACAGCTCGTGGTAATAATTCAAACCGAATTTGCCGGAAAGCATGATGCCAGAAGCCAGCGTTCTGTCCACCCTGCGCCCATCGTAACGCATCAGCGCCAGATTGTCCTTCTGCGTAAGCAATGCACCATCCACATTCGCATACTTGGGGTCCATATTGAACCCGAAATCGTTGATGACCACTTGTTCAGATGGGACAATTACAAAATCCGAATTCCCCTGAATCCGCACTCCTACGTGCTTTGACAGCCGAATATCCGGGATCGGCGAAGGCAAAAGCGCAAACGGTTCGTCCGACATTCCGAAAACCAGCTTGCTGGTATGCCCCACCCGATTGGTTTCCAGAACAACCTGCGAGGACGTAGGATGCCCTATTGTAAAAGTCGTATGATCTGTCAACTTATAGGGAGTCAGCGGTATTAACCGCAACAGTGATTTGACAAAGGCATATAGTCCACGGTACAACGGATTACCCTCCCACCGCCTCTCCAGAAAGCTCACCACCCCCTGAATCAGGACTATACCAAAAATCTTCACCTGTTTGACCCAGTAGTTCATTTCTTTCTACTCTTTATACGACTATGAATCAACTCCTTAATGCCCATACGTTTATCCAATTCCCTAAACGAATAAAACGTCATCGCCGCGACAATCAGGGTGCCCACCACATAACTTACAACCGAACCCGCCAAAACCCGCAACAAAAGGCAAACCGCAGAAACCAGCACCATCATCAAAAACATCCGCAACAACTTGGAATCGAACGAAAACTGATACTTTTTCCCAGTAATGATCCATAACTGGAAAAAATACAGAAAATACGTGAGGCAGGACGAAATACCCAGCCCAGTCAAACCAAAAAAGTGATACCCGGCCAAATTGAGCCCAAATCCATAGACAATGGTCGTCATCTCATTCCAAAAGAACGCCTTGGCGTCCCCCTTGGCCAACAAACCATACGACATGGCCCAACTCATGGCTTTGAACAAAACCCCGCCGATGGCCCAGTAAATCATCCCTTGAGCCGGTAAGAATTTGGATGAATACAACAGAACGATGATCCATTTCACATACACGATGAACCCCAATATCAGGGGTGTCAGCAGCAACAAGGAAATTTCAGCCTGTTGGTTGATGGCAGTCCTGAACTTCAAATTATCACTGCTCACTTCCGACAAACGCGGATAATAGGCCGTGGCCATCGACGCAAAAACCAGTCCGACATAGGTGTTGACAATGGTGAAACCTGAATTGAACAGCCCCACATCGGTCACGCTGCCCGTTTTTGAAATGAATATCTGAATGAGGTAAGCCACCAACGTAGCAAAAATGCCCTGCAAGCCAATGAGAATGCCCATCTTGGCCATGTCCTTGCCTTCGCGGCGAACCTCACCAACGGTCAGCTGAATCTGTTTAATCGAAACCCGACGCGCAAAATACAACGCCAACGTAAAAGCCGACAAATTGGCCAAAACCAACACCGGAACAATGGCGTCCACCCCCCAGAAATAATACAGCGGCACTGCGATGAACAAGCCAATGGTATTTCCCAACACCGTCGATTGCGCCAGAAACTTATACCGCTTCAAGCCCTGCAGCAGAGCATTCTGCCCCGACGTCAACTGAATCAGCAACACATTGACACTGAGGATGATGAATGCAAACGTATAGTCCGTGTTGCCAAAAGTCAACCGACTCCAGTACGGAGCCAGCAGCAAGCAGACCAGCATCCCGAATATCCCAGTGAACCAAACCAACCGCCGAAAAACAGAAACCACCATCGAAACTCGTGACGAATCACCAGTCGCATTGGCCTCAGCCATATTCTTGACAGCACTGGTACCCAGTCCTAAATTCGTAAAAGAGGAAATGAGCCCGGTCGTGGAGTTCAACAGGCCCATGATGCCCATACCAGAAGGGCCCAAGAGCACAGCCACCAGTTTGGAACGAACAATTTGTATGAGAATGTTGTAAATCTGGACACCCCCGAACAAGGAGGTCGTCTTCAAACTTTCCCGATAAACCGCTTGAGAATCCTCTTGAGACATTACAAGCCCTTCTCCTCTTGTTCTTTCAACGCATTTCTAAAATACCTGGAACCTAAGAGCCAGAAAACGATGAGGAAACCACCCCACAAGCCTCCGGTAATCACATAATTCCGTTTGCTGGCGCGCAATTTCTTCAAAGGCAAAATGGGCGTGTCAATGATCTGAACGATGGGCTTTTCGCGAGCCAAATCCATTTTAAGCGTTTCCAAATTTTTGAGCACTTCCGCATACACCGTGCCATACAGCTTGGCGTTGGCTTCCTGCTGAATCTTAGGCACCGCTGCCGTTTGCATCGCTGCATTGAGGTTCACCTGAGAGATGGCAGCACTGCGATACAAAGCAGCCTCGTAAAGCCGTTTGATGGAGTCAGCCGTGGTCTGCATGAGCTCGATGTTGGCCCTACTCTGAGCCGTAGTCGTCTCGCTGTAAAACTGATAGGTCTCGTCCATCAATTTTTCATTGAACAATTTGGAGAAATCCTCGTCCAGCGTAGTTACATCCACATTGACAATACCCAGCTTGATGTCGCTCTTGCCCACTACCAAAGCCTGCGACTTGATGATGGCATCGTATACCGTAAACAAAACACTGTCCTGCAGCCGGGTAAATGTTTCCCGCTTCTGGCCCACCGGAAAAGCGATGTTGTGCAAGGCTTTGTCCGGCGACGTATTCACCCACCGTTGACGTATTTTATTGAAGGTGATGTACACTTCCACCAGATTCTGCGTTTTGCCGTGATAAACCACCGGCGACAGCAAGGTCTTTTCGATGGCATGACGCGACTGAATTATTTCCAACAGGTTATCCCCGCTGAACGCACCGTCGCTGTTGCTGAAGCCGCCCAAACCGAACGACGAGGCCAAACTGGCCAAACCGGAGGAACTAGACTTTTCGATGAGTGCGAACGACAAATGCGCCGTGTATCGAGGTTTCGTCAGGATGGCCATGACCAGCCCGATGGCACCGCCGGCCAATCCGACAATCAAGATGATCAGCCACTTTTTAAGCAAATACGCCCACATTTCACGGACATTCTTAACCATCTGCTTCAAAGGACGTTCCTTGTCCTCGATGTAATAATATTCTTTCGGTTCTTGATTCATCGTAGTATGGAATAAATTAATGCAGCTACCGTCGCGATGGACGTAAACATCGAAATGGTTTCACCCGTGGTCATCTTGCTCTTGATTTCCGTCGGCTTTTCAGGAATCACAATGCGCGCACCTGGAAAAACCGCTGGATATTTGTGGATGCCCAAAAAACTTTTAGTGCTTTTAGCTGTCCCGTTGGCATAGAGCACAAAGGCACTCTTGCGGTTGGCACGTTCCGAATACCCACCTGCATTGCTTATGTAGTCACCAAACGAGCGATATTTGTCGTACCGAACGTAGGTGGGAAACAACACCTCACCCATCACCCGAACCGTCTGCAGTTCGCGGGGTACATAAAGCACATCCCCTTCTTCCAGAAACAAATCGTTCTTGCCACCAGGATTCGCCACGATGTCCCTCAGATTGATGCCAACAATGCCTTCTTCGTTGAAAATGGAATCCACCACGCCAGAACCGGACAAATTGTCCTGCACCTTCTTGATGTCAGAAACCCGATCCATCGAATTGGGATCCACAGTCTTCAGCAAATTGGCGTCTATGCTACCACTTGATTGGGAGGTCAACTGCTTCTTCACATTCTCAGCCATCTTAACCAAGAGTTTTTTCTCCACCTCATTCGATTTTTCATAGCGAATCAGGTAAGCCCCTGTGGGATAGGCATATTTGGTAAACCCACCCGAACGTTTGATGAGGTCGGAAATCCGCTCCGATTTGCTGGTAATGCTGTAACTTCCAGGCTGAATCACCTCTCCGTCCACCTTGACCATGCGAATCCCTTCGTAACCAGGCGTGTACCGAACAATCACCTGGTCGCCGTTCAAAAGCTTCACATCCTTATTATCTTTAAGAAAGTTCAAATCCTTGTCCATGGCAAATTTTAATACCACCGTCTTTTCGTCGGTATTGGACAGCATCTTAGGGTCTTTGATTACCCGCACCAACTCCACCGAACCGGTTTCAGCCATATCCATAAAACCTTTTGCCTTGAAAATCAAGTCTTTTAACGTAATGTTGTCGATCAACGGAAACGTACCCGGATTCTTGACCGCCCCAGAAATGGACACCTTTTCAGCCAGGCGGAAGTCGAACAAATTGAAAATATGTACCGAATCATCCTTTTGCAACGGAATGTCTGCGATCTTGTCCTCCATCAAATCGGCCAGATTGAAACCAAAAATCTCAGGCACCTGGTTTTCCTTCTTCCGATTGATCTCAGCCATTTTACGATAGGCATTGTCCCGCAAGCCATCCGCCTTGGTTATCAATTGCTTCACCGTCATACCAGGTTCCAGCGCATACGCCCCAGGACGGAAAATACTACCAAAAATTCCCACCCTATTGTCAAATTTGTCGGAGATTTCGGTCACCTTGAACGAATCGCCCGATTTGATCAAAAAGCTAGCCAGAAAACCTTCAGGAACATCCACCACCGTCTTGCCTTTCTCGGTCAAACGGAAGGCCGTTATCGTGTTTTTATAGGCCTTGTCCGTAAATCCGCCTGCATAAGCAATCAAGTTCTGCAAGGTTTCCCCTTCCACGGCTTCGAACAACCCAACGTGCTTGACCGCACCATTCATCCGAACCCGCAGCCGATACGGCTCAATGCGAATGACATCATCGTCTTGCAAGGCAATGTTGTTGTCCAATTTGCCCTCCATCAGGAAGCGGTACACATCGATGGTAGCCACCATCTTGTTGTCGCGAATTACCCGAATATCACGCATGGAGCCCATCTCACCAGGCCCTCCGCAGGCATACAAGGCATTGAAGGCGGTTGCCAGCGAAGGCAAGGTATAGGTTCCCGGACGGTTGGCCTCCCCAATCACCATAACCCGAATGCTCCGAATGTTGCCACCCAAAGTCAAACCGACCCGAGTGGAGCCATCGTTCACCCCGGAATAGATTTTGCTCAAACGCCCTTTAATAGCCCGTGTGGCACTTTCTATCGTCTGCCCAGCCACCTGAACCGGACCGACGTTGGGAATGCGGATGCTGCCATCCGGCGACACTTTCAACTTGTAATTCGCCTCATACATGCCCGAAATGTCCACAATTAGTTCATCGAACGCACCCACCACATAGTTTTTAGGCGTGGGAACGTTCAGATTGGGTTCAAACGTGGGGTTCGACCTGCTGAACAAACTGGCTCCGAACACACTGTCAGCCTGCGGCTCCGTTAAATCGGGAGTCTGCAACGAAATCTTGCGTTTGCTCACCTGCTCCTGCTCCTTGATGCTGAGCGGGTTGGAAACCGTTGTCGAACTTTTTGCATTCCGGTAGGCATCCAGTTGTTCGGGAGTAAGCTTGCTCAAATCGAAATCTTGAGCCGAAATGGCGCCTGCAAGCAGGATCAAAGCGATAAATCCAAAGGTTTTTCGTTTCATATAAACGTAATTATATTTTTTTCAATGCATTCAAACTAAAGCAACAGGTGTTATAGGCTGCCTGCAGCAACGAAATCCGTTCCTGGCGCGTCTGGATGCTCCAAACCTGCCCAATGCTGCTCCACTTGTTGGAGGAAAGCGATTTTCTACCCACTCGGTACCGAACCAAGACCTCGTCCACACCCACTGCAACCTCCTTGTTTCGCAACAGCTGCAACCAAGTGGCGTAATCCTGACCAGACCGCATCAGCGGCATTCTGAAATCGCCCAAACGGTTCCGGTCTATCAACACGGTGGACGTAGCGATCAAAGTATTTCTAAGCAAAAACCGGTAGTCCACTCGATTTCGAAACGGCAAATCCGCTTTGACAGCTTTTCCGTCCTGATCCATCCGCTCAAAAGCCGTAAAACAAAATCCAGCGTCCGACTGTTTCAAACACGCCAACTGTTTTTCAAGTTTGCTGGGCAGCCAACAGTCATCACTGTCCAAAAAGGCCACGTATCGGCCAGAAGCCAGGAACAAACCTGCATTCCGAGCCACCGCCACCCCTTCGTTCTGGTCCAGACGAACATACTTGACAGCCGCCGCATATCCTTGCACCAACTGAGGAGTATTTTCCGTGGAAGCATCGTCCACCACCAGAATCTCGATATCTTGATACGTCTGAGCCAAGACAGAATCAATGGCTTGGCCAATATATTTCTCGTCGTTGTAAACCGGAATGATCACGGAGACGGTTTCGTTCGTAATGGTTATCATGCTGTGAACCAATCAGTAAACTGGCGTCAGCCAATGTTGATACCGCGGAAGCTCACCCGTAACCACCGATAGGTACAAATCGTGCAAAGCCGTGGTAAGGGCGCCTATCTCACCCGTTCCCACCGTATTTCCGTCCACCGACAGCAAGGCCGTCAGTTCCACACCCGATCCACATAAAAAGGCTTCGTCGGCGGTATAAACCTCCGATCGATCGAGCTCACGGACTTCCACTTCCATGTTCAAAACATCACGAGCCAACTCCAAGAGTGTGTTCCTGGTAATGCTTTCCAGTACAGAAGCCGTGCCCGGAGGGGTAATTAATTTGTTGTTGCAAATGAGGCAGATGCAGGAACCGACCCCTTCTGCCACGGTTCCTTGCTCGTTCAGAAACAAAGCCGTGTCGTAGCCGTTTTCAACCGCTTCCAGCTGGGCCATGCGGCTGTTGATGTAATTGGCGCCGCACTTTATTTTTGGCGACATGTTCCGCTCGCTTATCCGTGTCCAGGTGCTGAAACAAGCACGAAGGCCTTTTCGGGCTGCAGGCATCAACCGAGGTTTTGGTATCGGTGCCACGAACATACCCACCGGTTCCTTGGAACTCCAACTGCCGAATCCGTCCACGAAAACCGTCTGACGCACCGCAATGTCTTCTTTATAACCGTTAGCCTGCACCACAGTCTGAAGGGCAGAAAAAAAGTCCTCAGCTGTCCAGGAACCATTCATCCGAAGCAACGCCATGGAACGCAACAAGCGCTTGTAATGCTCGTCTTGGCGGAAAGCATACAATTGGCCGTCTTTTTCCGACCAATAACAACGGATCCCCTCAAACACGTTCAAACCGAACTGAGCCGTCGGTGACAACACATTCAACGTCGCTTCCTGTAACGGTAAAAGCTTGTCGTTAAGCCAAATAAATCGGTTATTTATTGTCGTTTCCATTGTTTCTTGCCAATGCCTCCGAATGTGCCCGTGCAATCACCTCTTCGTCGCTTTCACCCGTATTCTGTTCGTAAACGGCCTTTGTTTCGAAAATACGTACAAATGTCTTAAAAATTATCTTCAAATCAAGGATCCAACCCCGATTATTTAACCCATCCACATAGGCGTTGTCAACTTGCACTTTTTCCGTCCATGACAATTCATTCCGTCCGCTCACCTGCGCCAAACCGGTTATTCCGGCCAATACCGTGAAGCGTTTTTTGTAGGCAGCATTCAAGGTGTCGTAATCGCCCAATTCGTACCAAACAGGAGGCCTTGGACCAACTATCGCCATTTCCCCTTTCAACACATTGATGAGCTGTGGCCACTCGTCCACACTGGAATTCCGCAGCAAACGTCCCACCCGAGTTACTCGCTCGTCGTTGGCGTAATTGAACAAACCGCTGCCCTGCTGCTCGGCACCCATCCGCATCGAACGAAACTTAAACATCCGGAAACGCTTGCCATTCCGCGTCAACCTTTCCTGCACAAAGAACACAGGGCCCTTTGAGTCGAGCACGACGACAAGCGCCAGCACTAGACCAAGCGGAGCCAACAGCAGCAAAAACAGCAAAGCCAGCACCCGGTCCAAAAAACCCTTGACTTCAATATACATCCTTCAATCCCAAACTAGGCATCCAAAAGGTAGGTGCCGAAAATATCCTCGCTCACTTCCTGCCGCTTAATCAACTTAACCTCACCATTCTGAAGTTCCAAAACCGGCACATTGGGCAGAATAAACGGCGGCTTGAACGAAATGGAATACGATCCCACATTCCCAAAAATCAAATAATCGCCCACGCCCAACGAACTATGGTAGTGCCGGTACAAAAGATCCGTCTCAATGCAGGTATATCCTCCCACATCCAAATCATCGTAGTCCCGCGTTTCGCCACCGGCCGAAACCACTCGAATGGGAGGATTCACATTTCTGGAACGGGCATTGATGTTGAACACACTGCCGGCTACTGTGGCAATATCCTTACCACGTATATTCTTGATATTAATTACTTTAGTAAAATAACTCATCGCATTGGCCACCAGCGCACTACCTGGTTCCAAAAACAAAACCGGTTGACTGCGCAAGGGCAAGTGTGCATAAGCACGGGCAACGTCCGAAGCAATGGCGGCCGCATAATCCGCAAACGTGGGCACCTCGACTTCAAACTGTTTCGCCAACGTATCTTCCATTGGGCCGAACAATCCACCCCCTAAACTTACATATTCGGGTGTTTCGTCGAACCACTCCTCAAGAAGTTTCAGCATGCGCTCGCTGCGTTGACGAAACGAATTCAAACTACGTGTTGCAAAATGGCAATGAAAGCCTACGAGATTCAGGTTCCCGACCGAACGTAGGGTCGTTATCGCAGAAGCAAACTCCGGCGAATCGCTGTCCCAGCCAAAACGCGACACAACTCCGTCTCCAATGTCAAAATTGCAACGCAAGGCCACCCTCAGGGTCTTGTCCGCATTTCGCGCCGCAATTTTGAGGATCATCTCCAACTCGTAATCCGCATCAATGTTCACTTGCCCGCCAGAAACCAGCAATTCCTCACAAGCCGCTTCGGTCTTGTACGGACCGTTAAAAATAATTCTTTCAGGCTTCACCCCTACCGTTAGCGCCAGCCTGTACTCCATTTCCGAAACCACCTCAGCATAACCGCCCAGTGCATCGGCCAGCTTGCACAGCTGTGGAATGTAATTGGTTTTGTACGAATAAGCCAGTTTCGATTTGGGATAAACCGAACACATGGCCGACGAAAGGTCTATGAAATTCTGATCAAACACCTTGGTATCCAGCAGATACCACGTGTCACCGTATAGTTTGGCAATGCGATCCAACTCGCTCCGATTCAGCTCCATCAATACAAACGATTGGTTACAATCTGATTGACCCGTTGTTTCACTGTCAGGTGGTTGCTCGTGAAAAAGGCATCCGATTCTTTCTTAATTTCCTTTTCGTAACTGCGTATTTCATTGACCCCATACGCAAACAAATGCTCCACGAACGCATTGTCGTCGTTGCAGTTGGAATCGTAAAAACTACGCGACAATATGGCTATACTAGAACCCAGCCGGTAATGCTCTGCAATTACATAATGTGCCGGCAACATGCCAAGGTTCAACTGTGCAATGCCTCCGAATCCGTATGGAATGCCAGCTGCATGCATCTTAGCACATAGTTGGTCAACGGTTCCGTCAGCCAAGAGCTCAAACATAAACTTCATATTCCTAGCCAAATGCAAGTCGTTCAGCCCAATAAACATCTCATCCACACCATCCAAAGAGGCTGTCTCGGAAACCATGGCAGCTGCCTCGTTGGTCTCGCAAAGCAACATTACTTTAGCACGACCTGCCACCAAGTCTACAAAACGTTTTACCTCGTCCAGCGACTTGTACATGGGCAACATCACCAGGTCTGCACCCCGCTCAATAACGGCATCCACTTCCCCTTTCGTTCCCTCGAACAACGGATTCACGCGCACCAGCAACTGGGCCTGATGCAGCACCTGTTTCACCGCACTCACGTCGGCAATACAATGGTTGGACTTCACCGAATCCACATTTCCTTGCCTTTCCAACTTCCCCCGAACTTCCAAATCGATGAAAATCCGATTCACCGAATTCTTTTCAGCAATTTCGGCCACACCAGGCTTGTTGGTGATGTACATCAAACACAATTCCGGCCTAAGTCCGGCATCATTTTGTTTCATAAAATTCATCATTATTCAGAAAAGTACCACCACAAAAGTTCAATTATTCCTAAAAAGAACCACCACAAAAGTATGTTCTTAAATTTATTCAAGGATCCTACTGAACAAAAAAGACCTTTTTTGTTCAGTACAGTATATCTATCAGAGTAAAAAATGCGCTTTCTTAAAAAAGTTGAGGATGCATTTTCCGGATGTACCGGTAAGCTGTTTTTTGTTGTTCGAATTTGACCCGAGTAAAGCGCTTGCCTACTGACCGACTTTCCAGATGCCTAACCTCCAGTTCTGGAACGAAACCCACCCTTAGCCCGAGCTGCAACGCTTGTGCGGCAATGGAATCTTCCTCACCGTACAGGAAAACGGGATGGTTCACACTGCCACCCAGTTTGAAGAACTTCGTACTCAGGATCATGCATGCTCCATGTGGTGAAAAAATGGCTTTCTCCACAGCGTTTTGTGGCGTCTTTGCTTGCCTTTTCTTTTTCGATTCATACGCTTGGTTGAAACACCATGCCACCAAATAATTCGAAAAAAAAAGGTGGCTGTAAAGTTTCCGCCAAACAGATGGCTTGGTGCTACGGTGGGGATTCTGTTCCACACCGTCCAAAGTACAGGTTGACGGAGCGATGATGTCCCATACCTTAAATTTTTCTTCTAACACATGGAAGAAATCGTCTGAGTGAAACAGAATGTCGTTATTACACAGCACCACATAATCCAACCCATCCACCGGAAACTTGGACATGCCGTACTGAATGCCACCGAAATAGCCCAAGTTCGTCTCCGTGTCCAGAAACGTCACATGGGGATACAACCAAAGTTCAAACAGCTCTTTTTGGTCGTTATTGATAATCACCAAGTTCAATTCGGCCCCCAAAAAACGCTGCACCGAATTGACGAATTGCCTGGTTACTTCCGTATCTTCCCCATAATGAACCGCATAAATCCGTCCTCGCATCACACTTAATAGTTTAACCCAAAAGCCCACACATTGCACTATTAAAAGTGCATTTTATGCTAAAAATTGCACTTTATTCAGTGCGTATAATTCTACTCCCGATTTTTACGGCATAGTTGCCAGGTGATCATCGACAATGCCGCTTTCAGCACCGTTGCAGCCAGAAACGCATAGGCAAAATCGTTTAAGCTCGTACAGACCACAAACAAACCCACCAGCACCAGCAAACTCAGCAACATGTTCAGCGTGTTGTAGGGACGTGTACTCACCGCATCAATGGGATTTCTCAACAGCAAATAAACAGATTCGAACACCAACGAAATTAACAGGATTCTGGAAACTGAAGCGGCCGGCAAAAACGCAGTGTCAAAAAACAGCGAAATAAATAAATCCATGCCCCAATTCACCACCAACGCCGCAGCTGTAGCCAATAAAGGAAATACCCACATCAACCTGCCAACCAACGTTGAAGCTTGATGGAAACGATCTCCTGCTATAGCCGAACTCACCCAAGGAAGCAACACCAAGCCCAGCATCGAAAATGCTGGCGTCAGCATACCGAGCAATGTAAGCCCAACCGAAAAATACGAGGTTGCCCGTATGTCAAGGTGTTGGTTGAGGTAAATCAGCGGAAACGCCCAAAACGAAAACAAGAAGAAATCACCAAACATGCGTGGCAAACCGTATTTGGTCAATGTCTTGAACTGAGCCCCAAACAAATGCTTTGTCAATTGCACCCTATCCTTGGAACGGGCACCAATCGCCATGGCGAAGACAACCAGTATCAAGGTACCGTACGACCACAAATCCAACATCAACGAAAGGTCACTGCCGTTCCACAAAGCCACGAGCGTCGTTAAGCCTTGCACAACTACCTGTGCGACAGCAAATTTCATAAATGACCCTGCTCCACGATAATACGCAAACCACCACGATGCCACCGTGATGCTGAAGGCATAGAGCAAAGCCGACTGATAAAGTGAAACATCGGAAGTCCCCGTCACCAAAGGCCCCAGCGTCGTTGGCAAAAGAAATCCGATAAACAAGACTGGCAAACTGATGGTAGCCACCAACACAATCGAAGCCAACACCGTCGCATTGCCTTTATCAAAACGCCCATTTGTCCGATACATGGCGTAAAAACGCGGCAACGCTATCCCCATGCCCCCCAACATCACGAACGACAGCACCTGCGTGCTTTTCTTAATGATGCTGTATTCTCCAAAACCATCCACTCCCAACGACACACTCAGCCACTTGTTCACCAGTAAAGCCAGCAACATCACCAACGCCTGCGAAATCAGCGTTGTGATCGTGTCTTTCCCCAATCTGCCCATACTACAGAAACATCATGTCATAAATCGGGATGTATGTAATCTTTCCCTTGTGGCTAATAACTCGTTCATTCGACAACACATAAGCCTTTTGTATAGTATACGCTTTCGTAACAAGAAAGTGGTTGAGGGCACTATGTTCCGAATAGTTCTTACCCGATTTCACTTCAAGCGGCACAACAGAAAGTGTATCATAGTCATCTATCAGAAAATCTACCTCACCATTTGCTTTATGGTCGTAATAATAGAGATTAAAGTCGTGCGCTTTCAATTCCTGGGCAACAACAGATTCATACACCGTACCAAGATTGATGCTGCGAACATCATCAAGTACGGCAGTGATGTTGTTTCGATAAAGGATACCAGTTAGTATGCCTACATCATTCAGATAGAGCTTAAGCAGGTTTTTACCACTCGATTCGATCAATGGAAACGTCGGTTGAGAGATGGCTTTCACATCCAACGCAATACCCGCGCTAATCAGATAGTCAAATTCATCCTGATAATCGGAATACCGTTTACCCTTCTTATTTTCAATCTCTTTTACAACAACGCGCTTCTTCTTGTTTTCCAAGTTTGACGGAATCATTTCGAATACACGTCGAATCTTCAATTTATTTTCCGTGTCGTATTTTGAAGCGTCCATCGCATAATAGCTATGGATTTCCTGTTGAATGGTGCGCACTTTGACGATGTTGCTATCATTCAGGAACGAATTGACCGCATCGGGCAAACCACCTACCAACAGATACTTTTTAAGCAGCTCCATCATCTTGTTGTGCAGGGGCTCCTCCAGGCTAACTCCTTTGTGGAACATTTCACGTAAGTCCCTGATAGTTGAAGCTCCAAAACCATTAGCCATAAGGAATTCTTCGAAATCCAATGGATACATGTGCTTCACTTCAATACTACCCATCGGTATAGACGTTGTTTTAGCCAACGTAACACCAAGCAATGAACCGCTGGCTATGTAGTTGTACTTGTCGTCATCTTTCAGAAATTTCAACAAGGTCAGTAGTTGCGGATATGCTTGTATTTCGTCGATAAAGACAAGCGTATCCTTCTTTTCCTTCATCTTGTTTCCCGCTAGGGTACTAAGACGCAAGTAAAAATCATCGACAGACTTGACATGTTCAAACAATCGATCTCCAAAAGCATCTTCCAGCATATTAACCTCAATATAGTTTGGGAAAAGTGCTTTCCCATTATGTCTAATAATGAAGGTTTTCCCAATCTGCCGCGCACCATCAATAATCAAAACCTTGTTCGAACCTGATTTCAAGTACGTTTCTATGTGCCCCTGAATTTTCCTAAATAGCATAAATTACACTTTTACTATACTTTTAAAGGCTCAAAAATACACTTTTCGTATAAAAATAACAAGTAAATTATACACTTTTCCAAAAAGAGGCTTTAACCAACCCCAACATCAGCACCATGGTAAGCATATAACTGGTATACGCCCAAACCGAACCCACAAACGACCAAGCGATGGTAAAAAACAGTGCCATCAAAACCACCTGAAAAAACACAGAACCCGGCCGTTTCTTAACCTGCATCCAGGAAAACCCAGACAACAATCCAGCCAAAAGAATAAACACTGCCGAACCCACTAATCCAAAATCCTCGAGCAGAAACCGAAAAATCGTATAGACATTCGTATCCATCAAATGCGGCACCGGCTTAGCCTGAGGCTTGCCCAACACCACATAGTCCGTAAACACACCTGATTCCCGCTTAGCCAGCCCCAATGGACTACTGATGCCGTAAAAAGTCTTGACTCCCCAAGTCGGCTTCAAATGCCCCACATGATCCCGAAACCAAGCATCAAACGCAGGCAAATGCCCACAGGAATAGACAATCATTTTTTGCCCCGTTTCCCGCACCGACGCCTTGTCCATTTGCCCAGTCCGAAGCACCATCGACAAAAAAAGCAGCCCCAAAAAGAGCACGCTCCCAGCCAGCCCCTTCAGCACGGTTCGCCGTCCAACCTTAAAAAAATCCCTGTTGTTGGCAAACGCTGAAACCAGCATACCGACGCCAAACAAAGCCACACTGGTAATAAACGTCGATTTTACCGACAAGGTCAGGGCCATCAACAAAGACGGCAACACGGACACATACGTCCAAATTCGAACCCTACCCTTCAGCAACGGCAACAAATACCCACCATACAGCGGCGTCACATACAAGAACACCAACGTCACCCGCGACCACAAACTCACTGGTAATGGCGACAAATACCGATTGTCCGAAGCCGCATCGTTCAGTCTCAACAACGCATCCCCCGAAAAAAAGGACCCAATTGAATAGCCGTTCTGCACCAAACCCTCTACCAGATGGAGCACCGCCATCAATAAACCGAATTGCAGCATTCGGAGCGCCAATGAAGCACGAAAGACCCCATTCGAAGCCTTTTCCATAACGTTTTTACCCAAAACCCTGCCCAATATAGATCCTGCCGAAAACAGCAGCACCATCACAGCTAGATACGTGAGCCCCCGTCCGTTAAATTCAAAAGTTGCATAAAACAACGCCGAGATCACCAGAATCTGCAGTCCCCAGAATCCGGCAAAATACCTCGCAGGATCGAATCGGTCGTGCATTTTCCAAGCCACCACCAATCCCAACACACTCCCAATAAAGGCCGCAACCATCCACATGCTACACTATTTGTTATATATCTACTAATTTATTCGATATATCTTTGAATATAAAAATCAATTTGTATTTTTGTAACCACCATTACAATAACCACCATTACAATAATCGAGCAATGAAATTCTACGACAGAAAAACAGAGATGGAGTTGATTAACATCAATCTGGAACAATCAAAAAAAAGTGCCTGTTTCACCGTTATGGTTGGTCGTCGCCGCATCGGAAAAACAGCCTTATTGTTGGAATCCTTTAAAGGAAAAAAATACCTCTATCTGTTTGTTTCCCGTAAAAATGAAGCGCTTTTATGTGCCCAATTTCAAAATGAGGTAGAAAAAGCGTTGGGATTGCGCATCTTCGGTACCATTACACAGTTCCGCGATCTTTTTGAGCAATTAATGATTTACGCCACAAAAGAAAACTATACGCTTATCATTGATGAATTCCAGGAATTTGAAAGTGTTAATCCTGCCCTTTTCAGCGATATTCAAAACCTATGGGACCAATATAAAGAAGACGCGAAAATCAACTTTATCGTATGCGGTTCCATCTATTCGATGATGATGAAACTCTTCGAAGACAAAAAAGAACCATTGTTTGGTCGATTAACTTCAAAGATAATTTTGAAACCCTTTTCTGTAAGCGTTCTCAAAGAGATACTCGGCGACTACAACCCCAACTTTACACCAGAAGATTTACTTTGTCTTTATACGCTCACCGGTGGAGTGGCAAAATACATCACACTCTTGATGGAAGCTGGTGTAACAACAGTCGATGAGATGCTTCAATTTGTTACACGCCCAGATTCACCATTTCTCGGTGAGGGAAAAGATTTGCTGGTTTCAGAGTTCGGCAAAGAGTATGGCACCTATTTTTCCATACTCCAGTTAATTGCATCGGGAAAAACCACTCAAGGAGAGATCGATTCCATCATCGGAAAAAACACCGGAGCTTATCTTGTAAATCTTGATAAAACCTATTCTTTGATTTCCAAAAATAAACCCATGTTTTCAAAACCCGAAAGCAGAAAAACACGATGGACCCTTAACGATAATTATTTGCGATTTTGGTTTCGCTTTATTTTCCCCAATCAATCGTTGTTGGAAATGGGCAAACACGACCTGCTGAGGGAGTATATAGAGAAAAACTACGTACAGTACAGTGGTTTAACCTTAGAAAAATATTTTCGTGAGAAAATTGCCGAAAGCGAACGTATCACCGATATTGGCAACTATTGGGATAATAAAGGTCAAAATGAAATCGATCTGATCGCACTCAATAAACTAGATAAAACCGCCACTATCGCAGAAGTAAAACGTAATCCTCAAAAAATAAATCGTGCAATTCTACAAGAAAAAGTAAAAACCATCCATAAAGAACTCTCAACCTACAAAGTCGAATTGAAAGGACTTTCGATGGCAGATATGTAAACCCTACACCCCATTTTCATTTGCCATGCAAACCAAAAAACTTCCTCATAAACACCACATACCCCACCGAAAACACCACCAACACCCCCAACGCATACCAATAATGCGATAAAGGCAAAAGAATCAATCCCGCTGAAATCACCGCCTGCACCCCCATATAAATGCCAGAAACCAGCACATGCGGCAACTTCAATTCATTGGCCATGATCTGAAACAAATGCTTGCGGTGCGCCTCAAAAATATTCTCCTTCAACATCAACCGATGCACAATGGTCAGAATGCTGTCCACACCATACAATGCCAACAGCAGGATGTAGCTGAAATCGCCCGTCTTGATAATCAACAGGCCCAACAGAAATACGATAATGAACGCGATGGAAATAGCACCCACATCACCAGCAAAACACTTGGCCTTCTTCCTAAAATTGAAGAAGTTGAACACCATCAAAGCCAGCCCGATCAATACCAAGAAATCCGCATCCACAAAAGCCGTCACATAGCCGTTGATGTACCACAAAGCCGCCACAACCACCAAACTGTAACCACCCGTTATTCCATTGATGCCATCCATAAAATTGTACGCATTCAGCATACCGATGCAAAACACCAACGCGATGATGGTAAAATACCAAGGCAATTCAAACAAACCCCATTGATTAAACATCAGCCCCATGGCCACCACATGAAAAACCAACCTCAACCAAGACGGTCTCGGCTTCAAATCATCGGCAAAACTAATGATGGTAATCAACGTCAAACCAGCCAAAAACCAAGGATGCTGAAACTTGAACAACAAGAAATAAAGCAACATCCCAAAATAAAACACAATGCCCCCACCCCTCAACGTAACCACCGAATGCGAACTCCTCAAATTGGGCTTATCAATGATGTTCAACCGATCAGCCACTTTAAAATAACCAAACTCAGCCACCATCAAAATCAAAAAAGCAACAACATACATCATACTTTCACTTACCTTTTTGAGTGACGGCAATCCCAGTCACAGTATTGAAAACTACCGTAAATTTCGTCGTGTCCGCATTTGCCAAAACCGTTACCTGCCCTGCATAAACCGTACCTTTTGTTGCAACGACGGTCAGGTGCGTTTGTGGGTGCTCGTCTGTAAAGGTGAATGCCTGCTGAAAGGTCCTCGATGAGTTCTTTGCAACCAAGGTGGTCGCATTTTTCTCTTCAGAATGCTGCATCCACAGGTAAACGGGGTCGCATGATTGGTTCAACATAGTTATGGAAACAACCGTAGCCACCTCATTGTTGCAGCCCGTAAACAACGAAGCCATCAAGCAAAAGCCATAAACAGTAATGATTTTGATGTTTCTCAAACTATGAACTGATTACAATTGATTAAAAAGATAGGTTATCCCCAATTCTGCATGTATGTTATACCGGATAGGTCCATGATCCCACCATTGTGGAGTGTCACTAGGAATTGGTGCGTACAGCCATTGGTAATTATGGGAACCTACTGCCTCAATACGAGAGTTGAATAAGAAATTTTTGTATTTCCACTCACCGATGAAAGCACCACCCATATCTACCCAGTGTTGGCGATAGTCATTAATTGCCACAGACCAGAAATTTTCGTTGTGCGCAACTCGTTTAAAGTCAAATCCAATACGATTGTAATTCTTTACCCAGCTAAGGCTTACCGACTGCATACTACTGCCAGCACCTATTGCTGAACCCAAAATTTGACCGTTGTGTGTATAACCATCCCTAACCACACCATGTTGATACCATCCATAAGAAACTCCCTTAGCCCGATTAGATCCCTGATTCGTATTGAATTGTGATAACTCAGCTTGCACATCCAGAAATTCATTTTTCCGCTTGTTAATTGGTGTAAGTTTTCTGAACCCAATAATGTAAGCCCTAAAATGATCTGGTTCCAAAATGAAATCAGTCAAATCGTAGTTGTAGTCTTCCCTACCGTACTCCAAATAGAATTCCATGTGCGATTCAGGAGCCAACCATCGGGCAAAAATGGATGCAATCTGGTCCCTTCTTATTACATCTTCCAAATTATTACCTATGGTTTCTTTAAGCATTGGAATAATTACTGGTAGATACAGATTTAGATTATTGCTCAAATCTTGGTGGTACGTAATGAAACTTCTAGTCGCACCTAAAAATAGTCCAGGTAACCAACGGGGTTGATAGCTTAAAACAAGGCCATTAAAATAACGCCAACCAATAGGTTTCGTCATATAAGTGACGTTATGCTGAGCCAATCTAGATGAATCCAGTCCTGGATATCCTGAAGCATCTAGCCTTCCTGCAACCAACTGACCTTCGAAAGAACCAATTACTGTATGCACCGGCCTTACGGTATTGAAGGTGAGATGTTTAAATCCAGGCGCATTGTTTGTCATCAGCAATGAATTCTTCATTCCTGGACCCCACCACAGATTTTCATTGGAAAGACCTAGTGAAAGTGATTTGTAGGTTAGTCGAATGCTACTTTGTCCCCAAAATGCTTTTTTGTATGTTTCCTCACCAAATCGTTCAGGCAAGTCGATTTCATTTACTATTTTTGAGTATTCCCTCCATAATTTATCAGAATTTTCATCCGGAAATCCCTGAAACGATTTGTTTTCAGCAAACACAAGTTCAGGTTGTAGTTGAATCGACAAAATTCCAAATTTTGCAAAGAAACCACCTGTCACCAGTGATTGATATCCCCTTGATGGTATCATAGCCCCATCATTCATCCCTTCCGGATGATCGGAGTTGTATTGTTGCTTCCATGTTAATGGCAATACGTTGATGTAGGCAAATTTTTCCTCCACTACTGGGAAGAACGGTCGTGCAGTCAGTGAAAATGAATGATCCAATATACCCAGCAACTGATTGCGACGAATAACATCCTCCAAAATTGGTGTTCCAACCGGTATCGATTGACCAACCAAATGAAAGGAACACAGAATTCCAAGAAAAGCCAACAAAATGGAATGAATCCTGGAATTCTTCATTTATAATTGATATTTGTCACTTTGTTGAAAAACTCTCGAGTGTTCTCACTAGCCCATCCTTTGCATTCACCGGCATTTTCTCCACATTTAATGCCGCCTTGATCTTAACATTCGATGAAATATAGTTCTCCGTCAATTTTCGAAGCCTTTCCGGATTGAGCGGTAAATGTAGCCACCCACCTATTTTGGCGCAACTCGTAATCAAACCTTTATTGATTTTCCAAATATGGACCTTTTTGCCGCGTACTTTGCAAATCGTTTCTATCAGTTCATTCGTTGACAATGCTTCATCATCGCCAATGTTGTAAATGCCGCTATCCACAGACTTCGTTAACAAACCATTAACAACAAAACAGACATTCTCCACTGAAGTTAACGTCCTCCGGTTTTCAAATGCCCCCAACGGCCAAGGAATTCCTTTCTTAACCACCGTGTATAATAGATTCAAGTTCCCCTTGTTGCCCGGACCATGAATCATGCAAGGACGTAAAATATATACCGACTTATCTTTTCTATCAGTTGAACGGAAGTTATCTAAAATGTATTGCTCCGCTTTAATCTTACTCTCACCATAAGGACCAACCGGAGCAGGTTTCACATTTTCGGTTAATACTCCATCAACCCTATCAGCAGCCGCTTTAGCAGTACTAAAAAATAAAAATTTGTTGATGTCGTTCAACTGAAAATAATCAAAAATTCGCTTTGTAAGTTCCGTATTAATTTTGAAGTAACTCTCTGCATCAGCCAGATTCTTAGTATCGTGTGCCTTACCTGCCAAGTGAATAATTCCATCTACTTGCGGAATCAGACCCTTATCCAAGTCATCCCAACTAAACGTCTTCACCACGCCAATTTCCTCAGGGAAAATGATGTCCAGCCCATAAATTTTATGATTGACAGCCAAGGACTTGACCAGATTTGAACCAACAAAACCATGGACACCGGTTATAAGGATTTTCATGCTGAAATTATTGAATTTATCATTTCTGCCATTAATTACTTTTTCAAATTGTGATACTTCAATTCCCTAATTTTATAATACTATTGGCCATCTTTTTCATAATATTCTTTCTTGCAAAATTCTCAATGAATATTGACCGATCCATTTTTTTAGGAATAAATGTTTTTAGTTGGTTTACAAATCCATCTACATCTGTTGGATTAAATAAGATATAATTATCCAGATACTTTTTGATAAATTGATTTGCATATCCACTAACCCCAGCAATTATTGGTTTGTCAAATGTGGCATATTCAAAAATCTTTGAGGGTAGTACCTTTTTGAATGCTTCTAGGTCATTTAAGTGCAGAAATAAAAAATCAGCTTCGTCGTAGTAAGTAAGTAACTCATCCCGTGAAACTGGATTAATCAACTCAACATTATTAACACCTAATTCATCAATTTTATTTTTCAGTAAGACTTTTGTACCTCCATCACCAATAATTTTAAAATAATACTTGTTACCCAATATTTTTGCTGCTTGTGGAATAATTTTTTCAAGTCCCTGTCCACTCCCAATGTTTCCGGTATATGTAATAATCTGAATATCGGATTTTGTAGAATTGGTATCTTTTCGATTTTCCAGAAACAAATCGTCAATACCATTTGTATAATAAGTATATGTAGGTGTTGGGTATTTAGAGAAATAATCATTAAACCCTTCTGAAACCAGATTTATATGAGTCGCTTTAGAGAATGTGTACCTTTCAATGATTTTTAAAAATGCAACAGCAGGTATCTGAATGATTTTTCGTTGTTTAAAAAGATCTCTCATCGTATCTACAAAAATATCCCTAATATCTAGATATAATGGGATATTATGAACCAAGGAAATTCTACGACCTAAAAACGCAGTAAATAATCGTGAGGAAGAGGCATATACCAAATCATATTTGTGAATTTTAGCCAATTTATGGGCTTCCTTGTAAAATACAAAAAAAGAATTTGCCTGATCAATGAGACCGCTATTATGACTAGGAATTTTTATACGGTTTATCTTATAATTCAATCCTTTCTCAACCTCCTCAACGGTTTTATTATACGATTTGTATCTATTTGGCTGGGTTGTGATTACATGAATATAATCGTCTTCCTTCAATTGGTTCAACAAGGCGTGGAATAATGGGGTATTTCTAAATGAACCTGCACATAAGTCGGGTTCAAAGTAAAAAGAAAGAAATAAAATTCTCATATAAAATGTGTCTCTAATTTTTTAGTAAAACCAATTTGCACACTTTTTGACTTGATTCTCCTATTGAACTCCGGGGAATAAAAATTGTTTTTGCACACAATAGAATCTGCTCCAAAAAAAGCTATTGAAAAATCTTTACCCACAATGGATTGATCCATAATCAAAAATTCTTCTGATGGTTCAAAATGCAGATAAAATATTCCTTGTTTATTAATTTCATCCAACAATATTATTTTTTCATCACAATTTTGGAAAGTACGGGTATGTTTTTGTCCAACACTTTTGTAGCCATTGTGAGATGCAATAATTAAATCTGGTGAATCCTTAATGATGTGAACCTTCGCTCTTTTAGCAACCCGATGCCCCCCCCACACCTCACTGGAGTTCGTGTTTTCTACAACTACAGTGTTATGAGCCATTGTGCTTCGTTCATAAAAACGGATATCATTTACTTCATAAGTTGACGTCCCTGTATCAACGATGACGGGCCTACCATTAATATATAACTCAAAACTAAAAGTATCTGCATGCGCATGCCCTGGTTGATAGCTCGGACCAACAGCTCCAATATCAGCAACTAGTTCAAACTTTATAGTGTTAAATTTTCTGTACCCTGATTCTTTTAATGCAATCTCCTTTTTCGGATTTATACCTAATCGTAAGGCATAATCATATAATTGGTCTGGAGTAGGTGCAATTTTAAAAGCAGCATCATTCATTAATGAGATGTTCCCATTCCTGAAGGTCATTCGATTATTCCATGACAACATTAACTCAATCTTATCTTTTAAAACAGGTTCCAATTCATATTTAAATAGAGCATTGTTTGAAACTAAATTATAACAATCCAACATACGGAACAAAATTGTACAGTGATACATTTGACTTAGCTCAAAATGGGCTCCATCGGGCAGAATTTGTTCTTTTAGCTGTGGAATTAAAACCTTCTTTGCCAATTTGTAGAAGTTATTATCGTTGAAATAATAAGCTCCGAAAAGCAATGCAAAACCATTTTCCAACAAGTGGTTACCTAAAAGGTGATATTCAAGTTTGCTAGACAATATGTTCAACTGTTTGAATAATACTGAATCAAACTTATGATTGTGGATACGATGACGAACAATAAAACGAATCCAATTTAAACTTCGTAGTGAGAGCGGATAGGGCTCCAAACCCACTTTAGAGGTTGAGACTTCCTTAATATAATTTTCAATCAATTTTATTCCTTGTTCAGGAGACATATCCACCTGGTCAAGATATTCAAAATAATTAAGGTTATATGCCCATAGTCTTCCAAATTCTAAATAATCCCATTTAATGCTTCCAATAAACTCTCTTTTTATATTAATAAATTCAAAAGAATTTCCATTATACGATATTGGAAAAGGGATGGAATTAGAAAAATTCAAAACTTGTGTGCTTAATTCTAATTGCTGTTTCCATTTAGTTCTATCTGGAAATTTATTTTTTACAAAAAGCATGAAACGAGTATAAACCTGAATAGGTTTCAGGTAACGTACAGTATTAAACAGTGTAGAAAGTTTTGAAATTTGACTCACGTATTTACTCAACTTCAATCCAACGGTTCTCCCTAAGGCTGGTAATACAGGCGAAAGAAGCTTTAGTAGTATTTACAATTTCATCGAATGGAATCATGGGTTTTCCAATTTTTACAGATTCAACCAATAAACGAAATTGTTCTTTGTGCCCTTTATCCAGTTTTGTTTTCATTTTTGAAAAACCTTTTGTTCCATAACCAGTTAAAACCCTCCAATTGTCAATGATTAGGGTTTTATCTTGGGCAAAAGCTTCAATTCGTTCTTTCGAATATGCTTTACTACCATTGGCAAAGTAATTGATAACAGCATTTGTACCATTTTCGTATTTCAATAGAATACTCGCATTGTCCGTATTCTCTTGAGGATTAGCCCCCATACTATTCATGCAAACAGATTTAACCTTACTTCCTGCTAGATAGGTACACAAATCAATATAATGACAAGCTTCTCCGATAATGCGTCCACCACCGACTTCCAAATCTTGTATCCATACATTTTGTGGAATGAAACCTGCATTCATAGTGGCAATAATATTTTTAGGACCCTCACCCAGAAGCAATTTCATTTTTTTTGCAAGAGGAGCAAAACGACGATTGAAACCGACTACCACCATTGAGTTCCGAGTTTGGTGTTTAGAATTAATAATTAATTCCAATTCCTCTTTGTTTAAACACAGAGGTTTTTCAACAAATACATTTTTACCAGCTTGAATTGATTCCAAAACCATATTGGCATGATTATTATGCCGGGTAGTAATTATAATGGTATCTACACTTTGATCACTCAGAATTTCTCTGTAATCGGATGTAGCCTTCGAAATATTGCCTTTTTTTGCCATAGTTTTAGCAGACAATCCACCAGCACTGGCAATGTATTTCATATTTGCTGCCGCAGCTTTCATACACGGAATTACAGTTGCAGAGGTGAAGTTGCCGGCTCCAATGATACCAAATACGCCTTTCTTACCCTCGTATGTTTGGTTATTTAGGCTAATTGTATTCGTCCTTATTGAATCGGTAGGATAAACCAAAATTGAAGCAATTGAGCCAGATTTTCGCATATCACCGTAAATTTCATCGAAGTTCTCAAATGCCACACGTTCTGTAATTAGCGTCTTAACATCGAGTTGTCCGCTTGAAATTGCACTCAGAACAGTTTCAAAATTCCGTTTTTCTGTCCAGCGCACATATCCGATGGGATAATCCTGACCTTTCTGCTCGTAGTTTTCATCGTATCGCCCAGGACCATATGAACATGAAACTTGAAAAGTCAATTCCTTTTTATAGAAATCATCACGAAGGATATTTAAGCCGATAACTCCAACCAAAATAATACGTCCTCGTTGACGACTCATTTCTGCCGCCTGATGTATGATTTCATCCCCTTTGTTCGATGCTGTAATAATAACACCATCGGCGCCTTGTTCTTTTGTTTCTTGTTTGACGAATTTTACGGGATCGTTTCCCTGTAGTGGGTTAAAAGCTATTATTCCTTTACTTTTAGCCAAATCTACTTTTTGCTGATCAAAATCGAATCCGATAACGATACAACCATTTGCTTTTAGTAATTCAGCAGTAACCAAACCTATCAGACCTAAGCCAATAACAACTATTGTTTCTCCAAAAGTGGGATTACATAAACGAATACCTTCCATGCCAATTGAACCAATTACAGTAAATGTAGCATCTTCATTACTAACATTCTCCGGAACTTTTGCAACTAGGTTCTCAGCAACGCAAACATATTCGGCATGATTACCATTAGAAGCAACACGGTCGCCAACCTGAAATCCATGAACACCCTTACCTACTTCTTCAACAATCCCCACATTGCAATAACCTAAAGGCAATGGCTGATTCAGTTTATTGAATACGGCTTCAAGGGTTGGAAGTACTCCATCGGTTTTCATTTTATTCAATACATCCTTTACCCGATTAGGTTGCTGCCGTGCTTTATCTATTAAACTGGCTTTACCAAATTCCACCAACATTCGTTCCGTTCCAAGTGAAACCAAACTATGCGTAGTCCTTATTTGAACATAACCAGCCTTGACATTTGGAGCTGGTACTTCTTCCAATAAGGTATTGCCATTTTTAAGGTCTTGTATGAGTTGCTTCATGTTAGTTAAAATTTGCCCTGATTAAAGTTTCCTTTTCTATGCGATTAGGATAATTGATGAGTACAGCTTTATATTTTCCTTTAAAAACGAATAAGCTACCTGCTGCTATACCGATAATACCATGCTTTTTAATTAATCTTCCAATATCATCAAGTGTCCCAGCGCCGCCTAAAACAGTTATTGGCAAACTGATTGATTCCCTGATTTTATCAATTAGGATCAGATCATAACCTTTCATAACTCCATCGTGATCGATAGAATTGATAATAATTTCACCAGCACCTAAAGACTCACAAAGTTTCGCAAATTCAACCGGATCTTTCCCAGTATTCTTTGTAGCATTATGAGTCCATATTTCGTATTTGCTTCCAAATAATTTTTTCTTAACGTCCAGTACAACAATGACACTTTGATTGCCAACACGTTCAGCAATTTGGCTAATAATAATTGGATTCTCTACAGCGATTGAACTTATTGCGATTTTTTCTACTCCCAAACTAAAAATTCGATCAGCCTGCTCAACAGATTTTATGCCACCTCCATAGCATAAAGGCATACGGCATTCAACTGCCAGGTTTTCTATCATCTTATAATCCGGTTCGCGGTTTTCTCTTGATGCATCAATGTCAACTACCATTATTTCATCAACTTCCTTCTCGTTGAATATTTTAACTGCATTGATTGGATCACCTACATATTTGGGATCTGTGAATTTTACAGTTTTAACCAGACCCTTGTTGTGCACCAACAGGCATGGAATTATTCTAGGATATAACATGATTTAGATTTGCGAAGTTGTTTAAAACCTGAATGCCATTTTCATGACTTTTCTCTGGATGAAATTGTACACCATAAATATTCTCAGAATTAACAGCACTGGAAAAAGACAATCCATACTCGGTTTCTGCTATTTCGTTATCACGATTAAAGCAATGGAAGTAATATGAATGCAGAAAATAGAACCGTGCATTGTCATTTATATTTTCAAATAATTTGTCTGTTTTTTTTGGAATAATTGTATTCCAACCCATGTGTGGCAATCTTGTCTGGTGTTTGATTAGCGAAGCATCAAATTTCTTTACAACTCCATCTATCCAACCCAACCCAGGAAGAACTCCTTCTTCACTCGATTTCGCCAGGATTTGCATACCAACACAAATTCCTAAAACAGGTATTTTATTTTCTAAAACCAATTCATCAAGTGTTTCTCTCATGCCTGATTTTTGCAACAAGGTCATGGCATGATCAAAAGCCCCAACACCCGGAAGAATTATTTTTCCGGCATCTTTAAGTTCTTCCCTTCGGGTTGCTATTGTAACCGGTATGTTGAGTCTTTTATAGACATTGGCAAAAGCGCAGATGTTCCCCAAGCCATAATTGATAATGGTTATCATCTCTTTCCTCCTTTTTCCAATCCAAAAGTTCGCATAACTTTTGCACCAATTTGGTAGATACTTTCTTGTGACTTGTAATCCTTATAGGTTTTATTTGGAGCATCCATATATCCTTGTAATTCTTCAACCGAAATCCCCAATTTTGTTGCAATGTATTCAAAGTCCTGGGCAATTGTTTCTTCGTCGTATGCCGGTTGGCTTAGTTTTTCTATGGCCTCTTCCCGAGTCATTTGATTCGTAAGGATTAAACTTGAATACTGGATTTTACGGGTATCAAAACCGAATTTCTTTGGCAGCCAATAAGATTCATAAAATTTTGTAAACCTCGATTCAAAGTGTTTTTGGGGATATTTTTGCCATCCAAATTCATCTATCAAAAACTGCATGGCTTCCTCTTTATTGTAAGGAACAAAATCCAATGGACGGATAAGCTTTATCCCTTTAATATAAGGCAAATATACCTTATGCCAAAGAATGTTAGTGACCTTGTAGTTTTTTAATGGTTTGTTTCCAAATTTCTTATGAATATCCTTTAACTGGATTGAATCAGATTGGTAATACATCCATTCAATTGGGTTACGGATACATTCGGTGGAGTAATTGCCACCAGTTAAAATGTATTTGATTTTATATTTGGATGCAAAATCATACATGGTGGCGAAAAAAGAATGATCCTGCGGAACATCAATGTGCGGAACACCTGACTTAAAATAGGACAATTGCAGGTCTTTCATTTCTTCCCAATCAACAACATGGGTAAATAAATCCAATCCCAGTTTATCAACCAGCCGTTCAATGTTATTAACGGCTATTTGTGAATTCCATCCTGCATCAACATGGAAAACCAAGGGGCGTAATCCATATTTTTCTTTAACCACATAAGTGAGATATGAACTGTCTATCCCTCCGCTCATTCCCATGATACAGTCGAAGTCTTTCCCTTTTCCCTCCTCCTTTATTTTGTTGATGATTTCCCAAAGCGCTTTTTCCCCTCGTTCATCGGTATGCCAATTAGGGAGGATATCATTATAATAAGTATTGCAATGGTCACAAACTCCTTTTTCATCAAAGTTAATCTTAGAATCGGAAGTGTCCATTACGCAGTTGGAACATATTTGGTATGGTCTCATATATTAATTTTAATAAAAAATACTATTCTCTCATTCTGATAATTTTTGCGGGTATACCCCCAACAATAGCATTAGGTGGAACATCTTTCGTTACAACACTTCCGGCTGCTACAACAACTCCTTTACCGATCGTAACACCAGCTGTTATTATGCAATTTGCTCCAATCCAAACATCATTTTTGATAATAATTTTCTTGAAGCTATCGCCAGAGATTGGGAATGGCATTCCAATAGGAGGAATGCTATGATTTGCAGATAATATCTGAGTCCTATAACCGATTAGAGTTCGTTTACCTATATGTACTCCACCACTTGTAGTTATTATCACATCTTTTGCAATATCCACCTCATCTTCAATTGTTAAATACCTTCCAGGAGCAATCCAAACACCGGGGTAAATCACAACTCCCTTTCCAATTTTAGCTCCCATCAATACGAGTAGACTTTTTTTTAGAAAAACAAAAAATCGATATCGCGGTAACGAAAAAAGTATATTCATTACCATTTCATAAGAAATTACTAGGAATTGTTTAATATTTTTCATGAATATATTCTAAAAATTCAAGTTCCTGCTTTGTTCGCTCTTTAATAGTAGGGTATGTTAGTAACTCTTTAGTCCCTTCCCTAATTATTCTTTCATTTAGTTCTTTGTCATTTATCAAGCTTATTATATTTTCCGAAATATCAGTTATACTATTGCGCTTTACAAAAAGCGCAGAGTCCTTACATACAGATCTAGCCCATGGTTCGTCAGAAACAATTAGTATTTTTTTATAATACCAGGCTTCAATAATGTTATTACTAAAACTCTCCAGTTTGCTTAAAAGAAAAATGTGATCTGTTAATTCGAATAATTCCGGCAGTTGTTCTTTATTCACCTGCCCAATTATTGATATCATTTCCTGCACATTATACTTCTCAATCTCAGCAATAAAATTTTGGTGATCTTCAGAATTATCTATGGGAGCAGTAATAATGAAATGATATTGTACGCCTTGTTTTTTTAATCTGTCAGCTAAAGTAGGAATGATCATGAAATTTTTATTCCTTTGCCAGCTACATAAAAACAATCCAGTTGATCTGTTAGAGGATAAATTTAGTTGAAGACTGTTTTGAGTGGATAGGAATTTTTTTATTGAGGGTTTAATTAACCTTGTTTCTTCAAGATTAAATAAAGTTTTGCCATTCTTTTCCATCAAGCCGTTTTCAAAAATCACTGCGGTTGCTCTTTTTAACCCCCAAATCCTAAATTTATCCACAAGTTTTCGCTTGATCCAGGCTAAACCTTTATATTCTTCCCAAAAATCTATTTCTGGAAAATATAGGTTTGAATCAGCTGAACCAATTACTTGAGGAATTTTTTTCATAAATAAACCAAAACCAAAGTAAGAGTATATAATATCAATTTTGTTCTTTCTAATTATTTGAGAACCAAATAATATTTCAAAGAATATTCTTTTAATTGCATTATTAGGAGCGATAGTATAATTTCCAAGCTTATTGTTCTCAATATATTGATGAATTGCGGAGTTTCTTGCAACAATAAAGTGAAAATAAGTATTAGGCTGTTTAATTTTACTCAAACTTGACAAAAAATTAAGTCCGACATTTTGACCTCCTCCTGCTTTTAGGGTGGCTAAATTTAGAAGTATATTCATCCTCTTATTTAGATATTATATTATACCTTGATATTAACTCCTTTAAATAATTAATATAGTAATTGAAAAGTGTTGCTTTAAATAAAATCTTTATGAAAATCGCTGTCTCTGGCTTCTTAGTCAACAGCATTTCTTCTCTTCTTACTGTTTTTCTACTACTTGAATGGAGTAATGAGTCATCCCTACACAAAAACGTGGTAAGAGGTATATTCAAACTTATATATGAGAGTTTGTTACTTAATGCAATTCTCTGAAAAAGATCCAGATCACCAATTAATTTAAATGAATGAAAGTTTAAACATCCTACTGAATTATATAACTCTCTTGTGTAAATCGTAGCCGGTTGCGTAAATGGCATCAGTCCTTTTTTTGCAAAGTATATAGAAAATAGTTGAGGTTTTCTATATACCTTAATATTTTTATTACTTATATAATAATAGCTACCTGCATAAAGAAAATTTCTATTTTTACTATATAGAACATGAATAGCTCTTTCGAAATTTCCAGCTATAATCTCATCATCACAGTTTATCCAAGTAATGATATCATATTTTGCTTGTTTAAATCCTTGGTCTATTGCACCGTACATTCCGTTTTTTTCCTTCTGGTGTAACAGTTTTAATTGCGGATATTTTGCAACAATATCAAGCGTTTCATCCGTTGAGCCGCCATCCACAATAATATGTTCATAGGGTATGGCGAGCTTTTGAATGGACTGAATATTTTTTTCTATAAACCTTGCCCCGTTAAGCACAGGAGTTACTATACTAATCATTTTTTATTGTTTAAAATGTTATTTTATCTTCAATATTAAAAAAAAGTCTAATTAATAAAATCATTATAATAACATATGTTTTCGGAAGTTTCCATGTTGAGTTATAAATTCCCAGTATTGGCAATTGGAGAAAAAACATGACTAATATTACTGCAAATATATTAAATGTAGATCTGTTTTTAATTATTCTATTACAGCATTATCTTGTAACTAGTTAGTCCTGCCAAAACCCCCTTTTTCCGCAGTTGACCCCAGCAGGTAGCTACGCCAGCCTGTTCCGGTTTTCTGTGAAAATATTGAGGACCTCAGCAATTAATATTCTGTAAATCAGATTAAAGCCAAGAATAACCTTGTTCAACCAGTGCTTCAGGTTGAATCAGGCTGCAGCCATCATCGTATTGATCGAATCACCCACGTTCCCTTTCAGGTAATTCCGCTGCATTCTGTGATCCTGTTTCAAATGACCGATGACCGATTCAATACCGGCCCTGCGACGGAACTTCTTTATGGCTTTGGTCTTTTTGTAATAACTGTCGGTTGGTTTGCCTTTACCAGGGATCTCCACTTTCGTATCGCCAATCCATTTACGGCCTCGGTATCCACTGTCAACAAGTGCGTTCACAATGGTCATTCCGGAGAGTCGTTTGAATTGCTCCAATTGCTCAGGTAACGTGTGCCCATCAAAAGTATTTCCCTTGAAAGCCATGGCTCCGACAATAATGCCAGACTTCGACTTGGCTATGCTGCTTTTGTTCCCGAACTCGTATGGTTTGGCTTCTTTTCCTTTAGCAATGCACTGAACCTCTGGTTCATGAAGGCTGTACACTTTATTCTTGTCAGTACGAGTTTGGGTGACAACCCTGGAATACAACAAAAGGTCATCCAAGTGGCGTTTACGCTGCTCGCTGTTCATCTTACGACCCAAATCATTCACCAATGCCTTGGCTATGGTCTGCATCCGTCTTTTGGCCTTCATGCCTTCCTTCTTGCGTCTGGGGTGATTCATGAAACGAACCTTCAGGTTCAAGTCCTTTAGTTCTCGGGTGTAACTGCGACGCAAAACGATATTTTCTCCCTTGGCCAACATATGGCATCTGGCAATAACCTTGCGACAAAGCTTAACATAGGTCGGAAAGGTGATGTCCTTTTCTTGAACCGTAGTGTCCACCATCACTTCCGTATCGTTGGCCATTTCATCGGCGTTAACCTTGATGCTCAGCTTAAGAAGCTTCTCGGCACCTTCCTCGCCGATGCGGCGACGGAACTTGGAGAAGTCGGCAGGATCAATCGGTGGCTTAATCTGGAAGACGTACTCGCCGGTAAAGTATTGGAAATACGGACTCTCAACCCAACGAGCAACCGTGCCCTCATCGCTCAGATTGTATAGGCTCTTGAGCAACATCAAACCGACCATTCTTCGAACGGGAACACTCGGTCGACTATTCTCGGAAAAGTATCCTTTGAACTCGTTTTCCACTTCATCCCAGTCGATGTGCTGAGCCAAATGAACCAACTCGTGATCCATATTGATGAAGTTTACAAGGGGAGTTTGAAAGATTGTCACTTGGTGTTTATTTGGGATCTTGCCTAACATAGTGTCATAAATTTGCAGGTTTATGACATGAAGATAAGGCTTTTCGGTTAATATTCAAAGGATTTTAGTGATTTATTTCACTGATATTCAATATATTGAGTGCTTTAACAGGGTCAACTAATTAAAATCTGTTGACAGAGATTCTTTCAGCTCAAATTGGGGTTCAGCCCAGATCTGGGCGAAATATTGGTAGCCCGGGGTATGAAAGAACGAAGAAAAACCGTCCGCGATAAAGCATTTTAAAGGTTTCATACTTCATTCGGACGGAATTCCTGCCCGCCCGCAAACCGGGAATTTGCCATCAAAACTGTTGTTCCAAAGGGTTTTGGAATAATATCTGGATATTGGCTTAATAAAATAGAATTTTCTTTTTTCTTTAATCCGTTCCCACAAGAATATCATGTGATCCAATTTTAGTGCGATATACGAAAAAATAAATAGGCAAAAAATAAAGTAAAGCTTGCATTAGATATCCACCCATTGAATAGAATATTGAAAATAATGGTATTTGAATTAAGAACAATATAAAGTACAAGTTTTCTAATGTTATGGAATTATTTTGTGGCTTCACCTTATTCACAAAATATTTGTACAAAAAGCTAATAAGAAATGCAATTATAAAGCCAAAATCATATACTAGATATGATACCAATCCAATAAAGTTATCATAGGAGCTCCCTAATAGATGCATCCGTTGACTCAAATAAGCACTTTCGTTAGAAGGAACAATGCCGACTAAAGCAAAAAAATTTCCTGCTTCGTGAAAAATCAATTGTCCCTTCATTGTATTCCCCTTAAATGACGACAAAGTATCATAATTAAAATAATGCCATTGGCAAAAATAATCAAATGCACTATATAGTGAAGAATTTTGTATTATTGAAGAATGGTCAATCATATCACTATAATTTGTGCTGTATTCAAATCTAATAATTGTAACAATAGTAAATATGGACAATAAAAACGCACCGATAATGAACCCGATTCTTTTTATACGTTTTACATGTTTTTCAGGTAATGATTTCCTTACTAAGATAAATAGGATTAAATATATAAGCGAATAATGAACAATACTAGATCTTGAAAAATATGTTAGTCCGTATAAAATAGGAGTAAGAGACAAAAAAAAACTTAATTGTGCTTTTCTTGCCATATCTTTGGATAAATAATAGAAATGGAAGGGTAGCATCAATAAACCCAGAGGTACAATAAATTGAGCAATGGTGTACATTCTTAGTACAGAGTCAGTTATTACTGGTAGCGATTTTAATCCATCTGCTTTGAATGCTAATATAGCTATAAAAGGCACTGAAAGTAGGACATTAATAGCCACAAACGACAATACTAAAACTGAAAAGATATTGATTCCTACTAATATTTTAAATAGCTTGTCAGCTTTATTAATGTTGATTGAACTAATAGATTTAATAGAATGATGCTTTCGCCAAGGAGCAATGAACATATACAATAAAGAAAAAGTATATAGAACAATTAAATAATCTTTTCCCGTTTGTATTTCTGGGATTACCCCTATTAGAAAAGCGGCAATTAATGAAGCAACTTGTAATAGAATTAGAAATAAGCTTATTGAACTTTTCTTTGCGGTTCGTAGCATTACTAAAACCATAAATCCAAAAATGTAAATGTATGGACTCATATTGTTGAAAAAGATAAACTATTTTAATAAAGATTCAATTAGAAAACAAAATTCTCAATTTTTGAGATAAGTATAAGAGACAATAACACGAGGCATTTAGAAGAAAATCAATTATCTAATCCTGTGGCAAGCCTATTGTTATTTAACCTGAAGGCAAATGGAAAAATACTACAAATTTAGATTTAATCGGATAAAAATAAAAACGGAAAAACAGGAAAGAAATGAAATAGTTAAACCTCTAAAAATAATTGTGTTAAACTTTGAATTTAGGACACTCATTAAGCAATCCATGTATTACAGTATAGTCTGTTGGCTTATAAAAATTGGTATCTTGGTCAATAGTATTTTTAGATAATATTTTAAAGAACTCCTCAATGGAATCAAAAAAATAAACATTCGAAAGGCTCGAAAGAGTTAATTGGCGCTCATAATTAAGTCTTTTAAAAATAGCTACTTTTTTGTTCTGATTAAGTGCTTCGTATATTACAGCAGATACAATAAGAACAACCAATTGTGATTTTGCAATCAAGATATTTGTATCAGTCTCAGTAGTTACTACTTTAACATTTGAGCTATTTTTAAAATAATCAATATATTCGTTTTTTAGATGAAATTCATTTGGATGCAATTTGTAGACTAGTCTAAGTTTTGAATTCAAATCAGCTATATCTTTTGTTAAAGTTCTTAACTTATTTCCATGAATTATTGTAGAAATTATAAGTATAGAATCATCAGATTGCAAGTTTGGTTTAAAATTGAAAAAGTTATTACCTATCGAAGTTATCTTTACAGCAGGGACATTCATGTTTTTACACCAATACTCTCCAAAAGTAAGCACTTGCTGTGGAAATAAAATATTAGAGAACCTATCAATTCCCTTTGGATATGAGTAATCAATTTCGTCGAATTCTATTCCTGCATGCTGCAATAGGTATGTTTTTATTTTCAATTTATTAGCAGCAAACAATAACGCTTTTGGATTTCCTGTAGAAATAATAAGTTTTTTTGTTCTTTTAATGCGAAATATGAATTTATAAAAATAATAGTCCGATAGATAATTAGAATAAATCTTGTTTAGTTCATCATGAGTAATCCTGTTTTCGCCAAGATTTTGCTTCAATGCATCATTTATTTTTGCAAAATATTTTAAGGGTATCTTTTTCAAAGGGAAAAAGTGCCTTATTATTGTATTTAAATTAATAATGTAATGGTATGCAACTCTCTTTCCCAATATTGTTTCTATTACTAAGTAATTACTTCCAAGAACGTCAATAATCGGCATTATTGATTTATCAAAATATTTTCCATCCTTGTTAAGATATCTGGATGCAGATAGAATAATATTTTCCCCTTTTCGAAAAAGTATTCCTTTTATGAATACAATGAATTGCCAAAGAAGTAACAAATATTCTACTGGTTTATGCTTAGAAATAATTGATAGTTTTATTCGTTCATCTTCAGGATAGCAATATTTAAGATATACATGATATCGAACAATATCCCAAATTGGTAGATCGATTTCTTTCCCAATATCAAATAATCTATATTCTGATTCCATTTTATGGAATTTGTGAATCAATTGCATATTATTTGTTATGTTTTTTTTTATTAAAGAGCTTGTGAACTAAATCAAAAATAGTTTTTCTATCCTTATAAAAAATAACTGCCAAAAAAGTAATTAATAATAATAATTTTAAAAATATTGAATAGAACGTTAAATCCATAAAGGAAATAATATAAATTAATACATAGAATGGTATCGCAATAAGCATTGGTAGATACAATAATTTTATGGAAGTTGCATGCAATTTAACTAAAAAGGTATTGATAGCCCATGCCAATATTGTCATAATAATGTAGGCTGCAACAAACGATAAAGCAGCACCTAATTCTCCAAAGCGAGGGATGAGAATTAGGTTGAGAAGCACGTTGCTAATTCCGCTGATAAGCACAGTAACGGTCATATATTGTGTACTCTTAGAATATCCAAAGTTTCGTAAAAATGTATATGATAATTGGTAAAAAATGTATCCGATTGTGAAAATTGGAATTAAATACAGTGATTCTGTAAATTCCTTTTTGGCAAGTAATAGTCCAATTTCATGACCAAAGCACGTAATAAATAAAGCTGTTGCAATAGTAAGTTTAAATATCTTTATAAAATCACTATCAAGTTGTTTGTAATTTTTGGAATTCATGTATTCCATGTAATATGGATTCCAGGCTTGGTGTGTTACACCAATGACGATACTTACAAGACCCCCAATTGATGCAGCCAATGTATAAAATCCAGCATTACTTATACTTACTGAGTTCCCAATGGCAATTTTCCCGAATTGCTCAATAATAACTCCGCTTAAAGCATAAGGAATCAAAGGTACAGAATAGGTAAATATATATTTTATATATGATCGATTAAATTTAAGTTTAAAGAAAGGAGTAATTTTCTTAATCCAATAAATTGAAATTAGAATCCCTGCAATAATTTGTCCATATATTAAGCCAAAGTCTTTGTATGAAGAAAAAAGCAGAATGAATAGTATAGATAATGCAAAACCTACATATACTCGATAAAGCGATGTTATGGCAATTATTTTACTTTGCTTTTGAGCTCCGTTTATCTGCTCAAACATTAAACCTATAATGTTTATTAATGTAAAAGGAATGAGAAGATAAACAACATTTTTTTCAAGACCAACTTTGTTTCCAAAATTCTCAGCAAAAATTAAGAGCAATAAAGAGTTTAGAAGGAATGCTATAATTGATAGTATTAATGAAGTGCCATTAAATTGTTTAAAATCGTCTAAACTTTTTTGATCAAAATAATATCTACTAATGGAACGATCCATACTCAATGCCATAACACTTCCTAATATACCTGCCACTCCTAAAAATATACTAACAACTCCATATTCTTCGGTAGATAATAATCGGGTATAAATTGGTATTGAAATAAACGCCAGCGCTTTGGTAGCAAGATTTGCTGCAAGGTAATTTCTGCCATGTTTAAGTATTTCTTTGAAACCAGCCACTAGTGTAATTTATTTTAATAAATATTGAGCCCACTCCAATAAGTGGATTTTCTTAAAATTTCATACTCAAGCCAGAATCCAAAATTCCCGATTGGGAGTATTTTTCCTCGGAATATCCGATTCTCAGAGGCCTAAAAAACTTTTCACGACGCCAAATCCATCTTGAAGGCATGGATTTGGCTTGTTTTTGCATTCTTTAACACACCTGCATCTCGAAGTTCACGATTCTGACCAAGTTTATCCACAGGCATCTACAGTAAGCCAATGCTTGCTGCTTGTAGATGCCGCGGTATTTAGTTTTAGCATTTCGCAACTGGTGGCCGAGCAAGAAGATGGTCGCCTCCACGTTGTTTCGCTTTCGCAGCTCTTCGGGCGGACGCTGCATCATTTCGGCACGTTTCTTGGAAGCTCGAATAGCATCCAGTCCGATGTCGTGCCGTTTGCCTTCGCTGTCCTGGAAGCTCCAGCTCTTGATCTTGCAGCCCTTGCCCCTCCTGGTGGGGGTGGCAGTGATAAGATCTCCAGTCTGGCTGTCCTTCATTGTCAAACTGTTGCGCTTCAGTTCGGTAATATACCTCGGAACGGATCCTTGGATGCCAGTGTAAACCATGTCGATGCCCTTCCTGTCGTTGGATGGACTCTGGTAGGCACCGTCAGCGTGACCCTCTTTACCGGCTGTCTCGTCACCAAATCGGTGCCCTTGAGGCATCCTTGACAAAGGCTTTGTCAGCCGTGTTGGCCTTTCTAAAGTCCACATCGGTAATCAGGTCAAGATAACCCTCGTCCGAAATGGTCTCAGTGACGTTGACGCTGTAACACTTGACCCTTTGGTTGCCCTTGTTGCGAATGAAGGCATCCGGATCATCCGGGGATTGCACGCTTGAGGATGTAATCTTCTCGTTCTCAAGCAATTTTACCCTGTTCGGTCCATCCATCTCGTACTGATCCAGAAAGACTCTGCTGAGCAACTGGTACTCCTGTGCCTTATAGAGCGTGCCCCTATACAGCTTCAGCAGTCGGACGATAAGCAAGCCTATGGATATAAGGCCCTTGGTCAACTGGTCCTTCGTGCTACGATAGACCGTTTTCTGGGAATCTTCACCCATCAGGCTTTCAATGAGGGCCCGCTCGTCACCGGAAAGCATCTTAAAGGGAGCCGTGTCGACGGAACTTAGGAACTTTAGCAAGGTGCGGTGAATGACCTCGTAGCGGGAGTAGAAGGCGATGTTGCTGCTAATCAGCTTGCTGTCCATGCGAATGCTCTCGCCGTTCACCTAGAGGGCCTGTCCGCCGGTGATCGTCTCGAAGGTTTTGGCAATGAGATCCACACCATTCAGCTTGTTGTAATTGTACATGCGGCTGCGAAGCAGGTAGTGGGTCGAGGGGGCAGGCAAGCTGTCGTTTAGGTTGAAAAGCCCCAATGCGCTCCTTACCAGCAGATTGAACCGGCAATTGTCAAACATGACGGCATCGCTCCAGCCAAAGGCTTCCTTGAGAATCATCATTCCCCTAATTGTTGAGATGGAGGCATTCGGAGCACCCATGCCGCTGTCATACAGCACTTTAAAAATAAATTCGTCGATGCGGCCTGATACCTGCTTGCGGAATTGGTTGTGCCAACCCTTTTCATTATTGTATTCCATGAGCGATTGGCCCACCAGCACGCCTTCTACGCTGCCGAACATGTCAAATTGGGTGTCCTTGTATGTCTGCTTGAACATTTGATGTGATTTGAAATTTCAGCCGTGAAGATAATAAATAATAATTAAAGAATCATGTTAATAGTCTCATTATATGATATATTAACTAATATTCAGATGTTTTATATTAGCAATATAGTGATGTTTAATTATGAAAAGACTTTTCGGAGTGGGCTCAATATTGATTATTCTATTTTCAACATTTCGTTGAAATATTGCGTGATATTTGTTTAAATATCCATTCATGACCAATTGAACTTAAATGATGGTGATCTGACATTATTCCATCTAATGGAATTGCATCAGTACTGCAAAAAATATTATTATCTGTAAGTTTCTCTGCAATGATTTTATTATATTTTGATATATTTTTTAAAATTCCAGGAACCTTTTTTTCATAATCACCGCTAACCGGAACTATTCCAATCCAAACAATTTTAGAATTCGAGAATCTATTTTTAAATTCAGATATATAAGAGCTGAAATCATTTGCATTTGTATATGTTTTTTTTCGAATTCTGCGCATAAATTTAATTGGAAAAAAATGACTGAAAAGGTAATTTAATAATCGATTACTATTAATGATTTCCTTTTCTAAATTCCCAAGGGCGCGGGGTGCACAATCAACAATACCCGACTGAATGATAACAATATCTGGATAACTTGGAAAATAATAATTGGATTGTTCGTATAAATCTTTGATTGTAGCACCCCCAATACCTAATTGAATTACTTCGAAATCCTTGTTCATTTGGAGTAAATATGGCCAAGTTTGCCATAAATCTACTTTTTCAGGCTCAATTCTAGGTAAACAAAGAGAGTCTCCAAGTACTAAAATTCTTAATTTTTTTTTACACATAAATAATTAGCAATAGAATAATTAAAAATAGACTATTATTTGTAATTGAAAATATTATTTAATAACTCAATTTCATCAACCAATTCTTCAATATTAGCTAATCCCTCATTTTTCAAAAAGGCTTCAACCTGATAATAAAATCCAGGTTTATAATCAATGTCGAGTGAATAATCAAGAGGAACCTCCTCAATTGCAAAAGAATTTAATTTTTGTTGTTGTAATCTTTCCATTGGTGAAAATAATAATTTTCTTCTTTTTGTCATTATCTCAATACTCCATCTACCAGGTGCTTCCCAATTGGAATGATAGGTAAAAGGAATGCCGGTTTGTGTTTCGCCTATTCCAATGAAAATAGAGCCCGATGGATGTACTGAAAATCCTTTTCCATAGTATTTACAATCTATCATTTTGGGCATTCCTCCCAGATAAAAGGCGGTATCAATTGGGTGACAACTATTACCAATCCCAAGATATTCCAAGTCCATCTTATCATGATTGTGAGGAATAATTGTAAATAAGGCCTCTGTTGAATTAAAATGAAACGAAGAAACTCCGCCATCTTCTTCTATCATTTTTTTTGCTTTTAGGACAGATTGATATCCGCGGCGATTAAATGCAATAAATACGTTACTTTTTTTATTATTGGCAAGATTTCTTATTTCAATGGCTTCATTCAGAGAGTATGTTAATGGTTTTTCAACTAAGATTTGTTTGCACCCTTTATTTATTAAAAGAATTGTATTCGATGCAAGATCTACTCTGGAAGTTGCAACAATTGAGTAATTTGGACACTTGTTTTCCTCAAGGTAAGATATTAAACCCCCAGTTTTTACAATGACTTTTGGAAAATGTTCCTTCAATTGTTTTGCCTTCTCTTTCCCTCGGCTTACCACTATTGGAGTTTTATTTTGAGCAAGCAGAACTTTTACATATTCTCTTGCGATTAATCCTGCACCAACTACAAGTACACTTAAGTTATCGGACATATCTCTTTTGTATTATTTTGGAAATTATTATAATGTTTTAGGATTGTACTCACGAATGGTTTATGTAATTCAATTGAAAGCTCGTATGGCGTAAGGTCACAAGTTCCTTTTTCAAAAAGTTCTTTCACTACCTTATGAGTAAGCTGACTTTGAAAAGGGAAGTTAGCAGAGATTTCTTTAACGATCCAATTTGATTCTGCATCAGCCTTATATGCTTTACATATTCCAGGTTCGATAACAAAACGTTTAGATGGTGTTGAGATACGAATTGAGTAATTCACTGGGTTATCATTCAAAAAACATGTTATATTTAATCTGCTTCCATTTTGAGTTTGGCCGTTTATATTTCCAAAAAATTCTTTAAATCCTTCACGTTTGCTGTTTATGAAATTTGCATCAAGATTATTATTCCAATCTGTAATTAATTCATCTGTTAAAAAGTTAAACAAATCAATAAAATGAATACTATTACATCCTAGACCCCAATTAGACCCAATTATTTCCATTTGAACTGGTTCATTGGGAGAGAGAGAACTCTTTAAATCTTGATACAATTTGAACGTTCTCCCTGGGGTATTAACGAATGCTTTTGAATTTGTTATTTTAAATAAATAATTAATTTCTTCATACACTTGAATCGTTTGGAAAAGTACTTTTTCAAGTATAAAGAATTCTACTTTTGATTGGTTAAGCAGATCTTTAATTACATTGCCACGAATATTTGAATTTGTTGCAATAATGGCAAGATCAAATCTGTCCTCTTCAAGTTCTTGTATAGTTGAGATGTATGTTATCCTATGTTTTTCAAAACCCTTGACTTCCTCAAAACGAGTTTTGGCTATATTTAGACTGGTTTGAAATGGATCTATTACATAAATCTCACATGAGCTTTCGAATAAAGCTAATGCCTGTAGATGTCTACTGCCTAATTGACCAGCTCCAATTAATAAAATACTTCTTTTCATATTTCTGTAAATCCTAAATTAATAAATCAATTTTTATATGATTTTTGAAGAATTTAATTATCCAATTGGAAGCCATATATTAGTAGTAGCATTATAATCCTTTGGTAAATCATTTGTATCTAATCTCGAAAGCGTATATTTATTCTCCTTCTGAGTATCGGCAATAGCTATGTTTGTAGAAAATGCTACTTTGCATTTATATTTACTTAATAAATCAAGCGTATCATCATTATATGCTCCATAAGGATAACACATTGTCCAATTATTAATATCCCCTCCAATTTTTGAAATAAATTCTAACGACTTTTCAATTTCATTTTTTTGTTTTTCTTTCGACAATGAATTCAACCAATAATGATCATATCCATGTGAACCAATGTGCATTCCAAATTTTTTCATGGTTTTAATCTGGTCAATGCTCATGTATAATTCTTTAGAAAAAGAATCTTCAGGAATTCCAACAAACTTGAAGAATAATTCGTTAGTTATAATTTTCCGTAACTCTTCAACAAGTTGAACCTGAAGTATACGTTTTATGAATATTACTTCTTCGGAATCATATCTGCTCGCTTTTGCAATCTCATTATAATAGAATTCGTTGGATTCAAGTTTGAATACTGCTCTGTATTTATTTAGAAGTTTATAGATATCATCAACTATGTGTTTCTTGTCTGCACAAGACGCTAAAATAAAATGAATTTTATTTACATCTAATACTTGATGCTCTGTGATTGCCTTAACAGGAGGAAAAAAGGAGCCCTGTATATTGTGTCCTACCAATACTGGGAAAACATATGTAAAATGATCAATATATGCATCATCAAAGGTAAGTAATACTGCTTTTGGGGGAAGTGAGGTTTGATTATCAATGGAATCGATCAATTGTTCCATTGTTATAAAATTGTAAAATTTTTTGAGATATAATATTTGTTCTTTGAATTGCCTGATATCCAATCCTTTTATTTCAGGAAACCGACTATTCACTATGTCACGAACATAATGATACATAACTATTGTTACTTTCGAATTCATTACTTTAATCTATAATATTGGGCCTATCTTGATCAGAATCTCCTTTAAACATCACATAATTGTACGGAGCTTTATAAGCACATTGAATTACAATATTTTGCTGAATAAAGGGTTCAAAGTAATTTGGGATAATAATCTCACCATTTACATCCAAATGATCAAACCCTAATTTCTCAAATACCAGTGGTGAAACTCCATAATTCATTATATCAATATATTCTGCTGACTCTTCTTTTAATAATTCTAATAATCTAGATTTTAAAGAACCTAATCCCTCAAGAGGACCAAAGACATCTACAATTCGGATAACTTTACTGTCATTTATCTCAATTGCTCTTGTAACGAGAATTGTTTTTAGTAATGTATTTTTATCAGAAATGCCCCAAAACTTATAATTATAAACTGGGTGTAGTTGAAATCTATTTTTCAAGTAAGTAAGGCTTTTTTTTGGGTAATAAACTCCATCAATTGCTGAATCAGGAACATCTGTAATATTATTGATTCTTACTATGGTATAATCTGAGGTTACTACGGAATTATTTATTTTCTTAAATTTATCTGGGATAATCGCTATTTTAAAATTTTTGCATTCACTATTCAACAAGTAATATTGATTTAGAATACAAATACTATATTTCATAATAGCATGCAGTTTTGTTGCTATTTTACTCATTCCTAGGCTACCATGGCTAGTGTATTTATGAAATTCTTCAAATAGAAGCAATCCTAGCATTCCTATTTCACTGTTCTTTACATCTGAACGTACTTTCCAAATTCCTCCCCATGTTTCATTGTATTTTGCTAATTCAGGATCATATTGGCTTAGAGGTATTAATCCAATTAAGCCATCAATTTCATCAGTTTGAGTGTTTATACCTAAAATAAAGTTATATTCATTCTTTATAGGATTATAATGCTGGAAACGCATTAACTCTATAGATTTAACAAACACATGATCTAATTGCCAGTGTTTCTTTAAAAAATCTAAAAGTAAAGATATATCTCCTTCTGCACAGACTTTTAATTTATATATATTCATTATATTATTATATCTTTTAATTTGCAATTATCTCCATGTCCCGGCCAAATCATTTTATCATCATCAAATTGTGCAATTATTCTTTGAATTGAATTTTCAGCGTGCATCTTATTACCATACTTAGATTTTGTTTTTTCCGGAAATAATCAAATTAGCACCCATTTTTGAGCACTCTATTGCGGAACTTGCACCCAACCCAGAAGATGCTCCTGTTACAAATATTGTTTTATTCTCAAGAGAAAAAGGTGATGTATTCATGATTTTTTGCTGATTATGAGGTTATATAAATCTTCAATAGTTTCGCTACTCCGAATATCTGCTCCGGTAATTCTAATTTCAAGCTCTTCATCAACCATGGCCATAATTGATAATGCAGTTAAAGAACCCCATTCATCCAACCCTTTATAAGGAGTATTTGGTGTAAATAAATCACTTGGGGTGTTGTCAAATTGTTCTGAAAAAAAAATAATAAATTTGTTCAATTCCATATTTTAATAATTTAAATAATTATGCTTTGATAAGTATTAACTTCTTGAATTGAAACTACTTTCTTTTCCGGACACATCCTTGCAACTATCTTTTGTAAAGTATCGTCGGGCCCTAATTCGTAATACTCTTTAACACCAAACTGTTCCATGTTGTTCACCATACTTGTCCACAAAACAGGATGTGTAATGTGTTGAATTTAATTACTTTTAATCTCATCAATACTAGTGTGCGATTTACCATCTACACATTGATATATTGGGCAAATTGGCAAATTAAATTTTGTGTTATTAATAATAGAACCTAATTCAATTTTTGCTTCTTCCATAAATGGCGAATGAAACGCACCACTAATACTTAATGGAACTGCTTTCTTGGTTCCTTCTGCTTTGAAGGCTTTACAAGCCAATCTGATTCCCATTTTAGAACCTGTAATTACTAACTGGCCTGGCCCATTATAATTTGCAAAATAGATAGGTTCACCAGATTTTTCATATATCTCTTTTATTCTTTTTTCTATATACTCATCAGTTAAACCAATAATAGCACCCATAGCAGTTTCATATTTTTCGCAAACTTTTTGAGCGATAAGTGCCCGATTTAGAACTAAATTAAGGCCATCTTCAAATGATAATGTTTTGTTTACAACCAAAGCGCTGAATTCACCCAGCGAATGACCTGCAACAATATCTGGGATAATATCTTTCTGAGTTAAGGCTAAAATAGTACAATAAAGGAAAACTGCAGGTTGTGTATTTTTTGTTTCCATCAGTTCTAATTCTGAACCGTTAAACATCACATCGGTAATGCGCCGTCCCAATAAATCGTTAGCGGTTTCAAAATAATCTCTGGCTATTGGGAAATTATTGTACAATTCTCTTCCCATTCATTCTCTTTGAACTCCTTGTCCAGGAAAAATAAATGCTTTCATATATTTTATCTATAAAACCATCTTCACAATGATGGGAATGTTAAATCTACTTTGCATTATAAATTATCAACTTTAATAATCCGAGTAAATATTTGATAACTTTTCAACGTTAAGAAGAATATAATTGTTTTCATATTGTTGTCCAACCTCCATCAACAATTAAATTTTGACCAGTTATATATTTTGCTTCATCAGAGAGTAAAAAGGATACAGCTGGAGCAATATCATCCGGATTCCCCAATCTCCCCATTGGTACTTTAGCTTCATATCGTGAAATGAATGAGCGATGTTGATGATCAAAAATACCGCCTGGAGATACACAATTTACCCGAATTCCCTTACGACCATAATAGGATGCCAGATAACGAGTAAAATTAATTAATCCACCTTTTATTGCAGAATAGGCTGCCGGAGAAGTTCCAGCGTATTCCTCATAGAGCGTAAAGTCGTTGCCAACCAAACCATAAATGGAAGCTATATTTACTATTGATCCACTATTTTGAGCGGCCATAATTTGCAGCACCTTTTGGCAACAAACAAAATAACTGTTCAATTGCATATCAATATTTGCACGCCATGATTCCGGATCAATATCTTCGAATTTGGTTCCCCAATCTTTGGTTCGTGGGTACGCATTATTTACCAATCCATCGATTCTTCCAAATTCTTCAACAATTAGATTTATCCCAGTTTGAATGGATTGATCACTGGTGATGTCCATCCGGATAGTTCCCAGTTGCAGATTGGTTTCTACTCCAATATCGGCATTAATTGCTTTGCCGCCTTTGCCATTGATGTCCGCGACCAATTCTTTCCCGATTAATCCGGAACCACCTGTAACGATTATAATTTTATCTTTCAATATCATTGGGCCAAGCATATTTTGAGTACAGTGTAAGCATCTGAAATGGTGTCAAAAGTATCGGTTTGTTTATTCAAACAATCAATATAATATTCCATTTGTGTTTGATAGGTGTCTGCTATTCGTTGTCCGGATGAAAAGAGTAGTTGATTGTTGCAGGTGATTTGATTCTTTAACAGATCAATATTCCACGTTTCATCTTCAAAAACAAGTTCTAAAGTGCGTCTCGAATCTCTCCGGTAATAATTTAATACTACACTGGCGCAGAACCCATTATAATCCAAAACATAATTCGCATAATCGAATGAAGTTATTGCTAATGATGATTGACTTCTGAATAAACGGTTTACGTATTTCGGTAATCCAAATAACCAATAGAGATAATCCAATTCGTGAATTAAGTCAATGTGTATACCGCCTCCCAGTTCGGCAATAGCTGAATAAGTTTTTCTGAAATCAGTGTTTGGTCTCCAGCCGGGTAAAAACGAACCACAATAAACATTAACCTCATTCAGTTTTTGGCTTTTCGATTGAGATAATTTGTCTTTAACGAATCTGATGCAATCCAAAAAACGCAAATTACAGGCAACATAAGTACTGATTCCTTTGTTTTCTACCATATTAACCAGGTCTTCAATATCTAAAGAAGAAGATACCGGTTTTTCAATAAACAATGGAAAGCCGAATGGTATTAGTTGAGCGATGGTACTTTTATGTTCCGAAGTCGGATTGGCAATTATTGCAAAATCAATTACCATTGATTCAATCTCGTCAAGGTTGTAAATGTTGGTTACACCTGGATGAGGGATAGTATTTTTTTCTGAACGTAGCGCATAGATTTCTGCATCAGGTTGAATTGATTTGATTGCAATAACATGCTTCCTCCCTATGGAACCGAGTCCTACAATCAATATTTTCATAATACGAAATCCAGTTTATTGTTTCCCATCAGATAGGATAGGATCTCAAAATCGATGGAGCGATCCAGATCAAAGCAGGTATGTGGAACTATATAGATGATTGATTTGTCGGTAATAGCTCCATTGTATCCCAAATTAAAGTATGCTCTTTTATAGAAATAAAAGGAAGCATTCATATCATACACTTTAGGAGCAGATTGACGGGTTAAAACCAAATTTTCCGGTTGTTTAATCTGGGCAAAGAAACCATTCTCTTTTTGTTCAACCATGTTAAAATAGGGACTTCTACTGGCCGGACTCACGGAGAAAAGATTGATTGCTGCATAATTTTTTTGTATGATTTCGAATGCTTCGGTTAAGTCCTGCAGATTTCTTAAGGGAGAAGTAACATCCATGTCTAGAATATAATCATAATGGCAATGAACTGTTTTTTCCTTCCATATTAATACATCCTTTATGGTATCAATTTTTCCTACATCATCTCCGGCAAGATAGTCAGGCCGGAGATAATCTGATTTTAACCCACAACCTTCAGCAACATTTATTATTTCTTCAGAATCTGTTGATAATTCAATGGCTACATGATTAAATTTCTGCTGAAATTGTTTGGCAACCTGAATCGTATAATCGATCAATGGTCTGCCATTGAGGAATTTTATGTTTTTCCCGGGAATACCTTTTGAACCTCCCCGGGCACATATTGTAATAAGTATGTTCATTGTTGTTTTATGTGACGAATAATTTCTTTTGCTTTATTGTAATCATCGTGTTTACCAATGTCAATCCAATAACCGGTTATCGGGCTGTGAATCAACTTGCCATGACTTGCCATGATACAATCCATTAAGTCAGTAGCATTAAACAAAGTATTTTTTGGTATGTGTGCCAAGCTTTCTTTTTTAATCAGGTAAATACCCGCATTGGCATAATAAGTGTTTTTAGGCTTTTCTTTAAAACTGGTAATGTTGTTGTCGTTTAGCTCCATAATGGCATAAGGAATATCGACGGAATAAGGTATAGAAGCAACTGCCATATCTGCATTTTCTTTTTCAAAGTCCAGAAAGAAATCTTCAAAATCGAGGTTGGTAAAAATATCTGAATTCAATACCAAAATTGCTTTGTGGTTTAGGTTTTCGATTTGTGCTGCACAACCTATCGTTCCTAGAGGATCTTCTTCAATAATGTAATTTATTGAAATCCCCTTAGATGAGCCATCACCAAAATAACTGATAATTTGGTCAGCACGATAACGAACAGAGATGGTTATTGTTTCGATACCAAAGGAAATTAGCCTATCAATGTTGTGTTCGATAATAGGTTTGTCTCCAAGCGGAAGCATTGGTTTGGGTGTTTGGTCGGTTAATGGCCGTAAACGTTCACCACGACCTCCGGCCATAATCAATGCATGTAAAGGTAGAATTGATTTTAACTTTGAAAGGTCATAAACCTTTTCAATTTGGCCAGTATTATTCAATTTTGGAAAAACCATTTTACCTTCTTTTTTTAATCTTCGAATAGTTAAAACGTCAATTTCTCCATTGATAAAACTGAAGTTGGTATATGCGAACAGCTTTATAGGACTATCAAGATTTAATCCTTTGAGTAAACCGCGACGGAAATCACCATCGGTGACGGTTCCGACTAAGCGATCTTCTTTGTCAAGTACAAAAAGTGTCTGATTTGATTTTTTGGAATCTAGTTTCCTTAGTGCTTCCAAACAACCAGCATCTTGGTCTATAGTATATTCTGAGAAATTCTTCATAATATTCTTTTAAGAATCGAACAAATACTTTGTGCTGCATTTCCTTTGAAATAAATATTACCACCCGTATATATTGGCTTATTTTCAATTTCTGCAACTGATTTTAAGATCATGGTTTTATTGAAAGGTACATTTAAAATGTTCTGACTTTGTTTTCTTCCTTCTTGTCGATTGCCCAAATTTATGACATATTTCCCGAATGATGCTGCTTCAATAATTCCACTTGAAGTATTTCCTAAAAGGAATGAGCAATATTTCATAGCAGTTAAATAACCTTTAGGTCCAAGATTTTCAAAACAATATATTCTATTACCGGATTGATCTGGTAATTGAAGTAATCTTCCACGAACTAAAGTTCCATTGGTATCTGCATTTGGTAGGGTGATGATAACCTGATATTTTTGTAACTCTAATAATGTAACAGATAACTCTTCAACATATGTAACGTTCATTTCAGGAGTTAGTGTTTCTGGATGAACGGTAACAAGAATTGTTTGTAGATTCAGATCGATCCCAAAACTATCTAAGAAATCATCTTTTGATAGCAGGGGTAAAGTCTTTATGTTGTCGAGACTCAAAGCTCCAACGTCAAATATATTTTCTTTTAGTTCGGTTAATTCAGACACCCTATCTCCGTGTTCCTTACAGGATACGAAATGAAATTTACTAACTAATGTGATAGAATGTCTGAAAATATTGTCGAAGGCACCTAATGTTTTCTCACCACCGTGAAGATGGGCAAATTGGATATTGAAAGGAATCCCTGCAGTTACAGCAGCAAACATTTCATAGCGATCGCCTAAGCAGAAAACAAGGTCAAAGTCAGTTTTATGATTCTTCCAAAAGTCGGCAAATTTTAAGGATGTCAAAGCCATTGATGTTGCAACTGCATTGGGAGAGTCTCCGGCAAGCATTGATTCTATTTGAAAAGATGGCTCAAATCCATCGTTCCGAATTTGATCGATTGTATTACCATGAAATGGGGAGAGATGAGTTCCAAATGAAATTATATGCACTTCGAAATATATATCCTTTTCCATTGCTTTCAAAAGCGGAAGATATATACCGTAATCAGCACGAGAACTTGTTAAAATGGCTATTCTTTTCACCTTTGGTAAAAATTTTCAAATTTCAATTAAAACATCAGCATCAAAATCTCTGATGGCTCTTTTACCAATCACTTCATCCCATAACATAGGACTTATTCCGTTTCCTGGACGTTTCACAGTTAAGTTGTCCGAAGTAAATAGTTCACCTTGAAGGATTGTACGAGAGGCAACAATACTTTTTCGAGCCACAAAGATATTCTTTTTTTCACTTGGACTTGGTCTTTTCATACCAGATCCTGATATTGCCTTTTCAATATTACGTATAGCATGAACCATTGCTTTTAGTTCATCAGGTTCTAACGAGGCTCTATGATCGGGACCTGGTAAATCTCTATCAAGAGTGAAATGCTTTTCAATAACAGTTGCCCCCAAAGCAACAGCAGCAATTGGAACCTCAATGCCATTAGTATGATCGGAATAACCAACTTTTAGACCTAATTCCTCTTTCATCTGCAACATGGCATTTAAATTGACATCTTCCATTGGCGTTGGATATTCCGTGTTGCAGTGCAAAACTGTAATATTTTCTTCCAATAAATTGTTATTTTTCAAAATTTCCAATGCAGCTTTTATCTCTTCCATATTGGCCATTCCTGTCGAAAGGATTACTGGTTTCCCTTTTCCACCGATGTGCTGTAAAAAGGGCTTATTAGTTATTTCACCAGAAGGGATTTTAAATAAAGGTGACCCTAACTTCTCCAGAAAATCAATGCTTTCAATATCAAACCCAGTAGATAAAAATTGGATTCCCTGTTCTTGGGCAAATTTGATTAGTTTAGGATACCATTCTTCAGGCATTTCCAATTGTTTTAACATAGCATATTGGGAATCATCGCCATTGTTTGTATTACGTTCCTGGTAAACGGCTTTCTTTGCTGACTCTATCACGATTTTATCTGCTTTAAAAGTCTGGAACTTAACAAAGTCTGCACCAGCATCTGCTGCAACTGATACTAACTTTCTAGCTAATTCGTAGTCTCCATTGTGATTAACACCTGCTTCTGCTATAATGATTGTGTGCATCTTATTTAATCTTACTTAAAGGATTACCAATATAAGTACCCCTCTCCTCAATATTTTTTAAAACCAGAGAGCCAGCTGATATAATTGTTTTTGCAATAACATTCATATTGTTTGCTATAACGGTGTTGCTACCAACAAAACAGCGATCACCAATAATCGTTTGTCCATTAATGACTGATGCAGTTGATACATGACAAAAATCGCCAATAACAGTTTCGTGTTCTATTAGTGATTTGGTATTGATAATACACGCTTTTCCAATTATTGCACCTGCGTTTACTAATGCGTGATGCATTACTATTGACCCCTCATCTATTTCAACATATTTGCTTACATGCGCAATCGAACTAATAATCACCGGCAAGTTGCCTCCAGCCTTTTTAATCTTATTAAATAATTCTTCGCGTAATGCGGATGATTTTATTTGTCCGACAGTAATTAGAAAATCTGGACAGACTTGAACGAATTGTGTTAACTCATTATCAGTACCAATGATGGAGTAGTTTAAGATCTTTTGACCAACTTTTTCTGGTAAGTCAAGTATACCAATAATTTGATATAAACCAGTTTTTTCGATGACATCGATGCATGAGATACAATGTCCGCCACCACCAACAAGAATTATTGGTTTCATAAATTTGAGATTACACTACTTGGAATATTAACGACTCTGTCAGCCAGCCATCCAGTATTTTCGAGTAAATCACATTGGCATTCTTTATACATTTCAAGTCTGTTCATTAATTGCCAGACAGGGCGAACCATTATATCATTGTTATTCATAAATTCCAGAAAACTATTTTGTTCGGTTTTGTCGCTCAAAATTAGTGTATTTAACCAATAGTTTGACGAACTGTTTTTGGACTCGGTAACGAATTCAATTTCCAACTGTCTGAAAAATATTGAATAAGCTTCTGCTAATTTCCGTTTTTGTATAAGGAATCCTAGTAATTGTTCCATTTGAGCACAGCCTAAAGCAGCAGCCAGATTGGTTAAGCGGTAATTGTAGGCGGTCATATCGTGAACAAATTCCCAACGATGGGGAACTTTGGCTGTTGTGGTGATATGCTTTGCAAGTTTACCTAATTCATCATCGTTGGTTAAGATCATTCCACCGCCGCCGGTTGTAATAGTTTTATTTCCATTAAAACTCAATGTCCCAAATTTTCCAAAGGTTCCTGTATGCTGTCCTTTGTAATATGAACCAAGTGATTCTGCAGCATCTTCAACTACATCAATATTGTATACTTTGCAAATGGCAATAATTTCATCAATACGGCATGGATGCCCAAATGTATGCATAGGTACGCATGCCTTAATTCTTCTTCCAGTAGTTTTATTAATGCAAAATCCATTTTTTTGGTGAGTATTCTCTGATAAGAAATTTTCAAGTGCTGTTGGTGATAATCCCATTGTCTCCTTATCGACATCAATAAATATTGGCTTTGCTCCTGTATATGCAATTGCATTGGCAGTAGCTATAAATGTTAATGCCTGTGTGATAACCTCATCTTCTGGCTTAACATCACTTAAAAGCAATGAAATGTGAAGTGCTGCTGTACCATTAACTGCTGCGATTGCATGTTTGGCACCTGTAAATTCAGCGATCATTTCTTCAAATCTACCGACAAATTCCCCCACACTCGAAACAAAAGTTGTGTCAATACATTCGGCGAGGTATTTTTTTTCATTCCCATTAAATCGTGGTTCATGCAAAGGAATAAAACCAGTTGGAATGTTGAATTTCCATCGAATAAAGTTTAAAATGTCAAGATATTTTGATTGCATTCTTTAGACGTTATAAATAGTGGCTTTATATTTCTTAAGATTCTCAGGATTTTGAAACCACTGGCAGGTTTCTGTTAAGCCTTGTTTGATGGTATAATCTGCTTCAAATCCAGTCAATTGTTTGATAATTGTATTGTCTCCCCATAAACGAAAAACTTCAGATTTGCTAGGTCGTAAACGTTGCTCTTCAGTGACAAATTGAACATCAGACTCCATAATATTTTTAATGAGGTAAAGTGTATCTTTCATCGAGATTTCACGATTAGAACAAATATTAATTTCTTTACCAATAGTAGAATCATTTTCAGCCAAAGCGATAAAACCTTTACATGTATCCTTAACGAAATTGAAGTCACGAGTAGGACTAAGGTCTCCCAATTTAATTTCTTTTATGCCGTCAGCAATTTGACAAATGATTGTTGGAATAATAGCCCTTGCAGATTGCCTTGGTCCATAAGTATTGAAAGGACGTGCAATAGTAACGGGTAAATCGAAAGCATTGAAAAAACTCATAGCCAATGCATCTGCACCAATCTTTGATGCAGAATAGGGAGATTGCGGTTGCTTAGGGTGCTTTTCATCTATTGGAATATATTGCGCTGTTCCATAAACTTCAGATGTTGAAGTGTGGATAACGCGGATATTTCCATTTTCTTTTGCAGCCTGGCAAATATTCAATGTTCCATAAATATTGGTATCTATATAGCTTGCAGGGGCAACATATGAAAATGGAATAGCAATCAACGCTGCTAAATGAAATATCAGGTCCACATCTTTGGAAATTTCCTTACAAAAAAAAGGATCTCGAATATCTCCAGAAATAACCTCAAGATTCTTATTGGCAGGAATATCTTCCAACCATCCCCAAAAATTAAAGGAATTATATTGTGAAAGGGCTTTAACCTTGTAGCCTTTTGCCAGTAAGGTTTCGGTCAGGTGAGAACCAATAAAGCCATCGGCTCCGGTTACTAGTATTTTTTTCATTATGAAACTATTTTTATGCATTATTTTAATGCTTCAATAATTCTTCCACAAGCTTTCCCATCACCATATGGATTATTTGCATTACACATTGCAGTATAAAATTCCATATTTTCAATTAATAAAGTTACTTCATCAATAATCCGTTGTTTTTCCGTTCCAACCAAACGAACGGTTCCTGCATCCAACGCTTCGGGACGTTCGGTGGTATCACGCATAACCAATACGGGTTTTCCTAGACCAGGAGCTTCTTCCTGAATTCCACCTGAATCGGTAAGAATTAGATAGGAGAGGTTCATCAGATAAATGAAGGGGAGGTATTCCAAGGGTTCAACGAAATAGTTGTTAGCAACAGGTTGCTTCCCATTTCGTTCCTCGCGGTTCGCAATGATGGTTGAACCAAACACTTCTTTTATAGCATTTCGAACATTCGGATTGAGATGCATGGGATAAACGAAATCCACATCAGAATATTTTTTAGAGAGTTCTTTAATCGCTTCGCAAATATTGATAAAGCCTTGCCCGAAATTTTCACGGCGATGGCCCGTTATAAGGACAAGTTTACGGTGAGGGGCAGATTGCTTCTTTTCACTCGCTAAGACAGCGTCAGGGGCAGATTGCTTTCTACTTTGTTCCTCGTGTTTCGCAATGTCATGGAATTCCTGTTGCAATTTCCATGCTTCAAGTTTTTTGGCTGGTAAACCAAACTCATTGAGTTGATTCGATATTAATTCGTTTAAATTTGTGTCATTTTCAAGTTTGTTAATCACCCAATATAAAGCATCAATTACAGTATTACCTGTAATGTAAATGCTTTCTTCGCTTATGTTTTCCAACAACAGGTTTTGTTTACTGACTTTAGTCGGGGCAAAATTGTAGGTGGCAATGCGGGTCGTGATTTGACGATTCATCTCCTCAGGCCAGGGGCTATAAATATTGTGGGTTCGCAGACCTGCTTCTATATGCCCAACTGGTATTTGCTGGTAAAATGCTGCCAATGCTGTAGCAGTCGAAGTAGAGGTATCGCCATGAACCAAAACAATATCGGGTTTGTATTCTTTTAATACATCACGCATGCCTAATAATACCCGGGAGGTAACATCGTAAAGGTCTTGTCCTGCTTTCATGATATTCAGGTCGTAATCAGGAGTGATTTCAAACAGATGCAAAACCTGGTCAAGCATTTCGCGATGCTGGGCGGTTACGCAAACGTTGGTTTCAAATAGATCAGGGTGTTTCTGAAATTCTTTTACAAGTGGGGCCATTTTTATTGCCTCAGGTCTTGTTCCGAATACTAACATAATTTTTTTCATACTATTATTTTCTTACTCCACAAAAATCCAATTCAATTTTATCTTTTATAAAAGGCATAGGCGCAAATTCTTTGTGTTTTACAAGCCACACTACAATGTCGGCCTTTTCATAAGCATCTTTGTAATTCATTAGATTAAAGCTTTTATGATTCATTACATTAGGTTCTACAACTAAGACATCAGCTCTGGCTTCTGAAATAATACGTGAAGTAATGTATTTTGCAGGAGATTCTCTCAAATCATCAATATCCGGTTTAAAGGCTAATCCCATACATGCAATGATAGGTTCGCGATCTGTTTTATTTGTATATTTATTACATTCTTCAATCACACGATTAGCACACCAGTCGGCTTTATAATCATTTGTCTCTCTGGCTCTTTTGATAATATGAGCTTGTTCCGGAAAATCAGAAACAATAAACCATGGATCTACGGCAATACAATGTCCACCGACTCCGCAACCGGGTTGCAAAATATTTACCCTTGGATGTTTATTTGCTAATTCAATTAAATCCCAAACATCAATTCCGGCTTTATCACAAATTATAGACAATTCATTAGCAAATGCGATTTGTGCATCACGAGACGAATTCTCAGTCAACTTGCACATTTCAGCAGTTCTTGCATTCGTTTTATGCAAGTTCCCTTTTACAAAGTGAGAGTAAAATTTAATGGCTTTATCAGAAGATTCAGAATTCAGTCCACCAATTACCCGATCGTTGTGCTCTAACTCATACAAAACATTTCCTGGTAATACGCGCTCAGGACAATATGCAATGAAGATTTTATCTATAAGTTCGGGACGTTCTTTAAAAATAACCTCTGTCATTTTTTCAGTAGTCATAACTGGAGAGGTTGATTCAATTATAAAAAGATTCCCTTCGCGTAAAAAAGGAATTACCATACGAGTAGCAGACTCAACATAGGAAATATCTGCTCTATGATTTTGCTTAAATGGGGTTGGAACAACAATAAAAAAGGCATCGGCTTCTTCCGGTTTTAAAGAAGCCTTAAAATAACCTTTCTCAACAACCTCTTTTACTAATTTATCTAATGCAGGTTCTACTATATGTATCTTCCCTTCATTAATCGTGTCCACTACATGAGGATTTACATCAACACCTATAACTTGAATTCCTTTACTGGCTACTACGGCTGCTGTTGGAAGGCCAATGTAGCCTAAACCCATAAATACTGCTTTCATATCTATTTTAATACTTATTTTATTTTAAAACGATTACTCTCGTTAAGCGTTGTCACGGTGACTACTCACTGTTAAAAGTCAGTTACCAGTAATGAAATCGTACTATAAATGATAGTTCTTTAATTGATTTTTAAACTCAATAACCAGACTTATTCATTCCATTTCTGTTTTATACCTGATGCAAACTGTTTTCCATAAATAATGCCAAATCCTACAATGCCTCCGAGGAAAATCCAGATAACAAGAATCATAGGTCGGTTAGGTTTAGTTCTTTCAAGAGGCACAGATACCGGCTCCACAATAGTAAATACCGGTGTATCTTTTTTAACCTGTATTTTTGCTTGTTCGAGTTGTTTGGCTAATTCTTGATAAACGCTATTAGCAATACCGTATTTTGTTTGGATGCGAGTGTTGCTAACTTGAGGTACATTGCTGGTCAGATTTTTGTATTTGTCAGTATTGACTGCAATGTTTACCTGGTAGCCTTCAGCTTCTGCTTTAGCAACATTATAGCGCTCCTGAATGAAATCGAGGTTGGCTTGTGATTTTTCCACTTTAAATTGGATGATGTCTCGCTGAAGGATTTCTTGTGCTTTTTGAGCAATTTGAGCGGCAGCCAATGCTTCGGGCATGCGGACAACGAGGGTTAAATAGCCTTGTTTACTTTCGACTTCTAGAGAGATGCATGCATCAAGAGCTTTCTTAACATCATATTGCTTTTTGGTGAGGTTGATGGGTTGATTAGCTGACCCTTTCGGGAGGATCAACTCTTTGGGTTGCTTCCTGATAGCACCAATTATAACACCTGGTAAACCGATGGTGTATTTTTTAATAACATCAAAGACAGAAGTTTTTTGTTTTGTAGTATAATAGTCGTAAAGGCTAATCGGTTTATCAAACTTACTGAAATTGACTGGAGTCTTCATCAGCTCCAATTTGAAAGGTATGCTGTTGACAATTCTTGGATAAATGACGGGAGACAATTCTGCACTCTCGGCCATTCCAAGATCGACACCAGCCAAAGAGGCGAGGCTACTTAGACCGGACTGACTTTTACCTCCTGTTTGAGGAACCATAATGGAAGTAGCGGTGTATTCATTTGGAGAAAACAGGGCTACGAAAATACCAAGAATGGCTCCGAATAGTAGGGAAAGTAAAATGGTTTTACGTCCGCTCCATAGAGTTTTGGCAATGGCCATAAAGTCAATTTGATCCTCGTCTGAAACTATTTGACTAGAAGGTGATGTGGAATTATTTGAATCAAGTATCATAATATTTATATTTTTTCACAATTGCTTCTGGTCAAAGCCTTTGTAATAGTAAAATGATTGATAAGGTTGACATTAATGTGGATAATCCCTTTGCTACAGTTGATTCCCAATCAATCTTTTCCTTAGGATTTAATTCAGCTTCAATTTTTTCTGGATCCATTTTCATGGTGATGATGGAGCCAGGTTGTACTGTAGGATAATCATTAAAAACGATTAGAAAGCGCTTAGTTGACTGCATTTGGTTGTTGGGGTATGTTACAGTGACACTGTTACGGTCTGTATTTTTCTGGAAGCCACCTGCAAAGTTGCGGATGTACCATTTGGCAGAGCGTTTACCCTGAAAGACAATGTTTTTAATGGTATTACCATCTGCATTGGTGGAGTATTGAGCCATGCGTGTGCCGGTTTCTAAGATACTGACGGTGTTTTCCAAACGACCAAGATTAACGACATCGCCTTCGAAAAGGATTGGATTGTTGCTTAATCGATTTGGGCTACTGATTACTTTCTTTAATTGAATAGTAATGTTACCACGATTGTTATAAGTACGAAAAAGTTTGGCACCATAAGGATCGGCATCCTTCAATAATCCGCCTGCCATGTGAATGACATCGTTTAGGGTGGTTTGTTTGGATTCCAATACATAAACGCCAGGGTATTTAACTTGACCGTTCAGTTCGACCGTCCTGCCTAAAGTGAATTCTGGGGTCATGCGGACAACAACCTGATCGTAAGGCTGCAGTGCAAACTTGGTAGGTTTTACGAGTTGAAAGTTGGTATCTACTTGAAGCGTAATCAAATCGAGTTTTGGCTTTTCGGTGGGTGAAAGTACGGTGCGGAAAATCTCTACTCGATTATAGGCTGCTCCAACATTGAAACCACCAGCATTTGTTATCAGAGCCCTCAATGTAAGAGAAGGATCGTACGTATAGCTTCCCGAAATCTTGACAGCACCGGATATGCGGACTTCGCCAACATTGGTATAGGTGGTGTTGTCGAAGATGTTGAGTTGGTCGCCTGGTTGAAGGTCAACGTACTCGGCTTGACTGAGTTCGATGCGGATGTATTGCATTTCGACGGGGTTCAAGAGGTTGCGGCGGAAGATGTAGGCAACGGGGTATACACTGGTCTTGAGGCCTCCGGCGAGTTCAATGGCTTGTTTGGCGTTGAGGCGGTCGGTGTTGGCAAAGGACTTCCGGAAGGGTAGACGGACTGCCCCCTGGACACTGACTTCGTTGACATCGGTGTAAGTGGTTTTGTCGTAGATGGTGAGTTCGTCGCCGGGTTGGAGTGGGTCGGTTGTTGATTGATTCAAGTCGATTCGGAGGTACTTGATTTCTTTAGGATTCATAATGTTTATCCTACGAATATAGGCGATGGGATACACGCTGCTTTTGAGGCCGCCTGCCAATTCGATGGCTTGGGCGATGGTTAGGCGGTCGTTGAGTGAGAAGTTTCGTGTAAAGGGGGTGCGGACTTGTCCTTGAACGGAGATGGTGGCGATGTCGCGGTAGGTGGTCAAATCTAGAACGCGGACCTTGTCTCTGCCTTGGATGGTGAAATCGGGGGCGCCGTTGTAGCCTGGGAAGGGTACAGTGAGCACTTCGATGGTGTTGTCTGGACGGGTTCGTTCTACAAAGAGCAGGTCGGTCTTGGCTTGGAAGTTGGGTTTTGCGTTGGCGATAAGGGTGCTAAGCAAGGTGTTGGACTTCAAGTCGAAACGGCCTGGGTAATAGACGCTTCCTTCCACATCGACATAAGCATCCATGGGTATGTTGATGGATTTGATGCGGATGACGTCACCATCGACGAGGGAGACTTTGGTTTTGCCGGAGGTGATGTCGGCGAGGTTCCATTCGAAGAGTTTTTCTTCACCGTTCACGTAGCGTTGGATTTGGAGGAAATCGGGGTAGACGTCCATGGTGAGGCCGCCTGCGTATTTGATGAGGTCGGTGAGGTTTTCGTTGTCGAGCATTTCGTAACGCATGGGGCGTTTGACGGCGCCTTGGATGTTGACGAGTTTCTTGGCGACGGGTACGAAGAGGATGTCGTTGTTTTGGAGGTCGAACTTAAACTGGACGCTGGGGTCGTTCATGAATTCGTAAACGTCGATGGTTTTTTTGGTTTCGCCACGGATTACTTGGATGGTGCGGACTGACCCGTTGTTGGTAACGCCACCGGCTGCGCTTAGGGCATTCAGGGCGGAGTTGAGGGCGGAAAGGGTGAAGCCGCCGGATATTTTGGTTTCACCATAGACATTGACAAGGACAGTTCTGGCGGTGACGATGGTAACGGCTAATTGATCGGCGCGGAAGAGGTAGGAGCTGGAAAGGGATTCCTTGATGACTCTTCTGGCTTGGGCCAATGAGAGGCCCTTAAGGAAGATGCGGGCGGCGCCGGTTGGTTGGATGTAGCCTTCGTTGGTGATGCGTTGTTGGATTTCGGTCTGGGAGGCGCCGAAGATGGTGATGTGGACTTCGTCGCCAGCTCCGAGCACATAGGTTTCGGGGGCTTGCGCGCCGTCGGTGGTGCGGTATACGTCGAGGGAGTTGTCGGTAAAGATGGAGTGGCCGTAGATGTTAGACGTTGTCCTGGCGTTGGCGGCTTGAAGGACACGTTGGGAGGCTTCGGCGGCGGCTTCTTCGGGGGTGGTTACTGGTGCTGGCTCAATGGTGGCGACGGTGCCCACTGCGTTTGTGGCGGTGGGGGTGGTTGCTCCTGCTGCTGTCCCTGTGGGTGTGGCGTTAGTGCCGCCTACGGTGATGCTGATGGGGGTGCTGACGGCTGGGGTGGCGGTGGCTGCTGCTTTCTTTTCGGCTTGGAGTTCGTCCAGGACGGCCATGACGCGGGTCTGATAGCTGGCGTATTCTGCCGGTGGAATATTGTCTACGTCGATGCCTTTCTGCATGAGCCGGGTGCGGACTTCTGCTTCGGAGAGTCCGCGCTTGGCGAGTTCACCCTGGGCCATTTGCATGAGGGCGGGTGAGGCGGTCTGAGCCTGGATGTTCTGGGGTACTGGGCTGAATAGGATGAGGGTGCCTAGCAATAGGGTGAACAGGAGGTTTCTTCGGGATGAATTTGGTTTCATGAAGGGGGGTATGTTTTGGTTATATTTTAAACGATTTCGTATGAATGGACGTATTTAATTTCTTTGAGTAGTTCCATGTTATGAAACGAAAGTTGATCGAAAAGCTTGTGTACTTTCAATCGAATGATTGTTTCTTGTTTGGTTAGGATACCGGTTTCGAACAATGACAAAGTTTTGTACAGTGTGTCATTTGCTACTGCTCCGGTTACTAAATCGTACTGGTGACTCTTGTTTTCTCTTCTGTTGAGAATGACAAAGTCTAACCATTCTTCATTTGCTGCTTTAAAGACTTTCACTTTGAATTTTCCATCGCGAAGTAAATGATCTTCCAATTCATAGACGGTAACGAAAGATTTGGCTTCTGAACCAATTCTATCCCTTTTAATCATAGCCCACTTTTCAGCTTGCTCTACACTGGTTGTTGTATAGAAACCCTTTCCAAAATCGAGTAGGCGTTGGGAATCTAGAATGGTAGGATGTTGAACTATTTCAGTGCTTCCGTGATAGACTTTCATTTCCGATGTTCAATATAATCTTTAATATCGGCTATTATATAGTTTTTGCCTTGTGTATGCAATACCTCATAACCTTTTGATAGATAGTCAAATACGTTGGTGCGTTTAAATTCATTTAATGCTGCTTTGCCAGAAATACCGGTCGATGCTCGGTAACTTTCCAGACAAAACAATTGAAAATGCTGAATATTGGTGAGCTTATCCATTTGTAAGGATCATACAAAATCGGGGTATGTCAATTCGTTTGTCTGCTTTTCGTTTAAAAGCATTTCAAATAGTTTTTCGTTGCTTAAATGCCAAATTTTCGAATGTTCTTCCAATAGGGCATCATAGAGTTTCGATTCGTATAGAAACTGAAGCGCATCTTCAAAAACCAAATGCTCATGTTCTATAATGAGAGACACTAAGCCTTGAATTTTCAGTTCTACAAAAGTGTCGAATTCGGTTTCAAACATGAGGTTGATTTGCCAGTGGCCGCCTTTGGGTGGGCCAATGCGTTGGATTTTACCATTGTCGACCAAGGTTTTCAAATAACGCTGTATGGTGCGTTCGGTCATATCCATTTTATTGGCTAAAACTTTAGCAGAAAAGGTGTTGTTTTCTTTTAAGAATCCAATAATTTTCGATTGATTTTCTACGACATTTTCTACGACATTTACTACGACATTTACTGGGACATTTTCTACGACATTTTCTGGTCGGGTTCTGGTCGGGTTCTGGTCGGTTTTAGAATAGGCAGTAACCATAAAACCTTCGGAGATGTTGCAGAAGGTTGGAATGGGCTGATTTTCGCTCTTGAAAAGGTTGATAATGCGCTGGATTCCAGATCCATACTTTTCGATCACTCCAATATTTTTTAGGACATCGGCCATCAGCTTATTGCGTGGAGTGGAGCGGTATTGATTCGTTAGCAAATCGTTGATGGTGATATCTTCGGGAAGTCTTCCTGGATTATAGAATTCAATTTTATCGGCAAACACTTTGACAATGGAATCGGAGCTGGAACGGTAATCGCGATGGACGATCATGTTGATGACAATTTCCCGTATGGCTTCTAAAGGATACTGCCAAATCTGTTTGTTTTGGGCTTCTCCGGTGATGATGACTTCGAGATTGATGTGCTTTTTTACAAAGTCGATGACTTGGTCGATTTGTGTGAGTACGTCGGTTTGGCTGCGTGCTGAGTCTTTTATAAGGATCTCCGTTTGAAATCGTCCGAGCTCGATGGTACTGAGGTAGGACTCTTCTTTGTGAAAGAGGAAAAAGGCCGCATGGGTTATTTTATCGTCCCTGATGAGCCCGGTTTTGTTTAGAAACGTGAGTGGATCATCTTGGGTCGGCAACTGGGTCTTGTTCTTTCGGTCAATGGCAGCTTGGACTTTCTCAAAGGAGAGGTCTTCGATGGTATGCTGTTGATCGGGAAATGCATCCCAGCTGGAATTCAAAGTTTTAAGGTGCATTTCGACGACTTCGGCCACTGAGAGTTGATGATTGGCATTGCCTTTGCGCTTATAATAGCGGCCTTTTGTCGATACTGGTTTGACGGGGTACTCGGGTACAACTATTTTGACTACAACTTTGCCCTCCATTTCGACCTCTTCCAAATCGGGTAAAAGTACTGGGGCGGTTTTGTTTTTTATTTCATTCGACCAGTGAGCAAGGGTTTCCTTGCCAATTTGAACGCCTTTAACTTCACCATTGTCGGCCACACCTATATAGATGGTTCCACCCTTGCTGTTTGCAAAGGCTACCAGGCTCACGATCACTTCGTCTTGGAAGGATAGTTTGAATTCGAGCTGATGGGATTCTTGGGTGGGGATCATTGGGTATTGTATGTGTCGAAGTTCGTCACTCCCAGGGTATGGGTGCGGCGAAGGGTTTTAAGTATGGTGCGCCCTTGCGGGCTTTAGGCCCCTACCCTTGCGGATTGGGGCTTTGGGGTCAATTCGGCTCAGAAGGTTTGTTGGTCCAGACGAGCAAGGTTTTGGTCTTGTCCGGCAGGAAGTTTTGGACTTCTGAGGGGGCTACGGTGATGTAGCGGATCTTAAACGTTAGCTGGTCTTCGGCTTTGAGGACGAGCTGATGCAGGTAATCCTGGTCGAAGCTGTCGCCAACCAGAACCAGGTCTAGGACGTTGCCCGGTTTCCCTTGTGCAAAGTCGTTGATGATGAATGCTTTATCGAGCAGGCCAATGCGGTTGACCACCATGTCGATCATTTTGTCGATGCCTGTGTACTTGAGCAGCAGGTGGTGGATGTCCTGAAAATAAGGGTGTGTGGTGTTGGCCTTGTAGATTTTCTTGTTTTGAACTACCTCGGAGTCGATGAGGTGTGCGTCTTCGAAGCGGTTGAGTTCTTGGCGGATGCCGTTGGTAGACTCTCCAAACTCTCCGGCAAGGTTGCGAAGGTAGGCCGTCGTGTCGCTGTTGATGAAAAACTTCATTAAAAGCTTGATTCGGGTTTTGGATGTTATGAGACTGTCCAGCATAGCAAGGTAGTTTTCATTCGCATCGAGTAGTTTTGTTACTCAATTTGAGCCTGCAATATACGAACAATTTTCAAGGTGAAGCTCGAAAAAGCCTGTTTTTTGGGGGGATTGATAAAAAAATGTGTTATAATTCTTAATATGACGGGGTTAGAGTTTGGCTTTATGAGCACGTGAACTTTTTTTTGCAGGATGAAGATTGTTGTTCTTTTCTTTATCTGACTTTATGTAATCAGTAATTATCCTTTCCTCCCTTTCGGATAAAGTTTTTGGGTCAACAAAAAAATCGACATCTAAAGGTTCTTTTAAGAGTCCCATAATTTTATTTATTAAAGTATTTATTGACCAATTTTAATGCGGATTGGTTGTTGATAATCATCAACTGACCACCAATACATTCCGCCCCTAAAGTTTCTTCGTAGTGCTTTATTAGCTTAGTCTTTGCCATAAATGAAACATATCCGCTGAATCCCCTGTGAAATGCCATACGGCAAGCAAATGCAACTAAATTTCCAGGTACACCCAAATATACCTTTTCTTTTCCAAGATTAAATGGAGCACTCTCAATCAAGTTCATATATACATGGTCTTCTTTTTCAGACAAACTTACCAAACCTTGAATTTTTGTCTGATTATTTACGATCGTCAATTTGTATACATCCCGATCAGGTTTTTGAAACTCTAACATCCAATCAAATAGCCAACCATTAGTTTTGGATGCAATTTTAATATCCGTATTGCTTGCTAAGAGTATTTCAGTTTGAAAACAATCCCCTGTTCTTACATTCTCAATAGAATTTGTAAGTTTATCTATTTCAATATCAACACATTGCTTGCTCATTTCCATATTACAAATATAATTAATTGTTCGAACATTCTCTAACAATGTCAAAAGGAGTTTTGTACCTTCTTTGAAAATAAATACAAATATAGCTTCAATTTAATGCATACAGAAATATTTCTTATATATCTCGGAAATATTTCCTATTTTTGTTTTTTAAAACTGAAGAGAATGGTAAAGGACTATGAAATGCAGGGAACTGCTTTGGATGGGATTCCGAATAGGCTTTCGGAAAGTGAGGTATTGTATTCGCTTCGAACGCAGAATATTGATACGCGATATTTGAATGCTTTGAAGGAATTGACGAGTTTTAGTTTGGAAACGATGTCGGAGTGGTTGAATGTTACACCTCGGACATTGCGTAACTATTCGCAACTGAAAACGACTTGGAATGAATCGTTTAAAGAGCATTTGTTGCTCCTGTTGGGCTTGTTCAAGCATGGACAGGTGGTGTTTGGCACGTCGACGGCTTTTGATGAGTGGTTGAAGTTGAAGAACTTCCATTTCGACGACGCTGCTCCTGCTTCGTTTTTGAACACGGTGACAGGTGTTCGTTTTGTCGATAATAGCCTGACTGCTATGGAGTTTGGCGATAATGTGTAGGTGATGGAGTTGTACCGAATTTGCAGTGTGGCGCATGCTGATGGCTTAACGGCTTCTGGCTGTGAAAACAGATGGAATCGTGGGGGCCAGATGGTGATTTATGCGAGTGGCTCGAGGTCGTTGGCTACGTTAGAGATGCTGGTTCGCAGAAGCAACATTCTACCAAGTGTTAATTACCGGATGATGGTGCTTTCTATTAAGGAGGAAGCAACTTTGATTCGTCAAGTTCAGTTGGAAGAGTTGCCTCGCAAATGGCGAACGATGGCTGGGCGGTCTGAAGTTCAGGCAATTGGCGCCTCTTGGTTTGCATCAAAAGAATCGTTGGTATTAAAGTTTCCTTCGGTCGTAATTCATCAGGAATACAACTATGCCATCAATACGATTCATCCGCTTTTTGGTGAGTGTGTAAAATTGGTAGAAACAGAATTTATTTTTTAAAAAGGTCCTTATGAAAAAAACAGCACCACTACTTGACCACCTCATTCGTGTGGCCCAATCGGAAAAAGTTGTCACGGATAAAGCGTGTATTGATACATTATTGAGGCTATACAATGAACTAAGTTTTATTGAAACATGTGGGGATGATGATCTTCGTAGCATTTGGATAGAAATACCCAGGGGTAGCATTGAAGACTATGGTGATTATGAAGAATTTCTTGAGGAGGAAATAGTTCAAAACTACGAGGACTTTGTGGAATTGTGGCATGATGATTACCCTGAAGAAACAAAATGGTATGAGTTTTATACAATGACCTATAAAAAGGAGTATTACTTCTTTATCGATTCAGTTTTGACGTTCCATGTCAATTTATCTGAAGAGGTTGCTGATCGTGCCTATTTTAGCAAGGATTTGATTGGCTGCTTATATGAAATCGTACTGAAGACGTTGAATGGTATAAAAACAGACGTTGGTGGATATAATGCTCACCTAAACAGTCATTTACCATTTAACAGGAGGTTTGGAAAACTGTTTAGAAAAGACTATTGGTCCATTTTCCCTGAAGAAGGTTTGACATTTCAGAGCAATCTTTCCAGTGAAGATATTTGTATACTTGAAGCAGTTGTAAATCAAACGATTAGTCCCGAATTGAATCTTACTCTTAAGAAAATGACTGCAGGTGACTTTTTTGAATACTGCCGAATTGGATATATTGCAAATGACTACTTTAAAGATGAAAAGAACAATCTCAGTGACGTAGAAATGTACAAACGAAAGGCAGATGGTAGAGATGATGGAATGACAAAGCTAGATTTGGATTCGGAAGCAGATTTTAAGCATTGGATTATGCACGAAATTGGTGGTCATCCTTGGGAAATTTGCAGAGGTGGAAATTCAACCCATATCTCACTTTATGCATATTCAAATGAGAATGGATGGAAATTGAATTTGGCAGGTAGCAGTAGTGTACGAGTTCTTGAGACGGTAAAGATGGCCATCGCCTTGTACAAAAACCACATTCCTTTTACACTTAGGGACGCGGAAGAGATTCTGCGGATGATAACAGGTATTGATTATATTGGCATTGTTCCAAAAACAATTTTCCCAAGGTATTGCAGCTCTTATTTTCCTCCCGAAGATAAGATCATTGATTTTATGCGATTGGGTTATGAAGAAACAAGCAATGTCATCGAAAAAGCAACGTGGTATCCATTGCGGGAAATTCGGATTAGCGATAACCGTCTATGAATTAGCCTAGAAGTTTTCTCAATGCCCTGAACATAATAATTCGCAAAATGCGATACGCAAAATGCGAGGCAAGAAAAAAGGGTTTTAAGCCAAAACATCGCCTGTCAAATAGGATTGGAAGATGTAATCTGGATTTTCGAAATACATGCTGCTGTTAAAATCTTCGATCTTGCGAGAAATCCAGGAGTTATAAACTTCGACTAGTATTTGAATAGGCTCATTGTTGTTTCGGTATTTCATGATTTCCAAAATGAGTCGTTTATAGACTTTGCCAATATCCCAAATGGTAGGCGTGGAATAGAGGGATACGGCCACGTTATCGAAAGTGCCTGTTGATATATTGCTGGATAAGATTAACTCATTGCTTACTTTCTCTATGTTTTCGCTGTGATAAACATCGGCTAATTCGAACAGATGCTGCAATTTTTCTCTGCCAATCGCATTGACCACAACTGAACGGTGATTTTTTGTTTGTCGTCCAATTTGCTCAATAAGGCTGCAAACAAAGAATATATCATTGCTTTCTTTTGGCTCTCTACCTGTCATGATTTTCGGATTTAATAAATGTCAGACATTTAAGTGCGTTCTCTGTGCAAAAACAGATCTGGTGAGTGGGATGTTTGAATTTTGCCAAAATCCAGAATTGTTCTTTTGTTAAAACTCCGCTGATATAATCGGATATATAGTTATAAATCTGATCGTTTGCCATCGGGCCGCTAACGATATCATATTCGTGTTCTTTACCAGCTCTCGATTGTACAACAAAATCAAGCCAGATTTCGGTCATTTCTGTGAATACGAGTTCTTTCAACTTTGAATTTGGCTTGTATTCATAGATGCTAACTACGGAAGTTTCGTAGCGTTTTGCCCAACGAACTGCCTGTTCTTGAAGCTCAGTACAATAGAATCCACTGCCAAAATCTTTGGCATATTTTCCAACAATAATTTCGGGCAATCGAACTTCGTTAAAACCTCCGTGAAATATCATACTTTGAACTGGTTTTTGGTTGATAAAACTTGGCGAAGATAGGGCTAATATTGATTACAATGGGTTCCTGAAAGTTGATGTCAATAAAAATTATTGCTGCCAAGTCTTTGAATCCAGTTGTGACTGTGTTTTCTTGTAACATGCTAGTTCTTCTTTTTTGATGCTGAATATGGTGCAAACAAAGGATTGGTCTTTGGGGTTGAGATAGGGAATGGTTTTTATGGCTTCTTTTACTCCTTTTAACCCATAGAGGTTTAGGATGGCATAAAAGTCTTGCATTCGGCCTCGTTCAACAACTCTTTGAACGACGGCATTTCGCATGTTTTGCCAATCGAACTTCTCCATATCGTATTCCCACAATAGAGTCTGACGTACTGTTGCTTCGGGATGCTTTTTGTAATCTTTGAAAAACATAGCAGCGTTTGTTACTGTAACAAATATACAAAAACACGGCGATATTTGCAAATGAGTTGGTAAGTGGTTACAATATTTCCCAGTGGCCGCCCTTTGCTGGACCGACTCTTTTTAGTAGGCCTTTTTGTTTGAGCTTTGCCAAATTTTCTTCGATTTTTCGCTTCGAAATATGTACTTTCTCGGCGAGTTCGGCGGCAGCAATTTGGTTGTTTTGGGATATAAGACCAAGAATTTGCTTTTGATTCTGGGTTAGATTTTCACCGACCTTTTCACCGACCTTTTCACCGACCTTTTCACCGACCTTTTCACCGACTTTGCTAAAGTCCGTTGATTTGGGAACTTCCTTATACAGAGTTACCTTGAACCCTTGTTGCATTTCTTGGAAAAGGGGGTCTTTTAAACCATATTCCATACAGATGCGTCGGATTCGCATGATGCCTGAGCCGTATTGTTCAATCAAACCTGACTCCTTAAAAGCCTTTGCTAATAATTTATTGCGGGTTTTGGAGGAATAGTGACCAGAGAGAAGATTGTCAATGGTTATGCCGCCAAATAATGCTCCTGGATTGAAGAATTCCATCCTATCGTCAAAGATTTTGATGATACTGGCACTGCTGTCCCGGTAATCTCTATGTAAAATCATGTTTTGAACCACCTCGCGTATGGCATCTAAGGGGTAATCAAACCGCTTTGTATGCATGGGTTCACCTGTTATGATGATTTCGACCATAAGGTGTTTGCGGATAAATGTCATGATTTCATCAATTTCACCAAACAAATCACTACAAAGGGATATGGAATCGATTATGGTGGTGGGGCTTTTAAAACGGCCTACTTGAATGTCACTAATTGAGCAATAGTCTTTAGCGAACATCAAAAAACCGCCGAATGTGAGTTGACCATTTCGTACAATTTCCATTTTCTCTAGAAACTGGATGGGCTCCAAGTCGAGTTTGCTTTGTTTCTGCAGTTCGACATGTTGAATGAAAGAATTAACTTTTTCAAGGGAAATTGCATCAATTCCGTGGATGGGATCTGGATAGTAATCCCAGCTACTGTTGATGGTTTTGAGGTGTTCGTTTGCAAGCTCGTCAATGCTCATCATATGGTTGGAATTGAAAACTCTTTTATAGTACCTACCCTTTATGGATACGGGTTTGATGGGGTATTCTCCAATACTTAATACGATAACCTGTTTATCTTGAATGATTAATGATTCTATGTCGGGGATGATGGCAGGATTCGTTTTGTTCTTGATATCGTTAATCCAACCCTGAATGGTTTCAGCTCCTGTATGAAGGCCTTTTACCTCTCCCTTATCGGTTACTCCAATATAGACTGACCCACCTTTTGTGTTGGAAAATGCGACCAATGAAGCAATAACATCATCATTGTATGTTGTCTTGAATTCGACTTGGTCTGATTCAGTGGTTGGTATGGCGGAAATTGTAGAATTCATTAGTGGCTTTAATGATCATGAATTCACAAATATAGTATTTATTTTATAATACCATAACATTATTTTTCTCGTTCGATGAAGGAGATGGGGATGGTGGTGCTGGCGTATCCGAATTTTTCGAGGCGGACGACGACTTTGTGTTTGCCTTTGATTTGGACGAGTTCGCCGACGAGGCCTTGGAGGGGGCCTTTGACAATGGTGACGGTTTCGCCTTTGGTGAGGTCTTCGAGGATGAATTCGATGGGTTCGTCGGAAAAATCGCACATGAAGCGGAGGCGTTGGATCTGGCTGTCGGGGATGGCGACGGGTTTCCCGAATTCGCGGATGAAGGCGATGGCACCGTATATTAGGGTTACGTTGCGGAATTCAGTTTCGGCGATGTGTACGAAAATATAGCCGTGCACCACGGGGACGATGACTTCTTTGACGCGGTCGCTCCAGCGGCGTTTAACGGTTTGTAGGGGAAGGTAGTGTTCGATGCCGGCTTCGGTAAAGCGGTCGCTCACCTTTTTTTCGGCACGCGGGGCAGTGTAAAGGGCGTACCAGTGTTTATCGTCGGATTGCATTTTCTGTGGTAGGGTTGTTGGCTGCAAAGATAGGAAAAAACCTTGGTGTGTTTGTTACAATGTCGTACCTTCGGGTCCACATAAATTTTGAGTTGAATGAAAAAAAGAACTTCTGCTTCCAGTATTATGCGTTTGGTGTCTATTGTGGGGATAATTTGCTTGCTGGCGCTGCAGTGGGTTTGGTGGGGGAATGCGTATAGGGCGGTGGAGATGGATATGATGGGGAAGGCGGATGAGTGTGTAAGGAATTCAATTGAAAGAGCCATTATCTATCAACTTGATAGTACATCCAGAGGAATAAGAGTCGTTAATGAAGGTGTTGGAGAAGTTGTACCAAAAAAGGTTACAAAAATGCCTTCAAAACATGTAGCCAACAATACAAAAGAATTATTACTTGTATTGGAAGAAGGATTATTTTTAACGAATAAACCCATAAGTGATAGTTTGATTCATAAGCAGTTAAATCCAGCTTTAAATGATAAATTCGGTTATATCCCAGAACATTCAATCAAAGTTGTTAGACAGAGTTTGGATTTAGATAGTCTGGAAGTAAAAAATTACAACAGGATAGCAATTGGCAAAGGAAAAGACACGATTTACCAACAAATTGGATATAAATCTTATGTAGCTGTGGTCTTTGAATCACCAATAACTGAATTTTTAAGGAAGGGTACCTTTATAATGATTTTCTCCATATTATTGGTGCTTCTTATTGGCTGGATTCTCATTTTTCAACTCCTAAACATGCAACGAGAGCGTAAGTTCTCCAATTTCATTATTGATTACACTCGCATGATGACTCACGACTTAAAAATACCAGTTTCAGGCATTCAAATGATCTTCAAGATGTACCAAAAGAAAGGAACTTCAGTAGTGGAATCGCAAGACAAATATTTGGTAGAAGGCGATAGTCTGACAAAGAAAATTCTGCTCAATCTGGACAACATTCTGTATATGGCAAAGAGTGAACAGATGGAATTGCCTGTTAATTTGATTGAAATTCAGATTCGGGAATTCATGGAACGGACCGTACAAATGTACCGGATGCGGAATTACAACCCCAAGACGGTAGTCATCGAAACAATTTATGAACCTACGGATTTCAAATGCAGGATGGATATTGGCTTGATGGAGAATGTGATGTGCAATCTATTGGAGAATGCCATCAAATATACGCCGCAGGAAGCATTGATCGAGATTCGCTGTACGAAGGTGGACAACAACGTTGTTTTCAGCATCCGGGACAATGGAATGGGAATGAAAGCCGAGGACCAAAAGCGCATCTTCGATTTGTTTGAGCGTGGTTCTGCCAACAAAAACAGCAATTTCCCAGGATTTGGAATTGGTTTGCATTTTGTAGAGCGAGCAGTTAAAGCTCACGGCGGTAAAATAACGGTTCAGAGTGAAGTCGGAAAGGGTACAACCTTCACGATCAAGTATACTTCTTTAGAATTTTTTTGATGGGGTTGAAGAAGCGGACGATGAGCCGGATGTCTTCGGTGATGATTTCGGCACTGCCTTGCATCTGCCTGGCAATGGGCAATTGAACGCCGTAATTGGTGACAAGGCCTTTTGGAAAGCGGATTTCGACGACGTATTGGCCTTCGGGATCGGGGGTGTCGGAAACGTGCTCTACCCTACCCTCCAGGTAACCGAATTCTTGATCGGGGAAGTTCGTCAAGCGGACGTTGGCGCGTTGTCCCACAGCCACTTTACCTGAGCCCAGAGCTGGTAACAGCATTGTGCAGACAGGCATGGTTTTGATGGTTGGAATCACGGAAAATACGATTTTACCCACTTCGACGTTTTGATTGTTGCTCCAATATCCCATCAGATTCACTGTACCATCGATAGGGCTGACCAACAGGTAGTTGCGTTCCCATGAATTCAATTCCGTGCGAAGTTGTTCGGTTGCAGTGCGCAATTGCAACAGATAAATGCTTTCGTTGTCCACAAAGTCCTTACGAAGGTCCAATAAGTTACCCTCACTGGTATTGATGTCCATTTCGGCCATCTTTATTTCCGATAGCAAGGCACTGTACGACTGTTGGTTTTGAAGCATCTTGTTGCGGGAAAGTTCGTACTCTTCGTCAGACATCAAGCCTTTGCGATTGAGCATGGAATCGCGCTTCCATATTTCCTGGGTGCTCGACACTTGCTGTTGCAATAGGACGGAGCGTCGCTTCATTTCACCCAGATTGATTTCCTGCTCACTGACTTTTCGTTCTTGAAGTTGCAATTTGCGTGGGTGGTACTGCAAAGATTGGAAGCGTAGGTATGCGGTAAGGGTTTGTTGGAATTCGGTATAGGCCAACTGAACGCTTCCAAGCGACAAGGACTTGTTATCCAATAAGTTGCGTGCGACAGAAGCGTTGGGTATATCGCTGTTCCAGCGATTGAGGCGGTCTTTTAGTAGTTGGACATCGGCCGTGTTTGCTGGGTTCTGAATAACAGCCAGCATCGCTCCTGCCTTAACTTTTTGATTGTTGGCAACATACAATTCGTCGAGTTTGCCCGAAGCCCTAGCAAGAATGTTGGCTGGTGGCACCTCGGTGGTCAGAGTCACTTTACCAGAAATGGTATCTGGGTATTTGAAGACAAAACTTCCAACAAGTAACAGCAAAAAGACCATGGAAATCACCGTGATGCCCCACCGTAGAATGGCAGGAGGCACATTGCCCATGACATCCTGTACGTCTTCGCTGCGAAGTTCAATATCTTTCTCGTTATCCTGCATGGTTTTCATCTTTTTTTAATTTCCCAACTCCAATTGGTTCTTTACCAGATGGTAATAGATGCCATGTTTATCGGTGAGTTCCTGATGAGTGCCCACTTCTGCGATTTTACCCTGATCGAGTACGACAATCTGGTCGGCATCGCGAACGGTACTGAGACGGTGCGCAACTACGATGGCTGTCTTGCCTTTATAGAAGGTATGAAGTTGTTCCAAAATGACTTTTTCGTTGTTGGCGTCCAGGGCATTGGTGGCTTCGTCAAAAAACAAGTATTCGGGGTTTTTGTAGACGGCTCTGGCAATGAGGATGCGTTGCTTCTGGCCTTGGCTGAGCCCCATGCCTTCCATGCCAATTTTGGTGTTATAACCCATGGGCAGGCTGTCGATGAATTCCCGGATGTTGGCCACGGTAGCTGCATAGCGCAACTGATCCTTGTCGGGATCGTCCTCACCGATGGCAATGTTGTTGGCGATTGAATCGGAAAACAGGAATCCGTCTTGAAGTACCGAACCTGTTTTACTGCGCCAGAGGTGTGGATTGAGCGTATTCAGCGGTGTACTGCCTACCTTGATGGTACCACGGTTTGGTTCGTAAAAACCGAGCAAGAGTTTGACTAGTGTTGTCTTGCCGCTTCCACTGGCACCGACAATGGCAGTAACCTTGCTTTCTGGAATGCTTAGATTCAGGTCGTTCAGCACAAAATGAAAATCGGAGCCATCGTAACTGAAGCACAGGTTGTTTACTTCCAAGCTCCGTTTATCGGGCAGTTCGTTCAGTTTTGTGGATAGCGTTTGCTCTTCGTCTTCTTTACCATGGATTTCGTTGAGTCGTTCCAAACTTAGTTTGGCGTCCTGAAAACTTTGGGCAAATCCAATGAACTGATCGACAGGTGCATTGAGTTGTCCAATAATGTAGGTAATGGAAAGCATCATACCCAGGGTGATGCTGCCATTTACGACGCCTTGTGCAGCTAAAAAGGTGATGAGCAGGTTGGTGGTCTGATTAAAAAATACAGAGCCGACTTGTTGAAACTGCCCGATGGCAAGGCTTTTGATGCTTATTTTAAAGAGTTTCACCTGAATGCGCTCCCAACCCCAGCGTTTTTGACGTTCGCAGTTGTTGAGTTTGATGTCTTGCATGCCAGTAATGATCTGAATTACATTGCTTTGCTCTTTGGCAGACTGTTCGAAGCGTTTGAAGTCGAGCGAACGGCGGTACTTCATAAAGAACAGTACCCACAAAACGTAAAGAGCGTTACCGAGCAGAAAGATGAGTAGGATGGTCAGGTTGTAATATCCTAAAACAAAGGCGAATAGGAAAAAATTAATGAAGGAGAAAAGCGTCGAGATGGAATTGCCGGTGAGAAAGTCCTCGATGCGTTTGTGGTCGCCAATGCGTTGCATGATATCGCCCACATTCTTCGAGTCGAAATACCGTAAGGGTAGTTTCATCAGTTTGATAAGGAAGTCTGAAATGAGCGCAATGTTGATGCGGGTATTCATGTGGAGCAAAATCCAACTCCTTATATATTCTACAGAAAGTCTGGCTAGGAAGATTGCGGCTTGTGCCAAGAGAACCAATTGAATAAAGCCGATGTTTCCGTCACGCACACCCACATCCACCAGCGATTGAGTGAGAAAGGGGAAAATGAGTTGCAACAAACTGATGGTGATCATGCTGATCACAATCTGGGTGATTTGTTTGCGGTAAGGGCTCAGGTATTTTAAAAAGAAGGACATGCTGCGGGTACCCTTTTCGGGTTCGTCGTCTACGTTTCCAAAATCGGGACCTGGTTGGAGCAACAAAGCGACGCCAACGCCCTGGCCATCCCTTATGGAATTTTCCCAGGATTTTCGGAATTCAGTTTCTGTTAAGGTGACTAATCCACTGCCAGGGTCGGCAATGGAAACGGTGGTACCGTGCTTGCGGCTTTTACGAATGTCGTGACAAACCACGAAGTGATTGGCGTTCCAATGAACGATGCAAGGCAGTGCCACATCGTTGGCCAATTGGTTAAAAGTAATCTTAACACCGGAGGTACGGAAGCCGATGGATTCGGCAGCCTGGCTTAAACCTAATAAATTAACACCAGTCTTGGTGATAAAGCTTCTATTACGCAGATTTTGAAGTGAATAGCTTTTCCCATAAAATTTTGCGATCATGCGCAAGCAGGTTGGGCCACAGTCCATGGCATCCAATTGCGTAAAGTGTGGGAAAGATTTCATTAAGATTCAGTTCAGGTTAAGACAAGATTGGAATAGGCCGTTCAAAAGCAAATATACAAAAAAAAACGACCTCCATCTATTGATAGGGATCGTATTTGCATTTGATGGGTTTGGAGTAAATGTTCTTTTCGTCGGCTATGTAGGCTCTACAATCCTGACATACATAACGAAGTTCACAGTCGGAACAGACTTCTATCTGATCCTTATTGATGGTCCAAACCTTGCGGAAGCTTTCATTTCTGACTGCTTCAGCCAATGATTTCACCGAAATGTGCCCGTAATGATTGCTCATTGACGGGCAATTTCGGATGAAACCTTGCTTATCAACCGCGATCTTCTTGTTCAGACAGCTGTTGAAATGTACAGATTCAATAAAAAGTTTCGTCTCAGCTATACAATAAAACTCATTGGTCACCCCGCAACACCGTTCATCGCGAATAACGTCGCAGGTATAGATAATTGTTAACTCTTCACGGTGATATACCGTGTTCTCACAGGAATTACTTATTGTGATTTTTCGCAAAATCGGATAAGTGTTTTTAAGATCTAGTATTTTATCAAGTTCAAAGTCTGTAGTATATTCCACCAGGATCTCGAGTGTCTTAATGGAGGTATTCTGCAGATTTTTCAACTCAGTCTCCAGTTTCTCGCTAGAAACAGGATAGTAAAAACGAATTTCCAGTGCCAAGCAACTTAATGCATTCAATTGTTGGGCAATGTCTTTAAGTGAATGATGGGAGTTGGCGTCGTAATCTACAATCGCGTTTGTAATACTTCGGCTCTCATCGTATTCGTCCAGATTTAGATGCAGTGCACTGACAGGACTGTCTGTGGTGTAACCAAACTGGTTGTGATATAGAAAGGTTAGATATTCTTCTACTAACTGCTTGTCTTTCAGACCATATTGCAGTGTGATTTCTTCCACCGATTTCGTTTTCTTGGTATCATCCAGCACTAGCATCTCGTATAAAGGCATCGGGATGGGTTGTATGATGTTGCGCTGCAGATCACAGATCACAGCTTTACGGGCTCCTTTAACCGGTATGCAACAAGAAAACAGGTGGAAATATTTGTTCATAGACGCACTACCCGGTATTTCTTCGTGTCGCTAACCAGCCTGGAAATGGAACGACTGAAGTCGCCATCGGCTTGGTAAAACGCATTCGTTGAAATGGGACCGGATACTCGCTCCGAGAACAACCGCTCTGCGCGGAAAATTTCTTTTTGATTGAGAATGAGGTTTGACATGTTTATTTTTTTATGCAAATATTTAATTATGAGGTAGTTTGTAGAACTACAAAAAAAATTAATTGCGATGGAAAAATGAGAGAAAAGTACTGAAGCTTCTGCTTCTGTTTACTACAACCATGACCCATTCGCCATTTTCGTCTTTTGTCCATTCGACAACTGCAACTCCACCGTTGATTGTGGTTAGTTCTTCGTTACTCATTTGGAACATTTCAATGTTTTTTTCTGAACCTTTCTTAACTAAATTCGTTTTCATAATGCTGAGTTTTTAGAAGTGATAAAATAGCTGATCTTATTTTTTACAAAAATAAGATTAAGGGGTGGTGCATATCCTTAATGAAACCTTGTATAATCTTAATGGATTCTTATATCTTTGCAATAATTCATCTGAATCTTAATGAAAACAGCAAAATTCATCAGAATCTTCGCAGTCTTAGGAATATTGGGGTTATTGTTTCTACAATATTCCTGGTTTAAGAACTCCTATGTATTAATGGAGCATGATATATTGGAGAAAGCAAATAAAGGTTTGACAACATCCATAGAAATTGAATTGAAACAACGCATGACACTTGTCTTTGGCAAACAATTAAAAACTGTTTTTACCAATGGCTCAGAAAACCCCGTTAAAAAAGGCCAAGTTATAAGCAAGGGCCAAATGAATCAATCAGACGATTTTTCTGGTGTTGTTCAAGATTTCTTAATTACATTGGGGAAAACATGCAATATCGAAAAGCTTGACAGCATTTTTAAAGCCAATCTTTCAAAGTCAATTGGCTTCTCCCCAAAATATTCCATTTTGTTGGTATCCGCCAAAGATAAAGAATATGCTAAACCAGACAAGTTTACTTTCTTCGGCAAGATCACTAAAGACCAGTATGCCAAGGTAACCTTGATCAACCCGCTTCGTTCCATTCTACAGCAAGCCCAAATGATCATCGCCGTTTCCATTTTACTCGTTATAATAATAGGTGTGGTTTTGATCTATTTATTAAGGAGTACGTTGAAGGAAGCCAAGTTCGTAAACTTCATCAAGGAATACACGCATGCATTGACGCACGAGCTGAAGACACCCATCAGCGGCATCTACATGGCTTCGTCCCAATTGTCGTCGGGGATTTTCGAGGAAAAGCCGGAAGCCAGGCAACGGTATTACGGCATGATGAAGGAGTCCAGCTCCAAGTTGTTGAGTACGGTGGACCGGATTTTGGTGGTGGCCAAGGCAGAGCATTCTAAAATTACGACCAACCCCACTCCTACCGAAGTAAAGCCTTTTGTAGATAAAATTGTTGAGATACACCGGTCCAACAACTTCCGCCGGAAACAAGTGGAGTTGACTTCGTCTTGCGAACCAGAAGATTTGATGGGCAATTTCGACCCCTTCCTCATGGAAAACGTTTTGAACAACCTCATTGACAATGCCATGAAGTATTCGGAAGAGGAAGTCAAGATTGAGGTCTTTGCATGCCTGGCCGACAACAAGCTCGAGTTCCGTCTCAAAGACAACGGCTTCGGCATTGCAGAAAATGAACTGAAACACATCTTCGATAGTTTCGAACGTGGAAACAAAGTGCAAGGCAAAGGCATAGACGGTTTCGGCATCGGATTGAATTATGTCAACAAGGTAGTGCATGCCCACAAGGGTACTATTGAGGTGACCAGTCAGGAAGGCGTCGGGACAGAATTCTGCATTCATTTACCGCTCTAAAAAAGTTACTATATATATAAGGTGTACTTGCTATGATAAAACTACTGTTGGTTGAGGACGATGACATCCTTGGATTCATCATCAAAGAGGGGATGGAATTGATTGGTGATTACGAAGTAATGTGGTGCCAAAACCCCAAAGCAGGGCTGTTGGCTTTCGATTCATTCGTGCCCGATGTCGTGGTTTCGGACGTGGAAATGCCTGGAATGACTGGCCTGGAAATGGTAAAGATACTTCGCCAAAAAAATCCGGATATTCCCATCATCCTCGAAACTGGGGTCTCGTCAGCCAAGACCATCGTTGAAGCCTACAGCATCGGCATCGACAATTACATCAAAAAACCTTTTTTACCGGCCGAACTCGATGCCTACATTCAGGTGCTGATGCGACGTATCAGTGCTGCGCCCAAACCGGCTGTTGCAGTGGCTGAACCTATGGTTTCGGCCAGTGAAAATCAATATGTTTTTGGCAGATATAAGTTTGATTCCAAAAGACAAACACTTGAATCACAGAGCAAACGCTTTGAACTTTCGGTGACAGAATCGGCGCTGCTCGAGTTGCTGGTCAAGAACAAGGGTCAGTTGGTGACCAAGGAAATGATTGCGAATGAGGTTTGGAAGGGCAATCAATTCATGAACAGTCAGAGCCTGGATGTGTTTCTGTACAATTTGCGCAAATATTTGGTGGACGATGAGGATGTTCGGATCAAGACGGTTCGGGGCATCGGCTATGTTTTTGAGCTCATGTCCGAATAGGCAGTTACAGGCGAAAAAATCCCTATCTTTGCGCTTTGACGCGTATTATGGGCATGATTTATCCTTCAACTTTAGAACAAAAAATTGGTTTTGACCAGATTCGGCAGCTTTTGAAAAAGAACTGCTCGAGCAGTCTTGGTCAGGAAAGGGTGGATGAACTGTCTTTTCTGACCGATTTTGATGCCATTTTGGAACAATTGGATCGCGGCGATGAATTCAGACGAATCATTCAGTCGGAGCAATCGTTTCCCGAGAGTTATTTTTTGGATGTCCGGCCAGCTTTGAAGCGGATGCGCTTGGAGGGCAGCTGGATGGACGAATCGGAATTGTTTGATTTGCGGCGTTCTTTGGACAGCATTAATAGACTAGTTCGGTTCTTTGCTCCTGATTCTGAAGGCTTTTCCCCCTACCCGCGCCTCTCTGCATTGGCTGGTCAAACCTCGATTTTTCCAGAGGTTTTAAAAAAAATAGATTCTATCTTGTCCAAGTTTGGAAAAATCCTGGACAATGCTTCGCCCGAACTTTCTCGCATTCGCCGCGAACTCACCCAAACCATGAACGGTTTGTCGCGTAGGCTTCAGCAGATTATGAAACAGGCTCAGGGTGAGGGTATTGTAGAAAAGGATGCTTCGCCCAGCATGCGTGATGGTCGGTTGGTGATTCCGGTTTCGCCCATGTACAAACGCAAGATTCGGGGCATTGTTCACGACGAATCCGCCACTGGCAAAACCGTATTCATTGAGCCCGAGGAACTGGTGGAAGCCAACAACCGCATTCGTGAGCTTGAAAATGAGGAACGCCGGGAAATTATTCGGATTTTGATTGCTTTTTCAGATTTTGTTCGGCCGTTTGCTGTTGAAATGGCTGCTTCGTATGAATTTTTGGGCGAAATCGATTTTGTTCGTTCCAAGGCTCGTCTGGCTTTGGACATTCATGCGATTCGTCCTCGGATGGAAGATGCGCCTTCGCTCGATTGGGTTAAGGCGGTACACCCACTGCTGATGCTTTCGCTTCGGAAACAACAAAAGGAGGTGGTTCCTTTGACGCTGACTCTGAATGCTTTCAATCGGATTCTGATCATTTCTGGTCCCAACGCCGGTGGCAAATCGGTTTGCCTCAAGACGGTGGGTTTGTTGCAATACATGGTGCAATGTGGTTTGATGATTCCGCTGCACGACAGCTCCCGCGTGGGTTGGTTTGAACGGCTCTTTATCGATATCGGCGACGAGCAATCCATTGAAAATGACTTGAGTACGTATAGTTCGCATTTGCTGAACATGAAATTCTTTTTGCGTCACGCTTCTGGGGGCACGCTTCTTTTGATTGATGAATTTGGCTCTGGGACTGAACCCAAAATTGGGGGTGCCATGGCTGAATCCTGCTTGGATCGCTTCAATGCGCAGGGTGCTTATGGGGTGATTACGACGCATTACAGCAATTTGAAACATTATGCGGACGAGCACGATGGTTTGGTGAACGCTGCCATGTTGTACGACAGGCACGAGATGCGGCCACTTTTTGTGCTGGAAACTGGACGTCCTGGCAGTTCGTTTGCCATCGAGATTGCACGAAAAATTGGATTGCCCGAGGAGGTGATTGCGGATGCTTCTGCAAAGGTGGGTTCGGATTACATTGATATGGATAAGTTCCTTCAGGATATTGTTCGCGATAAGCGGTATTGGGAGAACAAGCGGCAAAGCATTCGGCTTCAGGAAAAGAAGTTGGCATCTTTGACGGAGCAGTACGAGAAGGATATTTTGGTGCTGAATAAGGAGCGAAAGGATATTATTTCGAAGGCTAAAACGGATGCGACTCAGATTTTGAATGAGAGTAATGCGTTGATTGAGAATACGATTCGGGGGATTAAGGAGGCGCAGGCTGAGAAATCTCGTACGCAGGAGTTGCGGAAGGTGTTGGTTGATTTTAAGGAGGTGGTTTCGGATGCTGATTCGGATACTGAATTGATTCAAAGGCGATTGGCTAGTAAGGTGGAGAAGATTCAGCGGCGTGAAGCGGAGAAGGCTCGGAGGGCACTGAATGGGACTTCGAATTCTGAAACTGGTTCTAGTTCTGATGCTTCTGGTGCTGGCTCGGTTTCTGGCTCTGTTTCTGGCGCTGTTTCTGGCTTTGCGAATGGTGTTGTTTCGAATGTGAAATTAAAGCCTTCGCAAAAGGTGCTGGCTGTTAAAGATACCGTTCGAATCAAGGGACAAAATACTGTTGGTAGCATTCTGGAAATCAAGGGTTTGAAAGCGGTTATTGGTTTCGGTTCTGTAAAATCGACGGTTTTGCTCGAAAACCTGGAACCCGCCAAACCCCAAAAAGAAAAGGAAAACCCCTACACCACCCTTGGCCGCCGCACTTCGGACGAACTCCGTGAAAAGAAATTGCAGTTCAGCCAAGAAATCGATGTTCGTGGCCAACGCGGCGACGAAGCCCTGCAAACGGTGATGTATTATGTGGATGATGCCATCATGACTGGGGTTTCCCGCATCCGGATTCTGCACGGCACCGGTACCGGGGTGCTTCGGCAACTGATTCGGCAGTACTTGGCCACGGTGCCTGGTGTAGCGAAGTATGCTGATGAGCACATTCAGTTTGGTGGTGCTGGGATTACGGTGGTTGATTTAGAGTAATGGAATACTTTATTGGATAGGCAACAGGTGTCCCGTTTAGAAAAAAACCACTTTTGTAACAAACAGATTTACAGTTAATTATTTCGATATTAGTTTTTGACGATTTAAATTTGCTTTATTAAAATTGTATAGATGCCTGTAGAGTACCGACTGACCGATTTTTTGCCCACTACCAAGAAGGAGTTGGAACTTCGTGGTTGGAGTGAAGTGGATGTGGTGCTTTTCTCTGGCGACGCTTACGTGGATCATCCTTCGTTTGGTGCTGCTGTGATTGGCCGTTTGCTGGAAGCGCAAGGGCTTCAGGTGGCTTTGGTTCCCCAGCCCGACTGGCGTGGCGACCACCGTGATTTCACCAAAATGGGGCGCCCCAGGCTGTTTTTCGCCGTTACAGGTGGCAACATGGATTCGATGGTCAATCATTACACTGCTGGCAAACGCCTTCGCTCCGACGACGCTTACACCGCGGACGGTAAAGCTGGTGCCCGCCCCGATTACGCCACTTCAGTTTATTGCAACATTCTCAAGCAGTTATACCCCGATGTTCCCATCGTCATTGGTGGCATCGAGGCTTCTCTTCGCCGACTCACTCATTACGATTATTGGTCCGACTCGTTGATGCCAAGCATTTTGGTTGGTTCCAAAGCTGATTTGCTCGTTTACGGCATGGGGGAAAAGCCGCTTCTCGCTCTTTGCCAGCGCCTCCTAGCCGGCGAGGCTTTCTCGTCTATTCACGACATCCAGCAAACTGTTTTCTTACAACCCGTTCCATCCCAGACACCTACCCACCAACTTAATACCTCCAGCCCAATCCCAGATTCCAATTTTGATTCTGACAACACTTCACCCAACCAGCATCTAAATCCATTAAGCCCAAACCCTGATTCACATTTGGCTGTTGCTTCTGAGTTTTCTGATTCCCGAATTCTGCGATTGCATAGTCATGAGGAATGCTTGATGAGCAAACGCAAACAGGCTGAGAATTTCCGCCACATCGAAGAGGAATCCAACAAACTGAATGCCAATACGTTGATTCAGCAGGTTGGCACCATGGAACTGGTCGTGAATCCACCCTTTCCGCCCCTCACCACCGCCGAATTGGACTGCAGTTACGAGTATCCTTATACGCGCCTTCCCCACCCCAAATACAAAGGCAAGACCATCCCCGCCTACGAAATGATCAAGTTTTCGGTGAACATCCACCGCGGCTGTTTTGGCGGTTGCGCCTTCTGCACCATTTCCGCCCACCAAGGCAAATTCGTGATGAATCGCAGCAAAGAATCCGTCCTCCGCGAAGTCCGCCTCCTCACCGACCGCCCCGATTTCAAAGGCTACCTCACCGACCTAGGCGGCCCATCCGCCAACATGTACCGCATGGAAGGCCGCGACCTTTCCATTTGCGCTACCTGCAAAAAGCCCTCCTGCATCCACCCCCGCATTTGCCCCAACCTCAATACCGACCACGGCCCTCTCCTCGATCTCTACCGAGCCGTCGACGCCCTCCCCGGTATCAAAAAATCCTTCATCGGCAGCGGAATTCGCTACGACCTCCTCACCTCCACTTCAAAAGATTCCCGCGTAGACAAAAACAACCGAGAGTACTTCCGTGAAGTCGTTTTCAACCACGTATCCGGCCGCCTAAAAGTCGCCCCCGAACACACCAGTGCCACCGTTCTCGACCTCATGCGGAAACCCAACTTTGAACAGTTCAAAGCTTTCAACACATTGTTTGAAGAGCTGGAGGATGAAAGACAGAATCAATTGGGCTCAAATCGTGGTGCGACTGCTGGCTCAAATCGTGGTGCGACAACAAGTAATAATCCTGTAAAATCTTCTGGTTCAGGCCGCCAACAGCTCATTCCCTATTTCATCTCCTCCCACCCCGGCTGCACCGAACCCGACATGGCCAACCTCGCCTCCGAAGCCCGCAAGCTCCACTTCAAACTCGAACAAGTCCAGGACTTCACTCCAACTCCCATGACCCTCGCCACCGAAATCTATTACACCGGCCTCCACCCCTACACCCTAAAACCCATCTTCACCGCCCGTACCAAAGCCGAAAAAGAAAAACAACGCAGTTATTTTTTCAAGTATGTAAAATAATTTATAATTAACATATTGTTATTATAGAATTAATTATTTACTTTTGCTGGTATGAAACTACCACCTATACCCCCAACACCCGAGCTGCTTTTATTGCTAGCTGAAAGAGCACGAAACTCTCGTATTTATGCAGGTTTAACCCAAACCGATCTTGCACGATCGTCTGGTGTCAATTACGCATCGATTCGAAAATTCGAACGAACAGGAGAAATCTCCTTCAAGTCACTCCTCAAAATTGCGGACACCATCAATGAAGCCCGAGCGTTCACCAAGTTGTTTGAAAACGGCGCATGGATAATGCATCTCGAATCACATCCCTTTAAACGCCCAAAGCGTTGCAAAAATGGTACGTATTACAGCGACCGCAAAGCAACGGAGCGAGAACTGCTGGCGGCAATGGAGTGAAATGCTTTCGTGAAAATGCCGTCTTTTACCGGCAACATCAAAAGTTTCAACTTTTTCCACATTAAAAAAAGCCATCCCATATTATCGTTACCATTTTAGCATTTAGAAGTCGTAATTGCACATATTTTAACGATAATAGTTATGAATATTATCGATAGTGGAGTAGCACTTAGAAGCCCTAAATGCTAAAATGGTAACGGAAATTTGAAACAGCAAAAAGTACTAGGCAAGGCAGTAATTTTGGCTGAGACTGACTGGTACTTTTTTCAACATTAACTGCGATTAAAAAGTCTGCTAAAGAAATTTTCAATGATGTGTGATTTGTATCGATTATAAATTGTTATTTCAGGTTGATAGTATAAAACAAACGCCCTAAAAAGTTCCCAAAATGGGAATCATTATTTATCTTTGTCTCAGAATCGAATAAATGGAAAGAATAATCGCCAAAAGCACCCTTAGAAATTATTGGGAAAATCATGCCGAAACGGAGCAGTATTTGAAGACATGGTACGACACAGCCATGAATTCAGATTGGAAAAGTCCCAATGATGTAAAACAGACATATGCAAGTGCTAGCATTCTCAAGGATAGTCGGATAGTGTTCAATATAAAGGGAAATTCTTATAGGCTGGTTGTCAAGTTTTTTTTTGAAAAACAGTGGATATTTATTCGATTTATTGGCACTCATACAGAGTACGATAAAATTAATGCAGAAACAATTTAACAAACAAGGATATGGATATCAAAATATTGAAAACAGAGGATGATTATCAACAAGCATTGGATCGTCTTTACGTACTATTTGATTCAAAAATTGGGACATCCGAGAGCGATGAGGCAGATTTACTTGCTATGTTGGTTGATGAATATGAAAAGAAGCATTATCCTATAGAATCTCCTGACCCCATTGAAGCGATAAAGATTCGTATGGAAGAGATGCAACTTCGTCAAATTGATATAGCGGATGATCTTGGTGGTAAAAACAGAGCCTCTGAGGTGTTAGGAAAAAAACGTAAACTGACATTGGAGATGATTCGCAACTTAACCCATCGCCTGAATTTATCATCCAATCTATTGATAAAAGACTATAAACTGGCTAGGCAGTAGTTGAACATATTAGAGGTATAATCGATTATTTCTTTTTATCTACTTCTGTCAGCAACAATTCTAGAATCGGCAACATGTGTTTTAATCCGCCAGTATTTATAACAAAGCCCCAAAAGTCTTCAAACTTCTTCCATCCACCAGTATAAAAAAGGTGCTTCAACTGATGTTTCAATTTGTCATGTGAAAACGAGGCATTGAAAATGTTGCTCCATTTATAAAACTCCTTGTATGCAAAATGGTAACCAGCCTCTAACTCCTGAGCTGTCAATCCTTTAGACTTATAAACTACATGTCTGGTGTCGTACAAATCCCAATCTCTAGAAATTATTCGATCAGATGAAACCATCGAGTCATAAAGTCTGGTACCAGGGTAAGGTGTCAGAATGTGATAAGTAGCGGTAGTAATCGCATTTTTCACACCCCAGTCTACCGTACGACTAAAAACATCTGTTGTATCATTATCCAAACCAAAAACAAAGCTGCCATTGATCATGATACCGAGATCGTGCAATCGCTGAACTGAATATTCATAATTCTGCTTAAGGTTCTGACTCTTATTGCTTTGCTTTAGGTTCTCCTCAGAAAAAGTTTCAAATCCTACAAACAAACTACGCAATCCGGCTTTTTGCGCCTTTTCAATCAAATCACCGCTGACAATTGATGGAACAGTAGCGGCACTTTGGAAGATTCGCCCCATGCCCCTCATTCCTTCAAATAGCTCACTTGCCAATTTCGGATTTCCGAAAAGATGGTCGTCCAAGAAATATAAATGTTTGCCAGGCAACCTATCAATCTCTGCCAAGATCTCATCTACTCGTTGCGTATAAAATGACTTTCCTCCCTTAAAGAATGCGTCCTTATAACAAAAATCACAATGATGTGGGCATCCCCTAGACATTACCAAAGAATTGGGGACCAGATATTTATCACGCTTTATCAGATCACGTCTTATCTTGGGTTGATTCTCAATTGTTCTATCAACAGTCGAAATGTATCTTTTAAGGGTTTGCTTCTTTTTGAAGTCAAGTAGAAATGCCGGAAAGGTCTGTTCGGCAGGACCAATGAAAATTGAATCGGCGAAAACCTCTGCCTCGTCTGGCAATGCGGTCACATGCAAACCACCAAGCGCAACAAAAATTCCTCTTGATCGGTATTGTTGTGCAATGGAATAGGCTCGTTTTGCATTAGTAATGTAAACTTGAATGAGTACCAAATCTGGTGAATCATTCAATTCCAACGTTTCGACATGCTGATCCTGTAAGTCAACTTCGTCAGTATCATCCAAATAGGAGGCCAAAGTAGCTAATCCCAAGGGTGGAAATAAGGAGTATTTTATTGGACGCCAGAAGGGGCTTTTTGCTTCTGTTAAGGAAGGTAGTATTAACTTTACTTTCATGCATTTGGATTGTTATCCTAAAAACGCAATTGAAAGCACTTCAGTATACGCTATGACTTTTTTAATTTTCCATAACATATTTTTAACAGAAATTAATCTGGATAATTTTTAATCAATCAAACACAGGGTTTTGCAGGTGATCCCATATTATCGATACTATTTTAGCAATTAGAGGCCCTAAATGCCCAAATAATAACGATAATATGAAACGACAAAAAGAACTAGGTATTCTGAATAAAGAAAAGATTTGGGGGCAAAAATACATCGCTTGCTCAACACAAAACCTACGATTACAAAAAATAAAAACCTGCGATTACTCAACACTTAACCTACCATTATCTAACCGAACCTGCCATTGCATAACTGAAACCTGCGATTACCAAACCGAAACTGCGATTGCAGCTGCAGCATTACATTCCCTTGCGGCGAATCTTGATTCGAATCGAGTTTTCCAACGGCTTCTCACAAACAAAAGCAAGGTAGCCACCACCACCGGCACCCGGCATCTTCCAAGCAAGCGCTTGATCTTTGTAGAGATCGATGGCTTCTTGGACGGCGGGATTCATCATGGCAGGAAACATGGTGATTTGGGCGTTGAAAGAGGCGGAATAGGCAGCGGCGAAGGCGGTTAGATCCTTTTGCATGATGGCGTTCCAAGCGTTGGAAGCGGCAGAAGTTAGGGCAAGGACGTTGTCGGCGTCGATGTAGGTTTCCTTCAGCAGGTTGAGGCCTTGGACGCGGGGCCAGAGGAGAACCATGCAGAGGTGGTCTTCGAGCCAAGTTAGGATGGATTCGTCGTGGCAGGATTCGATTTTGGAGGGCCAGTAGCCGCCATCGTAGAAATGGCGGTTGAGGCCTGGCATGCAGATGCCGATGGAGTCTTGGGCGCCGGAAATTTCGATGCGGCCGGGTTCGTTTTCGAAGCGGAAGAGGATTTCGGCCAGCTTTTCGGGGTGGTCGAGGGGTAATTGGTAGGGCCAGAGTTTGCGGGCGGCGTTGCGAGTGGAGGTGGACATGCCGCAGCGTTCCATGAACTCGATGGTGGGTTCGATGGAGATGGTGAGGGCCCAGCCTGCTCCGAAGTTGTTGACGTAGGGTTGGTCGATCCAAGTGCCGGCAAGGTCGAGGCGAAAGGGAAGCTGGCATTGGGCTTCACCGGTGCGGAGGGCGGTGGTGGAACGGGGCGGAAGGCCGGCTTCGGGTATGCGTTTCAGGATGAGGTAATGGATGCCGAGTTCGGTGCAGAGCTTCTCTTTGGCTGGGGAATTTCCGTCTTCGTTGACGACAAAGACGTCGGGGTGGAATTCGCGGAGATCGGTCTCGAAATCGAGGATGCCGGAGCCTTTGTTGACCCAGGCGTCGGTGACGTAGCGGCAGGATTTGACCATGTAGAGGCGTTCCTGTTCGGAATTGACGGTATTTCGGCCTTTCAGGTCGCGGATGGTGGCGTCGGAACCGAGGCCAACGTAGAGGTCGCCGTAGGAGGCGGCTTCTTTGAAAAATGCGACGTGACCGCTGTGAAGCATGTCGTAACAGCCTGAAACAAAAATCCGTTTATTCATTGGGGAAAGGTTTTGAATGGTTCGAACCCCCTGAAGTTTAGGGTTGTACTGGAGGCTACGGGTGAATAATCAACTAGGTTTCGAAGGTGTAGGCTTGATCCAAAAAGGGTGCGGCAATATCTTTCGGCGATAGCACCAATTCTTCCAAAGTAACCGGCCACTCGATACCTATCGTTGGGTCAGCGTAATTGAGGGCGACTTCCGAAGCGTAATTGTAGGGATTATCGACCTTGTAGGAGAAAATGGCATCGTGGGTAAGAACTAGAAAGCCGTGGTAAAAACCGCGGGGGACGAACAGCTGAAGTTTGTTTTCGGCAGAAAGTTCGACTGCAACGTATTTTCCGAAGGTTGGGGAATCTTTGCGTCCATCAACGACAACATCGAGCACGGCACCTTGGATGACACGGACCAGTTTGGCCTGGGCGGCTTCACCGGATTGGGCGTGGAGTCCGCGAAGGACGCCAAAGGTGGATTTGGATTCGTTGTCTTGGATGAATTCAACGGGGCCGATGTGTTTTTCGAATTCGGCTTTTTTCCAGGCTTCCATGAAATAACCGCGGGGGTCGATGTTGACCTTGGGCTCGATGATGAAAACGCCGGGGATTTCCTGCTCAATAAAATTCATAATTACCTGAATATTTGTATATTAAATCAAAAACACTTAAACTTTCTAAAAAAACCTCACTATTCCAAAAAGAGCTAAACAAACGAATTTGCTCAGATTGAAACAATTAGCGATTACCGTACATCGTTTGGTAATACTTCTGATAATCCCCCGAAGTCACCTCATTCGTCCAATCCTGATTTTCAAGATACCACCGAATCGTCAGCTCGATGCCAGTCGCAAAATTGGTTTCCGGCAACCAACCGAGTTCGTCACTGATCTTGGTGGGGTCGATGGCGTAGCGTTGGTCGTGGCCAAGACGGTCGGCAACGTAGGTGATGAGATCGTAATTGATGTTGTTCAAGTCGGTTTTTAGAACAGCCTGATAGGCAGGCACTTCCAACATGAGGCGTTTGATGGTATCGATGGTAAGCTTCACAATCTCGATGTTTTGCTTTTCGTTGTGGCCGCCGACGTTGTAGACCTCTCCTACTCGTCCGTTGCGAACCACTTTGTCGATGGCTTTGCAGTGATCCAGCACATAGAGCCAGTCGCGGACATTGGTGCCGTCACCATAGACGGGCAGCTTTTTGCCTTCTAGGATATTCTTGATAATGAGCGGAATAAGCTTCTCAGGGAAATGGTAAGGACCATAGTTGTTGGAACAACGGGTGATAGTGGCTGGAAATTTGAAGGTTTCCATATAGGCTTTGACGATGAGGTCGGCCGAGGTTTTGGAGGCTGAATACGGGCTGCGGGGATCGAGCGGGGTAGTTTCGGTGAAATAGCCTTCGGCACCGAGGCTGCCGTAGACTTCGTCGGTGGAGACTTGGTGGTAGCGAACGCCTGATTTCCAGGTGGGATAGCCTTTTTCGTCCTTGCCGGTGACCCAATGCTTGCGGGCGACATCCATCAGGTTCTGGGTGCCCATGATGTTGGTTTCCAGGAACAGACGGGGGTTTTCGATGCTGCGGTCCACGTGGCTTTCGGCGGCAAAATTGACGACGACTTCCACCGGGTAGGTTTCAAAAAGGCTGTTGACCAGAACCGGGTCGCAGATGTCTCCTTTGACGAAGATGCAGCGGCTGCCGTCCACGTCTTTGGCGATGGTGCCGAGGTTGCCGGCGTAGGTGAGCGAGTCGAGGACGATGAGTTGAACGTCATCGTAGGTGGACAACAGGAATTTGACGTAATTGGCTCCGATGAATCCGGCGCCGCCGGTAACGATGTATGTTTTCATAAATTTTTAGTCAATGAGGTGAAGAATGTATTGACCGTATTCGGTTTTATCTAGTTTTTGGCCCAAAACAAGCAATTGCTCGTTGTTGATCCAGCCGTTGCGCCAGGCGATTTCCTCGATGCAGGAGACATAGAAGCCTTGACGGTTTTGGATGGTGGAAACGAAATTGGAGGCATCCAGCAAGCTGTCGCAATTGCCGGTATCCAGCCAGGCGAAGCCTCGGCCGAAGATTTCGACCTGAAGGGTTCCTTCTTCCAAATAAACTTTGTTGAGGTCGGTTATTTCGTATTCGCCACGTGCAGAAGGCTTTAGCGCAGCGGCTTTGGCAGTGACTGAGCTGTCGTAGAAGTAGAGGCCGGGGACAGCATAATGGGACTTGGGATGTTCGGGTTTTTCCTCGAGGGAAAGCACTTTGCCATCGGCGTCGAATTCGACCACGCCATAAGCGCGGGGATCTTTGACGTAATAGCCGAAAACGCAGGCGCCTTGGTCCATATTGGCGGCGCGTTTGAGCATGGTGGAAAAGTTTTGTCCGTAGAACATGTTGTCGCCCAGTATGAGGCAGCCGGGTTCACCGTTCAGGAATTCAGCACCAAGGACGAAGGCTTGAGCCAGGCCGTTGGGGATGTCTTGAATCTTGTACTGAAACGTCATGCCGAGTTCTTCGCCGGTACCGAGCAAGTCGCGGAACATGGGCAAATCTCTTGGAGTCGAGATGATTAGGACTTCGTGGATGCCTGCAAGCATGAGCGTTGACAAGGGGTAATAAATCATCGGCTTGTCGTAAACCGGCATGATTTGTTTGGAGATGGCTTTTGAAAGCGGAAACAAGCGAGTGGCACTGCCGCCAGCTAATATAATGCCTTTCATGCGAAACTTTTGTCTTAGTTATTCTTATTGAACAAAGATAGCAAATTCTTGATTTAACCCAAATACCAACGGTACATGGTTTCGATGCCGTCCTCGATTTCAATGCGGTGGTGCCAGCCGAGGCTGTGCAGCTTGGACGGATCGGTGAGTTTGCGCATGGTTCCGTCGGGTTTGCTTGCGTCAAAGAAGAGCTCGCCTTCATAGCCTACCTTGCTTTTGACGAGTTCAGCCAATTGCTTGATGGTGACTTCTTTACCTGTGCCGATGTTGATGTGGCAGTTGCGAACTTCTTCGTCAGTACCTTTCAGGTCGTTGAAGGAAACGGTTTCCATGATGAACACGCAAGCGTCGGCCATGTCTTCGCTCCAGAGGAATTCGCGGTAGGGAGTGCCAGTGCCCCAAAGGGCTATTTGACTGGTAGTTACACCGTATTTGGCCAGTTTCTCGAGGATTTCGGCTTCGCTGCTGACTCCGTTCACGCCTTCTACCGGGTAACGGCTGAAATCTTGGCGCAGGGCATCCCAATCGTTGTTCATCAAGCATTTGCCCAGATGTGCCTTGCGGATCATGGCTGGGAGCACGTGGCTTTTTTCGAGGTTGAAATTGTCGTTGGGGCCGTATAAGTTGGTGGGCATCACGGCAATAAAGTTGGTGCCGTACTGCAGATTGAAGCTTTCGCACATCTTGAGCCCGGCAATCTTGGCGATGGCGTAAGGTTCGTTGGTGTATTCGAGCGGTGAGGTCAAAAGGCTGTTTTCCGGCATTGGCTGCGGCGCATCGCGGGGATAAATGCAGGTGCTGCCCAAAAAGAGCAGCTTCTTCACGCCGTTCTTCCACGATTGGTGGATGATGTTGTTTTGTATCTGCATGTTGATGTAGATGAAATCGGCGCGATACAGTGAATTTGCAACGATTCCGCCCACGTGTGCAGCGGCCAGAAAAACGTATTCCGGTTTTTCGGTTTCAAAGAATTCGGCTACGGCCGCCTGGTTGGTCAAATCGAGTTCCTGTATGGTTCGCAGCACAAAATTGTGGTAACCTTTGGATTTCAGGTTCTTAAGTATGGCTGAACCGACTAGACCAGTATGCCCGGCCAAGTAAATTTTTGCGTCTTTATTCATTTTATTCGAAGTAATTCATGATGCGGTAGCCGCCTTCCTTGAGGTAGGTTTCCTTCTTCATGAGTTTGATGTCGCTCAGCATCATGTCTTCACACAAGGCTTTCAAATCGTATTGTGGTGTCCAGTTGAGTTTGGTTCTGGCCTTGGTGGCGTCGCCGATAAGGAGTTCCACTTCGGTGGGGCGGAAATAGGCTTTGTCCACTCCAACCAGTTTGTCGCCCATGCGAGCGGCGAATGCTTCGTAGTGTTCTGCCCCTACCCTTTGGTCGAAAAGCGCTCTTTCGATGCCGGCCAAATAGCCTTTTTCGTCGGCTCCCTCGCCCTTGAAATCGATGGTGACGCCCACTTCGGCAAATGCCATGCGCACAAATTCGCGGATGGTGGTGGTGACGCCGGTTGCAATGACGTAATCATCGGGCTCGTCTTGTTGGAGAATGAGGTACATGGCCTTGATGTAATCTTTGGCGTGGCCCCAGTCGCGTTGTGAGGAAAGGTTGCCCAAAAAGAGGTTCTTCTGCATGCCAAGTACGATGCGGGAGGCTGCACGGGACACTTTGCGGGTCACGAAGGTTTCACCACGCAGCGGTGATTCGTGGTTGAACAGGATGCCGTTGCTGGCGTGCATGCCGTAGGCTTCGCGGTAATTGACGGTGATCCAGTAGGCATACATCTTGGCAACTGCGTACGGGCTGCGGGGATAGAAAGGCGTGGTTTCCTTTTGGGGAACCTCCTGAACCAGGCCGTAGAGTTCGGACGTGGAAGCTTGATAAATGCGGGTTTTCTTGGTCAGCTCGAGCAATCTCACGGCTTCGAGAATGCGTAAAGTGCCGAGTCCATCGGCATTGGCGGTGTATTCAGGGGTGTCGAAGCTCACTTTGACGTGACTCATGGCGGCCAGGTTGTAGATTTCGTCCGGTTTGGTTTCGCCGATGATGCGAGTAAGGTTCATGCTGTCGGTCAAATCGCCGTAATGGAGGATCAGGTTTCGGTTTTCTTCCCACGGGCCTTGATAAAGGTGGTCGATGCGGTCGGTATTGAACATGGAGGAACGGCGTTTGATACCGTGTACGATGTAGCCCTTTTTAATCAAGTATTCGGCCAGATAGGCGCCGTCTTGGCCGGTAATGCCGGTAATCAATGCAACTTTGGACATATTTAAGTTGGTATTAAAATGCTTTGTAATTAGTGCAAATTTATGAAAAAAACGGCTTAGTTTGAAAAAATATGTAGTTTTACAGTTAATAACAACTTTGAACACACTATGAAATCTAGGATTCTAATTTGCTTTGTTGTATTTTTTATCGGGTTGCATTTTGTTAATGCACAACATCATCGCATGCATCCGTCGGTGCCGACCGACAGCTCTTACAACTTAGCCGACCAAGTCACAAAGATGACACCGAAGTATCCGTTCATTACGCTGGCTTTGCCCGTGGGCTCCTCTAACGTTCAGGTTTTCAGGAACGTGGTTTATGAGAAGTTGGGCGATCGTGAATTGCATCTGGATGTGTTTCTGCCTGCCTTTTCTCGGGTGAAAAAACACCCGGTCGTGGTGTTGGTGCATGGTGGTGGATGGCGTTCGGGCAATAAGGATATGGAGCATTACATGGCTGAAACCTATGCTCTAGCGGGTTTTGCTGCTGTTTGTGTGGAGTATCGATTGTCCATGGAGGCTTTGTATCCTGCTGCGGTACAGGACATTAAGACTGCAATTCGTTGGGTTCGGCGCTCCGCTTCTCGTTATAATTTTGACCCTTCTCGGGTGGCGATACATGGGGAATCGGCTGGAGGTCAGTTGGCTTCGTTGATTGGTAGCATGAATGCTCCGTTCCCTTCGTACCAGACGCGTTCATACGCGCGGTTCTCGGATAAGGTGCAGGCGGTAGTGGATGTGGATGGGGTGCAGGCTTTTATTCATCCCGTTTCGTCGGAAAATGGTGACAAATCTGGGAAACCGGGGGCTGGAACGCTTTGGTTTGGAGTCACGAGTACGGCGAATCCTTCTTTGTGGAACGAAGCTTCCGCACTGACGCATGTTGGTGCGCAATCGGCTCCGTTCCTTTATTTAAGGAGCAGCGTGCCACGGTTTACGGCTGGGTATGTTGAAATGATGTCGGCCTTGCGTTCAAATGGCATTTATTGCGAGGAGCATTTGCTTTCGGAGACGCCGCATTCGTTCTGGCTGTTTCATCCGTGGGTTGATGAAACAATGAGCTATGCGGTTTCGTTCTTAAAGAAGGTGCTTTAGGATTCCGTTCCAGCTTGCTTCGAGCTTGCTTCGAGTTTCATTCGAGCTTGCTTCGAGCTTGCTTCGAGTTTATTCGAGCTTCCTTCGAGCTTCCTTCCAGTTTCGAACTATTCTGAACTTTTTCGCACTTAAAATGTTCATCCCATATTATCGTTAATCCAGTAGCATTTAGAGCTTCTAATTGCTAAAATGGTAGCGATATTATGGGATTTATTCAAGCTTTGTACTAAATCCGTATCAGCTTCGTTCAATTTTGAACATTTTCGCACTTAAAATGTTCATCCCATATTATCGTTAGCCCAGTAGCATTTAGAGCCATTAATTGCTTAAATGGTAGCGATATTATGGGATTTATTCAAGCTTCGTACTAAATCCGTATCAGCTTCGTTCAATTTTGAACATTTTCGCACTAATAAAGTTCATCCCATATTATCGTTAGCCCAGTAGCATTTAGAGCCTTTAATTGCTTAAATGGTAACGATAATGTTGGATGCACTTTTTGTGTGCGAAAAAAGTTGAAAACGAAGAGGGGTTTTTAATGGATAAAGAGATAACCTATTTTGGGACAACCAACCCCCATATTATCGTTAACCTGGTAGCATTTAGAGCCTCTAATTGCTTAAATGGTAACGATAATGTGGGATGCACTTTTTGTGTGCGAAAAAAGTTGAAAATGGAAAGTGGGATTGGATTTGTGTTAGGATTGGATTTGAAGATGGATTGAGGTGGGTTTTTGAGGGGTGGGTGGTAGTGAGATTAGAGACGGATTGCGAATTTTTTGAGGCGGGCGTCGAGCATGGGTTCGGGAATGATGCTTTTGACGGTTTCGGCAACGGCGTTCAGGACACGTTCGCGGACAAAATCGGGATGGATGATGAGGGAAATTTCGCGGACGGCTTCGGGGCTGACGATGGGGCGGATGTTTTTGAGTTGGGCTTCGGTAAGGAATGGGAGGTGGAGTTCGGGGATGATGGTGTAACCGCCATTGGTGTCGACGATGCGGATGAGGGTATCGATGCTACCGGCTTCGTACATGTAGGAACGAGGGGTTTTGTCTTCGCAAAAGTTAAAGATTTGATTGCGAAGGCAATGGCCTTCTTGCAAAACCCAAAGGTCTTTTAGGGGCAAATTGACGGCAGATAGAGATTCTTCGCCGATAAAGGGGGATGAAGGTGAAACGTAGGCTACGAATTTCTCGTAATAAAGAGGAATTTCGAGGATGGTCGGGTGCTTGAGCGGTGTGGCAAGGATGGCGGCATCGATTTTGCCGGAAAGGATGCATTCGATGATGGTATCGGTGCGGATTTCGGACACTTTGAGGTTGACATCCGGGAATTTTGTAGTGAAAGTGGGGAAAAAGCGAGGCAACAAATAAGGTGCGACGGTTGGGATGATGGCTAAGCGGAAGTCGCAGATAAGGCCGTCTTTTTCGGAGGAAACGAATTCTTTGAGGCGTTCGGTGTTTACTAGGATGCCTCTGGCTTTCTCGATGATTTCGGCGCCGGTTTGGGTTGGTTCGATGGGGTGCTTGGCGCGGTCGAAGATTTTGACTCCAAGCTCGTCTTCGAGTTTTTGCACCATCATGCTGAGCGTGGGTTGGGTAACACGGCAATCTTCGGCTGCTTTGGCAAAATGGCGGAACTGATCCACCGAAACAATGTACTCAAGTTGTTGTAAAGTCATATCATATAGATTTGATTGATGCAAATATAAAGAATATTGATTTGATTTATGAAATTTCAGGGAGTATATTTGTGCATTCCTCATAGATTTTTGTGTGTTATTTTTGGTTTGTTTTTCTAGGTTGATTGATTGATAATTTGCAGTTCGGAACAGACGGGAAGTGATTCTCGTCTGTTTTTTTTTAGTATTTTTGTTGCAATCTATATAGTCCCCGATGTCTGACGACTTTTCCGCACTGGATGCTCTGACCAATTCTGACCTAAGTTTTGCTGTGTATAGGATACCTGGCCAATCGCCTGTTCTTCAAGTGCAAGAAAGGGGTTTACCGGAATCTTTCGAGACGTTGGCTGAACTAAATGGTCGGTCTGGTTTCGTTATGGCTCCGTTTCAGAGCAATGCCAACCACCCGGTGGTATTGATTCGGGGGGATGTGTCGGTGCATGGTAAGAGCCAGATTTTTAGGTATTTGAAAAAGAGAGGTGCAAGTGAAGCCCCAATAACCGCAAGTGATACTTCAAAAACTGCAAATACTTCCAATTACACCGTATATAAAGGAGCATTTGACCTTTTCCTGAAAGCGCTACATGCAGGTTCCTGCGACAAAATCGTTTTATCCAGGACCATGCAACTACCCTTGCCATCGGATTTCTCGGCAGGCGCCTTGTTTGGAGCAGCTTGCGAGACTTACCCGGATGCGTTTGTATACCTGTGCCATACATCGCTGACCGGCACTTGGTTCGGCAGTACGCCAGAGCTGCTACTGTCGGGCGAAAAGGACAATTGGCAAACGGTGGCTTTGGCTGGCACGCGCCGAATAAAGGATAATGAATCGGGCTGGGATTCAAAATCAGACGGAAAATCCAAACCAGAAAACGGTGATAAACCAGACTGGGATGCAAAAAACATTCGTGAGCAGCGAGTTGTGACGGCTTATTTAGAGAAACAATTGAGAATCAAAAACCTGATTGGCAGTATTTCCGAACCCTATACTGTCCGCGCCGGGCAATTGATGCACATTAAGACTGATTTCCGCTTCCAGATGCCTGAACAAGGCCAAGTGGGCGATTTGCTCGACTTCCTCCACCCTACTCCTGCAGTTTGCGGATACCCAAAAACAGAAGCGTGTCGATTGATTTTGGCACACGAAGGCTACGATCGCGCCTATTACAGCGGCTTTACTGGGCCTTTGAACATGGAAGGGAAAACGGATCTGTATGTCAATCTGCGTTGCGCCAGTGTGAATGGGGAAAACTTGTTGTTGTATGCGGGTGGTGGTTTGATGCCGGATTCGGAATTGAAATCGGAATGGGAAGAAACGGAAGTGAAGTTGCAAACGATGCTGTCATTGATACAAGTGTAATACGCTGATAATGAAACACGAATAAGGATTCACAACAAATAGAAAACAAGCAAGAATTCAAAGCATATAAAAAACCGAATATCAATGTATTCCTCCAAAAAAAACGTCCTGGAGACTGTGGCTTTGTTCAAAGCCCACGGCATTAGTGAAGTGGTAATTTCACCGGGATCGCGTAATACTCCACTGATACAGTCGTTTGCGTCGGATCCGTTTTTCAACTGCCACATCGTGGTGGACGAACGGAGTGCAGGTTTTTTTGCGCTGGGCATCATCAATCGGATTCAAAAACCAGTGGCGGTGTGCTGTACGTCAGGAACGGCGTTGCTCAATTATGGGCCGGCTGTTGCAGAGGCTTTTTATCAGGAGCTGCCGCTGGTGGTGGTTTCGGCTGATCGACCAGAGGCTTGGATTGGGCAAATGGATGGGCAGACGTTGCCACAAACAGGGATTTTTGGAGCGCTGGTGCTTAATGCGGTGCAACTGCCTGAGGTGAATTCGGAGGAAGAGCGTTGGCATTGCAATCGGTTGGTGAATGAGGCGCTGAATGCGTGTATGCAAAATGGTCCGGTTCACATCAACATCCCGATTTCCGAGCCGCTGTTTGATTTTTCGGTGGAAGTGCTGCCGGAGGTTCGGAAAACGACAGTAGTTACACCGCTGGTAATTAACGACTTGCAGCCGTTGGTGGAACAGTACGAACAGGCTGAAAAGGTTTTGATCGTTGTCGGGCAACTGCCGGCCAATCCGTTGAAATTGACTCGGTTGTTGGAGAAATTTAGGCTGCAGGGCTCGGAAGTGGTTCTTGTTGAGCATCTTGGACAGTATTGTACGTCGGACAGCATTGGCAATTTCGACGCGATTATTTCCACCTGGAACGAGCAGCAAACGAAAGCATTCGCACCAGACCTGCTCATTACGATGGGCGGGCATGTGGTTTCAAAACGGGTGAAGAAGTGGCTGCGGGAGAATCCTCCTAAAGCACACTGGCACATTGCTTTGAGTGGGCAAATGCCGGACACGTATCAGCATGCGACGCACTTTATTCATACGACGCCGGAGGCTTTTCTGGAAGCGTTCTTGAAAGTGCAGAAGAAGATTGTTTCAGGACCGGTCACGCCGTGGATTTTGAGTTGGAATCTGGCTTCCAGAGGTTTGGCAGAACCGGATAGGACATTGCCGTTTTCGGACATTACGGTGACGGGAGCGTTTATGAAATCGATGAGCAAAAGCAGCGTCGTTTTTGTTGGAAACAGCTCGCCGGTGCGGAACCTGCAATTATTTAAAAAACCGAAGGATGTTTCGGTGTTTTGCAATCGCGGAACTAGCGGCATCGAGGGTACACTTTCGGCCGCCTGCGGTTATGCTCAGGGATGCGAAGGGCTTGTTTTTGTACTGCTCGGCGACTTGAGTTTCTTCTACGACTTGAACATTCTGACGCATCGGCCTTTTCCGGCCAATCTGCGGATACTGCTCATCAACAACGGTGGCGGTAGCATCTTCAAGCAATTGCCAGATTTAAAGATTTCAGACATAGTAACTAAATATGTTTCAGCCAGTCATGATGTAAAAGCTAAAGGCTTTGTTGAAGCTTCTGGCATTCGATATTTACAAGCAATAAGCTACAAGGAGTTGGATGGTGCGCTAAAAACGCTTTGCAGTGTGGAGGGGAATTCAGCCGCTTTATTGGAAGTTTTTACGGACGACGCGATGAATTTAGAGGCGAGTCAAAGCTACTATCGTTCGCTTAAGCAATAGCAAAAAAATTACGCACGAGCTTAACACCGCGACAAACGGTGGGGAGCTTCAGTATAAGGCAATTAACCCAAAAAACAAAAACAATGAGAAACTGGGAAACCATTAAGGAATACGAAGAAATTTTGTTCGATTATTTTGAAGGAATCGGACGAATCACCATCAATCGGGAGCGCTATCGGAACGCCTTCACCCCCACCACCTCCATGGAAATGAGCGAAGCGCTGCGGATTTGCCGCGAAAGCCAGGAAATTGGCGTGGTGGTACTGACGGGTGCTGGCGACAAGGCTTTTTGCGCTGGCGGGGACCAGAATGTGAAGGGAAAGGGCGGTTACATCGGTAAGGACGGTGTTCCGCGATTGAATATTTTGGACGTGCAGAAGCAGATTCGTTCCATGCCCAAACCGGTTATCGCCATGGTGAACGGGTATGCCATTGGTGGCGGGCATGTGCTGCATGTCATCTGTGACCTCTCGATTGCCTCTGAGAATGCCATTTTTGGACAAACTGGGCCTCGGGTTGGGAGTTTCGACGCTGGTTTCGGGTCTTCGTACCTGGCTCGGATTGTAGGGCAGAAAAAGGCCAGGGAAATTTGGTTTCTCTGTAGGCAATACAATGCTCAGGAAGCGCTTGAGATGGGGCTTGTGAACAAAGTGGTGCCTTTTGAAAAGTTGGAGGACGAGGTGGTGCAGTGGGCTACGGAGATGATGCAGCACAGCCCGATGGCGTTGCGCATGATCAAACTGGGGCTGAACGCTGAACTGGATGGTCAGGCTGGTTTGCAGGAACTGGCTGGAAATGCCACACTCCTTTATTATTTGACGGAAGAGGCGCAGGAAGGCAAGCATGCATTTCTGGAAAAACGAAAACCGGATTTCTCGAAGTTTCCAAAATATCCGTAAGGCCAAAAGCTTGGAGGCTACATTCAACGAGGCTGAAAACTGCTATTCTCATTGAGGAAATAAACCACGATTCATTATGAGGCTGAAAACCACCATCGAGCATCGGACGCTGCACTTTCACAAACCTGCAGGTACGTCGCGTGGCGTTTATGAGACGCACGATGTTTGGTATGTGCGGGTTTTTTCGGAGGAGCAGCCTGAATTGGTCGGTATTGGGGAATGCGCGCCGTTGCCGGATTTGAGTTGCGATTATGGCGATGATTATTTGTTGCGTTTGCAGGAAGCGTGCAAGCAGTTGGAACAAAGTGGTGTTTTGGATGTTGAAGCGTTGCAGAACCAACCTTCGATATTGTTTGGGCTGGAAACGGCGATGCGGCACTTGAAAACCAGCAGCTTTGCCCTTTGGGACACCCCCTTTTCCCGCGGTGAACAAGGCATTCCCATTAATGGATTGATCTGGATGGGCAGCTTTCGAGATATGGAGGCGCAAATCCGCGAAAAACTCGATAAAGGCTTCCGATGCATCAAACTGAAAATCGGTGCGTTGAACTTTGAGGAGGAATTGGCTTTGCTGCAGCAGATTAGAAAGGAATATACCGCGGAAACACTAATTCTGCGCGTAGATGCCAACGGAGCCTTTTCGCCAGAAGAAGCCCCGGAGAAGCTGAAACGGTTGGCGGAACTGAACTTGCATTCCATTGAACAACCCATTCGGGCAGGACAATGGGAAGCACTTCAAAAGCTAATCGAAAAGTCACCGCTGCCCATTGCCTTGGACGAAGAATTGATAGGCTACCACACCCTGTATCAAAAAAACCTCATGCTAGACACGCTGATGCCACCTTTTTTGGTATTGAAACCGACCTTGCATGGCGGCATTTCAGGCTGTTCCGAATGGATTCGCCTGGCTGAAGAACGCGGCATCGGCTGGTGGATGACTTCGGCCCTGGAATCGAACATTGGGCTGAACGCTGTGGCCCAATGGTGCGCTACGCTGGATAACCCACTGCATCAAGGACTGGGCACCGGCCTGCTGTTTTCGGACAATGTGGAGATGCCGTTAGTAATTGATGGTGAAAAACTTTGGTTTCAACCTTCTTAGGATTTGTTGTCGAAATCGAAAAGTCATAGTTTATCTACTTCCAATTAGTTTGTTGCAAATTATCGCTTCAATAGTAGCAATTAGAAGCTCTAAATGCTCCCCTAATAACGATAATCTGAAACAGGCATTCTGTTGTATCGTATCATTTTTTATCCATCAGTCTTGGCCAACCCATTATCATTTGCGTTTTCCAACAACTAAATGTACCTTCGTCTCCATCTGAATTCATCAACCCATGTATCAGACCGATCGTCGCAAACAAACCCTGCTGCTGGAAGGCATTGAGCTTACTCCAACTGCCGCTATTCATGAATGGAAGTCGTTGGAAGACAAGGCTTTAAAACCTTCAGAAAACACGCTGGATACGAAGTTCCGCTTGGAGCTTTTCCGATTCTTGGCCGATTGGTTCAACGATTCGGAAGAATTGACCGTTCAAACGTCGGGTTCCACCGGCGAGCCAAAACTGATCCGTGTCAAAAAGACTCAAATGATGAACAGTGCCTGCGCTACGTGCTACCAGTTGCGACTGGCGCCTGGCGATAGGGTTCTGCTGTGCATGTCATTGCAATTCATTGCCGGCAAGATGATGGTGGTCCGCGCGCTGGTGGCTGGGCTCGACCTGCATCTGGTGGTGCCTTCTGGCTATCCGTTGAAAGACACGAATCTGAAATTTCGTTTTGCGGCCATGGTTCCGATGCAAATTTACAACAGCTTGCAGGTAGCCTTGGAGCGGGAACGCCTGGAAAACATCGGTGTGCTGCTGGTGGGTGGAAGTGCGGTGGATCCGAAGCTGGAAAACGAATTAAAAACCTTTCCAAACCCTGTCTTTGCTTCGTACGGAATGGCTGAAACCCTCTCCCACATTGCCTTGCGCCGCATCAATGGCCCCGAGGCTTCCGAATATTTTATGCCATTGCCTTCGGTCACGGTTTTCTTGTCTGAAGAGCATTGCCTCAACATCGATGCGCCGCTGGTGTGCAGCCACCGATTATATACCAACGATCAGGCCGAAATGCGTGGGGATGGCAGCTTCCGAATTCTGGGGCGAATTGACAATGTGATCAATACGGGCGGAATCAAAGTACAAATCGAGGTACTGGAGGCATTTTTGAGTGACTTCATCGACCTACCTTTTGCGGTTTCATCGCTGCCGGACGAGAAATTCGGCGAAATCATTGTAGTGGCTGTGGAAGGCATCTTGGATGATGCACTCCTCACGCAGACACTTCATGCCGAGAACCTCCCGGCGCACCAATTTCCCAAACAAATCATTACGTTGGACAGCTTGCCGCGAACGGAAAGTGGAAAAATAAACCGCATCCTGCTTCGAGAGATGCTGCAGTCCAACAACTTAAAGTTAAATACGATATGAGAAGAATACTTCGCACTGGCTTGGTCCAGACTATGAATACCGATAACATTGCCAACAATAAAAGACTGCTGGAGTTTCACATCCGCCGATTGGCAGCAGCCGGCGCCGAGTTGGTGGTCTTGGAAGAGTTGCACGACAGCTACTATTTCTGCCAAACCGAAAACGTGGATGTTTTTGACCTTGCCGACACGATACCAGGTCGCAACACAGAACATTACGGCGAATTGGCTGCTGAATTGCAGATTGTGCTGGTGACCTCGCTTTTTGAGAAACGGGCGGCTGGTCTGTATCACAACACGGCAGTGGTTTTTGATAAGGATGGCTTCATCGCCGGAAAATATCGGAAGATGCACATTCCGGACGACCCTGCCTACTATGAGAAGTTTTACTTTACGCCTGGTGATTTGGGTTTCAAGCCCATTCAGACTTCTGTTGGGAAACTGGGCGTTTTGGTTTGTTGGGATCAGTGGTACCCGGAAGCTGCTCGCATGATGGCCTTGCAAGGGGCTGATATCTTGATCTACCCCACTGCGATTGGTTGGGACAGCGGTGACACCGATGAAGAAAAGCAACGGCAGCAGGAAGCTTGGATCGTTTCGCAACGCGCCCATGCGGTGGCCAATGGACTGCCAGTGGTTTCGGTGAACAGAGTGGGTTATGAACCGGATCCTTCAGGGCACTCCAACGGCATTACTTTTTGGGGGCACAGTTTTGTGGCTGGTCCACAAGGTGAGATACTTGGGGAATCGCCTTCGAACAAGGAAGAAAACTTGCTCGTGGACATCGATATGTCGCGGTCGGAGAATGTTCGTCGATGGTGGCCGTTCCTGAGGGATCGTCGGATTGATGCGTACGACCTTTCGAAACGGTATTTGGACGAGGAGTCGAGCGAAGAAGGTTGAATCGTGCGAGGCTCCCCTTCTTGGGCAGGTTCAGCGCCCTAATTTGCCGAGCCTAGTATTCATTTCGTCGGGAAAAACACCCTTGTTCATCGATTTCGGCTTTTTAGGCAGCTTTGAGCCGGCTACTTTTGCAGCATCAACATTTAAAACCCGATCGCTATGAACGCTTCAGAAAATTTCTCTCGTGAAGAACGTCGTCAAGAACGACGCCAACAACGCCTCGATGAACGTATGCAACGCCACAGCATGCGTGCGGCCCGTCACAGTGGCACCCGATTTTCCATAATCTTGATTGTTGTCGGTTTGGTATTCCTGGCTGTCAACACCGGATTGTTTCCCACCATGTACCAACCCTTATTTAGCTCCTGGCCCATTTGGCTGGTATTCGGGGGTTTGTATTTCTTGTTGGATTGCTCTTGGTTTACAGGGCTCACCTTGCTCACCATCGGCACCTTTTACATTATTCCTGAAATCGGAGCGGTGAATCCTGCACTGAACATCCCCGAGAATTTCAGACACCTCTATTGGCCAGCCTTGCTGGTGGTCGCTGGCGTATACTTCATCCTTTCCAGAAAGTATGGTAAGCATTGCTTGACTCGTTTCAACTTCCAAAAGAAATTCGATAATTTCAACAATACCACGATGAGCAGCGAGGATGGTTATCTGAACATCAACGCATCGTTCGACAGTCATAAAAATATTGTGATCGACCCGATTTTCAAAGGCGGAAACGTGGAATGCTCATTTGGTGAAGTGGTGCTTGACCTGCGCAAGACCGCGCTCGCTGAAGGCAAGTCGTTCCTAAACGTAAACTGTTCGTTCGGTACCATCGTCATCATTGTACCTTCGAATTGGAACGTGCAGATGCAGGGAGATACGGCCTTCAGTTCGTTCGAGGACCGTCGTTACGCACCTTCCTACAACCCGAACTCAGGCAGTTCGCTATTGATTCAGGGCAAATGCTCCTTCGGCGAAGTCAAACTCAAAGACTAATCCTGAGATGCGTCACCCCGCCTTCCAAAATTTTCCGCGGCAAATCTTGTATTTGACCCTTTGTATCCTCACCGGATTGGCACTGACTTTGTGCCAGTTCGGTCTGGTGCCGGTCTCTGCAGGCGTGTTATTTTTGGACGGGCTAATGCTCAGCGTGATGGCAGGCTTGTTGGCGTATCTGCTTTGGTTCGTTGTTTTTTTCGCAGACCTTTCTGGCGGGCAGCCCATGCAGCGCATGATGAATCATTCGGCGTTGCTGGTTTTGGTACTTGTCCTTTGGGTGGGTGGCGGTTATTTGTTGGAGCTCCTGTTTTTTCCTGCTTCAGCGAGTGCACTGTCAAAAGCATTGCCTTTGAAAACCGTTTTCGGCCTGCTACTTTTTATATGCGTCGTTCGCCTGTATCAAGACTGGAAGCGCGAAAAAGAACTCCAGGAGGATGAAATCACGGAATTGCCCGTTGTCTCCAGTTCGCCAGTAACGATGCCTACGAGCAAGCATTTGGAAACCATTTCCGTAAAAACCGGCCAAAAAATCCATCTCGTGCAGGTTTCGGAGATTCTTTACCTTCAGGCAGAAGGCGATTATGTGATGATCCACACTCCGGATGGCAAATTCCTGAAGGAGCAGACCATGAAATATTTTGAGGAGAATTTACCGGCTGAACGCTTTATCCGGATTCACCGCTCGTGCATCGTTCATGCGGATTGCATTTCCAAGATTGAACTGTACGAGAAACAGAACTATCGGATTACGTTGAAAACGGGGCAGAAACTGCGGGCGAGCGCCACTGGATACAAACTGCTGAAGGCGGCTTTGAAGCTGTAATGTTAAAGGAATAAACGAAAGATATCCTAAAAATGTTAAGAAAACCTATACAATCAAAAAGGGCACTTTTCACAAAGCGCCCTTTTTATAGGTTTTCAATAGGTATTAGTTCTAAAGGTAAAAAAGATTGTATTAGGTTAACGGTCACAAAGATTGACCTTTTTTAATGAGTCACCAAAAAAAAAAACATATTATAAAACATGTTTTTAGAGCATAACCCTTGAATAATGCCTTATTTCTGTGTATTTTTGCGAAAGCACAAATATAAAGACTTTTTTAACACCTATTCATTTTTATGCTCGAGATCATCGTTCCAGAAGAATCTGGCAAGAAATCGCTACATTTTATTGAGCAAATCGTCGAAAACGATTTGAAAGAAGGTAAAAACGGAGGAAAGATAGCAACGCGTTTTCCGCCTGAACCCAACGGCTACCTCCACATTGGGCACGCCAAGGCCATTTGCCTCGATTTCGGCATCGCCAAACAATACGGTGGCAGTTGCAACTTACGCTTCGACGATACGAATCCGGTCAAGGAGGATGTGGAATACGTGGACTCCATCATGGAAGACATCCAGTGGTTGGGTTTCCAATGGGACAACTTATATTATGCTTCCGATTATTTTGGCAAATTGTACGATTTCGCCATCGAAATGATCAAGCGCGGTTTGGCGTATGTGGACGACCAGTCTGCCGAAGTCATCGCCTCGCAGAAAGGCACTCCTACCTCACCGGGCACCAACAGCCCTTATCGGGATCGCAGCATTACTGAGAATTTGGATTTGTTCCTCCGCATGCAGGCAGGTGAATTCGAAGAAGGAACGCGTGTGCTGCGTGCCAAGATCGATATGGCGCATTCCAACATGCACTTCCGCGACCCGCTGATGTACCGCATTCTTAAAATGAGCCACCACCGCACTGGTGATACTTGGAACGTTTATCCCTTATACGACTATGCCCACGGGCAAAGCGATTATTTCGAAGGCATCACGCATTCGCTCTGCACACTGGAGTTCGAAGTGCACCGCCCGCTGTACGATTGGTTTGTGGATCAATTGAAAACCGACGAATACCGTCCTCGTCAGATTGAATTCAACCGTTTGAACATTACCTATATGGTGATGAGCAAGCGCAAGATGTTGCAATTGGTCAAGGAGGACAAGGTTTCCGGTTGGGACGATCCCCGCATGCCGACATTGTGCGGTCTGCGTCGTCGCGGTTACACGCCAGAAGCCATTCGTAGCTTCATTGACAAGATTGGTTACACCAAATTTGACGGCATCATCGATTTGAGCCTGCTGGAATTCAGCATCCGCGAGCAATTGAACAAGATTGCGCCTCGCGTAGCTGCTGTGTTGGACCCCATCAAATTGACGGTGACGAACTATCCGGAAGGACAAGTGGAGTGGAACGAAGCCATCAACAATCCGGAGGATGAAACTGCTGGAAGCCATTTGGTGCCTTTCACGCGAAACATTCTTGTGGAACGCGATGATTTCATGGAAGAAGCACCCAGCAAATATTTCAGACTCTGCCCGGGACGTGAAGTTCGGCTGAAAAATGCCTATGTGGTCAACTGCACGGGTTGCGCCAAGGATTCGGACGGAAACATTTCCGAAGTTTTTTGCGAGTACATTCCGGAGACAAAGTCGGGCCAATCGGCTTCTGACCGCAAAGTAAAGGGTACCATTCAATTCGTAACGGCTGAACACAGCCTGCCGGCCGAAGTTCGCTTGTACGACCGCTTGTTGAGCGTACCCAACCCGGCGGACGAAAAAGACAAGGATTTCATGGAATTGCTGAACCCGGACTCTTTGAAAGTATTGACCAACGCTCGGGTGGAACCGTTGTTGAAAGATGCCAAACACTTGGATCACTTTCAGTTCCAACGCATTGGATATTTCAATTTGGACCCGGATTCCACACCCGAAAAGTTGGTTTTTAACCGTACCGTTTCCTTGAAAGATACTTGGGGAAAAATTGCGGACAAAATGAGCAAATAATCAGATTTTTTCCGTATTTTTCGGAACTTGAATTAATCTATGCTACAAGATAACAAGGACCCCAATACCGAAGAGTTGGTTGCGCGTTACGAACGCAGCCAATCGGAAGGTCGCCCCTGTTATTTTGACGTGGACGAGTTGGAAGAGATCACCGATTTTTACCTCAAAAAAGGCCGTAACAAGGATTCTACCGAGGTGGTGGAATTGGGTCTGAAACTACATCCCAACAGCAGCATTCTTTTACTTAAAAAAGCGGTGCTTTACCTAGAAATCGGTGAAGCGAAGCGTGCTTTGCGCATCCTGGACAGGCTGCCCGAAAAAGACGATACGGAGGCCAATCTGGTCCGTTCGGAAGTCTTGCTTCAGCTAGGTCGAAGGGACGAAGCGGTGTTGCTTTTGCACCACATCATGGAGGAGGAATCGTACGAACGATCCAATCTCGCTTTAGACATTTCAGGCATTTTGATTCAGGCCAGTGAACACGATGAAGCGGCGGATTTCATCCTGAAGGCGCTTGAAGAAGATCCAACCAACATGGATTTGCTGTTCGAAATGGCTTATAATTACGAGCAACTGAACCAAACAACGGATGCCATCCGTATTTACAACCAAATTTTGTCAATTGACCCCTATTCCAGCGAAACTTGGTTCAACCTGGGTCAGGCCTGTTTCAATGAAAAAAGTTATGGTTCGGCCGTGGACGCTTACGATTATGCGTTGGTGATCAATCCGGCTGACAGCCTGGCCATGCTTCAGAAAGCCCATGCGTTGTTTCAGAACGAAAAATACGAGGAGGCTGCGGTTGTTTATCAGGAATATGGGGAACTTACCGAGTTTTCGCCTACGGTGCTGGTGTACATTGGAGAAAGCCTGGAAAAGATCGACGAGTTTGACAAGGCCATGGAATATTATCGGAAGTCTTTTGAAAAGGATCCGAAAAATGTGGACGCGCTAACTGGCATGGGCATTTGTCTGATGGAAAAGGAGCAGTTCCGCGACAGTTTGATGTGGTTTGAACGGGCGTTGCGGGTAGATCGGTACATCAGTGAAACCTGGGTGTATGTGGCTGAAGTGTTCGTAAACTTGGAAATGCCTGAGGAAGCCATGCTGAGTTATCTGCGTGCACTTGAAATTGAGCCGCTTCAGGCCGATGTTCAGGCTGCCATCGGCAATCTGCATTTTGATGCCGGCAATTACGATCAGGCCTTGAAATATTATAAAGAAGCTGAAATATTGGAGCCGGATTTGCCTGGATTGGATCTTTTTTATGCGTTGGTCTACGCCAAGACTGGAGATGGGGAGCTATCGGCGACGCATCTGGCAGCGGCGGTGGAAAAGGATCCGAACGCGCAAAGCATTTACGATGACATAATGAGTGAAAAGCCTTGAAATGAAAGCATACGGTTTACTGGGTTATCCACTCTCCCACTCCTTTTCCAAAGGGTTTTTTACGGATAAGTTCCGTAAAGAAAGCATCGACGCCGTATACGACAACTTCTCACTCCCTTCCATTACTGAATTTCCTTCGCTTATACTTTCCTCACCCTTATTAGTTGGCATCAATGTGACCATCCCCTACAAACAGGCGGTGATGGCTTACCTCGACGTGCTGGACCCTGAGGCAGAGGCCGTTGGTGCGGTCAATGTGATTCGGATCGAGCGGCTTGAGGGTGGAAAGCCTTTTTTGACTGGGTACAATTCGGATGTGATTGGGTTTAGAGAATCCATTCGGCCGTTGGTGGAGGAGCTTCGCTTTGAATTGGTTGGCGCTTCGCTGAAAGGTTTGGAATCTGGTGCATCTTTGAAAACTGCGGATTCTGGTTCTTCCCTGAAAGCCTTAGTGCTGGGCGCTGGCGGTGCTTCAAAGGCCATCCTTTATGCGTTGAAACAATTGGGTGTTGAGCCCTTGCTGGTCTCCAGAACGCCTGCACCCGGCCTGATTACATACGACGACCTGACTGCTGCTCATTACAACGATTACAGAATCATCGTCAATACCACACCGCTGGGCATGTACCCGAATGTGAATGCCTGCCCACCGCTCAATTACGATCTGCTTGGCCCCGGCCACTTACTTTTTGACGCTGTTTACAACCCAGAGAAAACATTATTCTTGAAAAATGGCGAGAAACACGGCTGCAAGATTAAAAATGGCCTAGAAATGTTACATTTGCAGGCTGAAACTTCATGGAAAATTTGGAACACTTAAAACGAACATTTTTCTACTAATTATTATAAACCTTAATTAATTATTTAAACCTTTAACCATGCTTACTCCTATTTTTTGGATTGTTCCCGCTGCAGCAATTGTAGCCCTTGGTTTCGCGCTTTACTTCTATAAGCAGATGATGAAAGCGAGCGAAGGCACCGACAAAATGAAAGAAATCGCACAATACGTGCGAATTGGTGCCATGTCGTATTTGAAACAACAGTATAAAGTTGTTGGTATCGTTTTCTTATGTTTGGTAGCCGTTTTCTCCATCATGGCCTATGGCTTTGACATGCAGAATCCATGGGTACCGGTAGCGTTCTTATCCGGTGGTCTCTTTTCAGGGCTGGCTGGATTCTTGGGTATGAAAACCGCCACACATGCATCTGCCCGTACTGCAAACGCAGCCATCGGTTCCTTGAACAAAGGCTTGCAGATTGCTTTCCGTAGCGGTGCCGTAATGGGTTTGGTCGTTGTTGGTCTGGTATTGATTGACATTTCGGCTTGGTACCTTATTTTAGAGCATTTCACGGATTTCGACATGGCCGATCCCACACACAAGCTTAATGTGATCACCACAACGATGTTGACATTCGGTATGGGTGCTTCCACACAGGCTTTGTTTGCCCGTGTCGGTGGTGGTATCTATACGAAAGCTGCCGACGTTGGTGCTGATCTTGTTGGAAAGGTCGAAGCCGGTATTCCCGAAGACGATCCTCGCAACCCTGCTACCATCGCCGACAACGTAGGTGACAACGTAGGTGACGTGGCCGGTATGGGTGCCGACTTGTACGAATCCTATGCAGGTGCCGTTCTTGCTACTGCCGCCCTTGGTGCTTCCGCTTATGCCTTCACTGGCGATTGGAACGTTCAGCTGAAAGCCGTTTTAGCTCCCATGTTGATTGCTGCCGTTGGAGTTTTCCTTTCCATCATCGGTATTTTCGTGGTTCGCACCAAAGAAGGTGCCAACATGAAGCAGCTGATGGCCGCGTTGAATCGCGGTATCAACCTAAGTGCCGTATTGACCGCCATTTCAGGCTATTTCATCTTATATTTCCTTGGTATTGAAAACTGGGCGCTTATCGCTTCTTGCGTGGTAGTTGGTCTTTTGGTCGGTGTCATCATCGGTAAGTCCACGGAATATTACACTTCACATTCCTACAAACCCACCCAACGTATTGCTGAAAGCGGTCAAACCGGTCCGGCTACGGTCATCATCAACGGTATCGGTATCGGTATGATGTCAACCGCCATCCCTGTGATCACGGTGGTAATTGGTGTTGTTGCAGCTTACATGCTGGCTTCTGGTGGCAACATGGCCAACATTGGTCAAGGTCTCTACGGTATCGGTATCTCCGCCGTTGGTATGCTTGCAACTTTGGGTATCACCTTGGCTACGGACGCTTACGGCCCCATCGCCGACAATGCTGGTGGTAACGCCGAAATGGCTGGTTTGGGTGCAGAAGTTCGCAAACGTACGGATGCACTGGATTCCCTGGGCAATACGACTGCTGCAACCGGAAAGGGCTTCGCTATCGGTTCTGCTGCTCTAACCGCTTTGGCTTTGCTTGCTTCGTACATCGAAGAAATCAAGATTGCCATGATTCGCGTGGGTGATACCGTACTGACGTTTGCTGACGGTAGCACCATGGAAACTGCCAAAGCCTCCTTTGCAGACTTCATGACCTACTTCAACGTCAACCTGATGAATCCGCTGGTTCTTAGTGGTGCATTCATTGGCAGCATGATGGCTTTCCTATTCTGTGGTATGACCATGATGGCCGTAGGCCGCGCTGCTGGTAAGATGGTAGATGAAGTTCGTCGCCAATTCCGCGAAATCAAAGGCATCTTAACCGGTGAAGGTACTCCCGACTACCAACTTTGCGTGGAAATCTCCACGAGAGGTGCTCAAAAAGAAATGGTTGTTCCTGCTATGTTGGCCATCATCGTTCCGATTGCAACTGGTATTCTGCTTGGTGTTCCTGGAGTAATGGGTCTGTTGCTTGGTGGTCTTTCCTCCGGCTTCGTACTTGCCATCTTTATGGCCAACTCTGGTGGTGCTTGGGACAATGCTAAAAAATACGTCGAAGAAGGCAACCTTGGCGGCAAAGGCTCCGATACACACAAGGCTTGCGTTACGGGTGATACGGTTGGTGATCCTTTCAAGGACACTTCTGGTCCTTCGCTGAACATCTTGATCAAACTGATGAGCATGGTTTCCATCGTGTTTGTTGGTTTGACACTGGCGTTCAGTTTGTTTTAAAGGCTGCGCGCTTGGCGGTTTTTGCTGGCGCCTGGTGGTTTTTGCTGTAGTTAAGCCACAGTAGTGTGCAATACGACTTCAACTGCCTCATTTTTTAATCCTTAAGGCGTCCCTGGTTCATTCCGGGGGCGCTTTTTTTGTTGTGTAATGGAACTTAGTGAAGCTTGTTGAGTGGTTGTGTTATGGAACTTAGTGAGATTCGTTGAGTGGTTGTGTAATGGAACTTTCTGAGGGGTTCGATTATTTAGTGTCGTTGAGCAATAAGGATTGCGTTTTTTAAATAATGAGCCATTTTCCATATAATAAAAGGTGATTTCATATTATCGTTACCATAATAGCAATTGCACCTAGTTAATTGCTATTATGGTAACGATAATGTGGGGTGCTTTTTTTAGGTTAGTGATCGAGTTTGATCTGACGCTTTTTATAGGCAATCGCAAAAATTCCGGTGGCGTAAATGGCCAAATTAAAAATACCCAACGAGAAAATACCGCAGGAAAATATTCCAGCCGAGAAAATACCGACTGCAAATCGACCCGAAGCAAAGACACCCATGGCATAATCGCCTGCCGCAAAGTAATTCATACTGAACTCACCAGCGCTGAACATATTTCCAACAGTGAATTGAAGAACCAGTCCTGTAATAAGTAGAACGGCTGCAATAAGTAAAATCCAAGTTTTTTTCATAACAAAAGTTTTTAAGTGGTTTGTGAATCGTTTTTATGACGAGACAAACGTAATGGGTTCCTTCTGCAGAAAAAAATAGTTGGGATGGATGGTTTGGTTTTGTGACGAACGACAAAGCCAGGGACGAGTGGAATGATCCTTGGGACGGTTGACAAGTCTTTAGGTTTCCATTCAAGTGTTTAAACCAGCATTTTGGCGCGAAGACTCTTGATGAAATTGCGGGAAACGGGAATTTCCTCGCTGGTATGGTTTAGTTGAAGCCGCAAACCCTGTGCATTTCATGTTTTCATTCAAAATGGTGATGATGCTGATAGGCAACAACCCGACAGCTGTCGTAAAAAATTGAAAGACCAGAAACCCGATGACTGGATTCTTAAAGTTTATAATTAAGGCTGAATAAAAGTAATTGCCCGCACCGATGGTGAATAAAATCAGCAGAAGCATCACGATCTGTTTTTTGACCGTCCAAGTAATTTTGCCTGATTTTGTTTTATATAAGACATTGATAATCAGGTTATCAATGGTGAGCACCAAAAAAGTGACGAGTCCATAACCAGCAATAAACCAGTATTTGTTTGGTCCGTGAAAGGCATTCAAGCCAAAGGGTTGAAATACCAATAAAAAAAGGCTGATGAACGAACCGATGATCAGGTTTGTTTTCAAATTGCCTGAAGTGGTTGGAATCGGGTAAGGTTGGTTGAGCATGATTCTAAAATTGGGTCGAAGATAAAGATTTTTTATTCAACTGTAAATAAACATCGTACCTTTGTGGCATGTCTACAACACCCGATCAAAGAGCTCGAATGCTCGCCAAATTGAAGATTGAAGTGCTGAACCCGATGCAAAAGGAGGTTCTGGCTTCATTCAAATCCGAAAAAGATATCATTCTGCTTTCGCCAACCGGAACTGGAAAAACAGTGGCTTACCTGCTGCCGATTCTGGAGAAAATTGCTCCTGAAAGTACTGAAACGCAGGTGCTGATTGTGGTGCCTTCGCGCGAGCTGGCCATTCAGATTGAGCATGTGATCCGCAATATGGGTTCAGGCTTTAAGGCAAATGCTGTTTATGGTGGTCGTGCTGGGTATCAGGACAAGATTGATTTGAAGCATGCTCCAACGATTCTGGTAGGTACGCCTGGAAGACTGGCAGACTTGATGAAACGGGAGATTTTTTCCGTTGCCAACATCCACACGTTGGTGCTGGATGAGTTTGACAAGTCGCTGGAAATCGGCTATGAAAATGAAATGAAAGAGGTGCTGGCTGGGTTGCCTTCTGGTGTGAAAAAGTTGCTGACATCGGCTACTTCGGAAGCTGAAATCCCATCTTTTGTAGGACTCTCCGCCCCCATTTGCATCGATTACCTGCACGAAAAAATTGCCAAGCTGAAAATAAAGTCCGTCATTTCGCCCACCAAAGAACTGGGTCGGACACTGGTGCAACTGATCAACCACCTGGGTGTTCAACCAGGCATCGTTTTTTGCAATTTCAAGGAATCCATTCAGGACATAAGTGCCGGTTTGGACCGCAGTGGAATCCGTCACGGTTGCTTCACAGGCGATATGGAGCAGATTGACAGGGAACGCACACTGATCAAGTTCAGAAACGGGACCATCAGACTATTGATAGCTACCGATTTGGCTGCCAGAGGCTTAGATATTCCTGAACTGAAATTCATCATCCATTTCCAACTACCTCCGCGCGAACAGGAATTCATTCACCGCAACGGACGCACCGCCCGCATGAAAAGTGACGGAACGGCTTATGTTTTGAAGTGGGAAAAAGGCGACTTGCCTTCGTTTATCGGTAAGATTCCTGAAGAAAAGCTTTCGAATGCTTCAGTGGCTGCAGCTCCTTTATGGTCAACACTTTACATAACAGGTGGTCGCCGGGATAAGATTTCCAAGGGTGATGTAGCTGGGTTGTTCATGAAGCAGGGTAAGCTTGCAAAGGAGGATCTAGGTATTATTGAGATCAAGCAGGAATGCTCGTATGTCGGGGTCAAAACAGCTGCGATTTCGAGGGTACTGGATTTGGTGAACAATGAGAAGTTGAAGACCAAGAAGGTTCGAGTCAGTGAGATTTAAACCCATTTCATATTATCGCTAAAATAGTAGCAATTAGAGGGCCTAAATGCTATTGGGGTAACGATAATATGAAATCTCTTTTTAAAGGTTGTAGGACTTGAAGCGTAAGTCAAGAAACGAAATCCAGAAAATTTTGATTTGAAACCCAACTTACTGCAAGGCTGCAGATTATCGCTAAAATAGTAGCAATTAGAGGGCCTAAATGCTATTGGGGTAACGATAATATGAAATCTCTTTTTAAAGGTTGTAGGACTTGAAGCGTAAGTCAAGAAACGAAATCCAGAAAATTTTGATTTGAAACCCAACTTACTGCAAGGCTGCAGATTATCGCTATAATAGTAGCAATTAGAGGGCCTAAATGCTTTTGGGGTATCGATAATATGAAATCACTTTTTAAAGGTTGTAGTACTTGAAGTGTATGTTGTTGGAAATCGGGTGATCATTTCCTGCTGTTTGCAGCGAGGAGCTTCAAATGGAAATCCAGGACTTGGTTGATTTCGCCTTCGAAATTCGGAGTAAAAAGGCCTTTGCCGAGGTTGGCAAGGATTTCGGAACGGTCCCAAAAGCGGCCTTCGGATATTTCGGCTGGATCGACTGACAAAGGGCCGTCGTAAATGGTTAAAAAGGTGTGGACCAGCTCACATTCGTACTTAGATCGGAAGGAATAACGACAAACGAATACAGGATCAAAACAAACAATTCCAAGCTCTTCGCGCGCTTCACGTTGTAAGGCAGGCAGCACCCAATCCACAATACCAAGGGTTTCTTCATAATCAACATGCCCCCCCACCGACGTGTCCCACATCCCAGGTTGAATATCCTTCGACATAGAGCGCTTCTGCAAAAAAAGCTGTCCAGCGGAGTTGAAAACATGCAAATGAACCACTGGATGCAAGAGAAAAGAGCCTGAATGACAGAGCTTTCTCGAAGCCTTGCCAATCAGGTCTCCATGTTCATTTACCAATGGGAATAATTCTTCCATGGCACTAAGATACAAACTTACAGCGTTACACCAGTTTTGAAAATCGAAATTTCGCGGTAACCTTTCTTTTCGTTGTTGACCTGCAATCCAGAAGCGACTTCAATCAAGTAAGCTGTGAAGCGTTCAGCAGCAGCTTCCATGGATTCGCCTTGGACGATGGTGCCGGCATTGAAGTCGATCCAACCTGGTTTGTTTTCGAACAGCGGGGTGTTGGTGGAGATCTTCATGGTGGGGACGAAGCTTCCGAAGGGAGTGCCGCGGCCGGTGGTGAAGAGTACCATCTGGCAGCCGGCAGCGCCCAAAGCGGTTGCGGCGACGAGGTCGTTTCCGGGAGCAGAAAGGAGGTTCAGACCTTTCGTGCGAATGCGTTCACCATAGGTAAGAACATCACGTACCACGGAGAGACCACATTTTTGGGTACAGCCCAGAGACTTTTCTTCGAGGGTGGAAATACCGCCGGCTTTGTTGCCTGGGGAGGGATTTTCGTAGATGGGTTGTTCGTTTTTGATGAAGTATTCCTTGAAATCGTTGATCAAGTAAACGGTCTTGTCAAAAACGGATCGATCTTGAGCGCGGTTCATCAGGATGGTTTCGGCACCGAACATTTCGGGGACTTCCGTTAGAATGGTGGTTCCGCCTTGGGCGATTAGGAAATCGGAGAAGACGCCGAGCATCGGATTGGCAGTGATGCCGGAGAAACCGTCGGAACCGCCGCATTTTAGGCCGATCTTGAGTTCGCTCACCGAACAGTCTACGCGTTCGTCCGTTGAAACGACGGAATAGATTTCACGAAGCAAAGAAAGACCTTCTTCGAGTTCATCCATGACTTTTTGGGTTTCCATGAACTTGATGCGGCTGGAATCGAAATCGCCGAGCATTTCTTGGAAGACACTGATCTGGTTGTTTTCGCAACCGAGGCCGACGACGAGGACACCACCGGCATTGGGATGCTTCACCATATCGAGGAGAATTTGGCGGGTATTGGCATGATCGTCGCCCAGTTGGGAACAACCGTAGTTGTGGGGGAAATGGACGATGGCATCCACGCCCTTGGAGAAAGTTTCCATGCGAAGTGAAGAAGCCAATTGCTGAACGATGCCGTTGACGCAACCAACTGTCGGTATGATCCAAATTTCGTTGCGGATACCAACTTCACCATTGGCACGGCGGAAACCATTGAATGTGAGATTGCGTATGGGCACCGAAGGATACGTCAAAGAAGGTTCGTAGGTGTAATCAAGGACGCCATCCAGGTTGGTCTTGATGTTCTTTTCGTTGATCCAGGAGCCTTTGGCTATGGCAAAACGGGCATGCCCGATGGGATAGCCGTATTTGATGACGTGTTCGCCCTCGGCAAAGTCTTTCAAAGCGAGCTTGTGGCCTGCAGGGATGTCTTCGGAAACGGTGATGACCAAGCCATCCACGTTGATTTCCTGACCAAGTGCAAGATCCTCAAGAACTACGACGACGTTGTCAGCGGGGTTGATTTTAAGGAAGGAAAGTGCTTCCATGGCTTAAAGAATGCTCTTTACCGTGGCCAACATGCCGTTGTCGCGAATGGCGTCGAGGTTGTCCTTCAGAGCTTGAGTGAGGCCTGGAAGCAGGTTCAGGTCTTCGCCCCAGATGAATTCGGCATCGAGTACGCCTTCGGCTACGGTCATGGTGTCTTCGGTGCCCCAGAGTTCGGCCAACAGGTTGATGATTTGCTGTTCGTCGTTCAGGGAGATTTCGTCTTTTCCGCGTTTGCCACCTTTATAATAGGTACACATGGCAGCCAAACCTAGGACGATGCCTTTGGGCAATTCGCCTTTGCGTTCGAGGTAGGTTTTCAAACCGGGCAGGTCGCGTGTTTTGAATTTGGGGAAGCTGTTCAGCATGATGCTGGTGACGTAGTGGTTCACGAAGGGGTTGCGGAAACGATCAAGGACTGCTTTTCCGAATTTTTCGAGTTCAGCCTTGGGTAGATCAAGGGTTTCCATCAGTTCGGTGAACATCACTTTGGTGACGAATGGGCCGAGGACATCGTGGCCAAGGATTTCGGACACAGTGTTGAGACCGGAAAGGTAACCGACTGGTGCCATGACGGTGTGGGGGCCGTTGAGCATGGTTACTTTGCGTTCGTGGTAGGGTTTTTCGCTGGGTACGAACAAAACGTTCAGACCTGCTTTGTCTGCCGGGAATTCTTTGGCAACCGATTCAGGCGCTTCGATGACCCATAAATGGAAGATCTCACCCTTGACAACCAGCTTGTCGTCCAGTTGGATCTTGGCCAGGATTTGATCGATGGTATCTTTGGGGTAACCGGGCACGATGCGGTCTACCAGGGTGCTGTAAACGCCGCAGGAGTGGTCGAACCAATTCAGGAAGTCTTCTCCGAGTTCCCAGTGTTTGATGTATTTGTGGATGCATTTTTTCAGCATCTGGCCGTTGTGGAAAATGAGTTCGCAAGGGAAAATGATAAAGCCTTTGTCGGCGGCGCCGTTGAAGGTCTTGAAACGGTGGTAAAGTAACTGGGTCAGTTTGCCCGGATAGGATTTGGCTGGAGCGTCGGTGAGCTTGCAATTGGGGTCGAAAGCGATACCGGCTTCGGTGGTGTTGGAAACGATGAAACGCATGTCGGGATTTTCAGCCAACTGGAGGTAGTCGTCAAAATGCTTGTAGGGATTCAGGCCCCTGCTGATGACATCGATGAGCTGAATGCTGTCCACGGGCTGATCGTTTTGGATGCCCTGCAGGTTGAGGTGGTAAAGACCATCCTGAGTGTTCAGCATGTCAATCAAGCCGTGTTCGATGGGTTGAACAACAACGATGCTGCTGTTGAAATCGGTCTTTTCATTCATGTTGTAAACGATCCAGTCTACGAAGGCACGTAAAAAGCCTCCTTCACCGAACTGAATGATGCGTTCAGGACGAATTTTTGCCTGAACTGTCTTTCTGTTCAAAATTTCCATTTGATTTGATAAATAATGTTAACTAATTGATAATCAATGCATTCCTACTGAAACCGAGAACAAAGATAAGGACAATTCGTTAAAATGAAAAACTGGTCGAAGTCTGATCAAAAAGTCATTAAAAAGCGTAATTGCACGCAAACAGCCTAAATTATCTGTTTATTAGCATCTTATGGGATGCTATCAGGATTTCGAGAAGGTTGGAAAGCAGCCTTAGTAGCATTTTTTCAACTAAATATACCAATTATTACACAAAATAGTTTGATCGTACCGCTCTAGGAAAATTAAAAAATGACTATCCTTGTAGAACAATAAAAAACATCTAATCATTTTACGAATAATAACTTTAAATCGAAGAATTATGCAACTGGAAAAATTAAGTATCGGTATCGGTGACCGTTTTTCACATCAGGGTGAAGCACAACTGAGGGCTATCATGAAAGCAAACGAAAAGGGTTTGAGCATAAGCCCAGTTTGGAACAAGTCCAACCGGGAACACCAATTGGTACACACCGTACCCACCGATGTCCGTCAGGAAGCCGATGCTGCTGTTAAGGCACTGGGTTTCACCGGAAAATATTTTGTTGACGCCGACCACATCAATATGAACACCGTAGCACCTTTTGTGGATTGCTCGGATTTCTTTACCCTCGACGTTGCCGCATACATCGGCAAAGAAAGCAGTCCCGAAGAAATTGGGGCCTTTGTAACCTCTTGCGCCAAATACATGGGTGAATTGCAGATTCCTGGCATGGATCATCCCATGCACGTGACGGAAGCCGTGTTGGAAAACATCGCTGGCAAATTCTTGGCTGCTACTTCGCAGGCTGCAGAAATCTATAAATTCCTTGTCAGCAAAAAAGGCGCCGGCAATTTTATTACGGAAGTTTCGATGGACGAAGTGGAAAGCCCGCAAACACCAATCGATATGCTCTTTATCCTTAAAATGTTGGCCAACAAGGGTGTACCTGCACAGACTATTGCTCCTAAGTTCACCGGCCGTTTCAACAAGGGCGTTGATTATCGCGGAGATTTGAAGCAATTCGCCAAAGAATTCGAAGAAGACGTTTTGGTCATTGACTATGCCGTCAAGGAATTCGGTTTGCCCAAAGAACTGAAACTGAGCATCCATTCTGGAAGCGACAAATTCTCCATCTATCCCATTATGGCTGAAGTGATTAAGAAACACGACAAAGGTCTGCACCTGAAAACAGCCGGAACAACTTGGTTGGAAGAAGTGATTGGGCTTGCTAAGGCTGGTGGTGAAGCGTTGGAACTTGCCAAGAGCATTTATGTGGATGCACTGGGTCGCAAGGAAGAACTTTGCGGACCTTATGCCGATGTCATCGACATTGACATGTCCAAATTGCCTACCCCTGCCGAAGTTCAGGCTTGGAGCAGTGAAAAATACGTGAATACGTTGACACACATTCAATCCAATCCGGATTACAACGTCAATTTCCGTCAGCTAATTCATGTATCCTATAAATTGGCCGCCGAACAAGGTCCGGTTTACTACGCACTGTTGGAAAAATACGCCGACATCATTGGCGCTTGCGTGGAAGAAAACATTTACGAACGCCATTTCAAACGGATTTTCAATCTATAATTTTTATATTCACAAATTTTAAAAGGAATCATGAAACAATTCATGGATGAGAACTTCATGCTCGACAATGAAGTATCCCAACAACTTTATCACCAACATGCAGCTGGTCTGCCCATCATTGACTACCACTGTCATTTGAACCCTGAATTCATCGCAAAGGACCGTAAGTTCGACAACTTGGGTCAGATTTGGCTGGAAGGTGACCATTATAAATGGCGTGCCATGCGCACCAACGGTATTGACGAACGGTTCTGCACCGGCAAGGACACTTCCGACTGGGAAAAGTTCGAAAAATGGGCTGACACCGTGCCCTATACCATGCGCAACCCGCTGTATCATTGGACCCACCTGGAGTTGAAAACCGCTTTTGGCGTTGATAAAATCCTGAGACCCGATACCGCCCGTGAAATCTTTGACGAATGCACCGCCAAACTGCGTACGCCAGAGTTTTCCGCCCGTGGCTTGCTCAAAAAATATAAGGTAGAAGCTCTTTGCACCACCGATGACCCCATCGACAGCTTGGAACATCATTTATCGTTGAAACAGGAAGGTTTTGAAACCAAAGTTCTTCCGACTTGGCGTCCTGACAAGGCCATGGCGGTTGATGTTCCAGCCAATTTCAGGGCTTACATCGAAAAGCTGTCTGAAGTATCTGGAGTAACCATTTCCAAGTATTCGGATGTTATTGATGCACTGCAGGTTCGCCACGATTTCTTCGCTTCCGTAGGTTGCAAACTGAGCGACCACGGTATCGAGGAATTCTATGCCGAAGACTATACGCAGGCTGAAATCGACGCCATTTTCAATAAGGTTTATGGCGGAACCCAATTGACCAAGCAGGAAATCCTTCAATTCAAGTCTGCAATGATGGTTGAATTCGCCATCATGGACTGCAAGAAAGGTTGGACACAGCAGTTTCATTTCGGTGCCATTCGTGACAACAACAGCCGTTTGTTTGCCAAACTCGGTCCGGATACAGGCTTCGACTCCATTGGCGATTTCACCATTGCCAAACAGATGAGCAAGTTCCTGAACCGTCTGGATACGAACAACTTGCTGGCCAAGACCATCATCTATAACTTGAATCCGCGCGACAACGATCTGATATCAACCATGATTGGTAATTTCCAAGACGGTTCGGTGGCAGGAAAGATTCAATTCGGTTCCGGTTGGTGGTTCCTCGATCAGAAATTTGGAATGCAGGCGCAGATGAATTCGCTTTCGTCGCTAGGTTTGTTGAGCCGTTTCGTAGGCATGCTTACGGACTCGCGAAGCTTCCTCTCCTACCCGCGTCACGAATATTTCCGTCGCATCATGTGCAACTTGATCGGTACGGATGTGGTGAACGGTGAAATTCCTGCGAGTGAAATGGAATTCCTTGGAAAGATGGTGGAAAACGTGTCTTATTATAACGCGAAGGATTTTTTCAAATTTTAGGATTTGTCAAAATACCACCCTATTTGCGTTACAATTTTACCAAAAATATTCACATTTTTTGTGTTATTTTGCAGCGCAAATAGATTTTCAATGAACCTTTAACAATTCTTATGAGTAAAAAAGTTGTCACTTTCGGAGAAATTATGCTCCGCTTAGCAACCCCAGGGTTTGAACGTTTCAGCCAGGCATCGTCCTTTACGGCCACTTTTGGTGGTGGTGAGGCAAACGTAGCCGTTTCATTGGCCAATTATGGCTTGGATGCTGAATTCGTAACCCGTATGCCCAAAAATGACATTGCACAGTCTTGTCTGATGAACCTGCACAAGTATGGCGTTTCTACCCGAAACGTCATTTTTGGTGGTGAACGTCTTGGAATTTATTTTCTAGAAACCGGTGCCGTAGCACGTGCCAGCAAGGTGGTCTACGACCGTGCCCATGCTGCCATCGCAGACATTCAGCCGGGAATGATCAATTGGAAGGAAGTGCTGAAAGGTGCGGACTGGTTCCATTGGACCGGTATCACGCCTGCCCTATCGCAGGGAGCGGCAGATGCTTGTCTGGAAGCCATCAAGGCTTGCAACGAAATGGGCATCACAGTTTCGACCGATTTGAATTTCCGTAAGAACTTGTGGAAATACGGTAAAAAGGCTTCGGAAGTGATGCCAGCGTTGGTAGAGGGTTGTGACATTATTCTGGGCAACGAAGAAGACGCCGACATGGTGTTCGGAATCAAGCCTGAGGGTTTTGAAGTGGCGCATACAGGTGGTGATGTTGACTCAGCTGCATTCGAATCCGTTTGCACACAGCTGATGAAGCGTTTCCCCCGTGCTAAGAAAGTGATTGTCACGTTGCGTGGTTCCATCAATGCCAACCACAATACCTGGGGGGGTGTTCTGTACTCCGAAGGCAAATTGTATTCGTCCAAACGATACGACATCACCCACATTGTGGATCGTGTCGGTGGCGGTGACTCCTTTATGGGTGGTTTGATCTATGGTTTGCTCACGTATACCACAAACGATCAAAAAGCGCTGGAATTTGCAGTGGCAGCTTCTTGTCTGAAACACACCATCTACGGCGACTTCAATTTGGTAACCGTGGAAGAAGTGGAAAAACTCATGGGCGGTGACGCTTCAGGTCGTGTATCTCGTTAATATTCAAAAGAATGGCAAAATTCAATAAGATTCAGGTTTTGACAGCGATGTCTAAAACCGGCATGGTACCCGTTTTCTATCACAAGGATGCGGAAGTGGCCAAAAATGTAGTAAAGGCTTGTTACGACGGCGGTGTCCGCACGTTTGAGTTTACCAACCGCGGCGATTTCGCTCATGAAGTCTTTGCCGAAGTGGTCAAGTTTGCTGCCAAGGAATGCCCGGAGATGATCATGGGCATCGGTTCCATCGTGGATCCGGCTACGGCTGCGCTTTACCTGCAACTTGGTGCCAATTTCGTGGTGGGTCCGCTTTTCAATCCGGAAGTGGCCAAGATTTGTAACCGTCGCTTGGTGCCTTACAGCCCAGGTTGCGGATCGGTTTCGGAAATTGGTTTCGCTCAGGAAGCTGGTTGCGACTTGTGCAAGATTTTCCCGGCTGGCAACGTGGGTGGTCCTTCGTTCGTAAAGAACGTCAAAGGGCCTATGCCTTGGGCCATGCTGATGGTGACTGGTGCTGTTGAACCGACTGAAGAGAACCTTTCTGTCTGGATCAAGGCTGGTGTGACGTGTGTGGGAATGGGTTCAAACTTGTTTCCTGCCGATGTGATCGCCGCTAAGGAATGGAGCAAGATTGCGGATCTTTGTCGCAGTACGCTGGCCATCATTCAGTCTGTTCGTTAGAAATAATCATTTTTACACCGGTTCAAATTCGTTGGAGTTTGAACCGGTTTCAAACAAACCTTAAATAAACTATTATGAGTAATGCACCTCAAAAAATTGGGAATTACCGTTGGACTATTGTAAGTCTGTTGTTGTTTGCCACCACGGTGAACTACATGGACCGAAATGTCATCGGGTTCCTGAAAGACTATTTTTGCTCGGAAGAAGGCTTTGGCTGGACATCGGAAATGTATGCCAACCTGACTTCCGCCTTTACCTTGTTTTATGCCGGATTCACCCTGGTAGCTGGATGGATCATCGACAAGGTGGGTACCAAAATCGGTTTGGCAGGTTCCCTGATCTTGTGGTCGTTGTCCGGAATGCTGAGTGCTTTCATGGGTAAGGGCCTTACCGCACACATTTTTGCCCGTAGCATTTTCGGTATGGGTGAAGCCGGTAACTTTCCTGCATCCAACAAAACCATTGCCGAATGGTTTCCTAAAAAAGAACGTGCCTTGGCGGTAGGTATCTTTAACTCCGGTTCCAACATGGGCGCTATGATTTGTGCCATTATCGTTCCACTGTTTTTGTTGTGGTGGTCGGATGATTCACTTTTCCTCGGCATCTTCCATGGTTGGCAGATGGCTTTCCTGATTACAGGTCTAGTAGGTTTCATTTGGTTAATTTTCTGGGGCATTTCGTACATGACTCCGAAAAGAGCCTTGGAAAGAGGCATTATCAAACAAGCTGAATTCGATCACATTCACAGTGATCCAATCGAAGTTTCAACTGCAGACATCGATCCTGAAACAGGAAAAGCTGCCAAAGTGCCCTGGTTCAAGATGTTGACCTACAAGCAAACATGGGCGTTCGTGGCCGGTAAGTTCCTGACGGACGGAATCTGGTGGTTCCTGCTTTTCTGGTTGCCTACCTATGTGAAACAACAGTTTTGCGTTGGCTTGGATAAGGAAACGACGGCTGAATACGTCATGTTCTCCAACTTTGTCGTATTTGGTGTAGCCATTATCGGATCCGTTTATGGCGGTTCCATCCCAATGAGTTTCATCAACAAAGGCTGGGCGACCTACAAAGCTCGTATGACGGCGATGTTGATCATTGCCTGTGCTCCCGTTTTGTTGCTCACCACGCAATGGTTTGCCGGAAATTATGGCATCGTTGCCGCCATCGCTGTGATTTGCGTTGGAGGTGCCGCACACCAAGCATGGTCTGCCAATCTGTTCACCACGGTTTCGGACATGTTCCCGAAAAAAGCCGTCGGTACTGTTACCGGCATTGGAGCTGCAGCAGGCGGATTGGGTGGCGTTTTGGTTCAGAAGCTGGCTGGTGCGCTCGATGGAAGTGCAACGCTTAGCAATACAGAAGCCTATGGAATCATGTTCTCCTTGTGTGCTTTTGCCTACTTGATTGCATGGGCCATCATGAAATGGCTGGTTCCACAGCATAAACCCATTACGGATTTGTAGTAGAAAGTTCGTAGGATTTTCCCCTTTTAGAGCCTGTATCTTCGGATATGGGCTCTTCTTTTTCTGCCATCCCCCTACTTGAAGTGTAGGCGTTCCCTTACATGTGATCCTTAGTTGGTTAGCTTACTTTGTAATACAGGAATTACAGATTCAAAGGCTATTAAACAAACAACGCAGGATTATGAAAAAGCTATCTTTTTTGATTGTATTGCTGCTTGTATGCACAGGGATTTTTAGTCAGAACTTTGCCGTCATTGACGATACGTATCTGAACGTCAAACAGGCAAAAGCACGTTATTACAGCCAACAAACTTACATGGTTCAAGACAATCAGGTGAATCCGGCAAATCAAATTGCTACGGCTTTGGACGGTAAGTCAATTACCAATTTACACCTTTTTGTTTCGACCGAACCTGGATCGATTGTATTCAGCAACATGATCCTCAATGCGGACAATCTGAAAGAAAACGCCCTCATTCTTCTTCAAATGGCTTCCTACGTTTCTGAAAACATCATCATCCACAGCCCGAATGTCTTTACCACCGATTTGGGCATTGACTTTAAGTACAAACTGGAACAATTGACCGGTCTGAACTTTACGGTTCAATAATTAAATGCTGTAGACGTTGCTTTCGATAAGCCTTGAAACAGGCTTTTCCTCTCCTACCACCCATACCACATCACCGACTTCCAAAACCAACCTGGCTTCCGGGTTCACGATTTGTTTGCCGTCCCGTTCAAGGCCGACAATCAAGCATTTTGCCTTGGAACCAAGCTTTGACTCGATGAGGTTCAGTCCGCTTAGCGGGGATTTTTCGGTCAATGGGATGCCAGCGCAGAGGATTCGTTCCTTTTGTTCTTTCCGGTTGAATTCAAGCCTGGAAAATCCATGCAAGGTCATGAAGGAATGGTCCACGAATTCGAGCGTCAACAATTCGTCCTCCTGCAATTTGCGAAGCGAGCTGCGCTTTCCGGCCAGACGCAGGGTATCACCTGGTTGCAACACATAATCACCATCGGGTATATTGATGTACTTCCAATCTTTGGTTCTCACACGAATCACCATGACGTTGTAAAATGCGCGGATGCTGAGGTCGCGGATGCGTTGCCCGACGAAGGGACTACCCGATCTCAAACGTAGGGCGCAAGTAAAAAGCTTGTAATCAAGCCAGTGGTTGTTGTGCATGTCGCTGAGATGCATCACACCTTGATTCGCTTCGATTTTGAGAAGATTCTTCTCCATTTGGCGTTCGTTCAGGTTGATGAGGAAGCGGGACTCCAGTCGCCAGAAATGGCGTAGCAGCCATTTGGAGCGGATGATGAGAATGAGAATGACGATGGTCGAGGCGATGTTTACCATCCAAGGTATGTGGAAGTAGGCGTTGGTTACAAACAGCAATGTCACGAAAACGGTGAAAATCCGAAATCCGGAAAGCATCAAAAGGATGCGTTGGTTGGAGACCTTTTCCATGGAAAGGTTGACCATGGTGCTGGAGGAATTGCCGTTGGTGTACATCATGGCACGCAAGAAGGGTGCCATGGAGGTCAGAGTGATGAGGAAGGACAACATGGAAGCAAGTCCGTCGGACAGATGTTTCAGCAGGAAAGGATGCAAATACAACAGGGACAATAGCAAAATGGCAACCAGAACCGTCGAAAGGATAACGGTATAGGCCAGAAAGTTCTTGAGAAAATAGCCCCAAGCTTTTTGGCTGGTGCTGCGGTCTTTAATTCCCCGAGGTTGACTGAGGCGGTAGACCCATTTTTGGGGCAGGTGGCGATGCAGGAATTGATAGGCTGGTTGCGCCACTTTGATCATATACGGTGTGGTGAACGTGGTGATGACGGAAACAGCGATGACCACGGGATAAAGATAGGAGTCCGTAACGCCGAGGCTCAAACCGAGGGCAGCGATGATGAATGCGAATTCGCCGATTTGTGCCAGGCTGAACCCGGACTGCATGGCCATCTGCAGGCTTTGTCCTGAAAGTAGGAAGCCGGTGGTGGAGAAGATTACTTGCCCCAGAATCACGGTCAATACTAAAATACCGATAGGGCCTGCATATTGAATCAGGATATCGGGTTGGACCATCATGCCGACAGAAACAAAGAAGATGGCTCCAAAAAGGTTTTTGAGCGGTTCCATCAGCTTTTCGATGCGTTTCACATCGCTGGTTTCAGCCAATACCGAACCCATGATAAAGGCACCCAAAGCTGCTGAGAAACCGGATTTGACAGCCACGACCACCATGACCAAGCACAAACCGAGAGAAACGATGAGCAGGGTTTCCTCGTTCATGAGCTTGCGCGATTTCTTTAATAAGGTGGGTATCAGGAAGATGCCGAAGATGAACCAGAGGGCCAGAAAAAAGACCAACCTGGAGATGCTCACCAACATTTCGCCTCCATCGAATACTTTACTGACGGAAATGGTGGAAAGCATCACCATCAGGATGACGGCCACCAAGTCTTGTACGATTAGGACGCCAAAAACCTGAGGGGCACAGGGCCGGTCTGTCATTCCCAAGTCGTTGAAGGCTTTGATGATGATGGTGGTGGAGGAAATGGCCAGCATGCTGCCCAGAAACAGGCAATTGATGTTGGTCCAACCCAGAAAGTGACCGACCAGAAAGCCGGAAAGCATCATTCCACCTACGGCGACGGAAGCGGTGACCAAGGCTGTTTTGCCTACGGTCAGCAGTTTTTTAAAACTGAATTCGAGCCCCAAGGCGAAAAGTAGGAAGATAACACCGATGTCGGCCCAGGTTTGAACGTTGGCCGTGTCGGTGATGTGAACAGGAAGTAATTTAAGATGCGGTCCTGCAAGAATGCCAGCCACAATGTAACCCAATACCAACGGCTGTTTGAGTGCTTTGAACAGCAAGGTCATGATGCCTGCCGAAACAAGAATGAGGGCCAAATCGAATATTAAGGAAGGAAGATGGGGCATACTAAAAAAAATGGGTTACAGTTCTTACAAACTTACGACTTTTTGAGTTTTATTCCCAATTATAATCTATATTTGTATACTGGACAAGGTCGAAAAAAGTTACTATTGCACTATTTTTCGCCTTAATAAGTAACAATTCAAAACATCCTGAAGATGATCCTCGATTCACTCAAAAACGCTGCTTCCGTACTGAAGCTCAACCCACTTTTCAAACAGGCTTTCGATTTCGTTCAGAAAAACGACCTGTCAAAAATGGAAATTGGAAAGACCATCATAGATGGTGACAAATTGTTTGTTTCTGTCATGGAAATTGATGGAAAGATGGTTGAAGCCGCTAAAATGGAGTCACATGTCAAATACATCGACATTCAAGTGGTGATTTCTGGTGTGGAAACCATGGGCTGGGCTGCCATCGAACATTGCACGGACGCCATCGATCCCTACAATACGGAAAAAGACCTGCAATTTTTCACCACTAAACCGAGCACGCTCGTTACGGTGCATCCTGGTGAATTCGCGATCTTCTTTCCCGAAGACGGTCATGCTCCCGGTATTGGAAACGGTCCCATCAAGAAAGCAGTCTTTAAGGTTTTGGTCTAAATCTAAAATCGTATGACCCTCCAACTCATCAAGGACGATCCTTGGCTGGAACCCTACAGCGAGGCCATCAATGGTCGCTTCAGCTATGCTGTTGAACGGGAAGCGAAATTGACCGGGGGTGCGCCTTTGTCCGAGTTCGCCAACGGCTACCATTATTTTGGCCTTCAGAAAACATCCACTGGATGGAGTTTTCGGGAATGGGCACCCAACGCCACGGCGATCTGCTTGATTGGTGATTTCAACGGTTGGAGCAAACAAGATGGTTTCTGGCTCGAAAGGTTGGACAACGGTATCTGGGAAATACTTATTCCGGCTGAAACGTTGAAACACGGCCAATTGTACAAAATGGTGGTGGAATGGATGGGTGGATCCGGTGAACGCATTCCAGCATGGGCAAACCGGGTCGTTCAAGATCATGCTACTAAACTTTTCAGCGCACAGGTTTGGGATCCAAAACCTTACGTGTTTAAGAATACCGGTTTCAAACCGAAAACAGGGCCGATTTTGATCTACGAATGCCACATCGGCATGGGGGTTGAAGAAGAGCGCGTGGGCACCTACGACGAATTCCGCCGGAATATATTGCCCAAAGTGGTCAAGGCTGGTTACAATGCGCTGCAAATCATGGCCATCCAGGAACATCCGTATTACGGTTCCTTCGGCTATCACGTATCTGGATTTTTTGCTCCCTCCTCTCGTTTTGGTACGCCTGAAGAGCTGAAGGAACTTATTGACGAAGCGCATTCGCTGGGTTTGACGGTAATCATGGATTTGGTTCACTCCCATGCCGTAAAAAATACCATCGAAGGCTTGGGTGAACTGGACGGAACCCGCGACCTCTATTTTGACGGCGAGCATCCTGCCTGGGATTCGCTGTGTTTCAACTACAATAAGAACGAAGTCGTTCATTTTCTGCTTTCCAATTGCCAGTACTGGATCAAGGAATTTCAGTTTGACGGTTTCCGATTTGACGGCGTCACTTCCATGCTGTACAAGAGCCACGGCATCGGCGATTCATTCGGTCATTACGACGGCTATTACAGCCCCAATTCAAACGGAGATGCCATTTGCTACCTGACGCTTGCAAACAAGCTGATTCACGAGATCAATCCGAAAGCGGTGACGATTGCTGAGGACGTGAGCGGGATGCCAGGTTTGGCCGTACCGTTCAAGAATGGTGGTGTCGGGTTCGACTATCGGTTGGCCATGGGCGTTCCCGATTTCTGGATCAAACTGATCAAGGAGTCGAAGGACGAAAACTGGAAGCCCGCTACGATCTGGTGGGAATTGACTAACCGTCGCGAAGACGAAAAAACCATAAGTTATGCCGAAAGTCACGACCAAGCTTTGGTAGGCGACAAAACACTGGTATTCCGGCTTATTGATGCCGATATGTATTGGCACATGATGAAGGAGGATCCCAAAGCCACCGTGGAACGGGGCATGGCATTGCACAAAGTCATCCGCTTTTTGACAGCCAGCACCATCAATGGTGGTTATTTGAATTTCATGGGTAATGAGTTCGGCCACCCTGAATGGATTGATTTCCCCCGGGAAGGAAATGGCTGGTCGCATAAATATGCCCGTCGTCAGTGGAGTTTGGCCGATAATCCGCACCTGAAATATCAATATTTGGGGCTGTTTGACCAGGAGCTGATGAAGCTGATTTCAAAAAACAAGAAACAAATGCAGGAACGTCCCATAGAACGGTGCATCAACAACGACGATCAGGTGTTGGCTTACCAGCGTGGCGACTTGCTGTTTATAACCAACTTGCATCCTTATAAATCGTATACCGGTTACGGGATGTTGGTGGAAAAAGGCAGTTATCAGATTGTGCTGAATTCGGACAATGTGAAATTTGGCGGGTACGGGCACATTAATGAGAAAATGGAACACCTCACCCAAAAGGGTTTGGAAAAAAATACCGATCTGGAATGGCTGAAATTGTACATTCCTTCGCGTACGTCACTAGTATTTAAAAAGAAACAACCTTAATTCGATTCGTTAACATGGGACATCACCAACTGGACAAGCTGGATGAGAAAATTCTGAAAATGATTGCTGAGGATGCACGGGTGCCTTTTCTGGAGGTAGCTCGCGAATGCAACGTATCCGGCGCAGCCATTCATCAGCGCATTCAGAAACTTCACAACCTAGGCATCATCAAGGGTTCTGAATTCGTTATCGATGCCAACAAAATTGGATATCAAACGTGTGCCTTCCTGGGTATTTTTTTGAAAGATCCGGGTCAGTTCAAACACGTCTTGGCGGAATTGCTGAAAATTCCGGAAGTGGTGGAATGCCATTTCACGACAGGTCAGTACGACATGTTCATCAAGATCTATGCGAAAAACAACAAGCATTTGCTGAGCATCATTCATGAGAAGCTGCAGCCGCTGGGATTGTCGAGGACGGAAACGTTGATTTCGTTTAATGAGGCGTTTCGCAGGCATGTGCCTGTGGTGGATCTTGAGTCAGAAGATTGATTATAAAAGCCGTCTTTAGGGACGGTTTTTTTGTATGGGTTTGCGAATTTTTATGCAATATTTGCATTCATGTAGGCCTATTTAGCATAATTACACATTTGGAAGGAATATGCGCAAAAAAAATCACTTTTCCCATTAAAAAAAGCTCATTTTGCTAAGTGGACTTGTCAAAAAGCACTATATTCGCATCCGATTTCATAAATCGGTAAATTCGTTTTTAGTATGGAAAGCACAGCAATACATTCGGGGCCTTTATCCCTGAAACAACAGGTGGAGCACGCGGTGGGCGTTGAGATACAATCCTGCTACCAATGTGGCAAATGCACGGCCGGTTGCCCCCTTAACGAAGAGATGGACCTGATGCCCAATCAGATTCTGCGCATGTTGCAAGCGGAATACTCCGGCTACGAAAACGAAATACTCGCATCAACCAGCATTTGGCTGTGTCTGGCCTGCGACACCTGCTATTCACGCTGCCCTCAGGAGGTTAAACTGCCTCAGGTCATGGACTTCCTCCGACAGGAATCCATTCGACGGAATTTGGTGAACCCGAAAGCAAAGAACATACTCAAATTTCACAAGGCCTTTTTGGGGGAAGTGGAACGAAACGGCAAGCTGAATGAATTGGGCCTCACCATCGATTATAAACTGCACTCGCTGAACTTGTTTCAAGATTTGCAGAACGCACCTTCCATGCTTTTCAAGGGTAAGCTTGGTCTGATTCCGCATCATGTGCAGAACCCTTCGGAAATTAAGAAACTGTTTAAAAAAATAACGGGATGAGAGTAGGTTATTACCCTGGCTGTTCCCTGCAGGGTTCGGGTAGAGAATACAGCGAATCCTTGTTCGCCGTGGCCGAGAAATGCGGCATCGTGTTGGAGGAAATCAACGATTGGAACTGTTGCGGTGCATCCGCGGCACACTCTCTGAACCACGATTTGTCGGTGGCATTGCCTGCCCGCACGCTGGCTTTGGCTGAAAAACAAGGTTTGGAGCAGATTCTGGTGCCTTGCGCCGCTTGTTTCAGCCGATTGGCTACGGCGCAGCAGGAATTGGTTTCCAGCGAGGCGATGAAGACCAAGATTTCGGACTATCTGGAAATGCCTGTTCAAGGCAGCGCCCGCATACTCACCGTGTTTGAATTCCTCCAAGAGCATATTTTTCCGGTTGCCGACCAACACATTGTCAACAAGCTGAATCACAAGACCGCTTGCTACTACGGTTGCTTGCTTTCCAGACCCAAGGACTTGACTCGTTTGGAACGTCCGGAAGACCCCATGGAAATGGAAGCGGTGATGGAAAAAGCTGGTGCAGAACCCATTGACTGGGCATTCAAGACCGAATGCTGCGGTGCAGGGCTTTCCGTTTCACGCACGGACATTGTTGCCAAGCTTTCGGCCAAAATTGTGGAGGACGCGGTTTCTCGCGGGGCCGAAACCATCGTGGTGGCATGCCCGATGTGCCAGATGAATCTGGACTTGCGTCGCAAGGAGATCAACAAACAAATGGATCAAGGTTCCGATATTCCGGTAATGTTCGTCACCCAGGCTTTGGGCCTGAGCATGGGCATTTCAGCCGATAAACTTGGTTTGAACCGTCATTTCGTATCCACCGACAAGGTTGTTTCCTGTGTCGGCCGCAAAGAAGTTTAACTATGGCAAGAATAGGCGTTTTTATTTGTCATTGTGGCGAGAACATCTCTGCCACGGTTGATGTGGAAAAAGTGGCCAAGCTGGCCGGCAAGCTTTCGGGCGTGGCGTACAGTGTGGACTATAAATACATGTGTTCGGATCCTGGGCAGACCTTAATTGTGGATGCCATCAAGGAGCACAAGCTTACTGGAATCGTGGTCGGAGCCTGCTCGCCGCGCATGCACGAAGGGACTTTCCGGAAGGCAGCTGAAAAAGCGGGTATCAATCCGTATTTCTGCGAGATGGCCAACATTCGCGAGCATTGCAGCTGGGTACATCCGAAGTCGGACGAAACCACGCAAAAGGCCTTGGACATTGTGAGGACCATGGTGGAAAAGGTGAAGAACGATACGGCCCTCTACCCCATCAAGGTGCCCATCACGAAGACAGCGTTGGTAATTGGTGGTGGGATTGCCGGAATTCAGGCGGCATTGGATATCGCAAACGCTGGACATCAAGTCATTATGGTGGAAAAAACGCCTTCCATCGGCGGGCACATGTCGCAGCTTTCGGAGACTTTCCCCACCCTGGACTGCTCGCAGTGCATTCTGACACCGCGCATGGTGGAAGTGGCGCAACATCCCAACATTACCTTGCATACGTTTGCTGTCGTGGAGGATGTGACCGGTTTCATTGGAAACTTCGATGTAAACATCAGGCTGAAAGCCAAAAGCGTGGACTTTGCGAAATGTACGGGCTGCGGTTCTTGCTGGCAGAAATGTCCTTCCAAAAAAATACCCGACGAATTCAACGCCGGAATGAGTTTCCGCACTGCTATCTATACGCCGTTCCCGCAGGCGGTGCCCAACAAGCCGGTGATTGATCGTGCCAACTGCACGTGGTTTACCAAGGGTGGCAAGTGCGGCCTTTGTGCCAAGATCTGCCCGACAGGTGCCATCGATTATACGGTTCAGGACGAGATTCTCAACGTCAAAGTGGGTGCCATCGTGACTGCCACCGGTTTCGACATCAAGCACAGCGACTTCTTTCCCGAATACGGTTACGGCAAACATCCCGACATCATTGACGGCTTGCAGTTTGAACGGTTGGCTTCGGCCTCCGGACCGACAGGCGGTGAGATCCGTCGACCATCGGATGGCAAGGAGCCAGAAACGGTGGTGTTTTTGGCATGTGCGGGTTCCCGTGACAAGGCCAAAGGCATTGAATATTGCTCGAAAATATGCTGTATGTACACGGCCAAGCATGCGATGCTGTACAAACATAAGAACCATCACGGCAAGGCGCATGTTTTCTACATGGACATCCGTTCAGCCGGCAAGAGCTACGACGAGTTTGTGCGAAGAGCTATTGAAGATGACGATGTGAACTATATTCGCGGCCGCGTATCCAAAATCTATGAGAAAAACGGCAAATTGATGGTGGTCGGTGTGGATACGTTGTTGGGCGCAAAGCCAGTAACCATCGAGGCTGACCTGGTGGTGCTCGCCACGGCTGTCGTTGCCAATGAGGATGCGGAATCGGTTGCACAGAAACTGCACATCAGCTACGACAAGCACAAGTTTTTTGCTGAGGCACACCCCAAACTCAAACCGGTGGAAACCAATACGGCCGGCATCACGTTGGCCGGTGCTTGCCAATCGGCCAAGGATATCCCGGAAACAGTGGCTCAGGCTTCTGCGGCAGCGGCAAAGACCATCATTCTGTTCTCTGGTAGCGAATTGACGCGTGAACCGGTGGTGGCTACGGTAAATCGGTCTGCTGCGCCTGTATTCACGACGTGCACGGGTTGTTTCCTTTGTCAGGAAGTCTGCCCCTATCAGGCTATTGAACGGGAGGAAATTCGCGACCGTGCAGGAAACTTGCTGATGAATGCCGCCAAGGTGAACGCTGGGCTATGCCAGGGCTGTGGCACTTGTGTGGCGATGTGTCGAAACAAATCCATCGACTTGCAGGGCTTTTCGAACCAGCAGATGTTGGCGGAGGTGATGGGTTTATTAAACGAACCATTTTAATTATTCCTATGTCTGAAACGTTTGAACCAAAAATAGTCGCATTCGTCTGCAACTGGTGTACGTACGCCGGCGCCGACCTGGCCGGGACTTCCCGGACCAAATATGCCACCAACGTTAGAATCATCCGCTTCCCGTGTACGGGTCGCATTGATTTCATGCTGCTTATCAAGGCTTTCCAGAGTGGAGCAGACGGCATCATCGTTTCGGGTTGCCATCCGAACGATTGCCACTATACTTCCGGAAATTTCCATGCCCGTCGCCGTTGGATGGTTTTCAAGTCGATGCTCGATTTCATGGGCTTTCCGACGGAGCGCATCACTTTTTCATGGGTTTCGGCCGCTGAAGGAAAAAAATGGGCTGATTTGGTGAACGAAACGACGGAAAGTGTCCGTGCGCTGGGTCCGTTTACCGACTATAAGAATCTGGATTTTACACAGTTCAATCAATTGGATCATGAAGGAATTGCAGAACAAAGCCGCTGAGCTGCTCGAAAACGGAACCGTCAACCTGATGATCGGTTTCTGCGAGGATACGGGCAAACGCCCAGTCCCTTGCTTCATTGAAACGGCTGCTGGTGCCAGCATTCTGATTTTCAATGAGAATTGTAAGAATAATTTGTCGGTCTACCTGCATAAGAAGGAAGTGAAGGATGCTGTTAAGATCGGTTTGGTGACCAATGTGGCTACGTTGAGATCGGTGCTGCAGTTGCTATCGGAAAACCAGTTGTGGTCGCTGACACTCACCTATCTGACCGTAAATACAGCCGGGGAACTCGTCGTATTGGGTTCAGCCGAGGAATTGGAAGCGTATGTGCAGGCTAATTTCCCGACTTGTAGGCCGGAAGACCAGGAAATGCTGGACAGGCTGAACGCCATGAGTCGCGAGGAACGTTGGGCCTTCTGGAAAGACCAGCTGTCTGAATGTGTGAAATGTTACGCTTGCCGCGCCGTTTGCCCAATGTGCTATTGCACGGTATGCACGACGGAATGCAACCAACCGCAATGGATCAAGACTTCGGCCAATACTTCCGGTAATTTTGAGTACCACACCATGCGTGCCATGCACTTGGGGGGCCGCTGCATCAATTGTGGGGAATGCGGTCGCATCTGCCCTGCAGGCATTCCGGTGCACTTGCTGACGGCTCAGATGAATCAGGAAATTGAACTGGAATTCGGGGGAAAAACAGGATTCTCGCTCAAAGGCGGGTATGCCTTGAATGCCTTCAAACCGGGCGACAAGGAAAACTTTATCAAATAAGGCATTATGGAACAGAAACTAATTTCGACCTCTGATTTGGCGGTTTTCTTTGAAGGCATCTTGAAAGCCGGAAAAGTGGTGGTCGCTCCTGTGCTGAAGCAGAGCGGCAAGGTTTTTTTCAAACCGGTGCAGTCTTTTAAGGAAGTAGCGACAGATTACATCCAAACGACGTTTTCGGCCAAGGAAGTTGTTTTCCCCAAAGTGGAGGAATTGTTTACCTACCGGCACAACGAAGAAGGGGGCGTCGACATCAGCGATGGTCTGGACCGAATTCCTGAAACGGTAATCTGGGGCTTGCGTCCTTGCGATGCGGCAGGTTTTGATTATTTGAACAAATTCTTCCTGGAAGAAAATCCGGATGCCTATTTCAAGGCTCGATACGATAAGACAACACTCGTGACCATCAGCTGCAGCGCTTGCGATGAAAGTTGCTTTTGCACCTCGGTGGATTCCCATCCGGGTGACACCAAAGGGAGTGACCTACTGCTCACAGCGATGTCCGAAAAATTCTATGTTGAGGTGATTACTGAAAAAGGTAATAATTTGATAAGCAGCAATTCATCCTTATTTACTTCGACCGATACTTTAAGTAAAGAAGCCTTTCTTGCCAAGCCTGTCACCCACTTTTCGATGGACGAAGTCAAGGATAGAATTCAGAACGCCTATGCCAGTGCGGAGTGGAAACACGCCTCGATGGGTTGTTACAGTTGCGGTGCCTGCGCCTTCGCTTGCCCTACTTGCACCTGCTTTGACATCCAGGACGAGGGCACGCAAGACCATGGAAAAAGGGTGCGTTGTTGGGATGCTTGCGGCTTGAGCCAGTTCACCAAGCATTCTTCCGGGCACAATCCAAGAACCAATCAAACCGAACGTCGCCGTCAACGTCTGATGCACAAATTCAAGTATTCGGTGGAAAACTTGGGCGTGGTGAGTTGCGTCGGTTGCGGTCGATGCATCCGCGTTTGTCCTTCGCATTTGAACATTTTTGAAAACATTCTGAGCGTCACAAAATAATGGACACCAATCAATACATACCCTATCAGGTCCGCATTGTCGACATCGTAGACGAAGCGCCGTTGGTTCGCACGTACAAGCTGGAATTCACAGATCCTTCCGTGAGTTTTACCTTCAAGGCTGGGCAGTTTGCCGAATACGGCGTGTTCGGCGAAGGAGAAAGCACGTTTTGCATTGCCTCCTCTCCTACTCGTGAAGGCTACATCGAATGCACCTTCCGCAGTTCGGGCCGGGTGACCAAAGCATTGGCCAACTGCGAGATCAACGACATCATCGGCTTGCGTGGTCCGTTTGGTAAACCCTTTCCCTTGGAAGAATGGTATGGCAAGGACATCGTGTTCATTACTGGCGGCATCGGCCTGCCACCGTTGCGCTGTGTCATCTGGAACGTGCTGGACCAACGCGAAAAGTTCGGCAAAGTATCCATTTATTACGGTGCCCGTACGGTGGCCGACCTCGTTTACAAGGAAGAATTGGAGAATTGGAAGCAGCGTGACGACGTGGATTTGTTCCTGACGGTCGATCCAGGTGGTGAAACCAAAGATTGGAAGGACAACGTCGGTTTCGTTCCGACCATCCTCGAACAAAACTTGCCTTCCAGCACGAATGCCATTGCCATTGTGGCCGGGCCTCCGATTCTCATCAAGATGTCCATGCCGATATTGGCCAAATGCGGATTTGCCAACGATAAGATATTCACCACGTTGGAGAATCGGATGAAATGCGGTGTAGGAAAATGTGGGCACTGCACGGTGGGAAAAACGTATGTTTGCAAGGACGGACCTGTATTTACTTACGAAGAAGTTTTGCAAATGCCACAAGAATATTAGTATATTGCGGTAAATTCTACCGCATCATGAAGAAACTACTATTCACGCTAAGTGTATGCTGCCTAAGCATTTCCATGCTGGCTCAAGCCAAGAAATTTCCGCCCATCACCCCCCGTTGGGCGTTCGAACACATCGTTTGGGAGGATAGTGCCAACAACCAAGCTTCATCACAACAACTGGTGAAGGAGTATTTGGCGCATCAGATGCCTGTAGGCTCCATCATTATTGACAGTCCTTGGTCCACTTCTTACAACGACTTCAACTGGGATACGAAACGCTATCCTAAACCTTCAGAAATGATCGGAAGCTTAAAAAAGCAAAACGTCAAGGTCATTTTATGGCTGACGGGTTGCATCAATAACACTGGAGCGGATGTTCCTGTTCCAATGAACCCTTATTTTGACGAGGCTATTGCCAAAAAATATGTGATCAATAATGGCAAAACATCAAAATGGTGGAAAGGCGACGGTCTGCACCTGGATTTTACCAACAAGGAAGCCGTGAAATGGTGGAACGCAAAGCTGGATAAAGTGGTGGTCGACGGTGTATATGGCTTCAAAGTGGACCAGGGCGAAATCTATTTCGGGGATACGGTTCAGACGTCCATTGGCTCGATGTCCAACGTCGATTTCAGGCCTTATTATTACAACAGCATGTTTCAATACATCACCAAAAAGAAGGCTGAAGGCGCCATTTTAGGTCGTCCTTTCTCGCATCAAGGCGGTGTGGAGGCTTCTGTGGAACAATTGAGTCTAGGCTGGTGCGGTGACTTCTCGGGTGACTGGGCTGGCTTAAAACTGCAGATAAACAACATCTACAAAAGTGCCGAGCTTGGATACGGAGCACCTGGATGCGAAGTAGGTGGATTTTTCAAGAAGCGTTCCAACAAAAAGGAATTGATTCGCTACGCCCAGTTCGGGGCGATGACGGCTTCGATGGTCAATGGCGGCGAGAACGGTGCATTTACCAACCATTTGCCGTGGTATCACGGTAAAGAAGCGGTGGATTGCTATCAACAGGCCGTTTGGTTGCATACGGAGCTGATTCCCTATTTGTTCAGCACAGTGGTTCAGGTACATAAAAATGGTGGTTCGCTACTGCGCAATACTTCTTACGTGGACGAAAGCCATACGGTCGGGGATTACCTCTTTACCAAAGCCATCACTTCCGAAAACGACGAGGTAAGTTTCAAGCTGCCAGAAGGTTTGTGGATGGATTTCTGGTCCAAAACGATGTGCAAGGGCGGAACAGAGATTGGTGATACGTATCCGCTCAACGAATTTCCGTTGTTCATCAAAGCGGGTGCCATTGTTCCAATGAACATCACGAACAGTTACTCAGGTATCGGTGACGCCAAATTAAAGGGCAAACAAGCGGTTTACATCGTTTCTGGCGAAGGCAAGTCCGATTATCAATACTACAGACCTTTGGGTGACGGCATCGCTTACGAGCAAATTCACATGGCCTACGACGGAAATGTTTTGGTGGAAGGCAAAACCAGCCTACCCTATGCCTTTTTGATTCAGAACGTTGAGAAGAAGCCTTCCAAGGTGCTGAATGCGGACAAATGGAAATACAACGCCTCCACACAAGAGTTGGTCATCCTTAAAACTGGAAGCAGCTTTAACATCCAGGTTTTGTACCCTACGAAAAAGTAGTATCTTTGCGCCCGGTTTTTAAAAGGTAACGATGAACTACAATTCTCCCAAAGAAATTGCGGCCGAATTCTTGCAGAACGGGCTGTACAAAACAAAACTATCTGTTGTTCGATTTTCACTGCTGGCTTTTCTGGGCGGCTGCTTCATCGCATTTGGCGGTTTGCTTACCGTGATGGTGGCAGGCGGTATGCCAGGCGTTATGGCCAGCAATCCCGGGCTGGTCAAACTCATGGCTGGCGCTTTGTTCCCTGTTGGACTGATCATGGTTTCCGTAGCCGGTGCAGACTTGTTCACCAGCGACTGCACGGGCATTGTGCTACCATGGCTGGACAAGCAGATCAAATGGACGATGATCTTGAAAATTTGGCTGATTTCTTATGTGATGAATTTTATAGGTGCACAGTTTGTGGCTTGGTTCATGACCTACCAAACGGACATCATCGGTGTGTCACCTTGGAAAGATTACCTCCACCACTTGGCTGAGGGCAAGTTGAGCCACGATTTCTGGACGGTTTTCGTCAAAGGCATTGGTGCCAACTGGCTGGTTTGTTTGGGCACTTGGATGGGTTTTGCAGCCAAGGACATCACGGGCAAGGCCATTGGCACTTGGATTCCGGTCATGATTTTCGTTACGCTGGGCTACGAGCACAGCATCGCCAACATGTTCTTCATTCCCGCTGCCATGTACACGGGCGCGGACATCAGTTGGATCGATTTCATTGTTAAGAACTTGATACCGGCCACGTTGGGCAATATTGTGGGCGGTGCGCTCCTTGTAGGTTGTGTTTACTGGTACATCTACCTGAAGAAGACAAAGGCTCACTGAACCAGTTTCAGACCCGATAAGGCATCTTTGTCGTTGGGAGTCAAGGTTAAAGCAAGGCTGAACAAGGCTTTGGCTTCTGCCTTCTTTCCAAGTCTGTATTTGGTCCAGGCTTGCATGATGACCGAATCGTAGTCCAAGGGATACAAACTGTAAACTTTGGCAAACAACTTTTCCGACTTGGCATATTCTTTACGGTTGTAGTATATGACGCCCAACCAATAACTGGCACGGGTGTTGTTGGGATCGATGCGTAGGATCTCCAAATACTGTTCCTTGACCGAATCCCATAATTCCAAGGCACTCAAAGGCTTGACACAGCCAAATTTGGCTTCGATTGAGTTTGGTTTCAGCTTGATGGCAATTCGATAATACTTGAGTGATTCGGCATTGTTTTTGGCCAAGTAATAGAGCCAGCCCAGGCGAATGTTCACAAAGTATTCGTCTATTTTGTAGACTTTTTTCAATTCGGCAATGGCAGCATTGTAATTGGAGGCCTTTTCGAGGTCGTAACTTTTGTAAAAGATGGACTGCGTTGGCGTTTGTGAAAAAGTGCTTTGCTGCCCTATTGTGACCAGCAATGCAAGAATGAATAGGCGTTTTAGAATTTCCATACGATACCTCCTGTCAATGAATTTTGGTTGTAATTGGTAAGCAAATAGGTGTTTTGCTTGGTTTCCAGTGCGAAGCTGCCATACACGGTCAAGTGTTTGTTGGCATACCATGCCAAATTGATGCCTGTTTTGGAAGAAGTCGGATCAAAGGAATTGTAAAGGTACATTCCACTCCCATCCACGAAGTTGTTTTGACTTCCGAATGTTTTTGAAAGCTCCAACCAATATTTTTTGAAAAATAACATGCCGATGGAATGTTTGGACACCAACCATTGGTCATTGTCGTCCTGCATCCGATAAACGGCGTTGTTGATGAACAGGTTGCGACTTCCTGGGATGGCGAGTCCAACGTGCAATCCGTTTTGAAGGACGTGATTGTAGTCCAGGTTCAGATACGAGGTGCTTACTCCCAAGTGCAGCCTGTTCCATTTGTAATGCAGGTCACCAAACCATAAGGTTCCATTGTACGTCTGTGGAGCATAGGTTTCAGTCAACTCATTGAGCGTCAAATCCCATACGTCGGTATTGAAAGTCGTTTTTATGGAATGGTAGCCAAGGTCGATTCCGAAATTGGAGGTAACGCTTTTACTCACCAGGATATAATATTCATCCTGTTGTATATCAGAGCGATACTCGTTGTACTCATCTGCGTAATCCGCCTTTTGCCTGAACCTGGAAAATGTTTGATACAGATTTAGCGAAAAACCGAGATCCGTACTGAGCCCGATGCGTTGATAATTCGGGTCTGTGCGATTCAATTCTTTGTTCCACTGATAATTGTATTCATAATCAAGCGCACTGACCGGATTAAAGGCACGTAGGTGGTTGTTACGCTGCACTTCGGTGGAAAGTTTGCCGGCAAAGTGTCTTGCATAGGCGGTATTGCCCGTTTCCAGACCTGCATAATGGAGGTATAAAAGGGTATTCTCATCGCTGGGATCGAACGCCAGCGCCTTTTCATAATGCTGCATGGAGGCGTAATAATCGGATTTCAAATAATAGGCATAGCCCATGCGCTGCTGCAAGTATTTGAAATCGATACCGTTTTTAAGTGCGAGCTTTCCGGTTTCAAGGACACGATCCCAATCGCCCACCATATAGGCATGGTAGGTGACGCTGTCGACGTAGGCGGCGGTCATGGACTCTTGAGCCTTTGCTGGAGTCAACAACAACAGGAACAGAAACAGCGTTAGGATTCGCATTTTGCAGTATTGGTTTTTCGACCGATTTTGTAAGTGAATTTCATCAAACCATTGTTATTCACTGTTATTAGACTTTCATTGATTGCTTTTCGAGTATTCATGTATTGAAGATCGACCCCTGTCTGGATGGTAACCTCATTGGCAACAGATGCATTTTCACGCTGACTCGTATACCGAACCTTCACCAACTTGAACAACGGTGCCACGAAATCATTGAATGCCCTGATCAACCAATTGGTTTTTAAGATGCTGAACGACATTTCATCGGTATTGAGGGCTTCGTTCTCACCCAAATAGACTTTATAGGCCGAAAGGTAGAAATAATACAGCAACGATTTTTTGGAGCCATAGAACGAGGTGAAATAAAACATTCCGTTGTCACAATAAAAATAGGCTACCGTATCTTTTTCCTTGCAATACAGATACTTATAGTTGTATGCATCGGTATTGGCTTCCCAGCTTTCGGTCATCTGTTGCCCTCTTTTGTCAGTATATTGAAAGTTCATGACTGCATTTGGCTGAAAATCAAAGGCATTCTTCAACAACTTGTTTGGAACGATGTCCGATACAGTTTCGTCTTGTTTGGGTGTGGTGAATTGTTGAAGTTCAGACTGTTCATCGTGCAGTTTGTTGAAGTATGCAAAAGGGTATTCCATGGTCTTTGAACCGATCATGGGAGATGCCTGTACCTGAAAATGGAGATGTGGCACTGGTGAGCGGCCTGAATTTCCGCAAGCGGCTAATATGTCACCTCTTTTTACAAATGCGCCTTTGGTCACTTTGACCGACCCCTTCTTAAGGTGAGAGAGTTGAGTATAAACACCTGATAGATGGCGTATGACGATGCTGTTCCCCCAGTTCTGCTGGGTATTGATCTTTCCGATTTCATTGTCATCAATTTGATCGACGACTTCCTCTACGATACCGTCGCCAGGTGCCAGAACCGGTTTCCCATAGCAATAATAGTCTTCGCAGATACTGCCGAAGTGTTTGTAGGATTTACCGTCGTGATCATGAATCATGAAATCAAGCGCATCTTTCCACTCGCCTACGTGGGTATATTCCCCGTTAGAGCCCTGTGTCACTGTCCAATTGCCCCAGAATGGAAGGTGCAAGGGATAATACAGGAATCGGGAATAACGGCCCTGATTGTTTTGGAAGGTATAGAGGTTGTTTTCGGGTGAATAAAGCTGCAAGTAGGTTTGAATGAGCGACTTGGATTTGCTTCGCATGCTCAGGAGATTCACTGCCACGATGGTAACCAGTGCAAACGGCAGTGAAAACATGGGCAGTTGAACCAAAAGCAGCAGCTTTGAAAGGAATATCAAGATGAGCGAAGTGACCATGATCAGAAAAATGGCCCACAAGATGGAGCTTTTGGATGGGATGTTGAAGAATCCTGCTGCAGCAAAGGCTATCATCATGTAGTTGGCACCAATGTTGTAAAAGGTAAAATTGGCCATATCGGCTCCAAGGATGCTGGCCATACCCCAAGCAACCAGCAGGGTGATCCAGGATAGTGCAAATAGGATTCGGGAGCCAAAAAGCAATGCAAGGGCGATAAAAGCGCCTGTCAGCGGATTGTTTTGAAATAGGATGGAACTGAGTGAACGCAGGTAGATGTCCAACAGTTGTGGAAAATGGAGTGAGCCAATGTTTTTATAAAGGTCGGATAAGACTGTAACTTCCTGTTCGGCAGAGGCTTTTACCCAAAAGAAATCATGATGGGACAATCCAAGCTCCTTAAATGCATCGGCTGAAAATGCCACAATCCAAAACGTCACAATAAATGGCAAACTTAAAAAGGGTAGTCCATTTTTTAACAACCAGCCGCCCAAAGTTGACGAAAGCATCAGCGATAAGAAGGCAGCCAAGGCAAGCAGCACAAAATACGTGGGGCCAGGCAGAAAAAAGGTACCCAAACCGATGCCTGTCAACAAGGCGTTGAACGTCAACACCCCAGTTTTAAGCTGCAGCTTGTCAAGCCCCATCCAGTACGAAAGTGTCACACTTAACAGGACGGCCAGCAATCCGCTCAAGCCTGCCCAAACATTCAGGAAGGAAGCCAGCAGCAGAACAACCGCCAACAGTTTGTTGTTCAGGAAGAAAACCACTGAGTAGCTGTTCAAGACAGCGGGCAGCAAGGTTTCTTTTAGGACAGGGTTAATTGAGGTGTTCCGGTACATGCTCCATCATTTCTATATACTCTCTGGTTTCGGCCTTTCGTATCAAATGAACGTCGTTGTTTTGATCGATCAATACGATATTGGGCCTCAAGGTAATAAATTGCATCCATTGTGTCATGTTGTAGGCCCCTACTTTATGAACAACTACCTGATCTCCCTTTTCGAGCAGTGGCATAACCACACTTTCACGCACCACATCGATGTTCATGCACAAGGGTCCATAAAGTACCATTTCCTCCGTTTGACTCCCGGAAGATTTGACCGGACTGATTTTATGATCGTACCATAGGGATGTAAACAACGAATTGAGGCCGAAATCTAGAACAGTGGCTCTGCGCCCGTCGGACAAACGTTTGGACGCCAAGACGGTGCCCAACAGATAGCCTGCATCGTCCACCAATGCTCGTCCAGTTTCCAAGATGAGTTGAGGCATTTCTTCTGGTTTGAAACCGTAGCCTAGAATGACATCGGTGATGGCATCGGCGTATTGGTCGATGGATGGAACAGTATCCGTACCAGGCAGATAGGCACCTTTCAACGTATTCGTTGACGGGAAACCGCCTCCCAGGTCCAAGTATTTTACCATGTGCCCGAATCGTTCTTTGATGGTCCAAGCCAACTCACACAAATTGCGGGCAGCTATTTGATAGGCACTGGTAGTCAACATGAAGGTGCCGATGTGGCAATGCAATCCAACCAATTGCAGTCGATCCGAGTGAAGGATTCGGGTGATGGCATTCCAAGCCTGTCCATTTTCAAAATTGAAGCCAAAACGATCCCACTTCGGATAGATGCCTGTATCCATGTTGATTCGAATAGCTACCTGAGGATTGAGCTGATGCTCTTCGCTCAGACGCATCAGTGTATACAGTTCATCGTAATGGTCAATGTGAATGAGCGAGTTGTTTCTGGCTGCCGTAACGAGCTGTTCATCCGTCTTGTCTGGGCCATTGAAAATGATTTTGTTTCCCGGCACACCGTTGTTCACGGCTTTGTCGTATTCAAATCCGGAGACAACTTCAGCCCAAGAACCTTCAGAATGAAAAATCTTGCAAACGGCATTTAGGTAATTGGTCTTGTAGGACCAGGCAAATTGAACATTCGGATACCGCGTTTTGAAGATTCTGGACGCATTGCTGATGTTTCTGCGAATCTGTTTTTCGGAAAGGACGAACAAGGGGGAGCCGTACTGGCTGAGCAGTTTCGAGACGGAAACACTTTCGATGTGCGTAACCGGTTCATTTTCTGTTTTTGTACCGAATTTATTCATCAAACCCGTATTCATCTTGCGGATGGTCGGCCGTTCGTATCGTTCCATATTGATCGTTTTTTTGGTATCTGCGCCCAGGGTTTTGGGGCCCTGAACGCAGAGGTTGATTGGAGTGGATTATTCTTTGATGGCCAGTTTGCCTGTAGCGACAACCTTGCCTTTGTTGGTGAGTCTGTAGAGGTACAAGCCAGCTGGTAAAGCACCGATGTTCAGCATCGCATTGTCACCGTTCAAAATGTATTCACCTTGGGTTCTTCCCATGGCATCGATGATGATTAATTTATTGACGCCTGTTAGTGAAGTGGTTACATTAATAAATTCGGCAGCTGGATTCGGATATATCTGAACTGAAGCCGGTGTCTGGGACAGTAAGATACTGGTGGGCATGCTGGCGTTCATGATGGTAAACGGACTCAGCGTTTCGATGCCCTCCCTACAGATGACGTACTGGTTTGCATTGCTGGAATCGACAGCACAGGTTTTGGTGGAATCCCAACGGTGGTTTTCAAAATGGCTGATAAAACAGTTGGAACGATTGAATCCTGGTGTTTCCATTGCTTTTGTCCAGTTGAGTTTCAGGTTCAGCTTGAAGGTGTCCGAAGTACATTCCACATGCCAGGTATTTTTGACCATGGGACGGCTTTGCGTCATGCTGACACCGGTTAATCCGTTGCTCAACACATCGTTGGCTATGTTCACACGGTATTCGTTTGTTAAAGCACCCTGTACTTGACTGATGCGTGCTGGAGCATAGTGTTCGACAGTGCCGATGGGGAATTCCAACTCTTGGCCATTACCTGATAGGCAACGTTGCAAAGAACCACTGTCACCAGTAATGATATAACTTTGAGGATTGAAGCCTTTTAGCACGCAGGTTTTGTCCATGCTGAGAATACCGTCGCGAATTTGTAGTTTGCCATTGTCCAGACAAATGGAATCGGCAACTCGTAGATTGGAGGCTACAACCAACGGGAAGTTGGATTTTTCCACACGAATTGATCCCAAATATTCTTTACCGGCTGCAAAGCGAATGGTATCGCGTTTGGTCGTTCCACGGTAGGTAAAGGTGCTGTTTCGACCACCTTCCAAAAACGAATTTTGCATATTGAACGAACCTTGAACATTGACGGATGCAGTTGAAATATCCAAAATACCGTTTTGAAGTTCGAGGGAGTCGGTGATGACCACATCCCCTTCCAGAATGGTCTTGCAATGGAGTCTGGAAATCAATTTTCCTAGGTATTGGCGGCCTTCTGCAAAACGAATTCTGTATTCGGGTTCCGTTCCGTTAAGGACGATTCTTGAAAGGGAGTCACATTGAATTCGTCCAGAATCGCCCAAAAAGTTGCCATTCAGGTTCAACTGATGCCTATTCAGTTTCAAAACGCCTCTGCGAAGGTTGAGTGAGCCAGTGCAAGTGAAATCATTGGCAAGGTGTAGACTGTCGTCGCAATTGTTCAGATTGATGGTAACATCGCCCCAATGTGCTCCAGGAATGGTTTTTAGAGAATCACGGCAGGAGGTGATGTTCAGATGAAGACGGGTTGAGTCACTCCAGGTACATCCATCATTGACCCATTGTCCACCGGCATTTTCGACGATACAACTGTCCGAAAAATGGATTCTTCCGAATCTGGTGGATGTCAGAATGCCATTTTCAAGACAAAGCCCCCTATTGATGTTCAAATTCCCTGTTCGGATAAACAAGGTATCACAGCGGTTTATCAGGCGTTCACAAGTAATACTGCCTGTCAAAGACAAATTGGAACGATCGCATACCACTATGCTGTCGGCATTTAAGATTCCGCTGCCGAATAGATTCAAGTGCTTGAAAGTAAGGCAGGCACTATCTCCTACCAATTTGCCGTTAAGCATGAATGAATTACCTTTCAATGTGTCACCGCAAAGCGTGAGGCTTGAGTCCATCGTTACGGTAACACCTTCCGAAATGCGAATATTCACGCCAGTGCAGGTGGTTCCTGGTACTTTTTGGTTGCGCCAAACGGTAGGATCGTTCCAATGACCACTTCGAATGGCATCGAATTGATAGAATTGGGCTTGTACTGTTGCGCCCAACAACGAAATTATCGTAAACAGACCGATGGTGACTGCCCGTTTAATCGATTTGAAAGTAGTAGCTGTTTTCATTTTTTTAAGTTGATTGATTATAATTCGCCGTTTCCTGATATCTGCTGAAACTCCTTGATGTCTGTAATCAAATCCCATGCATAACGAATGAAGATTTTTCCTACTTCGTAGGTCTCAAAGGGTTTCATTTTCTCACCCAGGGCCATTTTGACCAAGGATGCTGGTTGATTCTGACCTGCTGCAGCAGTCAGATAAATCCATGCTGGAAAACGCGGGTTCACCTCCATGATGTAAGGTTTCCCACTGTTGGTCAGCATCACTTCCAATTCACAGCCACCTCTCCAATGGGTAGCCTTCACAAACTTTCGAGCCAGGTCGAGTAGCATGTCGTCTTCCAAGGTGACGCCTGCCCAAGCTTTTCCTTTGTCCGTTATGTACAATTTCCGCATCGGGATGACGCTGATGGTGTTTCCTTCGCCGTCACCCAAGGCTGCAATATTGATTTCGGTTCCCTTGATGAATTCTTGAAGAATGATGGGCATGCCCCATTTTGCCTGTATCTTCTGAAATGCCTTTTCAACTTGATCGAAGGAATTGGCAATGATGGCATCGTAGAACTTCCCTTTGACAACGATGGGGTATTTGAATTCCGATTCCATTTTTTTCAATTCCCTGAATTCATGAACATACAGGTCTTCAGGTACATAGAAATCGTTTTTCTTGCCGAATTCGGCCAACTTCATTTTATCTCTGGCTTCGAACTGCTCCATATCGGGCAGAAAAGTTCGGATGCCCAAGGCTTTCAATTTGTCTTGGAGGCGTATGAAATTAAACAGTTCGGCATCAAAATTCGGAATGATCAAGTCCATGTGTTCCTGGTCTTGAATGTATTCCAGCCTTGACAACAATGGTTCTGTTCCACCGGAGGGATAAGGAATCTGATAGGTTTTATCGACCAGATCGTGCATGTAAAGACCTGGTTCCATTGCTTCATAGGCCAAGCCGATGATGCGAACGTCAAAGTCTTTACTGTCGCGAATGGCTCTGATCACGGCTACACCTGGACCTGGACTGTCGATGGCATTGAGGGCTGTTATTCCGATAACTATTTTTTTCATGGGGTTCTTCCGTGGGATTAATCCAAAATATTGAATTCTTTGAGAACGGTCATGAACTCGTCCAAATCGCGTTCAAACAAACTGGGTTCGACGTCGTATTTGCTGGACATCTCTTTTACAATTTCTTGAACGTTCTTTTCCTGCTTGAGCAACAAGACAATTTCTGTTCCGATGTTGTTGGCAGAAAAAGAATCTCCTGTAGTAGGATTGAAAATGAATCCTTCTTCGCTGGTTGCAATATTCTTTCTGATCTTCATGGTGTTTTGTATTTCAGGACCAAATTACCGTATTCTTGTGGGCGTTTTTTATAGTTTCAGTGAACAGGGTCGATATTTCAGCGGAACCTTCTTTGGAGCACTTTTTCCGCCTGGTTTCCAGAGCGTATCAGGTAAATTCCATCGCCGGGAAGGGGTAGTTTCAAGAGTTCTTCCGTAACCATACGTCGAAATACGACTCGACCATCCAGGCTGATGACTTCAAGTTGGTTTCCAGGTTGTAATCCATCAACTATCCAGTCATTGTTCTGTTGGTAGGTTTTAAAGGTATTTTTGCTGGTTGCTTTTTGAATTGCCGTGAACGATCGTTCACTCAGCTGGGTAAAAGCCCGCCAATAGGGAGCATTGGCATAGACAGTTGTGGTGGTGGGCGGTACGACCAAGGTACAGGTCGATTTGACAATTCCTTCCAGAAAATAATAGTCGATAAGCGGTGGTTGGTTCAATCCGATTGCAAATTCCTTGAGTCCGGTACAATTGTAAAAAATGCTCTTGCCCAGTTTTGTCACGGAGGAAGGAATTTCAATGCTTTGCAAACCAGAGCAGTACTCAAAGGCATAATCGCCGATTTCTGTCAATGAAGTTGGTAAGACAACCGAGGTAAGGCCAACACATGCATCTAAGGACGCTTTCCCCAAACTGCGGAGCCCAGAGGGAAATGTCAAGGGTCCTGTTTTGCTCAAGGGGCAGATATAAAGGGTATCCTGCGATTTATTGTACAACAAGCCCTCGCGTGCCGAATAGTACTTACTGGTGGCTGCGGCAGTGAATCCTGTTAAGGCAGTACATCCGTAAAAGGCATATTCGCCCAAATACTCCAGGGAGGCTGGCAAATGCAAGTAACCGGTTAATTGGGTACAATAGCTAAAGGCACTCGGATCGATATAGAGCAGGCTTTCTGGCAAAACAAAGGTACCGGACTTTAGTGCGGGGCAAGCTAAAAGTCTGTCTTTGTTGATACTGTAGAGTGCGCCATTGTCCGATGCAAAATAGGCATTACCAGTTTCGACCGAAAAAGATGCTAGGTTTTTACAACCATAAAAGGCATAGTAGCCTATATAATCGACTCCTGCTGGGATTTGAAGATTTCCAGTAAGCAGGGAACAGTTGTAGAAGGCATGGCTTCCTATCAAACGTACGGTGGAAGGGATGGTGAATGAACCCGCTTTCTTAGCCGGACAAATGTACAAAGTATCTAACAACTTACTGTATAGCAATCCATTACTGGATGCATAGTTTGTATTGTTAGGGCTGACACTGTACGATTGAACGTTGTTGCATTCAAAAAAACAATAGGAGCCCAAATCCTTTAAAGTGGAAGGTATGGAGATGGTTCCTGTCAAGTTGTAACAACCTTGGAAGGCACCGTCACCCAATTGACGTATGGATTCTGGCAACGTCAAGTTCCCCGTAATTCCGGAACAATTGCAGAAACCATAGTCACCAATGGATAGAACGGAAGTTGGAATGACCAGTCCTGTTAGGGCGTATGCGTTCTCGAAGGCCGATTTGTAGATGTGCTTGACGGTGGATGGGATGGTATAGGTGATTGCTTTGGCATTGGGAAATGCAAAAAGTGTATCTTGATTTTTGTTGAACAATATGCCGTTTGTTGCCGAATAACGGGTATTAGAGCCAGATACCGAAAATGCAGTCAGAGAATAGCATCCATAAAACGCATAGTCGGCAATATTTTTTACGGTAGAAGGGATGGACAACTGGCCAGACAAATTCCAGCAGAAATAACATGCGAGACTGCCGATGGAAACCAAACTCGAAGGGAATTTTAAGGTCGTCAATGTAGCCAAGTAAGTTTGCCTGAAGGGATTGTAAAAAGCATACATGGGCATCTCGTTAGCAGGGTACTGGGTGCTGATGCCGGTATTCGTACCATCCGTACCCGAATAAGCACTTATTTGAGTACCTGCTAAATCTAAGATGTTTAGCATTCGAAATCGATCGCGAATACTTGCGATGTCTCTGGAATCGATGGTTCCGGTAACGGTCAGTGATAACAAGGTGGCGGCCTCTGTATCGCTGATTAGGCTGCTCAGCGTACCGGCTTTGGAAACTTGTACCGTTTTGGTGGTTTGTGCTTCAACTGCAGTGCACAAACTAATTACTAGCAAAAAGAGGACCCAATTTTTCATTGCCAATTTGATAAAGGTCCTTAAAAATACTCAAGTCTGAGTTACATGGTGCATCGTTTCAGTGAATGCCCCTATTTTTTCAGCAGAAAATGGTGGTTTTAATTTCGAAAGGCTTTTTCTACAAACGACTGAAACGCTTCTCGGTAGTTTTCTCCCACAGGAATGGGAAAATTACTGTTCATGATGACCCTGAACCGCTCAATGGCTTTTATCTTTTTTAGGTTTACGATGAACGAACGGTGTATCCGCATGAATTCATCCGCAGGCAACTGTTCTTCAAAATCTTTGAGTCGGATCAGGGTCGTAACAACGTCTTTGTTCTCCAAATTGATTTTGATGTATTCGTTGGCGCTTTCAACATATAGGATGTCGGCAACTCTGATTTTGACGGTTTTACCTTCCGACTTTACAAACATTTCCACATCGGGACTGCCCTCCGTTTTGACTTGAAACCATTCCTTCGCTTTGTTGACTGATTTTAGAAAAACAGGATACGGTATGGGTTTCAAGAGGTAATCCAAGGCATCGATTCGGAAGCCTTCCAGGGCATATTCGCTGTAGGCTGTGGTCAAGATTATTTTTGGTTTGTTGGTGAGGGACTTGGCAAAATCCAAGCCGTTGAAATCGGGCATGTTGATGTCCAGAAACATCAAATCGACGGGGTTTGAGCTCAGGTAATCCAGTGCCTGAAACGCACTTTCATACAAACCGACCAATTCCAAAAAAGGAGTTTTTTGAATGTAAGTGCCCATCTGTTGCAAGGCAAGGGGTTCATCATCTATAGCTATACATTTGATTTTCATAGTGGTATGGATAATGAGACAGTAAATACAGTTTCTTCCTTCTGGATATCCAGAACATGTTGGCCTGGATACAAAAGGTTCAGGCTGTCTTTGATGTTGGTGAGTCCGATGCCTGAATAACGGTCGTTGGAACGCATTCTGCCCAAATGAACGCTGTTTTGAATGAAGCAGTTCAACCTGGAGTCGTGGGTAGACATTTTAAAATGAACGTACGATTTGCGCTCGTAACTGACACCATGCTTAAAGGCGTTTTCGAGAAAGGAAATAAAAAGCATGGCCGGTATTGGGATATCCGGTATCGTTTCGGGTTGTTCGAATTGGAGATCGACGTTTGTTGGATAGCGGAGTTTCATGAGTAGAAAATAACTTTCGATGAATTCCAACTCCTTGCGCAAGGTGGTTTTACCGGCACGGGTATCGTAGAGCAAATAACGCATCAGGGTGGATAGTCGGATGACGGCATCCCCTGCCCGCTCCTGATCGACCGCGATAAGTGCATAAATGTTGTTTAACGTGTTCATCAGGAAGTGTGGACTCACTTGTAAACGGAGCAGGGTGAGTTCACTTTTGAGTCGTTCGTTTTCCAAGGACTCGTTTTTTCGTTCTTCATTAACCCAGCGCAAAAACAGCTTGTAAGAAGTGCTACCCGCAAGGATGAGGATGGAAATCAGGAAGTATTCCAGAAAAGTCCATAGGGTCGATTTGCCTACTTGTTCCGAATTCGGTTTGAAACCAATGGTGGCAGGCATGCCGTGCCCAAGCTCCATTGGGGGCATACCTGGTCCGATTTCCATGGGTGGCATTTCTGCTGCTTTGGGAGCGTTGATCCGTTGACTCATGTCGAGTGTCAGGAAAACAGTCGAGGCTGAGAACAGGAGGATCACTGCGGAAAAAAACAAGTAGCGTTTTTTGAAAAGAAGGTAAGGAACCAGCAAATAAACGTTCAGCAGAAACAAAAGCAGGTAACCGGTCACCATCGCCCAATCGGCCCAAAGCTTTTCCCAGACTACGGAGCCAAACACTCGGTCGTGGAAAAATGGAACCAGATAGACGGTGAGCCAAATAAGGCTGTAGACCAGAATTTCTGTTTTTTTAAAACGGTTGGAGTTTAATGCCGGCATTCAAGGTTCTTATGAGATTGAAACGCCGTAAAAATAAGAATAGATTCGGTTCCTGCAAAATGTTTGCCGCTAAGGGCTTTATTTACGCGTCCAGTCGATAAACCAGCAGCACTCCTTTGTTGATGGAAAGGGAAAACTGTTCACCTGCAGATTCATTGAGGCTGCCTTGCCACCAGGAAGTAAGGTTGCGGTTTTCTAGCGGGTATTTGAGACCCAGGGAGGAAACCTGGGATTCGGGCGTTAGTGCAAAAATGGAGACTTGCTGCCCTGCGAAGCTTTCGAATCGGGCAACGGTAAAGTTTCCGTCACGTGTGGCGCAGACTTCGGGCGCTTTGGTATCAAGTCCGGGTTCTGCAAAGTCATCCGTTAGCATGCCGCTGCGGAAGGCATCGATGCGGCCATAGTCGGTGAGCAGGCAAACGGATTTCAGTCGGGGCGCATAATCGGCCAAGAGGGCTATGTTTCCCAGCGTGTGGTCTTCTCTCAAACCGGTGGCGCCTAGAATGGCGATTTCGTCAAAGCCTTGTACGATGCAGTATTCAACCGCTTTGGTCAGGTCGTTGGTTTCCTGCTCGGTTACTTGGTGGATCTTGGCGGCGAATTGGGCTTTCAGTTCAGGCGAGATGCTGTCCATGTCGCCAACTATGGCAACTGGTTCCCGGCCGAAATCGAGGAGTTTTCCGGTTGCACCGTCGCAACAGACTATGTTTTCTGCATTACGCAGTAGTTCTTGACGTTTTTTGGTGGTCGGAAAGGCTCCGTCGGCCAGGATCAGTGCTTGCATCTTTTAAAATTTCAGGACAAATTTAGCCAAATAATTTCGCGGTGCCACCACGTATAGACCTTTTTCCACGTAAGTAGGGTCACCGTTGGCAAAATGCGCCTCGTAACCCCAAGCGTTGCAAGCGTATTTGTTGCTGAACAAATTGTTGACGACCAGCCCTAGTTGAGCGTCGGCACGATTGAAAAGGCGGAAACCCCATGACGCGTTGAAGTTGGTTTGATTGTATGCAGGCAATTTGAGATCGTTGTTTTGTGTATTGGTATAGTATTGTTCGCCCACGTATTTGGTGGTAAGATTCAAACTAACGCTTTCCAAAGGCTTGACTGTTAGCCCCATGGCTGCAATCACTTCGGGCGAATACGGCAGTTTCATTTCCTCGAAATGCTGACTCAATTGATCGGCCGAACCCCAGTCTGTGCTGTTGTCGTACGTGTCAAAATACACGGTATAGTCTCGTACACGGTTCATGCTCAGAGTGGTATTGGCATCGATCTGTAACCATTTGTAAGGTTTGAAACCCACTTGGAACTCTCCTCCCCTACGGTAGCTGTCTGGAACGTTGCTCATCAGGGCATATCCCACATCGTTGAGTTTGCCAGTAGCCACCAGCTGGTCGGTGTAGTGCATGTCGTAGATGTTGACGTTGAACATTACTGTCTGGTTGTCGAAGGTGTAGCCTATTTCGTAATCCTTGAGTTGCTCCGCCCGGATGTCGGACGTGTTGCCTGCCTTCCGCGAATCTTTGATGTCTGCTCTAGTTGGTTCACGGTGTGCAACAGCCACGGAAATGAAAAACTTGCTTTCAGGGCTCAGCTCCCAAAACAAACCTGCTTTGGGGTTGAAGAAATTCCACACGCGCCGCTGCGTCATGTCTTGCATGTCGTCATCGTCGATGCCATGGAGCTGATAATCCACGTGGCGGTATTGCAGGTCCACATAGGCATTCAAACCCTTGCCGAAAGCGTATTCAGCCTTGGTAAACACATTGGCGTCCGTCTTTTGGGCGCTGTTTCGTACCCATTCGTAGTTGGCTGGGATGTTTGCATTGTATTCCACCCAGAGCAGGTTGGCAAAATGGTCGCCAACGAACGTGCTGATCATGCTTCCAGCCTGAATGTTGAGCTTGTCCTTTTTGTATTGTAGGTTGAGGTTGCCAGTGTAGAAACCGTTGTCCATGTTTTTGCGGCGAATCAGATCGGTTTCGGAATAAATTAAAGCGTTGACAGTCTGATTGGCAAGGCCCATGTCGGTTAAACTTTTATCTTGTTTATACTCTTCGTAATAGCCGAAACCGTCGGTGTAGTTCAAACCGGCGCTGAGCAGCAGTTCGTTGCTGAGTTCCTGCGTATAGAACAACTGGAAATGGTGCTGCCAATAGTTGTCGCTCTGATTGTCGTAGTAGCTGCCATCCGGTTTCTCACCAGCAGGATTGTAGGTCGGATCGGTGTCGAACTTATCTTGTGAAATGCCTTCCCAAGTGATGCCGGTGTTTTCCTTGCCGTAAATGTAGTTGAATCGGAGTGCTGCCTTTGCAAAACGTTTGGCGAAGGTGGCGGTAAGTGACTCGTGGTCGCACCAACCGTTTCGGATATAGCCATCGGAAACCAATTTGGAGTACCTCAAGTCGAAACTGTATCCATCGCCGATCACGCCGGTGCCGACCGCCACGTTTTCTTGAAAAGTGCCGTAACTGCCCACCGTGGTGGCCGATTCCAAATAGGGTTTCATTCCCGGCGACTTGCTCACCATATTGATGCTGGCACCGAATGCCCCGGAACCGTTGGCCGAAGTTCCCACACCGCGCTGGATTTGAATACTTTGCAGGCTGGAAGCCAAATCTGGCAGGTCCACCCAGTACATTTCCTGCGATTCGGGATTGTTTTGGGGAATGCCGTTCAGCGTGATGTTGATGCGGCTGGCATCCGTACCGCGGATGCGCAAATAGCTGTAACCGGTACCGGTGCCGTTTTCGCTGGTTGCAACTAAAGAAGGCGTCATCCAAAGCACATGTGGCATGTTGGTGGCTACGGCCATGGATTGGATTTGCTTGCTGTCCAAGTTGGTCTGAGCAACCGGTGTCCGGCTGCCGGCGCGATTTCCGATGATGGTTACGTCATCGAGGCTCAAGTTGCGCACACTGTCTTTTTGGACGGGTTCAGCCGTGGTCGTTGTCTTGGCCGATAGATTGGAAACGATGGTCGAAGCCGCCATCAGGCATAAAAAAAACCTTTCCATGTTTTCTTTGTTTTAAAGTGAAACAATAAAAAGGGGATTGTGAGAAGTTGCACGACTGTGCTGGTCTTTTTCCCGACGGTAGGATTATCTACATCCGGTTCAAAGGGTATTATCTCAGCCCCAATACGTTGGGACACCCCTAAAATTCTCTGCAAATATAGCTATAAATTTTGCCAATTTCCTACCTTTGCGTTTCAAATAAAAAATCCGTAAAAAATGGGAAAAGTACTCCAAATCGGCGCTGGCGGCGTCGGGACCGTGGTGGCCCACAAACTGGCGCAGCATCCGGAAGTATTTACTGAAATCGTGTTGGCCAGCCGGACCAAATCCAAATGCGATGCGATAGCTGCTGCAGTTGGTGGCGGAAAGATTCGGACCGCACAGGTGGATGCCGACGATGTGAATCAGCTGATTGCGCTTTTAAATCTGGAAAAACCGGAACTCGTCATCAATGTGGCTTTGCCCTATCAGGACCTGACCATCATGGATGCTTGTCTGGCTTGTGGTGTAAACTATCTGGACACAGCCAATTACGAGCCCAAAGACGAAGCCCATTTTGAATATTCCTGGCAATGGGCCTATAAAAAACGCTTTGAGGAAGCTGGACTCACCGCCATACTCGGTTGCGGTTTCGACCCTGGTGTTACCGGTGTATGGACCGCTTATGCAGCCAAGCACCATTTCGATGAAATTCATTACTTAGATATCGTGGACTGCAATGCAGGTGACCACGGCAAGGCATTTGCAACGAACTTCAATCCGGAGATTAATATCCGCGAGGTGACACAAAAGGGCAAGTACTGGGAGGACGGACAATGGGTCATCACTGAACCGCACGAAATCCATATGCCTCTGACCTATCCAGAGGTCGGTCCAAAAGAATCCTATGTGATTTTCCACGAAGAATTGGAATCGTTGGTCAAAAATTTCCCCACCCTGAAGCGCGCACGTTTCTGGATGACATTCGGCCAAGAATACCTCACGCATTTACGGGTGATTCAAAACATTGGGATGGCTCGCATCGATCCCATTATTTATAATGGTGTCGAAATCGTACCTATTCAGTTCCTGAAAGCTGTATTGCCGGATCCTGGTGAACTGGGTGAAAACTATACCGGGCAGACTTCCATCGGTTGCCGAATCCGTGGCATCAAGGACGGCAAGGAGTTGACCTATGCGGTCTACAACAATTGCAGCCACGAAGCGGCGTATAAGGAAACTGGCGCACAGGGTGTTAGTTACACCACCGGTGTGCCCGCGATGTGTGGTGCCATGATGTTTTTGCAGGGTCTTTGGAAAAAACCGGGAGTATGGAATGTGGAGGAATTTAATCCGGATCCGTTCTTGAAGGCATTGGCTGAAAATGGACTTCCGTGGAAAGAGTTCTTCGGAATAGACCTTGAGTTATAATATTATATTAATATTTATTTGTTGTTTTAATAATATTTAACACAAATAAAATGCTGGGGTTTCAGAAATTCATTTATCTTTGGGATTAGAATAAAAATCATTAAAAATCACTATAAAAATGGCAAAAAAAGAAGAATCGGCGGAAGTGAAAGCACCGGCCAATGAAAAAATGAAAGCCCTGCTTGCGGCCATGGAAAAAATCGAGAAAAGCTACGGCAAGGGTTCCATCATGAAGCTCGGCGACGAAGCCATCGAAGACATCGCAGTTATCTCCAGCGGTTCCATAGGCTTGAACGTGGCACTCGGTGTTGGCGGATTTCCAAGAGGCCGTGTCATTGAAATTTACGGCCCGGAATCGTCGGGTAAGACCACCTTGGCCATCCATGCCATTGCCGAAGCTCAAAAAGCTGGCGGCATTGCAGCTTTTATCGATGCGGAACACGCTTTTGACCGTTTCTACGCTGAAAAATTGGGTGTGGATGTAGGCAATCTTTGGATTTCACAACCGGACAACGGTGAACAAGCGCTTGAAATCGCTGAATCACTCATCCGCTCCTCTGCCATCGACATTCTGGTGATTGACTCTGTTGCCGCTTTGACCCCCAAGGCCGAATTAGAAGGTGACATGGGCGACTCCAAAATGGGTCTGCAAGCTCGTCTGATGTCTCAGGCTCTTCGCAAATTGACCGCAGCCATCAGCAAAACCAATACCACCTGTATCTTTATCAACCAGTTGCGCGAAAAAATCGGTGTCATGTTCGGCAATCCCGAAACAACCACCGGTGGTAACGCACTCAAGTTCTATGCTTCCGTTCGTTTGGACATTCGTCGCATCGGTCAGATCAAGGATGGAGAAGAAGCTACTGGCAACCAGACCCGCGTCAAGGTGGTCAAGAACAAAGTGGCTCCCCCCTTCCGCAAAGCGGAGTTCGACATCATGTACGGTGAAGGCATTTCCAAAACGGGTGAACTTATCGATATGGGTTCCGATTTGGGCATCATCAAGAAAAGCGGCTCCTGGTACAGTTATGGTGAAACCAAAATTGGACAGGGTCGAGAGGCTGCCAAGGACGTTATGAAACAAAATCCAGAGCTGGCCGATCAGATTGAGCAAGAAATTTACGCTGCATTGAAGGCAAAGCACGCTTAACATCCATTTTTCATTTTACTTTAAAGGTCAGGCAATTTGTCTGACCTTTTTGTAGTTGTACACTTTTTCAATTATTTAACTATCTTTGGTACTAATGATTCAATGCTGTTGTACAGCTATTTCGGTTTATGAATACCATGAAAAAAACCACCATGCCCGTAACGGGTTTGTCTTGCAGCAACTGTGCTTTGGCAATTCAATCCAATGTGAGCAAGCTGTCTGGGGTCACCAATGCCGTTGTCGACTTTGCAAGTGAGAAACTTACGGTGGAGTTTGATGCTGAACTATTGAGTGAAGCAAAAATCATTGAAAGCATCAAGCAGTTGGGTTACGGAGTTGCTATAGGAAAAACGGAACTTCCTGTAACCGGGTTGCAGGACATCACCGATGCCAACCTGCTGGAATCCATCTTAAACAAGCAGGACGGCATCCTTTCAGCCATCGTCGGTTTGGTCAATGAACAAGTTATTCTGGAATATATTCCTGGAATGATCAGCATTGCAGACATCGCCGGTGTAGTTCGCAAAGCTGGTTTCAAAATCGTTCAATCCGGTAAAGTGGAGAATCTGGATGATGCTGAATCTGTTATCCGCGCTTCAGAACATAACAAACAAAGGAATTTGTTGATGATCGGTATGATCTTTACCATTCCGCTCATCGTTTTTAGCATGGCGCGTGATTTTAAGGTGGTGGGGTTTGAATACGATCAATATGTCATGCTCTTTTTTGCGACCATCGTTCAATTTGTAGTTGGAGGACCGTTCTATGTCGGAGCCTTTAAAAGTTTGCGTTTTGGTCGGGCCAATATGGATGTCCTCATAATGCTTGGTTCTTCTACCGCGTATTTTTCGAGTCTTTTAGTGACCATTGGAGTCATACACAGTAGCAATGTCTATTTCGAAACAAGTGCGGCCATCATCACACTGATCCGTTTGGGCAAATACTTGGAATCGGGCGCCAAGGGCAAAACCTCAGAAGCACTAAAAGCATTGATGGGATTGAAACCGAAAACGGCGATGGTTGAAAGAAAAGGTCTCGTAACCGAAATAAGCATCGAAGAAGTTGAAATTGGTGACAAGATCGTAGTCAAGCCAGGTGAAAAGGTGCCAGTTGACGGAATCATTTACGAAGGGAAGTCTGCTTTTGAAGAATCCATGATAACCGGAGAATCCATGCCCGTCATGAAAGGACCTGGTGACACCATCATCGGCGCTACCATTAACCGAGAGGGATTGATTCGTTTTGAAGCCACCAAAATAGGAAAGCAAACGACCTTATCTCAGATAATACGATTGGTACAGGAAGCTCAGGCAAGCAAAGCACCAATTCAAAAACTCACCGATGAAATTGGAAAGTACTTTGTGCCAATCATCATTGGTGTCGCACTTTTCACCTTTCTGGGTTGGATATACGTCGCTCAAATAGACTGGACAGGGGCAATGATCAATGCCATCGCTGTCCTGGTAATCGCCTGTCCATGTGCCATTGGTTTAGCCACTCCAACCGCTGTCATGGTTGGCACATCCAAGGGAGCAGAAAATGGAATACTATTTAAAAGTAGTGAAATGCTGGAGGCTGCCGGACGTCTCAACGTTGTAGTACTTGACAAAACCGGTACCATTACGCATGGAAAACCTGCCCTGACAAACTTGATCCCCTTAGATGACTTTTCTGGAGAAGAGCTGCTACGCTTAGCCGCAAGTGCCGAAAGCGGATCGGAACATCCTATAGGCAAAGCACTTGTGCTAGCAGCACACGACAAAGGCATCACCCTTGTTCAACCCTTTCAATTCCGCGCATTTGGAGGACTGGGGATTAGCGCCATCGTTGAAAATCGTCTAATTTTGATTGGCAATCTCCGTATGATGCAACGAGAAGGCATTTCGACAGCTGCTTTCGAATCGGATATAAACAACCTCCAAACCGAAGGCAAAACGGTGATGATCATTGCCATAGGCGAACACGATGGAAACAAGATTCAACCTGCAGGCATCATAGCGCTGGCGGATACGGTTAAGCCAGGTGCCAAAGAAGCAATTGCTGAACTTCGTAAACTCGGATTGGAAATTGTCATGATCACGGGTGATAATCAGTGTACGGCCGATGCCATTGCCAAGCAGGTAGGAATTGATCGGGTTATCGCAGAAGTGTTGCCAGGTGATAAGGCAGACACGATCAAAAAAATGCAATCGGCCGAGTCATTGGGAAACTTTGCACATCCGGTTGTCGGCATGGTTGGTGATGGCATAAACGATGCACCAGCATTGGCTCAGGCTGATGTCGGGATTGCCATCGGAACCGGCACTGATATTGCCATTGCGACTGCTGGCATCACCTTGATAAGTGGTGAACTTTCGGGTATCGGCAAGGCAATTTCATTGTCTCGTGGTACCTCTCAAACCATTGTACAGAATCTTATTTGGGCGCTGTTCTACAACGTCGCGCTCATTCCCATCGCGGCTTATGGGCTGCTAAGTCCGATGTTCGCGGCTGGTGCCATGGCGTTCAGTTCCATTTTTGTAGTAACCAACAGCCTTCGATTGCGTTCCTATAAAGTACAGACTTTCGCACCGAAAAAAACGATTCTGCGACAATCGCTGGAGTTAATTCCACACATACTTGCACCCGCTACAGCTTTGGCTATACTAATTGCCGGGCCTATGTTGTTCATGAAGGGGGCCTCCATGGAAATCCAAGGTGCAGATGCCGGAACAATGACGCCTGCATTGATGATGGTCATGGCTTTGTCCAATGCATTGATCGGTGTTTCTTACGCATCCATTCCATTTTTCCTGATCATCTTTCTGCGTAAACGAAAAGATATGCCGTTTACGTGGATTTTTTTCCTGTTCGGATTGTTTATTCTGGCTTGCGGTACAACCCACATCGTACACGTAATAGGACTTTGGTGGCCTGTCAATTGGTGGCAGGCAACCGTGGATACGATATGCGCTTTTGTTTCCGTGGCAACAGCCATTGCTTTGTGGCCGGTGTTGCCAAAATTATTATCCATCCCTAGCCCAACGCAGTTGCGCATCGTTAATGAAGAACTTGTCAGGGAAAAAGAAAAGCTCATCTACACACAAAAGGAATTGCAAAAAGCGTACGATGAAATTGAACTTCGGGTGGTAACACGAACGAACGATTTGTTGGTAGCCAATACAATGCTTCAAGAGGAGATACAGGAACGCAAGAAAGCAATGGAAACCATCAACGAATTGAACATTACACTGGAGAACCGTGTGTTGGCTAGAACAGCTCAATTGGAAGAATCGAACAAAGAACTGGAATCATTCAGCTATTCGGTTTCGCATGATTTAAGGGCACCTTTGAGACACATCAGCGGTTTTACAGACATGTTGTCCAAGGAGTCGAACGAGCAGCTGACAGATCAATCCAAACATTACCTGAGCATCATCAATAATTCTGCTAAAAAAATGGGTGTGCTCATTGATGACCTTCTGAATTTTTCCAGAACCGGTAGGATGGAATTGAAAAAAACGGTTTTCAATATGAGACGAGTCGTTTTTGAAGCTAAGGCGATGGTTGAATCCTCGGCAGGAAATCGCAACATAAAATGGGAGATTGTCAATTTGCCCGACGTTTATGCGGATTACAATTTAATGCATATGGTTTGGATGAATTTGATTGACAATGCCGTTAAATATACAAAAACCAAGGATGAAGCACTAATTCAGGTTAGTTTTGAAGAAAATGAAAATGATTTCGTATTTTGCATTCGCGATAATGGGGTTGGTTTTAATGTAAAATATGCGCAGAAATTATTTGGAGTTTTTCAGCGCATGCATTCAACAAATGAATTTGAAGGAACCGGAATTGGACTTGCCAACGTTCGCCGCATCATCAGCAAACACGACGGACGCATATGGGCTGAAGCTGAAACAGATAAAGGTGCAACTTTCTTTTTTACGTTACCCAAAAATTGAAACAGACACATGAGCGACTACAAAACAATCTTATTTGCCGAAGACGATCCCAACGATATCGAATTGACTTTGGCAGCACTGGCACAACAGAATCTCCTGAACAATGTCATTGTGGTTGGAGATGGCGTTGAAGCATTGGAGTATTTGCGTTGCGAAGGACAATTCAAAGATCGGAAAAAGGGTAACCCTGCCGTCATTCTGCTTGATTTAAAAATGCCACGTATGGATGGAATTGACACACTTGAACAAATCAAAAACACGCCAGAATTCAAACTCATACCAGTGGTCATGTTGACCTCCTCCCGCGAAGAACCCGATTTGAAACGATGTTACGAGCTCGGTGTCAATGCGTATGTTGTCAAGCCTGTGGATTTTATGGTTTTTATGGAATCCGTCAAACAATTGGGCATATTTTGGGCATTAATCAATGAAATACCTCCTGAAAGCAAAAATTAGAATGAATGAATCAAGTTCTACATCATCAAAGCTGAACATCCTATCGTTGGAAGACTCCGTTCTGGACTTCAAAATGATATGCATGCAACTATCCGATGCAGGCATTGAGTTTGATATTAAGCGAGTTGATAATGAAAAGGAGTTTGAACTTGCTTTGCGAACTAATAAATACGATATCATTTTAGCAGATTTCAGTTTGCCGGGATTTGATTCTTTTGGAGCATTGCAATTATGCACTGAATTATGCCCGGAGGTACCTTATATTTGCGTTTCAGGTTCCATAGGAGAAGATATTGCCATTGAACTACTACGATTGGGCGCTGTCGATTACGTCATCAAGGATAGACCTGAAAGACTTCCATTTGCCATTAAACGTGCCTTGAACGAATTTCAGGAGAAGATAGCTCGGCACAATATGAAAACAGCCTTGTTGCAATCCGAGGAAAATTACCGTCACTCCATTGCAGAATCGCCCTTAGGCATTCGAATCATTGAATTGAACGGAAAAACCATTTATGCAAACAAGGCTTTTTTGGACATCTATGAATTTATTGACTTGGAGGAGTTTAACAATACACCTGCCAATATCAGATACACACCAGAAAGCTTTCTGCAGCATCAGGAGCGAAAAATAAATAGAGCAGCAGGTGAGGATTTGCTGGATTATGTGATCAGTATTGTACGAAAGAACGGTGAAATAAGGCACATCAAAGTATCACGCAGAGAAGTCTTGTGGAATGGTACTAAACACTTTCAGGTTATTAATCAAGACATTACAGAACAGAAAATCCTTACGGACGAATTGATCATTGCCAAAGAAAAGGCTGAAGAAAGCGACCGTTTGAAATCGGCATTTCTAGCCAACATGAGTCATGAAATCAGAACCCCGATGAATGGTATCCTGGGATTCACCGAATTACTGAAAGAACCGGATTTGACGGGTGAAAATCAACAATTGTATATTGAGATTATTGAGAAGAGCGGCATGCGCTTGCTGAACATCATCAACGACATCATTGGCATTTCAAGAATTGAATCCGGCGAATTGGAGCTTAACCTCACAGAAACGAATATCAATGAACTCATCTCTTTGATTTACAATACATTCAGGTCTGAATTGGAGATTCGGAATATCAATTTCGAAACCAATAAACCCTTGCAAGACGTGGATGCTTTTATGAAAACCGACCGGGAAAAGCTTAACACCATACTCACAAACCTGATTAAGAATGCGATTAAGTTCACACATTCCGGAACGATCGTTTTCGGCTATGAGTTGAAATCCCCAGGAAAGAAAGCGAAAACAATACCTTCTTCTACTCAGGAATTGGTCTTTTATGTAAAAGATACGGGTATCGGAATCTCACCAGAGAAACAAAAACACATTTTTGAACGGTTCAGGCAAGGTAGTGAAAACTTGACGCGAAGTTATGAAGGTGCTGGACTAGGACTCTCCATAACAAAAGCGTATGTTGAATTTATGGGCGGAAGAATCTGGGTTGAAAGTGAGGTTTATAAAGGTTCCGCATTTTATTTTACCCTACCTGTACAACCAATAAAAATATCAGAGATAAATCTCGACTTTTAGGAATACGATAAGCACACGACAAATACTATGATTCACACCGACTCACCTAAAAAAATCAATAAGATTCTGATTGCAGAAGACAATGATGAATCTTCTTTCTATTTAAAATTAATTATCTCTCCTCTTTGCAAGGAGCTGATTTTGGTAAAAACAGGAATGGATGCTGTTGAAGTTTGCAAAAACAACCCAGATATCCAAGTAGTTTTAATGGATATCCAAATGCCTGATCTTGACGGTTTTGAAGCGACCCGCCAGATCAGATTGTTTAATTCCGAAGTCGTCATTATTGCCCAAACAGCCTTTGCGTTTAGTGATGATCGAAAAAAAGCTTTGGCTGCAGGATGCAACGACTACCTTTCAAAACCCTTCAGAAAGGATGATATGCTGCGATTGATCGATCTCTATTTTAATAAATAGTTCACTCAAAAACACCCAGCGAGTCGCAGTAAGCGATTTCTGCATCCACCACAAAAGAGATTTCTTCTTCGGTGTAAACTCCTACCTTGTCTTTCTTGGATTGCTTAACCACATAAGCAGTCAGTTCATCCAGGTCGATGTCAACTTCGGTGTCGTCATCGTTTAGGAAGCCTTTTTCCTCGTAGAATTCGTAGATGAGATCGATGAGGTAATTCAGATCGTCATCGCTGAATTTTTCTTTCAGTTCCTGGGGAATCTGATTGCGGATGAATTTGATGGCTTCATCGTCGTCGTAAGGGAGAAATTCTTCTTCGTTCGCATTCATAAGAATAGCTTTTTAAATTGATTAGAAACGTTGTTCAATGTGAATGTCTCGGAAACCGAGAAAATAGAGGATGCCGTCAAGTCCTATGGTTGAAATGGACTGACCTGGCGCTTTCTTTGACTTTTGGCTTGGCATGGAAGGCTATGCCCAAACCGGCCAGATTGATCATTGGCAGATCATTAGCTCCGTCACCCACCGCAATGGTTTGTTGGAGGTCAATGTGTTCAACCTGAGCAATCAGGCGTAGGAGTTCGGCTTTGCGCTTACCGTCCACGACGTCACCGATGTAATTTCCAGTGAGTTTGCCTTCTTTGATTTCCAGTTCATTGGCATAGACGTAATCGGCTCCAAAGCGCTTTTTTAGCACGTCACCGAAATAGCTGAATCCACCGGAAAGGATGGCAATCTTGAAACCGCACTGCTTGAGGATGGTCATGAGTTTGTCCGCACCTTCCATAATGGGCAGGTTTTCTGCAATATCTTGCAAGACCGTGGCGTCCAATCCTTTTAGCAATGAAACACGCTGGGTGAAGCTTTCCTGAAAGTCGATTTCGCCGCGCATGGCCGATTCGGTAATGGTTCGCACTTGCTCCCCCACTCCTGCCCTGTCGGCCAGTTCGTCAATGACTTCAGTCTTGATGAGTGTGGAATCCATGTCGAAACAGATCAACCGGCGGTTGCGACGGAACATGTTGTCTTCTTGGAAGGAAATGTCCACATCCAATTCTGCAGAAAGCTGAACCAATTGTTTTTGAATGGCATTGCGGTTGCTCAGTGCTCCTCGAACGGATAGTTCGATGCAGGAACGCAGGCTATCATCTTCGTTGTACAAAGGAGTTCGACCAGTGAGTCGTTTGATGAAATCGATGTTCAGCTGTTCATCGGCCAAAACCTTGGTGACACGGCTTACTTGTTGGGCTGTCAGCACTTTACCAAGCAGTGTGACGATGTAACGCCCTTGGCCCTGACGATTGACCCAGTTGATGTATCGTTCGTCGGAAACCAGTTTGAATTTGATGTGCACCCCCATTTCTGAAGCCTTAAACAGGAGTTCCTTGATGGCATCTCCCGAATGGAGCTTATTGTGCATTCTGAAAAGGAGTCCAAGCGAGAGGCTGTGGTGGATGTCAGCTTGACCGATATCCAATATTTCGGCGCCATAACGGCCCAAAACCTCAGTCATGGCAGAAGTGACACCAGGCCGGTCTTCGCCGGTGATGGTCACCAAGATGAGTTCGTGTTCAATACCCATGTAAGTAGCTTACGCTTCCGCAACGGCCGTTTCTTCGGTTTCTTCTTTCGAAGTAAAGTCGGAATTTCCGGTTTCAATCAACAGATTATACCATTGCACCAATTTGCGGATATCGGTGGGGTAAACCCGTTCACGATCATAATCAGGCACGATCTGTGCAAAATAAGTGCGCAGGGCATTGTTGTCGGATTTCGGGTCGATGCTCGACTTGGCTCCGTTTTCCAGCGCTTTCATTGCTTCCAGGATTTCGTTCAAGGGTTTGTCTTCGCCTTCGGTAAACATGGAAATGTCACCCAAAGAAACCACTTTTTCGGAGGAATGGGCAGGAATGCGCTTGCCGTCCGTCAGGTTTTCGACAATAAGCATGTTTTTCCCTTGTGAAAGGACTTTGTATAAACCAGGTTTGCCTGAAATGGCGACGATTGTTTTCAACATGTGTGAGCAGTTTTTATAAATAGGATCGTTGTAATTGAGTGCGAAAATAGCTGTTTTTTCTGTATCGGGAGGTTTTTCAGGCCAATATCTTCATGAGTTCTTCCAATTGAGGAATCAACGGGGTTTGTTCGTCATTGATCAGGACATAATCAGATCGACGAACGCGCTCTTCTTCTGGCAGTTGGTTGCGCATGCGGTCTAAAATCGCCTCTTTTTCTTGACTGCTTCTGCTGCAGGCTCGTTGAATTCGCAGTTCCTCGGGAGCAGTGACACATAGGATGGCGTCATAGCGCTTTTCCAATCCGGCTTCAAAAAGAATGGCAGTTTCTTGAACGACAAAAGGGGCTGTTTGTTTAAGAGTCCAAGATGTAAAATCCTTACTAACAGCAGGATGAATCAGGTTGTTGGAAGCCTGGAGCAAGGATTTGTCGTTAAAAATCACTTTAGCCATCAAGGGACGGTTCAGGCGACCATTCTGAAGATAGACTTCGTCACCGAATAGTTTTTTTAGGCCTATAATCAGTTCCGAATCGGTTTCACAAAGCAATTTTGATTGGCTGTCGGAATCGTAAACCGGAATACCGTATACCTGAAACAATTCGGAAACGGTCGATTTTCCGCTTCCGATGCCGCCAGTCAGTCCGACAATCTTCATGGATTTTTTTCAGAAAGGCATTCGACCGATTCGGGTTGAATGCGTATGTTTTGTACCACTTCCGGATGCTTGACCAGACGCACTTTGCAGACATTATTTTTGGAGGCGAACAGGTCTTTATAATCTACAACCACCTGAAAATCGGAGGCTTTGATTTTATTATAGACGGATAGACCAAGAAAAAAACGGATGTTTACCGAAGCTGGAAAAGACAACAAGGTATGACCTGATGGGAAGTTTACTCCCTCCACAGGAATGGAAAAGTTTCTTTCTGTGAATTCTTCGACGCAAAGTCGGACTTCAACCGTATTGACATTGAATTTTGCACCCTTAATTGGTTTGAGTCCAACGGTGAGCACCACCGTGTCTTTAAGTTCTTCGATTGCGAGCACTTCGGTTTCAACTTGCTGGATATTCCGCAAAATACTGGATGGTGCAAAGACTTCGACCGTGGTTGGATGAATGTAGGGGGTGTCAGACAACAAATACTGGGCGGCAAAATTTAAGTTGGACACCAGCTTGACAGGAATAATTTTTGCCTTTTTGGGTGCAAAGAAAACGGGTATGAAATCGGGTGTGATTCGAATAAGTTGGGTCGTGGTCATCAGTTTTTCACGCAAAACGGACTCGATTGCCGAAGCCGGAATCTTGCCGATATCCTCTTTGTGGTAGTAATCCAGCACATTCAGCCTGATGGTCAACCCCTTGCGGTGTCGGTAATAGTAATAAAGGTTGGTCCCTTTGTCACGCACTCGGACGAAAACGTAGGATGGCAACTCGTTCGTAATGGAAATGCGCGGCGGCAATTCGCTGTAAATGACAGGCACACGCAATTCTACTTCCCGGATTTCCTGAAGACTCTGAAGCAACCAGAAGAAGCAGGAAATGAGGAAAAAAATCAAAAAAATCCGGAGCTCCTTCCCTAGGGGATGTTTACGAAGCGTCCGGATTTTTTGGTTTATTGGTTGCAGAAACCCCGGTTTTTTGGGAGTGTCTTCCACAAATTTCAGTTGTTATTTTTTTTCTTCGACAACTGCGTCGGCAGCGGCTGCGAATACGGCGGATTTTTCCACACGGATACGCACGTTTTCGGAGATTTCAATAATGAAGGAATCGTCCTTCACATCTTTGATCTTACCGTAGATTCCACCAGAAGTGACTACTTTATCGCCAGTTTTGAGGGCGGCACGGGCTTTCTGGATTTCTTTCTGCTTTTTGTTTTGCGGACGAATCATAAAGAAATAGAATACTACGAAAATCAAAAGCATCGGGAGCAGCATGCTCATCATGGAACTTTGTCCGGTAGCAGCTGCAGCAGCTTGTAATAAAATGGTAGCTAAAGTCATGTTGTTTATTTTTTAAAGATACTTATGCAAATATACATTATTTTCGGAAAAAGCAAGGGTCAGGATTTGAAGAGTTTGTTTTCCTTGCGTAGTTCGGTCACGATGTGGTCGAGCGTTCCATTTACAAAGGTGCCACTCTTCTCGGTGCTGTATGCTTTGGCTATGTCAATGTACTCATTCAGACTGACATTGACCGGTACACCGTCAATTTCCATAATTTCTGCCAAGGCAACCTGCAAAATGAGCAGATCCATCATGGCCAGCCGTTCGATTTCCCAATTCTTAACGGCTTCATCTATGAGACTGCGGTATTTGTCGCGGTTGCGAATGGTGGCGCAGAAAAGATCAGAGGCGAATTTACGGTCCTCTTCATCTTTGAACATGGGTAGCAGTTCCTGATTCGCACCGTTTTCTGGTTTGAAGCGTTTGATGGTCTTCATGACGAAGGTGATGATGATTTCCAGATCGTCGTTCCAATAAACACTCTGTTCTTCGAGCACTTCTGTCAACTCCTCGCTTTTCTGCAAGATGGTCTTGAAGATTTTACGCCAAAGCTCCTGATCGGCCTCATAATTGGTTTCAGCAGCATTCATGTAGTCGACATAGAAATCGCTTGAAAGGATGCTGTCGTAAATGTTCTTAACAAAAATATCGTTGTTGACCCAAGACATTTTCGTATGTTTCAGATAGGCCTTAAGCGCATTGTTCTTAGCCAATTGTGCAACAAAGGTATTGTCAATGAAACGGGTGTTCGGATTTTTTTCTTCCTCAGTGGGAATGTACTTGTTACGGGCGGAATCGAGACGTTGATAAGCGTATTCGGTCTCGGCTAGAATCAGCTGCAGCAGGTAGTGATACAGGTCTGCGGCCTTTTCGATGCTGTGAAAGAATTCTTTTTCAGCTTTGGCCAGGTCTTTGGAGTCGCTTTGATAGTAAGCGTAAACCATTTGAACCACCTTGATGCGTATGAGTGCGCGGTTGATCATATTTGAAGGAACTACTGATTAAGCTGCAAAAGTACGATAAAAAACGGAACGGAGCGTTGATTGTATGGAATAAAATGATGAACTTTGATGTATATAACAGCTGCATACTAAGAAAACGTTTATGGAATATTTCAGAAAAGAGGATCCGGAACATCGTGAGAAGGAAATTGCCTACAGCCGTACCGTCAAGGCTGGCAAGCGCATTTATTACCTGGATGTGAAGCGCAGTAGGAATGAGGATTTGTATCTTTCATTGACCGAAAGCAAGAAAAAAGTCTCTGGTGACCCTGAGAATCCGGATGTTTCCTACGAAAAGCATAAAATATTCCTGTATCGTGAAGACTTGTCGAAATTTACGGAAGCACTCATCGATGTGATTCGCTACATGCAGGATAACGACACCACCGAACTCCCTTTGGAGGTAGATTCCACTACAGAACTTTCCAATGCCTTGACTGAAAGCGAACTGAGTGATTTTACGGATCATGAACCGGCCATAAAACTGAATTTGGGCGATTTCGAAAATGTGTGAATGATACAACTTTTTTCTAAAGTTATGTAGCTTTTGTCGCTTTAACAGCTTCCATCTTTGCCGAGTAATTTCAAGTTCCCTAGAAGGACTTTAAATACTTACCAATAAATAAAACATATGTGTTTTTCACCGGAAGCTAGTTTTGCAGGAGGCATCATTATTTCTACGATAGGTATTGCCACCATTCTTAAAGTTCATAAACCATCTCAGATTGTATTTGCCAGTATTCCAATATTTTTTGGGATTCAACAAATAATGGAAGGTGTTTTGTGGTTGGCATTACCAAATCCGGAGTATATTGGTGTTCAAAAATGGTTTACCTATTTGTTTTTAATCATGGCGGAAGTGCTTTGGCCAATGATGATTCCTTTTTCTGTCCTAATGATGGAAGAGAATAAAAAAAGGAAAAGGATACTGAGAATTTTACTGCTTATGGGAGTGGCATTGTCATTGTATTATGCATTTTGTTTGGTCTCATTCAATGTCAGTCCGGAAATTAAGAGTTACCATATTCAGTACACCGATGATTTCCCCAAATCTCTTCGCCTTGTGGCTTTTTCAATCTACGTAATTGCTTCTATTACGCCCCTTTTTGTTTCCAGTATTCAAAGGACCCGACTGTTAGGCATATTAATGTTTTTATCATGTCTGGTCACCGCCATCTTCTTTAGATATTATCTTACATCCGTTTGGTGCTTTTTTGCAGCGTTGATTAGTGGGGTTATCTACTGGATTCTCAGTGATTCAAAAAAGAAATTCAATTTGGATAAACTCAAATTTCTGTAATAATTTTGATATTTGGCAGGTTTTTCCTACCTTCGCGCCGCTTTTGACACATCCGTGTGATGGGAAAATTAGGAAGCAATATTCTTAAAATTTTTGAGTAACACAAAAACAAACCTCATGAAAACTTATCAACTATCTGGTACGCCGAGACCTGAATACGGCAAAAAAGCTGCGAAATTAGTTCGCAAAGAAGGTAATGTACCCTGCGTACTTTACGGAGGAAGCGAAGTTGTTCACTTTTCTGTGCTTGACAACGACTTACGCGGTCTTATTTTTACCCCTGAAATTTTCCTCGTTGAGTTGACTCTCGGCGCAAAGGCATACAAGTGCATCCTTAAAGAAGCTCAATTCCACCCTGTTAAGGACACTACCCTCCATTTGGACTTTTACGAAGTATCCGAAACCAAACCCATCTTGATGGACGTTCCTGTTCGTTTGAACGGTTTGGCCGAAGGTGTTAAAGAAGGTGGCAAACTGAGCCAGGAACTTCGCAAACTGAAAATTAAAGCGGTTTATACCGATATCCCTGAAGCATTGAATATTGATGTTGCCAAATTGGGCTTGGGCAAAACCATGCAGGTTGGTGCGTTGAGCTTTGACAAACTGGAGATTGTTACGAATAAGCAGTCGGTTGTTTGTGCTGTCAAACTTACTCGTGTTGCTCGCGGCTTGGCAGCAGCTGCAGCAAAAGACAAGAAATAATCTATTTCCTTGCAAGAAATTAGGGGGATTGAAATTCGAAAGAGTTTCAGTCCCTTTTTTTATTAGATTTGTGTAAAATTTGAATGGAATGAATTTTTTGATTGTGGGGTTGGGGAATGTTGGCGAGGAGTATGCGCATACAAGGCATAATATCGGGTTCGATGTGGTGGATGATTTGGCGACGGATGCTGGTGTGAAGTTCACGACGGAACGGTATGGTGCCGTTGCGGAAGTGAAGGTGAAAAACCATGTGATGATACTGCTCAAGCCTTCCACCTATATGAATTTAAGCGGAAACGCGGTAAGGTATTGGATGCAAGCCAAGAAGATACCCTTGGAAAACGTTTTGATCATTTCGGACGATTTGGCGCTGCCTTTTGGAAGCTTGCGATTGCGTGGGGACGGTGGAGATGCCGGTCACAATGGGCTGAACCATATTCAAGAAACACTGGGAACTAAAAAGTATGCTCGGTTGCGGTTTGGAATCGGGAGTGATTTTGCTAAAGGCCATCAGATAGATTATGTGTTGAGTGGATGGTCGCCCGAACAACTTGATACGTTGCCTGAACGGATGACGATGGCTGGAGATATAGCCAAGAGCTTCTGTTTGAGTGGATTGAACCGAACCATGAACGATTACAACAAGCGTAAATGGCCGGAAATTGCACCAAAAACATTGGCCTAATTGGCATTTATTATGACTGAAGTTCGCATTGATAAATGGTTGTGGGCCGCTAGGGTATTCAAGACCAGAACCATCGCTACAGAAGCCTGTAAGAAAGGCCGTATCAGCATGAATGGCATAACAATGAAGGCATCACGAACGGTTAAGGTTGGCGATGTGGTACAGGTTCGGAAAGCGCCCATCGTATGGTCCTTTAAAGTTTTGATGGCTACGGGAAACCGGGTCGGTGCCAAATTGGTACCTGATGTTTTGCAAAATGTAACCACACCGGAGCAACTGGAGCTGTTGGAGTTGAGCAAGTTGAACGGTTTTACCGGGCGTGCTCGCGGTACCGGACGTCCTACCAAAAAGGATAGACGCGATATCGACGAGTATGCCGATAACGGCGACGACGATTTTGATTTTGAATTTGACTTTGACACAGCAGGAGATTAGGCATGGATTTAAGCATCATCATATTAAACTACAACGGAAAGTCTTGGCTGGAAAAACTCCTGCCATCGCTTCAGTCGAATTGGCTGAACCAGACAACGTTTGAGACCGAGGTGGTGGTGGTGGACAATGCCAGTACGGACGATTCGGTAGCATACATCGAAAAACAGAATGGTGTCCGACTGATCTGTGCGGACCGGAATGGCGGATTTTCTTATGGTAACAATCTGGCAATCAGGAACAATTCCGCCAGGTATTTGATGCTGCTCAACAGCGATACGGAATTCTTGCCTTCGGCTTCCAATCTGGATGTTTTGATCAATTACATGGACGAGACACCTTCCGCAGGCATCATCACTCCCCTATTGTTGCTTGACAATGGAAAACCAGATCCGGCTTGCCATCGGGGGGAACCTACTCCTTGGGCTTCTTTCACCTACTTTTCTGGTTTGGAGCGTTTGTTTCCCAAGAGCCGTTGGTTCGGACAATACCATCAAACATACAAACCAATGGATTCCATTCACGACATTGATGCCTGTACAGGTGCTGCGCTTATAGTAAAGAATGAAGCCGTACAGAAAGTGGGTGTGTTGGACGAACGGTTTTTCATGTATGCCGAAGACCTTGATTGGTGCAAGCGGTTCCGGGAAGCGGGTTATCGGGTGATCTTTCATCCTGGTGTGAAGTTGATTCACCACAAATATGGGTCGGGATTGGCCAATACGGACGACAAAATCAAGAGTGTTACTCGCAAATGGTACTACGACACCATGTTGCAATACTACGATAAGCATTACCTGAACAAGTATCCGCGTTGTTTGCGTTGGGTACTGAAGGCCGTTTTGGCAGCAAAACGGTAGTTTTGTATGAGGTAATTAATTTCGGCCAAAAAAAAAGTAATCAAGGAACAACTTTCTGCTTTCAACAAAAGCACTGATAAACAAAAACATCTTCCATTCCTTCTGAAGCCTTGTTCCATTTGCGAAGCAGGCCGGATTCAGTGAAGCCGCAGCGACGGAACAAGTGTAGGCTGGCACTATTCATGGCTGGAATATAAGCATACAACTGATTCAATTTCAGAAAGTTGAAAGAGTAGCCCTTCATTAGTTCCAAGGCCTCACTTGCAAATCCTTGTTTTTGGTAGGCAGCATCGATAAGAATTCCGATACCGGCACGCAAGTGGAAAGGATCAAAATCGTACAGGTCGATGGTTCCAATGGGCGTTTGGGTCGCGTTTTCTACGATCACAAGGCGTAGCTGCTTGGCTTCGTACAAATCTTGTCCGGAATTTTCAATGTATTGACGAAGCACAAATTTGGAGAAGGGAGTCAGTGTGCTGCCAAATGCCCACAACTTATCGTCATTTTCCCAACGATACAGGTAATCCAGATCTTCGGGCTCCAGTGCACGAAGTTGAATTCGTTCTGATGATAGCATTGTGTCCATACTAACAACTTATTCGGAACCCAAATCTTCTTCGTTTTTAACTTCCTCTTCCTCCGGCTTGGCCAAACTGGCTTCCATGACTAGGCGGCCCCTGGAGGGTAGGATGAACATGCTTAACAGGATGACCACCATAAAGAGCATGGGAGCTCCCTTCATGTACGTGAAAACATGCATGAACAGAACAAGAAGGCCAAAAATGAAGAACAAGGCCTGACGAACGCGCGAATAAGATTCGTAACGGTTCAGCCGTTTAGGAATATCCATTTCTTTGCTCAGTTCAGCCATTTTGTTTCTGAACCACATGAAGATGGCCGGAAGGCCTAATAGCATGAGCAGCAACAAGATGGATTGAAGGGTAATGGTCAATCCTGGTTCCAGTTTCTTCATGATTGGAGCGAAGTACACGCTCATGACAGCCAAAATGGCGAGGGTGGCAAACCAAATCCAACTTTCTGTTTTCAGTGATTTGACAATCGATTGTATTTGCTTTTCGTACATTTCCATAAGGCTTTGTTTTAACTTTTAAATTCAATTCGGTTGACAATAGAACGGCCCAGTGTGATTTCATCCGCGTATTCCAGTTCGTCACCTACAGCGATGCCGCGGGCAATGGTGGTAATTTTCACATCGAGACCAGCCAGTTTTCGGTAGAGGTAGAAGGCGGTGGTGTCGCCTTCCATGGTGGCGGAAAGGGCAAGCAGCACTTCCTCCGGTTTTTCTGACCGAACCCGTTCGACTAGGCTTTCGATTTCCAAATCGGAAGGACCAACGCCGTCCATGGGCGAGATGAGCCCGCCAAGTACGTGATAGACACCCTGATACTGTGCGGTGCCTTCCACTGCCATGACTTCACGCACGTTTTCGACAACGCAGATGAGCAGATGATCGCGACGAAAATCGGAACAAACAGGGCATACATCGGTATCGGAAATGTTGTGGCAATGGATGCAGTGCTTCACTTCCTTCCGCAGGCGAATGACGGCGTTGCCGAAAGCACTGGCCTGTTCCTCCGGTTGGCGGAGCAAGTGCAGGACCAGCCGCAAAGCCGTTTTTTTCCCGATTCCCGGCAAGCGGGAGAACTCGTGGACGGCTTCTTCAAGCAGTGTGGACGGATAGTTTGGGATCATTAGGACGCATCATTAACTTGACGCAAATATAGAGCCAAAAACTCGCTTTGTCAAACGTTCAGAGAATTAATGTTATCTTTGCGGCACGATGGGAAACATGGAAATTTTACTCATTTTATTGGGCTATTTTGGGCTGCTGATGTTGGTTTCGGCCAGGGTGGGCAAGCAATCCGGGAATGATGCATTCTTTACCGGAAATCGCCGTGCGCCTTGGTTTGTGGTAGCCATCGGAATGATTGGTTCGTCCATTTCGGGTGTGAGCATCATCTCGGTGCCTGGGATGGTGGCCGGCAATAGTTTTCAGTACATGCAGACCGTGGCCGGTTTCCTTGTTGGCTATATTATCATTGCAAAGGTTTTATTACCAGTCTATTATAAACTGGAATCGCCCAGCATTTATGTCTATTTGAAGGAACGGTTCGGCAACAGAGCCTACAAGACCGGCGCTTGGTTTTTTTTACTGTCGAAATCCATCGGTGCTTCAGCGCGCATTTATGTGGCGGTGCTGGTGCTGAACGAATTCATCCTGAAAAACTGGGGAGTCCCTTTTATGGTAACCGCTGTTGTAGTGATTGCCATGATTTGGCTTTACACGTTTCGAAGCGGTACGAAAACCATTATTTGGACGGATTTGGTTCAGACTTTTTTCATGGTAGGCGCCATGGTGCTGATGCTCTTGCAGTTCAGTCAAGGTCTGAATTTGGATGCGCAGGGCATCTGGAATACGGTAGTCAGCAGCGATTATTCCAAAGTTTTTGAATTCTCAGACTGGACCAGCAAGCAGTTCTTCTTCAAACAATTCTTCAGCGGTATCTTTATCGCATTGGTTATGACTGGATTGGATCAAGAAATGGTTCAGAAGAATCGGACCATACACGATTTGGACAAGGCGCAGCGGAATGTGTATTGGTACGGCTTCATGTTTATGCCCATCAATCTGATGCTGTTGGTTATCGGCGTGCTGATGTACACCTTTGCCGCACAAAAGGGCATTGCTTTACCGAGTTCACCGGATTCGGTATTACCAATGCTGATCTCTGGGCATTTCGCAGGCGGCATCGGTCTTGTACTGCTGCTTATCGGGGTGGTTTCAGCCACATTTTCGGGGGCGGATTCATCTATGACAGCCATCACGACTTCCTTTTGCATCGACATTCTTGGGAAAGAAAGAAACGTTCGCGTACGCCGGATCGTTCATGCAACGGTGGCTGTGCTTTTTGTGGTTATCATCTTGTTGTTCAGAGCCGTCAACAGCATGACGTTGATTGATGCCATCTACACCATTGCGTCCTATACGTACGGGCCGTTGTTGGGGCTGTTTGCCTTCGGTCTTGTTACAAAAAGGCGTGCCAACGATGCTTGGATTCCACTCATCGCCATCGCCTCTCCCCTGATCTGCTATGCGCTGCAAGCCTTTACAGCAGCGACTTTCGGCTATCGTTTCGGCTATGAATTGCTTATGTTGAACGGTCTGCTTACCTTTACAGGACTTTGGTTCACTTCCCAACGCAAATAAACGATGCACATACATTCCGCCACTTTCGTCATCAGTAATTCCAAACGCACAGCTTGTCCAGAGGACGGATTGCAGGAATACGCCTTCATAGGTAGGTCAAACGTGGGGAAATCCTCGCTCATCAACATGCTTACCAGCGTGAAGGATTTAGCCAAGACTTCTTCCAAACCCGGTAAGACGTTGTTGATCAATCACTTTCTAATCAATGAATCCTGGTACATCGTGGATTTGCCAGGCTATGGTTATGCAAAGATCAGCAAAGCCATGCGGGAAACGGTACACAAGATGATTTCGGACTATGTGACCAATCGGGAGCAGTTGGCCTGTCTTTTTGTACTGCTGGATTCCAGACACGAGCCGCAGGAAATCGACATGGATTTTCTGGAATTCCTTGGTGAAAACGGGGTGCCATTCGCCATCATTTTCACCAAAACGGACAAAATTTCACAGGCTGAAGTAGGCAGCAACGTACGGAAATTCAAGGAAAAGATGCTGGAAACTTGGGAAGAACTGCCGCCCATCTTTCAGACTTCGGCCGAGAAAATGAGAGGCAAGGAAGAAGTGCTGGATTACATTGAATCGGTGATCAAGATGCTAAATAATCCAAGCTAAAGCATTCCTAACAACTATTCAGGTTTATCAGCCTCGGAATTCTTAGAACGTTTGAACAGCGTTTTCAGCGAATTGTCCAAACCTTTCATGCTACTGTTGATGAACCAATAATAGCTGGTCAAGGCCGAAACCGTACCTATCACGGAGCCAACCAAGACATCGATCGCAAAATGCTGCGATAAGTACACTCTTGAATACCCCACCAACAAAGCCGAGATCAGAAACAGCATCTGCCAGACAGGTCGTTTGCTGATGAGCGCCAAGGCAAAGAACAGTGCAAAAGCTCCGGTGGTATGACCGGATGGCATACTGTGGGCAGAATGCAAATGTACATCGGTAACGTAATGAATATCAGGCATACTATCAAAGAAGACTTTCGGGCGAGGCGAATCGATCCAGATAAACCTTTTTGCAATTTGAACCAGGAAGAAACCAATCAGGGTTGATACGGAAGTGATCAATGCATACCGGTATTTCTGAAAGAACTGATACAGAATGATGGGGCCTATCAACGTGAAGGTTCCGAACAACGTCCAGTACTTGAAAAAGTAATCCAGTATCGGGGAATTCATCTTATTTATAAACAAGCTGATTTCCAGATTGCTATGAAATGAGAGAATCAAAACTCCAAGTGCTAGGAATTGAAAATACGTTATTAATAGAAACCGGTGTTTTTTGGATAATTTTGAAAATTTGATCATAAGGCTTTTACTGACAGTTAAGTACTTGCAAAGATAGGATTTTGAATCCTTAATAAACCTTAAAGTGGAACACGGTCCAAAAATTATTGTATTTTTGTATTCCTTATAAAAACAAACCCGTGGACCTTTTTGAACGCATACGTACTTCCGAAGAACCTGTTTCCAAACTGGCCCGGCAAATGCATGGATATTTCACCTACCCAAAGTTGGACGGGCCGTTGGGTCCACGCATGAAATTCCGGGGGCGTGAAGTCCTCAACTGGAACATCAGCGATTATTTGGGTTTTGCCAGCAACGATGAGATTCGACTCTCCGACGAGGATACCGTTCACAAATACGGCCTTTCCTACCCTGTCGGCAACCGCATGATGTCCGGACACACCAGCTTGCATGAGAAACTGGAGTCGTTGTTGGCTGAATTCACTGGCAAGCAAGATGCTTTCGTGCTCAATTTCGGCTATCAGGGCTTTCTGTCGGTTGTTGATACGTTATGCAACAGGAACGATGTGATCGTTTATGATGCGGAGGTGCACGCTTCGCTGGTTGACGGTATCCGCCTCCACATGGGCAAACATTTTGTGTTCCAACACAACGACATGGAAAACCTGGATAAGCAATTGGTCAAAGCCCAGGCTTCAGCCATTGAAACTCAAGGCGGTGTTTTGGTGATAACCCACGGTGTTTTTGGCACAGGGGGTGAATATGCCAAGTTGGACAAGATAGTCAAACTCAAGAAAAAATACGATTTCAGATTGTTGGTGAACGATGCAGACGGCTTCGGTATTGAAGGAGATTCTGGCGCAGGTACCGGTGAGCATTTCGGTGTCAACAAAGACATCGACATTTATATGGGTTCCTTTTCCAAGGCTTTTGCTGCCATTGGCGGTTTCGTGGCCGGGCCTGAAGTCATCATGAATTACCTTCGCTACCATACGCGCTCCCAGATTCATTCCAAGGCGCTTCCTGCCATTTATGTGGATGCGGTGATCAAGCGTCTGAGCTTTTTGCAGAACCACCCCAAACTGATCAAGGATCTGCACAAAAAGGCCGACCATTTCCGTAAGAGACTGAGAAAGAATGACTTCAATACAGGAAATTCCAATGCCTGCATCATTCCAATCTACTTGCCCTGCACCATTTACGAAGCGCTTAACCTCGTGATTGACCTTCGTGAGAATTACAACATCTTCTGCCCCATTCTGGTCTATCCGTTTGCCCGTAAGGATGAATTGCTGCTCCGTTTCTTACCGACGGTGAAACACACCAAAGAAGACATCGACTATACCATCGATGCCTTGATTGCCGTTCGAGTGAACCTTATAGCCGGCAAATACGCTACCGACAAATCCGATTTTTTCGGAGAGGCCGACCTACCAAAAGATTACTAATTTTTCTGCTTCCACTTTGCATACTTCTCAATGGCCTTGAGGGGCGTATTGCCGTACCAGCTGTACCCATTGCGACGTTCGTATCCAATTTCGGACAAATCGTATTTGATGATGCCGTCCCGGTCGCAAACAAAGGGCTTGTTGGTCTGCAGTTCATTGAAACGTGCCCAAAGGTCATCCCCTTCCGTACTTTCCACCCAACGACGGTCTTTTTTGCCTTCCGCATTGGTGAAGTTCTGCACACGATGGTCGCGTATGCGGTTGGCCTCAAACCAGGCCATGGCACCTTCAATTGCTTCTTTTACCGCGGCGGAAGGATTAGGTAGATCCATCAGCAACATCACCAGACCAACCGATTCCTGACCACTCAGCGATGGCAATTCGTAAGCCCTGGCTTTAGCCGGCAGCAGCGTTTTTTCGTCGTGCTGGGCACACCAGACCGTCTTTTTGCCGTTTTGAACGTATTGAGTTTTCAGAATGCAATCAATGCCTTTGTCGTAGGAAGCCTTGGCTTTTTCCTGGTCTTTCTTATCAATAATTCCCGCAAACAAGGGATTTCCCAAAGCAACAGCATTCATGATGCTCATGACATTGAGCATCGCGTTGTCGTTAAAGGTAATGTGGGTGTAATAGCCTTTGGTACGGGCAAATTGTCTGAATCCGCCATTGGGGTATTGTAGTGACTGCATAAAAGCCAGCCCTTTTAGAAAAGCCGTTTTGTAAACCTCGTTTTTGGTTGCCTGATACATTTTTGCGACAAACAACATTTCGGCATAGGTGCCGCCATTGTCAATGGTTGTTTCCTCAACGTCAGCGTATTGCGCCTTGTATTTATCAATTTGGGCTGGAGTCAATGTATCTCCGTAGAATCGGATGTTCTTGGGCCAACCTCCGTTCGCGTTTTGAAGCATCAGCACATTGGCCGCCACATTCAACGATTGGGGTGTACCATACCAGGATGAATCCTTGAAAAGTGGCCCTCCGGAGCTACGCAAAGCTTGAGACTGCGCAAATGCGATGGAAACAATCAGAAAAACAGGAAGCAAAAGTTTTTTGACTAACATGGCTAACGTATTTATTTGATACAAAGGAAAGAAACAATATTCAACAAAACACCATCCAAATGTTCAAAAAAGGTTGACATTTTGACAATCGTGTGTGACAAACTTGCGTAATACACTGGAAACACGTTCCTTTGTTTTAGAATGAAAGACATCCTCCTACTCACTCCGCCTTTCACTCAGCTGAACACGCCCTACCCGGCCACCGTTTATCTGAAAGGCTTCCTGAACACCAAAAACATCAGCTGTTTCCAGATGGATTTGGGCATTGAGGTCGTTGTCAGGGTGTTTTCCTCGAAAGGGCTTGCCGAAATCTTCTCCCTGATTTCCGAGCAGGCTGTTTTGTCAGCGAACGCACAGCGAATCCTTTCGTTGAAGGAAGCCTATTGCACCACCATTGATGCGGTCGTAGCTTTTTTGCAGGGTAGGAATGCGACGTTGGCCAACCGGATTTGCAACGGAGGATTTCTACCGCAGGCTTCCCGGTTTGATACGCTGGACGATTTGGAGTGGAGTTTTGGTGTGATGGGCTTGCAAGACAAGTCCAAACACCTGGCAACCTTGTATTTGGAGGATTTGTCGGATCTCATCATCGAATGCATCGACGAGGATTTCGGGTTCAGCCGTTATGCGGAAAGACTGGGCATGAGTGCCAGCAGTTTCGATGCGATGTATGAAAAATTGTTGCAACCGTGTACGCATCTGGATTCCATCACGTTGGAGATATTGGAGGCTCGTTTGAATAGCGTTCAGCCAAAATTGGTCGGAATTTCGGTACCGTTCCCTGGTAACTTGTACAGTGCTTTCCGATGTGCTCAATATATAAGGTGTAACCATCCAAGTATTAAGATTGTGATGGGTGGTGGGTTTCCGAACACAGAGCTCCGTTTTTTGTCGGACGTACGAGTGTTTGAATTCGTCGATTACATCACCTTGGACGATGGGGAACTGCCTTTGGAAATATTGATTTCCAACGTGTTGAATCCGAGTGCTGGGAATAAAGACCACGGCCTGTTAAAGCGGACATTCGTATTGCAGGACGGTAGGGTTTTCTACAACAATTTCTCACTCAAGAACGATTACAAGCAAAGTGAGTTGGGCACGCCGGACTATTCGGATTTGCTACTGGACCGCTACATTTCGGTGATGGAAGTGACCAATCCAATGCATAGCCTTTGGAGCGATGGTCGTTGGAATAAGCTGACCATGGCACACGGTTGCTATTGGGGCAAATGCACGTTTTGCGACGGTTCGCTGGACTACATCAAACGGTATGAGCCGATTGCGGCTTCACTCGTGGTGGACAGAATGGAAGAAATCATCGCTCAGACTGATGAACGGGGCTTCCATTTTGTGGACGAAGCTGCACCACCTTCATTGATGGTTGCACTAGCTTTGGAAATAATTCGCCGCAAGCTTGTCGTTTCTTGGTGGACCAACATCCGTTTCGAGAAACGGTTTACGCGAGATTTGTGCCGATTGCTCAAAGCTTCAGGATGCATCGCAGTTTCCGGTGGTTTGGAAGTAGCTTCGGACCGTCTTCTGAAACTTATCAACAAAGGAACCACCGTGGAGCAAGTTGCCGTGGTGGCCAACAATTTCACCAGTCAAGGCATGTTGGTGCATGCCTACCTGATGTACGCATTCCCCACCCAAACCGTGCAGGAAACGGTGGACAGCTTGGAAATGGTTCGTCAATTGTTTGAGAATAAGGTGATTCAGTCCGGATTCTGGCATCATTTTGCCTTGACGACGCACAGTCCGATCGGTTACTACCCTGCCAAATACGGCATCGTGCCCGAAGTTATGACGCCGACCTTTGCCAAAAACGATGTGCCCTTCACCGATAAAACTGGAATAGACCACAACATCTTCAGTTTCGGGCTGAAGAAATCGTTGCTCAATTACATGAACGAAATCGGATTTGACCTGCCTTTGCAGGAATGGTTCGGCTTTAAGATTCCGGGCACCATCGTCGCCAAGAATTTTATTGAAACCTGCCTGAATGCACCGGAGCTGATTCGTGCTGAACCCACTTCGCAACTTTATTGGCTTGGTGGAACGCCTTCTACGAAGTTAGTGACCGTGACAAAAAAGGGCAAGCCTAAGGATTTTCTTCAATTAACCATGAACAACAACCTGGAAACCATTCAAATTCGTTTCGAACCTTTAAAAGGTGCTTGGATTTTACAAATGCTTCAGGAAATGCGCTTGGAGAAACCCTTCCGTTTTGCCCAATTGAAAGAAGCCTACAATCAGCAGTTTGAGGATTTTGACTTGTTTTGGTTTTCAAAACCCATGACCGAATTGAAGGAATATGGATTACTAGTCGTTTTATAAGTTATTGGATATCATGCAGAAAGCAGCGCCCATAAGGCTCAACAAATACATCAGTGAAAGTGGCTTGTGTTCCCGCAGGGAAGCCGACAAATACATTACGGACGGTCATGTGTTCATCAACGGACGAAGAGCTTCCGTCGGCGATCAAGTAAAAGCAGGCGATCGCGTCCGAGTGAGCGGTCAGGACATTGAGCCCCGCGAACAGGAACACAACATTTTCATCGCGCTCAACAAGCCAGTTGGCGTTACTTCGACTACGGAGGAAGGGATTCAGAACAACATTGTCGATTATGTGAACTACGGCAAACGTATTTTTCCTATTGGACGGTTGGACAAAGATTCCCAGGGGCTTATCTTTCTGACAAACAACGGTGACCTTGTCAACAAAATTCTGAGAGCCGGCAACAACCACGAGAAAGAGTACGTTGTCACGGTGAACAAACCCCTGACGGAGGAAGCGCTGAAAGGCATGAGCGGCGGTGTTCCGATGCTTGGTGTGAACACGCGCAAATGCAAGATCGTTCAAGAAGCGCCCAACAGATTTCGGGTCATTCTGATTCAGGGATTGAACCGTCAAATTCGTCGGATGTGCGAACACTTCGGCTATGAAGTGACCAAACTGGAGCGGGTACGCATCATGAACATTGACCTGAAGGGTATACCATTGGGGGACTGGAGGGAATTGACGGACAAGGAGATGGAATCGATATATGCAATGATCGAAGACTCTACGTCGGAACATTTGAAAAATCCCAAAAAACCGGCGGTAAAAAAACCCATAAATGTAAACAGGGATTTGAGGGGCACATCTTATACGAGTCAAAATCAAGTGCAGAAACCAAAAAAATCGGGCAGTCCTCAAAAATCACAGCATGGATCCGTGCCAGGTAGAAAGCCTTCCAAGAACGCAGCACCTCACAAACGTAGCAGATAGGCATATAACCGAAGAGGGCGACCTTATTCAGATCGCCCTCTAACTCCGGTACTGAAGCTTAGCTCCATCCGTTTGCAAATCAACATCCTATAAACGACCTGACACTTATCGTCGGAACAGACGAATTACTTCATCATTCTTAGTCGGATAACACTCACCTCGTTTAAAGAGATCCTTTCATCATCGGTTCCCGTGCAGTTCCTCTTTCACTTCAGGACGATTGCTCATCCCTCCTTTACCGAATTCCCTACTCCTTCCCCAAGACTCGTTGGTCTTCTTTTCGGACATCATGTCATTGCATCGTAACAGAAAGCAAGGTTTTAAACTTCCATCCACTATGGGATATCGCTCAAATTGTCTGGTCGCTCATAAAATACTTGTTGGATCACATCCTTTCGATCATCGACAAAGTCCATCATCGACCAATTATTTTCCAGGTGAAAAAGCATAAATCTAGGTCGTCTTTCCATTCTATTTCTCAACAAAATCGTCTGACAACGATGTCATACCTTACCAGCAGTACCTTAAAATGCCTTGCAATACCACGCCTCGTATTGCTTCAAATATAGGCAAGGTTATTATATATAACAAAGCGTTTTGCATTATATTATCATTAAATAATCAATATATTTTCATTACTTTCTATAGGCCTGATAAACAGCACTTTATGCATTTTTAGGTTCAACCATGTTCGCATATTTTCATTGGTCGTGTCACGGTTATTTCGTACATTTGTATACTAAAAAACAATAATTCATTTTATAACTTACTGATTTACAATATGATTACAATGGACAACTGGTTCGAATTTGTGATTTTAATTTCCTACTCGCCCCGTTTTTTAAAGTGAGTTCTGGACTCCATAATCAATTGCTTTTGAAATGGATGATTCTATTTTTTAATCATTTTCCCAGCATGCACCTCATCGTTCACAATAATCTGATAGAAGTATACACCTCCATCAAGGGTAGACCCATCTATCAACAGCTTGTGATTTCCAGGATTTCTTAATCCCATATCATACCTTTCAATCATCCTTCCAGTCAGGTCAAGAATGACAATTCAAACGCTGGATGGTTTATCCAATACATATTCGACCTCGGTGAGGTGTCTTTGTTTCATACATGGCATCATATGATGCATTAGCTAACCTTAGTATCATTGCACCATAAGATATCACCAACATCAGAAATTGCAAACAACTTACCGCTTTCCGTTCCAATGTACAATATTCCGTATTCGTTAATCGTTGGCACAGTAATTAAATTAGTTATCCCTGACACAACGGACAACAAAACCACAATTCCTTACATTGTCGTAACTGCCCAGAAAGTTGAAATTGAAGTCTAAGTTTCTGACCCATGTAGTAGAGCTATTGAACTCGGTGGAGGTCCACCAGTGACCGTAGTTGCCAATGCCGCCGAATATCCCCTCTGTGCTGCGGAAACCGCCAGGCAATGCTGTAAATCCAGAAGCGTTGTTTTTTGTTAAATCATTACCAATATTGCCAATACCTGTATCTGAATTCCAATATTCTTTTGCAGCCATGGATTTAGCTATTTTATTGCCAGTGGTGGTACCATCGTAATTATAACCATTATCAATAAGAAAGTTTTCAAGCGTGATCCATTCGGCATGAGTGGGCACATGCCAACCGGTTGGGGCAAGCCTCCCGGTGTTTACTGTGAACCAATTGTATAATAATCCGTAGGTGGCTTTATTGGTAGCATCATTGTTGTAAAAACAGTAGCCCGGAGTTGAAAGAGCTGACCAGGCTGTGCCGTCACTAATTAATGGTATAGATGTGCCATCGTTGTATTTTGTAGTTTTCAGGTTCTCAACCAGCCAAACTTGGGTGCCGATTTTTACAGTGTGATATACGTTGCCGTCAATATCAGTTACCACAGTCGGGGGGTGAGTGATGGGTTTGTAAAATATAACACTATCGATGTCGTTTACAGCACGTTTAGTTACCACTGCACCAGATTTGTAAATGTACAGGGTGTCTTGTGCCATCGCCAAATTACATGCTAAAAATATTGCTAAAATAATGGTGCTTATTGTTTTCATTGCATGTCCTCCTTATCGTTTAGTTTTTTATGAATTTAATAGTTTCAATATTTTTCCTGTTTTGCAGACGGAATAGATACAGCCCTTTCTGTAATTGTGCAACAGAGATGGTGGCTTGGTTGGTGCCCTCTTGACAGCTGATTGTTTGCCGATGCAGAATCCGACCCTGAAAATCAATGATTTCTACAAGCACATTTCCATCTTTAAGCGTCTCATAACTCATTTGTAGTTGGTCGATTACAGGATTTGGATAGAGTGTCAGGTTGCCGCGTTCCTTTTTGACAATCGGTGAAACATTGTTGACGAGGTTACTGAAAGTCAGGGAGCGGATGGCACTAAACGTATATGTACTCGTGGAACCATCGGTTTTATTCACCATCATGCTACCTGTAGGAAAAGTCAGTTTTCTAAGGCCGTTTAAAGTAAAAGAAGTTTGTGTTCCTGATTTTTCTTTTACACACAACGCGTTTTGCGCTTTTAGACTGGAAAATCCTATGCTTAATAGGAATACTACACATAGTAATCTTTTGTTTTGCATTTTTTTTCTCCTTATAATTGATTCTTTATTTTTTCAATTTTGTTCTTTAATATCAAGCAGTACCATCTGACTGAAAGCCAGACTTACTTAAATCGAAAAGGTTAGAGTTAAGAGTATCCTTTTCATAGCCATACAGTTTATCGAAATTATATTGGAAAATTCTAGTTCTCGAACGACTTCAAGGGCCCAAAAGAATGGGGCAAAGAACGATACCCAATATTCATCAGTAGCAATCCACTTTGGAATTTGAGGCAGAAAAAAAGGGATTTATAGAATAATATGACGTAGTTATATGCATCAAAAATAATATTAATTTCGATTCTTTAACTTTTAGTTGTGTTTTTTCTTCACTTTTTTTGAGCTCGCTTGCATTCCTAAATTCCTTTATATCAAACCTTTTGGGGAAAGATGTATGGGAAAGTGCATGGATAGGGACTTGCAGGTGTATTGTGGTGGAAGTTGGAAAATTGAGGTTCAAGTGATACTATTTACAGTTTGAACAATTTGCATTTAAATTTTGTTGATTTGCATTATCTGAATACACTTAAACTAAAAAAGCGGAGCTTCCGATTGATGTTACTGATGGAGGAATTGTGATGGATGTTAAACCAATAGCACCTTACACCGCTAATTGCATTTGTCTTCTAAGGGTAATTTAGTACATTTGTATACGATTAAAAAAATCAATTTATCAATGATTCTAAACGTAAAAAGCAGGAGATCTATGAAGTCAAATTCCTACACCCACTCCTACCCCAATACCAATACAACTCTATAACTAATTCATATACAATATGGTTACAATGCACAACTGGTTCGAATGCAAAATTCAATACGACAAAATTGGTACGGACGATGGCAAGCAAAAAAAGGTGACTGACACCTATCTGGTGGATGCTCTGAGCTTTACGGAAGCCGAAGCCCGCATTATTAAAGTTGTGCGTCCCTACATGACCGGCGATTTCACAGTTGCCAACATCAAACGTACCCGAGTTTACGAAATTTTTGAGTCGCCCACAGGTGATCGTTGGTATCGGGCCAAAGTCTTGTTCGTTGTTCTGGATCAGGAAAAAGGCACCGAAAAGAAAATCCCAAGCACCATGCTCATTCAGGCAGAAGACATAAAGGATGCCCTCAATAAATTGGAAGAAGGCATGAAAGGAACCATGAGTGATTATGAAATTGCCATGATCACCGACACACCCATTCTAGACGTAGTTCCTTACGGAGCAGGTAAAGATAAAGACGAAGACTAAATGTCCATCACCAGCGAAATCCAACGATTGAATCTGGAACTGCCTGCCGCGACGAAGCTGGTTGCCGTTTCCAAATTCCATCCGACAGAAGCCATTTTGGAGGCTTATGCTGCCGGACAACGGATTTTTGGTGAAAGCCGGGTTCAGGAACTCTGCGAAAAGAAGCCCCTTCTACCCCAGGATATCGAATGGCATTTCATCGGACACCTTCAGACGAATAAAATCAAGCAGATTGTTCCCTTTGTTACACTGATCCATGGTGTGGACAGTGCAAAATTGCTCAAGGAAATAAATAAGGAGGGCGAAAAGCTAGGTCGCGTGGTTCCCATTTTGCTTCAGATTTTTGTAGCGCAGGAGGAAACCAAATTCGGTCTTTCGCTGGACGAATGCAGGAATTTGGCTTCAGAATTGAACCATTTCCCATGGGTTCAGGTCTGCGGTTTGATGGGAATGGCCAGCCTGACTGAAAATCAGGCACAAATCCGGGCTGAGTTCGGTCAATTGAAGGCCTTGTTTGACGAGCTGAAAGTTGGATGGAACCTGCCTGACTTCAAGGAACTTTCCATGGGCATGTCCGAGGACTATCAACTTGCCGTTGAATGCGGTAGCACGATGGTTCGCATTGGGAGCCGTATTTTCGGAGTGCGTCAGTATTGATTTTTGTATTAACACTTAAACTAGATCATCATGAAGAAAATCATTCTAGGTTTGTGCTGCCTGTTCTTCATCAGTGCTGCTTTTTCACAAACCGGCAAGTTGCGCGTGGCCGTTTCGTTCGATATAGATAATAACTTCACGCTTCTGGGACCGTTAAGCACCAAATCGCTTGAAATTGATCTTACAGGTACGATGTACCAACAAATATCAATGCTGATCGACACCAATTCCTTCCAATTGGCACTCGAGGTCTTTCCCGAAGAACTGTCTGCAGCCAACAATCCGGCCCTAACCGGTATTCCAAGGATAAGTAATATGCAGAAATGGGTGAACAAGTTGCGTAAGAATGAAAGTTACGACTTATTATTGATCATTTATAAACCGTTGCGATTGTCAGGAAAGTACGGTTCACTCGAGGGTTTGTCGTACGGTTTGAACACCACCAAAGGCATTGTATTTTCGCTGAACAACGCTCTGGTTTTCGACATTAAGACTATGAAGTTGCTTGCCGCTACCAGTATCGAATCTGAGTCCGATTATATTGCTGGCACCTTCACCATTGACAAATCGCTCCCCTACGATGATAGCAAGAACATCGTAGAGCCCATTGAAATGATCAACAAACTGAATCAGGACTTTGCGTTGAAGGTTTTCCAATGCTTGCAGGCTTCGAAGAAGATGTTGAGCTCAACAAAATAAAAAATGGTTGCCACATTTCTGAGGCAACCATTAATCCTACAATATTTTTTAAAAATCAAACCGGCATCTTGTCGATGCGCGTCTGATGGCGTCCGCCTTCGAAAGGGGTATTGAAAAAGACTTCGACGATGGCAATGGCTTCTTCTTTGGAGATGAAGCGTGCCGGAAGGCAAAGGACGTTGGCGTTGTTGTGCTGACGGGCTAGCTTGGCAATGTCCGTGTTCCAGCAGAGAGCGCCTCGGATTTCTTGGTGTTTGTTGACTGTCATGCAGACACCTTGACCAGAGCCGCAAATGGCGATGCCGAGGGTTGACTCTTCCTCTTCAATGGCTTCTGCAAGGGGGTGTACAAAATCTGCGTAATCGCAACTGTCGGGCGTATAGGTACCGAAGTTCGTAAATTCGATGTTTTTGGCGGTGAGCCAGTCGAGGATAAATTCTTTTAGTTCATAACCGGCGTGATCACTGCATATCGCCACCGGGTTGTCGTCCGAGTTCATAGGTTTTGAGAATTGATTTAGTTGTTTGGTCAAAAGTAAAAAATAATCGGGATAATAAAAAGAAATGCCGGATATAAAGAACTTATACCCGGCATCTCCATTTGAAAATGCTTATTTTAACAATGCTTTTACCTGGTTGTAGACGTTCACACCGGTAAATCCGAGTTTCTCATCCAGTACCTTGTAGGGAGCGGAGAAACCAAAAGATTCAAGACCCCAGATGCTGCCGTTTTCGCCAACAAGACCAAGCAAGTTGACAGGCAAACCGGCTGTCATACCGAAGCGTTTCACGCCGGCAGGCAATACAGAAGCCTGGTATTCGGCAGATTGGCTGCGGAACAAGCCTTCGGATGGAACAGAGACGATGCGCACCTTGATGCCGTCTTTGCGGAGCATTGCTGCGCCTTCCACAAGGGTGGCCACTTCTGAACCGGATGCAAGCAGTACGATGTCGGGGTTGCCGTCGCATTCGACCACGTACGCACCTTGAGCAGCTTTGGAAGCTTGTGTGTAGCTTGTACCAGGTAGGTCAACGATGTTCTGACGGCTCAAGATGAAGCCGGTCGGAGTCGTAGTGTTTTCGAGTGCCAGTTGATAAGCGACAGTGGTTTCCTGAACATCGGCGGGACGAAGCACCAACATGGAGTTCTTACCGTGGTGGTTTTTCAGTTTTTCCATCAGACGAATCTGAGCTTCCTGTTCGACGGGTTCGTGGGTGGGTCCGTCTTCACCGACGCGGAAGGCATCGTGTGTCCAAATGAACTTCACGGGAACGCCCATTAAAGCGGCCATTCGAACGGCTGGCTTCATGTAGTCGGAGAATACGAAGAAGGTTCCGCAAGCGGCGATGACACCTCCGTGGAGGCCCATACCGATGCAGACGCACGCCATGGTGAGTTCGGCAACGCCAGCTTGGAGGAATGCTCCGCTGAAGTCGTCTTTGGTCATGGCTTTGGTATTTTTGAGGAAACCGTCGGTCTTGTCGGAATTGGACAAGTCGGCGGAAGCAACAATCATGTTTTCCACATTCTTGGCCAAGAAACCGAGAACGGTAGCTGAAGCGGCACGTGTGGCTTGTCCGCCTTTTTGTTCGATGGATGCCCAGTCGAGTTTGGGTGCGGCACCAGCGAACCATGCTTCCATTTTGGCAGCGGCTTCTGGGTTTTTGGCAGCCCATGCGGCTTTTGCGGCATAACGTTCGGCGACGATGACTTCGAGTTCTGCAGCGCGTTTGGCATAGAGTTCGGCAACTTCGGGGAAAATAACGAAGGGCTCCTCGGGATTTCCGCCCAGGTTGGCGATGGATTTTTCAAAGCTGGCACCGCATTCGCTCAAAGGCATGCCGTGGGTGGCGCATTTACGTTCAAAGCTGCTGCCGTCTCCGGCCAAAGCTCCCTTGCCCATGACGGTCTTACCAATGATGAGGGTCGGTTTGCCTTGAACTGCTTGGGCTTTTTCCAAGGCATCGCGAAGTTGTTCAACGTTGCTGCCATCTGCTTCCAGAACTTCCCAACCCCAAGCTTTGTACTTGGCTGCGGTATCTTCGCTGGAAACAGAACTGGTTTCGGTGGAAAGCTGAATGTCGTTGGAGTCGTAGAACATGATGAGGTTGTCCAAACCTAGATGACCGGCCAAACGACCAGCGCCCTGTGATATTTCTTCCTGTACGCCACCGTCGGAAATGTAGGCGTAAATGGTCTGGTTCATCTGATCACCGAATTTGGTTTTCAGGAATTTGGCTGCGATGGCAGCCCCTACTCCATAGACGTGACCTTGACCTAGCGGACCTGAGGTATTTTCGATTCCACGTTCGATATCGACTTCAGGATGACCTGGGGTTGGACTTTCCCACTGACGGAACTGCTTGAGTTCGTCCATGCTGAACTTGCCGGCCAATGCCAACTGGGAGTACAGCATTGGAGACATGTGGCCCGGATCCAGAAAGAATCGGTCACGTCCCTCCCATTTGGGATTTTTGGGGTCATACACTAAGCATTCGGAATAGAGGAGGTTGATGAAATCGGCTCCTCCCATGGCGCCACCCGGATGTCCGGATTTGGCTTTTTCCACCATGGATGCAGCCAGAATGCGGATGTTGTCGGCTGCTTTAGTTAAAAGTGCGGTATTATTCATACGTTGGCTTGAAAAATTTGCTCAAAGATACAGAATCTTTGCTAAATTTGCTTTTATGAAAAGGACAATTTACACCATTATATATGTATATCTGATAGTTTTTGGTTCGATTCTGACAGCGTATTCGATGCCAGCCTTCCGAAAACCAATCGAAGTGACACAACCCGACGGGACAAAACTGACCATCCTTCTAAAAGGAGATGAGTACCTGCATTTCGCCCAAACCACGGACGGATATGACCTGAAGCAGAATAAAGAGGGTTATTACACTTATGCAAGCAGAGATTTGGAGGGTAGGCTTTTAGTTGGCGATGTGATAGCACACAACGTTGAAAATCGGTCCATTCAGGATTTTGCTTTCCTTAGCACGGTCAAAACTGGCGGGTCGTTTTCGGAAACTGTTCTGAACCGTGCCTTTCAAAATAGGATGTACCGTTTGCAAAAAGGGGGTGTGACGTTACGCAGCAGCAACAGTACCACGGAGACCCCTCCTGGTTTACTTTCTGATTATCCCAGAACAGGAACGGCCAAATCGCTTGTGATTCTTGTCAACTTTGCGGATTCAGTTTTCAAGCCTGAAAACTCAGGATCGGCATTCAACGATATGCTGAACAAGCCAGGTTACGATCAAAACGATCACAATGGTAGCGTCCGAGATTATTACCGATTCAACTCTGGAGGTCGATTTTCTCCGGACTTTGTGGTGGTTGGTCCTGTCACCATTTCCAACCCGATGGCGTATTATGGAGGCAATAATTCGGAGGGTGATGACTTAAGACCCGCAAAAATGGTGTACGAAGCCTGTAAAGCGGCGGACAACCTCGTCAATTTCTCCAATTTCGACTATGATCTGGACGGTTATGTGGATAATGTGTACATCTATTATGCAGGCAAGGGAGAAGCAGATGGCGGTGGCGACAATACCATCTGGCCGCATTCATGGTCACTGGTTTCCTCTAGAGACACCTTGACGTTGGATGGAAAAAAGCTTGACACATACGCTTGTAGCGGCGAACTGAGCGGCCGTACAGGGAGGATGACCGGAATGGGTACTTTCACCCATGAATACAGCCACATCCTAGGCTTACCTGACATGTACGATGTGGATTACGAAAAATACAACGGCGATGCATTTGACTTGAACTATTGGTCGTTGATGGCATACGGTGCTTACAACAACAACTCCAGCACACCACCGTGCATGACCTTGCCGGAACGATATTTGCTGGGGTGGACAACTCCGGTGGAAATCAATTCAGCTCAGGATGTCACCGTGACAGATTTAGGTTCAACCAACAACGGATACCTAATCAAAACTTCCAACAGTGGGGAGTATTTTTTAATTGAAAACAGGCAAGGGAGCAAGAATGTGTGGGATGCCTACCTTCCCTATCACGGTATGCTCATTTACCACATGGACCTTCGGACAGACCATCAACTTTCAGTCAACTATTGGGGCACAACGATGAACCTGACCATCAGTGACATGTGGAGGATGAATGTGGTGAATGCGTTGGCAGAGCATCAATGCTGTGATCTCGAAGAAGCGGACAACCAGCAATTGATGTACAATGGAAAAAACGGGAACGAATACATTGCCAGCATTAATGCCGATCCGTTTCCCGGGACAAAAAAAGTCAGCAATTTTTCGGACAACACTTCACCCTCCATGAAGACATGGAGCGGGTCCTTTGTAGGAAAACCAATAACATCCATTACCGAAACAAATGGTGTCATTCATTTCAATTTCATGGACTTTTCTGGTTTCACCAAAACGCCCCATATTCTGGCTGCAAAAGCTGTCGGCCCCTACTCATTCTCTGCCGTCTGGAATACGGTCATCAATGCAACCGGTTATTACGTGGATGTGTTCACACAGGATTTGTCCGTTTATCCACCTATCAAAACCTACCTGGACGGATATCAGAACAAGTTGGTTGCTGACACCTCCTTGACAGTCAACGTTTCAAATGACCTCACTACGTATTATTATCAGATTCGGGGCACCAACAACAATACGCTGTTCACACCGATGTCTGACAGTACATCCCTGACAACAACGGACGGTACTCCAGTGATTCTTCCTGCTACGCTCACGGATACGTATTCCTTCAAGGCTAATTGGCAGAAAGCCAACTATGCCAGCGGTTATTACCTGGATGTATTTACCCTTGACATCAACACAGGTGACACGACTTGGTTGGATGGGTATACGAATTTTTACCTGACCAAAAACTATTTGGAGTTGAGTGACCTCGATGATCAAACCACTTACAACTATAGGGTGCGTGCCACCAATGGCACCATTACCTCCAGAACCTCGTCCGTAATGACTACGGCAACCATCAAGGCTTCTGAGATTCTGGCCTATTCCAAAGACAGAGTCATTGTCTTGAAAGGGATGGACAGGGGTGGCAAAATCCTCCTTCACTCCACAGACGGCAGGCTCGTCGCTTCTGCAAACAGCAATCGAATTGCGGTTGACAAACCGGGTATCTATTTGATCACTGCGACCTTTGACGGTAAGGTCAAACATTTGAAGTTATTTGTTCAGTAAAACACTTGTATGAAACGAGCATGTTGCAATAAACATCCAAGTTTATGAACATTAAGCATGCGAGTTCCATATGGCCTATGATTAAAAATTATGTTCATATGAAACGTACCTTGAAAAAATTCGCAGCTGTATATTTTTCCATGCTTGTTACAGTTGTCTTGTTGTTATTATTCGCAACCAGCATCGGATATGCCACCTTTGCCGAAAACAATCAAGGTACAGAAGCTGCTAAAGCATTGGTATACAACGCACATTGGATGGAAGTCCTGTATGTTTTGCTGGTGGTGAACCTACTGGGCAGCATTTTCAAATACAACCTGGTGCGCCGGCAGAAGTGGTCGGTTCTGGCTTTTCACCTTGCTTTTCTTTTGATTTTGGCAGGTGCCGCCATCACACGTTTCACGAGTTCGGAAGGCATGATGCACATTCGAGAGGGTCGGTCGAGCAATGAGATCAGTTCAGACAAGACCTCCTTACGCATTCTGGCCGAAGCCGATGGAGTCAAGGTAGAACGTAGTGTGGAAGCACTGCTTGGAGAAAAAAAATCCGCCCAGATACTCGAAACCCTAGAAATTGGAGGTAAGTCCATTACTGTGGAAAATGAGCTGTTTGTTCCCGATGCTTATGAAACCATCGTACCCGACGAACAGGGTGAACCTGCCGTGTCGCTTTTTGTGCTTGATTCTGAAAACAACCGCTTGGACGGAATTCTGACTAAAAACAAACGCATTATTTTCAAAGATCTTTCGCTAACATTCTCCGATTCAGCGGGTTCAGCCGATATTGTTTTTCAAGAAACGCCTCAAGGCATCAGTTTTGTATCGAATTTGCCCGTTACTCAGATGGGCATGATGCGGCAGGAACAAAAAATGTTCCTACCCGGAAAGCCAATTTTGGCCGAAGCCAAGACGTTGTACACCATCAATCACATAGTGCTGGTAGTTAAGACTTATTTGCCCAAAGCCAAGGTCAATTTGACACAGGCAGTGGCTGGGGCCGATGCTTCAGGCATCGTGCGTGAGGGAAAGGATGCCGTGGTGTTCAAGGTAAGCGATGGAAATCAGGTGAAGCGGGTCAATGTGTTCAGCGATTCAAATCCGCTGACTCAAGCTGCCCAATGCATGCTCGGCACTGTAAAAGTCAAGCTTTCGTACGGCATTATGCCGCAATTGCTGCCTTTCAGCATAACATTGCGCGATTTTCAGCTGGAACGCTATCCTGGTTCAAACAGTCCGTCTTCGTACGCGAGTGAAATTACAGTGACGGATTCTGAACGTAAAACACAGCGACCCTTTCGGATATTCATGAATAACATCCTGAATTACAGGGGATATCGGTTCTTTCAATCCTCTTACGATGAGGACGAGCAAGGCACGGTCTTGTCGGTTAGTCACGATTATTGGGGTACTTTGATAACTTACGCGGGGTATTTGTTGCTAGTGCTTGGCATGATTTGGACGATGTTCAATAAGAATAGCCGCTTCCATACGCTGCTTAAACTAAGCGGAGAGCTTCAAGCCAAACGTAAAAAAAGCAAGTTGGCTGTTTTGGCAGGGCTGATGTTGCTCTCGACTGCAGTTTATTCCCAAACGGTTACGAAAGAGCAGCATTTGAAATCGGTAGGCCGTTTGCTGATGCAGGATGTGAATCAAGGCCGAATAGAACCGTTCAGTACGTTTGCCTCCGATGTGTTCCGTAAGATTTCAAAAAAATCAAGCTATCAGAACGCGTCGTCGGTGGAAGTGCTGTTGGGAATGATGTCGAATCCCTCCTACTGGCAAAACGAACCCATCATCAAGGTTTCCAACGACAAATTGGAAAAGGAATTGGGCGGTGTGGACGGCTATGTCTCATTCAATCAGTTGTTTGATTTTGAAAACGGGAATGCTTACAAATTGGCGGAAAAGGTGGACGCCGTCTATAAAAAGGAACAGACCCAACGCGACAAGTACGACAAGGAAATACTGAACGTGGATGAACGCATCAATATTTCGTACGAAGTTTATACTGGTGTCCTGCCGGCGTTGTTGCCGGTAGCAGGTCAACCGGATGCCAAATGGACATCGGCTTCCGAAGAAATGGAGGCACAGACGGCTGCAGCTGGCATGCCTGCTGGAATGCCAACTGGAATAAGCACTTCTGGCATGCCTTCCGCCGAAAACATGCCTCCCCAAATGGCTGCTGCACTCAAGATGCAATCCATGCCTGCACCAGCCAAAGAGCATTTGCTCCATCCGTATTTATCCGCGGTGTTGGAATCAACCCAATCTGGAAACTGGCAACTGGCTGAAACGGCGCTGGTTGCGATTCGAAATTACCAACAGTCCAACGGTGGCGGTGCTTTACCCTCTGCGTCCAAAATCGGATTGGAGAGTTTCTACAACGATTTGCAGATTTTTGGCAAGTTGGCAAAAATCTATGCCATGCTTGGTTTTGTGTTGTTGATATTGCATCTGATGTATATTTTCGCCACAGGAAACCGTTTGGCCAATCTTTTGGATAAGGCACAATACGTTTATTGGTTGCTTTTTGCCGTCTATACCGCCGGATTGGGTATTCGCTGGTATATTTCGGACCATGCGCCCTGGAGCAACGGTTATGAGACCATGATTTTTGTGGGTTGGGCCACGGCTTTGTCCGGATTGCTCTTTTCGCGCCGTTCACCTATGACGTTGGCAATCACTTCGGTATTGTCTGGCATCATCTTGTTTGTGGCCGGCATGAGTTGGATGAATCCCGAAATCACCCCATTGGTTCCAGTGCTTAAGTCGTACTGGCTCATTGTTCACGTAGCCGTAATTACTTCCAGTTATGGTTTTCTGGCCATGGCTGCTTTGCTCGGACTGCTGAACTTGATCCTGATGACGGCCCGGTCCAAGGTTCGAACAGAACGATTGGGAGACAGCATCATCGAAATTGGCTACATCCTGGAACTGGCCATGATGATTGGGCTCATACTGCTGACAGCAGGTTGTTTCATCGGAGCCGTATGGGCGAACGAGTCTTGGGGACGTTACTGGGGTTGGGATCCTAAGGAAACCTGGGCCTTGGTGAGCATCGTGACGTATACCGCCATCTTGCATTTGCGCAACGTGCCTGCAACCAACAACCTATTTGTGCTGAGCAGCCTGTCCGTTTTAGGTTTCAGCACCATTCTGATGACTTTTTTCGGTGTGAATTACTACCTTTCGGGTATGCATTCTTACGCTCAAGGCACACCACCTGCTTTACCCAATGTTGTTTACCTGGTTGTCGCCTGCATTTTTGTACTTATAGCTTTAGCTTACAACGCTTTTAAAAAAGAAAACAAAAAAGTATGAACCGATATCTGCATGCCACACTGATTACTTTTTATTTCGTAGTGACGCTGGCGGCTCTCGCTGTACTCATCTATATAGGTCGTTCCTATTACAGTCTTCCCATCGAAGAGCGTTTCTTCCATCCCATGTACGAAATGCTTAAACCGAGCGGGTATCTGGGTCATGGTTTCGGAACCATAGGTACGTTTTTGATTCTCTTCGGCCTATTCTCCTACATGGCTAGAAAACACCTGCGCATATTCTGGAGTTGGGGTTTATTGAAACATTGGTTGGAATTTCACATCTTTCTCTGCACACTGGGTACGTTGCTGGTAGTATTCCACACCACGTTCAAGTTTGGCGGTATTGTTTCCATTGGTTTCTGGAGTCTGATGATTGTTTGGCTGAGCGGACTAATTGGCCGTTTCATTTACATTCAGATACCGCGCACTTTAGAAGGCCAGATGTTGAGTCTTCAAGACATCAAAGAAAAAATTGAGGATCTGGAAGCCGACTTAAAAGATAGTTACGATTTGGACTTTTTGGAAATCCGTTCGCTAAGTTTATTAAAACTAAGGCGTTACTTGAAAGCAAGAAATCTGAATAACAAAGATTACCAGTTGATCCGTCAACATTTGAAGGAGGAAAAAAAACTTCTCAAAAGGATGAAAAGGCTGGAACAGATGAAGCGCATTTTTAAACGCTGGCATTACGCACATTTGCCTTTCGCACTCATCATGCTGTTAATCATGGTTATCCATGTTTCGGTGGTTTTGTATCTGGGTTATAAATGGATATTCTAAAAAAATGGATCAACTCATTGAATGGGCTATTTATGGGGGAATATTCCTGCTTGTAGCAATCGTACTTTTAGTCTACATCCTAAAACAAAGACGTGAATCGAATCGTACGGATGTAAAACTAGTCATTGCCAAGGAGGAAAATCTGCATGAACCAGTTTCCATATATCCTTACATCGATCCTGACCGTTGCTTTAAAAGTGGAGCCTGTGCCATGGCCTGTCCGGAAACCGATGTCCTGGGTATTCGACGTGGTGGAGCTGTTCTCATCAATGCCTCCCATTGCATCGGACATGGAGCTTGCTTCAAAGCCTGCCCGGTAGAAGCCATCTCCCTGCGCATAGGTACTGAGAAACGAGGAGTCGACCTTCCGCATTTGAATCCGAATTTTGAGACCAACGTCAATGGCATTTTCATAGCTGGAGAACTGGGCGGCATGGGGCTCATCCGCAATGCGGTGACACAGGGCAAGGAAGCGGTGGATAATATTTTCAAGTCCTTGAAAAAAGAAGTCGATGCCACCTACGACCTGATCGTGGTTGGGGCTGGACCAGCGGGCATTTCGGCTACGTTGCAGGCTAAAAAGCTTGGAATGAATGTAATAACATTAGAGCAGGACACCCTTGGTGGTACTGTCTTCACTTTTCCGCGTTCAAAAATCGTGATGACTGCCCCAATGGACTTGCCTACTTATGGTAAAATAAATTTGAAAGAGACATCCAAGTCTGAGTTGTTGGAGTTATGGCACAAAGTCCTTTCTGCCAAACAAATACAGATACGTGAAAATACCAAAGTTTCTGCGATTGAGTCCTCAAACGGGGCTTTTAATGTGAAAACGCTTTCCGATGAAACGTTTTCTACCAGGGCTGTGCTTTTGGCCATTGGCCGCAGAGGCTCTCCCAGAAAACTGAATGTTCCTGGTGAAGAACGTGAAAAAGTAGCCTATCGATTGTTGGAACCGGAGGAAATTTCCGGAAAGCGTATCGTGGTGGTGGGTGGTGGCGATTCAGCCATTGAAACAGCGTTGTCGCTGGCGAATAATAACGAAGTGATTCTCTCCTACCGCGGTGAAGCTTTTAGTCGTATAAAATCTGGCAATGCACGTAAAATCAATGAGGCCATAAAATCGGGACTTATTCCGGTAATGTTCAAATCCAACCTTGTTTCGATCGAGGAACGTCAAGTTCGCTATAAGATGGACGAATCGGATGAGATTCTTGAGTTGGACAATGATTTAGTGTTTATCTTTGCTGGTGGCGAACTACCCATCGATTTTTTGAAGAAAGTAGGGATCAATTTTTCCACCAAACGTGGCGAAACCATTCTAAAGAATTAAATGAAGAAGCGTATTGCCACTTTATCGGCATTTCTATTTTGTTTTTTTACAATGTTCGCCCAGATTTCTCCGGGTGACCTGAGCAATGCGCATGCTTATTTGGATGGTGTCAGCAATTGTACCAAATGCCATTCGGTAGGCAATAAGGTGACTAATGAGAATTGCCTGGCCTGCCATCCGGAAATACGGAGCAATCAAGCAATCAGAAGGGGTTACCATGGTTCTGCCGATGTGATGGGCAAGAATTGCTATACCTGCCACAACGAGCACCATGGCAGGAAGTTTCGCCTGGTCAATTTCGACAAGAACTCGTTTGATCACCGAAAAACGGGTTTTGAGCTCAAAGGCGCGCATGCCCGTCAGGAATGCAAGGATTGCCACCAACCGGAACACATTTCGGATGTTAAACTGAAAAAGAAAAAAAATACTTACCTGGGATTGAACAAATCCTGCCTGACCTGTCACGACGATTACCATCAGGGCAAAATGTCTTCAAACTGTGCCGAATGCCATAGTTTTGAGAATTTCAAAAATCCGAAGGCGTTCAATCACAACAAGACCAAATTTCCTTTGCGTGGCAAGCATTCGACGCTGAGTTGCAAAGAATGCCACAAGGAGGAAGTCGCTAACGGCAAGTCTCGCCAAGGATTCAAAAATCTGCGCTTTGCCAATTGCAACGCTTGCCACAAGGATGTGCACGAAAATAAGTTTGGTCAGGACTGCAAGAAATGCCACGTTGAGACCTCGTTCCATACCATTAAAGACCTGAAGGGTGCCTTCGACCACGACCAAACGAATTTTAAATTGTTGGGAAAGCATCGCCTTCTGGAATGCAAACAATGCCACAAATCAGGAAATATGACAAAACCGATCAAACATGGTAAATGTTCGGATTGTCACAAAGATGAGATCCACAAAGGGGAATTTGCAGCGAATGGAAAGTCTCCGGATTGCTCGGAATGCCACAACAACGATGGTTTCGAACCGTCCACCTATACGCTGGAAAGGCACAATGCCTCACAGTTTACACTATCGGGCGCACACGAAGCCACTCCTTGCATTTCCTGCCATCACAAAGATGGGAGTTGGAAATTTCGGAACATCGGTAAAAAATGTGTGGATTGCCACAAGAGTGAGCATCAAGGGTTTATTTCGGATAAGTATTATGCCTCGAAGAATTGTTCGGAATGCCATAGTGAATCGAATTGGAGAACGGTAACTGAGTTTGACCACGACCAGACGAAATTCAAGTTGGAGAACAAACATGCCGAAATTGCTTGCAGGGAGTGTCATTATGCCAAGAACGAACAGGGAGTCAGGGTTCAGAAGTTTGAAGGACTTTCTACGGAGTGCAATGCTTGTCACAAGGACCATCATGCAGGTCAGTTCATGGAAGCAGGCAAAACCGATTGCACCCGTTGTCACGCTACGACGAGTTGGAAAGATTCCAAGTTCAACCATGATTCATCGCGGTTTAAACTGGAAGGAGCACACCAAAAAGTAGAATGTTCAGAATGTCACAAAACGGTTACAACGGAAAAAGGTACGTATATTGAATACAAATTTGACAGCATCGAATGCGCAAGGTGTCATCAATAATACTCTTATTGCTGGTTTTTTCAGCTTATTTGTCAGGGCAGTCGCCACACGGTGATTCTCTGAAGATCAGTTGTAATGTTTGCCATACCACCGAAAACTGGAAGGTTAAAGAAAAGGGGTTCGACCACAATACGACTTCCTTTAAGCTGATAGGGCAACATAAGGATGTTTCGTGCAGAGGTTGCCATAAGACGCTGGTTTTTACGGATGCCAAATCGAATTGCGTTTCTTGCCATCAGGATGTGCATCAGGAAACGTTGGGTCAGGATTGTGAACGTTGTCACAATTCGAATTCCTGGCTGGTTGGGAACATCAATGAAATTCACCGTCTGACGCGTTTCCCGCTGGATAAGGGTCATGCAGGAGTTGATTGCAATCAGTGCCACAAATTGGGCTCTAGGCTTCGATTCGATCCAATGAGCACGGAATGCGTTTCTTGTCACCTGAAAGACTACAACTCCACGACAAATCCACCACATGCAGAGGCTAAGTTCCCCACAGATTGTATGTTGTGCCACGATCGTTTGGACTGGAACAATGCGACATTCGACCACAATACGTCAACCAACTTTCCGCTGAACGGGGGGCACAAGACGGTGACGTGCAATCAGTGTCATACGCAGGGATTTGCAGGAACGTCGACTGCTTGCGTGGCCTGCCACCTGAAAGATTACAATGCGACCACCGATCCGGCGCATGCGTCGGCGCATTTTCCTACCGACTGTAAAATGTGCCACAATGAGGTGGATTGGAAGAGTTCGACCTTCAACCACAATACAAGCACGAATTTTCCTTTGAAAGGGGGTCACTTGGGGCTGAACTGCATTCAATGCCATTCACAGGGTTTTGTGGGGACTTCAACGGCTTGCGTTTCTTGCCATCAGAAAGATTACAACACAACGGCCAATCCGGTGCATTCGGCTGCAGGGTTCAGCACCGAATGCCAGACTTGCCATACGGAAGCTACTTGGAAAACCAGTTCGTTCAACCACAATACGGCCACTAGTTTTCCGCTGAATGGTGGGCACAAGACGGTGACGTGCAACCAGTGTCATACGCAGGGTTTTGCTGGGACCTCGGCTGCTTGCGTGGCCTGCCACCTGAAAGATTACAATGCGACCACCGATCCGGCGCATGCGGCGGCACAGTTTCCTACCGACTGTAAAATGTGTCACAATGAGGTGGATTGGAAGAGTGCGACCTTTGACCACAATACGACAACCAGTTTTCCACTCAAGGGCGGTCATTTGGGTTTGAGTTGCAACCAATGCCATTCAAAAGGGTATGTTGGAACATCAACGGCATGTGTGTCCTGCCATCAGAAAGATTACAATGCGACTGCTAATCCGGTGCATTCGGCCGCAGGGTTCAGCACCGAATGCCAGACTTGCCATACGGAAGCTACTTGGAAAACCAGTTCGTTCAACCACAATACGGCCACTAGTTTTCCGCTGAACGGTGGACACAAGACGCTGACCTGCAACCAATGTCATACTCAGGGATTTGCAGGAACTTCCACAGCTTGTGTGGCCTGCCATCTAAAAGATTATAATGCGACCACCGATCCGGCTCATGCAGCTGCAAAGTTTCCTACGGACTGCAAAATGTGTCACAATGAGGTGGATTGGAAGAGTGCGACATTCGACCACAATACAACCACCAATTTCCCGCTAAAAGGCGGACATATTGGTTTGAGTTGCAACCAATGCCATACACAGGGTTACGTTGGGACTTCAACGGCTTGTGTTTCCTGCCATCAGAAAGATTACAATACAACGGTCAATCCGGTGCATTCGTCCGCAGGGTTCAGCACCGAATGCCAAACCTGTCATACGGAAGCCACTTGGAAAACAAGTTCATTCAACCACTCAACAGCTACTAGTTTTCCGCTGAACGGTGGCCACAAAACGTTGACTTGCAACCAGTGTCATACGCAGGGATTTGCTGGTACGTCAACTGCTTGCGTGGCCTGCCACCTCAAAGATTACAATGCCACAACCGATCCGGCACATGCAACCGCCCATTTTCCAACCGATTGCAAAATGTGCCACAATGAAGTCGATTGGAACTCCGCTACGTTCAATCACAACACAAGCACCAGCTTTCCACTCAAAGGTGGACACTTGGGGCTGAACTGTACCCAATGCCATACGCAGGGTTTTGCAGGAACATCCACGGCATGTGTTTCCTGCCACCAGAAGGATTACAACGCTACAGTCAATCCGGTGCATTCGAATGCGGGGTTCAGCACCGAATGCCAGACTTGCCATACCGATGCAGCTTGGAAACCCAGCTCCTTCAACCACGCTACTGCGACTAGTTTTCCGCTCAATGGAGGTCACAAAACAGTAACTTGCAACCAGTGTCATACACAAGGCTTTGCTGGAACTTCCACTACTTGCGTTTCCTGCCACTTAAAGGATTACAACGCAACGACCAATCCGGCGCATGCTTCGGCACAGTTCCCGACGGATTGTAAAATGTGCCACAATGAAGTGGATTGGAGCACGGCTACGTTCAATCACAACACAAGTACCAACTTTCCACTCAAAGGCGGACACCTGGGACTAACCTGCACCCAATGCCATACGCAGGGGTTTGCAGGTACCTCTACGGCTTGCGTTTCCTGTCATCTGAAAGATTTCAACGCGACAACAAGTCCGTCTCATACCTTGGCAAAATTCGGTTCCGATTGTCTGGCCTGTCACACGGATGCAGCTTGGAAACCAAGCTCTTTCAATCATAATACGGCAACTAGCTTTGCATTGACGGGTGCGCATAGGACGGTGTCTTGCAACCAGTGTCATACTCAGGGTTTTGCTGGCATTTCCACGGCTTGTGTTTCTTGTCATTTGAAAGACTACAATTCCACAACCAATCCGGCACATGCCACTGCAAAATTCCCAACGAATTGTGAGACTTGTCATACTACAACTACTTGGTCAACATCAACCTTCAATCATGACAGCCAGCATTTCCCGATTTATAGCGGAAATCACCGAGGGGAGTGGACCACTTGTTCGCAATGCCATACCAATCCTGCGAACTTTACCGTATTCTCTTGCCTGACCTGTCACGAACACAACAAAACAGACATGGATTCTGAACACCGTGGCAGAAGTGGTTACGTGTACAACAGTACCAATTGTTTAAGTTGTCATCCACGGGGAAGCTCATAGTACCGATAAAAATCCTTAGATTTACAGGATCAAATGTGATTAGTCTATTATCAACAATGCATCGATTCTATCTACTCATGACCGCTCTGCTGCTTTCATTAAGTATTCAAGCCACGCAATCACCGCATGGTACGAATTTTAAATTGAAGTGTAGCGATTGTCATACGACGGATCGCTGGAATGATGTAAAGCCGGAGAACTTTGATCACAATAAAACGAAATTCCCCTTGGTGGGTCAACATAAAATGGTCAGTTGCAAAAAGTGCCATCCTACTCTTGTCTTTACGGATGCTCCAACGGAATGTACTGAATGCCATACGGATATACACCAACAAACGGTCGGTACCGATTGCGAGCGCTGCCATACGCCTGAATCCTGGTTGGTAAAACGTTCCAAAGTAAAAGATATTCATCATCAAAGTGGATTCCCGCTAGTCGGCGCCCACGCTACTGCCGATTGTCAACGATGTCATGTTTCAGGTTCGCGCCAACGATACGAGGTGATCAGCACCGAATGTTACAGCTGTCACCGCGAAAAGTATGAAGCAACAACCACTCCCAATCATAGGAGCGTTGGTTTTGGGACCGATTGCAATCGTTGCCACAACATGGTAGGAAGAACTTGGAACGGTTCAGGTCAAGGTTTCGAGCATGGTTTTTTCCCGCTGAAGGGTGGTCATCAACTTGAATGCATCCAGTGTCATGCAAGTGGAACGTATGCTGGATTATCCAAAGAATGCGTTTCGTGTCATCTTGCAAACTACAATGCCACCACGAATCCGAACCACGCCAGCTCCGGTTTTTCAAAAGACTGCCAGACTTGTCATTCCATCAATTCCTGGAAGGGTGCCAAATTTGATCACGACAGCAAATATTTCCCCATTTACAGCGGTACACACAAAGGTGAATGGAATGCCTGCACGGACTGCCACACAAACCCAGCAAGCCACAGCGTATTCACTTGCTTGAATTGCCATGAGCACAACAAAGCATCCATGGACTCTGAACATCGCGGAAGGAGTGGCTACGTCTACAACAGTACAAACTGCCTGTCTTGTCATCCGAGAGGTAAAGCCGAAGATTAACTATAGACCGATGAGAAAACTGACACTACTCCTTCTTCTATGTCTGTCGACATTTACCTTTGGTCAAAAAATGATCAAGGGCTCCATCACGTTTCGAAGTTCGCAAAACATCTATGTTGCTTTTGAGAATACCGAGGGAATACAGGCCGGTGACACCTTGTTTACCGAAGTAAAAGGTTGGAATGTTCCGGTTTTGCTTGTTAAAAGCTTGTCCTCCACTTCCTGCCTTTGTTTGCCGATAAGCAATCTGAAAATTGATGAGACAGGGTTCATACTGGCTAAAGTTCCTGCTGATGAGGAATCACTGCCCGCTCATCAGACTTCAGACGACATAGAGGTTAACAAATCTGTAAATGCTGACGCCATTCATGCGGTGACTCAGGTCAAGAAGGAAACCAAGCCAGTGCCCCGTTATGACGGTAGGATTGCACTTACTTCCTATACAAATCTAATGGCAGATACAGCCAACAAACTTAATCGTTACAGCCAACGACTTCGTTACAACCTGTCGTTCAATGCACAGAACATTGACAGCTCAGCCTTTTCGGCAGAAACCAACATTTCTTTCTCCCATTTGTTGAACGGTTGGAAGGGAATTGCGGATGCATTGAGAATATACAGTCTGGCTGTTAATTATCGGGCTGGTAAAAATTCATTCGTAACGTTTGGCCGTAAAATCAACTTGAATATGGCAAATATAGGCGCCGTTGACGGTCTGCAATACGAATTCACGCATAAGAATTTGACTTATGGATTTTTGGCTGGTTCAAGACCCGATTACAACAACTACGCATTCAATCCGAATCTACAGCAGTTTGGTGCGTTTATAAGTCAAAACATACAAAAAGACAATGGGAACATGCAAACTTCATTGGCAGTGTTCAATCAGATGAATCATTTCAAAACCGACAGACGGTTTGCCTATGTACAACACAGCAATGCCTTGCTTAAAAACCTGAATCTTTTTGCCTCTGCCGAAATAGATTTCTACACCATGGTAAATTTGCATCCGAAATCGACTTTTGACTTGACGAGTACCTACATCTCCTTACGCTACAAACCTTTTGATAAATTATCGTTGTCCTTATCGTATGATGCTAGAAAGAACATCTATTATTACGAAACATTTAAGAATCAAATAGACAGTGTTTTAGATAAGGAATCAAGACAAGGATTGCGCTTTAATTTCAATTATCGACCACTTAAGAAAGTTATTTGGGGGGGCAATGCAGGCTATCGTTATTCGAAATCGGACCTGACTCCTTCCGTAAATGCCAATTCGTACTTGTCGTATACGGAGCTACCCTGGATTGATGCCTATGCGACCCTGGATGTAACCTATATTAAATCCAGTTATCTGAATGGTATGGTTTACGGAGCCTCTCTATCAAGAGATTTGATGGATAGCAAACTGTATGGTGAACTAAAATACCGCTTGGTCAATTACGACCAAAACAATTCCACCTCCACCCTGACGCAAAACATCGCTGAGTGCAGTCTTTCCTGGCGAATAGCTAAAAAAATGATGCTTTCGGTCGATGTGGAGGGTACGCTTGAATCCAGTGGAAATTCGTTAAGGGTTTATATGAACCTGACCCGTCGTTTTTAAATGACCTTATAAATTCCACCTACTTTCGGAAGTACTTGTCAACTAAAAGGTTGCCATTCATTTTTACCTTTACGATGTAAAGACCTTTGGGGAGGCTGCCAACTTGAATGAAATTTTGATTTACCACACTATAAAGGTGAATTCCTGACAAATTATAAAGACTGATGTTTTCAACTCGATGGTCTCCATCAATAATCAATAGGTCATCACTCAGATGCCAATACAAATTCAAAGAATCGTTTCCAGCAATGGGATTTCCAATGATGAACGGAATGCTTGAAAGTCTGGATGGGCCTAATGGAACGATCAAATTGTCCGTCAATTGACAAAGCGTTAAATGATACTCCCCATCACGAAGGGAAAGATTCCCTTTAAGGTATAGTGTTCTGGTCTCCATCGAATCGATGTAGATTTCTGTAGGTAAAAGGGTATCAAGACAAGTTTCCACATCCTTCCTAAAAACCAAACCAACCATGGTCTTGTTGGTGAATCCGCCAAAATTGGCTACTGTTGCTTTCAACTTTAAAGAATCCTGGCGAAGCAAGGATAGACCTAGTTGAAGACTCATCGAATCTACAAGTTGTAAGTCGGAAGGTCCAGGAGGAGGCTTTACACTAAATTTCAGGTTGTTACATGCAGATGGCTCCATTCTTGCCAGGAGGTATTTTTCATTTCGGGAGTTGGAACGTGCTACAAGTGAATAGTTACCAGGCGGGCAATTCATTTCGATCTTCAATTGAAGGGTTTGTATCGAACTCGCTTTAAGCTGGTGACTGCCTTGGTAAATTGTTTTTACAAACTTGGCATCCGGTTCGGAATACAAATCCAAGACCATAGTAGACGTGTATGCAATGTCATAATTCATGAAGGTGACGTACACTTCGGCAATTTGGTTTTGATATACCTGATGCAAAACATTGATTGGTGTTTTGAGTTCCAATATTGCAGAAGAATTGCCTGCTATAAATTTTGCTGTTTCTCCTCCAATTTGCAAATAAATGCCATTCGTCCCTGGAAGTATGTTCCATTTCATGGAGTCACTGGTTCTGTATAGTGCAAAAATTCGGTACAAACCTTCGTTCATGTCCGAAGGCAAGATTAAACCACTCTGGTCGTATGCTTTAGGTCTACCTGATGGCATGCTTTCAAGTCTGGTTGCCGTTTTTTCAAGTAGTTTTAACTGGTTGTTGCTGTCGTAATAGCCCAAACCCAAATAAGCCTCTAACGAATTTGTTCCATAATTCCTACAGTTAAATTGAACAGAAAACGTACTTTTCCTGTTGAAGGCGTTGGTTGGTGCTTGCAAATTACCTCCCATCATACCCAAACTATAGGTGGTTTGTTTGGTTTGATCCGGTCGTTGTATGTGTATCAACATGGATTGATCCTTGCTGAATTTGTTGGTCACACCAGTAATACCCGGATAATCATAATTCAGCGAACTAAGTTCAAAGTAACCGTTTCCATTTCCACCCCAACCCCAATTGATGTGGTACAGATTGTTGCTGTCGTAGCCGTCGCAAACAAAAACATGCCCGGCTTCTTTACTAAATGCAGCATAAAGTACGGGTCTGGCTTCGTCCAACTCCTTTCGCAACATCGATTCCCAGCTGTCGTTCGTAAAGAACTCACGTTTGTAATGTTGAATATCCGAATCGTAACCGAAATTGTTGACCATGGCAGGGCCGACATCAATGACTTCGGCAGCACTCCCAATGGAACTGTATTGCATTTTTACTGAAACACCACAATGATGTAACAGGTTAGCAATGAGCGTATCCTGAATAGAAGTAGAAGTTAGATTGCCATTAAACGACATTGCTGGCCAATCATACGTAGTTGAGTCTAAATTCGCTGATAGTAGGCCTATGTTATCAGCGTAGTAGTTGATGGTTCCTTTTGGTTTGAGCGGCCATTGGTGAAAATGCATTATTTGCCCCATGGCCAATGCCACACAGCCGACTGCGGAACGTGATTTTGAAATGAAATCCCATGGACAAAATAAATTGAAGGGTTCCAATTGTGCCCAACGGTTCATACTCAACAAAGGTGGGACGACGGGGGTGGACAGATTATTTCCTGTTGTAGTTTTGAAATTTGAATCGAGTATCTGATAGGCATCGGAGCGTACGGAATCAATTTCAAGCTCGTAATTGGCTAGCCAAGCTTTCAGGTTCTCCGGAATGAGCGTCGTTTGAATTTGTCCTTCATCCGAATAGCCTAAAATCGTCTTTGTACCCGTTTCGCCTGAAACAATGACAAACCCTTGATTATCCCCAACATTGAACACATAATAGGCAGGATTTTTTGTTGCACGCAACCGATTTCCTGAGGATTCGATGTTGACCAATCGTAGCAAGGGGGGGCTTTTGAGTTTGGAAGCAGTCCTTTTTAATTGAAATTGCAGGGCATTGTTCCATGCTTCGGCTTCGCTCAACGATGTTGCAAATGCCGATAAAGAAGTGAGTAAAAGGAAAAAAAGTACAACACGACGAAGTACGTACATTTTGGTTATCCTAGTTTCTTGTAAAATTAGCAATATTATTGGAAATAAAAACCGCTTCGGAATTGCTTCCGAAGCGGCTAATTAGTAACACAATAGCTTACAAACTTTTGTAGAACGTTTCTTCCGTGATCTTACCGAGTTTTTGATACTCTTTGTAGAGTTCGGCGTACATCTTGACGGCTACGGGGTTGGGTTTGTATTCCATGGAGAAACCTTGGCCCATGGACTTTTGAGCTTCTTCAACAGTGGCATACTGGCCTGCAACGACAGCGGCGAACATGGCAGCTCCGAAGGCACAAGCCTGATCGCTCTTGGCAACCTTTATGGGCATGTTCAGCACGTCGGCCATGGTCTGCATCACAAAAGGAGATTTCAGGGAAATTCCACCGATGCCGATGACGCTTTCGATTCTGACTTGTTCTTCCTTGAAGCGGTCCACAATGGCTCTGGAGCCGAAAGCGGTGGCTTCGACCAAGGCACGGAACATCATGGGTGCGGTTGTACCAAGTGTCAAACCGGTGATGCTGCCTTTAACCAGTTGGCTGGCATCGGGCGTGCGACGGCCGTTCATCCAGTCAGTGGCGACAACCATGCTTTCCTTTGGATCGATGGCTGCGGCTTGTTCGGAAAGAACGGGAATGATCTTGTCCATGGCTTCGTCAATGAGCTTTTGCTTGGTCGCTTCGTCAATCAGGCTGGATTTGCCGATGAGTTCTTCAATAGGCCATGCCATGATGCGTTTGAACCAGGCGTAGATGTCGCCGAAAGCGGATTGACCGGCTTCCAGGCCCATCATGCCAGGAATGACTGAACCGTCAACTTGGCCGCAAATGCCCTTGACCAGCTTATCGCCTACTTCTTCTTTGGAAGTAACAAGGATGTCGCAGGTGGAGGTACCGATGATGCGAACCAAGGTGTTAGGGGTGATTTCTGCACCGACAGCACCCATATGGGCATCGAAGGCACCAACACCGACTGCCACTCCTGCAGGAAGACCGAGGCGTTTCGCCCATTCTTCGGTTAGAGTGCCAACTTTTACATCACTGGCGTAGGTATCTTTGAACAAACGGTCGCGAAGACCGGCCAACATGGGATCCAGGGCAGTTAGGAATTCTTCGGAGGGCAAGCCACCCCATTGTTCCAACCACATGGCTTTGTGACCGGCGGCGCAACGACTGCGCTTCAGGGTATCGGGATTCGTGTCGCCACAAATCAAAGCAGGCAACCAATCGCAGTGTTCGACCACGGAATAAGCGGCTTCGCGTACTTTGGCATCGGCACGGAGTACGTGCAATGCTTTTGCCCAGAACCATTCCGAAGAATAGATGCCACCTTCGTAGGAAGTATAATCGATATCCCATTTGGCGCAGAGTTCGTTGATTTCTGCTGCTTCCTTGATGCCGGTATGGTCTTTCCAGAGCACGAACATGGCGTTGGGATTTTCAGCGAATTCAGGTAGCAATGCCAAGGGGGTACCGTTTTTGTCGGTGAACACCGGGGTTGAACCCGTGGTGTCAAAGGACATGCCGATAACGTTTGCGGCTACAGAGGGGTCACACTTTGCAAGTGCTTCTTTCACAGCACCTTCCAAACATTCCACGTAATCCGCGGGGTGTTGGCGGTATTGGTTGGCTGTGGGCTGGCAATACAGGCCTTTGGCCCAGCGGGGATAATATTTAACAGCGGTTCCCTGTTCGGCACCCGTTACCGCGTCTACAATGTAGGCGCGGGCTGAGTCGGTACCGTAATCCAATCCGATTACATATTTGCTCATAGTCTAGCGGAGGGCTTTATTCAACATGTAATAAACTTCGTTGTTGCGGATGTCCTGCTTGAAGTTGCGGATGGTGGTATCCTTGTCGATGATCAACATTTCGATATCTGCAATTTCAGCATAGTCTTCCAAATATTCTTTCGTCAAAGAGAAAGAGAAGCTGGAGTGGTGCGTTCCGCCAGCGATAATCCATGCTGCAGCACCAATTTCCAAGTTTGGAAGCGGAGTCCACAATGCACAAGCTACGGGCAGTTTGGGAAGATCTTTGGGTTTTTTCACGTCCACATCGGAGGAAATCAGGCGGAAACGGTTGCCCATGTCAACGATGGTGGCTGCAATACCTTCGCCTGCGGGAGCCTGGAATACCAGACGGGCACAAGTACCGGCATCACCGATGCCGAGGAAATGCACTTCGACGCGGGGTTTGTTGCCAGCAATTTCAGGGCTGATTTCCAGCATGTGTGATTGTAGGATGGAGCTCTTGGCACCGTCAAAGTTGAGGGTGTAGTCTTCGAGGAATGAGCAACCACCGGGAAGGCCTTGAGCCATTACCCACATGGTGCGGCAAAGTGCAGCGGTTTTCCAGTCGCCTTCGGCACCGAAACCATAGCCTTCGGCCATGAGACGCTGAGAAGCAAAGCCCATCAATTGGCTCATACCTTCGAGTTCGTCAAAGCTGGTGGTGAATGCTTTCGCACCTTTTGCTTCCAGAAAACGACGGAGGCCGATTTCCTGAGCGGCTGCCTGACGAACGGATTCGTGATTGGCACCGCCTTTGGCAGCACTGGGAGCAAAATCATAGGTTTTTTCGTATTCGGCTACCAAAACATCGATTTCAGCTTCCGTAACGGCATTGACAAAAGGAACCAATTTGGCGATGGGCGCATTGTCTACGTGGTAACCCAAGCGGATCTCGGCTTCTACTTTGTCACCGTCGGTAACGGCCACATTGTTCATGTTGTCTCCGAAACGGATGATGCGCATGTTCTGTGCATCGTGCCATGCAGCGCAAACGCGCATCCAGACGGCAATTTTTTCGTGTGTGGATTTGTCTTTCCAATAACCGACAACTACTTTGCGAGGTTTACGCAAACGACTGGTGATGAAACCAAATTCGCGGTCGCCATGAGCACTTTGGTTAAGGTTCATGAAGTCCATGTCGATTTCACTCCAAGGAATGGTTTCGTTGTACTGGGTATGGAGGTGAAGTAAGGGTTTCTTGAAATCCATCAGACCGTGGATCCACATTTTAGCGGGTGAAAAGGTGTGCATCCATGTGATGATGCCGACGCATTTGGTATCGCCGTTGGCATTACGCATGATTTCGGATACTTCAGCAGAAGAGTTGGCTGTACCTTTATAAACAACCTTGACAGGCAGGTTTCCTGAATCATTCAGGCCCTTGACCATTTCATTGGAATGAGCGTCCACATGAACGACGGCATCGCCTCCGTACAACAGCTGGGCACCAGTAACAAACCAAACTTCTAAATCTTTGAAATTCATAGTTGTAAGTATTAAGTGATTAAAAATGATTTGATTAACCTTGTCCGTAATAGGCGCCAGGGCCGTGTTTACGGAAGAAATGTTTTTTGATGAGCAGCGGATTCATGGTCAAGTTGGGGTTCACACCAAAAGCGATGTAAGCCATCTTGGCAACTTGTTCCATGACGACGGCATTGTGAACGGCATCGTGGGCATCTTTGCCCCATGAGAACGGACCGTGATTCTTAACCAGTACGGCAGGTACATGATTGGGATTCATCCCTTCGAAGCGTTCGATGATAACTGTTCCGGTTTCCTTTTCGTATTCGGCCATTTCAGATTCAGTCATGGAACGGGTACAAGGAATTTCTTGGCTGAAATAGTCGGCATGCGTGGTGCCAATGTTGGGAATGTCACAACCAGCCTGAGCCCAGGCAGTGGCGTAGGTGGAATGTGTATGTACCACCCCTCCTATTTCCGGAAATGCTTTGTATAGTTCCAAATGCGTGGCAGTGTCGGAAGAAGGTTTCAAGGTGCCTTCCAGGACTTTGCCGTCCATATCGATGACCACCATTTGTTCGGCCTTCATTTCGTCATAGGATACACCGGATGGTTTGATCACGACGATGCCTTTTTCCCGGTCGATGGCGCTGACGTTGCCCCAGGTGAAGATGACAAGTCCGTGTTTGACCAATTCGATGTTGGCATCGAACACTATTTTTTTAAGAGCTGATAAATCCATGAATATAAAAATTAGAGGGTAAATGAGAAACCTTCGTTGATGGATTTCTCATACAATTCCTGGTTGAAGGTATAAAGGAAAGCACCACGCTTGGAGCTGCTTTTGTCCTTTTCTTCGGATTTCTCGAGGAAATCCATGGTTTGAATTTTTTTCCGAAAATTCCGTTTGTCGATGCTACGGCCATAAATGGCTTCGTACAAGGTCTGAAGCTGGGGCACGGTGAATTTTTCAGGCAAAAGATTGAATCCAACCGGTTCGGTAGAAGCCTTTCTGCGCAGGCGTTTCAAAGCGGAACGGACCATGTCATCGTGGTCGAAGATGAGTTCGGGAAGGTCGTTGATGTTCCGCCAATAGGCGTTGTGTTGCTGAACCAATCCTTTATCGTAATCTTCTACGTTAACAAGCGCGTAGTATGCGACAGAAAGTACCCGCTCACCGGGATCGCGTTGCTCTTCAGTGAAAATACGCAATTGTTCCATGTATAACTCATCCAGCCCAGTGAGGGAGGATAGCACGCGTGAAGCGGCTTCCTCGGCACTTTCGTGTTCTTTGACGAAACCTCCGGGTAGGGACCAGCAACCAAGTGCTGGTTCCATGCTGCGTTTGAGCAAAAGTAGGTTCAATTCCCCTTCGGCGAAACCAAAGATGATGCAGTCGACTGCGACTAGAAATTTTGATTGTTCACTGTAGAAACTGGCGCTCATTTTTTATCGCAGCATTTTTTGTCCACAGCACCTTCTTTGCAACAACCGGCAGCTTTTTCCTTGCCGCAACCGCTAGCACTGGCATTTGCCTTGCAGCAGTTGGGATTTGCTTTCATGCAGCTGTCTTTCTGAGCAGGAGTCATTTTTTCACATTTGTCGCAACAGGCTTTCATGCTCTGGGTGCTATCCATGATGCCGAATTGGTAGATGCAATGGCTGGTATAAGTTTCACCGGGGCGAACAACAACTGAAGGCCACTCTGGCTTGTTGGGGCTGTCGGGATAGTGTTGTGTTTCTAAGCAAAGTCCAACGCGTTGGTTGTAAACGATGCCCTTTTTACCTGTAACCTTGCCATCCAAGAAATTACCTGTGTATACTTGAACACCAGGTTCGCTGGTATAAACGGTCAGGGTACGTCCGCTTTCGGGTTCAACCACGAAACATGCAGCGAGGCTGGCATCACCTTTGGTGTTGAGCACCCAGTTGTGATCGTAGCCGTTGCCATTCTTCAATTGCACGAAATCGAACTTATTGATGCGATCGCCAATCTTGGTGGGTTTCTTGAAATCCATCGGCGTGCAACAAACCGGAGTGATTTCGCCGGTAGTCATGAACGTTGTGTCAACTGGAGTGAAACCATCGGCGTCAATGCACATGACGTGACCCAAAACATCTTTTTGAGGATCGCCGGTCAGGTTGAAATACGAATGGTTGGTGAGATTGACAATGGTTGGTTTGTCGGTGGTTGCGGTGTAGCTGATGTCGATGGCATTGTCTGAAGTCAGTGTATAAACCGCTTTCGAAGTCAAGGTGCCAGGGAAACCCATTTCGCCGTCGGCAGAAACGTAGGAAACCTCCAATGCTGTGTCGCTCAATTGCTTGATGTCAAACATGCAATATTGGAAACCCTTGACACCACCGTGCAGGCTGTGACCGAAATTATTCGTGGAAAGTAGGAATTCAGTACCATCCAAAGTGAATTTACCTTGTGCGATGCGATTGCCATAACGACCGATAAAAGCACCGAAATCGGATTTGTTGTTCAAGTATCCTCCAATGGAATCAAAACCAAGAACTACGTCACCAAATTTGCCACTTTTGTCTGGAACCCAGATGGAAACAATGCGCGCACCGAAGTTGGTCATGCACACTTCCATACCGTTCTTGTTCTTAAGAATGTACAGGTCATTTTTCTTGCCGTCAATCTCCGTTTGGAAATCTTTTCGGTTTAATCCGGACAAAGACTGAGCAGGTTTTGAGCAACCTGTCATTACTAAAGTAATTGCTAATGAGGCTAATACCAATAGTTTATTCATAATGTAAAAGGTTTTAGGAAGGTTTTTTGAATAATTGGTGTAAAATTAACCCTTATTTTCAAGTAACGACTTCTATGCTATATGTTATACAACATATATGAAGCAAAAACCCGAAATCGCAGGTGCTATTCCGGGTTTTACATTCTTGAAGAAGACCTCTATTTGAGGATCTTGATTTTTAAGGGTTGCAGCAGCGCTGCCTTTTTATTGTTCAGGTAATTGAACCAATCCTTGTCGGTGGCAAAGCCGTGTTTGTTCCAACCTCCGCCGAAATAGTACTGAAACTCCTCTCCTATCTTGTAATTTACAATTCCAACCATATGACCGGATAGTTTTTTGGATTCCTGCCAACTGCCGGGGAAAACAACGCCTGTATAGCCACGACCGGCAGGAACAGGATTCTTGCCTTCGGACATCAGATTTTCTGCGTAACCGATGGTTGATCGATCTTGATTCACATTCAGGCTTTGTATGGTATCATGCAGAAAAATACCTGCTGCCAAACGGATATTCGTCGTGTCTCCCGTGTAGCGAACCCGCACTTCGTTCAGATTGGAGCCTGCATCCAAATTAACCAAGAATTCAGCCTTCAACATTTTTCCCTGATACTCAACAGCATCGTAGAAAAGCACGAACGAGGAACGGATGGGTCCATTGTCCAGAATCTTATAGCGGTCAAAATAACGACCTACCCATAGCGAATCGGTGGAATAGGGGCAAATACTGCCTGCACCCAACGTATGGGCAACCTTGTAACAGTCCAAACCTTCACCATTGTCCGAGTGGTAGGATCGTTTTCCGGACAATTCTTCGGTATACCATTTATCTGTAATCAACGCTTCCGTCCGTTTGAACCAGACATCGGCACCATTGCTTGGATTTTCCGGGGCCAGCTTCGGTCCGTACATGCGGAAGGCGATGCGGTCGTTTTCCCAAGAGAAATCGTCCTTGCGTTTGGGCACAAAATGAGCGAAGGTTTTGGCTGGGTAGACTTCGGGCGTGCCTTCTTTCAAAGTGAAAACTTCCTGTTTGCCTGCAGCCAGTGTTACTTGGAAAATCAAACTTTGTGGCTGATCGGTTCCTCGGTAAAGAATTTGTGAAGGGACTTGTTTCCCTTCCGCATTGAGCACCACCAACTTTTTGGCATCAAAGCCTTTCAGTTCGCACAAACATAGTTCCACCGTTTCATTGATGCGATCCACCTCCGAATTGTTGAAGACCGAAACCTCCACCTTTCCGTTGCATGACCACAACAACAAAACCGAAACGAACAAGAACAGATACTTTTTCATTTTGGTTGCTTTCCTATGTAGGCTAAAATCCCGCCATCAACATATAAAATGTGGCCATTCACAAAGTCACTTGCACTAGAGGCCAAAAACACAGCTGGACCAGTCAAATCCTCAGGCGTTCCCCAACGAGCAGCCGGAGTTTTGGCAATGATGAAGTCGTTGAACGGATGCCCGGGCGTGCGCAGCGGAGCAGTTTGCGGCGTAGCGATGTAGCCTGGACCTAGGCCGTTTACTTGAATGTTGAATTCGCCCCATTCGGAAGCAAGGTTTTTGGTCAGCATTTTCAAACCACCCTTGGCCGAAGCGTACGCGGCAACCGTTTCGCGTCCCAATTCGCTCATCATGGAGCATATATTGATAATTTTGCCGGAACGCTTTTCAATCATGGCAGGAGCAACCGCTTTGGCCATGATGAACGGGCCGGTCAAGTCGATGTCGATAACCAGGCGGTATTCGGCAGCAGTCATTTCAACTGCAGGAATGCGCTTGATGATACCGGCATTGTTAACTAGGATGTCGATGGTGCCCACTTCAGCAGCAATCTGCGCAACCATTGCGTACACTTGCTCTTCGTTGGTGACATCGCAAACATAACCGTGTGCATTGATGCCACAGCTTTTATATTCTTCCAGCCCTTTTTCGACCAATTCTGCTTTGATGTCGTTGAAAACAATGGTGGCGCCGGCTTCGGCATACCCTTTGGCAATGGCCATACCGATGCCGTAGGAGGCTCCGGTGATCAAGGCAACTTTGCCCTTTAAGGAAAATGTACTCATTATATATAGGTGTTAAATGTTAACGCAAATCGGTGTGTTTGAAGAATTCTTGGTCGCCGTAGTCGAGGTTCTCGCCACCCATACCCCAGATAAAGGTGTAGTTGGAGGTTGCTGCTGCGGAGTGAATAGACCATTCAGGAGAGAATACGGCTTGGTCACCTTTCATCCAGATGTGACGGCTTTCGGTCGGTTCACCTAGGAAGTGGCAAACGGCGTTTTCTTCGGGGACTTCAAAATAAAAGTAGGCTTCCATACGACGGCTGTGAATGTGGGCCGGCATGGTATTCCAGACGCTGCCTGCAGCCAGTTCGGTCATACCCATCTGTAGTTGACAGGTAGGAAGTACTTGATTCACAATCATCTTGTTGATGTTGCGGTGGTTGGCGCCTTCCATGCTACCCAGCTCAAGGGTTACAGCATCAGCTTTGGTGATTTTTTTGTCGGGATAGGTATGATGGGCTACCAAAGAATTGAAGTAGAATTTGGCGGGTTTGGCAGCATCCTTACTTTCGAAGGAGACTTCGCGATCGCCTGCACCCAGGTATAATGCTTCCTTGTAATTCAGTTCAAAGGTTTGATCACCCACTTTCACAATGCCTTCGCCCAAACCGACGTTGAAGATACCCAGTTCACGACGATGCAGAAAACAGGGAGCTTTTAACGGATCGATGGCTTCGAGCTGCAGGCTTTCGCCAGCTGGCATGGCGCCACCCACCACCATGCGGTCGTACATGGTATAGACCATATTCACTTCGTTGGCAGTAAACAATGTTTCAATAAGCATTTCCTTGCGGAGTCTGGCGGTGTCGTAACTTTTGGCATCGGCCGGATGGGATGCATAACGAATTTCGTAGTTTGTTTTCATTTTTTATAAAGGTTGAATGATTTTATGATACGTAGAGCAAAGTTCGCCATTTAAATACGATTTACCGATAAAAAGAACCCAAAAGACCTTAAAATTTGTTCCATATGGTAAAAAAGGCAAACCTTTGCAAATATAATGGAAAACCGTCATTCACCGAATAATTTTCATTTTTAACCGATAGATATTAAACCATAAAGGGGTAACCTCATCAAACCAACGTTAATATTACAAAAAGTATACCATTCACTCATTAATTATATGAAAAAAACGACTACCCTTTTATTGTTGACCCTACTCAGCATCAGCACGTTTGCCCAAAAGTCCGTTCAAGGAAAAGTACTGGACAAAAAAGACGAGGCTGCCATCGAGTCTGCCACGATCAGATTGCTCAATGCCAAGGATTCAAGCTTGATTCAGGGTTGTTTCACCGATATTAAGGGTGAATTCAGCATGAACCGCATTAAAAACGGCAATTACATTATCGAAGTACGCTTTTTGGGATATACGAATTCGATGAGAAACTTCACCATTCTTGATAAGAATGTAATTCTGAAACCCATCTATATGTCGTCGGCACAAAAAAACCTGAAAGAGGTGGAAGTGACTGGAATGACAGCTCAGATGCAGGTTCGGGGCGACACCATCGAATACAATCCAGCAGCTTTCAAGTTGGCTGAAAACGCAGTCGTGGAAGATTTGCTCAAGAAATTACCAGGTGTGGAAGTCGACGCCGAAGGCAAAGTCAAAGTAAATGGTCAGGAAATCACCAAAGTCCGTGTGGATGGCAAAAAGTTTTTTGAAGGTGATGTGACTATGGCTACTAGAAACTTCACCGTCGATATGGTGGATAAAGTGCAAGTGATCGATCAGAAATCTGAAATGTCTCAATTAACTGGTTTTGAAGATGAAAATACGGAGCGCATCATTAATCTGACCATCAAGGCCAATCGCAAAAAAGGTACTTTTGGAAACATTACAGCTGGAGCTGGTGCAGATAAAGACGATGTTTTTAGATACGACGGAAACTCCATGGTCAACATCATGCGGGGCGAGTCCATGAATACTATTACTGCCGGTGCCAACAACACCAACAATTCAAGAAGTGGCCGTGGCAGACAGGGAATGTCCGCAGGTGGTGGTGGATTTACCGAAACGCAGAATTTCGGGCTGAACAACAATACCGAGCTCTCCAAAATATTGAAGGTGGGTGGTAATGCCCAATACAACCACACAACCAGCACCTCCATTTCGTCAACGGAACGGGAGAACTACATGAAGGATACGACCTATCTGAACAACAGTACCTCAGAATCACTTCGTGAAAACAATGCGGCCAGCATGCGTTTGGAAATGGAATGGAACATCGATACGCTCACCACGTTGATTGTTCAGCCAAACCTCTCCTATTCGACAAGTTATTCGGAATCCACCAGTGACGGTGAGAATTTTCAAAGACCCATCGAACAATTGACTGGTGGTGAAGAAATAAGCAATTCGCACTCGACCAACAACAACAATTCGAACAGCATTGGTACTGGACTACGCCTAATATTCAGCCGAAAATCCGCTGTCAAAAGAGGTCGTACGTTGTCGTTCAACATCAGTGGAGACTTAGACAATTCAACTGGTGAAGGCCATCGGAAAACAGAACGTTGGACTACTGCATTCGGCGATTCAACCATTGATCAACGTTCAACCAACAAATCAAATTCATACGGAACCGATCTTCGCGTATCATTCGTTGAACCTTTGTGGAATTTGCAGAATTTTTTGGAAATAGCCGGTAGTTTTCGCGGGAGCTGGCGCAATTCAGAACAACTTCAGTTCGATATGGGTTCCAGTGGTAGATACGACCAATTGGACACGGAGTACAGCAACAACTACCAAAATGACTTTTACAGTGAGACGGGTGAAATCAATTTCAGACATGCCGCTCAAAGTTACAGTTACATGTTCGGTATCAGTGCGAATCCTTCACAAACCTTCAGTCACACCTATTACAGCGTCCATTCAGCCAACGACTCCGTACTCAGCCGTACGAACAAGGTCTTGAATTTTGCACCTGCAGGCGAGTTCCGTTACAATTTCGGGCGCAGACAATATGCTCGGATGCAATACCGCGGTCGTACCAGCCAGCCAAGCATCGACCAAATGCAACCTGTCAAAACGAATGACCTCATGAATGAAACGGTGGGAAATCCAGCACTGAATCCATCCTTCTCCCACAGCCTCAACTTGATGTATTCCAGCTTTAATCAAGTCAATTTTGCATCGTTGAACATTGGTTTGAATGGGAACTACACCTTGGATGCTTTGGTAAGGAATACGGTTTACAACGCATTTGGTAAATCGTTTAACCAAACGGTTAATGTAGCTGCTAAAGATGCACCATTCAATACCGGTTTCAACCTCTCCTACAATGTGCCCATCATTCAGAAACGTTTGCAATTCTACACCAACACCACATTGAATTACAGTCGTTCCACTGGGTATTCCGATAGAACCAGAAGAGAAAATCCGTACCAAGAAAATGGAGACTTGGCATTGGGCTTTTTGAGCAAAACGTTGACCAAAGGTGGTTCACAGAACCTTCAATTAAGCTTGACCACGGATGTGATTGAAGTTGGTTTGCGCGGCAACGTTCGGTACAACAATTCGTTGAACAACTTGTTGAACCGCAATCAGATAACCACAGACTATACGGCATCTGCCAATATTAACCTGAACCTACCTTACAGCTTGACCATTTCCAACAACTTGGACTATACGACCCGTGATGGTTATTCTTCTTATACACAAGACGAATGGGTATGGAATGCAACCATCGACAAATCCATCCTGAAGAAAAAAGGAACTTTGTCACTTCGCTTCTACGACATTCTGCAACAAAAGCAAAACATTCGGGAGAGCATTGGTGACAACAGTCGTAGCTTGAGTCGCTCCAACCAGCTGACGTCTTACTTTATGCTAAGCTTTACTTACCGCATAGCCAACTTTGGTGGCGGTGGAGCGGCTGGTGATATGATCCGCGGTGGTGGTATGCGTGGCGGCGGTGGCGGTGGTGATCGTCGTGGCGGTGGCGGCGGAGGCGGCGGCTTCGGTGGCGGTGGTGGATTTGACTATTGATAAATCACTCCAATGATAGTTATAAAGGGCGGTTGAAATTTGATTTCAGTCGCCCTTTATTATACTATTCAGCGGGTTGCATGGGAGCTTTCTACAATTAGCTTTTCTTTCTGTAACTAAGAACGGCCCAAGAATTGAATATTAATGCGAAGCTTAAGAGTGCCAGCATGGGTTGTAATAATTCTGCGGTGGAACTACCTTTGAGGTAGACCAGACGCATCACTTGGATAAAGTATTTGAGCGGACTGATGTCGCTGATGTATTGAGCCCATTGCGGCATGTTGTCCACCGGGGTGTACATGCCACTCATGAAAATGAAGGTGATGATGCAGAAGAAAATGATGAAAACTGCCTGCTGGATGGTGTTTGCGTAGTTGGAAATGACCAGGCCCAAACCCGAAAAAGCCAGCACAAAGACCAGTGCGAACAGATAAATGGTGAGAACGCTGCCAACCGGCAACAAACCATAAAACAGCCAGGCAACCCCGAAGCAAATGTTCAGTACGATAAAACCGATGGTCCAAAAAGGAATCAGTTTGGCGATGATAAGGTTGAACTTGCTGGCCGGTGTCACGTTGAGCTGTTCGATGGTGCCAGCTTCCTTTTCGGCCACGATGTTGAATGCGGGCAGGAATCCAGTGATCAGGGCCAACAGCATCACCATGATGGCTGGCACCATGAAGTATTTGTAGGTGAGTTTTGGATTGAACTTGAAAATACGGGTAACGTCAATGCCAGAAAGCTTGGGTGTTTGACCAGCCGGGATGAGTTCAGCACGGATGTCTCGGTTGAAATCGCCGACGATACTGGCCAGATAGGCGCTGCCCAAACCGCCTTTGATACCGTTCACGGCATTGGGGATGATCATCACTTTGGCTTCCTGTTCCCTTATTAGATCTTGTTCAAAACTAGGTGGAATTATTAAGATGATGACCGATTCATATTTGTTGATGCTCGCCAAGGCTTCCTGATAGGTTCCAGCGACCTTGCTCAAGTGAAAATAGCCGGATGCAGTGGCTTGATGCACCAACCGTTCCGAATAGGGAGAACGATTGTTGTCCACGACACACAATTCCAAATCCTTCACCTCAAAATTAGCGGCCATCGGCAATAGCAGCAGCATAAAAAAGGGAAAGACAAAAATGAATTTCGGAATAATGGGATTCCGCAGGAGTTGTTTGAACTCTTTTTCCACCAAATATTTCAGTATCATTCCAAACGGATTTTAAATTTACGCAAACTAATGGTAATCAAGACAATGCCCATTCCTACCAAGATGGCTAATTCCTGAATGATGGCCGAAAATCCCAAACCCATGATCATAAGTTTCCGTATGGCCTCAATGTACCATCGTGCAGGTATGACGTCCGAAATCCAACGGAGATAGATTGGCATGTTTTCAATGGGAAACATCATGCCCGACATCAACATGACCGGCATCATAAGCCCCATGGCTGAAATGATCAATGCCGCCATTTGCGAATCGACTAAGGTGGAAATCAATAAGCCCAAGGTGAGGCAAACGAAAATGTAGACCAACGAGATCATAATGAGCCAAAACAGACTGCCTGCAATGGGCACGTGCATGATGAAGTAGGCGATTAGCAGGATGGTGGCTAGATTTACCAACGACAGGAAAAAGTAGGGAACTGCCTTTGAAAGAATGACATACAAAGGTTTCATCGGAGAAACCAACAACACTTCCATCGTGCCCCGCTCCTTTTCACGGGTGATGGAAACAGAGGTCATCATCGCGCAGATAAGTAGGAGAATCATGCCCATCACACCGGGAACGAAATTGTAGGCAGCCACCATCGACGGGTTGTAGAGCAGCTTGACTTCAGGCGTGATCAGGTAGGGAATCTTTCCGGTTTTCATCAATTCCATCTGATACCCCAACAGGATGTTCGTGGCATAGGAGGTGATGATGTTGGCCGTATTCGGATCGCTCCCATCGGCTAGCAACTGGATTTGCGCATAACCACCGTGCAGCAGATTTTCGTTGAATTGATCGCTGAAAACGACGACCATGGACACCTCTCCGCTCTGGAAGACCTTTTCGGCCTCAGATGCGCTGTTCAAGACCTTATGAAGGATGAAGTAGTTGTTGATCTGCAGTTTCTCCACCATGGCGCGGGTCACATCGTCGCGGGAAGGATCATAGACGGCTATCTTGGAATTTTTGACCTCTGTGTTTAAGGCATAGCCAAACAGGACCAGCATTAGGATGGGCATCACCAGCAAAATCAACATGCTGGTTTTGTCTCTGAAAATGTGGTGGAATTCTTTTCGGACAAAGGCCATGAAAAAGATCCAATTATCTTTGGCCTTGAGCAGTTTCTGATTTTCCATACGTTTATTTTCTACGGGCTCCTCTTGCCAATTGTTGAAACACTTCGTCCATATTTTTGGCGCTGTATGCCTTTTTGAGATTACCAGGACTGTCCAAGGCATCGATGCGGCCGTCCACCATGATGGAAACCCGGTCGCAATATTCGGCTTCGTCCATGTAGTGGGTGGTTACGAAAACCGTAATGCCGCGGTCGGAAGCTTGGTAGATGAGTTCCCAAAATTGTCGTCTGGTGGCAGGATCGACGCCTCCTGTGGGTTCATCCAGAAAAACGATGCTGGGATCGTGGAAAATGGCCACTGAGAAGGAAAGTTTTTGCTTCCATCCCAACGGTAGGGATTTGACCAAGGTATGCTTCTCACTTTCAAAGCCTAAACGATGCAATAAAGCATCGGTTTTTGGTCCGATCTCGCGCTCGGGCACGCCGTAAATGCCGGCATACAGGCGAATGTTTTCCCAAACCTGCAGGTCTTCGTACAGTGCAAACTTCTGGCTCATGTAGCCAATGCGTTTCTTGATCTGTTCCGATTGTTTGTTGATGTCGTAACCTGCTACCCAAGCTTGTCCGGAAGTGGATTTGCTCAGACCGCAGAGCATGCGCATGGCCGTGGTTTTTCCAGCACCGTTGGCACCCAAAAAACCAAAGATCTCGCCTTTCTTAATGTCGAAACTGATGTGATCGACAGCAGTAAAGTCACCATAGGTTTTGGTCAAGTCTTTGGCCAAAATGACGGTGTCGTCTGGCATGAGGATAGGATCGTGTTTGCTCATAGCTGCAGGGCTTTACCGGAAAGCCGCATGAAGCAGTCTTCCACATTGGCATCAATGGGTCTGATGTACACGTATTTATGACCTAATTCATGCAAGTAATCGTTTAGTTCCTTCTCGGAAGGTGGTTCGCTTTTGAAGGTGATGTGGTGGGTATCGCCGAAAGCAAAACAGGTATCCACGGTTTGGTTATTGCGAAGATCCTTCAATAATTTAGACATCTGATTGCTTCGCACAGACCATAGTTCCGTACCAAATTCACTGACAATGTTTTGGGGCGTGTCAGTTTTCAAGAAACGCCCGTCCTGAATCAGCGCGATGCGGTCGCAAAGGCTGGCTTCGTCCATATACGGCGTGGAAACCAGAATGGCGATGCCCTGCTTTTTCAACCGTTTGAGCATGTTCCAAAACTCCTTTCGCGAGACAGGGTCCACGCCCGTGGTGGGTTCGTCCAAAAACAGTACCGTCGGTTTGTGGATAAGCGCGCAGCATAGGGCCAGCTTTTGCTTCATACCGCCAGAAAGTGCCCCTGCCCTACGGGTTTTGAAGGGTTCGATCTGCACGTAAATGTCCTTGATCAGTTCGTAATTCTCCTCGACAGTGGTGCGGAAAACGGTGGCGAAGAAATTCAGGTTTTCTTCCACCGTCAAATCCTGATACAGCGAAAAGCGGCCAGGCATGTAGCCCACGCATTCCCGAATGCTTCGGTACTCCTTCACCACGTCGAAACCGTTGACGGTGGCCTTACCTTCATCCGCCAGAATCAGCGTTGTGAGAATTCGAAAAAGCGTCGTCTTCCCAGCGCCGTCCGGACCGATGATGCCGAAGATCTCGCCCTCGCCCACTTCCAGACTGACACCGTTCAGCGCCTGTACCTTCTTGTACTTCTTGTAAATATGTTCTGCTTTGATGGCAGGCATTTGTTCTATTGTTTGAAGTGAATGCCACCGTACATGCCAATTTTCAAGATGCCGTCGTTTTTGACAGACAACTTGACGGCATACACCAAATTGGCGCGTTCGTCTCGGGTTTGTATTGTTTTGGGTGTAAATTCAGACTTGGCTGAAATCCAGGTCACCGTTCCTTTGTAAGCCCTGTTGTCGGTGGTACCGAGTTCAGCATTGACATCCACCGTCTGACCCAGTTTCAACTTGGCCAGCTGGTCGGCGGTGACGTAGACGCGAAGAATCATCTGACTCATGTCGGCAACTTTGAAAAGAGATTTGCCCTGAATGGCCAGTTCGCCGTTTTCGGAATACTTGACCAGCAGCGTGCCGTTTATTGGGCTGCTGATGTAGGAACGGCGCAATTGGTCATTGATCTGATCCACTTGAATCTTTAAAGCTGAACTTTCCTTGTTGATGCCGTTGGTGCTGCTTTCCAGCGTGGTTCTAGTGGCTTTGAGCTGCTTGGAGAGCACCTCGATTTGAGCATCCAAATCATCGAGTTGTTTTTGGTTGGCTGCATTGGCCTTGACCAGATTTTCCACACGCCGTTTTTCGGAGCGGGCCGTGGCGATTTGTTGTTCCAAAGCGGCCAACTGTACTTCCACATCGGGTTTCCGCGTCTGCGATGCTTGAATGGTAGCTAGTAGCTGCTTCTTGCGTAGATCAAGCTGGATGGTATCGATGAAACCAAGAGTCGCACCAGCATTCAAATCCTGACCTTCTTCCACATCAAACCCTATGATAAGCCCGGTGGCTTGTGCTGAAACGATGACTTCAGTCGCTTCAAAGGTTCCGGAGGCGTCGACATCGCTTTTTTTGGAACGGCATGAAACCAGCAGCAGGATAATCGGAACAATAAATACTAATTTGTAACGTGACATATTGTTGATTTTTAATTGTTTGTACTGTATTTTAGGTTCTGTATCTGCAATAATAGTTGTATCTCATGCAGTGCTTTTTGTTGTCTTGCGATGCTTTCCGCATTGATTTCCCGTAAAAGGTCGGTGACGGTGCTGACACCGTTGTCCACTTTGGCCGAGCAGGCTTTTTTGATGTTGGTGCGCAACTGCAAAATGTCGTCGTCGGTGCGCAATAGTTCGCGCATCTTATCAATTTCCGTATTTTGTTGGTTGATCTTCAGATTGTTGTTGAACAGAAACGTTTCTTTGGATACATTTACCATTTCTTTATTCAGCTGAATGGAACCCAGATTATTTTTGCGAGTATAAAAACTGCTGATGTTCCAGGAAAAACGAACTCCACCTATGTAGAAAGGTGCGAATCCGGTGGCGAGCATGTTCAAACCGGGTCTGCCGTAACCACCCTGCAGAAACAGACCAAATTTGGGCATGATGGCGGTTTGTTCCAATTGTGTCTGATTGTCCAACAAGTGTAGTTGTGCGTCAAAAAGGCCTAATTCAGGACGCTTGATAAACTGCACATCACCTGGAATGGCATTCAATGGTTTGACTAAGACAGTATTGGGATCCAATTTTTCACCAGTTAGGGCAGCCAGCATGTTTCTGTAGGATGTTTCGGCCGATTTCAGCTCCGTGCGACGTTGGTCCAAATTAAGCAGTTCAACGCTCAGGGCATCCACATCCGATTGATTGGCCACCCCATTTTTAAGGTAGGCTTTGATTTTTTCCAGATTCGTCTGAAGTTCCTGTTTAAGTATATCGGTCTGAACTTGCTGTTCGTGAAGCATCAGCATGCCGAAAAACAGCTGGTTCACCCGATCCCGCAGCGTATACAGGTCCACTTCCAACTTTTGCCTCTCCAGTTCGGCATTGCTTTTGATGGATTGCTTGCGTGCGGCGATGACTCCACCATCCCACAAAACCTGGTTGACTTCGGCCACAACTTGATATTGATCTTTGTCTTGATTGATGGACATAGCACCGCCTGGCAAATTGAGTGTCAGATTGATGGCATCGGACTGCAAGGTGGCACGTCCGGACAAACTCACTTGCGGAAGGTTGGCGCTGGAGGCATTCGACAGATTGTATTCAGCCGACTTTTGAATCAGGTCGAACTGCTTGATCTGCGGGTAGTTCTGCCTGGCTTTCTCCTGCAACGCATCAATGGTATATTGGGCCGAAAGAACCTGTCCCAACCCGACAGTGAGCATTAATAATAGAAAGGTACGCTTCATAAAGGTGTGGGTTTTAAACTTTTCATTATGGTTTGGATGTTGGAAGCCTTCCGCTCGTCCAGCAGTTTTTCCATGATTTCGTCCGTGGATTGGGTAAACATCTGTACCAGCGGTTTGGTCAGGAAGGCAATCAAGTTCATGGAAAAAATGTTGAAAACAAGGTCTGTCGCCTGGGTTTTGCAGATTCGACCTGCCGCAAATTCTTCATCCAATTCGGATTGAAGCTGTAGGATGACCGGTACAGGCAAATCTGAGAAATTCTCCAGCACCTTTCTAGCCAGTTCACCATTGGTGGCCACTTCATTGAAAAACATCACCGGCAGCCGTTCGTTCGCTCGAATCATTTCGAAATGAGCACCAATTCGTTTGGCCAATTTCTCATCGAAGGGCAGATCCTCGTGACTCACTTGCAAGAAAAAAGATAAGAAAACCGAGATCTTTTTACGAAAGACCAGCCCGAACAGGTTCTCCTTGGATCGGTAGTAGTAGTGCACCAATGCCTGATTGCAACCAGCCTTCCTGGCAATGGCAGTGGTACTGGTACCTGCGTAACCCAATTCAAGAAACAGCTCTTCAGCTGCTTCCATGATGGCTTGTTCGGTGCTTAATTCAATTTTTTCCGACATGAATTAATAGATTTATTTAATAGGTCTATTAAAATACAAATTAAGCATGTCTGAACGGCATTTGCAACTATTTTCCAAATAATTTTATAAAAAAAAGAAGGCTGCCTATTCAAAGACAGCCTCCTACCAATACCTGAAAAACCTATAAATAATCCTATTGAACCTGTAAATTTCGTTGAATCAATTGTAAGCGACAGTTACATTGAATGTTCCGGTGTATTCAGCAGCTACTGCACTGGAAGGAACGGTCAAAGTTCCGCCTACATAAAAAATATCGTTGGTTCCGATGGCACCGGTTGCACCGTTAGAGCAGGTAAACGCAGTGATGTTCAGCGTATTCGATCCGTCTGTAATGGTTTGTGTGGTGCTCGGAATGGTGATGGCGTATGTTTTGGCGCTTTCACCACCGACTGTGAATTTGGCGGCTGTTTGTGCAGCACTGGTCAAAACGATAGCGTCACCGGTGGGAACACTGATGGAAGGAGAAGCAACAGCACCTACAACGATGGTTGAGCTTCCGGTAGTTCCGCGGGCGATAACACCAAAATCAAGAGCTTGGCTTCCTGTGTTTGCCAATGTGATCGGGGTGATGATGCGAGCTTTGCTTTCAACACTCAATGTTTTGTTGGCAACGTTGTCAACAGCGGAGGCAGTGAAAACTAAAGCGGCGATAGTGACGAAGGTGAGGATTACTTTTTTCATGACCTGGAGTATTTGTTTTTTTATTTTTTAAGTTGTTTCCTTTTGACATTACAAAGATACGGCGGGTTTTCCGCCTTGCTATCAAAAAAGTCTTTACAGAAAAGATACAGCAGGCAACAAGTCAGGATACAAAAAAGATACTTCGTAATATGAAATATATTTAAACATCTGATTTTGTGATATATAACTAAGGCGCCCCCAACCGAACAGGGACGCCTTCAAAAAAAAGATCAGAACATTTCCACTTAATAGAACTGGAAAATCATGGTGTGTCTAAAGGTTTCTTCAGGCAACAGGATGGCACGGGGGAAGCCGCTCTGGTTGGGGCTGTCCGGGAAGAACTCAGGTTCCAGGCAGAAGGCTTGACGCACTTGGTACATCTGGCCGTACAATCCGGGAACTTCGCTTCCCAAATAATTTCCACTGTAGAACTGTACTCCTGGCATGGTGGTGTACACGCGCAGACCGATGCCACTTTCGGGAGCAAAGGCATCTACGGCCATGACCAAGTCGTCGAATTCTTCCTTATTCAATACAAAGCAATGGTCATAACCTGCACCGGCTGCCAATTGGTCTCCACCGGCTTCGATGTCTTTTCCGATGGGTTTGGCTTCCTGAAAGTCGAAGGGGGTACCTTCAACAAAACGGATTTCGCCGGTTGGAATGGCATCGGCGTGAATGGGAATGTACTTGGCGGCGTTGATGCGCAATTGATGACCCAGGATATCGCCTTCGCCGTTCAGGTTGAAATAGGCGTGGTTAGTGATGTTGACCGGAGTCGCTTTGTCGGTGGTGGCAGTCACCTCCATGCTCAGTTCGTTGGTTTCAGACCAGCTGAATTCCACTTCCACCTTCAGATTGCCTGGATAGCCTTCATGGCCGTCTTTGGACAGGTGGCTGAGCACTAGGGATTCGCGTTCGATTTTGGCATCCCAAAGCTGAATGTGGAAACCGTCGGGACCGCCGTGGAGGGCATTGGGTCCGTTGTTACAAGCCAAGGTGAATTCTTCGCCGTCGGCCAGGAATTTGCCCTTAGCAATGCGGTTGGCGAAACGGCCGCAGGTGGCACCTAAATAACAGGTGTCTGTCATAAAGCTTTCCAGCGTATCGTAACCTTTGATGACGGAAGTCAGAACGCCATCCTTATTGGGGACAAGGATGCGGACCAGACGGCCACCCCAGTTGGTCACTTCGGCCACGGCGCCGGATTCATTGGTCAATCGGAACAGATCGGCGGTGCGGCCGTCGGGTAGTTTGCCAAAAGGCAGTTTTTCAATGGAAATACTCATAAATGGATTGGTTAAAAGGGTTATTTGTATTGTATCTCAAGTTGTTCACCATATGTCGTGGAGCCGGCTGTGGCTTCTCGTTGATTCATTGACCAGATGGGCCAGCCGGTTCGAAGATCTATCATCATGCTGCCTATTTCGTTCTGCTGCAGGTTTTTAAAGGTATCCAGGGTTGTTTTAAGATTCTCAGACAGGGCTTTCCGGTAGCCAGCCATATCCAAAACGGTGGCATAAGCAATCACCGCCATTTGTGTGGTAGGATCGATGGAGGTTAGTTTTTTTCGCTGAACTCCCGGTAAGGGTTTGGAGGCAAATCGGCTGGTGACTTCCACAGGAACACTGACGTATTCACCCAAGGTATAGCCCAAACCGTGGAATTGGTGGAACTGGATCATAAATCCCAGAATCAAGGTTTCCAGGTTTTCACGGAGTGCGTAAATGCTGGCGACTTCGGCCTTCGAGACGGAGTCCGACTTGTTTTTGAAGGACTCCAACACTTTGGGCAATGCGGCTTCCAGGCATTTGGTCACGGAGGTTCCGGTAATGAATTCTTCGAAGACACCAGGCTTGGAGATGCGGTAACTCACCAAAACGGGTGCGGCCAGTGAAACGAGCTTCTGCAGGTAGGTGTCGTTTGTATTAATGGTGTAGGCTGAAATCTTCCACTTCAGGATGTAAGCTTTTGCCGTTGAATCGATCACCACCACTTCAGCCTTGAAGCCGAAGCGCATCATGTCGGTGGTATCCTTACGGTTCAACGTGTAGAGGGTTTTGGAAACGGTGTAACGTTGGTATTCGTTTTTAAGGAAATTGGTTTTGAATACGACGCTGGAATCGGCTGACTGGGCCATCATGGAACAAGAAAGCAAAACAGAAAGAGCAAGCAATAGGAGGTTTTTCATAGTGCTATTCTTCAAGTTCGTAAATGAGTTCATCGCGAAGGGCGGAAACATCGTTGGGGGCGATGCCGTGCCTTTGTAATTCCGGAGCATCTTTCCGGAACAGTTCCAGAAAATCGGGCAGAATGGTATGGGTATGCCGTATGCCGTGCTTGTAGATTTCGACCGCTTTCATGGGGGAACCCTTGCACCACTCCACATGCCCTGCATTTAGGAAATCTTCGATGGTGGGTTGCTGGTCGAGTATTTTGCTGTAATACTTGGAGGCCTGGTCGTACTTGCGGCACATAAAGGAGCACCAGGCTATGGGGCGGTAGGCTTTGTCGGAGGTTTCGTTAAGGACTTCGGCCTTGAAGTAGATGTTCAATGCTTCGGCGTATTCACCGGCTTCGACCAATGCGTGGCCCATGTTGAGGATCAAGGCGATGTCGGATGGAGCCAGCTTTTCAGCACGACGATAGTACTCCATGGCCTTTGCAGGGTTTTTGAGGTGACGGTAGGTTGTAGCGATCCGTTTGAGTGTCCAAAGGCTGTCGGAATGGATGAGATCGGCCTGCAGATAGGCCTTGAGAGCTTGTTCGTGTTGGTTGAGCTGCTGAAGGCAATAACCGCGCTTCTGGTGGAGTTCGGCTTCGGTCGGACAAAGGGAAACAAGTTGTTCGAATGCGGCCAGCGCCTGTGAATAATGCTTGTTCTTGAAATACAGCAGGGCAATCCTTCGCAAGGCTTCTTCCGAACGAACCAAGGTTCCCAGGCTTTTGGTGTTGTGAAAATCCAACGGCATCGAAAATGGATTCTGAAAATCCATCCGGCGATGATGCAAGTAGAAAAACCGGTACAGGTCTTGAATGTATCTGTTGGAAGTCATTTCCAGCCGGTATTTGTTGTTCATGCCCATGTTCGACTTGCGTACTTCCTCGAACGCTTCGCTGTCCGCGTTCATCTGGTTGGACATGGTGGTGCGATAATTGGCAGGCACCTGCAACAGGTTGAAACAGAAGGAGTACTTATCGGACGAACACAGGTAATCGGAGTTGAGGACGGCATCCAATACTTTGCTGCCCTCCAGGGGATTCGGTCCAAACAATTCCTTCAGGCTGGAATGTGAGGTATGGAACGGCAGAAACCAATTGTAGAATTCATTGAAGAAGGGATAGCCTTTTTGGGCGGAGAACGTGCTCATGTACACATCGATGCCTTCGAGCTGCATGTCGGAAAACTGCTGCATCTTCACCGAAAACTCGGCGTTTTCCATCATGTTCTTCCACTCCGGATTGAATTCGTCGGAAAGTTCATCGACTTCACGCAACTTATCTTGGAGTGCCGAACCCATTTTGGTCATTTCAGGTAGAATTTCCTCTTGCATGCGTTTGGTGACGGCATCGGTGTCCTTGGAACGGATGAGCTGGTAAAAAATGCGGATGAAATAGTCGGATATTTCGGGATTGGTGTCGAGCAGGGCTTCCATGCGCATTCCGATTTCAGGATAAAGGCTGAGTCTATTGTCATATAGATAGAGGCACAACGCCAGTGCAACAAGGGCTCGCTGCGAAACTTCCATCTCCGGATGCAGGCATTGATCGGCCAGGAAAAGCATTTTACCTACATCAAATCTTTTTTGCAGGGAAAGCAGGATGGCTGAAACGAACAATCCTTTTTCGTGGTCTGAAAAAGCAGGATCCATGAAAACTTGGCTCAAATAGACGCGATTTTCGTCCGTCCAGTTATCGGAGACAAACAGTTTCATGAAGATGAGACCGGCGGCGTTTTCTCGGAGTCGTACCAGTTGAGCGGATTGTGTGTCGCGGATATCCGATTTTTCGACCAATTGGACAATGGTGAGGCGTTCGCCTGCGTTGCGCATGGTTTCAACCAATTCTGGCATGGGTTGGTTGCCTCCTACCCTATCCACGCGGATGCGGTCGTAATAGAAACCGGGAGAATTGCGGGTCATCCAGATGTGATACGCTTCACCGGCCAGTTCCAGCAATTGTCGGCGAATGCCGTTCTCCACCTTATCGCGGTCTGGATCGGGGAAACCTTCCAGCCGATAGCGGAGCATGTAACGGTATTTGTTTTCGGTTTCAGTCAATTTGTCATACGCTCTGCCGAAGCCATTTTGCTGGATGAGGAAGCCCAATCCGGAAAAGGCGTCTTTGATGCTGAACTGTAGAACTTGGTTCAGGATGCGGTCGTATAATTGAGATGCTTCTGGAACGGTCATTTATTTATCTTTGAATGGAACAAACATACGAAAAAACTGAGTGTTGATAGTCGGTCTTACCCGTAAAAATTGTAAATTTGCGGGCTCAATTAACCCATGCGCCTTTCACTCAATGAAGCACATTCGAAATTTCTGCATCATAGCCCACATCGACCACGGTAAAAGCACCCTGGCTGACCGTCTGTTGGAGTTCACACACACGATGGCCATCACCGAAAACCAGATGCTGGATGACATGGACCTGGAAAGGGAACGTGGAATCACCATCAAAAGTCATGCCGTACAGATGGAATACTTCCGAAACGGAGAAAAATTCCTGCTCAACCTGATTGACACGCCGGGACACGTGGACTTTTCGTACGAAGTTTCCCGCTCCATCGCTGCCTGCGAAGGTGCGCTGCTTATCGTGGACGCTTCTCAGGGCATTCAGGCCCAAACCATCTCCAATTTGTACATGGCTATTGAAAACGACCTGGAAATCATTCCGGTGTTGAACAAGATCGACTTGCCACATGCCATGCCGGAAGAAGTGGAAGATCAGATCATTGAGCTGCTGGGTGTCAAGCGCGAGGAAATCATTCGTGCCAGCGGCAAGACCGGAGAAGGCATTCAGGAAATCATCGATGCCATCATCGATCGTTGCCCCTGCCCTACTGGCGACCCCGATGCACCACTGGAAGCATTGATTTTCGACTCGGTGTTCAATTCCTTCAGAGGCATCATCGCCTACTTCAAGATTCGGAATGGAACGGTACGCCCAGGTGATTTCGTGAAGTTTTTTTCGACCAAAAAAGAATACTATGCTGACGAGATCGGTGTACTCAAATTAAATATGGTGCCACGCGACGTGCTGAGTTGCGGCGACGTTGGCTACATCATTTCAGGCATCAAAACCTCGAAGGAGGTTAAGGTGGGCGATACGGTGACGCATGTGAAGAATCCGTGCAAAGCGGCCATCGATGGTTTCCAAGAAGTGAAACCCATGGTTTTCGCTGGCGTTTACCCCATTGATCCTGAGGAATTTGAAGATTTGCGTGCTTCGCTGGAACGCTTGCAGCTCAACGATGCCTCGCTTACATTTCAGCCGGAAAGCTCCCTCGCTTTGGGTTTTGGTTTCCGTTGCGGCTTCTTGGGCCTGCTCCACATGGAAATCGTTCAAGAGCGTCTGGATCGGGAATTCGACATGAGTGTCATCACGACGGTGCCCAACGTTCAATACTTTGTCACCACCCGAAAGGGCGAGGTGCTGGATATTCACAATCCGTCCGGCCTGCCCGATTTCATGTCTATCGAAAAAATCGAGGAACCCTACATTCGTGCCTCTGTCATTACCAATACCGATTATTTGGGCAACATCATGACGCTTTGTCTGGGCAAACGTGGTGAGCTGATCAAGCAAGAATACATTTCTGGCAACCGCGTGGAAATCCTGTTCGATTTACCCTTGGGTGAAATCGTAATCGACTTCTACGACCGTCTTAAAAGCATTTCCAAGGGTTATGCGTCTTTTGATTATCATCCGAACGGATTCCGCGAATCCAAACTGGCCAAGCTGGACATCCTGTTGAACGGTGAGCCGGTGGATGCTCTTTCCAGCCTTACTCACGTGAGCAACGCTGAAAGTTTGGGCCGTCGCATGTGCGAGAAACTGAAGGAACTCATTCCGCGTCAACAGTTTGACATTGCCATCCAAGCGGCCATCGGTGCCAAGATCATTGCCCGTGAAACAGTGAAGGCCGTTCGTAAGGATGTGACTGCCAAGTGTTACGGTGGTGACATCACCCGTAAGCGCAAACTTCTGGAAAAGCAGAAAAAGGGAAAGAAGCGGATGAAACAGATTGGAAATGTGGAAGTTCCGCAGAAGGCCTTCCTAGCTGTATTAAAATTAGACTGATGAACTTTTTGGAACTGGTGAAATCCAGGCAGAGCGACCGCGCATACGACATCAACCGTGCGGTGGAACCTGAAAAACTGGAGTACATTCTGGAAGCTGCTCGATTGGCGCCTTCGGCCTGCAATGCTCAACCTTGGAGGTTCATCGCCGTTACAGAGCCTGCTCTTGTCAAGGAAACGGCTGCTACGATTGCCGATAAAGCGCTGGGCATGAATCATTTTGCATTCCAGGCACCAGTTATCATCGTCGTTTTGGAAGAAGCGGCCAATTTCACTTCCAAGCTTGGTGGAACGGTGAAACAGAAGCATTTTCCACACATGGATCTGGGCATCGCTACTGCTCATCTTACGTTGGCTGCAGCCGAGCAAGGCTTAGGAACCTGCATCGTGGGTTGGTTCAATGAGAAAAAAATACGCAGCGTGCTGGACATTCCCTCCAACAAACGGCCTGTGCTCGTTATTACGCTGGGTTACTCCACCCAGGCGCTCCGTGAAAAGAAGCGGAAAAATTCGGAAGAAGTCGTTTCGTACAACAAGTATCGTTGATCTAATTGATCGGATTCTCAAATACCAATTCCGCCTGAACCGGATAATGGTCCGACGGCAACCTGGTTTTGCTGGCGGACGTTGTACCTTGACCTGAAGAGTTGTAGGTGTCGGTCAAAATGGCAAATTTAACTACCTTAAAAAGTTTATTGACAAAAACATGGTCGATGCGGCTTTGTGAAGTAGGATTGATCATGAAATCGTTGAACGTTCCACTTGGAGCATAGACATTTTTAGCGATTTTGTAGGTGTCGCTCAGCATTCCTGAACTTGCAAGGACGTTGTAACCCTCGCTTTCTTGATCCATATTGAAATCTCCGGTCAAGATCACGGGTTCATCAGTCCACATCTCCTTTATTTTGTTAAGGATCAGTTTTGAACTTTCCAACCGTGCAACAGTTCCAACATGATCGTTATGCAGGTTGAAGAACCAGAACGTCGTGCTGGTACCTTTCACAAGAAAACGGCCCCAACTGCAGATGCGTGGCAGTGCGGCATCCCAGCCTACAGAAGGGATGCTGTCTGTCGGTGACAGCCAAAAGGTACCCGATTGGAGCAATTTGTATTTTTCTTTTTTGTAGAAAATGGGGGAATACTCGCCTTTTTCCTTTCCGTCAGCTCTGCCAACACCAACATAATCGTAATCTGGAAGACGATCGGTCAAGTCTTTCAATTGAGTAAACAAGACTTCCTGTGCGCCGAATAGGTCGAAATCGTATTGATAAATCATACTCGTCACAATGGGACAACGGGCTTTCCAACCATTGCCTTTGGCATTGTCCAAACTATTTTCGTAACGGATGTTGTAGGTTGCAACGTTCAATTTTTGAGCATAGGCCGAAAAGTTGAGGCTACAAAGTATTAGAAACAAGAACAAATATCTTTTCATTAGTTACTTCTCAGGTCAATTCCTTTTGTGTTGGTAAAGTCGTCCGTCAGCGGCTGCAAAGGTTTCACGTTGCTGTTGACACCGCTTGTCAAGGTGATTGCAAATACTTTAACCGATGGATTCACTGGAAGTTCCAATATTTGGGCACCCTCGGGCAGTTCAATTTCGTATGCATATATATAGGTGTACTGGTAAGCGTCGTTTCTTGAAGGGTAGGCGTAATGCCCGTGTGAGGCGAACCAGGCGATGTTGGCATCTTTTACGAAGGGTTTGTCAATTTTGGTCACAGTCACTTTGTCCTCAGCAAAACGGCGGTTGTAGAACTGTCCGAAATAACCGGTTCCTCTTTGAATGGTGAGCGGAAGGATTTGATCGCCAACTCGGAATTCCACTTTTTGAGCATTGTTGGCAGAAGCTAACAGGCAAACCTTGCTGCAACCTGTTGGAAGGTCAATTTTTTGGCCGTTGCAACTAAGAACATTGTTCTGACCATCAGCAGTGTTGCCCATTTTGTAGCGAATGCCATCATTGATGATTTCAGCAGGAATGAGTTCGGCAGGCAAACTGTTTCGGTTGTTGAAGTTGCAATCGTCGCGGTTGGTGTCGAAACTCATGGCATCTTGGTCAAATGGGAGATTCTGGGCAATTTGGAGTGCGTTTTCGGCAGGAAGTTCTTCAAATTTGACCGCAAAACTGCGGATGGTGTAATGACTGAGATCGAAGCTCAGCGTGTTCTTTTTGAAGACTGCATCGCCGATTTTCTTTTCCTGACCGTTCACTTCATAGGCATCGGTGAGGATTCCGGGGAATTTCAGGCTAGCAGCTTTCAGGTCCTTTCCGTACAGTTCGTTGAGGCGAACGATGTAGTAATCACCCTGTTCCATTTTCTTGAAAGCCATAACGCCCACCTGTGAGGTTTTTGATTCCAGCAAGGATACTTCCCTTCCCCAGGCACCTTCATGTTTGCTCGTTTCAAAAGCCAACAATGGCTGATTGAAAAACTTTCCCTGCCAGGGAGCCTGACTATTATTCCAATCGCCTGTATGACTGTAAAGCCCATATCTAAACTCGTGCACACCCCAATCTTGCGATTTTTGAACACTGTATCTATTGCTTGTTTCAGGTGTGTACATCAATGTCAGTCTCAAGGTTTGGTCATCAGGTTTATCGGAACCGTACTTGCAATCTTCTAAGATGGTGACACCATATTTCCCAGAACGGTCTGTCAAGTCAAACCATTCTTTGGCTGGCACTTCGAATTTCAAACTGTCGTTGTTGCTTCGCTGAATGGTTCCCAATCCTAAGTTATATGTTGCTTTGGAATTGGCAACAGTAAGCGGAAACGAAGCCTTCAAAGAGACGCCGGAAGATTGCCAGTCTAGGATATTGCTTACCTCCAACCGTTTGCCGGCTTCCCCGGCAGCCAAACTAAAACGCTGACTAATTACGGAGTTTCTACCTTTGCGAAGCACTTCCATCGTAACCCTTACAGGTCCGCTTTCAACGATTCGAACCACAGCCGATTCATCCATGGTTCCAACGTTTGGTAATTTTCGGTCTTTCCAGTCCATGTTCCATGCCGGCCAATCACTGGGCTTCTCATGCAAGAATTGCAAACACGCTGGTTTGGAAAGCAATTCTTTACCTATGGTCTTGTCAATAATGCTCATCATATCACCATTCCCGGCAAAGACTACTTTGTAAAAATCATTTTCAATGGATTTTTCCGATGCCGATAAGGTCGATATGACAGAAGGGGTGCTTGATGCTTCACGGACATCAAAGACAGCCAGTCCTACAGAAGGTACGTTCGCTAGGAAAAGCACTGTCAGCTTTGTTCCTTCACGTTTTAGTATTTGTGTGGGCAAGGCCTTTCCTTTACCATCAAAAACCCGGATATTGGCAGGCATTTCCTTGTATTCCAATGTTGCAGTCACCAGATCCTCCCGATTCAATGCGACTGGATTGTAGACCACCAAGCTCCTACCTTGTACCAACGTGTTCATATCCCTGGAAACGGCACTCAGCGAACTTTTCAAAATGTTTGAAAATCCGTTGGCAGCTATAAACTCGTCGTTCCAGGCGTATTCGTAGGCCTTGGGGATGCTGGTTCCCGGCAGAATGTCGTGAAACTGGCTTCCAAGCAACAAATTCCAGGCATTCTTCAGCTTGTCGGTGGGATACGGTCTTCGGCTTTTCCAGTCGGCAATACAAGCCAGTTTTTCAGCTGATTCGGCCAATAATTCATTTTTGCGGTTCAGGCGCTTGATATACGATTGTGACGTCAAGGATCCGGCACTATGTTCAATCAACAACAAATCGCCGCTGTAAACAGGCAATTTTTTTCGAATTTCCAGTGTAATGTCTTTGAACATCTGGTCGGAGGAACTCAATACCACCTTGAACTTACTGTCAGGATTGTTCAGGCTGCCAATGGCATTCTTCACATCGCGTTCTCTGGGAGCACCGCCTTCGTCACCCACACCATAATAGCGGTAGTCGAATGAAAATCCGTATTTTTTTTCGTTATCGGCCAAACGATCATACCAAGTCGGATCCATATCGAGGCGTTCCTTGACACGTCCGGTATAATCTGTGGCATTCAACGCTGCAATAATACCCTTGCCGTCTGGACCGTTCCAAACACCGACATTGAAAGGGATGCCTGCTGCGGAATTCCAAGACAGTTTCTGCGTTGAAAAACCCAGCAGACCGCAATGATTCCAAATGGATGGCGCATTGGCTAGAAAGCCGAAACAATCGGGCAACATGTAATCATAACTTTGTTTTCCGAATTCATTTTTAAAGAACTGGTTCCCGTAAAGCACCTGACGAATAATGGATTCGGAGGAAGAAATGTTCACTTCGCCTTCGTCGACGGAGGAACCCGACACCCTCCAGCGACCGGCTTTGATGTACTCTTTTACTTTTGGGTAGAGTTCGGGGTAATATTCCTTCATCATATCATAGCGTCTGGAACCGGTAAAATTGAACACATACTCCGGATACTTTTCGAAAAGGTGGAAATTCTCCAGCATGATGCTTTTGATGTAGTTGTTGATGGTAGTTGGGTAATCCCAGTTCCACTCGGTATCCAGGTGAGCATAACCAACGGTATACAGCACTTTGTCCTTGGCAAGATCGTAGGAGGTTTTGGTTTGGGCATATACTAAAAACGTACACAGCACGAACAATAAGGGAAGTAGTACTTTTTTCATGATGATTTCGGAAAAGGATTATGGATAACTAGGTTAAATGCAATCGTTAGTATATACGATTTAACGGTTTAAATCACCCAAAGAGCATTTCGTTTCTATTCCGTGTAGAGCATTTATTGTTCGGATGTCTCTAAAGGTTGCCTTAGCCTTGACATTCCATTAAAACATCTACCCTGAAATTAAGTTGAGGCCGTATCATTTGACTTTTGATACGACCTCTCACATTATTTGTATACGATATTAATCTTCAACAGCATTCTTCTGCTCCAAACCGTAGCCTTTTTTCTTATCCTCACGCTTCAGTTCAAAAGCAACAAAGATGGATATGAGTGCAAAGCCTGAGAATATCGCCATCACTAAGGTGTAGTCGTAGGCCGGTGATCCATCGGCAGTGGGAATCTTGCAATAATTTTCAAGAACCTTACCAACCATAAATGGTACTCCCATCAAACCGATGTTCTGAATCAGGAAGATGAGCGAATAGGCCGTTCCCAACTGTTTTTCGGGAATGATCTTGGCAACGGAAGGCCACATGGCCGAAGGAACCAACGAAAATCCGATACCCAGCAGAATCATCAAAGCGACTGCCAGCATCCAATTGTTCAAGAAAGGAATGGTGAAAATGAGGTGAACGAACAGCAAGATGCAGGCACCTATGATCATGATGGTGGCACCCTTGCCCTTTTTGTCGTAGATGCTACCGAAAAGTGGCGTCAACAGGATGGTACCAAACGGGACCAATCCGGGAATAATTCCAGCCAGTTCATATTCGACGTGGAACTTATTGACCATGAGGTCTGTAGCATATTTCAAGAAAGGAAAGACACAGGAATAGAACATCACGCACAGAACGGCGATCAACCAGAATCCTTTGTTGGTCAGAATCATTTTGACATCCGAAATCTTAAAGCCTTCTTCCGCTTCTGCATCGACAGCACCTTTTTCCTTTTCCAGTTTCTTATCCATCACGCCGTAAATGATGAATGAAACCATACCGATGCACAACAAGGATGCGCCGAGTAGGATGGGTGCGGCTACCGAATGAAAGGCATTGGCGAATGGAACTGTAAATACAAGCGCCATACCAGTCCCGATACGAGCAAGGGAGACTTGAACACCCATTGCCATGGCCATTTCATGACCTTTGAACCATTTGACGATGACTTTGGTAACTGTGATTCCGGTCACTTCAGCGCCGACGGCAAAGGTTGCATAACCAAGCGCGGCGATCAATACCTGACCATTGATTCCGAGTATTTGAGTGGAACCCAAGGTTTCGGAGGAAATGGCAAAATATTTGACCACTGCTCCGATGACCATCAATGCGGAAGATCCAACACCGGTTAGACGAACCCCTACTTTATCAAGTATAAGTCCACCAAAGAACAGCATCAGCAAAAAGACGTTGAACCAACCGTAGGCGCTCGTGAAAAAGCCGTAATCACTGCTGTCCCAACCTTGTTGGGTTTCCAACATGGTTTTGAGCGGTGCCATCACATCGGTGAAGAAATACGCGGCCATCATCGTAAAGGCGACGATGCCGAGCGCACCCCAACGCGCGGCTTTGGAGTCGCGGATGGAGGCTTTCAGTGTGTTTGTCATGTGTAGTAGTTATTTTTTAATGGCTGCGATACCTGGAAGAATCTTTCCTTCGATGGCTTCCAACAAGGCACCGCCACCGGTGGAGACGTAGCTGACGCCGTCAGCCAGACCAAATTTGTTCACGCAAGCCACGGAGTCGCCACCGCCAACAAGCGAGAAGGCACCCAATTTGGTTGCTTCCACAATGGCTTCACCAACTGCTTGTGAACCATGGGAGAAGTTGTCGAATTCAAATACGCCGGTAGGACCGTTCCAAAGAATGGTTTTGGAGTTTTTGATGACTTCGGCAAAAATCGCTTCGGTTTTGGGGCCGATGTCCATGCCTTGCATGTCGTCGGGAATTTCATTCACATTGACAAAAGCTGTTTTGGCATCGTTGCTGAAGGAGTCCGCAATCTTGGCATCGACTGCCATGACCAGCTTGACGCCTTGTGCTTTGGCTTTTTCCATCAGTTCCAACGCCAAATCCAATTTGTCGTCCTCACAAATGGAGTGACCGATCTTGCCGCCTTGAGCCTTGACAAAGGTGTAAGTCATGCCACCGGCAATGATCAGGTTGTCCACTTTCGAAAGTAGGTTTTCAATAATCTCAATTTTGGAGGAAACCTTGGAACCACCCATGATGGCGGTGAAGGGACGTGCGGTATCCTTCATGATTTTTTCGACAGCGATGACTTCTTTGTTCATCAGGTAACCGAACATTTTGTGGTCGGCATCAAAGTAGTCGGCTATCAGAGCTGTGGATGCATGTGCGCGGTGAGCGGTTCCGAAGGCGTCGTTCACATAGCAATCGGCGTAAGAAGCCAATTTGGCGGTGAAATCTTTTTGGCTGGCTTTGATTACTTTCTTTGCAGCTGCCTTTTCTTCGTCGGAAGCGTCTTCGGCCAAACCACGAGCTTTGCCTTCTTCTTCGGCATAGAAGCGGAGGTTTTCGAGCAACAATACTTCACCCGGCTTCAATGCAGCAGCCTGAGCATCGGCATTCTGGCAATCTTCAGCGAACTGGACTGGAACACCAAGCAATTTGGACAAATGGTCCACCACCACTTTCAACGAGGACTTGGGATCTGGATTCTTTTTCGGACGTCCCAAGTGGGATCCGATGATGAGACTTCCGCCGTCGGCCAGAATTTTCTTCAGCGTGGGCAAAGCCGCGCGCATCCGGTTGTCATCCGTAATGTTAAACTGTTCGTCGAGGGGCACATTGAAATCAACGCGCACAAATGCCTTTTTTCCGGCAAAATTGAATTGATCGATTGTTTGCATAAGACCTTATATTGTTAGGATTATCGTTTTGGTGTGAACGATTGCAAAGATAATGAGCTGAAACGATTTTTCATCAAAAATAGACTTCGTTTGTATAAAAAAATGACACATTTTATAACCCATAAAAAATGACAACAGTGTCGATAATTTTATAGAAGTGATTACTTTTGTTTTTTATTTTCAGTAATTTATTATTTACGTGCATATTCCGTCATAACACAGAAAACCATGAAAAAAACCTTCTGTATCCTTTTATTTGCGTCAGTAAACAGCTTGTTATTAAATACTGCCATGGCTTCATTTAAGATAAAGGCCGGATCGGAAATTACTTCCGGATGTGGAAGCAAGGTTCGTCTGCATGTAGAGCCGGCGTGGGAAAAATTTGATAATGCACCGACTACTAGTATTTTGAATCAGGTATTTTTTCTGAATAAAGACACCGGCTTTGTCAGTGGTTACGATGGGACTTTACTTCGAACCTATGACGGCGGTATGAACTGGGAACCCATCAATACCCTCACAAACGGCCAGTCCCAGCCCTTTCCGTTGACAACGCTGACATTCAATACACCGAAACGAGGATTCGCATTATCATCAGGAGGTGACTTTTATACAACCTGGGATGGAGGCGGCATTTGGAAAAAAATCACCACGGCACCACACGCCACCCTGAAACGCTTATGTTTTGTCAATGAAAAAATTGGATTCGCCCTCAACGAACAAGGTTCGGTGCTAAAAACAACCGATGGTGGCGATAATTGGGTGTTGAACTATACCCCTGTTGGTGCGTCTGGATTGTATTTGAATTTTCCATCGGCCGATACAGGTTATATTGCAAATTACAATGGATATTTGGCAAAAACGACCGATGGTGGCCTGACATGGATGAGGGTGAGCAATAATTTGCCTTCTGCCAGCAATTCTTTGTATTCTTTTCATTTCACGAAACCCAGTACGGGTTATTGGGGATGCAACTTTGGCCTGTTCAAGACAACTGATGGGGGTACAACTTGGAATTTGATTCTGACTCCTGGAAAAGGAATTATTGGAAACATTCGTTTTTTTAGTGACAGCCTTGGTTATGTGATGGGTAAAAACGGTTGTTTCATGAAAACAATGGACTCCGGCAACACCTGGTATTCACAAAACGACTTCGGTTCCAATACCTTGAATGACCTTTGTTTTCCCAGTTCGACCATAGGTTACCTTGTTGGCGCTGCAGGCAGCATTTACAAATGCACAGCTCGAAATATGGATTCATGTCGATGGGAGCCGGCTGTAGCACTGGACAATCCCAAAATGCGATATCCTTTGGCTGATCCGTCCATTTCAAAAGTATATAGTGTAACAGCCTATTTGAACGGAGATTCCGCCACCGATCAGATTAGCATTGATACGACTTTTTTGACGCTGGATTTGGGTGCTAATGCCCAATTGGTGGCAGGAGCCTCTAGAACCATTTTCCCAAAGCACAATTACGTCGGCACAGTACCGCTTCAATTTAAATGGACACCTTCAATTGGACTTAGCAGTGATTCGACAGCATTTCCAACTTTCACCATGAAGGATCCGATTACGTATCGGCTTACCATTACGACACCTGGGGGTTGTACTGCCTCCGATACCATCCGATTTGAAAAAGCGAGTCTCATCTTATCGAATGGTGGAGAATTCTGGGGTTACAGTGGAGATTCAGTCCAACTTTTCATTTCGTCAAATTACAATGGTCTCAAACCTTTGAGATACCGATGGACCCCATCCGTCGGGCTCAGTTGCGACACCATTGCCAAACCGATGGCCAAAGTAAGTAACATCACCTATACCTTGACCGTTCAGACATATGACAGAAGTCAATCAGCCACAGCAACAGCGGTCATCAGGCAAGTAAATCCTGCTGCACCTGAAATTTGTATGGTTACAGTGGACAATCAAATGAAAAACACGCTGTACTGGAACAATTATTCATCCTTCATCAATTATTATTCCATTTACAAAGAATCAAATGTGACCAACGTTTATACATTGCTTGGCAAGGTTTCGGCCAAATCTCTTTGCTCTTTTACGGATTCAACCTCCAATGCTGATGTGCAATCCTACAAGTATAAACTGTCTGCAACCGATTTGTCTGGCGTTGAATCAGAGAAAAGCATTGCACACAAATCGCTGCATCTCACCATCAATAAAGGTATTGGGAAAAATTGGAACCTAATATGGCAGGCGTATGAGGGATTCACTGTTCAGTCCTACGAAATTTATCGTGGCACGCGACCCGACAGTTTGGCGTTAATCGGCACCTGTTCCGGCAGCAACACGGCCTATACGGACTTAGATGCACCTACAGGCACCATCTATTATCAAATGGCCATTCTAAGTCCCAATGTTTATATTCCAAACCTTCCGGCACCGAAAATGGTCGGATTCAGAAGCATGTCAACAACGCAGGCAGTTCTTCCGCCGGCAGGTACAAGGATCAAATCAAACCTGGCCAATTATCTGGCTAATGGATTGGCTATGAACAATCCAGATGAGAACCTTGTTATTTATCCGAACCCAGCTGGTGAATGGATTCAGATTACAAGCCAACTTCCGAAAGGTGAGTTGATGATGCTTCGGATCTACGAATTGACTGGAAAACTGGTTCAGGAACAAAATTACGGTGACAAACTAGAAATCATTTCTGTAAAGAACCTGAAACCTGGCATGTATTTGGTAAAACTTCAAACGGGAGATACACTATTTAAGGGAAAACTGATCATCCGATAAATTGTTTTGTTTTACGAGGATTAGTCCAAATCCTCCAACCACATCCTTACCACCGCATCGCTGGGCATGCGCCAGTCACCACGCGGCGATAGGCTGACCGAACCGACTTTGGGACCGTCGGGCAGGCAGGAACGTTTGAATTGTTGGGCGAAGAAACGACGGTAGAACGTGCGAAGCCATTTCTCAATGATTTCCGAGTCATAAATGCCCTCGAAGGCACGAATTGCCATCCAGCGGATTTTGCGGGGTTGGAAACCAAAACGGAGCACTTGGTAGAGGAAAAAGTCGTGGAGTTCGTAGGGGCCGACCAGGTCTTCGGTCTTTTGGGAAATGAGCCCGTCGTGGGTGGCAGGTAATAATTCAGGGCTGACTGGAGTGAGAACGACATCGGCTAGAATGGCGGAAGTGGCCTTGTCCATCTTATTTTCGGAAACCCATTGCACGATGAAACGGACCAGCGTTTTTGGAACACCTACGTTGACGCCGTACATGGACATGTGGTCGCCGTTGTAAGTTGCCCAGCCTAGTGCCAATTCGGACAGGTCGCCGGTTCCGATGACCAGGCCATTGACCTGATTGGCGATGTCCATGAGGATTTGCGTGCGTTCGCGAGCCTGAGAGTTTTCGTAGGTAACATCGAGGTTGGCGGGATCGTGACCGATATCGGAGAAATGCTGTTCCACGGCCTTAACGATGGAGATTTCACGGAAATGCACACCCAAGCTTCCAATTAAACTTACTGCATTTTGATACGTGCGATCGGTGGTGCCGAAACCAGGCATGGTGATGCCTTCGATGTTGGTTCGTGGAATGCCCAACTTATCAAAAGTCTTGACTGCAACCAGCAAGGCAAGCGTGGAGTCCAAACCACCTGAAATGCCTATGACAGCGTGCTGACAGCCCGTATGCACCATTCGTTTGGCAAGACCTTGCACCTGAATGGCGAACAATTCCTGGCATCGTTTGTCCAGTTCAGGACCGGAAGGCACAAAAGGATGGCGGTCGAAGTTGCGATCAATCATTTCCGTGTACAGTTCGGACAAGGCAAAGGGTAGAATGCGGTACTCGCTTTCCTCGCGTTCGTGTAGGAAATCGGCGGTGAAGCCTGTGTGACGAAGGCGGTCGCCGTTGAGTTTTTCCACATCGACGTCGGCAAAAATCAATTGGTTCTCGAGTGTAAAGCGTTCTGCCTCGGCTAAAAGACTGCCGTTTTCTACGATTTCGGCGTTGCCGGCAAAGACCACGTCGGTGGTAGATTCGCCGAAGCCGCAGGAGGCGTAAATGTAGGAGGCGATGCAGCGGGTGGATTGTTGGGCCACGAGCTGTTTGCGGTAGTCGTTTTTGGCGATGAGTTCGTTGCTGGCGGAAAGGTTGAACAACAGGTTGGCGCCGTGAAGGGCGTGGAAACTGCTGGGCGGAACCGGCATCCAAAGATCCTCGCATATCTCGACACCGATGCAGGCGTCGCCGTTTTGAAGCAAAATATCGGTTCCGAAGGGTACGGTTTGGCCGCAAAGCGTAGCTTCACGAGCTTGCACTTCACGAGCGGAACTGAACCAGCGTTTTTCGTAGAATTCGCCGTAATTGGGCAGCCAGGTTTTGGGAAAAATGGCTAGAATGCGGCCATTTTGAAAGGCGACGGCGGTATTCATAAGGCGGTTCTGCACCCGCACAGGCATTCCGACGAGGGTGAGCATGGAAAGTCCGGAGTTGCGTTCCAGCAAGGTTTGCAACGTAACTTCGGCTTGTTCAATCAGGATTTTCTGGTGGAAAAGGTCGCCGCAGGTGTAGCCGGTGATGCCCATTTCTGGAAAACACAGCATTTGCACGCCTTTGTCGGCGGCTTCCTGCATCAGCAGCTCCGTTTGTTCCATGTTGTAGGTGCAATCACCTACTTTTAACAATGGGACGGCGGCCCCTACCCTCACAAATCCGTAGCTCATAGATTGTTATGCTAAATAGAATACTTCTTCCAGCGGAACGGTAACCGGGGAGTTGTCTGGATTCGTTTCCATGATGTCGGCCATGTAAGCCCACCATTTCTTGGTCACTTCGTCGAAACCCAAATCTTGTGAGCCAACGTTGCCTTCTACTTTTTGTACGCCAAACAAGATGTTGGTTTCTTCGTCCAGAAAAATAGCATAATCGCTGATACCGCTTTTTTTGATCAGTTCTACGATTTCAGGCCAAACTTCGTCATGACGTTTTTTGTACTCGGCTTTCATACCGGGCAGCATTTTCATTTTAAAGGCAACGCGTTGCATAGATTTTGGTTTTTAGGTTAATAAGGGTATATCTTAAAGAGTTGTAAAGATAATTCCAAAAGTTTACATTTCTCTATTTTTTAAACGTCCAAGCTGTGGAAAGGTAGGTTTTTTCAGCAATTTCAGCAATTTCAACCCTTTCGACTTCCGAAAAATCGTTTCTTTTCAAATCGGGCAGAAAAGCGAGCATCCGTTCCGTCAAAAGTTGAAAAAAGTCTGATGAATCCATTGCTTCGATGCCGTTTTCATAGAGAAATCGACGGATGTTCTTTACCGGACTCGGCACTGAGGCAACGGAAGCCTTGATTCTACCTGCCGAATGGGGCGTCAATGCCTGCTGAAGCCGTTCCAAGGAGGTGTCGTACAACAACGTGCCATGATGCAATTCCTTGGATTTACCAACATGAGAGGCGGTACCCGAAATCTTGAAACCACCTGGCAACCAAAGGTCTTTGCGGGTTCCCACTTCGACGGGAATTTCCATGGACCGAAGCACGTTGACAACTGGCTCCAGAAAAGCTGCCCCTAAGGGTGATTGGCCGGGAATTCGGTTCTTGACAAAGCAATAATTCAGGTTTCCAGCATCGTGATAGACGGCGCCACCACCGGAAAGTCGCCTAAATAGGCCAATTCCTTGTGCAGCACAAAAGGTAGTGTCGGCTTCGGCCAACATGGATTGATTGCAACCAACAACGACGCAGGATTCGTTCACATACAAAAAAAGGGTTTCTTCCGACTGCCTGAAGAACAAGAATTCCTCGGCAGCCAGATTGAAACCCGGATTGGTTGAACGGCTTAGAATAAACCGCATGGTTGTTATTTTACGTTGAAAGCGACGCGAAGCTCTTCGATTTCTTCGTCACCGATGGGACAAAGCGGGCCGATGGAGGAAGCCATCACCAGAGAGTTGGCGCTGAATTCGGCCACTTCAAGGTAATCGAAGGTGGTGAGCAGCTTGTCGCCGGTTACGAACACGCAGTCGTTTTCTACCAAAACAGCGCGGTTGGTCGCGAACATCTTGGCCATCTTATCAACTTCCGTGTACAGCGAACCCCAAGGAATGGAAGGTACGTCCTGCAGGAAAATCCAACTTTCAGGGATGGTGCGCACGTCGAACTTGGTGTGGCTCACAGCGTGTGCCATCAGGTTGGGCGATTGGGTGGTGATGATGGAGTTGATGTGCGGGTTCAGCTGATAAATGCGTTGGTGCAGGGCCACGGAGCGACTCGGCGTCTTGCCGGCTTCTGCCTGACCGTTGCGAATCTGAACCAAATCGAAGGGTGTGATGTCCCAACGGGCTACGTCACGAGGCGTAATCAGGAAATCGTTGTTTTTCCAACGGTGTGAAACGGTGCCATAGGTCGAAATCATCAGGCCCTGGTCGCAAGCGCGACGGATGATACGGACCATTTCTGAACGAATGGCGCGTTCGTCCGATGGATAATTCACATCCATGAAGTGCGAGATATTCTTTGGAAAATGGGACTGGTATTCGTCAATCTGATTGTCGGTCAAGTAGTTAACTTTTCCAAGCATTCCTGCTTTGACGATGGTGCGGCAACAGAATTCCAGCGTTTCGAAACGTTGGTAGGCATCCATCATATCGGTACCACCCAAAACAACGCCATGGTTTTCCATGATGACGGCTTTGTACCTTGGATTCTCAAATTGAAGAGCAATTTTTTTCCCAAGTTCTTCACTACCAGGACATCCATAAGGTGCATAACCGATCTCACCGCAAATGTAACGCGCCTGAGGAACGATGTTGGTATTCGGAATCTGACGCGCGATGCTGAATGCCACCAATCCTGGAGGATGCGCATGAATAACGGCGTTCAGTTCGGGCCGTGCATCGTAAATGGCCTTGTGGAAAGGAAATTCGGAGGAAGGCTTGTGCGGGCCGACCAGTGTTCCATCTTTCTTGATGCAAACGATGTCTTTTGGAGTCAAGGAGCCTTTGTCAATGGCTGAAGGCGTGATCCAAATATCTCCGTTTTCGTCGCGAATGGAGATGTTACCGCCCGAAGTGGTGGTCATGCCACTGCGGTAAATACGTCCGATAATTACGTTGATCTGTTCACTCGGAGTCATGAACGTGGTGTCTAACTGTCTCATAATGCTTGTTTATGCTGCAAAGATACGGTTTTAAGACGGGTTTAGGCGTTCAAAAGGCCCTTATTCTTTTTGCGGATTCCTTCATCGATCACTACTTTTTCAGGCGGTGTGAGCAACAACGAGGGATCATTCAGATACTTGCTCAGAAGCCTCATCGAGGAAGCATAATAGAATCCGTCGCAAATGCGTTCATCCAAAACGAATTTGAGATGAATGCTCTTACGGACTTTTAGTTCCCCGTTCCGATCCATCGCATGGCTGCGGGATTTCTTGCCCATAGCCACGAAAAGGCTGCACGTACCGAATTCATACAGGTGGTGGTAAATGGATTCCACACCGATGGAACCGATGTTGGTCAAAAACAAGGAACAATGCCAAGGACTTGCCTTGTTAATGATCTTGGGCATGATACCGACTTTGTCCATACCCAATAAAAAGAAAACGGTGGTTCGCAGAAAAAAAGAGGGAAGCATGCCCATGATCTTTGAAATCTTGTCTGAATCGTTCTTTTGGCCGACCTGCTGATTGTCCTGTTGTTCCTTGAGAACCTTCCGAACAACATCTTGTAACGTATCCGAAGGTAAAAAATACGGTTTGATCAGCGTTTCTTCTCCATCGTCGGACAAGGTTCGCTTCACGGCGATGGCGAAGTTGATGTGGTTGCGGGCAAAAATCTTGTTCCAGACGACAAAACGGTTCAGATGCGGACGCTGTGAGATAAGCCTGACGTGCGCAGCCATGATGATGTGCATGAGCGAAAGACCTGGAATATCTTCTTTGTGCTCCTTGATGAAATCTTCCAAGTGGTCGATATTGATCTGTTCTTCAAAGAAGTTCTGAGAATCCATGCGGGTACGCAGGAAAAACGGTATGACCGAAAAAACGGTATCCACATTACGTACTCTCCAACCGTCATACCGATCGCCCATTTTACTTTTAAAATACTTTAGCTGATCCATTTCATTCATCTGTAATTCCTCCATTAAGTGTGTTTATTCATAGCCGTGGCTGTTTCCACCAAAACTCAAATATACACTTTCTATAAATGTATTAACGAAGGATAGACAATTTTTGGAAAAAAAACTAGAGTTCTTTCAGCTTGAACGGATTGTACGAAACGTGTTTGTCATAGACATCCGTTTCCTCAACCTTCTTTATCTTTCTGACAACCAGGTTTGTAACAGGCAAAATAAGAATTTCATAACCTGTTTTCATCGCCATTTGGGTAAGAATCAGGACAATTAAGTCCTTTGTCGGGATGATACCATAAAAGGCCAAGGTGAAAAAGACGAGTGAATCGGCTCCCTCGCCGACAAAAGTGGATGCAACGGCGCGTATGGAAAAGCCTTTGCCTTTTTGCCAGATTTTCATCTTGCTCATCACATACGCATTAAGGAAGGAACCGCAGAGGAAAGCGACGAAACTGGAGAGGACCAAGCGCAAGGTATTGCCCAAGACCAGCTGAAATTCAGCTTGATGCGTAAAGTTGGCTGAAGCCGGGGCCCAGATACTCAAGTGGAAGATGGCCACTGCCAGAAAATTCATGCCGAAACCGCACCAAATAATGAGACGCGCTTTGCCATAGCCCCAGACTTCGGCAATGACGTCGTTCAAAATGTAGGAAATGGGGAAAATCAACAAACCGGCGGTGGCTTCGATGGGACCGATTCGGATTAGTTTTTGCTCAACAATGTTGGCAACGAGCAGGCAAACTGTAAACAGCAGCCCGCTGACCATAAAGGCCACAGAGACTTGTTTTTTCATAATCTTGTTTTTTACGTGGTGTTCAAGTACACGTTTCCGCCATTGGCGAAAAGCGGTGCAAAAGTACACATTTAGAACGAATAGTAAAGGATAATGCTACTAAAAAGGTGGCATTCATGATTTTTTTCGGATATTTGTCCAGCTTCTTATTGATTCATTTATTGACTGACCATCCCATTTTGCATGAAATATTTTAAATTCTTAGTTCTTTCGGGCAGCATTTTTGTTTGTCTGAACACCCAAGCTGTTGAAATTAAAAACCTGACGGATACCTTGCAGGAAGTTGTTGTGACCGGAACGCCTGTACGAATTAACCTCAACAACGTGCCAATGTCGGTTTCGGTCATTACGCGTTCCGAAATTGCATCCAGTGGTGTGGCCTCCGTATTACCCATTTTGAATGGTCGCATTCCTGGGTTATTCGTCACAGAACGAGGCGTTATCGGATTTGGCGTTTCCGCCGGTGCGGCGGGTCAGATTTCCATGCGTGGTGTGGGTGGATCTCCCACCACCGGGGTGCTTGTTATGATGGACGGAAACCCCCAATACATGGGCATCTTTGGGCATCCACTAGCCGATATTTACAGTTCTTCGGGGGTGGAGCGTGTGGAAGTCATACGCGGGCCGGCATCCATGATGTATGGTTCGAATGCTATGGGCGGGGTCATCAACATCCTGACCAGACGTACCGCCAAAGAGGGTTTTTGGGGGGAAGAAAGCATTAGATACGGTTCTTACAACACCAGCGAAATGATGCTCACGGGAAGTTACCGTCACAAGAACTTGAATATGGTAACTAGTCTGAATAAAAACCGTACGGATGGGCATCGCACCAACAGCGATTTTAGCCAGATCAGTGGATATTTTAAGGTTGGACTGCGGTTGAGCAATCATTTCAGAATTCATACTGACCTGAATTTGAGCAATTTCAAGGGGACGGATCCTGGGCCCGACACGTTGGGGGCGGTAAAAGGCAATGCGCTGGACATCAAACGGGGTTCTTGGTCGTATACGTTGGAACATGAGTTTGAAACGTTTTCCGGTAGCATACGCGCTTTTCGCAATTTCGGGACTCACGATGTCTCCGATGGTTTTCATTCAGAAGATTTAAACAAGGGTTTGAGCATCAACGAATCGGTTCGACCGTTTAAAAATACGTTGATAAATTTTGGTTGGGATAGAAGCGAATACGGTGGCATTGCCAAGCAAACGAGATCAAATGCTACCTTGGTGGATTCTACAGTGGTTGAGCAGGGTGTGTATGGTTTCGTTCAACAAACGTTGTTTGATCGGTTGACCCTGAATGCCGGAATGCGGTTGCAATTCCATACTCAATATGGAAAGGAATGGATACCAGCAGCTGGTATGGCTTTGGACCTTCAACGCGGAATGACTTGGAAAGCGTCGTTCGGCAAAGGGTTCCGCAGCCCTACCCTACGCGAACTATTCATGTTCAATCACAATTCTGCATTGTCACCCGAACGCATTTGGAACTATGAAACCAGCTTTTTGAGGGAATTCAAAGCTTTCAAAGCACATTTGGAGGTGACTGCCTTCTACCTGATGGGCGACAACCTAATTGTTACAGGTGCCATGGGCAGATTGTACAACGGTGGCAGAATTAGCAACAAAGGCTTGGAACTGGCAGCAGGATGTGAACCAATAAAGCATTTGCAGGTACAAATGACGTTAAGTCACATCGAAATGGAAACGCCGGTTTTTGCGACGCCAAGAAACCATCTGTATTTGAACGGAAGGTATCAACTTGGGAAATTAAGGTTCAACACCGGTTTGCGTTATGTGGAACACCTCCGAACAAACGTCATAAAGGCAGCTCCTACAGATTTCCAAACCTATGCCCTATTGAACGCTGGCATCCAATACAACCTGCTGCCCAAACTCGAATTGAGCCTTAGCGGCAACAATTTGCTGAATCAAACCTATGAGACCATCCGGTATTACACCATGCCAGGCATCAACGGTTCAGCAGGATTGAGCTATCGTTTTTGAGCTACAAGCATGCCGTTGACTTCCTCCACCATTCTTGAGATGCAGTCTCGCGTGGATTGACATAGGGTAGCGACCATGCATCCTGCCGTACGTTCCAGCCTTTCATTGCGGTTGAGATTGTTTCCCCCTTCAAAAGCCAGCATGGAAAAAGCGTTGACGGTCGTGTCCTTGAGAATCTGATCCCCTTTTCGAAGACGCAGGGTACAGGACACGGTTGATCGAGCCGGATAACTGCTTTCGGAATAGTTGTACATGTAGCCATAGAAATAATACAGCGTAAATGAATTTTCTAAAAAATGAGTGTCGGTGAGGCAGGTATCCAATTGAACTTCCAACAAGTATACATCCTTAGTTCGTGTACTGTCGTAGCACAAGGCATACCGACCGCTTCGCTCGCTTTCGTCAATCAAGGCATTGAAAAAGAAATCGTTGTAATCTTCCTGCAATTGATTGGCGCCTAGTTGGAAACGGTATTTATACTCCGTAATATTGACGACAATCAACGGTAGGATCAAGGCCTTTTCACGTTTCACCGTTGTGATGCTATCCAATTGAAATCCAGTAAAGGTTAGGATGACAGAGTCCGTCTTGGCTGAACTGTCTATCGGACTGATCATTTCATAACCAAGTGGTTGAGGGTAATACGACAGTCCTTTCATCAGCATTTTTGACTCTGAACAAGACATCGTACTCAGGATGATCATACCCAACAGGGTAAACTGAATCGTGTGTTTCATAGGACAAGATTTTGATGCGATTCGGTAAAGATAGAACAGAACGTGCAAAAACGGTTCATTCACAACCCCAAAAAACGTCTTGGATTCTCCCTGGTCAGTTTGTTTTCCAGCTCATCGTTGAGCCGAAACAGAAAATTCCGTGATACATGGGGCAATTTTTCGTGGATGAGCACCATGTAATAATCCGATCCATAAAGGGTTCGGTTTCGGACCAGCTCCTTTTCACGAAGCAGTTCCTCAAACGTTTCCAGAAAACCGGTATTGCGTTTTTCGGTTAGGTGCAATAGGAAGGAAACGTCGGTGTACACGTGTTCGTAGTCCTCCATCATGGAAACAATCTGATGCACCCAAGTGTCGGGTTCCTTGCGGGAAAAACGCTTCCAAGCTTCATCACCACCGAAATGGGCCAGATTGAGCCGCAACTTCGGAAAACGCTGTAATACAGGAAGCCAGCGAATCGGATCGCTGAAGAAAAGCCCTTTTTCATTGTCGTTCTTAAATGTAACGGACAGTACGTCATCGGCTTTTTCACCTTGCGAATCATACCTCCGAATGGGCAATTCAAAGGCATTCGCAATTGCTCGGGTCGAATTTCCTCCACAGTGGGTCGTTACCGGAATGCCAAGTGCCTCACAGACCTCAAAAACTTCCATGAGTTTGGGATGGTTGGGCAAGTAACCCAGGAGCGGATAGATTTTCACACCATAAAAGTGGTAATCGTCAGAGAATGCTTTGAGGAAAATCGCCTCCATGTCCGGATTGTTCGGATCGATAGCGACAAAAGGAAGCAAGCGGTCAGGGTGGGCGTTTCTGGCTTCCCGCATGGCATCCAATTGAACGTGCATGTCCTTGACGGAGGTTTCACCGAAAGCCTGGGTCATATCCATCATGAGCGGGCAAAAAAGGAGGTCCGGTTCCGATTGCTGAACCATTTCTGCAGCTACTTCGGCCAAGGTCTGCTTTCTAGCCACTTCCATGAAATCAGAGGCATGTTGGGTCCAGGTATCATCGTCCTTTTTCCGCCCTTTCAGAATGCGTATCAAACGCCTCAGCATCCGTCTTTTCATGAGCCATGGCAAGCGCAGGTGAAAGTAATTGTCCGGAATGTAATCCCTGTTGATGAGGTGACAATGGACATCAAACCGAGGATTCCCGTTCTCGAGCATTGATTTGAGTTCAGGAGAAAGATTCTGCGAAGGGCGACGAAGGTTGTTGGGGTCTATCATGCAATGGAAGAATTAGGTTTTCGTTTGGAGTTTTGCATCGAAGTAAATACCCCAACCAGACAAAGAGCGGAGAAGAGCAGGAAAATCACTTGTGAGCTGTGCATGAAATCGGGTATCGTTGAAACACCAAGCGGCCGGTTTCCTATGAAAATGTGCACGGCAAGCGAAGCGATGGCCATACTGAACATCATGCCAAGGTTCCGCATCGTAGCCAAGGTGGCCGAAGCGACTCCATAATGTTTGTTCTCGACCGAACTCATCACCACATTCGTGTTGGGCGAGGAAAACAGGCCGAAGCCGAATCCAAGGATTCCCAATGCCGTCAAGATGTAGGCATTGGATGATTCGATGGTGAGGAAAGCCATCATGCATAAGCCGATCACGCTGATTGCCATACCGGATGAAGCCAACCATTTGGGATTGAAACGGTCGGACAGACGGCCTGAGAAGATGGACACCAAGGCCATCAAAACCGGTTGTGCCATGAGTAGCATTCCAGCCTCACGCGGAGTCAAATGTTTGACATACTGCAAATAAAGGCTCAGCACGAAACTCACGGCAAATGTAGCCGCATAATTGATGAAAGCCGATAAATTGGACAATGCATAAACGATGTTGTCCCTGAAGATGGTGACATCCAGCACCGGTAAAGCTACTTTGAATTCCATTCGTATGAAAAAATACAATCCAATCAGCCCTGCGGCGGTCATGACGATGGCAAAGGTCTCCGGCATTTTGGAGAAACCATACATCAGCAGAATCAGGGAAAGTACGTATAAAAGTGAACCTGACCAGTCAAATCGTCCTTTTTCAGATTCTTTCCATTCGGTCCGGATGGCAAAAAAGACTGCCAAGGCAACAAACACGGATACCGAGCCGTTGATGATGAACAGACTGCGCCAACCTAAGGATTGTGTCAATATTCCTCCCAAAACGGGCGCAGCCGAAAGACCCAGATAGACCGACGCAACGTTCATTCCGATGACTTTGCCGCGTTCCTTGGGAGGAAATGCAGACATGAGCATTGCCATACTCGTAGTGACCATCATGGAAGTACCTAATCCTTGCAAAACACGCATTGCTATCAAAAATGCACCGCTGTTGGCTGTTGCACACAGGAAGGACGCCACTAGAAAAACGATGTTACCTATTAAAAAGACCTTTTTTCGCCCCCAACGGTCGGCAACTTTTCCAAGGGGAACCAGCATCACAGCAGATGCCAGCAAGTAGGCCATGGTGACCCAACTCATTGCCACAGCATCCAGATTGAGTTCAGCAGAGATGCTAGGCAACGCGATGTTTACGGCTGCACCTGTGAATGGATTGAAGAAGTTTGCCACCATGGTGATGGCCAACAAAAGGGTTTTGTTGACGTCAGGTCCACGGTGTGCGGGAGCATTTTGCATGAATGTTACGTTAAGCGGTATACAAAGCGGTAAAAGTATAAAAAAATGATTGTAAAGTTTTTGTCAAAAACAACCAATATTAAAGATTCTATCGTATTTTTATATCCATTACAGATTCATTTCGTTTATGATAAACAATGAGGATCCGCAAATTGGTATGGAATCTTTGAATGTCTCCGTCTATGATGAAACATTCTTACAAAGTTCCATCCAGAAAAGAATTCAAGCCACCAATTCAGAGGGGCTGGAATACTATGGGATGGTGTTGGAAAATGACGAGGAAGAAAGAAAGCACTTGCAAAAGTCGCTTCAGGTCAGTTACAGTGAATTTTTCAGAAATCCGCTGACTTTTGCAGTTTTGGAGAAATTGGTCTTGCCTGAGTTGATTCAGCAGGCAATCCGTAAAAATCACAACAAACTACGTATCTGGTCCATGGCATGTGCCTCCGGTCAGGAAGTGTACAGCTTGGCCATGTTGCTGGAGGAATATCTCGAAAATGAACCGAATCCTATTCAATATCAGATTTTTGCCAGTGATCAAAGTGCTTCGGAAATTGAGCAAGCAAAGGAGGGATTTTATACTGCCACATCCCTTGGAAACTTGAGCATGAAACGCTTAAACCGCTGGTTTACAAAGAAAAAGGAGGGTTACAAAATCAAGGATGAGATCGCTGCTAAAATTGAATTTTCGGTCTTCGATCTTGTTTCCAACAGCTTTGGCAGTCCACCTGAAAGCATCTACGGAGACTTCGACCTGATTGTATGCGCCAATCTTTTGTTTTATTACAAACCGGAATATCAGAATGCCATCCTTGATAAAGCGGTGAAAGCGCTCTCTATAGGAGGATATTTGGTTACAGGTGAAGTGGAAAGGCCATTGCTCATGCGAAATCTTTTCAATGAAATCTATCCGTTTTCAGCAATTTTTCATAAATTAACCTGATTTTTTTTCTTACACACTCAACCTACCCTTCCCATGCATAAAAAGTCCTTAAACATCGGAACGCAACTTCAAATTGGCTTTGCGATTTTGTTGGCGCTTGTTGTTTTACTCGGTGTGGTATCGTATGTTCAAACTAAAAAACTACAGCTACAGACCAACACCATCTTCAATCATCCTTTTCAAGTCAGCAAAGCGGTTGCAGCCATTGAAATCGAGATTCAACACATGGTGGTTGCCTCCAGGGAATTGACAATTGCGACCAGTGAAAAGGATCGAATTCGTGCCAAGCAGAAGCTGGAAGCCGCTACAGAAGCTGCAACACGGCAATTCAGCATCGTTGATGCCAAGTACTTGGGTGAGCAGGTAAATGTTGACAATGCGCTCAAAGCCTTTTCGAACTGGAAGATCGTTTTGAATGAACAAGCTGAAAAAGCCAAGAACAACGCTGAAAATGTTTACCGGGAAGAGCTGATTTCAATATTGGACATCATCGATGCCTTTGCTACGAACAAGGCAACCCAAACATTCGTGAATTCTCAAAAACTAGGAAAAGATTTGAATCTTCAATTGATCCTTTTGGTCATCATCATTTTGATAATTTCGACCATCGTCAATTACATTTTGTTGAGAAACATTCAGAAACCCTTGCGAATACTCACCGATACAACCCATCGTTTCAGGCATGGTGATTTGAACGCACGCAGTTCGTATCGCGTAAACAATGAGTTTGGCATGCTTTCCGATTCCTTCAATAAACTGGCATACAGAATCCAACAAGACGTTGAATTGAGCGACAAGAAAGCCAGCCTGGCAGCATCGATGTTGAGTGAAAACGATACCCGTCTGTTCTTCCAGTCTACATTGACTACCCTACTCAAACTCACCGATTCACAAATGGCTGCCATCTATCTGGTTAGTGAGGATCAAAAAAGTCTGGATTTGTATGAATCCATCGGACTCAATGATCATTTGCACAAATCTTTTGACATCGGCCGCTTTGAAGGTGAGATCGGGCCGGTCTTTTCAACCCGTAAAGTACAACACATCAAGGCTTTGAAAGATGATGAGCCCTTCGTTTTTGAGACCGTATGCGGAAGCATCAAACCCCGCGAGATCATAACAATGCCGCTACTTTCTGGAGATAGGATCATTGCAACCATTCACCTGGCCAATGTCAACACGTACAGCGCCCAAAGCAAGCTATTGGTCGAATCGACCTTGGATTCGCTGAACGCAAGGGTGATCGGTATCTTAGCATCTCAAAAGATCAAAGCATTCTCTGAAATGTTGGAAATTCAGAACCGCGAACTGGAAATGCAGAAAACGGAATTATCCAAACAATCCGCTACGTTGCAAAACCAGAATACGGAACTGGAAATTCAGAAGAAACAACTGGACGAAGCCAACAAGTTGAAAACCATTTTCCTGTCCAACATGAGCCACGAACTCCGTACACCACTCAATTCGGTCATTGCGCTGACTGGAGTGCTCAACCGGCGGTTGATTCACAAAATTCCAGAAGAGGAATACAGCTATTTGGATGTCATCGAACGCAATGGCAAGCATCTTCTTTCACTTATCAACGATATTTTGGATTTGTCTAGAATTGAGGCAGGCAGGGAAGAAATGGAAGTGGTACAATTCAACGCCGTTCAGCTGATCAAAGAGGTCGTGGACCTTATTGCTCCACAGGCAAAAGAAAAAGACATTGATTTGATCTTAAAAACGGGCGGTTCAGACCTTGTCGTGCAGAGTGATTTGAAAAAATGCCGGCATATCTTGCAAAACATTGTTGGGAATGCGGTGAAGTTCACCGAAAAAGGCAAGGTGGAAATTTCTGCAAAAATGAAGGAAGCCACTTTGTATATCGAAGTTACCGATACTGGCATCGGCATTTCCGACAATCAACTGGAACATATTTTCGATGAATTCCGACAAGCAGACAACAGCACTTCCAGAAGGTTTGGAGGAACCGGCTTGGGCTTGTCCATCGCTAAAAAATACACCGAATTGTTGGGTGGAACCATCACCGTTAAAAGCAGTCTGGGTGAAGGCTCTGTCTTTACGCTGAAGATACCCATCAAGATTGCTGAGGAAACTGCAGAAACTGTTGAAGTACAAAGGTCGGTTAATGATCCTATCTTGAAACATAAAACCGAGACCGATGGAAAAACCATTCTTTTGGTGGAAGACAGTGAGCCCGCCATTATCCAGTTGAATGACGTTTTGAAGGAGGGCGGATATCGGGTTCAACTGGCCAGAAATGGTTTGGAAGCACTTGAACAAATTGGTCTGTCCATTCCTGATGCGATGATCCTTGATTTGATGATGCCTGGAATGGATGGCTTTGAAGTGCTTAAGACCCTTCGTGAAGAGGATCGGACAGCCAATGTGCCTGTATTGATTTTGACGGCCAAGCACATCACCAAGGAAGAACTCCAGTTTCTGAAGCGGAACAACATCCATCAATTGGTTCAAAAGGGAGACATCAACCGAAACGATCTTTTGAAGGCGATTGAAGAAATGGCATTCAAGGTGGTGATGCCTCTCCCCGCGCCCATTTCCAATCTGTCTTCGAAGCCAGTCATCTTGGTTGTGGAGGACAATTCGGACAACATGCTCACAGCAAAGGCGTTGCTTTCTGACAACTACCTGGTATTGGAAGCGATCAATAGCAAGGAAGCATTGATGATGACTCGATTGCATCTGCCCAATCTGATCTTGATGGATATTGAATTACCCGACATAGACGGCATTCAAACATTCAAGAAAATTCGCAACGATGTACTATTGCAGAAGATACCCATCATTGCACTAACTGCCAGTGCAATGACCACTGAACGGGAAGCAATACTTGCTCATGGATTTGACGGTTACATCGCCAAACCCATTGATGAAGCCGTTTTTACTGAAACCATCAAACAACTACTTTATGGATAAGCGAGGTTTAAAAATTTTGGCCATCGATGACAACTTGGACAACCTGATTACCTTGAAAGCGCTTGTCAATGAAGCATTTCCAGATGTACAGTTTTTTCAGGCAACAAGCGGATCCAATGGTTTAAAAATGGCAGTACAGGAAAACCCCGATGTTATTCTGTTGGACATTGTCATGCCCAACATGGACGGCTTTGAAGTTTGCAGACGCCTTAAAAACGACCCTCGCCTCCAGGAAATCCCCATCGTGATGATCACAGCGTTGAAAGGTGACAAGGAAAGTCGAATCAAAGCCTTGTACTATGGGGTTGAAGCGTTTCTTTCCAAACCCATCGATGAAATTGAATTGACAGCCCAGATTCGTGCCATGGTGAAGATCAAAGAGGCGAATCTACAGAAAAAGCTCGAGAAGTCTGAACTCGAAGCTGAAGTGGCCTTTCGCACCAAACAACTGGAACAAGAGCTTTTTGACAGAACTCGCACAGAGATGGAACTCCGCGAAAAGGAAGTGCAATATCAAAATTTGGCAGATAGCGGGTTGGCACTGATTTGGACTTCTGGGCTCGATACAAAATGCAATTACTTCAACAAACCATGGTTAAACTTTACGGGGCGTACCTTGGAACAGGAGGTGGGCGAAGGTTGGGCAGAAGGTGTGCATCCGGAAGATCTTGACTATTGCGTAAGAACCTATCTGACCGCTTTTGCAAAACACGAATCCTTCAATATGGAATACCGTATTCGTCATTTCAGCGGTGAATACCGTTGGTTAAGCGATATGGGGACGCCAAATTTTAATAGTAAAGGACTATTTATTGGTTATATCGGTCATTGTTTTGACATTACTGAACGAAAAGAAAATGAACAGGAGCTTATTCGAGCCAAAGAACATGCAGAAGAAAGCGACCGTCTAAAAACAGCCTTTTTGCAAAACATGTCCCACGAAATCCGTACACCGATGAACGCCATCATCGGCTTCACCGGTTTGCTGGAGGATCAAGATTTGCAGGAGGAGGACAAAAAGAGATTCATCTCCATCATCCGTAACAGTGCCAATCAATTGCTTTCGGTCGTTACCGACATCTTGACCATTTCAGCACTGGAGAAGAAACAGGAGCGAATAAACATCAATATTGTCAATGTCAATGAATTGCTGGATGAGCTGTATGCCATTTTTCAGGTTCAAGCCATGGAAAAGAACATTTCCATCATCCTTAACAAAACAGTAACGAATAAGGATACCGAGGTGTATACCGACAAAACCAAATTGACGGAGATACTAACCAATATACTAACAAATGCGTTGAAGTTCACCTCTGTTGGATGTGTCGAATTTGGATATGAATTGAAAGAGAACAACTTTGAGTTTTATGTAATAGACACCGGTATCGGTATTGATCCGATGTATCAAGACAAAATATTTCAACGGTTTCAGCAGGGTGAGACTTCCATCAGTAAACTTTACGGGGGTACAGGTCTTGGTTTGTCCATTTCAAAAGGATATGTGGATTTGTTTGGTGGTGAGATTTGGGTGGAATCCGAACTGGGCAAAGGTTCTACTTTCCGGTTTTCCATTCCCTATGTTTCAGCAAGAAACATTCTTGATGTCGATGAATCGGTGATACCTTCCGAACTTTCTAGAAGCATTCTGATTGCCGAGGATGAGGATTACAACTACCTATATCTCAAGCACATATTGGCGAGCAAACACATCAGGTTGATTCATGCGAAAAATGGGTCCGAGGCAGTTGATTTTTGTAGAGACAATCCTAGCATTGACCTGATTTTGATGGACATAAAAATGCCTGTGATGGATGGATATACTGCTGCCAAGCTGATCAAGGAGTTCAACCCAACCATACCCATCATCGCTCAATCGGCCTACGCCATGGAGTATGAAAAAGAACGTTTCGTCGGTAGTTTTTTTGACGAGTATGTGGTAAAACCCATCAATGTCAACGAATTAAAGATGAAAATCTGGCAATTCGTCGAACTTTGAACGTCTATGAATCAAAAACTAATTAAAACCGGAATACTATCGTTCGGCATGTCCGGAAAAGTATTTCACGCGCCTTTTCTGAATCTGCATACTGGATTTGAACTAACGGCTGTTGTGGAACGGTCTGATAAAAAGGCCATGCACTTTTACCCGGACATCCGGAGTTACGATTCAGTGGAGGGGTTGCTGTCAGACCCTGAAATTGAACTGGTTGTAGTTACGACGCCAACTTCCACGCATTTCGACTTTGCTCTTATGGCACTCCAGTCTGGTAAGCATGTGCTTCTGGAAAAAGCTTTTGCGATAACTTCCGAACAGGCAGAAATCCTTTTTAAGGAAGCAAGCGAACGCAACCTGCGCATTCTCCCCTACCAAAACCGCCGGTTCGATACGGATTTCCTTTCGGTTGGAGAAGTCTTGGCTACTGGTAAATTGGGAAAACTGGTGGAGGTGCACGTACGGTTCGACCGATATCGTCCTGAAATTGGGCCTAAGGCATTTAAAGAAACGCCGATTCCAGGCAGTGGGTTGATGTACGATTTGGGGCCGCATTTGCTCGATCAGGTCATATCACTTTTTGGATGCCCACTTCATTGGACCAAAACGCTTGGATACAACCGGAATAAAACACAGGTGGACGACTTTTTCCATTTCCAACTGGAATATCCGGATGGGCTTCAAGTTTTTGTGACTGCCAACATGCTAGTGGTTGACGTGCAGCCTGCCTATGTGCTTCATGGCAGCAGGGGCAGTTATGTGAAGCGTCGGAGCGATGTGCAGGAAAGCCAGTTGGTTGGAGGCATGATGCCTGACAACCCCCTTTACGGTTGGGAAGAAACTGGCAGCGAAGGAATGCTGAGTTCGATTTCTGCTGATGGAAAGGTAATCCGTCAACCAGTAACATTGAAGCAATCCTCGTATATGGGGATTTTTGATGCCGTTTATCGCAGCATTCGATTTGGAGAGGCCTATTTAATTACTGAAGAACAGTTGATTCAACAGCTACGAATTTTGGAAAAATAAATCCATTATCGGTTGATCTTGGAATTTAAGCGAAACCAAGAACCACCGTCGTAGGAGTTGGTGAAGCCGTTGTAGTTGAGTACGTTAATGGCTTGGGAACTTCTGGAACCAGATGCGCAGCAGACGATGATGGACTTGGTTTTATCCTTGATTTTTGGGAGGTATTGCGGTAATTTGTTCAAAGGTACATTGACTGAACCCTTGATGTGACCGTTGGCGAATTCGCCAGTGGTTCGAACGTCTAATACAATGGCTCCGTCTTGAACGAGTTGTGCGAAATCGATTGTTTTGATTCCAAGGATATTTTTGATTTTTTCGAACATGATGCGAATGGATATTTTATAAGTACTGTTACTTGCTACAAAGATAGTACGCCTTTTTATAATTTCACAATGGAAACTATGTTTAGTGGAAATTTATTTTATTTATAATTTAATACTGCAACTAAAAAAGCCGGAATAACCCCATTTTAGGGCTATCCCGGCTTTCTCACGACAAAGAAAGTTGGTTCAAAGTTTGTCGGAGTTGGCCAACAAAAAGGTTTCGGCTTCCACGCTCCAAAGACCCTGGTTTCTGTCGCAGATCTCAGCCAAAGTTTTGTAGGTTGGGTTGCTTGTTCCCAATTGGGCGAAATCGCTGATGGGGGTCAACGACATTTCCACATGCGTGTAAATGAGCTTCTTACCACCGGGTATCTCGGGTAAATGACAGGTTGCGTCGGCTACGGCGTTCAGACCTCCGATGTGGGTGACCAAGCCGGCTGGATCAAGTCCTTTGGCCATCAGGTCGAGGGCTTCCACCATGTCGTCGTTGTTGCCGCCGCTGGTGCCGGCCACGTGGGTGTAGCCGTAATGCACGTTGTAGAAGTTGAACGAGGCGCTGAAGTTGGGGTCGCTCGGGCCTGCGAAGAAGTTGAGGCATCCGTCGAAGGCGAGGATGGCATCTGCTTGTTCCACAACGGGTTTGACTGGTGCGAAAACGAACACGTCGTTGTAGCCTTCGCCGCCGGTGAGCGCTTTGAGTTCCTCGACGGGATTTGCCATTTCACGGGTGTTGATGTAGCGAAGGTCGATGCCTCTTTCTTTGGCGAACTCAACCGTGTAAAGGCTGGCGGCACGGTCCAGGCGAACTTGATCCACGTCGGTGACGACGAACAAGCCTGGTTTGCGGTCTTCACGGCGAAGCACGTAGTTGATCGCGGCCAGACCCATGGGGCCTACACCAGCAAGAATGGCCAGTTTGCCACCGTCCACGATTTCCATCTGGTGTATGTAACTGCCCGGTTTGATGTGGTAGTTGGCGTGCATGGCGCCGATGACGCAGGAAAGGGGTTCGGCCAATGAAGCGGGATAATAGCCTTCGCCCTGGTAGGCGAGCAGGCAATCGTGTTCCATGACTTCCTTGGGGATGATCACGTAGGTGGCATCACCGCCGATGAAGCGGTAGCTGTAACCTGGTGCGCTCAAGATTCCTACCGGACCGCCTTCGTAGTTGAGGGCGGGCTGGATGGAGAACTTGTCACCTGCTTTGAACTGGTGCGCCCATTTGGCGCCGACTTCCACCAATTCGCCTGCAAACTCGTGGCCGATGATGATGGGGTTCTCGGCAACATCGTCTGGAACGCGTTTGTGGTCGGTAGCCTGGCTGGCTGCCTTATACGATGACATGCACAGGCTGTCGGTCACGACCTTGGCCAGGATTTCATCGTCCTTGATCTGTGGCAATTCGAATTCCTCCAAGCGGAGGTCCTTTTTGCCGTATAGTCTAACTGCTCTTGTTTTCATAATTGTTTAGTTTAACATAACTTGACCACCGGTTATCGGCAAAGATTGTCCGGTTTCGCCGCATTGTTCCATTAAATAGAGCGCACCTTTGGTCACATCCTCGGGCGAGCAGCCTTTTTTCATCGGAACCTGTGCCAAATAGAAATCCTTGACATCCTCGATGGTTTTGGCGCCTGGAACTTTCCCGGCGTTGAGGTATTGCACGAACAAACCGTTCTCGGGATCGCTCCAAAGCGGCCCTTCGTAGAAATTGCCCGGGCAGATGGAGTTCACCTTGATGCGGTCAGGAGCCAGCTCCAGAGCGAAGGACTGCGTGAGCCCTACCCCGCCGAACTTGCCGCCAGCGTATGCAAAGTTGGCTTTGCTGCCGCGGAGACCCGACTTGGAGTTGATTTGGATGATGTCGGCGTAATAGTTTTTGGCGAATTTCGTCTGCAATTTCATCACGCGGCTCACCACTTTGGTGCAGTAGAAATAGGCGTTGTAATTGATTTTGGTGACGAAGTCGAAATTCTCGGGTGTCATGTCTTCCAATCCGCCCGCACGCAAGACTCCGGCGTTGCTGATAAAGCAGTCGATGGCACCGAAGTTGCAAATGGTCTCGTGCACCAGATTTTCGATGCTAGGTATTTCGGAGACATTGGTTTTGATGAAGATGGCGCGGTTGCTCTTGGCCAAGGTGTTGAATTTCTCAACGGTAGCTAGGCCCACTACGTCATTCATGTCGGCCACCACGATGTTGGCGCCTTCCAGCAGCAAACAGCGGGCGATGCCTTCGCCGAAGCCTTGTGCGGCACCAGTCACTACGATGGTCTTGTTTTCGGCACGACCTGCGGAAGCACCTGCAGCCACGCTGCGTCGGTAGTTTTCCACTTCCCAGTTGTCGATGAAATTGATCTGCTCCTGAGTCATGGGGTGCGGTCCGCCATAGGATTCAGCCAAATAGGCAATCTTCATGGCGTCTTCGAACACGTCCAAGATGATGTCGCATTGGGCTGCGTTGTCTCCGACGGCCAGAATGCCGATGCCTTTTAGCAGGATCACTTTGGGTTGGTAGCCGTATTTGGCGGTGAATGCCGGAATGACTTCGGCAGCTTCTTTCAATACGTCTGCTGGTTCTTCCTGGTTGATGAAGATGTAGTTGGACTTGCAATAGACGATGGCGTCCGGTGTGAACGGACGGGCAATCTTGGAATAGTTTTCCAAGCTGTCGTAGAAGTGCTTCACAAGGGCGTTCTTACGGACTTTTAGGGTTTTAAGGCCTTCCTTTGAAAGGATTTGTCGAATGGCAGGTACGGTTTGTTCGGTGCAGGAACAGGTGGCACGAGCTTCCGTCGAAACGGGTTTGACCACTGCTTTATCCAAGGTTTCGATGATGCTGGTGTAAAGCACTTTGATTTCTTCGATGCTGTTTGCGGCCACGAAAATACCGTGGTTTTGAAGCCAGATGATGGCAGGTTCTTCTGAGAACTTCAAGCGGAAATCCTTAATGGAGTCTTCCACTTTTTTGAAGAGGACATAGCCTGGATCGGTATAAGGAATGTAGAGGGCTTTTTCACCGAAAAGACGTTGAAGGTCGGTTTCGGCATTGTTTCCGCACATCAAACCGTTGACGGCTGTCGGATGCAAATGCACCACAAAGCTGAAACCGATGGCGTTGTGCATCGAGGTTTCCACGGAGGGGCGTTTGCCTATTGAGATGGTGGCAGCGGCCAGGTCGTTCTTCACCTGCTCCTCGCGATCAGCAGCTTTGTCGCTGTAGGCACGTTCGGAAAGGATGTTGAGTTTGGCACGGTCCAGCACCGCAAAACCCTCTTCGGTTATGGTGGCGAGCGAGGATCCGCTGGCCTTCACCCAAAGCTTTTCGGTGTTCTTGTAGGAGGTGTTACCACCGCCGGCAATGACGAAGCGGCTGTCCACACCGTAAAAACGGGATATGTCAATTAAGTCTTGTATCTCTTTCATAGATAATATTTTGTAAGGTTTAATTAAACCTTTGCTTGAATCAATTGATCACCTAATTCGATGAATTCAGCACGCTTGCTGCGGTCGGCTTTACCTTGAGCATCCACGTAACCTTCCAGACCTTGAGCAACCAAATGCTGATGCGCAGCAACCACGCAGGCACCTTCGTAATTGATGCGTTTCAGGGTTTCGGTGAGCGGCGTGTTGTTGCGGGCGAAGAGCTCGATGGGCTCCATGGCTGGCGTGTTGTGTTCGCTGCCAAAGGTCACCACGAAACCTTGATCGTGCAAGTAGGTGGCATATTTTTCGAGCAATTCCACACCGTTGCGGGTGGTGATGAACTCAACCGAGTTGAAACCGCGTTCGGTCAGGACTTGAGCTACTTTTTCAAGATCGCCTTCGAAATCCGTGTATCCACCTTTGGCGTCGTCGGCCAGAAAGGGATAGGTTGGGATGCCGCCGGCAGCCAGAAGGATGTTGCAAACAGTCTGCATCGGGAGGAAGGCTTTGGGGTCTTCGGCTACAAAAGCAGCACCACCGGCTTTGAGCAGGTTTCCACGAATTTCGTTTTCCACGCCGGCGAAGTCTTTGACGGCTGACTTCAGGTCTTTGCCTCCGAAGAGTTCAGCAAACAGGGCTTGAATGGCGGCTTCATCGTTGTTGCAGGCTTCGTAAGCTTTAAGTCTGAGTGCTTTGGCCAAATGGCGTTCACGGATGGAACCCATGGTGAGTTCGTCGCGGATCCAGTTGAAGTCGAGACTGAAACCGGCGTTGCAGCTTGCCAAGACTTCGTTGAGCTTGGCGCACATGCTTTCGACTTGGGCATTGGCTTCGTTTCGAACGTCTGTGAGCTGTGTGGCGAAGGGTTCAGCCAATTTGAACGGATAAGACAAACCTTTGCCGCTCAAGTAGGTGCGACCGGGATTGCCAGGATCGTTTACGCGTAGGCCTGCTTTTTGATCTTCTTCGTTCAGGCTGATAAATTCGATGTTGAACAAGGGGTACAGCTTGCGTTTTTCGCATTCCGTCGCCCAAGCTTCGTATCCTGCCGTGGTGTAGAAGTCGTTGATTCCCACCACCGCAACACCCTCGGCCACCGCCATGTCCAGCGCCTGCGATAATTCGCTGAAAGCGCTGAAGGAATACGGTGTATGGAGGTGTGCGTTAACTTTTTTAATATTCATATTAGACACCTAATTTTGCTCTGCGGATGAACTCAGCATCGGTGAAATTTTGACCCGGAACATAATCCTTCAAAGGCTGGATTTTCTCATTGATCATATCTAGGAACCAACTTGGTTGTGGGAAGAATGATTCCTCCAATTCATAAGCTGGTGTAATCCAGTTCCTTGAACCCAATACACTTACCGGCGCATCCAAATAATCAAAACACAACGAGCTGATGTTGGTAGCAAGGTCGTTCAGGAACGAACCACGCGCACAAGCGTCGCTGGCTACGATGCACTTACCAGTTTTCTTCACGGAGGCAACCACTTGCTCGTAGTTGAACGGAACCATGGAACGGGCATCAATGACTTCAGCCGACATGCCGTATTTTTCTTCTAGGATTTTAGCGGCTTGCAAAGCGGGATACAAAGTGTGACCGATGGTGAGGAACGTGATGTCCTTGCCTTCTTTCTTCACATCGGGTTCGCCGAACGGAATTTCATAATAGCCTTCGGGTACGCCACCGGTGTGGAATTGCTCGCCGATTTCGTAGATGCGTTGGCTTTCGAAGAAGACCACGGGGTCGGTGCCTTGAAGGGCAGCATTCATCAAACCCTTTGCATCATAAGGAGTTACAGGGAAACAAACCTTGATACCTGGAACCTGAGCGATGAAGGAAGTCCAGTCCTGAGAGTGTTGAGCACCATATTTGGAACCTACGGAAACACGCAATACAACCGGCATTTTCAGAACGTTACCACTCATGGCCTGCCATTTGGGAAGCTGGTTGAACAGTTCGTCACCGCAACGGCCGATAAAGTCGCAATACATGATTTCGGGAATCACACGACCGCCACACATGGCATAACCAATGGCAGTGCCCACGATGGAGGCTTCGGCAATGGGCGAATTGAACAGACGGTGATACGGAAGGGCTTCGGTCATACCGCCATAAACGGCGAATGCACCGCCCCAGTCGCGGTTTTCCTCGCCGTAGGCAACGAGGGAGGCATCTTTGTAAAAGCGGGTCATGATGGCTTCGAAAATGCCGTCACGAAGCTGATATTGCTTCATTTTGCTGAATGGCTTGCCATCGGCATCGAAGGCAAAACGTTCCTTTGTGGCGATTTTCTTGACACGTGAATTTTCTTCCATCGGCTGAAGCACGTCCGGTATAGCTGTTGAGAATGAATCGACCGAACCGTTGGAGAACATCATGTCGCCTATGATCTGCGCATTCTTCATGCGGGGAGAAACCTCATCGTCAATGGATTTGAGGAACATTTCGTAAACCAATGCTTTAATGTCGGCCCAAATGGCGTCGATATCGGCTTGCGTGCAAACCTTGGCGTCAATCATCTGTTTGCCGAAGGAATGGATGCAATCCTGAGCTTCCCAGGCTTCCACTTCTTCCTTGGTACGGTACGAAGAGGCGTCCGAGGGGCTGTGACCGCTGTAACGGTAGGTCAGCACGTCCAACAGAACCGGACCTTTTTTGTCTTCAATGATTTTGCGTTTGCGCTTGTAGGCTTCAATCACGGCCAACGGATTGTAACCGTCCACGCGTTCGGCATGCATCTGTTCGGGATTCACACCGGCACCGATACGGGCGGCAACGTCGTAACCCATGGTTTCACCCTTGGTTTGTCCACCCATGCCGTATTGATTGTTCATGATGTTGATAATCACGGGAAGTCCGCCTTGCATGTCACCGGTCCAGAGTTCGTTGAACTGGTCCATGGTGGCAAAGCTCATGCCTTCCCAAACGGGTCCGCAAGCCATGGAAGCGTCACCGATGTTGGCAACAACCATCCCCTTTTGGCGGTTCACCTTTTTGTACAGCGCCGCACCTACTGCGATATCGCCCGAACCGCCTACGATGGCGTTGTTGGGATAGATGCCGAATGGGGTGAAGAAGGCGTGCATGGAGCCGCCGAGGCCTTTATTGAACCCAGTTTCACGAGCAAAGATTTCAGCCAAGGAACCGTAAACCAGGAAGCGGCGGGCCAATTCTTTGACCGTGCCGTTGAAGTCTTTTTTGACCACGTTCAAAACGGCGCCGTCAAAGAAGCTTTCCATCACGTTCATCAGGTAGGCGTCGTCGCTCTGGTGGATGGCGCTCATGCCTTTGGCGAGGATTTCGCCGTGGCTGCGGTGGCTGCCGAAGATGAAGTCGTCAACGGTTAGCGTCCAGGCCATACCGACTGCTGCCGATTCCTGTCCGATGGAAAGGTGGGCTGGGCCGGGGTGGTTGTAGGCGGTACCGTTGTATTCGTTCTTGATCTTGATCTGGTTGATCATGGTTTCGAACTCGCGGATGAGGGCCATGTCGTGGAAGATTGCTTTGAATTCTTCGACGGTGTAGTTGCCCAGTTCGTCTTTGACGGTTTTCTGATACTGATTGACGGGGATGGGTGTGAATTCGACGAATCCAGGTTTCCTCATTTCTTTCGGATCGATGTTTTGTACTTTTGGCATTGTAATTGGTATTTATGTTTTTTAATTTCTTTGATTAAAGCTTTCGTGCTCGGCTTAAAAAGCAAACACAGTTTCCTTAAAGATTTCGGATACAGTCGGATGCGGAAAAACGACTTCCTGCATTTCTGCCAACGTCATTTCTTGCTCGATGGCCATGCAGGCACCATAAATCATTTCACTGCACGGATTTCCGAGCATGTGCACGCCCAGGACTTCACCGTACTTTTCCCCGATGAGCACCTTACACAGGCCGCTTCCGCCTTCGTTCTCGGCGACGAAACGTCCGGCGTATGCCATCGGCAATTTGGCGACTTTAAAGGCAATGCCCTTGGCTTTGGCGGCTTCTTCGGTCAAACCGACACCAGCCACTTCCGGATTAGTATAAACTACGCCAGGGATAGCGTCGTAGCGCATCACATCGGCACGGCCGGTCAGATTGTTCACCACCACTTCGCCTTCGCGGCTGGCGGTATGGGCCAACAAAGAAAATCCAGTGACATCGCCGGCAGCGAAAACCCCAGGTACGTTGGTGCGCATTTTTTCGTCCACCTTGATACCGCCGCGATTCAATTCTACGCTCAGGTTTTCAAGTCCGAAACCCATAGTCACGGCACGACGGCCGACACTCACAAGGATTTTATCGCCTGAAACCGACTCGGTAGCACCGTCCTTTTCAAAAATAACGTTGGCACCATCCACTTTCACAACCTTTGCGTTCAGATGGTAAGTAATGCCTTTCTTAGCATAAATATCTCGAAGCATGGCGCTGATTTCGAAATCGAGGCCGCCCAGAATTTCGGGCAGCATCTCAACCACGGTCACCTTGGTGCCTAGGCTGTTGTAGAAACTGGCGAACTCCATGCCGATGACACCGCCGCCGATGACGACCATCGATGCTGGTTGTTCTTTCAGCGCGAGGATTTCGCGGTTGGTCAAAATAATATCCCCTGCTTCGGCAATGCCGGGAATCGGGGGAACGAAGGCTTCGGAACCGGTACAAATGAGCAAATTCGCACCCAAATAGCTTTCACCGTTGCAGGTAACTTCCACGCCTTTGGGGCTGCGGCCTTGAATTACGGCCTCCCCTTTCACGACAGTGACGTGATGCAATTTCATCTTGCCTTCCACACCAGCGACCAACTTCTTAACTACCTTGTCTTTGCGGGCGGCAATTTTGCCGAAGTCGAAACGGATGTTGTCGCCGTACACGCCGTATTTGTCGCCATGCAGGGCATTTTCGTAGGTTTTGGCACTGTAAAGCAAGGTTTTGGTTGGGATGCAACCCTCGTTCAGGCAGACACCGCCCATTTTATTTTTTTCAAATAAAACAACGTTCAGTCCTTTATGCCCGGCGCGTTCTGCAGCCACATAACCGGCGGGTCCTCCGCCAATAATCATCAAATCAATCATATACGGGTAGATTTAAAAGATATCTAGTTCCAGTGTTTCCAATTCAACGGCGATTTGCTTGAGGAAGCGGGTGGCTTCGCCTCCGTCCAACGAACGGTGGTCGTAAGTAAGGCTCAAACCGATGTAAGGCACGAAGGCATAAACGCCATCACCTAGATCCTTGGGGCGCGGAACGATGGTGTTCACGCCCAGGATGGCCGATTGGGGCAGGTTGATGACAGGGGTGAACATTTCCACGCCGTAATTGCCCAAATTGGAGACCGTGAAGGTAGCAGCTTCAGCAGAAAGCAATTCTGGGGCAATGGCTCCCTTGCGGCAGGCGCCGGCTACTTCCTTAAGCTGGTTGGCCAGACCCAAAATGGAGAGATCGTCTGCGTTGCGGACAGCGGGAACCATCAGACCACGTTCGGTATCCACAGCCAAGCCGAGGTGAACTTTGTTGAACAAGCGCAGACTCTCACCCAAAAAGTGCGAGTTCACGTTGGGGAATTTCTTCAGCGCCTTGATGACGGCGAAGCAGACCATGTCGTTCAACGTGATGTTGGTGGTCAGCGTTCCGGCATCCATGGCCGCCTTTATCTTTTTGCGTAATTCCATCATGCGGCGAGCGTCTGCACCCAAGTGGTGGGTGAGCTGTGCCGAGTTCTGCAAGGAAGAATGCATGGCCTTGGCAATCAATTTGCGCATGTTGGAAAGTTTCTTGTCTTCGAAATCCACACCATAGACGGCATTGACCGGCGGAACTAGGTCGGTGGATTTGGCGGTGCCGGCTAGCCCTGAACCCGTTGTCGGCTGAATGCCTTCTTCGGCAGCGATTTTCTTGGCGAGCGGCGTCAGCTTGGGACGATTTTCCAAAGCGGCTTGAACGTCTTTTTCAATGACGCGGCCGTTGGGTCCTGAACCGGCTAGCTGTGCGGCATCAAGCGCTTCGGTGGCGGCCAGGTTTTTGGCGCGGGGAGAAACGAAGCTGGCGGAAGTCTTGGTGGCGGGAGCTGCAGGTGCTGCGGTAACGACTTCAGCAACTGGAGCAGCGGGAGCAACAACAGCAACTGGTGCAGCTTCAGCTACAGGCGCACTATCGCCCAGCAAAGCAACATAATCCTCACCAGGTTGCCCAATCACCATCATGTTCAGCAATACGGGCACTTCGTCGCCGTCGTTGTAGAAACTTTCCAGAACCACGCCGTCTGCGGGAGATTCTTCTTCGAAGGATGCCTTGTCCGTTTCGTATGAGAACAGAACATCGCCTTTTTTTACGATTTCACCTTTTTTCTTTTTGATTTCGGTGATGATGCAACTTTCCACCGATTGGCCCTGTTTGGGCAGAATTACGACTACAGCCATGTGAATTGGATTATAATGAATTAGAGTTTACCAGGTTGAGCAACAGCCCTTTTCGGACTTAAAAGTGCACAAAAATACAAAAAGCACTTGTAAACACAAGTGCCTTTTGAAGAATTCTATCCGATATTTTACAATGCTGTTTTACAGATACTTAAAACATATAAGTAAAACAACTTGTATATACATCTTTGCCAACTTGTAGCATTTTATTTGATCTCGACCGTAATGACCGACTTGGCAGGCACCTTCAGTTTCAAAACGCCCTTGTCCAATTTAGCTCCGTTGAACGCAGCAAGCACCACATTGTTGGGTTGCTCAAAGGTATTGAACGCTTTGACGTCCCCTGCTGTCAGTATCTGACCTGTTACCGCTTTTCCAACGACACCTACCAGGTTGCACGATGTTTCGATGTCATTTTTAGGATCCATGTTGACAATGGAAACGTGGATAACACCTTGTTTGTCCTTGGATGCACTGACACTGAGCGCAGGCACGCTTTCCGTTCCGAATGTATAATTCGGGCAAAGGATTTCCACAGGTAGATTGGCAGCATCTTGGTGAACCTTGTACATGTCGTAAATGTGGTAGGTCGGGGTCAACAAGATCTTATCGTCCTTTGTCAAGACAATGGACTGCAGCACATTGACCATCTGAGCGATGTTGGCCAAACGCACACGGTCTGCATGTTTGTGGAAAATATTGATGGTTGCCGCGCACAAGATGGCATCGCGCAAGGTGTTTTGCTGGTACAAGAAACCGGGATTCGTACCGGGTTCCACATCGTACCAGGCACCCCATTCGTCCACGCAGAATGCAACTTGCTTGCGGGGATCATATTTGTCCATTATGGCAGTATGTTTGGTCACGAGCTCGTCCATGTACCAAGTTTTCTTCATCTGAGCAAAATATTCATTCTCCTCAAATTTGGTGGCTGAACCCTTTCCTCCAGGACCCCAACCTCTGGGAATGGTGTAATTATGCAAGGATAAACCCCACATACCATTGGGACCTACATTCTTCATCATGACTTCCGTCCAATTGTAATCGTTCGAATTGGCTCCACCAGCAATCTTTTGAAGGCGATTGTCGCCGTAATTGCGGCAATAGACAGCAAAATTGCGGTATAAGTTGGCATAGTGTTCGGCCAGCATATCGCCGCCGCAACCCCAGTTTTCGTTGCCTACACCAAAGAACTTCACTTTCCAGGGTTTCTCGCGTCCATTTTTCTTGCGCAAGTTGGACATGGGCGATTCCCCGTCGAAGGTCATGTATTCCACCCACTTGGACATTTCTTCCACTGTACCACTACCTACGTTTCCGCAGATGTACGGTTCGGTGCCAATAAGCTCGCAATAATTTAGGAACTCATTGGTTCCAAAGGAGTTGTCCTCCACTACCCCACCCCAATGGGTGTTGATCATCTTGGGACGCTCTGAACGTGGTCCGATACCGTCTTTCCAATGATACTCGTCGGCGAAGCAACCACCTGGCCAACGCAAATTGGGAACTTTGATTTTTTTGAGCGCATCGACCAAATCTTTGCGATAGCCGTTGATGTTGGGAATGGTTGAGTTTTCGCCCACCCAGATGCCTCCGTAGATGCATTGGCCTAAGTGTTCGGAAAACTGGCCGTAGATGTGGCGACTGATGGTTGCATCACTGGTGTCGGTACGAACTACTACATCGGCTTTGCCTGCGGCAAAACAACTTGAGGAAATCAATAGCGCGAAAAACAAGGTGTTTAGAAAGTTTCGTTTCATTTGTAAGGGTTTATGGATTGTTTAATAATCGAGCATCGAATTCTTGACCTTGACCATCTTGGCAATGGCTTTGATGTGGTCAGGGCTGGTTCCACAGCAGCCTCCTATTACATTGGCACCTGCCTCGATCAACTGCAGGGTCAGGGAGGACATGTCCGAAGGCGATTCTGGGAAAACGGTGATGCCGTCTTCATAGACTGGCAAACCTGCGTTGGCGTGGATCAAGATGGGCACGGTAGGATGTGTGGCACGGATTTCGGCCGTAATTTTGATCATACCGGCCGTACCGTTGCCACAATTGCTCCCAAGCACGTCTGCTCCAGCAGCCAAAAGCGGTTCCACCATTTCAGCCGGGGCTATGCCCATCATGCTGCGGAAACTTCCGTCCAGCAACGCATCGAAGGTCATGGTGCAGACTACGTCCAAACCGGTGGTCTTGGCGGCACGAACGGCGATGACGGCTTCATCCAGATCGGTCATGGTTTCGATGATGATGGCGTCAGCTCCACCGTCTTTGAGGCCACGACTTTGCTCGGCAAACGTTTCGTACAATTGTTCTTCGGTGACTTCGCCCATCATCAAAAATTTACCGGTGGGGCCGATGGATCCAAGTACCAGCTTTCCGGCACCTGCACCGTGACGGGAAGCCTCAGCGGCTGCTTTGTTGATTTCATACACCCGATCGCCCAGACCGAAGTGTTCCAACTTGAACAGATTGGCACCGAAACTGTTGGTTTCCACCATATCTGAACCCGCCGCCACATAACTGGCCGCAATGGATGCCACATCTTCAAAATGTTCGATGTTCCAGAGTTCTGGACAGGTACCAGGTTCCATGCCTTTGGATTGTAAAAAAGTGCCCCAAGCTCCGTCGGAAACAAGTATTTTACCCTCTGAAATCCGATTTGTAAGTGTTCCCATAACTATTGGTATTGATTTTAACATTAATTGTCTGCAAACCTACCAATTTTTCGTAAAAAGGCGAAATTTTTACCCATCCTATTTTTCGCTTTCTGCCCATAAATGGGTAACTTTGTGCCTCTTCAAAGGTAATTAACATTATTAGGCAATCAACCATGGCAAAAATCACTAGAGAAGCCGCTTTGCTCTACCATTCGATGGGTAAACCAGGCAAAATTGAGGTCGTTCCGACCAAACCCTACAGTACACAAACCGATTTGTCCCTCGCCTATTCACCAGGTGTGGCAGAACCTTGTCTGGAAATCGAACTCGATCCCCAGAAAGCGTATGACTACACCGCGAAAGGCAATTTGGTGGCAGTTATTTCCAACGGAACCGCCGTGCTCGGACTCGGTGATATTGGTACGCTAGCAGGCAAGCCTGTCATGGAAGGTAAAGGCCTGTTGTTCAAAATCTATGCCGGCATCGACGTATTCGACATCGAAATCGACGAGAAAGATCCCGAACGCTTTATTCAGGCAGTTAAGGCCATCTCCCCCACCTTTGGAGGCATCAACCTGGAAGACATCAAGGCTCCCGAATGTTTTGAAATCGAGGAAAGGCTGAAGGCTGAACTCGACATTCCCCTCATGCACGACGACCAGCATGGTACGGCCATTATTTCCAGCGCCGGTCTGCTAAACGCTTTGATCATCGCTGAAAAGAAAATCGAGGAAGTTAAAATCGTCGTGAATGGTGCAGGCGCATCTGCTAATTCTTGTACCAAACTATACCTCGCCCTGGGTGCTAAAAAGGAAAACATCATCATGCTTGACAGCAAGGGTGTCATTTCTACTTCCAGAACCGACCTGAACGAATCCAAGAAATTTTTTGCCACCCAACGCACCGACCTGAAAACGTTGGAAGATGCAGTGAAAGGCGCTGACATGTTCCTCGGTCTTTCCAAGGGCAACGTGCTTTCACAGGACATGGTTCGCTCCATGGCTAAGGATCCCATCGTATTTGCTTTGGCCAACCCAACTCCCGAAATCCCCTACGAAGATGCCATGGCTGCTCGCCCTGACTGTCTCATGGCTACCGGACGCTCGGACTATCCCAACCAGATCAACAACGTCATCGGATTCCCGTATATATTCCGTGGCGCATTGGACACCCGTGCCACCGCCATCAATGAAGAAATGAAACTGGCTGCTGTTTACGCCATTGCAGGTCTGGCCAAGATGCCGGTTCCCGACGTGGTAAACGCTGCTTATGAAGTGAACAACCTGGCTTTCGGCCGTGAATATTTCATTCCGAAACCTGTTGACCAACGCCTCATCACCGAAGTATCCGTAGCCGTTGCCAAAGCCGCCATCGAATCTGGTGTTGCCAAAAAAATCATTACCGATTGGGATGCCTATAAAGATCATTTACGCGACTTGATGGGCTACGAGACCAAGTTCACCCGTCGCTTCATGGATATGGCCAAACAGAACCCGAAACGCGTAGTTTTTGCTGAAGCCGGTCACCCCAACATGTTGCGTGCCGCTGTTGAAGCCAAAGCTGAAGGCATCTGTCACCCCATCCTGCTTGGCAACGACGAACGCATCGAGAAAATGGCCAAGGATCTTGATCTCAGCCTTGATGGAATTGAAATCGTCAACTTGCGTCACGACAACCAGGCCGACCGTCGCGAACGGTATGCCCGCATCCTTTCCGACAAACGTGCCCGCGAAGGTGCCAATTATCAGGAAGCACAGGACAAAATGTTCGAACGCAACTATTTTGGAATGATGATGGTGGAAACCGGTGAAGCAGACGCTTTCATCTCGGGTCTCTACACCAAATACACCAATACCATCAAGGTTGCCAAGGAAGTGATTGGTATTCGCGAAGGCCTCAAGCATTTCGCAACCATGCACATCGTGAACACCAAAAAAGGTCCTTTGTTCCTCTGCGATACGCTGATCAATCGTCACCCCACCACCGACACATTGGTTGACGTGGTCAAAATGGCTTCCGAGGCTGTAAAATTCTTCGCCAACGAGCCCAAAATCGCCATGCTATCCTACTCCAACTTCGGATCTGACCCTGACGGCAGCCCCGCTTCCGTACATGAAGCCGTTCGTCGCGCTCAGGAAGCTTATCCGGATTTGATCATCGATGGTGAAATGCAAGTCAACTTTGCCTTGAACAAGGAACTCCGTGATAAGATCTACCCGTTCTCCCGCCTAAATGGCATGGATGCCAATACGCTCATTTTCCCGAATCTCAGCTCAGCCAACTCGGCTTATCAACTGTTGCAGGGTTTGACGCCGTTTGAATCCATCGGGCCTATTCAAATGGGTCTAAACAAGCCCATCCACTTCACCGATGTGGAAGCATCGGTTCGTGATATCGTGAACGTCACTGCGGTTGCAGTCATTGATGCAATCGTAGAATCTAAAAAGAAAAAATAATTTACTTCTCTCTAAAAAGCTAGCGGCTGTATCATCGATTTGATACAGCCGCTCTCTTTTTGCTATCCAAATGAAAGATCTTTAGTCGAAGCGGATGGCCTTGACTGGAGATATACGCGAAATCATGTGCGTTGGAAGGAGTACCACCAGCAACGAAATCAAAAGAGTGCCGGCATTCACGAGCAAGATGTACAACCAATTCAGCTCAATGGGCACGGAATCCACGTAATAGGTGGAGGGATTCAACGGTACGATGTGCAGGGTATTCTGAAGAACACAGAAGGAAAGACCGATGATATTCCCCCAGAGCATCCCCTTGCCTATCAAGAACATGGACATGTAGATAAATACCTTCCGAACAGAAAAATTACGGGCACCCAGCGCCTTCATGACACCAATCATATTGGTTCGTTCCAAAATCAGAATAAGGAGTCCGGAAATGATGTTGAAACCCGAGACAAAAATCATCAGGAACAGAATGAGCCAAACATTGGTATCCAGCAATTGCAACCAACCAAACAAATCGGGGCTCATTTCATAGAGGTTGCGCATGTAAAACGATTCTTTCGAATCGTCCGCTTCTCTGGAAACGACCGAATAGACACCTTCCTCCGCTTTCGGAAAGGCTTCCATGGAGGTGGCAAAAATTTCCAACCCAGCAGCCTGATGCTCATCCCAGCCGTTCAGTTTCTGAATGTGTCTGGCGTCAGCGAGCAGAAAATACTTGTCAAACTCCGAAAAATAGGTGTTGTAGATGCCACATATACGAAACTTGCGGGCGGATACAGATTGACCTTTGATAAAATACGCCAGGAAACCGTCTCCAAGGTGCAAATCCAGCAACTTCGTCAAATGTTCTGAAATCAGCACGTCGTTGGAAGGGGCAGTGTAATCGGGCATCTTGCCTTCAATCAGGCATTTTTTGAGAAACGATCCATCAAAATCGGCATCCGCACCTTTCAATACCACCGTTTGAAAATCGGTCACTGTCTTGATCATGCCCGGCTTCGTGAATAGGCGTTGCACATGGGCAACACCTGGCACTGCTTTGAGATTGTTGACCAACGTATCCGAAATTCGGACTGGATCCATCTCATACGTGAAATTTGAAAAGTAGCTGGTTACCTGGATGTGCGAATTGACGCCGATAATCTTGTTGCGAACTTCTCGTTTGAACCCCATGACGATGGCCCAGGCGATAAGCATCACGGCCAGACCGACCGCTATTCCGATGATTGCAATGCGGATGGCGGGTTCGACTTTCTTCCCCTTTACTTTGTTGTTGGAAATCAGCCGACTGGCAATGAAATATTCGAGATTCATCTGTTGATGGTGCGACCCGGATAGACTTCCAAGGCTTTTTCCAGAACGACCATGGCTTTGGCCAGGAATTCCTTGCCGATGACATAGGCCAGACGGACTTCGTCCCTACCGACATCCGGAGTGGTATAGAAACCGGAGGCTGGCGCAATCATGATGGTCTGGTTTTCGTACGAAAACTCTTCCAACAACCAAGCACAGAATCGGTCGGCATCGTCGATGGGAAGACGGGCCACCGTATAAAATGCGCCCATGGGGATGGGTGTATAGCAGCCAGGGATCCGGTTGATGGAGTCGATCAGAAATTTGCGGCGTTCCACGTATTCGTTGTACATGTCCAGCATGTAATCCGCTGGTGCGTCCAACGAGGCTTCAGCCACAATCTGACCCAACAAAGGTGGACTCAGGCGAGCTTGACAGAACTTCATCACATCGTTGCGAACCTGCAAGTTCTTGGTAATAAGGGCACCGATACGGATACCACATTCACTGTACCGTTTGGAAACAGAATCCACCAGCACTACATTTTGTTCAATACCTTTCAGATGGAAGGCCGAAATGTAGGGGGCACCGGTGTAGCAAAACTCCCGATAAACTTCGTCGGAAAACAAATATAGATCGTATTTCTTGACCAGGTCGCGAATCTGGTTCATTTCCTGCTGGGTATAGAGGTATCCGGTCGGATTGTTCGGATTGCAGATCATGATGGCCCTGGTTTTGGGGGTGATGATCTTCTCGAATTCTGAAACCGGAGGCAGTGCGAAACCGGTTTCGATCGATGAAAAAATGGGTTTGATAACGGCACCGGCAGAAATGGCGAAAGCGGTGTAATTGGCATAAGCCGGTTCAGGAACAATGATTTCATCACCTGGATCGAGGCAAGCTAAAAATGCAAAAAGCACGGCTTCCGAGCCACCTGTGGTCACAATGATGTCATCCACGGTCACGTCAATTTTGAAACGGTGGTAATATTTCACCAGCTTCTCGCGAAAGCTCAGGATGCCTTCACTTGGGCTGTATTCCAAAATGGTACGGTCCATCGCTCGCAACGCCTCCAATCCTATTTCAGGGGTTTTGATATCGGGTTGGCCGATATTGAGGTGGTAAACGGTCACTCCTTTTGCCTTGGCAATGTTGGCCAGGGGCACCAGTTTCCGGATGGGCGATTGAGGCATCATGGCCCCGCGAACGGACGGTTTCGGCATACTATCGTGAATTGATTTTTTCAAAAAATGGGTCGCGCAAAGATAGGAACTCAGGCTCGCAATTGCAAATAAAAACATCCGCAAGAACGAGTTGCGGTTACAGTCTGTACCAAATAAACAACCTTTTAAAATGGATTGTTGTTTTGTACATACAGAAAATGTACATTTGTGAGCATCAAAAACCAACTGTTATGTACCATACCTTATTATTGCTAAATTTTGGAGCTCCCGAAGTCATCATAATCGGCTTGATTGTCGTGCTTCTTTTTGGTGGCAAAAAAATTCCCGAACTGATGAAAGGATTGGGTAAAGGTGTCAAAAACTTCAAGGACGGCCTAAAAGACGTGGAAGAAGATCTCCACAAGGATGACGAAAAGAAAGCTTGATGTTTCTTCCATGCAGGATCTGACTTTTTGGGATCACCTCGAGGCTCTTCGGTTCATGCTTTTCCGAAGTCTGGGTGCGATGTTTCTCGCAAGCATCGCTTTCTTTGTTTTTATGCCCCAAATTTTTGATTCTGTGGTCATGGCTCCCTGCTTTGGAGACTTTCCCATCTATCGGCTTTTCTGTGAAATCACCAAACTATTTACCAACGACAGCACCTTTTGCGACCAAGCTTTTCAATTGCAGATCATCAACATCCGACTGGCTTCGCAGTTCATGATCCACATTCAAATGTCGTTTCTTTTCGGCTTGATGGTGAGCTTTCCATACCTTCTTTTTGAAATTTGGAAATTCATTGCACCAGCGTTGTACGATAAAGAAAAGAACGGTTTCAGGATGGCATTTTCCCTATCCTCGATCTTATTCTTTGCAGGGATTTGCCTGAGCTATTTTCTTGTATTCCCAATAACGTTGCGCTTTCTCGCTGGATATCAGCTGACCAACTTGGTTTCCAATCAGCTGTCACTCGATTCCTACATCAGTACCTTTATCAGTATGAATCTCGTGATGGGTTTGGTTTTTGAATTGCCGATGTTGGCACTGATATTGTCCAAATTGGGCATTGTGAAACGCCGCTTCTTCCGAAAATACAGGAAGCATGCCATTATCGTCCTACTCATCATTGCTGCCGTCATCACACCAACTGGCGATCCGTTCACACTAATGATCGTAGCTCTTCCGCTTTACATCCTATACGAAATCAGCGCCCTACTGGTTCGAAAGTAATCAGTCCAAATTTTTGTAAAAAAGGACGATCGATTCCACGCCCTTAAAAAACTGACTCAGCAAAAAGCTCTCGTTGGGTGAGTGGATGGTGTCACGTTCTAGGCCGAAACCCATCAACAAGGGACGTGCATTCAGAATTTCCTGCAAATCGGCAAGAACGGGAATGCTTCCCCCACCCCTTGCAGGAACAGGTTCCATCCCATATACTTGGGCAACAGCTTTCGAAGCTGCTTTGTAAAACGGTGACGATATTGGTGAAAGAAAGCCCTGACCACCGTGCTCGGCATGCGCTTCGACTTTGACAGTCGCCGGCGCAATGGTTTTAAAATGCTGGATAAACAATTCGGTTATTTTACGGTAGTCCTGATTCGGGACTAGCCGCATCGAAATCTTTGCCTGGGCATACGACGGAAGCACTGTTTTAGCACCCTCTCCGGTGTAACCGCCCCAAATACCGCATACATCGAGGCTTGGACGAATGCCGATGCGTTCCAGTGTGGAATAACCTTTTTCTCCTTTCACTTCGGCCACGGCAATGGACTGCTTAAAATGTTCAAGAGCGAATGGAGCTCTGGCCAACTGCGCGCGATCCTCTTTAGACAGTTCGTCAACATCGTCGTAAAAACCAGGTATGGTTATTCGACCATCTGGATCAATCAAGGATGCGATCATTTCACACAATGTATTGAGGGGGTTGGCAATTGCACCACCATAATGCCCTGAATGCAAATCCTTGTCTGCACCGGTTACTTTGACCTGCACATACGCCAATCCACGCATTCCACAATTGATGGAGGGCACTTTTTCATCGATCATTGTCGTGTCTGAAACAAGTATCAAATCGCAAGCGAGCATTTCTTGATGTTCTCTGGCCCAATCGGCCAAGGTAGGCGAACCGATTTCTTCTTCGCCCTCAATGAGGAATTTGACATTGCAGTTCAACTCATTTTTGGACAACAAATACTCCAATGCTTTGGCATGCATGAACGACTGCCCTTTATCATCGTTGGCACCTCTGGCATAAATGGCTCCGTCCCGGATTTCAGGTTCAAAGGGAGATGATTTCCAGAGATCGAACGGTTCGGCAGGTTGAACATCATAATGCCCATAAACCAGAATGGTTTTCTTTTCGGGAGCGATTATTTTTTCTGCAAAAACGACCGGATGCCCGTTGGTCTGAAAAACCGTTGCTTGGTCAACCCCACTTTTCAGAAGCAAGGAGGCATAGACTTCAGCACAATGTTGCATATCGGGTTGGTGATCTTTTTGGGAGCTGACAGATGGAATGCGCAAGAGAACGAACAGTTCTTCCATAAACCGTTCCGAGTTTTTTTCCAGATAGTCTTTCATAAAAAATATATTAAAAAAGAGTGCCACCTAACGGTAACTCTTTTAAAAATCTCGGTGTAAACAGCGGGAATACGCGCATGGAATTTATGTTCGGAGAACAAAAGTCCCACCATAAAGTTTTTGAGGCCTAAATTCTAAAGTAAATATTGGGAGCTGATGGAACGGTGATCAAACACGCGTTCAATCGTATCGGCAAACATATCGGCAATGCTGAGCACATTGACCTTGGAGCAGCATTTCATGAACGGTATGCTGTCTGTCATGAGCAATTCAACCAAGCCAGACTTTTCAACACGGTCACATGCTGGACCAGACATGACACAATGGGTTGCCACGGCACGAACGGACAAAGCACCATTTTTAAGCATCAGATCGGCAGCCATGGTGATGGTGCCAGCGGTATCCACCATATCATCGATCAAAACCACATTCTTACCTTTCACATCGCCGATGATCTTCATTTCGGAGACTTCGTTGGCATGCTCACGGCTCTTGTGACAAAGTACCATGGGCACATCCAGAAATTTGGCGTAGGTGTTGGCACGCTTGGAACCACCCACATCCGGAGCGGCAATGATCAAATTGTCCAGATTGAGGTTGCGGAGATAGGGAATAAAAATGGTTGAACCGTACAAGTGGTCTACTGGAACATTGAAAAATCCCTGAATCTGGTCTGCATGGAGGTCCATGGTGATGAGGCGTTCGATACCGGCTGTCGAAAGCAAGTCAGCGATCAATTTGGCACCGATGGAAACACGGGGTTTGTCCTTACGATCCTGTCTGGCCCATCCGAAATAAGGTATGACAGCAATAATCTTACCAGCTGAAGCACGTTTCGCAGCATCCACCATCAGTAAGAGCTCCATCAAGTTGTCTGAATTCGGAAACGTGGACTGAATGAGGTATACGACTGCTCCACGAATGGATTCCTCGTATGACACGGAGAATTCTCCGTCTGCAAAGTGCTGAATATTCATTTTTCCCAGCGGGACATCAAGGCTGGCACAAATCTTTTCCGCCAGATACTGTGAGTTAGTACCTGAAAACACTTTGAAAGAACCTGTATCGTTCATAAAGCAGAATGAAATTTAGGATGGTGTAATTGGTCCTGCAAAGATAGGAATTTTGAGGCTAAAGGTTCCCATTTGTTGTGACAAAAATATCAATTAAAATGTGTGGTCCCATTATAGTTATATATAATATATTGTATTTCAATGCATTAAATCGTACAGATTGAATATATATACTAAAAGCGCACTAGATTATACAAAAACAACGACCTTATTGGGGAGCGACACCCTTCAGCAATAAACCACCGTAGGCAGGCAGCTCCAACACCACAGGGACTATAGAGGAGCATTCCAGATGATGGATTTCGCCGGTGAACAAATCGGTCATGGCATGCAAATGACCTTCCTCAATTACCAGGCAATCAAAAGCATGCTTGGGTATGTTCAGTGATATTCGCCGACTGACACCCTCAAAGTTGATCAATCCAAGCAGGCATTCATTGTCCGCTTTCCGAATAAACGCATAGGTTTTCGTTGTATCGAAATCGGGGTTGTTAAAATTGGCATAGACTAAATCGAAAAATGTGCCTTCACGAATGGTTTTTTCCTGCTCGTGAATTTCGAGCAACCGCTTGTAGAAATGCCTGTATTCCTTTTGTTCTGTGGTCATTAATTCTTCGTTCCATGCTCCCTCATTTTTCCAAGTTTTCAAAGTACCCAAACTCCAATAATCAAAAATGGTGCTTCGGCCGTCCAGACCACTGAATCCTTCGGCCTCCATTCCAAGTTCCCCAAGTTCCTGACCGGCATAGATCATAATCGGATTGCTTTTCTGGCAAGCCAAAACCATCATGGCAGGAAACGCTTTTCGTGGATTCCCGGCGAAGAAATCAGAAGCGATTCGCTGTTCATCGTGGTTCTCAAGAAAGTGCAACATGTTGTTGCTGAAATCATTGACTGATTGCCAGCAACGAGTGATGTCAGATGTTGGTGCATGACCCTGAATAACAGCCCTAAGGGTATTGTACATGCCTTCCTTGTCATAAAGCAGGTCGAAACGACCGTTATGTATGTAATCCCAATAACGGGATGGCTGATAAACTTCTGCAATGAAAATCAAATTGGGGTTTTTCTTTTTAACTCTGGGAATGACCCAACCCCAGAACTCCACAGGAACCATTTCGGCCATATCGCAGCGAAAACCATCCACACCAAGTCCTACCCAATAATTCAGAATATCAAGCATTTTGAACCAGGTGGTTGGAACTGGATAAAAATGCGTTTTTCCACCACCTTGGTAATCAATTCCATAATTGATCTTAATGGTTTCGTACCAGTCATTGATGGATGGATGAGCGGTGAAGCAATCGTTCCCAGTTGCTTTTGCAGGAAATTCCTGATAAGGTTCCTCCTCCCCTGCATACAGATCTATATCGGGAGCAAAATGCTGCTCGGGCAGGTAATAAAAGTTATTGTCCGGGTAAAAACCGTAGTAGTATCGGTCGTCCGCGCCAAAGTCACGGATGGCTTCCGGTTTCTTGTCGGAATTGTATTGCCTGGCCACATGATTGGGCACAAAATCGATGATTGCCTTCAAACCAGCTTGATGTGTTCGATCCAGGAGTTCCTTGAATTCCTGGATCCGATTGTCAGGATCCACAGCCAAATCGGGATCCACATCGTAATAGTCTTTGACGGCGTAGGGTGAACCGGCTTTGCCCTTGACTACTGCTGGATGGTCCTTTCGGATGCCAAATCGGGAATAATCCGTCTGGGTGGCATGTTCCAATACTCCGGTGAACCAAACATGCGTACTGCCAAAATCTGCAATGGATTTCAAGGCAACGGGTGTAAAATCATTGAATTTTCCGCAACCGTTTTCTTTCAAACTTCCATTGGGAATGTTGTTCCCGGTATTTCCGAAATACCGGGGGAATACCTGATATATTACCATGCTGATATTCTTTTTACGTTACTCTACCTTCAATCAAATATACAAAATAAAAATGCTGGCCGAATACATTTCAGCCAGCATTTTAAAAATATTATAACGAAGTAGGCTTATTGCATTCCGTCGGTAGCCACGTCCTTGCTAATCTTTTTGATCAATCCCTGCAGCACGGCACCTGGACCGAGTTCTGTGAAGAAATCAGCTCCGTCGGCAACCATGGCCAATACGGATTGCGTCCAACGAACTGGTGAAGTTAATTGATCGACCAAGTTGGCTTTGATGATGGCAGGGTCGGTTTGCGGCAATGCGTTTACATTCTGATAGATGGGGCAAACGGGTGCGGTAAACGGAGTCTGTTCGATGGCTGCAGCCAGTTCCAAGCGGGCCGGTTCCATGAGCGGAGAATGAAAAGCACCACCCACGCTGAGTTTCAGTGCACGCTTGGCGCCTGCTGCGGTCAGTTTCTCGCAAGCAAGATCAATACCTTCATTGGAACCTGAAATGACGACCTGCCCTGGACAGTTGTAATTGGCTGGAACCACCACTTCGTCGGTGATGGAGGCACAAATTTCTTCGATGGTTTCATCGGGCAAACCCAATATGGCAGCCATGGTGGAAGGACGGGCCTCGCACGCTTTTTGCATGGCCAACGCACGTTGATAAACCAGTTTCAGACCATCTTCGAAAGAAAGCGCACCGGCAGAAACTAATGCGGAAAATTCACCAAGTGAATGGCCGGCAACCATTTCTGGCTTGAAGTCGGCACCCAACGTTTTGGCCAACAGAACAGAATGCAGGAAAATGGCGGGTTGAGTCACCCGTGTTTGACGCAAATCTTCGGCTGAACCGGTGAACATGATGTCCGTAATACGAAAACCAAGAATGTCGTTGGCTTTTTCAAACAAATCGTGTGCGAGCGCTGACTGGTCGTACAAGTCTTTGCCCATTCCGGTAAACTGTGCTCCCTGTCCGGGAAAAACGTATGCCTTCATTTTTGAATCTTTTTTTGTGGTTAATGAAATTTTTGCGGTGCAAAGGTACTAAATTCAGCACAAAAAAAGAAGATGTGAGCAATTTTTGAGTTCAAGCTTTTTCGTCCAATAATTCCTGACGGTGTGCCAGCAATTCGTCCAATAAGCTTTTGGTAGAAACCTTCAATCGTTCCAACAAATCATCGATACCTTCTGATTTACCATCCTTTGCCATGAATTCCAATTCACGGGCAAGTTCTACCGCTTCAGAAGCATGATAGTTGGCAATGGAACCCTTGAGACTATGGGTATTGAACTTTAATTGCTCAAAATCCCTGTCTGCAACGTTTTGTTCTATCTTTGCCATCCGATCCACATATTCTTCATTCAGAATGCCGATCAATTCGATCTCAACGTCTTTCCCATACCATTGAAAAGTTTCGTTATACTTCTGCCAATCAATCATTTTATAAATTTATTAACTTCAGATTATACTCTTGAAAAAAACAATGGTTTTTGTTAGGCCCTCATCCAACTGAACCTTTGGGGACCAATCCAGTTCCTTCTTAGCCAAGTCAATGTTGGGTTGACGCTGAGTGGGATCATCAGGTGGCAATGGCATACGAATAATTTTGGACTTGGAACCAGTCAATTTGATTACTTTTTCAGCCAATTCCAGTATGGTGAATTCGTTGGGATTACCAATATTAACAGGTCCTGTAAATTCGTCGCGGGTAGCCATCATGCGGATCATGCCCTCAACCAAGTCGTCCACATATTGGAAGCTTCGGGTTTGCAAACCGTTGCCGTAGATGGTGATATCCTCCTGTTTTAGCGCCTGAACGATGAAATTCGAAACGACTCTTCCATCATTCGGATGCATGCGTGGACCATACGTATTGAATATGCGGATGATCTTGGTTCGAACGTTGTTCTGTTTGTTGTAATTCACGAAAAGGGTTTCTGCAGCTCTTTTTCCTTCATCGTAGCAAGACCGCTCACCAATCGGATTGACGTGGCCCCAGTAGGATTCCACTTGAGGATGGATTTGCGGATCTCCATAGACTTCACTGGTGGAAGCTTGGAGGATCTTGGCTTTGATGCGCTTTGCCAGACCAAGCATGTTCACCGCACCCATGACCGAAGTCTTGATGGTTTTGATGGCGTTGTACTGGTAATGGATGGGAGAAGCCGGACATGCCAGGTTGTAAATTTCGTCCACTTCAATATAAAACGGTTGAGTTACGTCGTGCCGAACCAGTTCAAAATACGGATTATTCAGCAAATGCACGACATTTTGCTTCTGACCGGTGAAGTAGTTGTCAAGACATACTACTTCATGCCCATCTTTAAGCAAACGTTCGCACAGATGTGAACCAACAAATCCGGCACCGCCGGTCACTAAGACTTTCTTTTTGATCATGATCGTTGAATGTGGGGTTGTTACTTAGTGGTGTTGATTCCAATACAGAAATAATCGATTTCCTTATTTTTCATCTCTTCTGGCTCATAAATGTTACGGCCATCAAATACAGCCGCATTTTTCATCAGCTTTTTGATGATTTTGAAGTTGGGGAACTTGAATTCTGGCCATTCGGTGACCAATGCCACACAATCGGCATCGATCAGTGCTTCATACTGGTCGTCCACGTAGGTGATGGTATCTCCCAACTGATGTTTGGCTTCCTCCATGGCGATTGGATCATACGCTTTTACAATGGCACCTGCTTCAAGCAACTTATTGATAATGACCACTGAGGGCGCTTCACGCATGTCATCCGTCTGTGGCTTGAAGGATAAACCCCAAATAGCTACCGTCTTACCTTTGACATCCCCATTGAAATAATTCATAATTTTGGTAAACAGGACCGATTTCTGGTCCATGTTTACAGCTTCAACAGCCTTGAGCACCCTTAGTTCGTAATTATAAGACTGTGCGGTACGAACCAATGCCTGTACATCTTTTGGAAAACAGGATCCGCCATAACCGATACCCGGATATATGAATTTGTTACCGATTCGGGAATCCGAGCCGATGCCCTTACGGACCATATTGATGTCTGCACCGACGATTTCGCAAAGATTGGCGATGTCGTTCATAAAACTGATCTTGGTGGCCAACATGGAATTGGCTGCATATTTGGTCATTTCTGCAGAAGTGATGTCCATGATGATGACTGGATGACCGTTCAGAGTAAAAGGCTTGTATAAACTTTTCATTATTTCTTCTGCTCTGGAGGAATCGAGTCCGACAACAATTCGGTCGGGTTTCAGAAAGTCGTCGATGGCTGCGCCTTCTTTTAGAAACTCGGGATTGGATGCCACATCGTATGGAATGTCAACACCTCTTTTATCAAGTTCCTCCTGAATGGCGGCCTTAACTTTGACTGCAGTTCCAACCGGTACAGTACTCTTTGTGACTACCACCAGATGTTCTTTCATGAATCTGCCACAATCGTGGGCGACGGCCAGCACATATTTAAGGTCGGCACTACCATCTTCGTCGGGGGGTGTTCCTACAGCAATAAAAAGAACTTTGCAATCTTCAAGCGCTTCTTCCAAGTTGGTAGTGAACTCAAGGCGACCCTTTTTCATATTTCGCAGAAGCATCTCTTCCAAACCTGGTTCATAGATGGGCACGATTCCTTCTTTCAGGTTTTCGATTTTTTTCTCATTGATATCAACGCAGACGACATCGATACCTACTTCCGAAAAACAAGTTCCGGTCACTAGTCCAACGTAACCGCTTCCTACAATTGCAACTTTCATACGTCTTACTTTTAAAGTTAAAATCAATTATTATCCAACCACTTCAATACGATCCTGTAGAAATTTTCACGAATGATCGGTTTGCTGATGGAGTCGCTGAAACCGACACTGAGACATTTTTGCATTTCATCAGGCATGATGCTGGCAGTTAGTGCAATAATGGGTGTGTGTTTGTTCGACTCCTGGTGGCGAATTATAGACGTTGCTTCATAGCCATCCATGACAGGCATCATGATGTCCATCAATATGATGTCAAATACCACACTTGAAGCTAATTCGACTGCTACTTTCCCGTTTTCGGCTTCAAGTATCAAAACATTCGGAAACATGTTTCGAATGATGATTCTGTTCAAAGTCATATTGACTGGATTGTCTTCTGCAATCAATATGGTAAAGTTCCTCAAATCAGTCGGGTTTGGCATTTTATTGAGATTTGTTCCTTGGTATTATTACAAATATACAAAGAAATGGGTCAGTATACTCCAATTCGTTGTTCATCCTTAAAAAAAAGTGTTACATTAGTGGTATAATTAGTTCTGAACCCTTAAAAACTGGATTCATGAAACACAAAATCCTGATCATTGACGACGAGCGTAGCATTCGACTGATTTTGGAGAACTTTCTTTCCAACGATTACCAAGTATTTAGTAAAAGTGACGGAATTGAAGCGCTCGAATGGTTGGAAGGAAACCTTCCCGACCTGATCATCTGTGACATTCAAATGCCAAACATGGATGGATACCAGTTTGTGGAAAAAGTTCGGGAGCGCGGATACACCAAGCACACGCCCGTACTAATGCTTTCTGGAGCAGAATCAAGCAAGGAGCGAATCAAGTGTTACAAACTGGGGGCTCAGGATTTTTTGGTCAAACCGTTCAATCCGGAAGAACTTATTGAAATTATCCGGAAAAACCTTTTTCCGATTCATTACGCAATTAAGTGGTAAATTACGTATAACTTAAGACCTGATGGCAATGGATGACAAAACCAACATCTTATATATAGGTAATTCATGGCAGAATACGGAAATGCTGAAAAGTATGCCTTCCGTCACGTTGACCTTGATTGAAAACATGCAGCAGGCTGTTGATTTTTTTAGTAAAGGTCAAACAACGGATACGATCTTATGCGAGTACGACATTCCCGGTGGAGGTGGCTTAAAAATGTTTGACTGGATACGTAAACGTCCAAAATTCAATACTGTTCCATTTATACTCGTAACTTCCGAATTCAGGGAAGACCTCTATAAAATTGCTTTCAACATGCACATGGACGATTATTACGTTACTCCATTGGCTTCGGAAGAAAAACTTTTAAGCCGTATCAGTTTTTTAATAACATTCCGAAAGAAATCACCCTCTGAAACTGCCGTCATTTTTCCCGATCTGGATTACAAGATGCCTGTTTCAAAGCGTATTTTTGATATCGCGGTAGCCTCTTTGGCTTTGTTGGCACTCTCTCCTATTTTGTTGGCAGTCATGCTTGCCATCCGACTTGAATCACCAGGCAAAGTCTATTACATTTCCAAAAGAGTGGGGCGCAAACCATTTGACTTCTACAAACTGCGTTCCATGCGGACGGGTTCTGATGCCGATCTGAGCAAGCTAGCAAAGGAAAAAAATCAATACGCGACCATATCCAAAAAAACGGAGATCGACTTTTCTCAACCCTGTCCCCGTTGCAGCAAACTATCGGAAGGTAAGTTTTGCTCTCCCCTCTTACACATTCACGATAACGACATCTGCGACTATTGGTTTCGCATTCAAAAAAAGGAAGTTGAAAAATCCAAATCCGCATTTATTAAGATCGTTGACGACCCGCGCATCACCAAAGTAGGGAAGATTATCCGGAACACAAGCATCGATGAATTGCCTCAACTGATCAATGTTTTGAAAGGAGATATGTCCATCGTTGGTAACAGACCCCTTCCAGTTTATGAAGCTGAAGTGCTCACAAAGGGTGACATGTCCAAACGATTCCTGGCACCTGCCGGAATCACCGGTCTTTGGCAGGTCGAGCTTCGTGGCAAAGGCGGAAACATGTCTGAAGAAGAGCGGAAACGACTTGACAACGAATACTCCGATCATTTCATAGGAAACAACTACTCCTTGTGGTACGACTTGAAACTGATCCTACGTACCATACCCGCCTTATTTCAAAAAGATACGGTATAAACCATTTCTCAAGCACATGAAACGAATACAAATCTACTTGCTAGTTCTTTTATTAGGAACACTTAAACCAGCTGGTGCTTTTGCAGCCGAGCCAAATGACTTTTCACCCTTGAATGATGAAATATCGGAATACTTGCCACCGCTGAGTGTACTGATGGATTCTGCCCTACAAAACAATCCCTATGTTCGGTTCAGAGACCTTCAACTTCTTATTGAAGATTGCAAACTGAAGGGTATCAAGACAGAATGGACCCGTCATTTGGGCGTACAAGGTGAAGTGCGCTACGGGACTTATGACAGTTATGTTTCTACGGGAGGCTCCGCAATGAGCACCAGCACCACAGAAGATATTCGATGGAGCACCAGCACATTTTTCAGCATTCCATTGGAAACCTTTCTGAAGCGAAAGAATCAGCTTCGACAATCCAAATTGGAACACGAACAAGCCAAATACATGGCTGAAGTGCAACGGGAAGAGCTGAAGCAGGTCGTTATACGTCAATACAACGACCTGATACTCAAACAAAAGATTTTGAAGATTAAAAGCAAATTTAAAGCCACCTCAGACTTAAACATGCTAATGACCGAAAAAGGATTCACGAACGGCACTGTTCCGATGAATGAATATGCCATGATCACTGAAAACACCAACAGGGCTGAAACCGATTACGCCACTGCAATGGTGGAATTTCAAACCTCTTATCAGTTGTTGGAAGTTATTTGTGGCATGACGTTCAATCTTTCAAAAACCAATTAATTATGAAGATGATTGACTTGATCCGTCTCCTGTACAGACATCGTGTACTGTTGGTTTTGACACCAATTCTGATGGCCCTTACAATCGTAGTTTTGACGCGAAATCCATCGTTCACTTATACGTCAGAAACGACCATTTATACTGGCATCGCATCCGGCGAGGGTGTTGGTATGGGCATGAACCTCAGTTACTTTGCGACCAACACTTCGTTCGACAACCTGATCAACGTCACCAAATCCAGAGATACCAAACAGGAAGTTGCCATCCGTTTGTTGGCACAACATCTGATGTTGCCACAACCGGATCCAAAATTCATCGCCGCAAAATCCTACAATGAATTGAAAGCCATCACACCTGAGTACATTCGAAGGCTGGTGGTGAGAACCGATTCTTCAGTACCAGACTCCGCCTTTACGCCCCTCTTTCCGTCGTATTTAAACAAAAAAGACTACGAACAAACTGTTTTGAATCTGAAAGCCTGCATGGAGGCTAACGACACCAACTTTGTCTATAAATTATTGAATTACAACCATCCACATTATTCGTTGGATGCAATATCCTCCATCGATGTTACCCGAATGGAGTCCAGTGACTTGGTGCGTCTCCGTTACGATTCGGACGATCCAGGCATTTGTCAGCAGACCTTGGCTTTGTTTATGGATGCGTGCATCAAAAATTATAAAAAAATCAAGGTGAGCGGATCGGATGCCGTCATCAAATATTTCGAAAACGAATTGGCAAAAGTGACTGCGCGATTGAAAGAAAGTGAAAATGCGCTCTTGCAGTTCAATCAGGAAAACAACATCATCAACTTCTATGAACAAAGCAAGGCCGTTGCTGTCGAGAAAGAAAGTTTGGATCGTGAGTTAAACAACATGCGCATCAAACTGGCTGGTACGGAAGCATCCATCAAACGCATCGAAGAAAAGCTGAAGAATCAAAATAAGGTTATTCCTAAAAGTTCAGAAATTGTTCAAAACAGAAACAAATTGGCCGAAATCAATGCTAGAATTGCTTCGGCTGAAACCAAAGAGGCTAGTAACAAGGTGAGCAATAAGGAACTGGTAAGGATGAAAACGGAAGCCGATCGGTTGAAAGAGAGCCTCAAGGATAACGTCAACGATTTGTATGGTTACAACAATACTACAGAAGGTTTGCCAGTGCAAAAATTATTGACCGAATGGATTGACAATGTGATCATCTTCGAAGACACCAAGGCTGGCATGAGGGTTCAAAACGAACGGATCAATGAGTTTCAAAAACAATACGCCATTTACGCACCGGCAGGAGCCAAAATGAAACGCATTGAACGGGAGATCACAATCAATGAAAACGAATATATTGAATTGCTGCGTGGCTTGGGCAACGCTAAATTAAAGGCACAAGATGCAGAATTCACTACTGGTGTGAAGGCAGTCGATCAGCCCTACTACCCATTGACTGCCAATCCAACCAAACGCAAATTGCTGGTGGTTGTAGCCGCTTTTTTCGGTTTCATGTTCGTTTTGGTTCTGATTTTGGCTTTGGAGTATTTTGACAACACGCTGAAGCATCCTTCAAATGCTGTAAAAAAAATAAAATTGACCAACTTGGGTGTGTTTCCGAAAATATTCTTGAAAACAAAATTGCTTAATTTCAAGTTTTTAACCAATCGACTATTGGAATTGACGCTGCAAAATATGGGCTTATTTAGCAATTATTGCACCAATACGCACACAACCAAAACCATCTTGATTTCTAGTACGACGCATTACGAAGGTAAGACTGTACTTGCAGGCAATCTGGCTCGTCGGATGATTCAACAGGGCAAGAAAGTGTTGTATTTGAATTATGATTCGGCTGAGTTTCATGAGAATTCATTGGTTGGACCGCCTGCACACCGAATTCGGAAGAATAAAAGATACCCGATTTTAAGCAAATTGTTTGGCTATGAAGATACTAGGGTGGATTATAGAAGTTCCTTCTTGCATGAGCCATATACGTATCTTGGAAAAGAGGAATATGCCACCTACAAACTGAACCAGTCATGTTGTTCCGTAGAGAGTTACAAGGAGTTATTGACCAACAATGGACTATCGCTTCCGTTTGAACCTGATTTCGTTCTGATTGAGATACCTCCATTGTTGTATTATCCTTTGCCTGTCAATCTTATTACGGCAGCTGACAAGGTCGTTTTAGTATGCAGAGCCAATCGGGTATGGACTTCGGCCGATGTAAGGATTGTGAAAGAGCTGCAAAATACCACCGGTAAGGAACCCGCATTCGTACTGAATGGCGTGGAAATTCCGGTTATGGAGCATATTCTCGGTGAATTGCCGAAACGGAGAAGTCTGTTGCATCGCTTTCTAAAAAACGTAATCAGCATGCAGTTCTTCAACAAAGAGGAAATTTGATTGCATTCATATGAAATTAAGTCTCAAAACAATTACTCGGGAAGCAAATTTTCTGTCTTTGGCGGGGAATTTATCCATTTCCTTTTTCGGAATCGTCGGATTCGCCCTGTTGGCCCGTTCGTTTTCGACTCAGGTATTTGGTGAATGGGTGTTGTTTATTTCTGGGGGTGCATTTATTGAAATGCTGCGATTTGGCATCACCAATACAGCCATTGTCCGGTTTTTGGCAGGATCCGACCCGGAAGACAGACTTCGCTACATCGGTTCCAACGGATTGATCGGATTGGTCGTAACCGTCGTCATTGCCGCTCTGATTTACGTTATTTGGCTGGCTTTTCCAGAACCCATCACGCATGCGGGGTACCGATTGTTTTTCCAATGGTACCCCCTATTGGCGTTCATCAATTTGCCCTACAATACCGCATTGGTAATCATGCAGGCTGATTTGCGATTTGACAGACTTTTTCTATTGAAATTCATTGAAAGCATCGGTTTCTTTATTGTTCTCGTCGTGAATTTCTTGTTTTTCAACTGGTCACTCGATGTTCTGGTATGGACCTATTTGTTCATGAACTTGGTCACATCCATATTCTCCATGATCAAGGGTTGGGACGGGCTAAGATACATTCGGAAATCCACGCGAAGAACCAACAAAGTCATTTTGGACTTTGGGAAATACACCACCTTTACCCTACTGGGAACCAACCTATTACGCAATGCGGATACGTTGATCATCAGCTTAAGCCCATTGGGTGCGGCTGGCGTTGCACTTTACAGCATCCCCATGAAACTGACCGAGTTGCAACAACTGCCGCTTCGGAGTTTTGCAGCAACAGCTTTTCCAAAAATGTCCAAGGCAAGCATGCAGCAAGATAATGCCGAGTGGAGAAGCCTTTTCAACACCTATTCCGGAGCCATGACGTATCTATTTATCGGGATGAGTGCGATGGTCTTTATTTTTGCAGATTTTCTAGTTTTGCTTCTTGGTGGTGCCCAATACGTTGGTACTGACCCGATAACCGGTGCCAATGCAGCAACGATTTTGCGCATATTCTCCATTTACGGTTTGTTGTTACCGCTCGATCGAATGACGGGGATTGGTCTGGACAGTTTGAATCATCCGGACAAGAACCTGATTAAAGTTTTATTTATGGTTGTTGCCAATGTCATCGGTGACTTAGTCGCTATCTTTGTCTTCCATTCGTTGGAAATGGTGGCGGTTGCTTCTGTCCTCTTCACCTTGCTGGGCGTTCTTTTGGGTTATTATTACCTGAATCGGGAAATGCACCTGCAGCTCCCTGGCATTTTCAACGAAGGTTTCGACTTTTACAAAAGAGGTTATCAAAAAATCCGTGATCACTTTAAAAAGTAAGTAATGTTCATCAAGACCAGCAACCCCTTCGAAAGCAGCACCGGTTCCGCACGTTTGGGAAAGCCATTGTTGGCTGTTTCCGTCGTGGTCTTGGCCGTTCTTGCCACGGTGCTTATCAGCCGAATGGGTTTGGTCGTTGGATTCTTGCTCGTTTTGTTACCCTTGGGTTTCGTTTATCTGACCGCTTTGTTTCGCTTTCCCATCATCGGTTTTTATACGGCAGTCATTTTCGGATTCCTGTTGCTTGGATTGGGCAGGTACCTCACCAGCGCACCGGTAGGAATGGGCATGGATGGCATACTGCTACTAACTTATGTCGGTCTCTTTTTCAACCAGTTTTATGAACGAATCAACTGGAAACCAGCTCTAAAGGACATCACCCTTTTGGCTGTGTTGTGGTTCGGATATTCCATCGTGCAAATAGCCAATCCCGAAATGGTCAGCATGTCGGCCTACATTGGCGGAGTTCGAGGCATTTCTTTTTACATGTTGTTGACCATTCCGCTGGCATTGCTTTTAATCGATACGAAAAAGAAACTCGATCTATTTTTTCTAATTTGGGGTACTTTTTCCATACTGGCTTCACTAAAAGGTCTGATGCAAATGACCATCGGTTTGGATCCATGGGAAAAATACTGGTTGGATCACGGAGGAGCCGTTACCCACATGATTTTCGGCAAATTGCGAATCTTTTCGTTTATGAGTGATGCAGGCCAGTTTGGTGCGAATCAGGCTTATTCGGCAGTCGTGGCTGGTATTCTTTTTCTGACCGAAAAGAGCAGACGTATGAAATTATTTTACCTCACGGTTGCTGTCCTGGGCATCATCGGCCTGTTTATTTCCGGCACGCGTGGGGCCATCAGCATTCCCTTGGCAGGTATGATGTTGTATTTCATCCTCCGAAAAAACAAGACCGTGATGATCATCGGTTTCCTTCTTCTGGCATTGACTTTTTCGTTTTTCAAATTCACTACCATCGGACAAGGCAACTACCAGATTCGAAGGATGCGAACCGCTTTCGACCCCAAGGATGCCTCCCTGATGGTACGACTGGAGAATCAAAAAAAGCTGAGCACCTATCTGGTGTCAAGGCCAATGGGAGGTGGCATCGGGCATGCAGGTGTAAAAGCGCAACGGTTTCTGCCAAAGGCTTTTCTTTCGAATGTAGCCACCGACAGTTGGTATGTACTTATTTGGGCCGAACAGGGTATTATTGGACTTGCACTGCATTTGTTCATTCTTTTTTATGTACTTTTCAAGTCGTCCTGGCTCATCCTTTTTCGCATTCGTGACCCCGAATTGAAACAAAAAATGGCCGCACTGACAGCAGGCATGTTTGGAGTCATGGTCGCCTCTTACGGCAATGCGGTTTTAGGTACCATGCCTACTGCCATCTTAGTTTATACGTCTATGGCCCTGATGTGCAATGCCAAAGCCCTGGACACTGAAAATAACAAACAAACATTTATTACTAAAATTATCGAAAAATGAAAAAAATCCTGGTAACAGGTGGAACCGGTTACATCGGTTCACACACCGTCGTTGAATTGCAATTGAAAGGTTTTGAAGTGCTTATAGTTGATGATTTATCCAATTCTTCCATTGAAGTGTTGGACAACATCACCAAAATAAGCGGAATCAAACCCCAATTCGAACAATTCGATCTCTCCGACGAAGCTAAAACAGCTGCTTACTTTAAACGGAACAACGATATCTCCGGAATCATCCATTTCGCTGCTTTCAAAGCAGTTGGAGAATCCATGCAAAAACCACTGGAATATTACCGCAACAATGTCGGATCACTGCTTAATATTCTGGAAGGCATGAAAGTTCAAGGTATTAAAAACCTGGTATTCAGCTCATCTTGTACGGTTTATGGACAACCTGACGAACTTCCGGTGACTGAATCTGCACCGATCAAGCAAGCATGGTCACCCTATGGAAATACCAAACAGATGTGTGAAGAAATTCTGAGGTTTACCACCATGCAACTCCCGATTCGCGCCATTGCACTTCGTTATTTCAATCCCATCGGCGCCCATGAAACGGCCTTGATCGGTGAACTGCCCTTGGGTGTGCCTCAAAACCTCGTACCCTTTATCACACAGACTGCCATTGGCTTGCGTGCCAAGTTGAACGTATTTGGCGGCGATTACAACACGCCCGACGGTTCGGCCGTCCGTGATTACATCCACGTGGTGGATTTAGCCAAAGCACACGTCATTGCTGTGGAACGGATGATGAGCGAAAAAGGCAAGTTAAACCTAGAAATCTTCAATCTTGGAACGGGTAACGGATTTTCAGTTTTGCAAGTCATCAATTCCTTCGAAAAAGTGACGGGCGAAAAACTGAACTATGAAATCGTTCCAAGACGCGCCGGCGATGTGGAACAAACATGGGCGGACACGACCTTTGCCAACGATGAATTGGGTTGGAAAGCCGAGAAATCGCTGGATGAAATGATGCTTTCGGCCTGGAAATGGGAGAAGGCATTGGCTGCAAAGAAAAATTCCTGATTTTTTCACTAACTTTCCCATATGGACTATCCACTGGTTTCCATCATCACTGTCAATTACGATCACCCCGAGGTGACCTGTGCCCTTTTGGCATCGCTTCGGATGGTAACGTATCCGAACTTGGAAATCATGGTGGTCGACAACGCCTCCCCCAACGACGACCCGGGTATCATCCCGGCGTCGTTTCCGGAGGTAATTTTCATACAAAGCACTGATAACAAAGGTTTTGCTGGAGGTAATAATTTAGCTATTCGGCAGGCAAAAGGCAAATACGTTCTGTTGCTGAACAACGACACCGAAGTGGAACCAGATTTTTTGGAAGCTTTGGTAGCCAAATGCGAGGCCGATGTCGCAATTGGCGCTGTCAGTCCAAAGATCAAGTACTGGTCCAATCCGGACACCATTCAGTTCACCGGCCAAGCGCCCATCAATCCTTGGACCGTTCGTAGCCACGGGTTCGGCTGGGGACAAAAGGATGACGGCCAATACGACAAGGATGTACCAACCTATTACGTTCATGGAGCAGCCATGTTGATCCCTATGGATGTGATTCATCAAGTCGGAATGATGGCCGAAATCTACTTTCTGTACTATGAAGAATTGGATTGGGGAGCCCGTATTCGTGCCTCGGGTCGGAACCTTTGGTACGTACACAATTCGGTGGTATACCATAAAGAGTCGGTCTCTGTCGGGAAAATGAGTCCCTTCAAAACCTATTGGATGAACCGATCCCGTTGGATGTACTTGCGTCGGAACGTTCATGGTTTAACCTTTTTGATTGCGCTGCTTTTTCAAACTTTCATCTCCGTACCCAAAAACCTACTGGTTTTTATGCTGAAACGACAAAAAGAACACTTAAAAGCTTATGTCAAGGCCATTTCTTGGCATTTGAAACACCTCTTCTCGAAAGAAGTCCACGTTCACCCAGTCCTCTAAGTAAAAACAACGCACATGAATACACTGATGACGAATAGTTACTTAATCCTGCAAATCAGCGCATTGATCCTGCTGGGGCTTTCCACCGCCTACATTTTTATCTTTGCATTGGCCGGCCTTTTCTACAAACAATCGCATTATGCATCGCATCCTGTACTACGCAAAATAGCCGTTCTCATACCTGGTTACAAAGAAGACTCTGTCATTTTGGAAGTGGCAGAGGAAGCCCTAAAACAGGATTATCCGAGCGAGCAATACGATGTGGTCATTATTGCCGATTCCTTTCAACCTGACACCATAGAAGCCTTGAAGAAGCTGCCCATTAAAGTCATTGAAGTGAGCTTCGACAAAAGCACCAAATCAAAAGCCTTGAACAAAGCCATGGGCGAACTGGACACGATGTACGACATTGCCGTCATATTAGATGCGGACAACGTTATGGCCACTGATTTCCTGACCAAAGTAAATGCCGCATTCGAGGAAGACTTCATGGCCGTACAGGGACACCGGACTGCCAAAAACGTAGACACTTCCTTGGCGGTACTGGATGCAGCCAGCGAAGAAATCAACAACCACATTTTCCGCAAAGGGCACCGTGTTTTGGGCTTGTCCTCAGCCATCATCGGTTCGGGCATGGCATTCCGATACGGCTTTTTCAAAAACATGATGTCCGGAGTGACCGCCATTGGAGGCTTCGACAAAGAAATTGAGTTGCACATGTTGAAAAATGGTTATACCATTGAGTACCTGGACGATGCATTGGTTTACGACGAAAAGGTTCAGAAGGCTGAAGTGTTCAGCAATCAACGCAGACGCTGGTTATCGGCTCAATTCCATTACTTTACCAAGGATTTCCTATCAGCTCTGATGGCCTTGTTCACCAAAGGAAATGTGGACTATTTTGACAAGGCATTGCAATTCATCCAACCACCAAGGGTACTTCTGCTTGGTGCGGACTTCCTACTGGCCTTTGTTTTCATCATCTTCAATGTTGTCACAAACAGCTCAGCCTTGTTAAGCATGGCTTGGTTAGCCTTGGCTGGTGCGTGTACCATGACTTTCCTATTTTCCGTGCCCACCTCCTTCTGGAACAAATCCACCTTGAAAGCAATGTCCTCCCTACCGAAGGGTATGTTCCTCATGCTGGGGTCATTATTCAAAATCAAGGGGGCGAACAAACAGTTCATCCATACACAACATTCATCCGTACAATCTAAAAAGAAACCGTCATGATCATAGGCATCGAAGGACAACGTTTGTTTCGTGCAAAAAAACACGGTATGGACATGGTTGCGCTGGAATTGGTTCGAAACCTCCAAAGCATTGATTTGGAAAATAAGTATGTGGTTTTTATAAAACCCGATGTGGACGATACCGTACTTCAAGAAACATCCAATTTCAAGATTGTCCGGCTGGAAGGTGGGGTTTACCCACTTTGGGAACAATTTGCGCTTCCTAAAGCTGCCCGTAAAGAAGGTTGTGATTTGCTGCATTGCACCAGCAACACCGCGCCGATCTGGACAAAAATACCCTTGGTTGTAACGTTGCACGACATCATCTACATGGAAAGCAGCTACTTGCAGATTCTTAAGGGCAAGGGCTCTTTGTACCAGAAATTCGGAAATGTATATCGCAGATTGTTCATTCCAGCTGTTGTAAAACGTAGTCAAAAAATCATCACCGTCTCCCACTTTGAAAAAAATCGAATCGCAGATTTTTTTGGAATGAAAGGTGATAATCGTCTAACCGCCGTATATAACGGTGTTAGTGAGCACTTTAAACCAATCACAGATAAAAAGGAGCTGAAACGTGTACAAGAAAAATACGAATTACCTGACCAGTTCTTTTTCTTTCTGGGAAACACTGACCCCAAGAAAAATACCAAGGGAACCCTCCAAGCCTTTTCGGATTTTCGGAAGCAAACCGGCTCCAATGTTCCCCTGGTCATGTTGGACTACGAAGCAGGCGAGCTCAATCAGTTGCTGACCGAAATCGGGGATTCAGAGCTTCGGCAACATATCTTGTTGACCGGTTATGTCGCAAACACCGATCTCCCAGCCATTTACAGCCTGTGCACTCTATTTTTATACACCTCGCTGCGCGAAAGTTTCGGCATTCCCATGTTGGAAGCCATGGCTTGTGGTGCGCCTGTCATCACCTCAACGACTTCGTCCATGCCAGAGGTAGCAGGAGATGGCGCTCTGCTGGCAGACCCCTTCAAGCCGGAGGAAATTACGGCAGCCATGATTCGACTGACTACAGATCAAACACTTAGAGATGATCTTATCAAAAAGGGCTACGCTCAAGCCGCCAAATTCTCTTGGAAAGCCATGGCGGAGCAAGTACGCAACATCTACCTGGAAATCGGAAGCAAATGATTACCAACCGCGACATCATCATAACGGGCATTCAATCTTGGGACATTGAGATCGGGAGCAATTGCAAGAACATCGCCCAAGAGTTCGCCAAGAACAATCGGGTTATGTATGTGAACGCACCACTCGACCGCTTGAGCATGTGGAGGAACAAAGGCAATCCCTTGGTCAAAAAGCGCGTGGACATGCTCAAATCGAAAGCAAATGAAATCGTAAAAATCGAGGAGAACCTCTGGACACTTTTTCCAAAGACCATACTGGAATCGATTAACGGGCTGCCTTTCAAACCTCTTTTCAAGCTGCTCAACCGAATCAACAACCAGCGTTATGCCAAACGTATCAAGAGGGCGGTCAAGCAGCTTGGATTTAACGATTACATCCTATTTATCGATAGCGACATGTTTCGCAGTTTTCACCTGAAGGAATTGTTAAAGCCTGCCCTACAATGTTATTATACTCGTGATAACCTGCTGGCTGTGGACTTTTGGCAAAAACACGGCTACGCTTTCGAACCGGCACTGATGGCCAAATCGGATCTGGTTTGTGCCAATTCCACCTACCTAGCCATGCTGGCGGCCAAAAACAATCCTGCTAGTTTTTATGTCGGTCAAGGTTGTGACCTCAGTCTGTACGACAGAAACAAACTGCCCACCCTACCTAAGGACCTGGCTACCATCACCAAGCCCATTATCGGCTATACTGGAGCATTGTACAACCTCCGTTTGGATTTGGACATCCTATTGAACATCGCCCGTTCGAAACCTGAATGGAGTTTGGTGCTAATCGGTCCAGAAGATTCGGAATTCCAAAACAGTGCGCTGCACCAGCTTACAAACGTGCACTTCTTGGGCAACAAACTCCCTGATGAGCTTCCAGCATATATTAACAGTTTCGACGTGGCCATCAATCCACAGAAATTGAACGAAGTGACACGTGGTAATTACCCAAGGAAAATCGATGAATACCTGTCGTTGGGTAAGCCGACCGTCGCTACTAAAACCGAAGCCATGTCCATCTTTACCGATCACACGTATCAAGCCACCGATCCCGACGAATTCGTACGGTTCATCGACATTGCATTATCTGAAAATTCACCAGAGCTGGAAGCAGCTCGAGAACGTTTTGCCAAGGCACATTCCTGGGAAAACAATGTACTTGCCATTTATGAGTATATGGAACAAAAAATTAAAGCAACATGTCCAACCTAATCAGCCGCATAAAATCCAACCCCAAGCTCAAAAAGCTGACTCTGTGGTTGTTGATGCCCAAAAACCAATCTCGTCCGCGATTATGGGTACAGTGTTTTGTCAACCCCTTCGTACATCACAAGGGGAAGCACGCTCGAATCTGCAGACGCACCCGTATGGATATAATGCCTTTCAACCCTTTCTACTTGGGCGATGACTCCACCATTGAAGATTTTTGCACGGTCAATAATGGTGTGGGTGCCATTCACATCGGTGATCGGGCCCGCATCGGGCTTGGAACGGTTTTGATTGGTCCAGTTGATATTGGGAACGATGTTCGAATTGCCCAAAACGTAGTCATGAGCGGTCTGAACCACAGTTATGAGGACATCAGTAAACCCATTAATCAACAGGGCGTTACCACAAAGCCAATTTGTATCCACGACGAGACTTGGGTTGGAGCCAATGTCTTTGTTTCGGCTGGTGTGACCATCGGCAAACATTGTGTCGTAGCCGGTGGCAGTGTTGTCACTAAAGATGTACCCGATTACAGCGTTGTAGTTGGTAACCCTGCCCGCGTTATCAAGACTTATAGTGCACAAACCGGACACTGGGAACGAGTGAACCAATAAAACGAACAATCATGAATACACTACAACTGCTTTTCTGGCTCTTGCTATTCATCATTTTCTATGCCTACATCGGTTATGGCATCTTGTTGTTCGTTCTCATACGAATCAAACGTTTGATGGAGAAAGGCAAAGTCAAACCGACCTATCCAGCTTCCGAACCGGATGTGACCCTCTTTATCACCGCTTTCAACGAAAAAGATTTCGTTGCAGCAAAGATGCTGAACAGCAAAGAATTGGAATATCCTGCAGATAAATTAAAGATCGTTTGGGTGACCGATGGTTCAGACGACGGAACGCCAGAGCTCCTATTGGAATACCCAGGTGTAGTTGTCCACCACCAACCCGAACGCAGGGGAAAAATTGCCGCCATGAACCGTGGCGTCAAACTGGTGACCACCCCCATCGTTGTGTTCTGTGATGCCAATACCATGCTGGGCAAGGAATCCATCCGACGCATCGTTCGGATGTTCGACAACCCCAAAGTTGGTTGCGTTTCCGGTGAAAAAAGGATTTTCAGCAAAGACAAAGACGCAGCAGCAGGAGCTGGTGAGGGTTTGTATTGGAAGTACGAGTCCACCCTCAAAAAATGGGATGCCGAACTCTATTCGGTAGTCGGTGCGGCAGGCGAACTTTTCGCCATTAGAACCGAACTCTACCATGAAGTGGAAGGTGACACCTTGTTGGATGACTTCATCATCTCCCTTCGAACCGCTCAAGCAGGCTATGTGATTCAATATGACCCTGATGCATACGCTATTGAAACGGCTTCGGCCAATGTAAAGGAAGAGCTGAAACGGAAAATCCGCATTTCAGCAGGTGGCATTCAGTCCATCGTTCGTTTGAAATCCTTGTTGAACTTCTTTAAATACGGTACGCTTTCATTTCAGTACATTTCACACCGGGTACTCCGTTGGTCGTTGGCACCTTTGTCCCTGTTGCTGCTTCTACCCATCAATTTGAGCTTGGCACTAAACGAAGGATTCTTCAGTTTCGGGTTATTCAGTACGTTATTTTTCTTACAAATCGTTTTCTATTTGTCCGCTCTATTGGGTTGGTATTTAGAAAACAAGGCCATTCGGGTCAAAGCACTTTTTGTGCCTTATTATTTTTTCATCATGAACTTATCCGTTTTTCTCGGTTTCATACGGTACATCAAACGTAGCCAATCCGTCAATTGGGAACGAGCAAAACGTGGCTAGAAGCAATTAATAATTATGTCCTTCAAAAAAAATAAATGCATCCTTTTTTTTCTGTTACTCTTTTCAGTGATGGTTTCAAGTCGCATGTTAGCAGGTGAAAATAAAAGTTACCTGGTAGACAATTCCATTTTGGTGGTGGACGGCACATCATCTCCCTTCAATGGAATTCTGCCGGGTGATACCTTGCTTTTGAAGTCAGGGCTGCGGTCAAATCTGTTGCTCATTCACTTGAACGGTTCGGCCACCAAACCAATCATTATCATCAACAAAGGAGGCATCGTAAGAATCAACACAGACAGTTATTATGGCATCTCCATACGAGAAAGTCGATATTTTAGGCTGACTGGTCAAGGCAGTGAGGCAGACTTCTACGGCATTCGGATTGAACGCGTGGCTGGAGGTGCTGGCATCGGCATCAACGACCTTTGTTCGGATTTCGAAATAGATCACGTTTCCATCGAAAACACCTTGTTGGGTGGTATTTACGCCAAAACTGATCCAAACTGCAACACACCCTCCACACGTGACAAATTCACACAATTCAACACCATTATTCACGATAACCACATCGCCAGGGTAGGAAACGAGGGCATGTATATTGGGAATACCAACTATTTTGGTACAACTGAAAACTGCAACGGAAAGGACACACTGTTACTACCATCCTTGCTGGATGGGGTACGTATTTACAACAACATTGTCGAATTTACCGCCTGGGACGGCATTCAAGTCAGTTCGGCATCGAAGAATTGTCAGATTTATGGAAACTTGATTTTGCACGACAGCCAGGAAGGTTACTTTTCACAAATGTCAGGCATAATGCTCGGAGGGGGATCCAAATGTGATTGTTACAACAACTACATCGGACAAGGCAAGGGTTCTGGAATCGAAAGTCACGGGCTGGGCGGTTATCGAATTTTCAACAACATCATCGTCGATGCAGGTCGTTCCTTCCAACCTTTGGATTCTACCGTTCGGGTACACGGCATTTACGTATCCGATATTACGGTCGAAACAGACTCTTCCGTCCACATCCTTTTCAACAACATCATCAATCCAAAAATGGACGGAATTCGTTTCCAAAGCATTGTAAGCAAGAACAGTGTCATAGCCTCCAATCTGATACTCAATCCAGGTGGCTACGATTATTACGAGAACGACAATACCAACCACACCGGTGATGATGCGTACATCATGATACCGGATGAAAACTCCAGTGTGCTGCTTAAAAATAATTTTAAGTCCCGTGACATCACCAGTGCTGGAATATCCTTGATCGATTATAAACCTTCAGAGGGTTCACCTCTAATTGATGCTGCTTATTCGAACCGAATGGGCATCAACTTCGATTACAGTAATTCAATCCGACCCAATGGCGAAACGGCTGATATCGGGGCTTTTGAATTTGACCACAAAAATGATTCCGATCTGTTGAAAAAACCTATGGCTTTCCCCAATCCGGTTAAGAGTCAATTGACCATACGATTCGACAGTTATTTTGCATCGAACGTTTCATTGTTGGTTTACGATCAATCCGGCTTCTTCTTATTTAAAACGCAACAAACCTATAATCCGGGGAGGAACCAGGAAATAAAAATTCAGGTAAACAATCTACCATCGGGTATCTATTTGTATTCGCTGGTGTCCGGAGGGACCGTTCAATCAGGAAAGTTTATCAAAATCAGTTAGTTAAAAAGACCTATTATGATAGAAAAAACATGCGTCCTACTCGGTGAAGGTCCACTGCCCATTCAATGCATGGATATCCTCCAGAAAAAAGGTTTTGAGATAGTGGCATTCATAACCAGAGACGACGAGCTTCGAAAGCAGTCTTCTAATTATTTGTTCCCAGTTCATAGATATACCTCTCAATTGGACGAATCGGTTCAGCCAGATTATATATTCAGCATCAACAACGGCATCATTCTCAAGCCAGCGTTCATAGCCAAGGCCAAATCGCTGGTTATCAATTACCACGACTCTCCACTACCCAAGTATGCCGGCATGTATGCACCCAATTGGGCGCTCCTGCATCAGGAAAAAACGCATGCGGTCAGTTGGCACATCCTCGACGAAGGAATCGATACTGGTGACATTTTGGAGCAAGAGTTCATTGAAATAGAGCACTTGGAACCCATATGGTCCGTGAATATGAAATGTTTTGCTGCCGCTTTGCTTAGTTTTGAACGTTTGGTAGAGAAAATCAGAAACGGCACGGTTAGTCGTAAGCCACAGGACACGAGTGAGCGCTCCTACTTCCCACTTATGACACGCCCCGACCACCTGGGTCTTATTTCGGCCGAAAGCACGATAGAGGGTTTAGAACGGCTTCAGAGTGTGACAACTTACGGACCCAACAACGACAACGAGTTTTTATTGCCGCATTTGTACATTGGTACAGAATACTTTACAGTGGGAAAATACAGTTTGGAAACCCGACCTGTTTCCAAACCAGGGAGCATCGTTCAGGAGGATAAATTGTCGGGGTTCAATGCAACGGATGGCTTGGTCGTACCAGAAGTTCTTTATGACCGCTTCAACAAAAAAGTGAATTTCGAGGAAGTGCTTCGAAAACAAGGATTTACGAACGGCCAACTGTTGACACAGCCTTTGGAAACGGAAAAGATTGACCTTCTGTTTTCTGAACTCTGCAAACAGGAATTCTTCTGGAAGCAAGAGCTGAGTAACTTGGAAATTTTGCCGTATCCATTTGCCCGAAATCGCTCCACAATCAAAACACGTGTTCGAAAAGAGCTTTTGATTCATTTTAGCGAAAAATCGCTGAAGTATGATCCAAACGAAGAGCCAATGCTGGTGGCAACCGCCTTGATCGCTGTATTCATGCTCCGAGTAAACGACCAATTGACTGGAACCCTTGGGTTTATTCCGGCTGGCTTAACGGAGAAATTGAACGGCTTTTTCTCCCTTTTCAAAGGAGAGTTGCCTCTTAATCTATTCCATTCGGAAGAGAAAGCTACGGATGCCCTCGTTATGGATTGTTTGAAGAAATTGAAAACCATCCTGCAATCTGGCACCTACACCGTCGATATGCCTTTGCGTTACACGGCTTTAAAGGCAGTGGCAGAAGAAGCCTACTCGATGGTTCTTTGCAGCGAATTGCCTACCGAAATGGAAATGAATGACCGTAGCATCTATCTTTCAGTTGCACTCGACCGCATGGAAATCTCACTTCCAGATTCAGGTTATGAGCAAGGCGCCGAGCACTTTTTGGAAAGTCTAAAGAACTTTATAACCCGTTTTTTAGAACATCCAGAGGCTTTGTTGTACGAATTACCTCTGCTGGATACCATTCAAACGGATCAATTGATATCCAACATCAATCAACCGGCTGGACCAATTTTAGATGTTCCATCCATTTTGGAAGCCTTTGATCGGGTCGCCCTTTCGTTTGGTGAAAAAACAGCCATTCAAGTTGGACTGGACAGTCATTCCTATTCCGAGTTTCGTCAAGACACTTTAAAAATGGCTACTTTGCTTGTACAAAAGGAAGTGAAACCCGGTGACGTGGTCATGCTCTGCTTGCCAAGGTCGTATGCCTTCTTCGTGACTCAATGGGCTGCTTTACGGTGCAGGGCTGCCTTTTTACCCATCGACTCCACCATGCCGGATGACAGGAAAAAATTTATTCTGGACGATTCCCAAGCGCTTTTGGTGGTGACCGATGATTCTTTTGCCGAAGTCTTCCCTAAAGATATAACTCTTATTTACAATACATTACCAAAAGAAGAGGCAATTAACCTTCAAACTGAACCTTCCGATTTGGCCTATTTGATTTATACCAGCGGTTCGACCGGTGTACCTAAAGGAGTACGGATTTCGCATCGTGCGCTGACGAGTTTTGTTTCGGCAGCAGCTGGTACCTATGGATTTACCGCAGCAGACCGCGTGCTTCAATTCTCCAATTTGGGTTTTGATGCCAGCATCGAGGAAGTTTTTTGCACCCTATGTACCGGAGGCAGCTTGTTTATCCGAAACGAAGAAATGCTTGATCCTGAGGTGCTTATCCAATTCAGCATTCAGCATGAAATTACTGTATGGGATTTCCCAACGGCTTTTTGGCGTCAAGTATTGGCAGCATCATTAGATGGGCCGATTCCAAAATCGCTTCGTGCCGTTCTTATTGGTGGTGAAGCAGTTAGCAATTCCGATTTCGAAACCTGGAAACAACATCCATCAAGTGCATGCCGCTTGTTCAATACCTATGGTCCGACGGAAGCAACCGTGGTAGCCACCGTTTTTGAAATAACGAACGACTTCGTTATAGAAAATACGGTGCCCATAGGTCGACCACTTCCTGGATACAGCGTCTACATAACGGATAAACACCACAAACTACTTCCTGCTTATTTGCCTGGGGAATTGCTCATCGCAGGACCAGCCGTGGCCGACGGTTATTTAAACCGTGAAGATGTTCAAAATAAAGTGTTCATTCACGTAGAGCTGCCCACCGGTACTGAACGTTGTTATTGCACAGGGGACTTGGTTTTTAGCGACAATATCGGAGAAATTCATTACATCGGTCGTGCGGACGGTCAACTTAAAATCCGTGGTTTTCGAGTGGAACCCGGTGAAATCGAAAATCAAATCATGCAATTGGGTGGTATTAGCCAAGCGGTAGTGCTTGGAAAAGCCAATGAACGGGGTGAGAAACACTTGGTCGCATACATTGTACCTCTAAGTGATCAGAAAGACAGATTAACTACCTTAAAAACTGAATGCTACCAAATTCTTCCGAATTACATGGTTCCCGATCATTTCATCGAAGTTTCGGAAATTCCGATGACTCCGAATGGCAAGATTGACAAGCGGTTTCTACTGAGCTTGACAGCACCATCAAAAAAGAAGGAAACTGCTACGAAAACATCAGAATTATTGACACCCCTTCAGGAGTCCTTGACAAAGCTTTGGCGTGAGATTTTGGAAGACGAAACCTTGACTGTAGACGACGATTTCTTCGAAAACGGTGGGCATTCCCTTCGAGCTGTTCGATTGATGGCCACTCTTAAAAAAGAATTGGGAGCCCATCTCCCACTTTCGGCACTTATTTCCTGCCCTACTCCACGTTCCATGGCGGAGATTCTTGAGTCAAAGAATACCGACAATTTATGGAAATGTTTGGTACCCATTCGGCCGAAAGGAAGCAAAATGCCCTTGTACCTCATTCACGGTGCAGGTTTAAATGTACTTCTGTATCAATCACTTGGAAACCATTTAGACCCTGATCGTCCCATTTATGCGATGCAAGCCAAAGGGTTGGATGGTCAAAGCGAACTCAGCACCACCATCGAAGAAATGGCCAGCGATTACATTAGTGAAATACGTAAGAATCAACCGCAAGGACCATATGCCATTTTCGGCTTTTCACTGGGCGGATTTATTGCCTACGAAATGGGGCGGCAACTCATCGCTCAGGGGCAAGAAGTCGCCTTTTTGGGCGTGATAGACACGGTTACCACGTTTGCCAGTGAAAATCATCCTCCTTTGACAAAGTTGAAACACCGCTTACAGGCAATGGTCGGTAAACCCTCATTCTTCCTTTATGCCTTGGGAAGGGAACCCATGGAAGGAAAAATTAAATTCCTCAAACAAAAAACCAAAAACATCCGAGGCATGCTGTTCTACTATGCCTCCAGATTGGGTTTGAAAAAGGCTGGCAATACCCCTTCCGCCAACGGGAGCGAACAGCCCGTCTACCTGAGCACCAACGCCTCCGTTGTTATTGACACGGCTCTAAACAAGTATGTTCTGAAACCGGCGCCCTTGACCGTCGATTTGTTCAGAGCCGGCAAGCAGATGTTTTACATCGAAGAACCAAAAACCTACGGTTGGAGCATGTATGCCCAAAAGGGTGTGGTGGTTGAAAACGTTCCAGGGGAACATTCGGCACTTTTTGCCCCGCCCAACGATGCGATCTTTGCTAAATTATTGACTGATAGGCTCAATGAGATTGAACAAAAAAGCTGAATTCACTGCAACAATTTGGCAACCATTTGAGTCCACTCTTGCTTTGCAAGCACTGCGAGATGGTAAAATAGTACTGCTTCATGGAAATGGTAAGCCCTTGCAGGCTCACAAGTTCTTGGAGTCCTTTTTATCCGTATACCTTCAAAAGGATATACGTTATGAAGATCTTTCTAAAAATTTTCGAGGCAAACCCTTTTTACAGAATGCTGTGTACTTCAACCTAAGCCATACCGAAAAATCGTACTTGATAGCACTAAGTTTGATCGGTGAGTGTGGAGTTGACATGGAGTATCAAGTCCCTGGAAAAGACATTCATGCATTGATGGAATATGCCTTTTCGCCAGACGAACAACGTTTTTTAAAACATGAAAATTGCGAAAAAACGTATTTAAAAATGTGGACTCTAAAAGAGGCCTATCTAAAGGCGACTGGAATTGGCCTTATCGATTCTTTGAATACCTTACATGTTGTTTCGGGACCGGATTTCTGCATCACTGACCAACATTACCGTTCCCAAGTTTTTACCTGTCCTGGAGGAGAAACAGGTAGTTTGGTCTATTTCGGTGATGCCCTTGAAATCCATCGAACTCATGTTATGGATTGAATGTTAAAGGTCCTCGTCGAAAACGGCGAGGACCTTCAACATTCAATGTTTGTAAATGGATGAACTGTTGCGGTAGCCATCCAGATTCTTGTGCCAATCTTTAAATGTGGAACCGCCTGCCTCACCCCAAGGAAAAAATTTCAGATACGCTTCCGCTATTCCTTCCTTTTCTTTGGGATATTCAAACTCCTCCGAAATATTGATGGCAAAGGGCAAATTATTGGGTGTCACATAATACCTGCCACTGGAGGGTCTGCTATCGTCCATAAACGTGCCCAGCAACGATTGATCAACCAAGTCCGTAGGTGCTTGGTCAATGAGATGCACTTCTCTGCCTCTCTCGCCATTGATAATGATGAATGGATTGTAAGGAGGAGTTCCTAAGTCACTGATTGTTATCGGATTCGTAAGATTAATGGTCAAAGTTAATAGTTGTGGCGTAACATATGGGTCTTCCGTAAACGTATTCACCCCACCATTAGCCGAACCACTTGCCCAAGGTAAAACGTTATAACCATCGTCAAAAGCAATGATTGTTGCCTTACTCTGACCAGCCTCTGTACCATTTTGATTCAGAGCAATGAGTTCCTCCTGCAGATTGCATCCCGTTACACTGGAAATTTGGTTCGTAGCCAAAGGAAGCTGTATGCCAAAACTACTGTGGTAACTGGCACCCATGGCTTTCAGTTTTATTGTTGCAATGATTTGTACAACTTTGTTCTGCGCATTTGTTACCTGATTAAAATTGTAATCCAGCACCATGTCGTTGAAATCATAGTCTCCTTGTGAGGGCCATAAATCTTCAAAGGACAATGTTCCATTCGCATTTTGCGAGGGAAAGAAATTGTTGAATGCCTTGCTGGCATCATTCGGATAGGCATCTTCATGATCGGCAATGCCGTCAAAATCCGCATCAATTTTTAAAGGTGTTATTCGCTGCATATTCGCAGTCTCAACTGCACGGGCTGGATTTACAGTGACGTAGAATACAGCATCATTGAAATCGTGATCACAAGACGTTAAGTTTCGCTTTGTACCCTCAAATCCCATCAAAAATTTTCCACGTCCGAAGTCATTCAACAACACTGAATGTTGTTTCTGGGCAGCAGTTGTTTCTGTATTAAAGGCTTGGTTTGAATAGTAGATTGTTTTTCCGGATGTTTTAATTGTTGATCCATACCAACCATCTACAATCAACAGCCATCCAATTTCCGTACCGGCAGGAAAAGACCCCAGATTCATTCTATTGCCTGAATACAAACCACCACTGCTACCTGCATAGGAAACATTCGGGAAAACAAAAAACACGGAATCAATCGCACTTGCAGATGTTGGGGGATTGGAAGTTTTGTACTTGTAGTATCCCAAAACGTTCTTTGCTGTTGTACCCTCATGGATAAACGTTACCCAAACATTGCTCGCTTCGGTTATTTTCAAATTTGAGCTTGTTGAAGTACTTAAGTACAGAGGATGCGTCGTATTTAATGAAACAGCTTCCGGCAATGTCGAATTGATATCAGCCAGCATCGTTGCATCCACCACATCGTTTGGTGAGGCTAATTGAGGAACGCCTAAGCTGCTGTACGTACTCAGTGCCTTATATACTGTTGAGGCAGTAACCACTGTTGGGGAAAACAAGGATTCTTCAACCTTTCCGCTGCGCAAAGTGACACCGGAACCCCCACCTAAGGTACAATCCAAAGAACCATCCGAAACATTCACTTTTTGTTGATTGATGAAACCTATTGTATTGGTTGTTATCACCAACGAATCGGTTTCGGCAGGCATTTGGTAATTGAAGTCCAATAAGCCATTCACATCTGTAACTCCACTGTAAATCTGACGCCCAATTGAATCGGGATAATCCGTATACAAACCAACCCGAATATTAGCAACAGGTTTGTTCTCATTATCAAGCGTTTTGATTCGAACATTCAATTCTTTATGAGTACTAAATTTAAAGCCTGAAGGTGCAATTAAATTGGACAAATCCGTCTGATCTACTGGAATATCGGCAATGTTACGACAAGATGTGATTACTAGGAAAACCATCCATGTAAAAACTGCTAAGCGCATTTGGAGTTTCTTGCTTATCATGTGATACAATTTATTGAATGTTCGAATCCTATTCACAAATATCACTTTATTTCAAGATAAAACAAAGAAATCAATTAAATATTAAAACTTCTAAAACTATATAACTCATGAATTTTATTATTTGTCCAAGCATAATAATAAAAAAAAACAGTAAAGCACAAAAGGTGCGTTACTGTTTTTTTGAAGTGATCCGGTTGAGATTCGAACTCAAGACCCACAGCTTAGAAGGCTGTTGCTCTATCCAACTGAGCTACCGGACCCCTAATTAATATAAACGGTTTCTAAAGGGATGTTTTTAAAACGGGGGCAAAGGTAAGGAAAAAATTCTGAAATCAGAAAGGATAACCCACGGCAAAATGCAGGGCAAAATCATTCCAATTGTCAATACTGCGTATGCGCCAGTGGTCGGTCAGTGTAGAGGACGGGTCGTATACTTTCATCCCCGCATCCACACGAATCAAGAAGTAGTCAAAGGCCAAGCGTATACCGGCACCGACGCTACCAGCCAGTTGTTTGTAGAAACTGTTCAGTTTGAATTGGCCACCGGGTTGTCCACTATAATAATTCAAGGTCCAGATGTTACCGGCATCGGCAAAAAGTGCGCCTTCGACCACCCAGAAAAGAGTGCCACGGTACTCAACACTCAAATCCAACTTCATATCCCCGGATTGATTCATAAAATTGATTCGGGTACCCGGATTGGAATACGAACCCGGTCCCAACGTGCGAACACCCCAACCACGTACCGAGTTGGCACCACCTGAATAGAAACGTTTTTCGAAAGGCAGAATAGTTGAATTGCCATACGGATAAGCCAAACCAACTCCAGCCCTGTATGCCAGACGACTTCTTGAATCGAGCGTCACACTTTTGGCAAATTCCAGTTCACCGCGAAGGTATTGGCTGAAATTAATCTTGCCAATCTTGTAAAAACCATTGGCATCTTTGGGTGCACCAGCCAAAGCATATCCAGCATACAACAAATTGCCGGCCGACTCGAAGCTACCTTTCCAGGTATGATAATCACGACTTACCGAACCGAATGGCACACTGGAATAAGAAAACGAATACGCTGAACGCAAAATGAAATGATCCTCGTAACTGTATTTGAGGTACGACGTATCGTTCAGGTATTTGTTTCGAAAATCAGGATTAACTCGAGACATATATGTATAGCTGAGATCCAACAAGTCAAAAGATTGGCTCAGCTTCTGTTGCGACCAATTATACCGCATACCCATGGATGCAACCGTACGGTCAAACTCGAATCTGCTCATCAACTGATACGCTGTTCTAAACTCCGTTGTAGCATCCACTTTTTGTTTGAAACTGGATTTCAGGAAAGGCGCCTTGAATTCGGGCAAGGTCAAGTTGATTTCACCACCCAGTTCAATGTAATTGCTTGACATGACGGAGACTGCTTCGTACGCACCACGGAATTTGGTCTGGAACATTTCCGAACCATTGAACAGATTGCGATGGGTATAACTGACATTTCCAGCAATGCCGAAATCACCGGCCGTGTTGGTGCCTTCGATGTCAAAACCCATGCCCTGAAGCGGGTTTTGCGAGAGAACAATGTAACAATCCAAATACCGTTCATCCGTTACAGCAGATGGAACTTCGGCAAAGCGAATGTTCACATACTTCATGTACTGAAGCGTGTTGAGTCGAGCATACGTTCGATTCACCGTATTTACATCGAAAATTTGTCCTGGCACGATCCGACAATTTGCAATCAATGCGCTTGGAGAAATAAAAGGTTTATCCTTGTAGACCGTCTTGTATCCGTTGGTTGTCAGGGTATCATACCCAGTCAGGCTGAAAATGGAAGAGCCTCCTGCGTTTACACCGGATGCCGATTGTCTGTTGAAACTGGCCATATCCACATCCAGCATGAAATAAACATTTCTGAACCGATATACGGAATGACTGAAATCTTGCATCCGAGTTCCAGTTAAAGGATTAATCGCTGTATCCGGCAGTAAAGGCTTCAACATCAGCGAGACATTCGCCGTACTGTTTCCCAACGTACTGTCCACCCGATAATAGAAATTATCTTTTTGAATGCCGTAATACCCTATTTCTTGCAACTGTTTGACCAATCGGCTTCGTTCCTCGTCCAATTTTTCACTGCTCAAAAGCATCCCGGATCGGACTTCAGTATTTTTCATAGCCTTTTCTATACAGCGGTCAAGGCTGTCACCTTCCGAAACGAATTCGAATTTGTTGATGGTATAAGGCGAATTTCCGTTCATTGAAATGGTCACATAAGCCCTGCGCTTTTTGAATTGCACGTCTTCCTGCACGATGGCATTGAAATAACCCTGATTAACCATCAGATTTTCCAGCGTCGATCTGGATCGTTCATTTTTAGTAGGGTCAAAAATGACCGGCTCTTCACCAATTTTCCGAAGCATCCTATTGATCCATTTGCTGGTATCCCTGCCAGACAAATTATAGATCGCCAGGTTCATGTCCAGAAAATTCAGAAATCGCTCGTTGGGAACTTGATGCAGATAAATGTTGTAATTGACATCCGATGGCAGCATGTCTTTTTGAACCAATTTGACCGAGTGCAGCAAATACTGATCCTTGGGCACGTACTTGAATGTATTGCATGCTGAAAGCAGGAACAACGTCAGTAGTGAAAGAAGCAGGACAGGTCTGCGCATTTAATGCAAGGTTAATTTATACAAATGTACATTTTCCCGTCAAAGTTGACAAACGACAGATGACAAATTTCCCTGTACGGTTTTTCTTTTGTAGTTTTGTCCGCAAAACCAACCACATGCTTAGTCAGGCCAAACAAAAATGGATTCGATCCTTGGAACAGAAAAAGTTCAGGCAGGAACAGGGTTTGTTTTTGGCCGAAGGCAGCAAATGCTGCACCGACCTGCTGGAGCTCCTACCCTGCCGTTTCCTTGCTGCAACGCCCGAATGGCTTGCCGCTCACCCTGGCATACGAGCCGCGGATCTAGTGGAAGCCACTCATGATGAGATCAAGAAGGCAAGCTTGCTGAAAAACCCACAGGAAGTATTGGCTGTTTTTGAAATACCCTCGTATAAATTGACAGCCGATCTACTCGAAGGAAGCCTCAGTCTGGCACTGGACAATGTCCAAGATCCAGGCAACCTGGGAACCATCCTACGCATAGCCGACTGGTTTGGAATTCGGAACGTACTTTGCTCCGTTGGAACGGTAGATGCGTATAATCCAAAAACAGTACAGGCCACCATGGGTGCCATCGGACGGATTCGAATTCAATACGTCGAATTATCAACCTTTCTGGAATTGGTCAAACTACCCATCTACGGTACATTTCTGGAGGGTAAAATCCTGTATGAGGCTGAACTTCAGAACGAAGGCATCATCGTAATGGGAAATGAAGGAAACGGAATTTCTCAAGCTGTCGAAAAATGCATCACCGACAAATTGTTCATTCCGGATTATCCGGTAGGAGAAACCGGATCGGAATCCTTAAACGTTTCTATGGCAACTGCCATCGTTTGTTCCGAATTCCGCAGAAGGGCACTGCAAAACAGCTGATTTTACTTCCAGTGATTCGGTTCTGCCTTTTGGTTGGCCTCCCGAATTTTCCGCTCACGATCGGTTTCCTTGCTTTTTAAGCGCTCTTGCTCCAATGCTCTTTGCTGGAATCGTTTGCGAATTTGCTCGCTTTTAGGAACCTCCCTGAAATTCCGGGTGGGCAAGCGACGAGTTCCAGGCGCCAAGACTTCAGGACGAGCGCCAGGCACAAACTGATTTGCATTTTGCCGGAGGATCGAATCGGCCTTCATTTTTAATGTATCCGGATTGGACGTATTGAACACTGAATGGATGGACAGCTGTGGAAAGAGATTTACACGTACCGTGTCCTTAGCAATCCGATACAACCATTGATTGGTAAGCCATTTGGTATTGGAAGGCAATGAATCGGCAGTCAAATACAATCGGCGGACAGGAATCGTGTCTCGACGAAACATACCAAAAGTATACAACGCACGAATTTTCGAGGTGTCCACTCCATACTTGGTCATGGAACGGATTTGATCAAACGAACCTTGATCCACGGCCGTTTTGAAATCGTCCATTTTCTGTTGAACGTCCGCATAGACCTTTTCATACAGGTTCATGTGTTTGCTGTACCAGGAAACAGACGTATAAAATTCCTCCTGAGACAAATGATGCTTGCGTAAAACGGAACGGTAGGCCATATCCCTGAAGTACTCCGTATCCAGACCTCGGGTCCATTCCTCAGGGATAGGCTCGGAGACGCCACTGACAGCAGCTTCAGTAAGATGGATGTCAAACAGTACGTCGACCATTTCCTTACGGGAAAGGACTCCCCTGGGCCTGCATGAACTGAAAAGAACCAACAGCAGACAACACCCAAAGATCAGCCTGATTTTGGGAAGGCGAATCATGGGTTTTCGGGTGCTTCCGGAAGGACTTTGGAGGTGGAAACTTCCGACAAATCTTTGCGGTAAAACAGTAAAAGGATAAAGATGCCTACAGAAATGGATGAATCGGCAATATTGAAGATGGGTCTGAAAAAAATGAACGGATCACCACCTACAAAAGGCATCCAAGTGGGCCAATGTGAATCGATCAACGGGAAATAAAACATATCGACCACTTTTCCGTAAAAAAACGAGCTGTAGCCACCCCCAGCAGGCAAAAACGTGGCCAATTGTCCAAAACTGTGGTCAAATACCAATCCGTAAAACAAACAGTCGATGATATTCCCCATGGCACCGGCTATGATAAGGGAAATGCAAACCAGATAGCCGGTACGGGTATTCTGTTTGCCGATGATTCTGGAAACATACCAGAACAACCCCGCAACAGCGGCAATGCGAAAAAGAGTCAGGAATAACTTGTCAAAAAGTTCAATGCCAAAAGCCATGCCGTTGTTTTCCGTAAAAAAGATGTAAAACCAATCGGTTATACGGATACTGTCGTGCATCACCATGTGGGTTTTCACCCAAATCTTTAGCCACTGATCTGCCAGCAAAACCAGAAAAATGATCAGCGAGACCGCCCAGCCTCTTGAAAGTTTCGGCATCTTATTTCCGCTCCTTAGCTTCAATAGAAAGGGTAGCATGCGGAACGGCACGAAGACGTTCCTTGGGAATCAACAGACCGGTTTCGCGGCAGATTCCATAGGTTTTATTTTCAATTCGTACAATCGCTGCTTCCAAGTGCTGGATGAACTTCATTTGACGCTGAGCCATACGGCCGGTTTCTTCCTTGAGCATCGTATTGGCACCTTCTTCGAATACCTTGAACGTGGGCGATGTATCCATGACGTCGTTACCGTCCATGTTGGTGACACTTGCCTTTAGTTGCTCGTAATCCTCTCTGGCCTTTTCCAATTTGACTTCAATGATTTGACGGAATTCTTCTAGTTCCGCATCGGAATATCTGATTTTGTCTGACATATAATTCTGGTTTTCTGGTAAAGTTGATTGTAATCGAAACTGTTTAAAAAAATAATCTGCGAATATAGGTAAATAGCATAGCAACACCAACCGAAACGGTCAAAATTTTCAACCGATTTTTTGAATGTTGATAAATAAATCCATTTCCTCCAAATCGAGGGCAGTGCCATTCTTAACGGTAGCTGAAAGCTCGAATTTTCCGGCCAGCGTTTGCGTCATAATGTAAGTGGACCAATCGTTCATAATAGACTTAACTTCCTCATTTTCTGTTAATTGTATACTTATCTTATCGGTTATCTCAAAACCGTTGGACTTTCGCAAATTCTGAATGCGATTTACCAGCTCACGCGCCAAACCTTCTTGTTTGAGTTCCTCGGTGAGGGTGATGTCAAGCGCCACCGTCAGGCGACCCTCATTGGCCACCAGCCAACCTGGAATGTCCTCAGAAAGGATTTCAACATCGGAGGTTTCCACCAAGATTTCAGAACCGTCGACCAGCAATAGGTACTGGTTTTTTGCTTCGAATTCGGCGATGGCTTCCTGGGACAAATCGGTCAGTAAGGCAGCAACTTGCTTCATCTGTTTGCCACATTTCGGGCCCAATTTCTTGAAGTCGGGTTTGATGCGTTTCACCAGAATGCCTGCCGTGTTGTCCACAAAATTCAGAGACTTGACATTTACTTCGCTCAATATCAGGGAGCTGATGGCTTCAATCTGTTCTTTTTGTTCGGCATCGACAGCCGGAACCATGATGGCGGAGAGCGGTTGACGCACTTTGATGCTCACCTTGCGACGCAGGGCCAAAACCATGGAGGAAATCTGCTGAGCCAGCTGCATGCGGGTTTCCAACTTGGTATCGATCATCGCTTCGTCGTATTTCGGGAAATCAGCCAGATGCACGGATTCCGAAGCATCCTTACCCGTCACCGCGTTCAGGTCGCAGAAAAGTTGGTCGGCATAAAACGGTGCGATGGGTGCCATGAGGCGGGAAACCGTTTCCAAACAAGTGTAAAGTGTCTGATAGGCAGACAGTTTGTCTTCGGTGAATTCGCCACCCCAGAAGCGTTTGCGATTGAGGCGTACGTACCAGTTGCTCAGGTTTTCACTGACGAAATCGCTGATGGCACGTCCGGCACGGGTCGGTTCGTAATTGAAATAGCAATCGTCCACTTCCTTGATCAGGCTGTTCAGTTGAGACAAGATCCATCGGTCAATTTCTGGACGTTTCTCAAAAGGGATCGCTGCTTGCTCATCCGTAAAACCGTCGACGTTGGCGTAAAGGGAGAAGAACGAATAGGTATTGTAAAGTGTTCCGAAGAATTTGCGACGCACTTCTTCGATTCCTTCGGTATCAAATTTCAAATTGTCCCAGGGTGAGGCGTTGGTGATCATGTACCAGCGCAACGGGTCAGAACCGTATTTATTGATGGTCGAGAACGGATCCACGGCGTTGCCTAGGCGTTTGGACATCTTGTTGCCATTCTTATCTAAAACCAATCCATTGGATACCACGTTCTTAAACGAAACGGTATCGAACACCATGGTTGCAATGGCATGCAGGGTGAAGAACCACCCGCGGGTCTGATCCACGCCTTCGGCTATGAAATCGGCGGGAAAATTTTCACCCTTGTCGAAAGCATCCTTGTTTTCGAACGGATAATGGATTTGTGCGTAGGGCATGGCGCCTGAGTCGAACCAAACGTCGATGAGGTCCAGTTCGCGCTTCATGGGTTTTCCGGTCGGAGAAAGCAAAATCACATCATCCATGTAGGGGCGGTGCAAGTCGATCTTGTCGTAATTGTCCTTGGTATAAACACCCGGCTGGAAATCGCCCAGTAGGTTGCTGCTCATTAGTCCATAGTTCACCGACTTCTCGATTTCCGCATGCAATTCGGCAACGGAACCGATGCAAATCTCTTCCATGCCGTCTTCCGTCCGCCAGATGGGCAACGGCGTACCCCAATAGCGGCTGCGGGAAAGGTTCCAGTCGTTGAGGTTTTCCAGCCATTTGCCAAAGCGTCCCGTACCGGTGGAGGTCGGTTTCCACTGAATGGTTTCGTTGAGCTCCATCATGCGTTCGCGGCAAGCGGTTGATTTGATGAACCAGCTGTCCAGCGGATAGTAGAGCACCGGTTTGTCGGTACGCCAGCAATGCGGATAGCTGTGGGTATGTTTTTCGATCTTGAAAACCTGATTCTGCTGTTTGAGCATGACACAGAGGTCCACATCGATGGTCGGATCACTTTCGGCCTTTGTTGAATCGTATGCGTTCTTGACAAAAACACCGGCGAATGGATTGTACAAGGCAGCATCCATGCGTTCTGCCACAAAAGTTGGATCTAGATCTTCCAAGCGGTAAAACTTACCGGTCGGATCCACCATGGGGCGTGAATTTCCATCTTTGTCGGTCATCAACAAGGGTGCGATGCCAAAGTTTTTAGCCACACGGTCATCGTCCGAACCGAATGTCGGGGCGATGTGCACGATTCCTGTACCGTCCTCGGTAGTCACGAAATCGCCTGAAATCACTTTAAACGCATTTTCGCCGGGATTCACCCAAGGGATGAGTTGTTCGTACTCAAAGCCAACAAGTTCACTGCCTTTGATTTCTCCTAAGACTTCAAAAGGTACCAGCTTGTCACCGGTTTTGTAGTCGCCGAAAGCGATTTCAGCCGCTTTGGGATTGAAATGGACGTTAAGCAAGTCTTTGGCCAGGATGCAAGTCATCGGTAGGCCGGTATAGGGATTGAATGTCTTGACAGAAATATAGGTGATGTTGGGACCGACGCAAAGTGCTGTGTTGGAGGGCAATGTCCATGGTGTCGTTGTCCAAGCTAAAAAAAACGCATCGCCGAAGGTGGTCCATTCAGCCTTTGGATTCTTAATCTTGAACTGTGCCACACAGGTAGTGTCCTTCACATCGCGGTAACAACCGGGCTGGTTCAACTCGTGTGAGCTAAGCCCCGTGCCTGCGGCAGGAGAATAGGGCTGAATTGTATAGCCTTTGTACATCAGGCCTTTTTTGTAAAGTTCCTTCAAAAGGTACCACAAAGTCTCAATATACCGGCTGTCGTAGGTGATGTACGGATCGTCCATATTGACCCAATACCCCATCTGGTGGGTCAGGTCTTCCCATTCCTTGGTATACTTCATCACGTCCTTGCGGCAGGCGGCGTTGTATTCGGCCACGGAAATGGTTTTGCCAATGTCCTCCTTGGTAATGCCCAATGCTTTTTCAACACCAAGTTCAACAGGAAGTCCGTGTGTGTCCCAGCCTGCTTTGCGCAGCACTTGGTAACCCTTCATGGTCTTGTAACGGCAGAAAATATCCTTGATGGAACGGGCCATGACGTGGTGAATGCCAGGCATGCCGTTGGCAGAGGGCGGTCCTTCGTAAAACACGTAGGAGGGCGCTCCTTCACGGATAGCCATACTCTTGTGGAACAGATCTTTGGCATCCCATTTCTTCAGGATTTCCTGATTGATGGCGGACAAATCAAAACCGGAATACTCGGTAAATTTCTTGGACATACGACGGTAATTTTTTCAGGATGCAAAGGTAACCAAAAAATCTCAGTCGTACAAAAGATGGATGCTACAAATAGAGGTCGGAAGTTAGTGCAGAATAGGCGTCTGAACGGGCGTTGCTCTTGATTCCCACCGCTAGGGTCGTGCGTTCGGTTTCAACGCGGTGTCGGGAAAATTCCAGCAGAACGCGTTTCGGGGTTTGACCTTGGATGGTGGAGACTTCGCAACAGCGCTTCAGGTAGAGTTTTGACGACCAGCACAAGTCTTCGAATTCCTGCTGGGCTGCGCTCGGTATTATGACAGCCAAACGGCCTTCGGGTGTGAGCAAGGTGGATGCCTTTGAAATCAGTTCCCCGTACGAAAGCGTCACATCGTGGCGCGCTTGATTCCTTATTGGAACTGGCGCCTGCAAGGCATTTTGAAAGAAAGGGGGATTGGAAACAATCAGGTCAAACTCGTCATCCACGTAGGTGCGGAAATCTTCGTTTACCAAGTGGATACGATCGGACCATGGCGAATTCCGTGCATTTTCAGCCGCCTGTTCGGCAGCAGAGGCATCAAATTCAATTCCAATGATTTCAGCTTCTGAATGCTGTGCCAGAATCAGTGCGATCAACCCACTTCCTGTGCCTACGTCCAAAATGCGACGCGCATCGAGGGGTTGAACCCAAGCTCCAAGCAAAACTCCGTCTGTACCCACTTTCATGCCGCAGCGGTCGTGAAATACTTCAAACTGCTGAAAGCGAAAGGAGTTGCTGGACATGAATTATTTTCCGTTGGATGCTGAATCGTCGGATTCGGAAGTTCCGTCCTTTTCCTTGTTTTCCTTTGTATACCAGGAAATACGAACGGCAACATAAAGTTCGGTGAGCGCCACCATCAACAAGACAGCCACCCAGGACTTTAAGCCCTTGAATTGCATGTACGAAACGCCCAACAGGAACACGGAAGACAGGAAATACAACCTGTTCAGCCGCTTCAAACGAAAATCTTCGCCTTCATACGTGCTGCGCATGCGACTTACAAGGAACAGTGCGGTACCGACGGCAAACATATATTTTCCCCAAATTATGTTTTCCATCACCAAGACGGATGAAATCAAAATCAGGACGGCACCCAACATAAAGAGAACGTTATAGACTTTTTTCAGCATACTAGTAGGTTATTCCACAATGAAAACATCTTCATTGGGCTTTTTCATCAGGTAATCTTCCCTGGCCACGCGTTCCAGCTCGGCATCGCTCGAATGCAACTTTTCAAGTTTGCTTTCACTCTCTTCGCTGAGCTTGCGGTAGTGGCGGATATCCTGTTTGAGTTCACGGATCTTTGTTTCATACTGCACCCTGCGGATCACATTGTTCTCATCCACAAAAATGATAAACGCCAGAAACACCACCATGGTGATGAGGTATTTATTCAAGAATGGCTTGATTTTATGGAATATCGCTTTCAGTTTGTCCATTTCAGGGTATTGGATACGGCGTGATGTACGTTGGCAAAAGTAATGGATTTTTCTGAAAAAAGATTGGGCATGTGGAATTTTTCGTAACGATTTTGCTACATTTGCAGGGCACTTTAAAAAGCTGACGCACGCATGGAGAACTACCTTGTTTCCGCACGAAAATACCGCCCCGACACCTTTCAGTCGGTGGTTGGACAGTCAGCGCTCACCACTACCCTGAAGAATGCCATCAAAAACAAGCAGTTGGCTCATGCTTATCTGTTCTGTGGACCACGCGGCGTTGGTAAAACAACTTGTGCACGCATATTTGCGAAAACCATCAACTGCTTTCAACCGAAAGAAGACGGTGAAGCTTGCAACGAATGCGAATCGTGCAAAAGCTTCAATGACCAACGCTCGCTGAACATCTTTGAGCTGGATGCCGCATCCAACAATTCGGTGGACGATATCCGTAGTTTGGTTGACCAAGTTCGCATTCCTCCACAGTTGGGAAAATATAAGGTGTACATCATCGATGAAGTACACATGCTTTCGGCTTCAGCCTTCAATGCGTTTTTGAAAACGCTGGAGGAACCGCCGCATCATGCCATTTTCATTCTGGCGACGACGGAAAAGCATAAGATCATTCCGACCATTCTTTCCCGCTGCCAAATCCACGATTTCAACCGAATCAGCATTCACGACATTGTAGGATATCTGCAATATGTGGCTGGTTCAGAGAATGTTAATGCCGAGGAAGAAGCCTTGAACATCATTGCCATGAAAGCCGACGGTGGCATGCGCGATGCTTTGTCCATTTTCGATCAGGTTTCCAGCTACGGCAACGGCGTAGTCACCTACCAGAACGTCATAGAAAATCTGAACGTACTGGATTACGACTATTATTTTAAATTGACTGAAGCGCTGCTGAAAAGCGACGTTAGCACTGCACTGCTGATTTTCAATGATATCCTGAACAACGGTTTCGAAGGTCAGCATTTCATCACTGGCATGAGCGCACATTTCAGGGACTTGATGGTTTGCAAAGATCCGGCCACGCTTGTGCTTTTGGAAGTTGGGGCCAGCATCCGCAACAAATACCAAGAACAGGCGGTGCTCTGCAGCAATCCATTCCTGTATGCGGCCATCAAACTGGCCAACGACACCGATTTGGCCTACAAGGAAAGCAAAAACAAACGACTGCTCATCGAATTGGCTCTCATCCGGATCGCACAGCTTTCGGATCAAAAAAAAAATCAGTGAATTCCTGATTGAGGACGATCAACCTCCAATTTTTCCACTGCTCGTATCGGAGATTTCAGCAGTTATTGAAACTATAGAGCAACCTTCCAAACCCATCGTCAAAGTCGTGCCGCCTGTATCCAATACGACAGGAACGCAAAACGTAACAAAAGGGAGCACCGCATCCGCTCCTGTCGGTGTAAAAAAGGATACCAACGTTCCACATACCTTCCGCTCCCTGCAAACCGTTTCCTTGCGTCAAAAACAAGAAGAAATCATCGAAAAACCAGCTGAGGAAGAAGAAAAGTTACTGCTGAACCAACCCTTTACGGCTGAAGCGCTACAACGCTCCTGGAACATTTTCATCGACACCATCAAGGATGACACCCACTTGGTGAATGCGATGAAATCCAACCCGCCGATACTGAAAGAGGACTATCAAATTGAAGTGACGGTTCAGAACCAACCATTGGAGAAGAAATTCCAGGACCTCACCATCACCATCGAACGGCACCTGCATCAAAATCTTAAAAACAACCGCATCAAAATGACGGTCCGTTTGGCTGAAGTTGGCGAAATGGTCCGTCCGTTCACTTCCAGAGACAAATTGGAAGCCTTGATTCAAAAAAATCCGAACATGGAACTTCTGTACCGAACCTTTGGCTTGGACATCAATTAATAGCAAGATGAAAAAAAACAACAACATACAAACCGAAATCGACGCGTGTTATTTGTACAGGAAACTGGCAGAAAACGAAAAGGACTCCATCATCGCCGATGTGTTTTTTCAAATGAGTGACATTGAGAAGGGTCATGCAGAAGCTTTTGCGAAGCGGTCAGGGATTAGCTTGGAAAACCTGATTAGACCTTCGTGGAGAGCAAAAACGATGAATACCATCGGGAAAGTGTTCGGCTATGATACCGTATTGGGCGCATTGATGGATACGGAAAAAAGCCTTTCATCGGCGATTATTTCTACAAAAAAAAGGAACAAGATCGAAATAGACGGTTCGGAAACCAACCATGTAAAAATTCTTCGCTCCATTCTTGAGAAAGATGATAAAGCAACCATGACGCAGTTTTCGAAATTCGAAAGACAGCACAAATCCCCTGGAGGGAATGCCATTCGCGCTGCAGTTTTGGGCGGAAACGACGGATTGGTTTCCAATTTCAGTCTGGTAATGGGGATAGCCGGAGCAACTGCTGGCCAGCAGGGCGTATTGTTGGCTGGTGTGGCCGGTTTATTGGCAGGTGGCCTGTCAATGGCACTTGGCGAATGGATTTCAGTCAAGAGTTCGCAAGAATTGCACGAGAATCAAATGCAAGTGGAAATGGATGAACTGGAAACCAATCCTGAAGGTGAAAAGCGCGAAATTGCGCTGATCTATATGACCAAAGGCATACCCGAAGAGCAGGCACATCAAATGGCTGCTGAAATCATGAGCGATAAAAATGAGGCGCATCAATTTTTAATCAGAGAAGAATTGGGCATCAATCCGGAGGAATTGGAAGGCTCGGCCATGGAAGCTGCGATTTATTCTTTTGTTATGTTTTCAGTTGGCGCCGTCATCCCAGTAATTCCGTTTATCTTTACCAACGGGCTGAACGCCATTTTATTAAGCGTTGGAATGAGTGCTGCCGGGCTTTTCTTGATTGGTTCGGCCATCACCCTTTTCACAGGCAAGAATGTCTGGTTCTCCGGATTCAGGCAAGTACTTTTTGGATTGGCAGCAGCAGCCATCACCTTTGCTATCGGGCATTTTATAGGGGTTGCAATAGCGTAATAATTGAAATCAAATCTTATAATAATTAACGAGTATGAAAAAAGCAACGATCTTCACCGAAAAAGGTGATATGAAAGTGGAATTTTACGAGCAGGATGCTCCAAAAACAGTGGCTAACTTTATAAAATTGGCCGAAAGCGGCTTCTACGATGGTTTGACCTTTCACCGTGTCATCCCAAACTTCGTCATTCAGGGTGGATGTCCCAATGGTACTGGTTCCGGTGGTCCCGGTTATACCATTCCTTGTGAACTTACCGGCGGAAACCAATACCACGACCGTGGCGTCCTATCCATGGCTCATGCCGGTCGCAACACCGGTGGCTCTCAGTTCTTCATCTGCCACTCCCGCGACAACACGGCTCACCTGGATCGCAACCACACCTGCTTCGGCCGCGTAGTCGAAGGGCTCGAAGTCATTGACAAAATTCGCGGTGGCGACGAAATCATCAAAATCGAGATTTCGGAATAAATTTCGGTTTTAAGCACAAAAAGGGTGTCAAATTTGCTTTTGACACCCTTTTTGCTTAACAAATATTACTTGAAAGGTTTGTTCAAAAAAGCCATTTTAATGGCAGTAACTGCAGCCTCATCCCCCTTGTTTCCATGAATTCCACCGGCACGGTCAATCGATTGTTGCATGGTATCATTGGTAAGGAGTCCGAAAATAAAGGGAATTTGTTCGGTAAGATTGAGTTGCGTGATGCCCTGCGTGACCCCAGAGCAAACATATTCGAAGTGTGGCGTATCTCCACGAATGACACAACCGAGAACAATGACGACATCCATGTTGTTTCGGGCCATCACCCTAGCGCCGAACACCAGTTCAAAGCTCCCAGGCACCCATTCTACAACGATGTTTGAAGCTTGGACCCCATTGGAAGTCAACGTATTGACAGCACCATCCAAAAGCTTGGACGTAATCTCATAGTTCCATTCAGCAACAACAATGCCGACCTTCATGGCTGAAGCGTCGGGCATCGTGGTCGGATCGTAATCCGAAAGGTTGTGGTATTGGGTAGCCAATTATTTCTTTGCTTTAGCGCGTTCGATAAAACGATCGATGTCCTGACCTTCTTGAGAAAGCGGATAGCGTTCTTTCAGCTGTTCGTAGGTTTTCAAAGCCTTGCCCCATTTTTCGAGCGCTTCGTAAGTACGGCCAGCTTTCATCAGATAAATGGGAGCCAACAATTCGTTTTTGGCTTCGGCAGCCTGTTCAAAATAGTTGACTGCCTTGTTCAGGTCGCCCATTTCTACGTAGCAGTCACCGATTGCACCGGTAAGAGCTGGAGAAACCATGAGGTCATTGGCATTGCTGCGGTTCAAATAGTCAGCGGCTTTTTCAAAATTGCCCATGTTCTTGTAACAGAGACCAGCGTATGCGGCAGCCAATTTGGCCGTCTTGGTCACCCCGTAATCATCGATGATGCCCTCGAAACCAATGTATTCAGCTCCGTCACCGTTCAGTGCAATTTGGAAAGAATCCATTGCAAAATACTGCTCGCCGATAAAGATCATTTCTTGAGCGGTTTTCTCTCTGGGTACTAAATAACCGTGACGAAAGAAAAGAATACCACCAACTACGACGACGATGATAGCCAGCGCGATCAGCAGGTTTTTTTGATTTTTTTCGATGAATTGTTCGGAACGGCTCAACGCCTCATTAACTTGTTGCAATTCGTCTTTACCTTCTTGGTTGCTTGTTGACATATCTGTTGGACTTAGGGTTGATTGGTTCTAATTTTTTTGGTGTACAAAAGTACATTAATTCATTTGATTCCCAAATTTATCCCTGTTTTTTTCTACATTTGTCTACGGAAAACGCTATCCGGAGGCCCCATGCAACTGACTCAACTCTCTGTCCTGAACTTTAAGAACATCCGGGAAGCCACACTGGCCTTTTCACCTGGCATCAATTGCTTTTTCGGGAAAAACGGGGAAGGCAAGACCAACCTGTTGGATGCCGTCTATTACTTGTCCTTCTGCAAAAGCCATTCCAACCCCGTCGATTCACAGAACATCACCCACGACGCCGATTTTTTCATGCTGCAAGCACAGTATAAAGAAGGTGATCGGGAGGAAGAAATCTATTGTGGCATGAAACGCCGTCAACGGAAAATCTTCAAACGCAATAAAAAAGAATACGAACGCCTGTCGGACCACATCGGCCGCATACCCTTGGTGTTGATTTCACCTTCCGACGAGGAGCTCATCCGTGAGGGCAGCGAAGAACGCCGACGTTTCATGGACATGGTGATTTCCCAGTACGACCACGCCTATATGGAAGCCCTTATCAATTACAACAAAGCCTTGGCTCAGCGAAATTCCTTGCTCAAGGAAGAAGGTTTTGGAGACGATGCACTCTGGGATTTGTACGAAGAGATGATGGCCCGCGAAGCACTCTTGGTATTTCAAAAAAGGCAGGCATTCGTAAATACCTTCGCCCCAGTTTTCGAAAATTACTACCAACAGATTTCGGGCGGAAAAGAAACCATTCAGTTGAACTATTCCTCTCATCTTCAAGATGCTGACCTCGTTGTTCGCCTCCGTGGAAGTCGTCAGCGGGACAGCATTCTGGGTTACACCACCGTGGGTATTCACAAGGACGACCTGGATATGGAACTCGATGGCTACCCCATCAAACGGGTCGGCTCCCAAGGGCAAAACAAGAGTTATTTGATCGCATTGAAGTTGGCTCAATACATCTTTCTTAAAAAGGCTGGAAACGCAACACCCATTCTTTTGCTGGACGACTTGTTCGACAAACTGGATGCCACTCGTGTGGAACGCATCATCAACCTGGTTTCTGGCGACGAATTCGGTCAGATTTTCATAACAGATACCAATCGGGAGAATCCTGAACACCTCCTGCAACGTACCAATGGCAATTATCGAATTTTTCTGGTTGAAAACGGTACCATCACCCCGACCGAATCATGAGAAAACGCGAAGCTCAATCCCTTTCGGACATCTTGGGAGAATCCCTTAAAAATCTACAGATCGACGGAAAAATCCACGAGACACGGGTAATGGACGCATGGTCCGATGTTGTCGGGCCTGTCATTGCTGCGCATACCGGAAACAAATATGTGTCCCGCAGAGTTTTGTATGTTCAGATGGATACCCCCATTATTCGCAGTGAATTGCAGATGATGCGCCAAAACCTTGTCGAAAAGCTGAACAAGGCATCTGGCGCCGATACCATCAAAGACATCATCTTCCGTTAAAGGATGTCTTAATAGGCTGTCAATCTCTGCGTTGCTCTTTGCCAGCCACTCCTCACGTACTTTAAGTACGTTCGCTCTAGGAGCAGTCGTTTTTCGCGACTCGGCAAAACGAAGTAAACTTCTATTTGCTCTCGCTGCTCAAAACGTTCCGGGGTGTCAGTCAAACAGCGCCTTGACCTTAACAACCTATTAAAACATCCTCCTTGCAAATCTACAGAGTCCGAATCAAATGAGTTTTAAGGTTTTAACCAGTTCACTGAACTTTTGCTCCTTTGGCGCGTGTAACTACCTCGACACCCTTTGTGAGGGTGACGTCGTCTTCCTGTAGGATTTTCCAGAAGGCATCTTCACCAAGCATGTTGCGGGCAATGTAGGCTTTCAACTGCGTGAATACCAGCGGGAAAGAACCACTGATAAATTCGGGGCGACCCAAAACACCACGTTCGGCAGCGTATTCAATAAACGGTGTGATCAAATCCTGATCTTCCAAGTGAGCGGAAAGTTTGTTTGCCGTGTTGAACACTTTCAAGGAGTCCCTGTTGGCATCCGTGTAAGCAAAAGCATATCCGTAGATGATTCCCTTACTGGCAGCCTTGTTGTACCAACTGGTCATACCCGATGTATCAAGCGGAACAAAGTAGTCCGGAATGATACCGCCACCACCGTAAACCGTACGACCACCTAATGTTTTATACCGCAGGCTTTTATTCACCTTGATGCTGTCCATGGAATCGAATTCTCCTTTCAAATAGCGGTTCATGATGTCGTTTTGATAGTCAACATCGACGCCGTTGGTGTAAGGCTTCTGAATGCAACGGCCGGACGGTATGTAGAATCGTGCGATGGTCAAACGTACGGCCGAACCGTCTCGGAATGAGATCTCATTCTGAACCAAACCTTTACCGAAAGTCCGCCTACCTACGACAGAACCTCTGTCGTTATCTTGAATGGCACCTGTTAAAATTTCACTGGAGGAAGCCGAGAATTCATCCGTCAAAATAACCAACGGGCTAGTCTGGAAAGAACCTTTACCGTTCGAATAGACGTTCTCCCGTGGGTAGCTTTTCCCTTGTGTGTATAATATCAAGCGATTGGCCGGCAGGAATTCATTGGCGATTTCCAATGCAGGCTCCATCAGACCACCCGTATTTCCTCTAAGGTCAATGATGAATTTGGAGCATTTTTGCTGACGTAAGAAGATCATGGCTTGAACAAATTCCGTATGGGCGTTTCGGCCGAAATTACTCATTTTGATGTAACCGATTTCACGACCGATTCGGTAGCGGGCATCCACACTGTACAAGGGTATGTCTCCCCGAACAATGGTATAGGTGAGCATACTGGTTTTGTTATGCCTAAGTATGGTGATCTTTACCGAAGTTCCTTTCTTTCCGCGCAATGTTTTTAAAACCAATTCGTTGGAAAGTTTTTTCCCTACAAAAGACTTACCATTGATTCGAACAATCTTGTCTCCAGGCTGCACACCGGCTGCCTCAGAGGGACCATTTGCCACGACAGAGACAACTCGGGCCGTATCGTCCTGAATGTTGAACTGAATGCCAACACCACTGAAACTGCCTTCAATCTCTTCGTTTGCTGCAACGACGTCCTTGGCAGGCAAATAGACGGAATGCGGGTCGAGCTCACCCAAAATCTGCGGGAGTACGTCCTCTACGATTTTGGCCTGATCCACCGTATCCACGTACTTTTCGTCGATCAACGACAGGAGTGCATTGATTTTGTTCAGGTACTTTCCATCGTTACTTCCGGTACGACCAGACAACAAGGTGCCAATCACCATACCTATTACGATGCATAGTGCCATGAATATGGGTACCCAGACTCTACTATTGTTTGTTGTCTTCATCAGTTATGTAGTTTTTATCACAAAATACGACTTCTATACCGGCCCTGGTCAGCAATTCCAAGCCATCTTGCATGTGATACAATTCACCAAAGACGACGCGGACGATACCAGCCTGGATAATCAGTTTTGCACATTCGATACAAGGAGAAGCAGTGACATAGAGGGTGGCTCCGTCGCTGCTGTTGTGCGATCGGGCCACTTTGGTAATGGCATTGGCTTCAGCATGCAACACATAAGCTTTGGTTTTGTTGAACTCATCCTCACAGACGTTTTCAAAACCAGAAGGAGTGCCATTGTAACCATCCGAAATGATCATCTTGTCCTTGATGAGCAAGGCACCGACCTTTCGGCGTTCACAATAGGAATTCCCGGCCCAAATCTGAGCCATGTGCATGTACCTTTTATCCAGCAAATCCTGTTTATCGTTTTTTAGCTCCATTGGGGGTCTATTTCAGGATACCGTTCCGGCGAAGCAAGGCATCAATGCTTGGTTCTTGTCCGCGGAAACGCTTGTAAAGCACCATCGGGTGTTCCGTACCCCCTTTGGACAGAATATTCTGCCGAAAAGAAGCAGCTGCTTCGGTATCAAAAATCTTGTTTCTTGTCAGGTAGGCATAAGCGTCGGCATCCAATACCTCAGCCCATTTGTAGCTGTAATATCCGGCAGCGTAACCACCAGCGAAAATGTGGTCGAAAGCCGTACTCATCATGCATTCGGCAGGTGCTGGCAAAACAATGGCTTTGGCCCAAGCTTGTTTTTCAAACGCAGCGGCATCACCGTCAAAGTCCTTTTTCAAACCGTTCCAAGCCATATCCAAGTATCCAAAGCTCAACTGACGCATGCAACCGATACCGACGTTGTAGTTTTCGGCAGTCTTTATTTTTTCGACGAGTTCGAACGGAAGTTTTTCACCAGTCTTATAATGAACGGCAAAGCCATCCAAAAATTCCTTTTCACTAGCCCAGTTTTCCATCACCTGCGAAGGCAGCTCCACGAAATCGCGGTAGACATTGGTGCCTGCCTGTGAACGGTAGGTTACATTCGAAAGCATGCCATGAAGGGCGTGGCCGAATTCGTGCAAAAAGGTGGTTGCCTCATCGTAGGTAAGCAAAGCGGGTTTGTCAGCCGTCGGTTTGGTAAAATTCATGGTGATGCTAATCTGCGGACGGCGGTCTTTGCCGTTGAGACGGTATTGTTCGTTTATATCGCTCATCCAAGCGCCTTGACGTTTGCTGGCGCGGGGGAAAAAGTCCGTGTAGAGCACTGCCAGATATTGGCCGTCCTTATCAAAGACTTCGTATGGCGTCACTTCTTTGTTCCAAACAGGAATGGCTGGATTCTTCTTGAAAGTGATGCCATAAAGTTTGGTGGCCAGACCGAACACACCGTTCTCAACATTTTCGAGCTTGAAATAGGGACGCAAAATCTCATCGTTGATGCTGAACTTGGAACTCTTAAGTTTTTCGGAATAAAAGCTCCAATCCCAAGGTTGGATATCGATGTTCTTGCCTTCTTTTCCAATGGCAAAACCCTGTACAGCAGCCAGTTCGGATTTAGCCACCGGCATGTAAGCTTCAGACAGTTTGTCAAGCAGGCTGTAAACCGCCTCGGGTTTTTCAGCCATGCGGCGTTGCAAAGCGTAAGCAGCGTAGGAGTCGTTTCCCAGCAAAACAGCCATTTGGCGGCGTGCATTCACCATTTCCTTGATAACAGGACGATTGTCGAATTCACCGGACATCGCTCTGGTGCCGTAAGCCATATAGACTTCATGGCGAAGATCGCGGTTTTCAGCATATTTCATTAATGCGCCATAACTGGGCGCGGAAAGATCGAACAAATAGCCTTCCTTGCCTTTGTCTTTGGCTCTTGCGGCAGCAGCGGCAAGTTGGCCTTCGGGCAAACCCTTCAGTTCATTCTTGTCGGTGATGAGTTTTTCCCACAAGTTGGTGGACTTCAGCGAATTCTGGTGGAACTTTTCCGAAAGGCCGCTCAGTTTGATGGTCAGGTTCTGAAACTTGACACGGTCGTCGCCTTTCAAATCGGCACCGCTACGAACAAAATCCAACCAGTTGTCTTCCAGCAACTTATTTTGATCAACGGACAAATTCAATGACTTGCGTTGTTCGTAAACAGCCTTCACACGGGCAAATAGAGTTGCATTCATGGATATTTCACTGCTGTGACGAGCAGAGAGTTCGGCAATTTTGGAAGCCAATTCCATGATGGCATCGTTGCTTTCGCTGCCGTTCAAGGTATAGAATACGGCCGAAACGTCGTGCAGAAGTGCTCCGGAATTTTCCAAAGCAAGTATGGTGTTTTCAAACGTCGGAGCCGTTTTGTTGGAAGTGATTTTCGCAATTTCAGCCTTTTGTTGGGCAAAACCTTTAAGAAATGCCGGCATGAAATGCTCAATTTTAACTTTATCAAACGGATAGGTATCGTGCGGCGTCTTGTACGCGGTAAAAAAAGGATTGGCCGCTTCAGCAGAAGCGCCGGTAAGGATAAGCGTCATAATCAACAATCGTACTAGTTTCATAATCAATGTTTCAATGGGGTGAATGTATGGTAAACAAAGCATCGGACAGCATTCCAAGATAGGCCTCCAAAAAAGCAGGTTCCGTACGGATCAGGTAAACCAACGAACGCCTGTCCACAGTTAACGTACTGCAGGCAGTCAACGCAATGGCTTCGGACGTCTGGTTCTTTTCTTGACCGAAAATACCTGCCCAGGACAAAAGCGTAGGACCGGCAAGAACGACTTCACCCGATGCATCTTTAAGGCAGGCTTGTCCCTGCAACAGGAAAACCAAACCGCTAATGGGTGATTGACGGGTGAAAAGAACGTCCTTTTCCTTCCAATGTTCGAAATCAAGACTGATTTTCGGTACCAACGAAAACAAGGCCTCTTTTTCAATTTCCTTGAATAGAGGTAGTTGAGTAAATATATCAAACGTTGACATCGATGATTCGTCTGGATTTTCCCTTTCGGAGTACCTATTGAAAAATTAAGGCGAAAGTACATATTTATCCCGACAAAACACGTTACATTTGCGGAAAAAAAAGATGGAATTCAATCTGAAGGAAGTACTCAGCGCATTTGTGGTCCTATTTGCGATCATCGACATTATCGGATCCATACCCGTTATCGTGGACTTGCAACAACGTATGGGCAGGATCAAGGCAGCCAAAGTCAGTCTGATTTCTTTCGTGACCATGGTTATTTTCCTGTTTGTCGGTGAAGTCCTCTTAAAATTGTTCGGAGTCAACGTTTCTTCCTTTGCAGTAGCCGGTGCGCTCGTTATTTTTGTGGTCGCAGTCGAAATGACATTCGATGTGCGAATCATGAAATACGAAGGTCCGTCTGAAACTTCCTATATTGTTCCGCTGGTTTTCCCCCTCATAGCCGGTGCAGGTTCCTTCACCGCTTTGCTTTCGCTTCGTGCGGAATACAACATCCTTAACATCGTAATAGCCCTGGCTCTAAACATGGGCTTCGTTTATCTGGTATTGAAGGCCACCGGCAAAATTGAAAAATTCATAGGCAAGGGCACCATTTATATACTCCGCAAATTTTTCGGAATCATCCTGCTGGCCATAGCCGTCAAATTGTTCACCAGCAACTTGGATCCGCTGCTCAACGGATTGTCACTTGCCAAGAACACGGAGATCATCCGTCAGCTCTTGGAAGCCGGTCGTTAAAGTACACTGAATAAATCAAATCCGTTTTGTATCTAACCGCGTATGTTTGAAAACATACCGGAACAAACCCTTTTTGTTCGTAAAAAGGTGTTTTTTTCTTTCGATTGTCAATTCAAATACGTATTTTCGTTCAAAAATCAATACCATGAGTTATCTGAAATTTGACAAGACCCTCATGATCAATCTCGAGCAATCCCTGTCCAAGGAAATGCTTCGGACCAACAAATCAGGCGCCTACAGCTATTCCACCATCGTGGATTGCAATACCCGTAAATACAATGGCTTGCTTGTTGTTCCCTTGCCTGAACTGGATGCAGAGAATCACGTCCTCATTTCTTCGCTCGATACGACAGTAATACAACACGGTTCGGAATTCAACCTGGGCATTCATAAGTTTCCTGGAGAGAGTTACAGTCCGAAGGGTCACAAATACATCCGTCAATACGAATGCGATACGAATCCATCGACCTTTTACCGAGTCGGAGGTGTCGTGCTGTCCAAAGAATTGATTTTTGTATCACACGAGAATCGGGTTCTGATCAAATTCACCCTGTTGGAAGCACATTCCCCTACCCGACTGCGATTCAAACCATTCCTTGCCTTTCGCAGAGCAGACCAGCTTAGTTTCGAAAACTCGGTCATCGACAAAACCGTTAAGAACATTGACCACGGTATAAAGATGTGCCTCTATTCGGGATATCCAGAACTCAATATGCAACTTTCTCATAAGAATGAGTTTGTAGAAGTTTCCAACTGGTACAAGGACATCGAATACTCCAAGGAACAGGAACGGGGTTACCTATTCAACGAAGACCAATATGTTCCAGGTTATTTTGAGGTAGCCATCAAACCTAAGGAAAGCATTTACTTTTCGGCAGGCACGGAAGCCTTGTCGCCTAGGCGAATGAAGCACCTCTTCGAGGAAGAAGCCGCCATCCGTACTCCTCGCAACAATTTCACGAATTGTCTGAAAAATGCTGCTTATCAGCTCTATAACAAACACGAAGACGGTCAACGCTACATAATTGCCGGATACCCTTGGTTCAAATACAGGGCCAGGGATCTATTCATTGCTTTGCCAGGATGCACCATAGCCGCCAAAGATCCGGGGCTTTTCACGGCCATTATGGAAACGGGTGTAAAGGCGGTCAGCAATTTTATCGGAGGCAAACCACTGGACTGTGAAATTTCCGAAATGGATTCACCGGACGTATTGCTCTGGTTCATCCGTGCCGTTCAGGAATATGCCCGCCATGCCGGTTACGACGTCTGTGCTGGGGAATATGGAAATGTGGTGCTCGAAGTCTTGGATTTCATCAAAAAACAAGGACATCCGAACCTGTTCCTACATGAAAACGGTTTGTTGTATAGTTACGGTAAAGAATTACCGGTCAGTTGGATGAACTCGATGCAGTATGGTAAGCCACTGGTGCCCAGATCTGGTTATCTTGTCGAATTCAACGCCCTATGGTACAACGGCTTGATGTTCGGAGCCGAAATGGCAGTACTTTTGAAGAAATCATCCATTGCCGATGGTTATTCAACATTGGCAGAGAAGGTAAAAGTCAGTTTCAGCCAAGTATTCATGAATCAATATGGTTACTTGTTTGATTATGTCAACGAAGGCCCGAAAGATTTCAGCGTTCGCCCCAATATGATCTTTGCCGTCGCACTCGATCACTCTCCCCTGGAACGCATTCAGCAGAAATCCGTACTGGATTTCGTCACCAAAGAATTGCTCACCCCTAAAGGACTGCGAACACTGAGTCCCAAAAGCGGAGGTTACAATCCCACCTTTGAGGGAAGTGAGGAGCAGCGGTCAAGGGCCTATCATCAAGGAACCGCATGGCCATGGCTCATCGGATCTTATTTGGACGCCTACTTGAAAGTTTACAAATTCAGCGGCATCAGTTTTGCCCAACGAATCATTTACGGATTTGAAGAAGAGCTGACAGACCGAGGAATCGGTACGATATCCGAATTGTTTGACGGAAATCCTCCATATAGAGGCCGCGGTGGCGTATCCTATGCCATGAGTGTCGGTGAAATCCTGAGGATCCATCGCGTAGTAAAAAATATGATCAACACCATAGACGAAAACGTATGAGAGCACTGATGTTCGGATGGGAGTTCCCCCCGCATATTCTGGGGGGATTGGGAACAGCCAGTTATGGCCTGACCAGAGGAATGTCCATGCAACCGGATATGGATATCGTATTTGTAATACCAAAACCATACGGTGACGAAGACCAAAGTTTCCTCAAGATAACCGGAGCAGGAAACACGCCCATCGTGTGGCGCGATCCAAGCTACGAGACTGTAAAAAACAGACTGGGTTCCATGATGGATCCACAGGAATATTTCGAGCTGCGAAATTTTCTATATGCTGATTTCAGCTATATGAATGTCAATGATTTAGGCTGTATCGAGTTTTCAGGCCGATATCCTGACAACTTGCTGGAGGAAATCAACAATTATTCCATCTGTGCCGGTGTCATCGCCCGAAGAGAAACGTTTGACGTCATACATTCACACGATTGGCTGACATATCCTGCCGGCATCCATGCTAAAAATGTGAGCGGCAAGCCCATGGTCATCCATGTGCATGCCACCGATTTCGACCGAAGTCGAGGACAGGTGAACCCACAGGTATACAGCATCGAAAAAAACGGAATGGATCATGCCGACCACATCATCTGCGTGAGCAACCTCACCAGAGACACCGTCATCAACAAATACCATCAGCATCCGGACAAGGTCAGCACCGTTCACAATGCCGTGGAACCGGTCAGCGCATCCATCGAAGCCATCAAGCCGATTCGCTGCGGAGACAAGGTGGTGACCTTCTTGGGGCGCATCACCATGCAAAAAGGTCCTGAATATTTTGTGGAAGCCGCAGCCAAGGTGCTTGCAAAAACCAAGAATGTTCGTTTTGTCATGGCCGGTAGCGGAGACATGATGGAAGCCATGATTCGTCTTGCAGCCAAGCGAGGCATATCCGACCGCTTCCACTTTCCAGGCTTCCTAAAAGGAGACCAAGTCTATGAAATGCTGAAATCCAGCGATGTGTACATCATGCCTTCCGTATCGGAGCCTTTTGGAATTTCTCCGCTGGAAGCCATGCAGGTAGGGGTTCCAACCATCATTTCAAAACAGTCTGGTTGCGCCGAGATTCTCGACAACGCCATCAAAACCGATTACTGGGACATCGACGCCATGGCTGACGCAGTCTATTCCATCATTACCTATCCCGTTTTCTACGAATTCCTGAGGGATGAAGGAAAAAAGGAAGTTGATGAAATCAAGTGGGAATATGCCGGTCAAAAGGTTCGTGAGATTTACAACCGCGTCTGCTCCCGTTAATCCAAAAAGAAACTGAAAAATACTACCTATTATGAAGACCATCTGCTTCTACTTTCAAATTCATCAGCCTTTCCGGCTCAAACGGTATCGTTTCTTCGACATTGGCAACGATCATTATTACTACGACGATTTCAGCAATGAAAACATTTTGGAGCAGATGGTGCAAAAGTCCTTCCTGCCTGCCAATAAGTTGTTGCTGGAAATGATAGAGTCCAACAAAGGAAAATTCAAAGTCGCATTTTCCATCTCAGGTGTTGCGCTCGACCAATTGGAAATGCATGCACCTGAGGTCATCGACAGCTTCCGCCAGCTGGCCAAGACCGATTGCGTGGAATTTTTGGCAGAAACCTATGCCCATTCGCTCAGCAGCCTTAAGGATCCCGATGAATTCAAGGCGCAAGTGGAACAACACAGCAAAAGAATCGAAAGCCTTTTTGGAAAGAAGCCCAAGGTTTTTCGAAACACGGAGTTGATCTATTCGGATGAAATTGGCCAGATGGTGGCTGAAATGGGATATAAAACCATCATTACCGAGGGTGCCAAACACATTCTGGGTTGGAAAAGTCCGAATTTTGTTTATCAAAGCGCTGTTAATCCCAATATAAAGCTTCTGCTCAAAAACAGCAAGTTGAGCGACGACATTTCCTTCCGTTTTTCCAACCACGGTTGGGCAGGATATCCCCTCACTGCAGACAAGCTCATAGAATGGATTCGGCTCATACCCGAAAACGAACAACTGGTGAACCTGTTCATGAACTATGAAACGTTCGGAAACATGCAAGTTCGCGAAACTGGTATCTTCGATTTCTTAAAAGCATTGCCATTATTCGCTGAACAGAAAGGCATCACCTTCTCAACCCCTTCTGAAGTGGCAGCCAAGATGAAACCGGTAGAAGCCTTGCCGGTGCCCTACCCGATTTCCTGGGCAGATGAAGAACGTGACGTCAGTGCTTGGTTGGGAAATACCCTTCAACAGGAAGCTTTCAACAAGATCTACAGTCAGGCAGACCGCGTTCGGAAGACCAAAGACCGCCGACTGATGCAGGACTGGCTTTATCTGCAAACCAGCGACCATTTCTTCTACATGAGTACCAAACGTTCTGCCGACGGTGCGCTGCATCAACATTTCAGCCCGTACGAATCGCCCTTTGAAGCCTTCACCAATTACATGAACGTCGTGAGCGATTTCTGCAAACGCGTTGATGCACAATACCCGAGCAGTGTCGGTAATGAAGAACTCCACTCCCTGTTGACCACCATCGATAATCAGGAACTGACCATAAAGAAGTTGGAAAACGAAATCAAGCAATTGAAAACCAAACCCACCAAATCGAAGGCTACAAAAAAATAGAGGTTTCAAAACATTTCAAGAAACAGCTTTCACAAAATGAAGTGAACCCCAAAAGTTTGTAATTTTTTGAGGTTCACTTTTTTTTAACTAGGCAGGTAAGCTATTTGATCCACTTTTTACCCATGGGCAAAATAGTCTTGCCAGCCAGATCGTTGATAATGATGCCTGCCATCATGTACCATGCAGCCAAAGCACAGATAATCAGATCGATGGCAGCAATTGTTTTGAGTTCCGGAAACCAGAAATGTTCCAACACCAACAAGATGAACCCAATTTGTAGGGTTGCAAACGTGAAAAACATGGCTAAATGGATACGTAGCGAGGCAACTAACAATATTGCGGTGTACAGTGACCAACCAAATAGATAGTAACCAAGGTCTGTTCCGCTGCTGGGATATACCTCGTAAAAGTTTAATAACTTGATGATGCTCAGCCCGATCCAGAATGCCCCGTACGAAACGAAAGCACTGAAACCGAAGTTGTTTCCCATCTGATGTTCTTGAAAGCCGGCAATCATTTGTGCCAAACCTCCGAAAATTAAGCCCATGGCTAAAACAGGGCCCCATCCGATGAGTCCCAGATTGTGAAATTGTAGAAGCAAGGTGGTCATACCAAAACCGGCCAGACCTACTACCGCAGGATTTCCTTTTGTGTTCATGAAAAAAAATTGATTGATTTAAAAATAGGTCGGCGCAAAAGGTCTACTTTTTCTTTGAGTAGATCACTTTTAGTTGCATAGGCCGCCGTGGGTGATTACCACCCAGTATCTTAACCGCTGCCGGCGAAATGACATGTTCCAACCGCACACTTTCCTGATCAACATTCTTAACGGTATTAACTGGTATGAGCAGCATCTCCGTAAAAGGTTTGATTTCTGTCGAAGTGGGATCGTCGTTTTCACGAACCATCTTTTGAGCATAATAACTCAAGTCAAACACATAATTCAGAGAATCCGGATTGTAATCGGCCACGAAGGAATAAAGACCATCGTTCAATTCGAATCCGCTGAAGAAGGCATTGACCTTAGAGGCATCAATCAATAACATGGATGCTGGTGGTGACATGGCATAATCCTTGCTTTCACCCACTTGAGTGGCATTGACGTAGAGTTTCATGCCGTTGATCGTTTTTCCAGACAGTTTACCGGTAGTTTTCTGAAACAGCGTAGTAGGAAAGGTCACTTTCGTAAACATGCCGCCGGGAGAATAGATGTAATTGAGCGAATCGGTAGGCGTAGGACTCAAGTAACTACTTAGGTCAGGATGTACCGCACGATTTACCTGACGAATTTCTTTGTTGACGGGAAAGTAGGAAGCGCCGATGACTAAAGAATCCCAGGATTGCATGTTATAGCTGTACAGTTTAGTTTCGTACATCATTTCAAGCTCCGTATGGGCGACGTACAACAGGCTGCCATTGCCGTAATCGGTCGTGACATAAATGCCTTTGAAATAGTTGTTGAATGCAGATGGGGTGGCGAATTTCTCAGGATTGCTCCTGTTCTCGGCTAAAAAAACTTGTTCGCACCAGGCCGAATCGATTGGCAGGCGAAGCACCTGTGAATAGTTGGATAAAGCCTTGGCTGAATCGGAAGTAACAAAATCACCTGTCGTGAAAGTGGCAGAAGTCAATAATTTGGACTTGCTTGTGAAAGTGGCAGGATCGACAGCCGAACCGTAAGGAGCTGATGCATCCAGCGAACTCTTGTCAAGATACCAAACATTCAAGTGATGAACGGTAGTGGAATCTCCGAACCAATTATCGTAATACAGGTACATGTATGCAGCTTTAATCCTGGTCACATCATCCGGAAATTTGAAATTGAACGGACAATACAACTGTGCCATGTAATCCGACTTGACTGTGCCGTACGTCGGATCCGTGAATTCGCCTAGAACAGCAATTGAATTACGGAGGTAGACACTGTCCTGAAGAATGGTTTCCGTCTGAACTCGAACGGTGTCGTAAGTGATGGATACGACATCCTTACCTGGTTGCATCGAAGAGCCGATGAGATTGTCATCCACACAGGAGAAAAGGGCGGCGGTCAATAACAATCCGCAAAAAATGGAAAGGGAAGTCTTCTTCATTAAAGCAAAATCATTGTTCCAGAATCTGGTTGTAAAAATCGTCAAAAGCCTCAATGTACGTTTCCGGAGATTGATAGCTCAGAAATGGTTTTCCGGAAGCTTCAGCCGCTGCAAGTACATCCGGATCCATTTCAGGACTGCCTTGGATGATGCCGTCCGAATAACGGAACGCCAGTTTACTGAGTGAAGCATGGTCGATATCACCATCCAAATCGGTCAGATCGGATTCCTGAATACCATCCAACATCAGTTTTTTGGCAAAATAGGAGCGGAAAGGACGTTTGAAACCATTATCGTAGGACGAAAAAACGACTTTTGAATCTCTAAAGCAAGGATCATCGGCAAACGCACGTTTTATATAGAGCGGCGCCAGTGAGGTAATCCAACCGTGGCAATGAACCACATCTGGAACCCATCTCAGCTTCCGAACTGTTTCAATGACGCCACGTACAAAAAAGATACTTCGATCGTCGTTGTCTTCAAATTCAACGCCATGGTCGTCGGCTATCGTATTCTTGCGTTGAAAAAAATCATCGTTGTCGATGAAATAGATCTGCATGCGGGCGGATTGGATGGAAGCGACCTTGATGATGAGCGGATAATCGTTATCGTCGATGATCATATTCATGCCCGAAAGCCTGATAACCTCATGCAATTGATTCCTGCGCTCATTAATATTCCCGTAACGCGGCATGAAGGTGCGGATTTCCTTGCCTTTTTCCTGAATACCTTGTGGAAGATCACGACAAATAGTGGCAATTTCTGACTCTGGCAGATAAGGAAAAATTTCTTGACTGATAAAGAGAACCTTGGTGGGTTTCATAATTGGCTATTCTCGTGAAAATTGAGTACAAAGATACTAAAAAAAAAAACGAATATCTGCAAGTAATTTGCCGATTGTTTCGTGGTTTGACATTTATTTAGTTTTTTTGCAACCCCTTATGATTCGCAATTAAAGCAGGCATCTTATGAAAATTATCCATACCATTTCTGAACTCAAAGCACACTTGGACGAGTACAAGACACTCGGTCAACCCATCGGATTGGTTCCCACCATGGGAGCCTTGCACGAAGGTCATATCCGTTTGGTGGAACGTTGCGTTCTGGAGAACGCAGTCTGCGTGGTGAGCGTTTTTGTAAACCCCACCCAGTTCAACGACAAGAATGACCTGTTGACCTACCCCCGAACACCCGAACATGACGCCGACCTCTTGCGCAGAGCCGGTTGCAAGTACGTATTCATGCCTTCTGCAGAAGAAATGTATCCCGAGCCCGACACCCGAGTTTTCGATTTTGGAGACCTGGAGACAGTGATGGAAGGTCGTTTCCGCCCCGGTCATTTTAACGGCGTAGCTCAAATTGTCAGCAAACTGTTCGATGCCGTGCAACCCGATCGAGCCTATTTCGGTGAAAAGGATTTCCAACAGCTGGCCATCATCCGGAAAATGACCAAAGACTTGCAGTATCCGATTGAAATCGTGCCCTGCCCCATTGTCCGCGAAAAGGATGGATTGGCCATGAGCAGCCGCAATCGGAGACTTTCGTCGGACGAGCGTGAAAAAGCCCCGTTAATTGCCGAACTTTTGACTAAAAGCACTACCTTTGTTTCTGTAAAAAGCATTACGGATACGATTTCCTTTGTGACTCAGGGGCTTGCAAATGACCCGGTATTTCGACTGGAATATTTCGAAATCGTTGACGGAGATACGCTTCAAGCCGTTGAAAACTGGGAAAATTCCAGTTTTATTGTAGGTTGCGTGGCTGTTTTTTGCGGGCCTGTACGACTGATTGACAACATTGTATATAAAAGAGTATATAAAAAATCATGCTGATAGAAGTAGTCAAATCCAAAATCCACCGTGTTCGGGTGACTGAAGCCAATCTGAATTACATCGGTAGCATCACCATTGATGAAGACTTGATGGATGCAGCGAACATTATTTCGAATGAACGCGTTTACATCGTCAACAACAACAATGGTGAGCGTTTCGACACCTATGTCATACGCGGCGAACGAGGTTCCGGCACCATTTGCCTGAATGGCGCGGCAGCCAGACTGGTGCAACCGGACGACATCGTCATCATCATGGCATATGCCCAAATGGATGCCGAGGAAGCCAAAACCTTCCAACCCGCCATCGTTTTTCCAGATTCCAAAACCAACAAAATAGTCTGAACACACCAGCGTACCGGAGAGGCCCTTTTCCGAATGCGCGGGCGTCTTCCATTTTTACGCTAATTATGTTTTCTCCTACTCCACGTTTCGTACATACCGTCCTACTGGCCGGACTTTTACTGATTGGACAAAGTTCGGTCTCCCAATCTTTTGTTCGTCAGAAAACCCCTACATCCTATCTGGAATCCAATCGCCTCGCGCCGGACGCCTTTGATTTGCCCATGCGGATCAAACCAGACTTGGCCGGGGGATTTGCCGAGCTAAGGGTAAACCACCTGCATTCAGGAGTGGATTTCAAGACACAAAAGCGGGTAGGCATACCCATTTATGCACCTGCGGACGGTTGGGTCTCGCGCATCCGAATCAGCAGTTTCGGTTTCGGCTATGCACTCTATCTGGGTCATGACAACGGGTTTACGACGGTTTACGGACACCTGCAAGGCTACGCGAAGCCCATCGCTTCCATCGCCTCAAACATGCAATACAAGCGGGAAAGCTTTGAACTTGACACCTTGCTGGCAGTCAGAAGAATACCCGTCATCAAAGGCCAACTGATTGCTTACAGTGGAAATTCAGGACTTTCTGCAGCACCGCACCTGCATTTTGAAATACGGGATACCCGCACGGAAGAAACGCTGGATCCCTTGCTTTGGTATTGCAATCGAGTAAAGGACAATCTGCCGCCCAAACCCTACAAACTGGTCCTATATGCCATCGATGGCGAAGGAGCGCTCGGTTCAGGCAATTCGAAATCAATCGTTTCGGTATTCAAAAACAAAAAGGGCGAATGGACAACTGGTGCACTCCCTACCGCTTGGGGAAAAATCGGACTTGGCTTGAATGCGTATGATTACATGGAAGAAAACGCCAATCCATACGGAGTCTGCAGTATTCGTCTTTTTCTGGACAATGAACTGATATTTCAGCAAGACCTTTCCAGATTCAACTTTGATCAGACCCGTTATGCGAACTCGCTGATTGATTATGAAACCGTTCAACGCAACCGCACCTGGATCATGAAATCTTTTGTGGATCCCGGTAATCGGCTGAATGTTTATCCGACGCTGAAGGACTGGGGATTCATCCAAATAAACGAGCAAAAAAAATACTCATTTCGCTATGAATTGATGGACAGGGCCGGAAATTCGACCACCTTCAGCTTCTCGGTGCAGGGTCAGAAACGGTTGATTCCACAAAAAGTATTTACGGGCAAAAAGCTAATTTTCTGGGTACCCAACTACATAAGCAACAATGATTTTAGATTGGATATCCCAGCCGGAACCCTTTACCGGACCCTGGATTTCCAATACAAGCAACTTCCGGACACAGGCTACTCGGACGTTTTTAAAATACACAACGCGTACACTCCGTTGCAGCAAACCATTCAAGCTCGATTTCGCATACATAAGGACATACTGGCAGACAAACGACATTATTACCTGGCCAAAGTTGCTGAAAACGGACTGACCAGCTACGTATCAAGCAACTACGTTAACGGATGGATGGAAGCCGACCTCAAGGATTTCGGAACATACAAAGTACTGTCGGACACCATTCTGCCTAAAATAAGTGTGCCAAATCTTGAAAGAATCGCAAAAAATGACGTAATTCGCATCCGAATTGCGGACAACGCCACGGGGATAAAATCCTGGCGTGGAAGCATTGACGGAAAATGGGCACTGTTTGCATTGGATGGAAAATCCGGCTGGCTGAGCTATGTTCTGGATTCGAATCGGGTGGTTCCCAACCGTGAACACGAACTCAGATTGTCAGTTAAAGATGCTTGCGGAAATGAAAACCATTTTTCATCATCGTTTTCCTGGTGATTGTTACAATTGAAAATCAACGAATTAGCTCACACGTGAAAAAATACTTCGTACTAACTGCACTTTTTGCTTTTTGTCTGATTCAGGCAGGACAAGGCTGCACCAATTTCATTGTCGGACGTAAAGCGTCTGTCGATGGTTCCGTGTTGGTCACCTACTCCGCAGACTCTCACATTCTTTACGGCGAATTATACCATTGGCCTGCCACCGACTGGCCAGAAGGCAGCATGTTGGAAATCTACGAATGGGATACCGGTAAACCACTGGGACGTATTCCGCAAGCTCGTCACACCTATCAGGTAAACGGCAACATGAACGAATATCAGGTCACCATCGGGGAAACCACGTTTGGCGGACGGGAGGAATTGGTGGACACCACTGCCAGAATTGATTACGGAAGCCTCATCTATATTGCGCTGCAGCGTTCCAAAACCGCACGCGGGGCCATTCGTCTGATGACGGAATTGGTGGAACGCTACGGGTATTACAGCGAGGGCGAATCGTTTACGGTTGCAGACCCGAACGAAGCCTGGGTATTTGAAATGATCGGAAAAGGCCCAGACTACAAAGGCGCTGTATGGGTAGCCGTACGCATTCCGGACGATTGCATTTCTGCACATGCCAACCAGGCTCGGATTCGTCAATTTCCACTGGACGATCCCGAAAATTGCATTTATTCACCGGACGTGATTTCATTTGCCCGCCAGCAAGGGTATTACAACGGCACCAACAAGGATTTCAGTTTTGCCGACACCTACGCACCACTGACTTTTAGCGCCTTGCGTGCTTGTGACGCCCGTGTTTGGAGTTTTTTCCGGAAGTTCAAGAGCAATATGGACAACTACCTGCCCTATCTTCAGGGAAAGATACACAATCCCATTCCGCTGTACATCAAACCGGAACGCAAGATTTCCGCTCAAATGCTTAAGAACGCGATGCGGGATCACTTCGAAGGCACACCGTTCGATTTGACCAAGGACATCGGTTCAGGGCCCTTCCATTCGCCCTATCGCTGGCGCCCGATGGAATGGGTCATCGATTCTCTCACCTACATCAACGAACGGGCCGTTGCCACTCAACAGACTGGCTTCAGTTTTGTTGCACAGATGCGGGACTGGCTGCCGAATCCAATCGGAGGTATCCTTTGGTTTGGAGTGGACGATACCAATACCAGCGTCTATGTGCCCATTTACTGCGGCAGCAACAAAGTACCCGAATGTTTCCGCGTCGGCAACGGCGACATGATCAATTTCTCCTGGACTTCTGCCTTTTGGATCTACAATTGGGTATCCAATCAGGGTTACACGAAGTATGATTTCATGATCAAGGACATCCGACCTGTTCAGGACAGTTTGGAAAACAAATTCAACAGGGAAGTGCTGCAGATTGACTTGAAGGCTTCGGCCTTGTATGCCAAAGATACGGCTGGAGCGTTGGCCGTCATCACCGACTATTCCAACACCATGGCTCAACAAAGCACCGAACGCTGGAAAAAACTGGGTGAATACTTGATGGTCAAATACATGGACGGAAACGTCAAAAAGGAAAAGAACAATGCGTTCCAACGCAATGTGTATGGACATCCGGAAAGCCCCAATTTCCCGGGATACGACGAAAAATACTATCGGAACATCATCAAGGAAACAGGTGATAAATTCCGCGAAACAAAAACCATTTACGACCAAAATTAATACCAATAATTATTAACGATGGATGAACAACTCATATTGACCGTCACTGCCCGTGCGCAGGAATGGCTCGCCCCTTCTTTCGATGCTGAAACCCGTGCTGCTGTTCAGGCAATGTTGGACAACGAAGACAAAACCGAACTGATCGAATGCTTCTACCGTGACTTGGAATTCGGTACCGGTGGACTACGTGGCATCATGGGTGCTGGCACCAATCGGATGAACATTTACACGGTAGGTGCTGCCACACAAGGGCTTAGCAATTACCTGAACAAATGCTTCGCCGACCTTCCACAGATTTCGGCCGCCATTGGTTATGACTGCCGAAACAACAGCCGTAAGTTTGCCGAGATTTCAGCCGACATCTTTTCTGCCAACGGCATCAAGGTGTATTTGTTCGAAGACCTTCGTCCCACTCCTGAAATGTCGTTTGCCATTCGTCGCCTGGGTTGCCAGAGCGGCATCATCCTGACGGCCTCGCACAACCCCAAGGAATACAACGGTTACAAGGCTTATTGGGACGATGGCTCACAAATCATTGACCCTCACGACGTCAACATCATTGACGAAGTGAACCTGGTGAAACCCACCGACATCAAATTCAATGGCAACAAGGCTCTTATTGAAATCATCGGTAAGGAAATTGACGAAGCCTTCATCCAGGCTATTACGGAAATCTCGCTTTCTCCCGAAGCCATTGCCAGACACAACGACCTAAAAATTGTCTACACGCCCATTCACGGAACCGGTGTAACCATCATTCCTGCTTGCCTTCGCGCTTTCGGTTTCACCAACCTGATACCGGTGCCTGAACAAAATGTGGTGAGCGGTGACTTCCCAACGGTGGTGTCTCCGAATCCTGAAGAACCGGCCGCCCTGTTGATGGCCATTGACAAAGCGAAGGAAACCGACGCCGACATCGTGATGGCTTCAGACCCGGATGCGGACCGCATGGGCATGGCCGTCAAGAACGACGCAGGCGAATGGATTTTGGTGAACGGCAACCAGACAGCGCTCATCTTTATCTATTACTTGATAACCCGCTGGAAAGAAAAGGGTATGATCAAAGGCAACGAATACGTTGTCAAAACCATTGTGACGACTGAACTCATCAAAGCCATCGCCGACAGAAACGGGGTGGAATGTTACGACTGTTTCACTGGCTTCAAATGGATTGCCGCCGTGATGCGTGAATTGGAAGGCAAAAAGCAATACATCGGTGGTGGTGAGGAAAGCTATGGCTTCCTGCCCGAAACCTTTGTTCGTGACAAGGATGCCGTTTCCTCTTGCGCTTTGATGGCTGAAATCGCCGCTTGGGCCAAGGATCAGGGCAAATCGCTCTACCAACTCCTGCTCGACATTTATGTGGAATACGGTTTCTCACGCGAGAAAGGCGTTTCCGTCGTGAAAAAAGGCAAATCGGGTGCGGACGAAATTCAGCAGATGATGGTAGCTTTCGGAGCCAACCCTCCCAAGGAAATCGCTGGTTCACCGGTGGTTCTTATCAAGGATTTCGAAAAGCTGGTTGCATTGGAACCGATTTCTGGCAAGACTTACAAGCTTGACATGCCAGCCACTTCCAACGTATTGCAGTATTTTTCGGAAGATGGCAGCAAGGTTTCCATCCGGCCTTCGGGCACGGAGCCCAAGATCAAGTTCTACATTGAGGTGCGGGGCGAAATGGCTTCGCGTTCCGAATATGATAAGGCTGTTGCTGCTTCGGAGATCAAGGTCAAGGCAGTTCTAAGCTCCCTAGGTCTTTGAGATGTCTTAAATGACCACCAATCTCTGCGTTGCTGTTTACTCACCACTCCTCACGTACCTTAAGTACGCTCCGGGGTGTCTCATAATCAGCGCCTTGACCTTGGCGCCCATTTAAAACATCTCTCATCACGTTCTGCCCTTATGAAAACACTGAAAATCACGTTATTGCTGTTGTTGGCAGCGGGTCCGATGATGGCAACCAATTATTATTTGGATGCTGCGACCGGTAACGATAAGAACAAAGGAACTTCGATTAAAAAGCCTTGGCAGTCATTGCTCAAGGTGAATGCCACGGAACTGAAACCGGGCGACACGTTGTTTTTAAAAAGCGGAACGGTTTATTCGGGACAATTGGCAACGGTTGGATCGGGTTCAGCCACAGCACCTGTCGTCATTACGAGTTACGAAGGGACGGTGAAACCCCGCATCGATGCCAACGGCCTGTTTCAAGCGGCTTTGGTATTGAAAAATCAGGAATACATACAAGTTTCCGATTTGGAACTCACCAACACGGCAGCTGAACGCATTCCGAAACAAACCGGGCTGCTCATTCAGGCACTTGATGCTGGAATCCTACATCAGATCAAGGTTTCAGACCTTTACATCCACGACGTGAACGGCAGTTTGGTCAAGAACAAAGGGGGTGGCATGGGCATTGAAATCCGCAATGGCGGCAAGGTGACGAAATCGTGTTTCGACGGATTGTTGGTTGAGAACTGTCACATCGTCCGCACCGAACGCAACGGCATCATTTTCAATTGCGATTATTGGGCGCGTGACAAATGGTTTCCAAACACCGGAGTGGTGGTTCGCAAATGCCTGCTGGAAGAAGTGCCTGGTGACGGCATCGTTCCCATCGGTTGTGAAGGAGCCCTGATTGAATACAACCTCATGCGAAACTGCACCCGCCTGTTGCCCGATGGCGAAGCGGCCGCAGGCATCTGGCCTTGGAGCTCTGACCATACCCTGATTCAGTACAACGAAGTGTCCGACCACAAGGCCCCCTGGGACGCACAGGGCTTTGACTGTGACTACAATTGCGTAGGGACTGTGATTCAGTACAATTACAGCCACGACAACGAGGGAGGCTTCCTTTTGGTTTGTTCGCCTTCTGATCAGCGAATGCCCTGGAGCATCGGCAATGACAGTTCGGTGGTACGACACAACCTGAGCGTGAACGATGGTTTCCGCCTGAGCGGACAGCACAAAGGTGTCTCACCTGCGATGCTCATCACCGGGCCGGTGACTAACACGATCATTTCCGACAATGTTTTCGTAGTTCCCAAAAAACCTGCTGGATCGGACCTCAATCTGGTGAAAATGGATACTTGGGGCGGAAAATGGCCTTCCAACACCACACTGACCGGCAACACCTTCTATGTGACGGACAGCGCAAACATCAGTCTGAGTAAGGACATCAACACGGTGTTTCGTCAAAATCTTTACGTTGGCAACGTTTCGAACGTACCCGACAAAGCAGGTTTGCTGAAACCTACTTTTTAATCGCTTTAAAAACAGTGGTTGCCAGAATTCTGGCACCTTCTGCGTTGGGATGGATCTTGTCCGGGAAAAGCTCGGACTTTCCAATGGTGACTTTGTGCAAATCGATGATTTTCAGCTTCTTTTCTTTTGAAACTGCTTTTACGTAAGGCATCACACCGTTCACGATGATGCTGTCGTTGATGCCCCAAGTCACGGAAAAAGCCGTGGCAGGGTAACACAGGAATATTCGTGGCTTGGAGGACAAGGCCTGAAAGCTATCGACCATAGCGGAGAGGTCTTGTTTGAATTCGGACTGAAACTTCCAGTTTTGTGGCTTGGTGTCGTTGGTGCCGAGTTTGATGACGACAACATTCGGCTGGTAGTTCAAGGCCACCTTGAAGGTCTTTTCGTTCATATAGGGTCGATCGCCCTTATTCAATAGTGTTCGGCCGCTCAAACCAAAGTTCCTAACTTGGTACTTATCACCCAAAAGTTGACCGAGCACTGCCGGATAACTATCGGTATCACGGTTCTTGATACCCGATCCATACGTGATGCTGTTTCCGATACAGGCCACCCGAATGGTATCTGCTGCTTGAATACCGACTGAAATCAGCAGGAAAAGAGAAAGGAGAAAGTACTTTGACATGGTATAATTATTTTTTACAAAGATAAAAAAAAGCTGCTCCCTTTCGGAAACAGCCTTTTTAATAAATTGTAGTGGAAATTATTTGCTTGACAAATAATCACTTACGCCTTCTTGAGTAGGCTTCATTGCCTTATCTCCTTTTTTCCAGTTGGCCGGGCAAACTTCGCCAAACTCTTCGGTGAATTGCAGCGCATCCAACACACGTTCCACTTCGTCAACGCTACGACCCAGCGGCATGTTATTCACCACTTGATGCTGAACGACACCTGCCTTGTCAATCAAGAACAAGCCACGGTATGCTTTGGGTTCGCCAACAAACGATTCGTTACCGTCTTCGTCCCAAACTTCTTCACCGGCCAAAACGTCGAAGGCTTTGGATATCTGAAGGCTTTGGTCAGCTACCAAGGGATATTTGACGCCTTCGATACCACCTTGCTTGGTTGGTGTGTTCAGCCATTTCCAATGAGAGAATTCAGAGTCGGTGGAAACACCCACGACAACAGTGTTCTTGGCAGCGAATTCAGCCACTTTTTCCTGAAAAGCGAGCAATTCTGTGGGACATACAAAGGTAAAATCAGCGGGGTAGAAAAAGAAAACGATGTATTTTCCCTTGAATTGGTCCAAGGAGAAGTTTTCGATGATTTCACTTCCGTTGATGACGGCTTTGGCATTGAATGAGGGGGCGGATTTTCCTACTAATACTGACATGTTACAATTTTTTTTTGGGTTATGATTCGATTTGAATTTTTTTCGTTGGAACAAAAGTAATCATCTAACCGCTCTATTGAAATGATTTTTGAATTGAATTTATCTATGTATTGATAGAGCATTTAAAAAACAGTTACTTTTGAAAAAAATAAGGATATGGACGCCAGCGCACTCATACAGGAATTACAGTTAAAAGAACATCCGGAGGGTGGTTATTACAGGGAAACTTTTCGGTCTGAACAAGAAATTGTTATGGGCGAAGACTGCTTGAGAAGAACGAGCACGGTCATTTATTACTTGCTCAAAGAAAAGGACAAATCCCATTTTCACCGCCTTAAATCTGATGAAGCCTGGTTTTTTCATCAGGGAACATCTTTAGTCGTCCAAGTATTGTCTCAAGGTAAACTAGAAACCATCTTGCTGGGAAACGATCTGGCAAATGGGGAAGTACCTCAAGTGGTTTTGCCGGCCAATGTCTGGTTTGCAGCGAAAGTGGCGGATGGAAGGAACTTTGCACTTGTCAGTTGCGTTGTCGCACCTGGTTTTGAGTTTAAAGATTTTGAACTGGCTGAACGCGATCTATTAATTGAACAATTTCCGAAATTCGCCCAACTCATTCAAGAATTTACCCAAGAATAATTCAATATGTCACTTTGGAGAGTCATCAAAACGGACAAAGGATTCGGACTTCGTCCAGGATTTTTTGTTGACGGCGTTCATCCAGACCAATATGCAACAAGGCTTCAGGATTCTCGAGCAACTGACTGCAAATGACAATGCCCCTTTCCATCAGCTGCTGCTTCTCCGCATTCAGAAGCTTGGTCAATACGGTTACTGGGAATATATGCTCCTTGTCGATGAATTCCTTCAATCCTTTTCCGGAAGGATAATCCCAACTCAACAATTCCAAACCGGTGCATTCCCCAAAGGAGATGGCATCCGTGGTGAAACGGGTGTTGGTCACCACAACGCCGTGAAACGTATATCCGGCGTACTGAGGCAAGTCCTTTCGGAATTTGATGAGGTCGTCCACCCTCGAACGAATGTACATGGGCACTTGCACATTGGCATTCTTTCCGGTGGTTTGGTAATACTTGCACTCGACGAAATACTGATGCATGTCCTTGGTCGCAATCACATCCACCTCGTGGGTGACGCAGTGTCCCTGAAGCACCTGCCCTACTTCCACATGATAGCCTTGCAACTTAAATACCTGGCCTACAAAGAATTCGAACGGATAACCGGTCGGTCCGAGTTCCATCATGGCGTTCTTCAACTTGTACCTTGCAGCGATACCGAGTTGCTTCTTCCGCAACAGTGCAAAAGCTCTGTCGTAGATCTTTTTGGAGGTGATGCCGTCGAACATCCAAGATTCCACATCCGCGATGATGGAATGAACGGTTTCATTGTCGGCTCCCGAACGATGGAGCGAGGACATCAGTTTGGTCCTGGAGAAAGGTTCCATATCGCCGGAGACCTTTCGGATCATGGTTGTTTTTGCCATTTAAAAAATTGTTTTGTACCGAACCGGTGTACAAATATATAAAAACCGATTACAGAACCACAGAAATCTTAACGGGAAAATGATCGGATGGCCAGCAATCGTCTACATACTGATCGTTGATGGCTTGATAGCTGAGTACACAGACAGAACGAACAAAAACATAGTCGATCCTGCGATCTTCCGTAAACTTGTATGTGAGCCAATCCCAGTTGTTGAACGTACCCGAAAAACCTTCCGGCTCGGTTTCAGTCGTTACTCTGCTGTCAGAAAGAAGGCTTGAAAGTGGTCCATAAGTATCCGTTTCTGAAGGGGCGGCATTAAAGTCTCCACTCAAAATGACTGGAATTTCCGCTGGTAAACGACTTATTCTATCCAGTATCAGCAGAACACTATTTTTGCGGGCTTCTTTACCGGTACAGTTGAGGTGGGTGTTGAAATAATAGAAGTCTTTCAAGGTATGCCTATCGTGCAATTTGAGCCACTGACAGAGGTGTACAAAGTCGGCATCCCAGCCCAATGATGGTCGATCAGGCGTTTCAGACAGGAAAAAGAATCCGGAATCCTGTACTTCGAAGCGACGTTTGTCGTAAACAATAGCAATCCGCATTCCACAGTTTCCGGCCGAATTGCCGTTTCCTTTCACATAAAAGGCAAAGTCAGGAAGCAATAGTTTGAGGTCCATTTCCTGATCCCCATCCACAAGCTCTTGAATTCCAAACACGTCAAATCCATGCGTATAGACTTGCAATGCCACGAAATTGCGACGGAAACACCAGGAACGGTGGTCGTTATCGACAGGAGTTGAAATTCGGACATTATACGTCCCTACCTGAAGCGTATCGGAATAAAACCGGTCCGTTTCATTTGCGATGGGCAGCTCGCAGGAGTAGAATCCCCAAAGCATCAGCAACCAAACCAAGACTCGGTTTTTCATTTGGCTGAACGCCCCAACTAGCATTAACGGCTATTCAAATGTAACACACAAACTGCCATATTGCAAGATTAACACTCCTTAATATTCGAATTGAAAACGGATTTTCTATCTTTGCAGCCCAATCAAATCGTGCATGATTTTTCTCAAGCCAATCTACATAGTTCTCGGAACGCTTTCCCTAATCCTAGGCCTCATCGGCATCATCGTGCCCGGACTTCCGGCTACGCCGTTCATGCTGCTTACAGCCTGGTTGTACTTGCGCGGTTCCGATAAACTTTACAACAGACTCATAAAACACAAGCACCTTGGCAAATACATAGATGATTTCCGGTCGGGCAAAGGCATGACGATGTGGTTCAAGCTGGGTTCACTCTTCCTGATGGTCATCATGGTGACCGTCTCTTGCGTATTCATCTTGGAGGCAACCTGGCTTAAATATTTGGTTATCGGATCGGCCCTCCTCGGTGCTGTGGTGATGATGTTCGTCATTCCCACCCAAAAAACAAATTAAAGGTCTAAAGATCCATCAACTGTTTTCTATTCAGAATTCGGAAGTTTTTTGTTTTGGTTTGAATGATGTTTTCATTCTCCAATTGTTTGATGGCGCGGGCTAATGCAGGCCTTGTCACGCCAAAGATATCGGCGAGTTGTTGTTGGGTATGGGGTATGGTGAATTCAGTCAGCGGCGTGGAACTGTTTGCCAATCGTTGGGAGATTTCAAGCAGGTAACGGGCCAGCTTGCTTTTGATGGTGCCGAAGCGTTGCATGCGAAGTTTTTCTGACAAGAATCGGCTGCGGTCGGCCATGCTGTTGAGGTAATTGGTGAGCAATCGGGCATCCTTTTGCATCATGGAAGTAAAAACAGTGCGGTGAATAGACGTGATTTCAGTCGGAACGGCAGCGATGATGGAAACTGGAAGCCTGTTTTCGGTGGCATACAAAAAGGCAGGTGCGATGGCTCTTGGTGTTTGAATTTCTTCAATCAAGGTGCTTCGGCCCAGGGCATCGGTCATTTCACCCCGAACAAAACCCTCTGAAACAATGAGCAGATGATCGTACAAACTGGCCTGCAAGGCAATCAACTCGCCTGCGCGAAATGTTTTCACCGTATAGTGGTCTGCCAGCAAAACCGCAATCTCTTCAGTGGGAATGCCACGAAACAAGGGACATTGAAAAAGTTTGGACATTTTTTTTTCAAAGATATGCAATTTGTAACATTGGTTACAAAAAAACGCCGCCTAGTTGATGTACTTTTGCCCTATGAAACGGACCATCATCAAAATCGACGAAAACTTATGCAACGGCTGCGGCAATTGCGTAACCGGCTGCCACGAAGGCGCCCTTCAACTCATTGACGGCAAGGCTGTCATGGTAAGCGAACTTTATTGCGATGGGCTTGGTGCCTGCATCGGCGAATGCCCAGTGAATGCCATCGTCCTTGAAGAACGCGAGGCTGAACCCTATAGCGAGTCCGCCGTGATGGAACGCATCTCCGGCAAAGGGGAAGCGGTCATTCTGGCGCATCTCAAGCACCTGAAAGATCACGGTGAAAAGAAATTGGTTCAGGAGGGGGTCGCTTGGCTCAAAGCACACGGCATTGATTTTGACGTCGCCTTATTGCACAAGCAGGAAACGTTGGCTTGCGGGTGTTCCGGTTCTCATGAAAAGACCTGGGGCGAACCGGCTGCAGCTGTTGGAGCCGGCTTACCGAAAAAACCAGTTTATGAGGCGTGTCAGGTGCCTGCTGGAGTTACTCCCAAAAGCCCGATGCAGGGCATGCGGCCTGCGTTTGCGACTGCCGCTTCTGAAACTGTTTCAGCTTCCTCATTGGTAGAGCAAGCCTCCGAGCTCCGCCAGTTTCCAGTCCAACTTCATTTACTGAATCCTCAGGCACCCTACTTTCAAGGTGCCAGCGTCTTGCTGGCCGCCGACTGCACCGCTTTCGCAGTTGGAAACTTCCACAGCAAGTTCCTGAAAGGTAAGAAATTGGCCATTGCCTGTCCCAAATTGGACAGCAACATCGACCATTACTTGGAGAAACTGGAATCCATGATTGACGACTCAGAAATTGACATGCTCACCGTCATGATCATGGAAGTGCCATGCTGCAGCGGCTTGGTCGGTATTGCCAAAACGGCGCGCGACAAAGCCAAACGGCACATTCCCATCAAGGTCATCGTGGTTTCGGTGCAGGGGGAGGTTAAGAAGGAGGAGTGGTTGTAAGCGGAGGCAGGAGTCTCTGGAAGTATTTGAGAGTCTAAGGAATATGTAATTTCCATTGTTAAAAACAACGTTTCAAATTATCGCTACCTGAATAGCAATTAGAAAGTCTAAATACTATTCAGGTAGCGATAATTTGAAATCACTTTTCAAGAAGTGTATTTTTATAGAAATGCGAATCCAGCTGTCCATTAAAACCAAATCGCATAGGTCAAACCTCTGATTAAATCAGTAATCCAATCGAAAACAAAAGCCCCAAAACCAACAGATTGCGGGCGGTTTCTCCCAACAGGGCGTTCAACGCTTTGCCCTCCCGGATCCGACACATTTTACGCCAGGTCTGGTAATGAGGAAACAGGTATAGAAAAGGCAAAACCGCTGCCCAGAGTGCTTCCTTCAAAAAGAATAGGCACAGAAGAACTGCCAAGATACCGTTCAGCAGGTAAAAATAGCGGCCGAAGGCTTCGCCGATTAGGACGATTGTAGTGCGCTTTCTGCAGGCCGCGTCGTTATCACGATCACGGTAGTTATTGAGCACCAAGATGTTGACTGCAGGCAAGCCGACAACGGCTCCAGCCAAGAAGACCAAGGGCTCAAACGACAACGTTTGCACGTAAAAGGAAAAGACAACCGCGACGAAACCAAAAAAAGTCAATACGAACAAATCGCCCAAACCGTTGTAGGCCAAGGGCCAGGGACCTGCTGTATAGGCAAGCAAAGCCAATACGCAGCAAATGCCGACCAGAATCATTTCCCAACCACCGAAATATATCAACCCGAGGCCGAACAGACAGGCCATCGTGATGACCATCAGCGTGCCAATCAACATTTGACGCGGTGCTATCCAGCCGGATGCCACTGCACGGGCAGGACCCAACCGATGTTCGTTGTCAGTTTTCTTGACAAAATCGAAGTAATCGTTGCTGAAATTGGAGGCAATTTGAGCCAGTAAGGCAAACAGCAGGCAAAGCAAGGCAGGTATCCATTGAAAACGGCCGAAATGCACAGCCAGACTGGAAGCCACCAGTACCGGAACTGAACCGGCGGCCAGGGTTTTGGGGCGGGCGGCGAGCAGCCAGGCTTTGACGGAATTTTGTTTGACGTCGGTCATGGGATATTTTTCTGCAAAAGTACAGTCAAAAAATCAGATTAATGCTACTTTTGCTGAACAACTGTCTTAACCTTCCAACCATGCAGGAAATTACTTTAATAACACCAACTTTTCTTTTTTCTGCCATCTCTTTGTTGATGCTGGCGTACACTAACCGCTTCCTCTCCTACGCTCAATTGGTTAGGACGTTAAAAGACAAATACTTGGAGAATCCGGACGCGCTCACTGCCGCACAAATAACCAACCTTAGGAAACGCCTCACATTGACCCGTAACATGCAATGGTTGGGCGTGGGAAGTTTGTTGCTTTGCGTGGTGACCATGTTTGCCATTTATATTGGTTTACAGGCTATTGCCGCATGGATTTTTGGATTGGCATTGGTACTCTTGATTTGTTCGCTGGGCATTTCCATACGTGAAATTCAAATATCAATCCGCGCCTTGGACATTTACTTGAGCGACATGGAAAAAATGGAGCAGGACAAATCCCTGCGGAGTACCCTGACCGGTCTTTTCACGAATTCGTCCAAGAAAGAAGAGAACACTGAAAAACACCTGATACCATGACAGCTACCGATCTGCGCGAAGAACTGAAGCGCAAAAGAAATCCTGAAAAGGGCTATTTTCTGCAACGATTTTTCAAGACTGGGCCCGGTCAGTACGGTGAAGGTGATATTTTTTGGGGATTGTCGGTTCCTGAAACCCGCAGCATAGCAGCCAAGTTTCCGAAAATGCCGTTGGAGGAAATCGAGTTGTTGCTTATCGATCCGGTACACGAAGTGAGACTGGCTGCCGGTATTTTGTTGGTCAACCTTTTCAAAAAGGGTTCGAATGCCGAAAAACAGGCGATTTATGAGTTTTACATAAACCATGCCCCTCATTTCAACAACTGGGATTTGGTGGATGTCACTTGCCACCACATCGTTGGCGGCTGGTTGTTGGACAAGGACCGTAAACCGTTGTATGATTTGGCTGTAAGCAGCAATTTGTGGGAGCAGCGCATTTCCATCGTTTCCACGTATACGCTTCTAAAGAAAGACGATTATGAGGATTGCATGAACATTTCAAAGATCTTGCTCAACCACAAGCACGACCTCATTCACAAGGCCGTCGGCTGGATGCTTCGCGAGATGGGCAAACGAAATTTCTTGGTCGAAACGGAATTCCTACTCGAAAATGACCGATACAAAACCATGCCCCGCACCATGTTGCGATATGCCATTGAAAAATACCCAGAAAATCAACGACTAGCCTTTCTGAAAGGAGAAATGTAAACCATGAAAAAAGTACTGATCATCTTAGTAATGACGAGTTTTGCGCTGTCGTTGACCGCACAAATGCCGGCCCGAACCCAAGCCAACGTCGATAAATACAAGAAAATCTGTAGGGATCAGATTTACAAGGACATGAAAGGAATGTATCGGGAGCCGGGCGGATCTTTGAAATTTCCGTTTCTTGCACCAGGCAGCAGCCAATATTTGGATATGCTCTGGGACTGGGATTCCTGGCTAAGCAATATAGCCTTAAGGCAGATCCTGCTTGAAAAAGGCACGGAAAAAGACAGCCAACAAGCGCTGAAATACGAGCAAGGTTGTGTGCTGAACGCGCTGAGTTACGGTGGCATGGACGGTTGGATTCCCATCTGGATCGAACGCAACGCACCATCCAGGGGAGAAATGCTCAAAGGCAAGAACCTTTGGAAGAGCAACATGCACAAACCGACATTAGCTCAACATGCGGCCTTCATCGTAAAAAACACGAACGGCGACGCCGAATGGTTGCGGGAAGATTTCTATACCTTGCAAGCATTTGAAAACCTGTACCTTAATTTTCACCGAAATCAATCCACCGGTCTGATGTATTGGCAAAACGACCAGGCCATCGGCGTGGATACCGACCCAAGTACGTTTTACCGTCCTGACGGCAGTTCTGGTTCCATATTTCTGAATGCGCTCATGTACAAGGAATTAATGGCCATGGATTACTTGGCCATCCAGTTAAAAATGCCCGAAATCGCCGCCAAGTACCGAAGTGAGGCTTCAAAGCTCTTAGCAAGCGTCCGTGAACATTGCTGGGACCAACGGGACGGTTTTTACTACAGTGTTGATTTGAACTTACGCCCGGTGGAAAAACCCGAATTGGACAGCCTGCAACCCGGAAAATTCTTTTTCCATACCGGTCAGCCCCGCGGCTACAATTGCCTGATTCAGCGCTTTAGCGTATGGAGCGGTTTCATGGCACTATGGTCAGGCATCGCCACACCGGAGCAAGCCGCACAAATCGTCGCCAAACAATTTCACGATACCACTTCCTTTAATTCACCTGCCGGCATTCGTTCACTTTCTCCGTTGGAAAAAATGTACGACCTGCGAGCCAGCGGTAATCCTTCCTCCTGGAACGGACCCATCTGGATAAATGTAAACTACTTGGTATTCAGAGGATTGATAAAATATGGATACAAAGCAGAAGCGAAGGAACTCGCCGAAAAAACCATCTTGCTACTTGGACGTGACTACGAACGTTTCGGTGCCCTCCACGAATACTACCTGCCCGAAAACGGCGAACCCGTCCTCAACAAAGGCTTCCAAAACTGGAATTTATTAGTCTTAAACATGGCCGCCTGGCTTGATAACAAACCCCTCATTTCGGAGTTTTAAATTGTGCGGTTTACTTGTTTGACCCCCTTAACAGTCTGGATTTTCTTTATAAGTCCATTCAGCTGGCGCGTATCACTCACATTGACAGTCAACTGCCCATGGAACAAACCATCCGTGGAATCGATGCTGATGGAACGCAAGCTTACACCCGGTTCCTTGGAAATCATGGACGTGATGTTGGTCACAATGCCGATGTCGTCGAGACCAACCACGTACAACGTCGTGGGATAATTCGAGCCTTCAGCCTTGCCTGCCCATTTGGCTTTGACCACCCGGTAGCCAAAACGGTCAAGCATGCTTGGCGCATTCGGGCAATCGGTTCGGTGAATCTTGAAGCCTCCCGCAGCAGAAACGAAGCCAAACACCTCATCCCCATAAATCGGGTTGCAACATTTGGCCAATTTGAAATCGATGCCTTTGAGTTGCTGGTCAATGAGTAGGACGTCTTCTCTGGAATGCTGAACTTCTTCCGCCACTTCTACCACGTACGTCTCTGCTGAACGCGCCTCAGATGGCTCGTTGACGGTTTTTTCAGCCTTTTCGAACTCCAGAAACATTTCCAGAACCTGAGTCATTTCCAGGTGTTCTGCTCCCAGCGCAGCATAAAACTCCGTAACCGTCTTGAATTTCAGCTTTTTGATGACGCGCATCAAAATACCCTCATCGTACTCGATCTTGCGGTTCTTCATTCGCCGCTTCAGGTTTTCCTTGCCGAATTCCGCTTGCTTGAGCTCAGCCTCCTTCAAGGTCTGCTTGATCTTATTTCGTGCCTTGGAAGTAACTACATAATTGATCCAGTCTTGCTTGGGTGTTTGGTTGGAACCGGTCTGGATTTCCACCTGGTCGCCGCTTTTAAGCTCATAACGGATGGGGACGTTCTTTCCGTCCACTTTCGCACCGACGCATTTGTTGCCCAGATTCGTGTGGATGCTGTAGGCAAAATCAAGTACAGTAGCTCCTTTTGGCAGTTTATACAGTTCCCCTTTGGGTGAGAACACGTAGATCTCGTGCTCATACAGGTTCATCTTGAAATCGTCCATCAGTCCTGCAGAAGTCGTTTCAGCCGATTCGAGGATTTCACGGATGCGGTTCAGCATTTCGTCCAGTCCGTTTTCACTCTTGATCCCTTTGTATTTCCAGTGCGCAGCCAAGCCGCGTTCGGCAATTTCGTCCATGCGGCGGGTACGGATCTGCACTTCGACCCATTTGCCCTCCTGCCCCATCACAGTAATGTGCAAGGATTCGTAGCCGTTGCTTTTTGGGATGGAAATCCAGTCCTTGAGGCGCGACGTGTTGGGCGTATGCATGTCGGTGACGATGGAATATGCCTGCCAACAAGCCGATTTTTCCTGCTCCTTTTCGCAATCGATTATCAATCGAATGGCAAACAAATCGTAGATGTCTTCGAACGGAATTTTCTGCTTCTTGAGTTTGTTCCAGATGGAACTGATGGATTTGGTTCGGCCTTTGATCTCGAATTTCAACTCCGTCGATTCACCGATGCGCTTCTTGATGGGTTCGACAAAATTTTTGATGTACGCTTCACGTGATGTCTTGGTTTCATCAAGTTTCCGTGCAATCTCTTGATATACTGCAGCTTGCGTAAACTTCATGGAAAGGTCTTCCAACTCCGTTTTGATGGCATACAAGCCCATGCGGTGAGCCAAGGGTGCGAACAGGTAGGATGCCTCGCGGGCTATTTTTTGTTGATGTTCGGGTGAGTAATATTTGAGCACCCGCATCGTGTTGAGTCGGTCGGCTATCATGATTAGAATGACACGGCCGTCCTGTGCAAAGGAAAGCAAGAGGTTCCTGAAGTTCTCCGTCTCGATCGCAGTGTTGCGGTCGTAAAGTTCGTTTGCTTTGGTCAAGCCACGAAGAATGCCACCGACGGAGGGTCCGAATGTTTTTTCTGCCTCATCGACAGTGAGAAATCCGGACATGATCACGTCATAAAGCATGGCGCTGATCACCGAAGAACGACGCAAACCCATTTCACTGGCCACAACATAAGCGGTGTTAAGATTGCGGACCAAAGGATTGATCTGTGGCACAACCCGCTGAAAGACACCTGCTTCGGTAGCACGCTTCATGAGCACCCGAAGATCTTTTATAAATCCACGGGTGGTCTCGTCCAGAACCAGTCGGAGTAGTTTGCGATACAACTTCAACAATCGAAGCCGTTCTTCATCGGAGAAATTCATGTCAGTAACAATTAAGATACCTGTAAAAGTACGATATTCAGCAGAAAAATAGTGGATTTTAGTGGGAATTTTTATCTTTGTAAGGCAACCAACAACTCAACCCACATGATGTTCACTACTGAAGACCTCGCCCAGTTTAAAGCCAAAAACAGCTCTAAAGAACAGGTTATAAACCAATTGAATGATTTCAAAACCGGTTTCCCGTTTCTGGAACTGGCTGGATCCGCTTCCATTGAAAATGGCATCCTCAAATTGGACAAAACAGCTGAAAATAATGCCTTACAGGCTTGGGATCAATACCTTGGCGAAGACCACAATGTACAAAAATTCGTTCCGGCCTCGGGGGCAGCCAGCCGCATGTTCAAAGACTTGTTTGAATTCATGGAAGGAGCATCCGACCAACCTTCCAATGCGTTCATGACGAAATTTTTCGCTGAAATCCATCGCTTCGCATTTGCAAAGGAGCTTGACGATGCCTGTCTGAAGAATTCAGGAAAAGGCATCGATGCTTTGTTCGAAGGCTCTGATTATAAATCAGTGATTCAGAATCTGCTCCTACCCAGCGGCCTGAATTATGGTTCCCTTCCCAAAGGCTTGCTGCGTTTTCATGCCTATGGTGACGAAAAACGCAAAGCCGTGGTGGAACATTTGGTGGAAGGTGCCTTGTATGCCAAAACCAACACCAATCAGGTCAATGTCCATTTTACCGTCTCACCGGAACATAGGGCATTGTTTGAAGCAGAAGTGAACGCTTCGGCGCCAGCGGTGGAAAAAGGCTACGGCATTCGGCTAAACATCAGCTTCTCCGAACAGAAATCAAGCACCGACACCGTAGCGGCTGACAGCGATAACAACCCTTTCCGCGAGAATGGACGGATTTTGTTCCGCCCTGGAGGTCACGGCGCTTTGATTGAAAACCTCAACGATTTGGACAGTGACGTGGTTTTCGTCAAGAACATCGACAACATCGTACCGGATCGTCTGAAAGACACCACCGTGCGTTATAAAAAAATAATTGCCGGCATTTTGATTTCCCGCCAGAAAAAAGTGTTCGAAGCCATCCGTTTATTGGAAGGCGGACATTACGAAAGGGAACAGTTGCTGGAAATCATTCATTTTGTCCAACACGATTTGTGCACCCGCAACCCAGAAATTAAGAACCTGGAAGACAGCGAGCTAGCCATCTATTTGATTAAGAAGCTCAACCGACCTATTCGAGTCTGCGGCATGGTTCGCAACGAGGGCGAACCCGGTGGCGGACCGTTCTGGGCCTACAATTCGGACGGTACGATTTCACTGCAAATACTGGAGAGCACACAAATTGACCTGAACGATTCTCGGAAGAAAGCAATGTTCGAACAAGGCACCCACTTCAATCCGGTGGATCTGGTTTGTGCCCTTCGCAATTATCAAGGTGAAAAATTCAAACTGACGGATTTTGTGGATCCCAAAACAGCATTCATCTCCTACAAATCCAAAGGTGGTAAGGAACTGAAAGCGCTGGAACTTCCTGGTTTGTGGAATGGAGCTATGTCCAACTGGAATACGATATTCGTGGAAGTGCCCGCTATTACCTTCAACCCGGTGAAGACGGTCAACGATTTGCTGCGTCCAGAACATCAATAATCCATCCAGTTGAAAACATCCTACAAAATACTGTCCCTGGTACTTGTATTGATATTCCTTTTGGGAATGTCCTTGTTTTTCTTGCTTCATACGGAGAATACACAGCAGAGGGATTTGGTGAAACTCACTACCAATCAGTACGGTCAGGCCATCGAAAGCTTATTGCAAAACAGTTCTTCCCGATATGCCCAACAAGTGGACGACTACACGTACTGGGACGACATGTGTGATTTTGTGAAGACTGGTGATCAAGCTTGGTCGGATGAAAACCTGGCTACCATCATTCGAAGTTATGACGTCGATCATGTTTTTTTGATTGCTCCCGATGATTCAACCGTCATTTACTCCTACCCCAACGAACAAGAGCAGGTTCCAGCTTTGATACTGCAAGCCAAGCAACTACTGAAAGACCTTTTCAGAAAAAGATTGCTGAACGCCTACTTTTTCGACAAGGAAAGCGGTCGTATCGGTATTTTGTACGCCGCAACCATTCATCCGACCAACGACCAGCAACGGCTCACCAAGCCTCAGGGTTATTTTTTCATGATAAAATATTGGGACACGAAGTTCTTGCAGGAGTTGGAGCGGATAAGCGGCTCCGAACTCACCGTTGTTCCTAGGCGCAAAGCCATTGGCTTCAACGATGAGTCAGTAACATTTTATAAGAAACTGAGCGGTTATTCAGGCCAAACATTGGCGTATCTAAAAATCGTCCGGCCTGCACCCTACTTGAAACTGAACGATGAATTTTCAAGGAACGTCATCCTGATTTACTCCGTTTCTGCCTTTTTGTTCTTATTGATTGTATTTTTGAGTTTGTATTTCCTTATTGGCAACCCCCTTCGATATCTTAGCAGCATCCTGAACGGAAACAAGATCCTTATTCCGAAGCTTAAAAAATATGGGGGTGAATATGTACAAATAGCCGAAATCATTGAAAAGTCAATCCTTACACAGGAAGAACTTGAAAAAGCCAAGATTCGGGCTGAGGAATCGGACCGTCTTAAATCGGCCTTTCTGGCCAACATCTCACACGAAATGCGTACACCGATGAATGCCATCATGGGGTTCTCACAGATTTTGCCCGAACAGTTCGACAACAAAGAACAGCTAAAGGAATGCACCGAAATCATTTCCCATCGATGTCAGGATTTGCTGGATATTGTGAACAGCATGATCGACATGTCAAGAATCAATTCTGGCAGTATACAAATACAATCCAATGTCTGTGATCTGGATGCTTTATTTGATGAGCTGAGTGTGCAATTTGAAAAATTCAAAATGCGTTCCGGTAAGGAAAACATTGATTTATACATTCATACCAAAACGGACAGCAAACAAATAACAATCGTAACGGATTTTGGGAAATTGAAGGAAATTTTTGTTCAACTTCTTTCCAACGCCTTCAAATTCACCAAAGAAGGCAAAATCGACGCTGGTTGTTTCGAAGATGACAAGGGTGAAATCGTGTTTTTTGTGACCGACACCGGCAAAGGCATACCAAAGGACAAGCAACTGAAAATATTCGATTATTTCACACGTCTTAACATCGAGAAGACGGATAATATGAGCGGTACTGGCTTGGGACTTGCCATCGTTAAGGGCTTGATTGACCTTCTGAAAGGTAAAATTTGGTTGGAGTCCGAAATCGGAAAAGGGAGCAGCTTTTATTTTACGGTGCCCTATACGCCAACCGTTCAAAATGAGAAAAATAGTATACCAATAAAAAATTCCAATTGATGAGTGCGATCACACCTTTTTTAAATCCTGTGGAGTGGGTCAGAGCCTACCGTTTCAACAAACAAAATGCCAAGTTTGACAAATCGTCTTACGACCTGGAATTATACTTGTATTCTAAGATACTGAACAACAATATGTTGCATTGGGGATATTTCGAAGACACCGATGTAAAACCCGATGAGATCTCACTCAAACAAGTGGGTGATGCACAACACCGCTATGCCAACAACATTTTGGCTCAAGTTGCCGACAAAAAGAATCCTGTACTTGATGTGGGCTGTGGCATGGGCGGTCTGGCCGAATTGATGTTGGAACAATCGATGGATGTTGAGGTGCTCACACCCAACAAGAACCAGATTGACTACATCAGCGGCAGGCACCCTAAACTAAAGTGCCACCGCTGCAAGTTCGAGCATTTCTTACCAGGCAAACGCTATGGCACCATCATCAATTCCGAATCGTTGCAGTACATCACGTTGGACGAAGCTTTTCGGAAGGTTGATGAGTCCATCCTGCCAAATGGGCGTTGGATCATTACCGATTATTTCCGGACCAACGAAAGCGAGAAAAATCGAGGCTCCCATCGATTGGATGATTTCAGAAAACACGTCAGCCAGCACGGTTGGAACATTCTGGTTGAAAAAGACATGACATCCAATGTTCTTCCAACCATCCGTTTTGTCAACCTGTATCTAGAACGCTTTCTGGAACCGATCAAGCACTACGGTTTTGAAAAATTGCGTTACAAGAAAGGGTGGCTTTTTTACCTGACTGGCCGACTTCGTACCAAGATCGATTCCAAGATTGCCAAGGAAAGGGCGGCAGTCGATCCGGAACTCTTTGTTAAAGACAAAAAGTACCTGTTTTTTGTTCTGGAAAAAACTGAATTATAACCCTTTCACCGGTTTCAACCCCAGTTTCCTGGCCCGCTCCAGCATGAAAGTCTTGGCTGCCTCCGCATCGTTATGAATGACACCGTCAAGTATCGCATCCTTGATGGCGTCTTTGATCAGACCAACCTCTTTACAGGGCGATAAACCGAAAATTTCCATGATTTCCTCACCGGAAACGGGAGGTTGCATGTTGCGAATGCGGTCCTTTTCTTCGAGTTCGCGGAGCTTGCTGCGAACCAATTGGAAATTACCCAGAAAGCGTTTTACCTTTTCGGGATTTTTGGAGGTGATGTCGGCTTCGCACAAAGCCATCAAATCCTCGATATCGTCTCCGGCATCGAAAAGTAGGCGGCGCACGGCAGAATCCGTCACGATTTCCTGACTCAGCACGATGGGGCGCATGTGCAGGCCGACCATCTTCTTGACGTACTTCATCTTGTCGTTCATGGGAAACTTGAGGCGGCGGAAGATCTCCGGCACCATTTTCTCACCGATAAAGTTGTGGTTGTGAAAGGTCCAACCCGCTTTGGCATCCCAGCGTTTGGTCACGGGTTTGCCCACATCGTGAAAAAGCGCGGCCCAACGGAGCCAGATGTTGTCGCTCGAAAGGGCTACGCCGTCCAGTACTTGTAGCGTGTGCGTGAAATTGTCCTTATGCCCCACCCCATCCTTGGTTTCAGCACCTTTTAGAGCGGCGATTTCAGGCAGAATCAGATCGAGTAGGCCGCAAACGTCCAATAGTCGGAATCCGACAGATGGTTTGCGAGAAGCCATCATTTTATTGAGCTCATCCACAATGCGTTCGCCCGAGATGATGGAGATGCGCTCCTTGTTGCGTTCAATGGCTTCGAAGGCTTCGGGAACGATGTCGAAATCGAGCTGGCAGGCGAAACGGATGGCCCGCATCATGCGCAAAGGATCGTCGCTAAAGGTGGTGTCGGGATCGAGAGGAGTTCGCAGCAGCATGTCGCGAAGGTCCTCCATCCCGTAAAAAGGATCGACCAATTCACCGAAACGGTCTATATTCAGACAGATTGCCAGGGCATTGATGGTGAAATCGCGGCGTTTTTGATCGTCTTCGAGGGTTCCGTCCTCCACAACAGGCTTGCGAGAATCCAAATGATACGATTCGCGACGGGCCCCGACGAATTCGACTTCAATACCAGCATGTTTTAGTTGAGCAGTACCGAAATTCTTGAAAACCGTCACTTGCACGTTCTTTCCGAGCTTGCGCGCAACTAACCTAGCCAAGGCGATGCCACTGCCAACCGTCACAACATCAATGTCCTTGGAGGCACGCTTTAAAAAAAGATCACGGACATACCCGCCGATCACGTACGATTCGACCTGCAGTTCATCGGCGGCTTCAGAAACGACACCGAAAATCTTGTCCTTTATTTTTTCACTTAAATTCACAGTTGGAGCTTCAAATAGGTTGCAAAAGTAACCATTTTTTTCTTTCAATGCTGTACTTTTGCATCATCCCAAGATTCTCTTACATGATTGGACGTTTACTCTTTACTTTCGTACAACTCAGCATTGGCGCTTTAATGTTTTCCTGTTCTTCGGTTTCCGAGGTGCGGCCTGACGATTACCTGCTACGCGCAAAGGAACTGATTCAAAAGCAACAATACCAGCTGGCCAAAATTTATGTGGACAGCGTGAGAATCCGTTTCCCCAAAGAATACGCCAAAATCCGGGAAGGTTTGAGCGTGATGCGTGAAATCAACTTTGCCGAACAAAACCGGACGCTTGCTTTCTGTGACAGCATGTTGGAAATTCGTCAGAACGAATTGCCTGCTGCTAAAAGCAATTTCACCTTCGAAAAAAACATGGAGTACGAAACCATGGGGCATTATGTGTACCGGTCTCAAATACAGGAACGAAATCTTGGGCGTACTTTTTTGCAAACTAAGGTGGACGAGAAAGGCAACCTGGTGTTGACCAGCTATTACTGCGGAGGTCGTAAGATCAACCACGACAGGGTTCACGCCTCTGCTCCGGACGGAACCTACGCCGAAACGCTCAGTGTACCGTACGATGGTGCCCTGAACTACCGCTACAACGATGGGGACACTCGGTATGAAAACGTTTGTTTCAACCGAAAGAAGGAAAACGGGGTGATCAATTTCATCTTGCTTCACGACAAACAGTCGGTCACAATCCATTTACTCGGCGGTTCGCCAAAAGCCTATACGCTCGGCAAGGGCGACAAACAAGCCATGCAAGCCGCCTCCAACCTTTCCACCATCCTTTCCGACATCACGAAACTGCTCGACGAAATGCGCCTCGCTCAGGCCAAACTCGACTACATCTACCGAAAACAGAACAAAGTTTCCGACAGTCTTTCGGATTCCAGCAATTAGTAGTAATTACCTATTCAAGGTAAACCGGAGGCTGAACCCGAAGTCGGAGGAAGTCACGGGATAGGACGAGACCAACGGAATGCTTGATTCCAGGTTGTAAAACAGCGTCATGTTCATGTTCCGTGAAATGGCGTAATCACCCAACATTTCCACCACCAACGTCTTATTGCCAGAAGATGCCTGGGTATAGTTGTCCTCAATCTTGCGCAACAAGGAGAACTGGTTCTTGTAGGTCAAGTTTCCGGTGAGGCTCAAATCGTTCTTGATTTTGGAATTGGCCAGAAAGCCCCAAGGATGGAAGTCACTGATCTTGTAATTGGTGCCAACGACAAACTGATCCTGATCGGCCTCGATGACTTGGCCGCCGGTGATGCTCAGGTTCATGCTGCGCGTTTTACGAACCTCCGTTTTAAGCGTCCAGCCATTTTTCAGTGTCGCCTGAACCCTGAAAAGCGGATTAAAGGATTCCATCAAGGTTACAGAGCCCACATCGTACATGGAAGACGGCGTCGGGTTTCCGCTCAACACGTCCTGCACATAACCCAGACCATCTCCACCGTCTATCCAGGAATTGAAGGAAGCGAAGGAACCAACGTTGTAGGTACAGCTGTAGGCATGATTGAGCGTGACGTTTCGGAAAAATTTCTTGACGATTTCCAGGTTGGAAAGCCCATCGTAGGTAACGGACCAGTTTGGCAACAAAGCTTTCAAAGCAGGGAACAGGCTGAGATCGGACCGGATGGCACTTTTTCCGGTATAGGCGGCCAGGAACGCAGGAATGAGCACATCGGCCGAATTGGGCGCGAACACACCGAGGTTGGCATCGTACGGGGTTCCGACTGGGAGGTTTTCGAGGAAACCCACTTTCGGATAGGTTTTACCCGTCATTTTATTTTGCAAACGAGATGCAATGATGTTCCTGTTCTTCAGAAAACGATCGAAACCAGCCGATTTATAACCGTTGGACGATTTGGGCGATTCAAATGCTGTGGAAATGGCAATCGTAGTCATGCTGAAGGTTCCGTTCTTGTTTTGAGGCATGCCATCGAACATGTACTCGATTTCGTTGTTCGATGTCCAGTTGCGGTTTGCCGACAAATCAATTTTCAGCCCGCGGATGAGTTCAACCGAAGACTTGATGCGCAAGTCGGTCGAGGAAGACATCCTGGCCGGGGTGGTGATGGAATCCGTAACAATCAGCCAACCCATTCGTTTCGCCTGTTCCAAATAATTGGAAGGTTGTACGCCAAGGGCGAAATCCCAACCAGGTGCCATACCGTAATCCGGTGTCGCACCAAACAAATTGGATTCCGATTTGAAACCCGGAACAGACAGACCGTCTTTCTGTGTATAGTTCACCGTGATGTTCTTCATGGACATCAAGGCTCTGGCGGCCACGGAGGCAACCTTATACCAGCCTTCGTCGTCGAGTGCTGGTTTCTGATAAACGGTCAATTTCACTTTAACACTATCCTTGGAAAGCACGACCAGAATGTTTTCATCCTTAATCCGCATGCGTACCTTCACATTTCTGCCTGAGGAATCGACCGCCACCACATAGACCCTTTTGTTTTTCAGGTTGTGCTTGACCGGAAAAAGCGAATCCGATACCATGTCGAGTTCCACCTCAAATTTTTTGGGTTCCTTGACAATTTGTTTCACCGGAGGTGCAACTGGTGTTTTCTGGTTCGGAACGGCATTCTGAGGGGTCTTTAGATCTACCTTGCCATCCTTGCCGGGCACATTCGGATTGTTGGGGTCTGCCGTCTTATTGGGATCCCGCTTTGCCGGAGCAGCAGCCTTTGGCTTGGGTGGCGCATCAAATTTCTTGTTGACGTTCTTAAGGAAATCCCACTTGTTGTAGAGGTTAGTCAAGTTGGCCGTGGTCGTTAAGGTCAACGTCCGATCGTTGGAAATGATGTTTCCCACATCCGTCTGCGTAGTACTGATGGCGCTGCGGTCCCAGTTATAAACAGCATTGTACTGCGAGCTCGCTGTGAGAAAGTCCAGCACCGGAATCCGGTTCATCGGGATCTGCCAGTTTAGGTTGGTGGTCTGCGTATAATTCAGTGGGGATCCAAAACTGCGAAGACTTTGGTTTACCGTGTCTTTCCAGTTCTCATATTCGGTGGCGAATAGTTCCTTGTTGACCGGCGAATTCAACGTTTCTTCCACCACGGAACGGTTGTTGGTGGTGAATTTCATGCGAAGGTTCTTGGTCAGGTTCCAGTTCAAGTCCAAGTCGGTGTTCCACATGAAATTCTTGCTGACGGTGAGCGGAATGTCCATGCCGGACGAACCCGAAGCCAAATCCCTGGCCTGTTTCTCAAAATAATCCCGAATCAGGTTGGTATTGGCGGTGATGGAATTCGGCAACACATTCAGGTTGAATTCCTTGATCATTTTCAACCAGGGCGAATCCAGTTTCTTGTTTTTTGCAAACGGCGTCCAGGACTTGAACGGTGAAGCGTAGGTATAGCTTGCTCCCCCCTCGAAATGCTTGGTGATTTCATATTCCGTAGTCGCATCCCGTTCGAATGAATTGGTCGAAGTATAGCGGAACGTGAAGTTGTCAGGGTCGATGGGCAGAGGAATCTTGCTTTTAATTCCGATGCGAACCCCGGTCAGGCTCAGGCTCTTAAACGTTTTGAGTTTCTGGCTGTAATTCAGGATGGAGTCGCGGATGGCCTTGCTCGGCGCTGCTGCCAACACGTCTTTGAGCAAAAGATCTTCGTTGAGCGGATCGTACTTGGGCGTGGATTTTTCGTTGGAAACCGAATAGTAAAGCGGAAAATTCACTTTTGCCTTATCCGGGAAGAATCGGCCCATGTTGAAATTGAGGGCCATGTTGTACTGCCCGTAATTGGTGATGCTGCGTTCGGAAACACTTTGCTCCAAACCGCCGAAACCGTCGGAAACGAAGCGACCGCTGGCATTGATGGTACCCAAGTCGGACAAAGCCAACACGGCACTGCCCAACGCAGCCCAGCCGCCTTTTTCCTGAAAACCCGACAAGCGCAACTCATTCATCCAGATTTCAACGGATTTCACCGTCGTGCCTTTGTTTCGGACACCCACCATGATGGTCTTCACATCGGCCAAGCTGGGGTTACCCATAATCTTGACTTTGTTCTGAATCTTGTCCGCATCGTACTCTGAAAATTCCTTGGTAAGTGCACCGCTGGTCATGTTCCGCTTGGTCTTCAGGTCTGTCAGCAACTTAAACGGAATGTCGAAAAAGTTGTTGTCCGGCCAGATGGAAGTGGCAGAATTGACGTAGGCCGGCGAAATCTGCAACGGAATTTCGTACTCGTAATAATTGTTCTGATAATCCGTTCCAAGGCGCATGAACACAGTCATCTCATAATCCTTGGGGGGATTCAAATCTTCTACGAAGGACTCCGCATGGATAAACATTTGAAGTCGTTCGTACTGTCTGAAATCGTAGGAGGTATTCTTGTACACCGAACGGGCATCGCCAGGTGAAAGGTCGGTGATGCGGAATGCCAACGATTGCTCGTCTTCCAGATAGACGCCGGGTTGGCTCGGATCGGATTCCTGGGTCACACCGGGAGGCAGCTTGTAATTGATGGGGGTACGGCCTGAATTCTCTTCCAAGCTCACGGTGGCAACATCCACTTTGGCATCTGATATCGGAGCGACATTGTAAAGATCCTTGGTGTAGTTCCGCCAGTCACCACGCACCAGATCAAGGCTGGCAAGACGCAAGATGGTACTGTCCTGGAAACCGGTCATGAACATCCTGATAAAGCGGATGCTGTTGAAGCCGCTTATGGTTCCTACTTTTTTCTCAAAATCCGTAATGGGCACCTTGAATTGATACCAGTTGATGGTGGTATTCTTACCGTTTTTAAGAACAACGGTTGATGTCCGTTTATCGTTGATGAAATTCTGCCCCACCACCATGTCCTGCGGACGAATGGACACGTGGTACTGGTAATAGCGTTCCGTTTCATTCAGCGTGAAGTCCAAATTGATGTCTTCCACATTGGGCAGGGTGGTTTCAGCCGTGGAATACGTTTCACCCGACTTGGCGGTGGACTGGGCATTGCCTTCCGTCCCGTTGAAATGCTTGTATCGTTGCAGAATCCCAGCTTTTTGGGCATCGAAGTCCGAGCCGCGGAAGTAGTGATAATTGTCGCCACCAGGGTCGTTCAGCGGTGAGTACGGATCATCCTGCATGCGGCTCAAGGCAGCAGGTGCAACCTTGTTACGAACATTGTCCAAGTAGTTTGCTGTGGTTGGCCAAGTAGCTTCCTCATCCGTACTCAATCCGTCCAACCCTACATCCTGGACATCACGAACACCTGGCGTATTGTCGAACGCATAAGCGGTTGACGTCTTGCCTGAAACCTTACCCCAAACGGTTTTGGTGATGAGCGTCGAATCGGTGGGTGAAGTCGAGAGTCCATTTTCGAACGAACGCTTGCCATCCTTGAGCACATCTTCTGAGAGTTCACCCAGGTTGAAATACAGGTCGCCACCTGTGGAAACCCCGGCGGTATCGTAAACAAAGGGATCCATCAACCAAAATTCGATGTATTCCACATTGTTGGATTCAAAATTGGTATAGCCGGACTCAATGCGCCGCATGATACCTCCCCAGCGTTTATCAGGGTTTTGGAGATAGCCATCGGTTCCAATGCCGTTCCAGTCGAAGTTGTAAGGACCTCTTTCTTTGGGATAGAATGCCAGGTTCATCACCGAAAGCACGCCAGTCTGGTTGTAGATTTTCTGCCTGTTCGGGAATATTTCCTTTTCCTGAACGGTTCGCACGAAATGATTGGAAAGTTGTTCGTAGTCGTTCTTGATGTGACTGGGTGTCTGTGATGTTCCGAGTTGGGTAAAAATGCCATCGATGGTGTACCAGGCCAGCAATGAACGGTTGAATCCGTAACTCAGGTCGTTGTTTCTGGTGGATTCCGTAAAATTAGTCGGTGTGCTGGCCAGAAACCATTGCGTCATGTCCTTCAGGTTGATGGTCTTCTTGGCAGCCTCGAAATCATCGATGTAGGACATGTCCTTCAGGGCATTGGACGAACCGGCGATGAGTTGTGCCACTTCCCCGTTCACGGTAAGTTGCGAAGGTTTTGTGGCATTCAGGAACGGAAGCTTGTCAATCAAATTGGTCAAGAGTTGCGATTCGGTCTTGAAGGAACCGTTCAGCCCCCAAATGGTATTGTTTACCGACTCGTAGCCCATATCGACCTTGGTGGTAAGGGGCGTTTCGGAAAGCTTCATCACGGTTCCACCCAGATTGAAGTTGTCACTGAATTTGTAATCGGCGGTCAAACCCACCATGGACTTGCGCACCATGCTAAAGGTGGATTGGTCCTCGCAGGTGGCGTTGATGGCGGTACCAGACGAAATCAGCGCTTCGTTCAGTATGGTCACGGTCCCGGAAGCGTAATCCACCGAGTAATCGACGTTTTCGGACAAGGTTTGTCCTCCTGCAGTCACTGTGACGGAACCCTGAGCCACGTTGGTGGCACCCAAGGAAAGACTGGCACCCGAGGAGGCCTTGTAGGTACCACTCACCAGAAATTTGTTCTTTTCCGTGAGTTGTTGGGCCACCGTCAAGGTGGAATCGTAGAGTTCCTCAAACACGTACTTGTCGGCAACGGCATTGTTGTTGATTTTTCCCCTCAGATAAGACCCAAAAGGTTCCAAGACCGGGAAAATGATGCGCCCGTTGGAAGACTGAACCGTGTATCCTTCCTTGTAATCGAACACTCCGTCAGGGTAAGCCTGCTCTTTGCTGTTGAGGCGGTCCATACCCATGACGCGAAGCAGCAATTGGTTCTTGATGTTCCCCTCGGTGAGATACGTGATGGCCGTACCGACTGAATCGCTCTGATACGTGATCTGCAGATCGAAATCCTGAGCTTCCAGGTTGTAAGCGCCAATGGAATAGACGTTTTTCATCATCAAATCCCAAGTCGGCGAATAGGGTGAATAGTCAGTCCCCTTCAACAGTTTCACAAACAGCGTGTTGGGCGATTGGATACCATCTGTCGAGAATTCGCCCACTTGATAATTCTTTCCCTTGTAGGTGAATTCGTAGGCAACGGCAAGAATCTCATCGCTGTTCAAAGATTGCCGCAAAGAAATGTACCCCAGGGAACTGTTCAGAGTGAATTCGTTCGCATCCAGCCTTCTGGCGCTTTCCAACCGTTCGTAATCCTCCCCCATCTGAACGCCGAACGTCGCCAACGGCTCTAAAGTGGCATTGGCATCACTAAAGGAACGAGCGGCAGCATATTGGGTGGTGATGGTGTCATATAGACTGTTGCTTGCATTGGAAGGCACTCGCAGACCACGGGCAGTCCAGTACTTGTTAAAAATCGTATTCGGTTCAGCCATGTCAGCAAAAGCCACGATGTTGCGGGCATTGTCCAGCATGCTGCTTTTGTTCGTCACCCAAACTTCCACCTTTTTGATGACAATACCCGATGAAATGTAGGGCATCGTACTCATCCAAGTGTCGTAATTGCTCCGGAAGTACTGGGACAGAAAATAATGCCGGTTTTCATCGTATTCATCGGCCTTCACTTCAAACGCACTCGTCTGAACTCCACCGCTCAGACTCACCGATTTGGTCTGGGACTGCTGTTGGGAAATGACGCCGGCCATTTTCAATTTGCCGAACTGGAGCTCCGTTTTCACCCCAAAAAGCGTGGAGCCCCCAGTAATCAAGGAACTGTTGATGGGCATGCTCACATTCCCGGCTTCCAGACTCTTGATGATTTCATCTTCCTTGCCGTCGTAACGAAGTTTGATGGATTTGGCATCGTACTGGAACGTCGCCTCGGTATCGTAATTCATGTTGACATCAATCTTGTCGCCCACCTTGCCGTTGACACTCATCTGAATGTTCTGGTCAAAATTGAACCGCGTCCGGTTCCTGGCGTTTTCCGACAAGGACGGATTGTCCACGATGTTGGTTTTCAGCCCGAATTTTGTCTCGACCGAACCCTGGGTCTTGAGCCGCACGCCCCCTTCACCAAAAATCTTGTCGCCCAACCCGATGTCGAACTGCATGTCGGTGAGGGAAAAATCATCTTTTTTCTTGCTGTAATCAATTTTGTTTTTGGAGCGCCAATACGCCGCCGTCGATTGTTGTTCCTGAAATTGGAGGTATTCTTCCTGCGTCAGGCTGATGGGTGTGCTGATGATTTCTTCTCCCAACTTCGTGACAACCTGAAAAGTCCCTGTGGCAGGATCGTATTCCACCACGGTTTTGATGTTGGCAGGATCCCGCAATTCAACAGCGGTCTGTTTACCAACTTGATCCAGCGATTGAGGAACGATCTCGCTGACCGGATATTTGTAATCTTTTAACGGAAAAGTCGCCGGTTTGCTTGGGGTTGCCTGTTTGGTGGCGTCGGTCGGTTTGGACCCATCCGCTGGCTTTGTCAGGGCAGGCTGTTTGGAGGCTGCTGCTGCAGCCGCAGCAGCCCTCTTTGCAACCAACTCCTTCACCTTCTCCTTAGAAGACTGTGGAGTCTGCGGAGCTTGTGGAGTAGACGCGGCAAACTGGCTGAACACCCCCAATAGGGCGATCAGCGATCCAAAAAGTATGAACCGACTGCTTTTCAACGTGTTTACAACATTTTCAAAGAAGCCTTGATCACTTGTTCAACAGGCAGTGCAGGTGAATCCTTCAGGATTTGAACCACTACCTTGGCCGATGCAGACGGATTGAAACCAAGCATCTGAAGTGCGGATACGGCTTCGTCCCGAACGGTGCTGTTTGCGGAGGAATGCAAACTTGATAGCACATTGTCAGTGGCATTTTTGCCAATTTTATCCTTCAAATCGACAATGATGCGCTGGGCGGTCTTCAAACCAATGCCCTTGACACTTTTGAGCACATCCACGTGTTCGCCGAGAATGCAGGCTTCCAGTTCAGGCACGGACAGTGATGACAATATCATGCGGGCGGTGTTCGCTCCCACGCCTGATACGCCGATCAATTGCTGAAACGTGGCGCGTTCCTCCTTGGTGGAGAACCCGAAAAGGATGTAGGCATCTTCCCGAATTGCTTCGTGGATAAAGAGCTTACAGCTGGTCTGCGATTGAAGGTTTTCAAACGTATTCAGGCTGATGTTGATGTAATAACCCAGCCCTTGGTTTTCAAGGATCACACTTGTCGGCGTCAGCGTTTCCACCTCGCCTTTTATAAATTCGATCATTATTTAGGATTTAAAGCCAACAACGGCATAGATAGAACGTATCATGAAGGAAAAAAGTATGTTTTTTGACAAGATATTCTTCCAAAATGAATGTTATTCAATCCTAAATCCATGCAAAACTATCTACATTTGTTGAATGTTAAAACGAATCGTACTTAAATCCACCTTTTTTAGCCTGCTTTGCATCGGTTTGTTGACCTCCTGCAACTCGGATGATGTGGGTGGAAACCTGTATACCTTCAAAGAAAAATTGTTGGGGCAGTATCTTGAATCGGATACCACATTCTCGGAATTCGCCAAATTGATAGAGATGACCAAGATCAAGGGTTTGGTAAACTCCTATGGTTCCTACACCTGCTTTGCCCCCACCAACAAGGCCATGCGTACGTTTTACAAATTCAAGGGAAAAAATGCGCTCGAGGATTTTACACCCGACAGCCTGAAACAAATGGCTTTCGATCACATCATCAATGGAACGACCCTTTTTGCCGTCGATTTCCGCAAAGGTGTCCTGCCAGCGCTTTCCATGAGCGATCGTTCCTTGTTGATCTCCTTTCATGATACCGGAACGTACGTCAATAAAGATTCCAAAATCATTCAAAAAGACATTTTGGTGCACAACGGTGTGATACACGCCATCGACAAAAACCTGGATCCGGTACGCGACGGAATTGTAGCCGTGATTTCAAAAGATTCGACATTCAGCCTGTTTTACAGGGCATTGGAAGCAACCGGACTGGTCGACTCCTTGCTTCGCACCATTGATGAAAGCTACAGTCTGACCATTGGTCAGATTGCTGAGCTGGAGGCAGCAGTCAACACGACCATTGCCAGTGAACGCCATGCCCCGACTTCCCGCAAATATGGCTATACCCTGTTGATGGAAAGTGACAAGACCATGAGGGAACACGGCATTACCGACCTCAACAGCATGAAACAATACGCAAAAAGCATCTATGACGAGGTCTATCCTGCCGATGCAAGCATTGAGGACATCACCAACCGTTCGAACAGTTTGAATCGCTTTATCGCTTATCACCTCATTGACAAGCAAATAAGCTACACGAAGTTTATTAATGATTATTACACGGCTCACATGTCCAAAGTGGTCGATTTGTATGAATACATCGAAACCATGTGTCCGAACACGTTGTTGGAAGTAAAATTCGACCGCATTTCTCAAACCGGGAACCGATTCAACACCAACAGTGAGACAGGCAAATACATCGGTATTGTTTCGAGCAATTATGACAATCAGTCGGTAAATGGGTATTACCACGAACTAGATGACATGTTGACCTATAACGCCGATGTTTACGGAGAAATGTGTTCCAAGAGGTTGCGTTTCGATTTCGCCAGCATTTTTCCAGAGCTGACCAACAACAACATGCGTGGCAGACCAAGCGACAATGGCGCTTTGCTGTATCGAAACGCTTTGCCCAAAGGCTATCTTGACAAATTGCAATGCACGGAACAGACCGTCGTATGCTATTCGAACGCACATGACAAATTGATGAATTACGAAGGCGATGAAGTCTTTCTGGTGGTACAAAACGGCAAACTCTATGATTTTACGGTCACGACACCCCCAGTACCCGCCGGAACCTACGAAGTTCGATTTGGTTACCAATCCAATGGCAGACGCGGCGTCGCTCAATTTTATGTGGACGGGGTTCCGTCAGGGGTGCCGGTGAACTTGAATACGCTGGGATCCAATACACAGATCGGTTATATCACTCCAGGAACGGACGCTGACGATATGCTCGGGTTCCAGAATGACAAAATGATGCGCAACCGTGGCTACATGAAAGGGCCGAACAGTTTCAAGGCTGTGGTGGAGTCCTGGTACGCCGGTAGCAGTGCCAGATACAACGGCAGCAATCTACGTAAAATCCTAGGCATCTACACCTTCCCAAAAGATGGAACCCACCAGATCATGGTCAAGGGTTTGAGCGGTGGACAGTTCCAAATTGACTTCCTCGAATTTGTTCCCACCAACATTCTGGAGAAGGAAGATATCAATTGAAAAAAATATCGTTCTCCCATACAATAAATAGCAATCTGTTGAGTTTTATTTATAAATCTTAACGGAACGCTATGCAGTATACACCTCTACTCGTTTTCCTGACTTCATTCATTGTTTCTCTGGTGTCGGTTCCCAGTATCATCAAAGTAGCCAACGAGAAATCATTGTTTGATAAGCCATCCGAAAAACGGAAAATCCATACCAAAAGCATACCGAATCTGGGTGGTGTAGCCATTTTTCTTGGATTCTATTTCAGCACCTTGATGTTCAGGGTTTTATGCGACTCTGTCGAACTGAGCGCCCTCTGCGCAGCTTCCGTATTGCTTTTCTTCGTAGCACTGAAAGACGATTTGATTTCCACTGCGCCTATACTGCGTCTGTTTTTCCAGTTTCTCATTGCCTTTATCATCGTACTGGTAGGTCAGGTTTATTTTTACCACATTCCGTTCTTTGGTTCTGACGGTATATGGGCAGTAATCGCCAACATGATCCTTACGATGGTTTTCATCGTTGCCATCATAAATGCCATGAATTTCATTGACGGAATCGATGGATTGGCCGCTTCCATTGCCTTCTGCATCTTTATGATATTCGGTGGCGTTTTTTATCAATACGGAGAAAATTCCTACGCTTTCATGTCCTTGGCGTTAGCAGGAAGCACCCTTGGTTTCTTGCTTTTCAACTGGAATCCTGCCAAAATATTCATGGGTGACATTGGTTCGATGTTGCTTGGGGTCTTTATCGCCGTATTTGCCATCAAACTCAGCAATATGGAGCCACTCAGGCTCGGTTTGATTACAGTCAAGAACCCCACCACCCTCGCATTGGCCCTTTTGATCGTTCCCATCATGGACATGATCACCGTCATCGGAATACGCACATACCTAAAGCTCTCTCCGTTCAATGCCGACAAACGGCATACCCACCACCGATTACTTGGACTTGGACTGAGCCAGAAAGCAGTTACACTGACGTTGGTCGGTTTTAATTTGACCATGGTTGCTGTCGCTTTGCTAACAGGGTTCATGAAAGGCATTTACAGCTCAATCATTGTCATTTTGCTGGCTGCGGCATTTGAAACAACCGTGGTTTACTTGTTTGTCAAGAAAAACAAAACCGTCCCCACGATCTGAAAGGACGGTTTTTTAGTATCACCATAACGGTGCAAATCAACTATTTATTCAACTCCAAACAGGCCTGTATAAAAACACCTGTAGCTTTGCCGTCGTTGTCCCGAACAGTTTCCCCAATGTAGTATTCGTACGAACCATCGCGGTAGGGATTGCCTCCCAAACCGGCTACCGCACAGCAATGGGTGATGGAGATGGTTCCGTCGGGATTCTTTTTAATCAAGTTTTTGAGAATGCCATTGAACGACTTCAAGGCCACTTTTTTGTAGCTCAAAGGCAAATACCCTTTGTTGACTGCTTTGGCGTAAAAATACGTCATCATGCTGGAAACAGAGCCTTCCAAGTAGTTCCCTTTCATATCGCCCTTATTCACCACTTGGTACCAAAGACCGGTTTTTGGATCTTGATACCGCTTCATTCCATCAGCCAGCGTTTTTACAATTGCAAGTACTTCAGGACGTTGTGGATGATTGACGGGGATAAAATCCAGGTTGTCCACCAATGCAAGCGCGTACCAGCCGATGCTGCGGCCCCAGAAGTTGGGCGATTGTCCGGTTACAGGGTCCGCCCATTTCTGACTGCGACTTTCATCCCAAGCGTGCTTGTAAAGACCTGCTTTGGCGTCGTAGGTATGCTTTGCCACTGTGATCAATTGATAAACAGCTTGATCGATGTATTCGGGCTTATTGAACATCAAACCGTATTGAGAAAGGAAGGGGGAAGCCATATAAAGGCCGTCCAACCACATTTGGTGCGTGTAGATCTTCTTATGCCAGAAACCACCGTCAGCCGTCCTAGGATGCCCCTCAAACTGTTGCAACAGGGTATCCATTGCCATGCGAAAACGCAACTCCCCGGTTTTAGAAAAAAGCTGAAACAAGGTTTTCCCTGCATTGATGAAATCCAGGTTGTAATCCGAGCGCTTGTACAACCAGATGGAACCATCCTTGCCGATGATGGTGTCTGCCCATTTATAGACATAATCCCAATACTTCTGCTCACCAGTAGCATTGTACATTTTCTCGAACGACAAACCGCCCAATCCTTGGGTATAGCCAAAATACAGTCGTTTTCCATAATCGTACTGCCAAAGCTCCGGAAATCGTTTCATTTCGGAGTCGGCCATTTTTTGGGACCATTTGGTTGCGGAAAGCGGAAAGCCTATTAGAAAAAGGCAAAGGAAAATTAGTGCTCGTTTCATTTTACCTGCAAATCCCAAGGCACGAAATACCCGCCGTTTAAAATTTTGGCTCTAATTTCTTCCGATTTGTCGCCATATTTCGGACATACCCGATCGGCAATGATGTTGTAATCGTTCCAACGTCTGGCCACACGGATCATAGCAGGGTAAATCTTACCTTCGCAGGGAAACTCAAGCAGCATTTCATCCATCATCGCCATATCATTGAATTTTTTGGCGGCTGCCATTCCTTCGACGGAAGCAGCGGTTGTAAAGGGACGGTTTGCCAGTTGGAAGGTACCACGGATGCCGACATTGTAATACTTCCGGGTTCCAAGTGCCGTGGATCCTGTCCAGTCGTTGGTAAAACCAGCCCAGGTGACACCACCGTTGGGGAATCGGCCACCCACACCACCGTTGATCACTGCAGCGGCTTCTTCCAGACGGCCTAGATTGTTCAAGGCTTCGGCCAACATGAAATGATATTCCGATGCACGGTAAATGTAAATGTGCACATCGTCCTGATAGGGATACGTACGTACCGAACTGTTCGGGCGGAATTTCGAGATGTAATACCTTCCTTCAGAATCCAACTTGAAGGTCACCCCCATTCGTGTTTCTCCACCCGAACCTTTTGGGTTGAAAACAGGGTCGCTGAAACGGTCACGGCCAACTTGAGATGGACGCAACAGGTATTGATTGGGATATGCCGTCCCAAAGTGCTTCAACAAGCTGTTGGTCTGGTTGTTGGCATAACTGTAGATGATGGCGCTCACCGCCTCACGTGCATAAGGACTCGAGTAATTCCAGATGGTTTGATAGTTTCCGTTCAGCGTGACGTTACGAATCCAAGGTGTCGCATCCGATGTGGAGGATGATATCTTTTCGTTCAGCGCTGCAAACATCAACGTAGCAGCTGTTTGATAATCGCCCGACCACAAACAGAGTTCGGCCATGAGTCCGGCATAATCCGGCGTCATGTAATCCCAGAAACGGTATTTGCTGTCTGCCAGTGCCGTTTCCGGATCCAACCATTGGTACCATGAAAAAGTCAATGTACCGTCCACTCCGTCAAAACCATCCGTCAACAAGGACTTGCAACCAGTTACGATGCCGTCCAGATCTCTCAGCTCAAATTTGGCCGTGTCTTTCAAATCCTGAATCTTGATCATTGGGTCGTCAAACCAAAGGGCTTTGCCGTAAATCTTACCGATGGTGAGATAGGCCCAAGTCTTTATGCGCAACGTAGAGCTGATAAGGCATCTGTAATGTTCCTCATTGACCGATTCGGTATAATCCTCACGGTATTGTTTCATATTGGACATAAAGTCGTTGCAGGCAATGACCACATCGTAATAACCTGCCGGGTCTGCATAACCGTTGCTGGTCGTGTCGTCCGAATAATTGTAGATGGCGATGAGTTCTGAAGGCGTGTTGGAAGTAGGCTCCAATAATTCACCTCGCGTATCGGTGAGGAAAATGGATTTGTCGCCGACTTCCTGCATCTTGGTGATGATACCCAGGTAACCGGTATACATTTCGGTTTGTGCGGAAATATAATCTTTTCCCAACAGCACATCGTCCGTTTCAGGGTTGAAGAAGTCTTTACAACTGCTGGTTCCAGCTACAAGTAGAACCAGGAGAAAAGTTTTCAGTATCGTTTTCATATCAATCAGAATTTCAAATTAACACCCATCTTGACGGTCTTGGGTTGTGCCACCTTGGCATAATCAATACCTTGCAAGGCATCACTGTAGGAATAGGAGAACTCAGGACTCAAGCCAAGGTATTTGGTCATGGTGAACAAGTTTTGTCCGGTCAGGTAGATGGTTCCAGATTGGAAAAAATCCCAGAGCGATTTCTTGAACGTATAACTCAGCGTGACATCGCGCAATTTCAAATAAGAGGCATCTTCGATCCAACGGTCGGAAAAGTTGTTGTTTCCAATGGCATCGCCCCATTTGGCGCGAGGCACATCCGTTACCTGACCTTCCATGGTCCAGCGACGAACCACCGCTTTGCTTTGATTGCTAAAATCGGAAACCGATTCCAACGAACGGCGTACCGCATTGTAAGCGTCATTGCCCACCGAATAAGCAAAGTTGAAATCGAGGGCGACACCCTTGTATTCGAATCTGCTGTAGAAACCGCCGTAATAATCGGGCGTGGCCGAACCCAAAAGTACCTTGTCTGCATCGGTGATGGATGCATCGCCGTTTTGGTTGACGTAACGCACATCCCCAGCTTGGTAAGCAAGCCCGTTCCTGTTTTTCAAACCGGCTGAAGTTGCTTCGGAAGTGGTGGAATAGACTCCATCGGTTTGGTAACCGTAGAAGGCATATGGATTCTCACCTACTCGGGTTAAGAGTTCAGCACCGTCGGACAAGGTAATCTTGGTTTCGTCAATACTTCCAAGAGACGTCACCTTGTTGTTCAACGTGGCGATGTTTCCACCCAGAATCCAGGAGAAACCGCCGATGTTGATCGGAGCAACCTGAAGCGACAATTCAAACCCATCCGAACTGATGGCGGCATCGTTGCTGTAATAAACACCAGTTCCGTAAATGGAAGAGGTCGGACTGATCATGACCACGTCAGAAGCCTGTGTATTGTAATATCCCGCCGAAACATCCAACAGATTGTGGAACAAGGAAGCATCCACACCGAGATTCAGATTCAAATCTTCTTCCCACTTCAGTTTGGTATTCGGCACATTGGCACGGATAATGCCTGAAATGCCCTGATATGGCCTGCTGGTGTAATAATATTTGCCATAATTCGAAGAAAAGCGGCTGTTTCCTGATAATCCATACTCAGCCCGCACGTTCAGCTTGCTAACCATCGAAGAGGCGGAAAGCATCGGGGTGTTCTTGGCCATGAAAGTAAGGCCGACAGAAGGGAACACACCAGTTCTGGCAGCATCCGGGCCTGTGGAGGACGCACCGTCTACAGCAACATTCAGGGAAGCCTTCAACAAATTGTTGTAGGTATAATCCGCATGCGCATAGGCATTCATCCATGTCCAGGCATCGATGTAGCCAAAGAAGTAACGGCCGATGGTATTCACATCACCCAAGGTCTGGTAAAAATCGTTGGGCGTATTTCGGCCGGAACCTGCATCGAATTCTTGACTGGTGGTCATGACCTGAATACCTGTAATCAGGTTGAAACGATGGATTTCGGCTATCGTTTTGCGGTAAGCAGCGTTCAACCCATAGAATACGTTGAACGTTTCAGCAATACCGACACGAACGGTATTGGTCGCCATGCCGTATTGGTCGTACAAGGGTAAGATTTCACTGTTGTTGATACCGGGAATGAACATGCTTTCCTGATCGTAATTGTAATACAAGCCAATGTTGGCGTTAAAGGTCAAGTCGTTGTTGGGTTTGTAAGTGAGCGCGACTTTGGCATTCACATCGTATTGCCTGTTTTCGGCCGAAAGCGTATTGACCATGGCCACCGGATTGCTGGATGCGAAATCCATGTTGGTGGAGGTACCAAAATAGTAATTGGAATATGTTTTCAGCTTATTCCCATCCAAATCGGATTTGTAGGGACTCAACAAAGGCGCTTTTTGAAAGGCAGCCAACATGGGATTGGTAGCCGAAAGCATGCCTTGCTCTTGGTAATTGCCGCTCAAATAGGCCAAACCAACCGTTGTTGCAATCTCAAAACGCTTGCTTACCAATACGTTGGAGTTAATCTGCGTATGATACCGATCGGTTCCGGTGTTCTTCAACGTGCCGTCTTCCTGTTGATATCCCAGAGAAATGTCGTATTTGGCAATGGCATCGCCCCCTTCTACCCGAAAGAGATGATCGGTTACCATGCTGTTGGAGTAGATCTCGTTCTGCCAATCCGTCTTATTCGTATACAGATAGGCATAATTGCTATTCGGATCGGTCAGGAAGGGAAAATTGCTGAAAAAGGTTTCCATGTTGTCGTAGTACGTCATCCCGATATCGGAGAGGTAGGATTTGTATTCCTGATTGTTCAACAACGGAATCCTGCTCTTGTTCCAATTGACGCCGAACTGACCGTAATAACTGATCTTGGTATTCATATCGTCAAACGTGGCACCATCGGTTTCAATCAAAATCACGCCATTGGAACCCAAGGAACCATAAAGTGAGGCATCTGCCCCTTTTAAAACAGTAATGTTCTGTATATCATTGAGATTGAACGACTGAAAAATGGAACGGGAATAGCCGTTGATAAGCTGAGACTCGTTTTTGTTGGGCATATACGGAATGCCATTCAAAACGATGAGCGGAGCGTTGTCGGCCACCAGCGAACGAGAACCACGAAGGCTGAAGAAGGCGCCTTCGCCCGTCATGCCACTTTTATTGGTCACCTTCAAGCCGGCGACTTCACCCTGCAGGGCTTTATCGATGGAAAGCATACCGGGTACAAAGTCCTTTTTGGTCAGGTTGCTGGAAGAAAATCCTTCCGACAATCCTTCTTCCATTCGGAAGGGCAAAACCAAGGTTTGATTGTACTTGTATTTGTCCAGGGAAATCATATAGACTACCGTGTTCATCTGCCCCATCAATGCTACAGACTGCGAGTAGAAACCATCAGCCCAGACGTTGATGACACCATCCTCTTTAACATTTTCAAGGACAAATGAACCATCCGTAGCGGTACGTACGGTTTTTGATCCAGGAAAACTGACCACAGCATCCGTCACAGGCTTTTTGTCGGAAGACAGCACTTTACCCTTCAACGTTCCGGCTGAAGCCGAAAGGGTTGAAATCAACAGCAGCGCCGTCCAAAATATCCTCATTTCTTTCATGTGTATTTGTTTATTCCGATTAATAATTATTGATGGTCGGCCTCAGGCACCAATGGTGGAAAATCATCTTGGTAGCCGTCCCAAACGTTGTGTTCTGAATGCGGATCTTAATGGGAGCCGGATTGCCATTGGCATCGCCTGCTATCCTTACTGCTGCAGCTACCTGTCCACCGTCTCGGTCGTAATTGCCTTTCTTGCTGTTGGTTATCAAACCCGGAGTATCCAATGCTTCCTGATAACCTTCGGCATAACCCACACCTCCACGGTCGTAATGGAAAGTAGTGGCAGAACCCAATGTAATGGTTGCCAGACTAGTATCATTCAATGAAATATGCACATCCACATTCAGACTTTGTTTGTAACCCATGCTGAGCCGGTATTCTCCGGGTGGGATCTTCCAGGGTTTGACAATGTAACCGCCTTCTCCGTTTGAAACGCGTTTGATCGGAGTGAAATCAAGTATAAAGCCATCTACGAGCACATCCACGAAACCATAGCTCAGCACTCTGTTTTCGATGGTTGGCCAAACACCTGGCAGCGGCGTCCATGCCGTCACATCGGTAATGCATTCCTTGAAAACCAAATTGCTGGATACAAAATATTCGGCTTTTTGTGCTTCCGTACAATTTTCGTAATAATAGAAATAGTCCTTTAGTCGGTACATCAGGATGTTGTTGGGGATTTTCATCCAGGTGACTTTATAGGCGATGCCGTTGCTAAGTGCGATGGGATGCTCGGTATCCACCTGTTGGACCGTGTTTCGCCACTGACGGCTGTAGATGGAATTGATGTCCACATTGGCTGCCAAATCGGCTGGTGTATACTTGGTATTGAAGAAGGCCACTTCTAGTATCCATTTCTTCAAGATTGTACTGTCACGTGTCATTTCCCAAGATATCAGTTTGGCTTTGGCATCATCCATAGCATTCTGAATCACTTCATTGGAAGGTATCATCACTGTTGCAGTCAAGGATTCTGAAGTCAAATCAAAACTTTTCTTGTCAAAAAACGGATTGGTGATGGTAAAAACAGAATCGTAGACGGTATTGCCGGTATTATCCACACCGATGGGCTTGCTGTTGGTCTTGTCGAAAACAAGTACGTTCTGTTCCATGACCAATTTTTTGAAGATGGAATAGTCATCATTCAATTCATTGATTACGTCGTACAACGATTTCGGGGTAATGATCATTTGGTTCAATACATAGATGTAACCGTCCTTGGTCTTGATGACCTTACGGACTGGAATGCCATTGACCTCAATGTGATCGATGGCGCCCAACAATGCCAATGAATCCAGTGAAACGGACACATACTTGCCGTGCCACATCAGGATGCGTTCCTTATCGTACAGGTTGGAAGGCGAAATGGAAATATCCGTCACATGCGAATTGGAGATGTAGGTGGCATTGGCGGCATCGACCTCAGCATAATCGCCGTTGTAAACCATGAAAAGGGTGTGCAATTGATCTTTTTCTTTCAGTTTATCAAAAATCCCGTTCGTCTTCAGGAAAGTATACATATCGGACAGCGAATCCACCGATTGGAGATACTGTTCTGAACTCTGATCCACAATAAGCACTTGATCGTTCAATATTTCAGTCTTGGAATTCTTGTAATGGTTTTCCCACAGATCACTGCAAGAAACCAACATTAATGGCATCATCAACGCCAAAACGTATTTGGTAACAGTCGTTGCTTTCATAGTTTTAGGGTATTGGAGTAAACGTGATGGCATCCAGCTGTAGGCTGAACTTTGAATTGGTACTGGCTGAAGGATCCATGACAAGGATTTTGAAGTCGTGTGGCGACGTCGCATCAAAGAGAATCTCCTCATAAAGCGTTGCGTCATAAACTCCTGCCAGCGAACTGGTTACAGTCGTATATGGTGAGACGTTTTTGAAATTGGCTCCATCAAAACTGATTTTCATCAATCCGCCGTTTCCGTCACTCATAGTCTTCATAAAGGAATGGTCGGTGAGGTAAATGAATTTCAGGGAAACCTTGTACTTACCACGCACCAGTGTTGGAGTCTTCATCGTGACATTACCCATATAACCGAGGTTCAGAACCAATCGGTCATACTTGATGGCAGCTTTCAGGTTCGTTTTGCAGGTCACATAATTCAGATAAGCATACGTGGTCCCTCCCACTCCGGAAGGCGATGCTTCGAAGGAATAACAGGTAGCCGTATTCAGCGTCGTTTTAGTTTCATTGGGAACTGGGATGGATGGTTGAAAACCGGATCCAACGATGCTGCGAACTTGAGCATAATCCGTCAAGTCCCAAACAACGGTGGCCTGAACAGGTTCCCAAACCGGAAGATAGCCGCTGATTTCGTGCACATAACCGTTTTTGGCCAGGACATTGGATTTGTCGGTAACAAAACTCACTTTCTTATCGAGTGTATTGAGAAAATACTTTTCGGTCGAAAGCGAATCCAGAGTAATCAGCAAGACTTTGTTGGGTGCCTGAGTATTCCAAAGCACCGTCGTATCGGGTGCGGTGAATTTGGCTAGACTTTCCAGTCTTGAATTGGTGGCAAGGATGTGGTATGCCACATATTGATACAATTTGCTCGAATCGTTGGTCGGATTACCGGTTGCATTCAGTTTGGTTTTCAAATCTTCCAGTGAGTAAATGGAATCCTTTGCAAACGTGGCGTCCGAAACAGCAAGAACCGTGTAGAATCGTTGGGTGATTTGCGGACTTCCAGCCGTGATCACCGTGTCTGCCATACGATTCAGTTGAGAATCCAAACCAGTTTCCTGTATGGCTTGGCACAGAATACCGTAGGTTCCGTTCTGTGCCAAACGGTCATAAACCGTTTCCACCAAGGGTTTCATCACATCGCCCAACACATAGATGACTCCATTGGAAACAGAGATGCACATTTCCAGGACTTTGGCGTTACCATCCATAATAGCTTCACCAGCAACCGTAGAATCAATCTGGACACTCAATTTGTCCCCAGAAAGATTGGTGGTGTATTTCATATTGACAAAGTCGTTGACACTGATGGTGTCCAAAACGGTCGAATACAATACCATGCTTTTGGCGTACGATTTCCCCAGCTCTTCCACGGAGGCGACTCCCATCTTCTGGTAAAAGGCTATTACTGCTTCATTGTTGGGAACGAATGCCGTAAAATCCTGATCGGCTTGATTCAGGGCATTGTACATGTCCGAATATTTCAAAACCTTGACCCATTCGGAGAAATCTTCCTTGGAAGCCAGGTACGTCGACACCGGATTCTCGTTGTAAATCTGGTAGGTACTGTTCTTGTAAGGGTCTTCGCAGGCTATCAAAGCCAGAACAGAAACCGAAAACAACAGTTGTTTATAGAATTTCATGATGGATACTATTTGGTGGTTGCGTAATAGGGATTCTGAACCAAGAGCGGATTGGCTATGATTTCGCTCTGTGGCAAAGGCATATAGAGTGCGTCGTTGCTCTTGAGCACCGATTGGATCCACTGCGGGTTCATCGTTTGATTGGCTTCGACAACCAGCGTGGTGAATTCTTCCTTGTACTTGAAGTTTTGCATCTTGCCAAAACGAAGCAAGTCGTACCAACGTTTGCCTTCGCCTACAAATTCCATTTCGCGTTCGTGCAAAACCAGTTTGAGCATTTCGAGTTCGTTTGTTTCGGCAGTGGTCACTACCAACGTATCCAATGCGGCGCGAGTCCGGATTTGGTTGACGATACCAAGTGCGGCACCCCAGGTCGGTTCTCCTTTCATGATCAAAGCCTCGGCTTTCATCAGCAGGACTTCGGCTACTCGGTACAAGATGAAATTGGCATCCTCAGCGGTACGAACGTTTTCCTTATCGGCTACATCCGTGCCTTTGTACTTCCAAACATAAAATTGATTGGCTGTCTTGTAATCGGTCAGAATGGAGCCGCTGTGCACGAATGTGGCGAGCAAGGTACGGCCCCAGCGACCGTCAACGGTCGGATCTTTGGCCTTGACTGCATTTGCTTCGGTCTTGAACAGCTCCATGGCCACATCGGTGAATTTAAAACGAGATGCGGCATCCAACGTGAAATAGGAACCAAAATTATTTCGCTCATTGTAGGTTTGGTAATTCCAATTCAGTTCCATGATGGATTCATTGGAGTTGCCTGGATAGAAGATATCAAACCATTTGGTGGGATCCTTGATGAATACGGGGCGGAAACTGGCCGTGGCATTCAGAATCTCGTTGGAGTAAATGATGCAGTTGTCGTAATCTTCGCTCCACAAGCAAACATCGGCCATCAGGGCATACAAGGCCCATTTGGTGACGCGGCCTTTGGTTTGCCATTCCTGCTCGTATTTTTCCTTGGCGGCACCTGTTTCCAAAGCGGTGGTGATGTCCTTTTTAATCTGTGCGATAATCAGGGTATCCGACGATTTGGCCATTTCGTAGGAGGCGTCATCGTTCACGTAAGCCTGCAGGACCAGGGGCACATCCCTGTAGTTCTTAACCAATTGGAAATAGCAGAAGGCTCGCATGAAATAGGCTTCCACCAAATGCGAATTCATCACCGACTCGTAATACGTGTCATCTTCCAGACGAACCAGCGGCGCATATTTCAGCACCGAGTTGGCCATGTTGATGGTTTTGTAGATGTTGTCGTAGTTGCAGATGGCAGCAGTTGCCGTCATGTTGAAGTTTTGAAGAGGAGCATCCGCACCATTGCTGGAGTATAGGGTTCCACCGCGCAACTCACCCCAACGAATCATTTCGGGCACTGAACTTCGCATGTAGTAATATCCGGAGGCCAGAACGGCTTCCACATCTTCTTTCGATTTCCAATAATCGTCGGTTACTTGCTCGTTTCGAGGTAAAATATTGAGCCACTCGTTGCAGGAAGTAAGGGAAAGAATTCCTGACAAAATCAGTATATAGCGTAGTTTTTTCATAGTCAGCTCCATTAGAAGTTAAGATTAAAGCCGAGTGACAATCTCTTGGAACAAGGCGTTGTAGCTCCATCTTTAACCAAACTGGTGGCAGAGGAGGGCAGTGAGACTTCGGGATCCTGCCCGGTATAGTTCGTCCAGGTAAACAAGTCGTATGCCGTACAAAAAACATTCAGATTGTTCACACCAAAACGCTTGCAAAGTTCTCTTGAAAAAGAATATGTCAGGGACAAGGTTTTGAGACGAACAAACGAGGCATCTTCCACAAAACGGTCGGAACCCAGGTAGTTGTAACCCATTCCGTACAATGCTCTCGGGATATCGGTTGCGTCACCCTCGCTTCTCCAGCGTTTCAATACCGCCGTGCTTTGGTTATTGGTGTCGTACATGTTTTCGAGTGACATACGGGCTGAATTGATTACTTTCTGACCATAACGGCCATAGAAGAATGCAGTCAGCGTCAATTGCTTGTATTTGGTGGAGAAACCTCCCCCACCTAACATCAGCGGATTTGAATTACCCAGGTAAACAATGTCGTATTCATTGATCACACCGTCGTTGTTGATGTCCTCATATTTGGCATCACCAGGATAAACCGGCAGTTTGCCGTTTTTCATACCGATGGTCTGCCCTTTGTAATTCTTCATGACATTTCCATCCTTATCCAGTGCGTACGTTTCTTCCGTATTCTGATAAACGCCTTTGTAACGGTACCCATAGAAGGAACCGATGGGGTCACCTTCCACGATACGGATGGCATAGTTTCCATTGCCGAAGGAATAGTTTTCTGCCGTCAGATTGTCCGGTAGTGCTTCCACTTTGTTGATGTTCTGGCTGACATTGAAATTCAAGGCTACTCTCCAATCCTTACTCTTGTACAATTCATAATCCGTTCGGAATTCCCAGCCTTTATTGCTCATCTCACCGGAATTGAAATATCTGATATTATCGTAACCAGTTGTGGCAGGTATATTTACGCCTGAAAGCAGTAGATCGTAGGTGTATTTGTTGTAATAATCAAAGGTCATGTTTACTTTTCCTTCCCACAAAGCCACATCCAATCCATAGTTCCATTCTCTGGAGGTTTCCCATTTCAGTTTGTCCAACTGAATGCGGACAGGATAAATGGCCGGCATGTTCATATAGGTTCCTAATGACTGATATGCTCCCAAATATAGGGCAGAACCACTGGGAGCATTACCACTCCAGCCCAAGCTGACCCTGAGTTTGGCTTCCAGCAACCAATCCTGATCGGCCAACCACGATTCTTTTTCCATGTTCCAAGCTAGTCCGAACGAAGGAAATGCACCAAATCGTCTGGATTTACCCATCGCGGAGTTTCCTTCATAATTGACGGTGCCCTTGAAGACATACCGATCGTCAAAGGTATAAATTGCTTGTCCGATACCGGATATGCTGCGGGTTTCAGACATACCTGAACCAATGCCGGATACGACACTTCCTACTACAGGATCGGCCAGATGCGGGGATGCATTTCCGGAAGTCGAACTGCTGTAACTGAAACTTTGTGACTGAGACGTGCGAACGACGCCTGTGGCTATCAAGGAATGGATTTCATTCCAGGTTTTGTTGAACAAGAGTTTGTTTTCCGTTTGAAGTGAAAAGTTATCGGAAAGCGCATCGGTGCTCAAATTGGCATAATTGCTGGTCCAAAGCACACCGGTAGCTTCTTGCGGGAGAAATTTGTTGTTCCTGGAAGTACGCATGTTCATGGACACATACCCCTGATAAATCAGATCGAACGGGAATTTGTACTGGGCATTGAACGAAATTTTTTCCTCCCGTTGCACGTTGTTGTTGTAACTTTCCAGCGCCATGGCTACCGGATTGTAGTTCGAGCCACCGTCGAATGCTCCCTGAAAATCGTCCTGCTGTCGAGAAAAATACTGAGAGGTCCTAGCCTTTGTCACATTGTCGATGTAATAAGGGCTCTTATTGGGCATTTTGGTCAACGCTTCGCTGCGTACATTCGCATAGTTGGCGTTCTTGTCACTTTGCGTATAGGAGAAATCAGCCGTCACGCGCAAGCGGTTGGAAAAATCATAATTGATGTTCAGCTTGGTGGACAAACGCGTCAACGAAGTACCAATCGTCGTTCCCTGTTCGTCCAGATAACCTAGGGAGAACCGATAGGTTGCCTTATCCCCACCACCGGATAGCGAAAAGCTGTTGTCCAGCGTAGTGGCGTTCGAACGAACCTCGTTCAACCAATTGGTATTGACATTGTATTCGTCAAAGTACTGGAAGGTCGGATCAAAATTGATTTCGTACGTGTTGTATAAAAGTTCCAATTCATTGGTTGCCGAACCCAGACCCTTGGCGTTGGCAGTATTCCAGATGGCATCCTGAATCATCGCCACATACTGACCACCATTCAGCAATGGAATGGATGCTGGCTCGTACTTGCCTGTGTATTTGGAGGAAAGCGTAAAATTCGTTCTGCCTTTCGATCCTTTTTTCGTCGTGATGAGCAATACCCCGTTCGAACCCTTGGTACCATAAATGGCGGTTGCTGAGGCATCCTTGAGCACTTCGATGGCTTCGATGTCCGAAGGAGCAATGTTGAGCAAGGCGCCGAAGTCTTCTTCATTGGCCGTTGCGAACGAGAAATCGGAACTGATTTGTGTGGAGTATGGGATACCGTCGATGACGATCAAGGGTTCGGAAGAGGCGCTCAACGAATTGGTTCCGCGGATTCGGATGGAACTGCGTGCACCAGGATCACCACCCAACACTACGTCAACACCACTCATTTGACCCTGAAGGGCTTCTTCGACGGAGGAAACTGGTATGGAATTGATGATTTCATCCATGTTGATTTTCTGGGTCGCAGAGGTTTGTTCTCGTCTGGATGTACCCATTCCATCGCGTTCAATGCGTTTGGTGGAAATAACGACATCGGTCAGCGTATTGGCATCCGATTCCAGAACCACATTCAATAGTTTCTGGCCCGTATACGTGATCGTCTTGGTCTTCATCCCAATATACGAAACGCGAATGCTAAGACCAGTCTCATTGGACGGGACTGAGATGTGATAGTTTCCGTCCGCATCGGCGATGACACCGCTCAAATAACGGCTTTGACGGGTAACGACGAAAATATTGGCGCTTTCAATCGGTATCTGCCTGCCGCCTGTAACTTCGGTTACCCGACCCGACAAAATGATGCTTTGTGCAAAAGCTTCTCCTGCAAACGTCAGAATTACCGCAACTAATATGTATTTTATCCTTCTCATAAGTGGTATTCGTTATACGTTTACAATACAATATCTTCGATCAGGTGGAAACATCCATCCTTATAAGCGAACGGTAAGGAGAAATAGGTGGGAACCACTTTGACCGGTGCCACACTGGTAGTGAATTTAACGGATAAGGGCTGGTTGACACCATTGTCGAGCAACATGATCTTGTAGTTGCCATACGTGTCGTACGTACCCTGAATGCCTGAACCTGGATACGGATAACCTGTAAAGGTATTGAGGTCGGAAGTAATGAACAAGGATCTCAGGTAGTTGGCCAATTTGGTTTTGTTGGCAGTAACCAAGGTGCCGGACAACGATCCATTTGCAGCAACGGTTAAACCGGAGCTTCCTGGGATGCTGGCCAATTTGGCCTTGATGACGGCGTTGGTTGGAATAAAGGCGATAAACCGGGAACCTTCCATCAAATTGTTCAGATTGGTATCGGTTATCAATCCTGCTTTTAGCAAAAGTTGTGTAAACAGGTAATACGGATAACGGGCATCGTTGCAGATGGCCAGCGCATATTCCAAACCATCGCTTTCATCGGCTTTGAACAAACCCGTGTGGTTGTACGAATACGATTTTCCATTGGTCCAGGAATCGGTTCCATTATTGATTTCTGTAAACGTTACAAAAGGATCGCCTGTGAAATCAGGATTCAAATATTGATTGAACAAACGGTTGGTCGTGATCTTGCCGTCGTGAACATACCAATAATTGAAAGCCACATTGGTTTCGAGCACCTGGGTTTCGGTGGCTGAAAGTTCAGCTGCACCATTGCAAAGATGGATATTGACCAGATTGGTCATTTCACTTTTACTCATATCGACATACGTTCCGGTTTCGTCCGAGAATTTCTGCAGTACGCTACCGGTGGTCAGTTTGGCAAGACGCATGATTTCCGTATTGAATTGAGCGGTATCGGGCATCAGGGTAATGAATCTGGACTCTTTGGAAGCCAATGCAAGCAACAAGTCGGAGCCGTCGAGCGCATACAGGAAATTCCGATACTTCAGATATTTGAAAGCTGGACCGGCTACCGAGGAGAAAATGGCAGGTGCCGTCATCCGATCCATACCATAAAGTGAACCGTTGGCGCAAACCTTGCGAAGCGAAACATCGCTTGGATTGACGGTGATCGGGGTGTTAAAGGAGGTCAGCACCGTTCCGTTGGTGATTTCTTCCGGAAACACCAGATTGCTGGCACTTGAAAACGATTGAAGCAAGAAATATTCGAGCACCAACGGATCCAGATCGGACAAGGAAGCATACCCTCCCACTTTCCAGAAATCGTTGAAGAACAAGTCCATGGCAGCATTGGTCGGTGCGAAAACATTGTAGCAGCTACTGGATAAGTCCTTAATGTTCAAGTAACTGGAGGTAGGCCACTCATACGCGATGGGAGGCAGTGATTTGTGACTGTGCAGGTAAAGGTTTTGACCGTTGCCAAAATTCTTGGTCAATTCGGCGTCCAGCGTATACGATGAATAGGAATTGTACAGGTCGAAAAACAAGGAGTAATCCGCATAGCGGTTTTTAAGTTCCGTATAAATGGTTTCGAGCGGATCAAGCACTTGATTCACCAGAAAGACATAGCCGTTGTCTGAAATGACGTTGGAAGTATTCTGAACACTGGCATTGGAGATGTTGAAACCGGTGGTCCCTCCCGTCCATTTGGAGTCGGGATAAAAATATTCGTAATTGGTTTGGGCATCGATGCCCTTGGTTTCAAACAATTTATAGGAAAAAACAGGCAAAAAGCGTTCCAGATGATACACCGAAACAGTGTCACTTAAAAGGGGATTGTACTCCCTACTGATGGCGTCACTGCTTTTGGTTCTGAATTTGTAATAATAACCGGCCATGACGGCTTTTTGCTCTTCGGTGGCACCGTCTCCCTCCGTGGGTCTGAAGTTGACCAGTTTGTTCCAGTCGAACGCATAATAAACCAAATGAAAACCGATTAATTTTTTCAATTCCGTTTCATTCATTTCGGAAATGGAGTTGAGCCCTTTTTTCTGGAGATAGACCGTAAACGCAGAATCGTTCGGAGCCATCACCGTCAGAATGCTTTTTCCGTCGACTATGGACTCATAGCCGGCTTTTTTAACACCTTCCAGAAAAATCGAGTAATTGCCCCTGGATTCGAGAACTTCAAATGCGCTGCCCTTCAACCAATCTGGAATGCTGTAATGATCCTGCATGTTGTTGCAGGAAGTGATCAGCAAGGGTAACGTCAAAATTCCGATCATCCAATGAATGAGCCTGGATTTTTTCATAATCATCTGTATATTAAATTTCGAATTGTCTTTCAACAGAATATAGATGCACTCAATCACTTTACAAAAGCAATCGAGTGCATCTATTTAAAATAAATCAATAAGCAAAATTCTCTTTGAGCATTATTTTCTCAACTTTCGATGAACCATCCGAATAAATGGTCCGAACAAGGTTCAAACCGACTACTGGACGTTTCACTTCCATACCAGAAAGGGTATAGATGCGTTTCGAAACGACGGTCTTATTGGTATTGAGCGTATTCTTGATGGAAACCGCAGGACCTTCGCCCACAAGTTTCATGTCAAAAATCATCATGTTGCTGTTGGTGTTCAATTGCGAAGCACTTGCAAGTTTGACATAAACCGGTGTTGTAGCGTCGTAATAAGCAATGCGTTTGCGAATATACTTGTCACCAATGGAAACCAAGGTATCCAATACCGTCCAAGTGGAGGTTGAATCGTTGGTCGGTGAAACAGAGACTTCCAGTTTTTCGGTCCAGGTTGCAGCTTTAGCTCCTGTGAACCATACAACGACATCAAACGGACCTGCATAGGTGGAGGTAGTGGCCAAATACGCAGTAGTAGGATCTGCTGCATTATTGGTTGTCAGGAACGATATGGCACGCTCGGTGGCACCTGCATCACCATCTGTAAGAGGACTGTAGTTGCCTGTTGTGGCAGTAGCCGTTGTTTGAAGGTTGATACGTTGACCAAGAGTCCCTACCATGAATCCGTTTTTGAAATCCACTTTCTTGTGTGTAGGTTTCAAAGTTGGATCAAGTTCAGTCGGAGGTGTGTAGGCATATTTGGCAATGACATCACCGCTACTGATGGTCGTCGTATCCGTATTTGCCCATACCCAAGTGGTGGGTTGAGTGCTGAAATTAGCCCATGCCAGCACTTTTTCACGAGCGACATATCCATCGATGGTTACACTTTGCGAAGCGATTTCAGAGTTCAGTTTATCGGTCATCGTGGCCATGGCTTTAACCACACAAGGACGTTTTACGACAAACGGACCGCTGTAAAGTGTTGCAGTGGCAGCAGCCGGTGTAGCACCAGTGGTGGTATAATAAATGGTTGATCCTTCAGCACCAGAAATGGTTACCGTTTTGCCAACTTCTGCTGCAGCAACTCCGATGGTTGGAGTAGTAGCCAGTGTTTTCACAACTACAACGACTGAATCAACAGGGCTGTTGTTGTAACCTTGCTTGGCTGTCAACGCTTTAAGGGTGCAACTAGCGGTAAGGGAAAGTGTATCGGCATATAGCGTACTTGCTGTCGTTGGAAGTGCACCGTTGGTCGTGTAATAAATTTTGCCCTCAGGAGTAACCGTTTTAATGACAACCTTGGTCAATGCATCCTTGTAAATCAACGTGAATGTCGGTTTTTGTGCAGGCAATACGGAACTCTTGCTCTGAATGAGATAATAGACCGCATTGTTGACCATTTGCAGGGCTCCATCTGTCAAATTGATGGCATCACTTACATACATGGCATCACTGGAAATGGGGATCAACATATATTTGTTGTTGGTACCATGTTCGTGGATGGCATTGTAAGTGGCTGTTGTACCCTTAACAGTTGCAAAAACCTTATCAGCAGCGATCATTCCACCGGCAGTTGCCGTATAGCCTTGAACCAGATTCTTAACTATGCCGACTGAATTCTTGAAAATAGTGATGCATGTATCGACTATTTCAACATCTTTGAACAGGTCATGAGCGAACGATGCCGTATCAATTTTGATTTTGTCGATACCACCGACAGTGGCGGGAGTAGTTGGATTCACACCAGCACCCCAGTTCCATACCGTACTTTTATATAAAAACGATTTGAGGTTCAGCATTGGAACACGATTGACAAGGCCCAGCATCATTTTGGCAAAGGCATGTCCGCTACCCATGGCTTCTGAAACCACTACAAGATCAAATTTTTCCAATGCAGCCAAAGTATCGGTACTGGCAGTGGTAAAGCCTGAAATATTGATGGCTGTGCTTATCTTTTCGGCAATGACGGTATTGTTGAAGATGGGGTCGTTGGCGATACCGCAATAGCCTGAATAGGTTGAATCATAGAGGTAAGCGATCTTGAAATCGGCTGCGGGGTCAAAACCACCCGTTGCACCCATCAGGTAATTGCAAGCGTTTATCACCAGTTTGACACCGTTAGGCGAAACGGTATTGCAAAAATCACTGGACATTGGAATCAACATGTATTTCTTATCCAAACCTTTAATCTCATGGATGGCCGAAGTTGCCGCTGTGGAAAGGTTGGCAATAATGTTGTCAACCTCGATCTTACTTCCAGCCAATGGCGCCCCAAAACCTTGCAAAAGATTCGAAGCAATGGTCGATCCCGAGAAAATCTGAACAGTATCGTTCGTAACAACCACATCTTTAAAAATCGGATGTGTTTCAAAACCCGGATTGATCCGAACGGCAGTATTCTTAATGGCAGGATTGGTAGGAGCAGCCCAACTCCAACGACCACTGGTATAGGCATAGGCTTTGAAATTAAGCATGGGCACTTTCCCTACCAAGTACTGCATGGTATTGCTTAATGCCGCACCACCAGACATCGCTTCTGAACTGATCACCAAATCAAAGGTTTTCAACAAAGTGGTGTCAGGAATGGTTGTAGAAGTGGGATACACAAAATCCGTCACCTCAAAATTGGTATTCGAAACCAACGCGATGTGGATGGGATCCAATGTGGGGTCATAACCAGCAGCACCCCAGGCATACCTGCTTGGATTATAAGCTGCCTGATAAACAAAGGCCACCTTCTTCGGTACTGCGAACAACGTCACAGAACAGAGCAGAGCAACTGCAAAGAGTAGAACATTTTTTTTCATAGGTGTAATTATTAATTAGGTATTTAAGGAATTCAATTAAAACGGTACATCACTTTCTCCACTTTTGACGAGCCGTCCGAGTAGATGGTTCTGATCAGGTTCAATCCCATGACAGGACTTTTCACTTCCATGCCCGATAACGTATAGATTCTTCTGGAAACCACTACTTTTTCAGTTACGGTTGGTTTTGTAAGGGCAACAACCGGCTCTTCGCCTTCGCCCATCAGCTTGACATCAAAGATCATCATGTTGCTGTTGGTGCCCAAGTTGGTCACACTGGCCAGTTTTACATAAACCGGAGCCGCATTGTCGTAATAAGCGATACGTTTGCGTATCAGCTTGTCGCCCAGTGTGGTCAGCGTATCTAGTACTGTCCAAGTTGCCAACGAATCGTTTGTCGGTGAAACAGACACCTGAAGTTTTTCGATATACGTCACTGCACCTTTGGCACCGGTAAACCATACGGTCACATCGAAAGGACCAGCTTGCTTGTCAGGGGTAACGATATAGGCCGAAGTCGGATCTGCAGCTGCATTGGTTGTCAAAAAGGACATGGCATAAGAGGATGCACCTGCATCACCTTCTGTTTCAGGGCTGTAATTGCCCGATGTGGCCACTCCTGTGGTCTGCAGGTTGATTCGCTGTCCAAGTGAACCAGCAACGAATCCGTTTTGGAACGTGACTGTCTTACGTATGGGTTTCAAGTTGGGATCAGCTTCGGTAGGAACCAAGTAAGCGTATTTGGCAATCACATCGCCACTAACAAGATAGGTCGAGTCCGTGTTTGCCCATCTCCATGATTTAATGGAATCTGTGACAGCAGGCTTGTCATTGAAATTGGCCCATAGGATGGTTTTGTTGCGTTCAGTATACCCGCTGATGCTCACCTTTTCCGTTGCAATATCTGAATTCAACCGATTGGCTAAGATGGCAACAACCTTGACGGTACAAGGTCTATTAACCGTAAAAGGTGTGGTGTAAAGTGTGGAAGTGGCAGTCGGTGTACCACCGTTGGTTGTGTAATACAACGAGCCTTCACCACCAGTCAAGGTAACAGTTTTACTTGTTTCAGCCGAAACGATCGAAATAACCGGTGTGCTCAATTTGGTTTTGATGCTCAGCTTCAAACTGGCGACTGGACTATCATCAAAGCCCTGCTTCAGCGCAATTGCCTTGACTGTCAACGTGTCAACCATTTGGAGCTTAAACGAATAGACGGAACTGGCTGCAGTAGGTATGGTACCGTCCAAGGTGTAATGGATCACTGCACCGGGCGTACCCGTAGTCAACGACACCAGCGTATAACCGTCGAAATATTCCTGTGAGATGCTAGGTTTGAGTGCTGGAACTACTTCGGTCTTGGTCGTTGCCAAATGAATGGCTGTATTGTAAACCAACACAACAGCACTTTCATTCATCGTTGACGCAGCATCACTGCTTAGCGGAATCAACATGTAAGAATTGGTTGTTCCGTGTTTGTGGATGGCCTTGATGGTATCGGTGCCATTTACGACGTTTGCCAACAGACTGTCCGCTGCATAAATACTACCCTCGTTCAACGTATAACCCTGAACCAGGTTTTTGTTCAAAACTGTGCCGTTGTACAAAGTCAAACCTTCCGATAGATCTAAGGTTTCGAACGCTGGGTGTTTGATGAAAGCATCATTGACCTGGAGTTTAGGTATACCGTTTTGTCCCAATGAAACATCGCTCGGATTCTTACAAGAACCCCAATTCCACGAGTTGCTGTTGTAGAAGGAGGCCTTCAGATTCAACATCGGAACCCTGTTGACCAAATTCTGAAGTTTCAATCCGAACGGATGTGTGTCGGAAATGGCTTCGCTGACCACGACTACATTGTATTTTTCAAGCGCTTTCAGGGAGTCTATGAAAACTTTTGCAGTGTCGTTGGTAAAATTCTTCAAATCGATCGGATAGACATTTTTTTGCATGAGACCCTGTTGGAGGATGTTGTCGTTTTCAGTTCCAACAACCGTATTTCCAGGATAGGACGAATCAAACAGATAGGCAATATTGACTGCCGCGTCCGGATTGATGACTTCATTGCCTTCCACGGTGATGGAACGGATGTGAACACCACCAACGGTGGTTATAAAGGAGACATCGCTTGGTTCAATAACAGTGGCATTGACTGTAAACACATTTATATTTTCAAGCAAAGAAGTCGCATCTCCGGAAATCCGGGTGGCATTGTTGGTCGAACAGTTGATACCACGAGCAGAAGAAGTATTGGCGGTCATGGTAACAATCGTAATTTTATGACCAGAATACAATCCCTGAAGTGTGAATGTGACACCAGCACTGGACAAGTTTAGACGGGGAGGCGTGTAGACATGGTCAATATTGATTCTACCACTTGCTGTCGAAGCAAATTTTATCCCTGCAGTCTCCGGTATGATCTGACTGTTCGCAGTTAGTTCACCCGACATCGTCACAGCATTGACAATGCGACTGGCAGAGCTTACCGTCCAGCGCGTGTTGTCAGCAGTCAGATTCGCAATGGTTGCTGCACTAAATCCCTTACCAGCAAAATCCCAAACAGTTTTTGCTTGTAAACAAGATAAGGAGACCAACAAGGTTAAAAAGAATATTGAGGCAATTTTTTTCATACAATCAGGTATTAAATAAGATCAAGTCAAATATACAAAATCATTGTTTAAAATGTTCAGGGCATCGGCTGCAATCCTTCCCAACGAACTTTCCACTTTCCGTTTTTAGGAAAACCCGGATTGACTCCCTTGCTTCCGTCCCAACCAGCAGCCATCATGGCGACCGCGGTGAGTAATCCACCATTTCCAGGCAAATAGATCCGAAGTCGTTCGTCTTGGTAATTGTGACCGTTCACCAAATACGTATTGGTCCGTTTGTCCATGAGCAAAGCGCCTACGGCCTTTTCTGCAAGTCCCAGTCGGGCGGCACTCATAGCCGTCATCGGGTAGTCCCAACCCCAGGTTTTGCCCCAGTTCCAATTGGTCCAAATCCAGTCGAAGGTCTTGGTCATGATGTCCGGACGAACCAGTCTGGAAGCTGGCATAATGCCCAAAGCACCCAAAACAGCCATGTGGTCGGAAGTGAAACGGGTGTCCAAATAGGTGTCCGTTGCGGTTTCGGCAGCCAAATATTTTCCTTCCTGATGAGCCAGAGGCGAAAGCTTGTCCAAAATAATTTCCCACTTCATGTTCTTCTGCATACCCAGTCGCGTCCGCCATTGCTGTGCGGTTTTCAATCCAAAGTACCAGTATTGCAATTCAAAGGGTGAATTCACCGTTTCTGAAGCCTTCAACGTTTCCTGTGCAGGAATGGCACCTTTCAGCACGTAACGGTCTTCCATGCCGTCGTAATCGGCAAAGCTGGCTATGAAATCTGCCGTCTTGAATACCAGTTCTTTATATGCATTCAAAGTGGCTGTATCCGGGTGGCTTCGATACAAGAGTTCAGCTAAGTAAATGTAATGCGGTTGTTGCCAAATGAGGAAGGAACCGACCTTGGAAGGTGCTTCAGTTCCGGAAGGATCAGTCATTTTCATCCATCGTATACCATTGAACCCCTGTCGTTTGGCAATTGCTGCGGCCTTGGGTTCCACCTGTTTGTACCAACTCAAGCTGCGCTCCATCAAATCGGGTCTGCCCCAAAGTGCGAAATGTGCGGCATGCCACCAATGCATTTCCAGATGGAATTTGCCGAACCAAGTGTTGTAGGTCAGTCCGGATTCCTGCGGCGGATACATTCCTGCACACTGGATGGCCATCAAGTATTGAGAAAGGACCACCCGGCGTTCCAATTCGAATGCGCGTGGATCGGTACAGGCAGAGAAATCGACGGCTCCTCCCCTTTTCCAGAAGGAATTCCAGTTGTTTTGGCTGGCTGTTCGGTCTTCAAGTACCAAATCCGTGGGTTTTTCAGGATCACTCGTGCAAACAGTGGGCAATTCGGGCAGGAATTCGCAAGTAAAACGCAGTTCACTGTCCTGAGTGGTCAGTCTAAACTGATGTGGCGCCTTTTCGGTGAACGATGCTTTCCCATTCCAGCGAATCCAAACGTAATACGTGTCGCTGTCAAGGGTCCTTTTCAGAACGACCGAATGGATGTCCTGGGTAAAAATTTCTGTCAAATGACTGGAAGGTTTGGTCCAATCGCAGGCATTATCCGCATGTTTTCCAGTAGGATACGGGAAATCGAATTTCACTGACAACCGGTCCGTATTGAACAAGGCTGAACGCACCGAAGCAGCAATCCGGTCTTTGGATGGATGGCAGGAGGTTTCCACTTCCACCATGTTTTCACCTGCACGGAACGAACTGGTAATCAAACCGTTCCACATATCAAGCGATTGAAAAATCTGGGATAGGTTTTCTTGTTGAAGCAATTTTCCTGTCGGTGAAACCATTTCCAAACCGACAATACCCAAATGCAGCCTATGTGGATTTGCTCTGAAATAATCAGCAGCGCTTTGTTGGCGGCCAGGTTCATTGAATTGTACGGCATAAGGTTCCAACTTTCCGCGGAAATCGTAATTCTTGAGCGTTTCTTCGGGTGTGTAATTCTCCGTATTCGGAAAACTGTGCCAACCCCATTGCGATTGCGTACCCAAAGGTACTCCGTCTTTGTAGCGGTTGGGGAAACTTTGCAAGCCGGTTGCGTCTACCGTAAATGCAAAATTGCCGTTGCCCACCGATAAAGATGCCAGTGAGTCAAAAGCGGAAATATGAATGGTATGCCTTTTGACCAGCGCTTGCCTGTCTATCAACGCTTTCTTACCGGCCGAAACCGTCATCGAAAGAGCAACGCCTACAATGAGCAATAAAAGTACTCGTTTCATACTATTATTTATAAAGCGGCACGTTGACCGTATTTTTTACATCCACTCGCTCCCCGTTTTCACCAGAGATGGAGACATTTTTCAACTTCCAGTCCTTGGCCCAATACATGCGACCAGGATTCTCTCCGGTGATGTGCACGTTGGTCAAGTGAAAACCTTCAACAGGCGATTTTTCAACACCTTCACAAATGAGGGCCACTTTGCAGTTCTTGGCTTGTATGTTGTTGAACCAAATATTGCGAAATATCGGAATGCCCAGCGAAGCGGGTTCCACTTTGGTGAGCATGACTTTCCAATGTGCGGGAATGCTGTCCCAGACAAAGCCCTTCGGTAGTTCGGAATAGCTGTAGGCTGGATTCCAGTTCAGGTTGATCTGGAAGGGGTCACGAATGTCTTGCATTCGGAAGTTGGAGAGGTACACGTTTTCAACCACACCACCCCGATTGAGTGCAGACTTGAAGCGCATCCCTACCTTGGTGCCTAAAGCGGTCATGTTATAGGCCACAATATTGCGGATGCCACCCGATGTTTCGCTTCCGCAGGTAAAGAGACCGTCACCCATACGAGCAATGCAATTGCGAATAACCACGAATTCGGTGGGACGATTCACACGCAGGCCATCAGCGTCTCGGCCAGCCTTGAGGCAAAAATTGTCGTCGTTGCAACTGATGTCGCAGTTTTGTACCAGAATGCGGTTGGAGGAATCAATATCGATGCCGTCGGTGCTGGGACCCTTGCCGGCGTTGTTGTTGTTAACAAGGATGCCGTCGATGGTCACATACTGACTGTATAAAATGTGAACGGTCCAGAAACCAGCTTCAAAAAAACCAGCCTCGGTCATGGTAAAATCCTGGCAATCCTGAATCAAGACCAATCGCGGACGCATGCAATCGTAATCCACGATCCAACGCAAGTCACGTTTGTCGTAATCCTTACGCATTCTCCAGTATTTTTCCCAAAATACTTTACCTTGGCCCCAAACCTTGCCTTTTCCAGAAATCTCCACGTTTTTCTGCCCAATAGTCGAAATCAACGCTGCCGGCCATTTCATTTCAATACCAGCAACGCGTGTATCAATGATGGGATAATTGTTCAAATCCTGGCTGCCGAAAAGCTGAACACCTTCCGGTATGTTGAAGTTGACACCACTTTTCAGAAAAATGGAACCGATGCAATAATTGCCTTTGGAAAAAGTGACGATGCCACCGCCTTTGGCAGCACAGGCATCAATGGCTTTCTGGACGGCAGCAGTGCTGAGTACGGTCGTATCAGAAACGGCACCGTAATCGCAGGCATTGAAAATAGTTTGGCTGGAAGGTTTTTGTCTTGCTCCCACATCCTTCATCCATTTGAAGTTGGGGATGCCCGGGTGCTTGATGGATTGGGCACCAACGGTCGTATAAAATGCTAGTGTCAGGAGAATCCAGACGTAGTGTCGCTTCATAGATTAAACAGGTTATTAAACTTCTACAAAAATATAAAAAAAAGAAGGACAATATCCGCACAGGCAGAACGCTTTGATACAATTCTCACACCTCTTTAATCTGTATCGTATTGATACACAACAAATGAGGCCCTCAGTTTCCCGAAAGCCTCATCCATTTAACACGGTATTTCCACCAATTATTACACCTGTACGGTTATTTGAACAACCATCGATACAGGTCATTCCCATTGGCGTAAACCAATAAGGCCAACAGTAGGAACATACCCGTCATTTGTGCATATTCCATAAACTTGTCGCTCGGTTTGCGTCTGAAAATGATTTCGTAAAACAGAAACAAAATGTGTCCGCCATCCAATGCAGGGATGGGAAGAATGTTCATAAAGGCCAAAATGATGGAAAGGAAAGCCGTCGTTTCCCAGAAATGCTTCCAATCGATTTCAGCAGGAAAGAGTTTGCCCAAGGTTCCGAAACCACCCAAACTTTGGGCACCGGCTTTGGTGAAGGCGTACTTCATGTCACTCGCGTAACCGGTAAGCTTGCCTATTCCTTTTTTGATACCGGCAGGTATGGAGGCAAAGAACGAGAATTTTTCCACCCGTGTGGCGTAAATATCTTCCGGCAGACTGGTTGTGAAACCCAATTTGCCGTTCTCGTCCGGGGTGATCTTGATGGTTTGTGCGACCCCGTTCCGATAGTATTCCAATTGGATGGTCTTATTCTTGTTCTTACCCAGTTCTTCCACAAAAGACGGGAAAGTCAGCGTCTGTTTGCCGTTGATGGCCGTCAGGCTGTCCCCGCTCTGCAATCCGGACTTATCACAGGCCGAACCGGTTGAAACTTCCTTGATGACGGTGGGAAAACGAAAACCAGCGAAACCTTGCGCACTGGAGATGAGCGTTTCCATGAATTTCTGCGGCATCTGAATGAGCACCTGTTGCGTATCGCGCTGTACCAACACCGTCTTGGCATTGGCAATCAAGCGCATGGCTTCGTCGTTGAACTGTTCGAAGGTGACACCATCGGCAGAAATCAGACGGTCTCCATCCTTGAAACCAGCCTTTTGAGCGGCAGGTGAATAATCCATCCCCATCGTAGCGTTTTCCACCGGTAAGTATTCCTCGCCCCAGAAGTTGAGCACGGCCGAATAGATCATCAAAGCCAGAATGAAGTTGAACAATACGCCACCCACCATGATGAGCAAACGTTTTCCAGCTTTTTGCGAACGGAATTCCCATGGTTTGGCGGGTTCAGCCATGGCCTCTTTGTTCATGGATTCGTCGATCATGCCCGAAATGGCACAATAACCGCCGAGCGGAACCCAACCCATCCCGAATTCTGTTTTATCCGCAGCTTCCTTGAACGAGGCAGGCGAATTTTTGCTGAACCAGGAAAACTTCAGTTTACCGTCAATTTTCTTGGCACGAAAAATGGAGAAAACCGGATTGAAAAACATATAGAACTTTTCCACCCTGACTTTGAAGAGCCTGGCAAAAAGGAAATGCCCCAGTTCGTGAATGAGCACCAGGATGGATAAACTCAGTATCAATTGAAAAGCGCGAATCAAAAATAATTCCATGTGATTGTCTGTTGTTTAAATAATAAAAGATTGCGCCCTCTGTCTGGCCGCTGCGTCCACCGCCACATAATCGTCGTAGGTGGGTTTTTCGATAAATTCGGTCAGCGCCATGGTCTTCTCGATCAGGTCCGACATTTCTAAGAAGCCGATGCGATCTTTCAGGAAGGCATCGACTACAATTTCGTTGGCCGCATTGAGCACGCAAGGCATGGTACCGCCCTTTGCCAATGCTTTGTAAGCCAGCTGCAGGTTGCGGAACCGTTTCAAATCGGGTTCCTCAAACGTCAGGGAGGCATATTGTCTGAAATCTACTCGGGGGTAATTCGTTTGAAGCCGCTCCGGATAGCTCAATGCAAACTGAATCGGCAATTTCATATCCGGCAGACCCATCTGAGCCTTGAGGGAACCGTCCTGGAATTGAACCATGGAATGAATGATGGATTGCGGATGCACCACCACTTCAATTTGTTCTGGCATCAGGTTGAACAGCCATTTGGCCTCGATCACTTCGAAACCCTTGTTCATCATCGTGGCCGAATCGATGGTTATCTTGGCGCCCATGTTCCAATTCGGATGCTTGAGGGCTTCTTTTTTGGTCACATTCACCAGATCACGCAGGGCAGTCTTGCGGAATGGTCCGCCAGAAGCTGTCAGAATAACCTTCTCGATGGGGTTGTACATTTCCAGACACTGGAAAATGGCTGAATGTTCGGAATCGACCGGAAAAATGGGCACCCGATGTTTCTGAGCCAGTTCGTTGATGATTTCACCGGCCACTACCATGGTTTCCTTATTGGCCAATGCGATGGCTTTTCCTGCCTGAATGGCACGCATTGTGGACAACAAACCGGCATAGCCGACCATGGCGGCCAGCACCATGTCGATGGGCTCCGATTCCACGATCTGGGCGATGGCTTCTGCACCTGCATATACTTTGATGGGCAGGTCTTCCAGCGCATCCTTCAAGTACGGATACAGGTCCTTATTGCCTATGATGACTGCTTCAGGCATGAATTCCCTGGCTTGCTTGATGAGCAGGTCCACTTGATTGTTGGCGGTCAGCACATAGACCTCAAACCGGTCCGGATACGCGCGGATCACTTCCAGAGCTTGGGTTCCGATGGAACCAGTCGAGCCCAGGATGGCTATTTGTTTCGGTGCGATGTTATTTTCCATAGTTCAGAACACGATGTACTCTTCGGGATTCAACGGAATACCTTTGTGCCACAATTCAAACAACAGGACAGGCAAACCAGAGCGGGCTGGATTCTCACCGACCATGCCGATGGCTTCGCCGGCCTTCACTTTATCGCCTTCCTTTTTCAGCAATTCGGTGTTGAATTTGTAGACCGAAATATAATCATTATTGTGTTGGATTTGCACCACATAATCGTAATCGGACGTATACGTTGCAAACAGTACCGTACCATCCAGAACGGCTACGGAAGGTTGCAAACTTGGCGTTTCGATGCGGATGCCAAAAACCTTGAGTTTGGGATTGAATTTACCAGTCACTTTGCCTTTCAGTGGCGGATAAAGCAATCTATTTTTTTCCGAAACCTGTTGATTCAGTATGGACAAGTTGTACTTTTCGTTGTCCTCGTATTCTGCCCTGAATTTCAATTCACGCTTGGTGGCAGGCATTAGTTCCAATTGATTGACTGCTAAGGAATCGATGGTAATCTTACCTTCCTTTTTACGCAAAGAGTCCATCGGAATGTTGCCTGAAATGATACCGTTGATCACCTTGAGGTATTTGGCTTGCCTGTCCAACACGTCCGACAGCGAATCCACCCGCGCGGCTTCCTGTATCATCTGTTGACGCAATCTCGGGTCCAAATCTTGAGGCAGGAAGGAACGCAACGGCGTGTGAGCCATCAGATACCAAGACAGGAAAAAAACAATCAATGCCAACGATGCCGCCATGAAAATACCATCCAACAACGAAACACGCAGGGAAAAGAAATTTTCCAGCGTACTTTCATTGAAAATGGTCAGCTGAAACTTCTTTTTCAGCTTTTGAATTTGATGGCGGACTTTAATTCGCTTCATGAACAGATTTCTGGTTACAAATTTAACAGAAATTCGGAGGTATCCTCGCCTAGGGCAACTTAAAAAATGATAACGTGCCCTGTTTCTGGGTCAAAGCCGAACGAATCGCCCTGAAATACCGACTGAATGCTGCCGTTGGCGGTCAGTTCAGCAGGTGAGCCAGTTTTAAGGGTTTCACCCGTATTCATCAGCCAGAGCTTGTCGGCCAGACGGATGGCCAAGTCGATCTCGTGGGTGGAAATCAGGATGCATTTCTGCATCTCACGAGCCAGGGTTCTAAGTAAAAGTAAGATTTCCACCCTGTTGGGAAGGTCTAAAAAGGAGGTTGGCTCGTCCAAAAGGATGATGGGCGTGTTCTGTGCCAATGCCTTGGCTATCATGACGCGTTGCCGTTCACCATCGGACAGTTCGGATACCAATCGGTTGCTGAAAGCCTCCAAGCGAACGGCTTTCAAAGCGTCCTGAATGTGCTTTTCATCGCTTTTGCTCAGTTTGCCCGAAAGCGTGGTATAGGGATGCCGCCCCATGGCAACCAGTTGTTCGACAGTGACATAGCCCAATTGGACGGAATCAGTGAGTACCAGGCTTATCTGCCTTGCAACATCCGTCAGCTTCAGCGACTTCAAATCCATGAACGTTTCCTCCTCAGTTGCTGGAGCGACAACGACTTTCAGCTGAACACTTCCTGCCAGCGGCTCCTGAAGCCCGGCCAACGTACGTAACAAGGTGGATTTTCCACAACCGTTCGGCCCAATCAGTGCAATCAGTTCGCCCGCATTCGCGTGCAAGTTCAATCCCTGCTGAACCGCCCTGACGGTTTTCCCTTGGTGGTAACCGATTGACAGATCAACAGTCCGGATCATAAATCCAAAAGTCCTTCGGGAAGAGAAACGTGCATTTCCCGGTTTTCCACATCAATTTCGGTGAAAAACTCTTCGGCCACCGGCATCAGGATCTCGTGATCGTCCTTGCTGAGGGTGAAAAGTACGTTGAGGGTGGAATCGTCCACTTCCGTTATCTCTCCAATGTAACCCACCTGTTCATCGAAGACTGCGAATCCGATGTAAAAAGCCCAAGTGTCTTCCTTCGGTTCTTCCTTATCGGCAAACTTGATGGGATAAAAAACTTCCTTGCCGGACAGTTCACGAACCTGCATTTCGGTGTCGATGCCTTCCAGTTTCACCAAGGCGGTTTCAGAAGATTTGAAGCGGTAGGATTCTACGAAAAAAGGCACCAAAATACCGTCCATCTCGAGCACCCAATACGGTGACTCGGTTCGGTCAAACACATCCGAGGTAAAACCAAAGTTGACTTCACCATTAATACCGTGCGGTTTGTGTAATTTTCCGATGGAAAATACGTCTTTTTTGCGAATCATCGTTTTTTAATCTTCACAGCGTTGAATACGGGCTCCCAAAGCGTTCAAACGCCCGTCGATGTTCTGGTAACCACGGTCAATCTGGTCGATGCCGTAGATTTTGCTTTTTCCTTTTGCCGACATGGCTGCGATGAGCAAAGCTATCCCTGCCCGAATATCGGGCGAAGACATAGTGGCTCCACGCAAGGCTTGCCGATGGCCAAGGCCGATGATGGTGGCACGGTGCGGGTCGCAAAGAATGATCTGCGCGCCCATGTCGATGAGTTTGTCCACGAAAAACAGGCGGCTTTCGAACATTTTCTGATGGATGAGCACGCTGCCGATGGCCTGTGTAGCCACGACCAACATCACGGACAGCAAGTCAGGCGTGAGTCCTGGCCAAGGCGCATCCGCCACCGTCAAAATGGAACCGTCCATAAAGGTGTCAATGGTGTAGGTTTCCTGTGCAGGAATATAAATATCGTCTCCGCGGCGTTCCAATTCAATGCCCAAACGGCGGAACGCATCCGGAATCATACCCAGTTCGTCGTAACCACAGTTTTTGATGGTGATTTCTGAACCAGTCATCGCGGCCATGCCGATGAAACTGCCTACTTCGATCATATCGGGCAAAATGCGGTGCTTGCATCCGCTCAGCTGGTCAACGCCGTCGATGGAAATCAAGTTGGAACCGATGCCGGAAATTCGGGCACCCATGCGGTTCAGCATCTTGCAAAGCTGCTGGATGTAGGGTTCGCAAGCGGCATTGTAGATGGTGGTGCGGCCATCGGCCAGTACGGCAGCCATCACGATGTTGGCCGTGCCAGTGACGGAAGCCTCGTCGAGCAGCATGTAGCAGCCAGTCAGGCCGTTGGCTTCAACCGTATACAAATAACGCTCTGCATCGTATTCAAACGTGGCACCGAGTTTTTGGATGCCAATGAAGTGGGTGTCTAGCCTGCGACGGCCAATTTTGTCACCGCCGGGTTTGGATACCACTGCCTTGCCGAAACGAGCCACCAATGGGCCGACCAGCATGACGGAACCGCGCAGGGCAGCGCTTTTTTTCAGGTATTCCTTGCCATAAAGTTTGTCCAAATCGAGGTCGTCCGAACGGAAACTCCAGGTACCTGGCGCCGTTTTCGTAGCCTTGACTCCGATGTCTTGCATCAGACTGATGAGGTTGTTGATGTCGATGATGTCGGGAATGTTTTCCACGATCACTTCTTCGGGTGTCAGCAAACAGGCGCAGAGTATCTGCAGCGCTTCGTTCTTGGCACCCTGGGCTTCGATATCGCCCTTCATCTTATAGCCACCTTCCACGATGAATGAAGCCATATCAGCGCTGGTTTTTGCGGTTCTTGTTGTTGTTCGATTTAGTCGGTTGCGGGTTGCGAGGGGCAACCACGATTTCACGGGAATCCATCAGCCGGATGGTTTCCTCGTTCACATCAATTCGTCCGTTGGACAATGTGCGTAGGTCGTCAAAAATCTTTTCATCTTCCACCGCTTCCCGGTTCCAAGATAAAATGCTCTTTTTCATGTGGTTGGCCAGCAGTTCAATCAGCCTGGTCTTTTCAGGACCGTCTTCCATCTCCACTGCTTTTTCGATGAGTTCTTCCACCGATTTTCCGTAATGCTTCACCTTGATTCGCTTTGGTCCGTAAGGCACGACTTCGGGTTTGGAATACAAATTTTCCTTTCGAATGATTTCGTAAGGATATTCGATGTCCAGTTTGAAATCGGCCAGAATGGCCAAGTGATCCCATAGCTTGTGCTTGAAATCGGGCACATCGCGCAAGTGGGGAAACAGGTTGCCCATGATGCTGATGATGGTTTGCGCGCATTTGGCACGCTCTTCCTTATCCTCAATGGTCATGGCATAATCCACCATGCGCTGGATGTTGCGGCCGTATTCAGGCAGTTCCAGCCTTTTCAACTGGGTGTTGTAATCAAGTTCGTTAACTTCCATAGGTTTTCTTTCCATAACGGTTCAGCGTTTTAAGGGCCTTATTTGACCGTAGCAGCAGGTATGAGTAATTTTTTTGAAACGGTAGCCACAAAATCTTTTAGATAGAAAGGTTCGAAGTAAGCTACGTCTTCGAATTTCTGTTCCTCATAAAGCCTTTCGGCCAAAGGTACCATCGATTCGGCCAAAGGTACGATTTGTCCGTCAAAAATGGCGTTTTCGGAACGTATAATCGTGCTGCATTTTTCAGCACCGTCTCCAACGAACCAAACCGGATGGTTTTCCAGCTCTTTTTCGAAGGTGGTTTCATCGACAATAACGGCTGAAACCGGATGCAACATCGTGCAGTCGGCACTGTACAGCGCGGTATAGACTTCCATGCGACGAGCGTCCACCAAGGGACAAATCAACGCGTCCGAAGCCAAGTCTCTGGTCCGTCTGACTTCGTCCGCCAGCAAATCGAGCGTCGGAATGGAAATCAAAGGGATTCTCAGCGCAAAACAAACGCCTTTGACCAAAGAAACACCGATCCTCAGGCCGGTATACGATCCAGGGCCTGAGCTGACAGCCACCGCGTCCAACTTTAGGCCCTTGCTTTCTGCCACCTTAAGCGCCTCATCCAAAAACAAGCCGAGTTTTACTGAATGGGAGGAGCCAGCCGTATCCACTATGTTGAACAACACCAGACCGTCCTGACTCAGCGCCACGGAGCAGTTTTTTGCCGAAGTTTCAACATGTAAGATCAATGCCATAGAGTTCCAACCGTAATTCCACACAAAAGTACAAAAAAAATCGGCACATCTTTTGAGGTTTCATACCTACAGGATATATTTTGTAAATAAACCGTACCTTTGCGCAAAAATTTGGAAATCATGATACAATCCATGACAGGCTACGGAAAATCCGGCTGTGAAATTCAGGGAAAAAAGATCACCATCGAACTCAAATCGGTGAACAGCAAGCAACTGGACATGTCCACCCGCATCCCCAATGCCTTTCGTGACCGTGAAATGGAAATACGCAACGAGATGCTGAAACGGCTGGAACGCGGCAAAGTGGACTTCTCACTTTACTACGAGAACACCGCCAAGGAGAACGTTCCACAGCTCAATATTCCCGTTTTTGAAAGTTTCATCAGCCAGATCACCGAGGTTTCCTTGCAACTGGGCATCGCCCCTCCCATCGACCCCTGGCCCCTCTTGCTCCGTCTTCCCGAGGCGCTCAAAGTCGAGTCGCAGGAAGTGGATGACGAAAGCTGGGCCGTTGTACGCCAGGCTGTATTGGACGCCATCGATCGCTTTATCGAGTTCCGCCAACAGGAAGGCAACATGCTGGAAGGGATTTTCAATGAAAAGCTTTCGAAAATTGAATCACTTTTAATGGAAGTTGAAGTCTATGAACCTGAGCGCGTTGAACGCATAAAGAGTCGCATCATGGATTCACTGACCAAAATCGAAGGCTTCGACTATGATAAAAATCGTTTTGAACAAGAAATGATTTTCTACATTGAAAAACTGGACATCAACGAAGAGAAATCCCGTTTGGCCAACCATTTGAAGTATTTCCGTGAAACGATGAACGACGCACACGGTCAGGGCAAGAAATTGAACTTCATTGCTCAGGAAATTGGGCGTGAAATCAATACGATGGGATCCAAATCAAACCATTCGGGAATGCAACAACTCGTCGTTTGTATGAAGGATGAGCTCGAACAGATCAAAGAACAAATCCTTAATGTTTTATAGAATATGTCTGGTAAAGTGATTATTTTTTCGGCGCCTTCGGGGGCAGGCAAGACCACCTTGGTACAATGGCTTTTGCAACAAAACTTAGATCTGCAATTCTCTGTTTCGGCGACTAGCCGTACGCGTCGTGGTGCAGAAGTACATGGAAAGGACTATTATTTTCTGACTCCTTTAGAATTTCGTTTGAAAATAGCTGAGAACGCCTTTCTGGAATGGGAGGAAGTCTATGAGGACAAGTATTACGGAACGCTCAAGGACGAAGTTTCCCGAATGTTGGACGAAGGCAAGAACGTACTGTTCGATGTCGATGTAAAAGGTGGCATCAACATTAAGAAGTATTTCGGTGAAGAAGCCATTTCGTTTTTTGTACAACCACCCAGCATCGAAGTATTGGAAAAACGGTTGGTCGGTCGTGCTACAGAGAGCCCCGAATTTATTCGCGAACGGGTTTCAAAAGCGGCTATTGAACTTACCTTCGCATCCGAGTTCGACCACATTATTGTGAACGATGTTTTAGAAAACGCTCAGCAGGAATGCCTGCAAAAAATCCAAGCGTTCATCAAATCTTAGCACATGTCCGCCCCCCTACGAACGGCCCTTTTTGGCGGATCCTTCAACCCCATTCACGAAGGTCATCTGGCGCTTGCGGACTATGTTTTGCAACAAGGTTTGGCGGACGAAGTCTGGTTCGTGGTCAGTCCGCGAAATCCGCTGAAGCCAACGGCTGACCCTGCCGATGCAGTGCAAAGATTGGAAGGCGTTCGGGCAGCATTGAAAAACCACCCCGGCTGCTTTGCCTCCGACATCGAATTCAGCCTGCCGCTTCCCTCCTATTTTGTGCAAACATTTCAAAAAGCATTAACCGAATATCCTGACCGTGAATTTTCCCTGGTCATCGGTGGCGACAATTTGGATGTATTCACCAGCTGGAAAGACTATCAATTTCTATTGAATCATTTGGACATTCTGGTGTACCCCCGACCCGGTGCTAAAAACATCGTTCCCTCCGAATGGAAGCGTGTCAGAATGCTCCATGGGCCACTTATAGACTTATCATCCACACAGATACGTCAAAAACGATCTCACCAAACATAGTCAATTCCTTCAAAAACAGCCATGGGACTATTTTTTAGTAAGGACTTCGAATAGGAATTCGGAATAATTTTCTAATTTTGACACCGTAAGCAGATGAACCTTACATCACTGCAGCAGATACCATGAGTAAACAAATCATTGCGATCCTTTTGCTTTTCTTTTGCCTTGTTTTACCGATTTTCGGGCAGGACAGTCTCTATTTTTACCGTTCCGGAGGCATTCTTCACCGGGAGGCCGTCAAGAACATCGACAGTTTGGTCTTTTTACCTCCCAATCATTACACGCAACAGCGTTCGTCCGAGATACTGGACAAACTGATTTCGAAACCCGAGCTTACGTTGTTTACCTTGCTCCTACTGCAATGCGGTTATGAAGACTTTTTGTCCGACAAAACCATTTGGGCGCCTTCCAACCAAGCCATCGAACTAGCTTTGATCAGTGACAGCAACTTTTTTGACCCTGTTCACATCAGGCGTTTGGTGGAACATCACCTCAGCAAGGGTCGCTACTTGAGCGGCAGTCAACCCTTGGGTGAGGCTCGACTAAAAATGTTCAGTCAAAAGAACGTGACTGTCACCAACGAAGGCGAAGGAATAAGTATCGAAGGCATCCATCCGGAAGAATCAAACATTCGAGTGGCCGACGCCGCCATTCATGTTTTGAACCAGTGCATTCCATATCAGAACTCCGTTTGGGAGCACATCTGCGAAACGGCATCGTTGGATACGTTGAGAAGTTACCTCGAATCGTTCAGTTCCATAGACGCCGCCGACGAATTTGGTTTTGATGCCTTGGCTCCTGCCACGAATACCTTTTCACGAGAAGTAGCTGCCATAGCCCATAATGACAGCGCCTACACGATGTTGCTGCCCAGCAATCAAGCTTGCCACGATGCCTATCAGCGGTTGCTTCCACTTTGCAAGGCTACCACTGCCAAAGCACAGGACCTCAATACCAAATGGTACGTGCTGCGGGAATTGATTTTTGCAGGCAAGCGAAACCTACCCTTGACAGACAGCGTTTTGTATTCCGGTAGTGGGAGGCTCTATCAAAATCCGAACAACCTGTTCGCAGCCAGTTCAGGAACGGTTTCTCTGAGCAATGGACAGGGTTATCCTGTCAACACGTTGATCAACTTTGACGCAACCGTTTGGAACCGCGAAGTTCGAATAGAGGCCGAAAACAGTTCGTTGCTCCACTCGCTTTATTACTACACTTCATCGGTTGAATCGAGCCTTGGAACGCCCTTTCAATTGTCAAATGACACGTATTTGAAACTGACGAGCACGTCCAGTAGCTCACTAACCATATTGTCCGCCAATTATTTCCTGCCCAACCTGTTGGCTGGCAGCTACGACATTTACGTGGTTTTTGTGCCGACTGTGATTTCGGACACCACCGACAAAAGGCCTTTCAAGGTGGATATTTACCAATCTTCCACAATGAATTCGACCTATCCTACTTATACGAAAGTTGGCGTAACGAATACGACGAACCCGACCCAAGTGACCAAACTGTTGGTTGCCTCCAAGTACGCGTTCGCCAATGCCAATTTGCAATTCAAACGGTCGTATGTCAGTGGTTCCACGGACAGCCCAACCAATGGCATTCGAATCCGAAACATGGCCGGCACGAACGCGACCGAACTTAAGAATTACAACCGAAACCTACGAATCGACTGCATCTTGTTGGTTCCTGTTGAATGAAATCAAACGCATGAATAAATTGATGTTTTTTGTGATCCTGCTTGGCATGTGCGCTATCCCAATGGCGGCGCAGGATACCATTTATGTGATGCAGGCTGGGAGAATCACCTACCAAGTGCCTTTGGCCGAACTTGACAGTTTGAGTTTTGTCAACCATGCGGATGATCGATCAAGCATTTTAAACGATTTGTATGCCGAACCTAGTCTTAACCTATTCAAAGAAGCACTGGTTTTGACAGGTTTGTCCGATTCGCTTAGGGGGGACAGGGACAAGCGCTACGAGGCTTTACCGTATGAATCGTTGGTTACGGTTCACAAATCGGACAACCAGTGGTTTTATCAATGGGTTCCACAAAGTCGTCTGTATGGTTATACCCTATTTGCCGAAACCGATGCGGTCTATGCCAAGTACGGAATCGCAAGCTTGAATGATTTGAAGCAGTATGCCGCATCCCTGATGGATCCGCAATTCCCGGAAGATGCCGTCGTGATGGACCCGACCAACCGCAAGAACAGCCTCAACCGGTTCATCGCTTACCACATCGTATTGAAAAAACTGAACATCGACCAACTGATTGACGTTTACGACAACGCCTCGATGATCAAGTCGACGGACCTGTGTGAGTATTTGGAACCGATGGCACCGAATACCTTGTTGGAAATCTCCAAAATACGAGCTACCGGCAAAACCAACCAAATCAATCGGTCCGGCTCCACCGGTGAAGCCGTCCAAGTGGTTCGTTCCATTGGTGGCGGAGCATTATCCAACGGTGTACTGCACGAAATCGACCGGCTGCTGATTTATTCCTCCGAGGTTCGGAACACCTTGGCAAAAAAACGGTTGCGAATTGACGTCTCGTCGCTTTTACCCGAACTGACCAATGCAGGTTTGAGAAGGGGCCTATTTTCGGATCCCAACCTTCAATGCGTGATTCCCAACGGATTTTTGAGCAATCTGAACGAAAGTCCTGGCCTGAAAGTGACGTATTACACTCCGAGCGCGAAATTTGCGGATTTCGAAGGGGATGAAGTGGCGTTTTCCTGCCAAAAAAATTTTAGTTTTCTGTTTTCCTTGCCCTTGCCACCTGTACCGACAGGAACCTACGAAATCCGATTGGGATACCATTCCACCAGCCAGAGCGGCATTGTCAACCTTTCAGTGGACAATCAACCAATCGGTTTGCCCATCGATTTCAACATCTTTGGAATGGAGGCCGAAATCGGGTACGTCACTCCCGGCAATGATCCTTCGGACCCGATGGGATATGAAAACGACAAGGCCCTTCGGAATCATGGTTACCTGAAAGGTCCTGCCAGTTTCAAGGCTACGGTCAATACTTTTTACAACAGTGCCAATGGACGTATGGAGCCGAGATCCTTGCGCAAGATCATCGGCACCTATACGTTTGACAAGGAGCAAAAACACAGCCTCACATTCGAAGTCCTGTTCAGTCAGGGAGAGTTGTCTTTAGATTACATTGAATTTGTGCCGGTTGATCTTTTGGAAAACGAAGATATTTTTTGAAAATATGAAAAAAATACTGTGTCTATTCTTTGTCGCATGGATGTTTGCAACGACCCTTCCCTTGCATGCGACAACATCGAATGTTGTTGATCAAAAAATCACCTCATCGGCACCCGATTCCAATCTGGTTACCCTAAAAATGATATTGGCAGCAAGTCCGCATCATAAAATCATGAGTTACCTTCTCAATCATGCCAGCTCGACGTATTACTACCAATACATGCTCAACATGATGAAGGGCAACTACCTGCTACTTGCGCCAACCGACGAATGCTTCACCACGATGATCGATCCGGTTGGTTTTGGCCAAAGTGCTCCACAGGCAGGAATACAATTCGTACTTAGAAACAACTACTCGGTGAATGCTGTTCTTCGGAAATTTGACAAGAGTTTATCGCCAGCTGTTTTCAGCGATTCCATCGGAGTCATCGCCGACATGATCTATCTTAGGAGCCGGTTCAAACGATTCTTTGAAAACCATCTGATTGTCAAAGATGCAGACTCCAATCGACCGTATATGGTCACTAAGGGAAATGATTTGCTCCGATTCAGTGGCTTAAACACCGGTGATAGCATTCAAGGTGGGTTTGAAGCGAGTGCTGCCAAATCCGTCCACATCACTGGTACTGAAAAGGCGCTCAACGGAATGGTGTTGTTTACGGACAAAATTCTTCAAACCAATTTGAAGTCGGTGTACACCACGTTGGCTGGTATTCCTGAATTCAGTATGTTTTACCAATTGATGGTTGGCATACCAGACACCTGTGTCAGCAAGATCTTTGTTAAACAAGGGGTGGATTATCGAATTGGATTGACCCATTCCTATCATTATACCCTTTACGTACCCACCAACGAAGCCATTCAAGCGGCGATGGATCAGGGATTAATACAAAATTGGAGCAGTATTGGTGCCATCACCGACAAGGCTGCGCAGGCGGCTGAAATGCAGAAAATCATTCGCATGGTTCGTTATCATTTTCAGGACAATGCCGTTTTTTACGGTCAAACGTCACAGGGTGTGTACCGATGCAATACCTTGAAGACCAACGATGCAAATAGTTTATATGCAACTGGGAAGAATCGGTTTTACCAACTCGATGTTCGTGCTGATGCAGGATCCATGAAACTGACAACCGAAACTGGAAAAACAGCCAATGTATTGACGGATAATAGCTTGTACAACTTGATCGCTACCGATTATGAGTTTTCAAAACTGCCAACCGCCTACAAGAACGTTGATGGAACGGGCCTTACGACCGCTTCCAATTACAACACCTCCAGCATTGTCAGCACCTCATCGGTGGTGATTCACCAAATTGACCAGGTTCTCACTTTCCAGTAAACTTTCTTTATCGAACAAAGATGGGCACTACTCAATTGTAGTGACTACGTAACCAGCGTCCGTTACAGCCTTTTTAAGGAGCTCGTCACTGACCTCACCGTTCACTTGAATGGTAGCTATTTTTTCGCCTAGGTTTACGTTTGCCTCAACGCCGTCAAGACCGTTCAGTGCTTTTTCAACACGGCCTGAACAATGCATGCACGTCATGCCTTCAATATGCAATACTTTGATTTTCATATCGTTACTTATTAATGGTTTTGAAATTTCTTTTAGCGGAACAGTTTTTTGGTTTAGTTTGAAACCCTTGAGCCGCAATGCATTTGCCACCACCGTCACCGAGCTGAAACTCATCGCAGCAGCAGCAATCATGGGGCTCAGCGTCCAACCGAACAGGGGAAAGAATACCCCGGCAGCCAATGGGATGCCCAGTATATTGTAAAAGAAGGCCCAAAACAGGTTCTGACGAATGTTTGTCATAACAGCTTTGCTCAGTCGGATGGCAGAAAGCACATCGTTCAAGTCGTTGCGCATCAGCACGATGTCTGCCGATTCGATGGCGATGTCCGAACCCGCTCCGATGGCTACTCCGATGTCTGCTCTTGCCAATGCTGGTGCGTCGTTGATTCCGTCGCCCACCATCATGACCGTTTTTCCGGCAGCTTGAAGTGAGGCAATCATTTTTTCCTTATCAGCAGGTAACACTTGCGCAAATACTTGTGAAAGACCCAATTCCTTTTGGAGTGCTTGTGCCGTCTCAAGGCGGTCGCCGGTAAGCATCACTACTTCGAGGCCCATCAGCTGCAATTCCTTCACCGCTTCCAAACTACCCGATTTCAGTTCGTCTGAAACCGCGATGGTTCCGAGAAAACGGGTTTCGTCCGCTACAAAAAGCAGCGTTTTGCCTTGATGAGCCAAGTTCAGTGGAACAACTACCGACAGGCCTTGATCCTTTATAAAGGCTTCATTCCCTACAAAATACGTTTTGTCAAGCATGCCACGAACACCCTTTCCGGGGATGGCTTCAAATTGTTGAACTTCAGGCAAAATCAAAGTTGATGCTGCATGAATCAACGCCTTTGCCAATGGATGTTCGGAACGGATTTCCAATGCGGAGGCTACTTTCAACAGTTCATCCTTTGAAAAGCCCTCAACCGGCAAAATGTCCGTAACCACTGGTTTGCCCGTTGTCAACGTACCCGTTTTGTCCAGCACCACCGTTTGTACGTGTTGGGCAATTTCCAACGCCGCCCCAGATTTATAGAGCAATCCTCCGGAAGCACCCTTTCCAGTGCCAACCATGATGGCGACCGGTGTGGCCAGCCCCAGTGCACAGGGGCAGGAAATAACGAGTACGGAAATCCCGATGGACAACGCAAATTCAAACGGATAGCCCAATAACAACCAAACGATGGTGGCCAGCACAGCCAACACCATGACCACGGGCACAAAAACACGGCTTATTTTGTCTGCCAGTCGCGAAACAGGAGCCTTCGAAGTGGACGCTTCCTCCACGAGACGTATCATCTGCGCCAACGTCGTATCCGCTCCTACCCGCGTCGCTTTATAAACCAACGAACCGGTCTGATTGACCGATGCGGAAAGGATGCGATCGTTCACCGTTTTCTCAACAGGCATGCTTTCGCCGGTGAGTGCGGATTCATCCATGGAGGAGCGACCGCTCAGAACCATACCGTCAACCGGAGCCAACTGCCCGGGTTTCAGCACGACTACATCACCGACTAAAACTTCTTGAACCGGTAGTTGCATTTCGATGCCATTCCGCAGCACCGTAGCTGTTTTTGGACCTAAATCCAACAATTTGCGAATTGCTTCGGTGGTTTTCCTTTTCGAACGATCCTCCAGGCATTTGCCCAAGGTAACAAGGGTCAAGATGGTTGCGGCGGATTCAAAATACAAATTGTGTGCAAGTTCATGTACTTTCACCATATCGCCACGACCAAAAGCGGCATCCAGTTGATACATCACCCAGACACCATAGATGATGGCTGCCGATGAACCCGTCGCCACCAGCGCATCCATATTTGGAGCTGCATGCAGTAAGGATCTGAATCCGTTTTGAAAAAAAGACCGGTTTAAGAAGATAATGGGCAGTGTGAGCAGAAACTGCGTTAGAACGAATGCTTGAATTCCTTCTGTGACTGACATATGTCCCATGGAAAGGTACATCAATGGAACCAGAAACAACAAGGACCACCAAAACCGTTTCCACAATGAGGAGGTTTCCGCTACGGTATGTTTTTGAACGACCTTTTCTGAAAGTGTCTGTGCGGATGCCTGATATCCTGCCTTTTCGACCGTATTTTCAATTTGATCCGTACCCGTTTTGGCAGCATCGTACGTCACCAACATGCTGTTGGTCAGCAGCTGGACCTGAACCGATAGGATACCATCCTGCTTGCCAACACTCCGTTCAATGTTGGCAGCGCAAGCAGCACAGGTCATTCCGGATACATCGAACTTTTTAGTTTCCATTGTAAATATTTTACACTGCAAAATTAATCAATGACGGCAACAATCACAACTGTTTCTTCAAAAATCGTACCTTTGCTGCAATCCTGCAGTTTCCCTTGCCTATGAAATCCCTTTTGAAGTTTCTTAAGAATTGGTCATTACCCCTGGCCATGCTTACTGGCATTGTCTTCTACCGCTTTTTCGACCTTATTTCCGTCGTTATCCCCTACCTCATTTTTGCTATGCTGCTGCTTACGTTTGCCAAACTGACACCCAGGAAAGTGCGTTTCAGCCCCCTGCACATCTGGTTGGTACTCATTCAGCTGGTTGGTTGCTTGGTCGTTTATTTTCTACTTTATAAAGTCGATACGGTCTGGGCGGAAAGCGCCCTAATCTGCGTGCTAGCTCCTACCGCCACTTCAGCCGCTGTGGTAACGGGCATGTTGGGTGGCAGCGTGGCTTGCCTCACCACCTATACGCTCATTGGCAACCTCATGATTGCCATTGCGGCACCCATCATTTTTTCGTTGATCGGACCACAAAGCGACATGCTGTTTCTGGATTCTTTTCTGAAAATCCTTGGAAAAGTAGCTCCATTGTTGATTACACCCTTGTTAATCGCTTGGTTCATGCAGCGGTACACTCCTAAAGCGCATCAGGTCATACTAAAAATGAATCACTTGGCCTTTTACATTTGGACCGTAGCCTTGGCAATCGTTACTGGCAAGACCGTCAGCTTTCTGGTCGATCAGGAAAATCCGAACGTTGGCATGCAGTTGCTTATTGCCGGGACGTCCCTGGTAATCTGTTTGGTGCAGTTTTTTGGTGGCAAAAAAATTGGCAGCCTATACAACAAACGGATATCTGGAGGACAGGCACTTGGGCAGAAAAACACGGTGTTGGCCATCTGGATGGCTCAGACTTTTCTCTCACCGGTGGCATCGCTCGGACCTGCCGCTTACGTACTTTGGCAAAACGTGTTCAATTCCTGGCAGTTGTACAAAAGAAGAAAAACAACTTGAAAGAATAGCGTTAACTTTTATTAACACTCCAGCGCATCATTTATTCAACATTCCACCTATCTTTGCAAAATATAATACATATAAGTAGCATTTCATGAAACTAAGTAATACAGCCGAATATGCATTGCGCATTCTCATCTATATGGGAAAGGATGTACAACGGATGTATTCAGCCAAACAATTGGTCGAAGCATTAAAGATTTCGGACAAATACTTACGCAGGCTAATGACTGATTTGACCAAATCCGGAATCATTCTGAGTATTCAAGGCCGAGATGGCGGTTACATCATCGCCAAAAAGCCAGAAGATGTGAAATTGGCTGACATTATTGAAGCCATTGAAGGCATGGACAAATATACAGGCTGCCTGTTGGGTTTCGAAAATTGCAGCGATGAGAATCCATGTGCCCTACACTCCTCCTTAGGTGCCATCCGTCAGGAGTTCTTCAACGTATTCAATAACAAATCACTTAACGATATGAATTACAATGAAGTAAGCAAATATTGATTTTTTTTGAAATTATATACTACATCATTATATTATTTAAAAACAAACGGTATGAAAGCAACACATAATTTAGAAAATGACCATATTCATATTTTGCTACTGACGCAAATCATGCAAAAAATGTCTGAACTTAGATCAGAAAATGTCGAACATTTGGAATTGGTCGTAAACCTGGTTCGCAAATTCGCTGACGGTTTGCACCATGCCAAAGAAGAGGATTTATTGTTTCCGATGATGGGTAAAAAAGGATTCTCGCCCCAACAAGGCCCTGTGGCCGTGATGCTTGCAGAACATGTGCAGGGTAGAGTATTCATTAAAAGAGTGGCAGATGGAATCGATGCGTTCAAGGCAGGTGACCGAGTTGCCCTGGAATCCATCTATTCAAACTTGGAGGAATATGCTGTTCTACTTACAGCACACATTGGCAAGGAAAACAACATTCTGTTTCGGATGGCCGATCAGGCACTGAGTTCAGAGGAAAATGCCCAACTGTTGGTTCAATTCGATGATGTGGAAAAGCATACCGAACCAGCCTATCAGACCGCAAATGCCATCACAACCATCAACAATCTCGCACTCATCTATTTAAACCAAACAAAATAAGTTAAGATACAAGAAAACCCATTTTCGCTAAGCCTTAGGAATGATGGTAAGGTTCCCCCTTGATGATGGTCATTGCCCTGTAGAACTGTTCAACGACGAAGACCCGTACCATTTGGTGTGAAAAGGTCATCTTGGAGAGTGAAATGCGTTCGCGGCAGGCTTCGTACACGGAAGGTGCGAACCCATAAGCACCCCCAACCACAAAAACCAGATTTCGCACACCCGCATTCATCTTTTTTTGAAGAAAACCAGAAAATTCCTCGGACGAATGCAGGCTTCCGTTTTCATCCAAAAGAACCATCACATCCCCGGATTTGTTCCAAGCCAGAATCGATTCCGCTTCCTTGGCTTTGATCTGCTCCTCGGTCATGTTCTTGGCGCCCTTCAAATCGGGAATCACTTCCAACTGAAACGGCAAATAATGCTTCAACCGCTTCTCATATTCGGCCACGGCTGTTTGAATCCAGGCCTCGTTGGTCTTGCCGACCACCAGCAAAATTAGTTTCATTGGTACCAGTTTGGAAATCCAAAAGTACATTAAAAATTTTGCTATATTTGTTAAAATTTGAGACCGCCATGAAAAAAAGTCTACTGCTTTTACTACTTCTAACAAGTGTCTTTACATACAGCTACAGCCAGTTGAGAATGCCCAAAGTCACCATCCTGGAAAGTGTGGTGAACAGCGAATACATCGTTATGGAATCCAAATCAACCTGGACAATTTTCAGAAGCTCACTCAAAGAGCCACTCTCCAAAATCCTGTTTTCCGAATACATGATTGACAATTTTCTTGATGAAACGGGTTGGCCCACAGCCATCAATACCGATAAGAAAAGACAAAAACCCAGGGCGAATAGGGAAATTGCCAATTACGCCATGTATCAAGTGTGTACGTTCAAAACCTATCGTGAGTACGCCCTGATTTATATTCCGGAGGATGAAAATCAATCGAAGCCCCAAGGGTTTGCACCCACAAAAGACCTTTTTTTCTTGATCGAGCAACGTCTTATTCAATGCGATTCCAGCCAGACCCGCGACTTTCATTTGAGTCCGTTGAACGCTCAATCACTGCCTTACAGTTTTGACAAAGTCCAATGGTTTTTCTATGAGTTCAGCAACAACCTGAAACCAGATGGTCCTGTCATTGAAACCAACAGCTTACAGGAAAAAATCTATAATTACAACTATTATGCTGGTTTTTTCTACAAAACGATGATAAGCAAAGATGGAAACATGAGATTTACAGGCGATTACTATGCTGGGAACAACCTGGACGCAGCTACCTCGGTATTGAAAGGAATGGATTTCCTGGAACCCATCAATCAATCCATCGAGACTGAAACCAAGTTCAGAATGGTAGAGGATTCGCCGGATTACAAAGAATGCATCAACCCCGGTTACGAACCAAAATTTGGAATGCAGGTCTCGATGCGCATCATCGACAACAGTAAAGAAAAGGAGAACAATCTTTTTCAGACCGGTTATTGCATTCGTATGGAAGTCAAAAAATATTCCGACTCACGAGAGGATCTTTGGCAACAACTTTCCAAAAACTTCAAACCCGAAGGTTACCAAACAGTCAAAAAGGAATATAAGTCAGGCATTATCCGCGAAAAATTCGATCTATTGGAGGCGAAGAATGTTCAATGGATCCTTTTTACCGAAGAACCGAACCGATTGAGTTATTTGGATCCCATCCCACCCGCTATTCTGCCGTTCAAGGCCGAACCCTACCAAGGCATCTGGCGCGCTCAGGGTGGAGCGAATCTGATTTCGGGTAGGTATGAATTTCACTCCTCGCTACCTGTCGATTCACTCCAAACGGGTCGAGCCCTTCTTTTTTATGGTTTTAAAGACACGGAAGAATCAAAAGCATTGGAAGCGAAAGAACTCGAAAAGGAAGCACCCGAGCAAAAGCTACGATACAGTTCGACAGAGGAGTTCAACAGAAAATTCAGGGAAATAGAGGCAAAGACACTTAAGAATTTCATGGAAAGTGGATTTACAAACGTTCAACGCTATGTAATCGAGGGCCCCGGATCTCAACGAATACCTGTTTCCAAGGGCACACATATTGCCTTGATTGCCCTGACCTTTAACAAAAATGCTCGGTTGTGGCTCAATCAGACCAACCATGAATCAATCAAAATCAGCACGTTGCATCTGGTGGATGGCATGTTTGTACAGTCCCTGCAAACACGGTCGAACGGAAACGGCTACTTTTTGGGTGAAATCGAATACAACACGTTTAGTGGTGGAGACAAGAGCTTGCGGACCATTCTTTTTGTTGGATTCAATGAGGAGGAAGCCAATGCTCTAGTTAAGTACAACAACGCTGTTGAAAGGAACAAGGAGATAGAAAAACAAAAGGAAAAGGCAGAGGATGAATTTCGATGGAATAATTTCTAAGATTATTGTACTTTTGCACCCTAAATAGTTAACATCCATGCGCGAAGACCTGCTACCCTTTCTTCAACGAGCCTTTTCCGAAGACATCGGCGATGGCGACCACACCACCCTTTCCTGTATACCAGCCGATGCCCTAGGCAAATCACGCCTCATCATCAAAGAAGCTGGCGTCGTTGCCGGCGTCGAAGTGGCCCTCGAAGTGTTCCACTATTTCGACCCCGAACTAAAGGTAACTGAATTCATCAAAGATGGCAGTGAAGTGATGCCAGGAGACATCGTGTTTGAAGTGGAAGGCCGCGTGCAATCGTTGTTGCAGACTGAACGCCTCATGCTCAACATCATGCAACGCATGAGCGGTATCGCCACCGTCACCCGCAAGTATGTCAAAGAACTCGAAGAAACCCACACCCGCGTGCTGGACACCCGCAAAACCACCCCAGGCATGCGCTTGCTCGAAAAGGAAGCCGTGAAATTGGGCGGCGGTGTCAACCACCGCATCGGTCTGTACGACATGATCTTACTCAAAGACAACCACGTGGACTTTGCAGGTGGCATCGAAAACGCCATCCACCGGGCACAAGATTATTTGAAAGCCAAAGGCAAGGATCTGAAGATTGAAATCGAAGTCCGTTCCCTCGAAGAGCTGGAACGCGTCATGAACGTAAGCGGCGTTGACCGCATCATGCTGGACAATTTCGATTTGAAGACCACTCGCGAGGCAGTTAAACGCATAAACGGCAAATACGAAACCGAGTCATCGGGCGGAATAACCTTCTCCACCTTGCGGCAATATGCCGAATGCGGGGTCGATTTCATCTCGGTAGGCGCCTTAACCCATTCGGTCAAGAGTCTGGATATTAGTTTTAAAGCCGTCTAATTTTTCTAATCACTACACTAACCAATACCACTCCCTACTATGATAACTTTGATTGCTGTAATTTTCGTACTCGGCTATCTAGCCATCGCTCTGGAGCACCCTCTAAAAATAAATAAAGCAGCGGTAGCGCTCCTAATAGGCGTTTTAACCTGGTCCGTTTACATGTTGGCCACCCCCGACAAAGAGCATGTGAACTTACAACTTGGTGAACACCTTGGCAGCCTGTCGCAAATCTTGTTTTTCCTGCTCGGTGCCATGACCATTGTTGAAATGGTCGATGCCCACGACGGTTTCAAAATCATCACCAGGATCATCAATCAGACAAAAAAAACCAGTCTGATGTGGATCATCGGCATCATTTCCTTTTTCCTTTCCGCTGTATTGGACAACATGACCACCACCATCGTCATCGTGTCCTTGCTACGTAAGCTCATTCGCGACCCCAAAGATCGTTTGTTATTTGCCGGCGTTGTGGTCATCGCTGCCAATGCAGGTGGAGCCTGGACTCCCATCGGTGACGTCACCACCACCATGCTGTGGATTGGCAATCAAATATCGGCAGGCAACATCATGTTAAAACTGTTCCTGCCCAGCGTAGCTTGCCTGGTTGTACCACTTATTGTATTGTCATTCAAGTTAAAAGGCAATGTTGAACGTCCTAAAGTCGTACAAGAAAAGCACAAGGAAGACCTTTCTACCAGGGAACAAAACATCCTTTTCTTTGCCGGTATCGGAGCCCTCATCTTTGTTCCCATCTTTAAAACATACACCCATTTACCCCCGTATTTGGGCATGTTGTTCGGCGTATCCTTCATTTGGATCCTAACAGAAATCATGCACAAGGGCAAACCAGCCGACATCAAAGGCCCACTTTCCGTCAACGGTGCCCTACATCGCATCGACACATCCACCATCTTGTTCTTCTTAGGCATCTTGCTCGCCATCGCTTCTTTGGAAGCCACCGAAATCTTGCCCAATTTGGCCGTATGGATGGACAAGACCATCAACAGCCAGACCGTCATCGCTATTGCCATCGGGCTGCTATCAGCCGTCGTGGACAATGTTCCGCTGGTTGCCGCTTGCCAAGGCATGTACAACTACCCGACCGACCACTTCTTCTGGGAATTCATCGCCTTTACGGCAGGAACTGGCGGTAGCATCCTCATCATTGGTTCAGCTGCCGGTGTAGCCGCCATGGGCATGGAAAAAATCGATTTCATCTGGTACATGAAGAACATCAGTCTTTTGGCCGCACTTGGATTCTTTGCCGGTTGTGGCGTTTATTTGCTTCAAAACTATTTGATAGGCTAACATGAGAAAAATCGTCGTCACCGTCGCACCGGTCTGTCACACTGGAAAACCAATTCCAGCAGGCTGCACCAATCCGCTCACACCCGAAGCCATAGCCGAGGAAGCAGCGAATTGCGCCGATGCCGGTGCGTCGATGGTGCACCTACACGTTAGAGACCTCGAGGGCGAACAAACCTTCGACCTCGAGGTTTTCGAAAAAACCCTGGAACTTATTGCCGCTAAAACGGATATCGTCATTCAAGCCTCCACCGGTGGATTGTCTTCCATGACCCTGGAAGAACGCTGTGTCTGCCTGAACGTGCCCAGGGTAGAAGTCGCCTCCCTCAATATGGGTTCGGTCAATTTTGGGGAATCCGTCTACATCAACACCCTGCCCGACATTCGCTATTGGGCAGCCCGAATGCGTACCCAAAAAGTGGTGCCCGAGATGGAGATCTTCGACCTGAGCATGGTCGAGACCTGTACCAAACTGGCCAACGAAGGAGTTTTGAAACGCCCCATGCACTACAATTTTTGCCTAGGAAGCGGCACGGCCAGCAACCTTTCGGCTACCCCACGCAACCTCGGCTATATGGTTTCCCTCATGGAAGAAGGCGCCCATTTCGGCCTCAACCACGACAGCATGAAAGACCATTCCATGCTGGCTTGTGCCCTGAGCATGGGTGCCAGCGTGGTGCGTGTCGGCTTTGAGGACAGCTTTTACCATGCACCCGGCCAATTGGCCCCCACCAATGCCGTACTTGTTGAAAAGCTGGTGGCATTGATCCGTTCCATGGGCATGGAGCCAGCAACACCGGCAGAAGCTCGACAAATCTTTGGGCTCGACAAACTCCGCGGCTAACATGTCGACCACCCGCTCCTACCTGCAAACCATTTCCGATTACGCAGCCTTGAGCTGTGAATCCCTAAGGAACGAGATTTCCCTGTCACTCCAAAAGAACGCCATCAAAATCGTTGTTTTGGACGACGATCCCACTGGCATCCAGACCGTTCACGATTGCCTGCTGCTCACCAACTGGAAAGCGGAGAACCTCGAAAAAGCCTTCAACGACGAAACACCAATTTTCTACGTCCTTACCAATACCCGCTCCATGACGGCTGAAGTCGCGGAACAAGTTACTGGTGAAGCCGTTACAGCCATCGTGGAATGCAACCGAAAACAAGGCTTCAAGCTTATTTTCATCAGCCGAAGTGATTCAACGCTACGCGGCCATTTCCCGTTGGAACCGGACACCATCCGTCGCGTATTGGAACAAAATCTACTGCCCGTACTTGCTTCCACCTATTTCATTCCTTCCTTTTTCGAAGCCGGCCGATACACCATCGAAGGAACCCACTACCTCAAAGATAAAGACCGGCTGATTCCCGTTTCGGAAACCGAATTTGCAGCCGACAACGTCTTTGGATACCACCATTCCACACTCAACGAATACATCACGGAGAAAACTAACGGATTGGTGGATGCTTCACAAATCGGTTGCTTGACACTGGAAGAATTGCGCAGGAATTCCCTGCAGGAAATCAAGGCCAGCATGAAAAGGCAATCCGGTAAACCCTGGATCACCGTGGACGCTCTGGGTTACGACGACTTATGGAAATTTTCGGCGGTATTGCTTCAAATTCTGGCTGAAACCGACACCTATGCCCTCTTGAGAACCTCATCTTCCCTGCCCAAGGCTTTGAGCGGCATGGAAGACCAAGCGCTATTGAATCGCGAAGCGCTGATTTCCAAAAAGGGATCCGGAATTTTCATCGTCGGCTCGCACGTCAAAAAAAGCAGCAATCAACTAACCGCCTTGTTGGAAGCCAAAGCCACGAAAGGCATCGAATTGGACGTCAAATCCATATTGGCAGAACCAGATGCCATAATGGCCAACGTTTTACAAGAATTGAAGGCTGCGAAAAAAGCCAAACTCACCCCAATCGTCTATACCAGCCGCAAGGAACTCCGTTCTACAGATGCCGCAGAACGCCTTCAGACTGGGACTAAGATTTCCGCTTTTTTAGTACGCATCGTCCGCGAACTGCCTTTCGAACCTTCCTACATCGTGGCTAAAGGTGGCATCACCTCACACGACATCCTCACCAAGGGTTTGGAAATGGAGACAGCCACCGTAGCGGGTCAGATTCTGCCTGGTGTTCCAGTTGTGAAAACCGCAAGCAACCACCGCTATCCAAACATGCCCTACATTATTTTTCCTGGAAACGTCGGCGAAACGGATGCGTTGAAACAAGTTCTTGAGAAACTCGCTTGAACTTATTTTTTCAGGAAATCCTCGTGCAAATACTGCGTGAAACCCTTGGCAAATCGCATCAACGAATCTTTAGACACTGCATTCACCCCGTAAAAAAACGTCTGTTTTCCCAATTCCAAGTCGTTGTAACACGCCATTTCCGGTGAAACAAAGCCCCAACCCGCATCTCGGTAATAAAAAGCATACTGCCTGGAACCGAAGATGTTCTTGGCAAATACCGTCGGTTTCATTTTCCAACCCAACTGCTGAATCAACGTTGGAGCCAAATCGGTTTGCATGCAAATGTTATTCACCACCTTGGCTGAATCCACCACTCCACCGATCCAAAGCATCGGAATTCGGTAGGTTGCCGGTTCCTCCACCGTAGTAGGGCCTGGTTCTCTGGAAGTATGGTCAGCGGTAATGATCACCAGCGTGTTCTTCCAATTCGGTCGGCTTTTTAGCTTGTCGATAAAAGCTCCCAGGCAATGGTCGGTATAGGAAACCGAATTCAAGTACTTTTCCCGGCCTCCACTTCCCTGAATCTTCACGTAATTCGGCACATCAAATGGCTCGTGACTGCTCAACGTATAAACAATGCTGAAATAAGGTTTTACCTTCTTATCCAGATCTTTAAAAGCTCTGTCGAAAACGTACGAATCGGGAGCTCCCCATTTTTGCATCGTGGAAACCCCAATGGGAAAAGACCCCCTGCTCACCAATTTTTGGATTCCAGACTGCATGATCAGCATTCTCATGTTGTAGAAATCGGGATCTCCTCCATAATAAAAGGACATCTCATAGCCCCGATCTGCAAAATACCTTGGCAACAGATCCAACTGTTTCATCTTGTCCGGGTACAACAAGACCGACGACGATTTCAGCACCGCCGGATACGAAGCCAGCAGGGAGGACAACCCTTTGTCCGAACGTATTCCGGTGGAATAGAATGAAGAAAACAGCATGCCTTCCCGGCAGAACCCGTTGATGCGAGGTGTGATGCCTTTTAAGCCACCAAGTGGCTCAATCACCTTGTTCGAAAAAGATTCCAAAATAACCAAGATGACATTGACGGGTTGTTTTTTGTTAATATACTGTGGAGCAACATATTGGCTTAAATCATCGATGCCTTGCAGTTCCTTTTCCGCCGTTTTCAAATCCATGTAGTGCACCGGAATGGTGTTGGTCGTATTGTTCAGCAACGCATAGCTGAACGACCAGAAGAAGTTGTAGGCTGCCTGGTTGGCAAACAATTTTTGACTGAAACACACACTGCTGAAATTGAGCGGTGAGGTATTCAAGCTGCCACGAATTGGCAACAACAAGGCAGCTGTCATCAGCAAAAGTACAGGTATCTTTCGGAGCGGCTCCGGTTTCCGCCTACTTCCAACAATGGGAAAAAACCGTTTGTAAAGCCAAAAACTAAGCCATACGAGGCCGATTTCACCAAAAATGACGATGCCATACTGAACCAGATTCAAAGAAGCCCACATTTCTGCCGGATTGCCAAAATACGGGATGATCTGGCCGTTCAAACGACAACCCCAAGAAGGGAATGTTCCAAAATCGAGGATGCCCATCATGGTGACAGGAAGCAAGATGAAAAGGGTGTAGTATCGAATCAGTTTCTCGATTCGATCCAATTTAAACAGCGGCGAAACGGCCATTAACAGACCAGGAAGGGCTGTCAGGTAACCGGCAGCGGACAAATCCATTCGGAATCCCCACAAAATAGCACCGAACAATTCACCCAAACTCAGAGTCTGTGTGCATTCAAAGTTATAAAGAAGGAATATCAGTTTGAACCCCAAAAAATATAGGAACCAAAAAAGGTAATACTTTAAAAAATACTGTACTGAACGCTTCATACGATGGGTTATTCTTCAGCCAAAGGTTTGGATGGATCGAGTTTGAGAAATAAAAAGGCGCTGATGAGCAGCATTGCGGCTATGACGTACAAAGGAACGTTGTAGTTGCCAGTGGCATCGACCACATATCCGAAGACAGAGGCGCAGATGAATCCACCGATGTTGCCGGCCGTATTCATAGCTCCAGAAACCGCACCTGCAAATTTACGACCGATATCTGTGCAAATGGCCCAAGCGCTTGGCAGCATCAGGTCGATGACACCAAAACAGAGCGAAAGAAAGACGAACACCTGCAATTTTCCGGGTATAAACCCAGCCAAAAACATGAATAGGGCTGAAACCGCTAATGCACCCGCCCCTAAAAGCCGTCTTCCCGTTTTCAAACCATACTTGATGGAAAGCTTGTCACTCAAAAAACCACCGGTAATGTTTCCGATCATGCTCATCAAGAACGGCACCGCCACAGCGTAGGTCAACTGGCTTTTGGAAAACCCGCGACCCAGTTCCATAAAGGTGGGAAACCAGGAAAAAAAGAACCAGCTGCCCCAAGCATAGAAAAAATACATGGCGAGCAGCAACCAGAATTGCTTTCTGGATAGAATGATTTTCCAGGGAATCACGAGCTTTTCAGCCAAGGGCGTGGCAACAGGTAATTTATCAAGTTCAGCAGCCTTGATTCCTTTTATTTTGGATGGTTGATCCCGGTAAAAAAAGTACCAGGCGATGGACCAAAGCAACCCAGTGAAACCCAGAATTAAAAAAGCCATTCGCCAACCCAACAAGGCGATGATGGGAATGACCACAAAGGGCGTCAATGCCCCGCCCAAGCGACTGGCAGCCCAAATTGCCCCTTGCGCCTTACCGGTTTCAGAGCGGGTAAACCATTTACCGATCACGCCAGTCATGCTGGGGTACGAACCGGCTTCTCCGATGCCGAATAGGAACCGAATGACGATGAGCATGACAAAACCATTGGCAAAACCGGTGAATACCGTAAACATGGACCACCACAACACAATGGCAGTCAAAACCTTCCGATGTCCTTTCTTGTCACCAAGCACACCGAGCGGCACCTGCATCAGTCCATAAGAAAGGATGAATGCACTCAACACCCATCCCCATTGTTTGCGGGACAAACCCAGGTCCTGCATGATGGAGGCACCAGCCACACTGATGTTGATCCGGTCCAGAAAGGTGATGACACCGACCAGCAGCAAAAGCAGCAAAACCAGGTTGCGTTTCTTCATTCAATCAAACCTTTGTCGAGCAAATATTCCTTCAGACCTATAACGCCGGTTGTGGGACTGGATAATACGGGTTTGCGGGTGATTTCCCTCAAGGATTTCTCCATTCTGGCCATGGAACCCTGGGCAAGCACAATCAGATCAACACCACTGGCAATACGTTCGGCAGCTTCCAATATGAGGCGGTCATGGGTGGCTGCATCACCAGCCTGTGCTGCTTGGAAGGCGCCTTCAGCCAAACCGTCCACTAACACGATTTCTTTGCCGGCTTCTGCCGCCAAACGATTGAGCAGGCGTTTTGTGGGACCAAGCGTGGTCGGTAATGTGGCAATCACACCGATTTTCTTAGCCATGGTCACGGCCTGCACCGCCATCGGATAATCAATGCGGAACACAGGAATGGGTGCGATCAGTCTGGCCATTTCGGCCACATCGCCTACGGAAGAGCAGCAATTGAAAATGAATTGAGCACCAGATTCGGCGGCTGTTTGGTAATAGGCCAATAAGCGTCGGCGTACGGCTGGCGTGACGGAATTGTTGGCGATGACCTCCTGAATGAGGCTGTCATCCACGATGTGGTTCAGTTTGACTTGAGGAAGATGTTCCTTGAAAAGTTGATTGAGCGGCTCAACAAGCGCCATCGCAGTATGCACGGCAACAATACGGATCATGGTGGTACGATTTAAAGATTTCGAACGCAAGTTACAAAAAAATATCACCCCCTCGGAGCAAGTTCGATCAGTTCCAGATTTTCAATCAGGCCTGCATTGATTTCAAACCGAATCAGTGTTCGAACCACATGAAAGCCTGAATTCCCAGCAGCTCCGGGATTGATGTGCAGCAATTCCCGTTTCTTGTCATACAGGACTTTGGCAATGTGGGAATGCCCGCAGATGAACAAGGTCGGTTTGTATTCATTGAGCTCGCGAAGGATTTCCGAAGCATAATGACCTGGATAACCGCCGATATGGGTCAACAGGACCTTCTGTCCTTCACATTCAAAAAACAAGTAGCGCGGATACATCAAACGTTCCAAATGCCCGTCGATGTTGCCGTGAACTGCCCGCAGCGGTTTAAACTTGGAAAGCTCATTGGCCACCAGCATGGAGCCGATGTCTCCCGCATGCCATATTTCGTCACAATCCTTAAAATGCAGGAGGTAACGCTCATCCCAGTATGCGTGCGTATCCGAAAGCAATCCGATTTTCATCTTTGGTTGTTTTTTGTATCTTTGGTGAAATAAAGAGGCAAATTTAAAAAGAGTTATCAGGATTAACCTGCATCCTGCAGAAATAATCCCTAAAAAGATGCAACCATGAAGCTGCTACTTCTCACGATCGTCTATTTGTTCGGGCCAGTCGTTATCTTATTGCTGTTCAACTACGTCAAACCAATGCGCAAATTGGGCACCATACTCATGGCGTACGGCATTGGCATCCTGCTTTCCATGCTAAACCTGTACCCTACTAGCCCGCAAGACCAAGCCTCCATCGCCTCCATGCAAGATTGGATCATGAACATCGCCGTCCCGCTCGCCATACCCCTGATGCTGCTCTCCTCCGACTTCAGCCTTTGGAAGAAATCACTGAAAAAGACCATGAATGCACTTCTGGGAGGTGTCGTAGCGGTGGTCATAGCAGTCGTTTTAGCTTTCATACTATTTGACAATCAAGGTATTAAAGACCTTTGGAAAGCAGCCGGGATGATGATCGGTATGTTCACTGGCGGCACCATGAATTTTGCGGCCATCGGTCAAAGTCTGCACACCGACCCCACCATCTTCACCCTGTTCAGCACGTTTGAGATGTTGCTTTCTTTTGTATTCCTGCTTTTCATCATCGGTGGCGGTTTTCGTCTTTTTCGCTGGATCCTCCCCTTCTCCGACGCTGCCATTACCAAAGATGTTGAAGCCGTCGATGCAGAATTTAATTTTGAGGATTATAAAGGCATGCTGAAACCTCGAATTTTCGGCAAAATGATGCTGGGATTTCTGCTTTCCTTGGGTTTTGTCGTACTCGGAGCCGGTCTGGCTCTACTACTTACCGGCAAACTCAACGAATTGGTTATCATTTTCACCATCACCGCCTTGTCCATCGGTTTCTCCTTTATCAAACCCATTCGGGAACTGCCAAAGACCTTCGAACTCGGCATGTTCTTCATCGTTCTGTTCAGCATGGTCATCGCCTCGCAGTTCGACCTGCAAAGTCTCAGTCTTGTGAACCTTAACATCATAGGCTTCATTCTATTCGTCATTGTGGTGGCAACCCTGCTCCACCTCCTGATTTCACGGATTTTCAAAGTACCTGGTGACCTGTTCACCGTGGCACACGTCGCTTTGCTGTATTCGCCACCCTTTGTTCCGCCGGTAGCCGGTGCCATGCACAACAAGAAAGTGCTTATCAGCGGCATTGTCATTGGTCTGGCCGGTTACGCCATCGGCACGTATCTCGGTGTAGGCGTTGCAGAAATCCTCAAAACCATTTCATCCAATTGATCATGGAAAAAACTCCCGAAAAAATATTGCCCTACGGCGAAGGCGAACGCAAACGCAACCAAGTGAAAAGCATGTTCGACACCATTGCCGACAAATACGATTTTCTGAACCATTTCATGTCCTTCCAGCAAGACAAACGCTGGCGGCGGAAAGCCATTCTCAGTCTCAAAGCGGATGCGCCTAAAACCCTGCTTGACATGGCCACTGGTACTGGTGATCTAGCCCTGGAGGCTTGGAAATGGCTGAAACCTGACCTCATCGTCGGTGCAGACCTCTCCGAAGGCATGATGCGCGTGGCCGAGGAGAAAGTGCGAAAAGCCGGCCTTTCGGAGCATTTTCGTTTCGAATACCAGGATTGTACGGCCCTCACTTTCAAGGACAACACCTTCGATGCCGTGACCATAGCCTTCGGTGTCCGCAATTTTGAGGACATCGGCAAAGGCATTTCAGAAATGTTCCGAGTATTGAAACCGGGTGGTAAAATGGTCATCATCGAGCTTTCCAGACCGGAAAAATTCCCGATGAAGCAGTTTTTCAATCTCTACTCCGTAACGGTGCTACCGCTGGCCGGCAAGCTGTTTTCAAGGGACGACATGGCTTATGAATACCTGCCCGCCTCCATCAAAGTCGTTCCGCAAAGCGGCGAAATGGTTAACATCATCAAAAAACAGGGATTTGTAAAAGCGGAATACAAGCACTTCACCTTTGGGGTGTGCACCATGTATACCGGCATCAAGCCTTAAGCGCTTCCACCCCGAAGCTGAGCGGCAACAAGTCTTTAACAGTTTCTATAATCGCGATTTCGGACTCACCATACAGCAATACCCGAAGTTTCTTTCCATACCGATGTTCCGTTTCAAGCAAAACTTGTCGGCAAGAACCGCAAGGCGCGATGGGATCCTTCAAAAACCCACCGGCATTCTGTGCAGCCACAGCCAGTGTGGTGACAGCAACGTCTGGATAATTCGCATTGGCATAGAACATTGCCGTTCGTTCGGCACAAAGTCCGGAAGGATAAGCCGCGTTTTCCTGATTGTTGCCGGTGATGATCTCACCGTTCTCCAATAAAAGAGCCGCTCCGACTAGAAAATGGGAATACGGCGCATAAGCGTTTTTACTGGCAGATTTTGCCCGTTCAATCAGTATTTTTTCTATTTCCGGTAATTCTTCCAACGTGCAAAATACTATCTTTGCACAAATTTGTCGTTCCATCATGGCCTTTGCATTTTAAGCAAAGGTAAAAAAAAAATAGTATGCACCTTCGTAAACCGCTGATTCCTCTGCTTTGCCTGCTAGCATTTTCCATTGTGGCTCAAAATCGGCTGAAACCATACGAAGAGTACATCGCCAAATACAACGTAATTGCGACGCGTCAGCAGAAGCTGCACGGCGTTCCAGCCAGCATCACCCTGGCCCAAGGCATCCTGGAATCGGGTGCTGGCAACAGCGAAATGGCCAAGCGCTCCAACAACCATTTCGGCATCAAATGCCACAACAACTGGACCGGCGACACCATCATTCATTTCGACGACGGCGTCAATTCCTGCTTCCGAAAATACGACAAAGTGGAGGAATCTTTCGACGACCATTCCCTATTTTTGGTGAAAGGCAGGCGCTATGCTCCCTTGTTTCAGATCGATGTCACCGATTACAAAGCTTGGGCGTACGGACTCAAAAATGCAGGTTACGCCACCGATCCAACCTATGCCGACAAACTGATCCGCATCATCGAGACCTATGGTTTGAACGATTTTACGCAAGGCAGGAAGCTTGAAAAGGTGGAGCATGCAGATAGTCTCAAACAATCCAAGGCTGCTGAACGCTTGGCTCTAAGAGATGCTATAAAAATCAATAAGCTGGCCGCAGATCTTTCTAGAAAAGACTCCATAAAAGCAGCACGCGCGGCTGAAAAAGCAACTAAAGCCACCAACGACAGCATACTACGCTCCGTACGAAAAGCTGCAAGATCCATCCGCAAACAGGTCCGTGACTCGATTGCCGGCACCTACAGCATTTTCAGCAACAAAGCATTGGAAAATGTGAAGGACTATCAGGCGCTCCCATTAAAACCTGCCGCCCAGACCATCAACCCGCTTTCCGGCCACGAAATCTTGTATGTCGGCACCACACCTTACATCAAGGCACAGTTCGGCGACAGCTTTGAAGGCATTGCCGACGAATTCGGCCTAAGTGTCACCCGCATCCGTACCAACAACGAATTCCCACGCAATTATGTGCTTCAAACTGGTGAGCCCGTCTATCTGGACACCAAGACCACATGGTGGGAAGGCGAATATCCGCTGCACATCGCCAAACCGGGTGAAAGCATGCACTATATCGCCCAAAAGTACGCGCTCAAGCTGGATGCCCTCTACAAGATGAACTACATGACGCTGGGAGAACCCGTCAAGCCTGGCAGCAAAATCAAACTCCGCAATCCAGAACAATTGTCAACGTTTATGAGAGCCATGAACGACGCCTTCAACAAAGCGGATTCCACCTCAACGACTCAACCAACCATCAAATAATCAACAAAATGGATATCTCAGGAAAAATCGTCAAAATTCTACCCCTTCAAACCGGACAAGGAAAAACCGGCAACAGCTGGAAGAAACAGGAATACGTCATCGAATACGGTGACCAATATCCCAAACAAGTCTGCTTCAACCTTTGGGGCGACAAAGTGGATCAATACGCCATCACCGAAGGCGAAGTCATCACCGTTCATTTCGATGTGGAAAGCCGCGAGTTCAACGGAAAATACTATACCGATGTCAAAGCTTGGAAAGTAGAAAAGGGCGATGCCGCCACTGCCGCTGCTGCCGCACCTTCTGGCCCCAAAAGCGAGTTCGGCATGCCTGCCCCCGATTTTCTGAGCGGAGACGATAAGGACGACCTTCCGTTTTGATAATCCATATTTTTAGGTATATTTGCCAGATTGCATTTTAATAACCTAAAAATCGGAGCCATGAACGTTACGCGAACCTTTGATTTGTTGACCCAATACCTGGAGAAATATCCCAATCAGGAAGTTGCCCTAGCCGGCAAAGTGAACAAGGAATGGGTTAAATATTCCATTCAGGATTACATCAATTACGTAGATAAAGTTAGCTATGGCTTGATCGCCAAGGGTATCATGGCTGGTGACAAAGTGGGCATTGTCAGCTCCAACCGCCCGGAATGGAACTTCTTCGACATGGCCATCATGCAAATCGCCTGCGTTTGCGTACCCATATATCCCACCATCAGCGATGCCGACTACCTGCACATCCTAAACCATGCGGAGATCGAGTATTTGTTTGTGGACACCAAGGATTTGGTCAAAAAACTAAAGCCCATCATAGCCAAGGTTCCGCATTTCAAAGAAATCATTTGTTTGGAAGATGCACCAAACACCATTCCCTTGGAAGATTTTTACAAATTGGGTGATGCCAATCCCAACCCAACGGAATTGCAGAAACGCAAGGATTACGTTCTGCCCACCGATTTGGCCACGATGATTTACACCTCTGGGACCACAGGCCTTCCCAAGGGCGTGATGCTGAGCCACAGCAACCTGATCACACAGGTTGTTGCCCTCGAGGACATTCCGGCCGATTGGAGCAAAACAGGCCTGAGTTTCCTGCCGCTCTGCCATGCTTACGAACGGATGCTGGTCTATCTCTACCACCACTGCGGCATATCCATCTATTATGCTGAAAACCTAGGCACCATCGCCGAAAACATCAAGGAGGTTCAGCCCACCATGATGTCCTGCGTACCGCGTTTGCTAGAAAAAATATACGATAAGCTGTACCTCTCCGGCAAAAAGCTGGACGGTGTCAAGAAAACCCTCTATTACTGGGCGTTTGAATTGGCCAAAAATTACAGGATCAATCAGAATTCTCCTTGGTACATGCTGAAACACAAGATTGCCGACAAACTGATCTACAGCAAGTGGCGCGAAGCCATCGGCGGAAATTTCGACATCGTGGTTTCCGGTGGCGCTGCCCTCCAGAAGCAACAGGCAGCCTTCTTCAACGCCATCGGCATGCCGGTGTTCGAAGGGTATGGTCTGAGTGAGACGTCTCCAGTCATTGCCGTCAGCCAACGAGGCAAAGGTCAACGCGTGGCCGGAACCGTAGGCCCTCCATTGTCCAATGTCGAAGTTCGAATCGGCGACAAAAACGAAATCCAGTGCAAAGGCCCGAACGTCATGATGGGCTATTACCGTGATGCAGAGCTTACTGCCGAAGTCATCGACCCGGACGGCTGGCTCCACACCGGCGACACCGGCAAGTTCGAGAACGGCAACCTCATCATCACCGGCCGTCTCAAAAACATCTTCAAGACTTCCTTCGGCAAATACGTCAACCCCTTCTTCATCGAAGAAACCTTCTGCAAATCGCCCTTCATCGAAAACATGGTCGTCTTCGGTGAAAACGAGAAATTTGCCGCTGCCCTGATTCTACCCGACTACATCTACCTCAAAGATTACTGCACCCGCCACAACATCGACTTCACTGACCATCAGTCTTTGATTTCAAACCCCGAAGTGCAAGCCATCTACAACAAGGAGGTCAAAAAGTTCAATCCCCAGTTCGCCCACCACGAACAAATCAAGAACTTCGAGCTCATAGCCGATGAATGGTCCATGGCCAACGGCTTCCTGACCCCGACTCTCAAAGTAAAACGAAACATGATTGCCGAACTCTATAAAGACAAGATTGCAAAATTGTTTGCTTAACATAAGATGTCTTGACCTTCTGATTTTTCATGAAAACAACGCTCCTTTTCCTCTTTTCCATCATTTTAAGTTCCGTCCAAGCCCAAAACCTACAAGGCGACGAACTGAAATCCTTGGAAAAGAGCGTTCTTACCTTGACAACTGAAGTCCCTAAAGACTTTTCGATGAAATTGCCAGAAAGCGTCGTACGACAATGGCAAGATTTGAAATTCGGAATGTTCATCCACTGGGGTTTGTATGCCATCAGAGGCCGTGGAGAATGGGCGATGTTCAACGAGAAAATCGACGCCGCGACTTATGCCGAACAGGCCAATCAATTCAATCCCAATGCGTTTGATGCCAAAATTTGGGCTTCGATCGCCAAGAACGCCGGCATGAAGTACATGGTGCTCACCGCTCGCCATCACGATGGTTTTGCCCTTTGGAACAGCCCCTCCAGCTACAAGCACTACAATTCTTACGAAACGGCAGCCAAACGGGACTTCATCGTCGATTACACCAAGGCATGTCGAGCAGCCGGGCTCAAAGTCGGCATCTACTATTCGCCCATGGACTGGCGTTTCCCCGGTTATTTCAAACCCAAGGAACTGCCTGAAAACGCCGCCTTAATGAAACAGCAGGCCTATGGTCAAGTGGAAGAACTGATGGTGAATTACGGCAAGGTGGACATCTTATGGTACGATGGCGGATGGTTGGCGCACAAAGGCAGCGATGCCGATGCCGCTTGGTTTTGGGAACCCGAAAAACTGAACGCCATGGTCCGCAAACACCAACCCAAAGTCCTTATAAATCCACGTTCAGGCATGGAAGGAAACTTTGTCAACAACGAAGGTGGATCCACGGTTAAAGGCCCCATTCTCCATCGTCCTTGGGAAAAATGCCTGACTCTGAACAAAAACAGTTGGGGTTTCAACTTCAAAGTCAACAACATGACTTCGTCCGAAATCGTCGTCATGCTAGTCAACACCGTCGATCGAGGCGGCAACCTCCTGCTCAATGTTGGACCGGATGCCAACGGCGTCATTCCTCAGGAACAAGTGGAAATCCTTGAAAAAGTTGGCCGCTGGATGTCAGTTTATGGCAAAAGCATCTACAACACCAAACCCGGACCATTTGAACCGGTGGACGATTACTACGGCTCGGTCAGCAAAGGAAAAGAAATCTTCATTCACCTCTTGCGAAATGACGGAACATTGACGCTACCAGCCTACACCAAAAAAATCCAATCCTGCAGACAGTTAAATGGCAAACCCCTCCCATTTACACAAGACGCTCAAAGCACCACCATCAATACAACCGATGCATCCTCAAACGAATCCGTCATAACGCTTGTACTGAAGACCAGTTAATTGGACACTTCTCGTTCGTTTCAAAAAGCAAGAAAGTTATCATCGCTGAATTGAATGAACCTGTTTGGACTGGAAATTCGGATTACCGTCAGTTTATTACAAATATATTCAATATTTACCGTCTATCTGTTACAAATTATTGATATAATTGCCGTCTGTTTATTACAAATTTGTATATTTGCAAAAAACACTTGCACAATGATTGAAAGACTGATAATAAATGAATTGCGAAAATGGAGACTACGCAGCAATCGGAAACCCTTGATTTTGCGTGGTGCGCGTCAAGTAGGCAAGACAACAATTGTAAATGAATTTGCAAAAGAATACGACGTTTTTTTGAAACTGAATCTGGAAAAGAATGCCGATAAAACCCTTTTTGAAAGATATGAGAATATCAACGAACTGGTTGTCGCCATTCACATGCACAATGAAAAAAAAGTTGAGAAACGACCAACCCTGCTGTTTATTGATGAAATACAAAACTCACCAAAAGCAGTTGCCATGCTACGCTACTTTTACGAAGAGGCAAATCACATTCATGTCATTGCAGCCGGTTCATTATTAGAAAGTTTGCTCAATACACAGCATCTTTCGTTTCCAGTTGGGAGAGTGGAATATTTGGCTATGCGTCCTTGTAGCTTTTTAGAGTTCATGAATGGTATTGGCAAAACGTTTGATGCAAATCTTATTCAATCTTTACAAGCCGACGCAGTACATGAACGTATCATTCATCGTTTTAATACGTATACGTTAGTAGGTGGAATGCCGGCAGCCATCGTTCAATTTGCCGAAAATAGTGATATCTTATCAGTTGCGCCAATTTATGAATCTCTAATAGAATCGTACAAAGAAGATGCCGAAAAATATGCAGCTAATGATACAATAGCTAAAATCATCCGTCACATATTACAAGTAGGTTGGGCGTATGCAGGTGACACAATCAGTTTTGAAAAGTTTGGAGGCAGCAATTTTAAATCCCGCGAAATGGGCACCGCTTTTCGTACCATCGAAAAAGCGTTGTTGCTTGAACTAGTTTACCCTACTTCTGAAACTAAATTGCCAATTCTTTCAGACTTTAGAAAAAAACCAAAGTTAATTTGGCTTGATACCGGCTTGGTAAATTTCGCTTCAAAAATTCAACAAGAAGTTTTTTCAGTACAAAACATTCAAGATGCATGGAGAGGAAAAATTGCGGAACACATTGTTGCTCAAGAATTAATCACTCTAAACACGATGGTTTCCACCAAAAGGAACTTCTGGCGACGTGATAAAGAAGGGTCTGATGCAGAAGTAGATTTTATTATAACTTATCAGGGGATGATACTACCTATCGAAGTAAAATCAGGACATAATGCTCATTTGCGATCGCTACATGCTTTCATGGATCAAACGCCTCATACAATTGCCATTCGAATCTGGTCAAATCCGCTATCAGTTGATAGCGTTAAGACTCCAAAAGGGAAAACCTTTAAATTGATAAACGTCCCCTTCTATTATATCGGCGTTTTAGAAAAGGTATTAAAATATTCATTGGACGATTAGCACCTACCCCCCAGCATCAAAAAAAAATATCCAAAAATATTTGGTTTATATAATAAACTAGTTTATGTTTGTACGAATTATAAATCCTTAAAAATAAAGAATATGGAAGAGCGCAATTTTACACCAGAAGAAAGTCTCTTATTAATATCAAAGACAATAGAAGAGACTAAACAAAGATTTCAGGAGAATGGTCACATCATTGTTTTGTGGGGCAGTTTAATATTTTCAGTATTTTTTCTTCAGTATTTTTTTTCACTCGTGGGATTATACAAGAAATTTGATATCATCTGGACTTGCATTTTATTTCCGCTAGGGGCAATCTACACTTTTGTATACGTAAGGGGAAAAGAAAAAAAGAATAGATTACCCAAGAATGTCCTCGGAAGGATCTTAAGTACAACGGGTTGGGTGCTTGGTGCGAATCTTATGATTTTAGGGTTAGTTTTTGGCAATCATCTTGGTAATGCCCTAGCACCAATTTTTCTAATCCTATTTGCTTTTTCAATTATTATTGTCGGTGTTTCCATTAAATTTAAACCACTTTTAATTGGCGGCATTTTATTGAATATAATTGGATTCGGTAGTTTCTTCGTTGGTAGGGAATATCATGGGTTTAGTTTGATGCTCGGCTCAGTGGTAGGATTTATTATACCGGGATTACTACTCAATAAAGCTAAAAAAAGGGAAAATGTTTAACGATTTAGACCCCATATTGCATTCACAACTTCGGTTGTCAATTATTTCAATTTTAATGACAGTTGAAGAAGCTAATTTTAGCTTTATAAAAGATGCTACCAAAGCTACTGCCGGCAACATAAGCATCCAGATAAACAAGTTGCAGCAAGCTGGGTATATTAACGTTGTAAAGTCGTTTAAAAATAATTACCCAAACACCACCATAGCAATCAACAACAAAGGAAAAGAAGCATTTGAAAAGTATGTCCAAGATCTGAAAAAATACATAAATCCTAACTAATAAGCCAAGAGATACCCCCAGGCCTCATACCTCGAAGCCGAAGCACGCCCCATAAATCGCAACGAGCATTAAAAAAAAGCATCCGAAAAACCACTTCCCCCATGGATTTCCGGATGCTCTTCTATAAAGATTTCAGAAGCTAAAAACTAACTTCCTACTTGATTTCCATTTCTTCCTTCATGTCAATCTCTTCGCCCTTGGCGTCGTAGAATTGATATTGGAGGTAGGTCAGATTCTGCACAGGCATGACACTCAGGCCAAGACCGTACTTTCTGCGCCACTTCCATTCGAGGGAAAGCAAGCCGCCTTTTTGAATAAAGGCCGCGACGTAAGGATGAACGCGTAAGGTGTATTTCTTCACTTTCAGTTTTCCGGTCAAAATGCTGATCTTGCCTTCCAATTTGTCCGTAAACAAAAGAGAAGGTTGGATTTCACCTTTACCGAAACAGGTAGGACACGTCTCGTTCGTTTCGATGAACGTTTGAGGACGAACCCGTTGACGGGTGATCTGCATCAACCCGAATTTGGACAAGGGCAATATGTTGTGTTTGGCCCTGTCGTTGGCCATTTTTTCCCGGAGACGATCATAAACCTTCTGACGGTGTTCGCCGTCCTGAAGATCGATGAAATCGACCACGATGATGCCACCCATGTCCCTCAAACGGAGTTGACGGGCCACTTCCTCGGCTGCTGCCAGATTCACGTCCAGCGCATTGTCTTCCTGACCCTTGCTAGCCTTGGAACGGTTGCCGCTATTCACGTCGATGACGTGCAAGGCTTCCGTGTGCTCGATGATCAGGTAGGCGCCACTTTTGAAGGAAACGGTTTTGCCAAATGCCGACTTGATTTGCTTGGTAACACCAAACGTGTCGTAAATGGGCAATTTATCCTTGTAGAGTTTGACGATGTCCGCCTTTTCCGGCATGATCAGTTGAACGTAATCCCGGATTTCTTCGAAAGCCTGAGGGTTGTTCACATGAATGTGCTCGAAGGAGGAGCTGAGGATGTCCCGTAGGATGACGACGGTACGGCTGGTTTCTTCAAAGATGAGCGACGGGGCTTTTGCCTTGGTAAGCTTGGCCAACACTTCGTCCCAGCGTTTGAGCAGGACTTTGAGTTCGCTGTCCAGTTCGGCCACCCGCTTTTCTTCGGCCACCGTACGTACGATGACACCAAAATTCCGAGGGGTGATGCTCTGAAGAAGCTGCTTGAGACGTACACGTTCTTCGGCCGATTTGATTTTGGTGCTTACCGAAATCTTGTCCGAGAACGGAATCAAGACCAGGAAGCGGCCGGCGATGGAAATTTCCGACGTGAGTCGCGGTCCTTTCGTCGATATCGGTTCCTTGGCAATCTGCACCAAAATATCCTGGCCGGGTTTCAAGACGTCAGCGATGGTTCCCTCCTTGGGAATCTCTGGGAGCAATTGAAACTTGCTCAGCAGATGCTGTTTGTTCTTGTTGGCGACCACGCTTTTCGTGTACGTATTCAGCGAGTTGAATTGGTTTCCCAAATCCAGGTAGTGAAGAAATGCATCTTTTTCATACCCAACGTCCACGAAGGCGGCATTCAGGCCCGGCATCAATTTGTGCACGCGGCCCAGGTAGATGTCGCCAACGGAAAAAGAGACACTGTTGGTTTCCTGCTGGAACTCCACAAGGCTCTTATCCTCAAGTATCGCAATGGATACTTCCTTAGGCTGTACATCCACGACAATTTCCATTGTCCCTTTCGTAGTTGTTTCGATAAATCAGATGTATTAAGATCTTCTGGCAATTTGGGGTGAAACCCGGGCGGGGAAATGACCGGTTTCGGCCCCGACCTGCTTAGAAGACAGGTAATTAAAAAAACAAAGAACAAACCCTAAGACTGAAAAAGTACTTGGATTTGTTCTTGCATTCTTTGAGTTTCTTATAACACGAGAAGATTACTTCTTCTTCTTATGTCGATTCTTTTTGAGGCGTTTTTTACGCTTGTGCGTAGCCATCTTGTGGCCTTTTCTTTTCTTTCCGCTTGGCATTGTCTGGATAATTTTTTACTGAAAACTTATTTTTTCACTTCGCTTACAAAGGTCTTCGCAGGCTTGAAGGAAGGAATGTTATGTTCTGGGATGATGATCGTGGTATTCTTTGAAATGTTACGGGCGGTCTTTTGGGCACGCTTTTTAACGATGAAGCTACCAAAGCCTCTCAAATACACGTTTTCTTCTTTGGCCAAGGATTCTTTCACTACGTCCATGAAGGTTTCTACACTTGACAATACGGTTACTTTGTCAACGCCTGTTCTCTTTGAAATTTCGTTTACGATGTCAGCTTTAGTCATCTCAATAAATATTTATAGGTTATACAATAGGTTTCTAATTGAATTAAGTCGTTTCTCGTGACTCGGCATAGTCAATGCAAACATTGCCTCTGCCCTCGCTACTCAAAACGGTAGTAATTTTTTGGCTTGCAAATATATAGGTTTCTTTTCTTTTAAAAAAACTTTCCGTGTGGATTTTTATGATTTTTTGAAAATTAAGCGTACTTTGTGGTATGAATTCATTATCAGGCATTTCCACCGTCGCAACTTTGCTTTCGGAATGGTATGAAGTACACCAAAGAGCACTCCCGTGGAGGCAGAATCCGAACCCTTACAAGGTGTGGCTTTCCGAAATTATTTTGCAACAGACTAGGGTGGAACAAGGTCTCCCCTACTACGAATCCATTTTGTCTCGTTTTCCGGACGTAAAGACCCTGGCCGAGGCTCCGCTGGACGATTTGCTAAAGCGTTGGCAAGGTTTGGGCTACTACAGCCGAGCCAGAAACATGCATGCAACTGCCAAACAGATAGTTAAAGACTTCAGTGGCGTCTTCCCCAAGAACTACGCCAACTTACTCCTTTTAAAAGGTGTTGGAGAGTACACAGCGGCTGCCATTTCATCCATTGCCTACGGTGAACCCAAAGCGGTGGTAGACGGAAACGTTTACCGGGTGCTGTCCAGACTCTTCAACATCGACACACCCATCAACTCCTCCGAAGGCAAACGCATTTTTTACGAACTGGCGGCTGAACTCTTAGATAAGGAACATCCGTCCAGACACAACCAAGCCTTGATGGAATTCGGGGCGCTGCAATGTGTTCCCGTACGCCCCGATTGCGGAAACTGTCCATTGTCAGCACATTGCCTCGCGCTTTCGGCTGAACGCGTCGCCGAACTTCCCGTCAAGACCAAGACGGTGTCCAAAAAAAATCGTTACTTTTTGTATCTGGTTCCTACCTTTGAGAAACATACCTGGCTTCAGCAAAGGCTTGAAAACGACATCTGGCAAAACCTTTGGGAATTTCCACTCATCGAATCCCCGAAGCCGCTCTCCATGGAACGAATATTGGAGGAACCTTTGTTGAAAACCTGGTTCGGAGAAGCGTATTCAATTGGCAATGCATTGACATATAAGCACATACTAAGTCACCGAATCATTCATGCCACATTTCTACCAATACGGATTCAGCAGATAACTAACATTCCTACTTCCTGGACCAAGGTTCCTTTCGAAAAAATTGATACCTTTGCCGTATCCAAAATGACCGAGAACTTCCTTAGAAAATCATCCATAAAGTAATATTTAATTAATATTGTGTTAAATATTATTAAACGTTTGGAGGGCTAGGTTTTTATACCTACATTTGAATCGTGAACCAAAAAAGATGCGCACTTCATGGTTCAAGTACCAGCGAAAAAATACCCTGAATAGTAAATATTAAACGTTAGAAAAATGTCAGTCAACAAAGCAATCTTAGTGGGCAACGTCGGAAAAGATCCGGAAGTTCGCTACCTGGACAGCGGTATCGCCGTTGCCACCATCACCCTCGCCACCACCGAACGTGGTTACACCCTGGCCAACGGCACGCAAGTTCCCGACCGCACCGAATGGCACAACATCGTCGCCTGGAGAGGCTTGGCTGAAATCGCCGAAAAATACATCAAGAAAGGCAGCCAAATATTCGTGGAAGGCAAGATTTCCACCCGCAAATGGGAAAAAGAAGGCGTTGTCCGTTACAGCACGGAAATCGTAGCTGATAACATTCAGCTTCTGGGCCGTCGTCCAGACGATGCTTCCGCAGACTCACATGCTTCCGCTCCAAAAACACCTTCAAACGAAGCACCAGCTCCTTCAGAAAGTTCAGACGATCTGCCGTTCTAAGCAATCTCAAAATGCCTTGTCAACAGACTGGTATAAATCAAACTAATGGCTGCCCGATCTGGGTGGCCATTACTCAGTTATTGAAAAATTTTATATTCAAGAACTAAACATGCCCATACATCTTCTCAAAAAAACGGAGGACTATCAGCTCGGCATCTGGAAGATGGTAGAAGAGGAGGAACTCTTGCTAAAACAATCCGGGTCGAATGTACGGCCTTCTCATGTCAATCAGGTCAGGAGGATGGAATTCTTGGCAGTCAGGGCAATGGCTTCCGAAATGGGCATCCAAGGCATGGACATCGCCTATCAGCCATCGGGGAAACCCTATCTGCTGAACAGCAATTTATCCATCAGCATCTCCCATACCAAGAATTATGTGGCTGTCATGCTTAGCCCAAACCAGATGATTGGAGTGGACTTGGAATACCGATCGGATCGGATCCTCAAAATAAGGCACAAATTCATGCACCCGGACGAGGAAAGCAGGTTGAAACAGTTCAGCAACGCTACCATCGAAACAGTCGGCTTGTTGCTGCATTGGTGCGCCAAGGAAGCCATGTTCAAAGCGGTTCCGGAAGAAGGGGTGGATTTTGCGCAGGAGTTGCGCATCAGTGAATTTTCACCGCTTGATAAAAACGGTCGTTTTAGAGGAATCTTTCTGCGCACTGGCAGCACCTTCATCATTGATTACCGCGTGGAGCCGGACTTTGTACTTACTTGTTCTTTTTCAACAGAATCCAAATAATCATCGGTGCCCCGAATAAAGCGGTGACCGAATTGATGGGCAACGCATTGCTCAGGAACGGGCCTTGTGTGATGCAGTCGCAAAGAAGCATCAAGCAAGCCCCACAAAGCATCGATGCAGGCAATACGATGCGATGGTTCCAGCTTTTAAACAATCCACGGGCGATGTGCGGCACCGTAATGCCGATAAAACCGATGGGTCCTGCAAAAGCGGTGACGCCGCCAGCCAACAAAGCAGTTGCCAATATGATCAAAAAACGGGTACGGGCAACCGATACGCCGAGCCCTTTGGCATAGTGTTCGCCCAACAAAAGGGCATTCAGCGATTTCTGAAGAAAGGCTGCCAGCAGTAAACCTAGCGAAACCACCAACAACAGCACCGGAAAGAGCTTCCAGGTAACGGCGCTCAGACTACCGAAGGTCCAGATCACAAAAACCTTGAGCGTATCGGGATTGCTCACATTTTGCAACAGACTGACAACGGAGGAGGCAATATAGCCGAACATCATCCCGACAATCAGCAGGGAAACAAGGTCGGGCACGCGCACGGAAGCCAGCAAAACCAACAGCAAAACCCCGACAGCGCCAACTACCGCGGCAACCACCAGTCCCCACGAGCCAAAACCCAACAGAAAGGTGCCTACCCCTGAAGTGAACATCGTGATGAGTGCCACACCCAAGCTCGCACCTGCGTTGACTCCCAATACATCGGGACCAGCCAGCGGATTGCGGAACAAGGTCTGCATGAGCAATCCGGCCACGGAAAGCGCAGCACCGGCCAAGATAGCCGTCAAGGCTTTGGGCAATCGGTAGCCAAAAAGAATTTCGCGATAGATCGTATCATCACCCGTATTTTGAAGGGCGCCAATCAACTCCTTCAAAGGAATCCGAATGCTTCCAAGCACCAGATCCAGCAAAAAAAGCAGGACAAGGGCTACTCCAAGCATCAAGAACAAAAGGCTGTTACGACTCATTTTGACGGAATTTCTGGCGAAGTTACCGTAATTTTTTCAAATAATGCCAAGGAGCTTCGGGAAGCAATTCCGGATGGAAAACCTTGATGAAATCCGACAAGAGCAGCTCCGGCCGAGCTACAGCGCTTTCCCAGAAGTCATTGCCACCTTCGGGGGTGGTCCGGTTGGTATAGGCATACACGTTTCCATCCCTAAATGACCGGAACAAGGCATAGCGATCGTCCAGTTTTTGAAGGGAAGACAACGAATTCCCATTGGTCACTCCCACCCAGACATCCGCTTGATGGAAGTCTTTCAGTATTTGTTCAAAAGTGAAAGGTCGGCTGCCTGACGTAGTGTCGCTGTTGTATTTGTACCGTGCACCCGCATCGGCAAACAATTGTGCCGTAAAACTCTGACCACCAGGCAAGTACCAAGTACCGCGAAAGTCATCGCCCGAAAGCACTTCAGGCTTCACCGTTTTGGCTGTGGATGCCAGCTTCTTCAAGTGCTCATAATTCGAGGACACCACCTGAAAAATGCTATCGGCCAAGGTTTCCTTGTTGAACAGACAAGCAATGAATCGGATCCATTCGGCTCTGGCAAGCAAGCCCGACTCCATCCATTCATTGTCGTAAAGCACAGGGATACCGCTTTCACGAATTCGAGCCAAATGTTCATCCTGCTGATTGAAACTGTTCATCAGAAGTGCTTCCGGCTTAAGAATCATGCAGCGTTCCACGTCAATCTGGAAAGGGTCACCCAGATCCTTGATCTCACCTTTTTGAACAGCCTGACGAAGTGTTGCATTGTAAATGGTCTTGACGTCACAAATGCCCTTTACCGCAGAAAGTTCGCCCAATTGTTCCAAAAAGGCATATTGGGTGCAAGAGCCAGAAACCAACGTACGAAGTGGAATGCGGATTCGAATGCCATCAGTCGGCACTTCAACTTGATCATCCGCAACCAAGTAATAACGAACCAATTCGGTACCCTTTTTCCAGGGATCAGCCAGAATTACGCGCTTGTAATGTTGAAAATAATCGACTTTGAAACCCGTGGCATAATCGAGGCACATGCTGCTGTCCGGCAATAGTTCAGCCGAGGCTTCCCTTTTACCCTTGTTGGGACTCGTGCAGGCGGTCAACAACAACAAAAACAGGATGGGCAGTATCTTTTTCATGCAAAATGGGAATAACAGGTACAAAAAAGGAGCCTTGTTCAGACTCCTTTCGGTCGTATCCGGTCTATAAAAAAGACGGCGGATTTATTTTTTTGCAGCGGGAGCTTCCTGTGCAGGAGCCTGCTGAGCGGGCGCAGCCTGACCTTCGGCAGTAGCAGCGCTTTGTTGATTGGCAAAACCAGGATTGTTCAAATTCGGATCAATTTTAACGGCGTTCTGAACCTCATTCTTGATGATGGACTGTTTGGCCTGTACTTCGTCGGAAGTGGTGATGAAACCTGCAGAAACAATGCAAAGCAAAGAAAGGGCAATAGCCAGCGTCCATGTTGCTTTTTCCAAAAAGTCGGTCGTTTTGCGAACACCCATCACTTGATTGGTGGCTGAAAAACCAGACGATAGACCACCGCCTTTTGAGTTTTGAACGAGTACGATCAGAATCAGAAGTAAAGAAGCAAGAAAAATGAGAATGGTAATGAGCAGGTACATATTAAATTATTTTTTGAGGATACTATTTTTTGATGTGACTAATCAGTTTCTCGAGGAATCGAATTTGGTCTGCAAAGTAAACATTTTTTTCTGGATATTTCAAGCTTAAACCCTTGAATATTTCAAGTGCACGGTCATACCGCTTCTGTTTCAGGTAGATTTTGGCCAAGGTGTCCGTAAAGGAGTCTTCAGGCAGGTTGAAGGAGGATACCATTTGTTCCAAAGCGGCGACTTCATCGACAGCATCTTCGTCAACCGATTTTTCACCTACAGGCCTCATTCGGATTTTCGGGTCGTTATTAGCCGATTTCTCAAGAAATTGATCAATCAGATCCTGTCCGTTCATCGGCTCAACGGTTACCTCTGGTCCAGCATCGGGTTGCATGGAAAGGAATTCCGCATAGTTCAGCACAAAACCCTCCTCGGCCTTGATCGGTACTTGGGCGAAAGTGTTCAAAGCAGTCGGTTTTGGCTGAACGGGCGCATCAGAAACAGTTGCAGAAACAGTGGTCACAGGTAATTCATAAAACGTTTCTGCCTCTTCTTCCATCGGTGCCGGAGTAGGTGTGCTACCTTGCAAAAAACGGTCGATCAGGGAGAAACCACCGGATTCCAAGGGTGCCGCCTTCGGGTTTTCCAAATGTTCAGGCAAACTTTTTCCCTCGATGTAGTAATACAGTCTTCGACGGTCGGGCACAGAAACAGCCGTCTTGATCAGCGAAGCCGAAAAATGCAGATCGTTGAGGTTTAGAAGGCTTTTCAGATACAACATCCTGGCAATCGTAAAACAGGGGTAGTCTTCCAAGACTGCCTTCAGCTGAAGCATGTTTTCCCGGTTCATCAGGGAAGGTTCGTTGATCCAAAGTCTGATATCGTCTGTCTTCATCTTACCAATTGGCTACTGTTTTATTAAAAATAGCTTCGGATATTTCCTTGGTGATTTCTTCCAAAAGAGCATCCTGAACATCTTCCAGCATGCTGGTGGTGCTAAATTGGCGGAAAGCAGAGAATTTCTGTTCAAAATCCTCCTTCTCGTTGGTCGTATTGGTGAAACGGACATTGACGGTGATGTTCAGTTTGGTTTCAGAGGCATAACCGTCTGCCTGTTGTGCCATAGGCGTGAGTTCCCAACCGACAATCTCGCCTTCCAACTGCAAATCACCCTCTCTGGGTTTCATCTTAAGCTTGGTCTGCCTGATGAACTTTTCTTTCAATCCTTCTGTAAATACCTGTGAAAAAGGCGGATACACAAAAGGCGCCTGATTCGGGAATTCCTGAATGGAAATGGTTTTGACTCGGGCATAATCGATGGATGCACCGTTCAATTTATAGGAAACGGTACAGCCGGAGAGCAGCAGCAAAGGCAAAAGTAGCAGCAGAAATCGTTTCACGGTCAATCCAATTTGTATTCTTTAATCTTACGATACAAAGTACGTTCTGAAATATTCAGGTCGGAGGCAGCATTCTTACGCTTGCCGCCGTTGCGATCCAGCGCCTTGCGAATGGCTTCCTTTTCCATATCTTCCAAGGAGAAGGATTCTTCCACATATTCCTCAGTATCTTCGATGTTGTGGACGGCAGGCCGGTGACTGGAGGGTTCAGGCGCATGGAACGTGGCATAATTGCCGAAATCCTTTTCGGAGGCAGGACCTTCCGCACCGCTTTTCATCATGATGTCGTTCACGAGCAGTTTGAGCTCGTTCATGTCCTTTTTCATGTCAAACAGCACCTGATACAGAATTTCCCGCTCGTTGGCAAAGGAACGGCTGTCGACAGGACGATTGGCACCACCAGCATACAAGGCAGGTATCTTTTCGAAGGAACTGTCCGGCAAGTAGGAACGCAAGATGTTGGCCGAAATCTCCCTTTGTTGTTCAATGATGGAAATCTGTTCAGCAATGTTCTTTAACTGACGGATGTTGCCAGGCCAACGGTACGAAGTCAAAACCGATTTGGCATCTTCGGTGAGTTGCAAGGCAGGCATCCGGTATTTTTCAGCGAAATCGGCGGCAAATTTGCGAAAGAGGCGCAGAATGTCATCGGGCCGGTCACGTAGCGGTGGAACGCTGATGGGCACCGTGTTCAGCCGATAATAGAGATCTTCGCGGAAATGATTGCCCTGTATGGCTTCCCCCATGTTCATGTTGGTGGCGGCCACGATGCGGACGTTGGTTTTTTGAGTCTTGGAGGAACCGACCCGGATGAATTCGCCCGATTCGAGCACCCTCAAGAGTCTGGCTTGGGTGGACAATGGCAATTCACCGACTTCATCCAGAAAAATGGTACCACCGTCGGCTACTTCGAAATAACCTTTTCGATCGGCCAAAGCACCTGTGAAAGAGCCTTTTTCGTGACCAAAGAGTTCGGAATCGATGGTTCCTTCCGGTATGGCGCCACAATTCACAGCAATGTATGGGCCGTGTTTGCGATGACTGAACTGGTGAATAATTTGAGGAAAACTTTCCTTCCCCACCCCGCTTTCGCCGGTAATGAGCACCGAAAGATCGGTCGGCGCGACCTGAACGGCCACATCGATGGCTCGGTTGAGCTCAGGGGCATTGCCAATGATGCCGAAACGCTGTTTGACGCTTTGAATATCCACGATGCGTTGCTATTAAATATCTTCTGGCATTTTCAAATCGGAAAGCTCTCCCGTTTGAACAATGTGCTGTTTGCGGAGCGGATTGCTCGTCATTTCGGCATATCCGTTGCGGTTGTTGAACACATCGCAGGCCATGTAAAAGGCTTCACGGAACGATTCTTCGGATGCAACATTCTGACCGGCAATGGAATACGCCGTGCCATGGGCAGGAGACGTACGGATGATGGACAAACCGGCCGTGTAATTCACGCCACTGTCCATGCTGAGCGCCTTGAAAGGAATCAAACCTTGGTCGTGGTACATGGCCAGAATGCCGTCGTATTTCTTAAAATCACCAGAGCCGAAAAATCCGTCTGCAGGAATGGGACCAAAACAACAAACGTGTTGTTCCTGAGCCTTGCGAACGGCTTCGGCAATAATTTCCTGGTCCTCGCGGCCAATCAAACCTTCGTCACCTGCGTGCGGGTTTAGACCAAGCACGGCAATACGGGGTTTGATGATGTTGAAATCCTTGATCAATGACTTGTTGAGCATCCGGATTTTAGTAACCAAACTTGGCACATCCAATGCAGCAGGAACCTGAGCCAACGGAATGTGTCCAGTTGCCACGGCAACCTTCATGATGGGACTCACCATGATCATCAGCGCTGGTTTGCCCTCACCAAAAACGGATTCGAGGTATTCAGTGTGACCCGGGAAAGTGAAACTCTCGGATTGAATGTTCTTTTTGTTGATTGGGGCTGTTACCAAAACATCGATCAGACCGTCTTTAAGCTCCTGGCAAGCACGTTCCAGCGCTTGAAAAGAGGCTTTGCCTGCTATCGGAGTGGACTGTGAAAGTTCGACCTTCACTTCGTCATCGGTGCAGTTGACGATGCTGATCTTGCCAACCTGCGCTTCGCGAGCTGAACCGACGATGCTCAGATTCACATTGTTCAGGTCAAGCGCCTTTTTGTGATAGGCCGCCACTTTGGCTGAACCGTAGATGACCACAGCCTGGTTTTCGTAGACCCTATTATCGGAAAGTGTTTTGAGAATCACTTCGTAACCGACACCGTTGATGTCGCCTTGGGAGATTCCGACACGTATTTTTGGAGATTCCATAGATGGTTTTCTGTTATACTGACAAAATTGCCGAAAGATACAAAGAAAACCCCTTAACAAAAGTTATTATGTGAAAATATTTTATCCTTTTTGTGTGGAAAGCAAGCCACAAGCAGCCTGAATATCCTCTCCGCGTGACTTACGAACGGTGGTGCGCAGGCCTTTCGAAATCAGATAATCGCAAAATCCGCGAACCGCCATTTCGTCAGTCGTCTTGAAGGGCGTATCGGGAATCGCATGGAAACGGATCAGGTTCACCCTGCAATCGAGTCCCTTGAGCAAAGCCACCAGTGCCTTGGCATGGGCTGGCGTGTCGTTGAGCCCCTTGAACAAGATGTATTCGAACGAAAGGCGGCGTTGCTTGCTGAAATCGAATTGCTTCAGCAGCTGAATGGTTTCCTCCATGGGCCAAGCCTTTTCAGAGGGCATCCACGAAAGCCGTTGCTCCGGAATCGCCGTATGCAAGCTCACTGCCAGATGGCATTTGCTTTCCTCCAGAAAGCGGATCAGACCCGGCCTCACCCCGATGGTAGAAACCGTCACCCGCTTGGGGCTCCATGCAAAACCATCCTCGGAAGTCAGCACATCCAGCGCCCGCAGCACTTCGTCCACATTGTCCAACGGCTCCCCCATTCCCATGAAAACAATATTGGTCAACTCCGTGGATTCAGGTATGGATAAAATCTGATTCAATATTTCACCAGCCGAAAGCTGTCCTAAAAAACCCATCCGTCCAGTCATGCAGAAATCACACCGCATCTTGCAACCCACCTGCGAGGAAACGCACAGAGTACCCCTGTCATCCTCCGGAATATACACACTCTCAATAAGCTGCCCCCCCGTAGTCTTGAACAAATACTTAACGGTACCATCTTTGGAACGCGCCACATGCACCGGATCCGTGAATCCCAACGAAGCCCTTTCTGAAAGTAATGCCCGATTCGCCTTCGAAATATTCGTCATCTCCTCAAAACTCCGCACCCGCTTCACATAAATCCACTCATGCAACTGACTTGCCGCATACTTCGGCAACCCCTGCTCCAACAACCAGCTCCTCAACTCCTCCGGCCTCTTCCCCAAAATTGCAAACTTCTCACTCATTCCCATCAAATTAAAAACCGAACCAATTCCCCGCAAAGGTAATTGATTCGGTCTTATGTTTTATATTAAAGCTAAACCCGATGCTGCGATTTGTTTCAAGAGTACGCTAGTTGCAAGGCGCTTTTTGTAAGAAACACCGGAGCGTACTTTTCGTACGTGAGGATTTTCTTACGGAAAGCAACGCCGCAAATGGCGTGCTATTGGAGCAAATCAATAGAATTTGATGCGGGAGTCTTTGATCTTGGTGGCGTTTTTCACCGCATCGAAGGACTGATACATCAACCGATACATATTCATACTGTTCAAACCAGCCTGTTCCTGTTGCAGATTGAATGTTTCCTGCGTTTTCTTATTGGCAACGACCTGGAACACATACACCCCATTCTTACCCTTGATCGGTGCGGAAAGTTGGTTCAGCGGAGCAGCCGTCACAGCAGCAACAAGCGCAGGTTCATCACCCAAACCAGTGATGCGGCGGGTAGAGAAATTCACAAACAGAGCAGAATCCACATTCACCTTCAAATCCTGAGCCAAAGCAGCCAATGAAGTCGCTTTTTTGGATTGAATATCCTTGACGATCTGATCGGCCTTGTTTTCGTCGATGAGTTCGCGGAGCAGAATCTGCTGAACAGCTTCAACAGGTTGATAATTGCCATCGTTAACAGCTGTTACACCAACAACCACAAACTGATTGAACTGATTTTCCAGAATTGGAGATACTTTGCCGGCTTCGTTGTTGTAAACGAAACGAACAGCCTGACGCATTTGAGGAATTTCTGCGATGGTATTGTCCGAAGAACGCACCGATTGCAATTCTTTCACCTCATAGCCAGCTTTTTGAGCCTCAGTGAAGAATTGGTCAGCAGTTGTAAATTTGGCAACCAAGGTGTTCACTTTGTTGTAGATGTTGCTGTAAGTCTGTGAGCTCGGGGTTACCTTCAAGGTTACCAACGCCAGTTTTGTTTTGGCTACGGGAGCAGTCTTATCAGTAACTTGAACAATCGTGATGCTGTTTTTGGTTTTCACCTGAAAATATTCATTCACGGTAGCTGCGAAGCAAGAACGGATAAAGCTGGTACCCAAGGAAAGCGCATCAATTTCACGGAACCAACCCATGTCGGCACCGCCGTTGTTGCGGGAGAATTTCTGAGCCAATTGGTTGAAATCAGCACCAGACTTCAGCACAGCCATCAAGCTGTCCGCACGAGTCTGTTCGGTCGTGGCCAACACAATCTGACGAGCTTTGACAGAGTCAGGAGCAACAGACTTGTCCAAAATTTTTGCCATCACGAAAGCACCTTCGGTATAAACGGGAGCCAAATAAGCACCTGCGCCTGAGTTGCTGACGAAATCCTTGACAACTCCCGTAAAGAGTTTGTTGGATACATAACAATCCAAATATTGATTGTCTGAGTTTTCATTTACAAAAGCGGCATATTCGGTGGTTGCGACAAACTTCGGTTCAATTTCCTTCACTTTGTCTTCTACAGCCTTGTAGTCTTCTTGACTGGCTTTCACATCCACTACGATGTATTTGGCGCTGCGATAAGGTTTTTGTTTGAAACGTTCAATCTGATTGTTGTAACGTTTCTTCACTTCGTTCGAACTGGCCTTGAACAAAGAATCGGGAAGCGCGCTGTATGGCTCAACCACATAGACAAAGTCCAAATTGTCGGCACGATCTGCGAAAGAAGCTTTGGCATCCAGCGAATTTGCTTGTACCGCCTTGCTAAGCAGGGTATTGATTTTCTCTTCGAGACGGGTGTACTTGAGGTTGTTTTCCCAGAACATCCAATAAACCTTGAGGTTCTTGATTTGTTCCTGTGCTTCGGCAGGATAGGCCGATAGATCGTCCGTCTGAATGGTTTGCAGGAAATTCAGCATCATGTTATGGTCGAACTGACCGGTCTGCGGGTTTTTAAAAATGGGCAACTGCTGAATCATCGGATGTACATTGGCGCCGTTGATCATGCTGAAAACTTCCTTGCCTGTAACCGAAACGCCAAGCTGAGCGGCTTGTTGGTCCAACAATTGTTCACGTACGATGGATTCGTACACCGATTCGCGAATTTGTCCGTTGATGGCATCATCCAAGGTATTCTGACCCGTTTGAATTTTGTAGACTTGTTCCATTTCCGCGATGCGGGCTTCGTAATCCTTGTAATCCAGTGAATAATCACCGATTTTTGCGATTTTTTGCTGAGACTGACGGAACAAAGAGGATCCGGAATTCAGGAAGTCTCCGATGATGAATGCAAATAAAGCAAGACCGATGACGATGGCCAGCAGACCGGCTTTATTCCTGATTTTCTGTAAGGTTGCCATATAAGATAGGTATGTTTATTGATGAATTAGCAATTTTGGGTGTTTTTTTTCAGCCTGCGAATATACAAAAAAATGTTTAAACAGTGTGTAATCATGTAAAAAACCGTCACACTATTCGGAGGTTTCAGGATCCATCGGAAAATCTCCCGTCGGCTTTAAGATCTTATAGACGGTGAGCTGTTCGTTGGATTCAAATCCGTAACCCTTCATGGTCTGACCATCCTTTTCGATGCGTATGAATGAATCCGAATAAATGCGTCTGGACAGCTGATCCCAGTAAAGCAGGGAGGTTTCGAACTGATCGCCTTGCAGGTTGATGAGTTTGACATTCTTACGAAGCTCCCACATCTTGCGGCGCGTATAATACTTGGCAGTATCGCTCGAAACCATCGATTCAGTCTTCAAACTATCGTTGAACTTTTCGAAATAGACTTTCTTGGGGTAATACCAATACGGTTCGGCCGCCTTGTCATAAATTTTCCAGACCTCAGAGATGACACGGTATCGAATCACTCCTGAATCGGAAATGAGCATCGTTACGGAATCCGTGAACATGCCTGGAACGACAGCACGGTCCTTGAACTTGCTGACATACTGCGGTTGATCCGAGTTGCAGGCTATAGGCACCAGCAACAGGGCTGCCATACACAAGACGCCAACCAGATTCCGTATACTATGGAAACGGCTGTTCACGTTAGAGTTTCAACTTGAAAAACCAAAGCTCGTTGAACGAAACGTCGATGGAAAATTTGTAGTACGTTTCGCTGATGAAGGAAGCGTTGGGGGTAAACAGTCTACCGGCTTCGAAACTCAGATTCAACATGGATTTCTGCCCACGAAGCGGCAAGCCGACACCCAAGCTCAGACCGGCACTTTGTAAATGACCTGGCTGTTTGAGGTACATGTCGTTAAACTGAAAACCACCGCGGTAACGAATGGCTTGGTAGTAATGCTCTGCAATGGTGGAAGGAAGGTATTCAATACCTAATGCGATGCGGTTGTTGTCTCTCAAGCTATCCTTAACACCCATGAAGGTTGATTTGCTGAACTGTTGTTTTTGGAAATCCAAACCCACGGTGAGCCGATTGTCCCAATTGTAGGATACCCCAGCACCGATGGTGGTAGGAAGCTGAAAATCAAAATAATTACCTGGGTCGTCCAACGTATCGGAAGCAATGTTCACATAGTAAAGTTCGCCCCTTACGGGCAAGGAAAGCGATGCGGACGCACCCAATGTCAGGTAACTTTTCTTGCTCAAGGGCAAATCGTATTGTACGCCCAAATCGAGGCTGGGAGCTTTAATGAATTGGTATTCCAGATTCATCTCATTGTTGATTCCCGAAGTGGTGTAATTGGTAGCGGTCATATTGCTCAACACTCCGAAGGTGTATTTCAAATTGGCTCCGACGGAAAGACCTTTGGCCAGATATGCGCCGGTTCCTAGAAAAAAGGTATTCAAACCCCCAGTACCCGTGTAAGTATTGGTGTATTCAACTTCACCGAAGGGTGTTGAACCCGACGTTGAAAAATGATAGCCTACCTTGGAAAAAGGAACCAGACCCAGCGCCACCCCCCATTTGGGCTTCAGCGCGAATTTCATGCCTACATGATCCATGTACGCGTTCGGATTGTACTGACGGACAGTGCCTTCTTTGAATGCGGTGAGCTGTGCCGACATTCCGAAGTCGAAAAGCATGTTCATCGTATCCACGTCGGCAAAAGAGGCAGGGTTCTGCACATTGATCAATCCACGATCGTGGTAGCCATAACCGATTCCCCCCATTGCGCGGGTCTTGCCCATTGCAGGAGTTTCCAGATTGCCATATCCATAGCGACTGTACGTGGAATTGGTATTTTGTGCAAGTAGCGTTTGCAGGGTCAGCAACATGAAAACAGCTGCCGGAATTGATTTACGAATGGACATTGTGGCGTAATATTCGGTTAAGGCCTGTCAAGACCAGATTTGCGTCCACAAAGATGCCATTTTTTAATTTTCCGTCAAAATAAATAAGGTCACCGCCTGTTAAAAAAGCGAAAAGACTGGGATACTGTAGCTTTAAGGCATCGATATATCCATTTATCTCAAAAAGTAGGCCTTGCATCACACCGGAACGGATGGCGGTTTCTGTCGAAATTCCGAGCAAGTCGAATTCAGTCAAAGGTTCCACCAATGGAAGTGTGGAAGTGTGGTCGTTCAAAGATTTCAGCCTAGTCCTGAGCCCAGGTGCGATGTTTCCACCGGTGTAGATGCCGTCTTCGCTGACAAAATCATAGGTGACGGCCGTTCCCAAATCTATGACCAGCAAGGGTTTCCCAGGCTGAATCGACCAAGCGCCTACTGCTGCGGCCAAGCGGTCGAAACCCAGGGTTTCAGGGGTGGCGTATCCGTTTCGGATGGGAAGCGGCGTATCGGGACCTAGCACCACAAAGGTTTTCAATGATGCATCAAGTAGCTCAAGAACCGGTGCATCAACCTTTTTTACGTTTGCCAGAATGCCATATTCAGGTTGATGGGTCTGAATCAAATCCTTTACGATTTCCGGTGTCAACTTTTCAAAAACACTGCTGAATGCAATGTTTCCGTTAGGTTCAATGCATGCGATTTTGCACAAGGTATTGCCTTGATCGATGATGAGGTTCATGGCTGAGCGGTTTTAGGCAAGGACGGAAAGCGTTTCAATTCGGTATATAGCTGATGGACAGGCAGTCCCATGACATTGAAGTAGGAGCCTTCGATGCGTTCCACCCCGACGAAACCAATCCATTCCTGGACGCCGTAGGCTCCGGCTTTGTCGAAAGGCTTGTACTGATCCACATAATGTTCGGTTTCAGCCTCGGTGAGTTCACAGAAAAAGACCTCGGTCTCGGCCAAAAAAGAAACTTGATGGTTGAAGCTGGTAAGGCAGACGCCGGTGTAGACAAAATGGCTTTTCCCGGACAAGGCTTTGAGCATGCGAAGCGCATCTTCCCTATCGGTGGGTTTTTCAAAAATTTCTTCACCTTGGCAAACGATAGTGTCGGCGGTGATAACCAGATCGTTCGGACCGATATGGGAACGAAAAGCTTCGGCCTTCTGCAAAGCGATGTAGTTGGCGACAGCGGCTCCTTTCAAATCAACGGGATAGGATTCGTCACCATCCTTCAAAACACGAACCGAGTACTCAAGACCCAATCCGCCCAGCAATTCATTGCGTCTGGGAGAATTCGAAGCCAGTATGAGGTGGTAGCCTTGCAGATTGTCCAACATGTTCGTACGAATTTACCAGCCGAATGCTTCGGCATCCGTCATCCAAAGTCCCTGAGCCTTAAGGATCTGCTCAATCAGGTCACGGGCGCACCCTTCTCCTGCATGTTTGTGAGAAATGTAGTTGGAAATGGCACGGATTTCTGGCGCTGCATCGGCCGGGCAAGCAGAAAGTCCGACCAGTTGCATCACTTCGTAATCAGGAATATCGTCGCCCATATAGGCCACTTCTTCCGCTTTAAGACCAGTTTTTTGGAGGAAATCGGCGAATTCCACCTTTTTGTCGTGGGCACCCATATAGATGTGTTGGACGCCAAGATTATGAAAGCGAATTCGTACGGCTTCCGTCCTGCCGCCCGTGATGATGCCTAGTATCAGCCCTTTCTTGCAGGCCAGGTTCATGGCATAACCGTCCTTGATGTTGGCGGTACGCATGGGCTCCCCATTTGGATACAAAGGAATCGTATTGGCTGAAAGGACGCCGTCCACATCGAAAACGACGGCTTTGATGGTGGACAGGTTGTGAGGTATGGTGCTCATTTTTTGCTTGGTTTTGATCGTTGATGAATGCCGAGGCTCAAGTCCTTATAAAGCGTCTTCCAAGCCGGATGCTTTTCGAGCAGGGCTAGGTGTTTGTCCATGACTTTCCGGTCGAAACGGACGGCCGGACCTGTCTGAGCATCGGTAGGAGAATGGGTTAGCACCTTGGCCGCAGTTTCCTGAATCAAAGGCTTCAGCACTTCGAAAGGCAGATGCTGTTCGGCCAGCAAATCACTGGAAACCGAATAGAGGTAATTGACGAAATTGCATGCGAAGACGGCCGAAACATGCAGCTTTAGGCGTTGTTCGGAGTTGATTTCATACACTTCAGAACCCAGATCTACAGCGAGTTGCTTTAAAATGTACAAGACCACCTTGTCCGAAGACTCAACGAATACCGGTATCGTTTTGAAATCCACTTCCCGCTCCTTGCTGAAGGTTTGCAAGGGGTAAAAAACACCGGTTTTGCTTGCATAATTCTTGAGAACGCCCAAAGGCAGACTTCCAGCCGTGTGCACTAGAATGCCATCACCTAGATCCACCTTATAGAGGATTTCAGGGAGTGCATCGTCTTTCAGGGCGCAGATGTACAAAGAAGCGTCCGATTGCAAGTCTTCAGGTTTAATGACTGCTTCAGCACCCAGCAAAACCGCTAGTGTTTGGGCAGAGGCTTCCGTGCGGCTGTATACTTGCACGAATTCGTGCCCTGCTGCTTTCAGGGCAATTCCAAGCCTGGTGGCCAGATTTCCTGCACCGATGAGACTGATGCGCACGGGATTCGAATTATTCGGTTGGTTTATAGTTGCCCAGATGGACCTTTTCCCAGGAAAGATTGTCCAAATCGTGGGGTTCCTTGCTCACTTCCTTCATCCCGATGGCTATGATGCTTTCGACTCGGAACGTTTCAGGGATATCGAGAAGCCGCTTAACAACAACTTCAGAGTCCTCGCCTTCAGCATTTTGACGGCAACGGATCTGCACCCAGCAAGAGCCAAGTCCGAGGTCTTCGGCTTCCAACTGCAAATAAATCGAGGCAATTGACAAATCTTCCACCCAGACATCGCTTTTTTCGGGATCTCCGATGACCACTACTGCCAGGGAACAGTTTTCGATGAGTTTGGCACCCGACTTTTTGCTGACCGAAAGGGCTTGCAACATTTCGCGGTCATCCACCAGTATGAATTGCCAGGGGTTGGAACTTTTCGAAGCCGGGGACATCAACGCGGCTTGCATCAATTGTTCGACCAGTTCGGGACTGATTTCAGTCTCCATAAATTTTCGGGTGCTTCGGCGATTACGAAGCAATTCGAGTAAGTTCTCCATAATTAGATGACAATAATGACCGCAAAGATACGTTTAATTCCTCAGATTTCCGTAGATTTGCGCCCATTGAAAACGTCGAATGATGTCCAAGAAAATAGCCGTTTTAGTACTCTTTTTTATTGCTTTCCGTTCAGCGTTCCTTTTGGCACAGGGCACTGTGACGGTTTCCGGCTTCGTTCTCGACAATCAAAACAGGGGGCTGGAACTGGTCAGCATATCCGAGCTGAACGGCAAGCGTGCAGCATACACGGATGCGAACGGTTTTTACTCCATTGAACTTCCTGCTCAAGATACGGTCATCTTGAGGTATTCCTGCCTCTCCTACCAGCCTGCCACCCGCATTATTCCCGCTGCCATGCACACGCTACGTGTGAATGTGACGATGGGGACTTCCTCGCATACGTTGAACGAAGTGACCATACATGGACAGCAACGCCGTACGAACAACCTCGAAAGGCTGGATGCCACCAAAATCCGACTGCTTCCTGACGCCACCGGGGGCAGCATCGAAGCCTTGTTGGTGACTTTTGCAGGAGTCAGTTCCAACAACGAACTCAGTTCGCAATATTCGGTCCGTGGGGGCAACTTCGATGAAAACTTGGTGTATGTGAACGGAACGGAAGTGTACAGGCCGCTGCTTATAAGGGCTGGTCAACAGGAGGGTTTGAGTTTTGTAAACCCTGAAATGGTGCAGGAAGTGAAATTCTCCGCCGGCGGGTTCGACGCCAGATACGGCGACAAGATGTCGTCCGTACTCGATATTCAATACAAGAAACCTTCTCATTTCGAGGCTGTTGCCAACTTAAGCTTGTTGGGCGCCAATCTATTTGTGGGGCAGTCATCCAAAGACGGGCGATTCACTCAGATTCATGGCCTTCGGTACAAAACAAACGCCTATTTGCTTGGAACGCTCGACACCAAGGCTGAATACAACCCGAACTTTCTGGATTATCAAACCTATCTGACGTACAAGCTGACACCCTCGCTGGAATTAAGTTTCTTAGGCAACTTTTCACAAAACAGCTATGAATTCATTCCGACAACTGCATTGACAGAATTCGGTACATTCAACAACAAGTTTTCCATAGAGGTGTTTTTCGACGGAAAAGAAAAAGATTTGTTCCGAACTTCTTTTGGTGCTTTAAACCTCACTAAAAAACTGTCAGACAACGTGAAACTTGGTATGCAGACATCTGTGTTCAACACGGTTGAAGACGAGAATTACGACATTACCGGCCAATACTGGCTCAGTTCGACACCCATCAAGAACAACCGTGCCGACACGGCCAACACAAGCCTTATTGGTATTGGAACCTACCACGAACATGCACGCAACCATTTGAACGCAACCGTTTTCAATGTGTCACACAGCGGCAGTTGGATCAAGAATTTCCACGAAATCCAATGGGGTCTGAGTTATCAGCGTGAACGCATCAACGACAAACTTCGAGAATGGGAAATGCGTGATTCTGCCGGTTATTCCCTACCCTATTCCAATTCAAACATCCGAATGGTTTATTCCATGAAGTCGGGTGCCAACATGGAAAGCAATCGCTTGCAGGGTTTTCTGCAGGACAGTTGGCATTTCAGGAAGGAAGCCGGCCTTTTCGTACTCACGGCTGGATTGCGAGCCAATTACTGGGATTTTAACCACGAATTATTGGTAAGTCCAAGAGCTTCCATTGCCTTCATCCCAGCTTGGGAACACGATTTCACCTTCCGACTGGCTTCTGGAGTTTACTATCAGGCACCTTTTTATAAGGAATTGAGAGATACGACTACTGATAACGGCGTCACCCGTGTGGTACTGAACACGCACATCAAAGCCCAGAAAACCATCCAGGTGGTAGGTGGCATGGATTATCATTTCATCGCTCTGGAACGTCCATTCAAGCTTACCACCGAACTGTATTACAAGGACATGAGCAATCTCATTCCATACGTGGTGGACAATGTCCGCATCCGTTATTACGGCAAAAACATGGCCAAAGGCTACACGGCAGGGTTCGACGCCAAATTGTTCGGGGAATTCGTACCAGGCACCGATTCCTGGATCAGCTTTTCGCTCATGAAGAGTAAGGAAACCATTGGCAATTACACGGTACCCAGACCCAACGAACAACGTTACAACATCTCTCTTTTCTTCCAGGATTATTTTCCCAACAACCCAAAATTCACCATGAGCATGAAGCTGATCTGGGCGGACGGTCTGCCATTCGGCGCTCCTGATCGCGACCGGAGTTTTGCCGTACTGCGCATGCCTCCTTACCGTCGTGTTGACATAGGCCTATCTAGGCTGTTGGTGGGTGGTGAGGATAAAATCATGAAATCGAAAGCGTTGCGAAGTTTTAAAAACATTTGGCTGGGGGTGGATTGCTTCAACCTGTTCGGCATTCAAAACGTAAATTCATATTATTGGGTGAACGACATAAACAACCAACAATGGGCTGTACCCAACTACCTAACTGGCAGACTTATAAATGTTCGTATATCTGCAGAAATCTAGCTCATGCATACCACCGACTTTACCTACAGCTTTCACGACCTGGCCATTACTGTAGCCGATATGAAAGCCATTTCGCCAGAGGAAACACAAGGCTTGGACGATTTCTTGGACGTTTTTGAGGAAGTGCTCCAAGAAGGGCCCTCCATCATTCAGGCCAAAGGCGGCTTTGTCGTTCTCGATCAGTTTGAATGTCTGGATACCGAAATCCGAATCGGAGAAACTACGTTCCATACCGGCTCCATCATAGCCAAACAGTTCCGCCAAGCCTCCAAAATAGTGTTGTTTGCCTGCACCGCCGGCCCTGGAGTTCGTGAAAAATACGATCAGTTCACTGCCGAAGGCGACTACCTCAAAGCGTTTTTTGTGGATACGCTTGGTACAGTGGCTGTTGAGAAAGCTACAGACTCCATTCACCATTACATTCGGCACCATTTCGAGCACGAAGGACTGCACGGCACCAACCGATACAGTCCGGGCTACTGCGGCTGGTCTGTGAAAGAACAGCACGAACTTTGGAAGTTTTTGCCTGCGAATTATTGCGGTATCACGCTGACCGATTCAGCCCTCATGCTTCCCATCAAATCGGTCAGCGGAATCATCGGATTAGGCCCCCATGCACGTAAAAATCCCTACTCCTGCTCCATCTGCGATCTTGAAAATTGCATTTACCGACGCAAAAAACGGATTTGAGTTTTTGTAATAGATATTACAACTTTATTACATTCATACTACAAATAATTGGCTGGCAATCCTGTTAATCAAAATTGTTTTTGTAATTTTACACGCCTTTCCGAAAAAGAGGCATAACAGCAATTCACGCTTATCGCACTATAAATCAATCATTTATTGTATGAAAAACTCTTTTTTCAGCAAGTTTACGCCCCACGAGCCCAAATTCTTTCCCATTTTGAAAGAAATGTCTGATGTATTGTTGGTCGCCTCCAACCTGATGATCGAATGCCTTCAGAAATTCAATCATGAATCCGCTACCGAATACTATTTCAAGATCAAGGAACAGGAACGTAAGGGAGACGAACTTTCCAATCGCATCTTTGACGAACTGAACGCGACGTTCATCACTCCATTCGACCGGGAAGACATTCATACCTTGTCCAACAGACTGGATGATGTCACGGATTACATCTGCGGTTGCGCCAAAAAGATCATGTTGTACGACCCCAAGGAAATGCCGGGAAGTGCGGAAACAATGGCTGGATTCATCAAGGACAGCGCCATTTGCATCGGCAAAGCGGTAGACGAACTTGGAGTTCTGAAAAAAGACTCCAATCGCATTACGGTGTATTGCAGAGAGCTGCATGACATCGAAAACAAAGCCGACGATGTGTACGACCATTTTATCAACGACCTTTTCAAAAGCGAACGCGAAGCCATTGAAGTGGTGAAATTGAAGGAAATCATGAGTGAATTGGAGAAAGCCACCGATGCTGCTGAATACGTAGGCAAGATTATTAAGACCATCATCGTCAAATACGCCTAAAAACAGATTCGGATAATGACTTTATTGATTACCATTATCGCACTGGCACTGCTTTTCGATTACATCAACGGTTTTCACGATGCTGCCAACTCGATTGCCACGATTGTTTCCACCAAGGTCCTGACACCCTTCAGAGCAGTGCTTTGGGCAGCAAGTTTCAACCTGCTTGCTTTTTTCATCGCCAAGTACATCATCGGTGAATTCGGGATAGCCAATACGGTTTCAAAAACCGTTCTCCCTCAGTTTGTCACATTACCGGTTATCTTCTCCGGACTTATTGCAGCCATTCTTTGGAATCTGACCACTTGGTGGTTGGGTATTCCGTCCTCCTCTTCGCATACGCTGATCGGGGGATTCGCAGGGGCTGCCATCATGAGCGCCGGAACCTTCGGAGCCGTACATGGCGGTAAAATCGGCATCATCGCCGCGTTCATCCTGTTGGCGCCACTCATCGGTATGATCATCTCCACGTTGCTCACCATCATGATCATGTACATCGCCAAAAAGGCGAATCCACATCATGCCGACAAATGGTTCCGTAAATTGCAGCTCGTATCCTCGGGCTTGTTTGCCATCGGTTTCGGCCTGAACGACTCTCAAAAGGTCATGGGTATCATCGGTGCCGCCCTCATTGCCGCACACGCGCAAGGTTTGCCTTGGGGCATTGAACGCTTTGATCAGATTCACGACTGGGTTCCACTGTCCTGTTTTGCCGCCATCGCGCTGGGCACCATGACTGGTGGCTGGAAAATTGTGAAAACCATGGGCTCCAAAATCACCAAAGTGACGCCTCTGGAAGGTGTCGCTGCTGAAACCGCCGGCGCCATTACCCTCTACCTCACCGATTTCCTTAAAATCCCCGTCAGCACGACCCACACCATCACCGGTGCCATCATCGGTGTAGGCGCCGTCAAACGTTTGTCTGCCGTTCGTTGGGGCGTCACCCGCAAACTGATGGTGGCTTGGATACTTACTATTCCGGTGAGTGCAGGCCTGGCTGCTGCTATTTATTACTTCATCGGGAGTAATATGTAATCGACAATTCTTTCGGTAGAGATTCGAATGATGTTTCTTCAGAGTTCAAAGGTCAAGGCGCTGATTATGAGACACCCCGGAGCGTACTTAAAGTACGTGAGGAGTGGCGAGTGAGCAGCAACGCAGAGATTGGAGCTCTGAAGAGACATCAAATTAGGCTACCAGTTTGTTTAAGATTTCCACCAGCCCTTGCGGATCGGCACTGTAGTAATCCGCACCGATTTGTTCGCGGAACTTGTCGCTGACAGGCGCTCCACCGATAAAGGTGATCGAATTTGGGAAAGCTTCTTTAATGGCCTTGTTGGTTTTTTCCATGGCGCCCATGGTGGTCGTCAGCAGGGCGGACAAGCCTATGAATGCTTCTGGATGCTGGGTGACCGCGTCGATGAATTGCTCGGTTTTGACATCCACGCCCAGGTCGATGACTTCGAAGCCACAACCTTCCACCATCATGCCCACCAGGTTTTTGCCGATGTCGTGCAAGTCGCCTTCGACCGTGCCTAGAATAAACACACCTTTGCGTTGAACAGCGCCAGAGGTGAAATAGGGTTTCAAATGCAACATCGCCGTGCTCATGGCCTTGGCAGACATCAGCACCTGAGGCACAAAGACTTTGTTTTCGCGGAATTTGACACCGATCTTGCCCATGCCCACGATGAGTGACTGGTTCAATATTTCCTGAGGCGCGATACCCATTTCCAAGGCTTTGCGTGTGAGTTCATCGGCTCCCTCCTGCCCTTTCATGTTGGGTGGATAGGGTGAAGCGAGGTTGATTTTTCCGAATTCGACGCATTCGGCAATTTGTTGAAGGATTTCTTCCATGGTTGATATTGTTGTTTAAAATTTTTCTCCAAACTGGGTTTGTTGTTTTTCCACTTCGTCCAGCGCTTTGCGTTTTTCTTCCTCTGTCATACCCGGTTTAAAACCACGGAACAGGTTTCCCAAAGATAGACTTTTAGTTGGTTTTTCAGAATAGGCCAGCGAAAAATCAGGTTTGATACTTTCAAAAACGAGTTCGGCTGAAGTCGGGGCATGTTCCCCTTCAAATAACACATGGGCTTTTACCGTGATTTTGCCTGCATTGACGGTGGAACGGATCAACACTGGAGCTGAACCGAACTCGACAGCACGTGGATTGGCGCCAATGGTGGCATCGCCGATTATTTCGCCCTCGCCTTCCACCGAGAAAACGAGCATCTCTTTAGCTAGGCGCCGCACATTGCCTTCGTCATCGGTCACTTCGCAGACCACTACGGCAAAATCGGAACCGTCAGCCCGCAAGGCTTGACCTTGATGATCGACATACAATTGAAGTTTGGAAGATCTCCTAGAGGGCATTTTCTTGCTGGTGCAGACCACTTTACCATCTAGAATGCCTTCAAAAACCATACTGGCTTTTTTCCAATTCTTTTGAATATAACTAAATTGCCGAAGGGCATAAAAGTCGAACACCTGAGGAAAAATCACTGCCTGACTGGGTATTCCACGCTGAAGGTGCTGCACTTTCTGGATAAACGTATCTTTTTCATAGCGAATTAGCCGAACGGAGTCGCAATTGGTGTAAACGGTGACATCCGAAGCGGAAAAAGGCGACATCTCGTGGGCCACGAAAAGCATCGGACCAAATCGCTTGGAACGTGCATCGGTTTGTGCCCTAAACATATTGTAAGAATACTTGGGTTGCCTGAAGGCATCCAGCAAACCGCCCCAATAGGGATCGGGGTGATACCCGCGCTGATGGTCGAAGGGATGCCAGAGGGCGCCTCCGATGAATTGCCTTGGTGTGGCGCACATTTCGTTGTAAACCATGGCCAGATGTTTGGCCTGAACCACTTGAGGCTCTTCACCCCAGCTTCTGGAGGCGCGATTCGGGGTATTATGAGAATACCAATCGTCCACGTATTCGCCCCATTCGCGGCAAAATACCGGTTGGTCATAATGGGCGGTATCGGCGGGAAAACCATACATCAGGTCATAAACACCTTTGATGCCAGCCGACTTGCCGTCTGCTGCCGAATAAGTTCCTTTATAGGGGAATTCTTCTTTGGTGATGGCCAGCGTCTTGGCTGAAAACTCGAGCGGATACCCCGTTTCGTTCAGAATGGGTTCCCAAGCGAAAAGGCAGGCATGATTGCGGTCACGGCGGATGATGTCGCGCAAATCCTGATAGCATAGTTCAGACCATTGGGGGTCTTTGTTGAAATATTGCCAGCCGGGAATGGCTACGATCACGAACAAACCCAATTCATCGCAAGCGTCCATAAACGAGGGATCCTGCGGATAATGGGCGGTTCGGATCACCCTGCAGCCACCATCTCTGAGCAGTTTGGCATCCCGCCAATGCTGGGAATTGGGAAGCGCATTGCCCACGTAGGCGAAATCCTGATGACGGTTTCCACCGATAAGCTTGTCGTAGGGTTTTCCATTCAGGTAAAGGCCGTCCAAACCGCGGAATTCAACGTTGCGGATGCCGATACGAGTGATGCCGCCGTCCAACGAGTTCTTGCCACTCAGAATTCGTGTTTCGACGGTATAGAGTGAAGGGGTTTCAGGCGACCACAAACTGGGGGTTTTGACCGTAAAAGCCTGTTTGACCAAACTATTTTTTCCGGCAGAAACGGATAATGTGGTTGAAAGGGTCTTGATGATTGCTCCGGAAGGATCGCGCAATACGTTCTGAACCTGTATTTTAGAGGTTGCACCGTCGTTTTGCACATCGGTCTGGACAACGACTTCAGCAGTAGCAGCGCTTACGTTTTCAGTATGGGCGAAAACACCGCCAGCAGCCACTCTACCTGCTTCGTTGGGGTCGGAAAGGAACAATTTGTTGGTGGTAATGAGCCAAGCATCCCTGTATATACCACCGTGGTACGTAAAATCGAGTTTGTTCTGGGGTTTGCCGGGAGGATAAGATTTGTCGTCGCTGTTGTCCACTTTCAGGGCAAGAAGGCAGTCTTCTCCGGATTTTGCCCCAAGTTTGGAAAGATCAAGGCTGAACGGCAAGTAGCCGCCCAAGTGTTCCAACACTAATTTTCCGTTGAAATAGACTTTTGTTCGACCCATAGCGGCTTCGAAATAAACGACTATGCGTTTTCCATTGGTCGCCGCATCCAGCTTGAAATGCTTACGGTACCACACTGGACCTTGGTAATTGCGGCAACCGCTGGCTTCGGCAGGCATGAGTTCCACGGTATGTGGCAAACTGACCACGTCCCAGGCGGCATCCTTGAAGGCAAGAGTTTCGGCTCCAGGGGCATCTGCCCTTAAAAAACGCCAGCCTACGTTGAAATTGCTAACCTGACGGCCGCTTCCAGGGAGGTCGTAGAAGCCGGCGACGGAAAAATGTTGCGCGGTCTGGGCGAAAATGCCAGTTGTCAACACTAAAAAAAGAAGGATTAATCCGCGTTGTCTCATTGCAGTTGAATTTTGGTTTGATAGCTACCGTTACATACATCGTTGGCTTTAAGCAGGTAAACACCTTTTGGCAAATGGCTCAAATTGCACGATTGAACCTGCATTTCACGATAGATTTGTTGGCCTAGAATGTTAAAAAGGGCTACATTGGAGGTTTGATCGAAAAGCAATTGCCCGTTATTGAGTATCGGAGAAATGCTCATCTTATCTGGCTTATCCAGAGAGGTCTGAATGCTGTTGATTGCTGTATTCATCGTGACTGCAGAAACCGGATCGGTCGCACCATCCGGTAGACTTAGATTGCCATTCATACCAATGGATCGAACCGTATAGGTCGCTGGAACGGTTCTCACAATAGCATCTGTGTAACTTGAACCTGCAGTGAATCCAATGACGGAACCATTCGCATAGATCGCATAACCTTTGACATTCGGAACTGCATCCCACGTCAGGATTTGGCCGTTTGTTGTGACTTTTGTTACAGGGGTTGGTGCAATCACCATGGAGACAGGATCATAGGTACTCGAGGTGGTAACAGCAGCATAGATTTTTTGGAGCAACATGAAGTTGTTGACATCTGATTCAGTGAGTAGCATGCTCCAACTTACACGTCCGCTTATGTTGGCCAATGCAGTCCCTGTTGCATTCATACTTTTGTATTCTCCAAAACTTGCTGATGTGGAATTTCCACTCATTTCCGACCAACCAGCCGCATTGATGTGACTACCCAAGCGACATTGCAAAAAGATGGAACCACACTGTGGGCCCCAAGGTCGTCCTAAATAGACACTTCCAGCGCTTACTGTGGGTTTGGCGGTCAAATCACAATCTTTAAAGAAAAAACCATAGCGAAGCGTTTTTCCGGTGGAGAGTGTGGCCAAGTAGACAATATCCTCTGGTGCTGTTATGTAACCTCCTCTATTGCTGATGATGTTGCATTGGTAAAAGTAGGCGGTGCCTCCTGCATAAATAAAATCCACACCACCCTCCACATCTGTTTTGTAATAAAAAAATCGGCGACCTTTTTTAGTTCGGTGCGTGTCCTGATTGCCAAGAATCTTGCAATTCTTAAGCGTCTGACGATCGGCTGTCTGGTACAAGGCAATGGCTTGGGCGGTTGTCGAAGGATTTTTAACGGTGATGTTTTCCATGTAGAAATCCCAACTCGTCACTGTAAATGTCGGACAGGTCAAACCATCAGCAATTATCGAGTCTTTACCTGGATACGGTATTTTTTTCCCTAAGTAATCACTCCAAGTGATGATGACGCTGTCGGGATGCTCACCGATCAGACTGATTATCTTGTTGTTTTGTTCGACGTATCGGTTTCCAATAAACAGTTTTTCTTCATAGATACCTTTTTTTACAAAAATCGTAGTTCGAACTCCAGTGGCGGGAACTGCATCCAATGCAGCCTGTATGCTTGTATAGTTGCCGCTTCCGTCTTTAGAAACCACATAATCATACACTTGTGCATGTAAAAATACAACTTGTACTATAGACAAAATCAATAAAAAACCTTTCTTCATAGATGCAACTAATTAACGAGACAAGGGCAACCAAACAGACATTTCAGATCGACCGCGATTTCCCCAAGCATAATATGGAACGAAACGGACCGTGACGGGTTCCGTTTGAGTAGTGACATCTCGATACAGTTCGTGCGACCAATCGGCTCTTTTCTGAACCAATACCGTACCCTCCAATTGCAAAACAGGGCTTCCGGCCAGTGCAGGAATGCTGCCTTCTGTAGTACGGACAGGTTTGAGCTCAGACTTCAGCGGTAATAAAACATCCTGTAAGCGAACATTCAAAGGCAAATCGGTCGATTCCAGGCAATAGACGATGGGGCCGCGCATCACGGCAACTTGATTTCGGTTTTCCTCCACCAAGGGATTGGATTCGACCAGACGAACCGGCATTTCCAGCTGCAATTCGATGACATCGCCCTTTTTCCAGGCACGTTTAACGGAAACGTAGCTGGAAGCCTGGCAAAGAATGTCCTGCTGAATATCGCCTACCCAAATACCGGCATCAGCACACCATCCGGGGATGCGCATACTGATTTGACAAGCATTTTTGGGTGCTACAACGAATTCCAGACGAATCTTGCCATCCCAAGGATAGGCGCTGGTTTGTTTCAGCTGAATGGGACTACCGTCCATCAACTTGGTGTTCAGCACATTGTCACCATACAAATTCACGAGAACACCGGTTTCGTTCAAACTATAGGCGTATTGCTGTGTTTCGGCGATGGTGCGGACTGTATTCGGCGGGCAGCAGAAACAGCTGATGTACTCCTCGCGCTTTTTGTAATCGCCTTCCGTCCAACGCAGTTTGTAGGGGAAACTGTCGGAAACAGCCAGCGGATTGGTGTAGAAATATTTTTTGCCGTCCAAGCTGATGCCTGGCAGAACGCTGTTGTAAAGCGCCTGTTCCAGAATGTCCACGTATTTGGCGTCGCCGGAAAGCTCGAACATGCGCCAGTTCCAAAGCATGTTGCCGATGTTGGCGCAGGTTTCGTTGTGGGCGGTGTGATTTGGAAGTTGGTAGGAGCGGCCATACGACTGATGGGTTTTCTGTATGGAATCGGGTTTGTAATTGGTACCATCGGGTGAAGTGCCGTCGTACAAAGCACCACAGGCACCGGTGATGTACATTTTAGTATGAACCACATCGTCCCAGATGGAATTCAGACTGGACATCAAGCTGTCGCCTCCGGATTCCAAATAGACATCGGCCACGCCGGCATACAAATAATTGGAGCGAACTGCATGTCCCATCGCTTTTTTCTGCTGCTGGAACGGAATTCGGTCCTGATTGTCGTCCGTTCCATTCGTGACATACTTGCGTATTTCGATAAAGCCCTTGGCCAGTTCCAAGCATTTGGGATCGCGCGTGGTGCGATACATCTCGACCACACCCATGTAGTGCGAGGGGCAGATGGCGTTTTGAGCCAGTTCCACCGGTGCGGTTTTGTAGTAGCGGTATAAGTAATCGGTGGCCTTGATGGCAGCGTTCAGCAGCGTTTTATCACCAGTGACACGGTAATGAATGCAGGCAGCCGTCATGAGGTGGCCGAAATTGTAGGTTTCAAAATGGAGGCGTTCAGCGAATTCAGAAGGTTTGTTTCCGCTGTTTTTGTCCTTGATCAGGGTTTTGGTATGCAGGTAGCCGTCAGCTCGCTGGCTAGCGACAACCGTAGTTACAAACTTGTCCATCAGTGTTTTGAGCGCAGGGTCTTTGGTGATGGCAAAAACCGAACAAACTCCTTCGAACCATTTGTACATGTCACCGTCGTAGAAGGGCGGATCCTTGTGCTCTCCTTGTTGCAGACCGGCGGCAATTTCAAAATTGCGGAAGGCATGGCTCAAGTTCGGATCGTTGAAGATGTCCCACATATGAAGCAGCATGGTGTCCTTGCATACGTCAAAACGTTCGCCCCAAAAGCCTTGATTGCCCCAAACGGTGGCGTCGATGTCCACGGAACGGATTTTGGCGAATGGGCTCAGTAAGGTGTTGGTGATGCCGCGTTCATTCAAGGCTGGAGCGGTTTTTTTACTTTTGGTAGCCGCTTGTAAAGGGCTAACAACGACAAGGATCAAAAAAAGAAAGATGTATTTGTTCATAATCTACCAATTATCAGTTCTGAAGGAGGAAACAGGAAAACCGTTGGTTCCAAAAAGGGTTCCAACCACATAATCTTTGAATGCATATCGTACAGCGACAGGAAGCATGACTTCTTTTGCAGAAACCACAACCTTTCCACCAACAATTTTGGCAGTTGCTGGGTGAAAAACGCGATCTTCACCGGCGATTTCAAAGGAAGTCAATGCCTTACCAAAGGTACTTAAACCAAGTGGAGCATCGTCGAAGCTTAGAAGGATTTCGGAACCTTTGACTTCCAGCGATTTGTATTTCGGGCTGGCAAATCCGATGCTTTTCATTCCGTAGGTGTTGGCCAATGCCAACATAGCAAGCCGTTGCCCAGGCAAGTGTTTGGTTCTAGGATGAATGCACGAAGAATCGCCACCGTCCAGGAGCACAACCATGCCTGAATTTGGAATCACGGCCTCTACTTTACGCTGAACATCGCGCAGATAAGCGGAATTCACATAGCTGGTATCCTTTAATCCTGGATAATTGAACGGGGCGATCTGGACGTAATAAAATGGGAATGCCCCCTGATCCCAAAGTTGCCTCCAATCTTGTACCAACTTCGGAAATACTTTTTCGTAGCGTTCCGGCTTCGTAAAGTTGCTTTCACCTTGATACCAGACAACTCCATGGATGCCATAACCCATCAAGGGATGCAACATGCCGTTGTACAAGGTGGTCGGTATTTGGGAGGAAGTGGATATTTTTTCCCCTGGTTTGACGATTTTGTAATCACCGAATTCCGCCAACGCTTCCGGTCGCATCCAGGCTTCAGCCGAGGATCCTCCATAGTTGCAGGAAATGACACCGATGGTAGCTTTCAGATGTTTGCTTAGGGTTTTGGCAAAAAACCAACCGGTAGCACTCATTTCGGCCAGGTTGTCGGGTGCGGCTGATTTCCAGTTATAAGGTTTGATGGTGTCTAGTGGTACGGTGGTGGAAGCGCGGGAGACTTTGAACCAACGGACGTTGTAAGTTCCAGCGTTCAGAATTTCGTCGTTGCTTCCATCTACAGGCTGATCGCGGAAGCCCTGCATCGGCATTTCCATATTGGATTGTCCGGCCAGAATCCAAACTTCGCCGATCATAACATCTTTGATGGTGAGCGAAAGCTTGTTTTCTTTGATGACAATTCGATACGGGCCGCTTGCCTTGGGTGTTTGCACCTTTATTTTCCAGTCGCCCCGACTGTCGGCGGTGGTTTTGTAGTTTGACAAATTCCAGAATGTGAAGACCTGAATGCTTGCTCCTGGCGTGGCTTTCCCCCAAATGGGAACTTGCATTTCCTGCTGCAGCACCATGCCGTCGCTGAAGAAAAAAGGAAGTTTGAGTTCAGCAAATAGGGTCATTGACCACAAAAGCAGAGCAAAGAGTACTAGAAAATTTCTCATTTTTTGGTTTTCTTTTTAGTGGGCATCGGAATGGATTTTGGTGGTTCAGGTACGCCAGTCACGGTCAGTTTCAAGGGACCAAGCAAACCGGCATCCAACAAATCACGGGTTTTCTTTCGGTATTTGCCGTCCGTCCATGTAACGCGTTGTGCCTCGGGCAACAAGGCATCGCCTTCCAAGCGGTTGGCCCAGGTGTTGGTGACACGGATTTCAAGCGTATTCAAACCTTCTTGAAGGGCATTGGTCACATTCACGGTAAAAGGTGGCGTCCAGGCTGTTCCACAAGATATGCCATTTAAATGGATTTCAGCCAAGTCAGCGACTTTTCCCAAATGCAACTGGTAGGTGTTTGTTTTTTCAAGCGGTGCTGAAAGCGTGAATTGACCGTTGTAAACAGCTGTACCAGAGTAGTATCGAATGCCTGGCATTGCTTGAAGACTCCAACTGGAAAGTACAGGCAATAGAAGTTGTTGAGCAGGTCCGCCAAATGCCGTATCGAATTGCACGGACCAAGGACCTTGCAAACCTGAAACATCTAATTCCCTGATAGGAAGTTCGGGAAGGTTGACGACACTGTCAGTGATGGTTTTTTCAAAGACTAGGAACAAGGCCTGATTGGGAGCCATTTTCAAGTGGAGCGAAGTTCGTATACCGTCGGTTTTCCATTGGAGCAGTTCGGTAATGCTGCCGTCCAAAGGGTCGAATTTTTCAGGAATTCGGCCGCTCACACGAAAAGACAGGTCGAGATCTCGCTCGTTGGGGAGTTGATTGGAAATGAAATAAATGTCCAGGTTTTTATCCGCGCGGTGGGTAAAAGCCACTTTTTTGTAGGCTGGTAAACCGTTTTCAAGAATCTCCAGATCCCGTGTGATGCCCAATGAACTGAAATCTTCGAGCTTCCAGGGAATAAGTGCCTTTGTCCTCAGATCCTTTGCCAAATACGAAGGAAGCAACACTGGGATGTTCTCCTCTTTCAAATAGCTCAACACATCCCGAAGCCGGGTTTCCAAATCCGTGTATGGAGTCAGGCTGTCCGGTGCCATCGGATGTTCCGTCGGTACTACCAGCATCGAATAGGATGCTCCTCCTGGAAGGGTGATTTTACCGTTTTCCGCTTTGGCCAAACGGAACAAAACATCCGGATTGAAGGTATCGTAGGAATAACCGCGCAACGAATTCACCCAATCTTCAGGGAGCGCCAGATTGGCCGTATGACTCACGCCTACAGGACTTTCCGTCATTGGAACACCTATATTTTGAAGACGGATATGCTCACTTTCCACCCGTTCCGCACCAAAAATACCGGGCAAAGAGGGAACCAACCGATCGGGAAGCATGGCTCTGGAAGGCAGTTCGAGCCCACCAAATACGGCGATGTCGGTGACCTGATGCCCCACTTGAAGCAAGCGCTGGCACCGCTGAATATACGTCATCCAAGCCTTGGCAGGTTTCCACCAGGTCTGATCCCGTTGAAAATACAAGCCCAAACCGTCCAGTGTCATGCCGGGCTTTCGGTCAATAAACGGATTGTGAACGAACACGTGGAAGACCATCTTGTTCAAACCGTTGGCAAACTGCAAGTCCAGGAGGCTTTTAAGATTGGAAGGCGCCTCGACCCAAGTATTTCTAAGTTGGGTGAACCCTTCGGCCAGCACCAGATTCTTGCCATAAATATGAGCACCCGATATGGCGTCGAGCATGTCGTTGGGTTTGTCGTGCGTTGGGCTGTCGAGCCAGAATTCCCCCATTGGGTAGTCAACGCTTCCAGCATGCAGCATACCGTCGCTCATCATGGTTGGAGCAACGCTTTCAGCACTCACCTTCAAACCTTTGGCATGAGCATTATCGACAAAAACCTTGAAAAACACGTCCTTAATGAGTTCGGCCTGCGTCTGACGGACATCGCGAAGCACCTGTTCGGATTTCTGGGGAGAAACCATCGGAATACCGGCCATCACGGGCAACCAGGGTTTCAAATCGTAGCCTCGGCGTTTGGCAAACTCTTCGGCGAACTGTTCCGACCAATTCTGACTACCGCATTCCCAGCTGTCTATGTGCATGAGGCTCAAAACTTTACCAACGTTGTCAGCACCGATTTCCGTGCAAATCCTACCGAACCAACCGTCAAACTGGCTCTGCACTGCTTCCCGACTGAACTTGTCGCATTCCAAGCCCATTCCAGCACCGGCCGTGGCGTTGGTCGTACCGGTTGAAGTATGTCCAATGCGCAAAATCGTCCAATTTCCTTTCGGTGCCTTCCAATTGAGCAACCCATCCTTGTTGACATAAGCGCTCACATCGATGCAATTGCCTTCTTGAACGCATTCGATCGCAGGCACTTGTTTTTCAGTAGTGGCTGAACTCACCCGCCAGACACTTCCGTTCTTGCCCTCGAACTGATCGATTTTGGGTTCAGCCGAGGGGTAAATGCCGTTGACTTTCAACACCGGTTTCCACTTGGCGTTATCGTTGTCCTCAGCCCCTGGTGCACTGCCTTCTTTGGTCCAACTAAACCGAAGGTATTTTGCTTTGACGGGCGGAATGGCATGAGTGATATTGGCCGCCGTGTTCTGCCAACCATGGCGCGGAGGTTCCAACCGCGCGATAAACCGGAAATGCACCCCATCGTCGCTGGCTTCTACCAAAAAACGGTGGCATTGATAGACTGTTCCGTTCACTTTGGTCACAATGGAACGGCAGGTAATGGGTTTCTTATATTCGTAAAGGATGCTCACGGGATTCTCACTTCTCAACGTTCCGGATTTGGTTTCATCGGCCAGATAACTCAGGTCGGTCGTATCGTTCAGAACCGTGATTCGAATCGGTTTTGGCGAAATCTCCGCTTCCTTGTACGCAAAAAACGCCACATCCTTGTAAAAGTTCCGAATCGTTTCCGGTTGCTGAAGCCTGTATTTCAGCAATTTACCACCTTTTAAGGTGACAGAGCTCCAAACGAGTTTTTGCATGGATTTTTCTGGTGTGATCCACGGGCCACCAGCCAATGCAAATCCGTCCGAGATGTGCATGGCCAGCTTCAAATTCCGTTTTCCGGCTTCCTCCATGGCAAATTTGACCAGTTGGAACCATTCTTTGGAAAGTGTTTCAACGGCTGGTTCGAAAGTGGACGGCTTTTCAGTTCCCCGAATGGCAAAAATAAAGGCACCGCCGAGTCCAGCCTCTTGCATCGCTTGCAAATCGGCTTCGATGCCGGCTTTGGACACACAACCGTGCATCCAGTACCAAAAACACCAAGGTTTTGCCTCTGGGGTTTCGGTTTGGAATGCCTCACGAACCGTCGTTCCAGCCTGCAAGAGGTTAGAAAAAACAATCAATGTAATAAGCAGCAATATCTTCCTCATACGTTAGAAATTCAGCCAAATTCGGCCTTTTTGAGGCCCGTTCACCCACTTGGCCTGCGCGGAAGGTCCGTTCAGGTCGGTGGAATTCACTTTGTTGCGCACAGCCGGTATCACCTTCAAAACAGCGATACCGCTTTGGGGAATCGTGTAAAGCAAGGCATCCCTGCCATCACGGGGGGTATAGACACCCAGATAACTGTCGGGCGTACCGTTCTTGATGCCGAAATGTCCTTCGGTGGTGGTGAAATCCACCCAATCCCAGTTGCTGAAATAGCCCTTGAACTCTGGATAAGTGAAGCTTTCAGCCGGAATCGGATCGTTGTAGTCGGTTTTCCAGACACCCAGGGTCGGACCATGCATCCGATTCTGCCAAACGCGGTACGGGCCATCGCCAAGCCAACGCTTGGACAGCATCTGGCTTTCAGGGTAGTCGAATTTCACGCCCATCAGTTCCACCACGCCGTCGTAGCGGTATTCGTAATCGAGGCAAACGCTGGCTTCGTTGGAGATGGTCCAAATCGTTTCGGTCAAATTGCCAAAATAGGTGGCTTTGATCACTACTTTTTCGGTAGATTGTATCACCTGAAAGCTTTTCATAGTTGAGACCCCTGAAATATCCGTATAGATGCGCTCCTTGCTCTTGGCTGCCGCATCATCGTGGTTGTAGTAGACATCCATGGAACGGTCGGCTCGGCGGGCAGCGATGAAACGAGGTCCTTGACCAAAGGCAAGTGGCATCCCGTCACGACTCACCGAAACTAATTCTCCGGTAATCATACTGAAGTTCAATTCTACTTTTCCAATACGTACGAAACAATTGTCAGCTATTTTTTCAACTGTAGGGTTCGGGCCGGCAATGACTTGCGGAAGATCAGCTGGTTTCTCTACTTCCCAAGTCCATGTCCATAGTTCGTTACCTGCTGCGTCCAAGGCAGTCAGTTGTAAAGCATCCACAAAAAACCAATCTTTGGGGAGGTTCAACTTGAGTTCGCCGGTTTTGTGGGGCAGAATGGAAGGGCCTTTTAATTTTCCACTGGCAATAACTGTAAAACCAGCCTTCACGTCATTTGCTTTTGCGAATCGAACCGTTTTCCATTCGAATCGGCATTGATCGAGGTTGGTGAAATCGTAACGGTTCTCAAGGACGAGTTTTCCGTCGAAATCGGGATTTATGCTGGGTTTGTTAATTTGCACCGGCGACCAGATTTCTTTGACCGTATAATAACTGCCTTCTTTTTCATGGTGTGGCCCCACGATGCCGTCCGCACCGTAATTGCCACAATTATCTATTTTTCCGTTCTGATCGGTTCGGACCACGCCTTCATCGGCCAACACCCAAAGGAAAGCACCGGCGCAACGCGGATGTTTCCGCATCATTTCCCAATAATCGAAAAGCCCTGCTCCATGACCACCATCGTATAGGCCGTGCAATATTTCAGTTGGCATAAAGATTTCCGGTTTGCGCATGTACTCCTGCGATTCACCATAGGAGCGGTAATGCATCGTTTCGAAGCCACCGAAATTGCCTTGCGGATGGATCACCGGTCGTTTTTGCAGGTCCCAAATTGCGAATTCGGCATCCAACTCCGTATTCGAGCCCCCTTCGTTGCCATTAGACCACCAAATGACGCTGGGATGATTGGCATCTCGTGTCACCATCTCTTTAAGTAATTGCTTGCCGGTTTCCGTGTCGTACCATTTGTGCCAGCCATCCAACTCCGTCATCACGTAAAGTCCGAGTTCGTCACAAGCATCCAGAAATTCAGGATCGGAAGGATAATGCGACAGGCGAACGGCGTTCATGTTCATGCTCTTGATCAGCTTCACATCGTCGTAATTGGCTTGTTTGCTGAGCGTTCTACCGGTTTCTGGCCGAAAACTGTGTCGGTTAACTCCCTTAATCAATACTTTGACACCATTAATATAGAGTCCGTCACTCGGACGCACTTCAATGGTTCTAAATGCAAAGCGTTCAGTGACAACATGTTTAATCGAGTTGCCATTTTTAAGGCTGAAATGAACGCTGTATAGATTGGGAGATTCTGCCGTCCATGTTTTGATGCCTTCCAAAAATCCTTTTAATGCAACCTTGTCGCTACCAGTACGGACTGTGTCTTTGAAGACACTGCCAACTGGCTTCCCGTCCTTATTAAAAACCTCTGCTTCCAGTGAATACGTACCATCCAACGCCGTCGTCAAGAACAGTTCAGCCTGAAACTGCCCATTTGCTTTGGCATCGATGCTAACTCGGTCAATTCCCTGCGCCGGCAATGCTTCCACAAATACCGGTCTGATAATGCCACCGAAATTCCAATAATCGGCCCGCCGTTCAGCCATGTTCACGTTGGGATTCGCCGATTCCTTACTCACCGTAACCTCCAACACATTGTCTTTCTTGCCGAAATTCACCCGGTCGGTCACATCGGCTTTAAACCGATAGAAGGAGCCTTGATGCAGCTTCACAGCCCGACGCTGGTTGATGTTGACCGAACAATCCGTCATGACGCCATCAAAAACCAGCCGGATGAGCCGTCCTTCCCAAGCTGACGGCAAGCGGAACGTGTATTTGTACAAACCCTGTTCCTTGGCAATGCCTGGAGGATCCGTTTTTCCATAAAAAGGCATGCCATATTGATAAGTACCAAAACCCTGCAGTTCCCAGCAGGAGGGCACCGCAATCTTGGCCCACTCCCCTGCCCGACGCCCATCGGTACATTGAAAATCCCATTGCACGGCATCGTCCGAACCGTGACCGGAAAGGTATTGGGTTTGGGTTTCAGGGCTCAGTGCTGTTTTTTGAGCAGTCATGCCCATCACCGAAATCAGGCCAATAAAAAGTGCAATCATTTTATTCATAACGGTTTCAATGAGATGTTCAAGGTATAGGGTTTCACTACAGGAGCATATTTCTTCAGAACACCTGGGCCGCAGCTGCTGTTGCCCAAACCGAGTTGAAAAGCGTCCAACGAAAGCACTACGGCTTTTCGGGGTTCCAACTCCCAAGTATTCTTTGCTTTATCCAAGTCCTGAACGGTATAATGCAAGGCCGAGAAACTCATTTCGTCGGGGGTGGAAATCTTTAATCCCTTGCTTTTCGCATCGGTTAGTGTCAACCACCGCACACCTTCCTTATTGCCGCATTCCTGCGGTCGCGGATACGGCACGTATTGTTCGGTGACGGTGCTCTTCCAAAGACCAATCGGCGTGCAATCCTTTCGGTCGGCATAATTTTCCCAAGGCCCGTTGCCGTACCATTGCAGCTTTTCAAGAACAGTGTTTAGTTGCAAGGAAATGCCGAGACGCGGCAGCACCGGCAGTTCAGCCGTGGGTTCAAACCGATTCCGAATGTTCAGCGTTCCGTCACCATAAATGGTATAAATTGCTTGATGGAGGAATTTGCCTGAATAGTCCACTTGAACCTCCAGAGAGAGGCTGTTTTTGGATTGATTCAAAATTTTTAATTTTTTATATGCCGGGCTAAGTTTGTCCAGTCCTGCCGCCTTCCAGTCTTTTGCCAGCCAGTTGCCGAACCCTTTGTCGTTGTCCGTATAAGCACGATATGCCTGAAAAACAGGACCTTGAACCAACAATTCTCTTCCGTTTACCATCCAGGAAGTCAAGGCATTGGCATTTTTAACAAAACGCAGGCTGAAATTCTTTCCAGAAACATCCAGAACAGAATCTCCGTTTGAAACCGTGATTGTCGCATCCTTGTTGTGATCATCTTGAACTTTTGCTACAGAAGGAACATCCAATTTGAACGACTCGAAACCCAATTCAAAACCTTTTTCGGCCCAATTCTCGGCTTGCTTCAAATGTAGACTCACCGTCAGGTAAGACTCTGCAGAAACAGGTTTCACCGGTAGTGCGACCACTTCAGAAGCTCCTGGCAGAAGGGACGGCAGATTAACCGTGCCCGATTGAAGCGTTTCCCCGAAAGAAACAACGGCCCATCGACATTCGTACGCCGACAAATCCATGAAATGGTTTCGGTTGGTAAGCCTGATCGTCGTACTTCCTGTCTTCGAGGTCACCCCTTCTATTAAAAAGGGCTGGTATATCTTCTTGACTTGCAGATACTTGGCACTATACGTCCGATCCGGAAACACCACGCCGTTAAAACAGAATGCACCCGAATTCGGTTTATCGCCGAAATCGCCCCCGTAGGCAAAGTAGCTTTTACCGTTGGCAGCCGTGCGGCGGATGCCCTGATCCACCCAGTCCCAGATGAAACCACCCAGCATGCGGGGCATCGAATACATTTCTTCCCAATACTCGCGCAGATTGCCCAAGGCATTTCCCATGCAATGTGCGTATTCGCTGGTCATCACCGGGCGGGTATCGTTGTTGTCACGAGCAAGTTCCAGCAACCGTTCCCAACGAGCGTTTTCCGCCCGTTCCGAAACGGCATCTCCAGCTTTCGGCGGATTCAGGTATTCGTCCATGGTTCGCGGGTAGAAGCGGCTGATGACATCGACCGTGGCAGGATCGTTATCGACCGAACTAAATGTGCCTACCCTGAATTCCTTGCCTTTGCCTTGCGCACCCTCGTAATGGATGAGTCGGGTCGGGTCGTACGTTTTCAGCCAAGTAGCGATAGCGGCGAAATTCGGGCCGTATCCCGCTTCATTGCCCAGCGACCAAATAATCACCGAGGGATGGTTCCGGTCACGGACTGCCATGCGCACTGCCCTGTCCATAAAGGAAGCAGCCCATTCCGGATTCGATGCCAACTGGCCACGAAGTCCGTGTTCTTCAATATTGGCCTCATCGATGAGGTACAATCCGTAATGGTCGCAAAGCTCGTACCAACGGGGATCGTTGGGATAATGGGCGCAGCGAACGGCGTTGATGTTGGCCTGCTTCATGAGTTTGATGTCCTGAATCATGCGTTCCACCGAGAGGGTATGGCCGAAATCGGGGTCGAACTCATGCCGGTTCACGCCACGCAATCGAATGGGCTGTCCATTCACTAAAACCTGACCTCCACGCGTTTCAACCGAACGGAAACCTACGCAGGTGTGCATCATTTCAACAACGGTTCCCGATGGGTTCTTGAGCGACACCACCAATTGATACAAATTAGGGGTTTCGGCCGTCCATTTCAACGGATTTTTCAAAACGACAGACATCCATGCGAACGCGGGCATACCACGTTGTGGAGTGCGTTGATTCAAAACGGCGGATTTGTGCGCCTTGTTCAAAACAGGTTCGGCATCTTGAAGCAACGATTTGTCCAAAACCATGACACCTTTGGCGTCAAAAAGCGAGGCTTCCAGCGTCCAACCTGCTAGATCGCTGTTGTTAAATACGGCAAGCTCCGGATTGATCTCCAATGTAAAATTTTGATAGTTCGCATCGGGTACCGTACGGACGCCCAAATCCCGAATACGCGCTTCCGCTGTTGAATAGAGGCTGACATCTCTGTAAATGCCGCTCAACCGCCACATATCCTGGTCTTCCAGATAGCTGCCGTCACAATATTTGTAGACTTCGACGGCAAACAGGTTGCGACCCTTTTTTAAATACGAGGTAATGTTGAACTCAGCTGGTTCCATGCTGCCTTCGCTGTATCCTACTCGCTCGCCGTTCACCCAAAGATAAAAAGCCGCACTGACCCCTTCGAAACGGACAAAAACTTGGCGTGAATCCCAAAGGGAAGGCAGTTCCACCCATTTTCGGTACGAACCTACCGGATTTCGTTCCTTAAACGTGGTATAATTGGAATCAGGTTCAGACGTAACCCTTGGCGGATCAATCTGGAATGGGTATCCGGCACTGACGTAAATGGGGGTGCCGAAACCTTTCATTTCCATATTTGAAGGTACGGCTAGTTCTTTCCAAGTGGCATCTTTGAAATCGGTCTTGAAAAAATCGAGCGGCCTATTCGAGGGTTCAGCCACCCAATTGAAGCGCCAAAGGCCGTTCAGACTAAGCTGGTAGGGATTCGTTGAGGCATCGTGTGTTGGCTGAACGCAATTAGCCGTCATGCCTGCAAACGGTATGAAATCCGCCCGCGCAGGCTCCCGGTTGATTTCGTTGACAGACACGTTTTCCCAATCAGGCCGCTCAACCGAGCTGGCAACCTGCAATAGGGTGCAACCAAAGAACAAACTAATCCAAAATTTTGTCATCATTCAAATGTACAAAGAATAACTGTCAACATTTATTGAAAAATCAGCGCATCCAGCCACAAACCGGCTGCATTGTCCGAACTCAAAATCACCTTGTAATGCCCGGCATTGATGATGGCATCCGTTGTCGTACTCAGGGTTTTCATCTTATCCGACCCCGAAGGAAACGTAATGACATCGTTTCGCAGGAAACGACCATCGGCAGCGACTACTTGAATGCGCATCTCCACGGGTTTTTCCGAGTAATTCATATAGCGGAACCGCAGGTTGTAAACACTTGCCAAACCTGGTGAAACCGCCCATTCAATTCGGACTGGACCCGGCTTTTCAATCGCTGCCAGAGAGCGCTCGCCAAAAACCTTGGTGTTAATATCACCCCTAATGACGGCGGCTTCGGCTTCCAACCGTACATCCGGCCTTTGTTCTGGCTCATCCCCGCTGCTAACTTCATACTTGCTTTCCATAGTCAACATGGCAGGTTTGGCAGGTTTCAACGTCTTGTCCGTACTCGCAATGGCAATGGCCGAAATAATCGCCTGACCGGCCATTACTTGCGGAAATTCCAATTCCAACACATTACCGCACAGCTCAACCGTAAACGATTTTTTCAAAGCTCCATCGTGGCCGACTTCCTGCCAAATATCCAGATTCTTCAAAACGGTCACCCCATCCACCGACACATCGAACACCCGTTGTCCCTCGCAATCGACGTTGCTGCCCGTTCCATACCAAGGTTCGGTGAAATAAAGTTCGACCAAATACGTACCCGGTTTTACTGGGAATCGGTAACTCAGACGATTGGTACCATATCGGAAGGTTTGAAAGAGCGTAGAGTTGTGCGTGCCGAAAATCCGATCGGTCGTGAACCGTTGACTGGCATAAAACGGATTCAACCCCTTAAAATCCTGTGCCCAAGAGTGTGAACCCCAGGACGAATCATCTCCGTTTTCCAATGCACGGTCCTCCATCCACAGTTGGTTGTTGATATCCCAATAATCTTTGCCTCCACAGTTTACCCGATACAAATAGTTGTACCCCTTTTTTCCCTTGGTCGATACTGGGGTCAGGGTCAAATGCTTGCGCTGAAGTGGCGGACTACTTAACATTCTTGAAAATTTGTGTCCATAGATGTTATCCACATCGATTACATCTTTGACCACCGCACGACCATTTTTATAACCAAAGGCCAGTAACACACTGCTGTATACAGGTACCCCGTCCCATTGAAAATGCGTTCCAACACCGTTCCTTTTCCTGAAACCCAGGCTGACGTCCCCATTAAACAGTTCCACCGAGTCGCAGTTCGAGAAAACAATCAAACTGTCCTTCAAACCGGCTGTTTTCCATCGCCCAGTCCAGGTATGCGACACAATATAAACCATCGGCTCCTTGCCATAATTGCTCTGATACAGGAAATACGCATCCACCGGTTCGCCCCATGAAGTGAACAAACCCTTGTTGTTGAACGGCCCTACCCGATCGATGTCGCGCACGCCTTCTTCGTTCTGAATACGACCCGGATTCTCATGCGAATTGAACAACCAGAGAAATTGACCGCATAGGCTGTCCTTATTGGTTTCAGCCAAACGGATTTTCTGCTCCATCAACTGCCAGAAGCGGTCTTCGCTGATCACGCCTTTTTTAACGAAACCACCTTCGGTATGCAGGCCGATGCTGCGAACCGCACCGTATTCACCATTTAAAAGCTGGGTTTTCAGCTCCTCGCCGTACTTTTCAGGATCTCCACCATACGTGCCTGACCAGTTCTGCACAACATCCCAGTCGGTGCCTGAGCCCCCATTGCAAGTGGTGATGAGCCGCTGGTCCGAAGCCGTCGGGTCGAGCTGACGAATCAAATCCGAACATTCCTTGGCAAAATCAGCTGGCAGAGAGCTTTCGTTCTGCAGGCCCCAAAGCATTACCGAAGGGCTGTTGCGCCTTTCAAGAACCCATTCCTTTAACAGCGTTTTGAACGCTTCCCTGAACGTTGGCGTATCGTACCAAATATGAGCGGAAAATTGCGTCCATTGCAGCACCCCGGTTTCGTCCCAGATTTTCTGATACAGCAAATTATGCGGCTGATGCCCTTCACGGAAGGCATTGAACCCAGCCGTTCGGATCTGATTGGTTCGAGCACGAATCTGCTCCTCCGAAAACGCATGACTCAATCCATTGAGGTGTTCGTATTCACATACACCATTAATATATACGGGTTTTCCATTCACCAGAAACCGTTTGTCCCCATCCTTGCGCGTCAACGGCCAGCTGAATGTTCGGAAACCATAGTACGTTCTGTCTTCATCGATGACCAGCCCATTTTTCTTGATCAGCGTCACCATCGTGTACAAGAAAGGCGATTCAGGCGACCACAACGTAGGTGCCTTGCTCAATTCGCAGACCGCTTTCAAAACACGCTCCTCGCCCGGCATCAATAAGACGGTGTCTGCAGTCCGAGCCGCCTGAATCTCAAACTGACCGACAAGCTTGTTCACCACTTCGATGGTTGATGGATAATTTCCGTAATTCTTAACCGTCGTTTCCACCTGCAAACTCGCTCCATCCGCACGAATGCTTCCTTTTACATTCCACATATGAACACCGAACGGCTGAACCCTGACTTCGTCCGTCACATAAAGGCTGACGGGGCGGAAAATGCCTAATGGTTGTGACCCCTCGGAAAAACCGCTCTCGTTGGAGCAACCACCGCAAACCCAGGGCAAATCGGTAATATAGGATGGATGTTCTGCCTTGACTTTCAATTCATTGGCAACACCAGGTTTAATTTTTGCAGTCACATCGATGGTGAATGTTGTTCTACCTCCACGGTGCGCACCGACGCTGTCTCCGTTCAAATAAACGGTGGCGTACGATCCAACCCCTTCAAAAAACAAAAAATACCGTTTGCCACCTTTTGGTGCCGTAAACGTTTTTAGGTACCAGGCTGCAGCGTGCAAATTGCCATGCTTCAGCCTTCTGTATCCGTAATATTGGTCCCAGTTGTGCGGAACCTGAACCTCCCGCCAATTTGCCTCAGAATCATCCAGCCGCGATTTCCAGGTACCGTTCAAATCCAGTTTTGTCCGAAACAAAGTGATTTCGGGTTTCGGAAAACGTACCTGACTCAGCCCCAAGTCTTTGGAAGTGGCCACTGCAATACCTCGTTGATCCGCTTGATTCACAGCACAATAGAAATGATAGACCACACCTTTGTATTTCACCACACACGATTTGTGCGCAAATTTGTCATCGTACTTCTCGGACGAAACGATGAGCGGATCCTCCGTCCAATCCGTCCAATGCACCAAATCGTACGAACAGGCGAAATTGTTGAAGGAAAGGTTCTTATTTCCTGGGCGGAAAGCTGAAAAATAGAACATCACGTATAAATCGCCCATCTTCTGTATCCAGGCATCGCCCGTAATGCCTCCCTCGTGGTTGAGCACCGGATTTCCTGCAAAACGTTTCCAATGCAGCATGTCGTCCGAAAGCGCCACCCCAATTCGTTCGCCCTTAATCTTGGAGTTCAAGTTCACACCACCAGCGTTGTAAAACATCACGAAGGGTTTTCCAAACTTCAACGCTTTATCCCACAACACGTTGCTTTTATACTGCGTCAAACTTTCCCACCAACCGTTGTCCTCGTCTTCGGGAGAAAGCACAGGCGCCGGGTAGGTGGTCCAATCGTGCGGCTTGCTGATGTCCGAGGTGGTCGAAGCGATGCCTACCTTCAGTATGCCCGATTCATAGCCCGCTGCAGCTCCGCCGATGTACGAAAGCCAATGCTTTCCCGCAAATTTGGCCGCTTCGTACGTACCGCCCCAATCGAAATCGATCAGGCTGATGTAACCGCCCCGTTGATTTTTGTCCCAACCATCTTTACCAAATGACAGGATTTTGCCCAGCGTTTTCCAATTCAGCAAATCGCTGCTCGAAGCCAACCAAGTTTCATAGCCTCTTCCATCTTTACCCTCTTTGCCGTTGTAAACCAAATAACTCATGTACCACATCTTTCCTTCTCGAAAGACGGTGGGACAGTCGATTTTTGAGTTGTTCTGTTCTGGAGCCACCACCAAACCGAATTTATAAGGTGTCCGAACTTCCTCGAAAACCAGACGCATCCGTTCGGCAGGAACTTCCGTACCGGCAAAAACAGTCGCTGAAAGACTAAAAAGCGCTATGATCAACAATCGCTTCATTAGAAAAACAACCAGTCTATATTCGTTTTTTCACCCAAACCGGCATCCCTCGATGCAAGTTTTGTGCTTCCGTCAATAAAACCTAAAATCATCACGGCACCTTGATTGATGGTCAACACATGATCACCGGCAGCGAACGTATAGGTATGCACATTCACTGGAGGTTGACCGGCAATTTCCAACGCTTTTGCCAGCCGAATTTCCGCTTGTCCGTAATCGTTGGCCGAAGCATCTGTTTCCAGTTTCGGTGAATAGGCGTAGTTGGAACTGACGGTGCTGAAATAGCCCACCAAAACCGAAACCGGCTTCTTGCAGGAGAACTTGACTTGAGTTTGACCCGTTTTCTGCCCTTCGTACGAGAAGCGCATGCCTTTTAAATTCTTGAGTTCATCCGCGTATTTCAGGATCTTAGCTTCCTTATCGGTGAACGCATTGGCAGCCTCATCGAGTGTGAACAAGTTGTACGTACTAGTGACTTCGGCAGGCTGAAGCGGCTGAATGACCTGTTGGGGTTGATTGGGCTGTTTCAACCTAGCCAGATTCCGGTCGAAGTTGGTTAATTCTTCCGTGAAACTCGGCAAGAGTTCCAACCAAGTTTTGTTTTTTCCATCGTCACCACCAATTGGAATGCGGCGCTGTCTGGTTTGCATACTGTTGGCATAGAGATACGTAGCCTTCGTCAAATCGACCAGTTCGCGGTAATAAACCAAGGATTCCACTAGATACAACCTTGCCTTGTTCAAGTCACTGAGATCGTTGGAAAACGAGTACTGCTGCACCAAAACGGCTGCTTTCACCTTGGCATTCATAAAGCGGGCAAAAGCGCGGTATGCTCTGGCATCATTAAGAAGGCGTGCAAATTCTTCGTTGTTTTTACTTACACCGGAGACAGACTCCAACGCCTGCACCGCGGCAATTCCGTGGTTCTCAGCTTCGATGGCCAATTGAACTGGATTCTCGCCGACATGTGGTTGCTTATTCCATTCCTTCTGAACCCATTCCACCAAATGCTCACCCTTAGGCCCGCAGGAAGCGAAAAAATCGGGATAAACCGTCCAGCGTTCGGGATTCAGCAATTGAGTCATGAACGAACCCAAGAGGAACGTTTGCCGGTTGCCTTCCGTAATGGCCAGTTTGCGGGTCAATTTGGGTGAAATCTCACCCATTTCCTCATAGCCTTTCAGTATTTTGGAACCTTGGCCCGAACAGCCAAAGGTTGCGTCCAGTTCCTTGCTCCAATAGGAAATTTCCTCATTGCGATCTCTTCCCTGCTTCCAGGCGTATCTTGCCCAGGCTTCGTACCACATCTTATCCCGATCCATTTCCAGCAAACGATTTTTCGTGTTGTCCGCCGTGTAGGGCCAGTCCCAATACGATGCCTGCGGATAGATGTGCAGAGCGTTGGCTCCATGAACAGAATGCATTGCTCCTACCGTCTTTTGAATAAAATCGGGGGAGCTCCATCGAAGCGGTTCCAAGTTGGCCAAAATATGAACATTTTCCACATGCGTGGTTCCGAGCTCACTAAGCGCTTTGTGCGTGGCTGCCCAAGGGCCGCCAGGTTGATAGGTGGTGAGCGACTCCCCGTTGTACTTGTTCATGGTGTACAAATTCGAGTAAATAGGCTTTGAGGCTTTCATCACCATCTCGCAATTGGTATCGTGTGCACGCAGAATAATCGGAACTTCTGAAGTGCGCCCAAGTTCCTTTAAACCATCCTTCACGCCAGGAAGTATCGTCTTGGTAAACCATTCCACATCGTCCTCGTAGGTGTTGATGGCTTCTCCTAGGCAAACGAGCAAGCCCACATTGGGGTATTTTCGGATGAACTCGGCAATGGATTTTCGCGTGTAATCCGAAACGATGGGATTGATCGGCGCATTCCGGTCTTGAGTCTTAATGCCGTAGTGTTCGGCAAAGGGCTTGGAAACGATGATGTTGTAAAACATTTGAATCACCCAGATGCCCCTTTTGTCGGCTTCCTCGGTTAGAAAAGCAAATATTTCCTCATTTTTGCGGAAGTCCTCATCACTGACTTCGATCGCAAACGGATACTCTTTGACTTTGACTAACGATGCGAACGGATGCCCGTTCCAGAGGTACAACGAATTCATCCGGTTTTCCACCAGCATGTCCAGATACTTGATCCACATCGCTTTATCATAAAACCATGGGAAGGTTTCAGGCGTGTAGGGGTATTCATAAACGGTTCGACCGGGTAAGTAATAGGGTTTCTGCATCCCGATGCACGAACCGCGAAGCACCATTTCGGGGGCGTCGTCAAAGGAAATTTCCAAAGGTAGCAAACCCGCCTTTAATACTCGATCTGCCAGTTCCAGGCAGGCATACAACACACCGCTATCGTCTGAGCCATGCAAAACCCAAGTTTTTCCAACTTTGCGAATCGAATAGCCTTCCTTATGAGTCGGTTGGTCAAAGCGCAATTTAAGTGTTTTAGAGACAGCGATTAAATGAGCATCACTAGCCCTTCCAATTACAATGGTTGGTACCTTATTGACTACTTTGGATAAAGCCGTAGTCGTCTGAACCAAGTACCCTGCGTTTGTCAATGCAGCCTGCAGTTTTTCAGCACCAAACTGCACTCGCGAAGAAGCATCAGAAGGTATCTGAATAATCAACTTCCCAGCTCCCGCCCAAGCAGAAACCGATAAAACCACCATCAATACGATCGAAATCAGTTTTTTCATAAAGTCACTGTTACTTCCTGTCCATCTCCTTTTATCAACAATTTGAACAAACCACTTTCCACCTTTTCCAGCTTACCGAAGGTTGTTTTGGGCTTCTTGGCCTTGACATACAAGTATCCCTGCCCCTCCGAAGCCGTTACTCGAATGGTTTTCAAATCTTTATATACTTTGATACTACCCTTTGGTGTAGGAACGGAACCTTCTATCCACTTCAAGTCACCGAGTTCCGGACGAATCTCAAAGGTCGCATAACCGGCAGCCGTCGGTTTTACACCCAAGTAATACTTGCCCAACAAGTAAATCGGACTGGCTCCCCAAGCATGACAAAGGCTTTTGGAATAAGGTCGGTTGTACATGGCCAAATGCTCCACTCCTTTTTGCGCGGGATTGTACTTTTCCCAAAACGTCGTAGCGCCTTCTTGCAACATGCCACCCCAATAATTGCGCATTTCTTGCATCACATAATTGGTTTCGCCCATGGTGCACATGGCTTCCAGTTCGTAAAAACGCATATAAGGCGTGGAAATCTTCATAATGTTGTTGTTCAGAATCACCTTATCCTTAACTCCGTCCTTCTGCTTTTCGGTCAGATAATTGAAAAAGATCGCAAACATGTTGGTATAACGCGTCACCGTTCCGTCGGACACGCCATTCACTTTGTTGTGGACGAAAGCGCTTTTTCCTTTGTCCCAGAATTCCTTCATCAGGATGGTTTTCACATTCAATGCCATGTCAGCATATTTCTGCCTGTCTGCTGGCCTATCCATTAAATCGGCGCATAATGCCATGGTTTCCAAGCTTCTGCAATAGAGCAACTGTTCAAAACTAACTTCACCCTTTTTGTCCATCGGGCCATCGGTCCAGTCGATGAAAAGCCAGTCTCCGGCTTGACCTTCGAGCAAACCACGGCTGTTCCTTCTGGCAAGAACCCATTGCATCAAGGATTCCATTCGCGGATACATCAACCGGATGAATTCCTTGTCACCCGTATACATGTAGTAATCGTACAGTCCCAGAAACCAATAGAAGGAATAATCCATGATGGTGTTGATGTGTCCGGTCACAGGATCTTTTCCCCGCAACAACTGAAGCGTACGCTGAACCGTCTTCGAATCGTAAAACAGGTAATAATTCATCAGGTAGCTCTGATAGGCGTCTCCAGACCAGACCCAGCGATCGCGTTTGATGCCGTCGATAAAGAATTCACGCGTTGTCAGTTGCAAGGTATAGGCCGAAATGTTCCAAATACGGTTGATCAAGGTATCGCTGCATTTGAACGAACCTTTGTAATCTTGGGGGCTGAATTCGTACTTCATGTCCACACTACCTATCGTCAAATCGCCAACTGTTTCGATGTACAGGTAGCGAAAAGCTTTTGAATCCGTCAAAAGCAAATCGGTTGAAACCGAGGCATCGGCTTCCACGTCATCGGTCAGAACGCCGTCAACCACATCCAACGCTTCTTCCCTCGATTCTCCGTAGAAAACCTTGATCGTACCTTTGCCGGTCAAACCATGGAAATAAGGAAAGCCCATGGTTTCCTTGCCAAAATCAACCAAAATGCCGTTTTTGATGGCTTCCGTTTTGATCGGTGACATCGGCAGAGTAGGCAGTTTGAATTTGGAGGGCGCATTCTCAGGCAAATTGAAATTCCAACTGCCTGCCGGCATGTAGATGGTACCCGATTTGTCGGAAGCCTTTCCAGACTCATCGATCCATTCCTTATCCTCAAACGTGGTCTTCCAACCAGGACCGGTCTGAATGGTCTTTCCATCCACAAAAAGCGCAGGCACGCGATCCAAACAAAAAACCTTGATGTTGAGCGCATGCTTTCCAGCTGGAATCACCAGTGTGGAAGGCATGCCCTGCTGAAACTTTCCGTCCAGCTTCACATTGTATTTGCCTTCAGCCCGAATCGTAATAGTCTCATCCTCAGTCGGATTGACTTCGGTGGAAAACTCCACCATGGGATAATGCGTGTCCACTTTCCAAAATGGCGGGAAAAACGTGCCCCGTTCGGTACGACGGTTTTGCAGATCGTTTCCCAACCAAATCTCATAATCGCCAGGATACCAAATCCAGGTAGCATTTTCAGCTACAACAGAAAGACAAGGAAGTGCCAATAGCACGATTAAAAGCAGTTTTCTCATAGGTGTGTTATTTTGATTGTTGGTATTTTGGTTCAAGTCCAGCATGTTTCTTGATTTCGGTCGAAACCTGAGGCCCATTGTTCTCAAATTGAATTAAACCAGTTTGATTGAAACCAAACTTGGCCTTGTCTGTCCAGTTGTTTTTAACCACCATGTACGAACTGGCTTCATCCAGGTAAATTCGATAATCCGTGGTATCGTGTGCATAATCAAGGACTGGAACACCATAAATGCAATTTTCAGTGATCATCGTTCCTGGTTGCGCCGACAAGGTATAAATTCCGCCGCAACTGTAATTGTGTTTGCCAAAATCGTGCACGAGATTGGCGTGAATCGTATTGTTCCGCATGCAGTTGATGGTGCGTGTCCAACCCCAACCCACACTGATGCCGGTATACGACAAGTTCCGCAATTCATTGTGTTCAAAAGTGACCCCGCGCACATAACCAGCTATCATGCCGCAGCAACCCCAGTATTCGTTGGCGGCGTCATCCACCAGATTGTTGCTTACCATCGTGTTCTGAACCAGCTCACGCTTATCGGTAGGATCGTAGGGCAAATGCGCTTCGACAGAAGGGTCAGAAAATTTGCCAATGACCAACCCGTTTCCTGCAATGTCTTTAAACAGGCAGCCCTCTACCCGATCCAGGTTGCAACCGTACAAATAATCCAATCCGGAAGCACCTGTGTGAATGAAAGAGCATTCTTGAAAAGCAGTATGATGCACGTTTTTAAGCATGACAGCAGCCGGTTGACGGCCAACCCAGGCTTGATTCTCCAGCGTTGCCTTGTCTGGCGTTCCTGGAACCTGCAATTTATAAGCGTCTAAAATAAACATGCCAGCCTGCAGAGGCACATCGCCCTGACGCGCAGGTCGCATCCAAGTGCTATGCGCAAACGTGATGCCTTTAAAGATCACATCGTGTACAGGACGTTCTGGCGTACCCTCGACATTCACCAACGTTTCCAGTGCCGGAACCAACACTTCAGCCTTCAACAGGTCTTCTCCCATTCTTGGGATATAATACAATTTTCCCAACGAACGGTCGTGATACCATTCACCAGGCGTATCCAAGAATTCAATAGCGCGTTGCAGCATAAAAGGTGAATTCCCCTTGGCTGAAATCACTGGCGGTGGCCATGGATGCTCGAATTCGATGGTGGATTCAGGTTCTTGAAACGTCAAGACGGCCTCCCCGTTTAATTGCTGGACGAAGGAAATCCTAAGCACCGCCGTTGCCCACATTTGATGAATAAAAAGCTCTATATCAGATGGTTTTACAAAACTCGACAAAGCTTTCATCGGTACGCGAATAGTCCTATTTTTTGCATTAAAACCAAGTATTCGCAACATGTCGTTTTCCGTTGTATTGGCCGCTACGACGGCCTTCGCACCGTTCACCCAAACCTGACGGAAATCAAATTTACGACCTGAAAAAAGAGGTACATCAGCCACCCAAACGTTCAAGCCTTTGCTCAAACCGGGTACGGAACCTTTCACTTTTTTCCAATCCGTTACCGCCACACCGCCACTTAATACCGGCTTTTCACCTGCAGCGGCCTCAACCGTGGTCGGGCTCGACGGAGTACCAGAATCCTCCGGCGTCATCAACAACGTTTCATACATAGCATACCTTCCGCCAAGCATGATCACATGAATTCCGCCAGCCACAGAAGCATCGTTCAGCCTCCGCAATTCCTTAGCCTGCCTCAATGCAGCCTGCAAACTTGCTTTCGGCAACACATGAGTACCCGGATTTCCATCACTTCCCTTCGGGGAAACCCAAATCTCTGCCGCCTGCAACCCAGATAGGAGCAAAACAAGCAAAAGTACGAGGCTAAAAATTCGTTTGTCCATCGATCAATGTCCGTTGAAAAAGAGATAAAGCCCAATCATCACCAAAACAAAGATAATCCACATCCATCGAGTAAAACCATCGGTCTTGAACTTTATGGGTTTCAAGGTGTTCTGACTCTGGTCCTGACCTTTTTTATCTACTAATGTCACGACAAAACAAAACACAGACTCCACACAGAAAATCAAGAAAGACAGCATCATGAAATGTGGCCAATAGTAACCCTGAGCCGGCGGAAATACCCATAAATACATCACGCCGATGCCCAGACTGAACAAGGAACCTACACTCAGCACCAGATTCACCGCCTTGGTAGTCGTTTTTTTCCAAAGCACTGAAAACAGAAACACCACCGTCATTGGCGGTGCGATAAAGCCCAGAATGGACTGAAAAACGTCAAACAGTTTGATGCCCTTGATGCTGTCGATGCCCATGGTGAGCGCGATGGCAAGAAGTGCACCGACTACCGTTACGATCCGGCCTATCCGAACAATATCGTTGCGCGATGCTTCCGGTTTGTACTTCTTCACATAAATATCCATGGTGAACACTGTACTTAACGAGTTCAAGGCCGATCCGATGGTGGAAACCATGGCGGCCAGCATCGTAATGATAATGGCGCCGATCAAACCAGGGGGAAACAACTTGGTCACCATCGTGATGTAAGCTTCGTTCGGATTCGTCACCTCGTTGCGGAACAAGACCCAACAAATAATGCCAGGTAAAATGAACAAAGGCACATCCAACACTTTCAGCCAACCACAGAAATTGGCGCCACGCTGACCGGTTTTGAGGTCTTTGGCCCCCAGCACCGATTGCACCATCGATTGGTCCGTACACCAGAACCATACCCCCATGATGGGATAACCCAACAAAATGGCCAGCCAGGGATAATCGGGCGAATTGTTCGGCTGAAACAAATTCCACATTTCAGGCGGTGTCTGAGCATACAACCCACTGAAACCGCCCACCTTTACCAAGCCGACAATGACCAGCATGGCTGAAACCAAAATAAGCAGCGTCATTTGAAACACATTGGTGGAAGCAATGGCTTTGAGTCCTCCGGCTACGGCAAACAAACCCGAAATCAACACCAGACCGATCACCGATTCCCACATTGGGATGTGCAGAATCTGACCAATCAGGATGCCACCAGCAAATAACGTCAACGCCAGCCAGGAAATCAGGATGGTGATGATGGTGTACCAAGCCAGCATGTTGCGGGTGGAATCCCCGAACCGCTTGCCCATGTATTCGGGCAAGGTCTGAACATTGGCCCCCAAATAACGAGGTCCAAATACAAAAGCCAGCAAAAAGATGAAAACAAAAGCGTACCAAGAGTAGTTTCCAGTCACAATACCCGTCATGAAGCCACTGCTGGCCAGTGTGATGAGCATGGACGGGCCCACATTCGTTCCCCACATGTTCATTCCGATGGAAACCCAACCCAGCGAACGCCCTGCCAAAAACAAGTTCTCACTTTTTTTCTTGTTCTCCTGATAGCTCACCCATAGGCCGATACCGATCAGAATGACAAAATAGACTCCAATGACCCAAAGGTCGAGTGCTTCGAGAATGCCAAATACCTTCATGATTGATAGTTAAATGCCTCCGCTATGCGCAAAGCTTGTTCAAATTCTTGTTCTGTTTGGACGTCCATCTCAATGTTCAAGCCTTCAGGCCCAACTTCTTCCAGCAAAGGTTTCAGTTCGTCCAATCCAACCCAACAAGGAATCACCGATTTACCGGCAGCCTTGATCTTGTTGTACATTTCAAACCAACACGCGTTTCCACCTTGCGGTTGCCCATAACCTGGTGTCCATTGCACTGCTTTCAATTCTTCAATTTCCAACACCGCATCCAAATGACGGATGGCATCCACACCGTCCAAATGGTAGAGGCTATACGGTATCTTTTGGCACTGTTCCCTCAAATAAGGTTGCACAAACCTTCTAAAGTCCTCTTCCGAAATCATGACCGAAATGTCCGACTGGAACTTGGAGCATTTGCCAGGAGCCCAGATGGAAAAGTAGCAGAATGCCATCTCGTCGCCTTCACGTATGACGTCGTAAATTTGGTCGAATACCTCGAAATACAGCGCATTGACCTGCTTGACCTGTTCTTCCAATCCATCCGGATCCAACATCATGTCCATCAGCACCGAATCGTTGCCACGGATGGAAGCCAGCACATCCAAACCTTCCATGATGTCCGGGCAACCCACATAATACTGTCCTTGCGACTTGGCTTTGCAAGCCTTTAGCAAATCCAAATGCAGCTTCCACCATGCATTTTCAGGATCCAGCTTCAACGTACCGTCAAATCCCTCGTTGTGACGAATCCAAATGGTATCTTCCTTGGCTTCCAGCGATGCGCCCAAAATGGCAGCCATCGAACCAGGTCCCAACTGGGTGTTGGCAACAGGTAGGATATCGCCTTTCAACGAGCTGTTTGCCAGAAAATGATGAATGGTATCCGCCCGATAAGCCGGATCGAACCAAAGCTGCTCCAGCGATTGGAACTTCGGAGGTTCAGGAACGACCAAGTGCGGATCACTCTTGCAAGCTTCCCACATGGTGATTACCGTGCCTTTGCCGGCCCACCAGTCGATGTAGTTTTGTTTGGACTGCGCCCAGTTTGTTTTCCAGGTATTCATTCGAAAATCATTTTTTGATGCATGTTCGTAACACTTCATTCGTTAAGCAAACCGGCCAAAACCGACTTGTCGACACCTTTAAAAGTTTCATCAATAGGTAATTGGATCACTTTCGAGAAATCCATTTCGTCGGTACAAGCTACCGATTCTGGGTAAACGGGGATGGACGCTCCTTCCCGCACCCACACCGGCATGTCCTTCAGCGGGCATTCAAAATTGCGAAGCCAACAAGGGCCAATATTTCGTTCACCAGTAAACAGATTCACCCATTTACCCTCAGGTAAATAAACATCCCGTTTATTCAAAGCATTCATCACCGGCGCCACCAAAAAATCACTTCCCAAAAAATATTGATCGTCTAGATGCCTTGCCACCTTATCGTCCGGACATTGCAACAACATGGCCCGTAAAACCGGATATCCGCTGTGGGTCACTTGCTTCGCCACCTCCAGCAAATACGGAATTAACACATACCGCAATTTAAACCAACGCCTTACAATCGAACTTATGTTCGGAAAACGATACGGCTCCCGCTTTGACGTCCCATGATACCTCAAATGCGAGCTGAAAACACCAAACTGGGTCCATCGCACATAGAGTTCGTCCGAAACGACAGAATTCATGAAATCGGGCACTCCATGGAAACCCGGTACATCGTGGCTCCAAAATCCGAAACCAGAAAGTCCGAGATGTAGACCACCCTTGAGCGAACCGGCCATGCCGTCCCACGAACAAGCCGCATCGCCGCCCCAATGCAAAGGAAAGCGCTGGCTTCCTGCCCAGGCTGAACGCGACCAAGCAATACCCTCGCCAGTCACTTGTTTGGTCACTTCCCAAGCCGCCTTCTGATACAACAGCGGATACAAGTTATGCAACATTTCCGGCGTGGCGTTTTCGTACGCGGCATCCATATGAATATCCTCACCAAAATCCGTCTTGATGCAGACCACACCCATATCCAACAAATTCTTCAACAAACCCTGGTACCACGTAGTCGCATTCTCACTGCTGAAATCAATGGTTCCGGCATAATCGGTCGTGCTGAAATTCGATCCGCCGGAAATGCGGTTTTTATTGGTGGCTATGTACTTATTTTCCAACGCTTCCTGCAATTGCGCCGCCCCTTCGGCCACGTAGGGCAATTGCCATAGGCTTACACGGAAACCGTTGTCTTTGAGGCGTTTCAAAAAAGCAGCCGGATCCGGAAAACGTTCTTCGTTGAATTTCCATTCACAAAGCCAATCTGTGCGGAACCAACCCGTATCCAAATGAATCACATCGCAAGGAAAGTCTTCACTTCTTAACCGATCGCAAATGCCGTTCACCTCCTCCTCGGAGAAATACGTCATCCGGCTCATCCAAATGCCGTAGCTCCACACCGGCAACGTCGTCGGAAAACCGGTCAGACTTCGGTAATTGAAAAGCACGCGCTCAGGCGTTTGGCCGCCCATCAAAAAAACGTCCAGCAACGACTGCTCCACCACCATCTGTGAGGATCGAGTGGACTGGTCGGCCAGCGAGAGTTTGGTAAAGGCGGAAGTATGGACGAAAACGCCGTAATTCCGGCTGGACAAATAAAAAGGTATGTTTTTGTACGCCCGCGGATTGTTCACCCCCTGCGCATCCTGGTTTTCCAACTGAAAAGTCCTTCCGGACAAATCCATTTTGGCAAAGCGTTCGCCGGTTCCGGCAAAACATTCGTCGGGTTCAGCATGAAACGACATCGTAGCTCGTTTCTTAGAGCCGCCTTCTTCCACAAAAGCCAAGGCCATGGCGTCGTGCCTGTTCGGCTGAAACTGATCGTATGCACTGATTCGCAGCTCTTTGCCTGCTTCCGGATAAAAAACGACATCAAACGTTTCTTCAGGAGCCGGCAACAAATTGCTCCAGAAATCAATGGGAAGGGGTGTAAAATTCACACGAGCCCGCAATGAACCAACCTCGTCCAGTACCAGCCATTCCAAGTCGTTTTTTTGAACTGACAGGGGCGTCTGTACCAAATCCTCTCTCAAATCCAGCATCAAGGATGCCTCCAAAATCGCTTCCCCAAAGCCAATGGACAAACGCAAAATCTCTGAACCGTAGGCACGCAATCGAAAAATGGATTCCTTACGTGCAACCTGAGCATCCACATACAATTCGTTTCCTGGCAAATATTTCTGAAAAGGAATCGTCAACAATACATCCCCATTCACCACCGCTGCTGCCGTTGGTTTGCACGCACGCCAGACACAGGCCTCGGAATCCGCAGCTATGTCCAAAAGGTCGTTCAGGTAATAATTGGTCTTTCGCATCAGTTTCTCAACGTTTTCAAATATCGGTATTCTGGCTCCAATCCGGCCTTGATTCGAATGGAATCGGCCACCATCGGTCCGTTGTTCTCCCAAACATTCCCAGGCCCGTTCGCATTCTGCAAAAATTTCACCGAGGGGCACCAGTTGTTTTTCACGGTGATGAACGAAGAGCCTTCGTCCGTATAGAGGTAGAACCAATGGTTTGGATCGTGCACATAAATTGGGTGGTAAATGCTATCCACCGCATTCTCCATCACAAAACTTTTGGGTTGAGGCGAAAGCGTATAGATGCCGGCCACGTCGTACATATGCTTGCCGTAATGGTGTATATAATTGGCTTCCAGAATATTATCTCGCATGCAATTGTTGGCTTTCTGCCAGCCCCAACCTAGACTGATGCCAGAATAGGACACTTCTGAAACCTCGTTGTGTTCCATCCGGATGCCTCGAACATATCCGGCAGCTATGCCTACCGTACCCCAATCATCGTTGGACACATTGGTAATCAGGTTATTTCGAATTGTCAATTGGCTGCATAGTTCGCGTTCATCGGACGGGTTGTACGGCAAATGCGCTTCCATACCTGACGCATTGAAACGCCCGCACTGAATGCCATTGCTACCGATGTCTTCAAACAAGCAACCCTGAACTAGATCCATGGAACTTGCATCCACATAATCCAAACCACTTCCACCCAAACGTACAAATTGACACTTTACGAAAGCAGTATTGTGAACCCCCTTCATAGAAACCGCCGCCTCCGGTCTACCCAAAAATGCCTGATTATCCAGTCCTTTATTCGGATTTTCCGGCGTTCCAGGCGGACGCAACTTATAACCGTCCAGCAGATACATACCTGCCTGCAAAGTCACATGCCCCAACAACGACGGGCGCATCCAAGTGGTATGGGCAAAGGTGATTCCTTCAAAACGAACAAAAGCCACGGGTGCATCCAGCGTACCGGAAGCCGTGACTAGATTTTCCAAGACTGGAAAAACCACTTTTTTCAAATCTTCGCCGTTGAGTGGCCAATAATACAATTTCCCGTCCTCCAGATACCATTCACCAGGCTCATCCAAAAACTCCAGCGCGTTTGTCATAAAAAATGGCGAACGTACCGAATCCGCCGTCATTGGCGACGGCCAGGGATGCTCCGCCTGAATTCGGACTTCAGGTTGCTGAAACGTAACAAAAACAGTATCGCCTTTTTCCTGCATTCCCCGTACCCGCAAGTTGGCGATGGCCCACATCTGATGCAAAACCAATTCCATCGATTGCGGTTTCCGAAATCCATTCTCAATGCTCTTCTTTCCGGCCGAACCCTTCTCCGAGAACCGCCTGACCCATTCCGAAGGAATTCCCAACGAACCTATTTTCTTATTCCAGCTAAGAATGCGTGGAAGCACATCATCATGGATATCCCGCGCACGAACCGCCTTCCTACCGTTCACCCACAATTGCCTGAATTCAGGCACATTACCATTGACCAAAGGCAATTCGGCCACAAGAACATTTCCAACAGCCGCTTTCGGCAAACCAGGTAGTTTGCCAACTTTTTTCCAGCCAGTTACGTACCTTCCACCGCTCAGAATCGGGATTTCACCGGAAACAGCCCTTATTATCGTCGGACTTTCAGCCGTTCCAGAATCCTCTGGTCTCAAAAAAACCGGTCCCACCAATTCGTAGGAGCCCCCGTGCATCCAAACTACAATACCCTCTTTTACAGATGCATCGTTTAATCGACGAAGTTCACGAGCTTGACGCAATGCTCCTTTCAGTGTCGCTTTGGGTTGCAGGGAAGTACCAGAATTTGCATCCAGCCCATCAGGCGAAACCCAAATTTCGGCAGCCTGCAGATTAAAAAAAAGCAATCCAAAACACCAAAGAAGGGAAATCCGTACGAACTTCCCTCGGTTACTCAATTTATGAATCAAACCATACTTGTTTTTCATTCAAGCACTTTATTCCGGTTGAAAAATCGATTTCAGATACCTGGCGTTGGCACCGTAATTCCCCTTTACATTCCTTCCATCATTGGCATCCCTGGAACGTTCCATCACCAGCCAACCCGAATATCCCATCTTGTCCAGCGCCTTCTTAATAGCCGCCATATTTATCTGCGGGTCTTTTTCCAACCAGAACTTGTCCGTGTTGGTGCAATGAATCTGGCAAATATTCTGAATGCCCAAAATGTTCATCTCCTTGATCAAATCCCTTCCGGCTACCAACGGATTTTGGAAGTTGAAATAAATCTTGATGCCCTTGCTGCCGATTTCCTTGAGCAACGCCTTTTCTGCGGTAGCATCCAATGCCGTTTCAATGCCCATCACCACACCTGCCTTTTCAGCCATCTGACCAATCACTTTAAGTCTTTTCACCAATTCAGGCTTCAGTTCCGGATTCTTTGCCAAGTCCCCTTCCACACCCAAAGGCAGGAATCCGACCTTAACATTCAGTTTCTTCATCAAATCGATGCAATCCTGTATGGGTGTGATGTAATCCTCCCGTTTTGCCAGCGACTGAGCATAAAAACCAGACATTGCAATGGAGCTGAACTTGATGCCGACATCATTGGCTTCTTTTTTAAACTGCATGAGCACCGCCGAATCCTTCAATGCGTTTTCAAACGTCGGACGTTTACCCAACGGGCCCATATCAAGTTCCAAACCATCGCATCCAATCACCCTGGCCAACGAAATGGCACCCAGTTTTTGACGTTTCAAGAGCATCCAATCACAGACTGAAATCCGATATCGGGTAGGATCTTCTGTTTTAACCACAGCCGTTTTCGTTCCCGGCCAAAGTCCTTTCTTTATTGGCACCATTTCCAACTTGGAGGGGTCAATCTTCACATATTTTACTCGTTCCCGCCTCCAAGTGTACACAATATGCACCATGCCGTCAGCCGACTGAATCACAGATGGATACGAATACTGGCTGATGGGAGAATCTTCCAGTACGAGCGATGCGTACCAATTCTTTCCATCCTTGGAAACTGCCACATTCAAAGGCGTTCGAGGCCCTTTGGCTTCCTTATTGGGAGGCAACACATGGTTGTAAGCCAGCAATTGCCTGCCATCCTGCAGCGTCACTGCGTCCGTACCCGAATTGTTGTTGGGCAAATTCAATGCTTCAAAATCAGACCAGGTTTTACCTTTATCAGAAGACCATGCCGAACCAATACTCCTGTTGCGGGTACGGCAAACGATTTGCAACTTCCCGTCCGCATGCATCAAAATGGATGGCTGAATGGTGTTCCAGGTTTTACCGTCGTTGATGGGACCAATTTTCGACCAGGTATTCCCTCCGTCCGAAGTTGTTTCAAAATGCACTTTCCAGCCATCCTTCTCCGTACTGGAAGGGCAAAACAGTTGGTTGCCAATCAGCACTGGCTTATTCTTGATCGGCCCCAAATACCCTTCGGGCAACGCGATGGCTGAACCCCATGTTTTTCCATGATCTGCAGAACGCTTCATCCAGCCTGTCCAACCGGCCACATTCGGCCCAATTTTATAAAAAAGCAACAAGTCTCCGCCAGGAATTTGATATAATACCGGATTCCAACACGCCCAACGAATACTGTCATTTAGCTTCCCGTCTGCTACTTTAACAGGCTCTGTCCATTGGTTGTCGGAGCGCTTGCTCACATAAATGCAAACGTCCTTATACCGCTCCTTCATGCCACCAAACCATGCAACAACAAGTCCATCGGGCGTTTCCGCAATAGTCGCCCCATGACTTTCAGGAAAGGCTGATTTGGTGAATACAAACTCGTCTGTAACAATACCCGTTTTCCAATTGGAAGCAGCGTTTAATTGGATGGCTGAACCAACCAAAATCAACAATGTGAACGCAAAAAAAATCGATTTATTCATCCTGCCACTTGTGTTTTTAGTTTGATTTTTAGTTAGATCGCCCAGATACTGTCCTATACTGTGCTGTTCTGTGCTTAGATGTCAAAGATAGCCTTTTTGTCAGTTGTAAAAAAGGCTGAAATTTGTGTTTTAAAACATTTTTTGGCACAAAAAAACCCGGTTCCAAAGCCTGAAACCGGGTCAAAAAAATTTGTTTTTACTTATAGAGCATTCATCCAATCAGTCATGGTTTTGAAGACCTTCTTCTTGAACGGCTCATTATGCAATTCATGGTAGCCTCCCTCCCACAAAACCAGCTTTGCTCGGCCTAGGAGTGGTTCACCGAACTCAATGCTGCTGCTTGGAAAAGCGATGGCATCTTCCTTCCCGTGAATCAACAACAAGGGTAGTGGAAATTCCACTGCATGATCCAGATTATAGCGGCAAACCTCCAGCAAAACCTTCCCCAAACCTACTGAAATCCGATCGTGCACCAACGGGTCGTTGTTGTATGCCTTTACGACTTCCAAATCGTGAGAAATGGCATCCACATCCAATCCACTGGCGATGGTCATTTTTGGAACCAAAGCGCCCAAAACCTTTGCAGCCAGCACTTTGATTGCTTGCTGTTCCAGCGACGAGTGCAATGCAGGACTCGTTACCAAAACCCCCTTGACTTCAGGCTTCCGCTTCAGCCCATAATGCAAGGCCAAAATACCACCCAAGCTGTGACCATATAAAACCACCGGCACACCGGGATAACGTTTCGAAGCCTCTTCCAACAATACATCCACATCCTGCATCAAAACCTCAATGGACGAAGCATGCCCTCGAATCCCTTCCGACTTTCCGTGACCACGCAAATCAGCCGTCAACAAGGCATAGCCCTCTTTGCCAAACGCTTCTGCCACATGCGCATAACGTCCAGTATGCTCACCAATGCCATGTACCAGACAAACCACCGCTTTCAAGGGCGTGTCATCCGGTTCCCAACCCTGTGCAAACAGCGTCAGTCCATCGCTCGATTTCCAGTTAGTTTCAAAGTGTTTCATATGCTATTTAGATATAAAATGATACTTACCTGAGACCACCTCAAACAAAGCACATCCGGATTCCATTCGCAAGAACTTGACGCCCTTGGCTCGTTTTGCCACACTGGCACCCTCCATGACAGCGGCTTCATTTGTTGCCGGAACATATACCGTAGCACTTGTATTCGCAGGGATGGAGACATCCAAAGTAAACACCCCATCCGCTTTTTTCCAAGAAGTGGTAATCAACCCACTGACAGATAGATACGATCCTTTGACCCAACTCAAATCCCCAACCACCATCGGATGCAGGATAATCTTTCTAAACCCAGCACCGGTTGGATCCACCCCTATTCCGAGCAAATCACTAAAAAACCACTCGTTGATTTGACCGGACATGAAATGGTTCTGAGAACCAAAACTACCCACACTTGCATCCCACTTTTCCGTCAGCGATGTCGCCCCTTTTTTGATTTGATACCCATATCCAGGCTTCTCCGACTGATTGTTCATATCGTAAATCAAGTCAGAATGTCCTTCCATAGCCAATGCTTTCAGCAGAAAACGATACCCCACTTCACCCGAGTTAAAAGCGTTTCCGCGGCCACGAATATCGGCGACCAGCGTGTCCGCCAGCCTTTTCCGATGTTGCGGTTCAGCCAATCCAAAAAACAAGGGCATGGCTTGAGTCGTATTGGAACCGGTTGAATAGATGCCCTTTGCCTGATCGAAAAATTTCGCATTGAAAGCCTTTTTAATTGCTTCCGATTTTTTTGAAAATTCTTGCACATCTTCTGTTTTACCAAGCAATGAAGCCATTTGCGCCATCACCTGGTAATCGTAGAAATAAATCACCGTAGCGGTAAAAGCGACCGGTGTCAATTGCGACCCCCAAGCCGGTTTCGGGCCAATGTCATACCAGTCCCCCAAACCAACGTTCAAAATGTTATCCTGAGCCATTCCGTCAAGAAAGGACAGATACCGCTTCATTCTATCGTAATACGTCCGAATCAACGACACATCGCCCGAAAACAGGTATTGTTGCCAGGGAACCAGAATGAACGAACTCCCCCATTCCGGTGAATTTCGGAAGCCATTGTTCCTGATTTCAGCACCTGCATGAAACAATTCCGGAGCGATGTTGGGTACAAAACCATCTTCGAGTTGCCCATCGGACATGTCGTTCATGCTTTTTCCGAAAAGATTCAACAAATCAAAATTGTAGCGCAACGAAGGCCCATTCAAGTGGTATTGCTCCAACCAACCCATTTTCTCCCGAGCCGGACAGTCTGTCATCACGCTCATCATATTGCTCCGCTGAGCCCAACGAACCAATTCATATATTTGATTGAACAACTTATTGGAACACTGAAAGGCACCGATTGGCGTTGCAGAGGAATGAACCACCTTTCCGGTCAGTTCTTCCACTACCGGTAAAACCGTATCGCCCAAAGCAGGACTCAACTCCACCTGCAAATACCGGCAACCCTGATAAAAGAATTTCGGAAACCAAGTTTCTGTCTCCTGTGAAGCCAAAGTATATTGCCACCACGCCGGTCGAATCCCATCTTGTGTGGCCGAAGCTCGATCCACCGTTCCATCGGGTTTCAACAGTTCAGCAGGGGTTATTCGCACCGAAGATCCCGTTGCCCCATGAACTCGAATGGAGGGCATCATCGAGGCATTCTGACCTAGGTCATAGACCCACAACGTTGAATTCAACTTGTTTATCTTTATGGGCTTCAATGTTTCAATAACCTTGATGGGAGGTGCGGCACTGGACAAGCCCTTCAATTGGGCAGCCGTTTCCTGCATTACAATTGCCGTAGTCCATCGATTATCCGCACGAAAACCCGTCTTATCCCAACCTTCCGGATTAAGCCTTGCATCAAAATCTTCTCCGCCGAATTCGTTCATATACGTCACCGGACCTGGGGAAACATGCCAGGATTCATCCGTAATCAACTGCCTGACAGATCCATCCGAATACTCCAAGTGCAATTGCGCTTTAGCTTTCAACTGTCCGTTGGAATTCAGAAATTTGACATACCGAATGGAATCCGGCTGAATATTATACATCCCATTGCTAAGGAAAAGACCAATCGCGTTCGAACCCTCCGATAACTGCGACGTCACATCGTAACTGTCGTATAAAACCGTTTTACGGTAATCCGACCAACCCGGAGCCAATAGGTAATCACCCACTTTTCTGCCATTGAGCGTCAATTCATAATGCCCCAATCCACAGACATGCATCACCGCCTTCACCAACTTTTTCTCGACCGAGAATTCCTTGTGCAACAGCATGGACGAATAGTTCGGCTCCTTTGGATCCACCCAATTTTTCCTCATTTCCTGCAATTCCTGCCTTAAGTTGAAATCCGATCGGGCCGATCGATAGTTTCGGGCAAATTTTTCCGCACCAGCAGCCGAAATCCATTTGGCTTTCCAATCGTTTTCATTCAGAATCCCAGCAATCCAAAACGCATCCGAACTCCAATTGGACAAGCGCCCACCTTCATCCCAAATCCGAACTTTCCAATAGCAGGACCTGCTCGAAACCAACGGTTTACCCGAATAACGAATTTGCCCCATTTTATCGGAACGCACTTTTCCTGAATTCCACAAATCACCCATGTCTTGACGGAGCAATTCGGGAGTTGATGCTACCAGAATCTGATAAGCCGTCTGTTTCACACCCCGCTGCTCCGGATTCGTTTGAATCGTCCAACTCAAATCGGGATTCTGAACATCCATTCCCACCGGGTTTTCCCGGAAACCACATCGCAAATCGACGGGTTCAGCTGCAAATAAAGCAGGAACCAAATTGAAACAAGTAAGAAAAACCAATAATTTCCAAAGCTTCATAGGATTCACTTAAGGTCGTTTTAAATGATTACTTTTCAATATCCGGTTCAAAAAACGCCCATGTAATAGAAGGATTCAATTTTTTCAAACCCGCTTCACAGGCATTGATGTTTTGAATTAGCTGGAGCGTGGTTTCCGTTTTAATCATTTTAATCTTGACTGCAACCATGACTTGAGGTCCCAATTGCAATGTAATCAGGTTCAGTACTTTTTCTATCTCAGGTCGTTCGTTTAAAAAGGCTTCAATAGCAGAAACCGTCTCTTCATCTGCACTTTGACCGATAAGCAATCCTTTGACTTTCAGCGCTATAAAGAATGAAACGATAATCAGCAAAACACCGATACCTATACTACCGATGGCATCATACAATGGATTTCCCGTAATCATCGATAATACAACAGCGATCAATGCAAAGAAAAGGCCCATCAATGCTGCAACATCTTCGCCCAATACTACAACCAATTCGCTGTTCCGAGTAGTACGAACCCACTTCCAAAGGGTATTGGCGTGTTTCAATTTCTTGATTTGCGTCAAACACCCATAAAGCGAGGCCCCTTCCAGCAAAATGCTAAATGAAAGAACCACAATGGCAATTATGGGGCTTTTAAGTCCTTCGTGCGAACTAAGCTTATGAATGCCCTCATACATGGAAAACAAGCCACCCATGCTGAACAACATCAGCGCTACGATAAACGACCAAAAATAAATTGCTTTGCCATGTCCCAGCGGATGTTTGACATCGGGCAGTTTTTTGGATGCGTTCAGCCCCAAAAACAGCAAACCCTGATTGCCGCAATCAGCAAAGGAATGGATGGATTCTGCCAACATGGCGCCTGAACCCGTAATTACAGCGGCAACGGTCTTGGTGACCGCGATGCCAAAATTGGCCAATAAGGCAAAAAGTATGGATTTTACTGAAGCTTCCTGATGTGACATAGATCTATTTATAATTTTCGAACCGGTATCCAGATTTCCTCTTCCGAATCCACATTCTCCCCTTTGTATTTCTCTTCCATCACTGCAAAGTGTGGCCTATCATCCAATAAAAAATCCGCGAAAGGCAACCATTCGTGAAAGATGAAATGATAGGTATCCGGCGCGTTCAAGTAACTTCCCTTATGGGTGAAAACAGCATACAAACCATTGGGCACAATCTGTGTTTCAAAAATTTCAGGGACATCTTCAAAACCAGCCACTTCCACTGCCGCCCATTTCTGAAAAAATGACTTTTCATCATAATTCCTGAAAAAATCACGACGATACACTTCAACCGAATACATTTCTTCTCCAACCTGATTGGTTATCAGATGCTTGATTGGCATGAAACTGTGCCACAATTCATACGTTTTTAAATCGGCGAAACACATGTCCATTCGTTTGCCAACCAATATCTTTTCCTTTAAAACTTCAAATCTCGGTTCCATATATTATTTCATTCTAAAATGCTTGGCCTTCAGTTGCATCACTTCCAGCACAAAATCCCTGACTTCCAAGGGCAACTGCTCTATCTGCCAGCTCCGCTCCTCATCCATCGATTTACCAGCGCAATTTACAGCTTTTATCGCATACAACGCACCACCCATCGAATGATCCGCCATATGTGCCGTAGCAACGGCATGCCCCGTAGCGCGAACCAAAGCGATCTGTACCGGACTGGTGAGTTCCCTGGCGAAAGCAAGCATGTCGACCGAAGCCTTCCGCGCATCACCCACAGATGCCTCACCGGCAACCCATGCCCGGCCCACCTGTTGTGCCTGCAATATCCGCTCAGGGATCTGTAAACCATAAAGATCCAGCACATGCTCCACACACGAAACGGACCATAACATCAACTTCCAATGCTGTTCCTTAGTCAATGGTCCACCCCGATGCTCCGTCACAAATCGCCTGTCACGCATAGTAAGTCAATTTTTAACACCATACCTTTCAATAGTTGCTTTCGGTTTGATCCCACCTCTCTACTTTCGGTTCATCTTTGATGTAAATCACCTTAGATTCATCCCTAGAAAGTGCACCATGGGAAAAAGAATCTATTGGAACGAAAGCATCACTCTTGAGTGACTTGAGCACCATACTCGAACCGCACGTCAACAGATAATTGTTGCCAAAGGCTACAGGACTACCGGTGACATTGAGTTTTTTGATCTCCTTGGTGACCAAATTCATCGTATACAACTTATTAGCCATAAAACAGGAGTCACTTTTCTGAGTTAAAAAGTAGAGCAACCCTCCATTTATGTTGATGTTTGGATAACGATATTCCATAGAATAACCAAAAATCGCATTACTAACCAGTGTTTTCCGGAACTTGGTTTTAATATCGTATTCGTACAGACCGTCCGGCGATTTGAAATAATAGACCTTCGAATCATCTTCGTTGAATAATCCATTATTAATCAAGTTATAATCATTGTAGTCAATCTCAACCTTATCCCCACCATCTCTATTAATCATATACAAACGAGATGGATAGCCTGAGCTCACTTTGAAAAGGATGAATGCTCCGTCACTGGAATATACTGGATAAATTGGATTTTCGCCCTCGACTTTGTATACCAACGAAGTCGTACCATTCGCCAAATTGAGCCTGTACAACCCCCTGTCCAAAAATGACGGATTGGGACTATCGTCACTCAATCGGACTGCAGAATATACGATGTCCTTATCATCAGGCGAAATGCAAACGTGAAAGTCACTCAGAAACCAACCATCTAGCTTCACGACTTTTTCGACTCCTTTCTCACTGAAAATGTTGAATTGGTCATACCGAACATATACATAGCCATTGCTTTGATGCATGAACTGCACAATCGGTGCTGATTCATTCGTACCTATTAAACGAAGCATTTTCTTTCTTTGTGTTGCAACGTTGTATTCCCAAAGGCTGACATCATGGTAGTAATAAACACCAGACCCACCGTCATCACAGGCTTGGAACACGAGCAACAACAGAATGAAAAAAGTTATTCCCTTAGTTTTTTTGAAGACCCTATTTTGAATTCTTGACATGCTTCCTCCTTAATTTGACAGCATAAACAATACCAACAATCAATAGGATGAACGGCCATAAGGTAAAAAGCATCAATAGGAATCCGACAACACTTCTCCAACCACTGCTGAAAGCATCCTTCAGCCTTTCCCAAAAATTATCCTGAGTTTTCGGCTTGTAAACATATTCCTTCGACATGTATAAATTGATGTCAAGCGTACTGAACGCCACCTGGTCATCAATATATTTCAAACGTCCTAGTCTACTGTCTATCTCCTCCTGAATGACACGGATTTGTTCTTCAATCGCCAAGATATCCCTCACGGTCGAAGCCTTGGTCAATAGTTCCTTGTAACGTTTCAGGTAAATCTGCTTGGTTGCCAGTCGCGATTCAATATCCACATATTCTTCCGTGACATCCCTGGCTTGAATATTCTTGCTTTTTACCTCATCGTTCCCCTTTTCGAGACCGCTCAACATCGCTTCAAACCGAGTTGCCGGAATACGCACTCTCAAATAGTACGAAATCTGCTCGTTATTGTTATCAAGATTTTCAGTGTCCACATAGCCTCCAAGCATCTTCACCTGAGTCACCACACGCTTCTTGCAAGCTTCGATATCCTTGGTTTTTATCGAGATGCTTCCGTCTTTAATAATTTTCTTTTTTTCAACAACTGCTTGATTCGAAGCCACTTGTTGTGATTGCAACTCTTCGCCTTCTTCAATTGGTTCATCCGTAATTATTGGTGCGGTAAACTTCACCGTGCTCTTCAAAGGTGGGGGCGGTGATGCTGCTTTAGACCGATCATGCACCACATTTCCCTGATCTTCCAAACTGGACATGTCTGCGAGAACCATTCTTTCAGCCCTCGCCTCCTTGTTCTTGGACTGACAGGAAATCAGCAATGTCACCGCAATAAGTATTAGAAACCGTGTCGTGTTTTTCATGTTCTTATTTATTTAATCGAATACTTTGGAGAAATTGCTCCATAACTTCATACCTTAAACTCGCATTCTTCATTTAAAAGCTCCAAAATTATACATTTCCGGAGTAACCGTCAGTTCGTATACAAAATCGCCAATTTTATCCTTATAAAGGTACTTGAACGTCGTTTCATTATCACGGAAAACCTGCATGTCCGGACTTGTCCGAACAAGATTCAGGATGGTTGGATCCACATATTTTTTAATCGTGTCAACACTTATCTGCGACTTTTCCAGATTCAACAGGGTATAATTGTATATCAAAGTTTTTCCAGGAAGCACAGCAGTATTGTCAAGACGTGTTTCCTGATCAACCAACATCGGACAAGATTTGTTTATTTCATTGGAAGTCTGAATCAACACCTTATCGAAGTCTGACTGTTTGGAAGTCAACTCCTTATCAGTTGAAGTCTTTTTAGAAAACAGTTCTTTACCAGCATTGAAGGCGAGTACTAAAACGACAATTCCGACAACAACACCCAAGAAAATCAACACTCGATTTATCCATTCTTTTTTTTCCATGACAATTTGTTTAATAGTTATGTGATTTCTTCCAACACTTCATACACAATCGGACAGGTTTCAGCATTCTTTACAGACAAATTATAGATCTGATAAAACCGCTTTCTGTCCGTATGCGGATATTCCCGACATGCCTTGGGTCGCGATTCATAAATGGTACAATAATTATCCTCCGCCAAAAAGGGGCATGGCATCATTTTGAACACCTTATCGCCATCCTCATCCACCTTCAAATACTGAGATTCAACGTCTGTATACTTCAAACGCAAAGCCTTAGCCATACGTTCCACATCCTTTTCTTCGATGCGAGGTCCCAACTCTTTACAGCAACGGGCACACTGCAGGCAATCGATGGCAGCCGAGTATTTTTCATGCAACGAGTGCACAACCAAGTCCATGCCTTCCAACTTCTTTTTGTTCTTAGCCAGGTATCGCTTCCATTTTGGAGCAGCCTTACCAGCCAATAGGGGCAACAAATTATATTCAGTGGATTTTATCACGTTTTCTAATTTTTGTAAACGGCACAATCATCGGAACCTTTGATTTATAATCTACGTAAGCCTCACCAAAATCCTTAAGTAACCGCTTTTCCTCTGAAAACTTTAGCAATAGTATAAAGAAAGGAATAATGGCTACAACAACAACCAAATCGTGCAATGAATTCAAGTAGATTGAAAGTGAACTGTAGATACAAATCGTTCCAAATACCATCGGATTTCTGCAATACTTATATGGACCTGTAGTTACCAGTAGTTGTGATCGAGGACTAATGGAAACATTGAAGGCATCTACCGGCCCCCCTTTTCCTTTATCCAATAAATAAACATTTGACCAGATACCAAATAAAACACCAGTACAGAAGATCGGTAATGCAATTGCCAGACGGACATAGAGATCTGAAATGAAAGGAACATTCATGCACAAATCAGGGTTGTGAGAAGCCGTGACCAACAAATAGGGTATTAAAACAACAAAAAGCGAAAACCCTATCAAATAACCAATAATCAATCGTAATGTATTCATAGTAGGAGTTTACTCAAATTGTTTTTAGAAATCGGTTGATAGAATGTCTTACACCTGGCGACAAAGTATCGGTATATTGTTCCTGTGTCAGCAAAGAAATTTCATTCGACAATTCCGGATACTTACGCGCAATTTTCACAATCAAGAGAAAAGCATTCAAGCGAACCGAAGGCTGCTTATGTATCTTTTCCCAAACTTCCAGGCAACAATTAAAGAGTCTACCTTCATCTTCATCATCCAACTCCATATTGTAAAGCACTTTGAACAGTTCTCGCTGAACATTGTCTTTCCGGGTAGGAAGTATGTCAATGATGGTTTTAACAGAACCCTTTACCCTAGCATCGTTCTTTTCCATACAGCTCCACAACAGCCATGCTGCACGCCAGGAATAAGGAGGCTTGTCTGAAACCGCCAATCGAACGGCTTCCTCAAAATCCTCTGGATGCTCCGCCAAATAACGAATCATTACGTCTTTATACGTTTTTATCAGAATCTGTTCCAGCGCCGTTTCCATTCAAGGAAAGTAATTGAGTTTACCAGTTTCTGAAATTTACATTCTCAATTCTTTTAGGCAAAAACGGATGCGATGAAACCTTCTCAGCAAGCCATTTCCAAATGCTGGAGTCTTCGTCTGCAGAATTGATGTAAGCGTCTACATTCACCTTATCAAAGCATTTTTTGCCAGAAGCCAAAATCAATAAACCCGATTTGGATCCCTCAGGGCTAAGCGCATTTCCTATATTGTCACACGTATACTCACAAGCCCTGGAATAGGCAGCGCTTAAGAAAGGAATAAGGGATGAAGGGAACAACCAAAGTCGTTTGATGATGTGATTCCGTTTGATATGACCCAATTCATGAGCGATGATAAAGTTCAGTTCCTTCTCCCCACCCTCAAAAGCCAAATCGAAAATCTCAGAATAGATGACTACATAATTCCTTCCGACAAATCTGGTGGCAAATGCATTGAGTACACCACCGTTTTGCATGAGGTATAACGGCGGTTCATTCATTTTTAATTTTTCACATTGTTTTTCAAGTACGCTGTAAATCTCAGGGAATTGATCTTTGGAAACACGAATGCCATTTCCCTTGATATAGCCAACCATGATACCGGTCGCAAAAAAAACATACATCACAATCATAATGGCGTAAGCAAACATGATGGACATAAATTCAGAAACACGATCAACCGAAAACAAAGCTCCCAAAGCAAAAGCAATAAGAACATAAATAAGAATGCTGAATACGAGTTTTAGTACGAAATAAAAGTTCTCTTTCGGATGAACACTATACTCTGAATACTCCATGATTAATTGATTTTTAAGTTATTAGATTAAGATCATTTGTTTTTCAATTTCAATACAATTCCCGATTCTTCAGCGGTTTCCTGCAAAAATGCATGAAGCATTTTACACATATCCTGCAAAATGCCAGTTTGTGAGACTATGAATCGTTGTGCTTCCAACAATTTATCTACCGGTAACAAGGCACAACTTAGGCAATAAAAGCTTTTGGATCGTCCGTCATCAAAATTAGCAATAAAATCATTCAGAACGTTCATTCGCATTTTTTGTTGGTCAAGAAATAATTCCATCCCAAATTCCTTTATGAAATCAAGATTTGGAAATACCCTTTTATGAGTAACAAACGAGTCAAATCCATTCTTTTCGGATTCAAACCGACTGCATGGAAAATCACTGCAATCTGAGCACACCTCCAACCCTCTTTTCTTGACGCAACACGTAACGAAACCACATGAAGGATGCTTTTCATGAAAATCAGGGCCACCACAACCGGGGCAGGCAGAGGGCCCTTTGGTATGAAATCTCGGACATAATCCGCAATCAATTCCACAACAACCGATGGTGTACTGTTGTTTCAATTGCATGGTCAATTAAATATAGTGCGAACTTTCAGCTATTCGCAAGCCGCAATTTAAGAAACTTCTGTGATTTCCAGCACGACACTTGACTCTTTGGTTGAAGCAGAAACCTTCAACCCAACTTTCATTAAATATTCACCGGAAAAAATCGTCCCCGATTCTTCAAATGATCGCCTCCATTGAGACATCTTATTGATTTCTTCCACTTTATACGATTTAGTGGCATCCAGCCCCTCCAACCGTACGAATTTGAAATTCGGATCAAACTGCGGGTGCAAAGTGTACGAGAAAAGAACCGATTTGGTTTTCTCTTCATTCACATACATCAGTACTGCCCTGCTTTCATCGTATGGTGATATGAGTCGATACAGATCACCCTTCCAAATGACGGGACTCAATCGCTTGTAATTGGCAACGGCTTCCTGACAGTATTTCAATTCATTCTCCTTCAGATCATTAACATTAATATCAAAACCGAGTTTTCCCATCATGGCCACATCCGTTTTGAATTTGATGGATTGATTTCCCATGGAAGTGACATGGTTGCAAATGGAAAGTGCGGGGAAGAAATGAGAGAAACCCCATTGAATGAATACTCGTTCGTAGGGGTCCGTGTTGTCACTTGCCCAGAACTCCGTAAAATAGTTCAAGAAACCGTAGTCCGCCCTACCGCCACCACCTGCACAAAGCATCATTGGCAGATTCGGATATTTGATTTTGATTCTGTCCAAAACCTTGTACAAACCAAGCGTGTACTCAATGTACAAATGTGATTGCTGATTCTTCAGGTAGGTTGAATACGCACTAGTCATCATTCGGTTGCAATCCCATTTGAAAAAGGCAACACCCGAACCCGTTTGCATCAAATCATCTACCACTTTGAACACGAAATCTTGTACCTGTGGATTGCACAAGTCAAGGACCAATTGCGTACGATACAGCGTTTGAGGCCTGTTGGGCAAACTCAGAACCCAATCCGGATGTTTTTCAAACAATTCACTTTTGGCATTCACCATTTCTGGTTCAATCCAAATTCCGAACTTTATGCCCGATTTCGTTGCCTCTTCTGTCAGGAAACCCAGTCCGTTAGGGAGCTTGACTTTCGTCGCTTGCCAATCGCCCAAACCGGAAGTAGAACCACTTCTAGGGTATTTGTTCCCAAACCAACCATCATCCAGAAGGAACATGTCAACACCCAATGTTTTAGCATTGGTGAACATGTCAGTCAATTTCTTCTCATCAAAATTGAAATAAGTTGTTTCCCAATTATTCAGCAAAGTCAGGCGTGGTTTTTCTCCATCCTTAAGACCATATTTTCTAGCCCATGCATGCAAATTCCTGCTTGCCAGACTCTTACCACTTTTAGAATAGGTATAGATGGATGCCGGAGTCTTAAATATTTTCCCTGGCAAAAGACTGTACTCAGACGCAAAGGGATTAATACCAGTAGCTATCCTAAGTTCTCGATTGTTGTCCACCTCAAAGGCAAACCTGAAATCGCCAGACCAAGCAATCGTTCCCGCTAGGACATCGCCTGTGTTTTCCTCCGCTTTTGAGTTTAGGGAAAGGAAAAACGTAGGGACTGCAAACATAGCCGTTCTTACTCCCAATTTCGAGTCGATCACCTTGGTTCCCCGCGTAAGCGCACGCTCCTCCATACGTGCTTCCTCCGCACAATCGCTGTAAAATTGTGTCAACCAATAGGAGCTGGCTTCAAAATGCAACATCGAAGAAGCAAAATTGTACAGCATCACCTCTTTCTTTTCCTGATGCTGAATTTCAGTCCACATTTCAATCACATCTTCATTATAATATGCTTTGTAATGCAGCGCAACCTCAACCGGATATTGAGGATCTTTTAATTTGATGATGGTTTCAGTGACGTTTCCATCAATTTTCAAGCTATTTTGGCTCTGGAATAGCAATTCCAACGAGGGATTACCATCGTTATGCGTCATCCGAATGGCCGGTTCAAACAAATTGTCGGTGCCGAAAGTAGGATATGCTGGATGACGCAAATCGATCAGCGGGTTTCCGTCATTAACCGCAAACTTTTTGGTATTTTCTCTTGAAAGGACTTCGTAGTCGGTACCATTTACCAACTTGGATCCCATATAGGTTTGAAATAGCCGTAGATTTTTCCCTACTTTTAATACCAAAGCAGTGTTTTCGGTTTCAATCCGAATCATTGGGCTTTCTTGTGCACGGATGCTGGAACACAAGGTTGCAAGTAGGAAAAAAATTAGTGCTCGTTTCATTTTTGTTCTTCTATTGGATAAAGACAAGACTTTGAAGCCATTGGTTGGAAACATAAGTCCTATTAGCCAACGAAAGTATGAAAAACAAAAGCGAATAAGTGTCAGAATAGTCGCAATTAATAGTAAAATGCTACTAAAAGCAGATCATTTGAATTTCCATACTTTTCCACAATCAAAGCACGAATAATTCAATCGAAAAATTGGAAAAAATGCGCCAAGCACGAAATATACGGCAATAGTCAGATAATCCACCTTTTTATTTTTACCAATGTTATCTGAATGACAGAAGGGACACAGTTTTTTATCGGTCGATTTTATTTCAACAACCGTTTCTGTCTCTTTCCAGCTTTCAAGGCCTGTATAGCCTCCATTTTTCAAAATGGACGAAGCCTTTTCAATGTCTTCCGGTTTGACCTGAAGCTTGACTCCACCAATGGCATTTGAATAGAAGTTCTGCACTTGAACGGTCAGTTCGTCCTGTAGAATGGAGTCCACCCCTTCCGATTCCAGAAAACCTTGAGCGATATGTGCCTCTTGTGGATACGTGAACGTCAAAATTGTTGCCCAATTTTCCATCATCGATAAATGTATTTATTCATATAATCACTAAAAGACTTAAAAATAAATGCCCAAGCTTCTTTGCTAATTTTTGCCTCAGGAGCAAGTACTTCAAAAGCGTGAAAGCAGCCCTTGAACAATTGGAATTCAGTAGGTACGCCTGCCCTTTTCAAGTTCTCGACATATTCCATTGTTTCATCCCTAAAGGGTTCCAAATCACCAACAAAAGTAATGGTAGGGGGAAGTCTGGAATAATCTGTAGCTCTGGCTGCTGCAGCATAGGGCGGAATTTCAGCATATTTTTCATTCAAGCCCCTCAAATATTGACTCCAAGCATACTTGTTGGCTTTTGAATTCCATACCGGTGCGTTATTATTGGTTGCCGATGGAGTGTTTTGTCTGTCGTCAATCATTGGATAAATGGGCATTTGGAAAGCAATCTTTACATCTTGAGTATCCGTTGCCTTCAATGAAACAGCAGCGGCAAGACCACCTCCGGCACTATGACCGGCCACGATGAATTTGTCAGGAATGATACCAAGCATTTCTGCATTGTCATTCATCCATAATAAGGTATCATAGCAATCATCAAAAGCAGCAGGATAGGGAGATTCCAATGCTCTACGGTAATCCGGTGCAACCATGACACAAGGTTCTGCCAGTATGAATCGTTTTGTAACATCCAAAAAGGTATCGGGAGACCCCATAACATATCCCCCACCGTGAAGATAAAGCATTCCAGGAAGTTTTTCAGCGCTGTTCAAAGGTTTAAAAATTCGCACACGGATATCTGGGCCTCCGTTTCTGCTAGGGATATAACGTTCATCGCAATTTAAATCAGGAATGGTTGCACCTACCGCTTTTTTTTCAAACAGGTTGATCAGGTTAACCGCCCAAGTCTTACTCATGATGAATGCAGAGATTTTTAAAGGCCAGTATTTCCACTGCAACTCTTCATTGAGCATTTTTTTGGTCACTTTCATAATGGAATCAGATAAGCTGCTATAATGATGCTAATCAAGCCGAGCAATACAAAAACATGGAATATCGTATGAACGAATTCACGTTTGGCCAAAGCATAAAAAAACGATCCAACAATATAAAAAACACCACCGGCTCCCATCCAATACAAAACAGGAACACAATCTCTTGACACAGCAACATCAATCAAAGGCTTGATTGCAATAAATATGGACAAACCCATCAATACATAAGAAGCCGTTTTTAGATTGCTGTTCGCTTTAAGGGTCCTAAAATTCAGACTTATACCTATTATTGCAATCAACCAAACCAACGCAAAAATGCCCCATCCCCAAAAACCGACGTTTCGCAACAAAATCAACGTGATTGGTGAAAAACTGGCTGCAATGAGTACATAAATGCTCGCATGGTCAAAGTGACGCAGGAATGCTTTTGTTTTAAGGTCCTGCACATAGTGGTATATGGTTGACGACAGCATGCAAACCAACATTCCGAACCCATATATGGAATTGGCCAAAACGGCACATCCGTTATCTGCCGCTATGGATCTTTGCAACAACACGATAGTAGCGGCGGCAGCAATAACAACACCTAAGGCATGAGTCAGATAATTCGCCTTTTCTTCTCGTTTGCTATATGATTTAATAGTTTCCATCTCCTTATTTTGAAGTCCGTAACATTAAAGCTAAAAACAAAACCATGAACAAGGCACAAGCCGTTGCAATAAAAATATAAACGAATGGATTAACAGCAACAACCGAACCCAAAATCAATCCGAATATGGCAGAACCAATCAGTTGCCCAGAGCTTGTGAAAATGGTAAGCATTCCTTGTGAAACGGCTCTATCCTCGGGTTTCGTTGTATTTAACATGATGTAGCGCAATGAACTTCCGGCAAGAATTGAAAGTCCCAACCCAATAAATACACCGCTGGTATAATACAAAAACAAACTGCTACCACCAACCGTCAATATGGAAAAACCAATAAGATTCAATGCTATTCCAAGTATCAATATTGGTTTTACACCGTATTTGTCAATCAGTTTTCCAAAAATGGGTGAACCAATTGCCGTTGCCAATACAAAAGGAACAAGCATGAAACTAGCCGTTGACGAAGATACTGCAAACGTATACACGGAGTACTTGGGAATAAAAACAAAACATGCTTGAACCAATCCACTTACCATCGCGATAATCCCTGTAATGACAATAGTGGGATTTCTAAAGTAACCGAGCTTGATGATTGGATTTGGATTTCGCTTTTCGGTGAAGAACAACAAGATGGCCGAAACCAGTGAAATTCCTGCAGCAATCCAGATCCACTTATTTCCATAATCGCCCGATTCACTGATTTTGAAATTATTGATGCTAAACGTAAAGCCAGCCAACGACAAACCTAAGAAAATAATCCCCTTCCAATCAATTTTGGATTTTTTGGAAACGATATAATTGGGAAGCAATTTGGCACTGTAGAAAACAAGACCTGCCGAAATCGGTAAATTAATCAGAAATAGCACATTCCACGAGAAATAGTTCAGAATGATACCTGCCATCAACGGGCCAATCATGAATGCAATTCCAAAAACCGCTCCCAACAATCCCAACAACTGCCCACGTTTTTCTTTAGGGTACAAATCACCTATGACAGCAGAAGCCACAGGGAAAATGCCGCTGGCCCCAAACCCTTGAATCGCCCTACCCAGCAAAAGATAGCTGTACGAACTCGTCATCGAAACAATAAGGGATCCCAGTGCAAAAATCAAGATGGAGACGATGTAGATTTTCCTTCGACCAAAAATATCCGACAATCGGGCAAACAACGATATTCCAACAAGGTTGAAAAGAACATAGATTGAAAAGATCCAGCTCGAATATTGAGTGCTAATTTTCAGTAACTTCTCGATGGATGGAATGGCAGGACCTACAATTGATATATCCAAAGCACCCATCAAAACACCAACAAACAAAAGTGGAATGACTCCACGCGTATTTTTATTTTCCATTAACCTTAAATTACGTACTATTAATTGACAAAAGTAACGATTTACGGATAGAATTAATGGGTCAATGTCTTCTCTCTAAATTTCTTGGCCAATAGCACATAAAAAGTGAGCCATTCATTCGATACATCTTCTTTCCCAATCTTCCAAATACACTTTGTGGGTGTCCAGTCCAAATTCATTCTTCCGTCAGCATCCAATTTGCTATCCAAGAGATCCCAAGCTCTTTTCAACCTCGAATCATTTGCATAACCCATTTTGCTTAAGGAATAAAGCACTTCCCACAAATTAGCGTACCATCCGGAAGGGAATGAGTTCGCAAAAATATCCTTGTTTACATAACGACTAGTATCGTTTCTTTGAAATATACCTTCACGGTCCAGGAAATAGTTGATCATTGATACACATCTGTCATGGCTCCAATATTCAGGCAATTCAGAGAACGCCAACAAAACTTTGACAGTGCCACGATAGCAACTCTTTTTCTTCTTGGTCTTTTTCTCATGCATATCACACAAATAGCCATTGTCCAACCGGTTGGTCTGAAGCATCAAATCAATCGCTTTCTGAATCCGAGCATCATCACGATACCCCAATTTGATGAACGTACGTATGTTGTAACCAAACAAACAGGACATATGTAGAAACCAATCGCCATCTTCCTTCTGCAAATTCAGATATCGCTCAGCAGCTTTTGCCACCAAATCGTTCTCTCTCGTTAATCCCAATTCCGATAGATAAGACAAACAAAAATGCGTGGTTGCATAACTTCCATATTCAACATCATCACCTACAAATCGCTTCGTTGTTTGATTTTGCTGAAGCCAATAGCCATCAGGATGCATTTTTGACAGAATCTGCACTACCTGAGGGCTGGTTGGAATTAAACGCTTCAATTCTGCAACCTCCGAATTAGTGGCAGGCACATCCATCAATTCTGTCAATACTCGATACTTTAGAGAAGGATTGTCAATCTTCAACAACCAATTCAGTGCATTGTCATAGGATATATTTGAAGTCACCATAGTAGGCATCTTTAATTCTCAATGATCGAATCTTTTCTATAAATGAACATGATCCAAAAGAAAAAGGAGGCTATCGGCAAAACAATCTTCACGCTATAGGGATATGTCCAGTAATGAGCAAGATAAACTGGTCCGTTTATTATGTTGAAATCAACAATACTGCCATCCAAATACAACAAATGTATGGTTAAATTCAACAGAAGTATCGCCACCACCCAATAAAACTTATTAATCAATTTACGATAGAACAAAACAAACACCAACGTCATTAAATTGAAAAGAGATACAACAATCAAATTGAACCAATACATCACACGAACAGCACTTTGAGGGATCATTGGAACAAATGGCTTGATTGCCCTTTTCATTTTAATTGTCTCTTGATCACGGTGGAATGATTTTTTATTACAATCAATATAAACTGGAATGTAGCCTGATTTCTCAACCAATAGCTCAACTTTTATCGCGGTCCCCAAAAAACTTCTATCAATCTTATAGTGTCCCAGACTATCCGTATAGAATGTTGATATGCCTTTAACTTGAATTTTTGCATCAGCTATCGGCTTTAATGTCTCTCTATCGACAACGATGCCATTTACATGGAAAAATGTATCGCAAGAGCTAAATAAAAGCACAAAAAAAGCAAGTAGTAGAATTACGTTCTTCATGGTAGCAATGAATTTGTTAATCGGTATTTTTAGATATTGCTTTCATTGTTTTTTATATAGACATCTCCAAATCCTGTCTTGATAAATTCCCTGGTTTTTATAAAATCTAAAAATTCTGGTACTGGCAACCACTCTGTCAAAGCCCATTTCATACTCTCCGCTATAGAAAAATTACACAAAATAGTTGGATCGTTGTTTTCAACAATTTTTATACATTCTATGACTTTTTCAGTTTGCTCCGGCACTATGTATTCAAAGGAGATCATTTTAATTGGCTTCGATAGACCTTTTAATACCTCCAATTCATACCCTTCAACATCAATCTTAATAAAACTTGGTAAACCATGTTTTTCAATAAGTTTGTCTAATGTTGTCATTTCCACATCAATGGATTTATTCCATTCATATTCTTTAAAACGACCGTTTTTAACGGCACTAATCCATTCTTCTGAAAATGAAGAAATTGTATTTGCATTAGCAATATGAAATTTTCTTGTACACTCTTCTTCGCACAATCCTTTTTTTACCAATATGATTTTTTTTCCAAATTTGTATTCCAAAAATTTGTAACAAGTTTCTTGTGGTTCTACAGCAAGAACCAACGCTCCGATGCGGAGTAAGGGGGTAATCCGATTTCCAATATTTGCTCCTACATCAAAACACAAATCACCTTTATTTATAAAGGTCTGATAAAAATCTTTTCGTTCTTTAATTTCTTGTTTATGAGTTGAAGTAAAACTCTTATAAATATCTTTAAATATCAATGTATTAGTTTCTCCGACCAACCTTTTTACCATTTTTTTCATTCCCATTCTTAATTACTCAACAATAATTATTTTTATCTCGTCAGCGGCGTAAAAAACTCTACTTTCCCGCATTTCGGACATACATAGAGATCAAATGATTCCCTATTCATCATGAGTTCAAATAGATTTCCAAAAATACCTGGATTTGAACCTTCATGAAACTTATAAATTCCAGAATACTTCATCGGCAAACAGCATCGTAAGCAATCAAGTTGACGACCACCATCATCATCGTTTATAAACTCTACAATCTTCTTATCTGTCAGACTGTAATTGCATTTCCAGCAAGTCTCAAATCCTTCTTCAATTTCTTCCTTGCAATTTGGACATTGTTTCATCTGTTTATCTGGAATTTAAGTTCGTATTCAAACATTGTTGCAATCGCTTTCGACCGTACTAAATCTGTCATGATCAGCCGATTCTTTCGACAAATTTACTTATTTTTAATTTGAATCAAATTTGACGTTACCGAAACTTATCAGTTTTTAATGCAACGCACGGAAAATCCGTGCGTTCTACTCTTAGCCCTAACGGGTAACTAGGCGACGGGCAGAACGAAGGCGTAATCGCCTGGGTGGCAGCCTGTGGCTTAACCGATGTTGTGCGAAGCTAAATCTTTATATATTACTAGAGTTTCACTTCCAATCCAACTTTTGGTAGGAATTGGAAATAAGAATATCCTACATATAGATTAAGCGGAGCTATTTTGAAGGTATATCGACTTCCAAGGGGAGTATTCAGAAAAGTGTGTCAACCTTAATTCCTTAAGGCAAATATAGTTCATAAAAGATATCTTTCGAACCGCTGTCCAAATTGATCGATCAGTTCTCTTTGGATGGTAGGCCAAGAGAAAGCTGTACGATTCCAGCTTTGTTTGTTGTGCATCAGCGTGAGATACAGCTGTTTGATCAGCCCTCTGTCATTGCTCCATGCCCCTTTTGACTTGGTTACTTTACGCATGATCCGGTGCAGTGCTTCAACAGGATTTGTCGTGTAAATCATCCTTCGGATGTTTTGGCTATAATCCATAAATTGCATCAGCTCAGTCCAGTTGGCCTCCCATTTGGGACGTATCTCCTTGTATTTTACGTCCCACTTGATGCCGAACGATTCAAGCGCAAGTGCCGCCTGTTGCCTGTCTGAGGCGGTGTAGACGTTGCGTAGATCCGCACAGACAGCCTTGATGTCACGATCAAGTACGAATCTTGTTGAGTTCCTGATCATATGCACGATGCAACGCTGAATCAAGGCGTCCGGATAGACATTCTCGATGGCATCCTGGAAGCCTGTAAGGCCGTCGATGCAGAAGAATATGACGTCTTCCACGCCTCGACGTTTGAGATCCTCCAGTATCAGGCCCCATTGCCTTGCGCCCTCGCTATCGTTCAAGTACAGGCCCAGAACGTCGCGTTGGCCATCCACTGTGATGCCATATACCGAGTAAACAGCTTTGCTGATAACCTTGCCGTCCTCCCTTACCTTATAATGGATTGCATCAAGATAAACGATCGGAAAGCACGGCGCCAGAGGGCGTTGCTGCCACTCAAGAATCTCATTCCAAACGCGGTCGGTGACGGCGCTGATGGCACCCGCACTCACCTCCACGCCGTAAAGCTCCATGAGTTGGTGGCGCACGTCCTCCACCGACTGGCCGCGGGCGTAAAGGCTCAATATGACGTCGTCAAGACCGGTGCCAAGCTCGCGTTCCCACTTCTTTATCAGTTGGGGCTCATGGCTACCATCGCGGTCCCGGGGCGTATTTACGGCTATAGGACCCACTCGGCTCTTGACCACCTTATGGGTGTGACCATTGCGACGATCATCCTTATTGTCGGACTTTACCTCTTGTAAATGATAATCCATCTCTCCCTCCAATGCCGCATTCACAAGGGCTTGCAGCAGATCGGTAAAGATGCCTCCGTCACCTACAACAGGGTCACCATTATAAAGACGACTCACAATCTCAGTCCGTTTTGCTTCGTCAGGTATCAAATCAACTAAACGAGGCTGTTTCGTTCGATGTTTCGTTTCCATATGTCAAAGTTAATAATGTTCATCATATCATTATCTTTGACACACTTTTTTGAACAGCCTCCTTCCAAGTGGATTTATTCTCAAACCTCCAGCTAAAACTGCACCGGCATGCCACTCCCTAAAAAAACCTGATCCGTTCGGATTATCATTTTTACGATACATACCTTTTGTGTTATTCACAAAACCTCCTACACCAATCATTAAAGAAACCGACCTTTTGCGCCACCAATCGTAAGATACTATAGTCTCCATATATCTACTACTCTAAAACCCAGACCCAATTCATCTGCTCTTTGACAAGAAAAAATTTGAGCAACGTGTTCTTTAGTTGCGCACAACGGAGGACTAGGGCGCGGCAACCTTCAGTCGCGTATGGCTCAGCAATTCAATTTGTGGTAATCTTTCTTAAGATACCTCGAGGATTACCCCAGAGTAATTCATTATTTTGTCAAAACCATTAAGGAAAATCCTCCTAATAGTGTTGCAGCAAGATCTTGATTTGTTTTAAACATTACATTCCTTGGTATATAAGCAATTTTTGATTTCAGTTTCTGCCTTGGCAAATCCAATGAACTAGCTGTATAAAAGAAATCAACAATGTCATATCCAGAATCAACCAATGTGGCAATCGCTGTTTCCTTCATAAAATAATGCAAATGGCCAAAAGCATTTCGTTCTGTCATTAGTTTATTTCTCAATATTGCCTGAACAGAAATATTTAATGGAATATGAAATATCGTATTTTTTGCTTTGTTTCTACACAATTTCAAGAAACCCAAATAATCATCAATATGTTCAAAAACATCTATCATAAGCAACAAATCAAATTTTTCATTTGTTTCTAAAAAATTTTCATGCTTAAATTCTAATCGTTCTTTTTCTCTTTGCTTAGCAAAACTTATTGCATCACTTGAAATATCATATCCTGCAAAACTTACATCGTTAGGCATTGCTAAATGTAATTGATTTAATATTTCACCAGCACCACAGCCTACTTCTGCTATTGATTTTGGACTTATTTGATTACGGCCTAACATTTTAAGTATTTGTTTTGCTTTCCATGGTGAATCCTCAACATGCCAAGTAGGATTGTTTTTTAAATATTCGCCATTTTCATCTGTGTAAATTTTCTCGCTCATAGTTTTGTTTTTTGTTTTGCTTAATTTGGCTATCCAATCGAAGGAACCCAAATATAAGTGTTTTTATGCTTGCCGATAACGGGTAGCATAGGTGCGGGCGGAACGAAGCCTTAATCAATTACTCAATCGATAAAACGGAATCATTAAAGTCGGTTCAAATCCAAGTTTCTGTGCCAGTTTATAGGATGCGGTATTCTCAAAACGACATGACCACACTGGAATTAGATCCATCTCTAAGCAATAATCAATCAATTTGCTACAAGTCAATTCTGCAAATCCGTAACCTCGATACTTTTCCACAGTTTCTATTCCTATCTCAAGCTTATCCTCATGTACAAACGCAGAATAAGCAGTCGAAGCAATCTCACCATTATGCAACAAGGTAAATCCCTTTCCATTTTGCTTAAAGTCCTGAGCCGAGTCCCAGAATTTAAGGGGAATTACACTGCCTGGCATTTGCTCAAAGTGCATATCATTTGTTTGTTCAATCACATCGGCGTCTAAAACAGCCCGTTTATCAACATGCAAATACTTTTCCTTATTGAATCTGAAATTGACTCGAGTGTTTTGCTCGATTATTCCAGTTGATTTACTCTCAGTATTTTCCGAAGTTTTTATTATCAAGTTGCCAAACAATTCATTTATAACATTGTCCCAATCCCTCGGATAAGTCTGCAACCACTCATGCTTGTTACGGTTATTATCAAGATTAAGAGCATATGATCTGAATTGGTCATTAAACTTGGCATTTGTACAATCGCCAAAAAGTAACGAAATTCCATAAGGATGAACAACATAAACCGTATTGGGATTATCCATATTATCCACGAATATCTTGCCAGTTACATGCTTTTCAATCACGGAGCGTGCAAACAGATTATTTATCTGCACTTCTTTAATCTTCTCACCTAAAAGGTGGTATCTATCAATTGGTAATTGTATCATAACTCAGATTTTTGTCAATTTAAACATCTATTGGATTGTCAGAACCTTTGGCGATACCATATCTTTCCATCTATCAAACGGCGAAGTCCATAGATTCCATCAATCAATCGATGCCAAAGGCCTTTCATATAAATTACCACAGCTTGTGAGCACCTAGTCTTTCCAATACTTAAAAAATTGCAGAAAACTAAACCTTCGGGCTCTACAATAGCCGCCAACGGGTAGCTAGGCGATGGCGTATTTCGCCTGAGTGGCAGCCTGTAGCTTACCTGCAGCTTAGCTGATGTTAGTGGCCGCTATTTTTTTACTCCTGAATTATCATTTATCAGGATTTAATTGAATTTTTTGATAACTCCGATATTTGTAAACCATAGCTTTTAAAGGATAGACAAATGCCCTTTCTGAATGTATTGATAAAACGGCATTTGTTTGCATTGTCAGAGATTTTGTATCAAAACTTTCAAAATCGTTAATTACCTGCTTATTTTGAAATCCATTTCTATCAACCTCTACCAAACAGCTATTTCTAATTATTGAGGATCCCGAACTATAATTTCTATAACTATTATTATATAGAAGAAACAGATTATTATCACTGAGCAAATAGCTATAAGAAAGATTTATAGGCGAATAACTATATTGTTTTTTTTTAATTTCAGTTCTTACACTTATTTCGCCATTGGGCAATATTGTTGAAACAAACAAATTTCCATTTCTAAATGTAGATACGATGGACATTGAACTACTTGTATTTACCTCAAATCGACCTAATAATTGTTGCTCAGCAATAAAAAGAAAACTACCATCTGAAAGTGGATCCAAATCACTTAAAGCATACTGATAAGGATCCCATTCACTCTGATTTGATATTGCCCTAAACAACGACAATTCTTTTGCTTCAACTCGTGAATTACTGCTATCAATAGGGAATTTAAATAAATGCACATCATCTGTTACACCTGTTTGAATAGTAACCTTACAATCAAATACACCTTTTGCACTTAGTTGGTTTGATTCTGAATAGACTCCTGCACAGAGTATTTTATCACCCTGTAGACGAAAAGTCAGCGATTTTACAAAAAGGTTGGGCAGATCTACTGAAACTTGCCTAAGGTCCATTCCATTATTACCATAATACAAAATACAATTCTTGTAATTGTTGGGCTGGACATAAGTATAGAATCTATAAAAAATCCCTTCTTTTTCGGAATAGAATCCCATATTATCAGCCTGACTAGAATTTTCATAGAATTGACCAGAAATATAAACATTAGTCAAATTGTCAATTTTGTATTTATCAGGGGTGAAAGTGCCTGAATTAATCGCACTTGCTGCATCCTTTTGCCACAGCAAGTTCAAATTTTGATCTAAAGCGCAAACAAATAGTTTATTGTTTTCCAAATCTTTACCAAAAGGCATTTTTGATAGCTGACCATACTTAACCACATAAGGGCTTGCTAAAATTAGCATTTTTGAACTGTCAGGTGAAACACAATGGCCTAAGTTTAACTTGATATTCTTTTTGCTACTTCTGTTTTCGAACTCAGCCACCAAGCGGACGTCATCATTCAAAGTCAGCGTATTTTTATCCATTGTTTGAGCAAACAAATAGATCTTCTTATTTTTATTATTCTTAAAAGATGAAAGGCAATAAAGCTTTTGCTGAAAGTAGACTACATCACAGAATTTTCTTTCCCCATTCTTATCTTTTAATTTAATCGTAACACGATGAAGCAATCTCATATTTGAATCATAACGCTCAATTCTATATATATCACCTAATGCAAGATCTTTCTCTAATGGCATTAATAAAAATGTATAGCCGTTATCATAACATGCAACTGCCTGAAATTCATTTACTTGATTTAACAAAGTGCAAGTATCTAATTTTGAACCAATAACAGTATTCTTTACACTCTGAGCGGTCATTCCAAAAGGTAAAAACAATAAAAACAATAAGAAAAAATTCTTCATGATGAATTATTTAAAAGATATATCCAATTTTAATTAAAATCGGATTTGTAATTACCATTTCGCTTTTTATACCAGAACCTGTCAAATTATTATATAATATCAATCCATAACCAGCCTGAATATCAATATAATAATGTGTTAGAAGTATCAAATTATAACCAATCATACCTGTAAACTCTTTCAACTTCTCAGGTGCATTAAGATTAAAACTTGAATAAAACCCTAAATGGAAATTTTCGTAAACATAAAGTTTGGGTTGAAAACTCAGATTATATAAATAGCTTTTCTGTAGAGTTTCATTACTAAGTAGTATTTTCTCGTCCATCCAATTTGTTAATGAACCTAATCCTGAGGGCTTTACTACGCTTATACCAATCTCAAGGCCAAGAGCGTGAAAAAAATTCCTTTCATAATTAACACCAAATTCCTGCCTATCCGGATGATAACCAACTGAAATCCTATTATTTGTTGACACATATTGGTCATCAAAATATTTTGCAACTTTCTCCTGTTGAGCACAAAGATTTATCGAGTATAGGAATAGCATTGAGGCAATTAGAGTGATTCTCATATTTAGTACTAATAGAATTATTCATAATATCAGATGTCTTTAGTAACTTTTTAAATCTTGCAATATCAATCGTCATTTGATTGGCGTAGCTTTTCACTTTCTGGCTTTTAAGGATTCATAAATACGGGCTCAAACATTGCCACTAACGGGTAGCCAGTTATTTTTTCTTTTATACTATTTGTATTTATTCTTTGTTATAATGACACTTTAAAAGTCTTCTCTGTTGATCTTACAAGATAAATGTTATTTGCTGGCAAATTTATTCTAATAATATCCTTTTCCACTTTTATTCTTTTTAGAAGGATTCCATATATGGAATAAACAGAAATCTCGTCTCCAATTCTTGCTCCCATTATAACTATTGCGTCATAATCTGAGTAAACATTGACATTGTTTACTTGCCCGATTGAAATATACGATGGAATATTTTCTTCAATTATATTTTTAAAACCAGACCAACCTAAGGACGATTGATATGCTGCAGTAGTTCCAAAAGGAACATAAAGTCTACTCAAAGAGTTGCTGCATACAGAGCTGAATGTTGAAGACATAATTTTTGCAGGTGTTAATGCCCTACTATGTACTTCAATCAAAGCAGCGCAATGATCAAAAGCCCAATAACCCATTGAAGTTACACTACTTGGAATTATAATGGAAGTCAAACCACTACAATAAGCAAATGCAGCGTAATCAATTGTCTTGATGCCGTCTGTCAATTCAACAGTTGTCAAACCATTACAATTTTCAAATGCAGATACACCAATATAAGTAACACTCTTTGGTATGTTAATAGAAGAAACTCCACCACAGTATGCAAAAGCAGAGCCTCCTATAGTAAGCAAATTATTCGGAAAAGCAACAGCATTCAATTTAGAGCAAGCTGTGAAGGCTTGCTCTGCAATGGTTGTCAAGCTATTTGGTAAAGATATTGTAGTCAATGATGAACAGTAATAAAATGCCATTCTCCCTATGGAAGTCACTCCCTCAGGTATTACTATGGAAGTCAATCCCGAACAACCATTAAATGAGGAAGCATTAATTGAAGAAATTTTATTGGAAAGGGTAATAGACTTTAAACCTGTACAGTTATTAAATGCATAGACTTCAATAGTAACCACACTATTGGGTATTGTTATCGTTGTCAATCCTGAACAATTGGAGAATGCTGAACTACCAATATAATTAACTTTATCGGAAATTGTAAGTGAAGTCAATCCGGTACAATTGTCAAAGGTTGATTCTTTTATTGAATTGACATTAGACGGCAAATTTATTGCTTTCAATCCAATGCAATACCCAAAAGCATGGTCACCAATAGAATTTATGCCGTCGTGCATGATGATTGAAGTCAAACTTGTACAATTATAAAAGGCATAACTACCTATTGAGGTTACGCTTTTTGGGATTGTAATTGATATTAACTTAGTTAAATTATAAAAAGCGACAGAACCGATTTCATTATTTGTAGACAAATAATTACTATAATATGGATCACCTCCACTTACGATATTTGCATCTAGCATATCTAAAACTGTTAGATTACTCATGGTCCTAATAGTTTTTAAATCACTACCATTCAATGGACCTGTTAGAATCAGGTAATTGACACTGCTAACTTGATCACCCAACAATGTCGATAATGTTCCAGCAGTGACAACATTTATGGCCACCGGAAGGGCATCTTTAGAGTCAGCAGAAACGATATATGGATGGAATAAAAAAATTAGAAACAAGAACTTGCAAACTGATTTTGTTTTCATTGAGTTATCTATAAGTTAATGATTCTGTGGAAATTCGGGTTCTACAATTGGGCGCCAACTGGTAGCTAGGGTGCGGTAAAAAATGTATTTCATTGGTTTACCGTTGATCAGATGGAGTTATGGGCAGTGCTTTTTTGAATTTAATTCCTTTTTGTAACTCTTTACCATTTTCCCAAAATCTTTATCCTTCTTACGCTTTTCTTCAGTAGATGATTCAAAGTACTCCATTTCCTTTTGTAGTTTCTGAAAATTCTCATAAATCTTGCTATCAATCTCGCCACTTTTTACAGCCTTAAGTACGGCACATCCTAACTCTTGAGTATGAGTACAATCCAGAAATTTGCAATCTTTAGAAAGTATATGAATGATATTGAAAGTTTGTTCCAATCCAGCATCAGCATTTGCAATTCCCACCTCTTTCATTCCTGGATTATCAATCAAAATACCACCATTGTCTAGAACAAATAATTCTCTGTGGCTTGTTACATGCCTTCCCTTATTTGTGCTCTTGCTAATTGAATCAGTTCTCATAATCACCTTACCTGTCAAATTATTTAGCAAAGTGGATTTCCCAACGCCAGAAGAGCCAAGCAAACAATACGTTTTTCCTTTTTCTATGTACGAGTTAATTACATCATAACCATTTTGAGTTTGATTACTTATTGCAATTATTGGAACGTCTTCAATACGAGCATGTAAGCTATTAACATATAAATTTAACTGCTGTTCAGTAATTAAATCAGTTTTGCTAAGTACGATTATCGGTTTGATTTCAGAGGAATTGCATATAGTCAGATATCGTTCTAATCGATTGATATTGAAATCCCTATCAACCGCTTGAATCAGAAATGCATAATCAATATTTGTAGCAATTAATTGTATTTCTGATATCTGGTCTACAGCTTGCCTTTTAATCAATGAGTATCGAGGGAAAATGGCATGAATAATCGCCAAGTCCGATTCATAGGTTTGCATAGCGACCCAATCTCCAACGGCAGGAAAATCCACTCGACTTTTTGCTGTGTAACGCAAATTTCCTGTAATCTCTGCTTCGAATGTTCTTTCGATGGTCCAGACAATATAACGTTCTTTATGTTCTGAAACAACTCTTCCAGTTACATATGATTCAAGATTATTATCCTTCCTGAATCTTTCAAGTCTTTCATTATATCCCAAATCTTCTAGTTTCACTTTTGCAATAATTTTGAATAACGGGTTTTAGAATTGCTCATAACAGGTAGCTAGGGCGCGGTAAACCAATGTATTTCATTGTTTTACTGTAGCTTAGACGGTTTTGTCGGTAGGCATTCTTATTGTTTAAACTACTGTTTATCTGTCAGTTACACTGTCTTCTCTTGCCATCTTCTTACTTTATTGAAATCTGCAAAAGTGTAGTTTAACAATCTTACTTTAATCTTTCCAGCAGTCCCCTTCGTTTGATTATGTTCTTATAATCCCACTGTATCAATATGGATTTGCCAAGCCATCGTGAGAGGTCGTCTTTTTTCACATTGTCTACCGTTGAATAAATGAAGCCGGCGGCTTTGTAATTTCCAATCTTTGAAAGATCATGCTCATCAAATGATTGACCACTCCAAAACAGCAACTGAACCCCAGTCTTCAACTTACTATATCCTACAATAGGATTACCTTCTAAAAACCAAACTGGATGTCCATGCCAAATTTTATTCTCGGCATTGGGTAATATGCCACATATCTCACTAGCCAGCAAATTGCAAACTTCACAGTCACCCGGTATCTGCGAGTCGTTATAGTCTTGTATTGATTTGTTCATTAGTCATTCGTTTGAAATAAAATATCTTGCAATGTAACAAATTTAAGCACTTGCCCTTTGTTTTAGAAGCGGCTGGCAAGAAATCCTTTCGCAATTACATCAATCAACTCATGATATTCACTCCAGGAATCATACACTGAAGTGGCCCATTGTTTGATCAGATTCGTGCAATCCGACTCTGACATGGAGTTATTCAAGATGTCTGTTGTTGTTATGGCCCCTCTATCCATTGGTTTTGATGGAATCAGAACTTCATTAGAATTAACTTTCTTATATCCGTTCAGATAATTGCTCAGAAGTGGTGACTGATTATAATCCCACGGTATCTATGCTTTACGCTAACGGGTAGCTAGGGTGCGGTACTTTCAAATTGCTAATCATACGGCAATCTTCTCGCATCAAGACCACCCCATCAACCGTTAATTAGTAAGGTAACCGAAGTAACAACAAAAATGATAACTTACAGAATCTTCCAAAAATAAATACATATTGAACTATTTGGTCAATTTATTACTTTTGGTTCAAAATCATTGTCATGAAAAAACCCTTCGCTCTAATTCTTTTACTTGTCCTTTTGCAATTTGCTTTCGGAAATGAAAAGCAGATCCGTGCCGACTCTTGCACTCTTGTTTTTGACGACTCTGCCATCGAATGGATGTATCTGCACCCAAAAGAAATCCTCAATCAGGTTGACTGTTTCTGGGCGAAGAACAAAGCATATAGCCTTGTTCACCGCTGGCATACCAATAATAATGTTCCCATTCCCTATAAACAATGGACAGGAACCATTAAAAAAATAGCCAATCTTTCGCCTGAAAAGGTAACGAATCAAGTCGCTTTTATCAATGCAAGGGTAATTCGGGAGCAGGAATCCGTATTCAGAGACAAAGCACTTCCCCATATCTATTCCTTCCTGCCTGCCTCCACCCCACCGCTGAATGCCAAAATATACCTTCTCACAGGAACAGTCCCTTATGCCTTTACCATCGGGGAAAACATCATTATTGATGTGGCATCGCCCAATTTCAAACGCGACCCTAAACGCATATTGAACATTCTGGTCCATGAAGTATTTCATATCGGTTATCGCAGTGTCGCAACCAACCGAACATCAGCACCATCAGGGAGCAAAATGGAACGCTATATGTCCGAATACTTATTAATGGAGGGGTTAGCGAATTATGTATCGTACACAGCACAAGATATTTTCCCGAACCATACGTTTGAGGACTACATTTTACTCGAGAACCAATCTAACGTATTAAATCATATAAAAGCCATCAATCTTCTATTTTCTAAACTCGGGAATCTATCGGACGATGAACTGAAAAATCAGTCCTGGAAAATCGGTGTCCTTAAACGTGGATATTACGTTGTCGGAGCATATATGGCCCAAGTCATCGATACAGAATTAGGAAGGGAAGCGCTCATTCAATCCATATCAGCAGGTCCCTCTAGATTCTTCAGATTGTACAATACACAAGTTCCTGAAAATTTCAAAGTGTTTGAGAAGCCAAAGAATTGAAAAAATGTCATCTATTCTCTTGTCCAGTTATCATACATCTTGTTAAGAATCTTACACAACAAAAATCTCATACGATTTCATTGGTTTACTGTGGATTAGCTGATGTTAGGGGGTGTGTTTTTTTGAATTCTTCGTCTTTATGGATTTTCTTTCATTGTCTTCTCATATTCATCAACAACCAACTTGGCTTTATCGAAATCCAAACTTGACACAATGACCTTTACACCGCCTGCAGATCTCCATGTCGGGCTACGGGTCCCCAATATCTCATCACGCAAAAAGGCTTCAATACCTTCATTTTCCAACAAATTTACCACCATCTGTGATTGAAACAATGTGCCTTCAAAAACTTCAACGATATCCATTTGCTATAAATTTTTGGTTAATAATGTTATCCATTTAGAAGATTTCCAAATATACATATCGACAAATGACATTGATATCTTGTATTGTACAATCTAATGATGTATGTTGTTTATAAGATCTTTCGTATGACTTATTAAATCAATCCCTCCAAAAAGTCCATGTCCAGGGATTACATACTTTGCCATCGAGAACTTTGCACTAATCTTATCTATTGTTGTTGGATAGGCTTTTAAATCACCATCCGCAATATTTCCTAGATTAGTCGAGGACAGGCTTTTTATCATACAACCGGCAAACAAGATCCGCTCAGTTGAAATCCATACAACAATGTTATCTGACGAATGCGCCCCTCCAAGGTAATAACAATCAATTGACTTATCTCCCAATTTTAGATTTAAGGAATCTCTGAATCCGTAATCCGGAATCGGCAGCTTTTTCAATCTTGCGATGTCAATGGTCATTTGATTGGCGTAACTTATCACTTTCTGGTTCTTAAGGTATCTCAATCCTCCCATGCAATCCGAATGCCAATGGTTTGGAACAAATCCGTTAATCCTCAAATTCATGTTTTGAATCAACCACGTAACCAACGTCGCTGTCAAACTATCAGTTTCGGGTGTATCGAACAGGAAAGCCTCACCATTATTGATGAAAATCAGCCCATTGGATGATACTTTTCCATACGGAGGAATTGTTGAAACAGAAACATGAACATATGCGTTATCTGTTATTCTAATCAGCTCAATATCATCCGATACTTTAATCCGTTTCGAATTATCCTGCGAAAAAACATTGCAGGATGACAGAATTAGTAGGATATAAAAAACTGTTTGACTCATTGGTGATGTTAAATAGTGCGCCTCAAACATTGCCGCTAACGGGTAGCTAGGGCGCGGGCGAAACGAAGGCTTATTTCGCCTGAGTGGTAGCCTGTGGTTTGGGTGGTGTTATACGCAGACTTTTTTTTCTGATTTTCTTGATGTTGTCCTCAATCACCTAAATCCCTATATTTTCCTGAAAGCGCATCATTTTTTGTTTCCATGTATGTTTGTACAATCAATATTATGAGCACAAGTATAAACGGTATCGTCATCCAACATCCTACATAATTCAAAATCGAAACTGGAAAAATAAAGAAGGGAGCAATACAAATTTGAAGAATTCCAGCGATGTTCTTTATCAAGTCATTCTCTCTCTTAATCTTGAGTAGTCCGATCCCAAATGCAACGCTGTTTATACCCATAAGCACAATTGTTGCTTGTTGTATAAGCCTGGCAAATCCAAATTGATCATAAATCAGGGTGGATATTAATGAAATCGGTACAAATATCAGGATTATAAGTGATGAGATTTTAAGAATCACGTTTCGTGACTTCTTTCCATAATCGAAAAATCCAAAATAGAAAATCAGACTAAAGAGTGTAAATATTATTGAAACATATAATCCTGATTGTATGAGAAAACCACTTTTAGGGAAAAGAGGTGCATAAAAAATCCAAGATATTAGATAAAGCACTCCAACAAATGCATAAACTATTAAACTCCTTTCTGAATATTGGATAACAATTGGTTTACCAAATCCAGAGTCGGTAAAGCCAAAATCAAGTGCGTTTGTGATTAAGTTTAAAGTCGATGGACGTGGAGTCACATCACCAGCTTCAATTCTTTGAATCGTCCTTATGTCTATTCCACAAGAATCTGATAGGTCTTTTTGGGTAATGCCCTTTTGATTTCGTAATTCAGAAATCTTCCGGCCGAGTTCTGGTTGCATCATTGTCTTTAGTGTTATGTTGTTTATCCACAAATGTAAATGCTCCAAGTTGCAGGTACAAACATATTCAAAGTATTATGATACGGCATTTATACGGCAATTGAATTATTCAAGCAATTTATCTGCCAACAAGAGAATCCAACAAAAACAGATTCGACTTTGATGAATATCTGCAATTACCTCAATATATGCGATTTTAAGTTTGCGTATAACGGGTAGCCTGGGCGTGGAAAACCAATGTATTTCATTGTTTTACTGTGGCTTAGCTGATGTTAGTGGCCGTTTTTTTTAATATTATCTGCTGGCCGTTAATTAGTTAATAACTTATCAATCTCTCTAATTAGTTCAGCCTCATATCGAGGTTCTATTGCCTCTTGTTGGCAAACTCGGCCAGATTTGTCTATCAACATATAACGCGGTATAGCAGTAATTCGATATTTTAATGAAAGAACGGAATACTGATCATCTGTAAGTAAAATATGTTCGCCTGTTAGTTTCTTTGTTGCAATTGTTGATCGCCAAGAATCCACAGAACAGTGGTTAGCCAAAAATAAAAATACTACATCTTTATCCTTATAATATTGCTGAATTCGTTTTGAATAACTCATTCCTTTCATACATGGGCCACACCACGGTGCCCAAAAATCAACAAAAACCACCTTGTTCTTATATGGTGCAACTATTGAATCCAATATTCCTTTTGTAATTCGTTTGTCTACCGAATTAATTTGAGTCCCAATAGGGACATCGCGATTGGTTAATAAAAATCTCAGATTTGAAAACTCATTCTCAACAGTAGTCAAGATATATGGATCTTTCGTAAAGGTTGAATCATAAATTGATTCAACAAGCTTAATCATCTGTGCATTAAGTAGCACTGTATATAGTTTTGCCAGCAGTACCTCTTGTGTAAGTCCTTTGGAATTGAGATGGAACATATTACTGACAACTTTATACGAAGAAATTGGATCAAGTTTCCTTAATTTTTCTACTGAATCAATTGGAGTTGATGTGCAATATCCGAAAAAGTCAATCAACCATTCCGAGTGAGGTGTAGATATAATTTTACTTTTGCTTAAATCATAATCATCAATAAATGATAAATAGTCCTTTGGCCATACTAAAGTAGAATCAATTTTCCTTCTTAAACGATATTCATATAATTGATCCCAAGCACTATACTTGCACCAATCGTCTGCCCATGCCAAAAAAAGTTTATTTTCACTTTTTCCCTTTAAAAAAACCTTTAAAGAATTCAAGTAATCCGTTGTCATTTGGTTTGTATACTTGATATACTCTTTGGGGTTCATTGTCTTTACGGCGTTAACAGCACAATCTCCATGATATGGTGAACTTGGCAAAGATTCTAAAAAACTTAATAGTAAAAGATTAGTTTCTGAAGAAGGTCCTAGAATCTTGTTAATAAAAAAATTGCCATTGGGATACCTGTGTTGAACGTTAAATATATCAGCATCTATTTCAATATAAAGTTGATCCCCGGGAGAACAGATTAAACTAGCAGTTACACCATATTTTAACCAGATTTCTTGCACATAATTTGCCGTAAACTGAATCCTAAAATCACCTTTGTCGTCAATTTCTGCGATCAATGGACTAGCATCATAATAGAGAAGTCCATTAACATAAAGAAATTCAATTACCTTATGATCACGATGCTTTTCAAAATTCAATACTTTCCCTGTAATTAGGACATCTTTTGGTTTGCAGAAAAATGAACTCTGCGAATTAATCGCTTGGCAAAATGACAGCAATAATATTGTAATTAGATACAATTTTTGTGTCTTCATGTTTTGGTATTTAAAGTCCTATTAATCAGGATAAAGATAAATGGTGGGTTCTAAAATGGCCACTAACGGGTAGTTAGGTCGTTGGAAACCAATGTATTTCATTGGTTTACTGCTACTTAGATGATGTTATCAGCAGGCATTTTTATTCTATCAATTCGTAGTTGGTACTTCTACCCCCCAATGTTTCTTTTCTAAGAATCAGCAAATATATCTCAAATCCTGAATATCACTAACTGCAGTATCCTGCGAAAACTTAACAATCTTTTCCCATTTCGAGGATGTCAATTTACAACGAAACCATCAAACATCCATCGACAAACGAACTTATTCGGATTTAGAATCTCAATCTCTGTTGATTTGATAACATCGAGCGTCAGTGTCTCCAATACGGCTTCAAGCCTAAGGTTGAAGCCTGTGGCCTCCATCTTGCCAATAATCCACCAATTTTTACCAAACAATCTTTTTGACCATTCGACTGCGAATGGTATTAATTTCAACCAAGTATATGCCTTTTTGTATGCCGGCGATGTTTAAGGACAATTTGTTCTGACCATCGACCGGTGTTGCACGAACAACCTTGCCCGAGGAGTCGATCAATCGGACAAACACTACGGGAGTTTCGTCTTTAGTCATCCAAACGACCAGTTCGTTGATTTCTGGAATGACAAACACATCGACATCGGGCAAGATTTGAGTTTGCATACCAGAGCCGTCTGTAAAGGCGCAACAGTCCGTCTGGCAATATTGTTGATTGGAATAGACGATGGAACCCTGTTGTTTGAAACAAACCAGCCGTGAGAGCGTTGATGGGCAGCTGATACAAGTCGGAATGGGTTCGACAGGGGCAAAAAGACTTCTAATGTCACCAATGCCTTCGATCCAGGTGTAATTGTACCCAACAACGATGCGTTTGCGTCTCTCGCCATTATCCAAGGTGATGCTATCTACTTGAGTCACATGTAAACCAAAACCACTATAGCCCAAACTGCCGTCTACTTCGATCTCATCGCCAATACCAAGATTGAAATCGTAAAGCAAGAGATCTGTACTGTTCGGATAGCGCAGGTCTCGGGCGAAAATTTTTTTAGACGATTCTCGGATGCCCCACTGGTATCCGTCCTTGCTGCGAACTTTACGGTAGGTAATCTCATCGAGCACCGTATCACCCTGAATGCTGTACTGGTAGAGCGCCCCTAACTGCTGGATGGGGTCGGTGTTCAGGATGCCGTACGTCCAGATGGTGTTGTCGGTCAGATAGGTGGTATCGGGACGGTAATAGGTAAACTCAGTGCCCCAAGATGGATTGATTAGAAAATACGTGAATTCAGGAAAGAAAGGACATCGGAATTTTAGTTCAAACTGCCTCCAGCAAGTACATTTTACAACGTCTCCCGTATCGGTGAATTCAATGTTCATGGTGTCTCCATGACACTTGATGTATACCAGATTATGGTCTCCACAATTGGCCAACATAGTTCCAACCATCGTGATGGAATCGTTTGACATGTAAGAAGTATCAATATCCAAGCCAAAACTCCATGGGTCGATTTTGTACTCCGAACCCAGACAGTGGGACATCGTGTAGGAAAGGACCTCCTGAGAAAAAGCTTTTGGAGAGCAAATCAATAAAAATGATGCGATAATCCACCAACTATATTTCATATATAGCTCATTACTATCTGATTGAAACTTTTTTTACCGTTGCAATTTAACTTTATATTAAGTCAAAACCAAAAGTCTGATTGTTTTTTGATTTTCTTACGATGCATATACCGAATAAACTCCGTATGTGCGCTTTTATGCTTGCCGCGCCCTAGCTACCCGTTAGCGGCAGGGCTTTTTTATACTTTTTCAATTCTTCGATTTAAAGTTCTAGTGAGTCATCGATTGTTTTTCTATTGTTTTCAAACTCAACAAATCACTTTTACATTTTCGTGTCAATTTAAGAGTGTTTCGAATGATTGTTTATTTGGAGTAGCCCAAATTGTCATATCTAACCTATAGTAAATTGAAACAGGGATCACATAATAAATGGTATTAAGCTTTAGATTATTTACAACTATTTCCTTGAGAATCAGTTCGAATTATGTAATTATTTAAATTAAAGTCATCTATATAGCCGAAAAATTCAAGTAAATGTGCTGTTCCTGTATAATTTTTCACTTGTCCAATTATAAAAAAGCCACTTGAGATTTCAAGACTATTTAAAACACTTTCATCTCCAGTACCACCAAAAACCTTTTCCCATTCAATTTGACCATTTAAATTAATGCAAGTCAATATTATATCACGGCCATTCCCCAAAAAATAATTTTTATCATGGGTTAAAATTATTTTTTCATTACTCGAATAGAACATAATTGGTCTTGAGAATTTATTTGCATTTTCCCAAACAATATTTCCAGCACTATCTGTCATTAATAATTCATAATCTGAATGTCCATGGTTGTAGTTAGCTAATAATAAGTAATTATTATTCTTAACTTCAAGGATATCAACAATGCTACAATCTCTATATGCAGAGGTAGATTTTGGGAATGACTTTTCCCACAATATGTTACCAGAACCATCTAGTTTTGCGAGATATCCACTGGTATTCCATGTACCTTCTTTTAGGTATGTATCTCCACAAAGTAAAAAATCACCTGATTTCGTTTGAATTACCTTTTCTAAATATCCAAAGTGTTCAATTTCTTTAGTCCATATCAATTTATAATCAGAGTCGTAACGATATATTTTACATTTTTTTGAGAAATTGAAAGAATAATATTTTGCAGTAAAACTGCTATCATTTCCCGTAAAAGCAATAACAAGTCCATTATCATTCGTTTGAGAAACTACAGAACGTCTGGCATTAAAATCAATCTCATTTGTTTTTATAATTTGGCCTACCGTATCAATTATATTGACGTTAAATTTATTATAATATTTATTTGCGTTTTGAACAATACACCATTTATAATTATGGAGTGCTGTACATGCCCAAATAGAACTAAAATATTCTTTTTTTTCGATTTGATTTGGATTATCACAGCTTACCTTTAATATTCTATTCGATTCAATAACAGATATAAAATTATTATTTAATATTAAATATGAAGGTTGATATGAAACCTTTTGAAATAAATAATAATCTGTCATCTTAATAAAACCAACATTTGACTCACAGATGAAAGGTATACTCTTAGGTCTTGGATTATAAACATAATGCTGATCATATTCACAAGAAAACATTATTATCGAAAGTAAAAGTAGGTATCTCATATTGTTTATTATTTAAATCGTAGGAACGACATCTATTTGTACCCAATGGGTAGCCAGACCGCGGTAAAACCATTATGAAACATGGGATTACAGTGATTAAGCCAGGTTCTGCCCAGTTTTTATGTTTCTTTTATTTCTTCATTTTTAGGCAACCAGGTGCTTTTCAACATCGTGACGGTTGTTTGTAAATTTCTTCTTGTCAATCTCCCGAGAATTTCCGAAATACTTGAATCTGATATTCTTAATGTCACGATTCTTTAGTTGTCAGTCGAGAATTTAAATTTTCTCTTTCATGAATATTTTGCTGGACCTCAAATGACCAGTTCTAGCCTTGCCACTAACGTGCAGCTAGGGCGCTGGAAACCAATGTATTTCATTGGTTTACTGTTGATTAGCTGATATTAGCAGAAGTGATTTTTCTGATTTTCTTACCTCAAATGTCAAATAATGTGCAAGTATCAGCAATACAAATCATCAATCGGGCATAAATGTTGGATGATATCTTTGGAGATTATTCTTTAACACTTGTCTTCAAATCCATATTAGCTTTTAACTTAGCCAAATGGTTCTCTGGATTGAAATCGACAGACAGTCCGCTATCAAGTCCCTCTTGAATGGATGTCTTAAGCGCCTGAAACTTACTTTCCTCATCCTCAAGAAGTCTTAGTCCAGCACGAACGATCTCACTTGCATTTTTATAGCGACCTGATGACAACCTGTTTTGAATGAAATCGTCAAAATAGCTGCCTAATGAAATGGAAGTGTTTCTGTTCATCATTGTATATTTTCAACAAATATACCAATTATTGGTAATTATTGGTCAGAATTTTGGAAAATTTTCAATCTGTCAACATATTGAACTCTGTAGCTTCATCAGTAGTTGATACTCTATATTAATCTTCAATCTGAAATCAACAACCAAGAAATTGATGAACTAAAATAAGATTCATGTTGCAGGAATGTTAGCATGTGCATTTTATCATTTCCGCTAACGGGTAGCTAGGGCATATTTATTTCTTGCACTCCTTTGAACATACAAATGCTGTTTGAATCTCCTTCGTATTGTCCAAAATTTTCAATTATCCGATATCCACCCCTTTTGTATAAGGCAACGGCTTGCGGTTGATTAGAACCAGTTTCCAGAATGAATTTACTGTACCCTTTCTCAATCGACCATGATTCCAACTCCTGAAGTATCAATCCGGCAATCTTTCTGTTCCTAAATTCCAACTGAACGAACATCCGCTTAATTTCAGCAGTCTTGTCATCGAATCGCTTGAAACAACCGCATCCAATGGCTTTGTTGTCGTCATATGCAATCAAAACAGTATCAATGTCATAAATCATATTGAAAACATCATACTTACACTGCAACTCACCATAAATGCCATGGAGCTCTTTGTCTAATTGACGTGTCAACTCAACATAATCTGGATTGTTCCCAGTCGTTCGAATCAACTTAATCATGTCGTTGAAATTGCATGAATCTGCCTTTTATCTGAAGTCTACAGAAATCTTCTATCAAACCTATTAATTATGTCTCGTAACAAATCATTTTGCTCCTCCTTTATGGCAAAGTATCGGTTAACCCATTTGAAGATCACGTAAACAATAGTCCCCAAAATCAAGAAATAGAAAAAAATCAAGAAGATTCCCATGGTTTAAATATTTGAAGGTTTATTAATTCAAAAATTGGTGATAAGTTTGATCATGCAATCCCCAAGCAGTCAAAATACTGTCCAACTCATGTGTGGTGATTTCGTTGTCATCTAATTCATTATCATCATATCTCCAAGAAATCGTATTGGTACGTTTTGAATGTCTAACAATATTCGGGTACTCAAATTTCACTTTCATCTTAACATTAAGCTTCTCATTTACAAATTCATCCTCGACTCTATCATATCCATATAAATCTCGATGAATCGTTTTTCTATCATGCCGGATTGATTCCTTTGAGAAAGTTCTATATCCAATTATAAATCGGTCGTGAATTATTAACTGCATCGTGGAATCTATCTGAGGCAAATGATATTTAGTATTTTGTTTTTGTTCGTGGCCTAAATAATAAGAATTACTAAAAGGTGTGAAGGCAAAAAGACTGCCAATAATAATCATAAAAGAGTGCAAAACCTTAATTGAAGTTGTATAATATCCCGTATTATCGGGTTTAGAGGTTTTGCGTAAGAGCACTAAAATGATGTATATAATCAAAATTGTTATTGCAATTATTGCAAAAAAGGACATTGTTCTCATGCTTGATATAAATTATCGTACCTAAAGATTATTCTTTGATGTTAATTGTCATATCCGATTATCTTATTACTTGCAGATTTTCTTTGATGAAAATACCGATGAACCAAAATTGCCGGTTCTAGCCTTGCCGCTAACGGGTAGCTAGGGTGCGGTAAACCAATGTATTTCATTGGTTTACTGTAGATTAGGTGGTGTTAGGCGGCGTTAATTTTATTTATATTCGTCTGAAAATCATGTTATTAATCATATATCTGAAATATGATTGTCAGCTGTAGTAAAACTTTAAAACAACTAAGAAAATCACATGAGATATTGTCATTATGATTATATCTGCTGTTAGTCGGCGTTAATTTTTATCAGATATGTTTTTGTTATAAATCTTCTACCAATCTTCGAAAAAGCCCATGGGTAGTAGATTCCAAGTGTTATCAAGTTTAGTAAAATCTGTCCCCAAATAAATAGAAAATCCTTTTTTGCCTCAAGGTCAAAACCAAATTGCAACGTAGCATCTTCACTTACAGCAAATGTTCTTTCTGAAAAATATTTGAACAATCTAAGGTATGCCATTGGTAGGTAAATCCCGCAAGTTATAATTGTAAGGATAAGCTCTATTAGAATCTTAAGAGATGAATCAACAAATTTCGTTTTCCATTTGATGCTATAGCTTTTGTACTGAATATCAACAATCCATTTGTAATAAAAATACATAAACGGAATCATAGTAATGAAAAGGATACCCTCATAAAGTATTAAGTCAATAAAGCTTCGATTTGCAGGATAGAGAGTATTTTTACTTAGAATTGTTAGAATTACTATTGGAATGATGATTGTTAATAAAAAGATTAAGAATAGTCTACCCCCTTTACCCTTAAATTGAAATCTTTCAGAATCCAAAGTGCAATTGTTAAAGAAGAATTTGTAAATATCTTTGGCAAACCACGACATATAAATAATTAGAGTTACAACACTTAAAAAGAATCCTAGCAACACTTTTCCAACATACGTGAGAAAACGCCCTTCAAAATGGATGTTATTTTCTTTGAATCTGACACTCTCAATTGCAATCTTTATGAAATAAAATACGACCAAGTAGCCAATCATCATTATCAAGAATATTAACAATGAGTATAAAGTCTTGGGGCTACCATCCTGTGGAATTGAAATAAATTTATAATAGGTAATTGTGTACGGTATTATTACCACTAGATAAATGAGAATCCAAATAGGTAATAGTCGTTTACCAGTCAAAGTGAAATCAAAATAATTTTTCATAGTTTGTATAATTTTAGGTTGTGCGATTCTTTAATGCCGCCTAACGGGTAGGTAGGGCGCTGGAAACCAATGTATTTCATTGGTTTACTGTGGCTTAGCTGATGTTAGCGGAAGTTCATTTTGATATCGTCGACATCTTTATTACTGGTCGTATATCAGCCATTTGATAACAAGTAGGATATTATTTTCAGCAAACAAATACCAAACACATAAACTCCAACTGCAGCTTTTCTCATTCCTTTATAGCTTAAGCCTTCAGCAGAGAATTATTGGACTAAGACCACCCGAAATCCTCCAAAAATGGTGTAACTGCTCGGGTAGGTACCAGGGTGACAGGCGGAGCGGCAACCCTGAGCGTCGAGGAACCAACTGCTACCACGATTCACGCGGTACGTGCCTGTAGCAGGACCTGTAGGGTTGGTTTGAGGAGTAGTAGGATAAGTACCAGACCAGTCGGCGCACCATTCCCACACATTGCCGTGCATGTCGTAAAGTCCGAAAGCATTGGGGGGATAAGATCCAACCGTTTGGACCCTGCCTGGAGAAGTCGTTACCGTATTCGTTCCGCCATTATAAGGAAGCGCCCAATTATAATTGGCTTGCAGATTGGTTAAAAATTCACCAGTATTAAATGGTGTGGTAGTACCTGCACGGCATGCATATTCCCATTGCGCTGCGGTAGGCAAAGTTCCACCAACGTAGGTAGCAAACTCTGAAGCACCGTACCATGTTACATTAATTGCAGGAGTATTTTCGTAACCTGTTACAGGCATCCATTTTGTTCCACTGTAGTGCAAACCCCAGTCGCGACTATCCGAACTGGCATAAATTAAAACTTGTGTAGGATATGCTCCAGTTGCATACAATCCATTGATGCCTATACTTTTGGCATTCAGAAAAGCAGCATATTGTGCATTCGTTATCTCGTATTTGCTCATGCGGAATGCGCTGAGCGTTACTTCATGCTGTGTTTCGTTGGTGTTTCTGCCAACTTCGGTCACAGGGCTACCCATCATAAAAGTGCCGGCAGGAATAGGTACAGTTTCATTAAAAAATGGGTTGACAACAGTTGGTTTATAGAAAATAATGCTATCAACATCGGCCAGTTTAATGGATTGCTTGTTGATGACCACACCAGCTTTCATCATGTACATGGTGTCGGTTTGCGCTTGAAGTATTCCTGATATTAGAAATAATCCAATGATACCAATAAATGCTTTTTTCATATTGTTTAATTGTTTGTATAAATATAGTGTCCATTACAATCTTTTATACCGGGCGAAGCGTTCTTTTTCTCTTCTTTTAAAATTGCAATGAACTATGCCTATGCGACTCTTGAATTTCCGCTAACGGGTATCTAGGCGACGGGAAACCAATGTATTTCATTGGTTTACTGTGGCTTATCTAATGTTAGCACCAGTACTTTTTTTGATTTTTACTCATCTGAAGGTCCATTTTCTTATATTGAAATCAAGCATCAATAAAGCCAATCAATCGTTAATATCTTCATCAATATTGAAATCCTAACTAAAATAGAAAAGCGGAACTTATTCTTAGAGTCAAATGAATTACAATATTTAACCTTTAATTCTCGTAATTCAATTTCTGTTTTTTTCCAATAAGCAAATAAAGAATTGGCCCAAACAGAGGCACAAAAATCACAACCACTATCCATATCAGCTTTTCAATATCTGACACAAACCGATGTTTTAGAATATCAATAGCTGCAATTAGAAACACTATAATCATTAATATTAGAATCAGCTCCATGAAGACCGAATTAGTGCCTCCCTTATGGATAAAGGACACACTCGGTACTCGATTATTTGCATATCTGTTATTAAGCATATCACGAAAGTCATCTGAAGACGTTATCAATAGAACAAGTTTCTCACTTTTGATGGAAGTATCTCTTTTTGTGATGACTGCCTGTTTATCATTAAAGACTTGTAGTGACTGGATTGAATCTGCCTTAATCAGCCGATCAAATTCATTAAAAGAAATAATTTCCCTTTTTTCGGTGGTACAACCAAGGAATAATCCAATGACAAAAATCAGAAGTAGCGATGTTTTTTTCATGTCTTTTGTTTAAAATTTGCAATGTCCTTAATTTCGGGTTTTAGTATTGGTGCTAACGGGTTGCTAGGGCGCGGGAAACCAATGTATTTCATTGGTTTACTGTGGCTTAGCTGATGATATGGCTAGGTTTTTTTGTTTTTATTCCATGCAAATGTTGGTCAGTCACATATACGTAACCAACCAATCCTCTTTCTCTATTCCTATCTGTTGTCCGGATTTGTGTTTTCCATGGACGGATATCAGTCAACTATCTGAAGTATATCATTATAACGATTGATTATCCCAATTATGTCGGGATTCTTATCGCTATTTTATCTTTCGTGTCAAATTTAAGATAAATATCGTTCGTAATTGATGTTTGAGAAGTTAAATGTCTACTGAAAAATCTATTTATCGACATACGGTTATAGCGACCACCACCACATATCCACACAATCATTCACATGACTTGTAGAAATCTAATTAAGTGGACAGAATTCTTAATCCTTCATCGGCGTCAACATCACCGGAATAATCTTTTTTTTCAAAAAGATCAAATATGCACTTACAGAATGCTCTACTTTCTTTATCCCATTTATCGTCAGGGAATAAGTAAAAACTGGATTGCCTGTGGCTTTACTAATGTGGTCATTCACAAGTTTAAATTCATAAACAACAGTATTATTGTCCTTGGAAAAAGTCACTCGATACAAACTATCCCCAGATAATTGTGTTTGTTTGTATCCAGGATAATCAAGCGAAAGACATTTCTTTTTTCTTGTTGTTGGTGATCCTTTTTCAATAAAAATACTATCATGATTGAATGTCCATGCAACGGAATTCCCAAGATCTGAAATCAAGGAATTTTCCCATGTTCCATTAATCCAACTCGGAGTTTTCTGATTCTGTCCAATAACCATCGAAAAGGATATCGCACACATAATAAAAATCAAGATTGTCTTTTTCATAAATCGAAATATTAAGTATTGCTGAAATCCAGAAAGAAATCTATTCTTGTCGGCCGAAACCGATGTCTCTAATCCTCTTTCTAAAAAATTGCACCACTTCTAAGGCTGTTTCTTTGATTTAAAATTGTAAAGGCCAAAATTGCGCGTTCTAAACTTAGCCATAACGTGCAGCTAGGGCGCGTTAAGCCAATGTATTTCATTGGCTTAATGTGGCTTAGGCTTAATGTGGCTTAGGTGGTGTTAGGCGGAGTTTTTTTTTATTTATCTTTTACACATCTTATTGATACACCGGTGTTTATACTTTGATCTGCAGGCATAGATGACAGCCAAGGGACATAATTAAAAATCACTCTATATCCTACCGTTTCGCTTGTAGTCCACCAACAACCCCATGACCCCATATAGAAAGCATACCCCCATGTGAACCCTCCTGGCAGGGCATTAAAACCGCTTTCATTCGTTGCACCATCATTTGGACTTTGCCAATGTAGAGTTCCTTTTTCCTTTAACTTACCACCCGCAACAAAATCTCCACCAAGAAAAGTGCTTAATGTATCCCACTCTAAATCTGAGGGCACATGCCAGCCATCTGGTGCAATATTTTTGACATTATCAATCACTTTCCAATTGTAAAGTCGACCATAGGTTTTTGCCCTATTTGTATCATTAGCATAATTACAGTAGGCTGCTTTAGCAGTTCCTGCTATCCACTTGGTAACTGAATTTAAGTTTGGTATGGAAGTTCCGTCACGAAATTTTGTCACTCTTAAATTTTCAGCCATCCAAACCTGATTACCAATCTTTACAATATTATAAACATTGCCATCAACATCAATTACACCATCTTCCGTAGAAAACGAAATAGCATTCCCATAGCCAGTACCCTCATTTGAAGTTGCATAAGATCTGACGAAGTACTTAGTATTGGGCAATAATCCTATCAGCTTACTTTGGTATTCAAATAAGCTATCTGTCTGAATTGTTCTAAATCCTTTAATCGTCGGTTTAGGTGAAGTACTCCAACATACACCATATTCAATTATATCAGATATACTCGTAGACATAATTGTACCACCGCAAGTTGCAGTTTTGGCTGTTACATCAAGAACTTCAGATGTCAACAGGGTTGGAACATCTTCGTTAGTACAAGAATCAAAAAATAAAAAGGAAAATAACAAAATAAGGAAAATCGAAATTGTCTTGGGTTTATTCATTTTTAGGTGAATTTTTATCTTTACTATTAACAATTGCAGAATTTTGAAATGTGCGCTTCTAAAATGCCGCCTAACGGGTAGCTAGGGCGCGGGAAACCAATGTATTTCATTGGTTTACTGTGGCTTAGCTGATGTTAGGAGGTGTGTTTTTTCCTCATGAATATACTTCGATTGTCGGCAACCAGATGTTTTTCAGCAACTTGACTGTGCTTTGCTAGTTCTTTCTTTCTTCTTTATTCATCTGCTATTCCCAATTTGAGCCCATTGCAAATGTATATTGCAATCACTATCTTTGATAGTATCAAATGATAGTATCACAAACATATGAAACCACCCTACAGAATTACATCTTTCATACTTTCAAAGATATCTTCAATATCTGAGAAATTGGGCGAAGTCAATGCAAACTACCTGAGTAAACCATCACCTCAATTAAGAAAGCAGAATAGAATAAAGACCATTCATTCTTCATTGCGTATTGAGGGTAATACATTAACAGAGGAACAAGTCACAGCTCTACTTGATAATAAAAGAGTTCTTGGACCCAAGAAGGATATCCAGGAAGTCATGAATGCTATCAAGGTTTACGATCAATTATCAATCTTCAATCCCTATTCCCGGGAATCCTTTCTATCTGCGCATGAATTATTGATGGCTGGATTGATTGAACAACCTGGGAGATTTAGAAATCAAAGCGTTGGCATTGTCCACGGAAAAGAAATAGCACATGTGGCACCACCAGCTGTTAATGTTCCCTTTTTGATGAAAGACCTTTTTGATTATTTAAAGGAAGACGAAGATCTGATATTAATTAAAAGTTGTGTGTTTCATTATGAAATGGAATTCATTCACCCTTTTCTTGACGGCAATGGTAGAATGGGGCGGCTTTGGCAAACAATCATTCTATCGGAGGCGAATCAGGTATTTGAGTATCTACCTCTTGAAACCTTAATCATACAAACACAAGCTGACTATTATGAAGCCTTGGCTATATGTGATAAAGCTGGTGAATCAACTGCCTTTATCGAATATATGCTCAAACTTATTGAGGACTCGCTTATCGAATTACTTGATTATAATAACAAAATCCTGACTGATACAGAACGGATTGAGTATTTCATATCATTGAAAAAGGGTGAATTTTCTAGAAAGGATTATATGAATGTCTTTAAAGATATATCTAGTGCCACTGCGAGTCGGGATATTAAGAAAGGTGTTGATATGATGCGATTTGAAAAATCCGGCGACAAAAGTCTCACAAAATATTTGATAAAATAAGGACTAGGAAAAAATCTACCAGTCTTTATCACAATCAGTTGTTGAATCCAATTATCAGGTGTCTTTCTTTATCGGCCGAAACCGAAGTCTGAAATTAACCCTTTTTGAATGTTCCACCGCTTTTATTAGCGCGTCTTTCTCTTGGATGTTTGATTCACAATTGCAAGGACCAAAACCTACGGGTTCTTACATACCCCCTAACGGGTAGCTAGGGCGCGGGAAACCAATGTATTCCATTGGTTTAATGTGGATTAGCTGATGTTAGCTGCCGTTTTTTTTATCTTAAATCATCAGGAACCATTAAATATAATAACATTTTCATTTTCCCTATTATTCATTTGGATGCTGTTTACCCAAATAATTATTCTACATCGGGAGCATAATAGGTTTAGGTTTATTGTGAATAACCTCAGTATTAGAGTTTTTCTTTTTGCTAGATTTTAACAAGTCAATAAATGACTGATCTCTTGAACCCCACCAATTTAACCATCTCCTTTTGCCAGTCATAGATGAACATATGTGAATTTGATCGTTCACAAAATAATATTGAAGATTATTACCGATATGACAGTAATCATTTTGGTAAGTTGATTGAAGTAGTTGATCTAAATTTAAAGATGTTAAAGGTTCAACGTATGTACTAAAAGGATGATGATAGAAATCATAATCAAGCAATGTATCTTCAATAAAGATTATCGATTTATAAGTGTTCCTAAATTGAACAAAGAACCTTCCAAATAATTTCTTGTATCTTTTTTTATCTGGCTTTTTGTTTGGAAGTTGGAATGGACTGAATTGAATATGTAGATCCTTAATCTCTTGAGGTATCTTTTGATTTATAGGACATTCGGGCAACATGTAACGAACCAATCCATTGGTAATTGGCCAACAATCACTTTTTGATGTATGAAGAATATCTATTAACGTTGGCACATCTGATTGCCATGCATCCCTTATCAGTAGTTCCATCACAAACTTTTGAAGTTTGTCATCTCTCAATAAACCAAGCAGTGCTTTTCTAGCCTTAGCATTAACAAATTCTTCGGAAATTCGTCCCTTTTCAATACAGTTGATCCCTATTAAATGGAGTGTATAGCACGCAGCAATCTTCGCATCATAACTTTGGGTAGTATCAATAAAGGTCAATAATGGTTTGATTGCACTATCTGAATGCACTGCAATTGAGAACATCAAATCATTATATCCAAACCAGTATGCTTTACCAGTATCGTATAATTCATTATCAGTTATTAGGCGGGGGATTAACTCTTTAATTGTTGCTATGCTATCGACCTTTATATCAATACTACCACCTTCAACATGAATATAGTAGCCCGTATATTTGATTCGTGGCGCTTCTATCTTATCTTTTTTGCAGCTAAAAAATAGTATGATTATCAAAATCGGAACGGTAAATTTCATACTGGGATATATTGTTCTACTATTAAATTCTTTCATTAAAGTTGCACCACTTCTGAGGCTGTTTTCTTTCTCTTTGTTCAACAATTGTAGTAGCTTAGATATGTGCGCTCTAAAATGGCCGCTAACGGGTAGGTAGGGCGCGGGAAACCAATGTATTTCATTGGTTTACTGTGGCTTAGCTGGTGTTAGCTGCAGGCCTTTTTATCTAAATGTCAGCACTTTACTTCGTGTAGTGAACTTTTCAAGTCTACAAGAATCAGATCCAGTGGACTTAATTTCATTATTCTTTATTAGAGAATATTCTATCCGAATTTGTTTTAATGCTGAACAATAATAATTCATTGTATCAGGTAAATAATTTTTACTTAATTGCCGGGAATGAATACATACATTATCTTCAAATAGTTCCAAGTTTACTAAATCAAAATCTTCACTAACATAATTAAAGATCAGATGCAAGGTTCCAAGTGGTTCTAACACTTTCTTAATTAAAAAGTCGGATTTTCTTGCAACATCAATAATTTCAGATTTTTTTGTCACTCTATAATACCCTATTGTTTTAGATAATCCCCGAAAGATTAGACCAGTTTCCTGATCCTCCAATAACTCTGCCGAGTACGAAATATATCTTTCATACTCAAAATCAAAAAGCAAAGAGCAAAAACCAGTCTCGTTTGTATAGCCATCAGTTACAGGATAAAATGCAATTGTATGTATCTTAATCAATGCACAGGGGATACTATCTATAGGTGTACTATCTGGCAAAGCAACAACTGAAAAATGTACATTCTTTGGCCCGTTAATAGGGTTCTTTACCGTACAACTTGTAAAAAAGAATACGATCATTAAGCAAAAAAAAGAATATTTCATATTTAATACTAAAAATATTTGGTATCGAAATTCACTATTACTTAATCAATACTTTAGTATAAAACCAATTATAAGTAGTAAAATTCCAAGAATCAACAACTTAGTATAACCTTCATATTCAATCATATATCGACCCCAATAAATATCTGATTTTTCCATATTATCGTCAGTCATTGCACGATTCCATGACAATATCGCGGATACAATACAAATTATTAAACCAACTACTTTTAAAATATCACCTACTATTTCCATGGATTAATAATTAAACGACATAAAATCAGACCCAAATTTGATATTCATAAAATCTTGGTTCTATTGTTATCAGTCGAGAGTTGAAATTTCTCTTTGATGAATATTTTGTTGGACCTAAAATGGCCGGTTCTAGCCTTGCCGCTAACGGGTAGCTAGGCGACGGGAAACCAATGTATTTCATTGGTTTACTGTGGATTAGCTGGTGTTATGGGCAGTTTTTTTTATTATATTCAATTCTTCATCACTTTGAATGAATTGCTATTCTTCATCTCTTTTTCCTTTTCTAAATCAATTTTCTTAAATTCCTTTTCAAAATTCCCTTTAAAAATCTGCGATAAATTACTAACGCCTAGTTTATCTACACTGTACAAAAATCTATTAAGAGCTTTTTGCTTATTTTTACTATAAGTGAAGGAATACCAAAAGAGTTGAGCAGCAAAGTCATATACTTTTAAGTCCATTGAAATATCTGCATATTTATAAATATCATTAAGTGTTTCATCCTTATTTTTAAATAGTGACGCTATTTCACTTCTTCTAAATAACAAATATGATTCATATCCGGTGCTAGCCATTACGTCCATACTATAAAGTGGGTTGCAGGCATAAATGATTTTCTTTGCATTATCCCAATTTTCTCTGCTACCCATATTGGAACTGTCAATAGATCGATCTAGAGATTTTTGCGAATAATACTTCTCATATTGAGCCCATGCAGAATTGGGATAACTATATATGATGTTGTTGTATCTTTCAATTGCATTTTGAAAGTTTCCTTTGTTATGATCAGAAATGCCCTTTTCAATTTCATTATTCAACTGTTTATTGAAAAGCTCTAATCGCCATGTTAATTCATTTAAATAGCTTTTCATCTTTGTCTTGCCATCCGAGAGAGGACCAACAACTTCAAAATATGTTTTAGCATAATCAAATAAACCCTGAGACATGTACATAAATATCTTAGTCTCAGGAATCAATTCATTTCCGATGCTCATTTCCATACAAGCTCTCCAATAATCACTATTCTTATCGGTAATATCTTGAATGTTTTGTGGTAAGGAAAAATCAGTTTGTTCAACTCTTTTTCCAAAATTCTTTACCCCTGCGAACTGGTTATCAACAATGCTCTGGTATGCACAATAAATGGGAAGCACAACTTTTGCAGCCCAAACTTTATTTAATTCATATTTTGTTTTTAAATCAGCTTTTTCGTACTCCATTTGTGTCTTCACAACAGGAGAAATGATTTTATTAAACGCAACATTTATCTCTTCAGGTTTAATATTTACAGACAAAAGTATCGGGAAGTCCACAATCTTTGTATTTTCAAATTGAATCAACTTGAGTTGATTAACAAAACCAAGTTCTTTGTTCAAATCTATTTGAGGACTAGAGTAAAACTCAATCGTTGGCTGTCCAACTTTATGACAATTGATAAGAATAGCAATTTTTTGCTCTTTTGAAATTAAATTGAATTCACTTCTCATTAATTTTACAGCATCACCCAAACCTTTAAGAAATCTTGACTCTACAATATTCACATCAGAAATTTTGTCATTAGCCAACAAAACAATGCTCACTTTAAGCTCGTCCTGCGCAAAAGTTTTTATCCCGGTTAGTAATGAAACAATTAGTACAAAAATGATTTTTCGTATCATGCTTATTTTCTTATAATGTTAAATATTATGAATCTGTTTGACAACGCGCTTCTAAAATTGCCCATAACGTTGGCGGTATGGCCAGTAAGGGATTGCGGAGGGACGTTCCTATCAACCGAGACGAAAGATTGATGCGGGTGATTACCTTGGCATACCTCTGTAACCCTTATTGGCTATACCGCGTGTTAGTGGCAGTTTTTATTCAATTTCTTTGATATCACCTTTTTTTATTAGGTTATACGCAAAATCTTTGACAGTGTCCTTACCGCCAATGATATCATCGATTTTGGGTTTTACAGTATAGTCAGGAAGAATATTGTGTTCACGAGACATTCCTTTAACAGCAGTAGCAAATGTTATATTAGCAACATTTACATCCAAATGTGTTTCTTTTGTCTGATGGGCATAATGAGCATCATTACATTCATAAGTCCCTCCGGTTTCTTCTCCAATAAAAGTTCCCAGATGATGGTATTTTAATATTGAACATAAATGCCCAGTCGAAGAAAAACATCCACCATTGATTAAAATAAACAGGTTTCCTTTAAATGAATTGTTCTTTGCCATTGGAATAGGCTTTGTTAAATGACTATATTGTTTTATACCACCATTATTTTTTAAGTAAGGAACTGGTACTTTCTCAAGGTATGAAAGCAAATAGCTTGAAGAAACCGGGTCTCCACCTGTATTATCTCTAATATCAAGTATAAGGTTGCCTATAGAATCGTTACTTATCCTCTTAAAACAACTATCTATAAATGTGGTAAAGGTTTCGATATTTTCATAATAGTTATTGTCTTTTATGGTAATTACTGCCAAATTGTTGGATTTGTCAACTTCAAAATCAAGGTTTGATTTTCCTGTTGATGCTTTAACTAAATGAGATGACTGAATACAAGTCAATGTCTTTGTTTTTATATTTTTCATGTTTGGCTCAATGTATTCAACATTATACAAATCAAATGCTCCATAAAGAATTGTGAAATATTGTGCGAAATCACGACTAATCCAATGAAATTTCCACGTTTCGTTTTCACCGTCTGACGAAATGATTTGTTTGGCTGAATGAACGATATCATTCATTTTTATATTATTTATTGATACAATTTCAGAACCAATTGGAATTGAAACATCTTCCTTAAAAAAACTCTTAACATAGGCTTTCCCATCAATAAAAATCAATTCTATCGGAAATGACCTTTTATTTTCTTTTGTCCAGAAACTGTTGGGTAATTCCAGATAGGTGTGTCCACAACTAATAGCTTCAACCAGCGGAGCTGCAATAGCATAAAACTCTCTCACGCCCATAGGATGATTAATCTTTGCTAACTGCTCATTAAAGAGCTTGTTAAAATCTTTCTTAATAGTAAATTTATAAGGAGCAGGATGATTTTTAACCAGAAAGTCTTTTAGCTGAGTCATCTCATTTTTTAGGACATCAACCGTAAAAATTTTATCAGCAATTGAAACACTATCTTGCTTAATGTTTAGTTTATTACCTGAATACTTCTTTTTGCCACTAACTAAATCAAATGAAGAAATTTCGCCATTCTTATCTCTATAGAAAGTTAAATAATCTTTACTATCTGGATATATCAATTTAAACTTAAGATTATCGATATCAATTGGATTTAATTCAATATCATTTTTGTTTCCTGTCTTTCGAAACCAAAGGATATTGTTATTAATAACTATCTTAAATGGCACTTCCATCGAATGTTTTTCTATATAAATCGCGTAGTCACCTTTTATTTCATTATAAATAAGCAAGGTATCTTTTTTAGAAATCTGACCGAATGCAGTGTTTGTCAATAGCATAAATATCAGCATGAATAACAAATAAAAATTTTTCATAGTCAATATTTTTCAGTTTTGGGTATGACGTTTAAGGCACTTGAATGTTACATTAAATTCTGACTAACGTCAAATCTAATTTTCACTAAAAAACTATCAATCTGCACATTACTAAATTCTAAAATATTTGGTTTATCAATCGTTAGCTTGAGAATTCAGCTGAAAATCTCAGCAAACCGAATTGCCACTAACGGGTAGCTAGGGCGCGGGAAGCCAATGTATTTCATTGGTTTACTGTGGCTTAGCTGATGTTAGGGCCAGTTGTTTTTTTCTTAATAGTAATTGATATCTAGAAATATGATACCGGTTTTGTTTATAAAACCACCTTAAAAATTCTATTTGCGATTTTGACTAAATACAAATTATTGTTTTGAAGATCAATTTTAATACTACTATCCATTACCTTTTTCCTAATTACTAAAACTCCAGAAGTTTTATAAACAGTAACTTCATCACCAAGATTTGCACCATTTATGATTACAGCACTTCTATTTACATACACTTGTATGTCGCTTGCTTTTTGATTGCGAACAAGTGAGAATCTTCCATCCGTGATATTTGGAAACTCTGCCCAACCTATTGCGGATTTATATGTTTGCAATGTACCTTCAGGGACAAATACTGTACATTGACTTTTGACTAGATCATTGAATGTATTAGAGTCTATCGTTGGGGGTAGGATTGTTTTGCAATAAATCTTTTTCAATCCAGTGCAACGATTAAAAGCCTTTTCTCCGATTGAAAGATCACTATTGGGTAATGATAAAATTCTCAATCCTGTGCAGAGTTCAAAAGAAGAAGCACCAATTGAAATTACATTATCAGGAATGCTAATCGAATCCAAACCGGTACAAAGATAAAATGCATATCTATCTATCGTTTTTACACTGACAGGTATATCCATTTTTACAAGCTTATTACACCCATAAAAGGCTCCTTCGCGAATTAAAACGATACTATTCGGCAATGTTAATGAAGTGAGATTTATTAAATTACTAAAAAGATTTTCACCAATTTCATTATTCGAGGTGTAATAATTAGGACTTTCAAATGGCCAATAACAACCGCCACCACTTACAATATATGCATCAGTCATGTTTAATACAGTTAAGTTCGTCATCTTACGAATAGTGTTGAAGTCAGTGCCATTCAAATAGCCAGTTACAGTTAATTGTTTTACAACATTAACTTGAACACCCAACAAATTAGATAATGTTCCTGCAGTTACTACATTAATGTTTACTGGGACAGCATCATTAGAGTCAGCAGAAACAATATGTGATTGGAATAAAAAAATTAGAAACAAATACTTGTAAACGGATTTTGTTTTCATTGGATTATCTATAAGTTTATGATGCTTTTGAAATACGGGTTCTACAATTGGCCCTAACGTGCAGCCAGACCGCGGGCGGAACGAAGGCGTAATCGCCTGAGTGTGAGCCTGTGGTTTGGGTGGTGTTATGCCCAGTTTTTTTTATTCTTATTAATTCTTAGTCTGCTGATTATCTGTCACTTATATTCATCACGACAATCCTTTTTTCATTTTTCTTTTCAATAATCAGCAAGTTAAATCGTTGTATTTTGTTTTTGCCAGATAAATTCGACAATCAAATTATCTATCATCCAAATCTCTCAAATCAACCTTGATTATTAGCAGGTAGTGTCATGCCATGATTTATTTCTAAAATTTATAATTTAGTCCAATGCCAGCATTTAATACGTCATATGGAATCGGCGTATCAGTTTTTGACAAATTATACATCCAACCACTTCCTACTTTCAAGCTTAATTTCAACTTCTTACCGCCAAAACGTATCATTGCTAATGGTTCTAAATGGATACTTTTATTAAGGTAATCATCCATGTAAATAGTATTACCTCGTGAAAATGATTCTTTCATATGGGAATCTAAATATCCAATCTTTAATGAAAATCCCAAATCAATATTAGCAATACAAATATCAGTTATACCATAATTGAGTTGAGTAAAATATTCCATGTAGTTTCCATATGATTGCAAGTTTACTTCAGACAATCTTGTCCCTTGCCTATATCCATATATATCTGAATATGTACCCATATTTCTTAATGAATTGTAATCAAAATTGGCATGACCATTCCCAACACCGACATAACACTCCAAAATGCTTTTGTCCCCAATCTCCAAAAAGTAGCCAGATGCAGCCTGAATATGCGAAACATCATTTAACCCAAAATTACCATATACTTGCAAAGCGATATTATCTTTTAATGCATACGTCACTGTAAGGTTATTTGATGAAAGAAACGAATGACCTAAGTCTATTCTCAAATCCGACTTTTCATTTAGTAATGAAATATCGACCATTTGAGGTTGATAAGCACTACCACTTGTCATGAGGACTATAAAAATCATAAATCCAACTAATCGAAAGATATCTTTCATTTCTTGAGGTTAAAATGTCGATCTGAAATCTGCAGCTTCAAATGACTGAGTTTAATATAATTATTTGGAAATTCTCTAAGTCAACAATCTTCAAATACGAACCTTGCTAATTATCTGAGGCTGTTTGTTTCACAATTGCAAGGTCCAAAATAACGCGATTCTAAAATTGGGCATAACGGGTAGCTAGGGCGCGGGAAACCAATGTATTTCATTGGTTTACTGTGGCTTAGCTGATGTTATACCTCGTTTTTTTTTATTCTTCTTGTCTTTTTCTATAAATAAAACATCCCGCTTCACTCGGATGATCTTGAACATAATCATCTTTATCTTCATTCTTTAGCAGATTGATTATCATGAAATCACCACCTGCCGCTGTTGTAAAAATTATCCCAAAAATCAGCAAACCAAAATTGCCAATTATTATTGCGATGATCCCTGGAATAAATCCTAATATTATTGCTGGCATTAAAGCACCAATTATATACTCTTTGACTTTCAAAGGTTCCTTGCAATGACAATATGGGGTCAGCATCTTCCAAAGCACACCGAAACGAATAGATTTGAATCCGTTACTTGTAAATCGGGACCAAACTATCCCGTGAATCAACTCATGCAAAACTATACCAAGGGCAAAAACTAACAATAAGCCAAAACCCATCAACTCTGGTGATAGGAATTTTGTTAAACTCCGGATATCGGATAAAACAAATCCAAATCCCCAAATCAGAAAGTACGGTAATCCAAAAATCAAAACCGTTGGAATCATCAAAAGAATCGCAAACACGTTTGCCTTCACCAAATCTATCGTAAGTTGTTCTTTATGGTAATCTTCAATCTTGTCTATCATCTGAATATCTTAAATATCTTTCTTAATAATTGCACAATCTGCGAGGCTGTATATCAGATACTATCCAATAAAAATCGCCCCAACTATCCCAATACCCGCACCAAGAATCAACGAAAATATTGACATCGGTATGATGGCATTTCGCTCCTTGGAGAATACAATTATCATCACCGGTATTGACAACAGGAAGGCAATGCCTGCACCCTTTATCCAAGGTGCAATGTCAACATCGACAAATGGAATTATCAGACCCAAAACAAAGTAATGCACAAATGCGGAAAGGCAACTTGTTTTGTCCAACTTCTGAATTATCATCGGTACCACATCAATCGTACCCGCCGCTAATCCAATTAGGATTGCAATCATAAGGTCGTTCATTTTGTCAGTCTTTTATGTGTTTAAAAATACATCGATATCAGCTTAATTAATCGCCCAAGTTATCTAAATTGGTCTTTCTCTATCGGCCGAAACCGCAGTCTAAATTTAGCCCTTCTTTTTATTGCAACACTCTTTTTGACGCGTCTTTTTCTTGGATGTTTGATTCACAATTGCAGGAACCAAAATATGTGCGCTCTAAAATGAGGCATAACGGGTAGCTAGGGCGCTGGAAACCAATGTATTTCATTGGTTTACTGTGGCTTAGCTGATGTTATGGAGCGTTTTTTTTTATTTATGAATACCCATCAGATGATCGTAAATCGCAATAACTCTAATCTTTGTTATATCAAGAATATCAGCCGCAGCAAATAATCTTTGATCTAATCCCACTCCAGCATATTCCATTTTTGAGAGCGTATCTATAAGCTTTATCTCGCTATCACGATACTGAATCCAATTGCGTTGTGCCAATCTTAATGTTTCTTGGTCAGCTATACTCAATTTAGCCAGCAGTTTCTTGTAGTACTTATTTAGCAATTTGTCATAAGCGACAGTGGCATAAGAAGTCGCTTGAACCATACCTTGGTTTGAAAAATCAACATTTATCATTCGTGCCATAAGTGTATCTATCCGATATGTATCAATATTAAAATCAATACACAATTGCTTGTCATTTATACTGGTATAATCCTCAGCATCTAGGCGTTTACTCAAATCTGCTATCTCATTCTCAATTTTAGCTTTCAATACAGACAGATCAGAGTCTGAAATGCTTTTTTGAGAATAAATGGTTTGAACCACGAGCAATAAAAAGATGAAAATGTGAAGAGTCTTCATGTATGCGATTTTGTTAATCTCCAATACAGCCGTTTTAATGGATCGTTATTTTTATTCTTTATCGTTCTTCAATCTGCTAAATACTTCCAGATCCACAAATCTGCCGTCAATAATTCTGCAGCACGCTCGATTCCTTCAAAGTGGAATCCCAATCGGATGGGAATCTTACGGCTCGGGGTGTTCCCCACTCCGCAGCGAATCTCAATCCTATTCATATCCAACTCATCAAAAGCAAATCTCATTAGCGCAGAAACTGAATCCGATATGATCCCTTTATGCTGAAAGGACTCCGACAACCAATATCCAATCTCCGTTTTCTTGTTTGACTTGTCGGTACTTCTGAATCCAATTACGCCTGCAAATCCTCCGTCGTAAAGAACAACGAATGTATGTTCTCTATTCTCGTATGGAGTATCAAGTATTGACTGAATGAATGATCTGGAAAAATCAATCGATTTGGTAAACTCTACAAACGGCAACCATCTGCCCAGATATTCACGTTGTGAATCTATTGTCTGAAATATGTTGATAGAATCATCAATTTCAATCTCGCGAAGAGAAATCCGATCTGATACTGTTATTTCCATCTTTGTCATTCATTATAGTTATCTACCTCAATGTCCCATCTTCTCTTTCTTGACTATTGCACCACTTCTGAGGCTGTTTCTTTGATTCAAAATTGCAGATACCAAAATGACGGGTTCTAAAATGCTCCATAACGGGTAGCTAGGGCGCGGGAAACCAATGTATTTCATTGGTTTACTGTGGCTTAGCTGATGTTAGGGGGTGTGTTTTTTCATCATGAATATACTTCGATTGTCGAGCGCCAGATGCTTTTCAGCATATTGACTGTCCCTTGCTGTTTCTTTTCTTCATCTTCATTCATCCGCAATCTCCATCGTAGAAATGAATCTGGAAATCACAACGGGCCCATCGAATAGCTAATCTCTATAGCAATCCACTTATCATCAATTTTCTCTATACGATTGAGCCATACAAATGTCCTGATCTCATCGCCACCATAATCAATCTGCTTACCCAATACTACACTGGCATAATTGTTTTGGGCGTCTCCATCCAGAAATTCAAGAAACTTATTTGTCCCACGTTTTATATTCAATGGTGAATTCAATCCTGGCTCGATCGACTGCATCATCTCGATGGCCTTGCGACACCAAAATGGAATATCAGACGTGTCCTTTTGTATTCGAGTAGTCTCAAATCTAAATGCTAACGTAAAATATTCGAATCCACAATTGGTCAATATCAACTTATCACCATTATCCAATTGAGTTGTCTCAATCCCCGTTACACTATCACCCAGAAGTACAAATGTCGAATTTGGAAAGAATGATGGTTTAAAAATCTTCTCTGCTTGTCCTCTCACAGCATCAGTCACTGGCGTTAAAGCATCAGCCTTAACTTTTGGATTGACAATGACACTTTCTGTTTTATGATTATCAGCAAATGCCTTTGGAGCTTTTTGACATCCCATGAGGATGAATGGAATCAGCAGGAATTGGACGTTTTTTCTTTTCATGATTATCAGTATGATTTGAAGTTTCTTTCTTTCATGAATATAGCACTACTTCTGAGGCTGTTTCTTTCTCTTGGATGTTTGATTCACAATTGCAGTGGCCAAAACCTACGGGCTCTAACATACCCCCTAACGGGTAGGTAGGGTGCGGGCGGAACGAAGGCGTATTTCGCCTGAGTGGTAGCCTGTGGCTTACCTGGTGTTATGGGCAGGCTTTTTTAGGGTAGTCTCTCGAAAATTATTTCTTTTTTTTCCATAAAAAGGTTGGTCAGTCACATAAAAGTCACCAACCAATCCCCTTTCTGTATTCGTATCAATCGCCCGGATTTGTGTTTTCCACGGACGCATGCAAGTCAACGCTCAAACTATCAACTATTAAACGAACCAATAACCACATTATTTCGAGATTATTATCGGTTGTTTATCTTTGTTGTCAAATTTAAAGGAAATATCGTTTACAAAAGATGATTTGGGAACTTAATTCGCTCTTGAACGTAAATTGTCGTCATCTGGTTATATCCACTTTCAGGAATATCTAGGTATGAGCTGAATCAATCGTTGATTGTCAAAATATCAAGTCGCAGTTTTGTTCCGTATTATCAATAGATGCACCAAGACTCTTGTAGAAATCAATCGCCGGTCCATTCCATTGCGATACCTGCCAACGCAATTTGTGGCATCCAGTATTCTTAGCTTGCTCAATCACCCGCTGAATCAGTCGGGTACCAATCCCAATCCCGCGAAACTCCGGTCTAACATACAAATCATCCATATACAGCGACTTGCCAATCCAGGTATAGTAGGCAAAAAAGTAGGTCGCATATCCAACTATCCGATTATCTGCCGAAACCGCCACAAAACATTCGAAGTATTCTTTCTCAGCGATCATACGATCAACCGAGTTAACCATCTTATCCGGCATCTTCTCAAACAACGCAAAATCTGAAAACAAGTCCACTATCTGCCGAAAATCTTTTTCTTCAACTGGTCGGATATCCACAATTACCATATCTTTCTCTTTCTTAATTTCTATTACAATTGCAGAAAACAAAATTGCCGGTTTTAAGCTTGCCCATAACGGGTAGCTAGGGCGCGGGAAACCAATGTATTTCATTGGTTTACTGTGGCTTAGCTGATGTTAGTGGCCGTTATTTTTTTCTAATTCTAAAAAGTAATAGCTCCATATCTTCCAACCCTTTTTCGTCTTTTTTACTATGTATGGAATTTCGTAATCATCAAAAGTTATACTAGCCTTATATACATCTGCCTCATTATCAGATTTAAACATTGGGCCAAGAGAAACAAAGGGATAAAGATATGGATACTTTGATTTGTAGCTCAAATATTCGCTGCTCGTCATAATTATTAAGGTTATTCCTTGAGGATTTAATCCTTGAAGGTTTTTATCATCGGTAACCAAAATGTAAGTCGAACCAATTGTCATTTTATGAACACTTTTTGGAGGAGTGCTCGACATCTTTACTTCTTTTTCCAGGTTTGGAGTACCGGCACGCTCAATTAAAACATCATAAAGTATTGATTTATTTGATCTTATACTTTCAAATCTGGGATTAGAATCAATGGAGTCAATGATTCCATCATTATCCGAATCACTTATATTCGGATTCAACATCATTTGTTTCTCAACAATATCAGTTAATCCATCATTATCCGAATCTTGAATCATGTTCTTTATCTTCCATCGTACAACAATAGAACTCTTTACAGTGTCAAGATTATCGAGATTATCTACAAATCGAACAATAGAACCTTCAATTTGAATCGACTCAGGATCTTTTAATAATGGAATTTCAGAATCTTGTTTAAGTTGATAGAATAAGTTCGCCGTTAATCCTGTGTCATAATGTTTCCAACTTACACCATCATCATTTGATATGGCAACCCAATAATTTGTGTAGGTTTTACGATTAAATTCACAATAAAGAATTGCCCAATAATTACCAATCTTTCCGTCTTTCAAATAATCCGAAACGCCAGAATTTTTGAACCTTTTGGTTATGACCTCTCTTGAATAAGGTAATTTGATGGCTGTATTCGAGTTCTCTCTAATTCGCATAAGTATCGACCCAAAATCGTCACAATCTGTATTTTGAAAATCAGCCAAATTGTTATCACTGATATTGAGAATCTCAATAAAATCAAATGGCTTTCTTTTGGCATCTTCAATTAAGACAGGAATGAAAATATCATTATTGGCATAATTCGTGTGATGCAATAAACTATCATCATAATTGTTCTCCTCCTTACTGGCAAATTCATAGGGATATGGTTTGCTTTTGACGCAGCCAAATCCGAATAAGAATGCAGTTAATAAAAAAAACTTAAACATTTGCAACAACTTCATGCAGGGGGTTTTATAATGGCCACTAACGGGTAGCTAGGGCGCGGTAAACCAATGTATTTCATTGGTTTACTGTGGCTTAGCTGATGTTAGGGCCAGTACTTTTTTATCAGAAAATGTAATTCAACCCGATTCCTAGATTCACACGATTAAAAGGTACGACTTTTCCCCTGTTTGTGAATTTATATATCCAACTGTTCCCCACCTTCAAACTAAACTTCAAATGTTCTCCGCCCAATCGGACGAAGGCAAGAGGTTCTAACAGCAAACTATTGTCAGAATACGTATCAAAATTAGTATCAGTCGAATAATATCTATAGTAGAACTTATCAGTAAAATTTGAATGTAGAAATCCGGCCTTTAATCCAACACCAAAATCCATATTAGCAAAATCACATCTTACCATTCCATAATTAATTTGAGTAAAATACTGCTGATATGAACCTTCAAGAAATCCCATATCCATAACACCATAGTAATTGGTACCAGAACCATAATGCGGATTGCCTGGTATTGAATCGTTTGAAGCTATTCCATAACCATATCCAAATCCGGCAAATAATTCCAGGACCTTCTTTTGACCCAAATCCTTAAAAAATCCTATGGCGCCTTGAAAATAGTACTGATCATCTTTTCCGTAACTCCCATAAGTCTGGATAGATAGTTTATCAGTAAGCCCATATGAGAATGTAGCGAATGTGCTCGAAAGAGAAGAATATCCTGCATCAATCCTGAAATCTGATTTGCCGTTGATTAGTGGAGCATCAATCATCTGTGGTTGATAGATCCCACCACTTGTCATGAGAATTAGAAATATAATTGATCCTAAGAATCCAAGTTGATTTTTCATTTTTGCACAAGATTTTTTTGGCACTATTGATTGAAAGTTGTGATTACCTATCGTATTTTACTTTCTGTTTTCTACCAATCAACAGGTACATAATCGGCCCAATTATTGGTATAAAAATCACTACCACAATCCAAATCAGCTTCTCAATATCAGACACAAATCGAAATCTTAGAATATCAATTGCGGAAATCAGAAACAATGCTAATATGCAAATCATCAACCCTAATTCAATCATTCCCATCTTAAAAAAATTTGAGGAACCGCTTACGTAGGATATGCTGGTATATGGCGGATCCGCATGTGTTTTCACATATTCTCTCTCCAAGATATCCAATTTCCGTCTGAATTGATCCGATGAGTTTATCTTGAGCATATATTTATCGCCACTAAAATCTGCAGACTTAGTTACGATGTAAACACTCTCATCATTAAATACACTTATCGATTGTATTGAATCTGCCAATAACAAACGTTGAAAATCAGCCGAGGTTATTTCAGGTTGTTTATCAGTACAACTTAGAAAACATCCAGCTATCAGAATCAGATATACAATCGCGTTTTTCATGTCTTTGTTTAAAATTTGCAATGAACTAAATATACGGGTTTTAGTATTGGCCCTAACGTGCAGCTAGGGCGCGGGAAACCAATGTATTTCATTGGTTTACTGTGGCTTAGCTGATGTTAGGGCCAGTTTTTTTTATTCATGACTATCCTTCAAATGTCGATTACCAGAAGCTTTTCAGCAACTTGACTGTCCCTTGCTATTTCTTTTCTTCCTCTTCATTCATCCGCGATCTCCATCATACAACTCAATCATTGATTGCCAGAAATCTGCTATCCGCAATCGAAGTTGTCGTCGTCCTGCTTGCGATTTTGAAGATAGTTTGGATGGGGCTATCTGCTGATAATCATAACTTTCTCAAATTGCCGGCAAAACACGTTCTAATGTTTTACCATCTTTTGTTTCAATCTTAATAAAACCGTATTTTTTAGCGAAATAAATTGACTTAATATTTGATTCTGACATATTATCAGCCTCAATATTTATGACGTTTTCAAAATGATTGCCCAATATTGTTGCAGTCTCTAATGCGATACTATCATTGTATTGGAAAAATTTACTTACAAATAATCCTCCATCAACTGATACATAAAAATATTTTTGAGACCCACTATCGTCAATATATTGTCGATTAACACCAATAGTAGCCTCGAGAGAATAATTTCCATTGTTAAAATCAATTTCAGATTCACCTTGAATACCATACTCATGGTTAATGTTCCAAAGAGGATTTTTAGTCTCGCTGATATCTGTCTTAACAGGTATCCTAACCAATTCAGTTTTATTTAGAAGAAATGAAATAGTGTCTTTGTAAATAAACTCTTTACCAGAAAAATTAAGCGTATCAGAGTTATAATAAAAAAAACTTAAGTCATCACTTGTAAACTGAGTGTATCGAAATCCTGAATCAGATTCAGTACATGATATCAAAAAAAGAAACAGAAAAAAAGCAATAATTTTATTCATGGTCATAAGTTTTAAAATCTCCAATTCTTATATCTTTTGTTGTACAATTGAAATACTTTAAATATATGCGCCTCTTGCCTTGTACCTAACACTCAAGTAAATGCGTCAATCTGCTAAAATCAAACATCAGCCTTCTTTCTCTATCTGCAGAAAACGCAATCTCAAATTAACCCTTCTTTCTACTATTGCTCTACTCACGTTGGCGCGTCTTTCTCTTGGATGTTTGATTTACAATTGCAGAGACCAATATATACGGGCTCTAAAATTGGCCCTAACGGGTAGCTAGGGCGCGGGAAACCAATGTATTTCATTGGTTTACTGTGGCTTAGCTAGTGTTATAGGCCGTTTTTTTTATTCTTTTTTAATTATCCTAAGTGGATAACCAATTGTATCTGTTTTGTTTATAAACAGACTAATTGTACCAATATACCCATCTGAGGGATTATTTTGCTCCTCAATAACTGCAAACTCATAATGTTTGGTACGTTGTTGTTGATTCTTTCCGTACTCAAAATAAATTGTATCATTTTCAATTGAATATTTACCCCTTACATCTGTCACTCCAAAACAAATGTATCTCATAAGAAATCGACCACCTTTCTTTAGTTTAATAGTTGTTGTGCAATTTGCTGCTCCTTCCTGTTGTGCTATCAACAAATCCCTTCCCATAAGATTATCAAAATTAATCATCCCATATGGTTTTATCACGACAATTGATAACACAAACAGCAAAACAGAAAGAATCAGTACTCTATGTTTATCAGCAAATTTCTCCTTTGCAGCAATTACAAATTGTCGAATAAAGTAAATCAACAATATCAGGTAAATTATACCTAACAAAAGGAAAGCAGGGAATGTCCAAAATCCAAGTAACCCTTCCCAAAAATTATTTGTACTGATCACAATGAAAAATGCAATTGCAGTTATTAATGGCCAGAAATCTTTCATGTTATCTTTTATAATCATCATATCCTACGTTAACTGTCTTAAATTCTTTCATATCAGCTGCACCACTTCTGAGGCTGTTTCTTTGTTTCAAAATTGCAGATACCAAAATAGCGGGTTCTAAAATGGCCTATAACGTGCAGCTAGGGCGCGGGAAACCAATGTATTTCATTGGTTTACTGTGGCTTAGGTGGTGTTAGGCGATGCTTTTTTTTAAATCTAGCCTTAAAGCAATATTTTTCGCGCGTTGCTGACTCTGTTCAAAAAGCCGGACATCAGCAAGGCACGGTCCAGTTATCTGCCGATGTCCCGGTGAAGATCGTTGTAAATTGCCCCACATTAATGATGATCAAACGGCCAACACTTTGGCCTCGAGCGAAGCTCGAATCTTTGGCCATGACTATGGCCTCGGGCGAAGCCCGAAGTCTCTCTTGCAATGGCCAAGATATAGCGATTCTAAAGTATTGCCTAACGGGTAGCTAGGGCGCGGGAAACCAATGTATTTCATTGGTTTACTGTGGCTTAGCTGATGTTAGCGGAAGTTAGTTTTTCTTATTTCGACTAATTCAACTTCACGTATCTGCTTTTCTAGAATTATCCCATTTTTTTTGAATAATTCAATCCAGGCATCCAAATTAGTTGACTCAAGATTTAGCTTCAATAGAACATCAAGCACCATCGGTTTTTGAACCTCTGCTATGACCGGCATTTTTACTTTACGTTCTATGACTTCTGACAAATATTTGTAAGTTATGGCACCAGTTTTAAGTTCAAAATTCCATATTGAACTATAGTTATAATATTTCATTTCTGGCGATCTAGATATCTTGATGGTGCTGTCATTTAAACGCGCATCCCTTAGAATTAAAACAGGAACAGTTTTTCGAACCAGTTGAGCTGTCAATCCAAATGCACCATTTAGTTGATTTATTAATATTCGATTGACATCACCTAACAACTCCGAGCAAGAATAATCCAAGCGATAACAATCCTTTGGCGCTGTTGATTTGATATAATTTAAATCTTCCGTGAACAAAAAACGACTCTCAGGCAAATCATTGAAACCAGTTTGATACAATCCCAAAATATTCATACCAGCAATAGAAAGATTCATTCTGTTGACAACGGTATCCTTTAACTCGCTTGCAAAGTAGCTTGTTTGAAATCTTGCATGCTCTTGGCTTATGGATTTATGTTTGAAATTCTCGTCACCTAAGTGAAAGAGCGAAAGATTAAATCGGACAAGAGTGTTTGAGTCAACCGTATTCACAATGTTTTCCGGAATAAAGGCAGGCACTTCAGGCACATCAACAACATTACCCTTAATAACTCGGGCAATTATACTATCAGTAAGATAATGTGGATTTGTTTGTGCAAGAACTTTTCCTTCTCGATCTACCAGTATTGAATGCGGTATACTCGTATGTGGAAACACATTGGAAATGAGTTTATCCTTGTCGTAAATGTAAGTAAAAGGATAAGAAAGCTTGTTGATCTGTGAACGGGTTTTTGATAGGTCTTCACTTGAAATAGCAAGGATAATCAAATCATTCGGATACTTCTCTTTAAGCAATTTTAGATTTGGCATATTTTGTAAACATGGACCACATCTGTATTCCCAGAATTCAAGGAGTACGACCTTTTTTCCAAAATGTTGTAATAAGTCGATCTTGACAAGTGAATCACCCTTTATCTCTTGAACATCAATACCTTTAAGGGTTGTAAAAACATTTGAATCCTTGCAAAATGAAAAATTACATATTGCGATCAAAATAAGTAGGATTGTTGTTTTCTTCATTTGTTGAAATTTTATGATGAGGTTGAATAGTGCGTTCTCTAATTTCCGCTAACGGGTAGCTAGGGCGCGGGAAACCAATGTATTTCATTGGTTTACTGTGGCTTAGCTGATGTTAGGGGCAGCTAATTTTTATTCATCATTCGCCGTATAATACATATCCCTAGGACTTTAACGATCTTCATATTTGTCGAAATTCAATATCAGCAATCGCCATTGTCGTGTTTAATTTTTATCAATCAATCCCGAAAATCTAGTCATCATCAATCATTATCTGACGAGATTTGCATTTATGACAAGCAAAAGTGCAAAAATTTATTCACAAAGTTGTATAGTTAATCAACTTCTGACTATCTTTGCATCATGGAGAGATCACTCAGTATAACACCTGCATTTGAAGAATTTTATAGTTCGCTCAACGCTCGGACCATAAAGAAGGTGGATTATATTATTGATCAAATCCGCTATGAAAGGAATGTAAGCACGAAGTTTGTAAAGCACCTCGTCAACACTAAGTTTTATGAAATGAGAATCTCTGTGGACAATGAATACAGGGTCATTTTGTTTGCTGCTGACAACATAAATTTTATAAATGCAAATAGAATTATTGTATTGAACGGTTTTCTAAAAAAGTCAACAGCTGATTACGACAAACAAATCGCGAAAGCAATTAAAATAATGGAGGACATTATATGAATACATTTAACGGAAAAGAAATCGATGTTGAGAAGTTGAATAAACTTCCAACCTTTAACGAAGTCCTCGATCGGAAATATGGAGTGGTTGGCACTGCATCACGCGAGAAGTTTTCAAAAGAGGCTCGTGCCTATTACACTGGTCAACTAATTGAAGATGCTCGAAAGAGCGCCCATTTGACTCAAGAAGAACTCGCAAATCGATTAGGCGCAAACAAATCATACATCTCACGAATCGAGAATGGGAAAACTGAGCCCAAGGTATCCACATTTTATCGCATTGCTGAGGCATTAGGATTATCCGTCGATCTTAATCCGATTATTACATAGATATCCATCTTTCTAATAATCGGACACTTGTAGAAGTTGAACATTAACACTCGCCATCGTCCGGCCAAAACCCCACGCTCATTTCTTTCTTTGTTTCACAATAGCAGGAACCAAAATATGTGCGTTCTTTAGTTGCCCCTAACGGGTAGCTAGGGCGCGGGAAACCAATGTATTCCATTGGTTTACTGTGGCTTAGCTGATGTTAGCGGCAGGGCTTTTTATTTCTTTTAAGTCACAACTAATTTTAGAGTTATTTTTTATTCGATTGAACTACAAAAAATGGTAATTCAGAGGCTGTTCAAAAAAGTGTGTCAAAGATAATGATATGATGAACATTATTAACTTTGACATATGGAAACGAAACATCGAACGAAACAGCCTCGTTTAGTTGATTTGATACCTGACGAAGCAAAACGGACTGAGATTGTGAGTCGTCTTTATAATGGTGACCCTGTTGTAGGTGACGGAGGCATCTTTACCGATCTGCTGCAAGCCCTTGTGAATGCGGCATTGGAGGGAGAGATGGATTATCATTTACAAGAGGTAAAGTCCGACAATAAGGATGATCGTCGCAATGGTCACACCCATAAGGTGGTCAAGAGCCGAGTGGGTCCTATAGCCGTAAATACGCCCCGGGACCGCGATGGTAGCCATGAGCCCCAACTGATAAAGAAGTGGGAACGCGAGCTTGGCACCGGTCTTGACGACGTCATATTGAGCCTTTACGCCCGCGGCCAGTCGGTGGAGGACGTGCGCCACCAACTCATGGAGCTTTACGGCGTGGAGGTGAGTGCGGGTGCCATCAGCGCCGTCACCGACCGCGTTTGGAATGAGATTCTTGAGTGGCAGCAACGCCCTCTGGCGCCGTGCTTTCCGATCGTTTATCTTGATGCAATCCATTATAAGGTAAGGGAGGACGGCAAGGTTATCAGCAAAGCTGTTTACTCGGTATATGGCATCACAGTGGATGGCCAACGCGACGTTCTGGGCCTGTACTTGAACGATAGCGAGGGCGCAAGGCAATGGGGCCTGATACTGGAGGATCTCAAACGTCGAGGCGTGGAAGACGTCATATTCTTCTGCATCGACGGCCTTACAGGCTTCCAGGATGCCATCGAGAATGTCTATCCGGACGCCTTGATTCAGCGTTGCATCGTGCATATGATCAGGAACTCAACAAGATTCGTACTTGATCGTGACATCAAGGCTGTCTGTGCGGATCTACGCAACGTCTACACCGCCTCAGACAGGCAACAGGCGGCACTTGCGCTTGAATCGTTCGGCATCAAGTGGGACGTAAAATACAAGGAGATACGTCCCAAATGGGAGGCCAACTGGACTGAGCTGATGCAATTTATGGATTATAGCCAAAACATCCGAAGGATGATTTACACGACAAATCCTGTTGAAGCACTGCACCGGATCATGCGTAAAGTAACCAAGTCAAAAGGGGCATGGAGCAATGACAGAGGGCTGATCAAACAGCTGTATCTCACGCTGATGCACAACAAACAAAGCTGGAATCGTACAGCTTTCTCTTGGCCTACCATCCAAAGAGAACTGATCGATCAATTTGGACAGCGGTTCGAAAGATATCTTTTATGAACTATATTTGCCTTAAGGAATTAAGGTTGACACACTTTTCTGAATACTCCCGTAATTCACTTATATTTCAATCATTTCTTCGTCCAAACAAGTTGTCCCATATTGAGAATCTTTATATTTCTATTTTCATCTGGTAAAAATTCAAAGTAAATACGATTACCATTCTCGGCTTCAATTCTAAACATATTTTCACCTTCAGAAATCATCGGTTTTTCAACCAATAAATCTTGCAAATATGTTGAATACAAGCGATCGTTTTTAATAAATATTTTCAAACTATCACGTCCACTGGATAAACGATAGGTTCCAACATATTTCTCAAGCCTATCTTTCTCTGTTTTCCTGTAAACTGGGGCAATAATATCTCTGATTTGCGAGTTTAATTTTGAAAAATTAATCCCATGTGCGTTAGTTAGTATTACCCAACCTAAATTTAGATCAGGATATAACGCCACTAAACATCTGTAACCTAAATGTGTCCCCTCATGGTTTACCAGGGGATAAGCTTGCCTCCATGCTACTTTTGAATATCTCATCATTGACCTTCCATCATAGGAAAGAACTTTTTGAGTATCAAAAGAATTATTCTGGAATTGGAATGAAATGAACTTTGACAAATCCCTTGCTGTCGAATATATACCTCCAGGGTAAATCGCTGCGTTGAGTTCAATATAAGGCGTTTTAACATAAGTTTTGGTTGAATCATTAAACCAATAGCCACATGCAATTTGTGGCTTTATTCCAGATTCATTTAAGAAACCTGTTTTTTCTAACTTTAAAGGTTTGAAAATATTTTCTTTCATGTATTTGGAAAATTCAGTTTTCGAGGCTCTTTCGATGGCAATTCCAAGCAAGGTGTATCCCAAATTTGAGTAATGTCTATCGTTGGGGGACAAAAAATCATATGGTTGATACTCTATGCTAATATTTTGTAGTGAATTAAGAATTTCTTCAGTGGACGAAAACCATTTCATTGTATCTTTTCCACCAGTTATTAACCACCTATCCCAAGCAATTGTATTATCTATATCTGCATGTGAGTTACGAGGAAGACCGGATGTATGGGTAGCTAATTGGAGCAATGAAGTAGGATTACTTTCCGGTGAAAATAATTTAACTTTATATTCAGGTATATATTTTTTTACTTCATCATCAAGACCAATCAAGCCCCTCTCCACAAGTTGCATATACATTGTAGCTGTAAATACTTTTGTAACAGAACATATAGGGTATCTCGTATCAATTGTTGCAGGTGTTTTATTTTCATAATCAGAATAGCCCAAAGATTCGTTAAAGATTAGATCTTGGTCATGTACAATAGAAACGACAATACTTGGCGATTGTGTTTGTTTTTTAAAATCAGCAATCGCAACTTTAAGTTTTTGAGCTATAGAATCCGAAACAATATTCTGCCCATTGCAATAAAAATTTGCCAATAAACCAAAAGAAAGCAAAAAGAAAACAAAATGATTTTTCATTGTTTAAAAATATTATTCATGAAATTAATCTATCCTCTGATGAGACTTGCAGTTAATTCTTTGATGAATATACCGATGATCCAAAATAGCCGGTTCTAGCCTTGCCGCTAACGGGTAGCTAGGGCGCGGGAAACCAATGTATTTCATTGGTTTACTGTGGCTTAGCTGATGTTATGGCTCGTTTTTTTTATCTTCTGATTTTTATCTTCTTACAGGACAAGTTGCATCTTCTAATAAATCTATCATCAACTCAATCCATGTAGACTAATTAATTTTTCAATTGTCAATTAATAGACTTGTACCTTCAATTGGTATTTTCAAACTATATAAAGATGATGAGTTAAACAAATTAAGTTTTATCCATCCCATTTTGGGATTAATTCCAGCTTTATTTATATAACCAATGTATCTTACTTCATCCTTATCCCAAGAGTTAAAAGAATACATATAAGAATAGGATTGATAGCTTGATGAAAAACTGATCTTCGATGTGGTAGTTTCTTCCGAATTAATGATTGTATTCCCTAACATGAATCTTTTTGGTATACGCACCTTTGCAACGTAATTCGCTGGGTTATTATTTGAATTCCAAAAATTAACATTGATGCTATCGCAAACAATCCCATAATTACCCAAAGGTATTATGCTCGTTTCAGAGTACGATTGAGATGGGCCAGTATGGCTATTAGCATAAACAAAAAAATCCTTATTGCCATCACCATCCACATCAATATATTTACCAAACATACTATTATAAAATGAGATAACGGTATTCTCTAAATTTACAATATCTGAAATAACGACCGTTTTTGTAACAAAATCTGTCAATCCATCATTAGTAACTACCAATTTAACAATGTATGTTCCTACTGAATTGTATATATGTGTCGGAGCCTGTTCAGTCGAAGAAGTGCCATCACCAAAATCCCATAAACAAGATGTCGGATATTCAGAACAATTTGAAAACACAACTTTATATCCAACATTGCTGGCGCATTCGAAACAAGCCTTAGGCACTCCGATCAGCGTGGTAAAATTAAGTTCATTACCATATATTGTACCCAAATTATTCGTTGCATATGCTCGAACAAAGTACGTCGTATTGGCAATCAGACCAGAGATATCCTTCGTAAATGACCCGGTTCCGTTCCCAACCACAACTTTAGAATTTGTAACAGTCGGGTTTGCAGTTAGACTCCAACAGAAGCCACGCTCCGTTATTTGTGCACCACCATCACTGGAAATGTTTCCTGAAAATGTTACTGTAGTTTGTGTTATTGTTGCAACAGCATCAGTTACAATTCCGATTACACCGTTTTGTGTGGTAAAATTCAGTTCATTGCCATACTCTGTTCCATTGCTGTTTATTACAAAAGCTCGTAAATAGTAGGTTGTAAATGGTTTTAACCCCAACAACGTGCTAGTAAATGAACCAGTACCAACACCATCCCATGTTCTACTGTCCGAAGTGGTCGGATTTGGAAACGTGTTCCAACAAACTCCACGGGATGTAGCAGCAGGCCTGTCACTGTCAAATGAAGCCAAACCACCACTTATGGCAGTAGATGCCGTTATAAAGGACGGAGGAATGGTTGTTAACTCAAAAGCCTTTGTAGTAAAAGTGACCTGCTCGCCATATGCGGTTCCTCCAGCATTTGTAGCAAACGCTCGGAGATAATACGTTGTTATTGGAGTCAAGCCAGTAAGACTTAAATAAAATGAACCAATACCATTATCTGTCGCTTCTTGTTTATTGTCCTTTATTGTCGGATTGGGGTTGATACTCCAACAAACTCCACACGTAGTAATCATGCTCCCATTATCGTTTTTAATAATGCCACCAGCCACAACTGTCTTCTCCGATATACTTGTAATTTCAGCTGTATTGACGGTGGGCAATGGGATATCAATTGAAGAACATCCTGAAAGATTAAATAAAATTCCTAACAACAGTACAAACCTCTCTATCTTAATTTTCATACAATATTAAATTAAATTTTATTGAAGAATCTCAAATGGTAATTGGGGAATCTGTTGAAAATTGTTATTATGTTACACAAGGTAGGCCCCTTCTCTTTTATCCAGTATTTTAATAATCAAGAAGGTAGCAATAAAAATGAAATACGGGTTCTAAAATGAGCCATAACGGGTAGCTAGGGCGCGGGAAACCAATGTATTTCATTGGTTTACTGTGGCTTAGCTGATGTTAGCGGCAGGGATTTTTGGGATCTAAACCATTGTCTTTAAAAAGAATAGTTTAATCCAATCCCCAAATTCAAAGGATAGTATGGCAATCTTTTATCTGTATCAAACAATTTGAAAAGCATCCCATATCCGACCTTTGTCGAAAATTTTAGTCTCTTTCCTCCCAATCGGACAAAGGCTTGCGGCTCGATCAACAAGCTATGATTCTCAACAGTTGAGATCTGCAAAGGAATATCTTCCCAGTAGTAATAATGATTATTCAACCTACCCGAACCAATATAACCAGCCTTTAATCCCACACCAAAATCCATATTGGCAAATCGACATCCAGTTTTACCATAATTGAGTTGAGTAAAAATCTGATGGTAATTACCAGTCAAATCTCCAGGATTTGCATCATTATAGGCATATCCGTAACCATATCCTGCACCATTATACCACTCAAGAACACGATTATCAGACAACGGCTTATATATTCCCAATGCACCTTGAACATAGAATATGCCCTGACCAGCTATTTTTGCAAAAGTTTGTACAGCTATCTTATTTGTCAATCCGTAAGAAACGGTCGTATAAACGGATGGATTAATTGCTCCGCCAACATCAACACGCAAATCTTTCTTGCCCTTAATCAGAGGCATGTCAACTAATGCAGGTTGATAGAATCCACAGCTGCTGAGCAACGGAAGAATCAGAATTCCAAGAACTATTGCAATTACCTTCATTTCAAAAATCTCTGTTCTAAATAATAGATGAATTTATTAATCATAATGTTACAACATGTTTTATGTTAGCAAATATCAGTGTTGAATTTCTTGGCCTAAAAATCAGTCATCTGATGAGATTTGCAGTTCATTCTTTGATGAATATACCGATGAACCAAAATTGCCGGCTCTATCCTTGCCGCTAACGGGTAGCTAGGGCGCGGGAAACCAATGTATTTCATTGGTTTACTGTGGCTTAGCTGATGTTAGCGGCAGGGCTTTTTTTTCTCAAACATTGCACAAATAATCTTTTGTTATCTTGACATCCATCAAGTTGTTGTGATTTATGCAGTATTATGCATCGTGATTTTATGATTTATTATTCAGTCTTCAAATAGTCAAGCTGATATAATACACAATCCTCTTCTGAGGTTCAACTAGTATTACATCGGCCACATCTGGAGACATACCATGATATTCAATTTTCCATAGGTGGACATAGAAATCGGATGTCTTTATTTGAGAGTATGACGGCAACCAAGTATTTTTATTTTGCATTGAACATACAAATGTAATCGCATCATTAACGATTGTGGGAAGTTGGTCTCCACGATACCATTGTTTCACACTAGAATTTTCATCTTTTGTCAACTCATCAATCGATATATTCGATATTTCTATCTCATATGCTTTAAAATTATCGCCATTGAATGAAATTGGAGATTCGTAACTATGGAGAACCTTTACAATTCGAGAATCCCCCAGATTACACCAATTCATGACAAATCCGACATCTGATGTCGAGGACTTATCTATATTTTCCTTATTGTCAAGATTGATTCTATAAACAAAGAATCCGGCTACCAATAAAGTCAGTACTAAAGAAATTCCTCCCCAAACAGCCAGAATCTTCATTAAAGTTTTTTTCTTTTCATCTTTCATGGTCTTAGTCTTTTAATAGTTATTAAAAATTTGAGATAATCTTTCTTTTCATGACGCATAGATGTGCTGTAATCATGGACTTTATCTTATCTGTCCTCTGATGAGATTTACAGCTCTTTCTTTGATGAATATACCGATGAACCAAAATGACCGGTTCTAGCCTTGCCGCTAACGGGTAGCTAGGGCGCGGGAAACCAATGTATTTCATTGGTTTACTGTGGCTTAGCTGATGTTAGCACTCGTTGTTTTTTATTTTATTCAGTTATATATCAGCTATTTATCAGCACATATCTTAACTTTCTAATCAACAATCAAACGGTAGAATCTAAACATCAGCACTGGCCACCCTCGGCGAAGTCGTTTCTTTCTATCTATCAAACTCGAGAATCTATAGATACCATCAATCGATCGCTGCCGAAGGTCATTTTAAATATCTGATGAATTTACCGATGATCAACTAAATCCTGGGCGAATACTTTTAACGGAATGCTAGGTCGCAACCGCCCTTTGACAATTGTGGATTTGTTGTTGTTTGTGGTAGGATCCAATTTATCGAAATTCACCTAATCCAATTTTGAAAGTTACCCCCTTAATTGTTCTTTTAAAATTAATATCTGCGAATAGGGATACACCTAAACCAAGAAAACTAAATGGTTTAAGTAAGAAGTCAATCTGAATGGGTATACATGGAGTAAGAAATTCAACCTTTTCAAAGTGCCTACGATCAGTTATATCAAAAAAACCTGTAGATGGATCAGTATAAAGAAGTTTACCACGCATTACTCCACCAATATAACCCAAACCACCAGAGATTCCAACATGAATGTAGTTGTCGGACATGACAGTACCAATAAGCAATCCAAGACCACTTAACTTATCTGAAACGTTAGGTCCGAATAAAGTAGGCTCCCAAATACCCATGGCCCGAAAAGTATACAACGTATTACCTTTTAATAACTTAACACAAAAATCATTCGCATATTTATCATATCCCTCGTCAGAATTATAAAGACCAACACCCACTTCTCCCCAGAATCTATCATCCTTGCGATCAACCGATTGGCTTGTTATAGCTGTATAACAAAATATCAGACATAATAATATTGATAATGTTCGTTTCATTTTGGATTATCTATTGTCCTAAGTTTATAAATCTTATCACATTAAGAAACAATACGATGAATTATCTTTTTCAAATATCAGCACAGGCCATAACCGAGTTTTCTTTCTCTTACTCATACAATTGTAGAAAACTAAACCTGCGGGTTCTACAATGAGTGCTAACGGGTAGCTAGGGCGCGGTAAACCAATGTATTTCATTGGTTTACTGTGGCTTAGCTGATGTTAGGGCATGTGTTTTTTTTCTATCCAATTTGTAAGACTCTGAATCTTTGTGGAGTTATCAGTCATCCATTTATTAATTAAATCTGATTTTTCTGATTGAGAAATAAAATAACTGTACGCCTCAATATTATCAGAATTAACCAAATCATAAAACCTCGTCACATAAAAATCCCACCAAAATCCTTTATTCTTACCCTTCAATTCTCCTAATATTGTAAATATACTTTTGTTTGTTTCTGAAAATAGTTCTAACTCCGATTTACCCTTATTTTCCTCAAGATATTTAGATGCAGCGGTCAAACTAATCATCATATCTGCAGCTCCAAATTCACTTTCAAAACCCTTTGAAATTGGAAGATTTATATTGATATTCTTTTCATCTTTCTGTTCAACGCCAAAACCCAATTTTGATTTTATCGTTTGATAATTTTGGTTTGACCTTTTTGACATCGGCTCAATCATCAGAAAGTAATAGAGAGGTAACAAACTTTGAACTCGGCTCCCATTTTTATTCATAATTGCCGAAAGTAAAAGATGGCTACTACCATGTGTAGGTTTTAGAGTTATTGCTTTAATTACTGCTTTTTCTGCTTTTTCTTGGTTACCCGAGTTATTGTATGTAAGTGCTAAATTGTAGTTTAATAAGTGATTTTGTGGAAATTCCTTCAACCCTTTTACATATGTTGAAATTGAATGTTTGGTATCACCCAACATATCATAAGAGCTGCCTAAAACTAAAAATGCTTCTAACCTATTCCCTGTATTTAGATTAATAACATTCTTTCCATACTCAATTGCTTGAGCCCAATCCCGTTTAGTTAAATAAGTAAGCGAAATCTCGTAATTTGTAACTGACGAATTAGGATTTAATTCAAGCGCCTTTTTATACATCTCAATTGCTTCGTCGTATTTGCCCTCATCATGAAAACTAATCCCTTGTGACATGTAATCATTGAAGGAATTTCCTTGACCAAAACAATTGATTACAGATATGAATATCAATAATCCTGCAATAATGTTTTTCATAATTGATCTTTGTTTAATAATTTGCAATGACCTAAATATACCGGTTCTAACATATGCCCTAACGGGTAGCTAGGGCGCGGGAAACCAATGTATTTCATTGGTTTACTGTGGCTTAGCTGATGTTAGCAGCAGCCATTTTTATTACTTAAGTAATGCCATCAATTCGATATTTTTATCTTACTAACGTTGATAAAAGAGTAAAAAATAACGCAATCGACAGAACATTATAACACCAAAAAATGACTTGTCCTCTTATCTTTCTCTTTTTAGAAAGTGCATCGAATTTTAATTGAATGTCTTTACGTTGTTTGAAAGTAAAGAAATAACAAGCTAGACCAACACAAAATGCAGAACCTAATCCAATATAAGTGGAGTCATTGCTATACTGAAGTACTGAAAAATCAAATATGTACCGAATAACAACAAAAATGGTAGCCAAATTAAAAAAGACCATTAACGACATTAATAAATAGGAATTAAATTCAGGCGTATCATTTGAAGGTACTTTCTTTAAGTAATAAACCATCCAGTAATAATTCTCTTTAATCATATGTTGATACAATTATTTGTTAAAATTTGAACTTCGTTATCACACCATTATATTGAATTTGTCGCTTATTGTCATTCTATTTATTATGAGCCAATCAGCAATCTACAACTGAAGGAACTAAATGAATTGAATGAGTTTTATCTTTAAAAAAATGATGTTTCGATAAATGTTAATGTTTCCGGTTTTATGGTTGCTGCTAACGTGCAGCCAGACCGCGGGCGGAACGAAGGCGTAATCGCCTGAGTGTGAGCCTGTGGTTTGGGTGGTGTTATGCCCAGTTTTTTTTCTTATTAATTCTTAGTCTGTTGATTATCTGTCACTTATATTCATCACGACAATCCTTTGTTCATTTTTCTTTTCAATAATCAGCAAGTTTAATCGTTGTATTTTGTTTTTGCCAGTTAAATTCGACAATCAAATTATCTATCATCCAAATCTCTCAAATCAACCTTGATTATTAGCAGGTAGTGTCATGCCATGTTTTATTTCTAAAATTTATAATTTAGTCCAATGCCAGCATTTAATACGTCATATGGAATCGGCGTATCAGTTTTTGACAAATTATACATCCAACCACTTCCTACTTTCAAGATTAATTTCAACTTCTTACCGCCAAAACGTATCATTGCTAATGGTTCTAAATGGATACTTTTATTAAGGTAATCATCCATGTAAATAGTATTACCTCGTGAAAATGATTCTTTCATATGGGAATCTAAATATCCAATCTTTAATGAAAATCCCAAATCAATATTAGCAATACTAATATCAGTTATACCATAATTGAGTTGAGTAAAATATTCCATGTAGTTTCCATATGATTGCAAGTTTACTTCAGACAATCTTGTCCCTTGCCTATATCCATATATATCTGAATATGTACCCATATTTCTTAATGAATTGTAATCAAAATTGGCATGACCATTCCCAACACCGACATAACACTCCAAAATGCTTTTGTCCCCAATCTCCAAAAAATAGCCAGATGCAGCCTGAATATGCGAAACATCATTTAACCCAAAATTACCATATACTTGCAAAGCGATATTATCTTTTAATGCATACGTCACTGTAAGGTTATTTGATGAAAGAAACGAATGTCCTAAGTCTATTCTCAAATCCGACTTTTCATTTAGTAATGAAATATCGACCATTTGAGGTTGATAAGCACTACCACTTGTCATGAGGACTATAAAAATCATAAATCCAACTAATCGAAAGATATCTTTCATTTCTTGAGGTTAAAATGTCGATCTGAAATCTGCAGCTTCAAATGACTGAGTTTAATATAATTATTCGGAAATTCTCTAAGTTAACAATCTTCAAATACGAACCTTGCAAATTATCTGAGGCTGTTTGTTTCACAATTGCAAGGTCCAAAATAACGCGATTCTAAAATTGGGCATAACGGGTAGCTAGGGCGCGGGAAACCAATGTATTTCATTGGTTTACTGTGGCTTAGCTGATGTTAGCTGCAGTTAATTTTTCTTTTTATTATGTTATGTAATGAGATACTTTTCCCTTTATCAACCATCCATTCTTTGTTTTTGTAACTAAGAAATATAATTGGCTTGGAAAAAATTCAATGTTGATTTTTGAGGCATTCTTTAAATCATCACATCTAAACATTGGCGAACAAAAGTAAACATTTGAGTGACTTGGATACTTGTGTATATATGTCTTATATTCACTTGAAGACATAATTATCATCCTGGATTTATGGGGATCCAAACCTAATATTTCACTATCATCTGTCACTAAAATTCTTACAAATTCAAATGTTGAGACTTCCTTTTTATGTTTAGGGATTCTAGTCAAATCCAAATCCTGTGTTATACCGCTAAAAATATCTTGCTTATCCCAATTAATATTCTCAAGCAATGTCTCATATAGGATGACCTTATCTGACCTAATACTTTTATATCGAGGGTTCGTATCTAATAAGTCACAAACACCATCACCATCAGTGTCTTTGTTATGAGGATTTGTTAGCAACTTTGCTTCAATAACATCTGTTAAACCATCGTTATCAGAATCTTGAATAAGTTTATTTAGATCGAACTGGATTGCAATATTATCTTGTATCGTGTCTGTCTTAGAATAACGAACTGAATCATAAACAGAACGTACAATCATGCCTTCAATTTGCATTGTTTCTGAATCTTTCAATAGTGGTATTCTGGAATTTTGCTTTAAATCGTAATATCGATTTTGTGTTAGTCCAGTATAATATCTCTTCCATGATTTACCAAAATCATTTGATATTGCTATCCAATAACCTTCGATATAAAAATTATCCAACAAATCATCAACATACAAAATTACCCACTTGTTCTTATACTTATCACTTTTAACATAACTTCCAGAATAAATTCCAGTACGCACATATTTTACATTTGAATCGTTGCTAGAATTTGTGACCTTGACTATTAGTTGTTCATCCTCTTTGTATAATGAAACTGTTGAAAAATCAAAATATCGTGTGTCAACATCCGATGGCTCACCAAGATTCAAGGAACTAATATCTACAATTTTAATGTAATCAAATGGTATACTACTAGCTTCTTCTACTGTAACATTCTTATCATTATAAAATATGCTTGAATCGTAATGAGTATAATAGTAATCCTCATCGCGGCTTTGTATTGAACTGAAATCTGATGAATAATCAAGATTTAGTGTTTTACTTCTACAACCGCTTAAATAAAGCAAGGTTATTGATACCAGAATAATTGCAGGAAACTTCATTTGCCGGATTCTTTAATTGCAGCTAACGGGTAGCTAGGGCGCGGGAAACCAATGTATTTCATTGGTTTACTGTGGCTTAGCTGATGTTAGGGGCAGCTAATTTTTATTCATCATTCGCCGTATAATACATATCCCTAGGACTTTAACGATCTTCATATTTATCGAAATTCAATATTAGCAATCGCCATTGTCGTGTTTAATATTTATCAATCAATCCCGAAAATCTAGTCATCATCAATCATTATCTGACGAGATTTGCATTTATGACAAGCAAAAGTGCAAAAATTTATTCACAAAGTTGTATAGTTAATCAACTTCTGACTATCTTTGCATCATGGAGAGATCACTCAGTATAACACCTGCATTTGAAGAATTTTATAGTTCGCTCAACGCTCGGACCATAAAGAAGGTGGATTATATTATTGATCAAATCCGCTATGAAAGGAATGTAAGCACGAAGTTTGTAAAGCACCTCGTCAACACTAAGTTTTATGAAATGAGAATCTCTGTGGACAATGAATACAGGGTCATTTTGTTTGCTGCTGACAACATAAATTTTATAAATGCAAATAGAATTATTGTATTGAACGGTTTTCTAAAAAAGTCAACAGCTGATTACGACAAACAAATCGCGAAAGCAATTAAAATAATGGAGGACATTATATGAATACATTTAACGGAAAAGAAATCGATGTTGAGAAGTTGAATAAACTTCCAACCTTTAACGAAGTCCTCGATCGGAAATATGGAGTGGTTGGCACTGCATCACGCGAGAAGTTTTCAAAAGAGGCTCGTGCCTATTACACTGGTCAACTAATTGAAGATGCTCGAAAGAGCGCCCATTTGACTCAAGAAGAACTCGCAAATCGATTAGGCGCAAACAAATCATACATCTCACGAATCGAGAATGGGAAAACTGAGCCTAAGGTATCCACATTTTATCGCATTGCTGAGGCATTAGGATTATCCGTCGATCTTAATCCGATTATTACGTAGATATCCATCTTTCTAATAATCGGACACTTGTAGAAGTTGAACATTAACACTCGCCATCGTCCGGCCAAAACCCCACGCTCATTTCTTTCTTTGTTTCACAATAGCAGGAACCAAAATATGTGCGTTCTTTAGTTGCCCCTAACGGGTAGCTAGGGCGCGGTAAACCAATGTATTTCATTGGTTTACTGTGGCTTAGCTGGTGTTAGCACTCGTTGTTTTTCTTCTTATTCAGTTATATATCAGTTATTTATCAGCACATTTCTTAATTTTCCAATCATCAAATAAGAGGTATGTTCTAAACTACAGCACTGGCAATCCTCGGCGAAGCCGTTTCTTTCTCACTTTCAAACATGAGAATTTTGATTACACTTTAATAAGATTATCACCAAGTATTTCCTGAATTTATTTTTTTCTTGAAATGTATTAATGCATTTTTAAACAATTGACTACTTCCATTTGAACTCAAACTATAGAGTTCTTTATTATCATACACAACAAATTCACTTTCGTATGCATTACTTCCAGCAGAAGTTTTTACCGACACAACAAAAAAATTGACTTTTTTAGTAAAGTATAAAAATGATAAGCTATCAGAAATTTGCTTGAAAATTGGTCCATATCCAATTGTATTCCATTTACCAGCCTGATATTTTAATGTGGCAGTAAAAATAAACCTATTCTTATTTACCAAGAAACCATCTGCTCTATTTTTTCTTAGGATTAATATGTCTCCAATCGATGCATTTGAAGAAAATGAAAGAAGTTTATCATAATCAACAATATAATTCGGGACTGTTAATAAATCATATTTTCTCACATCATCACCAATTAATGGCAAGTTGTAGCCTGGGCCACAAAATGATTCAGTAAATAAATCTGGTTTATACATGCTCAACCATGAGTTCATCATTTCGCTATTATATACATCTAAAGTATCCTGCCATTTTTCATTACTAGACAAATTGAAATTGAGTGAACCTATCAATTCATTGTTTTTACCATTATTGACACTCGTACAAGAATACAACGTAATTATTAGTACAATATTAATCAATGATCTCATTTTACTACGATATTTAATGCACTATAAAATTTCAAGTGAAAACGTCTTCAATCACAATTACTGCTTTTAAAAGTACAGTATTACTAGGAAATCGAAGAACTACCACAAAATCAGAAATGCAGTTCCAAAATCAGGTAATCTGCAATCACAAAAATCGAAAGATTCAATATCCCAATCGTATCGTTATCTGTAAACGGAATCGCAACAATCAAAATAGAACTCTGTATCTGAATCCACCACCCTACTGAAACAACCACACGATTTCCATTTCTTAAATATCAGCACAGGCCAAGACCGGATTCTCTTTCTCTTACTCATACAATTGCAGAAAACTAAACCTACGGGCTCTACAATGAGTGCTAACGGGTAGCTAGGGCGCGGTAAACCAATGTATTTCATTGGTTTACTGTGGCTTAGCTGATGTTAGCTGCCGTGTTTTTTTATTCTTATTATCAATCTTCTCAATTTCAAAATCTCGTTAATCCCCATTGTCAATCAATGGCTTGGGATATTTTATCCTATCCAACATAATTAGTACAATCATCCCAATAATGGTAGTAAGTAATCAACTTTTAAGAAACATCAATTCATAATACTTATCATCACTTAAGTTTATTGCACGAATCTAATCTGAAAAACTACTTTACTGACTAGAAGCAGATCCTTAAAACTTCTGACGAAGTTTTGAACTATCCCCGGGGTAGCCATATATTTGAACGAAATTGGGTTTAATATCTTTACAAATGACAGTTTCACTTGATTTATAAATGACAATTCTTGAATCCAGAAATCCAGCAATTTTGTAATTGAGTTGCACCATTATAATAGGCGTTTCAATATTACATTTCTTTGCGTCAATTATAAGATTTGACTTAATGACATGCTTATCATTTTCCCAATCAATATTTTTAATCCCCATGACTTTCAGATATTCCCTATTTATCGCGTAGATGGTAATTGGACAAAATCTTTGAATCAAATAGCTAGTTCCAGATTTAAACTCAAATGCGCTATTTGATTTTTTGTAACCCATATTCATTGGCAATCCGATTACAGAAATATCCGGATAGTCAGCTAAGTTTTCTAATTGAACACATACAACCGCTTTTACAGATCGAGTTCTCGGCAAATCATCTACCTTTAAAACACTTTGTAAATTATCTGCTTTTACAATCAAGCAGAACATTAAGAAGAAAAGTAAGAAGGAAATTTTTTCTTTTTTCATATCAGCAATGTTTATATGATGCGCTTTCTTTAATTGGCCATAACAACTGTCAAATGGATAATCATATATGCTTAATAATACCACAAAATCTGAAATAAATCCTTTTACTGTCTTTCGCGAAGATTGCAAATCTTCTGAGGCTGTTTCTTTATCTTGGATGTTTGATTCAAAATTGCAGGGACCGAAACCTACGCGCTCTAACATGGCAGCTAACGGGTAGCTAGGGCGCGGGAAACCAATGTATTTCATTGGTTTACTGTGGCTTAGCTGATGTTATACCTCGTTTTTTTTTATCTTTTTTATTTCTTGATTTCTGTATCAACGTTGATTTTATTCTGAGTAAACCAAGTTACAAATGCATCCCATTTTTCTTTATTATCAGAAACCCATTTACCAAATCCGACTTCATCTCCCTTCATCAATATCCAGTAATTATATGCTTCTAAATGACCTGCATTCATTATGTCTTTTTGAAAATCAAACAGAACATTTGGATATTTTGTATTGAATTGCATTTGAAAATAACGATCAACAAAATTTGTCCTAATTCTATTCAAAGATGCCAAATCAATTGTCTTTTCCTTCAACATTGACATCAATAATGTTGGTTCATAAGCCCCAACTCCAAATGGCAATTTCATCGAACCATAAGACTTGTTTATGCCAATATTTGCATTGAGAGAAAAACTAACAGAAATGGAAGTGTCTGAAGGAAACTCAATTTGACTCTTATATGTATCAAAAAGTAATTTGCTAATATCTACCGTTCTCTTTGAGTTACGTTCTAGGTTCATGAAAATCTCTCCATAAATCATCCCCCAGACCTGTTCTGTCGAACCACAGTAAATCAATGTCGCCCGATAATAGTTAGATGAGAATTTGGGATCCGCTCTTATCCCCAATTCATAGAAATTCAATGCTTTATAGTAATTCTTATTATTCAAATAAACATTCCCCTTCTCGAGATACAATTTCCCTGAATTTGGAAATCGCTTAAGTCCTAAATCATATGTTTTAAGGGCTTTAACACTATCACCTATCACATCATAGCTGTTACCCATCAATTGGAATAATCGGTCTGAAGCATCTTTGTGATTCTTAAGTTTATTTAAAATCGTAATTGTTTGTTTATAATCCTCTTTAAGATAGTACGCATATGCTAATTCGTATCGAAAGTCAAACAATTTGGGGTATAGACTTATCGCTTCATTTAGTGCAATTATACTTTCATCGATCTTTCCAATATCCATAAGAGCAATTGCATTCTGATACCTTTTTGAAAGATCATTATCTTTCGTTTGGCAAAAAACCACTTGTGACGAAACAATTAGAAATAAAAAAACTTGAATGATTTGTAATCTTTTCATATTAGGATTTTAAAAATTCTGATAAACGGATAAAACTTATTTAATTCGCAGTCATTCGATTCTTTCATAAAAGTCGCATTACTTCTGAGGCTGTTTCTTCCTCTTGGATGTTTGATTCAAAATTGCAGGGACCAAAGTATGTGCGCTCTAAAATGAGGTATAACGGGTAGCTAGGGCGCGGGAAACCAATGTATTTCATTGGTTTACTGTGGCTTAGCTGATGTTAGTGGTCGTTTTTTTTCTTTCTTTCGCCTAATAATCAGTTGAGTACCAATCACTATAAGTATTATAGCAATCATAAGTAGTCCCAATCTTCCGAAAATGGCCATACCGAGGCCATCGTGGTTACCAGACTGTGTTATATTGTTTGCCAATGATATTAGAAGTATCACTGTCAATAAAATCTGACCAATTATACTAATCAAACATGCAACCCAGAATCTCATTCGAATTTTTCCTCTTAGTGCTTTGTGACCCATCAATAATTGAAAAATAAGAGGCAAGAAAAAAAATAAGATTAGCTGAAAAATCATTAATGATGCTGGAACTATCATAAGCATTATCATAAGTTAAACAAATTGGATATCAGCTAAATGGCCTGCAATAATTTATCTTTTATACAGAAAGAAATATCTAAAAAATCTACAGTATGGACTCGAAATCTGTTATCACATTATTCTCAATTTGCATTGAATATTGCGCGGTAGCTTTAGTCAAGTTATCATATCTAAAATGCTTAATCATTCCATGAACACCGTGATTGGTGGGTCATTTACATCCGTCATCGAGTCCAGGATCGCGATCCTTTTCCCAGTCCGTTGACATTCCTCCAACATAGGAAACAAATCTTCTCCAATCGATACGAACGCGGTCATAAGTGTTTGAGCATATTCACCAGGCTGAAAAGTTAGGAATTCTAACAACTGGCGACCTGTCATTTTTGATAAGTCTTGTTTTGACATTATTCAAATTCAAAAATTATTTTATGCTGAACCCTATCCGCCAAATACATTATCTACAAAAGCCAAACACGCTATTAATCTATTGATATCTGCATAAACCGAAATCTCCAATATCTTTCTAAAACATTACACCACTCTTGAGGCTGTTTCTTTCTCTTTGAAGTTTATTTCAAAATCGTAATTGCCAAAATATGTGCGCTTCTAAAATGACCACTAACGGGTAGCTAGGGCGCGGGAAACCAATGTATTTCATTGGTTTACTGTGGCTTAGCTGATGTTATAAGCCGTTTTTTTTTCTTTAATTTGGTTGAGCTGATCGATATTCGATCTTTGTCTCTTTCACAGGAGTAAACCAAGTAAACTCAGCTATTACAATTATGATTAAAAAAATCAAGGATGTCACCCAAAGTCTTTTTTTCTTGGTTACTATTCCGATGAAAAATAAAATGAAGAATGTTAGTGGTAATCCGAAAACTAGAATTGCTGATAAGATCTCATACATGTTAATCAATTTTTAATATACTATTAGTCTATTTATTGTTGAATTTGTCTTAGTGAACAAGTTGAAAATCAATTATCATTTCTTATCAATTTTGTTTAGAAGTCGATGTAAAAAAATCTGATTCTCAATGGTTTTTATGAATATCCGCGACCTAAAGGTCACAATCAAAAATGACAAAGTAATCATTGTAAGAAAACCATGTGAATAACTGAGATGGCTTAATCTTACAATTTCAAATATTGAAAATGCAGTCAATATTACAGAACTAATAATTGTAAATATCAAATATCCAACATATTCCTTCTTAATCTTCTTCAATTGAATCTCAAGTCCATCTGCTTCTCTGCCGGTTAAACTATCCAAAGTCAACACATCGCTCAAAGTCGGATTTATTGTCCGATAGGTCTTACTTATCTGGTTAAAAATGTCAGTCCTAATTTCGTTGATGTTCTTTGTCATATCATTCTATTTTATAAATGTATCGCAAATAGGAATCTGGAATTCCAAAAATCAGACAAACTGTAATCCCAAAATTTCATGGTCGAAATCTCTATCTGAATTTTCTTACATAAAAGTAGCACCACTTCTGAGGCTGTTTCTTTGATTCAAAATTGCAGAGACCAGAATGGCGGGCTCTAAAATGGCTTATAACGGGTAGCTAGGGCGCGGGAAACCAATGTATTTCATTGGTTTACTGTGGCTTAGCTGATGTTATGCCCAGTTTTTTTTAAAATTTATAGTTTATTCCAATTCCAGCATTTAATCGAGCATGTGGAATCGAAACATCAGATCTTGACAAATTATAGATCCAATTATCACCCACTTTTAAACTGAATTTCAACTTTTTACTACCTAAACGAATAAATGCTAATGGCTCTAATAGAATACTATTTTTTGTATAGTGTTCAAGTTGATTACCGTCAATAGCAGGCCCGTGAAAGTCATAATTTGACAAATCCGAATACAAATATCCAGCCTTTAATGAGAATCCAAAATCCATATTCGCAAAATCAAAACCAATTAATCCATAATTTATTTGAGTAAAATATTCCTGATAACTCCACGTTTTATTATTGAGAAGCTCATAGATATAAGATCCTTCATATCCACTTCCATAATATCCATAACCATAAGGATCAGAGCCATTATTATTTTTCAATACTGTACTATAATCAAAATTGGCATGTCCATATCCATAGCCAAAATACCACTCCAATATGTTTTTGTGCCCAAAATCTTTGAAATAACCGATCGCCCCCTGCATATGATTCACACTGGAATTAAAGCCACCAACATGCCCAAATGCTTGTATGGCAATTTTATCGGTTATTGCATATGTAAATGTCGCATAAGGCGTGGTTAAAAGAGTGATTCCACCGTCTATTCGAACTTCGGACTTTTTGTCAATCAATGGAATGTCGACCATCTGAGGCTGAAACACACCACCACTGGTCATAAATATTATTAAAATCACACATCCTATTAATCGTAACTTATCTTTCATCCTTGAAGTGTTAAGGGTGTAATATTATAGTTTGTATTAAGAAGCTATTCCAAAATTAGGAATAATGTATAACAGAATCTGGCCTGAGAATTAACTTTCACTTGCAAGAATCCATATCAATTATCTTCATGGTTAGCAGGAACAAATCAATCCAAATAATCTCCAATGAAAAAAGCATGACCTGTCTTCGTTATCTGCAATTTCCATGATTTGTCTCAATCTTTTCTTGTCGGCAGAAACCGCAGTCAGTAATTATCCCTTCATGAACATTGCACCACTTTTGAGGCTGTTTCTTTCTCTTGGATGTTTGTTTCACAATTGCAGGGTCCAAAATATGTGCGATTCTAAAATTGGGCATAACGGGTAGCTAGGGCGCGGGAAACCAATGTATTCCATTGGTTTACTGTGGCTTAGCTGGTGTTATGCCCAGTTTTTTTTTATCTCCATCAACATCCACAAATCCCATAAAATTGTCTTGTGATGGTATTTCCACTCCTATCAGTCAGCTTAATTGTTCCATTATATATGGTACTTTCATATCCTGATCCAATCTTCTTCATCTCAATTGTTAGATCATATGTATCGCTCTTACTCTTGGTGACAGTTGATGAATTATCAATCTGCTTGTAACTTACTTGTTTAAATTTTACGAGTGCCCCATTTACTTTCATGTATGAAGTCTCAGCAAAATCATTAACATAAATAAAGTATTCTTTATTGTAACCAATAGAATCATTTGCAAAAAAACATCCACCACCATCCATCTCATCAGTAGGCATTGTTGAGAATGTGTCAATTGTTATGGTTGGAGTTGACGGTTTATCAGCTATAGAATCAGCAGTTCTCAAATTGTCTGCTGAAAGTAAAGTATCATTAGAAGATTTGAGTGAATCGGTTCTCTTTTGTCCACAGCTGATAAATATCAGCAGTACTGATAATTGGATGAACTTAAGTAATGTTGAATTTTTCATAATTGTTTAAATTTTCGATTTAAAAATATGGCAAAACGTCTAGCCAAATCGTAATCAAAGAAATTATTTATCACTTGAAGGAATCTGACATTCTGTATCTTCATCGATAGCAGGAACTAATCAATCAAAAGAATCTTCCATTGCAAAAATCATGACCAGTCTTCTTTATCTGCAATTGCCATAATTGTCTCAATTTTTCTTGTCGGCCGAAACCGCAAACTGAAATTAACCCTATCATGAACGTTGCACAACTTCTGAGGCTGTTTATTTGATTCAAAATTGCAGATACCAAAATAACGGGCTCTAAAATTGGGCATAACGGGTAGCTAGGGCGCGGGAAACCAATGTATTTCATTGGTTTACTGTGGCTTAGCTGATGTTAGCGGCAGGACTTTTTCATCATTTATTCTGTCAAAACTTAGAGAAATGCCCATCATAATCATCATCCAACTTTTTTAATATTTCTTTCAACTTTGTCGCTTGCCAATAAAAGTAAGAATTCATTCTCACCAGGTTGTACAAAAAATTTTGACATTATTATCAGTGTAAGAAGCACCTTTAATTATCAGATATTTAAGTATTCGTATTCTGCTAAATAATTATTCTTTGAGATCTTTAGAAATATACTCTTTCATCTTCTTTTGCATATTTTTAGAAAGTACACTTGTAACATTGTTCTCGTTTATTAAACTTATTTTTTTATGTGGTTCTTGGATAATAAATTCCCATCCTTTTGATATTTTCTTTACAAACTCAATTTCACTAACTTCAAATGGTCTTATTTCAAATCGAGCCCAATAATACGAATTATAATAATTCCCGAGATCATTCTCATACAACAAGAGGACATGAAGAATACATTTACCATCAAAAATTGTCTGAGGAGTAAATTCACAATTAATATCAATACTATCAGATGGTAAAATTTCCTGATAAGAATTCTTAAATATATTTGATACATTAACAATACTAAATGAAGATTCATGTTTGAGAAAAACACGATTTAAAAAATCATTATCTGTAATTGTATCAGAAATTAAACATCTTAAAATTTTAGCTGTACTATTACCTTTATTTGTTACTTTAATCTTTGTCCTTATTTTTAAATAGATAGAATCAATATTTACTGTCGTTATATTATGGTCATCGTACTTAATGATATCTTTATCACTGAAAAACATTATTGAATCTATCCGTAAATTTGATAATGTCAGTAGAGGTCTAAATGTAATTGATGAAAGCTGAGTGTTTGTATCATTTAACTTTTTTTCAGTTATACAAGACTTAGAAAAGCCAATTATGGACAATACTATTGGAATCGCCATAAACCATCGGTCCCAATTTATCTTTTTTTTGAGTTTCTTGGTCATGATTGTTAGATTTTAATATGTGTATATTGTCAAATAAATGGTTAATTAATCCATATAATCCTGCTCTTTAGTCCGTTTTATTGACGGTATAATGTTGAATAATGCGCTTTTAGTCTTGCCGCTAACGGGTAGCTAGGGCGCGGGAAACCGATGTATTTCATTGGTTTACTGTGGCTTAGCTGATGTTAGCGGCAGGGCTTGTTATCTTTTACTTGAATTGTAAAGGTTCACCAAACTATAAATATCTTTCGAAGTAAAGAATCCTTTCACAATCTTATCATAGATATCTTCATTATCCTTGAAAATGGTTGAGATATTCTGAATAAATTTCTTTGAGGAACTTGGGACAACAATCATATCAGAAATACTATCTGATTTCAAATAATATCTACTTGTAAGGCTTACGAGACCTTCATGCAATGACTGTTCCAACAATCCTCTATTATCATTTGGAGAATCAGTAGAATAATAATATAACTCTATTGGACCTTCAATTTGTCTCATGGCAAAGACTTTACCATTACCAAATGGAACACTCGCAAAATACTTTTTACCAGCTTTAAAACAAATAACTTTATTTGGAGAAAAACGTTTAATGCCTTCTGGTGTTTCAATTTTTGCGTTAATGTAAATCCCATTTTGTGGAATAAGAATATTACCAAATACTGTATCTGGTAAAGAGTTTTTGTCCGATGATTTTAGAACAACAAAATCACGATTATCTTGTCCATAACTAAGAATACTACAGAAAATAAATACTAAAAAAAAATGCTTTCTCATCTTTCTCTTTTTTAAAACAAAGTTAAAACTATCTGTTATCAAAAATATCCACCCAAAGTTCACGACTGGACTTTAATAATCCAAATTCTATAAATGCGGGTTTTGATGTTTGATCCAAATATATGGGCCGATTAAAGCAAAATGTACCTTCATGTTTTAAGCAGTAGTTTTCCATTTTTCTAAATTGTTTGCCATCATTTGACCATCCACGATTTAAGTCGCGTCTCTGTTGAAACACGTTTAACTCTGCCCCGTCAACAGAACCACCAATCGAGTGTGCAATTAAATGTCCTTTATCCCATGAATTACCAAATAAAAGATTTGTTCTTCCGATCCAATTACGTAATCGATAATCGTCTCTATATTTCTTTTGAGGGTTTGATATTCCAAATGCTGCAATGACTCTTGATTCAATGCTAGAATTAATCGGTACAATTCCTTTCTTTTCTAAAGTTGCATAATCATCAAAAATATATTCAAATGTGCCTTTCTTAATTCGACAAATGTCTGTTATTCTATTACTATGCTTTTTGTATACTTTCTCCCACAAAAATGGGAACTTGTAAATAAGATGATTTATAACTTGTTCAGTATCCAATGAATCAACTGAAGATAAGATTTCTAAATAATCGCTGCGTATATCTAAATCAGTCATTCTATACATACAACACTATTAAATACAATCAAAATGAAATTCTTAATGACAATAGAATGTTTCAGTAAAAGTTAATGGATGCGCTTCTCACCATTTACAAAACAGTGCAGCAACTATGAGCCTTATCATCTTTATACTCTGACGTGTATTGCAGTATTTCTTTGATGAATATACCGATGAACCTAAAATTACCGGCTCCAGCCTTGCCGCTAACGTGCAGCCAGACCGCGGGCGAAGCGAGGGCGTATTTCGCCTGAGTGGAGCCTGTGGTTTGGGTGGTGTTAGCCCTAGTCGTTTTTATTCTCATCAGTCTAGTTATCTGATAGTTATAAAATACAAGTAATGCATTTCCTATGCTTATTTTAATAGACTCAAATAATCAACAGTATCCGAAAATTTTAATACATCGTTGCACATGCCTTAAAATTGTAAGTATCTGTTATCGAGTTATCATCGTTAAAAAGTATTCTTCACCACGTTGATTCCGAAATATTAATCCATGAACTATCTTTCTATAGGAGTCGTCCACATATCTTCATTTATTTTGACTCCATTTTTATCATAGAGCATATAAATTCTTTCAATCTCAGATACTAACATATCTTCAAATGAGTTCCATTCGTATAATGAAGTGACATCCCACCTATCACAAAAATGAACTTTATTTGTAACTGTATCAATATATAAATTGGATCCATCCCAGCTATATCCTCCAATAAAAAAGTGATTTTTATGGGCGTTTCTTGGTCTTTCATGGATATTTGTAATATCTAATGCAAATGGTTGACGGCTCGCATCAATTGATCTATCATAATTACTTCGCAACCCATCAAGTGTAAAAACTCTCACAAGTATTGTCAATCCATTGCTAATATTTTTTAGAAAATACTTGTAATCTGCTGGTATCTCAATTTTAAGTTCCTTCTCCAAATTTTGGATATCATCATCATTTAGACAAGGATAAATAGAATTTAACCACGCCTCAGGTGCAATATGTGGAGCTCTACCAATCAATATTGCACCAGATTTCGTCTTCTCGATACCAAGGTGTTTAAATCTATACAATAAATCTACCAATCTCTCCATAATATATTATCAGTATTTAAGTATCAGCAATCTTCTAAAGTAATCAATAATATCACTATACTGTTTTGCGAATCTTTACAATTCAAAATTGAAGCTACGTTCCTGCAATGTCATTCTTTATCAACCAATTGTAGGGAACTAATGCTACGGGTTTTACGATTAGGGCTAACGGGTAGCTAGGGCGCGGTAAACCAATGTATTTCATTGGTTTACTGTGGCTTAGCTAGTGTTATGCCCAGTTTTTTTTATCTTATTCTGAAAGCTGTATTATGAATAGCCCCATTTTTATCTTTTGTTGTCAACAGGACTTTTTTAGTTTTTTTTAAGCTAAATTCCGTATTGAAAAAATCGCATGGATTCATATTCTGGAAAATAATATCATTAATTTTTAAAATCTCATCACCAACTTCAATATTCTTACACAATGAATAATCCCAAATAAATCCGACAACAACTTTTCCGTCACGAATATCTGGGTCAATAGGTAATTTCTTTTCGGTCATATCAATTTTTGGTGAAGACAAAGACTGTAGATAATATTTTCTTTTCGGGAAATCTAATGTAACAATGGCCTTTTCGAGTAACATAGAACCAATTCTTGAAGAACTCCCTTGAGTCGTCAATGCAGACACATTTTTGAATTGAAGTCCATTCATAGCGAGTCTTGGGACTCGTAATCGGTAATGTGTAGTATCAATGGCGTGACCATTTATTCCTATACTACTACTTCCGTTTGCAACACCATCTATTTTCAATATCTTTTCCTTTTTTAAAGTAAGGAACTCCTGGTGAGAAAATGTAAAAAACTCTTTAGCACCTGTGTCGAACAAAACAACTTGTTGTACTTCTTTTTTATTGTTGTTTAGTTTAATTGAAAAAAACGGATTAAACCCATCGTTGAGAATTAATTCATTCGATTTGTTTTCATTTAGATTTAGATTTTTTGAATCGTTTGTAAATCTTATTGTTTTGTCGGGAGAGGAAATCTGTACAACTAGATTACCCAACGAATTGCTACCAATGAAACCATCTACAGAAAAACATTCAAATAAGGGATTGGATTCATTAAACACAAATGCCTCTACATTATTGATAGTGAGATTTCCAATACTAACGTCATCAAAAGACACCCAATTTACACTATCTTTCAGATTACTCTGGTCGTAAACGCAAACTTTCTTAATAATTTTAGGGTTAAATTCGTCATAGAGTGTTTTGCTTATTAAATTTTGTGAACCTGTATCTAAAATAAATCGAAAAGATTTTCCTTTGATACTAACCCTTATTATCATTTTGCCATTCACATTCTCATAAGGGACCAATATGAGATAATTCAGCACTTTAGTACTGTCTTGATTGAATGTTACAAAGCCATTCTGCCCTAATGTCGTAATCGAATACAACAACAACAATAATATCATTAACAATTTACTCATTAGTTTTTTTTTTAAACACTTCTAATATCAGAATGCAGATAAAAGCGACTCTCAAATTGGGTATAATGGGTAGCCACATTCTGAGAAATACTACGTCACTTACAGGAATCTTTTATTTGTATCTTCTTCGTTATCTGTAGCTTATCAATCCAAAGAATCTTTCATTGCAAAAATCATAACCAGTCTTCTTTTATCTGCAATTGCTTGTAGTAATCTTTTCTTGTCGGTCTAAACCGCAGTCAATAATTATCCATTCATGAGTATTACACCACTTCTGAGGCTGTTTCTTACTCTTAGATGTTTGATTCACAATTGCATGAACCAAAATATGTGCGTTCTAAAATTGGGCATAACACCCGTGTAATGGAAGGGTGATGGGAGTTGCGATTATTTGGATTTTATAGGAAGCGCAACTTTTTGAGTAAACGCAGGATTTTGTTGAGTAATCGCATGTGTTGGGAGAACTTGATTTTGCGATTTCATGGGGTGGTTATTGAGAGAGTTTAATATTTTTATAGAAAGACTTCAGATAACGAGGTTGGTCAGTCACATCAATGTCGCCGGCCTCACCCACTGCCATACTTCAAAAGCTTAACGATGGATGAGATAATAATCTCATTTCCAACAAAAAGCATTAGTGAAAAACAAGAACAGCTCAGGTTCGACTTCTTGACTTCCCAGTCATAAAATTATAATCTTATCGAGAAGAATTGTTGTTTTTCATGGTTGATGACGTACATACAAATATAGCATTAATTCTCAATGATGATTGATTTTCTTTACATTTTTTTAGTCCTGATTGCTAAAGTTTTTATTGGTCGTTTGGCCAATTTTAAAAGAAAGATTTGTAATCAAGACCGGAAAAATTTCGGGTTAGGGTTATTTCGTTTGCAATTTTCAACTAGGGGACAATTTGTCCCTTAGTTGATATGTTAATTCCGTTCTTGAGGGCTATCCATAAATCAATTGTTTGGAAGAATCGATCGATTTTATGAGGTAAGGATTGGTGATCGCCTGGGCTTCAAGTAAGTCCACTGCTCTTTGAAATAAATTTTCAAAGGAGGATTTGAGATTGAAATAATTATCAGCATAATCATACAGATCGACATCATTAAAATTGACCAGTAAATCGACGTCACTATCGTTTTTGAATTGATCAGTAATTATCGATCCGAATGCAAACAAACTTTTTACATGATACTTGAGGCACAAAGCTTTAATCTCGTCGATATTATGTTCAATCATATTCATAATCAAAGCAAATAATTATTCGTTTTTTTGGCTGAAGTGGTTTGGTTTCAGGATGAATCGAACTTGTATCTTTGAATTGTGTGTCTTCAGATGCTTGTAATTAAAAAACACATTCTAGTGTTTACTTGTTGTATTTCAGCGGTTTGGGTAATGTTTCTTTTCATATTCATCCACCAACAATGCAAGCAAGTCGGCTTCATCGCTTTCGGAAGTACAAATTTTTGCATCAAATAGAACGGAGAGTTGTTCTAATGCTTGTTGGTAATCTTCCTCTGTATTTAAAAATTTAATACTCATTGGTTGGTGATAAAATTGTAGCAGAATTTGAATTGAAGGAGTATTTTTCAATAAATATACATTTTTGAGTAAGGAGATCGAGAATGCGGCGTTCTCATTTATACTTTTCGGCCAAATAGTTGGCATATTCTTTTTTATAATCGAAATCCTTATCAAGTTTTGCTACACCGCTGAGGCTTTTGACCAAAGGTGAAATTTCGATGGATTCATATGATTTATTTTCCAATTGCTCATTAGGTTGATTAGCCTCACGTTCTGCCTCTTTTTGCATCTCGCTATCAATGAACAGCTTGGAACTCTTTTCAAATTCATCTCGACTTTCAGTACCGATTTTACCATACTCAAGATCTATCAATTCATCGAAATTCTTAATAGTACTATAGTCTTTCATCATTTCATTTTTTTAGTAACATAAACACCGAATGCATAAAGAATGATACGATTTAATTCGATTCAAGACGATGATGATACGATTTGGGCTGTAATTATAGGGTTTGCCTACACCCATTCTTCAAAGGTCTCATTTTCAAAGACATCGGGAAAAAGAAGTTGATCGTCTCCTTCGGCATGCATTTTTTGAAAGGCTTGCTCCCACCCGATTCTTATTCCGGCTGAAGGCTGCTGAATGGGGTTTTCGGATTCCATAGGATTATTCGGGGTTTTCTATTGCATCAAATTCGTGAAGGATTTTCATGGATTCCTCAGTAACCAGTTCAGACTCGATCTTAAATTTATAAGCTAATCCCTGGCTATCAAGTAATGCTTTTAACTCAGAAGTATCGCCGTGACAGGATTCGACCATTGAAATGTAGTCGTCAATGGATAGGACTACTATAGCGGAGTCTTTGCCACGATTGACTAGTAGGGTTTCATTGTTTTCAATCACACGATCGAAATAGTTGTCAGGGGTTTTTCGAAATGCAGCAAATGAAGTGGAAAGCATCTATTATATTTATTAGACTTTTTTTGCAAATATAATAAGTCCAATTAATTAATACTAATTAAACCTATTTTTTTTGACACTTCAAGCTGCTCCATTTTTAAGTGGATGCAAATATTCTTTGTCGTACATTTTTCCATCCCGAACAACTGCGAATATTCGGTGAATTAGTTTATTTTTTACATTGTTCAGTACCAGCCAATGGCATTTGCCTTCACTTCTTTTGTGTAGATAGTAGTCTCTCAATTCTGGGTCGTTGCGAATACTGCTTTGAGCGGCCAGGGTCAGCTTTGATTTTAAATGCTTGTTTGCCAACTTACTAACACGAGATTTACCTTTAATACTACTGCCTGAGCTGTATTCAAAGGGAACGACGCCACAGTAGCAACCAAACTTTCGGGGATTGGTAAACTGTGTAAAGTTGGAGGTGGCGACCAATATTAATGCTGAATTCACAGGGCCAATTCCTACTACTGAATTCAGCAATTTGTAGTTGGTATTCAACAATTGATCGCCATGCATAAGTGCTTCGATTCGTTTCTCGCAATTCCGGATGCTTTTACTCAAGTTTTTAATATGCTCGAGGCTATCTTGATAAATGAAGTCGCACGAAGCACTGTCTTTTACTCGATTTACTTCTTTGGCTGAAGTGGATAGAACTTTGCGCTTTCCGACCAGGCGTTCTCGATAGGAAAGTAGATCGCGGATTTCATCCAGTGCTTTCGAGATGGGATGAAAAAGAAGGACTTTGTCTCGAAAGCGATAGGCATATTCGGCGATCTTGCAGGCATCGATGCGGTCTGTCTTAGTGCGTTTGATTCCTTGAGACTTTTTTATCTGCAAGCCGGGGGCCAGCCACATATCGTATCCAGATTCAAATAGAAACGTTGATAGATTGGCGGAATAATAGCCAGTATGCTCACCGCAAAACAGGAGCGACGACTTCGGACAACAAGCGTTTTCGTTAACCCATTCTAAGAAATCTGCATAACCGGAGGGCTCATTTTTAAACTCCTTTTCTGATACAATCTGTTTATTATCAACAATGTAAATTGCTGCATCAAACTTTAATTTCGAAAAATCAATTCCAATAAAAACCTTCTTCATACAGCTGCTTCCTCCTTTAATTTGGAATTAACCGATTGCTGATAACAGCAATGCAATCAAGGGTCTTATAGCTAAGTTGAATTATCTTCACAGGTGTTAATAGTTTACCCTTGACAGCTGGTTAAAACCTTGCTTTTCGACAGCAAAAGTATTGAAATTAGCATTACCATACAATAACTTTTTTGTAAAATATTAATTGATCAATCATACTTACGCGTAAATTCCATTTTTGAGGGCATTCACAAATATTGGCTGCTTACCTCGCAATGTACTTAGCTCTTCGATGGAAAGGATATGAGCATCAATAAGTATATTGTATTCTAAATCAATATCATAACATATATCGAGAATGTTTGTTTCATCTTTACTTGAGTACTCATTTTTCAACAAAATCAAGATGTCATAATCCGAGTCCTCCCTAGCAGTATTTGTGGCTTGTGAACCAAAGAGAATGACACTGACAATTGAATCTGAATAAACATCTTCCAATTTCTTCTTTAAAGCTCTCAAAATGGATTGCATATTTATCATTTCATACTTGTCATGCAAAAATTTGGTATAATACTTTTTAACGTCAAAATCTTTATCAAACTGAATCACACCACTTAAACTTTTTATCAAGGGTGAAATTTCAGCAGATTTTGTTGTTTTTTCTGATGTAAGTAATTCAAGGTATGATTCTATCAAAAATGAAAGGCTAATGTCATGATTATGTGCGTATTCTTTGGCACGATCAAGAACCTGCTTGTTTAATTGGAGCGTCAATTTTGTTTTCATATTCGTATGCTTTTATACAAATAAAATCTATTCGGAAAGTGCAATAGTTATTTTAAAAGCTGCTACCACACTTCAAAAGTTTCATTTTCAAATACATCGGGGATAAGTATTTGTTCATCGCCGTTGGCATGCATCTGTACAAAAGACTTATTGATTTCAAATATAAAGATAACTAAATTACTCATTAAATTAATATGATAATCCTTGAAACTTGAAATCACAATATGTGATTTCAAGTTTCAAAGTGAATTCGTCAGACACTATCTGACATATTCAGGAATACAGAGATGTTAGGTGTCTAGACAGTGTCTGGATAAACTAAATCATGCTAAATAAAACTCAAAAAAAAATCGAATTACGCAGACACTGTCTGCGGAATTATTTATGTGTGTTGATCGATAGGGCTTTAAGTATTTAGGGATTGGGGCTTAGATATCGAGGGAGTCGAGGGGGGATTTGATTTGGTCGAAGCCTTTGGTGGTGATGTGGGTGTAGATTTCGGTGGTGCGGGAGGATTCGTGGCCGAGGAGGGATTGGATGTAGCGGAGGTCGGTGCCGGCTTCGAGGAGGTGGGTGGCGAAGCTGTGGCGGAGGGTGTGGACGGTGATGCGTTTTTCGATGCCGGCTTTTTTGACGGCTTCTTTGAGGATGGATTGGATGCTGCGGTCGGAATAGGGTTGGTTGGAGGGGCCTTCGAAAAGGTATTCTTGGGGTTTGTATTGGGTGACGTAGCGGCGGAGGAGGTCGAGGGTTTTGGGGGAAAGTAAGGTGTAGCGGTCTTTTTTGCCTTTGGCTTGGGAGACGCGGATTTGCATGCGTTTGGAGTCTATGTCGCTCTTTTTAAGGGCGATGGCTTCGCTGACGCGGAGGCCGGCTGAATAGATGGTGGTGAGGATGGCGCGGTGTTTGAGGTTGGTGGGGGCGACGAGGATTTGCTGGGTTTCTTCGGGGCTGAGGACAATGGGAAGGGTTTTTTCGGTGCGGGGGCGGTCGACGAGGTAGATTTTGCGTTGGCTGCCAAGGACGCGTTCGTAGTAGAATTTGATGGCGTTGATTGATTGGTTTTGGTAAGATATGGAGACTTTGCGTTCGGTCACGAGGTGGCGAAGGAAGGCGATGATTTGGTGTTCGTCTATTCGGGTGATGTCGAAGCGGTGGTAGAAGTTGATGAATTCTTCGAAGAGGCTGGTGTAGGTTTGGATGGTGTGGGGGCTGTAGCGCATTTCCTGGAGTTTTTCGATGAAATTGTCGGGGCAAGTGCGGTAATTGGGGATGTCGTAGGGGGTGATGCGGGCGGCTTTGGTTTCGTCGGTGGCTTCTTCTTCATATTGGAAATCAAGGCTTTGCGAATGGGCGGCGGCTTTGAGTTGGAGTTTGATGCCTTCGCTGAAGGGGGTTGACCACCATTTGTTTTTGGCGTCCCAGCGGGTGTATGGAATCGTTTTAAGGGTCATTGTGAGCAGTTCGTTGTAGGCAAAGATGACGCGAAGGCGGTTGTTGCGGGTTTTAACGACTAAAAGGGTTTCTTTCTGGAGAGTGCGAAGGCCGGTTTTGGGGTCTGTGAAATCGTAAGTGGGCTGTTGTATAACAGAAGTGAGGCGGGAGCCGAAGTAGTTGATGATAATGTCCAGGTTGCTTCGAGGCTGTTCAAAAAAGTGTGTCAAAGATAATGATATGATGAACATTATTAACTTTGACATATGGAAACGAAACATCGAACGAAACAGCCTCGTTTAGTTGATTTGATACCTGACGAAGCAAAACGGACTGAGATTGTGAGTCGTCTTTATAATGGTGACCCTGTTGTAGGTGACGGAGGCATCTTTACCGATCTGCTGCAAGCCCTTGTGAATGCGGCATTGGAGGGAGAGATGGATTATCATTTACAAGAGGTAAAGTCCGACAATAAGGATGATCGTCGCAATGGTCACACCCATAAGGTGGTCAAGAGCCGAGTGGGTCCTATAGCCGTAAATACGCCCCGGGACCGCGATGGTAGCCATGAGCCCCAACTGATAAAGAAGTGGGAACGCGAGCTTGGCACCGGTCTTGACGACGTCATATTGAGCCTTTACGCCCGCGGCCAGTCGGTGGAGGACGTGCGCCACCAACTCATGGAGCTTTACGGCGTGGAGGTGAGTGCGGGTGCCATCAGCGCCGTCACCGACCGCGTTTGGAATGAGATTCTTGAGTGGCAGCAACGCCCTCTGGCGCCGTGCTTTCCGATCGTTTATCTTGATGCAATCCATTATAAGGTAAGGGAGGACGGCAAGGTTATCAGCAAAGCTGTTTACTCGGTATATGGCATCACAGTGGATGGCCAACGCGACGTTCTGGGCCTGTACTTGAACGATAGCGAGGGCGCAAGGCAATGGGGCCTGATACTGGAGGATCTCAAACGTCGAGGCGTGGAAGACGTCATATTCTTCTGCATCGACGGCCTTACAGGCTTCCAGGATGCCATCGAGAATGTCTATCCGGACGCCTTGATTCAGCGTTGCATCGTGCATATGATCAGGAACTCAACAAGATTCGTACTTGATCGTGACATCAAGGCTGTCTGTGCGGATCTACGCAACGTCTACACCGCCTCAGACAGGCAACAGGCGGCACTTGCGCTTGAATCGTTCGGCATCAAGTGGGACGTAAAATACAAGGAGATACGTCCCAAATGGGAGGCCAACTGGACTGAGCTGATGCAATTTATGGATTATAGCCAAAACATCCGAAGGATGATTTACACGACAAATCCTGTTGAAGCACTGCACCGGATCATGCGTAAAGTAACCAAGTCAAAAGGGGCATGGAGCAATGACAGAGGGCTGATCAAACAGCTGTATCTCACGCTGATGCACAACAAACAAAGCTGGAATCGTACAGCTTTCTCTTGGCCTACCATCCAAAGAGAACTGATCGATCAATTTGGACAGCGGTTCGAAAGATATCTTTTATGAACTATATTTGCCTTAAGGAATTAAGGTTGACACACTTTTCTGAATACTCCCGTTGCTTCTAAAATTTGGTATGATCCAGGCTTTTATACCAGGATTCCAAACGGTGAAATTAAAAGTCAGCACAAATTGGACGTCGGTGTCGTTCTTGGGCATGCGAAGAATGAGGCGGCGGGCTGCAACTTCGAGGGTGATGGAGTTGCGGTTTATAGGGCCGGAAAAGTAATCTGGAGCTAGTGGTTCAGGGAGCATGCTCGACTGCTCATAATAACTGACTTCCTGTATGTTAATCGGTTTTTGCTCGTTGGATTTGGTAGATGGGGTGATTGGAATAGTTGCTACTTGTGGTTTGGATGATGGTACTATCGGAATAGATGCTAATTGTGGTTTGGATGATGGGACTATTGGATTAGTAGCAACTTGTGGGTTAGATGATTCGATCGAATTAGTTTGAGGGTGTTTTATGCTGTTTGGTATGGGTTTGTCAACACTGGATTTTGGGGAATCTTGTGGTTGATTTGATTTGTCAATTGAGACGGGGGTTGATGGAATTGGGGATGAAACGGGGGGTGTAATTATGGTAGGTTCGGGAATTGGAGTTGGGATTTTGGAAGAAGATGGGATCGAAATGGGTGGTTGAATTAGGTCGATGAGTTTTGGCTCGTCGGGTTGGGTGGATTCGGCTTTGATGAACTCGTCGTGGGGGAAGAGGGCGGAAAGTTTGGAGTAGGCGTCTTTGGTGAAGGGGATGTGCCAGGAATTAAGGGTTCGGCTAAATGTAGCACCTGGTATTTGTTTGATTTGTTGGAGGTTATGATTGGTGTAAGGAATCTCGACACGGAGTCGTTGAGCGTCACGGTGGGTGATTTTGGAGATGTGTATTTGCATAATTGCTTGCGATTATAGAACGAAAAACGAGTAATAGACGAACTTTAAATTTCAAGAGCATGAAAACCATAAAACAAGTGGCAATGATTTAATAGCACAAAAATAGTAAATTATTTTACATTACAAGTGTTTATATTTAATATTTTTTTTATATTTGCGTCATAATAAAGTTCACAACTATTTTTTAGAATAATTTTGATTATGTTACCTAATTAGCTAACTTTACCGATGAAAGAAGAATATTTCAGACACATCTATTATTACAAGAATTATTACCTGGATTTTTTCAGAAGCCTAAGTGCAGATGTAAGGGAAAAGTTTATTTGGACATTAAAGTTGATAGCCACGATCGAAAGAGTACCAATAAAATTTCTAAAGCATATTGAGAATACGGATGGACTTTATGAAGTACGTGTGGAAGTTGGAACAGACATTTATAGGGTGTTTTGCTTCTTTGATAAAGGGAAGATGATGATTCTTATAAATGGGTTTCGAAAGAAATCAAAACGAACTTCCATAAAAGAAATTGAATTGGCAGAACGAATTAAAAACAACTATTTCTATGAAAAAGAACGAAACTAAGGCTTTGATAAAAGATAGCAAGAGCCATCTAACCTCCTTTGAGGATCATTTGGATGAACTGTATGGTATACGGGGAACCTCGACAAGGGAAGCGTTCGAAGAAGATTTCGAAACTTTTAAGATTGGAGTCCTCATTCAGGAACTTCGAAAGGAAAACGGTTTGACTCAGGAGCAATTGGCAAAAAAATGCGGTACGACAAAAACGTATATTTCTAGAATAGAAAACAATGCATCGGATATCCGGCTTTCAACACTGATGAGAATTGTTCGGGAAGGTTTTGGTAAACACCTCAAATTCACTGTCGAAGTTTGACCAGAACAAAAAACCCGGCTTCATCACCAGCAAAGCATCTGGGAGAGGAATAACCGGGACTGCTGGGCAAAGATACAAATTGTTTCGCACACAACTACTCACCCTCCCACTCCAAAATCCCATATTTTCGTTATCAGAACAGCATTTACAGACCCTAATTGCTACTCCGATAGCGATAATGTGAATGTGACAAAAGAAGTATGGATTATCCTCAAATAATCAGCAAGCACTATTTCAATCCGGAAAGCGACCGCACGGAAAGCGGTGTTCCCGAGGGCGACATCGACGGACGGGTGCGGGGAACACGATGGGAGCGGTTCTCATTCGCCAGAAAAAACGTTCGTTTATTCAAACAGTCGTTTTTCATGACTCGGCATTGTCAAAGCAAGCTTCGTCACTGCACTCGCTACTCAAAACGTTGAGGAATGAGGCGAATAGTGTGAATAATGCAACTCTTACAAGCAATTGTGTAACGGTTAGGCAACGCTTTACCCCCACCTTTGCCAGGTAGAATTTAAAACGAACAAAAATGAAAACAATCAAATTACTGGTATTGGGTATGATATTGGCGGTTGCAGGAACGGCTCAAGGTCAGCTTTCGGTCAATGTGCATATTGGAACGGCACCGGCTTGGGGCCCACGTGGATATGATAACGCGCGTTACTATTATTTACCTGATGTGGATGCGTATTACGATGTGAATACGGCGATGTTCATTTACATTTCTGGAAATACCTGGATTCGAAGGAGTTATTTGCCGCAACGTTATCACAATTACAATTTGTACCGAGGACGTAAGGTGGTAATGAATAATTATCATGGGAATTCGCCTTATTACAATCACAAGGTTTATCGGGCAAAATATGGACGGGGTTATCAGAGTGCGCCGCAGCAACATATCGAGAAACGGAGCAATAACTATCGTAAACCAATCGTGATCAATAGAAACAACAATCACCAGTCGAACCAATACAAAAGGAACGACAGGGATAACGGCAATAATAAGAAATCAGGCCATAATGGAAATGGCAATGGAAATGGCAAGAAAAACAAGTAAATAAGCACGGTCATGAAAGTGGATTATAAACAGATGGGGCGTGTAAATCCGATTGCGATTTTAAGAACCATGACATTGGCAACGATGGTGTTGCTGGTGGTGTCGTGTTCGAACATTAATAAATTTCCGGTTTCGACGGTGACTCCAGCGGCAGATATTGTGGCGGTGAGACATCATGATTCGAATGAGAATACAATTATAAAGATTACGGCTAAGAATTTAGCGGCGGTAGATCGGATTGCGTCGCCGAAGAAGGCGTATGTGGTTTGGATTGTGACGGAACGGGATGGACCAAGGAATATTGGTAAACTGTTGAATCGGAATTCGAGAACGGCAAGATTGGAAACAATCATTCCGAATTACTCAACGGAGGTGTTTATTACGGCTGAGGAAGATGGTGAGGCTGTTTCGCCGTCGGGAATTGAGATTTCACGAATCAAATTTAAATAAATCAAAAACAAAATTAGATGAAAATGAACGTACTGTTTTCAACAATTGCTTTGGCAACTGTTGTTATATTATCAAGTTGTGCTAAGGATGAACCGACTACGAACACTGATAATCCGAATGGGATACCATCGCAACACATTGCAATGGTCAAGGTGGATCTTGGGGGCACTTCCGATTTTGCATTGTTGGCGGGTTCAGCCATTACGAGTACTGGAGCAACAAACATTACCGGAAATATTGGTTTGAGTCCAGGCACGTCCATTGGTGGATTTCCTCCTGGAATAATTGTGGGGTCTAAAGAAATTAATACCAACTTGGCTGTTCAGGGAAAATTGGATTTGGTTGCGGCGTATAATGAAGCGGCTGCACGGATTTCAACGGATATTGTCACGTTGTCGGGGAATATTGGTGGGCTGACTTTGACGCCTGGGTTGTATAAGACGACTTCTTCGTTGGCGATTTCGTCGGGTGACCTGACGTTTGATGCGGAAGGAAAATCGAGCTCGGTGTTTGTCATTCAGATTGCATCGGCATTTACGACGACTTCGGGACGCAAGGTGTTTTTGAAGGGTGGAGCGCTTGCTTCCAATATTTATTGGCAGGTGGGTAGTTCGGTCACGCTTGGCACGACGTCGGTGATGAAGGGTACTATTTTGGCCATGCAGTCCATTACGTTCAATACGGGTGCGACGCTGGAGGGTAGGGCTTTTGCAAGAACAGGAGGTATCGTGCTGGCAGGGAACACGATAGTGAAGAAATAGGCTTTGTATTTGGTTAAACATGTGAATTATATAACTTATTTTCAAGATTTTGCAGCGGAATGGTAGAAATAAAGGTGTACATTCACCGGAATTCATTAAAAACTGAAGCAATTTGAAGTTATACATCAAGTATATGGTTAGCGCCCGATGTAAAGCGGTGGTGAAGGACGAGTTGAAAAAGCTCGGCCTTCATTTCATTGTGGTCGATTTGGGTGAGGTGGAGATCATGGAAACGCTTTCTGTGGACGATTGGAGGGAACTGAAGGCGGTACTTCTGCATAATGGTCTCGAATTGATGGACGATAAGCGGGCGATTTTGATTGAGCAGATCAAGAATGTCATCATTGATATGGTGCATCATACAAACGAAATGATCAAGGTGAATTTCTCGGATTATCTGAGTGAGAAATTGAAACATGATTATACGTATATGGCCAATTTGTTTTCTGAGGTGCAGGGTTCGACCATTGAGCATTTCATCATTAGCCATAAGATAGAGCGTATCAAGGAGTTGATTATTTATGATGAGCTGAATATCACGGAGATAGCTTGGAAAATGAATTACAGCAGTGTGGCGCATTTATCCAATCAGTTTAAGAAAATGACGGGGCTTTCGCCTTCGCACTTCAAGAAGTTGAAGGATAAAAGGAGAAGTCAGATTGAAGACATCGAATAATAATAAAACGAATAATGGCTAACGAAGCACCGCTTTCTGAACAGAGTTTGGCGATTGAATTACTCACCGCCAATACGGAGCTGGCTTTTCAGAACGATGAGAAGGAAAAGCGTGCGGCTGAATTGATCATTGCCAACAAGGAGTTGCTTTATCAAAGCAAGGAAAAGCAAAATCGTGCTGACGAATTGATCCTAGCCAATAAGGAGCTGGTATTTCAAAATGAAGAGAAGGAAAAGCGGGCGGCGGAGTTAATTATTGCCAACAAGGAACTTCTTTATCAGAGTAAGGAGAAGCAAAATCGGGCGGACGAATTGATCATTGCCAATAAGGAACTTTTATTTCAAAATGAAGAAAAAGAAAACCGAGCGGACGAATTGATTCTAGCCAATAAGGAGCTTGTTTATCAGAAACAAGAAAAAGGTAAGCGAGCGGACGAACTGATCCTAGCCAACAAGGAGCTGGTCTATCAAAAAAAAGAAAAGGGGAAACGGGCTGCGGAATTGATTCTGGCAAATAAAGAATTGATTTTTCAGAACAAGGAGAAGGAAAAACGAAAAACGGAGAATAAAGAGCTGGAAGCTGCGAGTTATTCGCTGCGATTGGCTTCTCAATACGCTAGGAGTTTGATTGAAGCGAGTTTGGATCCGCTTTTCACCATCAATCCGGATGGAAAGATTACAGATATGAACAATGCTTCGGTCAACATCACTGGGGTGTCTCGGGAAATGTTGATTGGCAGTAATTTTATCGAATATTTCACCGAACCAAAAAAGGCAAGGGAAGTTTATCAGGAAGTTTTTGCGAAAGGTTTTGTGGCGGATTATCCGTTGACAATAAGGGACGGCAAACTGACGGATGTGTTGTTCAATGGATCGGTTTATACCGACGAGATGGGGCATGTGCTTGGTGCAGTGGTGGTTGCTCGTGATATTACGGAGCAGAAGCGCATTGCTACTGCGCTGAACGAAGCCATCGTATTTGCTGAAATGGCTACGGAAATTGCTCAGGAAGCGAAAAACAAAGCGGAAAGTTCGACGTTGACAGCGGAGAATGCGGTGAAGGCCAAGCAGCAGTTTTTGTCGAACATGAGTCATGAGATCCGTACGCCGATGAATGCCATCATTGGATTCACCAAGGTTTTGTTGAAAACGGAACTGACCCCAAAACAAAAGGAATACCTCACAGCCATTAAGATGAGTGGGGATGCGTTGATTGTTCTGATCAACGATATTCTGGATTTGGCCAAGGTCGATGCTGGGAAAATGACATTTGAGCAGGTGCCGTTTAAACTTTCGGTTTCCATTGCGGCAATGTTGCATTTGTTTGAATCGAAAATATGGGAAAAGAATTTATTGCTCATCAAGGAATACGACAAGCGGATTCCGGAGGTTTTGCTGGGTGACCCGGTGCGGTTGCATCAGATCATTCTGAATTTGGTGAGCAATGCGGTGAAGTTTACGTCGAAAGGAAACATTACGGTGAGTGTGCGGTTGTTGAGTGAGGATGATAATCAAGTCAATGTTGAATTTGCGGTTTCCGATACTGGAATTGGGATTCCAGCCAGTAAGATGGATAAGATTTTTGACAATTTCCAACAGGCATCGAGTGGAACGTCCAGATTGTATGGTGGGACTGGGTTGGGCCTGGCCATTGTGAAGCAATTGGTGGAACCTCAAGGTGGAAAAGTGGTGGTGACGAGTGTGGAAAACAAAGGTTCGACGTTTAGTTTTAACTTGAGTTTCAAGAAAACAAAAGAGGAAGCAACCACTGTCGTTGAAAGCATTCAACCGGATGCAGAATTGAAAAATATCAACATTTTGGTAGTGGAAGATATTCCGCTCAACCAATTGCTGATGAAAACATTGTTGGACGATTTTGGATTTGGAAGGGACATTGCTGCCAACGGGAAGATTGCTATTGAAAAAATGGCCTCAAATGAGTATGATATCGTACTGATGGATTTGCAGATGCCAGAAATGAATGGTTTTGAAGCGACGGATTACATTCGTAACGTACTGCATTCAAACGTTCCCATCATTGCCTTGACAGCTGATGTTACGACGGTTGATTTGGCTAAATGCAAGTATGTGGGTATGAACGATTACATATCCAAACCGGTGGATGAACGGCTTCTTTACAGCAAAATCATCGGCTTGGTCAAGAAGACTTCTCCAAATACGTTTCCGACATTAAAAGTGACAGAAGTGGTTAGTTCCAAGACTATTCGATGCATTGATCTGGCTTATTTGAATACCAGGACCAAATCAAATCCGGCATTGATGATGGAAATGATTTCGCTTTATCTGGAACAGACTCCGCCGTTGATTTCGGCCATGAACAAGGGTTTTGCGGACAAAGACTGGATTTCGCTGCATGCGGCGTTGCATAAGATGATACCATCCTTTTCAATTGTTGGTTTGAACATTGATTATTTAAACAAAGCCAAAAAAGTTCAGGCTTTTTCGGACAACCAATTGCAAATGGACGAAGTTCAAACTATTGTATTGGAAATTTCTGGGGTTTGTGAACAGGCTTGTCGGGAATTGGAAGTTGAATTGAATCGAATTAAGAAAGAAAACGGATGAAAAATAAAAAGATAAAACTCTTTTTGGTGGATGACGATGTTGTTTTCCTGAAGTTGCTTGAAATTGAGTTTCTGGAACAGGAAGAATATGTAGTGGAGACTTTCAGCACCGGTGAGCTTTGTTTGGAGAAGTTGTCCGAAAACCCGGATGTCATCATCTTGGATTATCAGTTGGATGGAGTTGAAAAAACGGCTATGAATGGGATTCAGACTTTGGATAAGATCAAGGCTTTCAATCCGGAAATCCCGGTGGTGATGCTTTCTTCGCAGGATAAGATTGAAGTGGCTGTTGACTGCATGCATCATCTTGCGTTGGACTATGTTGTCAAGAGCGAAACGGCCTTTCTCAGATTGCAAAAAATTATAAAAGTTCTTTCCAAATATTCGAAAATGGAACGGGAACTCAATTGGTATATGGAGCGGATGTAAGCTTCCAGAAGTTGTACCGGATGCATTAAAGCGTTATCTTTCAAATGGATAGCGCTTTATCTTTTTAAGCGAAACAGGTTAAGGTGTGAAAGATGTAAGTTTATAGATGAATAGTGTAACTGTTTGAGTTTGCAAAGGCCTCACCTTTGTCTTGTGGAAATATTTCCATCTATAAACTCAAAACTATGAAAATGTCAAAGCTACTCACAACCTTTCTAGTCATCTTGGTTGTGCTATTCGCGGGGTGCAAAAAAGATGATTACATCGAACAAATTGGAGTATGCTTTCAGGTGATTGCAACAGATCCAATCGATGCTGCACGCTCGGTTCCCTATGATCAGATCGTTTCAGCCACTTTTAACGCTAAGGTGGATCCGACAACGATGGACGAATCATCCTTTACGCTCCATCAAGGTGGCACGCAAATTGCCGGTAGTGTTGCTTACACGGATTCTACGGCTACGTTTACGCCCGATGTCGCATTGCTGCCCTTGACCGTTTATACAGGTACCATCAAAAGTTCTGTAAAAAATACGTGGGGAAACGCTTTGCAGGCGGACTACGTTTGGACGTTCACCACCATGCCTCAAATTATTTTGATTGCGAATCCCATCATTGGAGGTATCACCTCGGGTGGCGGTGCCTTTGCTGAAGGTGCTACCGTTACGGTCACAGCCACTCCCCTACCTGGTTATACGTTTGTAAACTGGACGGAAGACGGCTCGGTTGTTTCACTTAGCCCCATGACGAGACCCAACGGTATGAATGCTCCAAGTGGCGCAACGGAAGTTTCGGCCAGTTCGAGCTATCAGTTCACCATGGGTTCAGTCAATAGAACGATTACGGCCAACTTTGCCGTGGTGGTGCTTGGTAATTTTGGGATCAATTTGTCTTCGAGCCCAGCTGCCGGTGGTACTACGCTAGGTGGTGGTACGTTTGTGGAAAACTCCGTCAATACGGTGACTGCAACTCCCAACACGGGCTATACATTTGTCAATTGGACAGATAATGGTGTCGAAGTTTCGAATACTTCAAACTACAGCTTTACGCTGCTTGGAAACAAGACTCTGGTCGCTCATTTCCTTATCAACACCTATACGTTGTCTGCCAGTGGTGTGAACGGTTCGGTTGCTAAGAATCCGAATCTTACGACGTTCGATTACGGTTCTGTAGTTGCCTTGACTGCCACTCCGGCTGTTGGTTACTCCTTCACATCGTGGGGCGGTGACGCTTCGGGTTCAGTTAATCCGTTGAATGTGACGATGAATGCCAACAAGGTCATTACGGCCAACTTCACGTTGATTCCGACCTATACGTTGACTGCCAATGGTGTGAACGGTTCGGTTGCAAAAAATCCGAATCAGGTTTCGTACAATCAAGGGTCTGTTGTTGTATTGACTGCCACTCCGGCCGTCGGTTATTCCTTCGATTCTTGGAGCGGTGATGCATCTGGTGCTGGTAACCCATTGAGTGTTACCATGAATGCCAACAAGGTGATCACTGCCAACTTTACGCTGAACGCTACCTATACGTTGTCTGCAAGTGGTGTGAACGGTACGGTTGCCAAAAATCCGAATCTTGGTTCGTACTTAAATGGTGCTGTTGTTGAATTGACAGCCACTCCGGCCGTTGGTTATACCTTCTCCTCGTGGAGTGGTGATGCTTCAGGTTCCGTTAATCCGTTGAATGTGACAATGAATGCCAATAAGGTCATCACGGCCAACTTCACCCTCTTAGGTGCGGGTGCAGGTCCTGGCAACATTGATTTGGGTGGTGCTGCAATTTATACCATCTTGTCCAAAACGGGTATCTCTACTACGGGTATCACAACCGTAACGGGTAACATCGGTGTCAGTCCGAATGCAGCCGTTGGTATCACCGGTTTTGGTTTGATCATGGATCCAAGCAATGTGTTCTCCAAATCAAGTCCTTCTACGTTGGTTTCAGGTAACGTTTATGCGGCTGATTATGCCGTTCCGACTCCTGTCAACATTTCGACTGCTGTAAGCGATATGGAAAATGCCTTTACGACAGCAAACGGAAAAGTTACTTCTGTCATAACTGAATTGGGTGCAGGCGACATTACGGGCATGACTTTGGCTCCGGGTCTCTACAAATGGGGAACAGGACTGTTGATTTCTGCTAGTGGTGTAACACTTACGGGTGGTGCAAACGACACTTGGATCTTCCAAATTGGTCAGGGATTGACGGTTGCCGACGGTGCAAACATTATCTTGGCAGGTGGAGCAAAAGCTAGTAACATCTATTGGACAACAGCTTCTGATGCCGTGATCGGTTCGACCGTGCATTTTAACGGTAATATTCTGAGTCAGACTAAGATTACTGTCAATACGGGTGCTACGGTAACCGGCAGATTGCTAGGTCAAACTGCGGTGACATTGATTGCTGCGACGGTAATTCTTCCATAAACAAATCTTTATAATACAAATCATATGAAACTTTTTAAAGTATATAGCTTAGTTTTGTGCACTGTTGCCTTGCTGGGGGGTCAAACCCCCGCGCAAGCGCAGGCTCAGGAAGAAACCGTTCAATACACCAAACCGTCCTGGTACTTTGGTGTGGCCGGTGGTGGAAACTTCAACTTCTACCGTGGTACTACCCAGGAATTGAAAGAGGGACGTATTGTTCCCAAGGCTTTTCACGATGGTAACGGTTTGGGGCTTTTCATCGCTCCGCTTATTGAATTTCGTCCTGCCAAATCCCATTGGGGCCTGATGCTTCAGGCTGGTTACGACAACCGCAGCGGCGCTTGGGATCAGGTGACTACTCCTTGCCTACGTCCGGCTGATTTGTCCACCAACTTGAGTTATTGGACCATCGAACCGAGTCTTCGTTTGGCTCCCTTCAAAAAGAACTTCTATCTGTATGCAGGTCCGCGTTTTGCGTTCAACAATGCTAAAGCGTATACTTATCAGATGGGTGTGAATCCGACCGTTGTTGGCCAGATTCCGGTAGCTGAGGAAAACGGTGATTTCGCCGCCATCCGTTCAAACCTGATTTCATGGCAGGTGGGCGCTGGTCTGGACATTCCGCTTTCGTCGCAGAGCCACCGTACACAGTGGGTTTTGGCTCCGTTCGTATCGTTTCAACCGTACTTCGGACAAGATCCCAGAACCATTGAAAGTTTGAACATCACCACCTTGCGTGTTGGAGCTGCTCTTAAATTGGGTCGCGGTCACCGTATTGAGAAACCTATTGTAGAAGAGGCTGTTATTGTACCGATGGTTGTTGCCGCTTTGCCCGAACTCACCTTTATTGTGAATTCACCGAGCAATACGACAACCAAAAACACGATCAATGAGATGTACCCTTTGCGCAACTACGTGTTCTTCGATTTGGGTTCCTCAGAAATACCAAACCGATACGTCCTTCTCAAAAAGAATGAGGTGGCCAATTTCAAGGAAGATGACTTGACGATGATCACGCCTGCTAACGGCTCCGGTCGCTCGGACCGTCAAATGGAAATCTATTACAACATCCTGAACATTTTGGGCAACCGCATGTCTAAGAATCCGTCAACGACTGTATTGCTCGTTGGTTCATCCTTGGAAGGTGATCAGGATGGTTTGGCCATGGCTGGAACTGTGAAAACCTATTTGGTGACTGTGTTTGACATCGCACCGAACAGAATCACGATTCAAGGTCGTTTCCGCCCCGTAATGACTTCGGGCGACAACAAAGCAAGCAGTGAGGTTCTTTTGGTGAACGAAGGCGAACGTCGAGTTTCCATTGAAAGCAACGATCCTTCTTTGTTGATGGAATTCAAAAGCGAACCGATGGTTGGCTTGATTGCTCCTTTGGACAGCTACGTGACCTTTAGTGTTGGCAAAAATTACAAGGAATTGCAATCTTGGTCGTTGGAAATCACCGACGATGCAGGTAAGGTTCAGTACTTCGGTCCGTATACACAGGAACGTATCAGCCTCTCCAGCAATGCGCTGTTAGGTGACCGCGCCAAAGGAAACTTCAAGGTTAAAATGCTTGCCAAGACAAAATCGAATGCGATCATTGAAAAGAATACCGTAATGCATGTGAATCTATGGAAGTCGTCCAACGAAACCGACGGCAACCGTTACAGCATCATCTTCGGCTTCAACAAATCGGAAGCGCTGCCGATGTATCGCAAACATTTGCTTGAAGTGGTTGTTCCCAGGATTCCGAAAAATGGTACCGTCGTGATTCAAGGTTACACGGATGCCATCGGAAGCGAAACGTACAACCAGGAGTTATCGCTGGCTCGTGCCAACAACGTTCGGAGCATTTTGGAAGAAGGTTTGAAGAAAGCTGGTCGTACGGATGTGACTTTTGTAGTGAGCGGAAAGGGCGAAGATGCCAAAACGGCAAAGTTCAAAAACAAATACCCGGAAGAACGGTTCTACAATCGCACCGTCATCATTGATCTGGAACAGAAATAATCCGAATTGTTTGATTACTATAAACAGGGGCCTCCAAGTGGGGTCCCTGTTTTATAATGTGTGAATTTTGCAAGTCTTATACTATATAATGTAAGACATCTCGGTGCTGCCCATCCTACCTTTGATGGAGTTGAGAAAATAGTTTCTTAACGACTATAACCAACGTATATGAAAACAAAATTACTTTTTGTATTATCTGCAGCTCTGCTGTTGATTTTGCCCAGTCAAATGTTTGGGAAAAGCATCAACTTGGGCAGTGCAGCCGATTTTGCAGTATTCTCCACCAATGGTTCTGTAAGCAATACGGGACTTTCGCAAGTGACCGGTCATGTTGGTTCCAACAACGGCTCCAGTACCGCTTTCGGCAATGTAAATGGTGTGATGCACGATCAAGATGGCGTCAGCGCTCAAGCTGCAGCCGATTTGTTGATTGCTTACAATCAGTTGAATAGTGCAATTCCAGAGTATTTCCCTGCTTCCTTACTTGGAAACGGGGTTACGTTGATACCCGGCGTCTATGCCATTGAGGGTGCTTCAACCTTGAATTTGAGTTTGACTTTGGATGCAAAGGGTGATCCCAATGCTGAATTCATCTTTCAAATCAGTGGTTCGTTCTCTGCAAGTGCTGAATCAAAGATAATTTTAAAAAATGGCGCTTTGGCTTGCAATGTCTATTGGAAAGTCGAAGGTTTGGTAAGTTTGGCTCCTGGAGTTGCGATGAAGGGAACTGTAATTGCGAACAACGGAGCGATCATTCTGTCAACGCGTGACACCATCGAAGGTCGAGTAATGTCTACTGCTGGTGCCATCACGATGGACGGGGTACTTGTTTACACGCCTACCGGTTGTGGAAGTCCTTATCTGTCTGGCCCAAGAGCACCGAATTTGAAGAGTACGGAATGCTTCACTTTGTTTTCTTCGGATGGTCCTGTTTTAAATACAGGTATTTCCACCATTTTGGGTAGTGTTGGTACCAATGTCGGTTTGACGACTGGCTTCGACCCTCTTTTAGTAAGTGGGACTGTTCATCCGATCCCTGATTTGGTCACTGCCAAATGTGCGGCCGATTTACTGGAAGTTTACAATTACTTGAACGTATTGCCTAACGACATTGAATTACTTTATCCTGCACAATTCGGCCGGAACCTGGTGTTGACACCGCATACCTACATTATGAAAGCGGCGGCTGTTTTTACCGATTCTTTGTTCCTGAATGCTCAGGGCAATGCGGATGCTGTCTTTGTGATAAAAATCAATGGTGCGTTGACCACGAGTACGTATTCGAAAGTACTGCTTATCAATGGTGCGCAGGCTAAAAATGTGTATTGGCTTATCGAAGGTGCAGTGAGCATCAACAACTACTCTGTTTTCTGCGGTACGATTGTTTGCAACAACGGTGCGTTGGGTGCCATCAATACGGGTGTTACGCTGAATGGTCGTGCTTTGACGACTACTGGAGCATTGACTTCTGCTGCCATTACGAGCATCATGCCTCCGGTTTGCTCACCGTCCGCGCTTGAATCTGTTAAGCTTCTGGGTGATGTGGTGACGATAACTCCAAATCCGATTGGTATTTCTACGACGATTAGGTTGAATGTAGCCGGTAAGTATTCATTGAAGGTTTTCAACACATTGGGTCAAGAAGTTCTTAATACGCGCTTGACGGAACAATCCACAGCACTCGATACCAGGGCATTTCATAAAGGGCTCTACTTTTACAAAGTTACAAACGACAACAACCTTGTTCAATCAGGAAAATTAATTTCAAACCAATAATATACATTCACTAAAAATATTCGATTATGAATACGACAGAACTCAACGGAAACTGGGAAAAACAAAAAGGCAAACTGAAACAACGATTTGCCATGCTTACGGACAATGATCTCTTATTTGCAGAAGGCAAAAAAGAAGAAATGTTTGGTAGATTACAAGTAACTCTGGGTAAGACCAAAGAGGAACTTCATAAGATTATTGCTGGATTATAAGCAAGAAGCGACTTTTTAAGTGTGTCTTGGCGATGCACGATCTTCGCCCTGCACTTTTTACTTAACAACCTGAAACCACTTCAATAGTGATTTCAGGTTTTATTGTTTAACGAACTTCGAATCGATAACTGCCTGAACCGACTTGGAAGACAGCGCGGTCCTTTTCCATGGTGATGAATTTGACGCCTTTTGATTTGGTTGCGTGCTTTCCAGACTCTGTAACTGCGCTTTTTGAGGTGGCAGGAATATAAACCAAAGCTTCGGAATTTGCTGGTATTTCTATGTGCCACAATAAGTTATTCTCTGATTGTTTCCATGAACTGGTGATGGGGCCTCGAACGGATTGGTAGGTGGCGCTCACCGATTCCAGACCTTTGGGAAAGTCGGGTTTCATCTCGATTTGGCGGAAGGCGTTGGAACCCTCTGCATTGCTGATGCCGGCCAAGTGTTCGTAATACCAGATGAGCAGGTCGCCCAAAAGCATGACGTGGTTTTGAGAATTCATCCAAGGGTTGGCGGTGTCGCCGTTCCAAAGTTCCCAGATGGTGGTGGCACCACGGTCTAGCATGTACCCCCAACTTGGATAGCTGCGGTTGGTGGCAATTTTGAGGGCAAGATCACCTCTGCCTTGCTCGCTGAGGGTTCTCATGAGCCAAGCGGTGCCAATGACGCCGGTGCAGATGTGGGAATCGTATTTGTTCTCGATTACGTCCTCTACGTTTTTAAAGACTTCTTTCGCCTCCGATGAAGGGGTGATGCCCATGGCCAGCGGCAAAATGTTGCCGGTAACGGTATTGTTGGCGTAATAGTGCTTTTCGGAATTGTAGAATCGCTTCTGGAAGGCTTTTGAAACTTTAACGGCTTGACTTGAAAAAGCAGTGCTTTCATCTTGCTGACCCAGTACGCCGGCGAATTCCTCCAATATTTTGAGCATGCGGTAATAATAGGCAGTGGCAATAAGCGCGCCGCCTGTGATGCGGCTGGTATCGGCTGAATGGATCAGCTCAAGCGATTCGGGTGGCATGCACCAGTCGCCGTATTTGTCGCGGGTCATGATGCCATCGGCATCCAGATACTTGTTTTCCATGTAACGAAGCCATTTTTTCATGGAGGGGTAATGCTTTTGGATGACGGCGGAATCTCCATATTGGCGGTAAAGCATATAACTGACCAGCAGATAGGTGCCCGGCCAGGTCATGTTGTCGGTGTAGTAGTTGTAGTAATTGGGTGCAACGTCCGAAATTTGACCTTCCTGCGACATGGATTCCTGAATGTCGTCCACCCACTTGGCATATAAGCGTTGATTGTCGAATAGGTAGCTTTCGCCCCAGCATCCGTTGCTTCGGTCGCCCAGCCAAGGTTGACGCTCGTTGCGTTGAGGGCAGTCAACCGGCATGCCTTTGTAGTTGGAGGCGATGCCCCACCAGGCATTTCTGAAGATGCCGTTGAGGGTGGAGTCGGAACTTTGGAAGGTTCCGGTGGTGGCCATGGCGTCGAAAACGAGTTTGCCTTTAAAGTTTTCGACGGTCGGGGTACCCGGCCATCCAGAGATTTCCACATAGCGGAAGCCGTGGTAGACAAAGCGTGGTTCCCATGTTTCAATTCCTTCACCTTTAAGTATATACGTATCTATATTGAAAGCATCCCTTAAATTGGCGGTATAGATGCTTCCGTCCTTTTGAAGGCTTTCGGCGAAATGCATCTTGACGGTTTTACCTTTGGGACCTTGGACGTTCAGTTGGATCCAGCCTGCAAAGTTCTGGCCCATGTCGAGGATGAAAGTATCCTTGTTCAGGTGGGTGATGGACTTGGGTTTGATCACTTGCATCACCTTCATCGGGTCGGTGATTTGGCCGACTCGGCGAGCGACTTTGAGACTCAAGTCGCCGTGCGGGGTTTTGGACTCGTTGCTTTGTGGAAGGGAATCGGCGAAATAACGGCGGTTTTCACCGGGATCGGTAGTGAGGTTTGCTTTCAGCCATTTTGTGTCGTTGAACCCTGCCTGGGACCAGCCTGGCATTTCCTTGGTGGCATCGTAGATTTCCCCGTCCCACTCGTTGTTGGATCGGATGGGGCCGTCGGCGGTGGCTTTCCAGGTGGCATCGCTGATAATGGTTTGCTTGCTGCCGTCTTTCAGGGTCAACTCCAATTGCAAAAGCAGCTTTGGCAAACCGAAGGTTCGGATTTTCCAGGGTTTCGCACCTTGCCGCATGTTGTAAAAGCGACCGTTGCCTAGCGTCATTCCAATGACGTTGGAGCCTACCTTCAGAAACGGCTTCAGATCGAAGGAAGTGTATTTGACATCCTGCGTATAATCGGTGGGTGCAGGAGAAAGTACTTGGTCTCCTATTTTCTGTCCGTTCACATAAAGTTCGTACATGCCCAAGCCGGTTACGTAAACGCGGGCTTCGTTGATTTCCTTCTGGAGTTTGAATTCTTTCCGGAAGTAACGGGCGGCGAGTTGGGAATGAAATTCGTGGCGATCCCAGGGGAAAATGCTGTCGAGGCCAATCCAGTTTGCTTTCCAATCGGTGTCTCGTTTTGGGTTTTTCGGGTTGTCTTTAAACCCGGTATGGAAGGTTCCGACTGGACTCCAAGCAGATGATTTTCCGTTGCACCAGATTTTGACTCTCCAATAAAACGTGCTGGCCGAAGTCAGGGTTTTTCCGCCATAAGGTACTTGAACGGACTTTTCGGAACGGACTTTGCCTGAATCCCAAAAATCAGGGGCATTTGCCAATAAAAGTGCTTGCGAAGAGGCTACTTGTATATGTGAATATGTTTGCTTCGTATTTCTACCAAAACGCTGAATCGACCATCCGAAGCGGGGTTGAAGGGTGTTTAAGGCAGCCGGTTCAGACAGGCTTTCCACCCTTATTGCGAATGGTTGATATTTTTGAGAGAATATAGAACCTTCGCACAAAATCAGGGTAAAAAGCAGGATTGCTAAGCCTTTTGGGAGCATTTTCAGAGTGTTCGACAGTGGTTTCATGGCAACCCGACTTTATTGATTTGGTATCGAAATCCAGTCCTTTTTCAGGTAATTTTTATCGGCATCGACAGCGATGAGCACCTTGTCGTTGCCTGGACGATTGCCTCCTTCGGGCAAATACGTCTTGATTCCGGTGGGGGTAGTTTCGATAAATTTAAGAACACCGGTGGCAGGGTCGTACCACCAAAGATTTTTGCTGGCACCAGTAATCCGATCGAGGTTGATCTTGATATCGCGGCCGGTGTAATTGTAAACCATTCCGTATCCTGGGCCTTTTGTTGCCACAAGATGGTCGTATTGTTGACCGTTCTCCCCTGCAATCAAAGTTTGGTCTGGGGCACCCTGCGTAAAAGGCAAAGCGAGCATCAACGCTTTCAGGTAATTCATTTGGCCGTAACCGGGCAGGTTCAGGGCATCGTACCAAGGCTTGTCTGCAAAGTAGGATGGCTGAACGCCTGGCGTGTACATCTGCATGACGGAGTTGTTGCCGTAGGTGTGGCCGAATGAGCCTGCAAACACGGACCAGTAGGCGTAACGGCGCACATCCTGCGCTTTCCAGCGGGGCTCGGCCTTGTCGTGCAAACCGGCGGGGATGTCCTCGTAGCTTGGCTCGCCGTCCAGAACGGGTTTGGGATTGGGCAGTGCGTAGACTTGATCCACATAGCGCCAGTTGTCTTCCTCGGTATTCAGTTCTTTCAGCAATTCACCGTCCCCGCTGCGTTGGCCGTAGCGGCGGTGGCCGGATTGAAACATGTTGAAATCGAGCCATGCTTCGTCGTTGAACCACTGGGCGGAACAGGTGCGTCCACGGGGATGGTAGGTCATCAGGTGTCCGTTGTCGATGCCGCGAATGGTTTTGGCCAGCGCTTGCCAGACTTCGGGTTTCTTGTCGCCACGGGTGTCGCCGCCGATTACCCAGATGATGTTGGGGCTGTTTTTGTAGCGGTTGGCCAGGAAGGTTCCGTACTTGACGGCGTTTTCAGGTGTCAGATGACCTGCATTGACAGGACCACCCCAGACGCAGACCATGGCGATGTAGATGCCTTGTTTCGCGGCGGCTTTCACCATGTAGTCAATATGGTCCCAATACCCGTATTCGGGCGAAACGCCTACTTTGCTGAAGTCAAAACCGTAAGGTAAGGCGGGTTTACCGTAGACGTTGTAAAAAGGTATTTCGTGAAGGATGGACACTTGCACCACATTGAATCCTTTGTTCTTCAAGGTGTTGAAATAAAAATCCATGCCGTCCTGATTGAGGCGGGAGGAGGCCAGCCAACCGGTATCGCCCAGCCAAAAGAACGGGCTGCCGTTTTCGTGTTGCAGAAAGCGGTGATTGGCAGTGACTTGGAGTTTGCCGTTCTCCCAAGGGAGTTTCTTGTTTTGGGCGGAAACGGCGAAAGACAGGATGATCAGAAAGAATAGAATGCGTTTCATAGTGTTAGATTTTACGAGTCAGAACAATCGTTTCGTCTTTATCCATTTTGAGGTCATAAAGCTGGGTTTCGGGCAAAACAACGGGTTTGAGCTTTGCTTTTTCCGAAATAAGAGGCTTTGGCGTTTCAGCCACACGGTAATAGGGATTGGAATTGTCGCCTTTGGCCGGTTTCAGCCCTTTTCCGACGAGTTCGACCGAGGAACGCATTCGGCACAGGCCGCCAAGCAGGGATTTGATTTTAAGCGTTTCTACGGCGTTGTTCTTCCAGGTGATGTCCAGTTCGAACCCTCCCCTAGCCTTCAGGCCTTTGACGCTGCCGTTTTTCCAGACATCGGGCAAGGCAGGCAGCACAAAAATGAAACCGTCCTGGCTTTGAAGGAGCATTTCAGCAATACCGGCGGTGCAGCCGAAATTGCCGTCGATCTGGAACGGCGGATGGGCGCAGAACATATTGGTGTAGGTGCCGCCTTTTTTGGGTTCAGCCGAGACGAGATCGAGTTGGTTTTGAAGGATTTTGTAGGCGTGGTTGCCATCGAGGAGGCGGGCCCAGAAACAGAGGCGCCAGGCCATGGCCCAACCGGTGGAGATGTCGCCGCGGTAAATCAGGGAGGTGCGGGCGGCGTCGAAGAGTTCGGGGGTGCGGTAAGGGGAAATCTGGTTGCCGGGGAACAGGCCGAACAGGTGGGATATGTGACGGTGCTGGTCTTTGGGGTCGTCCCAGTCGTTCATCCATTCCTGCAATTGACTGTATTGGCCGATCTGCATGGGCGGCATTTGGGCCAAGGTGTTGCGCAAGGTGTCGGAAAAGGCCTTGGAACCGGTGTTGAACAGGCCTTTGATGCCGCCGTTCAGGATGTCGGTGGCTGCCAAGACGTTGGTAAACAGGTCGAAGACAATTTGGTTGTCCATGGTGCAGCCTGCCACGGTCGAAGCGTTTCCGCCGGTGGCTTTGGGATTGTTTTCGGGAGAGCTGCCCGGGCATACGACGAGCCAGCCGTGTTCGGGTTCTTTCACCAGAAAATCGACAAAGAAGCGGGCGGCTTCGAGCATGATGGGGTAATTGGCTTGCAGGAACAATTTGTCGCCGGTATATTGGTAGTGCTCCCAGAGGTGTCTGGAAAGCCAGGCGCCTGCCATTGGCCACATACCGGATTGCGCACGGTCGATGCCACCGGTGACGCGCCAGATGTCGGTGTTGTGGTGGGTCACCCAACCGCGGGCGCCGTACATTTCGCGGGCGGAAGCACGGCCGGTGACGGAAATGTCATTGATCATGCTGAACAGTGGTTCGCCCATTTCGCTCAAGTTGGTCACTTCGGAGGGCCAATAATTCATCTCGGTGTTGATGTTCACGGTGTATTTGCTGTCCCAGGAGGGCAGGATCTGTTCGTTCCACAGGCCTTGCAGGGTGGCAGGTTGTCCGCCTGGTTGGGAACAGGAGATGAGCAAGTACCGGCCGAACTGGAAATAGAGGGCAGCCAAGGCTGGATCGTTTACTTTGGCGAATTCGCGGATGCGCTGGTCGGTTGGCTTCAACGCTTGAGGTGTGGTGCCCAGATCGAGCGTGACGCGGTTGAACAGTTTTTGGTAGGCGGCTGTATGGCTGGCCTTGAGTTTTTCGTAGTCTTTGCCATAGGCGCGGTTCAGGATGCGGGTGCATTTGTCGACTTCGTTTCCAGAGATGTCTTTGTAGTTGACAAAGTTGGTGGCCATCGAAATATAGAGGACCACTTCATCAGCTTTGTCGATGGAAAAGACTCCGTCCTTGATGGTAGCCCTCCCGTTTTTCAAAAGTGGTTTCACTTGGGTGATAAAGCGTACTTTTCCGCTCTGGCGCTCGTGGGTTTCGGTAATTCCAGTCAAAACCAGCATGCCATCCTCGTCTTTGATGCGGTATTTTTGATGTGGAGTGCTCATGGTGATGTTGCAGGTGATACTCTTTGGTTTACTGGCCTTTAGATGTACGACGAGTACTGAATCACTAAGCGATGAGTAGTATTCGCGGGTATAGGTCACTCCTTTGAACGTGTATTTTACGGAAGCGACGGCGGTGCTGATGTTTAGGTCGCGGGTGTAAGTCTTGTAGGCGTTGTGACCGGGAAAACTGAGGTACAAATCGCCCATGGATTGGTAAGGCATGCCGAAATTGGTGTTGGACATGATCTTGGCCGAAGCCAGATTCATGGCCTCCAGGTTTTTGTTGGCAAAGACCAGTTCGCGGACTTTGGGCAAGTTGGCCAGCGCCTCCGGATTGTTGTTTTGGTTGGGTGAACCTGCCCAAACGGTGCCTTCGTTGAGTTGAATGCGTTCCACAGCAGGTCCGCCGAATATCATGGCGGCAAGTGTTCCGTTGCCGATTGGCAAGGCGGCATTCCAGTCGGTGGCCGGTTTGTCGTACCAGAGCCTCAGCGGTTGTTGGGCGTTTGAAAAGGTTGCCAGAAAGGCAAAAAAGAGGATCAGTAAGTTTCGTAGTCGGTTCATAAGTTATTTTTTAGCGGCTTCCAATACGGTTTTGAGCGTGTTCAAGTCGTTGACGGCGTTTTTGGGAAAGGTTTCTCCGTTGGGTCCGAAGACGTAGAGGGCTTCTTTCTTTTCGATGGAAATTTTGGATTCGTCGTAGGTTTCGTCTGGTTTTTTTAATTTTTGCGTATTCAAATTGAAGTGTTTGGCTAGGAATGCATAGCAGGCTTGTCGTTTGCTGATGCCGTAATCGTGGCCTTCTTCAGCGAAATGCGCGTTTTCAACCAAGCTTTCCTTGCCGTAAAGCCCAAAGGTACGGCGTATGAAGGGAAATTCCAACGTGGGCACTGCAGCGGTCCAATCCTTTCCGTCCGAAATCAGCAAAAGCGGCCGTGGAGCTGCCATGGCGGCGATTTCAGCATTGTTGGTGCCACCGCAGCAAAGGTGCACTGGCAGGCCACTTTCGCAGGGGCATCCGCCGGAGAAGGAGGAGGAGGTCATGACGACGGGAATGCTGCAGGTAATGCGGTCGTCGATGGCCGTGACGAGCATGGTCTGGCTGCCCCCACCCGACCCGCCGGTTATGGCTACACGGCTTGGATCAGCTTGCTTGAGGCCGGACATGTAATCGATCCACCGGATGGCGTTGAGCGTCTGGATGGTTTGGGCGATGCTGCGTCGGTGCCACTCGTATTTGAACTGGAGCATGGATTCGCCCCAGCCGAAGAGGTTGTAACTTACGGCGATAGTGCCCATCTTGGCCATCATTGCCAGGCGGTACTGCATGTCGGCACGGTAGCGTTCATCGAAAAAATGGCCGCAGGGATTGATGACAATGGGACAGTTCTTGGCTTTCAAAGGTTTATAAACGGAACCCATGGTGTAGACGCCGGGCAGAACTTCCAGGGCGATGTTTTCGACCGAATAGCCGTCGAAGACGCGTTTGCTGGTGATGATGGGTTTGCTGCCGGTGGGTTTGGGCATGGGATTAAGGCCAACGGCATCTTTTAAAGAGGTTTTGAGCTGTTGTTTTCGGACTTCCCAGCTGGGCAAATCGTTGTACAAGGTTTGGAGGTAATCCAGGAATTCCTTGCCGTCGGCATCCGAGCGTCGCGCGTATTCGAATGCTTTGATCTTGTAAACGCCTTCGAACTCCTTGACGAAAACAAGGTCGAACGGTTGCAGGATGTTTTTAAGACTTTGCTCTAGGCTCCAAGGACGAAGGCGCCAATCGGCGTACTTCAACACCTTGCCTTCCACGAGGTCGGCAGGTATTTTGAGGCGAACGTTGAACTGGGTTTGGATGTCCAACAATACATCGTTCAATGGACGTTGGAAGGAGCTGTCGGAATTTTGACTTGCAGTTTGTGCCTGCAGGGTCAAGAATGCGAAGAGTAAAGAAATAACAATATATAATCTATTCATCTTAAATGCATTATATTGTATTGTTTAAACTTTTACTTTAATATTTACTCGATTTCTGTCAAAGCATTCGGTAGCAAATCCTCCCCTTTCAGAACCGGTGTTTCCAGTCGTTTCAGGTAATTGTCTTTCAGTAGGATGCCTTGACTGGATTTACTACTGAGCCTTAGGTAGGCTTGACTTCCTGGCAATGGAAAGGCGTTTTGGATCAAAATATCTTTGCAGTCTTTCAGACTAAGTACGGGAGCATCTGTCAGCGGCTTGTTTGTTTTCAATGCCAGAAGCTGGGCTTCGTTCACTCGCTCCAACAAAAATGCCGGTCCTTTTTCGGTGGAAACCGTCACCCCACTCATCCGAATGTTGCTGGCATCGCTCACCACGAAACCGGTTTTGGCTTTCAAATCGATGTCGGTAAAACTCAAATCGGAGATGGGCATTTCCGGCAGCCCCAAGATAGCACCTGCCGCATTGATTTCCACACCGGTCATGTTGCTTATGTGGATGTTGCGGAAAATCGGGGTACGATCCGAAACGGGTTCTGCCGGGACTTTGGAATAAAACAGATTCAAGTTGATGGCTTCCTTCTGTATGTTGCGCATCACGATGTTGCTCACGCGGATGTCCTCCACGATGCCGCCCCTGCCGCGGGTGGACTTGATGCGGATGCCACGGTCGGTTCCGTCGAACACGCAATTGGAAATGGTGACTTTGCGGACACTGCCAGACATCTCGCTGCCAATGACCACACCCCCGTGACCGGACAGCATGGTGCAGTTGGTGATGGTGATGTTTTGACAGGGAACTCCGTATTGTCGGCCTTGCAGGTCGCGACCGGACTTGATGGTGATGCAGTCGTCGCCCACGCTGATGTGGCAATTGGCGATGTGCACGTTGTCGCAGGATTCTGGATTGATGCCGTCCGTATTCGGTGAAGTGGGATTGTCGATGGTGATGCCGTCAACGGTCACGTTGCTGCAGAATTCGGGATTCACGGTCCAGAAGGGGGAATTCGTAAATTTGACGCCTTCGATGCGGATGTTCTTGCTTTTATAGGCTTGAAAAAAGGGCGGACGGAAAAAGCGTTTGGCCAAGGTGCCTTTCCAATCGGAATTTTCCTCGATTTTGAAACCGGGATTGGTTTTGGTCCAGAGGTCCTGGTATTTGCTCAAGTCGGTTTTGGCACCAGCTCCGTCAAAACCCCAGGCGGCCATCCACCACTTCTTGCCGTTGCCTTCCAAGACTCCGCGGCCTTTGATGGTGATGTTTTCGGCCTCGTACGCGTAAATGAGCGGATGGAAACTTTTCATGACAACTCCTTCGTAACGCATTTCCACGAAAGGCAGGTATTGGTCGAAGTCGTCGGTGAAGCTCAGTACGGCGCCCGATTCGAGATCGAGGGTGATGTTGCTTTTAAGTTCGATGGGACCGGTCAAGTAAGTGCCTGCCGGGAAAAAGAGGGTTCCCCCACCCTGCTGGGCGAGTTCGGAAATGGTTTTGGCAATTACCGCCGTGTTTAGGGTTTTGCTGTCGGCCAGGGCGCCTGCTTGTTGCATGTTGACAGTCTTGGCCGAAGTGGTAAAGGTAAAGCCTGTCAGGATAAGAGACAGGTAAAGGAGTTTTTTAAGGTGCATATAATTGGCTATTCGTTGATTTCTGTAGTTGAACCCTCCCAACTCGGCCATGGATAACTGCCGGGTTTCAGGGTGAGAAACAGGTTGGGTTTGCTGGAAACCGCCATCCGGACAACACCGGGGCTGAATTCATTCAAAGGCGTGAGTGTGGTCCAACCTTTTTTCTCCAAAAGTGCGTAGGTGGTGGCGCCGCCTTCCAACAGCAGTTCGCCGACCGCGCATTGTTCGAGCATTCGGATGACCACTTGGGCCAATCGATTCCGCAGCGCATCGGCATGCCCTGGGAAAGTGACTTTTCTGTGACCCTGGGTGACGATCATCTGGCCGGTTCTACCCCAGAATTCGGCCTGATTGTCGGCCCATTCGATAAGATGTTCTTCAGAAATGGTTTCCTGCAGGAGCTCTTCGGGAAACTCTGCGACAGCCAAGCCTTTCTTTTTGGAGGAAATCAGGTAGTTTTCGCTTTGGGTATGTTTGCTGCCGCAGACCATCAGGAATCGGCCGAGCATGGGATTGATCCCGATGGGTTGGGCTGTTGGTAGCTGGTCGTGGACCACTTCCAGCCAAGCGGCGAAAAAAGCGGCGCTGCCTGCGTGGAGTACGGTCGGATTGCTTTTGAAAACGGATTTTTTAAGATCCTCCACCGTCGTGCAATCAGGAACGTTGATGCCCTGTTTGAGGTTGATCGCGTTACCTGTGTGAATCTTGCGGGAAGTGTGGTTGCCGTTTCGTTCCATCAACAAGCCTTCCACGGCCGAAGTCCAGGCTGGAAAATCCGAATCACGGCTGAAGTCGGTATCGTTCAGTTCCTTACCATCAATAACATAGCAACCATCTACGATGCAGCGGCCGATGGATGGATTGGAAGGCTGCAGAACAGCCTCATCAAATCCAAGTACGGTCATCCATTCGTCCAGCTCATCAACGACATAGCCGCGTAGCACGGAATCGGTTTTCTTGAAAACGTTGTCGGAGGAAACGTCGCCGATGGCTTCCGCTAATTCTCGATGGATCATGCGGGCCTCTTGGGCGCTCATGGAGCGGCTGTCGGTGGCAATCACACGGGCTTGCACCAGCTCCGTTGGAAGTTTGTTCACCCCGAATGAGACGGTCATGCCGCAGCGTAGGCAAACACCGGCAATTTCGGCGGCACCGGTAATGTCGTCGGCCAGGATGGTAATCATGCGTTGCGGTTTTGTGCCATGCGGATGGCGTAATCGATGGAAACGAGCATGGCGTCGGCCGATGCGATGCCTTTGCCTGCGATTTCGAAAGCGGTGCCGTGGTCCACGGAAGTGCGGATGATGGGCAGCCCCAGGGTGATGTTTACGCCTTTGACGCTTTTCATCGTCTGCTTCTCGTTGTCCCACTGGAATCCTTCGAGCTTGAAGGGTATGTGGCCTTGGTCGTGGTACATGGCCACGCAGCCGTCGTATTTGCCTTGAACTGCCTTCACGAATAGGGTGTCGGGCGGAATGGGACCCTCTACGGTGAAACCATTTTCGTTAGCCTCTTGGATGGCAGGAATGATTTCCAGAATTTCCTCGTCGCCGAACAAACCGTTTTCACCGGCATGGGGATTGAGTCCGGCCACAGCGATGCGGGGTTTGGCGATGCCGAATTGTTTGCAGGCGTCATCGAGGAGTTTGATGACATCCAGTATCCGCGACTTCTTGCACAGGTCGCAGGCTTTGCGCAGGGAAACGTGGGTGGTGACGTGGATTACCCGTAGGTTTTCGTCGGCCAACAACATGGCAAATTTGTCGGTTTTTGTGAAATGGGCGTATATTTCCGTGTGGCCGGAGTAATGGTGACCGGCTTTATGGATGGACTCTTTGTTGATGGGTGCGGTGACAGTGGCGTCGACTTCGCCTTTCAACGCCAAATCAATGACGGTGCGAACGGCTTCAAAGGCTGCGTTACCACTCATGGCGGAGACTTCTCCTGGTTTGAGTTCGGCAGTGATGACGTTTTTAAGGTCGAACACATTCAAGGTTTCGGGAGAGAAAATTGCCTCAGAGACCGTATTGATGGAAACCACGTTCAGGGTTGCGCCAAGGAGTTTCACGGCGTATTTCATCACAGCCGCATCACCGACCACCAGCGGACGGCAACGATCATGGACCTCCTTTTGCAAGAAGGCTTTGACGATGATTTCAGGACCGATCCCAGCAGGATCGCCCATGCTGATGCCGATGATGGGTGTCATTTTGTTCATAGGAGTCTATTCATAGGAGGAGCGTAAAGATACTCAATGCATCTTCCATTCTGACTTCTCTGGGGTTGTTGTTCAGCAGTCTTTTTACATTTAGAGCAATGGTAGCAAGTTCGGGTAGGTCTGCTTCTTGAATGCCGATTTCGGACAAGTGCTGTGGAATGCCGCAGGCGATGGACAGTTCGCGGATTTTCTGAATGCCTGCCAAAGCGGTGGTTTCTGCATCGGGGCCTTTGCGGACGCCAAGTGCAAGGGCGATTTCTGCGGTGCGTTCCACACATGCTGGCAGATTGAACAGCAGGACTTCGGGCAAAAGAATGGCGTTGGCGAGGCCATGCGAAACATGGTATTTTCCACCAAGTCCATAAGAAAGGGCATGCACGGCAGAGGTGTTTACCGGGCCAAGGCATAGGCCGCCGTACATGGAGGCCATTGACAGAGCAATGCGGGCTTCGAGGTTGCTGCCGTCCTGACATGCTTTCAGCAGGTTGGCGCTAATAAGTTGGATGCCTTTGAGGGCGTAAATATCCACTGCAGGATGGGCAAACTTGTTGGTGTAGGCTTCGATGCAATGGCAGAGGGCGTCGAAACCGGTTTCGGCAGTAAGCTTTTTAGGAAGGGTCAAGGTCAGTGCCGGGTCGATGTAAGCGGCGTCGGCCACCAGGTCGGGGCTGATGATGCCTTTTTTTTCGTTGGTATCCGTATCGAGCAGGATGGCGATGGGCGACATTTCGCTGCCGGTGCCTGATGTGGTTGGCACGCAAAGGAGGTTGATGCTACGGCCTTGAAGGATGTTGATGCCTGGCACTTCGCGTAAAAGTTGCTTGCTATTGGTGAGTGCGGCCAACAGTTTGGCACAGTCGAGCACGCTGCCGCCTCCGATACCGATGACGCAATCGGGTTGGAACTCTTGGGAATGAACCAGCATTTCGTCCATTTGTTTGAACGTGGGTTCACCCGGGAAAATGAATTCATAGACGTCCACCTGTTTCCCGGCCGACCGAAACGATTCGACCAATGGTTTCATTACTATATATAAAGGTGTGGCAACGAGCAACAAGATGCGTTGAGACACTGTGATCAGGCGGTCTGCAGCCAAGTCGTTCAGGCAACCCGGCCCGAAGACGGTTCGTTTGGGATGTTGCAGTTGGATGGTTTTCATTTTTTTCTTGCTTCGAGGAAACTGTATATGGTGAGTTGTTCGCCCAGTTTCGGTTTTTTGAAAAAGAGACTGGCGCCATAGCCTACAAAGATGACGATGAGGTGGCTGTAAACGCCCAGCATGTATTTGTGTTGGGTGAAGTTCCAATTGCCCAGATCTAGCAAGATGCGTTCTTCGCCACCAACTTCAAACTTGGTGGAGGTGAGCATGGCATAGGCCGTAAACAGCACGGTCACGCCGATACCGATGTACAGGCCTTGTTTGTTGGCACGGGTCGAAAAGAGACCGAGCAGGAAGATGCCCACGATTCCGGCAGAGAATATGGCGTAAAGTTCGAACACCATGCCGAGCACGCCTTCGCCTTGCCAGATGACGTAGAGGCTGGCCACTCCCATCATGGCGATGCCTGAAATGCCTACGAGCATGCGGCCCATCTTTAGGCGTTGCTTGTCCGTGATGTTCGGGTTCAGCCGTTGATAATAGTCTTCAACGCCAATGGCGGAGAGGCAGTTCATATCCGAAGCCAGGGTAGAAAAGGCGGCGGCGACGATGGCTGAAAGCACGAGCCCCACGACACCTACAGGAAGTTGGGTGCCCATGAAATAAGGGAATACTTCGTCGGCTTTCATGCCTTCGGGAAGGACGGCGGTACCGTTGTGGTAAAAGACATAGAGCAGCGAACCGATGAGCATGAAGAGCAACCAGACTGGCACCGTGGTAAGAACGCCGATGTAGGAGGCTTTTTTGGCATCTTTATCGGATTTTGCAACTAGGTAGCGTTGCACGATGGTCTGGTCGGTGCCGTATTTTTGTAGGGCGTAGAAGGCGCCATTGATGGCCATCACCCAGAATGTCAGTTGGGTAAAGCTGAAATCGTAGGGGCCGAATCCAATCTTGCCCATATCCCAGGCTTGTTGAAGGGTGGCTACGGGGCCGGCTTCGGGTCTGAATAAAAGTAGACCCAGGCAAAGCAGTCCGCCACCGATGATCATAAAGCCCTGAATCACATCCATCCAAATGACGGCTTCGATGCCGCCGACCAGAGTAAGGAATACGATGCAAAGACCGATACCAATAATTAGTGTCATAATTGGAATGCCGCTCAAGGTATTGAGCACCAAACATACCAAGTACAATACGGTTCCCATTTTGGAGAAATGGGTGAGCATGAAGGCTAAGGAACTGTACACGCGCGCACCAAAACCGAAGCGGCGTTCAAAATACTCGTAGGCACTGAGTCTAATTGCTTTTCGATACAGTGGTACGACGAGCCAGATGATGCAGACCAGTACCAGCGGCACCATCAACCCTTGCACCAGCAGAATCCAGTTGGATTTGTAGGCGGCTGCAGGATAGGCCAAAAAGGTGACGCTGCTGATTAGGGTGGCAAAGATGGAAAGACCGATGGCCCAGGCGGGAATGTTCTGACCTCCGGAAAAGTAATGGTCGGAGCTTTTCTGCCGTTTGGCAAAATACAGGCCGACGCCAATGGTAGCCAAAACGGAGGCGAAAACGATGAGGGTATCGATCCAGTGGATGGTGTGTCCTAGCATGACAATGAGTTATTTTACAAATTCTACATTAATTTGATCAACTTCTTTTTGAGAAAGCTCCGTAAGTGGTGGCATCATCGTGGTACCGCATAGGCCTTTGCTGTGCATCATCACTTTAAGCGCTGCCAGTGATTGGCCAAGGGTTCTGTCCTTCTGGTACAACACGGCCACATCATCGGTTTGGACTTGAAATTGGTCGGCTGTTTCAAAATCGCCCTTCAAAGCAGCCTGATAGAGTGCCTTGTACAGTTCAGGGACGATGTTACCGGTACTCGGAACGATGCCGTCCGCTCCCAATTTCAAACTTCCGGCACTTTGGGCGCCCCAGCCACAAAAATAGGAGAAGTCGGGTCTATCCTTATAGCTTTCAATGCACGCTTTCATGCGTTCTTCATCCCGTTCTGAATCTTTGAGTCCGTAGATGTTGGGGTGATGACTCAGTTTTTCGACTTGCTCCAACGGTATGCTCATTTGTGTGGTGGCCTTTATGTTGTACATCAGAAGGGGACCCTCCAAACTGTTGGCCATATGCCTATAATAGGTGTACATCTGTTCCGGAGTCAACACATAGTACGATGGTAAGGTGGCCACAACGGCATCCACGCCCATTTCAAGGTATCGGTTTCCGCGTTTAATCAGGGCTTTGATTTGATTTCCCACCAAACCGGCGTAAATACGTTGGTTGGGCGCTTTAGCCGCTATGGCAGCAGCGACCAGCTCAAAACTGCTCTTTTTGCTGATGGAACTGGACTCACCAGTCGTACCGAGCACCAAGGGATCAATACCGTTTGCGGCGAATAATCGGATGATGCGTGCCACTGCATCCGTATCGATTCGCAGTTCAGGGCTCAGTGGCGTAACCATAGGCACCACGACACCGGAAAATTTCTTGTTGGTCATTTTACTTAATGAATTTCAAAGTAACGTTGTTGCCGGATTCGGTTTCTAAAGCTAAAAAATAAAGGCCTTTGGGTAGTAATGCAGCATCAAAACTGGTCATACCTGCTTCATGACCTTGTTGACGGCATTTGCCAGATACATCACAAACGCGATATCGGTTGATGGCTTCAGGGCTGAACAAGTTGATCACATCGCTTGCTGGATTGTGGATAAAGCCGATGCCGTGGGAGACAGTGTTCGATTTCATACCGGTACTGAAAAGTATTTCCTCCCCCATCAGGCTGTTCAGATAGACTTCCAGGGCGGTGTAACCACTTGGCGAAAGGGTATTTCGGTCTTCTGCATTTGCAGGATCCAATCCTTTTGCGAGTTCCCAAGCATCGTCCATTCCGTCGTGATCCGCATCCACAATGGTGCTGGTCCATATGGTGGATGGGTATGCAATTTCAGATCCAAAAGCTAATGATGGATTATCGATGATGCCTTTGGCTACGTTGTAAAATCCGTTGTTCGAATAGGTTGTTCCGTCCGAATTCAAATACCTCACAGAGGTTCCTTTACCAGAGGCGGTGCCTGTTCGTACCTCATTGACGACACGACGCTCTGCGGAATCGCGCTTAATGGTGCCTGCTTTGGATAAAACAGTGCTATAGGCGTTGGCTGCCGATTCGGTCGTTACTGGATAGGTTATCGAAAACGGGGTGGCAGAAATCAATGCCGTTTTGGCAATCGATTTTGCGGTATAGGCACCCGCATCCAAACCATTGTAATTGTCGGTATTGTTGGTTGCGTTTGCCGAACCCTCCATGTAATTTCCGTTCATGTAAAAAACAGGAATTTGTGCGGTGGTTTGACTTCCGAAAGAGGCCTGAGTGAAAAAGGAGTTGCTTGTTCCAGGTCGCACTAGACCGGGCTTGTAGTAATTATTGACCATATTGGTGCGGTTGGTCAATCCCCCAGAATCGAAGTCGCTACCATAACAGGAGTTTGATTTTCCCCAATTGTAGTTCACATTGTTCACAAAGTCGATCAGTGCGTTCCGGTCGTTGCTGCGGGCCCCATTAAAACGGGGGCTTCGGTTGTAGTTGTGCGCCAACAGGTTGTGATGATAAGTTGCACCTTGTCCGCCCCATTGGGTTCCATAACTCCGTGCGCCTTTGGCATGTCCGCTGGCGTACAAACCTTCGTGGATGATGCTCCATTGCACCGTGGTTGAGATGTTGTCGTACATGGTCATGTTTTCCTCACCCGACCAGCCGAAAACGCAATGATCCAAAATGAAGTTGCTGGCATTCTCGATACCGATGGAACCTCCTGCCGCAAATAACGTATCGCCCTTCAATCCGATGCGGAAACGGATGTTTCGGACTACGAGATTGACACTTCCTCCCAGGTTTGTTTTGGCACCCCGTATGGTGATGCCGTCACCAGGAGCCGTTTGACCGGCAATGGTGGTACCAGCAGTGCGTGTGCTACGCAAGTCGGCCACCAATTTGATGATGCCCCCTACTCGGAACACAATAGTGGCCGGCACGGTCTTGCTTTGATTCAGCGCCCAACGAAGACTGCCCACAGTGGCACCTGTTGCATCGTCTTCCAAGTTGGTCACTTCGATGACCACACCGCCACGTCCACCTGAAGCCATAGAACCAAAACCTTCCGCTGTAGGGAAGGCTTTGGTTTGGGCTTGCAAGGATATTTGCGCAAAAACGACAAAGAGAGAGATTAAAGAAAAATGTTTCATAATTTTTACGCTATTCTTTAGGTATTATCAATATACAAACAAAAGAGGCGGATTTTGATGCCCGCCTCCTAAGTTTTTGGATTATTATTCTGCAAGTGGGTCGAACGTGCCGTTTGCATTGCCGTTATTGACATCAGCCCAGCCAATTGTTTGCAGCAGAGTGATGTTGTTGGTTTGTGCGGCACTTGTCAAGCCAATAAAATAATATTGTGGCTTGAATGCCACCACTTTACCAACTTCATCTCCCAAGCGTATCTTACGTTTCAAATACGTGTCGTAAAAAGATGCCAGGCCTGCAAATTGAGTACTTAGATCCGTTTTCAAATCGAGCGGAGCCGGACGATTGGCTGCAATTGGGTCACTTCCCTGTGCTTCAACAGCGACTGCTTTCGCAGCAAGTTCAACATTGTCGCGTCGACTGCCGTTGAAAGGTGTCACACCAAGAAAGGTACAGGTATTTGCTGCAAAACCGGTTAGTGTCCAAGTTGAAGGTGCTCCATCCCCACCAGTGAATGATGCTCCTCCGTCCCAAAGCAGCCAGCGACGCATGTCGTCAAAACGTTTACCTTCATAAGCCAATTCAATCTGGCGTTCGTATAGGATTGCAGCAAAGAGTTTGGCACGATCGGCCAATTCGCCTACGTTCAAACCGTAATTATCGGTCGCATTGGTATAACCTGCGCGCTGACGGATGTCTTTCAACACCTGAATCGCTTCGGCTGTATTACCAATACCACAGGCAGCTTCAGCAAAGTTGAGCATTACTTCGGCATAACGGATTTCCATGTGAGGCAAGGCACCTTCACCGAAAGCACCAGCTCTATTTTCGGCAGAAGTGGAAGGCCAACGATAAAGACAAGTTGGGGTTGGAGTGGTCATGTCGAAATCGTTTGAACGCTTGCGAACATAGACACCACGGTAATTTTGGCCCAATCTGTCGGCTCCATATCCACCAATATTTGGATCGTCCTGTTTCGTAAGATCGGCATACCATGCATAATTCCACAAAACATAATCCGTACCGTTGTAAACGGCATTCGATGGTACGGGTGGAGTCCAAGTCAACGGATTCCCTTCAAATCTCCAAAAGACACCTGGAAAAGCAAAGGTGCGATAGAAACGCGGGTCGCGGTTTTCAAAGAATTTCAATGAACTGTAATTGTAAGTGCCCACTTCTGTCGGTTTCTTTCCATCTGCCATTGGGAACAAGTCCAACATCAGCGAATTGGCGTTAATACCGGTATTGCTGGTGCCACCGGCAGCATTTGAGGGACGCAAACCTTGTTCCCTTTTGTTGTTGCGATAGATTTCATGTGCCGCATTGTCATCGTGAACACGGTTGTAAAGCGTCACAAAAACGGCTTCGTTGCTGTTGTAGTCCGAAAACAGTTTCGAAAAACCAGCGGCATTGATGCCGGGAGCGTCCTTGTAGGCCAAACCAAAACCGCCTGCAGTCAAGGAATCCAATGCCATTTTATTGGCATCGTAAGCTGTTTGCCAACGTGTTACATCATCAGTGCGATTGAACAACGGACTTGCATAGAGCAGACGTGCTCTGCCAGCCAACGCATACGCTGCACCCTTTGTAATTCGGCCAAAATCGGAAGAGCCCCAACGGAGTGGCAACATACCGGCAGCTGTTTCCAAATCGTCGCAGATAAAGTCGATGCAAGCTTTGGTAGTGGAACGTGGTCGAGCCAAATTTGCAGCCTCGCTCACATCGGTCAACTGCACCTCATCAATAATTGGTACGCCGCCATAGGTCTTTACAAGCAAGTAATACTGCCATGCACGGAAAAAATAAACCTGTCCGAGCAACTCTCGTTTTTGGTTTTCTGCTAGCGTACTGTTAGAGACACCCTCAATAACATCATTGCAATTGCGGATTTCGCCCCAAGGACCGGCACTAGTTTGTTTGTTGACATGAAACCAATCGGCAAGATTGCTCGAAGAGGTAATGATCACATCGGGATTTACAAAATCAGAAAGTCCCGAAAATTCCTCGGTGCATTGAGATAGAATATCTGCTTTTCCGCCACTTGGACTGCGGTACATCAGACCATCATTGGCATTCGGCAAAAGTCGAAGGTAGATATCCTCCACACGCATCTTGGCACCCATATAGTCGTTGTACAAATCGGGTGAAAGTTTGCTGTAATCCCTTTTTTCTTTGAGGAAATCGTCACTACATCCTGAATTAAACAAAAGACTTGCTGCCAGGACTGTGGTTAAAACTAATTTATTCATGATTTTATTCATTGCTGCAAGTTTTTATTAGAATGTAACATTTACACCTAGAGTGAATTTCCGTAACGTAGGATAGACACTGAAGCTGGAATTCTGACTCATAAACTTATCGGGATATGGGTTGTAGAAGTCGAGCAGATTTTGGCCTGTCAAATTGAGTCTGCAACTTTCGATACCAACCTTTTGAACCAAATTCTTTGGTAGCGAGTAAGCAACTGTCAGGTTACGTAACATCACGTTGGCATTGTTTACTTTCCAAAAAGTGGAAGCTACCGAATTCATCCCAGCAAAACGCAAGTTGGGGTAGATTGCATCGCGGTTCTGTGTGGCTACAGTTCTGCCTTGCGCATCAAGGACATCTTCATAAACATACATGTTTCCCGTCCAGAAAGACGGCAAATTCGTGTATTGCATCACATCATAACCCGAAGCGGTGGAAACAACGCTTTTGTTGGTGATGGCTTGCGTAGGCATCATGGTATAGCTGCCCCAGCTTGCACCTAATTGCGCACTAATAGAAAAACTCTTATATTCAGCACCAAAATTCATCGTAAAACCATAAATGTTGTTGCTACGATTCGATATTTTTATCCGGTCGTTGCCATCTACTTTGTTGCCCTCTGGGTCGAGTGGATCACCAGTTTCGTAGAACGTACCGTCCGACTTTTGCGAGCCGCGAACATCCTTGTAAATCAACGTTCCTGGGTGAATATCGGCCTGCGTGTTACCCATGTAGGTGATCAGACTGTTTTCGGCGAAGTATTCGGCGATGTCCTGATACGAACGGAACATTCCGAGGCACTCATATCCCCACAAACCGCGGTCGGAGCGTTCGTTTGGCACAGCTGCGTCCAACGGACGGGTAGCTTCGGCAGCAAAAGGATACTTGATGAGTTTGTTGTCGGTGTATCCAGTATTCAGACGTACATGGTATTTGAAATCCTTGCCAATCTTGTCACGCCAACCCAACGAAAGTTCAACACCATAATTGTCGGTCGAACCCCAGTTGGAAGGTGAAGCCTGAGCACCAACCGTTGTGGGATAATCGGGTGCATTGCTGATGGACATGAAAACGTCGCGATTCTGATCGTAATAGCCGTCAAGAGAAAGTGACAAGCGACTTTTCAAAATGTTCAAATCCATACCAAGATTTGACTTGTAACTCTTGTCCCAGTGGGAATTACGGTTTGGTACAGCGTTCGGTAATTGGAAGTGAGGACCTGCATTCTGGTCAGGGTTGTTACCAAAGATCGGACCTTTGATCACTTCGTTTCCGTAAAATTGTGCCCAAGCCCAAGAATCGATGTTGTCGCGTCCAAGCATACCAAACGAACCGCGAATTTTCAAGAAATCTACAAAGAGCACGCTTTCCTTAAACCAATTTTCTTCCGAAATAATCCAACCGGCAGAAAACGAAGGAAATGTTCCCCAATAGTTTTCGGGAGCGAATTTGGTACTCGCATCACTACGTATCAAGAATTCAGCTAGATATTTACCATCATAAACGTAATTCAAACGACCAACGTACGACAAAACGCCCGATTCAGAACGGCTGAACGCAGTGGTTTGGTCGCCACTTGCTCCATTCGACTGATAATTGGTAAACGTGTAGGGTAAATTTACATTACCCCATACATATTCGTATTCGCGCTCTGATTTTTCGACCGTGAACAAACCGCTCACGTCGTGTTTGCCAAACGTACGGGCATACGATGCAACAAAATTCAACTGATAACTGTCGCTGCGACCCATTTCTCTTTTCAAGTAGCTGCTGCTTCCGTTGATCACATTGACTGTCGTGATGTTGCCATAATTGAGCGGATAACCATCCGTACCAACATATAAGTGATTGCCACTACCGCCGCGTCCATTAACGCCATCGGGGAATCGATACAGGGAGTATTCCGAACCAAATTCATTGCTGTGGGTAGTACTGATACTTTTTGAATAGACAGCCTTCAGTTTCAAGCCCTTCAGTATCTTGCTCCATCCGAATTCGTAGTCGATCGATCCGCTAAGCGTCATATTTTGGGGCATATTTTTCGAAAAATTGCCTAAGTTCTCGATGACGTCGTAATGGTAGTTTTGCGTTTGCTCCAACATACCGTTTGTAATACCATAAGGTGCAATGGCATATTCCATGCCAGTTGCCGGGTCTGTGATGTACTCGGGTATATAGCGCGGACGGGTCAGCAACATGACGTAATCTTTCTCAGCATTCGTCCCACCTACTTTGTTGTTCGATTTTGTGGTTTGACCATAGTCGCCAGAAACCGACAACGATGCCTTTGTCCATTTGTTTATTTTTGCATCCATACCAGCGTTGTAGTTCCAACGGTCGTAGTCAATTTTGCCCATATTACCGTCCTGCGTAATGTACGATACACCAGCAAAATAGGTAGCAGCTTCGGTACCGCCACTAACATTGACACCGTGTTTTTGAGTCAAAGCCGAACTCCAGTATTTATCCAACAAATCGTAATCGAGCGATTTCATGGCTTCCAGTTCGTCTGCCTGATAAAGGTGTTTCAACGGGTCGAAACCACTTTGTGTAGGATCGGCAACGCGAATGGCATTCCATGTTTGGCCATAATTGTACGAATCCATCATTTTTGAGCGGTAAAACTCGTCGGTATACCCAAATTGCCCGTTGTACGAGATTTTTGGTTTGCTTATCTGACCTCGTTTGGTTTTGACTAGGACGACACCTTGTGCAGACCGAGCACCATAAATGGCCGCTGAAGCATCTTTCAGTACGGAGATGCCTTCAATCATCGTTGGGTCAAGGTTGTTGAACATGCGCTCGCCATCTTCGACCGGACATACATAGTCGTCAATTACATAAAGCGGAGTCGTTTGACCGCGAATCGAAATACGAGCCGGTTCTCCCGGACGATTGCTCGTTTGGCTGACGCTGACACCTGCCATCAAGCCTTCTAAGGTGGCAGACAAACTGGTTGCTGACAAATCAAGAATTTCTACCGGTGAAGTTGTCGCGATGGAACCAGTAAGGTGTGCTTTTTTCTGGGTACCATAACCTACAATCACAACCTCGTTCAAATCGGTTGCAACTGAAGACACGAGCGTCACATTGATTTCGGATTTACCAACAATGTCAATGGTTTGGCTTTTGTGACCAAGATAGGAGATCAGTACTGTTTTGCTTGCAGCCGGAACGTTAAGCAAGGAAAATTTTCCGTTGGCATCGGTTATCGTACCGACATTAGTACCAGGAACTGCCACACTCGCTCCAATAACGGCTTCGGCGTTATCGTAAAGCACCGTTCCTTTTATTGTACGTGTTTGCTGAGCCATTGCAGGTAATGCAAGCGCAAACAACAGCAAGCAAATTATGTTTTTAAACTGTTTCATGTTTCTCTTTATTTATGTTCATGCATGGTACTATTTTATAAAGCGGGCAACCAGCGGGGGTCTCCTGTTCTTGCAGCTATTTGATCGGGGCCTGCGAGTGTAAAGTTTGCAGTTCCTGCCTCACGGGTCAGCTGTGGATCGGTTTCAATAATCGTTCCGCTGTTGTCGCCTTGTGCATGAGTCTTTTCATTCAATGGGAAAATGCCATTGTACCAATATGAATTATATCCGCCCGTAAAAACTGGTGTTGTGTTGGAAGAGCGGAATCGACGAATGGCCTCCTGGTTAAAGGAATCGACAAAAATATTGTTCATGATGGTCACTTTGTCGCCTACCTGCCTCATGGCTCCATTGGAATTGAATGACTGGGTTGTTTTACAGCACTGAAGGAAGGTAGAATTCGTAACCGTAAGGCTTCCACTTGCCCAAGTTTCGGTAGCAGGTTTAACGCTGCTCACATTTGAAGATGATATCTGGATAAACCGGTTGCTTCCATCGGCCACTTCGCTATAAAACGTACTTTTCGTGATGGTCAGATCTTTTACCATACCTGCACCAAAACGAATTTCGGCACTCAGACTTTGATTCAAACTCCTGCCAATGATGCAATCCTTGATCAGGAAGGTGCCTATAGCATACTTTTTACTACTATCAAAAAACAAATAATACTTTAATCCGGTAATCTTACAGGATTGAATGGCAATGGGTGCTGTTGTAGGTACCACCACATATCCACCTGTTGATAATCCCGTAGTTGCAATATTGGCATCCATCAGTATGACGGCCGTTGTTGCCAAACCAGTAAAACCAGCATAATCCATATCGATGAATTTCAACTTGAAACCTGCTCCGCCATTCACAAAGGAACCATCGGTCACCGTAATTTTGGGATGTACCACTTTGTCGCCTCGAATGGTAACCGTCGTTTGCCTTATTGAAATGGTGTCGCTCATCGTGTAAATACCACCAGCTACCAATTCGTAACAAAGTTCTGTAGGACTTGCAGGAATTGGATTGGCTTTGAAATAGTCACTCAGATTGGTTCCGTCAGGTATAATTGCCGTAACGGCCAACATGTTGTCGTAGGCCTTTTCGGTGGGGGCTACTGCCTCCAAATTGTTGTTCTTAGCATTGCCCAACGTCTTGATCACCACTTTGAATCGCGTATCTTCGGTGGAGGGACGAGTCGTTGAGATGCCATCGACCACCTCGTTTTCTTCGCCAATCAAAACAGGATTTGCAGGGTCGTCCACGTTGTAGACAGTGACCTGATAGCCACCTGCACCTGGTACAAGAGGCCAATTAATGGTCTGACCGGTACCGTCAGCGCTGAAATTGACAGTAATTTGATCGGCTGCAGGCGATTCAAGCTGGGTATTCTTTACGCTCGATGACCATACGGTATCGTCATGGTAGCCATCGACGCACGAAAAAGCGGTAAAACAGAATACCGCTCCCATTAACAGCAGGTTCGTTTTCTTTGATTTGGTTGGTTTCATGGTGATAATATTTAAAAAATGTAAGGGTGTAACATCTGTTTCTGAAGGGCACCAAGTTCAACGTGCGAACGCTGAGTTGGTGCCCTCATTAGACATCTTAATTATCTAACTATTACTTTAACTACCGGTTGATTGCGCTCAACAACCATATAAATGCCAGAGCTGAGTTTGATCGTTTGATTTCCTGCTGAAAAATCAGCCACCTTCTGCCCGATTCCATTGTAGATGCTGCCTTCGGAAATAGCTCCACGCAATTCCACCTTTCCAAGGCCACCTAGTACGTTAGTTGTGGAAACTTTGGCGTTATTGACACCTGCCAATTGTGCATTGGCTGTAGCAATGATCTTAATATTGTGCAGTCGATAGTCTTGTGTTTCCGCATGACCTGTTGCATGACCTGTTGAAGTTGTCGTATCGCGGGCAGCATCGTCTTTCCAGCAGTCGTTTATGGTAAAGCGAAGCATAACGGTTTCCTCGCCGTTGCCAATAAAATCTTCCATACGCACACCTGCGCCCGAACAGTAATAAGCGCTTTTGAAGGGTTTATCAATGGTTGGTACATCCGTAGCGCCACTTGGATAAGTCACATCGGCGGCAGAAGAGTCTCTTTGGTTCCATTGAACCGTAGTCTTCATAGGATTACGGACAATTTGCCAGGTAGCGCCACCATTTACAGAGCGTTCAAGCTTCAAAGCGCGCTTGGAACCGCCGATACTTGAAAAGGAATATTGCACAACCAAAGCGCCTTTTATGCCAGGGGTTATGACCGTACCATGTTTTGCACCTGCAATCGAAAGGTTGGCGCCTGTTCCATTGCTGTTGCAGCGACTTACTTCAAGGAAACCTACCGATAGAGGGGTGGCATCTTCGGGATCAGGAATTTGTCCATTGTCGTAGTTCGTGTTACTTCCCAAGAAAATATCACTTGCTGGTTTGGTAAATTCAATTTTGTTTTGTGAAAGCCCTAGTGGAGCCACGGCACATTTAACAATACTGATTTGAGCCGTTTGTCCTGTCAAAGGTCCTGTCATATTGACTGTTTGATTCCAATCAGCATAAGTAGCGGCAAGTGCACGTCCTTTGGTTGCATTGCTAGAGTTTGCCTTGTCGTGGTTTAGTGTCCAACTGTCAAACGATACATCCATGACCAACGGGAAATCGGTGGTGGGAGCAATAGACCAGCCTGTTTTGGGTGCATGGTAATAACCGAGCGAGTCGGTTGATACTTCGCCAAGACTCCGAGTGGGTCCAGAATGAGGAATTGTTTGTGCACTGACAAACAGTGTACCTGCAACCATAAAGCAAAGAGTAGAGATTTTTTTCATAATGGTTATTGTATTAAAGGTTAAACATATACTAGTTAAATTGATTGAAACTTCTGTGCTGTGCTGTACTGTACTATCAATACAAAAATAGGAATTTTTTTTGTGTGCGATGCGTTGTTTAAAGATGTTTAAGAACATGTTTATTAAGGGTTGTAGCCTACTTGTACAAAATCTTCCGGATTCGACATTTGCTCGATCTGCGCTGTTGGATAGGGACGCAAAACGTGGAAATCTTCGATACTGGCGTCTGGATTGTAAGCCCGTACGTATTCCACCAATTTTCCTGTACGCTTCAGGTCAAACCAGCGGAGTTGCTCGCCACAGAGTTCACGGGCACGTTCGTCCAAAATAAAGTTGATGTCCGGAATGGAGGCCACATTGGTAAACGAAGCATTGGCTGTCGGCAACGCACGTTTAGCGCGAAGTTCATTCAATGCCTGAATGCCATCGGTACAGTTTGAGCCGTTGAGTTTGAAATCGGCTTCAGCAATAATCAGATACATTTCCGCCAAACGAATCATAAAATAATCGCGGCTTCCGGTGCTGTTTGAAGTTTGTGTGGGTTCAACATATTTTCGAAACTGAAAATAAACTCGGCGTTCTCTCGGGGCTTTGGTTAGCGTATCGTACAAAAAGGCTTCGTCAAGTACCGTATAACGAACATAGGGGAATCGTTTTGCCGATGGATTGTTGAAAACCAGCACCAATGACGTATCGCCCATATTAAAACGGTATTGTCCGCTAAGTGAGGGTACGCCGTAGGCAGTGGCTTCTTCGGCTGTCCACTTTGGATAAGCCGCATTTTTTATGAGTGCAACTGTAGAATTGTTGTTTGCTCTCCAAACATTTTTAAAGGTAGCGGCAAAACGCGCATCACTTGTTTGGTCGTACAAATCGAGTAAACGATACGTGGGCATGATGAGCCCTCCTTGCATTCGTCCATCGATGTCGTTGTAGTTTCCTTGCATAAAACCGCACTTAGCAACAGTGGTTGCTAATATCGTGTATTGCGGCACAAACATCGCAGAGGGAAATTCCACACCACCATTCATTTGATTGTTCGTGTACCGGAAAAGTGTCCATACGGCCTCCTTGTTAATGCGCTGCTTCGTCGCATCCCACAGATTGACCGGCGTTTCGAGTTCATAACTGTAATTATCGATGACGTTTTTGGCATACGTAATGGCTTCGGCGTTACGGCCGCGTGTCAGACAGATACGCGCCAACAACGCTTCGGCAACTGGTTTTGTAATACGTCCCAGATCGGGAGAGGTGTTAGGCAAATTGTTTTCTGTCACGGCAAATTCCAGATCCAAGAAGATTTGTTCATACACGTTGTCAGGAGTCGTTTTCAGGCCTTTGATTTCGCCTCCGGCGTTGGCTCTTGTCATAAAATGGATGTCGCCGAATTGCTCTGTAAGCACCCACCAAAAATACGAACGCAGCACGCGCAATTCAGCTTCGCGGGCTTTGCGTACTTGCGGCTTGGCGTTTTGCACATAAGCGAGCATGGTATTGCATTGATTAATGGCATAGTAGCTTTGCCTCCAAAGATTGCTGAGCCATTCATCACCTCCGGTAAGGTTCTGATAACTTAACAGGCCTAGGTCGGTGCTGTTATCTGTAACACCGCCGTTTGTCCAAAGGTCGGTGCCAAATTCCATCCAGTATTGCCCCTGTTTCAATCCCCAAAGTCGGCGAAGATAGGAATAGGACGCATTTACGCCCGCTTCAAAACCGTCTTCGGTGGCGTAAAGCATTTCTTCGGTGACTCCTTTCGGATTGAAAGGCGAAAGAAAATCTTCGCAGGCGGAAAAAACGAGCATCGATGCAATTCCGCAAATAAGTATCGTTGTTTTTAAACTTTTCATACGATTATTTCCCTTTAAAATTCTACATTCAATCCAAAAGTGACCAATTTGTTGAGTGGATGGTCGGTCATCAGTTCTCCGAGATTGTTTACGTTTTCCGGGTCGAATCCTGCTGGGTCTTTTTGCCAGATAAACATATTTTTAGCCGAGGCCCACAAGCGCAATTTATTGATGGCGATTTTTTGTGACAGCTTTACGGGCAACGTATAACCCAATGTAATGTTCTTGATTTTCAGATATGAATTGTTCACAAACGTCAAAGAGTGCGCTTTTTCAGGTTGATTTTTACTCCAAGTGGTGCCCGGGCGCGGAAATGTTCCAGTAGGGTTCTCGGGCGTCCAGTAATTCATAAGCGGTCCGTTGTTCTTTTCGCTGTTCGGTTCGTATTTATTTACAAAGTCGGAAGCGTACCAAAAATTTTCACGGAAAGTGGCAAAAATCGTCAGGTCAAAACCTTTATAGTAAAAATCATTGCTGATGCTGCCGTAAAAGTCGGGCGCAACTTTGCCAATTACCATACGGTCGGAATTTGGGTTCAATGCATGGTCAATCACGCCGTTCTCATCGGGCACATCGTGAAATTTCACATCGCCAGGAACCGCTCCATACAGAGCCGCTTCGCTGGCTTCGTCAATGTTCCATACTCCATCAATCTTATAACCGTAGAGCACTTCTACCGGAGAACCGATGATAAGTACATCCCGTGAATAAAGCTGCCCGTCCGCAATGCTCTTGCCCCCAGGCAACGAAACGATTTCTTCCTTGTTTTGGGCAAAAGTAACGGTAGTGTTCCACTGGAAGTTTTTGCTTTTCAGGTTGTAGGTTTCGAGCAGAATTTCGTAACCCTTGTTGCTTACTTCTCCAAAGTTTTTATAGGTTTGGGTGGCACCTGCAATGGATGGAACTTGCATTATAGCGAGTAGATTGGTCGTTGTTGAATTATATAAGTCGAAAGTGATGTTTACGCGATTTTTGAATAATCCCAAATCCACTCCCAAGTCGTACGTAGCCGTGCGTTCCCATGTTAAGTCTTTGTTCCCCAGCATATCGCCCAAACGGTAAGCCGAGGCAATTGATGTTCCGTTCCATGTAAAATTGCTGATTTCGGCAAGAGCGGTTTGCGAAATATAGTCGTCCGTATTGTCGTTACCGGAGACCCCCCAACTTCCTCTTAGTTTCAGGTTACTTAGAAAATCCATGACTGAAACGTCTTTGACAAAACTTTCGTCACTAACACGCCATGCAGCCCCTGCAGAAGGGAAACTTGCCCAGTTTCCGTTTACTTTCGACGAAGCGTCGTAGCGCATCGAGGCGTTGAAAATGTATTTACTCAGCAAAATATAATTGACACGTCCTGCCAGCGAAACGTATTCGCGGTCGATATAGGCTCCTGTCAAACCGGTAGTGTTTGTCAACGTTTCATGCCAAAGCATGGTAGGGTATCTGGGTGGATTGGCATTGGCGAAAGTCATGCCTGTGCTGATGGAATGTTCAAGCGACTGAATCCCTGTAAGGGTCAGGTTGTGAATATCGGCAAAGGTCTTATTGTAAGTCAGAATATTTTCCCATTGGTAACGGCGGTAGTCGCTTTGTGTTTTTTGAGTTCCGCCGTTTTTGTGATCGCTGCTGGTAATGGCCTTCACCGAATTGGCGCTGTAATACAGGCCATTAATGGTGTTGTCTGCCGAAATACCCAGATTTGATCGCAGCGATAATCCCTTGAATGGTTTAATGTACACATAGGCCGCACCAGAAAAACGTGTTCCGTAAATCGTGTTTTGCCAGTTGGCTGGGTCTTCGTCAAGCAGTGGATTGGCACCGCTACTGATGTTGGCAGGATTTAGAATCAAATTTCCATTCTCGTCGTACAGCGTTTCAAAGGGCGGAATGCGGCGGGCTACATTCATCGGGTCTTGCCTCTTGTCATTGTTGCTGTAAGCCATTTGCATGCGCATTCCCATATCCAACCAGTTGAATACTTTCTGTTCGATATTCATTCTGCCTGTGTAACGGCGGAAATGGTCGCGTTTGAGTATGCCCTCTTCGTCGTAAATGCTTCCCGAAAGATACACTTTGGTGTTTTCGTTTCCTGCGCTTAGGTTAAAATTGTATTCTTGCTGGATACCCGATTGCAAAACAACACCTGGAAAATACGTGTCGTTTCCCGCATTTATTTTTGCCAATTGGTCGGGCGAAAAAATCTCTTCAGCCGTTTTAGTCACTCCAAGCCAGGCATTGGAGGCATTGGCCGTCAACCCTCTGTTTCGTTCTATCTGATAGGCTACATATTCTTGGGTATTCATGTATCTGCCGTAACTTGCCACATCGGAAACACCACCATATGAATTAAAGCTCAACCGTGCTTGACCAGCTTGACCCGATTTGGTAGTTACGATAATGACGCCGTTTGCACCACGTGCGCCGTAAATTGCAGTGGAAGCGGCATCTTTCAATACGTCGATGGTAAGAATATCGGAAGGCGTAATATCATCCAGCGAAACGCCTTGCATGCCATCCACAATAGTCAGCGGTTGGTTGTAATTTGCCAACTCGTTTTTATCCGTTGAAACAGAACGGTTTCCGCGCAAACGAATGGTAACACCTTCGCCTGCGTCGCCATTTCCACGGGTCACATCCAATCCGGCAACACGTCCTTGCAAGGCTTCGGCAGCCTGAACAACAGGCATGGCCATAATTTGTCCCGCCTTAATGGTGGCAACGGCTCCAGTCAAATCTTTCTTTCTCTGCACACCGTATCCAACGACAACGACATCTTCGAGCTGGTTGTTGTCTTCCTTAAGGATAACCGAAACAGCGGCTTTACCCGCAATGTCAACTTCCTGCGAAGCATAACCGAGATACGACACGACAAGGACGTTTTTCCCTTGTGGGACAGTGGTTGTAAATGCACCGTTGACGTTGGTAATCACACTTGTGGAAATGCCCTTTACAGTGACCGAAGCGCCGATTAAAGGCTCTCCGCCAGCATCTTTCACCGTTCCCGAAACGGAACGACTTTGCTGAGCCATAACGCTGAAACTCAGCATGCACATTGCGAAAAGAAGCACAATTCTTTTCAATTCTTCCGATTTGGTGTTTTTCATTTAAGTTAGAATCAAATTCATGTTATCAATCGATTATTCTCGAATCAACATCGTGTATTTTTTGAACTGTCCTGCTCTGTCCTGATTACTGACAAAGATACTAAATCCGTCAATAAGCTATTCGTTCTTAGGTATGTTTAAGAACACAATACGGTGTTGTCCTGGTTCGCATTCCAACTGACCACTACCAAGATCTTGTCCTTTTCCCTTCCAATCCTTAATACGTCCTTTTCCCGGCATCACCACCGTTGCTGTGGTGTTGACGGGCACATCGAGCACCAATTCGAACTGTTCGGCCGTTTTTTTCCAATCAACCCGAATGGTTCCATACAAGGTTTTGTGCGTTGCAGAAACGGAAGTCAAATCTCCTACCGGTGTAGGTTTGACCAGGAAATGCTTGTAGCCGGGTTGGGCTGGATCGGGTTGGATGCCGGCCAGGGTTTTGTAGAACCACTCGTCAATCTGACCCATCATAAAATGGTTCCAGGAGGAGCCGCGGCGGGGATCCCATTGCTCGGTCAAAGTGGTGACGCCGAACTGGAGCTGGAAGCCGTAACCTGGGACATCGTAGTGGTTGGTCATTCGGTACATCACCTCGTTCTTATCGTTTACAGCCAAGGTCTGGAAAAGGTAGCGATTGCCGATATCACCCGTTGTCAGGCGATTTCCGTGCAACTTAATATCCTCCAGCAGGTTGTTCAGCACAGCTTCCTTGTTTTCTGGTTCGACCAGACCCATGTAAAGGGAAACGGCGTTGCAGAACTGGCTGGCAGAACCGTATTGCTTGGTCTCCTTGTTAAAAAACTTCCGGTTGTAAGCATCCTTCACATAATTCTTAAGCGCCATATATTGAGATGCATCATTTTGAATGCCAAGCAATTGAGCCGAACGCACCAAATAATCGATGGCATAATAATAGTGAGAGGTTGCCGAAACATTGATTGGGGAATTCTTTGCATAACCGGCCGCGTGGGTGCCATAGTCGTACCAGTCGCCCAAGCCGTGTGAGACGATTCCGCTGTCGGATTTCGTCGTGAGGTAATCCACGTAGGATTTCATCATGTCGTAGGATTTACGGATCAAGCTGGCATCACCGTACGATTCATAATACATCCATGGCACGATGACGGCGGCCACGCCCCACTCTGGAGAATCGATGAAACCACCTTCAAATTCGACGTATTCTGGTGCGATGGAAGGAACCAATCCATTGGGATTCTGTGCATCCAGCATGTCCTGCACCATTTTGGGCATGAAGGTGGTCAGGTCGTAATTGTAAAGCAAGCCTGGTCCGTTCAGATAGGTTTCTTCCAACCAACCCAGTTTTTCGCGGTGGGGACAGTCGGTGAAAACAGCCTGAAAGTTGCTCTTGACGGCATTTTGAATGAGTTCATGCGTGCGGTTGAACAAATCGTTGGAGCAGTTGAACGTACCGGTTTCAGGAGTGGAATTGTAGACGAATTCGGACTTGACATCCAGTACGACAGGGCGCTTGCTACCTTTTTCACTTTTGTACAAATCGGCGCTGTCCAGCTGCAAATATTGATAGCCGTAATAGCTGAACCGGGGAGACCAGGTTTCCACGCCTTCGCCCTTCAGGGTGTATTCAAAATAATACGGACCACCGCTGCGTTTTTGCGAGACACGGTCGTTTTCCAAGAGTTCGCCAGGTATGATCTTGATTTTGGAGCCTTTGGGGCCTTTCACTTTGATGACGGGATAACCGGACAGGTTCTGACCCATGTTCAGTACGTTGGAACCAGGTGCCAGGTTTTTAACGGATTTCACGTCGTACGATTTCATTTCCTCAATGGCAGGAGCCGTTTGCGGACGAAGTTGGCCAAGAGGGGCTTCCTGAACCACGACGGGTTTCCAGTTGGCATCGCCGAAACCGGGCTTGTTCCAACCTGCCTGTTCGTGGTTGGCATCGTAACTTTCGCCGCCGTAAATGTTGTTGAAGGTGATGGGGCTTTCGTGGTATTTCCAACTCGCGTCGGTCAGAATGGTCTTGGTGCTGCCGTCTTTGAAGGTCACTTCCATGCGAAGCAACAGAGTTGGCGGGCCGAAACTGATCCAGATTTTGTTGTAGCGGTCGCCCACGGCATTGTAGAAACCGTTTCCAAGCAGCACACCGATCACATTCTCACCCTTTTGCAAGTTTTCTTGAACGTCGTAGGCAGAATAATAGACCGTTTTGTCGTAATCACTCCAGAGCGGATCGAACTGACTCTTACCGATGCGTTTTCCGTTGATGGTAAGTTCGTAATGGCCTAGGCCACTGATGTAAACTCGGGCTTGGGCAACCTTTTTTTCAAGCGTGCATGCTTTGCGAACCTGAATGCTCTTCAAAGCGAGTTGGTTGATGGCGCTCCATGCATAGCGCACCTTTTCTTTTTTGGGTGAAGGTCCGTGCCAGTCTTTTCTACCCGCAGGCAAGTGACTGTCAATCTTGGTAATGGCTCCGATCCACCTTGCCGCGGACAATTCCTCCACGGATGGAGCCAAGGTGAAAGTTCCAGTTTTGATGATGGAAGGTTGATTTAGTTGATCCCAAACCTGAACCGACCAATAATAGGTTTTTCCAGGATAGAGCCTTGCACCATTGTAAGTGATGAACTGACTTTGATCGGATTCGACCTTTCCGGTTTTCCAGCAATCGCCGATCGCATCAGTGCTGCTGCTCACCAGGAGTTGATAGGCAGTTTGTTTGGCACCCTCCACGTCCGAAGCCAGTTCCCAGCCGAAGCGGGGTTGGTCGGATGCAACCAACAGCGGATCAACCCTGTAGTCGCAGGTGGCAGAAGTCACTGTCAAACCGGAAGCCATAACGGCGGCGGACAGACTCAGAAATAGAATCAACAACCTTAATTTCTTCATTTTTTCAGTGTAATTCGTAATCGACCGATATGCGCGGCAGCCGCTACTGGCTGTTTGTTCACATAAACTTGGAAACCTTTTCCTTTACCGTATTTCAGGCCGGTTTTGTCCCAGCGCACGGAAATTTTTTGACCGTGGTAACTCACTCCGTCCAGACAGAACCAATCCCATTGTTTCTCAGGAATGATCGGATTGATTTCCAATACGTTACCTGCCGAAGGCCTCAGTCCGAGCAAACCGCTGATGATAAGGTCGTTGAATGTGGAATGGTTGTAGTATCTGCTCCGTTCCTGATCGCCTTTGAGCCAGTAACCGGTGGTTTCATCCAAGTATTCGCCGATGTAGGGGCGACCGCGGTGGTACTGGGATTCGACGTAGGTTTGCAACAATTGGAAGTAAAGCGTATCGGGTGCGCTTATCGAGGAATAGTTGTTGAATACGTTGGCCATGGCAGTCAAGGTTTGTGACGTGGCGAACGGCCAGACGGCACCGTCCCACTCGCACTTCCCCACCCCATGGGTTCGGAAGGCTGGGTGTCTGCGTTCAGCAGTGGTTATTCCATAAGGGGCTTTGAAACCTTGCTCGTCAGCTACTTGCTTCCAAGCGTCCTCACTGCCTTGGTCGGGGAGGTTGAAGTACCAGGGGATGAAACCAATGGCTTCGCGAATGCCGCAAATGGTATCGTTGGGCCAGCGGGTTTCAAAGAAACGCTGATCGTCGTTCCAAAGCAGGCGTTCGGTCAGGTTCTTGATTTCGAAGGCTTTACCTGCAAAGTATTTGGCTTTGGTTACATCACCTTTTAATAAAGCCATGTTGGACAAAGCGTTGGCATTGCCATACATGTAGCTGTTGATGGTGGGTCTGGCGTGTTTTTTGTTCCGACCGCCACTTAAGGATTCTTCCATGCCGTCCTGCACGTCGCCTTGCCAGTACAAACCGTTTGGCAAGCGGTGGTTGCTTTCCCACCAAGCAAAATCGGTTTCCAAATCGGGCATCAAATCCAATACGAATGCGGTGTCTGCATCCACTAGGAATTTGTTCCAAACGGCATCCGCTGTCCAACTGCTGAACTTGTGGAGCTTGTTCATCGGCTTGCCTTCATTGCCTCGGTACCAAGCTTTGAGGTTTTCTTCCAGGAAACAGTTGTTGTTGAGCCAGCGTCCTTCGTAAAGATGGTGACCGATGGCACAAGCAATTAGGTTGTATTTGTCAGCGTACGAACGGTTTACCAGAAACTCGGTGACCACTTTTCCGATGGGTGTTTGCTTGATGTGCTTACGATAGGTCCACCAACGGTAATAGTACATTTCTGTGAAATTGTCTTGCGGACAGTCAAAGAACGGAATGTTGGCCTGCATCCAATTCCAGGCCGAATCGTTGGGTATCGCCTGAACGATGTTTTCATCCTCCATGCGGTTGAAATAATCCACAAAATGCTTGAAATCAGTCTTTTTCAAAAGATCTGGGGGCGTTTTGACGGGTTTTTTCGCAGCTTGACTGAGACTGAGACTGGTCAGCAGGAGCAGTAGGAGGAATATTCGTTTCATTCGTTGATGGGTTCTGTTTTGAACGATTTCAAGTAAAACTTCGCTTCGGGAATCAATTTCCCGGTTTCAGGTAGGTCGGACATATTGTCGGCAGGGGTCTCCGGTGTCGGGTTCAGCCGTGGTTCTCCCGTGCGGAAGGCGATTCGGCTGATTTCGGCTGCAGGTTGGTAAAAGATGTTGGTGAGCTTCTTTTGGCCGTTCATCCAGAGTTCAAACGTTCGGATTTTGGTGTTCACGCGGATTTCGAAGGTGTAGTCCTTATTGGCTTCGTAGTTGCCAGCGCCTGAGAATCGGGCTCCGGTTTTGGAACGAATCGTACCGCCTGGCATCAGGCTAATTCGGATGGAAGGCAGGCCTTGGGCGTTGAGTAACTCCATGTCGAGTTGTTGGTCCGTTTGAGCGGCGTTCAAGGTGAAAACAGCTTTGAAATGGGTGGAAGACGGAATGACGCGTTCAGCCTTGGCATAATCGAAGGCATCCTTATCGCTCAGGGTGAGGCATTTGACACTGTCTTTGCGCGAGATGGCAACTGGCGCCCAGGCGGGACTGCAGGTATTCCACCAATCCAGCTCGTGGTTGTCGGGCAGGCTGTCAAAAACATCGTTCGCGTGCTGGGTCACTTCCGAACGGATGGGCACGGGTATCGAGGCTGCCCAGATGTCTTCCTTGTTCATGCTGTAAGTCACCCACATCTTACCGTCGGGGGGGCTGCCCTCCCCTTCTTGAATTCCTCGGACGTACTGAGGACCATACGATTTGTAATTGCCGCCGTAGCGCATGGGCGATATTTCGCCGTGAACCAGCAGTAAGTTCTTATAATCCAGACCGTCCTGACTTACCGAAAGGGCCAGCGGCCAGCGGAATTCGGACGGATTGTAGACGGTGGCATAATGGCCGTCGGAGGTGCGTTGCCCCCAAATTTTGGCATTGCTGTTCACGAAACCAAAGGCACGCTGCACCGGTTCTTTCCAAGTGAATCCACCATCGGTGCTCACCGAGGTCAGCGCATGTTTCCACAATGCCACCACGTTTCCGTCAGGTAAATGATAATAGCAGAACGCTTTAAAAGGTTTCAGCAAGGGAATCTTCGGGTCGTTTCGGTCGCCTTCCTCCACGGTTTGCATCATGTAGAGCGGATTGTTCAGGAATTCCTCGCAAGCTTGTACGAAACCGACGTCTTTGCTGCTGGCATAGAAAGGGTAATTGGTATTTTTTTCAGAGAAACCGTGGTTATAGCGTATGAAATAAATGGGGCCGTAACTTCCATCTCTTTTGACTTCACGAACTACCCGACCGAAACCGTTTCCATCGTTCGGATCATCCTTGGCATCCATGGCCACGCTGTAATACGCCAGTGCCAACAGACGGTCTGCCTTGGAAACATAAAAACCGACACGCTGATGCATCACGCCAAGCAGGTTCTTGGCCACCGTTTCGTTTCCTTCTTTTTTAAAACCGTCCGGTACTTTGTAGGGTGGGAATAGGAGATCGGGTTTCGACCAAGTCTTGCCCAAATCGGTGGATTTCAACAGCAGCGTTTGACCGGGTGGAACGTGCTCGCCAACCGGATTGCTTAGGTACTCTATATATATGGTGTTGTTCCAATACGCCATCATGGGTGCATGGTTGTAGGTAAAACCTTGATTGTCGGTCAGTTCAGGATGTTCGCGAGAGGCTCGCATCACTTGGATGTTGTGTACGCCTACAGCCGGAGTGAGCATGCCGTGGTGGTAATCTACGTTGGAAAGGGTGGTTCCGCTGTAATGCACCATTTTGGACGGATCAGTGGCCAACTGCAATTTGTTCAGCAGGGTTTCGTCTCCCTTAAAAATGGTGCCGTGTTTGTGACCTTTTGGAAGTTCGATTTCGGCAGTGGCATTTTGGAAAGTCTTGAAATCACTGGTTTTAAGCGCCTCGTAGCATTTTTTTCGGTAGGAGTCGTAATAAATGAGCCACTCCGCTCCCACTTGGACGGTGGTTGGGCCTTCGGTGAAGAAGTCACTTAACGCCTTGGAGCTGTTGGTCCAGGGTCCGAGTGCTGTTTTGCCGAATGCTACTTTGATGTCGCGTTCAGGCCTGGTGTTATCCTTAAAAACCAGGACGTAATCGCTCTTGCCGCGATTGAGAATAGTGGCGTCGATGACGCTGTAACCCGGATCAAAAAACAGTTTGGCCTTGGAAAACGTCTTGAAATCGGTGGTCGTGGTGTAATAAAGTCGGTGGTTGTTCCGTTCATCCTCAACGCCCTTGGCAAACTTAAAGGGCACGGTGGAGGACCAAACGATGACGAATTTCTTGGTTGCCGCGTCGTAAAACAACTCGGGCGCCCAGACATTGACCGTACTGGTATCGTGCGCCATGACGGGTACGAACCTTTGTTCAGACCAGGTCAAGAGATCTTTGGACGAGGCATAGCCGAAACCAAGGTCGCCGCCCCAGCTGGATGTCCAGACCAAATGGAAAGTTCCGTCTGGGCCCTGAACGATGGATGGGTCGCGCATGACCTTTTGTTTGCCGACTTGGGGTTTTAGAAAGATGGCACCAAGGTCGGTCCAATGCCTGGCGTCGTAGCTGTACAACAGGCGCAAGCCGTCCGTAGCCGGTTCGTTGAAGGAGGTGAAAAAGTAGACGGGTTTAGCTGCAGCGCCCACCAACAGGGGGAACAGTAAGAATAGGATTCCTATCGACAGCTTTTTAACATGCTTCATCTTTTTGGGCTTCATTTAGACAACCATAAAATTGTTTGGCTGGTTGCTGGAAGCGAAATTTGCTTGCCACCAGTTAATTTGAATGCTTTACCAATGATCTGCCCGCTACGGGAGTCAATCCATTGTGCTTTAAAGGTACCAAGTGCCGAAGTCAGATCCAATTCGGCAGTCGTGCCTTTTTTTACATACAAGGCATAACCTGCAGCAGCATTTCCCAAAAGCCAAAAACGCTCCGGATCCAGACTGTCCATCGGTTTTAAATGTACCACCGATTCTAAAAAGGCTTTGGAAAGATTCGCAGGCAAGCCGCAAACGGAACCGCCGCCCATGAATGCGGACCAACCGACCCAAGCGACATCGGAAGAATAAATGACCGCCTTTTCGGGATACAAATCACGGTAATCACGAACGGTCCAGTATAGGATGTCGTCGTTGCTAAGTGCCGCTGAAGCTTTCACAGAGGGCGCATTGCCTTTCACAAGGTCAATTTTCCGCTGTTTCAAACGCAAATGTTGACGAGGTGCCAAATTCATTCCACCAGGAGGCGCGTATAGTTTGCCATTGGCTTCGTACCGCCAGTATTTGGTATCGATGATTTCCACCAATTTGTTGTACTTGGGTTCAGCAAGTATGGAATCCTGAACATCTTTGGTAGTGCTCAGACAAACTAAGGCGTTTTTGCCTGTTTCCTGTTCCCAAGCGCCAATCACGTCGAGCCAGAATTCCACGAATGCTTTCGGTCCGGTGTATTCGTGACCGATGAATTGGATGACACCGTTGTTGTCCATAAAATTGTTCAAACACTGTCGTATGTAGCGTTCGAACAAGGCTTTACGGGTGGCGTTCGACAAATCATAAAATTGTTCGGCAAAAAAGATCCGTTTGTCACCAGCAAAATTCACAGGCTCAGGGAACCCAGTCGAGTTGATGTTGTTGGCTGTTCTCCAGGGAAAATCGGCCCAATGCGCACCTGCTTCAATAATATTGTGCTGGAAGAAATTCTGATTGAATAGTACCAAACCCTTTTGATCGGCCAAATCGGCATAGGTTTTGAGGCGTCTCCAGTACCAGGTGTTCCATTTGGTCAAATCGTATTTGCTCAAACCGTCGTAGGCACGTCCTTGGCCGCTTCTGGCAAAAGGAACTTCGTAGAAAGGTGCCCAAACATCCCCGTCCATGCGGCGTTCGTGAATGTGGTCGTCGCGGCGGCGTTCGTACCAGAGGGCATAATTGTAATCGGTAGCCACCACACCATCTTTAAGCATTTTGTCTGTGAGTTCCTGCAGATCGTCGGTCAATCCGGTACCGGTGCGACCTGGCACCCAACGTGTCAAATGCGGGCTGGCTCCCGATTTCAGAAAATTGCTTTTCAAATTGCCGTTCCACCAGCTGACTCCACGACGAGCGCCAAGCACCAAACTGTTGCCACGAACCAGCCATCCGTTGGTGACGGTCATGGGTGCGGCAAAAGGAACCGCCTTATTTGGTGTCAATTTGAGTTCTTCCAGCTTTTTGGAGCCGGTTGCATCCAGTGAAATGGGTTGAAGCAAAATCAAGATATCGATCCACTGGGAAAGTGTTAAAGCCGGTTGCCAGGCTTCCCGAGTCAATGCGGCAGCCACTTCGTAGGTTGGACTGCTGGAAGCTTCGCCTTTTTCTGGCAACAAACCTGCCCAAGCCACCAGCGAACCGAGGCGATCGGTCAATTGTCCGTAATAAAGGCTTTGTGGCGAAACACTTTCACTGGAAGCGGTCCAAAATCCGTCGCCTTGGAACTGGCACCAGTTTCCGAAGGCCCAATTCTGCGCCATCGGCGGCTTGGGGCAATCGATCACGGCAGCCTTGCATTGCCAAATCATGGAGTTTGCTGCCGACCAGCCTGCCCCTTGGCCATCTTGACGGCGGTTGGAAAGATTCAGCGCATTGCCGTCCACACGGACGTTGTCGAACAAGACGCCGGATGCCCAGGAACCAAGCGTTCCACTGAAACTGTACGGCAAAGAAGAAAAACACTGCACAAACGCATTCGGACCGGCAGCACATTGCCCGAGGGCGAAATCGTGAAAGCCTTGTTCGGCCCAGCAGCGCTGGAACAAATTGAGTTGTCCGTCGTTGAGGAACGTGTTCCGGCGGTAGCCCCCAATTTCGGAGATGGGTTCAAACGATTTGCAATCTTCCACCGTAATTTGAGCTGCAGTTTCAAGCGCATAAACGGCTGAACCGGCAAAATGACGGAATGCCACGCGACGCACCCAGCTGTTTTCAATGTTTTCAAGCACGATGGCCATCCAACGGTGGTTCTCGTCTTTCGGGTTGTTGGAATCCCAAGCGGATTCCAATTGCAGGTTTTCAATGCCTGAATGATGCATTCGACCCGGCCAGGAAACGGCATAGACGGTATCCACGGCATAAATGGGATCCATATCGGTGGTGAGCGGCGCGTCCAGTTGGAGTTCGTTGCCTGAAACCACCTTGACGGTACGATCCCAGAAAATGTCCTGATTGCCTGGCTTCCATCCGATGGCGGATTCGGCACCTCCGAAACTTTCGGTTCCGGTGGCTCTGATCCATTCCCTAGTGGACGGACGGCGAATTCGAATGCGATCGCCTGTTTTAAAATTGGTTGAAGCTACGGTGAGCTTCATCGCATTGACGGGCAGATACGAATTAGTAACGGGCATCCCCGCTCCAATTGTTGGCTTGCCACCGACCAAGCGGATCAGCGTTTCGCGATCGTCGCCTGAGGCAAAGAGCAGTGTTCCGCCCTCGACCATGCCAGAACCGCGCAAAACCACACCAGAGGCAGCAATTTTGAGGCTTCCGGCTACTTCATAACGTCCTTTCTGCAACAAAACAGCTCCACGAATGCCTTGAGCATCAGCAGGCAGACCTGCCACATAATCCAAAGCTGTCTGAATACGACTGGTCGCATCCCCTTGAATGGGAGAAACCACCACCCGAACTGGTATGAACGGGATGGGTTTCTCAGACTTTTCAAATCCACAGAAGGAAAAATCGGGTATCCGATTGCCTTTCTCGTCAACTACATAAGCCAGCTTGCCGTCTTGACCAAGACTTATCGGCAGCACTGGAATCGCCGGTTTCTGAGCAGAAACAGCCAGCGTTGTCAGCAAAAGGAAAATCAAACCCCGAAAAGTACTCATGGATTGGTTTTTTGTTGTTTGATGCGTTCAGTCCAAGCTTCCCGTTCTTTGGTCAAATTGTAACCACGGGCAGCCAGGTAATTGTTGATGCGGCCTTTGTATTTGCCGAACCAACCGTGTTTCGAGTCGGACGAGGAGGCGTCGATGGCGCGTTCGCGGGCTTCCAGCAACCAAATCCGGATTTGCAGCTTTTCATCGTCCTTAAGGCTGGGAATCATTTCCAAAGTGGCCTTGTAGGTGACGTTCAGCACATTATAAGTCAGACCGTTTTTTACAGCTTCAATCTGTTCCGGATTGAGTTCAGCCGACAATTGGGCAAAAAAGACTGCATGCTGGGCGTACAATTGCGCATCCCGTTCATTCTGGAAGGCTTTGATCTGAACTGCCAGTGCTTCCTTATCCAAACCCTCGGTTCTCAAAGCCTTGACGGTAGAATCGGCTACATCCTGAATTCTGCCCACCGTGGCGTACTGATTGACCAAAGCATGGACCACCCTTTTAAATTGGGTTGAGTCCGTGATGCCCAGTGTCTGTACGATTTTCTCAGAACGACCAGTCAATACTTTAAGGTAGGCATCCGCCGATTGCTGTTGCTGGGCAAAAGCCGGCAACAGCATCAGGGTCAACACATATAAAAGAATAAACTTTTTCATTCAGAAAGGTCTCCTTTTTTCTTTGCCAACGTGTCGAAATTATTCTTCGCATTGGTCCAGTCAATTTTCTTTTTCGGATTCATCCCATTGATGTACTTTTCGATGTTGGTGTAACCGTCCCCGTTGCAGTCGGCAATGGCATCGGCCGCATTGTCAGGATTCAGACCGTATTTGGTTTCCCAGCTGTCCGGCATGCCATCCTTGTCGCGGTCGCTGCGGGGCGTACCTTTCAGTTCCGGCCAACCACCAACTTGGCTGATGTCCGTGATGATGCCTTGCTTGTACGAATCCACCGGCAAACGACGGTATTTAAACTTTGGAATTTCGTCCAAATTGACGTTTTCCTTCACCTGAATGACACCAGTGCGTGTATTTTTCACGATTCGGGTGTCCACTACGTCTCTTCTGGGATAGGTTGCACCGCAATTGTCCATCACAAAACCAAAGGCCTTTTGAGCAGGCATAATAGTTACAGCTGGCATGGGGAAAGGTCTGGTCACTTTCATGGATTGGGTGTATTCGCCGGCATTTTCTTCATCTTCCACTTGCACACCACCGTCCCAATTGTCTTTGGTTACTGCAGCATTTCCTTCCATGATGTTTCCATTGGCATAAACGCGACCGTAAGTTTTCTTCTTCACATTGCTGCGTCCGGATTCGGGTTTGACCAAACGGTGTGACAAGGGTCCTTGCTTAGGGGTTAGAGGCCCTGGCTTGTAATAGTTGTTGATGAGGTTGAACATGGCGGTATAGTCGCCACCGTCCATGCTGCGATGTACCCAATTGAACACGACATTGTTGGTGAAATTAAAAACACCATTCCAGCCCACAGATGGGTTTCGGCCGGCATTACAAGCATATAAGTTGCGAAGGAAGGTCGTATTTTCCCCACCCAGGGTACTGCCGAACGAATGGTTCCAAGTATCCAAGCATTCTGCCGAAATGGAATTCTGGATGGTTACGTTGACGGTGGCCAACTTTTTGTCGATGCCACCGTTGCCATCGTTGAACATGTGGCGGTAGAAGGAAATATTTTCGTCGCATCCCCAAGTGGCGGAAATGTGGTCCAACATGATGTTACCCACCGGATTGCCACCAAAACTGTCGTCGCGACGACCTACGGTGGTGATACCGCGGCGGAAACGCATGTGGCGAACCACCACGTCGTGCGTGTCAACCCAGAAGCTTTCGCTTGCCACACAAATACCGTCACCAGGAGCAGTTTGTCCTGCAATAGTAATATAAGGTGCACGAACGGATATCGGTGTCTTCAAATGAATGGTACCAGAAACGTTGAACACGACGATGCGGGCACCACCTTGTTCGCAAGCCCAACGCAAGGATCCTGGCCCAGCGTCGTTCAGATTGGTTACAACCAAAACTTTGCCACCCCGGCCACCGTAGGAGAATGAACCCCCGCCTTCGGCACCTGGGAAGGAAGGAATTTCAGCCTGGGGCAAATCGTAGGGGCGGTTGGCCCACGGAATATAAGGACGACCCTCCAGGGCTTCCTTCTCAATGATGGGTAATGCAACGGCCCATGCAGAATCGGATGCTTGGCGGAAACCGGCCATCATGGAATCGGATACAGCCTGAACCTCTTTGGGTATGGTTGGATACTGTGCATATGCAAACGAGGCGGCACCTAACAAGCAGATTGATGCTAAAAGATTCTTAATGTTTTTCATTTTAAAATTATTCGTGTAAAGACTTCTGTCGAAATAGTCATTGATTTATGAATGGAGAAAATCACTTCGTTCAAGCAATTTTATAACCCAGGCGTTCCAAAACCGCTTTCACCTTATCCCGTTCTTCCTGTCGGAATTTACGGTAAGGCGCAGCCATGAAATCGGAACAAAGACCAAGAAGCGAGCACGTGCACTTCACCCCTTTCAAATAACTCGAGCCATATCGGCCCACCTTATAGATGGTGTTGCTAATTTCCATTACCTGCACCTGCAGCTCATTTACCCGGTCGATATCCCGGTCAACTGCGGCATTGTATAAATCCACATAGAGTTTCGGAAACATGTTGGCCCCTCCGTTTACTCCACCGTCGGCACCCAAAAGCACCGCTTCGGCCGTTAATTCTTCTGGACCTACCAGCAAAGAGAAATCGGGCTGGTCCTTCATGATCTGGATCAAGGTATGAAAATAAACCATGATGCCTGAACTGTCCTTGAGCCCTATCACATTGGGATGCTGTGCGATGGCTTTCACCGTGGCCGGTTCGAACGAAACCTTGACATGCGAGGGCATGTTGTACAAGAAAAGAGGCAACGGAAGCGCATCGGCCAGGTTTTCGTAGTATTCGATCAACTCTTGTTGGGAAGGCGCATAATAATACGGTGGTGCCGAAACGACGGCATAGGCTCCGCAAAGCTTGGAATGCTCAGCCAGTTTCACGCTTTCATAAAGCGAGGTATCCGTAATCCCCACCAGTACGGGAATCCGACCTGCCACTTGCTTGCAGACCAGTTCCACCAACTGATAACGCAGGTGGTAGCTCAGGCTGGGTGCTTCACCCGTGGTTCCGAGGATGAAAAGTCCATGGATGCCACCGGCTATCATGTGCTCGATGAGCCTTTCGGCCCCTTTCACATCCAAGCGGTCGTTGTCCAGCAACGGCGTGATCATAGGGGGAATGATTCCCTTCAGTTTTTTCATGTTTTTTATTTTAAAGCGAGCCGCGAACGATGAGCTTGGTCGGCACATACGTTTGCAGGCGTTCGTTGTTGTTGATGAAACGGGCAGCCAGCGCCCCCATTTGCTTGAAATCCACCGAAATGGACGTGATGCCGTTTTCAATGACTTCCAACATGGGCGCATCGTTGAAAGTCACTATCCCAATGTCTTCCCCCAATTTCCAGCCATTGTTCTTACAAATTTTGATGGCCTCGATGAGATCCCCGTGCGAAACGATGAGGTTGGCCTCTCCCTTCACCAAATCCGATTCCTGCACATGCCGCTTCACCAGATTGCTCTTAATATGATTTTCCTTGCAGAACTGCTCATAGTACTGAATACCGCCTCTGGGATGCTCAGAATCCAACGGAAATATAAAATTCAGTTTCTTGTATTTTCTGAAAAGCTCCACTCCCGATTGCAGGCATTCATACAAGGTCGTATCGAAACCTTGGCACACATACGCAAAACCGTCCTTGTTGAACTTCCCAAAGTCCAGCAGCAGGATGCGACTCTTGTCAATGTTGTCAAGCACCGTAGAATAAACGTCGTTCTTAAGATTCATGATGAGGTACCGGTTGTACTTGCCCAAACTGTTCATGATGACGTTGTTGAAATGCGCCTCATTGTAATGGTGGAAATACAGGTCCAGCCGGTTGTGGGGTCCCAGATTCTTGGTCAGGGCATTGTAAAGGTCGTTCTTATAGGGGCTGAAAATATCCAGCAAAACCAGAATGTTATTGACTGAAGACGATACATAATACCCTTTCGTAGGTGCCGATTCGATGACTCCCTTCAGCTTCAATTCCTGAAATGCCTTGAAAGCCGTATCGCGGGCCACATTGTATTTCGAACTGATCTGATTGATGGACGGTAGCATCTCACCCTCCGAGAATTCCCCTTGCGAGATGGCCATACGAATGGCTTCCGCCATCTGCCTAACCTTGGTCGAATTTGACAAGAAATTGACTTCCATATACTTACTTGTTTTTTGAGCTATGCTGTTCTATGCTGTTCTATACTGAACAAAAATAGTAAAGGAAAGTGAAAATGAGTGGGGGAAAAGTATGTTTAACAACATTTTATTGGAATGAACCTACTACTCACTGTTCGATAACACGACCGTATTCACTTCGATCCACCCAAACTTTTTAGGCAATAATGACCACAAGTTCTATTTTATACGTATTTTTGTTGCAAGGGATGATTTCCAGACCAAATCAAGCTCTCAGCAACTAAGCATACCATCATACTATGAAGATATCTGTTTTACTTGCAGATGATAATAAGTTGTTCAGGGAACTTCTTGCCTACAGATTCAGCGAAACCGACGATATTGAAGCCATCGGAGAAGCAGAGGATCAGGTTGAAGTTCTTTCAAGGGTAAAAGAAAAGCGACCGAATATGGTAATCATGGATATATGTCTACCTCGGTTGAAGGGCATTGAAACAACTCAGATGATCCTGATGGAGCACCCAAATTGCAAAATAATTGCATTAACATCACATTCTGAAAAAATACATATTAAAGGAGCGTTGACAGCCGGTGTTCATGGATATTACTTGAAGAACTGCACTTTCGAACACTTATTGAACGGCATCAGGCAAATAAATAATGGAAAAAAGGCAGTGGGTATGGATGTTGAAAGCATTATCATCGATGAATACCTTGGAAGGAACACCAATTTATCTGCCACTTTGACAAAACGGGAAACACAAATACTAGGGCTTTTGGCTGAGGGTAGATCTGTACGTGAAGTTTCCGAATCTCTTTATATCAGCATTAAGACGGTTGGAACACACAAACAGAACATCTTTGACAAAATGGGGTTTGACAACTTAGCCCAACTGGTCAAGTATGCTATGAAGCAAGGCATTGTATATTAAAGGAGGCAAGATGAGAATGACGTACAACGTATTTATGTTCACATTGCTTTTGATTGTTGCAGACTTCCGCCTGCAAGCTCAAGAGAACGACAACACTGGCAAATTGCCGGTCCAAATGGCCATACCACCAAGCGCCAAGTTGAGCATGGGATCTTCCGAACTCAAGTTCTCTCTTTTCACTGGCGAAGGCAAAGATCGGAAACTAGCGCCATCGACCGTGGATACGATTTGGATTAATTATTCCTCTGTCATCGTAAGCAATTCAACCAATACGATTTGTGCAAGCCTTGCTTCAGGCGACTTACCTGCTGAAATCGCCATTAAGCTGAAAGTCGGACCAGATATCGGTGCCGGTTACGGGCAAGTTGGGAAACCGGCCATTCCCATCTATTTATCTACGGCACCTCAGGCAATCATCACAGATATTGGATCTTGTTACACTGGCCAAGGAGATAACAAAGGGCACTTGCTAACTTTTTCATGGGAACTCAAACCGGGCTATGATCCGGATTACATTCAAAGCGAACTACTTGCCAATTTACGTATTCGTGTAATTTATACAATCAATTCAGATGAATAACACCACCATTCGAAATTCAACCTATAGGTGGAAGTATCTTTTGTTTATCGTTCTTTCACTGGTCTTGTACGGAAAAGCAACTGCTCAGGTCTATACTACTAATGTGTTCACTATAACCATCAATGATGTGAGCCTTATCCGAATTAATCCTTTGACTACAATCAGTATGAACTTATTGGCCTCAGTTGCAGGGGAAACAACTTCTCCAAAAACAAATAATGCATCTTACTTGCAATTAACATCCATTGCTCCAGCCAACCAAACTCGAAGGATCATGGCATCCGTCACTAGCGGATTTGTACCTGCCGGTACGCTCCTCAAACTGACTGCGTCTAGCTCTTCTTCAGGTTCTGGTAACCGCGGAACACCATCGGGCCAGATCACTTTGCTCAAGAATATCAACACAACGCTTATAAACAGCATTGGCAGTGGGTATACCGGATCTTCGTCAACAAATGGGTTCAACCTCACCTACTACTGGAGTGTTGATCCAGCGAACTATGCTCTACTTAGAGCGATAGCCAATGCACCGATAACAGTCACATACACGATAACAAGCAATTGATTATCTGACTGTTAATATTTTTGACTACTTTTAACTTCTTAAAAGAGGAAGTCTTTTCTAAGGATTTTACTGATACTAAATATCTGTAATCCTGAAGTATAATCAGGCAAATACCATGGTTGTCATTGCTAAAAATGATTTAGGTTTGCCTAGTGATATGCTTAGGAACATGTTTCCTCTTTGTATCCTTAAAGAATGGTACTTCGTATCTTTTATGTACGGAAACCTAGTGTACATAACTGTTTTTCTGACCTATCTTTGTAAACCATAAAATAGCAACTCAAATTTCAATCATTTTAATACACAAAAATTATGAAAAAGTCTTCATTGGTCAAAAGCATCGCATTATTGACTTGTTTAGCCATGCCCCTCTTCGCTTCCGCTCAAAATCCCGGCGGATCTGCTGCAACTGTTACACAGGATATTACACTTAAAGTAGACGGGTCTGCTCTATTGGCGGTTGTAAACACCAATGCCGATGCAGGAACTTCTACGGCTGTTTCCATGTCATTGACCGGTGCCACACAAGCTGGTGCGGCCATTTTGGATCAAACCACAAACGCTGACACCAGACTTAGAATTTCGTCACTTGTTGAAAGCGGCAAGACCAGAACCATTACTGCAGCCATCGCTCCAGCAATTACAACTTCTGGAACACAGTTTTTTGTTGCACTGACAAGACCCGGAACCTTTCAACCTGTTGCTGCCAATGGTGGAACTGCTGCAGCTGAACAAGAACTGACTGACGGAACAACCAAGACTGTCGTTTCTGCCATTACAACCTGCTGGTCAGGTACAGGTGCAACGGATGGTTACGTTGTCACTTACCGTTATGCCAAGAAAGTTGATGCTACTTTCCTACAAAGTCAGAACATCGTCATCACCTATACAATTACTGCCGAAGTATAATTTGGAAGTCTCGGCTTATCTTTTGCTCATTACAAAGTCGTTGATATAAACTGAGAAACATCCAAAAGCTAAAACATTCAATAAAATGAAAAAAACATCGTTATTAAAATGCATCGCTTTACTTATCGGCACTACTTTGCCTATGATCGCGACGGCACAAAACCCAGGGAATTCCGGCGCTGATGTCTCACAGAACATCGCCCTTCAAGTAAATGGCTCCGCATTGTTGGCTGTTTTCAATACAAACATTAATGCTGGTACTTCCACAGCTGTTTCGATGTCCTTGTCCGGAGCAACACAAGCTGGTGCGGCCGTCATGGATCAGGCCAGCAATTCGGACACGAGACTTAGGATATCTTCCCTGGTTGAGAGTGGAAAAACGAGGACTATTACTGCAAGCATTTCCCCTGCAATCACAAATACAGGTACCCAATTTTTCGTTTCACTCACCAAACCAGAAAGTTTTCTTCCAGCAGTAGCCAATGGTGGTACACCTGCTACAGAACAAGAATTGACAGATGGTTCGAGCAAGACGATAGTTTCTGACATAACAACTTGCTGGTCGGGCATGGGTGACAATGATGGTTATACTGTAACATATAGATATGCCAAAAAAGCCGATGCGACCTTCATGCAAAGTCAAAACATAGTCATTACATACACGATCACAGCAGCGGTATAATTTCGTTGTTAATTTTTTTTCAAATGTCTTTAGAACCTTTTAAGGTTTGAGAGACATTGTATGATATGATATCGACTATGAAAAGGGTATTTGTATATTTTATAGGTCTTTCCTTATTGCTGATGCCCTTATCAGTCTATGCTCAGGACACAAGGGTTGTTACACAATCCATTGACCTCCAAGTAGCTGGGTCTGCTTTACTGGCTGTAGCAGGGCCACCCGTCAAGTTGATATTGGCGGGTGCTGTTGAGGCTGGTGATGCGATTCAACAAGCTGCCGAGAATGACAAGTCTCGATTAAGGATTTCGTCACTTGTAAATAACGGCGAAACGAGAGCCATCACCGCCAAAATTTCGGAGGCATTGGTTGGCACTACACTTCATGTAGAATTGAAGGAACCTAACGGTAATTTTGTTTATCCAGAAAATCGAGGTTCTCTTACGGGCGAAAAACTACTTTCGAACGAAACGGAAGTAACTCTTGCAGAAGGAATTGGAACCTGTTGGTCGGGAAAAACGGAGGATGACGGTTATGTTATCCGATACGTTTACAAGGCCATCCCAAACGCGCCAATCCTTAGAAGTGCAACTATTATTGTTACTTATACCATTTCCACTGTAGCATCCGATACCAATGTATAAAAAGCTATCGATCATTGGAATATTTTGCGCACTGTTGTTAAACAGTTATAGAGTTTTCGCCCAGGAGGGTTCTACGAGCGCAACCAATTCTTCGTCTACGACCATTACGCTGGGAATTACGGAAGTCTCGTTGGTAAAAACAAGTGCCGACCTCATCAATTTGCAATTAAACCAGCAAGATGCCGGGCTTTCCGTTGAAGTAAGCGCATCTGACTCTACAGCCAGACTCTTGATGTCTTCTGTGATCTCCTCTTCAATGACTCGAACACTTTCGGCAAAGATTACAGCAGGAACCGTACCTCCAGGCACCCATCTTGAACTTTCGGTTTTACAACCAAACTCCAATTTTGCAGGTGAAACAGGAGTCTTTATTGCTCCGACAACTTTGGATGGTACAGACAGGCCGATTATTACCAATATCGCATCCTGTTATTCAGGTAAGGGAGCAGCAGACGGATACCCATTGAAGTTCAGTTATGCGTTGGATGTCAATCCAGCCACGTATGGAACACTACGAGCCACCACTGGTGCACAAATTGTTGTCACTTTTACATTGACGGCAGTTCAATAGGATTTCTACGCTTTACAAACTGAAAATAGCTGTTCAAAAGGGTTTAGTAGTTTTTTTTTTAGTTCTAAAAGTATATTTTAATAAGTTAAATTAGGTTTTTTAAGAAACTACGAATACATTTGCGGTGTTTGATACGTTTTCCAGCTCATTTTAACTTATTCTTAATGCTTTAAATCAGAACCATGATGCTAAACAAAAAGCTTATCCTGTTTATTTGCTACTTATTTTTACTTCCCGTAGGTTTAATGGCATCCGTCGAAGTTATTGGAAGTTTAAAGCAAGTATACAATACCAATCCCGGTGATGTTGTCAAGGGACAAATTAAGATTCAAAATAATGATGCCGCCGATCAGGAAGTTAGAATCTACCAAACAGATTTCCTATTCAACTTTCAAGAACAAACCTTTTACGATGAACCTGGTGGACAAAAACGATCCAATGCCAGTTGGATACAATATAGTCCAAGAACTGTCGTCTTAAAAAGCAAGGAATCACGTAATGTTGAATATGAAATAACAGTTCCAAAAGGCGACTCCATCATTGGCTCTTACTGGAGCGTCATCATGGTTGAAGGTGTTGATCCTATTGACCCGAATCAGAAGGGTGACTTAAGTATTCGGACTGCAACAAGATATGCGGTTCAAGTAGTCAATGAAATCAACAATAGGGGTACAGGAAAACTCAAGTTCATGGATCCTACCCTTATAAAAGCCGAAGAAGGCAAGAAACTTTACCTAGCCATCGACTTGTTGAACGAAGGTCAACACTACATCGCTCCTGAAGTCAGCATTGAACTATATGATCAAGACGGCATTTTGGTTAAAAAAATTACAGCACCCAAACGTGGTTTATATCCAACCACTTCAGCCCGATTCAAGTTGGACTTAGAGGGTGTTCCATCCAAAAAAACATATACGGCCATGATCGTTGCCGCTGGTGCGGATGATGATGTATTTGGATTGGAATATACACTTTATTTTTAGGGTGAGGCGCAGATTGTCAAAAACCTGATAGATGTTTCGAATCGTTTCAATTGTTTTTTTTTAATAGTATTACGTTCTTCCGCTCTGGCTATTGATAGTAAACTGGAGTTGAAGGTACTTTCACCACAAAAAAAAGAAGTTGAACCGGGCGCTACCATCAACATGCTTGTAGTGATCAACAATCCTACGAACGAAGATAAAGAAGCTCAAATCAAGTTTAGCAACAACGAAGTGAACGGCAAGTTGATTGCGGATTATTCATCCATCAAGATCGAAAAGAATTCCAGTCTAAAAAAAGTTATCGGTATACAAATATCACAGAGTATCCGTGCCGGTGACTTTAATCTGTCTGTTGAAGTGTTGGAGTTGCCTGGTCACATTCCGTTCGGAAAAATTGACATACCCATTCAAGTAAGGCCAAAATATGAGATTTCAATTACAAAATTGAAATCTCCTTCGTATATATTTTCAGGTGATGAGGTGAACATAAGTTATCTCATTCAGAATTTCTCCAATTTGGATGTAAAAATAAAGACGACTACACTCAGGGGATCCGAAAGTAAGATTGAAGAATTCTCCATTCCAAAGGATTCTGGTATTGTAACAACTTTTCATTCGAAAACGGCAAAAAAAGTTGACGGTCATACGCAACAATCGGTCATTTTGATAGCGCAAGTAGTTGACAAGCCGGAGACAGAATCTTCAGTGTATTCTTCGTACGACATATTTCCATCTGAAGCGGTCAAGTTTGACAAATACGAACGCTTTCCTATCAAAATATCTGGAATTTTTGCAGCCAGCAATCGGTTGGGCAATCAAATGATAAGTAGCATGTACGACATTCAGGGTACAGGTGCGATTGGGAAAAAAGGGGATACCAACGTTGATTTTCACCTGCGCGGTCCCGATAGAACGGGTAATCCATTATTTGGCTTGAATGATGAGTATTATCTCAAATTTCGTACCTCAAAATTTTTTACAGCTGTAGGAGACTATAATTTCGGATTAAGTGAATTGACAGAGTCCTCCAGAAACGGACGTGGGCTTGAACTGCGGTATCGTTTGAACAAATGGACCATTGGGACCTACTACAATGTACCACGTTATTATCCACTAATCAAACAAGTGGCAGCGGCCTATTCATCGTTCAATTTCGACCCCAGGAACGGATTGTCGGCCGGATTCCTAACGAAATCGGATACATTGAACAATCGCACGCAATTGTATACGATTTCTGCACACAACAATCTTTTCTCCATTATCAGCACGGAAGCAGAACTGGCAATGGGACAAGCCACTTCAAAATTAACAAAAGCTTACAAGGCAACCATAAATCTCAATATCCCCAAATTCAGCACGCATTTGGTATACCTGTTTGCAGAACCCAATTTTCCTGGATTCGTTACCAACAGCCTTCGTATGAATGTCGGGTCCGCCATTCAGTTGAAGAAGTTTTCACTTTCGGTCAATTACGACGTAAACAGCACCAATATGGCATTGGATACGTTGTATGCCAACATGCCCCACAGCAAAAACATCAATATGACTGCCAGTTATAGAATTTCACAGCAAAATACCTTATCCTTGGCAGGCAATATGGTTAGCTTAGAAGACCAATCACCAACACCTTTGTTTGATTACGACAAAACAAGTGGTAGAATATCCCTTCAAAGCAAATTAAAGTCGTTCAACCTGGCACTGATTGCCGATGTTGGAAAAATGCAAAATCATCTACCCGGAATAGTAGTGGATGAGTCGTTGTTCTACAACAGTACTTTTACCATGTTCTACATATTCAATAAAAGTTTTTCAGCCAGTGCATTCTCCACCTATCAGGGTGGGCAAAAAAATGTGACAGGTTTTGATCAGTTTTATTATGGTGGTTCATTTATTGCCAATATGAAGGACCGCCTATCGTTATCACTGCAATACAACAGTAATTATGAGTGGCGTTACTATACCTCAGACAGAAGTTTGTTCTCGATGAACCTTTTCGGACGAATTAACGACAACAACGAAATAAACCTGACAGCCAACTACAACCTAGTTAAAAACACCCTTGACAAAAAAGAATACAACGTTCAATTGCGCTATGTTCACAATTTGAACATGCCCATAGCTAAAAAGAAAAATATTGGGAGTGTGAGCGGCAAGATCATCAATCATGGAGTGGAAAAGGTTGGTGGGCTTTTGTTGAATCTGAACGGAAATATTTGCATTACCGATAAAGATGGCAATTTCAAGTTTCCAGCAATTCCTGTAGGAGAGTACCTGATGAACATCGATGCTTCCTCCATGGGGTTGAATACGATAACGGAAACGCCAGGCCCATTCAAGATTCTTGTAGAACCCAGCAAAGTGACGTTGTTTGAATGTGCCTTAACATCTTCGGGCAGTATTTCAGGACGAATAATGGTTCAAGAAGATGAACGTGCCAATCAAAAGGGCTACATTCCAGTCAAGGAAACCATTGAAAAGCTCATTGTGGAAGCAAGCAACGGCAAGGATATTTACCGAATTTATACTAACAAGGAAGGTACGTTCCGTTTTGATGACTTACGACCAGACAAATGGCAAATAAAAATATATCCTAATGGAATACCTTTGGGTTATAAACTTTTAAATAGTAATTTCACCATTGATTTGACTTCCGGGAAACACGAAAAAATTGATGTCGTCATTCAAAAGAAAGCAAGACAAATTCAATTCCAGAATAATCTAATTAAAAAGTGACCGATTATGAATAAAAGATGTTTTTTTCTATTGTTTATTACCTTGTTGGGTGGTAGTACTTGGGCACAAAGCAGGATTTCCTTAACCCCTTTGACATTGAGTCCCAACGCTTATACGCTTCAAACATCAACAGCAGGAGCTACTCCAGCTAACCCAATAGTTGCTTACACGTCACAATCTGTCAAATATTCATGGCCATTTTTAGGCGATGGTATTGTTGGAAACATCGATATTTTATCCAACTCTGTCCCACCTGGCATGACCTATACCGTTCAGGCAGCACAGCCTAGTGGTAATTGGGCAGGCTCCACCACAGGGTTAGTTACCGTCGCTACCTATTATCAATCAATAATTACAGGTATATGGTATGCAAGCAATAAAACAGTCATCCTTACTCAGAATGTTTTCATTTCTGATTTTTCGCAGTTACACCCGGGCACCTATGCAGTAACTTTGAATTATAGGTTACAATAACAAATTATGCTCCAAATAGCGCCTGAAATTGGCTGGGATTCTTCTTTTCTGATAATTTGAGAATTATGTGCCGCATTAGGAAATATGCAAAACATCGAATACTTTTGCAATACATACAAACGATAACGATCAAGGTACAATTTATGTTCAAAAACACAACCGACTTGGACCTATTTATTAAGTAATCAAGTATGGCCCACCAAAAAGAATCACCCAGGCAAAAGCTCATTGGCATGATGTACCTCGTGCTGACGGCAATGCTGGCCCTGAATGTTTCGAAAGAGGTGCTGGAGGGTTACTCGACGGTGAATGACACCGTGCTTTCAACCAATGAAAGTTTTCCGGATAAACGTAAAATGACAGTGGAAGAATTCCAGAAGGAGTTCACCATGAACCAAATTGAGGTCGGTCCATTCTGGGATAAGGCAAAAGTGGCCATGAAGCTTTCGACCGAGATGGTGAGTTACATCGCAAATATGCGAGACGAATTAATTGCAGTCACAGAGAAGGTACCCTTGGATTCTGCCCGCAAAATGAGCATTAGAGATTTGCGGAAAAAGGATAACTATACGATACCAACGCAAATTATGATCGGACCTTTGGAAAGTGGCTCCAAGGGTAAGGCAAGAGAACTCAAAAACAAGATAAGTGCATATCGGGAAAAGATTTTGAAGCTGATCAATCCGTCGAATAGGAAGGATATTCAATTGGGTCTTGACACGAAGGACAAATACAAAGATGCTTTTGGCAAGTTGCAAAGCTGGGAACACCATTACTTCTATGATATTCCGCTGGCAGCCGATATTCCGATTCTGAACAAATTGATTTCGGAAGTAAACAATGCGGAATTGGAAGTGGTTAATGGACTTCTTAGGGAAAGCATCGCCGAGGATTTCAAGTACGACCGGATTGAAGCGAAGGTGCTGCCAAAAACTAATTATTTGTTTACGGGTGATGATTTTGAAGCGGAAGTGATTGTGGCTGCTTATGACACCAGCCACACCCCAAGTCCAAGCGTATACCTGATGAAAGGAGTGGACAGCATGACGGTCGATCAAAAAGGCCAGGCTACGCTCGTAGCAAGGGATAAGGGTAAATTAAATATCAAATTTCCAGCTACTGCTTTAGGAATGCAAAAATACGCTGGATTTGTAAGTGTACCTACGGCTTCCGGACGTGAACGGACCTATCATTTCAAAGGGGAGTATTTTGTAGCACCTCCTGTTGTGACGGTTTCTCCCACCAATATGAACGTACTTTATGCTGGGGTGGAAAATCCACTGTCCGTTTCCATCACTGGAATTCCGATGGAGAACCTTTCTCCGACCATATCTGTCGGCACTATCAAGCAGGACCCTAAGAGTAGCGGATGGATTTGTATAGTGCCACCAACAGCAAAAGAAGCGGTCGTATCGGTTTCCATCAAGTCGAATGATGGTTTGAAGTTGATAGGCACGCAAACTTTTCGTATCAAGAAACTACCGGATCCGACTCCTACCATTTCCGGAAGAAAAGATGGCTTTGTTACTCGTGAAAATATCCTTTCGGCAGGAAAAATCGTACCGATGATGCCTGTGGATTTTGATTTTAATTACGTTTTTCAGGTCGTAAGTTTCAGGTTGACGATGGATCGTGGTTTCAATACCTACAATTATGATTCACCCAACGATAATCTGACGGATGAAATGATACAGGAGATTCGGAGAACGAATCGAGGACAAGTGCTACTATTTGAAGAAATCATTGTCAATGGACCTGGAAATGATAAGCGGAATCTTCCACCATTCTTCATTACTATAAAGTAAAATTGCATTATCTTTACAATAAAATTTGATCTATGGGCTTAGATGCACAAATACAACGATTGACGCAGACCAGGGGCTTTAAGGCTGCCATGACAAAACTGTATGGTTTTGGCGCATCTGTCGTTGTATTAGGTGCCCTATTCAAATTGGAGCATTGGGCAGGAGCGGATTACATGCTAACTGCCGGCTTGGTGACGGAAGCCATCATTTTCTTCTTTTACGCTTTTGAAAGTCAGGATGATGAACATCCGCCTTTGGTTTATCCAAACGTAATCCTGAGTGCTGATGATGAAGAGGAGGAAATTGTACCACGTCGGGTGAACAGCAAGCTGGTGGATGATGGCAATGGATCCCTGGCGCTGGCCAAATTTGACGAGATGTTGATGAATGGTGACATTACGCCCGATTTATTGCTTCGCTTCGGAGATGGCCTGCGAAAGCTTGGTGACACGGCTGAACACATGAATACGATGGGCGATGTCTTTGCGGCTTCGACCAAATACATGAAAACCATCGAAATTGCCGATGAATCGCTAGAACGACTGGCCAAAGCTTATGAATCATCCATCCTGCGAGTTACATCCAAGACGGTCTTCAAATATCAAAGCATTGCCAGTTCGCTGACTTCGATTGAGGAAGAGTCCAAAAAATATCAGATGGAGCTGGAATCGCTCAACAAAAATTTGAATACGTTGAATTCCATTTATCGGGTTCAGGTACAGGGTGCGGAAGAATATCTCAAGGATATGTCCGAATCGGCTGTCGAAACTAAGAAATACCGCGACCAAATGAAAGAACTCAACAGTAACCTCTCGACCCTGAACAAGAATTATAAGAATATGATAGGAATGATGAAGAAAGAATAAAAACTTATCGTTTTATACCAAAAAGAGCCTGCATTATTAATACAAGCTCTTTTTTTTGGGCAATACGCTCTATTGAGACATCTATCCGATCATGATCATTTCCGCACCTTCTAGGACAGTGGTGCCGGCTTCGACTTTGATTTCCAGAACCTTACCAGCCAAGTCGCTAGCAATGGTGTTTTCCATCTTCATGGCTTCGAGCAGCAGAACTTTGTCGCCTACTTTCACCGTGTCGCCAACCTTGACGCACACTTCGAGAATGACACCTGGTAGCGGAGCTTTTACGGCGCCACCGGAGGAGACGTTCTTTTTGACACCCAGTACCGGTTCACCAGTGGGTTTGGTCGGGGCGGCGGCAGGACGCGTGATCTTTTTGGGCAATTCGATGATTTCCTCTTCAACTTCTACGGTATATGCTGTACCATTAACAGTCAGTTCAACTTCGGCACCGTCTTCTTTAATGATTTCAACGGTGTAAGAATTTCCGTTGATGGTGTACTTGAATTCTTTCATTGTATGATTTTTTTTAGTTTTATCTTCTGTTGGGCAACTGACGGATACCGTAAATTTTGGAGCTCCAGGGGGAATAGGTACGACCTGCACTTCCAAAGGTCAAAATGGCGTTTTCCACATCGTGAACTTCTTCGTTCAGATGGAACAGTGCCAAACCGATGGCAGCTGCTACCTCTTCGGTCACTTGTTTTTCGCTGTTATAAAAAATAGCCATATGTTCAGAATTATAAGGGTATGTTACCGTGTTTCTTGGCTGGGTTGACCAATTTCTTGGTCTGCAGCTGTTCGAGGGCGCGGATCACGCGGAAACGCGTGTTGCGTGGTTCGATGACATCGTCGATGTAGCCGTATTGGGCAGCACGATAAGGATTCTGGAAGGCATCTGCGTATTCCTTTTCCTTGGCGGCAGCCGTGGCAGCGGGATCGGCAGAAGCGGCAACTTCCTTGGCGTACAGTACTTCAACAGCACCCGAGGCACCCATGACGGCGATTTCAGCCGTGGGCCAAGCGTAGTTGATGTCGCCGCGCAATTGCTTGCAGCTCATTACGATGTGTGCTCCACCATAGGATTTGCGAAGAGTAACGGTTACCTTGGGTACGGTTGCTTCGCCGTAAGCGTAGAGCAATTTGGCACCGTGGGTGATGACACCGCCGTATTCCTGACCGGTACCCGGAAGGAAACCTGGAACGTCTACCAGTGTAACAAGGGGAATGTTGAAGGCGTCGCAGAAACGTACGAAGCGGGCTGCCTTGCGGGAAGCGTTGCTGTCAAGCACACCGGCCAGCATTTTGGGCTGGTTGGCTACGATACCAACAGCTTGACCGTTGAAGCGGGCGAAACCGATGATGATGTTTTTGGCGAAATCGCCGTGTACTTGCATGAATTCACCGTGGTCAACCACACCACCGATAACTTCGAACATGTCATACGGTTTGTTGGGGCTATCGGGAATGATGTCGTTCAAAATGTCGTCCAAACGGTTGATGGGGTCGGTACATTTCAGACGGGGAGTTTCTTCGAGGTTGTTTTGTGGCAGGAAGGAAATGAGTTTGCGGATGAGTTCCAAACCTTCTTCCTCGCCGTCCACTGCGAAATGAGTGACACCGGATTTGCTGGCGTGCACGGAGGCACCACCAAGTTGTTCCTGAGTAACGTCTTCACCAGTAACGGTTTTGACTACTTTGGGACCGGTCAGGAACATGTAGGAAGTTCCTTTGGTCATGATGGTGAAGTCGGTCAAAGCGGGTGAATAAACGGCACCACCTGCGCAAGGGCCAAAAATACCGGAAATCTGAGGAATCACACCAGAAGCCATGATGTTGCGTTGGAAAATTTCGGCATAACCGGCCAAAGCGTTGATACCTTCCTGAATACGGGCACCACCAGAGTCGTTGATACCGATGCAAGGAGCACCCATTTTCATGGCTTGGTCCATCACTTTGCATATCTTTTGGGCCATCGTTTCGGACAGAGAACCGCCCCAAATGGTGAAATCCTGAGCAAAAACGTAAACCAGACGGCCTTCGATCGTTCCGTAGCCAGTTACGACGCCGTCGCCGAGAAAATGTTTTTTGTCTTGTCCGAAGTTGGTACAACGGTGTATGACAAACATGTCGAATTCTTCAAAACTGCCATCGTCCAGCAACATCGAGATACGTTCGCGGGCGGTGTACTTGCCTTTGTCGTGCTGTTTGTCGATGGCTTTTTGACCACCGCCCAAACGCGCTTCAATGCGTAAGTCGATCAACTCTTTTACTTTTTCCAGTTGTGCACTCATAGGTGAAATTATTATTGAAATTTACTTGTTGGGATTTTCACATAGTTCCATCAGAACACCAAGGGTGGACTTCGGATGCAGGAAAGCGATATTCATACCTTCGGCTCCTTTTCGGGGAGTCTTATCAATGAGGCGGATACCATTGGCTTCAATTTCTTCGAGCGTAGTCTGAAGTCCTTCGACATTGAATGCTACATGGTGTACACCTGGGCCTTTGTTTTCGAGGAATTTTCCGATGGGACCTTCTGGGTCGGTCGATTCCAGCAATTCGATTTTGGTTTGACCGATCATGAAAAATGCAGTTTTCACTTTTTGTTCAGGGACTTCTTCAATGTTGTAACATGCAGTTCCTAAGAGTTTTTCGTAAAATGGGATGGCTACTTCAAGGCTGTTGACTGCGATTCCGAGATGTTCAATGTGCGATGGTTTCATACGTTGGAAAATGGTTCATCCGGAGTGTTCGTAGCCCATGGGCTACTCACGTTTTCAAGCCCGGACAAAGGTTAATAACCGGTTTTTTAAAACGCTGCAAAGTTAACGGTTTTATCGGGGGCAAAGGCAAAAATAGTCCGAAAAAATGCACAAAAATTGAATTTAAGTGCATATTTATCCGACATGATACTGTAAAAATATGCAGCGAAAAAAAAAGGTGTTTTAGGGTCTTTCAACAGTGAAATGCCGTATCTGAAGGTGATTCTGAGTAGTTCTGAAACCAAACCAACCCTTCGTCAGGGGTATAGCATCCTGATAATGAACAAGTAGTTCATCATCAACCCAATATTCAACCAAGCCGTCATGTACGATGATAACTACCGAATACCAGTGGTTTGGCTTGATGAGATGCTCCGAATCCGTATATTCCTTCAGAATGGACGGACGTTGCCTTCCTTGGATAAAAGCATCGTAATCGCCATCGTATTTTCTAAAACGAGTCGTCGTATTGTTATTGCCGCCGAAGCCCATGTAATAGAGCACCAGGCTGTACGATTTGCCGAAAACGCCACCGCGGAAATCCTTGCGGGCAAAAATCGAATTGGGATGCAGCGGATCGGAAGCCATCCAGAAGCAATTCAGGTCACTGCAACGATCCAGCGAATCGGGACCGGAAACAGCTCGCATTTGGTAGCGAAACGTCACATTTCCTTGAAAAGGATCCTTGAACCAGAGTGTAAGACCTTTTGGAGCAACGATGTCCAATGCGGTATCTTTGGCTAAGTATTGGATTCGGGCTGGCTTTTCGGCTTCTTCCAACCATTGAAGCTGCCAATTTGAAAAATCGCCTTTGGCCAGCAAGGTTGGTTTCGCACTGTTCAGTATACCTTGAAAGTCTGGTGCTTTGGCCGCTCTTTTTTGCAACTTATTCCAAATTGGTGGCGAACAGGAAAAGAGTCCGACAAAAAGGACTAATAGTAATCGTATTTTTCGACTGTTCATGGTATTAAACGATCGGTTGGTTAGGCCAGCGGAAGCGAGAAACTAAAGGTAGACCCCTTGCCCACTTCGCTTTCCACTTGAATATCACTATCCATTTTCTTGAGGTAATCCATGCATAAAATCAAACCCAGACCAGTTCCAAACTCATTGTTGGTGCCGTTGGTGCTGAAACTGGTGTCAATGCGGAACAAGCGTTTCAGGTTTACGGCTTGAATGCCCACACCGGTATCATGAACTCGGATCAAAACCTTATCATCCACTTTTACTGCCGAAAGGGTTACAATACCATTATCAGGAGTAAATTTGACTGCATTGCTCAGTAAATTCCTTAAAACGGTCTGAAGCATGTTGGAATCGGCAATGATTTGAAGTTCCTCAGGTATGTTGTAAACAATGGAAATGTTTTTTTGAATCGCAGCAGACACGATCAACTCTCGATTTTCTTCAGCTAAAGTACTTAATTGTACGGGTTTAAGAGTTATTAAAATGGAGTTGGACTGTACTTTGGCCCAATCAAGAAGGTTAATCAATAATTTATATCCCTGAACGGAGAAGGTTTTAAGCAGGGATGCATATTCCTCTACAGAATCGTACTTCTTATCTTGCACATCCTTTACAATCAATTCACTGAGATTCAGCAATCCGGAGAATGGATTCTTAAGATCGTGGGCAATGATGGAAAACAATTTATCTTTACTGGCATTCAACTCTTTAAGATCTTCCAAGTATTTTTCGTTCAATTCGCTGATGCGTTGCTTTTCGCGAAGGGATTCAATCATCCGGTTGATAGCAAGTGAAAAATCGCCTGAGAATGAAACTTTTTGCTCAAGGTCACCTTCAGAAATCTGTTGTATTTGCCATGTCAGATGTTTCAAATCTGCTTGTAATTGCTTAAAAGGGGTGACAAAACTATTTTGTTTGGGAGGCTCTTTCTCCAAGTCGCCTCTGGCCATTGCCAAAATAAAGTCATAACTTTCATTGTATTGATTCACAAGTGATTCAACAGAGGAACGAATTTCTTGAACTTCGGGCACTTCCGAGGAAGGAACAGCATCCATTCGGATAGTCCCTTTGCGCCCTTGCAAAAGCTGTTTGAGCACATCGCTCAGTGAATTTAGAATAGAATGGTCGGCTGAAGTCATAACTACCATTAAATGGGATTGATGATGAAGCGACAAGTGCGATCGCCGGTAGACCAGCAATCGATTTCCTTTACTATGAATTCTTTTCCTGTATAGACTTTAAAAATACCAGCCAAAAAACCTTCATCATAATCGCAGACGGTGTAACCGTTCACTGGAAGCCCGGAACAATCGAGGTCTTCGGAAACGGTGACCGTGAAACTCATCTTTTCAAGGTCAATTTTTTCAACTTTCAGTATGCCAATACGCATTTCCTCCAGAATCTCATGCAAACGAGCAATAAACTTATTGATTGGCAACGTAACATCAAGCTTATTCTTGCAAAATTCCTCACCAGACAAGCGCCCGGCTTTGATAAGCAAGCGTCGGGTTTCAGCGTCGCCATACTCATCGTCCAGCACGGCTCTCATGGTGTACTGCATCAACCGATATACTTCGACTCGTGTAAACAAACCCAAATTGGGGCGACCTTCCTCAATATCGCCCAACTCAGACCAAGAAAAAAGTTCTTTGCTCATGTCTTACAAAATATCTTCAAAATTACTCAATTCAATTTCTAATACAATCATTCTGCGGAAAACTTGTACGAACAAAAATCATTTCAAACATTTTTGCAACAAAAGAAGCGCTTGGTCAGAATCGAGATTTTCAGTAAGGTCAAATATAGAAGTTGATTTGCCATCCAATTCGATCGTTTCATTGTTCAGCAACGCTTCGGGTATTTCACCGAACGTTTTGATCAAGTCCTTTCCGAAGGAGAAGTCTTTGAAATCGCTTTCACCTTCGGGGCTGGAATGATCGGAATCAAATCGGTGCAATTCGATCAGTGCCTCAACTGGTCCTGCAGAAAGGTGGATGCCGTTGAAACTCTGAGACACTTCGGGAATGCCGAATTCCTCCTTGTGTTCCATCAAAAGACGGCGGAGGCTGCCTGAAACGGCCTTTCTTGGATCGGTGGCGCCAGCAAAAGATTCCCTGGCTTCTTTCCAAGATCGGTCTCCTGAAATATTGAACAGGACGATGCTGCGTCCAGGTTCCGTAAAATGCCTGAGTTGTTTGGGGTGAAAGGCGTTGAGCACATAGACGGTTTCTTGGTCTATCCGAAGTTTTTCCACGTAGGTGCCGCTGGCCAACTTCAAGTTCTCGGAATTTTGCCACATACAGTCCAGTGAATGGAAATTGAAGAAGGGGTATTTCCGGAGGAACTCCATACCGCCCAACACGTTGGACTCATCGGCTTCCACGCCAAATAGCTCCTTGAAGCGGGCTTTTGCGCCTTCTGTCATTGCGATTAAGCCCTGATTGGAAACCAGAGATATGACACCGTAATGCTGATCAATAAGATTGAATGCTTCCAAATAACTGGCAGCCAGGATGCGAACATCGTGAATGACAAAACCGAAGGCGTCCATTTGTTCCAGTATCAGGTCGATGACGGGTTCAAGTTGAACGGTTTCGGAAGGCATCGTGATTTCAGGTTTCAGAAAAAGCAGGTATTCGTTTTTCAGAACCGGAACATGGGTGTCTTCGAGAATCACTTCATCATAGGCAAGACCGGTCTGAGCCAGACGTATCTTGTCTGCCACCAAAGTAGTCAGGTTTTTCGGAATATTCATTTAGCTGAGCGTTTAGGCTTCCCAAGATACAAAAATTCCGAAAACCCAACGATCATTCTGAAATTATTGCACGGCTTTCTCGTAAAGTGCCTCAACAACATCCCAATCCATGACATTCCAGAAGGCAGTGAGGTAATCTGCACGGCGATTCTGGAACTTCAAATAATAGGCATGCTCCCATACATCGATGCACAGGATTGGCTTTCCGCTGCAACCGGCATCGGGCATGAGTGGATTGTCCTGATTGGGGGTGGAGCAAATGTCGAGCACACCATTTTGAACGACAAGCCAAGCCCAACCTGAACCGAATCGACCCATAGCCGCTTTGTTGATGGCTTCCTTGAATTTGTCAAGGCTACCCCATTTGGCGTCGATGGCCAGAGCCAGAGGTCCCGAGGGTGCCAAAGCCGGTGTCGGAGACAAGAGTGAAAAGTACAAGTTGTGATTGTAATAGCCACCCCCATTGTTTCGGATGGCAGGCACATTCTTATCGGCCGTTGCCATGATTTCCTCCACCGATTTTTCTTCTGCAGGCGTACCAGCTATAGCCTTTGTAAAGTTGGTCAGGTAGGTTTGATAATGCTTGGAGTAATGAATTTCCATCGTTTTTGCATCGATGTTGGGTTCCAGCGCATCATACGCGTAGGGCATTGCAGGCAATGTAGACGACAATATGGTGAGATTCAGAAAGCTAATTCCGAGAATTAATAGGTTTATCATACTATTTATGTTGTTTGTTTAACACAAATATAGTACATTTGCCAAGTTTTTACTTGTCTTTTTCAATTTTATTCTATGAATGTCAACAAGACACCCGAAAAGATTCTGAATCATTTGAAAATAAATGGTTCCATGACCGCTGCGGTTTTGGCCAAAGACTTCGGAATGACCAGTGAGGGCATGCGATTGCACTTGCTGAAATTGGAAGAACATGGGTTCGTTAAATCGGAAAGTCGTACCAAGGGTGTGGGACGTCCCACCATTTTGTACAGTCTGACCGCATTATCCGGCAAGCAATTCCCCGACAATCATGCCAACCTAACCGTACAATTATTGGAAACGGTACAACGCCTATTGGGCCCTGATACACTTCAATTGCTGCTGGATGACAAGAAATTAAAAGATTTTGAACGCTATGAGAAGGCACTTGAAAATGCAACTTCGTTGGATGAGAAGTTGGAACTGCTAACAGAAATAAGGATTCGGGAGGGCTATATGGCCGAATGGAGCAAAGAGGGAGATTATTGGCTTTTCATAAACAACAACTGCCCTATTGGCAAAGCTGCTGCCCAGTGCAACGGGTTCTGCAAGGGTGAAATCGAAAACATCCATAAACTTTTGGGAGAAAAGCTACATATTGAGCGTACCGAAAATTCCGCGAAAGGCAATCGACGCTGCACCTACGTAATCCACTAAATTTATTGATAAGCGACCAGGGTAGAAATCGGAGGAACATTTGCTTGTGTTCCATCAAATACCGATATTCCCAAAATGTCCACTTTTCCATCTTGAACGACGGTAGTCCATTTACCTGGAGGAACCTGCACGCTCACTGGATGATCGTTTGAATTATGGATCACCAAGATGCTTTTCCAAGAGTCTCCATTCGATTGAGGTTCAAGAACATAAGCCACCACGCATTTTTCTGGTGCATTTAAAAATCGCAGGTTTTTTTGTATTTGGGTGGCAGAAGCCATTCGAAAAGCTGGGTGCAGCTTTCTTAACTCCACCATGCCTCGGCAAAACTCATAAACATCGTTGTAATAGGTTTTGTTTTTCCAGTCCAAACGGCTTAGGGAGTCGGGTGTCATAGCAGTATTTGAAATGCCACCGCGGCTGCGCATCATTTCTTCACCTGAAAATACAAAGGGAATGCCCTGGGAAGTCATTACCAGACTGTTGGCTAGTTTTGCACGCTTAGTTACTTGCTGCATCGTTTCCTTTCGACCAGCATTGAGTTGATCGAAAAGCGTAAAGCCAACATGCGTGGAAGCATACTGAATCACTTCCTTGGGAGACGCAGCGTAGTTGACCATAAAACCGGGTGAATTTGCAGCATTTACTTGAGGGTGACGAATTCCGCCGACAATTCCGAAGCGGACGAATTCTTCCAAATCGGGACGACCTTGTAGGAAACCGGCGTCTGTTGAATCGTTGGAACTGCCTCGAAGCGCATTTTCCCATTCCTTGTCAAACACGGCAATGCCAGGCATTAATTTGGTGTTGGAAGCCAAGGCACGATCCATTTCTGGCAGGATGGAGGGATTGATGGCGTCGCCAATACCGCAAATGAAGATTGTTGGATCGATGGCATCTATCGATTTCTTGATTTGATTGATGGTTTCTATATCCATAACCCCCATTTGGTCGAAACGAAACCCATCCAGGTGGTATTCTTTGATCCAATATTGGAGCGTTTGCAAAATATATTGCCTAGTGAAAGGTTGTTCGGTGGCCAGTTCGTTGCCATATCCTGAAGCATTGGAAAGGCTGCCATCGGGCTTCAGCCGATAACATAGACCTGGAAGGGTGAGCGAAAATCCGCTTTCCTGAACATTGGAAGTATGTCCGAAAGTTACATCCATCACCACACGGAGACCTGCCTTGTGCATCGCTTGAACCATCTGTTTGAATTCCAGGATGCGGGAAACCGGATCGAAGGGTTTGGTGGAATACATGCCTTCGGGCACGTTGAAATTGATGGGTTGGTAATTCCAGCTTCGGATGACGTCTTTTGGTCTGGATTCATCGTCTGTTTCGAAATCAAAAACCGGCATCAAGAGCACGTGGGTTACTCCAAAATCCACTAGATGATCGATTCCTGTGCAGAATGCATTGCTGTTGGTGGATCCAGCTTCGGTCAAAGACAAATACTTACCCTTGTTCACCATGCCAGACTGTTTACCCATGGAAAAATCACGCAGGTTCAGTTCATAAAGCAAAAGGTCGGTACTTGGTCCCATTTCAGGGCGTTGATCCGATGCCCAATCCGGCGGATTGGTCTGTTTCAGATCGATGATGGCACCGCGAGCACCGTTCACACCGACTGCTCGAGCCAGAATGCCAGGTGTTTCGCCCAGCCAGTTGTCTTTGTAGAGAATTCGAAACGTATAGAAAAGGCCCTTGAGGTCGGAAGGCAGGTGCATTTTCCAGAAACCTCGGTCTTCTTTTTTAAGTTGGATCTCCTGATAGGCTTCTCCTCCCCTGCCCTCTTTGTACAAATTAACCCGAACCTGCGTGGCATTGGGCGACCATACTGTAAAAGTCGTTCCCGTAGGCGAATAGGTCATTTCTTCATACGGTACCGGGGGTGCAGACACACTAGCGGCTTGCAGGTTCGTCATCCTGCCGGTCGCAAGTACCAGCAGGATTAGAACCAAAAGCCTATGATGAGTCTGTCGCATGGTAGTGAATTTACCAGATGGATGCCCGCTTTTCGGCTGGCAGGTACATCGGATCGGCAGGAGTGATGCCAAAGGCGTCGTACCAGGCGGCGATGTGCGGCAGGGCGCCGTCCACTCTCCATTTACCCAGCGAATGCGGGTCTTGCTTGGTCAAGCGAACAATTTCGGCATCCCTGGTATTGGTGGCCCAAAGGTTGGCATACGATAGGAAGAAACGTTGCGCAGGGCTGAAACCGCCCAAAAGCATGGCTGCCTTACCTTGTTCTGTTTTCAGAAAAGCGTTGTACGAAACCTGAAGCCCACCGTGGTCGGCAATATTTTCACCCAAGGTGAACGTACCATTCGCATGCAACGTGTCCAAAACGACTATTTTGCTGAAATAATCGGCCAACACTTTGGTGCGGGCGTCAAACTTGGTAGCATCTTCGGGTTTCCACCAGTTCAGCATGTTCCCGTTCTTATCGTATTTACAACCCTGATCGTCGAAGCCGTGCGTCATTTCGTGCCCGATGACCACGCCGATGGCACCGTAGTTCACCGCATCGTCCGCATTCATGTAGAAGAAAGGTGGTTGCAGAATGCCAGCCGGGAAGCAGATTTCATTTGTTGTGGGGTTGTAATAGGCGTTGACCGTCTGCGGTGTCATGTACCATTCCATCTTGTCCACGGGCTTGCCGAGTTTGGCAAAATTGTAGTTGTAGTCAAAAAGGTTGGCACGGCATATGTTGGCCCAATAGCTGTCGTCCTTGATTTCGAGCGAGGAATAATCTTTCCAAGTGTCGGGATAACCAATTTTTACAATGAACGCGTTCAACTTTTCCTGCGCCTTGGCTTTGGTCTCCGGACTCATCCAGGGCAGCGAGGCGATGCGTTCGCCCAAGGAAAGTTTGAGGTTGTCCACCAATTTGATCATGCGTTCCTTAGCCTTTGCAGGGAAATATTTGGCGGTGTACAGCTTGCCAACCTCTTCGCCCAAAGAATTGTCGATGTTGCTCAGAACACGTTTCCATCGTGGACGAAGGACTTTGGAACCAGTCATTTGGCGTCCGTAGAAATCGAAGTTGGCGTTCACGAAGTTGTCGCTCAAATAAGACGCCGCTTCGTTGATGAGGCACCATTGGAGGTAGAGTTTGAGTTCAGCCACCGGAACGGTTTGCAGGAGTTTGACAGCAGTGACCATGGGTGCCACTTGACAGACGTTGACGGAGGTTTCAGCCGCACCGCCTAGGCTTCCCAAAAAGACTTTCCAGGGAAAAGCAGCGACGGAATCGTTAAGTTGGCCGACCAAGTATTTATGGTAGTTCAATTCGGGAATGCGAGAATTTTCTTTGGTGAAATGCGATGTGGCCAGTGCCGTTTCAATCTTCATAACGGCTGAAACGGCTTTTTTGGCAACGGCTGGCGTATAACCGGCGTTTACGAATTGGGTCTGAATGAGTTTCTGATATCCATCACGCAGTGCTTTGGACGAAGCATCCAAATAGTAATCGCGGTCGTCCATTCCAAGTCCGCCTTGGCTGAACTGGAGCAGATAGGCATTGCTGTTCTTGTCGTCAGGACCGATGTAGATGTCGAAGAAAGGATTGGGGCCGTCCTTTCGCATGGTGGCAGCCACCTTGATGATTTCCTCACGGGATTTCAATGATTGCAGCGCTTTGAGCCCCTCCTGCAAGGGCTTTGCACCCTCAGTGTTAAGTTTGACGCTGTCGTTGCCGATGCGGAATAGGTCCCCGATTTTTTGGGCTGAAGTACCTTTTTCGTGTCGGGTGGCGCCCAATTCAAGTATGAGCTCACGGATTTGTCGTTGGTTTTCGTCCCGCAATTTGTCAAAGGAACCAAAACGGGCGAATTCGTCCGGAATGGGATTTGCTAGGCACCAACCACCCGTAGCGAAACGATAGAAATCGGTTCCTGGTTTAACGGTGTGGTCGAGGTTGGAGAGATTCAGATCTTGGGCGGAAGCGATGCCTGCATCCAAAACTGAGAAAACTAGTGTGAAGGATGTCAATAATAGAAGTCCGATTCGTTTTTGCATAATTTACTTAAGTAGTTGTATGTAACGTATAATTATTCAAATGTAAAAGATAATCTTTTAGTATTTGTGAAAAACACCAGAATAATTAATGGTTTTTATGATTTGGCGGGTTTTGAACCATCGTTAACGGCATCTTTGTTTCGGGCTACCTCCGAAATTGGGCAACCGCCACAACCGCCTGATGAACAGGTATTGCAGGAATTGTCCGGTTTCTTCTTTGTGAACAAGGGTAACAAAACAAAAATGAAAGCGATCAATACGATTATTGCGGCGACAATAGTTTGTAACATGGTTTTGTTTTTAGAATACAAATGTAGTTTATCTTAGCTGAAACTGAAATCACGATAAATAATGAATTTTACACCAACCATACCTATTAAGTATGGTTGATTTTCTATCTTTGAAGTTCATTCTCCAATGTGTATCGTTATGAACAAAACACTCCTATTTTTATGGATTATTGCTTTTTCACTAACTTGCCCGTCGGCTAGTAGCAAAAAAAAGGCAAAAGAGAAGAGCACTGCCGAAGCCCCTATCGGTCCGAACTACAACAATCTTCAACTCGAGAAATTGGGTCGAGGATTGGTTGCCATTCATCAGGGAAAAGGTTATGTGGCAGTGAGTTGGCGCAAATTGGTGGAAGACTCAAAGAAAGTGAGTTTCGACCTGTATCGTAAAAGTCATGTCCCAGGTGTGACCAAATTAAAGGAAGTTCGTTTGAACGACAAGCCTTTGAAAACAGCCACCTATTTTGTCGACAAGTCCGTAGACACGACCATCACTCAGGAATACATCCTGGTGGAGAGCAAATCTCGAAAAAAAGCGGTGTCCTACATGCTCACGCCAGAACGGGCAACGGTACCCTACCTTTCCATCAAGCTGCCACCCATCGATTGGGATACCACCCGAGCATACATGCCGAACGATGCTTCCGTGGGCGATTTGGACGGTGACGGAGAATATGAAATTATTGTAAAACGCCAAATCGGAAATTTTGCCTGTTCACAAGCTGGAATTTCAGGAGGAACGAACCATTTGGAAGCTTATAAATTGGATGGAAAAAGGCTCTGGCAAATAGACATTGGTAAGAACGTCCGTGAAGGCGCCCAGTATTTTTCGTTCATGGTCTTTGATTTCGACGGAGATGGCAAGGCTGAAGTGATCTGCAAAACATCGGAGGGCACCATTTTCGGCGACGGTAAGAAAATTGGCGATTTCAATATGGACGGTGTGGTTGACTATGTCATCAAGGATGCCAGCCTCCGTACGTATGGAAAAATCCTGAGTGGTCCCGAATTCATTTCTGTGATAGAAGGTACTACCGGCAAGGAACTCGACCGGGTAGATTATATACCCCGAGGCAATATGATTGAATGGGGTGACGATTACGGAAACCGCATGGACAGGCAGCTTTCTGCCGTAGCCTATTTGGATGGAAAACGCCCCTCGTACATTGTAGGCAGAGGGTACAACGGCAAGTCCGTGGTACAAGCCTGGAATTTCAGAAACGGAAAAATGACCAAGATCTGGACATTCGACACCCACGCCAACAACCAAAAATACATCGCTTATTCCAATCAGGGCAACCACAACATTCGTATCGGGGACGTAGATCACGACGGAAAGGATGAAATCATTTACGGGGCGTGCGCCATAGACGATGACGGAACTGGATTGTACAGCACCGGTTGGGGCCATGGCGATGCCATGCACCTGACGGATATCGATCCTGACAAACCTGGGCTCGAAGTCTGGCAATGCCACGAATATGCACCCAGTCCCAATGGTTCATCCCTTCGAAATGCCGCAACTGGCAAGTTGATTTGGGGTTACCCCTCTACACAAGACGTTGGTCGTGCTCTTTGTGCAGACATCGATCCAGAAAGCCGTGGGCTTGAAATTTGGTCTTCAGGCACCAACGGACTTTATTCCGCCAAAGGCAAACTTCTGTCCAAAGTCACTCCCCCTTATAACATGGCTATCTGGTGGGACGGCGACCTGACCCGTGAATTGCTGGATAAAATTTACATCTACAAATGGACTGGCAACGGCACGAGCCTTCTTTTTAACGGCAAAGGAAAAGGTATCAGCTGGTGCAATGGAACCAAGGCTACGCCCTGCTTGTCGGCTGATATTTTTGGAGACTGGCGTGAAGAAGTCATATGGCCTACCGAGGATGGACGCGAAATCCGAATCTATATGACCGACAAAACGACGGAGCACGGCATCACCACGTTCATGCAGGATCCCATTTACCGCATCGGCGTAGCGACAGAAAATGCTGGGTACAATCAGCCGCCTCATCCCGGATTTTATTTCGGAACCGACAAGGTGGGATTTTCGGGCTTATTCAACAAATAGACAACTTTTAAACCTATTTGATCGCTGTAGGTCTAAGGGTTATTGTACTTTATACCTGATACCATACCAACATGTTCAAAAGTAAATTACTATTTTCCTTGGTTGCTTTACTTCTAGCAACCACCTCATTTGCAGCCAATTCCAGACAGATGGAAGCACTGAACCGTGGCCTTGTCGCCTTCAGAACCAGTGAAAACAGCGTATTCATAAGTTGGAGGTTATTGGGTACGGATGTGGAGGGAACTGCCTTCAACCTGTATCGCAGTTCGGATGGAAAGCCTGCTGTCAAACTCAACGAACAACCGCTGTTGGTTACGAACTTTACGGATGCTTCCGATGGAAAATCCACCGTCTCTTATTTTGTAAAGCCTGTATTAAAGCGTTCGGAAGGGGCTCCGGAAGGAAATTACACCTTAAAGCCGGATTCCCCAAAACAATACCTATCCATTCCGCTCAACACACCCGAACGTTATACGGCAGGCGACTGCTCGACGGGCGATTTGGACGGTGACGGTGAATATGAAATCGTGGTGCACATGACTGGTGCCGGAAGGGACAACAGTCAAGGGGGTGTTACCAGCGCTCCAATATTTCAGGCTTATAAGCTTGATGGAACGATGTTGTGGGAAATAAATCTGGGAACCAACATTCGTGAAGGTGCTCACTATACCCAATTTTTGGTCTATGACTTTGACGGTGACGGAAAGGCTGAAATGATCTGCAAGACAGCTGACGGTACTAAAGACGGTATTGGAAAGTACATCGGAGATCCAAAGGCCGACTGGCGCATCAAAACGAAGGATGGCATCATGGATCCGTTCAAAGGCATGGGTGCAGGTGGAAATCGAATGCCCGATTTGAATGCAACCGGGCCAAGGGCTGATTCATTGCGACGTGCCTGGACTCTGACGCAACTCCGCATTACTGGTGATACCGCACTGATTGACTTGCCTTTGGACAGCATTCGGCAACGATTTCGTGACCGTGGCCAACGATTTGGTGGTCAACGCCCTGGTGGCGGTACAGGTGAAAATCCTCTGGCTGGCATGGTGATGAGCGGACCTGAATACTTGACGGTTTTTGAAGGTAGCACCGGAAAGGCGCTTTCCACCGTAGATTATTTGCCTGCTCGAGGCGATTCCGGTCTTTGGGGTGACAATCGTGGCAACCGAATGGACCGTTATTTGGCTGCCGTTGCCTATTTGGACGGAGTTCATCCGTCGGCTGTGATGTGCCGTGGTTATTATACCCGCGCGACACTTGCCGCTTGGGAATGGAAAGACGGGAAACTTAGTTTACGCTGGTTTTTCGACAGCTACGACGGAAAACCGGGAAATAAGGCCTTTTCAGGCCAAGGCAACCACAACCTAAGTGTCGGTGATGTGGACAATGATGGTTTTGATGAAATTGTTTACGGTTCTGCAGTCATAGACAACGACGGAAAGGGCCTTTACAGCACTGGCGACGGCCATGGTGATGCAGGTCACTTCTCGGATTTGGATCCTGAACGACTAGGTATGGAAGTGTTTCAGGTACATGAAAAAAGTGGTCGGTATTCTGCAGCTCACATGCGCGACGCAGCAACAGGCAAACTTCTTTGGGGTCTTCCCGGTACTGGTGACACAGGTCGTGGCATGACTGCCGACATCGATCCTCGATACTTGGGTTACGAAAGCTGGAGTGTGGCTACCGATGGATTGTATTCCTCAAAAGGTGTGAAGATTTCCGATAAGAAACCCCGCTCTTGCAATTTTGGCATCTGGTGGGACGGAACACCGGACCGTGAATTACTAGACAAAAACACCATTTTCAAATGGAACTGGGAATTAGGTCAAGATGAGGTATTGTTCAAAGCAGACAGCTGCATGTCCATCAACGGAACCAAGGCTACGCCAAACCTGAGTGCCGACTTATTCGGTGACTGGCGGGAAGAAGTGATGCTCCGTACACTGGACAACAAGGAATTGCGAATTTTCAGCACCACCATTCCAACGGATCTCCGCCTAGTGACGTTGATGCATGATGCTCAGTACCGCTGCGCCATTTCCTGGCAAAACACGGCTTACAACCAACCACCGTATCCGAGCTTCTACCTAGGAACTGGAATGAAGGCTCCGAAACCTGCCACTATCTTTACACCAAAGTCGCGTTAAAACGCTCTTAAAAAAGCAAGCCCGGACTTTTCAGCCCGGGCTTTCCTTTATTTGACTAGTAGTTTTTGTACTAGCTCCTTGCCTGAGCTTCTTGAAGAAACCAAGTAGATGCCAGATTGAAGGTATCTGTTGGTTTGAAGTGTTGTTGTGCCTTCTACCAACTTCTTAAAGACGACCTGACCGTATAAGTTTCGGATGATGATTTCGGTGGGTGCCGTTAATGGCTGTTCAAACACCAAATTCAAATCTTCACCTTGTTGGATCGGGTTCTTGAATGTCATAGGTGAAACTGCAGCCTTGGGAGTTGCCACATCAACAGCAATTGTTTGAGTCCAATCGTACCATCTGGCTGTGTATTGGGCTACAGTGGTAACCCCTTTGACCTTCTGCAGACGGTAATCAAAATGCTTCTTACGGGTGGTGTCGCCTTCGTAAATATAATCGGTGTTGCAGATGACTGCAAAGACAACGTTGTTTGCAGGTACTGAGTTCAACTTCAATGTACAATCTCCACCATTCACAACCTTGCTATAGACAATGGCGCCGGCACGAGTGCGGTAACATAGCTGACAGGTCATGTTGGGAGACAAAGGCTGGAAATTGATGATCACTTCGTTACCGGTCACAGCAAGCGGAATCTGATTGGCACCGGACCATCCGGGGGTGGTTCTGTATTCGGGTGTGATCAAACCGGTTGGACTCGTGGTGGTACGGACATATGGGGAAGCATACCATGCGGCTGGTGCTTTCCAAGAAGGCTGCCATTCGGCTTGAATGGTTCCACCGAAATTATTGTTCAGCAAAGCTTTGGTGGCATTGGTCCATTTGCCCATGTCCAGCGTGGCTTGTTTGGCACGGTATTCGGTAATAAGCCTGCGCATGGCACGGTCACCTAATTTGGCAGACACACCTTCCAAGACTCTGGTGGGACAGTTTCTCCAAATCCAAGCAATACTTCCCGAACCCAAGGTCATGCCTAGGAAGGTGGGGAAAATATTGCTGTACTGTACACCACCAAGCAGATTACGCCAGGTGCAAAGTTGTGCACCAGCAGCGTTGTTCATATTGACGCCTTCGGCAGCCGGGCCACCGAAAGAATCGTCTTGAAGCCAGCCGGTGTAACATTCGATGGGCATGAATGGGGCGATAAAGGAGGCAGCATTTAAAAAACCCATGCTGCTGTAATTGTTGGATTTTCTGGATTCCATTTCTTGCTGCAACCAGGTGTTTCCACCTTCGTGGAACCAAGCAGCGTTCTTGCAACCAGGAAGGTCGGCTAGTACGGAATGGATGCCTTCATGTACCATGGCGCCCTGCTGTGCGAGTTTGTCGTTATAGGTGCATTTAGGGCTGAAGCTGTAAATGGGATAGTACGAAGCAATGATCATTGGATAGCCGCCGATGGAACCCTGCCAACCACCCAAAGCCGTACTGTCTTTGTTGTCCGTATTCATTCCAGAACCATAAAGATAAACCGCACTGCGGTATCCATTCTTGACACGTTTATCCGGTGGCCAGCCAAGGGAATCGCGGAAATAGGCAAAATCCTGGTTCAAACGAGCTAGCATGGGAATGACACAAGCACTATCAATGAGCGATTTGGCTTTGGGACCCCATTTGAAAGTCCACCAACCGGAAGAAATGGTTCCGGCTACAGGAGTAGCATCGACATTGTCTCTGGTAGGCATTGCCAATGCCGGGAATTCATCCTTGAAATTGTATTTGAGGGTAGGATTGTAGCTGGGCCATACCATTGGATCGCCGGGATCGCCGATACTGTCCACGGTCAAGTAGTAATACTGTTTTGAAACGGAACCGCAATCATTGATGTAACTGGCCGTATAGGTGCCGGCTTGAGCCGGTTGTAGGTTTCTGAGCGTTAGTTTTCGATTGTAAACCAACAAATTATTTGGACCAGACCATCCCCATGTACCATTACCAGCTACCTGTGGATCGAAAATCACAGAATCGCCAAGCATCACGGAGCCAGCATTGGCTTGAAGTACTTCCTTGTTGCCAACTTTGATATACGGTGTCAACACACTTGGAGTACATGGTCCACTTTCAACTCCGGTGGCTTTCCATTCAAAAATACCGGTGGCAACAGTACCTGCCATATAGATACGTATTTTGTTGGTGCGTATATCAAAAATCTTCGTATTGAACATATCCACCTCTTTACCGATTTCACCGGCATTCACCCATACAAAACCATCCCAATAAGTAATATAAGCGGTAATTGGGATAGTGATACCTCCACTACTAGGAGTAGCACCATCATACCACCAAAATACAGAGGTGGATATAAGGTGTTGTGCCTGGGGCCACTCGTACTGAACCCAGTTGGTTTTTCCATTGCTTGCATCCCAGTTACCATAGGCGACACCGGTCTGGGTGCTATAGGAACTGGTAGGAACCAGTCCATCATTGACGCCTGCAAGTTTCTCCCAGCTGGAAACGAACGAAGTGGTGACAGTGGCTTTTAGTGCCAGATTGAGTGTATCACCAGCGGCTTCTTGCGAAGCATCTACAGGAAAAGCTAGTATGCATCCCACAAAAAATAATAAAAAAAGTTTTTTCACAGCTCGTGTTTTTAAAGGTATCCCCAAATATAGGAGGATCCTTTGAAAGCTGCGTTGAAATTGGACGGTTATTGTATTAATTGTACGTTTTTACATCCAAAAAAAAAACCGCCCCAATGTATTGAGGCAGTCTTTTAGAATGTTTTGCTGCTTAAAGAAACCTATTCTCCTGCCCTTCTAGCCATCAATCCGTAGGCACCAACAATTGCGAAACAAATCATCGGAACGATAAAGGCATTGTTGATGCCAGCCATATCGGAAACCCAACCCTGTGTCGGTGTCAACAATGCCCCTCCCAGAATGGCCATGATCAGACCTGAAGCACCCACTTTGGCATCGTCACCCAGACCGTCCAGCGCAAATCCGTATATGGTCGGGAACATGAGGGACATGAAGAAGGAAATTGCCACCAGACAAACCACCAGGAACATGCCATGGGTAAGTACTACAAGACCTGTCAGAATAAATGCGGCAATGGAAGCGCCGATGATGAGAAGAGACGGTTTCACATAGCGCATCAACGCCGTGAAGAAGAATCGGGCTACCGTGAATAAACCGATGGAAAGTAGGAAAATGTAAGCTGAATTGGTTTCGTCCAAGCCAAGTTCTTTCATCACGATGCGGATGGTGAACGACCATATTCCTACTTGTGCGCCAACATAAAAGAATTGGGCTACCACACCCCATTTGTACAATTTGTTCTTGAACAGGCGCTTGAACGTGGCACCAAGATGCAAGGACGTATCGGCATCGGAACCTTTCGGCATTCTGGACAACAGCATGATGAAGAAAATAACCACCAGAACGACGCCGATGCCCAAATAGGTGAACGTAACAGCACTCAGTTCCTTTGTTTGGATTACTTTCAATGCGTCAGCAGACATAAGGGCGCGCTCGGAAGCGTCGGAATGATGAAGCTGATTCAAGATCATGGTCATGCTAAGAACGATGCCAGTCATGGCTCCGAATGGATTGAAAGCCTGCGCCAAATTGAGTCGGCGGGTGGCTGTTTCATGGGAACCCATGCTCAGGATGTACGGATTGGCAGTTGTTTCCAGAATGGAACAGCCACCGGCCAAGACGTAAATGGCCACCAAGTAGAAGGCATAATTGCCGGTCAAACCAGCCGGATAATACAACAGGGCGCCGATGGCATACATGGCGAGGCCGAGCAATACACCTGCTTTGTAGGAAAACTTTTTGATGAACAAAGCTGCAGGCAATGCAAAGCAGAAATAGGCACCATAAAAGGCCATCTGTATGAAGGACGTTTGGACATCCGACATGCTCATTATTTTTTTGAATGCGGCCAACATGGTGTCATTCAGATTGTTGGCAACACCCCAGAAAAAGAAGAGGCTGGTCACCAAGATGAATGGCACTAGCATGCTTTTCCCGTTTAGTTTCAACAGGGAAGATTCTTTTTTATCAGACATGAATTAGGTATTAGAATGTTAGGTATGTGTGTTCTTAGGAAATCCGTTCTCGTAGGATTTTTTCGCGTTCAGCCGACCAATAGCCGCAATCAAGTTCCAAAAAGACGGAGGTGTAAGGCATCAGGCAGTCTGTCTTGAGTACCAGCACGTTGAAAAGCTTGGATGCCTCATCGAGTTTGGCGAAGATTTCGTCGTGCGGAATGACTTCAATCTTATATTTAGCAACTGTTTGCGCCAAACTGGCTTTAAAGGCGTCAACACCTTTGCTTAGGTCGTCGCGCATGAAGAGCATTTCCTTGTCGGTGTAGATGATGGGCTTTACATGGTGTTCCTCCTGAATGCAGTTCAGCACATGTTTGAGCACTGAAATCAGCTTATCACCGGTGTAAATGGTTTCAATACCATCGGCACTTTGCATCGGATACGCCTTGTCTACCACCAAAATCCAATTCCGATGCCCCAACATCGGCAATATTCCTTCGAATTCTTTTTTCCAGCTCATGACTTCGTTTTTAAAGTTTCGCCAAAGATATCATTTTATTTCTTCATCATAAACAATTGCCACCTTGCCGCACTTGCCTTCGTTCATAAGTGCGAAGCCTTCGGCAGCTTGATCAAGTGAAAATCTGTTTGTTATCAAATCTTCGGGATGGATGCCCCAGCGTTCGATCCGTTCCACCAGTTCCTCCATGCGCCAGATGTTGGTGACCCAGCTTCCGTAGATGGTCTTTTGGTCGTGAATGATGTCAGGGCTCGGGTTGAATTCGCAGGTACCACCTTCGCCGATGAAAACAATCTTGCCCCACTTGCGGGCAGCGCGGATGGACAGTTGACGACCGTGCGTGTTGCCTGAGCAATCGACTGAACGCTCAACACCATAACCACCGGTCAGATCCAGTATTTTTTGCAAAGCATCTTTATCAGATAGGAAAACATGATCGCACAGACCTTTTTCGAATGCGATGTCCATACGTTCCTGTACGGTGTCAACACCGATTATTTTACTGGCACCCATGGCTTTGGCAAGCATGGCAGCAGCCAAGCCAACTGGGCCGAGACCGACCACCAACACCGCGTCGTTTCCGCAAATGCCAATCTTTTCCAAGCCTTCGTAAACTGTTCCGAACCCACAGGCAATCTGTGCGCCGTCGGAATAGGAAAGGCTGTCGGGTAACAAAACGAGGTCCTTTTCTTCAGCCAACATGTATTCGGCCATGCCTCCGTCGCGTTGCCAACCGTAGGCGGCACGATAGGGACTGGTGCAGCTGATCATGTAACCTCGGCGACAATCGTTGCAGACGCCGCAACCGGAAATGTGGTAGACGACCACACGGTCACCTTCCTTGAAACGGCGTAAGCCTGGACCACATTTGACGACTTGTCCACTGGGTTCGTGTCCGCATACTTTATTTTGGTAGCCTTCAGGTCCTTTACCAAGGTGTTCGCGGTAGATGGCGCGTATGTCGCTTCCACAGATGGTGGACGATTTCATTTTGATCAAAACTTCGCCATGTCCGGGTACCGGGATTTCAACATCTTTGAGAACCACGGTGCTGTTACCGGGCAGAAAGGCTGCTTTCATTGTTGCCATTGTCGTATTTGTTTTTAGAATTTATTTTGCGATGATGCCGTCTTCGTCCCAAAGGTCGTGCCAATCGTTGGCTGTAACCCAGGTGAACACTTGTCCTTTGATGAATCGGTTGCGCTTGTTGATGGTCTTGATGGCTGCCATTTCTTCGTTTGTGAGCGGATCTTCGGTCACACAACGCAAGTTGGCCATAAACTTTTCTGGTTTCACGGAGAATGGAATTGGAATCTGTCCGTTCTGGGCAGCCCATTTAACGCAAACCAAGGCAGGATGAATGCCGTGTTTATCAGCAATGTCAACGATGATGGGATCTTCCATGGGAATGGTATCTTCCGGTGTTTTATCACGTTCGGGTCGACCTGGTGAGCCGATGGGGCAGAAACCAATGGCACGGATATCGTTGGATGCGAGGTAGTCAAATAATTCAGGTTGTTGAAAGTGCGGATGCATTTCCATTTCGTTCACCACCGGTTTGATACGGCAGTCTCGCAATAAAAGTTGCATTTTGGCGATGGTCATGTTGGACGTTCCGATGTTTCTCACCAAACCCATTTCCACCAGTTTCTCCATACTTCTCCAGGTCTTCATGTAATTTTCATGGATGTATGGAACCGCATGAGGATCGCGAGAATCGACGGTGACACCCGTTGCATGGTGGTTGGGGAAAGGCCAATGCACCAGATACAAATCGAGGTAATCGACTCCCAGATCGGCCATCGAACGTTGGCAGGATCCGATCACGTCGTTGTGCATGTTGTTCCAGACTTTGGAAGTGATCCAGAGATCTTGGCGGGTCACAATGCCTGCAGTGAAAACCTCCTTCAAGGCTGCTCCGATTTCTTTTTCGTTTCCATAGATTGAAGCACAGTCCAGATGCCTGTAACCGAGTGCAATAGCTTGCTTAACGGCAGTTGCTACCTGTTCAGGACTGTAATTGTCTGAACCAAATGTTCCGAGACCGACTACTGGAATTTGGGAACCGTTGTAAAAAGTCACTTTGGGAACCAACGCCGGATGGACGGGTTTGAGCGTTTCACTCATGATTTTCAGGTTTTAAGGGATTTTTGAGTTGCAAAGATAGGAAACACGAAGGAACAGTACTAATACTATTCCGACATTCAATAACATTTAATCGGTCAGGAATTGTTATAAAACAAAAACAGAGGTCCTTTCAAAATTAAATGATCGGCCTCTGTTGATTTCCAGGGGGGATGTTTCAAAATAGCGTCAAGGTCAAGTCAATTTTGGAATTTCATACCGGAGCGTACTTTGGTACGTGAGGATTGAAATTTCAGAATTGACGCAGAGATTGGCGTTAGTTTGAGACATCCAGGTTATTTGTATAGGGGGCCAAATATCTGACAAGCCCTATAATCAGCACCTTCAGCATCCATTCCGAAAGCATTCCAAGTGGCGGGACGAAAAACCTTACCCGCATCCACATTGTGCATGCACACGGGAATTCGGAGCATGGATGCCAGCGTGATCAGATCGGCACCGATGTGTCCGTAACTGATGGCACCGTGGTTGGCACCCCAATTGTTCATGACGCTGTAGACGTCCTTGAATTGTTCCGTAGCATTGAGACGGGGAGCAAACCAAGTGGTGGGCCAAGTACGGTCGGTTCGTACGTTGATGGTTTCATGAACCTTATCAGGGATGCTGACTGTCCAGCCTTCGGCAATTTGCAAAACTGGACCTAAGCCTTTGATACGGTTCACACGGAGCATGGTTACAGGCATGCCGCCCTTGGACAGGAAGTTGGAGGAATAACCGCCACCGCGAAAATAGCCGGTATTGGCCGGATACCAGGTCGTGGCTTCAAGGCTTTTGAGCACATCGGCTTCGGTAATGTCCCAAGGTTGTTTCATTACGGGTTCGCCCTTAGCGTTCTGCATTTCACCGGTGGCATCCAAGCAGGTGGCACCTGAGTTGATGAGGTGGATGATGCCATTGGCGGCAGCGCCTTCGAGTTGGTAACCGGTGACACGTTTGACAGCGTCTGGACTCCAATAGGTGCGAACATCGGAGAAAATGGAGGCGGTATTGGTGAGCAAATGCCCGAAAAGCATGGAAACGCCGTTCAGGGAGTCGTTTTCGGTGGCTAACACAAAAGCTTCACGGATGCCGTTCCAATCGAACGAAGAACAAAGCAATGCTTCACTGAAATCGCCGTTCGGGAGGAAGTCGGTCCATTGGCGTTGGCCTTGGAAACCAGCTGCAATGGCGTTGTGGCCAAGGGCTTCTTCAGCATAACCCAAAACCTTCAACCGAGGGTTTCCTACCATCAAGTCGCGCATGATGAGTGTCATCTTCACCACATATTCCCAGTCTTTTTCCTTTTGCTCGCGGCTGCTTTGCTTGGCAGGTTCGCTGAAATCATCGCCTTCGTTCACTTTGCAATATTTCACAGTCCAAGCCATGGCCTTCTTGAATTCTTCGGGATCGAAAATGCCTTTTTCAATGCGTCGGATCAGTTCCACTTCGTCGACAGCTTCCGTTCGAATACCAAGGTAATCCTGGAAAAAGTCCGGATCCACGACGGAGCCGGCTATACCCATGCATTGGCCACCGATGCCCAGATAGGATTTGCCTTTCATTTGAGCGACGGCCAAACCGGCTTTCACGAAACGCAGGATTTTTTCTTCCACGTCGGCAGGAATGCTGGTGTCGGTATTGTCTTGAACATTTTCACCATAGATGCCGAAAGCAGGCACACCCTTTTGAGCGTGACCGGCCAGTGCGGCGGCGAGGTAAACGGCACCAGGTCGTTCTGTTCCGTTGAAACCCCAAATAGCCTTCGGATAATAGGGATTCAGGTCGATGGTTTCGGTGCCATAGGCCCAGCAAGGGGTGACGGAAAGGGTCAGGCCAACACCTTCTTTCTCGAACTTTGCCGCACAGGCGGCGGCTTCAGGCACACGGCCTATGGTGGTGTCGGCAAGGATGCATTCAACTGGTGTACCGTCCGGATAACGCAATTTTGAGGAAATGAGGGCTGCGGCACTTTTGGCCATATTCATGGTCTGGTCTTCCAGACTTTCACGGACACCGCCCTGGCGCCCGTCGATAATGGGACGAATCCCTACTTTTGGATACTTGGTCATTCTATATTGGAATTTATTATGTCAAATCTCACCATGGCTGCTAACGTCAATAATACTGGAACCACTGTGCTGAACTGTGCTGTCACGATTAAGCAAAGTTATCATAAAAATGGTTTGTAAAAATATGTTCTTCAACACTTTTCGGAGTTAGTGCTGTTTGCTAGAAGAATACTGGGACAATCCGTAGTATGCGATGAATAGGAAACAAACCAGCGGAACAAGGAAACCCAAGGCCATGTTGGATTCTCCAATGTAGCCCATCAAGAATGGAGAAACAGCTCCACCACCCACACCCATCACGATGTAGGAGGAAGCCTGCTTGGTCTTGACACCGAGACCATGCACACCCAAGGCGAAAATGGTTGGAAACATCATGGACATCAGGTACATGGACAAGCAGAGAGCCACGAAAGAAAGGGTTCCTACGGACAAAACTACCAGCACCATGCATACGACGGCAGCAATGGCAAAATAAGCCAGCAAACGGGCTGGTTTCACCCAACGCATGAACCAACTGCTGGTGAGTCGACCAACGAGGAAAAGGCCCATCCCTCCAAGGCTGAGCATCCGTGAAGCATCCAAGTTGCTCAAACCGGGATAGAGTTCAAGCACATAATTGATGAAAAAACTGAAGATGCCGGTTTGAGCGGCAACATAAAGAAACTGTGCCACAACAGCTAGAACAAAGCTTTTGCGTTTCCAGATGGATATCGGTGCAACGTTAACACCCAGCTCCTCTTCTTCGGTTGGAGGAACGATCTCGGGCATTTTCACAAAAAGCAGGGCAATGGCAACGATGAGTACCACAACACCAACCAGAACGTAGGGTTTGGCCGTGGCCATTGCATCGCCAGCTTCGGCACCAAAAATGAGGGTTCCGCCAATAAGTGGTCCTATGATCCAACCCACTCCGTTGAAAGCGGCGGCCACATTGATGCGCTGTGCCGCGTTTTCAGGAGGTCCGAGCACGGTGGCGTAGGGATGGGCACCCGTTTCGATGATGCAAAGGCCGCAAGCAAGAAAAAACAAGGCGGCCATAAAAGGCGTGGGAGAATTGGCGAATGCAGCAGGAACAAAGGCCAAAGCACCAATCGCAAACATCATCAAACCTACAAATATCCCTTTTTTGTAACCCAGTTTCTTTAAGATCTGACCAGCCGGAATGGCCATGATGAAATAGGCGATGTAGGTGGAAAACTGCACGAAGCCCGATTGAGCCTTATTCATGTCAAAGCAGCCCTGAAAATGACGGTTAAGCACATCGAGCATGCCGTGGGCGCAACCCCAAAGCAAGTACAAACTGGAAATGAGCAGAAAAGGCAAGAGAAATGTTTTCCCGTTGGGGGTACTGAGGATGCTTTGTTTTTTCATAAGTGTAGTCGTGGTTCTCGACATTCAGGTTAAGTCGCAAATGTAGAGAACTTGATCGGAATTTCATACTTTTGTTGCAAACGAATCGTCATGGAAAAAGAATCGCTGAACCTGATGCTACTGAACGCTGGGCAGGCTGTCCACGAAGGGGATTGGAATTTTAGGAACATCAAAAGCCCGTTCTTCCGGATTTATCTGGTGGCCGAAGGGGAAGCCTGCATGACGGTGGAAGGTGTGGAACAACGACTTACACCAGGTCACTTGTACCTGATTCCGCCCTTTTCACTGCATAATGACAGCTGCGACCGGCATTTTTCCTTGTATTACCTTCATGTGAGCGAAAACCATACCGATACGACGCGCATTTTCGAACAATTCCGCTTTCCGCTGGAAGTTCCAGCGACTGAACTCGATATGCAGTTGCTTCAAAGGCTTTTGGCCATCAATCCAGGCAAAGGATTGGCCCTTTACGATCCAGTTTCGTACGACAACAGCGCTGGCTTCCTAAAAAGTCTGGCTTCGACCGCCCAGACCTCGTTTCCAGTACGGACTGAAACCAATGGCATCTTGTTACAACTGCTTGCCCGTTTTCTGGAACGAGCTGAAAAATTGATTGTTACGGAAGACTCCCGAATAGTTAAAGCCTTGAGATACATCCGCGAGAACATCGGAAAAAAAATCAGCATCAGCGACCTTTCGGATCGATGCTTTCTTTCGGACGACCATTTTACCCGCTTGTTCAAGCAAGAAATGAACGATACACCCATCGATTACATCAACCGAAAAAAGATTGAGAACGCTCAATTGAGGCTGGTCATCAACGATGCGCCGGTTAAGGACATCGCCTGTTCGCTGGCTTTTGAGAACATTCCGTATTTCAATAGGTTGTTCAAGCAACTGGTCGGAAAAACACCCACTCAGTATCGGGATAGTTTTCGATCGGCAGAAATACGCTGAGGATTTTTTGTCCGTTATAACCAAAAGCCGTACTTTAGTGGCCGTCTACTCCATAAACCCTTCATTCATGAAAAACGTACTTTTTTGCCTGTTTTTTCTAACCTCGTTTTTTTTGCAAGCGGCTGAACGCGAAGTCATCTTTATCTGGCCCGACGGCGTACCCGAAAGCAATGGAATCACCGTAGCCGAGGTGACTCAGAACGATCGTGTGGAGAATGTTTCCGTGCCCTCCATGAAGTTTTTCCCGGCCGATTCTGCCAAAAATACAGGCGTGACCATCTTGGTGATACCAGGTGGTGGTTACGCTAGGCAAGCTGCAGGCCATGAAGGATCACAGTTCGGCGAATGGCTTTCCAGCCTGGGCATCAATGCATTCGTGCTTAAATACAGACTTCCCAACAAACATGCCTTCATACCCTTGAAAGATGCCCAACAGGCCATGCGCATCATCCGCAGCCGCGCTGGCGAATGGAAATTGAATCCTTCAAAAATTGGTGTCAGCGGCTTCTCGGCTGGCGGACATCTGGCTTCCACGCTTGGAACGCATTTTGATTTGGGGACGCCAGTTCCACCGGTAGCGCCACCTGCAAAAGGCAAAAAACCAGTGCCCCCAGCACCAGCCCCTTTGAGTTCCTTCAGCTGCCGGCCCGACTTCATGATCCTTTTCTATCCGGTGGTTTCCATGCAGGAAAGCGTTACCCATGCCGGCTCCCGGGAGAACCTGCTTGGACCTGGATACAAAAGGGATTCCGTCGATTATTATTCCAACGAACTGCAGGTAACGAAGGACACCCCTCCCACCCTGCTTTTCTTGAGCGACGATGACAGTGCGGTTCCGCCACAAAACAGTTTTGACTTTTATGCTGCTCTCAAAAAATACAAAATTCCAGCCTCCATGCACATTTTCCCAGAGGGCGGCCACGGTTGGGGATTCCGCGAGACGTTCCATTACCACGAAGCTTGGAAAGGATTGTACATCGATTGGTTGAAAAACCGTAAAATACTTTAACGCTATGAACAAGGTTTTCAAAGGATTGTTTCTGGTTGGAATGCTCTTGGCTGCCCTGCCTGTTTTTGCCGTGGTGAAACCGGCCAACCTATTCAGTGAGCACATGGTGCTTCAGCGCGACAAACCCATTCCTGTATGGGGCACTGCCAAACCGGGTGAAAAGGTGACTGTGCTTTTCAACAGCTTGAAAACGGCTGTTAAAGCCGACAAATCGGGAAAATGGATGGTAAAGTTAAAATCGTTGCCAGCCGGTGGCCCGTTCAACATGGTCATCAAAGGCAAAAAGAACTCTGTTTTCATTCAAGACATCTATATAGGTGAGGTCTGGCTTTGTTCCGGCCAATCCAACATGGACATGACGGTGTCCAAGGAAGACCGCTATTGGTGCGGCGTGGACAACGAAGCAGAAGAAGTGGCCGGCGCCAACTACCCGAAAATCAGGGTGTTCGACGTGGATTTCACACCCAATAATGAGATTCAAGAAGAAGTAGTCGGGAAATGGGAAGTTTGTTCTCCGAAAACGGTCGGACATTTTTCGGCTGCCGCCTATTTCTTTGCCAAAAACCTGTACGACAAATACGGCATTCCCTTCGGACTGATCACTTCAGCCTTTGGAGCCAGCACCGCCGAAAGTTGGATCAGCGAAAAACACCTGCAAGCGCATCCCAATATGAACTACTTGTTGGATGGCTATCAGGAAAAATGGACAAAATTCACCACCGATAGCGCTAAATTGATGCCTGCCTATCGGGAGCAGATGAAAAAATACAGCGGCGACTTGGCTGCGCTGGCGGCTTCAGCAGGTGATGCGACCGCCAAGAAACCAAAGGCTCCGAAGAACCCCGATCCCAGCATTGATCAACACAACCCATACGTTTGCTACAACGGCATGATCGCTCCTTTGTTTCCGTATGCCATCCGAGGTGCACTCTGGTATCAGGGTGAATCCAACGGCCCTTCTGCCAAGGAATACCGGGAAATCATGGAAACGCTCATCGGTGACTGGCGGGATCATTTTGGCCAGGGAGAATTCCCCTTTATATACGTCCAATTGGCCAATTATGGAAAAGCGATGTCGAAACCGGTAGAGAACGGCAGCATGATGCTGGTTCGGGAGGCGCAGGTGCAGAACTTGTCGGTACCAAATACCGCTATGATAGTGGCCATTGAGAACGCAGGCAATGACCCGACAAACATTCATCCCAAAAACAAGCAGGAAATCGGTTACCGTTTGGCGGTTGCCGCACAGGCCAAGGCTTATGGAGAGGATATCGAGGCCTCAGGCCCCATGTACGATCATTATCAAGTGAAAGGTGATTCGATCCAGTTGTTCTTCAAACCCAACAAGGAGGATTTCGTAGCTTGGTGTGACAAGCTGACTGGTTTCGCCATTGCAGGAGAGGACAAGGTTTTCCGTTGGGCTCAAGCCAAATTCGTAGGCAAAACCATTGTGGTATGGAATCCAGCTGTTCCGAAGCCAGTTGCCGTCCGGTATTGCTGGGGCACCAATCCGCCGGCCAGTCTAGCCAACAAGGATGGGCTGTGGGCTCCGAACTTCAGAACCGATAATTGGTAAGCTTAACCTTTACTTGATACGAATTCGTCCAGTTTGATTTTCCCTGAATCGTCCGTGATTTGGTAGTACCGTGCATTTCCAAGGTAGCTGGCCCAAAGCGTAAATGTGCTGGGTGGCCCGATGAGGTAATCGCACAGACTCATGATTTTCTGGTCCACATACCATGGATTCTTGGAGATTAGGACTGTTTCGGACGGCTGAATCTGAAGTGTTTCATTTGAAAAGACTAGGAACATTGTCTGCTTTCCGGTCGCTTTGCTGAGTGCCGCATCCATATTATTCATATAAGCTTGATAAACAGTATCCTCGAAGAAATAGATGCCATTTTTCCAAGTTCTGTAATCCCCTTTACGAACGTGTACGCCAACTAAATTGTAGGCGGAACGATCAGTATTCAGAACCTTCTGATACAGTTCGTTTGTTTCGTACAATTCGGGCAAGACGGAATATTTGGCAACCAGCTCCTTCTGGTATTTTTCAGTCAGTTCAAAGTTTCTGAAACGCCAGCCATGAACAAAAACCAGCTTCTTTTGCTGTAGCATTTGTTCGTACTTTTCCTGCATTCCTCCTTGGTTGAACTTTATTTTGGGTAGCAGATGAATTTTGTTCAAGGTACACAGCAAAGACCAAACGACAGCATCCATAGGTTTGCCTTTGATGCCGTACAGACCCTTCATCCTCCAAAAACTCGGGTTATAAAATTCCAAGCCGTGCTCCATGCAGAAAGCGTCCAGATGAATCGCCTGTAACAGCCTGTTGCTGTGATTGTTATAACCTTTGAAAAGGACTACCATATTGTACTATGAAATATGAGGACAAAGGAACGGCTTTATTACTTCATTCGCAAACTTAACATCTAGGAAAACAAGCGCTCACGGAGTTTCTTCGCCCGTTTTCACTTCGATGATGTCCGAAAGCTTGGTCGAATAACAGGGTGAAAGTTGTTCGTTCTTGAGTTTCCACTTCTTGCTATATCCTTGTGCCGCGCTGCGGACTTTGTTGGTGCCGTAGCCGTCGTTGAGGGAGTCGATGGCTTTCATGAGCCGCTTCTGACGGTCGCGATCCACCGTATCGAACAGATCTGCCTGAATGGGAGCGTCGGGCACGATTTCGGTGATAATGACGCCGGCCTTCTTGTAAGAATAGCCTTTTTTGAAGATTTCACCCAACAGCCATTTAGCATGTTTGATGATTTCACTGGTGTCGCTGGTCGGAACGGAAAGTTTGAAATGCCTGCTGTTGACGTATTGCGGATCGCGCTCGGCAAAGGGGTTGGTCATGATGAAAACCAGCATGCCAGCCGCGCAGGAATGCTGTCGGCGCAGTTTGGCAGCACAGGAGGCCGCGTGGTTGGAAACCGCTTCGGCGATATCGGCGAATTCTGTCAATTTGCTACCGAAACTCCTCGATGTGCAGATTTGTTTTTTGGTAGAAGGCTGGTTCTCCAATTCAATGCACGGTATGCCCCGCAGTTCGTTCCACATGCGCTCGCCTACCACGGTCAGGTTCTTTCGCACCCAGGATGCAGGCCGTTGGGTGAAATCGTAGGCGGTGTGTATACCGTTGTATTCCATCAGTTTGGCATACCGCCGGCCTATGCCCCAAACGTCGCCGATGGCAAATTTCTGCAACGCCTTGATGCGTTTTTCCTCCGTATCGATGACGCAGGCGCCTTTGTAGCCCTTGTATTTTTTGGCAAACTTGTTGGCCACCTTGGCCAGTGTCTTGGTGGGTGCGATGCCAATGCTCACTGGAATGCCTGTGTTTTTGGTCGTTACACGAACGATCTTCCTTCCAAATGCAGCTAAATCGAGATGCTCGAAACCCTGAAAATTTAGGAAAGCCTCATCGATAGAATAGACCTCCATGTCGGGCACGAAGGTCTGAAGCGTTTGCATCACTCGGGCCGACATGTCACCGTACAAGGTGTAATTGGACGAGAAAACGGCCACCCCGTGCTGCTCAATCACATCCTTCATCTTGAAAGCCGGTTCGCCCATGGGAATGCCCAACAATTTTGCCTCGTTGGAACGCGCAATCACGCAGCCGTCGTTGTTGGAGAGCACGACGATGGGAACCCCGTTCAGACTGGGGTTGAACACGCGCTCGCAGGAGGCGTAGAAATTGTTGCAATCGACAAGGGCGTACATTTTTAAAATAGGGATGCTTGTGTGATGATGGGCTTTTGGGCCAAGGGTTCAGCCTTCAAGTTTACATCGTTGAAAGCCAGCTCCTTGCCACGAAGCCAGTCGTTTTCGTCCTTGCGGGGCAGTATCCAGGGCATGCGCTGCTTGCTGTTGTGGATTCTCGCCATAAGTTCGTTGGCAGGGCGGGTGATGATGGTGTAGGTTTCCAGCAGCTCACCCGTGCTGCGGTCTGCCCATGCGCTCCAAAGGCCGGCGAAGGCGAAGAGGTCCTCATCATCGACGGTGAGCAGGTATTTTTGTTTGTTCTTGCCCTTCTCGTCCAACCATTGCCATTCGTAGAACCCGTCGGCGGGTATTAGGCAACGGTTGTTGAGCACGTTTTTGAAAGAAGGTTTTTCGTGGAGGGTTTCTATGCGGGCATTCAGGGTATTGTTTTGCAAGGTCTTGTCCTTCGCCCAAGAAGGCATCAGTCCCCATTCGAAAAACTGCAGTTTGTCCGGCTTGTTGCTGGCCACGACCGGCATCTTCGGGTGCACGAATGCACTAAATTCCATAGCTGGTTGCCAACGATCTTCCGGATCGTCCAAATCAACCTGAAACCTTGATTTTAGTTCACTGGCTGAAACCGTGAGGCGGGACATGAAGCACATATTATTTCCGCTGACGATGTTTGTGGTCCTGAATGGTGTAGGTCACGATGCCCCATATTAAGAAGTTATTTTCCTCAGTCACTTTGATGGGCTCGAAAGCGGGGTTGGCAGGTACAAGATAGACGGCATCCTTTTCGATCCGGATGAACTTCAGTGTGAATTCGCCGTCGATGTAGCAAACAGCAGTATCGCCGTCCTGTGGATTCAACGATTTGTCAATGACCAGAATATCCCCGTCAAGAATGCCAGCATCTTTCATGGATTGGCCTTTTACACGACCGAAAAACGTGGACGAAGGGTTTGAAATCAGCTCCTTGTTCAAGTCGAGCCGAAGGTCCAAATAATCTTGGGCTGGACTTGGGAATCCGGCTGAGATGCCGCTGTCCACCAACGGTAGCAAAAGCTCGGTGGTGGTATCGGCAGAAAATAGTTGAAGTACGGGTTTCTTTTTGGCCATTCTTATTTTTTCAATGCAGCTTTTGAAAATATGTAGTCCGGAATGACTTGGTCGAACTGGATGCTCGTCATGCGGAATTCTGTTCCGTCACCTGCTTTCAACATATCCTTGTAATTGATCACCGTAGGAAACCAACGGCCTTGAACCTGCTTGACACCACTCAAAAGTGTTTGCTTGAGAAGCTGACCGCTTTTTGCGAACAGTTCTTCCTTCAAGGGTACGAAGCGTTCACTGTCAATCCAAGTCTTGCGTCTATAATAATTGACATCGGCTACTATCGCAGTGAGTTCCAGTACGTAACATTTCCTGCCGTCAATTACTTCTGAACCAACGGTTTCGGCCTTGTACTTCTCTGTGAGCTTGTTGTCCTCCATCATGTCTTCGTACGAAAGGTCGGAACCCATCACCGACTGGCGGAGCATCTGCCCGGAAATTAAGATGGTACGGTCGGTGGATGGCGAATAAATCCAGAGCTGATTGCCCACTTTGAGCATCTTGGTGCCCTGTTCCCGAACCGGACTCAGGTATTCGGTGAACGATTTCTGTTCGCCCACGGAGTAGGAACGAGCTGTCATGCTGCGGCTTGCCCGTTTACCGTGTACGATCATGGTCGATTCGAAAATTCGGTTTTTGGACGCCATGTTTAGGTCCACCTTGGCAAGAATGGTTTTGGCATCCTGTGCAGATACGAAGCTAGCTGTAACAAGCATACAGACGGCCAGCAAAAGATTTAATTGTTTCATCTCGGTATTCCATTAGAGACCAGATGCGATTGTAAAAGGGATTGACTTCCTAACCTGATCCGAACACGAAGTTAGATAAAAAAACTTATTTTTGTACCATAGAGAAAAATAGAAAAGCCAACCATGAATAAAAACCTTCTTTACATCGTATTGTTCGTCATGCCCTACTGGATAACAGTTTCAGCAAACACAGCCTATTCAGAAATACGAAACATCTCGACCCTGCAATTCACCGCCGAAATGGGTCAAGGTTGGAATCTTGGCAACACCTTGGATGCCTTTCCCAACGGAGAAACCAGTTGGGGCAATCCGATGACCACCGAGGCAATGATCGATGCAATCGGCCAGAAAGGATTCAAATCGATACGAATACCCACCACGTGGTACCCCCATTTGGGTCCGGCACCTCATTATACGATCGATTCCGCCTGGTTGAAAAGGGTGGAGACCGTTGTGAATTACGCCTTTAAGAACAATCTGTTTGTCATTTTGAACGTACACCACGATGATTTCAACAAAAAGCAGGTTGGATCGTGGCTGAAACCGACTTTGGTGGACAAAGCAGCTGTTGAAGAACAACTATCCAAACTTTGGACACAAATCGCCAACCATTTCAAAGCCTATGGCGACCACTTGATTTTTGAAACCATGAACGAACCACGTCTCATCAACACACCCGAAGAATGGACGGGTGGAACTGCGGAGGGACGCGAAATGGTTAATAAACTGAATCTGACAGCTCTTAGAGCCATTCGAAAGACGGGTGGCAACAATGCCAAACGGTTCATCATGTGCCCAGCTTATGCGGCAAACAGTTCGGCGGTTGCATTGGATGCGTTTGAAATCCCTGACAACGACTCTCACGTTATTGTTTCCATCCACAATTACGGCCCTTATTCGTTCAGCATGCAAAATCCAGGCAGCAACACCTGGGGCAGCCCTTCCGACCAACAAGCCGTTGACAAGGACATGGATTACTATTACAAACGTTTCATCAGCAAGGGTATAGCCGTCGTAATTGGGGAATGGGGTTCAGTCAATAAGAACAACACCCAGGATAGAGCCATCCATGCCGCCTATTTTGTAAAAGCTGCCGCCAAAAGGAAGATTCCTACCGTATGGTGGGACAACGGACAAACTTCGAACCAAGGTTTCGCCATTTTTAATCGGAAAGACCAAACGTGGATTTTCCCGATACTTGTTGACAGCATTCTACATTCGGTCAAACTTCCAACTCCTTAAACAACTCTGCCGTTTTTCTTTTGTAGATGGCTCTGCCTGCCAGGGCATTACCCAACACCATCGCCGCAAGGCCAGGAATAAAACCGATGTAAAACAGGCTGGGCGAGACAATAGCCCTGTAGGTTTGCGGCATCAGCATGGTGACTTTGCCCGTCATGCCACTCACGTCCAGAGGATGGTTTTGGAGGGTATAGACTACAATCAACCCGAGGACAGTTCCAAATAATGACCCAAGGAAACCAATGAGCACGGCTTCCACCAGCGAGCTTCTGTAAATATGCTTCTTTTCCTCACCCAAAGCCAGCCGCAGACCATACTCGTTGTAGCGGCGCAAACCGCCCAACAATCCGGTATTCCAGAGAACTACGGCCATGCCCAGCACAAAGACGAAAATCATGATGAAACTGATGTTTTCGGCAATAGCGATGTATTGCCCCATGCTGTTGAGTTCACTTAGGCGTAACATTTGTGGCGAGAATTCATCGTCGGGACGACTGTGTTTGGCATTGAAAGCCGTTTCCACTTCTTTGGCCAAGGTTTCGTCATACACGTTTTGAGGAAGGAAACCTAAAATTTCTCCTGCACCATCTTCCATATCCAAAGCCAGTCTGGCATCCGTCAGGTCAATGATTAGGGCCCCTCTGTCCATGATGGACGTGCCGAACGTAACCGTACCGCTTACGATGAACGTTTTAAAAGCCATGCTTCCGTTCATGGTGGTTCCAAAATAGGTGAAACTGTCGCCAACGGCCACGTGGTATCGGGTGGCGAATTCGTCACTGATGAGCGCTTCACCGGGTTTGGTGGGGACGACGCCTTTCTGAAGCGATTTTCGGATGTTCATGCGTTCCAACTCTCCCGATTCGGGATGAAACAAATCCAGCGCCGTACCGATGGCTTGACCCTGGCTGCGGGTATCGCCTTTGCTGTCGGGCACATCGATGAGTCCACCGAAACGGATGCGTTGCACCCAGATCATGTCCGGATGTTCCTGCCGAAGGGAATCGGTGAGGTTCTTCACATCCAGCAAAGCCAAATCGTTGGGCAACTGGTTTTCGTTTTCAGCGTACGAACGCGTCATCACCTTCACATGACCGGTCGTGAAATTGGCGTTGATATCGACAATGTCCCCAAAAACACCGTTCATCCAACCAATCATGACAATGGTGAGGAAAACACCGATGGATACAATGATGATGGGAAGCAGGCTTCTGCTTTTATCACGTAAGATGCCTCGAAATAAGAATTTGATCATTGCAGTTTTCCTTTAAGTGCGTCGGTAGGTTTCATTTTTGCGATGCGCCGTGCAGGCAGGTAGCTAACGATGGTAGCGGCAAGAATGACCAAGATGATGGTACTCCCAATAAGCCAAAAGCTATAATACGGATAAATCACACTTCGCATGGTGATGCCGATGTCGTCCACTCCGAAATTGATTCCGGTATGGGCTATGTAGAGCATCAATGGTATTCCCCAGACAGCGCCTACGATTGCCGCAAGGACACTGTATGCGGCGCCCTCTACCGTAAAAATACCCACTACTTGCCAGCGGGTCATGCCCAATGCAATATACGTGCCAATCTCCCTTTGTCGGCGGAAAATCGACAATACCTGAGTGTCAAAAATGGCCAACAAGGCGATGAAAAGCAACAGCATCTGCATGATTGTCCCACTCGTTTTCTTGGCTTTGACGATGTTGTCGAGATCCAAGAGCAAGAAATTCAGGTCTTTCCATTTCCATTCGCCCAAATCGCCACCTGCGTACGCTTTGGAGGAAACCAGGAACGTTGCTTGTCCCTGCATGTTGGTCATTGCTCGGAGCGTGTCGATGGGCAACCAAACCTGACCGTTATCGACGGAGGCAACGTTGCTTTGAAAAACTTCGGCCAATATGATTTCCTTGGCATCGAACGTGCCGTGTATGTCTCGCCAGCGAATCAACAAACGGTCACCAGCTTTCAGTTTCATGTTTTTGGCAGCCCGACTTCCGATCATGCCGTAACAGGCATTCGTTTTCATCAGCTTAGCTGAAGGCAAATCCAGAATTTTCTGTGACGGATCGATGCCTTTCAACAGAATTCCTTCCATGCGACCTTGCGGATAAGCTGTGGCAGGGATGACCAAAATCGGAGTGAGCTGTCCGTCTTGAACCAAGGCTAATGCTTTTTTATCCAATGCTGCGTGTGCATCTTGGAGCGTCAATGGGTCGTATAGGTCCAACGCCGGATGCCAGAGCTGACCCTGACCGGCTTCCCAAGCAATGGTGTCGATGCGGCTTTCACGGTGCCAACCGTCCATCATCCCGTTAAAAAAGATGATCAGGACAAATGCGAAAGACAACACACTAACGTTCAGAAAGGTACGAAGTCCGGCACCCATCAAATTACGGTAAGCGAGTTTAAAGGCAATCATGGCTTTATCCGGTTATGCGATCTGAAACAACTTTGCCGTCCTCCAGCGAAACGATGCGCCGCAGGTATTTCATCACCTTTTCATCGTGCGTGGCAAAGAGGAAGGTCACGTTGAGTTCCTCGTTCAGCTTTTTCATCGTTTGCAGGATGTGGTGTGAATTTTTGGAGTCCAGGTTGGCGGTGGGTTCGTCGGCCAAGACAATCTCCGGTTTTTTGACCATGGAGCGGGCAATGGCCACGCGCTGGCTTTCTCCACCTGAAAGCATGTTGGGACGGGATTTCATCTTATCCGTAAGGCCAACCCATTCGAGCGCCTCCAATACTGCTTTCCGCCGTTCTGATGCAGTCATTTTTTGAAGCAGAAGTGCGAATTCCACGTTCTCAAAGACGGTGTACACGGGCAATAGGTTGTAGGTCTGAAAGATAAAACCGATGTGCTGGTTACGCAGCAACGCTGCCTCTCGGTTGCTTAAAAGTGCCACATCTTGCCCCATCACCGTGCAACTGCCTTCTGACGGGCTGTCCAGCGAACCGATGATGTTGAGCAGCGTGGTCTTGCCCGAACCGCTGGGACCGGTGAATCCGGCGAATTCACCTTGGGTAAAGTTCAGGTTGATGTCGTTCAATGCTGTAAAAAAATCCTTTCCTACGGGAAAGCGTTTTACAAGATTTTTGATTTGGATGATTTCATTCATGGGTGTAACGTATTACAAATGGAGGACATACATCAGTTGAAGGCCGAAGCCTGAAAAGGAACCTGAACTTGAGCCGATTGGCAACTGGATCGTGGATAGATTCGGGTTCCAGTAACCGATCAGATAAAAAGAGCTTTTATCAAAATCGGCACTCCAGGTCAAGTAACGAAAAAAATAATTGGTATCCCAGCTGTACAAGACAAATCCGCTCAATCGGTTGAAAATGTTGATTGACCAAGAAGCAGATAAGGCACTCATATTCGCTGTATTCAGATAATCCATTTCGGTAGAAAAAGCCGTACTTAAAAGATGCTCGGCACTAAATGAAAGACCATCCAAACCTTCGGGTGTCAGGTCAGCACCAACGGTCAACAAGTTCCAACCCTGCTTGAAGGGGCTGGCCTGGGAGTTGAATTGGTAGCTGTTCTCAAACCAGATGCCAGGGCCAATATCCCATTTTCCATCCAAACCGATTTTCGTTTCCTGTCCACGCCACGCATAAATGGTGTTCCTGTCACTTTCCAAAAATCGATAATTCGTTGACAAGGCCATTTCGCCGCTCGGAACCGGATGCTGAAAACGGAAACCGAATTCAGGCAATTTGTACTGAATCTGATATCGATCCCATACTCTACGGTCTGTATTTCCGTAAAGTCCCCACAACCAAAGGGTGGAGTTGTTCTCAAAATAGATGCGGTCCAAAACGCCCCAGACGCCGTTTGTCATCCTCAGTGGATCCGTCGGGTCCAATCCGTCGAACCATTGCAAGGGTCGTAGCAACGTTGCTGAACCGAAGTTTAGTTGTTGCAATCCCAATCGAATCTCATTTCGCTGAGTGGAAAATCGAACCCACGCTCTGTATAATCGCGCAGAGGTTTCTGGGTCTTGCACCTCGTAGTTTTCGAAGGGATTAAAACCCATATTGAAATTGAATCTTCCCGATACTTCAGCGCTGATGCGCCTATCATCGGAAAAGTCACGTAGATAATCGATTTGAGGAACAACCATTCCTCCAGCCAGCAACGTGTAACTATTTGAAGGATTATACAATCCGAAAATCGAAATTTGCGTTTGAAAATTTAATGAATCCTTGTCTGAAGCCTCCAGGTTCAGACAAGTCAAAAAGGGTAGCAACAGCCAGAAAAATTGCTTTATGTTCATGATTTTTGCCGGAAGCAAACGAAATAAAGGTTTTAGACGACACCAAAATTAACAACAAATTCGTTCCATAGTCCTACTTTCAACAAATTAATGCTTATTTTTGCATTAATACTTGATGATTGCAACCTGAAGCATGAAAGACAAACGTTTTTGCTTTGAAGGTTGCCAATTTTTTTAAGTAGCGATTTATTATGAAACAGCTTCGCATACACTGTTTCCAGCATGTTTCTTTCGAAGGTCCAGCTTACATAAAAGACTGGGCGACTATGGAAGGCCATGCCTTCAAGACGACCCGATTCGACGAAAAACAAGCCTTACCCACTTTGGAAGAGTTGGATTTTTTGGTCGTCATGGGCGGTCCGATGGGTGTCAACGAAGACAGCAAGTATCCTTGGATGGTGGCCGAAAAAGCTTTCATCCGCACCTGCATCGAATCGGGCAAGATTGTCCTGGGCATTTGCCTTGGAGCGCAACTCATTGCTTCCGCCATGGGTGCACCTGTAACTCCAAACAATATTAAGGAAATCGGCTGGTTCCCCATACAAAAAACGGAAGTGGGCAAAAACTACCCGCTGCTTGATGGATTCAGCTCCGAAACACCTGTTTTCCACTGGCACGGTGACACGTTTGGCATTCCAGCCGGAGCAGAACATCTGCTGAAATCGGAAGCATGTTTGAACCAAGCTTTTATGTTTGGAAATAAGACACTTGCCTTGCAATTTCATTTGGAATTGACGGTACAAGCGTTAAGGGATCTGATTGAAAACTGCGGAAATGAACTGCTGTCGGATGCACCGTTCATCCAATCGGCCACAGAAATACTGGCAAACGCTCCACTGCTGGAAATCAACAACATACAACTGGCTAACCTGTTGGATAAGCTCACGGAGCACATTACAAATCAATGACATTTCACTTTAGCAAGAACATTCGGGTTATAAAGGGCGTACCTTTGTACCGAAATGTTTACTAACAATTCAAAATAGAATGCATAAGAAGCTAACAATCGCCTTGGTAGCCCACGATAAGCGCAAGGCAGACATGATTGAGTGGGCCATTTACAATTCCGATTTTCTTTCAGCACACCACATTGTATGCACAGGAACCACGGGTGGCCTCGTTGAGAAGGCATTGAAAACCCAAGGTGTCAATGTTGAAATCACCTGCATGAACTCAGGTCCGTTGGGCGGAGATGCCGAAATTGCCGCACTGGTGGTACGCAAACAAATTGACTTGGCCGTTTTCCTGATTGATGACCTGAACCCCCAACCGCATGAAGCAGACATTCAGATGTTGTTGCGTCAGTGCCGCATCCATAATGTACCCATCGCTTGCAACCGTTACAGTGCTGACCTTATGATTACCAGCACGTTATGGGATCGGGGAGATTATGTTCCGATGGTGCCGAAATACATTTCGTTCAAGCGAACAAAATAAGGCTGGAACCTTAGAATCGGTTCTGTGTTAGCGCAAATCGAAAGAATCAGCGTCTTTCCAGACTGGAAATTTCTTGCGAAAACGGTGCAGCTCCTCTAGATTAAGGTCGAGAGTCTGAATGCAGACACCTTCCTGTTCCGAATCGGTCAGGGTGGTACCATAGGCATTGACCAGCATGGACCCGCCTGAGTATACGATGTCATTTGCATCCGTACCGACACGATTCACCCCGCAGACGTAAGCTTGGTTCTCAAGCGCACGCGCCGTTAACAGGCTGGTCCAGACATGCTGGCGAGATTCGGGCCAGTTAGCCATAATCAACAGCAGGTCGTAGTTATTTTTCACATTGCGGAGCCAAACCGGGAATCGCAGTTCGTAACAAACGGCCAATCGGATGTTCCAGCCCAGGTAGGTTACAATCTTTTGAGTATTTCCCGACGAATAATGAAGCCCTTCATCACCCATTCGGAACAAGTGTTTTTTATCGTAGAAGTCCACCTGTCCGTTAGGTTGGATAAAGAAAGCTCGGTTGTAGCAAGTTGAAGCCTCTGTACCAATAAATGTACCGGCAATGGCGAAACCAAAATTGGCGGCCATGCGCGTAAAGGCAGTAATGGTTTCTCCTTCCATGGTTTCAGCCAACAATTCCGGATTCATGCTGAAACCGGTGGTGCACATTTCAGGAAGGACGGCCAGATCGGTCTTGCCTGTGAGTCCAGAAAGCAGACTTTCGTAAAAAAGGAGATTGGCGTTTTTGTGTTCCCAGATGATGTCGCTCTGAATCAGGCTGATTCTCATTTTACCAGAGGTTTTGACGGGAGAACGAAGTTTTTGGGATTTTTTGCGGTTACACCCACGTATTTTTGCTGGATGGCAAAGATGTCGGCCTGCTCGTTGCCGGTAGGTTCAAAAACTTCAAAAATGCTCATCAACTTCTTGCCGTAATCGATCTTTACCAATGTGATGGGCACATTGGCTTTCACAGCGATGTGGTAAAACCCTTTTTTCCATTTGGGGTTCGCTTTGCGGGTACCCTCGGGTGTGATACCAAGATGGAATTTTCCTCGGGTTTTGATGAGTTCAGCCATTTGGTCGGTAAAAGCACTCGGCTTGGTGCGATCGACACCGATACCACCAAGTTTCGTCAGCAACTTTCCGACAAAACCTTTTATCCATTCCTGCTTGATTACAAAATGGGAGAAACGTCCTGCTGCCGTGTAGCCCAACAAACCCATGATGAAATCCCAATTACTGGTGTGCGGAGCTACGCAAACCACACATTTATCCAAATCAGGAACAAGGGCTTCCCATTTCCAACCGAATAATCTTAAAATCCCCTTACATAGGCCTTGTCCGAACATATTGCTTTGTTTTGTTTACAAAGATAGGCTAAATTCAAAAAGTTCAGCTAAAATCAGTATCTTTGTGATGAAATATTTTATAGATAATTAGGGTTGTATTCATGGAAGAGGGACGATTGACTCCTGACTATATTTTTGAAGTTAGTTGGGAAGTCTGTAATAAAGTAGGCGGTATACATACTGTCCTATCCACAAGAGCTAAATCACTGCAAACCAGCAATAAAGACAGAATACTGTTTCTAGGACCAGATCTGAAAGACAGGAATTCCGCTTTTACGGAAGTGCCCTCGCTTTTGGCCCCATGGCGTAAACAGGCTGCTAAAGAGGGTCTGAAAATCCGTGTCGGACGTTGGGAAGTACCCGGTCGCCCCATTGTCATATTAGTCGATTTCGACGATTATTATTCACATAAGTATCAGATTTACACCGATGTTTGGTCTTGGTTTGGTGTGGATTCCCTTTCAGCCTACGGTGATTATGATGAATCGTGCCTATTCGCTTGGGCATGTGGCGAAGCAATCAAAAGTTTTTACGATTTCAGCAAGCTTTCCGATCAAAAGGTCGTAGCCCATTTTAACGAATGGACCACCGGTTTCGGACTATTATATTGCAAACATTTCCTTCCGAAAGTAGCCACGATGTTTACCACACATGCCACCTCCATTGGGCGTTCCATTTGTGGGAACAACAAGCCGCTCTACGACTTCATGTCGACTTACAACGGCGACCAGATGGCCAGAGAATTAAACATGGTTTCCAAGCATTCTGTGGAAAAAATCGCAGCCAAACAGGCAAATTGTTTCACCACCGTAAGCGAAATAACAGCCAAGGAATGCGAACTGTTGCTGGAAAAAATTCCGGATGTCATCACGCCAAACGGCTTTGAAGATCAATTTGTGCCAAAAGGTAAGAAAGCGGAAAAAATTCGAGCCGCTTCCCGTGAAAAATTGACCAATGTGGCTGAAGCGCTATGCGGATGCTCGTTGTCCGAAGATGTCCTGTTCATCGCTACCAGCGGTCGATATGAATTCAGAAACAAAGGCTTGGACGTGTTCATCGAATCGCTGTACCGGCTTTCCAAACAAAAATCGTTGGAACGCGAAGTCGTGGCATTCATACTTGTCCCTGGAGATGTTTCTGCACCTCGGCAAGAGGTCATTGAGAGGCTTGCTTCCTCAACACTTGCCATAAGTCCCTTGTATTACCCTTGGACTACCCACTGGCTCAACCACATAGAAAATGACAGCGTTCTGAAAATGATTCAGTACCGTGGTTTGAAAAATGCTGCCAATGATAAAGTAAAAGTGGTTTTTGTACCCTGTTACCTAAATGGCAACGACGGCATTCTGAACCTACCCTATTACGATTTGCTGTCCGGTTTTGACCTGACGGTTTTCCCATCCTATTATGAACCATGGGGGTATACACCGCTCGAAAGCATTGCTTTCTCGGTTCCAACCATCACCACCAACTTGGCCGGTTTTGGTGCCTGGGCATTAAAAGAAAATGACCAAGAAGGTATCTCCGACGGCGTTGCGGTGTTGAACCGCAATGACCACAACGTACAACAAGTATCTGAGGCCATTGCATTGGCAATGCTTGAATACATCCGCAAAAGCGACAACGAACACAAACTGATTGCCGACCGTGCTCAAAAGCTTTCCCAAAAGGCGCATTGGTCCGAATTCATGGGATCCTACCGACTGGCTTACGATTTTGCGCTTAAAAGCGTTTCGAAAGTCCCGAGAACTACTAAAAAATTACGGAACGCCTGATTTCAGTGCTTCCACTCCAAAAAAATACACAATTTATGAAGGTTAAAGTTAATAACACCAATGTCCCGCAGTGGGCCGAAATCATTGTTAAATCGACCATGCCTCCTGGGCTCTGTGAATTGCAGGAAATTGCTTGCAATATATGGTGGGTATGGAAATACGAAGCCGTAAAACTCTTCCGGGAGGTAGATCCCGAAATGTGGTCCGAATCCGGACACAACCCAGTTCTGTTGCTCGAAACCGTTTCATATCAACGGTTGAAGGAGCTGACCGAAGACGCTGCATTTATGAAGCGGCTCAAAGTCCTATACAAGGAATTCCGCACGTACATTGACACTCCTGTCAACACCGAAAAACCCAGCGTAGCCTATTTCAGCATGGAATATGGCTTGACCGACATTCTGAAAATCTATTCCGGCGGTCTTGGCGTACTGGCCGGTGACTACCTCAAGGAAGCCTCCGACTGCAACATCAACATGACTGCCGTCGGCTTTCTTTACCGCAACGGGTACTTTACCCAAGAACTTTCTATGGACGGTCAGCAGATCGCCAAATACGAACCGCAGGATTTCAACACCCTGCCACTGACCCAGGTCAAAGATGCAAACGGTGACAACTTGGTTTTGGTCATGGACTACCCCGGTTACAAACTGTACGTGAATGTATGGAAAGTGGCTGTTGGCCGGGTGCCCCTCTATTTGATGGATACCGACAACGCGCTGAACAGCGAATACGACCGTCAGATTACCGCCCAACTTTACGGCGGAGACTGGGAAAACCGACTGAAACAGGAATATCTGTTGGGTATTGGAGGCATGCACCTTCTCAATACCTTGGGCATCAAAAAGCAGGTTTATCATTGCAACGAAGGACATGCAGCCCTGATCAACGCACAGCGTCTGGTGGATTTGGTTCAGCAGGAACAATTATCGTTTCCGCAAGCACTCGAAGTGGTCCGTGCTTCCGGTCTTTATACCGTTCACACGCCTGTTCCTGCCGGTCACGATCAGTTCGAAGAAGACTTGTTTGCTAAATACATGAGTGCCTTCCCTGCCAAACTGGGCATCAGCTGGCAGGAATTCATCGACCTGGGTCGTGAAGAACCGGGCACCCACGAAAAATTCTCCATGAGCACGTTCGCTTGCAACTGTTGTCAGGAAGTAAACGGCGTCAGCTGGCTTCACGGCAAGGTTTCACAAGAAATGTTCAACCCCATCTGGAAAGGCTATTTCCCAGAAGAACTGCACGTTAATTATGTGACAAACGGTGTTCACATGCCTACCTGGACAGCCTCCGAATGGCAGAAACTCTACTCCAAAACCTTCGGCCCCGCATGGTGGTCCGATCAATCCAACGCCAAACACTGGGAAAAGATTTACCAAGTGAGCGATGAAGAAGTTTGGGAAACCCGTCAGGTACTCAAACAGAAGTTGTTCGAATACGTTCGTGCCAAATACAAGGAAAACTGGCTCCGCAATCAGGGAGATCCCACGCGAGTGGTTTCCATCCTGGAAAAAATGAACTCCAATGCGCTGACCATCGGTTTCGGCCGTCGTTTTGCCACTTACAAACGTGCTCATCTGTTGTTCATGAACCTGGAACGTTTATCCAAGATTGTCAACAATCCGCAATTCCCGGTACAATTCCTATTTACAGGTAAAGCACACCCTGCCGACGGCGGTGGTCAAGGCCTCATCAAACGCATCGTGGAAATTTCCAAGATGCCCGAATTCCAAGGCAAGGTCATCTTCCTGGAAAACTACGACATGGCATTGGCCAAACGCTTGGTCTCCGGTGTGGACATTTGGCTGAACACGCCGACCCGTCCGCTCGAAGCTTCCGGAACCTCCGGCGAAAAGGCCGAGATGAACGGTGTATTGAACTTCTCCGTACTGGACGGCTGGTGGTTGGAAGGTTACGAAAAAGGTGCAGGTTGGGCTTTGACCGACAAGATCACCTACGAAAACCCTGATTTCCAGGACCAACTGGATGCTGCAACCATCTACAGCATGTTGGAAAATGAAATCATTCCGTTGTATTTCTCCAAGAATGAGAAAGGCTACTCACCAGAGTGGATCATGTACATCAAGAACTCCATTGCCAAGATTGCACCCAAATACACGACCAAGCGCATGTTGGACGATTATCTGGAAAAATTCTATACCAAGCTTGCCGATCGTTCTGCCCTACTGAGAGCCGATAAATTCAAGAAAGCCATCGAAATAGCCGCCTGGAAAGAAAAAGTGGTTGGTTATTGGGACAACATCTCGATTCACAGCACGGAAATCCCCGAAAACTTCGGAAAAGACATGTGTGTGGGTCAGGAATACCAATTCAAGGTGACCCTCGCCAATGTCGGTTCAGACCATGATCTGGGTATTGAGCTGGTTATCTGCAACATCCGTCCCGATGGCAAACGCACCATCAAGATTACGGAATTTGACCTTCTCAAAGTGGAAAACGGACTTCAAACCTTTGGAATGAATTACACGTTGAATCGTGCCGGCCATTTCACTTACGCCGTACGTGTCTTCCCAAAAAATGCAGATTTGCCCCACAGGCAAGATTTTTGCTACGTGAAGTGGATTAATTAGAAAAAATAAACCTTATTTTTGCAGGTACCGTCTAATAACAGGCGGTACCTTTTTTTATTTCATACCACCATGAAAAACATCGTTCTTATCCTTTTGTTGGCCTGCAGTGTCATAGTTTCAGCCAAGAACTTTACGTTCATCGTTGAGAATCCGTCCAAATTCGATCGGCCCGACCAACCCATCGTACTGACCGGACAGCAATTCGGCGGTGTCATCCCAGCTGGGTATCCGGCGGCTTACATGGGCAAAAAACAAATCCCAATTCAGTTGGACGACCTCAATCGTGATGGTAAAGTGGATGAACTAGCAGTTACTGTAAATTTGAAAGCCCTTCAAAAAGAGTCACTTACACTTAAATTCGCGGCCAAGCCCTCTAAAAAAGTGTTCCCAAAACGCGTAAATGCTCAGATGTTCGAAAAAGTGGGCAAAACGCTGGCACCCATTAAGGAAATCGCCTCACCCACCGGCAATCTTTACAACGCCCTGCATCACCATGGTCCTGCGTTCGAAAGTGAATGGATGGCCTACCGCTTCTACTTTGACAAGAAGCAGACCATCGACGTTTACGGAAAAAAACAACCCAGGCTGGAACTGGCTGAATCGCTTTGGTACCCCACCGATTCCATGCTGGCAAAGAATTTCGGTGACGACATCCTGTTGGTAAAAGACTATGTTTCCGTTGGAACGTTCAAAGGTTGGGACGGCAAGAAAGCATTGCACATCGAGCCTGTGTCCAACCGTACAGCCCGCATTCTGGCTAATGGTCCCGTTCGTACCGTCGTTGAAATGGAATCCAACAATTGGCAGTATCAGAGCCAAAGTGTTCAGATGACCACCCGTGCCATCCTGTATGCAGGGCATCGGGATCTTGAGATTGTGAATTACCTTTCCGCTACGGATCTTACCGCACTTACTTTTTGCACCGGAGTTCAGAAGTTTCCTGAAATGACGTCGTACGAAAAAGAAAACGTGATGGCCGTTTGGGGCCGGAACTGGCCAGTGGCTGACACCGTCAAATACGAGAAAGAAACCGTCGGTCTGGCTGTTTTCTGCCCGGAAGAAACGGTACACAGTGCCAAAAGCGAGGATCCAAGCAATTTTTTATACCTGCTGAACGGTAGCCCTGTCATTCGTTATTATGCAACCGTTTACTGGAAAAAACAAGAGGGCGGAGTTCAAACCGCCCAAGAGTTTTTCAACCAACTTCCACAGTGGAAACAATCTTTAGTGGAACGTGTGTTGGTGAGACCAAAAAGGTAATAGATCAATAGTCTTTCACACAACGGATTGATGCACCTGTGGACTTGCCAGCACTACCCATGTTCATTGTTGTGTTGTCGAAATCGAGGCTGTATATTAGGCCAAAGGAAGGCATTGGTGCCCACAAACCTGCCCAGAAGAATTCTTGATATCCATCTCCTAAAAACGTACCAACGAAATCCCGAAAACCGTTGGGTTTGGCGTTCAGTCCCCAAGCATTGTTGGTGCTTTGACTGTTGCCCGGTGTGTTTGCATCGTTCGATGTCAACCAACCTGAAGTGAAGCACATCGCTTTGGCATAGGCGTTGTTGAATTGCACACGGCCTAGAGAATCAATGTAATTCCATTCTTCAGTAGTGGCCGGATGCCAGCCAGCAGGTGCAATTTTGCCGGTTTCCACCACATAGTAATTGTAGAGGATGCCTTTTTGAGTGTTGTTGTTATAATGACAATAGGCAGGTGTTGTTATGTTCCACGATCCGCCGGCAGCAACGAATGGAATTTCGGTACTGTCGTTGAATTTGGTGGTTTTCAGGTTTTCGGTCGTAATGGTGAGTCGTCCGATGGTGACGGTGCCGTAGGTGTTTCCCGAACCGTCCACCATGAAAACTCCGTCATCGGTGTTTGGGTCATCCGTGCTGGGATCGCAGGAGGAAAAATTCAAAAGGGCAACGAAGCCAAGGAAGATCAGGAAATTGAGACTAACTATATTTTTCATGGGCTGTATTTTTTGTAGGTTTAGGCAGCATTTCGGCAAATTTAACTCGATGTGTTCATCCTTTAATGAATAAGCCCACAACTATTACACCCCTTTTAACTATTATTAACTTTTCATGATGAATTAAGACGCACTTGCATTATTAGACTTTTTTACGGAAATTGCCTGCAAAAAAACTCAGTGAAATACTTCATACTGTCCCTCCTCGTACTAATTTTAGGAACTTTACAAGCCAAACAGTCCCGAAACTGGGGAGATCAAGGCGATGGTACCTTCTTAAACCCAGTGTTGAACGCCGATTATTCCGATCCCGATGTCATTCGAGTGGATAACGCCTATTATATGGTGTGTTCCGATTTTCATTATTTGGGCATGCAGGTGTTGAAATCGGATGACATGGTGAACTGGAAAATCATTTCTCAAATCTACAATCGGTTCGATTTTCCAGGTTGGAACGAGAACAAACGCTATGCAGGAGGCTCTTGGGCACCATCCATCCGATATCACGACGGGAAATTTTGGGTGTATTTCTGCACCTACCACGAAGGTTTGTTCATGAGCAACGCATCGAATCCTGCAGGTCCCTGGTCGCCTCTAGTTTGCCTTAAAGCCATAGAAAAATGGGAAGATCCATGCCCATTTTGGGACGACGACGGACAAGCCTACCTTGGCAGAAGCCGTTGGCGGGCAGGCCCGATCATACTGCACAAAATGTCTTGGGATGGCACAGCATTGCTGGACACCGGAACAACCATTTATACCGGGCCGGTCGCTGAGGGCACCAAGTTCTATAAAAAGGACGGTTTTTATTTCTTGAGCATTCCCGAAGGCGGTGTCGGAACAGGCTGGCAGACGGCATTGCGCTCCAAGAACATTTATGGGCCCTATGAGCGCAAAGTGGTGCTGGAACAAGGCAAGACAGCCATCAACGGGCCTCATCAGGGCGCTTTGGTGGATACCCATAAAGGGGCTTGGTGGTTTTACCATTACCAATCTACGGAGCCACTCGGGCGGGTGGTGCATCTGGAACCCGTGCGATGGGTGGACGGTTGGCCGTTCATCGGAGTAGACCTTGATTCCAACGGCATCGGTGAACCAGTACGGGCTTGGACGAAACCGCTTGTTGGTCGCCCTGCCTCCTACCCCCAGACCAGTGATGACTTTTCCTCCGCTAAACTTGGTCTTCAATGGCAATTCAATCACAACCCGGCCAATGATGCCTGGTCGTTGACCGAACGCCCTGGCTGGCTGACCCTTCATGCTTTGAAAGCCGTTCAGCTCCGTGATGCCCGCAACATGCTCACTCAGAAAGTGATGGGATATTCGGGAGTAGTCACCACGGAAATTGATCTCTCAAAACTAGCTGAAGGTCAGCGAGCCGGATTGTTTTGCATCGGCAACCTTTTTAATGGAATCGGTATTCTCCGGGAAAACAGTCTCAATTACCTCTATCTTGAAAACAATGGAGAGGTAGAAAAATTTCAACTTTCGCCCGGAAAACGGATTTTCCTACGTGTCACACTCGATGACCTGAACAACCAACATCAAAGAGCTTTCAGCCTCAATGGCAAGACCTTTTCGACCTGCGGCCAACCCTACGCGCTGAAAACAGGGAACTGGAAAGGAATTCGGGTCGGAGTGTATTCCTACAACATTGGTTCGGACAGTGGGATTGCTTATTTCAACAATTTCAGATACGAATTTAAGTAATCGTTCCTACTTTCGACGTCTTCGTTATCCGATTTTTGCGTATATTCGTCCAGAAATTAGTTGCTGGTTGCCCATACAAGACAACCACTTTTACTTAATGCAAATACCATGAATTTAAAATCACTCCAGAAAATAAAAGCAGGCTTCGTCACCCGTGAAGTAGGTAATGAATTGGTATTGGTGCCTCTCACCGGGAACGTTGCGCAGATGAGCGAACTCTTCACCATGAACGAAACTGGGAAATTCATCTGGGAAAACATCAACGAAGATATTACCATTGACGAACTCGCCGAAAAAATGGTCGAAACCTTTGAGGTCAGCCCCGAAATTGCCAGAAGAGACATTAGCGGCTTCTTGGAGAAAATGTCTGAAATGATGTCTTGAAAAATTGCCTCGTATGAATCTTGTCATTGCCGACTTTTGCATAAAACTTTACGGAGACACGCCCATTTACATGGATGAAGGGTATGCTCCTTTTCTGAAAAATTGCAACGATTACAGCCCCGATATGGACGTGGAATGCATTTCTGGCATTCCTTCCAACCTTTTTGACGACTGCGAAACTTTATTTGAGGCCAAAAGTGAGACCCAGCGCTTTTACTCGGTAGTCAAGTACGGAACTGGGCTCGGCTTCAAGCTGTACAATCAGCAAACCATCGATGAGATACAACAATTGGCCGTACTGGATGAAACGTACCTGCATTGGAAAATCTATTCCGAACCTACCGCAGACAGACAGTTGCACCCCATGAAATACCCGATGGGGCCCATCATGCTTTATTACCTGGTGGTGAACAACAATGCCATCATGATTCATGCCTCCGGTGTTTTCGACGGTGCCAAAGGTCGGATCTTCACCGGATTCTCCGGAACAGGAAAATCCACCATGGCAGAACAATGGAAGTCTTGCGGTAGCAGCATCGTCAACGACGATCGGATGATCGTACGTAAAGGTACAGACGGTTTTTACATGCACAACACTCCCATGTACTATTTCGACCTGCCCAAGTCGGCTCCCGTGCATGCCATTCATTTGATTCGCCATTTTCCAGAAAACATCTGCCAGCGCATCACTGGTGCCAAAGCAGTGTCCAAGGTCATGGCGTTCTGCATCCAGAATAATTTTGATAAACAATTTATACAGAACTATATAGCATTCATTTCCGAACTTTGCGAGACAGTGGGCATCTACGAAACCGGTTTTGTACCAGACCACAGCATCGTACGCTACTTGCAGACCCATGAATAATGAGCGAACACCGGACGACGGCCTACTGAAAGACGGGCGCACCACACTGTTCCGTATGAATGGGAACAGCATGTATCCCGTTTTGAAAGATGGTGATGTGGGTATGGTTCAGCAATGCGATCCCGAAAAACTGCGAATTGGTGAGATAGTCGTATTCAAACAAAGGGATAAGTACGTGGCGCACCGACTTATTCGAATTCAGCGGAACGGGGCCCTCACTTACTTCACCGCCAGAGGGGACAAAAATTTGATCAACGATCCGCCTTTTACGGCTGAAGCCCTTGCAGGACAGATTATTCAATTTACCAGAGGGCAGCGAGTTTTTACGACCAACGACCCTAAAGTACGTCGATTGACTGCCTTCAGCAAGGCTTTTAGGGGCCTGCTCATTCCAATTTACAATCTGAATTTTCGGGTGCAATCTTATAAAAACAGATTGTTTGAAAGCTACGGATCACTGAAAACCAACCTGAAAATCATTGCGAAACCAGCTCGTAAACCGCTTCTAACCAATACGATTCTTTCTGTCATTCAGGGTGTTGCCCCATTCTTGCTGATTGTTTGCATCAAACTTTTGGTGGATAGGCTCAGCAATCCGAATTCCCTTTCACTCCCTTGGATAAGCCAAACCGGCCTCATCATCCTAACGGCGTTCACTTTTTTGCTCAGCGGCGTGCTTTCCGTCATTCACGGTTTCTTTTTTGAAAAGCTTTCGCACGCGGTGACCAATAACACCTATGAGCTTTTGCACCAAAAACATACGGAGCTCGACCTCTCCTATTACGAAGATCCCAACCAACAGGACAAGATACATCGGGCAGTTCAGGAAGCCGGATTCCGTCCGGTCAAGATTATGGGCGAGCTGCTGACCCTGTTCAAATCGACCGCTGCGGTTCTGGTCATGTTGGTGTTATTTTTGGGCATCAAATGGTACCTGCTGGTGCTTTTGCTTATTTCCGTGATTCCCAGCGTGCTTGTTCGTCTGAAATACACCAACAAGCGCTATCGACTAAAAGAAACCAATAGCCCGAAGGAACGCCAGATGGCTTATTACAACCGCATTCTGACTGGCTTCCCCTTTGCCAAGGAGCTTCGACTGTTTGGTTTCTCCAGCATCTTTCTAAATCGATTCAGGGGCCTCGAAGACGAACTTTTCGAGGAAAAACAACGCCTACAGAAATCGGAAATGAAGGCCGACATTGCTGCTCAGGTTTTTGCGGTTCTACTCATTTTCACGTCTTTGGCCACCGTGGTGTACTTGATGACCATCGGTGCGATCACCATCGGTTCGGTCGTGCTCTTCTTCTTTGTTTTCCAACGCGGCTATGCGGTATTGAGCGATTTGCTCCGCTCCGTCACCCTGCTCATGGAAGACAACACGTTTCTGAACGACTTCTTCGCCTTTCTAAATTTGCCGATAAAGGAAAAATCCACCCTGAACAAACAGCTTCAGCCGCTTCAAAAAGGCATTACCGTCGAAAACCTACGCTTTCGATATGAAACCAGCAAGCGTGACGCGTTAAGTTCAATAAACCTCCACATTCCGGCTGGAAAAACCGTCGCTTTCGTCGGTGCCAACGGTTCAGGAAAAACCACCCTCATCAAGCTGTTGAGCGGCTTCTATTCTCCGGAGGAAGGCAGCATCCATTACGATGACATCGACGTGAAGGATCTGGACAAACAGGCTTTAAGGCGCCAGATAACGGCTGTATTCCAGGATTTCGCCCTATACAACATCACCGCTCACGAAAACATCAGTCTGGGAAACATTGAGGAACCTTTCAACCTGGAGAAAGCCAAAGAAGCCGCCAAGGCTGCAGGTATCGCCGAATTGTTCGAACGACTGCCTCTGGGTTACGAAACGCTGTTGGGCACCCTTTTCAAAAGCGGAGAGGAACTCAGCATCGGCCAGTGGCAGAAAATTGCCATTGCTCGAGCCTTCTACAGGGATTCCCCCATACTTTTCATGGACGAACCCTCCAGCGCGCTCGATGTTGATTCCGAGAAACAATTGCTGGGCAGCTTGCGGGTATTGGCCAAGAACAAGACCGTGGTCATTATCAGCCACCGGCTTTCCACCGTACAATGGGCTGATATCCTGTATGTTTTGGACAGAGGAACAGTCGTTGAATCGGGAAGTCACGAGGAGTTGATGGCCTTGCAAGGCAAATACTATGCCATGTATCGATCCAGCAAGGGGGAATAATAGAAGCCAGGTAGCTCTAGCCGTAGTTTAGCTCATTGCCCTTTTGATGGTGAGCCACAACGTTTTGACAGCTGCTAGTTGTCGATAGGGATAATAAAGCAACAACTGACTTTTACGCTTGAGACGATACCGCTTCATCATAAAATCGGTAGTAGGAAAAAAGTAGCCCCACAAGTAGCGAAAGCGGTTTCCTAGTCCATTCAGATGCCCCAACGACTTCATCATACCTGTAGTGTAGACGTGAATGCCCCTTCCTCTTAAAATGCCTAGAAAAATCCGTTCATCCTTTGGCTTCAGCATTGATGCGTATTTTTTGGACACCGTGAGTGGCAGTTTTCCATTCATGTATTTCTGTACCAACAATAAGTATTTGTAGGTTACCGATTCGGTTTTGGCCAACATGCATTTCTGTTCAAACAGTTCCCAGTTCAACACTTCGCCTTTGTGATTGAGCATGTTGACCAAATCATACAGGCAAGTGAATTGGAACTTGCCTGATATGAAATGCTTGTCCAGATGGAAACACAGATGCATCAGCAAGTCTTCAGGACAAAAGCCCAGCGCAGTCACTCCGTGCAATGGTAGTGGTACTGCCTGTTTCCACATGGAGGACAATTCAACGGAATAGGGTTCCATTTCCGAATGAACCCGAATATGGATTTCGACGGAAACACCATTCTTGATCATGGGTTTATAATGGACAATGCTGGTATTTTCCGTGATAAAATCGGTTAAGGTCATGTCGTTGGAAGCATAACCCATCTTTCGAAGTATCTCCAAAGCATCCAATCCTTTTTCCTGCGGCACCAACAAATCCAAATCACTGAATTGACGCAGATTGATGTTGCCGTACAACCAATCCGACAACATGGAGCCTTTCAGTGCGATCACTGGAATTTCTGCTTCGCTGAACGCTCGAATGACCTGGCGGAAATGTTCCGTCAGCAACATGTTCCGAGTCAAGGTTCTTAGGGAGGCCTGCTTCAGACTTCTAAGGACACCTTCTGGAAAAAGACCTGCATTGCTTAATTTTGGCAACTTATCGACAATCAGTGGTGCTGCGGCACGGTCGATGGCCATCTTGGTAAATACCTCCCAATCGCTGATGTCAGGAATCAATTTGTTCAACCGATCCATGATCGTTTGTTCTGGATTGATGTCTGCCGCCAGCAAGATGAGTTCTTCTTCTGGTTTCAATTGAAGGGCTTCACGCATGGATTCGAGTTTAATCCCTCAAAAATACAAAAAAGGGCTGCCATTTTCAAATGAGCAGCCCTTTTACAATAGGAATACCTTCTTATTGAACGATCAATCGCTTACAATCCGTTGAACCTGCTGTTGAAACCTTCATCAGGTACATGCCCTTTGAGAGTGCGTTCAGAGGCACTGTGAGCACATTACCCTGGGGTACGTCAAAGGAAGCGTCCATCAAATTTTGACCGGACAGATTAAAGACTGAAACACGAGCATTGGATACAGAAACGTTGAATCTCAGGTTCACTTCCGTAGTGCAAGGCATCGGATAGACTTCCAAAGAATTGTTACTTTCCGTTTCGATTGGTTTGAGAGCCGTCACAACTTTGTTGACAACAGGATCTCCAGCCAGGAAGGTCAGACCACCATTCAGCGTCGATGCCCAGATGTTGTTGTTGGCATCCACTGCCACTTGTTCGACGGAGTCACTTTCCAAGGCAGAGTTTTCTGCCGTATAGTGGCACCAGACACCGGTCTTGGTCAACCGTGCCAAGCCACCGTCAAAACATGCGAACCAGAGCGTTCCGTTCTTATCGATGCTAATGTCGGAAACCGAATTGCTGGGCAAACCTGAATTATTCACCAAATACGATTTGATGGTTTTGCCCTTGATGCAAACAACACCTCCACCATACAATTTGCCACGCATCTTAACATCCATGATCCCCATCCAGAGTGCACCGGTAGAATCGATGACAACGGCCGAGACATACTGGAATGGGTTCGGACAGGTATAGAGAATTTCAAGCTTGCCTGCGTTGTAACGCATCACTTGACCGCCTTTTGCAGCAACACCTTTTGCAACAGAAGGTGTTGGATAGGAACTAATCAACAAAGAGCCTGATTTTTCAAGATAGAGACCGAATAGCTTATCGTTCGCAGCACCGAGCGCTTTGACAGAAAGGATACTCAATATGCTGTCTTTAATCCGTTCGAGACCATTTTTAGTGGAAGCCCAGTAGGTCGCATTGACAGAATCATAGGCTGCTTTGGTCATTTTGTTGACATAACCTGTCTTGATCAGTGCACGAATGGTATCGTATTTATCCACCACAATGGAGCTATCGGCAAAGAATACGATTCGCTTGCCTTTGATGAAAATCGGCCTCTTGTATTTCAATCGTGAAATGGCTGCTGAATCGAACACGCAGGAGCCTTTGCCATCGTAATTGGCGAACGTCGAATCCTTGCAGCCAATCCAAACATTTTTACCATTCAGAACAAAATCTCCGACATAGTTGCTCGCCAAACCTTTTTTAAGATTGAACAGGGTCCAAGTCGTGCCGTCGAATTTCCAAATCCGACCGGGCTTTTGGCCTACCAGCCAGACATGACCGGCTGCATCCAACGTCATTAGCGGATTCGGCCCATTTTTAAGAGTATCAATTGGGTATGTCGATAAACTTGCATCAGCAGGATTGAACAGCGATAATCCATTTCGAGTGAGCAACCAAAGTTTGCCATCTGCCGTTTTTTTCATGCGAAAAATCGAATTCGCACATTTTACAGAAGTAGCACTTGTTGGCCAAAGATTCAGCAGTTGATCCAATGTATCTTTTCTACTATACAAACCATTAGGCGTTGCCATCCACATCGCATCGGAAGTGAAAGCCAACTCGGTAACCAATCGACCCGTCGTTACAGTCTTTAGCAACGTATCGCCGATTACTTCACCGACTCCACGAAGTTTGGCCACAAAGACATTTCCGTTCGAACCAACTTCAAAATCGTAGACCAGATCCAAGGAAGACATATAAGGTGGTAAAACATTCAACGTTGTCCATTTGGTTTGATCATAAATGAGAATCCGGTTGAGGATGCCGATGTACAATTTTCCGCCGATAAATTCCATTTTTGTACGGTACTTGGAATTCAACGATGCAGTGAGATCGTTCTGCACGAGGGTAGCCACCGTAGTCGTATCTCGCAAGATACCAATACCTTTTGGGGTTGAGTAGGCAATCTGACCATCCGCATACGAGGAAACCAAATTTACCTGATTGTGTGGCAATCCGGCATTCGATTTGTTGTAACAGGCAAAGGTTCCTGTCAATGTATTGAATTGCACCAGACCTCCGCTTGTAGCCAACCAAAGCTGATCCCCCACCATACATAGGTCGTTCACGCTTTCCATGTACGAAGGATGGCTTACCATTTTCTTTGCATCTTGCGAAAAAAGTGGTTGTATAGCCATAAATGAAATCAGCAACACCAACAACGTGAAAAATGAAGTTTTACGTTTCATAAAAAAGGGTATTTGCAGTTTGACTTTTCTACTCAGAATGTTCCAAATATACAATCAAAACATCAATTTGGTGCATTTTGAACGATTTTCGGAAGAAAAAAACAAAATAAATGATTTCATTTGTACTTACCACTACCTCCTAAATCGATTTTCATGAAACGAGCGGTCATTTGCCTACAATCTCTTCTCAAGTTCAGACTACTATTGCTTTTTGCACTGTCTGCAACAACTTTGTTTGAGTCATGCGATTCGGACAATGTGAAGGACAATCTATATACCTTTAAGGAGCAAACCATGGGACAATACCTGCAATCCAAACCAGAAATCTATTCTGAGTTTTGTAGAGTGTTGGACACGACCAATGTGATTGGGCTGCTTAAAAGCTACGGTACTTATACGTGCTTTGCACCAGATAATGAAGCCATGAAGGCATTTTATCTGTCCATGGGCAGACCCGACTTGTCCGATTTCTCAATGGACAGCATCAAACAGATCGTATACGACCATTTGGTGATGGACTGGAAAGTTCCCACCATCGACTTCACCGATGGTCAACTGCCGCATCCCAGTATGAGCGACCGTTTCTTCTACGTCAAATTCGGCGGCAGGGATCCCAGCCGTGGCACCGACTCCATTTTCATCAATCAGACCGCCTTCATTAAGGAAAAAGACATACCGGTGTACAATGGTCTCATTCATAGAATTGAAGAAGTACTGAATCCAATTCGCAAAGGGGTGGCCGAAGTCATTGCTCAAGACAGCATGTTTAGCCTCTTCAATAAGGCATTGCTTGAAACCGGTCTGGTTGACTCGTTGCTTCAGGTCAAGGACGAATCGTACAATCCTAATGATTATCAGTCACTTGTCAAGTATCCAAAAGACAAACCGAACGATTATTGGTATCAAGCAGTTCCGCCCAGCCGCTATTTTCGTTATACCGTCCTGATGGAAAGCAATGCCACCATGGCCAGAAACAACATCACCAATCTGGAAAGCTTAAAAGCATATGCCGCATCGGTTTACGATGAAGTTTATCCGGAAGATGCAACCATCACCAATTTAAAGGACAGACGAAACAGTTTGAACCGTTTTGTCGCTTATCACCTCATTACCAAACAGCTAAGCCATCGATTGTTTATTGACGCTTACGACACCGACCACATGATCAAGACGCGCGACACGTATGAGTACCTTGAAACCATGTGCCCGAACACTTTGATCGAAGTGTCCATCGTCCGGAATGCGAACCCTACCAACAAATTTAACAACAACAAAGAAACCGGAAAAGCCATCCATTTGGTGAGCACCAATTGGGATCACGGTGCACTCAACGGCATCTATCATGAAATCGACAACATGCTGGTCTACGACGCCAACACGGACCTGATGTTGTCCACCAAGCGGTTGCGTTTTGATTCTGCCTCGTTTTTCGATGAACTTACCAACAACAACATGAGGGGACTTGGATTTCTGACGCCAGAGCCCAGGTTTCAGCTTCCCAGAGGGTATATCAAACGAATAACCTGTTCCGAACAGACCGTAGTCGGTTACTTGTGTCCCTACGCCAAATACCAGGACTATCAGGGTGATGAGATCTTCCTAAAGTCCGAAGTTGGCAAATTATACGATTTCACTGTCGAAACCCTGCCCATCCCAGCAGGTAGTTACGAGGTTCGGTTCGGTTTCATTGCCAACGGAAACCGTGGTGTGGCACAACTTTATTTCGACGGTGTTCCAGCAGGTGTACCCTTGAATCTGATGACTTCGGCCACCAACGCACAAATTGGCTATGTGAAGCCACACAGTGTGCAAGATGACTGGGAAGGCTATGAAAACGATAAAATGATGCGCAACAGAGGTTACATGAAAGGCCCGGCCTGCTTTACAGCTCCTTTGGGAGGCTTTATGACCAAAACCGAGAATGCCAGATATGAACCTACTGCAGTGCGCCGCATCATGGGCATCTACAAATTCAAAACAGCCGGAAGGCACCTACTTGGAGTCAAGGGCCTGAGTGGCGGTGAATTCATGTTCGACTACATGGAATTCGTACCGACCAGTGTGTTGGAGACAGAGGATATCTATTGATCTAAGATTACTTACCTATTGTTGAAGTCGTCCAACGCTTCGAAAAATGCATGTATGTTTTCCGCAGGCACATGGGGAGGCAAATCGCAACCCGTTGAAAGGACAAAGTTTTGGAATTCAGCCGTCTCATTCAATAAATCGGAAATGTAGGCTTTGATTTCGGAAGGGGTTTTCATTTTCATAACACCAACCGGATCGACGTTTCCCAATATCAATTTGTCTTTTGGACAGACTTTCAACGTTTCAACCATATCGATGACGTTTCCAAAATGGTAGGCGTTCGCACCAGTATAAAGCATGGCATCGGTACAGTGGCCTTTATTTCCACAGTTGTGAAGTATGATGGTAAACGAATCATCCTGCAACTCGGTGACCAAACGCTTCACATATTCGGACGAAAACGTCTGACAATCCTCATTGGACAACAATCCAGCCGCTGGTTCGGCAACGACAACGCCTGAACAACCAATTGCCTTCAGTTCGCGACAATAGGTGATGATGAATTCGGTGCACTTATCGAGCAATAAGAAGACGGCATCAGGTTCGATGTAACAGGCCATCATGATTTCAGACACATCGTAGAGCCTGCCTGCCAATGAAAAAGGCCCGATTACGCCTGCCAAAACCGGTTTGTCAATTCCCAGCGCAACAGTCAACTTATTGGCCTTCAGATATTCGGACATTCGACCGGCCGTCAAATCAGGCACAATAAGTTTTTCAATATCCTCGGTACTAGTCAATAATCGGCCCAGAACATGGGGCATGTCGTTTTCTTGAAATTCAATTTGGCATCCAAAAGCTTCCGCTTCCAATGTCAGATCCATGATGACAGTCGTGGCTGCAGAAGGATAAACCTCAGCCAATTTTTTAATGGCTTGCGCATGGACCTCACCATTCTGAACCGCATCCTTGACACTCTTTCCAATCATTTCTATGCCCGGATGGGTCATGATTGGAATACTTATTCTTACACCATTCGTTCGTTGTTGGTGTATCCAACTTTTCATATCGATCATGCAGGATATTTTATACTTATTCCGGATTTTGATAGACCCGTTTCATCATGACCCATTCCAGTTTATGCCCAGGCAAGGCTTGCTGAAACGAATTCATCAGCGCACCCCATTCTGCTTGCCGTTCGTAGGTACCCATTTTTGTCCAAGCCTCCTCAAAACCAACTTCGACAGGCATTTCGCAAATCATGAACAAACGGTTGTCCACGTTGTAAATGTCCATGATTTCCACACCTGATTTTTTGATGCCCTCGCCAATGACGTTCCAAAAACCTTCCGGAGAATGGTATTTCAAGTATTCTTGTATTAAAGCCGGATCGTTTTTCAAATCCAATGCCAAACAAAAGCGTTTATATGGTGTAGGGTAAGATCTAACTAGTACTGTTTCCATGATTTAAAAATAAATTAAAGGCTTGTGGGTAGTGTAAAGTAAAAAGTGCTGCCAACATCAGGTGTGCTATCCACCCATAATCTTCCTCCATGCTTTTCGACAAATTCCTTGCAAAGCAATAATCCCAGTCCAGTGCCCATTTCGTTTTGGGTCCCGATTTTGGAATAGCTTTCTTCAATGAGAAACAGCTTCTTTTGATCTTCCTTCTTAATTCCTGTGCCATTGTCACAAACACTTACAACAAGTTGATTTTCTTGTTGTTTGGCAGACATTTTTATTTCACCACCAGGTTGTGTGAATTTGATGGCGTTAGAAATCAAGTTCCTAAGGATGGTACTCACTAAAAGCCGATCTGCAAAAACCGTAGCATTCGGGAATTGGTCCATTTTCAGGTCAATCGTTTTTTGAATGGCGGACTGACTGAAAAGGCCGATAACCTCATTAGTCAATACTTTTAGTTCGAAGTATTCGGGAGAGAAATCCAACCTGCCAGTCTGTGAACGCGACCATTCCAGCAAATTCATAAGCAAATCCATCGTGCTGGTGGTCGATTTATGAATGATCGTAGCAAATTCTTCGACCCGTTCATACTCTTTTTCGCGAATGCTGTCAATCATGAGTTCACTAAATCCCAAAATACTGCTGAACGGGCTCCTCAAGTCGTGCGCTATGATGGAGAAAAACTTGTCCTTCGTTGCATTCAATTCCTTGAATTTGGCCTCACTGACCTTAAGTTCCTCTTCTGCCTTTTTCCGTTTTGAAATATCGTTAACGCTGGAAAGAATGCATGCTTCACCATTTACGTTCAAGATTTCAGCAGAAAATAGACCGTATAAACGATCTCCATTCTTTTTTCTGAAATTGAATTCCATATCCCGAACCACTCGATTTTTGGTAAGCTCATTCAAAACGAAGGCACGATCATCGGGATTTTCCCAAAAACCCAAAAGAAGAGTGTTTTGACCAATGATATCTTGGGCTTTATAACCTACAAATCGCTGAAACGTATCATTGATCTCCAAAATTTGACCATCCGACATGCGTGTCAAAGAAATGGCGTAGGGTGACGTGTGAAATGCTTTTGAGAACTTTTCTTCCTGTACGGAAATATCGTTCAGTAACCTTTTGTTGAACATGAGCGCAAGACCAAAGGTGAGCAAGATAAACAACATCTCGAAAGACAACATGACAAAATCCTCGAAAGTTCCGGCTTTTAAATAGTCGTTCAACGAATGTTCATTGACAAAATAATCAACTATTCTGATCACATCAACAAAACAATATCCTGCAAATGACAATCCTACCAAAATCGTCGTTTGAGATTTCCATTGCTGAACCCTAAAAAACACGAGCCAAACACATTGGATGCAAAACAGAAACGAGAAGATACTGATGATCAGATTTCGAAGCGCCAAATCCTGTACACCATAGATCGTCCAGAAAATGAGTATGGGAAAAAGGAGCAACAACAGATAATTATGTACTTGTGAACTCTTTAAATGAAAAAACTTCTCTAAACCCAGGAATCCCAAGTAAATACCGGTCATTGAGAGCATATTGGCAACACCGATTGAAAGCCAATCCGGAATTCCGCCTCGAAGTACGATTAATAAAACCGTGATTGTTTGAAGTGTAAAGTCGGCTACCCAGTAGGTGATGCCATCCAATCGTTTGTGGTTTTGCTTCCATAAAAGGAGCATCACCAGCGCACAGACAAAATACGTTAAGACCATCGTGAAAAAGATGGTACGCATATCCAGAAACCCCAGCATGTCTTCCATGATTTCAATTTAGCTGATGGACTAGAGAAATGATAGCTAATATACCAATTTTTACGAAACAAAAAAATCCATTCAATTGAATTTTTAATAAAAAACGTTTGCGATACAATTGAACATTAAAAAAAATTGTACATTTCGGGTCCCTTACTATTACATCAATCTAAACACACAACTATGAAAAATGTTATGAATTTAACAATCGGTTTGCTGGCCTGTTTGTTTTTACTGAGCACAGCTGTTGTCACTGCCCAAAAATCAAATTTTGCAGGAAGTTGGACGCTAAATGAAGTGAAAAGTCCGATGCCTGAAAACGGTTTTCGCATGGGTGCCGCCAAAATGACTGCAACCCAAGATGATCTTAAATTGAGTATCGAAAGTACTTACAAAGGACAAGATGGGGAAGACATGATTTCCAAAGTAGCCTATACATTGGACGGAAAAGAATGCGAAAACCTCTTTTTTCAAACCATGAAACGCAAATCCACGGTAACTTGGTCGGCTGATGGAAAGGTTCTGACCATCAATTCAGTCACACTTTTTGAAAGGGATGGCGAAACAAATGAAATGAAATCGTCAGAAACATTGAAACTAAGCGACGATTCCAAGACACTCACCATGGAAATTTCCTTCACCACCCCGAACGGTGACATGAAATCAACTTGTGTCTACGACAAAGCAAAATAAGGGTTAAATGAGGAAAACAGTACTGTTCATTTTGTTGCTTTTTGCAGCAAACAGTTTTGCCCAAATCCCAGACAGCACCATTAATATATTTCAGTTTCCGGCTGACAAAATACCTTGCATCGATGGCAAAACCAGCGACTGGGACATGGTTCCCCAAAGCTACATCGTTGGCAGTGACCAGCTCTCAGAAGATGGTGGTCGGTTCGCCAAGCTGGATACCAACGACCTGAACATCAGGGTGCGCGTAGGCTGGGTGAAAGGAATAAACAGGCTGTATTTCCTGTATGAGGCGTATGACAATTACTGGGATTTCTCCCGAACAGACCTGCACCACGACATCTTTGAAGTGGTTGTGGACGGAGATTTCTCAGGAGGTCCACTAGCAGAAGAAGCGCATTCGAACAAATCACGAATTGACCCGTGGGAAGCGTACGCCTCTTTTCACGGTGTTCAGGCCCAAAATTACCACATCTATACCCCGGCCGAAGGTCAGGACTGGTGTCTTGCCTGGGGTTGTCAGCCATGGATCAAGGAATTACCTTGGGCAAATGCCGCCTATTCGTACAACTTCAAACCCGGAGAATCTGGCAAGCTAACGCTGGAATTCTGGGTAACGCCCTTTGATTACGCTGGACCCGAAGGTCCTTCACGTGCTGTTGAATCGGTCCTTCGTGAAAACAAGATTATTGGCTTGTGCTGGGCGGTTATCGATTACGACGATGTCAATGCCAAAGGGAATCACGGCTTCTGGAACATTTCCAACATGCACAAAATGTATGGCAACGCCACCTATTTGCGAAAAGCCAGACCCATGCCCATGGAGCCACAGTTCCGCAAAAAAATGGATGCCAACTGGTCGTTCAAAATATTGGATATGGATCGTAGATTGGTTGCTTTTCAAGATCTATCCGAAGGTAAAATCACTTCCTGGAAATGGGACTTTGGCGACGGAACGACTTCTGCCGAACAAAACCCGATCCATACTTACGCAAAGGGAGGCCGATACATTGTCACCTTATATATTGAAGGCCCAGACGGAAAATCACGAAGGGCAAAGGTTTGGGATGTCGCACTAAAATAAACGAACTATGAAACGATTTTCTTTGCTTCGAGGCGCAGCATGGTGCATGCTTGTTTTTGCCACCCTTTCGTGTACTTCAAAAGACAAACAAAGCTTGCCGCATCTCCAGAAACAAGGCACAGCGACGCAATTGATAGTAGACGACAAGCCCTATTTGATTTTGGGTGGCGAAGTTTCCAATACAGCCTCCTCCAGCTTGGCATATATGGATACCATTTGGCCCAAACTCACAAAGATGAACCTGAATACGGTCTTGGTGGCAGTTGCCTGGGCTTGGGTGGAACCCGAAGAAGGAAAATTAGACTTTTCGCTCGTGGACGGACTTTTGGAAGGTGCGCGCAAACACGACCTGCGTGTGGTCTTTTTATGGTTCGGCAGTTGGAAGAACGGTATCTCCAGTTTTGTTCCAGCATGGGTGAAGTCGGATCAAAAACGTTTTCCGCGCGTTCAGATAAAAAGTGGCAAGTCACTCGAAATACTGACGGCGTTGAACGACACCAACAGGGTTTACGATACTCGAGCCTATACCGCTTTCATGCGCCACCTACGCGAAGTGGATTCCAAAAAGAAAACCGTCATCATGATGCAGCTTCAAAATGAAGTTGGTGTCCTCGGCGATTCCCGTGACCGGAGCAAGCCTGCAAATGAAGCATTTGCAAAGGAAGTACCAAAGGCTCTGATGGATTATCTCCAAACCAACAAAATCACCCTTCTGCCTGAACTCCGTAAAGTTTGGGAAACAGCTGGATCGAAGACTTCCGGAACATGGGAAGAAGTTTTTGGAGTTGGCATGTCAACGGACGAACTCTTTATGGCCTGGAACTATGCACAATACATGGATAAAATGGCTGAAGCCGGCAAAGCCGAATACCCATTGCCGGTATTTACCAATTCCTGGATAGTCCAACCGGAAGACAAGGGTCCAGGCGATTATCCTAGCGGTGGTCCCGAACCCTTGACCATGGACATCTGGAAGGCAGGTGCGACCTCCATCGATTTTAATGCACCGGATATCTATTTACCCAATTTTGATGAATGGGTTGCCCTATTCAGCCGAAACGGAAATCCTTTGTTTGTTCCAGAATCCAGAGGTGATTTAGGTGGTGCGGCAAATGCTTTTTATGCCATCGGACAACACGCATCCATGGGTTATTCGCCTTTTGGAATTGACAATACGGCCCGATTACTGATCATACGACCAGGAATGGACGCAAAAAACCCAGAAGTTATCGAAAACCTGCCACTTTCAAGAGCATACGCAACTTTGCGCCAATTATCGCCCCTCATTATGGAACACCAAGGCAAAGGTAGCATCGCTGCAGCTTGGTTGAATGCGCAAAAACCAACGCAAGACATCTTACTTGGAAACTACAAAATTAGCGTGGAACGCATGAGCAACCGTCGCAATCCGGAACAGGTGGCAGAACTCGGTTACGGCATTTTTATAGCCCTCGGCCCTGATGAATACCTCATTTCAGGATACGACATCAAAGTGATTTTTACACCAGTCACTCCAGGTCCTCCCATAGCCGGACTTGCTTCTGTTGAAACCGGTACGTTCGAAAATGGAAACTGGATTCCAGGTCGTAAGCTCAGTGGTGATGATATTCTACTTCGGTACGATTTAGGCGCTGCCGCTGAAGTGAATCAATCCGGCAGTGGCTTGCAATTCAAAGGGTATACAAATACCATTCAGCGGGTTAAGCTGTATAGGTATCAATAGAGATCAAATCCCTTTCCGAATCAACTTGCCTGTTTTTTTGACTACACCGTTCAGCTTGACTTGATACTGGTACATGGGTGAGGCAATGCTTAGTTGGGAAACAGAAACTGGAAACTCATGCAAGCCTGGTTCCATAGTTTCCTCGTAAACATAGACCGTCCTGCCCAATAGGTCGTGAATGCGTAGTTCGAACTTCGCTGCAGATGTGAGGTGAAATTTGAAATTGACCTGTTCCACAAAGGGATTCGGATACGTTACCAGATCCATGGGTACGATTTGCGTCGTTATATTATCTGGCACATCCGTAATGGCCTGTATCTGGCTGTCCATCCAAGTGATGCGCGCGCTCAACCAGTTTTTCAAATAACTCAATTCACCGGCATACGTACCAGGAACGCTGTTGTTGGGCCAAACATACGTAGTTAATATGTTCCATTTCTGGAAATTACGTTTTTGGGCATCAATCATCACATTGGCACAGGAGTCGATGTAGTTGTTCAGATAAGTTGTGTTGAGGTAATTCGCCTTCCATTCGTTCCAATACACTTTCAGGAAGGCATTGAAATACGGGTCGAGTCGGAACTTTTGCCACCAGAACGGCATGGCATATCCGTCCCCATTTCCCATGCCATCTATGACCCAACCGGAAGTCTGACCGGCGGCGAAGAAATTGGCATTGCCGAAGCTGATGTCGTAGTCCCAATACGGGCCCATCGTGATTTTCCCGCCCTTGCTGTCCTTATCTTTGTGAATGAACGTGCTGATGCGGTAACCGTCCAGATTGCGGGAAAGTTCGGTCAAGATGTAATAATCCACGAACGACCTGAAATCGATTTTGGGTAGATACCCCAACAGCTTATCATTGTAATTGGTACTGTTCATGGCGTTTTCAAAATCGGTGATGCAGTTCTTGATGTAATTGAACTGTTTAGGGTGCAGATCCACCCCGTCCGGGTCTTGAAACAGGAAATATTCCTGTTGCTGAAGCGAAGTCCAAGCCCGATAAGGCGAAATCCAGTAATCCCGGCCATTCACATCGGTGGATTCCGGCCTGTCCAACTTGAACACATAACCGCCAGTCAACTCATCGCCCACCGTGTCGGTAGGTGCCAACGTGGCAAGATTCATGCGGTTCTTGTCAATCTTGATCTTTTCGACCAGCGTGTAAACACCTTGGTAAGTTCCATTTAAATACAGCTCAAAAAAACGGGTTCTGGGCGACCACTTCCCGGTCAAGTTCCCAAGATGATAAGCCAATGCATTACGCATCAGAGACTTGTCTGGATACGGGCCATGAAACACCCAGTCATTCTCTTTGGGCAAACCAAGCAGTGGGACGTTGATATTGGTAGTATCATCGAGCCTGGTTTCGACCGTGTAACTCTTTTTTGCAAAACCGGCAGAACTGTTTCCGCGAATCTCGATGCCGATTTTCCCGTTGTACTCAAAGGTGGTGTCGTTGATGTTGTTGAAACCTGTCAGACTGTTCAACACCTTCATGTTGACTACGATCTTGTTGTTTTGGGGTATGGCCAATCCATTGGTGTTCAGCAGGATGAAAGGTAACGTGCTGTTATCAAACGAAACAGGTTCGGCCGGTTCAACAAACCAGGTTGGAGGCGTGTGGTATACTGTCTCGGTGGAGCGTAGATGCACCTGAATGAATACTCGGGAAGAAAGGTCGCTGCTGCCCAATTTTTCATTGAGAATCTGAAGCGCAAAGGTGTTTGCCCCATTCACCAACATGGATTGCTTCAACTGAAAACGAACCGGTGAGCCACCCGCATACATCAAAGCTTCATGTCCGCTTGTCAACGCTTTGTTGTAAGCAGGAAGTGCACCCACGATGTTGGTGGAACGCGCACATTCAACACCGTTGATGTATAAAACGAACGCATCGTCGTAATCGATATCCAACAGCAGGTTGTCAATCTTACTTATATCGACCACATTGACTTTCTTACGCAGGTACAAGGAGTTGCAAGCACCGACAACGGTATTGTCATCATTGTCATCGTATCCAATTCCGCCGGGACCGGATAACCATCCCGAATCATCAAAACCACTTTGATACCAGGTGGTTGGAGGCTCCGAAGTGGCAGCCAAAAACTTCCATGTATCGTTTTCCAGAATCATGGATTCCCAATGCATGCTGGAACTTGCCAACACCGTTACGGTGAAAACCTTCTTTAAGGTAATAGTTTGGCCGTCCTTCACAACCGAAACTTGTGCAGTGAGCGTGACGTTCGTATCGAAAGACATTGGCCGCACGACCACCCCCGTCGTCGAAACCACATCGGGCGAGGAGCTGGACCAAACAATGGGAATTTTGGCCGAACCTGCTACCGTAGGCAAACTCAAATTGCTCGTCACCTTGGTGAGGTCGCCAGCAATGCTGATGCTGTTGTATGCCTCCATCAAGCTAGCATCGTAACCGTTCATGTCCAGGATTTCTTGATCGGTCAACATACGGTCATAGATGCGAAAATCGTCCACCATACCGTTCAGCCCTGGATCTGGCCATTGCGATTTGGCTATGTAGTTTTGTGTGTTCTGTGGCAACATGGTCGGATTGATGGTGAAATTCTCGTTGGTGCCAACCAAGACTCCATTGATAAAAAGCCTACCGATGCCCTTGTTGGTCAATGTCACCCAAGCAAACGTCACGACTACATGTACCCATTCGTTGGTCGCCAGGGCGGAAGTGGACTCAACCAGTTGTTCGGCTCCGCCATTCTTGATGGCAAAACGAACTGTGCCTGAGCCTGAAAGCGGTGAAAGAAATAGGTAATTGTTCATTCCAGAACCAAAATCAAAAATGCGGGACCAAGTACTGAGCGAATTAACTTTGACCCAAGCCGCCACCGAAAAACTTGTTTGCGCATTGAGCAAGCCCTCCGGTATCTGCAAATAATCGGTAGCATTGGGAAATGAAACGGCTGTACCAGATTTGCCTGCCACCAATGCAGGGCTTCCTACTAGCACACCACCCATGCTGTGATGCGAAACATCGTAAACGTTCGCATCGGTTATGGATTCAAAATCGTAATGAAGGATTAGTCCGTCGGTGAGTGCTGCCTTTATAGGCAACTGCCAATTCAATAAAAGTACAACAAGGACAATTTTAAAAAAAAGGTATAAGTTCCATTTCATGCCAAACTCGATCATAGGTTTCATACAATTCCCGAATAAGCATTTGTACAGGAACAGACTACAAAGTAAGTGATTATTTGGGTTTTATTGGCTTATTATGGTTTAAAAAAATGAAATTTTTATGTGCTAAGCCTTGGGGTTGGCTTGTGTTTTAAAAGAAATATCGGATATTCCATTACATTTGAGGTTCACAAAAATACAAACACTAAAACCAGGTTCCAATGAAAAGTAAAGTAGCCGTTGTTCGCTGTAATTCATACAATCAACAAGAAGTTAATCAGGCAATTGCTAGAGGATTGGACCTATTGGGTGGTGTAGGAGCGTTTATAAATGCAGATGAAAAAATCCTGTTGAAGGTAAATTTGCTCGCCGGAGATGTGCCCGAAAAATGTGTCACCACACATCCTGCGGTATTTCGTGCCGTGGCCGAACAGTTCCAAGCAGCGGGCGCAAGCATCAGCTACGGCGATTCCCCTGGGTTCGGCACTTCTGGTGCAGCTGCTAAAAAAGCTGGAATTTCGGTTGTTGCCGAAGAACTGAAACTTGAAACAGCCGATTTTAAAGAAGGTCGTGACGTATTCTTCGAAGAAGGAAACCAGAATAAAAAGTTCTTCCTAGCCAACGGAGTGCTCGACAGCGACGGCCTGATCAGTTTGCCGAAAATGAAAACACATGGACTTGAACGTTTTACAGGTGCAGTTAAAAATCAGTTTGGTTGCGTGGTTGGCATGCGCAAAGGCGAATTCCACGTAAAAATGCCAGATGCAACGGACTTTGCCCGAATGCTGGTTGATTTGAACAGTTACGTAAAACCGCGACTTTACATCATGGATGGCATCGTAGCCATGGAAGGCAACGGACCAAGAGGCGGAACTCCGCGGCCCATGAACGTAATACTACTCTCGTCAGACCCTATTGCACTGGATGCCACTGCTTGCAGAATGATCAACTTAAACCCCCTTTTTGTACCTACTACATTAATTGGTGCTGAAACCGGAGCCGGCGTTTATCAGGAAGAGGACATTGAGTTGTTGGGCGATGCGTTGAAGGATTTCGTCTGTATGGATTTTATCGTGGAGCGTTCGCCTGTGAAAACGATTAAAAAGGGCAGAATGATTCAGTTTATGAACAACCGGCTGGTCGCAAAACCGTACATCGTAGACGAAAAGTGCAACCAATGCGGCACCTGCGTGCAAAGTTGCCCTGTGGAAGGGAAAGCGGTAAACTGGCTGAACGGTGACAAGACCAAACCACCGGTTTATGATTACTCCATCTGTATCAAATGCTACTGCTGTCAGGAAATGTGCCCCGAAAGCGCCATTATCCTTAAAGAGCCGCTAATCATCAAAGTTGGGAAACTTTTTTAGGACATGTGAATAATGTAACAAATTTCAAATATTTTGTAAAACATTAATCTTAAGGTCTTTCTACTTTTAGCGTTCATTGAGAACATGAAATTGCAAAAACCCATCTCGATTTTTGTTTTTGGTTTTCAATAGGTTTGTTACTTGGGTAGGCAAACATCGGGATGGGTTAAGCACAAATATTTTTGCACACTATCTATTGCATTGTGCAAGTATCACAGAATTTGCTTACTTTTGTAGCATGAATTCTACAGAAAATCCCCAATCGGGCCACACCTTCCACATTCCTGTAATGGGACTTGCTTATACTATTGACTCACCGGCTAAAGTCGCTCGATTCGGCATTTCCTCGGTATTGTCCATTATCGAAGACCGATTGATCGAATCGATGCGGGCTCACTATTACCCGAAATTTGGTTTGACATACGAACCCATCACCAAACAAGAACCAGATTACCGCGCAAAGCGTGTCACGGATTATCTAAACTTGCTTCAGGCAATGGTTCACGATCAAGTGAGCAAACTTAAAACCGAGGCGTTTGAAATCGGCACGGACATTACCAAGTATTTTGAGATGTTGCCGGACAAGAGCATTATCAAGCACTTGTATCATGACATGATGGCTTGCACGCATCCCTCCCTGAGAGTTGAGAAACAAGCTCAATTGAGAGAAAAAATCGTCGCCGGACGTATCGATGTCAATATTCTCACCAAAGTGGATGGTGAAACCTATGATGAAAATGGGGCTGTCATTGCCGATGGATCGAACGCCGTAACGGTGCTCAGAGGCTATATCAACAGCGATTTGAAAAATTCAGCCATTATTCTATCGGCGGGAATGAACCCCAGGCTGTATGGTTATTTGGAGAATAAAGAAACGTTTTATCCCGATGAAAACTCTCAATTCAATAAGAAAGTCATCATCAAAGTAAGTGATTATCGTTCGGCATTGATTCAGGGAAAATTTTTGGCTAAAAAAGGGGTTTGGGTCAGCGAATTCAGAATCGAGTCGGGACTGAATTGTGGTGGACACGCCTTTGCCACCAACGGCTATTTGCTCGGACCGGTACTCGAAGAATTAAAACTTCATAGGGGGCAACTCATTCAAGAAATGTTTGCGCTCTATCAACCCGTCATTCTTGAGAAAACGGGTCTAAATTTGACCAAAACACCCGAAGTATTGGTTTCAGTTCAAGGTGGAATCGGCACGTCAGAAGAAGATGCTTTCTTACGTCAGCACTATGACATTGCTTCAACCGGTTGGGGCTCACCCTTTTTATTGGTTCCTGAAGCAACGACGGTCGATGATTATTCCTTGCAGTTATTGTCCAAAGCGACTGAAAAAGATGTGGAACTGAGCGATTGTTCACCCATGGGAATTCCTTTTTGGTATTTACATGGAACCACTTCCGATCAAAACAAAAAAGAATTGATTGCTCGTGGAACTCCGGGAAGTCCCTGTCCAGAAAAATTGCTGCAGTTCAACACCGAATTTACAGAACATCCCATTTGTGCTGCCTCCAAACAGTATCAAACTCTGAAATTGGATCAATTGAAATTACAGGGATTGAGCGAAGAAGAATTTGAAGAAAAGAAAGCACAGGTAGTGGTCAAAGACTGCTTGTGTGTGGGTTTGAGCAATGCAGCTTCTTTGAAATACGATGTGCCGTTCTTGAAAAACTTCAGAACCGTGAATGTTTGTCCGGGTCCCAACATTGCCAACTTCTCTGAAATTGTGTCTTTACAAAAAATGACGGATCACATTTACGGCCGAACCAATCTGATAACCAACAAGGAGCGTTCGCACATGTTGATAGCAGAAATGAAAATTTACATTCAATATCTCCGGGATGAGATTAAAAAAGGCAAGGGTGATACAACTGATCCAAAAAGAAAATCTTATTACAAGACGTTCATTAACAATATGTTGGATGCTGTGACGTATTACCGCTCCTTGTATGAGCAGTCGTTGATTCGTCACCACCGTTTTGCAGAAGAACTGAGTTTGGCTGCGGATGAGATAAAAAGCATCGGTTTGAGCTATCAACTTATCTAGTCCCATCCTAACGCAAAGAGAGTCTGAGAAATCAGGCTCTTTTTTTGTACCCCACAGGCCAGTCCCTCCCTTTTCAATTATACCCTTTAAGGCACAATATTAAGCGACTTTATTTCCCAAGTTGAAGCTTCCGTTGTTGAGCACAAGTACTTGAACGCAATCCTGCAATTGCTGTTACCGAGCACGGTAGCAGGCAACGCAATATTTCCACTACTTACAAACGTCCAATCAGCACCACCAGGATAAGTTGGAATGCTCACCTTTGTCCAGGTTGCTGTAGAAGGCGCACCCGAATAATAATTGTTACTGACCCAAACAGTATGGTTGGATGATAAATTGGCTACTAAACCTTTGTTAATTGTATGCATAAAACTTAGAACAGCAGAGGATTTTCCAATCAAGTTGATAGCGGGAGATATCAACCAGTCTTCATTAGTATTGCAAGTAGAATTTACATAACCATTCATGATTGCTCCGTAGGAGGAGCCTGCCCAAAGTTGAGCACCGACAACACTGATAGGCGAAAACGCACCCAACGTTCCCGAGAATGCCTCCGAGAATATCGGTGTTGGCTCAACAACAGGTGTTTCACCCTCCAACGTATAAGCCGTCAGTGTTTTCACACCAGGTACGCTGAAATAAGCTAATAGGTCTCCTTTTAAAGTGACTCTCTTTCCTAGATTCGCAGGTTTGGTAGACAAGCTTAAGCCATCCCTAATGACACCGATGGGCAACTGAACTGGTACGCAGTTACCATCCACGGTTTCGGTGGGACTGTCTGCAATGAGAATGTTGGTAGAGCCAGCACCCGTAGCCGAATATGTATAAGTATAGGGTGAGGTTGTCGTATAGATGTAGCCGACAATATAACCGGAAACCCATTTTGCCGTTTCATTCTGTTTGGCTTTGACCTGTGCCACCGTATAAGGTTGAGCCTGCGTTCCGTTACCTTCCACCAAGACTGGCTGGTGATCCAGCCAATATTCACCGGCGGAACCCGATGCCACTGTTACACCGGCTCCGCCAAGGTAGTTCTCAAATGTACCGTAGACCCCCAATACTCGACCAAAATTTGTTGGATTATCAACAAGATTTGCTGATTCACGTATGGCAGACCCTGCAGGTAGATTGACAACCAAACATCTTGACCAATTGCTCTCCTGGGATTTCGCAGCAACAACCAAAGTGTTGTTCATATGCGCTGATGTCCAACTGATATCGTCATTACCGTTAATGGGATTCCCAGCGTTGATGCCACTCTTTACAGAGCCAACAATATAGCCAAATACCCATTTGGGGCTTGTTTCACCTTGCTTTGAAATGGCCTGATTTACAAAAAATGGGTTATTCAATGAGCCATCACCTGTAGTCTCAGGTTCCGTTGTAAAACTTACTTCATTACTATAGGATATTCCAACACCGTTTTTGGCATAAGCACGCACATAGTACATCGTCTCTGATGTTAAACCAAACAATGTGCAACTAAAAGCACCATTATTTATCGCAGTAGCTTTTTGCTGAAATTCTTCTGCGGGATTGAGTGAAGAATGCCAACTGAATCCGCATTCTGTAACCGGTGAACCAGCATTATCTGTAATCGCACCATTAAATATGGCTGTTGTTGTACCATTGGAAGATAAAACCGGATCACTAAATCTTGTCACCCCATCACGAGTTGTCAAGATAATTCTATCACTATATGTGGTGTCAATTTTATTAATGCCATATGCCCAAACATAATAATTTGTATTTGCACTTAATTCTGATAACTCGACACTAATAATGCCAGATTTTTCACCAGTGTATATTTTTTTGTTTGCTAGTGATGGTTTATTAATAGTACTCCAACAAAATCCGCACTCTGAAATTTGAGACCCACCATCATCTGTGATCGCACTTGTTATTGTTGCATCTGATGCACTTATTAGTGATGCTGCAGGCGTATTTAAACCAATAATGCCATCTTTCGTTTTGAATATAACTTCATTGCTAAAGGTGGTATCAACATTATTGATGCCATAAGTCCAAACATGATAGGTGGTATTTGCTGTTAACTCAGATAAACTTAAAGAAATTATGCCAGAGTTGCCACCACTAAAAATCTTTTTGTTTGTCAATGATGGAACTGTTGAAGTACTGTAACAAAAACCACATTCTGAAATTAATGAGCCTCCATCGCCTGTTATATTGGCAGATAAGAATGCCGTGGTTGCTGTTATTGTTGTTGCAGGCTCAGTTGTAAAACCAACAATACCGTTCTGGGTAGTGAAACTTATATCATTTCCATAGGTTGTACCTACGCTGTTGGTGACATAAGCACGAGCAAAATAGGTAGTAAAGGGTTTTAACCCTATTAAAGTGCTTGTATACGAGCCTTTTCCCCTTCCATCATGTGTCGAACTGTCAGTTATCGTTGGGTAGGGAAGCATACTCCAGCATACTCCACGATCAAGAATTGTGAGGCTATCTCCATCAGAAGAAATCATTCCCCCACTTATTACGGACTCTGCCATAATAAATGATGCAGGAATTGTAGTAAATGTCAGCGTTTTTGTGGTGAAGGTCATTTGCAGGCCATATGCTGTCCCACCTCTGTTTGTAGCATAAGCCCTTACATAATATGTTTTGAATGGTGATAATCCTTTGATAACGCTTGTAAACGGGCCAGTGCCAGCTGCATCAATAGTTGTATCATTCTCAACTGTTGGATTTGGAGATGTATTCCAACATATACCTCGGGCGGTGACATCACTTCCACCATCATCGGAGATAAAACCTCCACAAGTTGCAGTAGCTTCAGTAATTGACGTAACTTGACTTGTTTCTATTGTGGCTTTGATAAAAGTGTCTTCTTTTACACAGCTATCGAATAAGTAAGTCATTGACATAAGAATACAACACAAAGCTATTATCGAAATGTTTTGTTTCTTCATGGTAGTATTAATCTAAGTGTTTCTCAATATGATTCAAATGTACTCATTTTTCGATTCACCTAGCCTCCATTTGGGAAAGAGAGGCACAAAAAAAGCGACTCATTTCTGAATCGCTTTCTTGCGGTATGGACGGGACTCGAACCCGCGACCCCCTGCGTGACAGGCAGGTATTCTAACCAGCTGAACTACCACACCGTTTTTTGAAGGTTGCTTTCGTTATCGGATTGCGGGTGCAAAGATAGGGAGATTAGTGGGAATTGCAAGGATTTGAAAAACTTTTTTTGCCTCCGCAGGTTTTTTGTACTTTTGCAGGAACAATAACACCTGCAATGAAAGAAACGCCATTTGATCGTACGCTCGTAGAAACCATCATCAACGAATTCCATCTACCTGATTTCAGCAAAGTTACCATCCGTGAAATGGTCGGAGTGGCCAATGAAATCGAAAAAAGGTCGGGTAGGAAAATGGCGCGAATGGAAATGGGCGTTCCAGGATTACCCGCTTCACAAATTGGAGTGAAGGCAGAAATCGAGGCCTTACAGAACGGTGTTGCATCGATTTACCCCCCGTTGGAAGGCGTTCCGGCATTCAAGGAGCAAGCATCAAGGTTTGTCAAGGCATTTATTGGTGTGGACGTACCCTCGAGCTGTTGCACACCGGTGGTCGGCTCCATGCAAGGCACCATCGCCTGTTTCATGACTGCCAGACAATTGAGTTCAGAAAAAACCACCGTCCTTTTTATCGATCCAGGTTTTCCGGTGCAGAAGCAACAATTGGTGATGCTCGACACACCCTACGAATCGTTCGACGCCTTTCACTTTCGTGGCGAAGCACTGCGTGAAGAATTGGAGCGTCACCTTAGCCAAGGGCACATTTCAGCCTTGATTTACTCCAACCCGAATAATCCGGCCTGGTTCTGCCTGCAGGAAAGTGAATTGCAGATTATTGGTGAACTGGCCACCAAATACGATGTGATCGTGCTGGAGGATCTGGCCTATTTCGCCATGGACTTCCGCAAAGACCTGAGCCGGCCATTTCAAACACCCTTTCAGGCAAGCGTGGCGCGCTACACGGATAACTACGTGTTACTAATTTCCGGCTCTAAAGCGTTCAGCTATGCCGGTCAACGCATTGGTTTTCTGGCCGTCTCGGAGAAACTTAACAACCGATCTTACCCTGGTCTAGCTAAGCGATATGGTAACGGAACCTTCGGTCATGCCCTTGTGGCCCGAATGCTATACGGACTTTCAGCCGGCACCAGCCATTCTGCCCAATACGCCATGACTGCTCTGATGAAAGCGGCATGCGACGACGAATTCAACTTCCTGTTCGAAGTTGGAATATATGGATTGAGGGCGAACAAAGCCAAGAAATGCTTTATCGACAATGGGTTCAGCATTGTTTACGACAACGACCTGGGTGAAGAAATTGCCGACGGTTTTTACTTTACGGTAGCCTATCCGGGCTTTAAAGGCAGCGAGTTGATGCGGGAACTACTGTACTATGGCATCAGCGCCATCGCACTTAATTCAACCGGAAGCAACGAAGAAGGCCTACGCATCTGCACCTCCTTCGTAAAGGAAGAGCAATTCCCAGAAATGCGATCGAATCTAGAAATCTTCAAAGAAAACCACCAAATTATTTCCTGAACGGCATTTTGACGACTTCAGCCTTAAGCAATCGACCGCGGACGTCCACACAGATGATTGTGCCGGGTGTTGCAAAGGCAGTTTCCACATACCCCATGGCAATGCCGACTTTGGTCAGCGGTGAGATGCTTCCTGACGTTACCTCTCCGATCACACGGCCATCAACATCCGTCAAGGCATAACCATGTCGGGCGAAACCCTTGTCGATCATCACCAAGCCGACGCGTTTTTTGGCAACGCCTTCCAGCTTTTGCTTTTCAAAAATTGCCCTGGAGGGAAATTGCTTTTCGGGCGTGAACTTCATGGCCCAACCGATTCCGGCCTCGATGGGCGAAATGGTATCGTCAATGTCGTTGCCATAGAGGCAGAAACCCATTTCCAGACGCAAGGTGTCACGGGCACCCAAACCGATAGGCAGGATTCCGATTTCGGCCCCGGCTGCAAAAATGGCGTTCCAGAGTTGTTGACCCATCTCGGGTGCAAAATAAATTTCAAAGCCTCCTGCTCCTGTGTATCCGGTATTGGCAATCAGCACATCTTCCACTCCATCCAACGTACCGACTGCAAAGTGGTAATAAGGAATGGCCGAAAGGTCCACATCGGTGAGTTTCTGCAACACGTCGATGGCTTTCGGACCTTGAATGGCCAATTGGGCCGTCAGGTCGGACATGTTTTCCAGCACTGCTCCTACTTTATTGTGTGAAACAAACCAGTTCCAGTCCTTTTCAATGTTGGAGGCATTCACCACGACCAAATATTCCTCTTCGGCTATGCGGTAAATAATCAAATCGTCAACGATACCGCCCGTTTCATTCGGCAGGCAAGAATACTGCGCCTGACCTATGGAAACGGCACGTACATCGTTGGAAACCAAGTTCTGCAGAAAGGGCAAAGCCTGGGGACCACTCACCCAGAATTCGCCCATGTGGGAAACATCAAAGACGCCTACACTTTGGCAAACAGCTAGGTGTTCGGGAAGAATTCCCGTGTATTCGATGGGCATGTTGTAACCGGCGAACTCGGCCATTTTGGCACCAAGGGCCTGATGAATAGCGGTAAAGGGTGTTGTTTTCATGATTTTACAGTTGCGATTTCAGCAATTTTCAGGATGACTTTCATGGCTTTTTCCATGGAAGGGATGGGTATGAATTCAAAACGACCGTGGAAGTTGTGACCACCGGCAAAGATGTTGGGACAAGGCAAACCCATGAAGGAAAGCCGCGCACCGTCGGTTCCGCCACGAATGGGACGCACCAGCGGAATTACCTCGCAGGCTTCCATCGCTTTGAAAGCCAGACCGATGATGTGCATGTTCTGCGGTTCAATTTTCTCACGCATGTTGTAATACTGGTCCTTCATTTCCAAAGTGGCTGCATTTTCTCCGAACTCGTGGTTGATTTTGTGCACCAAATGTTCGACTTCCTTTTTGCGGTTTTCAAAACGATTGCGATCGTGGTCGCGGATGATGTACGAAATCTGGGTGGACTCGACATCACCGTGAAAACTGATGAGGTGGTAGAATCCTTCGTAGGCTTCGGTATGCTCCGGCGTCTCATGGCGGGGCAGCATGCCGATAAACTGGTTAGCTATCCGAATGGAGTTCAGCATTTTATGCTTGGCATAACCTGGATGTACGTTTCGACCTTTAAAGGTGATTTTGGCACTGGCCGCATTGAAATTCTCGAATTCCAGCTCGCCGATCTCTCCGCCGTCCATGGTATAGGCGAATTCGGCACCGAAGGCTTCCACATCGAATTTATCGGGGCCTTTGCCAATTTCTTCGTCTGGGGTGAAGCCGATGCGGATCTTACCGTGTTTGATCTCGGGATGCGCCAACAGGTATTCCATGGCGGTTACAATTTCAGCCAATCCGGCTTTGTCGTCTGCTCCGAGCAGGGTTTTTCCGTTGGTGGTGATGATGTCCTGACCGACATATTTGAGAAGTTCCGGAAAGTCAGATGGCGATAGAATCACCTGTTCTGTAGGGTCCAAAACGATGTCACCACCTTGGTAGTTTTTGACGATTTGTGGTGAAACGTTCTTGCCGCTCATATCCGGACTCGTGTCCATGTGGGCGATGAAACCAATCACTGGGCGAGGTTCGTCTGTATTGGCAGGAAGGGTTGCCATGACGTAACCGTAATCACTGAGTGTGACATCCTGCAGCCCGATTGATTTGAGTTCTTTTTCCAGTTCTTGAGCGAAAGCCATTTGACCGGGTGTGCTCGGTGTCAGGTTGGTATTCTCGTCCGATTGGGTATTTTTTTGCACATAGGCGAAAAAGCGGTCAACCAATTCCATATTATTATGGTGTTTGTTATTATTTGGAAGTATTTGAGGGCGAATTTACAAAAAGCACTTCGTTCGGCCTTTTATTTTATTAAAAACATTTTTGAAAAATAATTTAAAAAAAACTTGCAATTGAAATTATATCGGCTACCTTTGTATCGTCTTCCGATATAACGTACTACAATATAACGAATACCGATAGCATTATGAACGAAAACATTGTATTGACTGAAGCCGTGTTTTACACCCTGTTGGCTCTGCACGCCCCACTTCACGGCTACGGCATCATGCAGGAAACCGAAAAAATGAGCAACGGCCGGCTAAAGCTTTCAGCCGGAACGCTTTACGGAGTCCTTTCGAACATGCTGGAAAAAGGCTGGATCAAAGCACTTCCCGGCGAAGAAGAAAGCCGTCGAAAGGATTATCAAATCACGGAACTGGGAAAATCCATAGTAAAGGGCGAAATGGCCCGCTTGGAGGAACTGGTTTCGAATGGCCAACGAATCATTAAATAACCATCTAAATAAACCGCATTATGAAAAAAACGATTTTTAGACTTTTTTATGTCTGGCAATGGGAGAACGAGGAAAAATGGCTGAACGAAATGTCCAGTGAAGGTTGGCAATTGGCCCATGCCACCATCGGGAAATACAATTTTGTGTCAGGTAAAGCGAACGAATACACCTATCGGTTGGAGCTGCTCGATAAAAAGCTCAAATCGGCAGAGAGCACTTCTTACCTGAATTTTTTAAAGGAAACTGGCATCGAGATGGTGGGCAAATGTAAGAGTTGGATTTATTTGCGCAGTAAAACGGCGGATGGCGGATTCGAGCCGCACAACAAAACATTGTACAACCTTTCGCACTTGCTAAAAGTCCAGGAACTGACCAACAAAATCAGAAACACAATGATTACATTGATCGCCATGTCCATTTGCACCTTGTTGGTTCTGGAGTACTTCGGTCAAAGTCCTATGACTGATTTCCTTAGGGGTTTCTGTACCGGTTTGAGTTTCTCCGCTTCCATTTTCTCAGTGATCATGATCCCCTTCACCAAACAGAGCAACGAGAAAATCAAAAAGGCAATCAATGAACTGTATACCACCGAATAGATTCCGTCTTAAATTTAAAGGAAAGGCTTGAAATAGAAAATGCTTCCGTATCCCGGAAGCATTTTCTATTTCGAGCCTCTTGTCGGATTCGAACCAACGACCCCGAGATTACAAATCACGTGCTCTGGCCAACTGAGCTAAAGAGGCGGGTGGGTAAGCGATCTATATCGCGCCGCTACAACCAAGCTACCCTTGCTGCGGTCAAGCCCTGGGGGGGTTCGCAGGGAGCTAGCCGTATAGGACTTACCCGAGTGCAAAAGTACACAAATTTGAGGCTTCGGCAAGGGGGCGACGAAAAAAAAGTGTATTTTTGTAGAAAGAATACTGAAATCACATGGAAGAAACCCTCGACCCAATCAAGCGAAAATACAAGTACGCAGCAGATTACGCCCTAATTTTGGGTGGATACATCGCCCTTTTCTTTGTTTTGGATTATCTTTTTCCAAAAAGCGGAATCGTAAGTTTGCTTTCGATGTTCGGATTTCTGGCCACACCTTATGTTTGTTACAAACTGGCAACACGCTACCGAGACAAGGCTTGGGGCGGTTACATCCGCTATTGGCAGGTTTGGACGTTCGGCATTTGGTTGTTTTTCTTCGCCGCACTCATCATGTCGGTACTTTATTACGTTCGCTATGAGTTTCTGCAACCGGATTTCATCGCCAATGCCATGAATCAGTCGCTTCAACTGATGGAGCAAATGAAATACCCGCAGAAATACATTGATGCAATGCTCAACTACGGAGTTCCGTCCACCATTCAATTGGTACTGACCTACCTTTGGATGTATATCATCAGTGGCGCCATACTGTTCCTCATCATCAGCCCGATGGTGGCCCGCAAAAAAAACGACATCCTACCCACAGACCAACATTACAAACCCTATCAGGACAACGAAGAGCCTAAAGCATAATACACCATGGATATCAGCGTCATCATTCCCTTATTCAACGAAGCCGAATCATTGCCCGAACTTTTCGCGTGGATTCAGCGAGTTATGAACACCAATAAGTACAGTTACGAGGTGATATTCGTCAACGACGGATCCACCGACAACTCTTGGAGCATCATCCGCGAATTGCAGACCAAAAACCCCAACGAGGTCAAAGGAATCAGCTTCCGCCGAAATTATGGGAAGTCCCCTGCCCTCTTCTGTGGTTTTGAAAAAGCAAAAGGCGATGTGGTCATCACCATGGATGCCGACCTGCAGGACAGTCCAGACGAAATTCCTGAACTCTACAAAATGGTGATGGACGAAAACTACGACCTGGTTTCCGGTTGGAAAAAGAAACGCTACGACGGAAAACTTGCCAAAAACATCCCTTCAAAAATATACAACGCCACTGCTAGACGCATCACAGGCATCAAACTGCACGACATGAATTGCGGGCTGAAAGCTTATCGGAATGCAGTGGTCAAGCAAATCGAAGTGTACGGCGAAATGCATCGGTACATTCCATATTTGGCCAAAAATGCCGGTTTCAACCGAATCGGTGAGAAAGTGGTGCACCACCAAAAACGCAAATACGGTGAAACCAAGTTCGGTATGAATCGGTTTGTCAACGGTTACCTTGACCTAATCAGCCTTTGGTTCCTCAACAAATTCGGAAAGAAACCCATGCATTTCTTCGGCTTGTACGGAAGTTTGACTTTTCTAATCGGCCTGATTTCCGTCATCGTCGTTGGAGCCATCAAACTGGTTTCACTCATCGAGGGCAATGCCGCCAGATTGGTGACTGAACTTCCTTATTTTTACCTGTCTCTTACCTGCATGATCATCGGGGTACTGCTTTTCTTAACCGGATTCTTGGGTGAATTGATTGTACGCAATGCACCGGAACGCAATTATTATGCTGTTGAAGAAGAGTTTTAAATTTGCCGCTATCCTTTATGCGACAATTCTGCTTTTGTCTGGTTGCAGCAGCAATGGCTGCTACGAGGACATGAGCGTGAAATTGTATGCAAATTTTTACTCTTTCACCATTTTGGGTAAAGTGGTTCCAGTCCAATTGGACAGCATCACCGTAAGAGGTGTCGGATCGGACTCTCTTTTGTATAAAAACAAAACGCTTAGCGGTTTTGTGCTCGATTTAAATACCAACGCGACACAAACGCAGTTCTTGGTCACCACGCAACAGAACGGCTATTTATTTGTGGACACCTTGACATTGGAACATCAGAACGCACCCTGGTTTCAGTCCATGGAATGTGGCTGTAGGGTGTTCAGCACACTCAAAAGCTGCAGAGTCAACCGAGTGATCTTCCAGTCAGCCGTCATAACCGATTCATCCGTCATCAATCTTAAAACGGAACATGTCAGGATCTTCCTTTAAATATGGTGTTCTCGCAACCCTGCTGATCCTTTCACTGCCTTCGACAGCAGTGGATAAAAAAAAGGAGCCAGCTGTAGTCATACCGACTTATCAAGGCATTAATGTTGGCGTTGAGTTGGGAAGGCCGCTATTGGGGTTGCTTTCCATCAATAAAGGATACAGCGCCAAAATCGATGTCAATCTGAAAAACACTTGGTTCCCTACCTTTGAAATGGGTTATTCCAGTTACGACAAAACGGCGGAAAGCGGTACACAATGCCTGGCTTCTGGCAATTTTTTCAAGCTAGGCGTCAACAAATCCTTGGTCTATCTGGGCGACAAAGCGCAGAATGTGTTTTACGCTGGCGCCCATTACGGCTTCTCCGCCTTTTCGTACACGCTGAACAACCTATCCTGGTACAGCAATTATTGGGGCGACAACGCCCTGACGAACCTAACCGACCAACATGGCATCGTTGGCTGGTTGGAACTCACGGTTGGAGTCCGAGTTGATGTGTGGGGACCCATCTCACTGGGCTGGTCGGGACAATACAAATCCACGTTGCACGTTTCTGGCGGAGCCACCAGCGACCCGCCCTACATTCCCGGATACGGTGAAAATCTGAAACCCATGGCCGGCTTGGCACTTCATTTGTACTACAAGCTGCCGTTTTGAAACCTTTCAAACCACTCCCATCATGCAATCAAAACTCCTTTTTTTCCTGTTGCTTTCCTTGGGCTTCATGTTTCTAAGTTCCTGCAAGCAAAAGAAATTCTTCTTCAACGAAGGCATAGCGTTCGGCACCACCTACCACATTACCTACAACGGCACCGAGGATCTGCAGAAAGAGATGGAGGCCGAAATGGAGAAATTCAACACCTCGCTTTCCACCTATTCCACCACATCCACCATCAGTCGCTTCAATCAAAGCGGCACAGAGCCGTTCGACTTGAGCAAAGACCCTTGGATGCTCAAGATGGTTCAGGAGAGCCTGCATTTTTCGGAACTGTCCAACGGCGCTTTCGACATCACGGTGGGCCCGCTGGTGGACCTATGGGGCTTCGGACCGAAAGCGAAAAGCGACCCTACCCAAGCCAAAATCGACAGCATCAAAGCCTTTGTGGGTTATAAACTGCTTAAGCTGGAAAACAATCAACTCACGAAGCTGGATTCCCGGATGCAGCTAGACTGTGGCGCCATTGCCGGTGGTTACGCCAGTGACATCATCGCCGAATTCCTTCAAAAACAAGGCATTAAAGACTACATGGTCGAAATCGGGGGCGAAGTCGTGCTGCACGGTAGAAATCCCGATGGCAACAAGTGGCGCATCGGCATCAACAAGCCGGTGGACGACTCCACATCCACCAACAACGACATTGAAAAAAGGCTCTTGATCACAGACAAAGCGCTCTCCACTTCGGGCAATTATCGAAGTTTTTACGTGAAGGACGGCAAGAAATATGCCCATACCATCGACCCGCACACAGGCTATCCGGTTCAGCACTCGCTGTTAAGCGCCACCATCATCGCCAACGATTGCTTCACGGCAGATGCGCTGGCGACGGCATGCATGGTCGTCGGGGTCGATTCGGCAATGACTTTGATTGAAAGACAACCAAACGTTGAAGCATTTTTTATCTACAACGAAGGTGGCACCGAAAACAAGTTCAAATTCACTTCTGGCTTTGAGGCGTTTCTGGATAAACAGTAATTACTTCTTTACGGCCTTATAGATCTCGAACCAGATTATACTCAGGCAGCCTACTCCGACGGATGCTGCAATTTGCAATGCAGATAGCGGAGCAAACTTGAACAATCCATGCAGGAACGGCACGAAAAGCACAGCCATAAGGAATAGAATGGTGCCGCCTACAATCCATTTAACACTCGCATTGGGAGTTTTAAGGATCTGAAACAAGTTGTTTTCCCAACTCCGATTCGTCAAGATGGTCAGGATGTTGGAAACAATCAGGGTGGTGAAACACATGGTGCGTACCACTTCGGCACTATACTCGAGACGGAGGCCGACAAAATACACTCCCAGCACCAACAACAGGATGGCAAGCCCCTGCATGACACTCACGAAAATTTTGCTTCCACCGAAAAACTTCTGCTTCGTACTTCTTGGAGGACGATTCATCACATTCTTTTCTTCCTTCTCTGCTTCGAAAATGACCGAACAGGCAGGGTCGATAATCAGTTCCATGAAAACCACATGGACAGGGAAAAGCAACAAAGGCGCCCCAGCAAAAAAGATGGGTATCAGCGAAAGTCCGGCTACCGGCACGTGGATAGCAAACACATAGCCAAACGCCTTCTGCATGTTGTCGAAAATACGACGACCCAAGCGGACAGCACCTACGATGGAGGAGAAATTATCGTCGGTCAGCACCAACGAAGAAGCTTCGCGAGCCACATCCGTACCGCGTTCTCCCATGGCTATGCCGATGTGTGCGGCTTTCAAGGCAGGCGCATCGTTCACACCGTCACCCGTCATGGCAACCACCTCACCTTTGGCTTTCAAAGCGTTGACGATTTTCAGTTTTTGTTCGGGCACCACACGGGCAAAAATGTTCACTTCGTCAATGCGCTTCAGTAATTCTTCCTCGCTCATCGCTGTCAGTTCAGGGCCGGTAATGCATTGGTCCGTATTTTTCAGCCCGATTTCAGCGCCGATGTTCTGAGCAGTAACGGGATAATCACCGGTAATCATGATGACACGAATACCCGCTTTGTAGCATTCCTTCACGGCCACCTTCACTTCAGGTCGTATTGGATCGGCCAAACCGATGAGCCCAATGAATTCAAATTCGAAATCGTGTTGAATTTCGGGCAGTGCTTCAATTGGAACGACCGCTTTTGCCACCCCTAAAACGCGAAGACCCTTGGATGCCATCAGTTGGATGGCTTCTTCGTATTTGCTGGCATCTTTGAGGTGACACAGGTCGAAAATGGATTCAGGCGCACCTTTGGCAGCGATCACGTATTCGTCTGATGATTTTTCCTTGAACACCCTGGACATGGCCAACAATTCTTTCGATAAGGAATACTCCCGAATCATGGTCCAATCATGGTGCAGATGCTCAGTGTCCTGCAAAAATTCATTCCCCAATCGGCAGATGGCCTTCTCCATGGGGTCGTTTGGTTTGGTTTGGCTGGAAAGGATGCCGTATTCGATGATTTCGTGGAAATCTTCTGGAAAGCCTTTCATATCGGTCGTATGCAGATAAGACACCTTATTATACAGCGTATTGACCGTCATCCGGTTCTGTGTTAGCGTACCCGTCTTGTCCGTACAAAGCACGGTGGCTGAACCCAAGGTCTCGATGACTGCAGGCCTGCGTGTGAGCACGCGGTGTTTGGACATGCGCCACGCACCTAAGGCCATAAAAATGGTCAGGATTACAGGAAACTCTTCTGGCAGAATGGCCATGGCCAAGGTAAGACCAGCCAAAAATCCATGAAGTAGGTCGCCGCGGGTCAAAAAGAATACCAGAACCACAATAAGGCATAAAAACACACCTCCGATGGCCAGTCTTCGAACCAGCGTGTTCAGCTCCGTTTTCAACTTGGTTGTTTCTTCCACCACGCTGCTCAATGCCTTTCCGATTTTACCGATCTCCGTTTCCGTACCGATGCGCAACACTTTAGCGATGCCGTTGCCCTGAACAATCATGCTTCCCGAAAAAACAAAGGGCGTATCGTCACCACCGGGTAGTACATCCTTTTCAGTGTTGTCAGATTCAATTTTGCGGACAGGTACGGATTCACCCGTAAGCATGGATTCATCAGCTTGAATGTTGATGCAATGCAAAAGAATGCCATCAGCAGGAACTCGCTCACCCTCAGTCAGAACAACAAGGTCGTCCACCACCACTTCGCGGCAGGGAATCTTCACCTCAACACCGTTACGAAGAACGCGGGCTTTGGGGCTGGACATTTCCCTCAGTGCTTCCAGCGCCTTTCCAGTCTTGCGTTCTTGATAGAATTCGATACCCATGATAAACAAGACAAAACCCAGCAGCATGATGCCTTCCTGGATGTCACCGACAGCCATGTACAGGCTTGCACAAATAACAAGAAGTAGAAACATGGGTTCCTTAAGAATACCCAGTGCGAGTTGAAAAAATCCATTTGATTTGGTAGCTGGCAATTCATTGAACCCATCTTGTGATTGTTTCTCCAGTACTTGTGCATCGTTGAGTCCGGTAAAAGAATGTCCGGCGATTTCGGCCATCGTTTGCATAGTGGTCAATTTTATCGTTATAGGGTTCTAGTTCTGTTTCCTGAACCCATCCGGAAATTTTAAAGTTTTTTGGTCAGTTTTTCCAACAGGGTGGTCAACTGTTCGAGTTCAGCCGGTTCCAAGGATTCAGCCATCAATTCGGCGAAACGCGTGTGGGCTTTTTCATGCATCAAGTTGATCTGCATACCTTTTTTGGTGAGGTGGAGATGGGAGCTGCGCCTGTCTTCGTCGGACACGACTTTGGTTACAAAACCTTTCTGAAGCAGTTTTTCCAAGGCCACCGTCACGGTAGGCTTGCTCAACTGCATCTCTGTGGCCAGTTCAGTCACATTGGGATTGGTCAGCTGACTGATCACTTCCAGGTAATGCATCTGCGATATGGTGAGTTCTTTCAGATTGGATTCTGCACGAGCCAATTCCTCCATTTCAGCCAAGCTGTTGGAGAGTTTCGATAGGACGGAGACAATTTTTTCCACTGTTGAATACTTTCTGCAAAGATAGTTAGTTTTAGCTAACTAACTAATTAATGCGTTAATTTTTGCCACTGATTTTTTTAAAACAAGTAGGACATTGGAAAAATTTTGGCTACTTTTGCACCGTTATTTTCAAAATACGAGTTAACCGACAAATCACCCATTCCATAAAGCTTCGTTTTATGTCAAAAACAATTGGTAAAATTGTACAAGTCATCGGCCCGGTGGTGGACGTTTCGTTCCCCAAGGACTGCAAGGACATGCCCAAAATTCACGATGCACTCGAGATTACCCGTGAAAACGGTCAGAAACTCATCATCGAGTGTCAGCAACACATCGGAGAAGATACCGTTCGCGCCATCGCGATGGATTCCACCGACGGTCTGATGCGCGGCATGCCCGTTAAACTGCTTGGCACGCCCATCACCATGCCCATCGGCAACCAGATCAAAGGCCGCATGATGAACGTGACCGGCAAGTCCATCGACGGAATGCCAGAACTGAACATGGAAGGCGCTTATGCCATCCACCGCGAGGTTCCCAAATACGAAGACTTGGTGACTACCCAGGAAATCCTCTTTACCGGCATCAAGGTGATCGACTTGCTCGAACCCTACGCCAAAGGTGGTAAAATCGGATTGTTCGGTGGTGCCGGTGTAGGCAAAACGGTGCTCATCATGGAGCTTATCAACAACATTGCCAAAAGCTATAACGGATACTCCGTATTTGCAGGTGTAGGCGAACGTACCCGTGAAGGAAACGACTTGCTTCGCGAAATGCTGGAATCGGGCGTTATCCGCTACGGCGAAAAATTCATGAAGAGCATGGAAAAAGGTGACTGGGATTTATCCCTCATCGACCCTGCTGAACTCGAAAAATCACAGGCCACCCTGGTGTTCGGTCAGATGAACGAACCTCCCGGAGCACGCGCATCCGTGGCCCTTTCCGCATTGACCGTGGCCGAATCGTTCCGCGATGCAGGTGGTCAAGGCGCTGGCAAAGACATTCTGTTCTTTATCGACAATATTTTCCGTTTCACACAGGCAGGCTCCGAAGTGTCCGCACTCCTTGGACGTATGCCTTCAGCCGTTGGTTACCAACCGACATTGGCCACAGAAATGGGATTGTTGCAGGAACGCATCACTTCTACGAAGCACGGTTCCATCACTTCCGTTCAGGCCATCTATGTGCCTGCCGATGACTTGACCGACCCTGCTCCTGCAACCACCTTCGCTCACTTAGACGCCACCACGGTATTGAACCGTAAGATTTCCGAGTTGGGCATCTACCCGGCCGTGGATCCCTTGGATTCCACTTCCCGCATCCTGGACCCGAACATCATCGGGGAAGAACACTACAACACCGCCCAGCGCGTCAAAGAATTGCTCCAGCGCTACAAAGAGCTGCAGGACATCATTGCCATTTTGGGTATGGACGAACTCTCCGACGAAGACAAACTCATCGTTTCCAGAGCCCGCCGCGTACAACGGTTCCTCTCCCAGCCTTTCTTCATGTCGGCTCAGTTCACCGGTGTTCCGGGAGTAATCGTTCCCATCGAGGAAACCATCCGCGGTTTCAACATGATCATGGACGGCGCAGTGGACGAGTATCCGGAATCCGCCTTCATCATGGTCGGAACCATCGACGATGCCATTGCCAAGGGTAAGAAACTGATGGCTGAAGCCAACGCTTAATACACTGCATCAATGCGACTGATCTTGCTTTCTCCTGCTAAGACGCTGTTCGACGGCGACGTGGTGTCAGTAACCATCCCAGGCACCAAAGGTCTTTTTACGGTTCTGCCGCAGCATGCACCCATCATCACGACCATCGACAAGGGCATTTTGACCATCAACCCTGTTGCTGATGAGGAATTCAATTATGCAGTGGAAGACGGTTTCGCCGATGTGAAAAATGATGTGATTTCTGTCTGTGTAGAAAAAATTAGTACCCTCTAAAAATGAAACGTACCCTGAAATATATTGGAATGACGGCGTTGGCGCTTTGGTCGCTTTACGGCTTGCTCGTTTTCGTGCTTTCGGTGGTGAAGCCAGAAATTTACACACCTTGGTTGGCATTCATTCCTAGCTTTTTCACTTTTATTGCTGTTGTTACCTTCCACAACGTCGTGTTGAACCCAAATGTCAAAGTTCCGATGATGCTGGCAGTCAAAACTGGAAAAATACTGATCACGCTTTTTATCATCCTGCTCTATATTTTGCTGGTTAAAGTACAGACGGTGACCTTTTTACTGTGCTTCGGCGCTTATTTCATCGTTTATCTGATATTGGAAACATGGATTATGGTCCGGGTCAACAAACAAAATACGATCAAGAATAAAGAAATCAAGAATGAAGATTGATTCTATATACAAAGGTGTCAAATTGCTTTTACTGCTGTTGTTGGTAATGGCTTTGCCTGCGTTCGCTTCTGAACCGGTCCACAAAGAAGGCAATGAAACCGCCAAGGAAGAAAAATTCAACCCAGGCGAATTCATTTTCGGTCACATCGGCGACGCCTACAGTTGGCATGTCACCAAAATCGGTCATACAGAAATCTCCATCCCCTTGTTGGTCATTGCAAAAAGTCAGTCGCGCGGCTGGTTTGTATTTTCTTCAGCCAAATTCCATCATGGCGAATCGGCTTATCAGGGTTTTGAAGTGGCATCCGAGGGCGCATTCAAAGGAAAATTAGTGGAAATTGTTGGAAATCAACAAGTTCGGCCTTTAGATCTGAGCATCACCAAGAATGTGGCCTCATTATTGATTTCGGCCATGCTGCTTTTGTGGATTTTCCTGAGCCTGGCCAAATTCTACAAACGTGACCCGATGAAAGCACCCAAAGGTTTTCAAGGCGCCATCGAATTCGTCATCGTTTTCATGTTGGACGAAGTGATCAAACCCGGTGTTGGCAAGGGTTATGCCAAATATGCACCCTACTTGCTCACCTTGTTTTTCTTTATCCTCATCAACAACATGATGGGAATCGTACCACTTTTCCCAGGGGGAGCCAACCTGACCGGTAACATTGCCACCACCATGGTTCTGGCCGTTTTGTCACTGCTCATCATCAACGTCTTCGCCAACAAGGAATATTGGAAGGAAATCTTTTTGGTCCCCACCATGCCCTCCTGGCTTCGTTTCCCCATCCCGCTGATGCCGTTCCTGGAACTGGTCAGCGTGTTCACCAAGCCGCTCGCACTCTGCATTCGTCTGTTCGCCAACATGTTGGCTGGACACATGATAGCCATGGTGTTTATGGCCATGATTTTCATTTTCGGAGCCATCAGCCCGCTCATGGGTACTGGCGTTTCCATATTTGCCCTGTTTTTTGCCATCTTCATGAACTTGTTGGAATTGTTGGTTATTTTCCTGCAAGCTTACGTGTTCACCATGCTGACCTCCTTCTTTATCGGGATGGCGCATCCGGAACCGCATGACGCGCATGCAGTGGCCCACCATTGAAATTTAATTTAATTCATACTTTAAAACCTAGTCATTATGTTAACTACTATCCTTCTTCAAGCTGCCGCTGGTGCAACTTCCCTCGCAGCTTTTGCCAAATTGGGTGCCGCATTGGGCGCTGGAATCGCAGCTATCGGAGCCGGTATCGGTATCGGTAGAATTGGCGGTTCAGCCGTTGAAGCCATTGCTCGTCAGCCGGAATCCACCAATGACATTCGTACGAACATGTTGATTGCTTGCGTATTGGTAGAAGGTGTTGCCCTTTTTGCAATCATCGTAGCCGTTCTCGCTATCGTAATGTAAGTTCACCATGGGATTATTCACTCCGGAAACCGGGTTGATTTTTTGGATGCTGATCGTCTTTTTGACGGTGGTGGGCATTCTGGGAAAATTTGCCTGGCCGTTTATAACAAAGGCTATCGCCGAACGTGAGAAGTACATCACGAATTCGGTGCAAGCTGCCGATCAGGCCTACCAGAAGCTGGAAAGCATCAAGGAGGAACGGACCGTCATCCTGGCTGAAGCCCGCGAAGAGCAGAATGCCATCTTGAAGGAAGTTCAACTGTTGCGTGAAAAGCTAATCGACGATGCAAAAAACCAGGCCAGGACGGAAGCTGACAAGCTGATTGCCGATGCACGTCAAAGCATTCAGAACGAAAAGGAATTGGCGTTGAAAGAGGTCCGCAACCAAGTGGCACTCCTTTCGGTGAGCATTGCAGGCAAACTTTTGCGCAAGAACCTGGAAGGGGATGCTGCACAGATGGAACTCGTCAACAAAATGCTGGACGAAGCCAATCAAATGAAAAATTAACTCGTTGAAAAACTAATTCGAGTATAAAACACGATGAACGAAGGCAAAATATCGGTTCGGTACGCACAGGCGTTGTATGCGCTGGCTGAGGAAAAGAACCTCCAAAAGGAGATTTATCTGTCCATGGAACGGCTCACGCAAGCATTTTTTGAAGTGCCTGCCCTTGCCCATACCTTGGCCAACCCCATGCATACCCGAGCAGAAAAATTAGCACTGCTTATCACCGCTTCTGGCTGCAAACCAAAATCATTGTTGGCTGATTTTTTCGGTTTCGTCATCGACAAAGGCCGCGAAGAATTCATGGTGTTCATCTCCATGTCCTTCCAAAAAATCTATCGGGAAAAAGAACGCGTGGTGATCGGAAAAATCACTTCTGCCCTACCACTGAAAGATTCATCCATCACAAAAATAAGGCAATTGGTTGACAAACAGTTTAATGCCTCCATTGAACTGACTACGGATGTGGAACCCGACATCATGGGCGGCTTTATACTCGAAGTAGACAATTACCGCATGGATTCAAGCATTCGGACCGAGTTGGAAAACATCCGCACCGAACTTTTGCGCGATTAATAGTAAAGAATTAAAAAAAGATCTATATGTCCGATATCAAACCAAGTGAAGTTTTCGATATTCTCAAAAAGCAACTGGCAGGTCTGGAAGACAGTCTGAAGTTGGAAGAAGTCGGCAAAGTTCTGCAAGTGAGTGACGGTGTGGCACGCATCTATGGACTGGACAACGTTCAATCCAACGAACTGGTTGAATTCCAGAACGGAATGATGGGCGTGGTGCTCAATCTGGAAGAAGACAACGTGGGTGTCGTACTTTTCGGTTCCTCCGAAGAAATCAAAGAAGGCTACTCCGTGAAACGTACCGGCCGCATCGCTTCCATCCGTGTGGGTGAAGGCCTGATGGGTCGTGTCATCGATACGCTCGGCAATCCCATCGACGGCAAAGGACCAGTCAAAGGCACCCTTTACGAATTGCCGCTCGAACGCAAGGCTCCGGGTGTCATTTTCCGTCAACGAGTGAGCGAGCCGCTTCAAACCGGGCTCAAAGCCATTGACTCCCAGATACCTATTGGTCGTGGACAACGCGAACTCATTATTGGTGACCGTCAGACCGGAAAAACCGCCATTGCCATCGATGCCATCATCAATCAACGCGACAACTTCCTGAAAGGGGAACCCGTTTTCTGCATTTACGTGGCCATCGGACAAAAAGGCTCAACCGTTGCAGGTTTGGTTCAGACTTTGGAAAAACACGGTGCCATGGAATACACCTGTGTGGTTTCTGCTCCGGCTTCCATGCCTGCTGCCATGCAGTTCTACGCTCCATACGCCGGTGCTGCCATCGGTGAATTCTTCCGTGATTCAGGACGTCATGCCTTGGTGGTTTACGATGATTTGTCCAAACAAGCCGTCGCTTACCGTGAAGTTTCCCTGATTCTTCGCCGTCCGCCCGGACGTGAAGCTTATCCCGGTGATATTTTCTATTTGCACTCCCGTTTGCTGGAACGTGCCGCCAAAATCATCCGCAACGATGAAGTGGCCAAGCAAATGAACGACCTTCCCGATGCACTTAGACCTTTGGTCAAAGGCGGCGGCTCGCTCACCGCGCTTCCCATCATCGAAACCCAGGCCGGAGACGTTTCCGCCTACATCCCAACCAATGTGATTTCCATCACGGACGGTCAAATATTCTTGGATACCGAACTCTTCAATGCAGGTATCCGTCCTGCCATCAACGTGGGTATTTCGGTATCTCGTGTGGGTGGTGACGCTCAGATCAAGGCCATGAAAAAAGTGGCTGGAACACTGAAACTCGACCAAGCGCAATACCGCGAGTTGGAGGCATTCTCCAAATTCGGTTCCGACTTGGATCCTGTTACAAAATCCGTACTGGACCGTGGTTCCAAAAACGTTCAGATTCTGAAGCAAAATCAGTATTCTCCAGTACCCGTCGAAAAGCAGATTGCCATAATCTATCTGGGATCCAAAGGTTTGTTGGCTGGTGTTCCGGTAAACAAAGTCATAGAATTCGAAAAAATGTTTCTTGATCTGTTGGAGATGAAACACCGCGCCGACGTGCTAGATGTATTGAAAACCGGTGTCATCAACGATGAAGTGACTGCCATCCTGGACAAGGAAGCCAAGCAACTCATTGAAATCGAATACGCTAAACACTAAGCTATGGCATCCCTGAAGGAAGTACGCGCACGAATTGCTTCGGTAACCTCCACCCGGAAGATTACCAGCGCCATGCGTATGGTGTCCGCGGCGAAACTTCGCCGTGCGCAGGACGCCATTGCAGGCTATCTGCCGTACGAACAGAAGCTGACAAGCATGCTGTCCGATTTCCTCGCATTTTCATCGGGCGACCTGAACATTCCATTGGCTGACAAGCGGGTGGTGAAGCGGGTTGCCATTGTGGTCATTTCCTCCAACGGCAGTCTTTGCGGCGCATTCAACAGCAACGCCATCAAGAAGATGGACGAAGTCTTGGGAAAATACAAGGAGTTGGGAAAATCCAACATTCTAGTCTATGCGCTGGGTAAAAAGGTTGCCGACGCCGCCCGTAAAAAGGGCTTTGACGTACAGGGCAGCCTAATACACATCGTGGAAAAACCCGATTACGCATTGGTGGCAGCCATCGCCAATGAGCTGATGAATTTGTTCCTCTCCAAGGAAATCGATGCGGTTGAACTCGTTTACAACCACTTCAAGAATGCGGCCGTTCAGCAGATTCGTTCCGAAATGCTATTACCGCTCAAGCCTGAAGTCCAAAAAGCCAACTTGACCGGAGGATATACCCTCGACTACATTTTGGAGCCCGATGAACAGTATTTGGTGGCTCGTTTGGTCCCCAAGGCAGTCCGTAACAAACTTTTCAGTGCCGTGCTCGATTCCGTAGCCGGTGAATTCGGTGCAAGAACTACTGCCATGCAAACCGCTTCGGACAATGCCGGTGATATGATTCAGGAATTGAAGCTGAAATACAATAAGGCTCGCCAGGAAGCCATCACGAGGGAATTGATCGACATCGTGGGTGGTGCGGAGAGTTTGAGGTAAAGTAGATAAAACATTTCAACTCTTTAGAAGACATTTAAAAGTCTTCTAAATTCCACTTTCTTTTGCAAATGCCACTAACTCGGTCGCTTTGTGGAGGGAAAGTTTCTGGAGTATATTGTTATGGTGTTTTTTAGCTGTTTTATGACTAATGAATAGTATTTGGGCAATCTCATTGTCACTTTTCCCTTTTGCGATGTGCCGAAGAACTTCAATTTCTCGTTTGGATAAGACAGCCAACTTCAATTCGTTCTTCAATCGACCAACCTCTTTAAGTAGTTCTGTAAGTTGAGTCATGCAATGCATATCGTCGGATATGACAAAAACGGCCGAAAGTATTTGTCTAAACGGAGAGGTGGCTGGGCTTTCGATTTCAGAGCTAAACCCATAGCACCATTTATAGATCGGATTGAGTTTGGTTCTAATTCGATGCATTCCAACAAAAACGGGAATATCCCATGTCTTTGACATCACATTTAATGATGTGGGTACAATATTCAAGTCGTCAGGGTGAACGATGCTTTTAATGTATTCATTTCCCATTTCCCAGACCTCTTCCTGAGAATAGCCGATATAATCCAAACCAAATCGATTGGTCCAGACATTCCTGCATGTTAGCGGATCTCCATCTTTCAAAATTTCATTGAGGTACACGACCACAGGAAGTGAATTTGAAATCAAACGATAGAACGTCAGTTCATTCCTTTCTTCATTATGCATGTGATTAATCATCATATTTCTAGGAATTATTGTAATAAAAGCCAAAATTTATCAACTTTTAAATTCATAAAAATACTACTAAAGTCGTATTGTGAAATACTTTTTTGGAAATTATTTTTGAGTTAATAATCCTAAATTTTTACGTAAAAAACCAATATGGTTATGTGACTAAATTCAAATAATTGATTCGTTATTTGGATGATGACATAGGTTACAAATAATATGATTTCAATTTTTATCATTTTACTTGTTACACACGATGACTACCTACTTGGGAAAAAAGTGTATAAACCATCCATTTTATGCTAATATGAAAACAATTTTGATTATTATCCTTTTGTCTTCTTCGATAGCTGTTTATGGGCAAACATTTGATTTTCAAAAGAAAATCCTTTTTTTTGAAAATCAAACTTGCAAACCTTTTAAAGTCAAAAATGATAATTTCACATTCTCTATCATCAATATTAACACTTTTAAATATGATGTTTTTATTGACAACAAGCTTGTAAATTACAATCTGGAAAAACCCGATTATTTCAAATTGCTTAGCGATACTGCGAAAAACAAAATAATTGCAGATAATTTTGTTTCACCAACTTTGGACATAGTTAAGATTTCAATTCCTGAAATATCAGATTTAAAATCTTTAATTGAACTATATCTGAAGTACATTCAAGTCGAAGCCTTTTATAAGTCATTACTTGATTTGGCAAGATCAGATATATCCACCCAACAATTAATCTTCTTAAAAAAAGGCTTGTTTTATCAGTTTGTCGATAAACAATATACAAGTATACTGCAAAGTGAAATTGATTTGAATATCATTCCTTGCATAGGAAAATACTATGCTTCTTTATCAACTGTAATACTGAATAGTGAACCCAAAATACTTAAGATTGACCCCTCACATAAACTCGATATTGAAAGAATCATAACTCATACAAAAGAAATAAATAATAAAGGAATTCTCTCAAATCTTATCAAATTGTATGCTGAAATTAATGATGAAACATTTACTGTTAGTTCCTTTATTAAAAGACCTGATTCCGATGAAGTGATAATTAATCTATCGGCTAAACCAAATTCAATATATAATAAAAATGGAAAAGAAATTAACATAGAAATACCTATTCTTGTAGAAGGCGACTTTAAAATTGATTATAGCACAGGCCTTTTTGTTTCAAATTTGGTAGATAAGTCTTTTGTGAATCAACCAATATATAATCTTGACTCAGTTGTCGGTTATAAATTAGTCAAAGAATTTGAGAAGAATTTTAGTTATGGTATAGCCAGTTATATGCATTGTTACTATAGATTCAATACTGTATTTAATGTAGGATTGTCATTAGGAATCGGAATTGATCAAAATACCCAAACAAAAATTTTGCCAGGTTTTTCAATTTTTTTGGGAAGAAAAAATCGTTTTATTTTGAATAGTGGCTTTTCTATAGGTAAAGCCAAAGGCATTTCAAAGATCTTATATACTGATCACATATATACCAATAAAATTGATATTGGCTATTCTGAACCATATGATATTGGATGGCATGTAGGATTAAGTTATAACATTTCAAAATAAAGTAGAATGAAATCAATTCAAGCCCTTGCTTTTTTTTACTATTGTTAGTACAACATTCTCTCAAAGTTTCAGAGTAAATAATCCAAGAATTTAGACATTGATGTGAAAAAATTAATACATAAGACAATGAAAAAATTGCGTATTATCACAGCATTCACTCTCTTTCTATTGTTGAATTCTCAAGAAATTCAAGCAAAAAAAGACGCCAAAGCAGAAAAGTTAATTGTAGCATTAAAAGCAGGAGACTGCGCAAATGCCATTAAACAGGCATCAACAATAAGCGATCCAAATTATGTGGATGAAGTTGGAGTCTATCTTCTACATTATTGTATTGAAAAGAAATGTATTGGCGTAATTAAGACCTTGCTTGATAAAGGAGCAAATCCTGATGTTGTTAGTCAATACAGAAATTCAGCACTTAGTTATGCCTCTGAAGGTGGTAATGTTGAGATTGTTAGATTACTTTTAGACAATGGTGCCATAATCAATTTAAAATCCGAATTCGGGGAAACGTCGCTTTTTAATGCAATAAGATATGGGGGCATGGATGTGGTTAAACTATTATTAGAAAGAGGCGCTTTTATAAATTTTAGGGGTTCAAGTGGCCAAACACCATTAATTATCGCATCACAAAGGGGAAGTTTTGAAGTCATTGTTTATTTATTAGAGAAAGGGGCAAACATAAACTTGGAGTCAGACGATGGCGAGTCGGCATTGTTAAGTGCTTTGAAATATAAAAGGGCTGATGTTGCAAAATTACTAATAGAAAAAGGTGCACAACTTGATAGCCAACGTTCAAATCAGGAAAGTGAATTGATGATTGCTTCAAGTAAAGGAATGAATGACATAGTAAGATTACTAATTGATAAGGGATCAAATGTTAATAAACAAAATAGTAATGGAAAAACAGCATTGATGTATGCCTCAGAATCTGGAAAAATTGATATAGTGAAACTACTACTCGAAAAAGGTGCTAATATAAAAATGAAGAATACTGCAGGTTTTAATGCATTGATGTATGCAACTCAATATAAACAAAATGATGTGGCCGAATTTTTGAGGAATTATGTATCAAATTCAGATTTAAAGACTTCGGAAGAAGTAAAAGATGTTGATGGAAATGTTTACAAAACGGCCATTATTGGTAAAAGAGTTTGGATGTTGGAAAACCTAAAAACAACTCACTATAGAAATGGGGAAGCTATACCTATAATAACAAATAATGCACAATGGTTAAATTATTACAATGATGCATCCTGTATATATAATAATAATTCTGAGAATATAAATAAATACGGGAGATTGTACAATTGGTATGCAGCTAATGATCCTAGAGGATTAGCGCCATTAGGTTGGCATGTCCCTTCCGAATCTGAATGGACGGAACTAATAAATTCTTTGAAAAGCAATAATACTGATATCACTGCGGATGATTTTAATGGACTTCGTGGAGGAATAAGGTTTGGTGATGGTGGCAATTTCTCAACTATTGGTCAAATTGGTTATTGGAGTTCTTCAAGACCCAATAAAGACTACTATTCTCAGGTATTTCATGTGATTTCTACATTTGATGGATATCCTGACAATTCGAAAACAGGGAATTATGTCCGTTGTATAAAAGATAATCCCAGTACTGAGTTTCGAATTATCAATAATCTTAAATGCAATATGGATTTTGCATTTGCTATACCAGATAAAACAAAAAATGACTGGAAAGTATCTGGGTGGTATAATGTAACTGCAGAAAGTGAGAAAGTCATGGATTTTGGTGTGAAATATGATCAATTATATTTCTATTGCAATAGTTCATCTTCTGCACATACAAATGGAAAGGATGCTGGTTTTAATATAGATCAACAAAAGGCATTCAATTATTATCAATCCCAAGGTGTAGGCACAAAAGTGAATTTCAAAAAATTGGATGTATATCAATTACATTGTTCGGAATCAGGATTGTCGTCAACATTTATAAATTTAATCAATACATCAGTTAAGACTGTATATTTAGCTTTAGCATTGTATGATCCTAATAAAAGGGATTATCAATTGGTTGGATGGTATACCTTAAATCCCAAAGAAAAGAAGCAAATCAATTTGAATTACTTAATTGAACTCGAGAATGTTTATTATTACTATGAATGGAATGATATTGGTGGAATATGGAAGAAGGACAATAGTTCTAATATAGACGCGAAAAAATTTAATATCTCAGATAATGGTATAAAGTTTTCATATATGAATTCTGAGAACAAAGGGAACAGAGCTATATGGTTTTCAAAAGATGTATCTCAATCTGATTGCTTAATAGAAGATGGGGTTGTATCCATTTATCTTTTTCCCATGATTATCGAAAAATCTAAATATTGAAAATTGACTTATGAAATCAAAACTTCAGTTGATTTGTATTGGATTGTTTCTTGTCAATCAAAGTTTTGGGCAACCGATTATTCCGAATGGTGCTTCTTTGGTTGATGTGATGGCATTTATTTCGAATCAAATGTACATTTCACAAAATAGCAACTGCATCTTGTTTGAAAATGAGAACATTCTAGAAACAATGGGTGTAAGGAAATTTGAATATGTTGATTGCACGATTGATTACAAATATATACACCTTTTCAGAAACAATGCTGAAATGGTTAGCAATTACTCAGAAACAAAAAAATATCACTTTTCTTAAAAGAAATCAAATCCATAAATCTTCATAATAATGGACAACATGACATAATTTATCTATGGTTGAATAAGAAAATCGGTGATAAAGAAAAGATTATGATGTTCTTTCCTCAATATTTGACTGATACAATTGTCAAAGCATTTGAACAGGCAGTAGAAATGTGTGGGGGCAAAATTGAGAAGCCATCACGAGGGAATTGATCGACATCGTGGGTGGTGCGGAGAGTTTGAGGTAGAATTAAGAAATTGTATACTGTATAAGGCCTGATGATCAAATGATCTCGGGCCTTCGTTATTTGACAGTTAATTCGACCTATTTGAATGTTAAATAACCCTTTGGCAGCGTTTGGTTCGTTATATTTGTAGTATCCGATTCTAAAAAAAGAACCATGAACCGTCACGTCACTTATTCCTTATTGTTTGGAGCCCTCCTGTTGTCATCAATGCCAATTTTTTCACAAATAGCAGAAGGCAAACCAGTTAACATTTACATCCTCGACAAACCAGATTTCCAGCGAAGCCCCCTGACAGGCATGACCCGTCAGCATTGGAAAGACGCTGCCACCTACCTACTTTCTGGCGCTTTCAGCTACATCCACAACTTGGACGATGCCATGAAGTTCCCCAAACAACCCGGTGTGAGCTACCCCAAGGATGAAGGAAGGGTTCCGACTGAGAAACTGGAAGGACTTTGTCGCACGCTGTTCCTGGCTGCGCCCTTGCTCCGCGAGGATTCAAATCTGGTAGTCAAAAACATTCGGGTGGCCGATTATTACCGTCATCAAATTCGGATGCTGATCGATCCCAAAAGTCCAAGTTACATCAAGAATAGGGCTCCTAATGGCGGTCCCAGCCAAAACCTGGTGGAATTCGGAGCGTTGGCAGTTTCCTTGTTCGCCGCACCGGATGTGCTTTGGCATCCGCTTTCAGGCGGGCAAAAAGACTCCCTGGCCATGGTCATGTTGAGTTACGCTGACGGTCCTACCGTGCCTTCCAATTGGAAATTCTTCAACATTTTCGTGCTTAGTTTTTTTAAGGATCAGGGTTACCAAGTCAACGACAAACTGTTGGAGGAATACCTTCAGAAATCGTTGGAGCATTACCGAGGCAACGGTTGGTACAACGACAATCCAGCCTACGATTATTACAGCATGTGGGCCTTCCAAATGTATGGAACGGTTTGGTCGTATGTCTATGGTGACAAACATTTTCCTAAGTACGCAGCCAAGTTTCGCGAAAACTTCAAACCGCTCAAAGACAATTACCCCTATTTATTTGACAGCAACGGTAGGATGATCATGTGGGGACGAAGCATAAGCTACCGCTTCGGTGCAGCCGTTCCTTTCCCGCTAATGGGGCTGGAAAATGACCCGAACACCAATTATGGCTGGATGCGCCGCATTGCATCGAGTACTTTGCTTCAATTCATTCAGCATCCAGATTATTTGAAGGACAACGTTCCCACTTTGGGCTTTTACGGTGCGTTCGAACCAGCGGTTCAGAGTTACAGTTGCCGTGGAAGCGTTTACTGGAGTGCCAAACTCTTTTTAGGACTTCTTGTTCCAGAAAACAATCCGTTTTGGACTGCGACCGAGAACAACGGTGCTTGGACAAAGGAATTGGCCGACGGCAAGGTCCACAACAAATTCCAACAGGGTTCAGACATCCTCATTACTGATTATTCTGAAATTGGCGCCTCAGAAATTCGCGCATGGTGCAATGTTCCGCTTAAAAACAACTGGGAGAAGTTTCGTGGCAGCGAAAATTACAACCGCCTTTCCTACAACAGCGCATTCCCCTGGCAAGCCGATGGCCCAAATGGTGAAGTGGCGATGAATTACTTATTTCGGAACGCAAATAAGGAATGGGAACCCTTACGCATCTTTACCTTCCGCAAATTCGACAACGGTGTGTATTACCGCGATGCCGTCCTCGAATCGAATCCCAAATTAACGCTTAAACTGGCTGACATCCCTTTAAACCAAGGCATTTTGCGTATCGACCTGAATACAAGCGCGGACACCGCGGTACTGAGGCTTGGTCATTATGCATTGCCTCAATTGAACGGTCCGATTACCGAGAAATCCCTCCAAGTGAAGGGTTGTCAGGTTCGGATCATCGACAACGGCACGTACCAGTTGGCGCTCGTCACCCTAAACAACTGGGGAAGCATGGAGACGCTTTCCACCAAAGGTCTGCATCCTGTCAGCCTAAACAGCAAAGTACTGGAAATTGCCGATCGGTATACCCCAAATAAAAAGGTTCCTAAACTTTGTGCCACCTTGATGCTCTGGAAGAAATCGGGTTCAGCTTGGAGCAATTCGGAATTGATGCCTGTTCGAAAACTCACTTTCACAGCCAAAAACAAGATGGTGGAAGTTCAATTCACAAACGGCGATAAAAAATCGGTTGTTTTTAATGACTAGATTTTAGTCTCATTTGAACGATAATTGAACCTGTTTTCAGCTCAGATGTTGTTATTTCGTACATCTGAAAATCAATAAAAAATCGACTAATTATAAACCTTTAAATTAAACGTATGAAAAAAATCTTCTCAATTGCAGCGATGCTGGTTATTGTGTTTACGCTAAGCGTAAACGCAGCCTATAAGCTTGGGGATACGTTCTATCTGCATGGCCGCCTATATGAGGTCATCGGACCAAATTTGATTACCAATCCGAGTTTTGACAACGGCGTTACCGGTTGGACTGGAGGTGCTGGCGGAGCTTTACTCTCAACAACCATTTATACAACTGGAGGTGTTGATGGTGGAAGTTATATATTCCCTACAGGCCGTGGAGGAGTCACCAGCGACAATTCTATTGGTACAGGTTGGAGTATTGAAAGTGGAAAAACCTATTTATTTGGACATTATGTAAAAAGGACGGTCAACACAGCTGCAGGTACTGAAGCATTTTCGTATACTTCCTTAGCGGACGCTGTCGGTGGCACTGAATCAAAAGTATTGGCTAGTGACACCATGCTAGCAAACAATGTGTGGTCCAAGCAAGAAGTAGTATTTACCAATAGTAAGCCCTATTTATTTCTTCAATATCGTTCAAGATGGTTAGATGGCAGCAAATTGGGTTTTGACGATTTTATTTTGGCAGAAGTTAAGGAAAAGGCTGACAATTCATTTCTAATGAACCTAATTACTTCTTGCGAAGAGATGGTTGGTGGTATTGAAACAGTTGCTTTTGAAGCAGCCATAGCTTTAGCAAAAGAAAAATTACTTATCAATGATGCAGTAGTGTTGAATGCTGCAATGGCGGAATTGCAAGAACGCTTGCTTGACTACAGAATTGCAAATGCAGCAGAAGGTTATATTGTTGATGTGACAAATCGATACGTCAAAAATGCTGATTTTTTAAACGGATTTATTGATTGGAAACCAGAAGTTCAAGCAGTTTATAATGGATTCAATCCCAACTCTTCAAATTATTTCAACAATGGAACACCCAGTCGTTGCGTTGAGTTTTATAATGACAAAACGGCATTGAGAGACAACTCTATCACGCAAACGATTTCAAATCTTCGCAAAGGATATTATCGTTTCGGTGCAGAAATTATAGCTTGGAATGCAAATACGCCTACGGATTCTGTCATCGGTGTCTTTTTAATGTGTAATGGAGCTTTGACACCTGTTTCAACTCACAGTGAAACAGGTACAGTTGCAAGGAAATTCTATGTAGAAGGTGTGGTAACAGACAGTTCAGTCGTTGTGGGATTGAAAACATCTGCTACTACTGCCACTAGAGTATATTTGGATAATGTGACGCTTGAATATATGGGTTTTGACGCCAGTATATACATTGAGGTTCTTAGAGTAAAAGTAAACAACTATTTAATTCAACACCCTAATGCTTTCCTGCCTGGTATCAATGACGAGGTTATGAAAGCACTTGCAGCAAGTGAAATCTCCACTCAAGACCCAGATACTGTTGCAATGACCTTTGAAATCTTAGATAAAGCGTTTAAACAAGCATTGGCTTCCGTTGATTTGATGACAACTTTGCAGGCTCAAATCCTAGACATGAACAACCTGCTCATTACCTACAGTGAGTGGCCTGGCTTCGGCGCCGCTCAGTCCATGCTTGTCGCTGCAAACGGTTTGTTAACGAGTGGACCGACCGAAATCTCCACTTCCAAATACTCTGATTTGGTGAACATGATTGCCGCTATGAAACAAGCCAAATGGGACTATATCATGAGTCAAAACGCTTCATCGGCAACTCCAGCCGACTTGTCTCTTTTGATACAGACACCTTCGTTCCGTGCGGCAGGTTCGGAAAACATTGAAACGGCTACGCAGAGTACTACCGGTTGGGCTACCGCCAATGTGACCAATGGTGGGGACTATCGCTCTAGCTTCAATCAGCTCAAAACATGTTTCAACAGCTGGTCCACCAGTTTCACTTCGATGGATTTGTATCAGAACATTACTGGTCTGCCCGCAGGTATCTATACTGTATCATGCTATGCCATGACTCAGCCGTATGACCTGAACGATCAACATGCTTATGTCGGTTCAAGTTTGACGAGAGCCGTTTCACCAAACATGACGACTGCTACTTGGTACGATGCCACCACCAGCCCCAATGGCTCTGGCGAATGGGAAAAAATGGTGACGAAGAAAGTGGTCCTGCTTGCAGGTGACACCTTGCGAATGGGTTTTGCCTCCACGCACAACGCTACCGCAGTAGACGGGAATGGTGCTGCCAGAGGACAAAATGGTTGGTTCTCCGTAACCGATTTCTCTTTGGCCTATTATGGAACAGTTGGTACTGATGCTATCGTGTTGGGTGATGTTCAAGAAGCAGATGCACTCAAAACGAGCGTTCAGCTGAAGGGGGACCGCAGTCAGGTTGTAGCTTTAGTGGCCACCGCAACAGAAAGGCTAAATGCGAATGCCGGATATGCAAAAGTCTATGAATCATTGAATTCAGCTACCAAACTAGCAAAGACATCCATAATGGCACAGACCAACTTCCTGGCTGCTAGCTATGCAAAAGTAAATGGAATGGCACTTTCTGATACGTTGAATGCCGATGTGGACGCCATCTTTACGGCAGCTATTTCAATGGTTAACGATTCGTTGGCTAATGCTACCGAATCCTATGTAAACCTACCCTCACTGGAAAGCAAACTTGCTGGCTATCTGCCCTATATTCCTGCATACAAAGCAGCAGTGGATTTCGTTTCCAGTTCTACCAGCAATGCATATGTTGTTGCTTTGCAGAACTTGATGGCTGCTCAGAAAACAGCCATGAGCACTGAACTGGTTGCACCGGCTACTGTTACTGCCAACATCGCAGCTTTGAATGTGGCCATCGGCGATGCCAAAGTGAGTTTTGCGCTTACTGGTGGAAACAATCAAGATCTGACGTATCTGATTATCAACCAACCATTAGCTGCTAGCAGCGGCACCGTTGCTCCAACTGGTTGGACGGTAACCGGCTCCAAGGACGCCATCACCAAAATTGGCCAATACATGGATGACAGTCCTACCAAGCGTTACTTTGACACGTATGCTTCAGGTGGTGGTATCCTATTCTCTGCCAATCAGAAGATTAAAGTACCAAACGGAACGTACACGGTTAAAGCCCTAGCAAGAACTCCAGCCACTGGTGTCTGCATTTATGCAACAGGCGTTCAGAATTACTTCACCGAGCTGCCTTTGTATACCTACGACGCCTTGGTTTCAAATGAAACAGGTTTGGCCGATTCTACCGGTACTGTTACCGACACTTACGGTCCTATCTGGGCTGCAGCTGCTGCAGACAGTCCCATCAAACTTGCCAACGCTGGCAAAGGACGTGGTTGGGGACAAATCACTGTAGATGATGTGGTTGTGAACAATCATGAAATCACCATCGGTTTCTCAAGCGACTCCATCTTTACGGGCAAACCGTTCAAAGGCACTTGGTTCTCCGTTGTAGACTTCACGCTGACACTGAAAACCTTGGGTGACAACACCGGTTGGATCATCACTGGTTTGAAAGACATTCAGGGTACGAAAGAAGTTGCCAAGGTTGAATACTTCGTGTTGAGCGGTGTTCGCGTCGCAACCCTCGTGAAAGGCTTCAACATTGTGAAAACGACTTATACCGACGGAACCGTCAAGGTGAACAAGATCTTTCAGCAATAGTAATTTCTGATCGAATAAATTTCGGAGAGGCTGCGCCAAGAAGGTGCAGCCTCTCTATTTTTTTGTATTTTTGTAAAAAAACAGCACTATGAAAACTTCAAGCCCAATATTCCTTTTTGAAAAAGATATGCCTTGGGAACCCGCAGGCGAAGGTGTGACCCGACAGATACTTGGTTATGACGGCCAAATCATGATGGTCAGAGTTCAGTTCACAGAGGGAGCCAAAGGCTATATCCATGCACATTACCATTCGCAAGCCACTTTTGTAGCCAGTGGCAAGTTTGCATTCACCATCGGCGATGAAACCAAAATTGTTTCCGCCGGAGACGGACTGTACATGGAGCCCGATGTGGATCATGGTTGCGAATGCCTGGAAGCAGGCGTCCTCATCGATTGCTTCACTCCGATGCGTGCCGATTTCCTTAAAAAATAAAAGCGATGTTCAAACTCTTCCAAAATATAGACAAGAAGGGATACCGGCCCATTTTTGGAGGGGCGGAAATCTTCAAATACATCGGCCCTGGTTTGCTGGTGACGGTTGGATTCATCGATCCGGGTAACTGGGCGTCCAATCTGGCCGCCGGTGCCAATTACGGTTACAGCTTGCTATGGATGGTTACCCTTTCTACGTTGATGTTGATCGTTCTACAGCACAATGTCGCTCATTTGGGAATCGCTTCCGGACTTTGCCTTTCTGAAGCAGCGACCATTCATCTTAAAAAGCCTTGGTCTGGCCTGCTGTTGGTTTCGGGAATGTTTGCATCCATTGCAACCTCACTGGCAGAGATCTTGGGGGGAGCCATCGCGCTGAACATGCTTTTTAACATACCCATTCGAGCGGGAGCCATAATGGTTACCATTTTTGTGGCAATTCTGCTTTATACAAACTCCTACAAGTCCATTGAAAAATGGATCATCGCTTTTGTTTCGGTCATTGGTCTGTCGTTTCTGTATGAATTGTCGCTGGTGAACATCGATTGGAACCATGCCATTCAGGGATGGGTGACGCCCGCTTTTCCAAAAGGGTCGATGATAGTGATCATGAGTGTTCTCGGGGCAGTGGTCATGCCACACAATTTGTTTCTGCACTCCGAAGTGATACAGAGTCGTCAATGGAACTTGCAGGATGATAAGGTTATACGCAAACAACTTCGTTACGAATTCATGGATACGCTGATGTCCATGATTATCGGATGGGGCATCAACAGTGCCATGATTTTGCTGGCTGCGGCCACGTTTTTTAAAACAGGTACTCCAGTAAACGAATTGCAGCAGGCAAACAGCCTGTTGGCACCTTTGCTGGGCAACAACGCGGCGGTAGTGTTTGCTGTTGCGCTCTTGTTTTCGGGAATTGCATCGTCAACGACTTCAGGCATGGCAGCAGGCAGCATCTTTGCCGGAATGTATAAAGAACCGTACGACATCAAAGACAATCACTCACGAACCGGTGTAGCTATATCGCTGTTGGTTGGTCTACTTGTCATCTTATTTATCAGCAATCCTTTCCAGGGTTTGATACTTTCCCAAATGTTCCTGAGCATCCAGCTTCCAATTACCATCTTTACACAGGTGCGACTGACCGCTTCTGGTAAAGTGATGGGGAAATACAAGAACTCACTCTATCTGAATATTTTACTATATGGAATGGGTGCATTGGTCACTGGTCTGAACGTCGCATTATTCATCAGTTTCTTTTAAAAAATGGAAAACAACGAACGCATCCAATTGCCAACGGGTTCCTTCAATGCAGAAGAGCTCGAACATATTTTCAGAACGCTGCCTTTCGAAATTAGCTTTGTTAGTGCGGACGATGTGGTACGATTTTTTTCGGACAAACCGGCAGAGGAAAAGCTTTTTCAGCGAAGCAAACCTTCCATTGGCAAGGACTTGCACGTGTGCCATCCGAAAAAGTACGTACCGTTGATGGAACAGGTCATCAACGATTTTAAAAGCGGGGCTCAGTCCCATGCGCGATTTTGGAGGCAAGACCATCAGGGAAAATTCATCAGCATCGATTATTACGCGATGCGAAATGCCGACGGAGAATTCCTCGGCTCCCTGGAAGTGGTGCAGAATATCTCAGAGTTACGAAAATTGGAAGGGGATAGAAACGAAGTGCTGTATCTGTGATTAAAGTTCCTGGTTGGGAACGATGATCCACATGAGCAGGTACAACAAGACACCTGTACCGTAAGCCATAACAAGTACGGCGAAAATTAATCGGGCAACGGTTTTGTCGATGTTAAAGTAATCTGCGACTCCACCGCAAACACCGCCAAGCATCCGATCTCTGCTGCGATACAATTTTTTAGGTTCCATAGTAGTTGTATTTTTTACAAATCTAGTTAAAAAACCGTAGCATACGGAAGGCGTCACCGAAAATTTACCATTTTTACTACCTTTGTTACCTTATAAACGGTCAACCATGTTCCCTACTAAAAAAATCCTGTTCGCTTTTATTTTGGCCCTGACCGGAATTTTTCAAAGTGTGCAGGTGCTTGCTCAGGAAAAACCACTATCGGATTCAGCCTACATCTCCTTGATCACGGCCTCGCCAGGACAAGAAATCTATGCCCAATACGGTCATACGGCCATCCGCGTGGTCGATCCGAAAAACGGTTTCGACCTGGTGTTCAATTATGGTTTGTTCGACTTCAACAGTCCCAACTTTCTGTACCGATTTGTAAAAGGTGAAACGGATTACGTTTGTGGTGCCTTCTCTTATTCCGACTTTTTGCTGGAATACCAGATGGAAAACCGAAATGTCATCGAGCAGGTGCTCAACTTGAAGCCTCAGGAAAAAGAGGTCGTCTGGCAGGCTTTGGTAAAAAACATTCAGCCAGAATTTAGGACTTACCGCTACAACTTCTTTTTCAACAACTGCTCCACCAAACCTAGAGACGTCTTAGTCAATGGTATTGAAGGCAAGGTGGATTATCGGTCCGACATGAATTTTCCTACCCTTCGAAGCGTTGTTCATTACTATACGAACAGCCATCCATGGACACAATTCGGCATTGACTTGCTTATTGGTGCGCAGGCTGATGATTCGGCTTCATTGAGCGACCAGCAATTTGCGCCGGAATTGTTGTTTGAATCGTTCGGCACGGCAGTCATCATCGATGATTCCGCCAAAATCAGACCCTTGGTGCTCAAAACACGACAAGCTGTCAGTCAGGATGTGAGCAAGCTACCTAAGCCATCTCCTCTACCCGGGCCTGTTCCGGTTGCCTGGTTTTTATTCCTTGCAATCGCTGCGTGCACCCTGTATGAATTCCTCAAGCACAAACAGTTCCAGGCGGTTACCGCTATTCTATACGGCATATACGGTGTGATCGGTACCATCATCGCCTTTATGGTGCTGTTCTCCATACACCCGACCACGCATGTCAATTATCTTTTGTTGTGGCTGAACCCACTGCACTTAGTATTTGCCTTTGGCATGATTTTTGGCAGTTTTAGGAAAAGAATTGCAAACCCGTATCTGGCGGCCAATCTGTTGCTTCAGCTTTTTGCCCTGGCAGGAATCTGGTTCTTACCGCAACAACTGCACCCAGCCATGACACCACTGTTGCTTTTGCTGCTGATGCGTTCTGCGCTAGGCACTTGGCAACTTCGAAAGAAATAAAGAATGAAGAAACTGCTCACCTCCGTCCTAGGACTACTCTCCGTCACTGCCACAGGGCTGCCCCTGCAGGCCGAAGAGCATGCGCCCAGACTGGTGATAGGCATTCACATCGATCAGCTGGACGAGAACTACCTGGAGTGGTTCATGAACGGTTTCGAAGACGACGGTTTCCGCAAAATACTACAGAATGGTACGCATTACACCAACATGGTGTATGCTTCTTCCCGACCCGACAATGCAGCGGCTTGCGCCAGTTTCACGACAGGTGCCACGCCGCGCCAGCACGGCATCACTGCTGCCCGCTGGTTTGACCGAAACACTGGAAAATGGGCTTCCTGCATACTGGATCCCAGGTATTTGGGCAATTACACTCAGGAAACGGTTTCCCCCAAGAACCTTCAGGGTTCTACCTTGGGTGACGAGCTGAAAAAAGCCTCCGCCAACGAAGCCAAGGTCTTTTCCATTGGCATTGATGCCGAAGAATCCATCTTGCTGGGTGGTCATTCGGCCAACGGCGTATTCTGGTTGGACGATGTTTCCGGCAAATGGTGCACCTCCACCTATTTCAATTACCTGCCTTGGTGGTTGCAATCCATTAATGATCAGGAAGATATGGGTCAAATGGTGGAGAAGACGTCTTGGACGCCTCTCAAACCGATGGACAACTACCGGTTCATGCCTCACCAGCAAAGTCCAGTGTTGTTCCAATACCTCTACAACAAGGCCGGTAAGAACAAGTTCAGACAATTCAAGGATTCGCCGATGATGAATTCGGAGGTGCTCCGAATTGCCACACAGGCCATTGAAAAAGAGCAACTTGGCAGAGATGAGATAACCGATTATCTGGTCGTTCAGCTTTCTGCCGATGCCAAATTGGAAAATAAGCAGCTTTCACCGATTGAGATCCAGGACATTTATTTCCGTCTGGACCAGGAAATCGCCAAATTGCTGAAATCGACGGACAAGGCTGTCGGAAACGAGAACATCCGCGTGTACATCACCGGCACTGGAGCACCCGTTCTGCCTGCTGTGGACGTACCTAAGGAAAAAGCCTACACCGGCGATTTTTACCCTGATCGTTGTACTTCGCTGCTAAACCTCTATTTGATGGCCATTTACGGCAACGACCAATGGGTCAGCGCCTGGGACCATCAATCCATTTTCTTGAACCGCAGACGGATTGAGGAAAAAGGCATCAATCTCGAGGAAATCAGTAAGAAAGCGGCTGAATTCTTGGCCGAATTCAGTGGAGTCAGTCATGTTTATCCCTATACGCAGCTGCTTTTCGGTACAACTAACGCAGCGTTGTCAGAAAGCATCAACCTTGAACGTGCCGCCGATTTTTACCTGGACATTCAGGGTGGTTGGAACGTACGTGAAAGTTCGGTTGAAAATGATTATCAGATTGGGAGTGGCGCATTCAGCACTCCTTTTATATATTACAGACCCGAGCAGAAGGGTCAAATCCTTGAAACCCCGGTTTCTGTTGGGGATATCAACGCTTCACTTAGCCGGATTTTCCGGATACGCCCTCCGACGTCCTGCCAGGGGCATGCACTTCCCGAACTCAAATAAATCGCACCGTACTATTTTTCGGTCCGCAAGTTTCCAAACAGCCTCAAAATGCACTACTTTTGCGGCAACATTACCTTTAAACATATAAAACTCTATACAAATGGGAATCAATGATATCCTGGCCAAACTTTTCGGGAACAAATCGACACGTGACCTGAAAGAAACTTCACCTTGGGTGGAAAAGGTGAAAGAAGCCTACCCGGCCATCGAAGCGCTGAGCAACGATGAGCTTCGTCAACGCACCGCCGACATCCGCACCACCATTCAGAACAGCGTTCTGGCCGAACGCGAGGAAATCGAAAAGCTCAAGGTGAACATCGAAGAACTCGACATGGACGAACGCGAAAAGGTCTATGCCAACATCGATAAAATCGAAAAAGACATCCTCGAAAAGTTGGAAGTTGCTTTGGATGCTGCTTTACCCGAGGTTTTCGGTATCGTGAAGGACACTGCCCGTCGTTTCACCCAAAACGAAGAAATCGTCGTGACGGCAACGCAATTCGACCGCGACCTTGCCCCAAAACACGATTTTGTCCGTATCGAAGGCGACAAAGCCATTTACCAGAACCATTGGACGGCAGGCGGAACCGAAGTCAAATGGGATATGGTACACTACGATGTACAGCTTTTTGGCGGAACGGTACTTCACAAGGGCAAAATCGCCGAAATGGCCACGGGGGAAGGTAAAACGCTGGTCGCCACCTTGCCTGTGTTCCTCAATGCCCTGACAGGCAACGGCGTACACTTGGTTACCGTCAATGATTACTTGTCCAAACGTGACTCCGAATGGATGGGCCCGATGTACATGTTCCACGGCATTTCCGTGGATTGCATCGACAAGCACCGTCCCAATTCCGATGAACGTCGTCAGGCTTATTTGGCCGACATCACCTTCGGTACCAACAATGAATTCGGTTTCGACTACCTGCGTGACAACATGGCCAACAGCCCGATGGACTTGGTGCAGCGCAAGCACAACTACGCCATCGTGGATGAAGTTGACTCGGTGCTCATCGATGATGCCCGTACTCCGCTCATCATTTCCGGTCCGGTTCCCAGAGGCGAGGACCAACTTTTCGACGAACTTCGTCCCAAAGTGGAACGCGTCGTGACTGCTCAAAAAGCCCTGGCTACCAAGTTCTTGACCGATGCCCGCAAATTATTGGCTTCGGACAACAAAGACGAACAAAAGGAAGGCGCACTGGCCTTGTTCAGAGCTCACAAGGCTCTACCCCGAAACAAACCGCTCATCAAGTTCCTCAGTGAGCAAGGCACTAAAGCCGCCATGCAAAAATCGGAGGAATACTACATGGCCGATAACAACCGTTTGATGCCGGAAGCAACCGATCCGATGTATTTCGTCATCGACGAGCAAAACAACACGGTGGAACTCACCGACAAAGGCATCGACTACATCACCGGCGACACGGAGGATCCTCAATTCTTCGTACTTCCTGACATCGCTGCCCAATTGGCTGAAATCGAAACACTTGGTCTCAACGACGAAGAACGGGACATCCGCAAGGACGAATTGATGCTGAACTACGCCGTCAAGTCTGAGCGCGTGCACACCATCAACCAATTGCTTCGCGCCTACTGTATGTTCGAACTGGACACCGAATACGTGGTCATCGAAAACAAAGTCAAGATCGTGGACGAGCAGACCGGCCGTATCATGGAAGGCCGACGCTACTCCGACGGACTGCACCAAGCCATCGAAGCCAAGGAACGCGTCACGGTGGAAGCCGCCACGCAGACCTTCGCCACCATCACCCTGCAGAACTACTTCCGCATGTACCACAAGCTCTCCGGGATGACCGGTACGGCCGAAACGGAAGCCGGCGAACTCTGGGACATCTACAAGTTGGACGTAGTGGTGATCCCCACCAACAGGCCCATCACCCGCAACGACATGGAAGACCGTGTGTTCAAGACCAAACGCGAAAAATATACGGCTGTGATTGAAGAAATCGGGAAACTGGTGGAAGCTGGTCGCCCGGTGCTGGTCGGTACCACTTCGGTAGAAATCTCCGAATTGCTGAGCAAGATGCTCGCCATGCGCAAGATTAAGCACAACGTATTGAATGCCAAGCTGCACCAAAGGGAAGCCGATATCGTAGCAACTGCTGGTTTGAGTTCCTCCGTGACCATCGCCACCAACATGGCCGGTCGTGGTACCGACATCAAGCTTTCTGCCGAAGTTAAAAAAGCAGGAGGTTTGGCCATCATCGGTACCGAACGCCACGAATCCCGTCGTGTGGACCGCCAGCTGCGTGGCCGTGCGGGTCGTCAAGGTGACCCGGGTTCCTCGGTGTTCTATGTTTCCCTCGAAGACAACCTCATGCGCCTGTTCGGTTCAGAACGCATCACGGGCATTATGGACAAGATGGGCTTTGAGGAAGGCGAAATGATTGAGCACAGCATGATCTCCAAATCCATCGAACGCGCTCAGAAAAAGGTCGAAGAAAACAACTTCGGCATCCGTAAGCGCCTGCTCGAATACGATGACGTGATGAACAACCAGCGTGAGGTGATCTACACCAAACGCCGCCACGCCTTGATGGGTGAACGGGTGAGCATGGACATCATGAATACGATGTACGACCTGTCCACCTCCCTCGTGGAATCGGCAGAAAACAACAAAGACTACGAACAGCTGGTCATGGACGTGCGCAGCTACTTTGCCATGGATGTGCCTTTCGATCGGGATACGTTCTCTGGTCGGAAAACGGACATGAATGTAGACGCCATTTTCGACGAAGCCTTGGATCATTTCAACCGCAGAAAGGAACGCATGGCCACCATCGCCGATCCAGTGGTTCAGCAGGTATACGAAACGCAGGGTGCCCAGTACGAAAACATCCTGATCCCCATAACCGATGGTAAAAGGAGCTACAACATTCCGGTTCATCTGAAAACGGCTGCCGAAACCCATTCCAAAGAAGTGGTCCGCAGCTTCGAAAAAGCCATTCTGCTTCACACCATCGACGAAGCCTGGAAGGAAAACCTCCGCGAACTCGACGAACTGCGCCATTCGGTTCAGAACGCCAGCTACGAACAGAAGGATCCGCTTTTGATTTACAAACTGGAATCGTACGGTCTGTTCAAGGACATGGTGGAAAACATGAACAAAAAGTCCACTTCCGTATTGATGCGTGCCCAGATCCCGTTCCGCGAACCGGAAGCGGTTAGACAGGCTGCACCCGAAAAGCGACAGGATTACAGCAAGTATCGCACCGAAAAGGATGGTCCAGGTTCAGCTTTGCCCCAAGCTCCCAACGCAGCTCCTGCTGAACGCCACATGGAACCGATTCGTGCCGAACAGAAAGTCGGCCGCAACGACCCCTGTCCCTGCGGGAGTGGCAAGAAGTTCAAGCAATGCCACGGTAAGGATATGTAATTGAAACTGAAACGTATAAAAAGTGCGGAATCTCGAAGGGGGTTCCGCACTTTTTTATTCAAGTAAATTACTGATTTATCCCTGTAAAAAAGGAAAAATAACCCACCTGCGGGATGTGGCGAATCGTATCTTTGTGTGGAACCGAAAATACGATACCATGAAACGACGCGGATTATTCCTATGCTTTTTTTTGATTGCGCTGACTGGCATTTTTGCTCAACGACAACGAACGGACCTGTCTGGTTTGGACTGGAAGTTGAGTTTGGATTCTGAAGCTAATTGGAAAAACGACGTGCTGCATTTGCCGGGGACTTTTCGGTTACAGGATTTGCCAATCAATTTGCCAACAGGGGGTTGGAATGCGCTTTCGACGAGTACTTCCAAAACAGTCCATCTGCCGGCTACGGTTGAGGAGCATTTCTGGGGTCAAAATGGTGAGACTTTTGGGGTTGACGGCAACTATACCGGCGTTTCCTGGTTCACGACTTCGATGGATGTACCTGCTTCCATGCAAGGCAAGCGAATCAGGCTGCAATTCGAAAGCGTACGATTCAGGGCTGAAATATTTGTAAATGAGCAACTTTGCGGATACGATCTGGTGAACGGGACGCCGTTTGAAGTGGACATCACGGATTTTGTAAAAATCGGGCAGAGCAACCGCATCGCCATCCGTATTACCGATCCTAATGGAAACTTTAATTGGAAAGACTCACAGGTCTATGAATGGGGTAGTTACCGCACAAACCCTTCCCACGGTTTCGGTGGAATCACAGGTAAGGTCTTTCTCACAGCTACCGATCCAATATTTATCAGCGGTTTCTTCCTGAAAAATCGGAAAGAAGTAACGACTGCGGAGGCTGAAGTGGAGGTATGCAACACGACGGGAAAGGTCGTAAAAGGCAGTCTTGAGCTTTCTATTACCGACAAAACAGGAAAAACTGTTTTCAAATCCGTAAAATCCGCTGAACTGCCTACAGGGCAAACCACTCTCAAGCAAACCTTTAAAGTAAATGGAGCAAAGCCCTGGAGTCCGGATTCACCCGAGCTCTATACATTGACAGCCACTTGGAAGGATACAAAATATCAGGACAGCTTTGCCGATCAGTTCGGCTTCAGATGGTTCGAAATTCGTGACATACTGGGTGACAAGCAATTGTATCTGAACGGGAAGCGAATCGTACTGCGTACTGCCATTTCTTGGGGTTTCTGGCCTGTAAACGGCATCGCTCCGGATGATGCGCTGGCTACGAAACAGATTCAAGCGGCTAAAAGTTTGGGGCAAAACATGCTGACCTTTCATCGGGCCATCGGACAAGAAAACGTGCTGGACAAAGCCGATGAACTGGGCTTGCTTTATTGGGAGGAACCTGGCGGAAACCAATACCCGGCAGGCGATTTCAATTCGACAGACCCTCAAAAGAAAAAACAGGCGGATTTCTACTTTCCCTACCGGGATGAAAAATTGAGACGCATGATGAAACGTGATAGGAACCATTCGTCCCTGATTATCTATAACCTGCACAACGAACGGGGAGCAGCTCCGCAGAAGCAGGATTTCGATGAGTTGCGGATGGGACATCAAGTGGATCCGACAAGGTTGCTCATCTACAATTCCTCCAACGGTTACAATCCGCTGGACGAACCCAACGATCGCTTTAAGACGCATCTGATGCCCTACGACACGACGGTTCGTAATTTTGGCTGGTGGGACAACCACCATGCAGGCGGCCCAGGCGTGTATCACGACAAACTGTATGAAGGCCCGAACAACTACCTGCGATGGTCTGACCACAAAAGTGAAATCGTTTTTTGGGGTGAGGAAGGCGCCATCGGCACTCCTCCCCGACTCCAACTGATTCGCAACGAAATCCTCGAAAAGAAGCAGACCGGCTGGGAAAAGGACGATTACCTGAAGTGGTACGATGCCTACGACCGGTTTCTCAAAGACAAAGGATTCGGCAAGGCATTTAAGGATGTGGATGCCATGACCACTGCCATGGGCAATGTGGCGCTTTACTACCAGGGACGCATGATTGAGAACATTCGGATTTCAAATACGGTGGACGGTTATGCTGTTAACGGTTGGGAAAGCATGAAGCTGGAAAACCATTCTGGCATTGTTGACAATTATCGGAACATCAAGGGTGATCCGCAGCTCATCGCTCGATACAACGAACCACTTTATGTGGCGGTGAAGCTGAATCGAAAAGTGCTGGGTGTGGGCGATACCACCACGGTGGATTTTTACTTGGTCAATGAAAAGAATGTAAGCGGAAAATGCTTGCTGAAAGCGCGATTTTTGGATGAAACTGGGAAAATTCTGGATTCAGCCGAATTCCCTGTCAAGGCAGAAGGCGGTGTGGTTTATGGCCAATTGCTGAAGGCTGGCTGGAAGCTGCAGGTACCCGTCAAAGGCTATTCCACCGTTTCGGCCGAGTTGGTTCAGAACGGCAAGACCGTAGCCAAAGGTGACGACCGAATTTTTGCTACACAGCTCGATAGGCAGGGCATTTCGGAAGACTTCAGCGTAGCCGATTCCACGGGGACGTTGCAAAAATATTTAAAGTCGGTTGGAATCAAGAACCTTGGAAGTTACAGTGGTGGACGTCCCAAAGGGCGGTTCCTGCTGGCTGGAGCATTCGAGCCTCAGCAATGGGGTTCAGGCATGTCCGACCTTATCGAATGGCTGCACGAAGGCAATACGTTGGTTGTCGTGGCGAATGCCGAACGCTGGGCTGAATTCCTCGCCGACAAGGAAGTGCTCGATTACCGAGGCTCCAAAGTGCTTGGAAAGTCTTGGTATGGTGGCAATTACATTGTTCGGGACAACCCATTGTTCGATGGGCTTCCGGTGGACTGCGCCTTCAATTGGGAATACCAATGTTTCTCTGCCTACAACCGCAACCGGGTTGGACTTCGCATCTTCAATGGGGAAAGCTATGTTGGCTGTGTTTCGGATCATAAAAAGGAAGTTTTCTCGGCACTCAGTGTGGTTCCGGTGGGGAGAGGTCGTGTCGTGCTGACCTCACTCGATGTGACTTCCTGCATCAAAGACTTGGCGAAATACACCAAGGCGGTGGACATTGACGGAATGGATGAATCGATGCGGGGCTTCAATACGTCTTCGGACAACAAAGCGAATAAGGTGGGGCAGCTAGTATTGTTGAACCTTTGCAGGTTTGCATCGTCAAAACCTTAAAACCATGAAGACTGCTCGACTTGTTTTGATTTTTTTGGCCTTGGCTGTATTGCCGGTGTTTGGTCGAGACAAGGCGACCGATACCAAGGTCAGGGAAACCATGAAAAAGGCAACCTGCTTCATGATGGACAAGGTGAGTTATCAGGGAGGTTTCGTATGGCAATACTTGCCAGATTTCTCGCGAAGCTGGGGCGAGTTGGAAGCCAGACGCAGCATGGTCTGGATTCAGCCTTCGGGCACACCGACCGTTGGACTAGTTCTGGTCGATGCGTATGAAGCCACCAAAGACAACTACTACTTGAATGCCGCCCTGAAATTGGCCAACACCTTGATCAGAGGACAATTGCCTTGTGGCGGATGGAACTATGTATTTGATCTGAATGGGGAGGATTCGCTGAAAACTTGGTACGAAACTGTGGGTAAGAATGCCTGGCGACTCGAGGAATTTCAGCATTACTACGGCAATGCCACGTTTGACGACGGTGGGACCATCGAGGCAGGCACTTTTTTACTACGATTGAACAAACACAGCAAAGTTGTTTCAACGGCTCTTGAAAAAGTGATACAATTCGTTCTCGAAAGTCAATACCCCAACGGAGGCTGGCCCCAACGCTACCCGTTGATGGGCGGTTTCAGCAAAGACGGAGCAGCCGATTACACCGGATTCATCACCTTGAATGATGATGTACTGCTAAAGAACATCGAATTCCTGATGGAATGTCATCGACAGCTGGGACGTCCTGAATTGAAAGAAGCCGCTCTGAGGGCGATGAGGTGCTGCCGTGATTTGCAGCAAAAAGGGCCGTACCCGGGCTGGGCCGATCAGTATACGCTGGACGGCAAACCTGCACAGGCCCGCTCCTACGAACCTCGCTCCATCAATTTAGGAACCACGCCCGTATGCATCGGTATGATGATGGATTTTTACCGGATGACTGGGGACACTTCCTTTTTAACCGGCATTCCTAAAGCCTTGAAGTTTTTGGAATCACAGAAACTTTCCGATAGCTTGGTCGCGCTTTCAGGAAAGCGATACCCTGGAACGGAAGTCTTTATGACCCCTCGTTTTATCGACCCGGAAAACGGCACACCGCTGTATGTGCATCGTAAAGGCAGCAATGTGGTGAACGGACGCTATTACATCAACCAGGACATCAGCCATACTATCGCACACTATTCTTCGCAGGCCTTTCAAGATTTGAAACCGATATGGGAGGAGTACGAAAAATTGCGGAGTACGCAGTTTGATGAAACAACCGATAAGAAAGTTTTCACAAGGAAACAGCCTGTTGATCGCATTCTCAAATCGTTCGATCCGAAAGGATACTGGCCTGCTCCACTCACCTATTATTCGAATCCATCTATCGGAGCCGGTTCTGCAACAGGTGGTGAAGATCAACGCTATTCTCAAACCTTGACCGGTGACCTGTTCGACACCTCTCCAAATTCACAGCACGTCTCCGAAACAGGAATTTCAACAAGTGTCTACATCCAGAACATGCAACGACTCATCGGCTTTCTGAAATAACTATCCCCTCTGTCGCTTTAGCATCAATCGCGGGCTTACACCATCAATGTGATAAGGTTGCGGTTTTTTTGTAACATCTTGGCAGTTTTGTCTGCTTTGGAGTTTACAAAGTGTCAAATGCAAAAAGTAAGCAAATGCATATATTCAGTAGATTTATTCAGTTTTTTATGACAAAATGATTATTTTTTGTGTCATTTTATTCAATATTTAAAGCTTTTTACTTGCACATTCAATTTTTTAAATGCACCTTTGTGGGACTGATTGGCCTCAGATAAACTATTTTCTTACTTAAAGTAGCATTGAAAAAACTATGAAGACTGCTGATGTTTTGGCGAATTTAAAGCGCCGATTTCCCAACGAACCTGAGTACCATCAGGCCGTTGAAGAAGTATTACTGTCGATTGAGGATGTGTACAACCAACATCCCGAATTCGACAAAGTGAATCTGATTGAAAGACTCTGTATCCCCGACCGCATTATTTCTTTTCGTGTTACCTGGATGGACGATAAAGGCAATTACCAGGTCAACATGGGTTACCGCGTTCAGCACAACATGGCTATTGGGCCGTACAAGGGCGGGCTTCGCTTCCACTCTTCCGTATATCCCGGTATCCTGAAGTTCCTGGCTTTCGAACAGACATTCAAAAACGCCCTGACGACGCTTCCGATGGGTGGAGCAAAAGGTGGTTCCGACTTCAATCCAAAAGGCAAATCAGACGCTGAAGTGATGCGTTTTTGCCAATCTTTCATGCAAGAACTCAGCAAATACATCGGTCCGGACCTCGACGTTCCCGCTGGTGATATCGGCGTAGGTGGCCGCGAGGTGGCTTATATGTTCGGCAAGTACAAACAAATGAAAAATGAATTCACAGGTACGATGACCGGTAAGGGCATCGAATTCGGTGGTTCGCTCATCCGTCCGGAAGCTACCGGTTACGGCAACATCTACTTCCTGATGAACATGCTGAAACGCAAAGGCATCACCGACCTGAAAGGTCAAGTGGTTTCCATTTCCGGTTCAGGAAACGTTGCAACATATACGGCTGAAAAGGTTCTCGAACTCGGTGGTAAAGTCATCACCCTTTCCGACTCCAACGGTTACATCTACGACGAGGAAGGCATAACGTTGGAAAAACTGGCGTATGTTTTTGATTTGAAGAACGTTCAACGCGGCCGTATCTCAGAATATGCTGCTAAATACAATTGCAAATACGTTGAAGGTGCTCGCCCATGGGCTGAAAAGTGCACCATCGCTCTACCGAGCGCCACACAAAACGAATTGACAGGTGACGATGCCAAAACGCTGATCGCCAATGGCTGTATCGCAGTTTCCGAAGGCGCCAACATGCCTTCCACCATGGAAGCGGTCGACGTGTTCATCGCTGCCAAAATCATGTATGCTCCGGGCAAGGCTGCCAATGCAGGTGGTGTATCCGTATCAGGCTTGGAAATGTCTCAAAACTCCTTGCGTCTTTCGTGGACCAAGGACGAAGTGGACGAACGCCTCAAAGGCATCATGTTTGCCATTCACGAATCGTGCGTTAAGTACGGCGCCGAAGCCGACGGTTTTGTAAACTACGTGAAAGGTGCCAATGTGGCCGGTTTCATGAAGGTTGCAAAGGCGATGATGGCGCAGGGTGTGCTTTAAAAAACAATCCTTTATAAAAGACCCGGTTGATCATTTCAGCTGGGTCTTTTAGTTTAGAATTTCACGACAAAATCCACATACGGTATACCGATGATAATGACATCCATGATGTCTTTGTTGTTGAGGAAACCTAAATCGACCGAAATCTTGCTGCCGAAAAAGCGGACACCATATGAATATAAGTTACCAATACTTGGAACGATCCAATTTTCTGTAATAAAAGCATTTCGTCGACCTATTCGGAACATCCCGTTCAAAGTAATTGGGGGATTTTTAAGATAATCGCCGTCTGCCCAGCCTGTACTCACTGCGAGTGTCACATTGTTTTCGGTATTACCATAGGTCACTAAGCCATAAGCAAGTTGAAAACCGCCCTGAAAACCAAACCCGGCAAGCAGCAACCCTGCACCAACATTCACATTCTTGGCTACTTCATATCCAACTTTGGGGGTAATCAACCAAATTGGTGACCAGCCAGGTCCGATGGTACTGAACGTTGATATCAACTCCAAACTTGCACCTATGGAGAAATGGTCGGATAAACCGTAATTGATGGAGTTCAGCAAAAGATAGGTGTTTTGGTAATACCTCTCCCCTTTTTTTAAATTGAATGCCGAAGGCGCGAAGAAATACCGAGTCGGATTTGGGTTTGGAATGGCTGTTGCTCCTTTGAACACCATCTTGTTTTCTATTACTTTCATCCGCTTGATTGTTTCCAAAAAAATCTGAATTTTTGGAATGGATGCGGTTTTTATTTGCAGTAAAGCGGAATCAAGTGAGATAATGGTTCCAATGAATTCAGATCCGTCCACTAATTCAATTTGATAGGTCTTGGTCGAATCAATGGGAAGTGTGGGTAAAATCAATTTCTCACTGCTTGCGGTTAATGCAATCGAAAAAAAAGTGACTAGAAGTGTAAAAAAATGGTTCATATTTGTATTTTTATGGGTAGATTCTCAAATATAGCATGGTTATTTGATATTGATACTTACTTTACCACTTATTTTTACAATTGTTTACTTGTTTAATAAGCAACGAAAAACGCTTTAATGATGTCCAGCACGCTCATCCATTATTTTACCGGAACAGGTAATACAGCACATGCTGTCAAGTTGATTTCAGAAGATTTAAAAGCTGCAGGCCACAAGGTCACGGTCGTTCAGGTTTTTCATGACGTTTTGCCTCCTACGGGCACGTTCGATTTTCACATCGTGGCGTTTCCGGTCTTGAGTTGGGCACCACCTGCAATGATGTGCAGTTATTTAAAAAAACTTCCTCGGCTGAATGGTACCAAGGCTGCCATTTTGGCGATAAACGGCGCACTGGTTTCGAATGGCAAATTGATTGCAGGTTATACTGGGCAAGCCTTGGAGGAAGCTGAAAAAATACTTAGGAGGAAGAAGATGGACGTTTTCCTTACCGGAAACGCTTCGTTTCCAGACAATTGGACACAGATGACCAACCCCTGCGATGAGGAAGGGCTAAAGGTCATCATTCCGCAAGGCGAAGCGCAGGCACACGCGTTCGCCGCCAAATTTTTATCGGAAAAACACGAACTCTATCGTTGCGGCGTGCTCAACACTGCTTGGTCTTATCTCATTGCCAGAGGGTTTGGAAAAATCGGTCGCCGGATTCTGGGTACTTTTTACATTGCAGACGCCAATTGTACGGGCTGCGCCATCTGTGCAAAATCCTGCCCCGCTCAAACCATTGTGATGAAAAACAAGCTGCCACACTGGAAAACAAACTGCGAGGACTGCAATCGTTGCATCAACATTTGCCCTGAAAAAGCCATTCAGGTTTCAATGCCATTAATGTTGATTCAAATCACAATCAATTTGGCTTTGTCCGTCCTGTTCATTAAAGGTGTGCTGGATTATGCCTCCCTGATTATTGTCGGAACGCCTTGGTGGAAAGTGTTGTTGGATATTCCATTGGTGATACTGGCCATTTATCTGGGTGTTTGGGTCACCCTGGTTCCGCTGGATTATTTGTTTCGACTATCAATGAAAATACCCTCGGTACGTCTTTATTTTACACGGAGTGTCACTAAAAATTTCCGCAGGTATTCGGCACCAGGGTTCAAGCCTTGGAAGGAATAAGTTCTTTGCGCATGAAACAGACATCAAAAGGCAAATGTTCATACACTTTGACTCCTACCTGTTGAAATCCTTGTGACAGATACCACGATTTGAGTTTGGCATGCGAATCGATCAGGGCAATGGAGACGAACCTACCTCCTTTTTGGCGTATTAAATCTGTTGCAAAATTCATCAGTTCAACGCCGTAGCCTTGATTCCTAAATTCTGGCAACACAGAAACTTTTTCGATGTAAAACGTTTCTGCCTCTTTGGTCGATTCCTCCACGGCGATGCAACCGATTAGCATGTTATTTATTGTCAATCCGTAAAGGCGAATACCTGTATTCAGTTGTGACCTTAGAGTTGCTTCATCGATGAATGCATTGTTGGTCGGATTCGTTTCTTGGGTAAAGCCAAATTGCTTTGCAACAGTGTCGTGCGACGCGTTCAGTACTTGTACAACAGCTGATAAATCACCTTCGGGAGGAATAAAATTAAATGAAATCATGGCAGAAATTTTTTGCAAGTTTACTGAAAAAATAATTCCTTTAGAGTTTGTGTTGCAATGAACATTTTTCCGCTATCAGGAAGTTCAATAAAATCATACTTTTGATAAAAGCCTTTTGCTTCATCATCTATTGGGTCAACTATTATTCCAAAGGAACCAATTTCATATGATATTCCGTAGCTTCTTTTGAGAGCATCAATCAATAGAACTTTTCCAATTCCTTTCCCTTGATATTTTTTATCTATTGCTAATCTGCCCAGCAAGGTAGTTGGAATTGATTTATAGGATTTGGGGAGTTTTTTTTGAATTTGTTCAGAAAAGCTGCTCAAAGGAATGCTGCTATTCGATAGCGTGTAATACCCTTGAATAACTTTTGTTTCATTATCAGCCAATACGAAACAAACAGAAAGTTTGCGTTTTACGTCTTGTCCCGCCTGAGTTTTTAGATAATCATTCAAGTGTCCCTTACCGCAATCAAAATCCTTACGATTATGCTTTTTATCTAAAAGTTCTATCATATCTTATTTTGAATTGGCGATAAAGGAGTTGTAATCATCCAATGCGTTCTTCAAGGTTTCAGATGGCTTTTGTGGATTAGTTATCGCATCAAAAAAGATTTGACTATCTCTTTCAGAGGCTATTATCTGTTCTTTTTCTTTTATAATTTCTTTAGCTTTTTCCTGGACTACCCGAACTACAAAATCTGTAAGATTTCTATATCCTCCTAAAAATGCAGCCTTTTCAAAGAATTGTTTTTGTTCTTTTGGAAGTCTTGCATCAAATCTGGCTTGTTCTGCTGTTGTAGTATTCATAATTTTGGTATTTTCTGCAAATGTACGTATAATATCCGTATATTCTATATATTGTACTGTATTTATCCGTACAATTATATTTATTTAATAATACACAAACCTACCTTTTACCACCGGCCAACTAAACATCTTAATTAAACTCGGAATGATCCACTAAACAAACAGCAATAATTCCACAGGCCAACTAAACATCTTAATTAAACTCGGAATGCTCCACAAACTAAAATAACCAATCCGAGTACGGATTGGTTATTTTAGTTTGTGGAGCATAGCGGACTCGAACCGCTCACCTCGACACTGCCAGTGTCGCGCTCTAGCCAGATGAGCTAATGCCCCGCTTGGTTGTTTTAAGCGGCTGCAAAGATACACGAAGTTTTTAATTTTACTATCTTTGAGGCACACATTTTGCGGTAATCATTGAAATTTTTTGAACATGCTCATCGTCAACACCACCTACCAAGTTTCCGAAGATAGCCAGAACGAATGGATCTTTTGGGTCAAACACGAATACATCCCTGAGGTGACCAAAACAGCGATGTTGGTGAATCCCCGCTTCTTCCGTTTGTTGGTGGAAAACGAGCCGGGCAATGAAAGCTACGCCCTTCAGTTTGAGGTTGAGGACGTGGATACTCTTGAAAACTGGTTCCTCCGTTATGGAACTGAAATGCAGACGACCATGAGCAATCGGTTTCAGGAAAAGGTAATGGGTTTCACCACCATGATGGAAACCATCGAATGAACGCGACCACCATCAAAGCCGTCCCCAAGGTCGTCAAAGACCGCATCATCCTGGGCATCGACCCGGGCACGAATGTGATGGGCTACGGTTTGCTCAAGATTACAAACAACAAGCCCGAAATGCTGGCCATGGGCATTCTGCAACTAAGCAAATACGAAGACCATTATTTGAGGTTGCGCAAGATTTTCGACCGAACGCTAGGCCTCATCGAGGAATATCTGCCGGACGAGCTGGCCATTGAAGCGCCTTTTTTTGGCAAGAATGTGCAGTCGATGCTCAAGCTTGGTCGCGCACAGGGAACGGCCATCGCAGCCGCACTTTCCAGGGACATGCCCATTTTTGAATATGCGCCATTAAAAATCAAGATGGCGATAACCGGCAACGGACGTGCTTCCAAGGAACAGGTTTCGGACATGCTGCAGCGTATCTTGAAAATCCCGAAGGAAACCATGCTGCCGCAACTGGATGCCACGGATGGTCTTGCCGCCGCACTCTGCCACTACATGCAAACCAACCGCCCGCAAATGGACAAACCATTTACGAGCTGGAAGGATTATATTGCAAAGAATCCGAAGAAAGTGGTTTAGGGCACAACAACTGTAAGACTTTTTGCGATGCGCAAAGCCGTAGTCAGTGTGTTCAAATCGGTCGTCAAGTTTCCGTTTGAACCGTCGTAACTGCTGTGGCCGACCGGTTTCATCGGAAACGCCTGCTTCTGACGGGTATCTATCAAAACGGAATATACCAAGGCCGGTTGGCTGGAAGTCATGTACTCCTTGTTACCAGGAAAGCGGTCGTTGTACCAGAATTCATTCCAATCCCAAGACTGGTTGAGCTCAACATAGACGATGTAATTGCCACTGAGTTCCTTTGTGGATTTCAAATTCAAAATAAAGGAAGACTGAGGCGTGGCACCCGTGTTTCCGTCCAGCTCCGGATGGGTTGGTGTTGGATTGTAGGAACCGAACTCATTGATGACATTGCGTTGGTGAGCCCAATAGGGCAGAGCAGCCGGACGCAGGATGGGACCAGCCATCCAAGCACCTTTTTTACGGTCAACCCTGGGGAAGACTCCTTTTCCGATGCTTTCGGAGACATACAGCGTTTCGATGAACTTTCCGTTCATATCGGCCAACCAAACGGCAAATAACGGGTGGTTGTGCTGCTTACCCTTTTCGAACTTAATCATCAGGGAGGTTCCGGTTTTGGCGGCACCGATGGTATGGGGCGTCATCACTTCCGGTTTTTTGGCGGCGAAAGATATCGTAGAAACAAACAGGCAGGCTATCAATACTAGTTTCGTTTTCATTTCAGCAGGGCTTTTAAAATTTGACCATAATACCGATGGTAGGCAAAACTGTTCCACCAAAGTTAGGAATTTCTCTCAAGACATAACGACTGGGATCACCAGCATTGGTCACCGGACTACCTGAAACATCGAGATTGGTGTAGTTGGGAACCGATTGGGTTTGAAAGGCATAGACGTTCTGGACATCGATGTAGACGTCGAGCATCCATTTCTTGAAATAGAACTCCTTGTCGATCCTCAAATCGAGCAGGTGCGACAGACCGAGGCGTTCGGAATTGTAACGCGAATAGTCAATGTACGGCAGATTGCGGCTGTCCCAAACGGTCTTGAGGCTGGAAAGCGGTTCGTCAATGGGCGTATAGGGCGATCCACCGGAATAATGCCAGCGACCGGCAATGTTCCAACTTTTCCCGAATTTGTAACTGGCTTGCAGGTTGAAGAGGCGGCCCACATCCCAAGAACTGGGCAAGTAGTCTCCTGCGACATTGGTGAATTCGCTTTTGAACAAAGTCAACGTAGAGCTTACGTTCAAACCTTTCAGCTCCCAAATTTTAGCCAGAAATTCGACACCGTAGGCACGACCCTGACCGTTGGAAACGATTTGCTCATCGCCCACTTGGCCGTATTCGGTACCCTTACTGGCCATGCTGATGCCTTCAGCTACTGACATGTTGTAATGATCGTAGGCTTTGTAGAAACCTTCCATGGTGAAGCGAACTTTTTCGGAGGGTTTGTATTCAAGACCAAGAACCGCTTGATTGGAGCCAGTAAAACGAACGTTCTCGTTTTGATTCACCAACGTGCCTGTTACATCCCTGAAACCAAGGCTGGTGTACGAAGGTTGCATCACATAGCGTCCCACATTGGCGTTCAGGTTCAACGTAGGGGTCAACGCATAGGAGGCTGAAATCCTAGGAGAAATTTGTTGAAGCGGGTTGGCCATGTTCTTGTTATAATTGTTTCCGCTGAAGTTCAGGCCGAAGGACAAGCGCAGGCTTTCGTCCAAATAAGTGTCCGAAGCCTGCAAGAAAGCTTGGTAACCAAGCAGATTCAGGTCGGTCGAATAGTTCAACGCAGTTGGCGTACCTGCGATAAGCACCTGGCGGTAGGTTTCGTTCGTGTAATGGGCATATTTCACACCGGCACCGACCAACAGCTTGATGGGCAGGTCCGGATAATTGCGTTCGAAGCGAAGCTTGTTTTCGGCTTCGTCCGAGAGGTAATTCTGCGTCTTAGCTTTGGTTTCGTCGTTGTCAAGGTATTTGAAATTGGCGTTCCGAAGCATGTTGCGGCTGATCACCCAGGTATCGTTGTACTTATCGGTGAAATGCTTGTAAACGGCACCGACCGTGTAATTCCATTGCTTGTAGACAGGCAAGTAGGCCAAAATATAGGTCTGGCTTTCAGTCGGATTGGCGATGCTCGTATTCAGCGTAAAGTCGTCGATGGCCCCGATACCCAACAAGGTAAGTTCGTTGCGGGTGCCAAAGCGAAACTTCACTTTGTACTGAAAATCGGTATAAGTAGGCAGAAACGGCAAACCAATGGCCTTGAACAAATATTGGAGATAGGACTGGCGGGCAGAAACAATGAATGTGGCATTTTTACTAAGCGGGCCGTCCAGCGTTACACCAGCGTCGGATGCTCCAAAGGTCCCCGTCGTATGAATGCGGTCAGTGCTTCCATCCCGTTGTTGAATGTCCATGACAGAACTCAATGCATTGCTTCTGTTGGCTGGAAAAGCACCCGAATAAAAGTTTATTTCACGGACGAAATCGGGGTTGATGACACCAACCGTTCCACCGGAGGAACCCTGTGTGGCAAAGTGGTTGATGACAGGAATTTCCACACCGTCCAGGTAGAATACGTTTTCGGAAGGGCCACCACCACGTACGATCAGGTCGTTGCGCTGCGGACTGGTGGAACCCACACCGGGCAGGGATTGCAATACTTTGGAGACGTCGCGGTTCACACCGGCACTTTTTTCAATGTCCTGCACCCCAATGGTGAGCAGCGAAACAGGGCTGGCTAGTTTACGCAAGGTGAAAGGCTGATTAACAACAACCTCACGAAGTTCCTGAGACTTTTCCGTGACTGGTATGTCCACGAAAACGGTTTGATTGCCAGCCACCTGGATTTCAGGCGATACGGATGGCTCGAAACCGACGGAGCTGGTGACAAGGCGATAAAAACCGGGTTTAATGCCAGTGAAGAGGTAGTTCCCGTCCAAGTCGGAAGTGGAACCGATGGTGCTGCCCTGAATGTAGACCGTGCAGAATTCCAACGGCTCGTTGGATTTTGCATTGAAGATGCGGCCTTTAATGGTACCTTTTTGGGCAAATCCAAAAGTGGCTGTCAGCAGGAGCAGAAAGACGAGTGCGAATTTTCGGTTGCTCATGATTGTATGTATAGTTTGCAGTATCAAATGATTTTGTACAAAAGTAGAAACATCAATTCGATATAAAAAATCGATTAAAACGATAAAGATATAGACGGTATCAATGGCTAATTGGGCAATAAGATTATTGGCAATCATCTTACCAATTTGACGGTGTATTTATTGAAGTTTACTGCATTTAATAAGCACTTTCTTGCCATCCTTAAGGGTGGTGGCAAATACAAACGTATCGCCCCCGTCCTTGAGCTTGGTTTTCTTGCGAAGGTCGGCGACGGTTTCGGGGAAATTGCGTGTGCTGATGTTGGCTTTGGTGAGACCGGCCAAATGAATTTTGAGGTCTTTGGGATGGACGGAGAAAACGGATTCGATGCGGAAGGCTCGGCCGGGGAAATTTTCAATAAGGGTTTCGGATGTGTATAAATGGCTGTTGGGATGCAGTTTATTGAGGTCGAAGGCTTGAGTCAGGATGGAAAAGGCACCGGCCTTGAGGAGGGAGGCGTTGGGTTCGTAGAGGTATTTTTGGGGCGTTTCGGCGATGCGGCAAAACGCGGATTGTTCTTCGGACTTAGTAAAACTAAAGAGTTGCGAAGGGCCTTTGCTACGGAGGTTGACGCAAACAATGCGAGGTTCTTGAACGCTGGTTTCGGAAGCCATCAGGAAGAGTAGTTCCTTGCATTCGCCATCGACGGAAACCACATGCACTTCAGTGGTTTCGGGCAGTTGCTTGAGGGCCAGGGCGATGTCGAGCATGGGGGAAAGCTTGACCAGAAGCAGTGGTGCTTTCGTGAATAGAGCTGACTTGATGGTGGCGATGTCGGGTTCGCAATCGCTGAGGGCGACGACTTTGCCACCTTTGGCGTCGCGGCGGGCTGGGTCGAGGTAAAGTAGGTCGAAGGGTTCGTTTAACTTAGTAGGGCCATCACCCTGAAGCACTTCCACTTGGGTCAAACCCAATGCTTTGAAATTCTCCAAGGCAATTTGTGCCAAATCCGCTCGACGCTCTACATACAAGGCCTTGGTTTTTCCAGCTGCCAAAAAAGCGAAGTCCACTCCCAGCCCACCGGTCAGGTCGGCCAAACTGCGAACGCTTGTAGGCATGATGCTGGCTTTATACCGAGCTGTCGCTTCTGAAGAACATTGCTCCAACGGCAATGAGTCCGAGAAAATTAAATCAGGATTGGATGCCCAGGTTGGTACTTTTTTAGAAAGAACCTGATATCCTGCCACTTGACGAAGTATGACGTTGGCATTCAAATGCGGAAACCGCCCTAGCCTTAAGGCCAGAGCGGACACATCCTCGTGCAGATGCTCCTGCACAAATGCTTTTTCTTCGTTGGTCGGCATTCGGGTTTCCACAAAGCCAAAGTTAGTGAAAATCCCTCTAACCGAGATAGCCTTGTTCCAACATGGCTCGGGCGACTTTCATGAAACCAGCTACGTTTGCGCCTTTCATATAATTGATATAACCATCCGCTTCCTTTCCATAGCGCTGACATTGGTCGTGAATGTCTGCCATGATCTGCTTCAAGCGGGCATCGACTTCTTCGGCAGGCCAAGACAAGTGCATGGCGTTCTGGGTCATTTCCAAACCAGAGGTAGCGACACCACCTGCATTCACAGCTTTGCCTGGACCGTACATGACGCGAGCCTGAATAAAGGCATCAATGGCGTCGGGCGTGCAACCCATATTGGAGATTTCACCGACACAGAGGACTCCATTCGCAATCAGCATGCGAGCATCGTCGCCGTTCAATTCGTTTTGGGTAGCACAAGGCAAGGCGATATCGACTTTCTGCTCCCAAGGACGCTTGCCTGCAAAAAACGTGGCATTAAACTTAGCGGCATACGGTTCTATCACGTCGTTGTTGCTGTCACGCAACTCCAACATGTAGGCAATTTTTTCTTCGTTCAGTCCTTCCGGATCGAATACATAACCGTCTGGTCCTGAAAGTGTCACCACTTTTGCGCCCATTTCAACAGCTTTGGTGGCGGCTCCCCAAGCCACGTTTCCGAAGCCGGAAATGGCGATGGTTTTGCCTTCGATGCCCCTACCCTGAGTGGACAGCATCTGGCGGACAAAGTACAGACCGCCGAAACCGGTGGCTTCGGGGCGAACAAGTGAACCACCGTATTCCAAGCTTTTTCCGGTCAAAACGCCCGTGTTCTGACGGGCCAATTTCTTGTACATGCCATAGAGGAAACCGATTTCGCGGGCACCTACGCCAATGTCACCGGCAGGAACGTCGGTTTCGGCACCGATGTTGTGCCAAAGTTCCAACATGAAGCTGTGGCAGAACCGTTCGATTTCAGCATCGGATTTGCCACGGGTGCTGAAGTCGGAACCTCCCTTGGCACCGCCCATGGGCAGTGTAGTGAGGGCATTCTTGAAGGTTTGCTCAAAACCCAGGAACTTCAATATGGAAAGGTTGACGGAAGCATGGAAACGCAAGCCACCTTTATACGGGCCAATGGCGTTGTTGAATTGCACACGGTAACCCAGGTTCACTTGAATTCTGCCTGCATCGTCTATCCAAGGTACTTTAAAGGTGAGGATGCGATCGGGTTCTACCAGTCGTTCCAGTATTCGAGCTTTCTCAAACTCAGGATGCTGGTTGTAAATGGTTTCCACACTGAGCAGTACTTCGTGAACGGCCTGCAGAAATTCTTTTTCGCCCGGGTGCTTGGCTTCGAGCGCATTCATGAATAGATTGATGTCCATACGGTGTTTCGTTGAAAAGTTAAGAGAAGCGTATCAAATATAGGCAAAAAGCGTGAGTATGCATTCGGTTTTCGTTACATTTGCAACAGCAGACGGAAACTTCCAAAAAAACCGCCTGGTGGGTAGCAACGAGGTAAAACTATCATAATGTAAGCTTAAGACCCGTTTTATACCCCAAAATTAGAATGTTTTTTGACTATATGCAAGTTAAACCCCTTTTTTTGCACATTTTTATAATTTACCATGAACAGCAAAAAATCCTTCCGTAAACTATATTTCAAAGATACGTCGTTTGCCAAACTGATGACCAAGCGCATCTACAACATTTTGCTGATTGCCAGCAAATACGATGCGTTTGTGCTGGAAGACGACGGAAGGGTGGATGAGCTGATCTTCAATGAGTACGTCTCTTTAAATTTGAGGTATCCCCCACGATTCACACAGGTGTCCACTCAGGGGGAGGCCATGGAGGAACTGAAAAATAACAATTATGAGCTGGTAATCTGCATGCCCAGCGACAAGCAGGACCTCAATTTCAGAATTCCTTCCATCATCAAGGAAATCTATCCGGACCTTCCACTCGTTGTTCTGACGCCGTTTTCGCGCGAGGTTTCCAAATACATCGCCCAAGCCGACCTTTCTTCCGTAGACTATGTGTTCAGCTGGTTGGGCAATGCCGATTTGCTCTTGGCCATCATCAAACTGATTGAGGACAAGATGAATGTGGAACAGGACATCGAATCGGTTGGTGTTCGGGTGATACTTTTGGTGGAAGATTCTGTCCGGTTTTATTCGTCCATCTTACCCAATTTATACAAATTCGTCTTGGAGCAATCCAGAAATTTCGCGACGGAAGCGCTCAATGGTCACCAGCAGATGCTACGAATGCGCGGTCGGCCAAAAATCCTGCTGGCTAGGACCTACGAGGAAGCCAGGGCCTTGTTTCGCAAACATCAGAAAGACATGCTCGGTATCGTCTCCGACATGAGTTTCAGCCGAGAAGGTGTTAAAGACAAAGAAGCCGGTCTGCGGTTCTGCCGAAGGGTAAGAAATGCTGACCCTGTGTTGCCCATCATTTTGGATTCGTCCGACACCAGCAATCAACGCTGGGCGGAGGAACTCGGTGCAGGTTTCATCGATAAGGCATCCAAGACGTTTCCGCAGGAATTGCGCCAGTTGCTCACCGACAATTTTGGATTCGGCGATTTCGTTTTCAACCAACCGAATACGAACCTAGAAGTGATGCGCATTCGTAATCTGAAGGAATTGCAGGAACAGATTTTCACGATTCCAGAGGACTTGTTGCGATTTCATTTGGAACGCAACCACATTTCCCGCTGGCTGTATTCCAGGGCCATGTTTCCGTTAGCCAAGTTCCTGGAAGACATCCACATGGACGATTACAAAAACATTGACGAAATCCGTACGGTCATTTTCAACGCCATCGTGATGTACCGTCGGACCAAAAACATGGGAATCATCGCTGAATTCAAGCGGGACCGGTTCGACAAATATTCCAACTTTGTGCGGTTTGGCGAAGGTTCGCTGGGCGGAAAAGGACGTGGCTTGGCATTTATCGATGCCATGATTAAACGCAATGTGGAACTGAACGATTTTGAGGGTGTCAATGTTTGCATTCCAAAAACGTTGGTGCTTTGCACGGAGATTTTCGACCAGTTCATGGAGAACAACAACCTTTACCCCGTCGCTTTATCGGAGGCTTCGGACGAAGAAATTCTGGAGACTTTTATGAACTCGCACTTGCCGGACGGCTTCAATCTGAACCTCAGGGCCTTCCTGTCCGTAGTGCGCAAACCCATTGCCATCCGCTCCTCCAGTCTTTTGGAAGATGCTCATTACCAACCTTTTGCAGGCATCTACTCCACCTACATGATACCGTTCGACGAAGACATCGAAAAAGTGTTGCTGATGCTGAAGAATGCCATCAAAGGGGTCTACGCATCGGTGTTCTTTGAAAGCAGCAGGGCCTACATGAAGGCGACTTCCAACATCATCGATCAGGAAAAGATGGCCATCATTTTGGAGGAAGTTTGCGGAAACAGCTACGGGAACAGACATTATCCGACCTTTTCGGGCGTAGCGCGTTCGCTGAATTACTACCCAATCGGGCACGAATTGCCTGAGGAAGGCATTGCCAATGTGGCGCTCGGTTTGGGCAAGTACATCGTGGACGGTGGTCTGACGCTGCGTTTTTCGCCGAAACATCCGCACAGTATTCTGCAAATGAGCTCGTTGGATTATGCCCTAAGGGAAACTCAAACGCAATTTCTCAGTCTTGATTTGAGCAATCGGAATTACCACCTGAGTACGGACGACGGACAGAATCTCCTAAAATGCAGCGTTCAAGAAGCAGAGGCAGACGGAACGTTGACCCATCTGGCTTCGACCTTTGACCCTGCCGACCAGATGTTGAGGGATGGCGTGTGGGGACCTGGTCGTAAAGTCATTTCCTTCGCTCATATTCTGCAAAACGACACGTTCCCACTGGCCAAGATTCTCGAACGGATTCTGGATCAAGGGCAAAAAGAAATGGGCAGGCCGGTGGAAATCGAGTTCGCGGTGGAATTGAAACCCGATGAAAGTGGGGATAAAACCTTCTACATGCTTCAAATTCGGCCCATTGTGGATACCAAGGTGATGCTGGACGAAGACCTGGACGCGATTCCTCGTGAAAGGCTCCTGATGAAGACGAAGAATGCGTTGGGGCATGGTGTTGAAAACGATGTCTATGACCTGATTTATGTCAAGCCTGAATCGTTCCAGGGCAGCAAGAATCAGCTGACGGTTTACGAAGTGGAAAAACTGAATAAAAAGTTGACGGAACAAGGCCGGGGCTACATCTTGATTGGTCCGGGTCGTTGGGGATCCAGTGATCCTTGGTTAGGCATTCCTGTCAAATGGCCCCAAATTGCTGGCGCCAGGCTCATTGTGGAAGCGGATATGTCGAGTTATCCCATCGATCCGAGTCAGGGCACGCACTTTTTCCAAAACCTTACTTCGTTTGGGGTGAATTACTACACCGTGGGCAAGCAGACTTCCGAAAACTGGTGTGACTTCGACTATTTGAACGCGCAACCCTGCCTATTCGAAAACGATTTTGTGCGTCACATTCGATTCGAGAATCCCGCATTAATTAAAACCGACGGGAAGTTGAATAAAGGCGTGGTCCTTAAACCCGAACCCTAAAAAAAATGGCTGAATCCAATCGAATTCAGCCATTTTTCATTGATTATTGCTTTATCACCTTATACAACTTATTCCCATCGGAATAAGTCAACTTGAGAAGGTATATCCCAGATGGACGACCCGTGAAATCGAGTTGCTTCAGAGTGCGCTCTTCCATCGAAGGCAGGTTGATCAAACGACCGGTGGCATCAAAAATCTCGATTCGTTCGGGCAGTTTTCCATTACGACCGAAGCGAACATTCAGCACATCACGGAAAGGATTGGGATACAATTGGAGCTCCTGATCCTGCAATACTCCAATACCGACCCCTCTGTTAACGGTGACCAGCAAAGAATCGGCCTCACTGGGTCCGCACCAACTGAACGCGCGAACGAAAATCTTTCCAGTGAAGGAGGAATCCGCCATGTGGACAATGATGGAGTTGGTTTCACTCCAGCCCCACATGCCTTCGGGTAAAAACCACAGGTAGAATTGTGCATTCTGAAGTTGGGTTACCATATAAACGACACTGTCGGTGGACTGCTTGATCAACGTTGGTCCTATAATGGGCCCTACTTTGGCAGGCTTCGAAGACACTTCCACGAAAATACTGGCTATCAATTTCTTGCCAATTGGCAGCATTGCAAACACATGCAGACTGTCGGAAACAGTCGATGGACCAATGCGAACCATGATGGAGTCCGTGTTGCTGGATCCCGTCATTCCTGCCGGCAATTCCCAACTCAATGGAAACCTGTCAAGGCAATTGATAAGTCGATAAACGAGACTGTCTTCACCTGCACATACATATTGTGGACCAATAATTTCCGGTTTCACCACCGTCGTATCCTGATAATAGGCCACCTTCAGTCTGGAGGTATCACTGACACCGCATCGCCCATGACCGATCACATAGATCCAGCCATTCAGCGTGGTAGACTGTGCGGCGACGCGAATCCAGTTGGAAGTTGAGGCAGGGCCGGCAAGACCTTGGGGCAAAAGCCATTCAAAGGACTCAACATCGGGATTCCAATCGATGGTGTACATGATCGTATCCTGATTGAAAAGGGTTTCTGGCCCCCAAATGGAACCAAGCGATTCAGGACGATGCTTCACCTCAATGTACCGTTCGGCAATGTAGGTCGTATCCTTTTCAAACACATAGAACACCGATATATAGCCATTGGTTGCTGTATCGTGTACTTGAACCATCATGGAATCGCTTCTGCTGAATCCACTGAATCCGTCAGGCAGCACCCAATGATAGGCATCCGTGTTCGGAATCGGAGGAATCCGATAAACAACGTTCCGTTCACCGGCACAGACCACTTCAGGACCGCCGATTCGGATTCCACCGGGAACGATCGGTTTGGTACGAACCCGAACATACAAACGAAGAGTTTCACTCGTGCCACAATCGTTCCAGGTTGAAACACTCACGTAGCCGCTTCTGGCAGTGTCCGTCACAGTGACATAGATGGTTGAACTGGTGGAATTCAGCTCAAAGCCTGGAGGCAATTGCCAATGGTATTGGACATCCCAGTTTTTGAGATGGACTTCGTACTCGGCTCTTTCGCCAGTGAACACAAGGGTATCACCGGTGAGGGAATCCGGCCGGGCAGGTGGCATCTTGAGAAAGACCGGAATTCTGTTTGTCAACAAAACGCTGTCTTCGATGCAAGGATCCAGAGAAGTCACCTTGCAGGAGACCGTGTCCAGATGATTCAACACGGTGGTAAACCAATCGGGAGCATTGGCTCCCTGAACGGGCAAACCGTTGCGCATCCATTGGTAACGCACAGGAGCCGCATCCCAGATCTGCGAATGGAAGCGGATGGTATCGTGCAAGCATGACCAATACTGGTTGTCACACGTAATGGAGGCATAACCAGAATGTTTGCTCTTGCCCTGGATGGTTCCAGTTTGATCGATCAAGGTGGTTGGAAAACCTTCGTTGAACAACCACGAACCAAGTTGAAGGCTAGACCATGCACCAGAGTGGAAGTTCGGTTTCAGCCTGAACCACAAATAAAGCAGATCGCCGGATTTTATTAACGGCGTACTGCCAGATGCGGCAAACTGAATGCTTTCAGGACTTTCGTTGGTGGTTAGTGACCAATCGGATGGAATGGATGTGGCAAGTTCAAGTCTGTCCAAATCGACGTAAAACGTATCGTACTTCAGACTCGACTGCAGCGACAGAATGGATTCAAAACGAGGCAGAGCGTCCATTCGTATCGGATATCGGAGCATTCCGGAATAGTAGCAAATGCTCGTATCCGGCATCAGAATTCGAGTATCCCTGATTTTTAACGACTGGGTACTTACGGAAATACCGGCAGAATCGGTTACTGTAAGTACAACGTTACCCCTCCGCAGTGCCGTCAGCAGACCTTGAGCGGACACGGATGCCACTGTTGGGTCGCTGCACTTCCACACGTATGGTAAAATACCCTGCCCTTCTACTCTGAACTGGGCAGATTCACCGACGATCAAAGAAGCCTCGTTCGGATAAATGTACCGCCAACTGGGTTGTCTCACACTGAAAGTACCGTTGCTGACAGCCACCTGAATCGATTCATTCAGTCGGACATTCAGGAAATCCACATTGGAGGAGCCGCTGGGATTGGGCTTCACTTTAAAGCGAAGAATCACTAAGGTGTCATTTCCAGAAATGGGAGCCGAAGTTGCAAAAACAAGCGACAATTGATTATCGCCGATCGTCATTTCCAACAGGGCATTATTCAGCAAGGTGCCGTTCTGAATGACACCGATCGGCTCCAGTATTTCCTTGTAATAACCCATTCGAATCTGGCCGGACAGGATATCCAATCCACTCAGGTCTGAAATCCAGACAGGTACATCGATGGTATCACCAGGCCATTGTTCCATTCTACTTTGAACGGAAATTCGGGCAGGCCTTATTTCCAATTCCTGTGAAACACCTCGAACACCATTCGTATCCGTGGCTACGACGACGGTCTTACCAGGGGCCAGCGCTGTGAGCCAACCGAGGGTATCGATGGATGCCAACGCAGGATTACCGACAGCCCAGCTGACAGGCGGCGCATTGCTGCCTGCCGAATACCGAAGCCTTTCGCCCTTAGCCAGCATGTTGGTATTGGACCATACGCCAAAGGACTGAGGTGCATTGATCCGAATGTAACCAAAGTTTCGAGTCATCAGGGGACTGCCTTCGTTCCACAAGTTCATTCGGTCGTTGTTCTTTTCCAACCTGGGCCATCCAGTGTTAAGAGCTCGAATTCGCAATTTGAGGAAAACGCCAGTACCACTCAAAGGCACAGACCCAGCACCGCTGATGGTGATAAGTCCAGTACCGAATTTTACCGCAGGTTCACCGAAGACTGCTGCAATCGTACCAGCAACCTCGACCGACTCGATCTTCATGTAATAGGTGTCGTAGCTGAATTGCAGTGTGTAAGACAAGACATCAGCGACCGAGAAGTTTCCCGTGACGTTTATGGGAATATCCGCCACTTCACCCACCGTCATGTCCGTATCAGGCATGTTCAGAGCGATGCTGACGTCTTCTCCCCGGACCTGTATGCTACTGAGCAGCAGGAGCAGAAAAAGGAGATTGATCTTTTTCATCTCTTAAACGGTTATTTGTGTACCTGTATCTTGCAAACCTCATTAAAGTTGGCCGTCTGCACGCGAAGCATATAGGTTCCGGGTGCCAAAGGCAGATTCGGTTGAATCGTATGGGTTCCTGGCGTTGCAGTCAGTTTATCGAGCGACATGAGTCTTTGTCCTGCCAAGTTGTAGACTTCAGCCTTTACCCAAGCCGAAGCAGCGTCCAACGTATATTCCAGCGTATAAGTACCAACATTGTCCGAATATACGTTTACTCCGACAGGTTTGCTTCCGATTTCGTCCAGTTTGGTTGCTACGCGTTGAATGGTTACTGTGCCCGGTTGTGCGAAACTGGTCATATCGGTTTCGTTCACACGCAGTTGACTGACATCCAAGCTTGTTATCGCCGTTCTTGTAGCCACATTCCTGAACGTGAGTTCTGCCACGGCATCCGTGTTGCTGAGCACGCGCGCTGAAGCCAATGCCAGGCGGAGGTTGCCCGAACGCATTCCAGATTCCATCGTTGCACCTGTGAGTTTGTTCACCACTTTTTCAAGCCGAAGCAAAGTCGGGTCGTAGTTCAGCGTGAGGTCGGCAGCTCGCATGTTGGTGGTTCCTGTCAGGTGCAGTACGGTACTGAATGTCTCAGAATCTGTGGTCACATCGTCCAAGTAGAGGCGAACAGAGGTGGCTTCCGGTGCAAAGAACCTTTTGGACAACTTATTGACCGGGAAGTAATTATCCAATCCGACCACATACTCTAGTATGAGTGAGGCATCGTACGCCGTGATGTCCCCGTTACCGCTTACATCGGCCACTTGCAACTGGTTGGGAGCAAGGGTCAGTGTATTGACGACCTTCTTCAACACGAGAGAAGCATCGTAGGCCTGAATAAAACCATTCAGGCTCACATCACCGCTCAATGGATTAAGAATTCCGATTGTTCTCCATGGATCGGCATTTACGTGAGAGGTCATGTATTCCTGCTCAATCGTTTCATCCGGATCTGTGGATGAGGACACAACCGGACCTGAATTGCTGCCCCACCAACAATTTGGAGCCTGTATGGTAAAGGCCTTGTTCACATTGTTGACTGCATAGAATAAATTTTCATTGAAGTCACACCGTACGATGGAAGGATTGGAAGCTGCTTCCGCATACACAGCATGGCAATTCTTGTTGAAATGGCAAGCTTCCAGACTCGGGCTGGCACTGTTGGTGCGCACTCCATAATAGGTGTAACGGAACATACAATTCTTTAGCCTGCAAAGTGGATCAAGTGCCTGATCGGCAAAATGTATGCCGTTCCACGAATATTCGTCAGGCCTCGTATTGGTGCTGTCCGCATTGGAATCGCCTCCGTAGAAATCATCTTTAATGCTTGTAAATACGATCATACTGTCTTTAGTTGGTCCACCTTCAGCAATCAGTCCTTTATAGACGTACATGCTGTTATCGTACCAATATTGGTATCGATCCATAAACTTGCAAATGACTCCTGGCTGAATGGTCAGCGAGGCACTGGTTCCTATGGCATACCGATTGAACAAATACGGGATGTTGTTTTTACCGCCAAATTCACGTTTTGGCAACCAGGAATCTTGTGTTAGGGTTTCATCCCGTACTTTGATCACTTTGTAGGTTGTTCCTGATATTAGGTTGCCCTTTGAGGATTGCGGATACGAAACCAATGAAACCTGAATGGGGAAGTATTCCAAATCGTTGAAAACACAACTGTCGATGACAGGAGCAGAAATTCCATTCATATCCACACCATAGTTCAGTTTTTCAAAACGAAGGTTGTAAAGCTTTGGTGAAGCGCTATTTGTTAGAACACCTCGTTCACCCCAACGGAAAACAGCGTTTTCTATTCGACTTGAATCATCACTCACATCATTGAATGTCAACCAGGTACCACTCCAGTAAGTGGTGGGTGGTGTCGTGGCCAAACCATTCTGATTCATATCTAAAGGTACGCCGTACACATCGTCATAAGCATGTGAGAATACAACTGGTTTAGCTTTGGTTCCCTGTATGTTCAGACGGCCATTTACAATGAAACCATGTGCCAAATCACCTGAACCATTATATCCGCCAAGAATCCCCGATGGCATGCTTGTCAAGGCTTTGAAACTGGCACCTGCAGGGATGGTAAGTGTGCAACCTGAATTGACCACACAGGATCCTTCGAGCAAATAGCTGATGTTCTTGTATCCGGAAAAATCACGGAGTGGTATTGTATCCGTTTTTGAAAACGTTTCTGGAAGTACGGCCAAACCCATAAAGCCGACATTCAAGGCATTGCAGTTCGTAAACTTAGGCTCCGAGAACATACTCAATTCCACGGGTGCATAAGCAATGTTGTAAAACTGGACATTCCGAATGTCTGGATTGGCAGAACCGATGGACGAAATTCCATAATGCGAACACAATTGAACCAAACACGAATCGATGGTCGCATGGGCATTATCCACTCGGATTCCAGTCTGAGCATAGGACACTTCGCAGTTTTTCATCACATTGACGGTATCCGATATTTGGGTATTATTAAAGAAACAAATGCCTCCATAAGCCTCATCGCTCCAATATTCCCAACCCCAGTCGCCCGGACTTGGCGCATTGGTGTTTCCATTATTGTTGGAGTCTCCACCTTTTGAATCGTCCAGGTAGGAGGTGAAATATATCTTATTGTCTGGTAAACCTTTGGCTATCAGATTACCATACACAAATATGTGGGTTCTTGGCCAGCTGTCGCTTCGAAATTTAACCACGACACCAGGCAGAATGGTCAGCTTGGCACCACTGGCAATGACCAACTTATCGATGACATAACCGATGTTCTTGATACCTGCCAGATTTCTGGACGCCAATGTGGCGACAGAAGACAACGTTCCTTCAATAATCTTGATGGCCTTGCTCCCGTTGGAGATGAATTCAATGTCCGAGAATTGCGGATTGGACTTGAGTGACATGGCCACAGGGTCTCTGCCTGAATTGCTGATGGTGACACCAATAACATCAGGACTGGAATTCCCGTTGAAATACATGCCGTAGAAATACGTATTGGTAATGGTCGAATTCAAAACCTGACCACCTGCATTTTCAAAAGTAATCGCTCCTTCTTCCGTTTGACCACCGAATTTGATGACTGCATGCTGAATCAAATTGTTGGCATCGTCGCTGGTGGAACGGAATTTGATGGTTCCCCAGTCACGGGAGGCAGGTGTGGATGCATTTCCATCGTTGTTGGTATCGTATGGATTGCCCTCGTTGTCATCCTTTAACGAAGTAAAGACCACTTTTTCGGAGGAATTCCCATTCACTTTCAGTGCTCCATCCACATAAATGGCATTGCCCTCCATGTAGAAATTGTCGTACCAATTGTCTTGCAGGCATTTGATGACTACACCGGGATCGACCGTCACGGTGGTGCCGGACTGAATGATCATATCCTGAAGCAGAACGTAAGTGATGTTGGTGAAACCCGCCACATTGCGCTTTTTAATTGATCCGTTCAGGCAAACATTTCCACCCAGCAATCCGAGTGCCCTCCACCGAACATTGGTAAACGTGATGCCAGAAATGGTCGGATTGGCAGGTCCTGCCAGATTGATGGGAGTAAATAGGATGTTGATCATGCTGTTATCCTGAATGACAGGACTTGATGCCCTATAGCAGGAAATGGCCTGATACAAATCCTTGAACTCACAATTGCTGATGACAGGACTGGCATCTATCAGACTGACTGCCGCATAATTGACGTATTCAGTCACATTGCAGGAAGCAAAACTGTAACTGTTCTGTTTTGCGTATTTAATCCGGCAATAATTCAGGATGCCTGTGCTTCCTGGATTAAAGACTATTCCCTGCCAGTCTCCGATGGCTGGAGAGGTGATGGTTCCATCCTTGTTGCAGTCGCCAGGTGTGCCGACGTTGTCATCCTTGGCCGACGTGAAATTGATCATGCTGTCGGCAGTGGCATTGGCTATCAGTGTGCCATCCACAATAAACCGACGATTGGGCCAATCCCATTGGTAAGCTTTCAGGGTGATGCCCTTGTCGATGGTCAGCGTTTTCCCAACTGGTACGTTAATTTCTCCCAACAACAAATAAGTCAGGTTGTTGACACCTGTAAACGAACGAATTTTCAACCTGGCGTTGGCGGTAAGGGTTCCGCCAAGTATGCCAATGGCATCGTAATCGTTGTCCGAGAAAGAAAGCGTATTCCCATCCATGACCGGATTGGCCTCGAACGACATGGCCAAGGGAGTCAACATGCTCGAACCGATGGTCGTATTGGTAAGCGTAGGCGAAGAGGTGCCCTGCATCATGATGCCAAAGTAGTTGTTGGTCAATTCGCAGGCATCAATCACCGGATTGGCATTGTAGAGTGTGATACCACCTATTTCCGATTGACCGGCGTATCGCACCAAGCAACGGCGAAGTACGGAAACGGAATCGATGGAGGTGTCGTAAAAGCGGACACCGTACCAGTTCCGGTAGCCTGGAGCAGAAGCGGTTCCGTCAACATTGCTGTCACCACCCAAGTTGTCGTCCCGCATGGAGGTGAACGATGTTTGCTGGCCTGGGGAGGCATTTGCGATGAGTCCGCCTCTCACCTCCAAACCGGTTCCGTCATTAAATTTGAGGATATTGCCGGAAGCGACGGTCAATACTTTGTTTGGATCTACGGTATACCAGCCGCTAAATAGATAGGGTACTTCGATTTTGGGCAACGTCCAGTTGTATCCCAGATTGTAAAAATTGACGAGTACACCATTGTACGTATTGCCGGTGATGTTGTTGCTACCCTCCACCACGAAGTCGACCTTGTTTTGAAACAAAAGCGGATATCGGTTGTAATGCATCACCACATCCCTAATGGTAAGATGGGTGTTGTAATTGGCCAGAACAGCAGCCTGAAAATACTGCATGCTTACACCATCCAATACAACAGTGGCATTGTCATCGGAATTGACCCCATATGGATTGCTGTTTACGGAGGTAGGGGTTGAATTCATCGATCCACCTTTGATGAATGCGCCTCGAGAGGAACTATTGAGCTGAACGAAGTTTGAACCGAACCGATACATGTTCGTGTTTTCCATCATCAGTTTTCCTTTTTGATGGACAACAATGGAATTTCCATATTCCAAGTCGCAGTTCTTAAGGAAAACGTTGGAAGTGTCCGACGAAGCACCGATGTAGATTGAGCCCCAAATACCTGGTGAAGGTGTGGAACTGCTAGACTTGAAGGTCACTTGATCGGCATTCAGATTACCATAAGTAGTAAGGTAGGCACCTGAGTTAAACAACAGAACCACACCAGGTTGAATGGTCATGGTATGTCCGTAAGTGATTCCGACGTAATTCGTCACAATGTACGGACTGCCGGCTAGGCTCAAAGTGGTATCCTTGGTGATCCACCCGGTTAGTGCTGTTGATGCAGCAGCAGGAAGAATCATCATAAAAGCGAATACCATCGTCACAAAAACACGTTTTGTTCGGGTAATTCTTGTTTGCATACTATTAGGAATTGAGGTTGATAGATAGACGTGAGTGTTTTTTAATGGGAAAAAGGAGTAGTAGAGCGGGAATCGTCTAAAAAACCTTGGTAGTGAAATAAAAGATAAGGGTTGCAGACGACGAGATCGAATCTGTAGTAACCAGGAAGCCTGTTTGCAGTAATCAGGCAGTGGCAAAATAAGGATGCCAAAGAGCTTAAATTTTCACTAAATTAAGCCCAAATCAAAGGAATTGTTTCGGGAAACGTATGTTTTACAACACAATACGTCTAGGGATGCAAATTAATCGCTCCGGTTAGCTCAGTGGAGAGTTCGCCCATCCAACCGGCATTTTGATTTACTGCGGTGTAGACCTTTATGAAGTGAATCTTGTTCAAGGACACCGTTGACCCGCTGGCGTCCACTGCCCAATCCAAGTCGAAATCGTTGAGTTGTGAATTGTTTGGTTGATTGTCCGCATAGCCCCAGGGCAGGCTCATGGACGTCCAAAATCCCAACTCATTTCTAAGGGCAGTAGGTGGAAGCAGGGTTCCGTTACACTCGATGGAATCTCCCTTCCAGGTTGGATAGAAGGCAGTTACGAAACCTGATTGGCCCTGATTGTCTGAAAAAGCGACGCTGTCGGTTGGATGTTCGGGTCGGTAGTACGTGATGTGGTAACCGTGTGTCGTGGAACTTTTGCGGTATTCGGAACCAGCCAATTCGTACCAGTGATCATCGGGCAAACCATTCTCGTTGACGTCTTCGGAAACTTCAACGATGCCGGGTTCAGCCGAGTTTGAAAAAGAATTTCCTAAAATGCGGAAATCGGAACCTTGTAGATTGTTCACGGTCGTACGAAATGCAAAAGTGAGGCTGCCACCGTAGCGCCCCAGTGAAACAAGGCTGCCGGATGTCAGTTTGCTTTCTGCCTTCGCCCGCATTTGTTCGGCGGTTTCTCCCACTGAATAAGCTGGATAAACACCCACGAATTGACCGGGTGCCGGTGAGAAATCAAATACGTGTTTAATGCCTTCGTTGGTGGATGAATCGGTGGGCACGCTGGTTGCACCTTTAAAATCGGCAACTGGCAACACCGTGTTCGGATTGATGCCCACATTGGTCAATTTGTAGGACAAGATTCCGACTTCCGAGAAACAATAGACATCCCCCGAAGAAGTGTAATCTCCTGCATCCGTGATGTATACAGCTCCACTTTCCGCATCGGCCGTAATGCCGTAAGGTGTTTTCAGCAATGTTCCATCTTGAATGAACGAGGTGGTTTCAACCGTTTTCGTTTGGAGGTTGAACACGCCGATGCTGCTTGCCTTGCTGGTTTCGTCGAAGCTGTAGAAATAGGCTTTGTTGCCGCTCAAGTCAAAATTCGTGACCGGAAAATCGTAGATGGCTGCCACTGCGTCGGATTGGGTGTCGATGCAAACCCACTTTCCAGGTACGTTCTCGTAATCACCACGCACCGAAACATAGACGTACCCATAGTTGTCGGCTTTGATCCGGCCTGGATTCGGGCCCACTTCAATTTGTTTCTCTACTTTAAACGTTTCAGTGGAAATCACCGAGACCGTTTGGTCGTAACCGAGTGTCGATCCGTAATCGAGTCCGCCAGAGTTACTTACATACAGTTTGTTGTTCGAAGCGGTGATGCCGTCCGGATTGCGGCCTACGGTGATGAGTTCTTCGATTTCTAAATTGCTGGTATCGATTTTGGCTACTGTTCCATCGAAGGAACAGACGTAGGCTTTGTTTCCCCAGAAAGCGATGGAACGGGGTTGCCTGGCTGTGGAACCGTTGAAAAATGGAATCTGCTTCAGCGACATACCAGTGCGGGCATCCAACACTTCCACTTGGCTGGAACCGTTCACGACCGCATACAATTTGGAACCGTTTCGCTGCAAATCGTTGCCGGTATCACCAAGTTTTCTACCGTTTATATCTTGGAAGAAATCGGCGTTGAACGTTTTAGTTGAAAAATTATAGACACTCAACGTGCTGTTGTTGAGGGAGTAATTGCCGTCACATAGGATGTAAAGCGCGCCGTTGCCTTCAACCTGATCGTTTGGATCCTGTACGATGGACACCAGATCATCGCAGGCGAACAAAAATAGGCCGACCAATAGAAAAAGGATTGTCTTTGCTTTTTTCATCGTTCTTTAAAATTCAAAACGGACTGATGCTCGTACAGTTCTTCCGGGCATGGGGAAATTTCGCACGATTTCATAATTCACATTGGCCAAGTTTTGGATCTCACCTCGTATGACCACCTTGCCGAAAGCCCTTGGAATAGCGTATTCAGCCGTAATGGATTGGTCAAGGTAACCGGACAAATTGTTTTGTTCGATGTTTTGGCCAGTCACGTAGCGGTGGCCCGAATACAACAAACTGTAGCCAAGCTGCAGTTCCGAAACCGATAGCTGAAGCCTACCCGATCCGTAAATCCTAGGTGCGTAGGCGATTTGCTGTTTGTACGTTTTCGAAGCAGGGTCGGTCACATCCAATGCCCGCTGATAGGAATGCGTCCAAGCAGCCAGGATCTCGGTGTTTCTGCCACATTTCTTGGTGGCTTCCAAGTTGATGTCCACTCCGGTAATGTTGACCTTGCCAAGATTCACCATACTCCAGATGAACATGTTACGTGTGGGGACGGCCATGATCTTGTCCGTTATCCGATTGTTGAAAACATCGGCTGAAAACTTTAATCCGAGGTTCAGAACGTTGTAAGGCAACCCAAACGTGATGCCTAGATCGGCCTGCTCACTGTTTTCGGGTTTCAAAGACGTATTGCCGATGGCCGAATAATACAAATCATTGAAGCTGGGTGCCCGGAAGGAGGATTTCCAAAATGCACGCAAACGAATTTGCTCACAGGAGCGAATTGGTTGAACGGACAGATTGATAGCCGGTGATAGTCTTGTTAAATCGTTGGCAGAACTGCCTTTTTGAGTCGTTTCCCGTATGCTTGTACCTAAGACACTTGCTGTTGCCAGCATCCAGTCAGTTACATATTTCGCTGATAGGTTAGCCAGAAAGCTATAGCGGGTTGGCTCCGAAAAATCCTTCAGATTGCAAACCATATTGGCAACGGCTCCGTCGGTAGCCAACGCAAACGACAATCCTGTAAGGGGTCTGTACAGGAAAGCCGCCGATAAATAGGCTTCTTCCTGTTGGTACGAATAATCTTCTTGACCGGAGCTACCCAAGTAATCGGGGTTCAGATAATGCTGACGGGCTTGGTTGAGTTTGGCGTTGAGCTGCATCGAAATCCGACTGCCCAAGGGCTGTTCGTAATGTGCTTGCGCAAAGGCAGAATGATCCCACAAATGTTGCGAGGAACTTGGATTGTACAGGATGACGGCACCTGGCAATTCACGGTCAGATTGGTAATAATACAGCTTGACTTCCAAGGAACGATCCTGCTCAAACTGTCCGTACAAAGACGATTCGACACGCAGGTTTTTAACAGCGTTGTTGGTTCTTGGGACCATGGTGAAATCTTCTGGATCCTTACCATAGTACAAACGGTAATCGTAATTTCCTTTCGCTTTCTGGGATAGGACGGAAAGATTGAGCGCCCAGCTATCGGAAAGCTTGTAAGCTCCGTAGGCATTCAATTCTTGTTGTCCATACGAACCGTATTTGAGGGCCAATTTTCCGTTCAGTCGTTCCTGCGCTTCAAAAACAGGTCGACGGGTTCGGATGGTCAGTACGCCTGAGGATGCGAAGACCCGTGCTGGTTGGAAAATACTATTCCCGTCGCCAATGCTAAGTGAAATCAAATCAACGTTTTCGATGGAAAAACGACTTAGATCGGTCTGACCGGTCTGGCAGTCGGTCAAAACGATGCCGTCGTAAGAGACAGCCGTGTGCTGAGCTCCCATGCTGCGAACTGAAATGGTTTTCATGCCACCCAGACCGCCGTAATCCTTCACCGTGACACCAGAAAAGAATTTGACGGCATCGCCCACTTGTTCTGCAGAAAGACCCTGCAGGTTTTTTCGTTCCATCATTTGAAAAGGACTGACAGCAGGATTGGCAGAAGTCTTGTCGGCAGACAATACGGTAACTTCACCGATGCGATAGGCGGGGATGGAATCGGAACCGGTTACTACAGAAACGATTTCGGGGGAAGGTCGGTTTTGAGCAGTAGTTTGAAGGACCGGCGCAAACGCGCCAGCCAATGCCAGTTTCAGAAAAAAGGGAACATGCGCCTTCATCACTCCTCGGTTAAAAACACCTGGCAGGTCTTCTGACTCGCTCCAGTTTCCGAGGCCTTCCCATTCCCGCGGACGAACCGCTAAAGCACAGTGGCATAAGTATTTCGGAAACCTTGCAATGGAGCTTACAGCAGCGGGACTGTTCCGGATTTTCACCGGATTCCCTTTTAATCACTACGCCGAAAGGCTTCGTGAACCAATGCAGGGCAAAGGTACAAAATGAATCGTTGGATATCAAGGTCGAAATTTTATAATAAGCATCAAAAATTAGATGTTGACTGAAAAAAAACTTACATTTGAGACATTCGTTGTTGACTCAGCTTACTATAACTCTGGATTTGATGTTGGATTTGAGAACACTTATGTTTGCACTGATCGTTATGTTTACGATTCAGTCAGTGCTGTTAATGACCATGTCAATGACCATTAAGGTCTATCGTGGACTGCAGTTGTGGGCCATCGGTTGCATCTTCCTCACCGTATATCTGTTGTTGTTGTTTCTACGAGACTTTGGTTATTGGGAGAACTTTTACGTCATCACCACCAATCTGAGCGCCCTTGCTACCTTTGTGTTTTTTTATTTCGGTACAAAAAATTTTCTTGATTTGCCCATCAAATTAGGATTGCCAATCGTTCTATCGGCGATTTACATGGTTTTAATCGCTTTTTTCACCTTTATTTCCGATCACTTAAACATTCGAATCCTACTTTTCTCGATCATGACGACTTTCATCCTGATCAAAATTGGCATCACCCTGCTGGTTTATAACAAGAAATCGTTTAGATCTTCAGCTTTGATTTTAGCTTCTTTATTTCTTTTTACGGGAGCATTTTTCATGTTCCGAACCATCAACACCCTAATTTTTCCGCCTCAGAACGAACTCTTTTTTCAAACAAATGCTTTGCAGGCTATAACCTTTTTGGTCAGCATTTGCATATGCTTCGTATGGTGCATTTCCATAATCATGTTGGTCAATCAAAAATTATACGGCGAATTAAAAGATAAAACGGAGGAATTAAAATCGTCCAATGTTGATAAGGACAAGTTTTTCTCCATACTTGCTCACGATCTGAGAGGTCCCTTGGCAACCATCGAAAGCATGATTGACCTGATGACTGAAAGCAAATACGATCTGGATGAAAAGCAACATGTGAATATGACACTGGCCATGAAAAAGACCGTTCATTCTACCAATATATTATTGGACAACTTATTGGATTGGGCCAGTTTGCAAAGTGGCTTGAAAGAAATCCAACGTGTCGAAACCACTTATGGTAAGATGATGGTCCCAGTAATGCCTGTCTTGCATGCTCAAGCCAACAATAAAAACATTACCATTATTGATCTTATTCCTGAAGAGACTCCCTTGATGGTCGATCCCAAAATGGCCCAGTCAGTTTTTAGAAACCTAGTGGCAAACGCCATCAAATTCACACCTTCCAATGGCAGCATCTTAATGCAAGCAGAAACATCGAAAGATGGGAAAATCGTTTTTTCCATTACGGACAACGGCATCGGAATTGGTTCAGATATGTTGGAAAACTTATTCGATTGGGGAACGAACAACCGTCGTCTGGGAACAAATGGCGAAACCAGCACCGGTCTTGGTCTGATGATCTGCAAAGAATTCGTTGAAAAGCATGGGGGTAATATCTGGATTAAAAGTGAAGTCAATCAAGGCAGCACCTTCTCGTTCTGCCTGGAACCAACCGCATCATTTTAAAAAACCTGCAAAGCAATGGCTGCGCAAGCCTCCGCATCGGCCAACGCATGGTGGTGATGGCGTAAATCGAAGCCGCAATGTCCTGAAACAGTATGCAGTTGGTGGTTGACCAAATGCGGAAACGTTTTGCGGGAAGCACGGCAAGTACAGCGGAATTCGTATCGAGGATAGGCCAAATCGTACCAAGCATGTACGGCTTTTAGGCAGCCTTCGTCAAAGGGGCTGTTGTGAGCCACCAAAATCAACCCTTCCAGTTTTGATGCAATCTTTGACCAGACTTCCGGGAATTCGGGAGCGTCGTTGGTATCCAGGGCCGTCAAGCCGTGAACTTGCGTATTCCAGTAACTGTAGAAATTGGGAACGGGTTTGATGAGGCTGTAAAAGGTTTCCTCCACGATGCCATCCCGCACAAAGACGACACCAACGCTGCAAACGCTGGCGCGGTTGTTGTTGGCGGTTTCAAAATCGATGGCGGCGAAGGTGTTCATTTCAGCGGATTCCAGCCGTCTCTGGCTGCAAGGATGTCTTTGAGGATAAAGGATTGAGCTTCTTTTTTGGTGAGTTGGTGTGACCAAGCCGCGCGATTGTTTGTATCGCTTCCATTCGTTCCGAATTCAGCATAGAACGTGGTCTTTTCAGCTTCTGGTTTGCCCCAATTGTTCCATCCTTCTGGTTTGATGTGACTTCCCATTTCACAACCGATGAACACCGTTTTGGCATATGGGCGCCAAGGTCTGCCCAGATAAACATCCTTCACACCTTCATCGGAAGTGAGTTTGCAATTTAGGAACACATAGCCGTAAGTTTGGCCTTCCGGTGTAGAAGCGGCGGTGAGGTAGCCACCGGAACGCTTGGCACGTATTTCACAGCGGTCGAACACGCAAGTGGAGGAACCGAAAATGAAATCGACCGTGCCTTCGATGTAGCATTCTTCGTAATACTGGCGGCTTGATTTGCCCCAAGTGTACAAGGTATCTTGATTGCCCAAGAATCGGCAATGCCTGAATGCGACCTGATCGGCAGCAACAAAGACGGCAACAGCCTGGCCAACGTTTCCGGCACTGTTCTCAAAGGTCATGTTCTCGGCCTCGAAGCCTGTGGCGTAAATGTAGATGCTGGATGAACCGGAAGTACCCATATTTTCACCCAATGCGTTTTTACGTGCGGCAAAATTGTCGAACGTGAGAATGGTTTCGGTTTCGCTTTCTCCTAAGAAGGAAATGTTTGTTTGAGTTTCAGGAATAACCACTCGTTCTTTATAAACGCCTTTGCGGATAAAGATGATGGTGCGGATCTTGCGGTTGACGGGCACAGCGTTCACGGCTTCCTGCACGGTCATGAAATCGCCGCTGCCGTCCTTAGCCACGACATAGTCGCTGTTGATGATGTGTTTTTTGAGTGCTGGGATTTTCTCAGAAACTTCGTTGGCCACCAATCGTGCCATCGCTCTGGCTCCGGTTGCACGTAGGTGGGTATCGTCCTGTTTGCCTTCGGGCGCGGCCAAATTAGTACCTTTTTCCACCCACATGAACAGTGATTTTGAGCTGTCCGGACCCATGCTTTGAACGAGTGCTTTACTGGAAAGATTGTGATCGATCAAAGCCACTTTTAGCTCTGCAGCAAGTTCGCGAACTGCCTTCGGGTAATCGCCGTGGGTTTCTTCCAATTGCCCTTTATCATTGAATTTGCGGCGGACGATGGAGGTTAGGAGCACCGGTATCCCGCCCTTTTCGCGGGTTTCAGTGATGTATTTCTTCAGGATTTCCTTGTACGTGGTGGCAGGATCGGTGTGTCTTGAGGAATCGGCTTTTTCGTCGTTATGGCCGAATTGGATGAAGACGTAATCGCCTTGTTGAATCTTTTCCAGAATGGGTTTCCAGCGTCCTTCGTTGAGAAAACTCAGGCTGCTGCGCCCATTTTGGGCATGGTTTTCCACAACGACGTAGCGTTCGTCAAAGAAACTGGAGAGTGCTTGCCCCCACCCTCTTTCCAAATTCTGGTTTGCGAGCGGTTTGTTGGCACAGGTGGAATCACCGATGGTGAAAATGGTGATTTTCTTTTCGGGGGCAAAGCCGAAAAGAAGGCACAGCAGCAGGAATGCGGAAATCTTTTTAAAGATGCGAGCGTGTTTCATGGTCCAATAATTGGTCTTAAAGGTGTGCCTTCAAAAACTGCCCAGTATAGCTTTCCTTACAATTCACCAGTGCCTCCGGAGTCCCTTCGAACACGATGTAACCACCCTTGTCGCCGCCTTCAGGCCCCAAATCGATCACGTGGTCGGCGTTTTTGATGACCTCGACGTTGTGCTCGATGATAATGACGGTGTGGCCTTTGGCTATGAGGGCATTGAACGCATGCATCAGTATCCGGATATCGTGGAAATGAAGCCCAGTAGTAGGTTCGTCAAATACGTAGATGGCAGGATCGGTGTGTTCGGCACTCAAGAAAAAGGCCAGTTTGACGCGTTGACTTTCGCCGCCCGAAAGCGTGGAAGAGGACTGTCCTAGTTTGATGTAGCCCAAACCGACGTCCTGCAACGGTTTCAGCCGTTTAATAATTTTCTTTTCGGTGGAACCGGTATGCTCATTGAAGAAATCCATGGCCTGGTTCACCGTCATGTCGAGTACGTCAGCGATGCTTTTTTCGCGGTAATGCACATCGAGAATGTCCTGCTTGAAGCGTTTTCCGTGGCAGGATTCGCAAGGCAAGACCAAATCGGCCATGAATTGCATCTCCACCGTGATGGTGCCTTCCCCCTGGCATTCGTCGCAGCGGCCACCGGCCACATTGAAGGAAAAGTACGAGGCGGTATAGCCCATTTGTTTGGCAAGCGCTTGGTCGGAGAAAAGTTTTCGGATTTCGTCGAAAGCCTTTAGGTAAGTAACCGGGTTGGAACGGGAGGATTTGCCAATGGGATTCTGGTCCACGAATTCGATTTCCTTTGCCATATGCAAATCACCACGAAGCTCGCCGAAGGACCCGGCCTTGTCCACATTTCCACCGTAATAGCGTTTCACCGCGGCATAGAAAATATCGCGTACCAAGGACGATTTGCCCGATCCGCTCACTCCGGTGACGACCGTCAAAACATGCAATGGGAATTTCACGTCGATGTTCTTCAGGTTGTTCTGGCTGGCTGCCAACACCTCGATGTAGCTATTCCATTTGCGGCGAGTCGTGGGCACAGGTATTTTTTCGGCACCCGTGAGGTATTTCAGGGTATAGCTGCGGTCGTTCAGAGCATCGTTGGAGGAGGCCAGCAAATCGTTGATGGCTCCTTGAAAAACCACTTCACCACCCAGTCGGCCTGCATCCGGACCAATGTCGATGATGTAGTCGGATGCGCGCATGATTTCTTCGTCGTGTTCCACCACGACCACCGTGTTTCCGAGCGCCTGCAGTTGTCTCAACACTTTGACGAGCAAGTGGGTATCTCGGGAATGAAGACCGATGCTGGGTTCGTCCAATATATAGAGGGAACCGACCAGACTGCTGCCCAAGGACGTGGCCAAATTGATGCGCTGGCTTTCACCACCGGAAAGGGAGGCGGACAAGCGGTTCAGCGTCAAATAGCCCAGCCCCACATCGAGCAGGAATTGGATTCGGCTGGTTATTTCCAGCAGCAAGCGCTTGGAAACCAGGGTGTCGGTTTCGTTGAGTTCCAGCGTTTCAAAAAAAGATTTGAGTTTCAGAATGGGCAAATCCACCAGTTCAGAAATGGCCCGCTCTCCTACTTTGACATAGGATGCTGGTTTTTTGAGGCGGGTTCCGTTGCACTCAGGACAAAGAGTCTTGCCTCGGTATCTGGCCTGCATGACGCGGTATTGAATCTTATATTGATTCTCTTCCAACATTTTGAAAAATTCATTCAAGCCGTGGAAATGCTTGTTACCAGTCCAGACCAGTTTCCGTTCTTCGGGGGTGAGTTGGTACCAGGGGCGGAACACCGGGAAATCGAACTTGATGGCGTTGTGCACCAGTTCGTCCTTCCACTCGCTCATTTTTTCGCCACGCCAGCAAAAGATGGCTTCCTCATAGATGGAAAGCGACTTGTTGGGCACCACCAGGTCCTCGTCGATGCCAATTACCTTGCCGTAACCTTCGCAAACCGGACAAGCGCCCATGGGGGAATTGAAATTGAACAGGTCGTCGGTGGGCTCATCAAAAAGTAGGCCATCTGCCTCGAATTGCTTGGAAAACGGTTTTAAATCGGAGTCTCCCTGGTCGTCGATCATTCGTATGAAACACGTGTTCTGTCCTTCGTAAAAGGCTGTCTCGATGGAATCTGTCACACGGCTTCGTCCGGCTTTGTCGTTTGGAATGCTCATGCGGTCGATGAGCAGGAACAAGGCTTCTAAAGGACAGTTCTTTAAAATTTCCGAATCGGTGTGCGCCATCGGATCGTTGAGGGTTCCAGCAGGCACCAAGTCTTCAATGCGGTGCAGTTCACCATTGACTTCGACACGGGTAAAACCCTGCTTCAAAAGCATATCCAGTTGAAAAGCCAGACTTCGGCCTTCGGGTACGATGACTGGACATAACACGTAGAAACGCCAGTCTTCAGGGTAGCCATACACGAAATTCAGCACGTCTTCCACCTGATGTTTCTGAACAAGTTCGCCCGAAATCGGTGAATAAGTCTTACCAATGCGGGCATAGAGCATGCGCAAATAATCGTAGATTTCGGTGGAAGTGCCCACGGTGGAACGCGGATTTCGAGTGTTCACCTTCTGTTCGATGGCGATGGCTGGGGGAATGCCTTTGATGAAATCTACTTCCGGCTTGTCGATGCGGCCTAAAAACTGGCGGGCATACGAGGAAAGGCTTTCCACATAGCGTCGTTGCCCTTCGGCGTAAAGCGTGTCAAAAGCGAGGGAAGACTTTCCTGAGCCGGAAAGGCCGGTAATGACTACCAATTGATTGCGGGGGATGCGAACGTCAACGTTTTTGAGGTTGTTGACTCGAGCCCCCTTTATTTCGATGAATTTTTCTACAGCCATTTGTTGCGTTATGAACCGACAAAAATACGGATTTATGTGCGAAAAAGCTATCTTTGTTGACCATTAACTTTTCCATTAGACACATGCGTATTCTTAGACTCCGACTTCTTCTGCTCATCCTACTTTTTGTCACTACGTTGACTGCTCAAGTTCCACCCAAACGCGAGTTCAGAGCTGCTTGGGTACATACCGTCGGCCAAAGCAAGTATGCGAAGATGACAAAACCAGTGATGCAAGCCTATTTTGTAAACCTATTGGACAGCCTGCAGCACACCGGTATCAACGCCATCCTTTTTCAAGTTCGCCCCGAAGCGGATGCATGGTACAAGTCATCGTTAGAACCCTGGAGTCGCTACATCACGGGAACGCAGGGTTTGAATCCCAGCTGGGATCCGTTGGAATTCCTGGTCACCGAATGCCACAAGCGGAATATGGAATTGCATGCCTGGCTGAACCCCTACCGAGCCCGTACAACGCTAAAAAATCAGTTTGCGACGAGTCATGTCTTTTTCAAACACCCGGACTGGTTCATCCAATACGGCGACCTGACCTGGTTCGATCCAGGCAATCCCGAATGCCGCAGCTTCATCAAGGACGTAGTGCGCGATTTGGTGCGCAATTACGACATCGACGCCGTGCACATGGACGATTATTTCTACCCCTACCCGGTGGCCGGCAAGGAGTTTGGCGATGCCAACAGCTTTCGCATCTATGGTTTCGCCATGGGCTTCACACCGGACCGTAAAGCGGATTGGCGCAGGGAAAATGTGAACATTCTCATCCGCGACCTGCATGTTCTGGTGCATGAAATCAAACCTTGGGTACTTTTCGGCGTCAGCCCATTCGGCATCTGGCAAAATCAGAAAAGCGACCCCGAAGGCAGCGACACCAACGGCTTCACCAATTACGACGGCCTTTATGCCGATGTACTCACTTGGCTCAAAAAGGGCTGGGTGGATTACAACATTCCGCAACTATATTGGGAAATCGGTCATAAGGCAGCCGATTATACGAAACTGCTGAACTGGTGGGCCGATCATACCTACGGCATACCCTTGTACATCGGACAGGATGTGGTTCGGACCATGAAATTAGACAGTTCCGGCAAGCCTCAACTTCAGCGTAAAATGCTCCAGGTCGCTAACGATCCAAGGATTTCAGGCCATTGCTTCTGGCCTGCTTACGAACTGGAAAACAACGTAGGTCATATTTGCGACAGTTTACAGATGAATTACTTTAAATATCCTGCCCTCCTACCCGCCAACAACACCTTCGACCAACAAACACCTAAACCGGTTGAAGAACTATTGTGGCAAAAAAGTGCGACAGGCAGCATCATTCTTTCCTGGAAAGCACCTGTTGCAACCAATGAATTGGACAAAGCCGCTTATTATGTAATCTATCGCTTTAAAAAGGGTGCCGACCAAAATCTGAACGACACCAGAAACATCCTGAAAATCACTCGGGAAACCTCGTTTGAGATTCCTGCTTGGATGAAGAGCAAGCCGGTTTTCGTTGTGACGGCGGTAGACCGATGCCACAACGAAAGTTCACCGTTAAGCATCGAAATTTAGGAATTCTAAAAAAAGTAAGGATTTCGTAACATTATTTCGTTTTTATGTATACTTTTGCCCTTACCTAGCGTAATTTCAGAAGGGCAAATTATTCACGAAAACCGGAAAATCATGAAGACATCCGTTCGATCGGCGTGGTTCGTATTCGTAATGGTAGCAATTATTGCCAGCTCTACTTCGGCAATTAATCGTGAAGAAGCAATAAAACAAGGATCTTCTTTTCTACGAAATGCTGCTTTGAAAAGTCAGGGCTTTCAGAAACCTGTGCAAAACAGATTACGCAGTTCAGCCGCATTCAAGCTCCGACTGGATTCCATGGTGATTCAATTGGATTCCGATTCCGGTTTAATGATGAGTCCGATGAAAGGTATTCTCCAGTACAATGCGTATGGCCAAGTCATCGTGAAGGAGTCCTGCGACGAAAAGGACGTCAATGGAAATTGGATGGTGAACGAAAAGACGGTTAGTGAGTACGATGCGTATGGTTTCAAAACAAGCGATTCCACTTATAAGGTGGATTACGAAACCAATCGGTTGAGTTTATATGAAGTGCTTGAATATCAATTCGCCCCCAGCGGGTTAATGCTCATGGAAAGTTCGAAATACAACCTTGGAGAGCAGTATCCGTTAATGGGAAGATTCAAAAAAGAATACCAGTATGACGCCAAGGACAGCATGATTCTTCAGCTTTCGTACACGATGAACGTGCCGGAAACTTGGGTGATTGATCGCAAAAAAGAACGATCCTTTGATGCAACCGGTAAATTGACTACCGAAATTGAATACGATTGGGATGTAGCCAAAGTCAAATGGATGGAAAAGCTGAAGTTCGATCATGCTTACGACGCTCAATCACGAGACACGATGGTACTGGGATATAACTTTAATTCACTTAAAAACAGTTGGTTGTTAAGCAGTCGAGACCAAAACAAATACGATGCTGCCGGGCACCTATTGCTTTACACCAATTATGATTGGAATGATCCATTGCAATGTTGGCTTGAGAACGCTAAAGCCGAATACGGTTATGACACGTATGGCAACAAAACGTTAGTAGCCACTTACGACATGGATTCAGACTCCCTGAAATGGGAACCCGATTCCAGAGAGGAAAGTTTGTTCGACGAAAAAGGCAATCAGTTGAGTCAAACATTTTACTCGTTCTATATGGGCAATCAAGCTTGGTTTTTAACTATGAAAATGGACTACCAATATGACTTCAACATCCGTTCAGAGGAAGCCATTTGGCCGTACTATCTTACTGACCAGCCCGTTTACAATCTCATAACCGGCGCAAAATTTTCCATTTGCAATGCAGTACCGGACTCAATCACGGAATATGCAGACATAAAGTTATACTATTCCACTATGGAAGTTTTGGGTGTTGAAACCAACAGAAAGGTCGCTTCCCTTTGGTATTACAATCCTTCAAGTAAGATCGTTACATTCGAACCTTCCTTTAAACCCTCCACTTTACAACTTTATGACCTTCAAGGGCGGCTAGTTTTCACTCGTATGCTTACGAGCAACACCTCGTTGTCGTTGAATGAACTAAAAAAAGGCATGTACTTGATGCTTTTAAACGTAGACGGTACGGTTCAGCGTGGCAAGTTGGTGGTTGAATAATGCTCCTCACTTCTTTTACCCTTGATAATTTGAGACAAGCGTGTTTGCGGTATGTCAATATCTTTTGAAAGCCGATATGCTGTAACTTTCAATGGTATCAAGAATTCCTCCATTAAGATTTCACCGGGGTGAATGTTTGCTAATCGTTCCATTTTTTTGCCGCCATAGATCCAAACGAAACAATCATACTATCGGTTCGCGTTACTAACGCCAAAGGTAATTAATATTCACTTCAACAAACTTTTTAAGAAAAAATGCCCCCGTATTGTAAGACGAGGGCGGCTTGGATGTTTTATATGGTTCGACATTACGAATTTGAAAGCTAATCCCTACTACGTCGTACGATTTTTTCAACTCATCGTATCAAAAAAGAACTTTTTCGATAACAATTTCGAAAAAGTTGTACTATTTTTGATTTTCAGTCGTACACACCAAAACAATCAATCAGGGGATTTATGAAGCATGTCATTCGAATCGGATGCACCGCATTCGTGCTTTTCGTTTTTGCATCGGCAAACAGCTCAGCGTTGAACCGCAGTGATGCGGTCGGCAAATGGATGGAAGCAATGGTGAAAGTAAAGCAACCTAGCTCCTTTTTGGGAAAAAGCCCATTACGTAGCGCATCCATTCAAGAGCTGCGTCTGGATTCCTTAACCATGTCGTCGCCAGAGGATACTTCGGGAACAGGCCTCATCATGATCAGTCAAAAAGTGGAATTTCATTACAATGAATATGGACTTTTGAATGAATTCACACAGTGGTGGGACCAAACGGGATCGGGAATTGCCACCCCGTATGAACGGACCATTTCCACCTACGATGCGTATGGGCACAAATCGTCGGATTCACTTTATGTTTCTTTGAACAACGACGTCCATTTGTATATGAAAACGATTAAGGAATATCGGTATTCGCCCACTGGTGTCTTGCTAATGATGAACAGCAAGTCGAGGATTCACGAATTACTCCCTTGGTCAGGTGATTATGGTGATGAGTATCAATACGACGTCCTGGGTAGATTGGCCGTTAAACGGGAATATACGCTGACGGATGAGGGTAGTTGGTCGCTAGCCCGCAAAACAGATTTCACTTACAATAGCTCTAACAAGCCGTTGACTGAAATTCGCTATTATTGGGATTTGAGCAGAAACGACTGGACAGGCATGGATCAGAAAGCGCACTTCTACGATGGTTCACAAAGGGACACCATGGTTTTATACTCCAGTTATTATCCGCTTGAAACCCGCTGGGCCATAGGCAATAGGGATGTGAATCGATACGATGCCGGAGGGCATTTGCTTCTGCGACTTAAAGGACAGTGGAACGAATCCACATCGAGTTGGATGGAAAACGCAAAGGAGGAATATGCCTACGATGACTTTGGCTACAAAATACTCGAAGCGAAATTCAACTGGGATGGAGAAATTCAGGGTTGGTTACCCAAACAAAAGGAAGAGTGGAAATACGACCAAGCAGGCAACTTGCTCACCAACACCGTACATTCCGATTTGCAGGATGATCTGACCTGGTGGATGGCATCGATAACCGACTATCATTACAATTTCCAGGAACGGGCAGTCAATCTCGAATGGCTTTTCGGACCGGATGGAATTCCCTGCTACAACCAAATGACTGGAGTCAGTTTAACTTGGAGTTTTCCGGCGTTGGATACGAGTTTTGTCTTGGCCAACCTCATCTTTCACTACTCACCTAAGGAAATATTGGGCGTCTATTCAACCAAAATGAGTGCATCAAACTGGGTGTATGAATCTTCCTCCAAGTCCCTACTTTTCGATCCAAGCATGAAGGTATCCGCTGTTCAGGTTTTCGACGTTCGAGGACGATTGCTGATTAGCAGTGAAGCCTGTGACCGCCTGTCGGTGAACCACCTGAGAAATGGAATCTATTTGATTCGGATTCGAACAAGGTTTGGGGTTCAATGTGGGAAGGTTCTGGTGAACTGAGATGGATGTCTTGTAACTTGAAAATCATCGCTTATCTGATTACCCTATGAAAACAGTTGCACGTCTTCGAAAGTCGCTTTTCCTTTTTTTGTTAATCGTTGCGATACCTGTTGGAGCGATCAACAACGCTTCAACCTTCAAAAAATGGATTCAACCCTTTCATCTAGAACGCGCTGGATCCATGTCCAATGGCAGATTCCTACCAAGCAACCTTCGATCTTCAACGCTGATGAAGGAAAGGCTGGATTCCATGATTTTCGAAGGTCCGGAGACAATTGATTCATCCATCATTGGGATTGACACTCGGTTACTCTTTGAATACAATACATTTGGTCAATTGACAAATCAATGCATGAGTACAACAGATAATGAAAGGCACGTTTTTGAACCCGAGGAAAGCATGGTCTTTACCTACGATTCAAAAGGAAGGATGCGTACGGACTCCAGCTATTCCTGGGACACAAACAAGAAAAAATGGGTCCTTGGCGGATACAACGACTATGTTTACAACTCCCAAGATCGGCTTCAGGATCTGGTAGAGGCATATGTCAATTTTTCGACCTTTTATTCAAAAACCACCTACACCTACGACGAAAACGGAAAGAAGTTGCACCAAATCAGGTCCCTGTCGGCGGATAAAAACGAATGGTCGAGCGAAGACAAAACCGAATACACCTACCTTAGCAACGGCTTGCTGTACATTACGACCAAGTCCACTTTTGAAATGTACGACAGCACTTGGATGTTTCAAACAAAAACCGAATCAAATTACGACGACCTGGGTAGAGACACCTTGACGGTGTCTTACCGTTGGAACAACTCCTCTAAAAATTGGACGACGATTCGTAAAGTGGAGAACACCTTCAATGCGAACCAACGCAAAACGAAAGAAGTGATCTCTGAGTTAGCCAGCAGCATGCAAATGATTAATGAATCGAAAGTGGAGTATTCGTTCGACAGCGAAGGCAATTTATTGAGTGAAAGCAGCTACAACTGGGATGAAGACAGTCTTCTTTGGACAGGCAGCATTTCAACAAACTATACGTATGACAATCAGGTCGGAATAAACGACTTAATCATGCCTATGCAAGTGTACGACTTCCCCATTTACAGCAAAATGACTGGTGGAGCCATACGTTTTTGGGTGGACCAAATTCAGGATTGGTATCCAATAGGTATAGCGACTTTTTACTATTCCAGCATGGAGGTGATGAGTCTGCCAAAATCTGTTTACACAAAGCCTACCTGGAGTTTCAACTCTAGAACCAACGTTTTAAGCCTGGATGCCGCCAACAGACCTTCATCGCTTCAATTGTTCGATATACAAGGTCGGAAAGTGGCATCATTTCGCAACATAAGTTCCACGAATTTCACCTTGAACCATTTGAATAGGGGGATGTACTTGATAGAGTTGGAGTTGAATGGAAGTAAGGAGAGAGGGAAGTTGATGGTGGAATAACCGAAACTGATCTTTCTACGAATATTGATCTAAAGCGATATGGATTGCAATTCTGAACCAAAGCGATGGAGTGCTTTTTCAATTCGTTCTACTTGTTTTTTTCGTGGTGTTGATTTGCGATGCAAGTAGTTCCAAAGTTGTTTTTGATGAATCCCTGTCAATTTTTCTAAACCGGATAGGCTTAGAATCCCGGAGTAGTATTCCAAAAAGTTTGCAGTGTCAAACTTGTACACAATCTCAAAATTCTCATCAAGAAAGGATGGGTAATTAAATTGATCCTCCACTGCCGTTTGTTTGAAAAAATTCATCTGCTCAATCATATCTTCTTTTGCAGACTCGAGGGTATCGCCACCACCTGAAAACATTTCATCGTTGCAATGAATGTTGAAAAAACCATCTTTGGAACGTGTAACTATTGCATCAATCTTTTTCATATACCTTTTTTAATACGGTTTCGGATTTATTTTAGACCCATCTCCTTTTTGATTTTCAGTTCCACTGGTTTTGAAATCTCTTTACTCCCATGGTCAGGTACCGGATATGTCCTTCCGTCTTTTTCGTAAATGACATGGCTGCCCTTTTGTCTTCTCACCAACCATCCATTCCGGAGCACCAATCGATGCAGTTCATTATACTTCATAATGAATCATCGCCTGATGGAACAAAAATAGAAATATTTCTACTATTCACAAAGGATAATAGAAATATTTCTACTAAAATTAAGCAACACGTATTTACAAAAGAATACAGAGCAGGTTCGGCTTTTAGATAATTTAGAAAATTCATGGGCTATTTATTAAAGAACTTGCCCAAATGTAATTATTTTTTTAATATTATTTTGTCTTTATATTAATTTTTCCTACTCTTCCTAAACCGCTTCCTGAAAAAAGAATCCATCCCAAGTAGAAACAACATTAAAATACCAATGTAGATGCTGAATGCAAAAATGGGGCGCGTCTGGTTGGTAAAAATGGAAGCGGAATCTAGGGAAGGCATTCGAATATTTGTAAACAAATCAAGGAAATTGAAGCCGAAATAGGCGTTCAGCACATACAACAAACCGGCAATTAATGCCAGTGAAACAAAGGCGACCAGTCCCAAGGCTCGGTAATAGGAAATTCGTCCATGACGTTCCACTTCCAGCATGATTTGGCGCATGACGCGGTCTTCGAAACCGTACGGCAGCTCATCGGATTTCCGAAGCAAGATATTTTTAAGGGCTTTATCTGTTTTCATCGTTGTTCGTTGTTTAGTAAAAGTACAATCTTTTTTCGTGTTCGGTGCAACTTCACCTTGGCATTTTCGGGACTGAGGTTCAGGATGAGAGCGACTTCAGCCAAGGGTTTGCATTCCGTATAATGTAAGGTCAGGAGGGCTTTCTCGTCCGGCTTCAATAGGTCCATTGCCTTTTCAAGTCGTTGGAGCTGAGCCTCATCGTTTTCTTTTTCCAACACCTCGTCCACCGTATCGTCAGGAAGGTTGGCAAATTGGTTTTCGTCGAATTCAGGGTAGATCAGTCTCTTTTTTCGGGTTTCTGAAATCGCCGTGTTCCAAGCTATTCGATACAACCAGGTGGATAAGCTGCTCCCTCCTTTGAAGGTGTCCAGTTTTCGGAAAGCCTTGATGAACACATCCTGTGTCAGTTCTTCGGCATCCTCCCGGTTGGAGACGATTTGCCGGATCAACGAATGGATGGGACGCTGATACCGCTTGAGCAACACCGAGAAAGATTGGGTATTGCCGTCGAGGATGGATTGGATCAGATCCTGTTCATTGAGGTTTTCCATGGTACATTAGACGCGCGCACAAGGAAACGGTTACATCTTTGAAAATAATTTCCCACGAATGTAACCATTTTACAAGACATGCGTCCAACTCCACAAAGGACAAAAATCATTAACCCCTTAAAACGATACAGTATGATGGATTTTATTATGATTCCCCTGGTTGTAGGTATTATAACGCTGGGCATTTACAAACTGTTTGAACTTTTTGCACGTCGCAAAGAACGGTTGGCACTGATTGAAAAACTTGGAGAAAAAATTGATACCTCCATGTTCGAAAACAAGTTCTCTTTTCCGAAATTCAAAACCGGCGGGTCCATGTACGGAACGCTCAAAGTGGCTTGCTTGCTGCTAGGTGTCGGACTTGGCTTGTTGGTCGGTTTCTTCATTTGCCAGTATTATTTGGTGAACACAGGGAACTCGGAGTTTTACAACAACATCTGGGAACTCGCCAATGTGGTTTACGGAGCTTGCACGCTGCTGTTCGGCGGACTTGGTTTGATGGTTGCGTTTCTGATCGAGCTGAAGCACGCACCTAAGGAATAGGTTTCAGGTTAATAAACGGAAGGATGATCAGCCTCAAATGGGGTCGGGTCATCCTTTTTTTTGTTCCCTGCTGAAAAAAAAAACGATTTTGAAAAATTAACGATCATTCGGTTATACCTTTCAGCTTCAAAATTTAGCTCAACTTGCCATGGAACTGAAAAAAACAATTTTCCTGACCGGGGCCACTGGAACGATGGGGCAAGAAGGCTTGAGGCAACTGCTTGAACGCAGCGAAAAGTTTCGAGTTGTCGTATTGGCTCTGCCATCCAAGAAAAACAAAGTCTTGATGAAATTGTATTCAACTTTAGACTTAAAAATTGTTTGGGGTGACCTGACCAATTACGAAAATGTACTGGAAGGAGTCACCGGTGCCGATTACGTACTGCATGTGGGTGGAATGGTCTCTCCAAAAGCCGATTACTATCCGGAAAGGACGACGAAAATCAATATCGGAGCCATTCACAACATTTTGAAAGCCATCAAGGCGCAGCCCAACCCAGATCAAATCAAATTGGTTTACATCGGTTCCGTCGCACAAACTGGTGACCGTAATGCACCCTTGCATTGGGGCAGAATTGGCGATCCAATCAAAATCAGCGCGTTCGACAACTACGCCATTACCAAAGCAAAAGCAGAACGCGAAGTCATCGAGTCCGGACTGAAATACTGGGTTTCGCTGCGGCAAACGGGCATCTTGTATGGAAAAATCGTCGGCAGTCTCGACCCGATCATGTACCATGAGCCTCTAAACGGTGTGCTCGAATGGGTGACCGATGTCGATTCCGGCAGGTTGTTGGCAAACGTTTGCGAACAGGAGGTTCCGGAAGATTTTTGGTGTCGCATCTACAATGTGGGTGGTGGTCCTGCCTTCAGAACCGTCAATGCCGAGTTTCTGCAACGAAGTTTTGAGGCGCTGGGCATCAAAGATTTCACGAAAGTGGTGGATAGCAATTGGTTTGCCACCCAGAACTTCCATGGGCAATGGTATGAGGACTCGGATGAATTGGAGAAGTACGTTCCCTTCAGAAGTGGGACTTTAAACGATTTTTTCGAAGCATTGAAGAAAAACAATCGGTTGATGATGACGTTGGCCAAGCTGGTGCCGGCTTTCGTGATGAAGCATTTGGTTTTCAAACCAGTTGCCAACAAGCCTTTTGGAACGTTGTTCTGGATCAAAAACAACCAAGTGGACCGAATCAAAGTTTTCTTTGGAAGCAAGGAAAAATGGCAGGCGATACCAAACTGGTCGCATTTTAAACCCGAAAGGCCCTCTGAAAAGCCCATTAGATTGGATCATGGATACGACGAAAGCAAGCCTGTGGAGGAACTTGAATTGAACGATGTGCAACAGGCTGCTGCGTTCAGAGGAGGAAAATGTGTCTCTTTAACAATGTCCAAGGGCGACTTAACCAGTAAACTGAGTTGGGAATGCGCCGTTGGCCATCGCTTTGAAGCAAGCCCCAGGCTGGTGCTGATGGGTGGTCATTGGTGCCCGGACTGCATGCCTGCGCCTTGGAATTATGAGGAAGAGGCTAAGCGGAATCCATTTTTTGCGCAGGTTTGGAAACAATAGAAAAGATATGAAAACATTCATTATCGGCGGAACCGGCCTTCTTGGTTCAGCAAGTGCGGCAGAACTGATCAGTCGCGGTCATCACGTTTGTTCGGTGGCACTGCCTCCCCTGCCCAAAAATGCCGTTTTACCGGCCGAAATGGAAATTAAGCTGGGTAATTACCTGACCATGAGCGATGAAGAATTGCTCATGCAGTTAAGCGGTTGCGACAGCCTGGTCTTTGCCGCCGGTGTGGACGAACGTATTGAATTTCAAAAACCCGTTTTCGAAAAGTACCTCCAATACAACGTGGCGCCCGTGGAACGCATGCTTCGACTTGGCAAGGAGGCTGGCGTCAAACGTGCCGTCATCATGGGCTCGTACTTCTGCCATTTTGCCAAGAAATGGCCGGATTTGAAGCTTTCCGAACACCATCCTTACATTCGGGCACGCATGCTGCAAGAAGTTACAGCACTGACCTTCAACGGCAAGGGAATGGACGTCATGATTCTGGAATTGCCCTACATTTTCGGAACGCAACCAGGCCGCAAACCAGTTTGGACCTTTCTGGTTGAAATGATTCAAGGCATGAAGGGCGCAACCTATTATCCCTCAGGCGGTACGACCATGGTGACCGTCCGTCAGGTGGCTCAGGCTGTGGCCGGCGCTTTGGAAAAAGGAGTTGGCGGCACCTGCTATCCGGTTGGTTGGTACAACAAGTCTTGGAAGGAAATGCTGACCATTTTCCACAAAGCCATGAGCATGCCAAATCGAAGGATTTTAACCATACCAAGCTTCCTTTTTCGTCTCTATGGTAGAAAACTGAAAAAGGATTTTGAAGCAAAAGGCGTCGAAACAGGACTGGACATGGTGTATCTGGCCGATATTCAAACAGCCTTCACTTATATTGACAAATCGATTATCAGGGATGAGCTGGGTGTCACCGAAGACGATATTGAGGCAGCCATCAGCGACTCTATCAAACTCTGTCTGGAAGCATTAAACGGCAAGGAAGCGTTATTGGAAATGAAAGCAGAATGATTTTCAGTTCTTTACAAAGAGTCTGACCTGATGTCCTGTTCCTGTTTTCATTCGTGAAAGATAGCAGCCAGGGGAAAGGGAATTCAGTGCAATTTGTGCTTGGTCGCTGTACAGCAAACGATTGCCCTTAAGTGAAAAGACTTCGATGGAGAATACGTTTCCTTGGGCATAGAGCATATTTTGATTGTCGTTCAAGTAAATGGATACTTTGTCGTTCAAAGTGGTTTTTTCCAAAACCGTACTCCCATCATCCGAATCGATGTAGACAATGCCCCGACCCACCGTACTCATATAAACTCGACCAAACACATTCATATCACCCACAACGAATTTCCCATTTCCAGTTCCGCCCCATTCATGTGCATCATCGTTGATCCGGGTCCAATTCAAACCTTCATCAATGGAACGGAAAACGCCGGTGATCAGGCCCACTTTTCCCCAAATATACAGCGTCGGATAGGTGTTACCGTGTGCCGCTTTACCAATACCCACAGCAGAAGCTTCTAGTACAGAAGTTAGCTTGGTAAAGGTCTTTCCTCCGTTGATTGAGCGAACCAAACCATTAGCATTTTGTGGAATCCAAAGATGCCCTTCGTAACCAGGCACATTGCGTTCCAAGCTGCTTCCTCCAGAGTTGGTCGTACCGGCTCTGGTGAACGTTTTGCCCGTGTCTGCGCTAGCGAAGGTATAACCGTTGCTTCGGTTGTACGCATAAAAAACCGCAGGATTCACCGGATCGGCTACGGTCACCGTCGAAAAATCGATGCCAGTTACCGCTGTCCAAGTTGTTCCGTTGTTGAATGTCCTGAAAACCTTGGCTGAATCCGCAGGCGTATGAAGTATGACTCTTCCATCGGCCGAAATGGATGCCGAGCCCTGAGCACCTTTCAGTGTAGCCGCCTTGATCCATGTTTTTGCCGTATCGTTTGAATAATACATTGAACTGCCAATACGAACCACTTTGCCCAAGCTGCTTCCGGCATATGCCAAACCGCTGGTAGTTCCCATGGTCGGAGCATGGATGGGAGCATATGAATCCGGTTTGACACTTCGGAAACCGTCGTAATCGCCTATCACCGAAATCACAGGACCACCCGGAATGCTTACCAGATTCAGGGCAACCGTTTCTTCCAAACCCTTGACGTCAAATTTCCAAATACAGGTGGTAGCGTCAATATTCTCGGTCATGAACAAGCCATTTCCGGATGTGACGTAGGCTTGCTTGGTATTGAAAGGGTTAAAAACAAAACAGCAAGCCCAATGTATGGATTGATTGCTGCTCATCCAAGTCACCCCGTTGGGTTGAAGTTGATATCCGCGAGTTATTAAATTGGTCCAGGAAGTTCCGCCGTTGGTCGAAACGAAAAGCTGATCACCCCAGGCGTTGCCTTGTTTCAAATAAGCATTGACGGTCGATGCAATCAATCGGTTGGTGTTGTTCGGATCGACGCTGATGCCGCTATAGGCACGGGTACATGATGTAGGCGTGATGTTGGTCCACAATCCGGCATCTATATTGTATTTCCAGATCTGACCGGTATCCATCCATCCATTGGTAGCGTCGCCGTAGGGCCCAACCCCGTTTCCGTAGGTGACAATAAGATTTCGACCTGCTATAGCGGCACGTTGTGGAGCATACAATGAAGGAGCGTTCGGAATGGTGTCAAAAGTAGCACCACCGTCATTACTACGGTACAGGCTGGAACCACTTCGGGTTACACCAACAAACAATGTGTTTGTGGCTGAACCCTTGGTTCCCGATGAAGGATCCGCCAATACAAAAGAGATCCCGTTTCCGTTGGTGGTGGTCGTTACATTCAAACCTGCCACCCGCGTCCAAACAAGACCGGAATTGGTACTTTTAAACAAACCCTTGGAACGTGTTCCGCAGTAAAGAATAGTTCCCAAATTGGGATCCACGATTAATTTCTCGCCTGTCTGACGTCCCATTCCGTTGCCGTGAGCGGTAAATTGTGACGTCACGTTGCTGAAGGCAAACGTATTGCCCCGATCGAACGATCTTAAAATGGCCGTTGTCCCGCTGTTGTAATAAGAGGTTCCGACGAGCATGAAGACATTGTCTGAATTGTTGGGATCCAAAGCGATGGCTTCCACCCCCATGTAGCCGGTCTGGGAGGTCGAAACCCAATCCAGCAGGGGTATCCATTTGTCGTTCAGCGAATCACGGCGGTATGCTCCACCCACATCTGTTCGGGCATACATCAATCCTTTTTCGGTGGTGCTCGGAATGATGCCGGTCACAAAACCACCTCCACCGATAGCCAAGCTTCCAAAAGTGCTTGCAGCCATCGATGTTTGAAAAAGGAAGAAAACGCTCAAAAACAGAAGCAGGGTCTGTTTCATTTAGTTGATATCAATTGTTACGGTTCCTTTCACATCGGCTGAGGAGGCTGCCGTGGAAAGAATGTACTTGCCTGTTTCCAGTTTCCAACCTTTCGATACCTCATCGTAGAAAGCCAAGTCTTTGGCAGCCAAAGTCAATTCAACCGTTTTGGTTTCACCGGCCTTCAGGAAGACCTTTTGGAAAGCCTTCAGCTCCTTGACAGGGCGCATGACGGAGGGTTTCACCTGCGATGCATATAGTTGAACGACTTCTGCACCATCTTTCACTCCTGAATTCTTCAAGCTCAAAGTCACCTTGATGGTAGCATCCTTACCATACGCCTTCTGGTCGGAAACAGGTTTTCCATAAGCAAAAGTGGTGTACGAAAGGCCGAAACCGAAAGCAAATTGCGGGGCAATCTTTTTGGTATCAAACCAGCGGTAGCCTACCAGAATGTCATCCAAGTATTTTTGGGTGCCGCTTTCGCCAGGATAAGAAATTGTTCCGTAGGAATGGGCGGCGTTGTCGGCGAGTTTTTTAGGGAAGGAAAAGGGCAGTTTGCCAGAGGGATTTACGGCACCCGAAAGCACGTCGGCCAAGGCATTTCCGGTTTCAGAACCCAAGTACCAGCCTTGCATCAGCGCAGGAATTTGATCGACCCAAGGCATAGCCACGGCATTGCCGCTCATAAGCACAACGACGATTTTCTTGTTGACGGCCAACAGGGCATTGATCAGTTTGTCTTGTCCGAAAGGCATGTCGAACGACTTGCGGTCGCCTCCTTCGCAATCTTGGAAGCGATTTTTGTTCAAACCTCCGATATAAATCACCACCTCAGCTGTTTTGGCGATTTCAACAGCGGCAGAAAGGAGCGAATCGGCTTTGAGCGAGGTTGTGGTTTCACGGTCGTAGTTGGGTGAACCAGAGGCATAACCCTGGCTGTAACTTATTGCATCTTTGCCATAAACGGCGGTGAGTCCTTGCAAGGGCGACACAACGTAGTTCACTTTCAATTCGGAGGAGCCTCCACCTTGCATGAGGTTTCGTGTAGCATTTTCGCCGATGACAGCAATCTTCTTGACTGAACCCGGAACGATTGGCAACAAGTTTCCTGCATTTTTTAGCAAGACGATGCCCTCAGCACCGATTTTGCGTGCAGTAGCACTGTGGGAATCACAGCCATAACGACCAAACGGACGGTTGGCTGACATATTGGTTCGCATGGAAAGTCGCAAGATGCGGCGAACTTTATCATCCAAAACTGACATGGGCACCTCGCCTTTTTTCAATGCATCGAGAAACGGTTGAGCCAAGTTGTAGTCGCTGTAGGTGAATTTCTTACCTGAAACTGTTCCATTGGTGTAACTGCCCATTTCGATGTCCAAACCGTTCATCGCTGCTTGTTTTGGATTGTGGGCTCCTCCCCAATCGGATACGACCACCCCGTCGAAACCCCAATCATTTTTTAGTATCTTGTTCAGCAACAAATCGTTGTGGCAGCAATGTTGTCCACGAAGTTGATTGTAGGAACCCATGATGGACCAAGCACCACCTTTTTGGACAGCGGCCTTGAAAGCAGGCAGGTAAATTTCGTACAAGGCCCGGTCACTCACTTCCACATTGATGTTGTCTCGTTGCTCCTCCTGATTGTTGAGCGCAAAATGTTTGACGCAGGCAGCCACTCCCAGCTTTTGAACAGCTTGGATGTAAGGAACGACCATGATGGAAGCCAACAAGGGGTCTTCGCCCATGTATTCGAAATTACGTCCATTTAATGGTGTGCGGTAAATATTTACTCCAGGACCCAGCAGAATATCTTTTTTACGAAATCGTGCTTCTTCCCCGATGGCAGTGCCATAAATTTCGGACAAGGCAGGATTGAAAGATGCGGCCAGGCAGGTCAGTGCGGGAAAAGCTGTACTGCGGTCGTTGGACCAGCCAGCGGGATCCCAGGAGTTCCACTCTATTTCTTCGCGGACTCCGTGTGGACCGTCACTCATCCAAATTTCAGGAATACCGAGTCTGGGTACGCCAACAGTACTGAACTTGGACTGTGCATGACATACGGCCACTTTTTCCTCGAGGGTCATTTGAGACAAGGCGTCTTGCACACGAGCCTCGATAGGCTTGGTAACATCGGCATAAACAGGGAGTTGCGCGCAAATTCGGCTGCTCACTAAGAAAACAAACAAGAAAAGTAGACCATTTTTCATTGCATTCGATTTAAGATCACAAATATAGGAGTTAATCCGCTTCGTATCAATCTTCATTTGAAATATGTACTTTTGTTTTTTTTGAAACTATTCCATTGCTGCTATGAATCGAACACATTTTTTGGTCCTTTCTGTATTGTTCGCAATACTCTGTGGCTGTAACAACACCTTGTTTCGCAAAACCGATGATGGCGTCCGCATATCATTGACACAATTGCAGAACACAGATACAAAAAGCATACGCTTACAAGTCATCAATGACGAGATCATTCGCGTTTCGGCTTCACCTGACCGTCTGCTGAACGACCCGAAAAGTTTGATTACAGCATTCGGCGATACTCAAAAAGGGGGTTGGAATGCAGTTCAAAAGGGGGATACCATCCTATTGACCACGGCCAAACTGAAAGTGATGGTCTCCATGCGGACTGGTGAAATTTGTTTTTCCGATTTAAATGGAACCATTTTACTTAAAGAAAAAATTGGTGGTGGAAAAACGTTCAGTCCCATCACTGTGGACGGGACAACAGCATGGACTTTCCGACAAGAATTCGAATCGCCGGCCGACGAAGCTTTTTACGGTCTCGGACAACACCAGTCGGACGAGTTCAATTATAAGGGTAAAAATGAAACACTGTACCAGTACAATACCAAGGTTTCGGTACCGTTTGTGGTTTCCAGCAAGAATTACGGCATTCTTTGGGACAATTATTCGCTCACCCGCTTCGGCGATCCACGCCCCTACTCCAACTTGGATCAGTTCAGACTGTTCGACAAAAATGGACAGGAAGGCGGTTTGACAGCCACTTATTTGATAAATAAGGATCCGAAGAATGTGTTTGTGGAACGCAAGGAAATGATTGTTGACTACGAAAACCTGGAAACCATTAAAAATTTCCCGAAAGACTTCCCATTTAACAATTCCTCCATCAAGTGGGAGGGTGAAATTCAACCGAAGGAAAGTGGTTTGTTCCACTTCAACCTCTATTACGCAGGGTACACCAAAGTTTATCTGGACGACAGCCTAGTGGTGCCCGAACGCTGGCGTACCGCTTGGAATCCAAACAGTTACAAATTCAAGGCAAACCTTGAGAAAGACAGCAAACACAAACTTCGCATCGAATGGATGCCCGACGGTGGAGTCTCCTACATCAGCCTAAAGGCCCTAAGCCCTGTTTCAGCCAAAGAACAGAACCGACTTTCCTTGTGGTCTGAAATGGGCAGGCAGTTGGATTACTATTTTGTCCATGGCTCCAATGCCGACCAGGTGATAAGCGGCTACCGTACGTTGACAGGCAAGGCTCAGGTGATGCCGAAATGGGCCATGGGTTACTGGCAAAGCCGGGAACGTTACAAAACACAGGAAGAATTGCTGAGCACGCTGCGAACATTTCGTGAGCAGCATTTCCCCATCGACAACATCGTTCAGGATTGGTCGTATTGGAATCAAGACACTTGGGGTTCACACGAACCGGACACCAGCCGCTTCCCCGACCTTGCAGGTATGGTGAAGGAGGTGCACGACTCCAGTGCGCGCATCATGATCTCGGTTTGGCCCAAGTTCTACTGCAGCACCGAGCATTACAAGGAATTCGACAGCAAAGGATGGATGTACAAGCAAGCCGTCAACGATAGTGTTCGTGACTGGATAGGCCGAGGGTACATAGGTTCGTTCTACGATTCCTACAGCGAAGGAGCCCGCAAGTTGTTTTGGAAACAGATGGACGAGCATCTGTTCAACAAAGGGTTCGATGCCTGGTGGATGGATGCATCCGAGCCGGACATCAACTCGAATGCCAGCATGGATGCCCGCAAAAAACTGATGAATCCAACTGCATTGGGTTCCTCCACGGAATATTTCAACGCCTACGGTCTGATGAACGCCAAGGGCATTTACGAAGGACAACGGAGCGTCAACAACGACCAACGGGTCTTTTTGCTCACTCGCTCCGGTTTTGCAGGTTCTCAACGGTATGCAGCCTGCATTTGGAGCGGCGACATCGGTACCCGTTGGGAGGATTTGAAGGCACAGATTTCGGCAGGCATGAACTTCTCGATTTCGGGCAATCCGTATTGGACCATGGACGATGGTGGTTTCTGCGTGGAAAAGCGCTATGAAAAAGCAAGAGAGGGTTCGGAAGATCGCAACGAATGGCGGGAACTCAATGTCCGCTGGCACCAGTTCGGTGCGTTTGCACCTTTGTTCCGCAGCCATGGCCAGTTTCCGCTGAGGGAACCGTGGAACATCGCGCCAAAAGGAACACCGTCTTACCAGACTCTCCTCTATTATGCGGAGTTGCGTTACAAACTGATGCCATACATTTACACTTTGGCCGGCAAATGTCATTTCGAAGATTATACCATCATGCGGCCTTTGGTCATGGATTTTGGCAGCGATGCTACCGTTTTGAATGTGGGCGACCAATATCTATTTGGTTCCCAGTTGATGGTTTGCCCAGTTTACAACTACAAGGCTAGGACGCGTTCCGTTTATTTTCCCGAAAACACGGATTGGTACAGTCTTTACGACGGTAGCTTCGTCAAAGGTGGCAAACGTCGGTCTGTCGAAGCGCCCTTGGATCGGATGCCGGTTTACGTACCTGCTGGTAGCATTTTGACTACCGGTGCCCGTATTGAAAACACGACCCAACCGCAAAACGACCTGATCGTTTATGTTTATGCCGGTCGCGATGGTGCCTTCAGCCTTTATGAAGATGAAAACTTGAATTACAATTATGAAAAAGGCGCTTTTTCCATCATTGGTTTCAAATGGGAGGACGCAACCAAAACGCTGACGATTTCGGAACGAAAAGGTTCCTTCAAAGGCATGGTGGCTGAACGGAATCTAAACGTCATCCTCGTATCTCCCGAACATCCGGCAGGCATGGATGTGACTGGCACCGGCACAATCATACACTACAGTGGAAAACAATCAAAAATAATCTTGAAATAATTTCTTATTTCGTTTTTATTTCCAACACTGCCTTAGGTAGCCTTGCCGCCACCGCTTTCAACGTAATGTTGCCTTTTTTTCCATTGTTTTGAATAATGACCAGACATTTGCCGTTGTACATCCTGCGTTGCGGATTCTTCAGGCTGACATGATCGTTTTGATTGCCGTTGTCGGTTCCGACAATGTTGCCGACGCCGTCAATAGAGAACAATATGTCTTTATCTGCATTCGGCAGCACATTCCCGTCTTTATCAACGAGTTCCACGGTGACGAAACACAAATCCTTGCCGTCTGCATTTATTTTCTTACGGTCAGGGGTCAAGCGGATTTGTTCCGCCTTGCCTGCCGTCTTGATTTCCTTAGTCAGGACGACTTGGCCGAACTTGCGGGATACGGCTTTCAACGTTCCAGGTTCGTAGTGTACAGCCCATTTGACATGCAATTCATCCCCCACTTTACGGCGCTTGCCCAGCGATTTGTCGTTCAGATAAAGTTCCACTTCGTCTGCATTGTTGTAATATGCCCAAATATCGACGGTCTGACCTTTTTCCCAATTCCAGTGTGGAAAGAGGTGCAGCACATCCTTTTTGGTCCATTCGCTTTGGTACATGTAATAAACGTCCTTAGGGAAACCTGCCATGTCGATGATGCCGAAGAACGAACTGCGTGAAGGCCACCAGTAGGGCGTCGGTTCTCCCAGATAGTCGAAACCTGTCCAGATGAATTGTCCGGCAATGTGCGGTGACTTCTTGACGATTTTCCAAGTTTCTTCGTGGGTGGAACCCCAAGGAGTACGACAGTTGTCGTAGGAGGAACATTGCTGTGAAGGATGCGAGAAGGGCTTGTCCCAACTTACTGGCCAAACATACATGTGCGTGGACGGACTCATATAAAAGCCTCTGCTCATGAGGGCGGAGACCGATTCGGTCACGATAAAGGGTTTGCCTGGGAAGCGTTTTGGTGTTTCCTTGAATTCGTTTTGGTGGTAGTTGTAACCGATGATACTCAGAGCACCGGACTGGAATAGTGGATTGTTCACGCTGGTCTCGTTACAGGCTGCGGTAACCGGTCGGGTTGGATCTACTGAACGCACGATATCGGCCAGTCGTTGTGTGATCAGTGAATACAACTTGTCTTTCCCCGACTTCAAGTCGGCTTCCGTGATGGTCTTTTTGGCATTCAGCAAGATGTTGGCTTTCTGCAAGTCCATCGGTTCGTTGTCACCCTTGGCCCATTGTTCTCCGACTTCGTTGCCAATGCTCCACATCAGGATGGACGGATGGTTTCGGTCGCGAAGTAGCATATCGGTCAAATCTTTTTCGTACCATTTGGCAAAGTCCAACGAATAGTCGTAGTTGGTTTTCTTCTTGCCCCAGACATCGAAGGCTTCGTCCATGACGATGAAACCCATTTGGTCGCAAAGGTCAAGCAGTTCGGGTGCTGGTGGGTTGTGCGAAGTGCGGATGGCATTGCATCCCATGGCCTGCAAGATTTCCAATTGGCGTTCCAAAGCTCGAGTATTGATGGCAGCACCCAGTGCTCCCAAATCGTGGTGGTTGCACACCCCATTGATCTTTATTTTCACACCGTTCAGAAAAAATCCTTTTTTGGAATCGAAGCGGAAATAGCGAATACCAACAGGCGTGACGTATTCGTCCATCTGTTTTCCTTTAACGAACAAACGGGTGGTCACCGAGTACATATTGGGGTCATTGAGTCTCCAGAGCTTGGGACTAACAACCTGGAAATGTTGATTTATTTTTCCGACAGAATTGGCATTCATTTGCAAATACCCTTCTACCTTGCCGACTTCGCGACCTGCCTTATCCTGCATGATTTGCTCCACCTGAACATTCACAGGCACATTGGTCGTATTCTTCACGGTAGTCACCACCACCACTTTTGCAGATGCGGTCGAAACCTGAGGGGTGGTGATGTAGGTTCCCCATTGGTCAACGTGTACGGGATGGGTCAACACCAAACGGACGTTTCGATAAATACCCGAACCCGAATACCAACGGGAATTGGGTTGTTGTGCATTGTCCACCCTCACTGCGACAACATTGTCCGCATCAATCTTAATATATGGTGTCAGATCATAACTGAAGGAACTGTATCCATAGGGACGTTCGCCCAACAGATGACCGTTGATCCATACTTTGCTGTTGCGGTAAACTCCGTCGAATTCAATATAGACGCATTTGTTGGTGCAACTTTTATCCAATTTGAAAACCTTGCGGTACCAACCGATGCCACCGGGCAACGCTCCACCACCGGGAGATGCAGGATTTTCCAGTGCAAAGTCTGCTTCTATGCTCCAATCGTGGGGGACATTGAGCGTACGCCACGTGCTGTCCGCAAAATCAACTTCGGAAGCACCAACAGAATCGCCCAACAAGAATTTCCAATCCCGAGTGAGATCGACGATCTCACGACCTTCGCGGCGCATGGTGCAGGAACTCAAGACAATCAACAGCAAGAGAGAGATGCGAACGAGTTTCATAAATGGATGGATTTAGTGGTATTTCTTGGCTGAAAAGGTTGTTTTAGAAAAAATATGTAATACTAGCAAATATTAACAGTAGAAAATAAACCAAGTTTGATTGTAACCTATTATATTTACTTTTTCAATTTGATTGAAGCTTGCACAAAAATAAGCATTCAAGGCTGAATCACCCAACAATCGCACAGATTGTTGAATAAAATCAGTTTTGCATATATATACACTAAAATCCTGCATAAATCGTCAAAAACGGCCATTTATCGGCCTATAGATGAAATCTATTGAGGAAATATACGATATTAGTGGATTAATTTACATATCTTGCCAAAAATTATATCAACCTACGACCAACAACAACCATGGTTCTTGACGAAAAAATGATGAAAAGCATCTATTCCACACTGCCGGAAAAGATGGACAATGTAAAAAAAGTGTTGAAACGTCCGCTTACCCTGACGGAAAAGATTCTCTACACTCACCTTTCTGAACCTCTTGAAAAAGACTATTTACGTGGCACCGACTACGTCAATTTCGCCCCTGACCGCGTGGCCATGCAAGACGCTACTGCGCAGATGGCCTTGCTTCAGCTAATGAATTCAGGCCGAAAAAGGGTTGCAGTACCATCCACCGTGCATTGCGACCACCTCATTCAAGCTTATGTTGGTTCCACAACAGATTTGGCTACGGCCAACGACACCAACAAGGAAGTCTACGATTTCCTCAAAGACGTTTCCAACAAGTTCGGCATCGGTTATTGGAAACCGGGTGCAGGCATCATTCATCAGGTGGTTTTTGAAAACTACGCTTTTCCGGGCGGCATGATGATTGGAACCGATTCTCATACACCCAATGCAGGCGGACTTGGAATGATTGCCATCGGAGTTGGTGGTGCAGATGCTGTCGACGTGATGGCAGGCATGCCCTGGGAACTCAAGATGCCGAAAATCATCGGTGTCAAGTTGACCGGAAAGCTCAACGGTTGGGCTTCCCCCAAGGATGTGATTCTGAAACTGGCCGGCATTCTCACCGTAAAAGGTGGCACAAATGCCGTCATTGAATATTTTGGAGAAGGCACTGCCTCGCTTTCGGCCACTGGAAAAGGCACCATTTGCAATATGGGTGCCGAAGTGGGTGCGACGACCTCCGTATTTCCGTTCGATGCCAAATCGGTGGCATATCTGGAAGCAACAGGGCGCAAGAGCATTGCCGAAGCCGCTTCGGCAGTAAGCGAACATTTGCAGGCAGATAAGGAAGTTTTCGAAAATCCTTCAAACTTTTACGACAGGTTGATTGAAATCGATCTTACCTCGCTCGAACCGTATATTAATGGTCCTTTCACCCCGGACGCTGCGGCTCCCTTGTCGGAGTTTGCTCAGGTTGTTCGTGAAAAAGGCTATCCCCAAAAAATGGAAGCCGGCCTCATCGGTTCCTGCACCAATTCCTCCTACGAAGACCTTTCCCGCGCCGCAGCCATCGTGGATGCCGCCCAAAAACAAGGCTTACAGGCCAAAGCACAGTTCATCATCAATCCAGGTTCCGAACTCGTTCGCTTCACGGCTGAACGCGATGGCTTGCTTTCCACGTTCGAAAAAGCAGGTGCCGTCATCATGGCCAACGCCTGCGGACCTTGCATCGGCCAATGGAAACGCGAAGCCGAAGACCCAGAACGCCCAAATTCCATCATCACCTCTTTCAACCGGAACTTTGCCAAACGCAACGACGGCAATCCAAATACCCATACGTTCATCGGTTCCCCCGAAATCGTGGCCGCACTCAGCATTGCAGGCGATCTCTGCTTCAACCCGATGACCGACACGCTGACCAACGAACATGGTGAGCAGGTGAAACTCCAGGAGCCCTTTGGCTATGAGCTTCCTCCACTTGGATTTGAAGTAAAGGATGCCGGATATTTGGCACCAACCGAAGGAAGCAACGTGCAAATCAACATAGACCCTGCCTCCAAACGCTTGCAAGAATTGAAACCCTTTGAACCTTGGAACGGTAAGGATTACACGGACTTGGGCCTACTCATCAAAGCCGAAGGCAAATGCACCACCGACCATATTTCCATGGCAGGTCCCTGGTTGCGTTTCCGCGGTCACATCGACAACATTTCCGACAACTTGCTGATGGGCGCAATAAACGCCTTCAATGGTAAGACCAACGCCGTACTTCACAACGGTGAATACATACCTGTTTCCACCTTGGCCAGAGCTTATAAGGCGGCCGGCAGGGGCAGTGTGGTGGTGGCCGAGGAAAATTACGGAGAAGGTTCCTCCCGCGAACATGCAGCCATGGAACCACGTTTCCTCAATGTCAAAGCCGTGTTGGTGAAATCGTTCGCACGCATTCATGAAACGAATTTGAAAAAACAGGGTATGCTAGCCCTTACCTTCAGCGATAAAAACGATTACGCCAAAGTGCGCGAAGACGATAAGCTTGAGATTCTCGGCCTAACCAATTTCGCACCAGGCCAAAGCCTTACTGTTCAGTTGCTTCACAGCGACGGTACCAGCGAAAGCTTCCCAGTAAACCATACCTACAACGCGCAACAAATTGCTTGGTTTAAGGCCGGCAGCGCACTCAACGCTCTAGATTAAAAACGCCAAATATTGTATTATTATGCAAAACGATTACATGATTTTTAAGTTGTCGGAAACGATCAAGACAACATCGCGCATTGACAAAGAACTGTTCACCAAATTTGGTGTGAAACGTGGACTTCGTAACGAAGACCATTCCGGCGTACTCGTTGGTTTGAGTAAAATCGGTGACGTAGTGGGGTATGAAAAAGACGCAGAAGGCAAAATCAATGCCATTCCGGGCAAGCTCATCTACCGCGGCATCGACGTGGTTGACCTGGCGCTCGGCATTCAGGCTGAAAACCGCTTGGGCTTCGAAGAAACCGCCTATTTGTTGCTTTCGGGATACCTACCCGATGCGGAAGAGTTGAAAACTTTCCATCAAATCTTGTACAATTTCATGCCACTGGAGCATAAGGCCACTATGAACATTTTGGACTTGGAAGGTTCAAACATCATGAACATCCTGTCACGCAGCGTATTGGAAATGTACACGTTCGATCCGAATCCAGACAGCATTACCCGTGAAAACCTGATGCGCCAGTCCTTGGACCTCATCGCCAAGTTCCCCACCATCATCGCTTACGCTTACAACATCTATCGCCACAGCCAACAAGGGCGTTCGTTGCACATCCGCCATCCGAACGAAGGCATGTCCATCGCCGAAAATTTCTTGTTCATGATGAAAGGCCCTAACAACTACACCCAACTGGATGTGAAGATTTTGGATCTGATGCTCATTCTGCATGCGGAACACGGCGGCGGTAACAACTCCACGTTCACGGTTCGTGTGACCAGTTCCTCCCACACCGATACGTATTCCTCCATCGCGGCCGGTATCGGCTCGTTGAAAGGACCGTTGCACGGTGGTGCCAACATCGAGGTAAACGCCATGTTTGACCATCTTAAATTAGCCATCAAGGATTGGAAGAACGTCAAGGAAATCGACTCTTACTTAAATAAGATGCTCAACAAGGACGCCTACAACAAATCCGGACTCATCTACGGTATCGGTCATGCGGTTTACACCGTTTCCGACCCGCGTGCTGTCGTACTCAAGGATATGGCTCGTGAAATGGCCAAGGAAAAAGGCTTGGAAAAAGAACTCGCCTTCATGGAATTGGTGGAAGAACGCTCAGTCAAAGCCTTTATGAACTTCAAGGGAGACGACATCAACAAACAAGTTTGTGCCAACGTGGACTTTTATTCCGGTTTCGTTTACGAAGCCATTGGTCTGCCCAAGGAAGTGTTCACTCCGCTGTTCGCCATGTCCCGCATTGTCGGCTGGTGTGCCCACCGCATGGAAGAACTCAACTTCTCCGGTCGCCGCATCATTCGTCCTGCATACAAGAACGTAGGTGAAAAACAAGCTTTTATCCCGCTAAACAAACGCTAACATGTCAAAAATAAAAGTAGCCAACCCCATCGTTGAACTGGACGGGGACGAAATGACCCGAATCATTTGGGCATTCATCAAAGAGCAGCTTATCCTGCCCTACCTCGACCTGGACATCAAGTATTTCGACCTCGGCATTGAATACCGTGACGAAACCAACGATCAGGTAACCATCGACGCCGCCAACGCCATCAAAAAGTACAACGTCGGCATCAAGTGCGCCACCATCACACCAGACGAAGCCCGTGTGGAAGAATTCGGCCTCAAAAAGATGTGGAAATCGCCCAACGGAACACTTCGCAACATCATCGGCGGAACTGTTTTCCGCGAACCCATCATCTGCGAGAACATTCCGCGCTATGTGACCACCTGGACCAAACCCATCGTCATAGGCCGTCACGCGTTCGGCGACCAGTACAAGGCCACCGATAAGGTGATCAAAGGTAAGGGAACCCTTCGCATGAGCTTCACCAACGAAGCCGGCGAAGTACAAAGCTGGGACGTTTACGACTTCGAAGGCGACGGTGTGGCCATGTGCATGTACAACACCGACGAATCCATTTTCGGTTTCGCACGGAGCTCCTTCCAGGTAGCCCTCGAAAAGAAATGGCCGCTCTACCTTTCCACCAAAAACACCATTCTGAAAGCCTACGACGGTCGTTTCAAAGACATCTTCGCTGAAGTCTATGAAAAAGAGTTCAAGGAAGCCTACAAGGAAGCCGGCATCACCTACGAACACCGCCTCATTGACGACATGGTCGCTTCCGCCCTGAAATGGGAAGGCGGCTTTGTTTGGGCGTGCAAGAACTACGACGGAGACGTCCAATCGGATACGGTCGCTCAAGGCTTTGGCTCATTGGGTCTAATGTCTTCGGTTTTGGTAACCCCAGACGGCCAGACGGTGGAAGCCGAAGCTGCCCACGGAACCGTGACCCGCCACTACCGCCAGCATCAGCAAGGCAAGGAAACCTCCACCAATCCCATCGCATCCATCTTTGCATGGACGCGCGGTTTGGAACACCGAGGCAAATTGGACGGAAATGCCGAACTTATCGATTTCTGCCACAAGCTGGAACAAGTATGTGTGGAAACCGTGGAAGAAGGCAAGATGACCAAGGATTTGGCCGTGATGATTCATGGTGACAACCTTGCTCGCAAAGATTATCTGAGCACGCAGGAATTCCTGCAGGCTCTCAAGGTAAATTTGGACAAAAAGCTCTCATAAACCAACAAATGCTCCAAACACTACGGAAAGTTTCTTTACTTTTGGGGTACAAAACCATCAGTAAATGAAACTTTCCTTTTTTATAGTCATTTTCACACTTTTCCTCGGGTTGTTCGCGCTCGTGTTCTTCAAGGGCATGCACCTGCTGCCGGTCAAACCTCTAATTCGATGGACGTTTGGTGCAAGCTACATTTTCCTTTTTCTGGCTCTCTTTGCCGGACTTTATTTCGAGCAAAAGCTTGGGTTGTCGTTTGCAAAAATACTGACGTTCACCACCTATACGTTTTTATTGACCGTCATTTACATGTCGCTGTCTTTTCTGGTGACTGATTTGGTCGGACTTGCCAACAAGTTATTTCACTTTGCACCTCCAGGCATGTTGGGCATCCGCCAATGGGCAGCCGTAGCGAGTCTGGGCATCATCACAATCGCCTTGATTATAGGGAATTACCGCTTTAACCACCCAGTAGTAGTACATCTGGACCTCACCGTTGAAAATCCAGTTCAGCATAAGACCATCAAGATTGTTGCGGCCAGTGACATCCACTTGGGCACCAGCATTGACAAAAAACGGCTGCACAAATACGTGCAAATGATCAATGCGCGAAAACCAGACATCATCCTGTTGGCGGGCGACATCACCGACCGTTCTTTCGGACCCGTCATGGAGCAAAAGATGGAAGAGGAACTCAGCCAGCTGCACGCACCCCTGGGTGTTTTTGCCATCACAGGAAACCATGAGTATTATTCGGGCGTGCCGGAGGAAATCAACGAATACTTGCGTGCTGCCGGCATACGAATGCTGCACGACTCGGTGGCGCTGGTAGATCACAGCTTCTACCTTGTGGGTCGCGACGACCGTACGAACCCAAACCGAAAGCAACTTTCTGAATTAGTAAAGGATCTCCAACCCGATCTGCCCAAGATTCTGCTCGACCACCAGCCTTACGCCTTGCAGCAAGCTTGCGACAACGGCATCGATTTGCAGATTTCCGGCCATACCCACAACGGCCAGTTCTTCCCCGGCAACCTGGTAGTGAAAAGCATTTTTGAATTGGGACACGGCTATAAGAAAAAAGGCAAGACCCATTTTTACGTATCTTCCGGACTCGGCATCTGGGGACCGCTTTACCGCATCGGCACACAATCCGAACTGGTTGAGATTCAGCTGAAGTATTAGTTCTGCGGTGGGAAATGGATGACGTATTGTTTCCCCTCAACGGTGGAAACCAAGGCTAGGTTGTTGCGAGAAACGGCCAACATGTAGAACCTGCCCAGTGCCGCGTTTTGGAAAAAACCGATATAGCCCCCCACTCCGCCTGAGCCGAGGGTACGGATCGTGCCATCCAGATCGCGGCTGTTCAAGCGGCGCAGCGTCACCTGACTTCGGCGAAACGTCGTGTTCCCAACCAATTGCTGAACTCGGATCATATCTTCATCCACATACGTGTAGAGCGGCATCTTGATGATAAACCAACCTATGAACAAAGTGACGACCATCGCTATCCAAAACGAAATGCTTGTCATGGACCCGGATGAACCCCATAAATAACCCACCAGGATGATGCTCATCATGCTGATCAACAAAACATAGATATCAGGTTTGTAGTAGAAGCGCATACATTCAAAAGGTTTTGGTATTCGGTAAAAATACAGCTAATTTTACCATTTTGTCATCCTTTAGTACTGAATTTGTGCACCTGTAAACGGTGTATACTCTTTATTTTTGCAGAAATCAATTTTTAAGCTATGAACACATTCGCACGTTCCGCCCTGATAGTCCTTTTAGTTGCTTGCTTATTGCCAAATACGCTTTCGGCCATAGGGAAAAAAGCCGCCCAGACTGAAACGTTAAGAAATCAGACCTGGGTTTCGGACAATGGAAACGGTACCTTTACCAATCCGCTATTTTACGACGAGTTTTCAGATCCGGACCTGATTCGGGTGGGCGACGACTATTACCTCACCGGCACCACTATGCACGCAATGCCAGGTCTTCCTGTATTGCACTCCAAAGACCTCGTCAATTGGGAACTGCTCACCTACGCTTGCCCACGTTTGGATTTGGGCCCTGCTTTTAGGTTGGAAGAAGGCAAGGACATTTATGGCCAAGGCATTTGGGCACCCTCCTTGCGTTACCACAACGGCACTTTCTACATTCTGACCAATGTAAACGGTTTCGGTACCCAGGTTTTCACTGCCAAAAATCCCGCTGGTCCTTGGACGCAGCACCCGCTGAACGCAACTTTGCACGATTTGTCGGTACTGTTCGACGACGACGGCAAAATCTACGCCATCTGGGGTTACAACGAAATCAAGATGGTTGAACTAAACGCCGACCTCACCGGAACCATTCCAGGTACGGAACGTGTGATCATCCCTGCTAACAATGGCGCCGGTGAAGGTGCTCATTTCTACAAAATCGACGGAAAATACTACATCACCCTGACCAACTACGATCCGCTCTGCTATCAGGCAGCCGCCAGGGCCGACAAACCCGAGGGTCCTTATGAAATTGCGTTGATCAGTGCCGAAGAAAACTACGGATTTGGCACCGGATGGCGGATGGGACGAACCTCGCTTAGAATGCCCTTTGACCTCAAACCTCCTCAACCCAACGTTGTCGGCAGTGTCACGCAACATCAGGGCGGCCTTGTACAAACTCAAACTGGCGAATGGTGGGCATTCACCATGATGGATTTCAATTCGGTCGGCCGAACCCTGACATTGGCCCCAGTCACTTGGGAAAGAGGTTGGCCCTATGTCGGGCTTCCCGGAAACCTCACCCGTGCACCACGAACCTGGGTCAAACCCAACACCGGTTTTTCTTCCACTCCCAAAGCCGTATTCGAACGCAGCGACGATTTCTCTGGCAAGAACCTGAAACCAGTCTGGCAATGGAACCATGCTCCAGTAGATGGAAAATGGGCGTTAAAGTCAGGAAGTCTTCGATTGAAGGCACTTCCAGCCGACGATTTCTGGCAAGCTAGAAACACCCTGACCCAGCGGGCTATTGGTCCTGAATCTTTCGCAACTGCCCAGTTGGACGTGAAAGGAATGAAATTCGGGGATGTGGCTGGTTTGGCCTTGCTGAACCTACCTTACGCCTATATCGGTTTGACAAAAACCTCTGATGGTCTCGAGATTCGTCAATTCGACCAATTCACCGAATCCAACACACGAATCAAAACTGACAAGACCACTATTTGGCTTCGTGCCCATTGCAATTTCGAAAACGACCTTGGCGATTTCAGCTACAGTTTTGATGGCATGGAATTTCTGCCGCTGGGACTTGAATACACCATGGTATACCAGCTGAAAACGTTTCAGGGGGTACGTTTCGCTATGTTCAATTTCAACAAGACTGGTGCTGTGGGTGGTACGACCGATTTCAATTTCTTTGAAGTCTACGAACCGCGTCCACGTGGTCAAATGCGGCCCATTCCTGTGGGCAAAATCATCGAATTGACCAATTTGGGTGACAATACTGTCCTGGCCAATTGGAGAGGCTTCCTTCGGCCCGTTCGTCCAAATGCGAGTTCTGCCACCCAGTTCCGGGTCCTCGATCGTGGCAAAGGCAGTATAGCACTTCAATCCGTCGTTGATGGTGGCTTTGTGACAGTGGTAGGCTTGGGACTGATGTCGGAAGTTCGCATTCAAGCTCAAGATGCCGGTGCAGCCTCCACCTTCCAATGGGAAGACATGCTGCGCGACGACCTCATGCTAATGTCCCTCCTCAATCACCGCTACCTCTTTGCAGATGCCAATGCCGGAAGCCTCTGCTCTGCAGACGCTGTGGGAACGAGGCCAGATCGCAAGGACGGAGCCTGTTTCTCATGGAAAGTCGTTGGGGAATAAGCTGTTACGGTTTCCAACCACCAAGCACAAATTCCGGCTTGCTGTACTGCTCAATCAAGGCGGCATCCTTTTCCATAGTCAGCTGCCTAGAGACTGTATGCCGTTTGCTGGTATCCACCGGCTTGCCATCGGAAAGATTGGTGCTGTTGTATTCCCAAAAATGGACATTGGTGGTGTCTCCGCCAATGGGACCCCAGCCGATGGGGCTGATGCCGGATAGTTTGCAGTTGAGCAGCACCGCTTCGCAATATGGATAGCTTTTGCCGCCGTTCACAGGCGCACGGGCAATCTCGGTCATACCTTTGCCCCGTGTCTGAAACGTACAATTCAGGCATACGTTACCATGATTAGCCGCAGTATTCCGAATCCACATGAATGCTCCGTACGATTGAAAAGTACAATTATTGAAAAAAGCAGCGCCGCGACCCAAAATCATATCGCCATCACCAATCACCTTTGAATCAACATAATAGGCTGTACCATTAGTTTGCAGGGCATCGCCCGAGCCGATGATGGTCACTTGTTTTACAAAAATACGCTCACCATTTATAAGTAAGCCTTCCGCTTGTCCATAGGCAGTCGTCTGGATGGTCATGTTTTCCAGACGAAGGTCGGAGCAATGATCGGCGGCAAAGGCTGCCCGCCTCGAAGGGAAGGTACCAGGTAGCTCATTCGTGCTCAAATTGGAGGGATGCGGGTTGAACACTTCGTTGTTGGCATAATGCACCAGTACCTTTTCCTGGCTTTCTCCCTTCAGTATAAAATTTTGTTTGTTCCTGAAATAGACGATTTCCTCGTAGTCACCGTTTCGGATGAAAATGGTTTTGTTGGCAGCTACATTGTCTGGGATGAAATCAATTGCACCCTGAACCGTATTGAAATCGGCTGAACCGTCCGCACTAACGGTCAACAAATCCTGAGTAACTGATGGCGCGGATTTTTTGGTTGAAAACGTCCAAGCCTTTTTTCCTATAACACCACTGAAATCCTTGGCTTTGAAAACGGAAGCATCCACCTCCACATAATACGTCTTCCCATATTCCAGCAAATTGTGATGCAACTGAATGATTGCCGTTTTACCCCGCACCAAAACCGGATAAAAATGGAAGCCGTCGGTGAAACCCCCAATGATAGTCAATTGAAAGGAATCGGGTGTTGCAACGGCACCACCGGATGGGGTCCCTGGTTTCGTGTCCGCATTGGTTCTGCGAGGCCCATCGTACGGATACGGAACTGTCGAATACGGCGCTTTCGGCCCCGTCACACCTTTGGTCGGCCCAGCGGGTATACTCAGGTCCAACACATCCACTAGCTTATCCGTTCCAGCTTCAAAAACTCGGATTTTGCCGGACGAACCCAATACAGGTGCTTCCTCAAAAAGGATTTGCAATCGGGTGTCGGGATTTATCGCTTCGGCATTATTCAAGGGATTAAGCACCACAGCATAAGTTGATAAAGGAAACAGGCAAACAGCCAGCAACATTTTTAGTGCATTCATGGTAGCAATTTTTAACTCACTTCGGGCATTTCACCCATTTCTTCCCGGTTCTTTCTCAAGTATTCCGTCGGAGTCATTCCGAATTCAGCCTTGAAGCAGGAGGTAAAGTATTTGGGATCGGCGAAACCCACCGAATAGGCGATGTCGGAAATGTTCCCATGCTGGCTTTTCAACATCTGGCAGGCGTGTTTCAAGCGGATGTTCTTGGTGAATTCAACGGGCGAAAGTTGGGTAAGCGACTTCATTTTGCGATAGAGCGAAGATTTGGACATGTTTAGTTTGCCGGAAAACATATCCAGATCGAAGTCGGGTTCGGCCAAATGTTCCTCAATTACGGCCACTGCACTTTCCAGGAACTTTTCGTCGATGGAAGCGAATTCCATGGAGGAAATGTTCAGGTCGAAATTCGATTTGAACTTGTCTGTTTTATGCCTGCGATTGCGTATCAAGCTGGCAATACGGGCTTCCAGTACCTTAAGCTCGAAGGGTTTGGACAAATAGCCGTCTGCACCAGCGTTGTAACTATCTATCCGGTCATCGATGGAATTCTTGGCTGTGAGCAACAACACTTCGATGTGACTGGTATTCAAATGGTTTTTGATGGTACGACAGAGCTCCAAACCGTCCATTTCAGGCATGACAATATCGCTCAAAACTATGTCTATGGGATGTTCTTCAATGATTTTCAGTGCCTGAACGCCATTTTCGGCTGTAAACGTATGGTATTTCTGACAAAACAATCGGTCAATAAAGGTGCGAAGCTGCTGATTATCTTCCACTATCAACACATTCACTTCTTCCTGAATCACTTGATTTTCCGAATCAACCACGTAAGCCAACGCATCATCGACCAAATCAGGAATTGGAGCAAGGGGTTTCCCGGACCGTTCACTTTCCGGATAGAATTCCCCATCCAAAGGCACTTCGACGATGAAAGAGCTGCCTACACCGGGTTCACTTTCCACGTGGATGGTGGCGTGATGCATTTCCAGAAGCTCCTTAGTCAGAGTCAAACCAATACCGTGATTTTCGACCGTATTGGTGGGATCATTGGAATAAAAGCGCGTAAATATGTGCTCCAAATCTTCAGGCGAAATACCTCGACCCGTATCGGTCACAATGAGCCTGGCCCATTTGGTGGATCCCTTGGACACTCTGTCCAAATTGACATGGATGCTTCCCCCTTTTTGGGTGTACTTGAAGGCGTTCGAAAGCAGGTTGAAGATGACCGTATCCATTTTGTCAGGGTCGAACCAGCCCATCATGGACTCTTCGGATGCTAGGAAGGAAAAATGGATCCGTTTCTCCGTAGCCAGTGGGTTAAAGTTGAAGGTGCAGATGTATTGAAGGAAACTTACCAGATCACCTTCTGAAACCTTCAGTTTCATATTTCCGCTTTCCACTTTTCTAAAATCCAGAATCTGTTGCAACAATCGCTTCAGCCGAGAAACATTTACACGCATCACTTCATGTTGCCAAAACTTTCCTTTAAAAGAGGTTTCCAAATCTTCGATGAGACAAGAAATGATGGTCAACGGCGTCAGAAGTTCGTGGGAAATGTTGGTAAAATAACGCAATTTGGTTTGCGTCAGTTCTTCTGACTTGTCCATGTCAATACGAGCAATTTTCAATTCCTGTCGAAGGCGGAACCGGTTGACGGAATACCGGTAGAAACTGTAAACGAGAAAGCCGAGCAGGACAAAATAAAACAAGGTTGCCCACCAGGTTTCCCAAAAGGCAGGCTTCTTGACAATCTGCAAAGTGGTGACTTCGTTGCTCCATATACCGTTTTCGTCCGTAGCTTTCAGTCGCAATTTATACGAGCCTTTCTGCAAATTGTTGTACGTTGCAAACCGACGGCTGTTGCCAACGTAGTTCCAGTCGTTGTCAACTCCTTCCAGTTTGTAGGCATACTGGATCTTGGACGGATACGGATAATTCAAAGTGGAAAACTCGATTTCAACATTCTTTTCCGAATGACTGATCACCAATTTGTTGCGTACATTATCAAAACGAGCTTCGTTTTCCAATTCAAAGACAGACTGGTTGTGCACCTTGATACCCGTGATGAACACTTTGCTGTGACCTGGTTTGGCATCCGACGTTTCTTTGTTCGGCAAGAAGGAACAAAAGCCCTTGTTTCCACCGAAAAGAACTTCGCCGGATGGGCTGATGGTGCAGGCACCATCTATGAACGAATTGACAGCCAGGTTGTCGAAAACACTGTAAAAGGTGGATGTCTTTCGAAATGGATTGAATTTGGTCACCTTCTTGTTGGTGGAAATCCAAATGTTGCCCGAGTGATCCTCCAGAATGTTCAAGATGGCTTCACCCGTCATGGCACACACATTGCTAAGGTCTTCGAACAGTTTGCTTTTGGGATCGTAGGTAATAATGCGGCCTTCTTTGGAACCTATCCATATTTTACCGCGCGAATGCGCCAAAACTGCCTGCACGTTGCTGGTATTGAAACCTGACGTGTATTTGTCGAAGGTGCTGCCACGGTATTTGGATCCCTCGAGGGTAAGTCGGGTAAGTCCGATATTTTCACTGCTCACCCAAATAGCACCTGATTGATCCTGTGTGATGTCTGTCACGGACGGAATTTCGAAAACGAAACGGACCAAACCTTGGGGAGAAATCTTTAAGACACCGCCGACAGCACCTACCCAGACATTGCCAGAACGGTCTTCGTACAGCACTTTGTCCCCGCTGATGTTCACATTCGGATTGACGTTTAAATCGATGGTTCTGGAAAGCAAAACGGCATTTCCGTTTTTTCGCATCGCATAGATCAGATTGTCGTTGCAGGTCGCCCAAAATTCGTGCTGACTTTTTATTTCTTTGATGCTACTGATGGAAGAAAGTTGCCAAATGGACTTCAGTGATGGAATTTCCGTAAACATCACCGATTGATTCTTATTCCGGTCGTAAAGGCAGAGGCCGATTCGATTCAAACCAATCCATACCAAGCCATCCTTATCCATGCAGATCGTTTTTACACTGGAGGAAAAACCCAGCTTCTGCCTGATTTTCTCCAACGTGTAATTTCCGACCGGTGGCCGATTGAAGTTGATGCAAAAGGCTCCTTCGCTAAAGGCTCCAATCCAAAGATTATTATCCTTGTCTTTGATTATTTCACTGAATAGTTTGCTTGAACCCTGCATGTAGGAACTGATGTCAATGTTTTCCAGTGTTCCGTCTTTCTTGTAATCGAGGGCATAAAGTCCAGAGAGCGACATAACCCAGAGGTAGCCGTACTTATCATCCTGTACAATACTGAAAAATGTATTTTCCTTGTCTGTTCCGTCCACCTTTGGAAGCGTAAACTCCTGGTATTTGGCATCATCAGGGGCATTTGGCATGAAACGCCAGAAACCTTCACCCCAGGAACAAATCCAATAATTATTCTTGTTGTCCTGATATAGTCGGAATGGATTGTTGTTATTTCCCAGCCGAGGAAATCTCGTAAAATTATCCGTTTTTGGATTGTACAAAGAAAGTCCCTCGTTCCAGCACATCACCCAAATTCGGTCTTGACGGTCGCGATAAATGCTGCTGATTCCACCTCCTGGTATCGTTTTATTGTCGAATTGGTTGTGTGGGTACAATTTTAGTTTTTTACTTTGAACGTCATACCGGTAAAGTCCCCGATGTGCACCGATCCAGATTGATCCCTCCTTATCCCGTGCCAAGCAATTGATTTGATCAGTCCGAAGATTCGGATCGTCGAACGGCGTAATCCTAAAATTGCTTTTATCGAGAATATTAAGTCCCTGCTTGGTTCCAATCCACAAATGATTTTCATCATCTTCTTCCATGCAGGAAATGTCGTTGTTAGTCAACAAATTCGGGTTCAGCATGTTGGAACGAAAGCTCGTCACATGATAGGCATCGTACCGACACAACCCGTCCAATGTTCCGAACCAGATATAGCCGTCCCTGTCCTGGAATACCCGCTGAACCGAATTGGAGGGCAATTGGTTCATGTAGGGGAAACTTTCAAAGGCAATCTGAATTTTTCCGGTGGCTGAAAACAAATCAGGTATCAGCGCAAAAACTACGACGAGGACTAGAAGGGTTTTCTTCATAAATGAACAATTTCTCAGAATCGATTTGGGCGTTTTCGTGATGTAAAAATACGCAAAAGCATCGATTACACAAGAAAAAACCATCCTGGAAGTTCAGGATGGCTTTAGCGATTATAGTTGGAAACGAACTTACTACTTAGTCCTACGAATTGGAGCAACACCTTCCAAGGTGGGTTCAGTCTGTTTGATGCTACCGTCGGCATTGAATTCCATTTTGTCGATGCATACCTCACGGTAATAACCAGGACTTTGCATTTTAATGCCTTTGGGTCTTGTCAGTCGATGATACACCACGTACCATTCGTCTTTGCCAGGAATTTGCAGGATGGAATTGTGACCCGCACCATAAATTTCTTTTTTGTCATCGCGGGCTATGACGATGTTTTTGGACGGTATGGTCAATTTTCCCAATGGGCTGTCTGAAGTCGCATAACGCACCTTGTAGTTGGGACTTCCGGTATCGTCTTCCGACCACATGAAATAATAGACGCCTTTGCGGAAAATCACATAGGGTGCTTCACGAAACGAACGGTCCGGAGTCATCACTTTCATCGTTTCAGTTTTGATGGAAGTCATGTCGTCATTGAGCTCCACACCTGCCATATAGCCATTGCCCCAATAAAGGTAACTTTTGCCAGAAACCGGATCAGTAAACACATCCGGGTCAATTTCCTGCCCACCGCGCTGACCTGCTGGTTTGGAATTGATGAGTGCCTTGCCCGAATCGATGAAAGGCCCGGTCGGATTGTCGGATACTGCTACTCCTACCTGTTGCTTGGCGCAGAAATAGTAGAAATAGCGGTATTCACCATTAATCTTCTTTTCTACGATGCAGGGAGCCCAAGCATTGGCCGAAGCCCAAGTCACATCCTTACCAAGCTGCACAATAACACCCTCATCCTTCCAGGTTTCCAAATCGTCGGACGAAAAACACTTGAAATACGTGCCCGACCAACCTGGAAAACCGTCGCTGGTAGGATACAGGTAGAATTTCCCAGTTTTTTCCGAGTACAATATTTCAGGATCCGCATAGTAACCATCCAATACTGGATTGCGGTTGACGGCAGCGGTGACGGAATACGATGCGATTGAATCGTTCAATCGCATCGTATAGTTCACGGGGCCTTTGGTAAAGTTCTTAACACCAGTGGGTTTCACAAACACTCCAGGTAAGGAACCAAGTTTTGGGTCGAAAGCTTTCAATGAAGTACCTGGCTTAACCGGTAGGAAGATGGTCTTATCCGCTTCATTCACGACAACATTCAGTTTCTTGACGGCAGATGCAGATGAGGTCACCGTTGACATATCGGCAGGGGCCGCCCATTTGGCTGCCAAACGTTGGGCTTCATCAGTTGTAATGGGAATCACGGTTCCGTGTCTCGGTAAAAAGTTCATCGAAACACCGTTCAGCACTTTGAATTTGCTCAGATCGGTGCTGGTAGTCAACTCATATTTGCCGTTGGCATAGACATCGTACATGAGCACGTAGGTATCCGAATTGATGAGTTTGAAAACACAGGCACCTTCCACTGCTTGTGTGGTTTGTTGAAGGTACTTGTTCTCCTTGACCACGTAAGGTCCAGTGAGCGAAGTGGCCACCGCTTTCTTAATGCCGTTTCCGTTGCCTTCCGCCTTGAAAAATAGATTGTACAAGCCGTCCTTGATGAGGATGTCTCCGTCAATGGTGGACGTTGGATGGGAAAAAAGGACTTTCGGAGTGGTTTCCAGACTGGTGAATGAAGCATTGGCGTAGGCATAATGTATCACATCCTTCTCATTGAAAGAACGTTGCGACCAATAGATCATGAATTTCCCGACAGACGGGTCCCAGATGGTCTGCGGTGCCCAAACTCGATTGACATCTTTGAACTGTGGAAAAAGCGCCGCAACATCCACTTTGGCATGCGTCCAGTTTACCAAATCGGACGATTTCAATAAAACCATCCCATGGTTGTTGCTCCATCCCATGGACGCTTTCATATCGGTCACCACCATGTAAAAGTTTTTGTCCGGACCACGATAGATGTGTGGATCACGAACGCCCTTCATCGATGCAATCGTGTCAGAACTGATAATCGGAAGGTTCTTGTTCAGTGCTTTGTACGTAACCCCATCGGTACTGAGGGCAAAACGGATGGATTCTTCAGCACCTGAATTTCCGGTAAAATACACAAAAAGATAGGCGGAATAGCCTTCGTCCTCGGGTATGGACACATTAAACGTGCGGCTTTCCAGGACCTTCCCTTTTTTTCCTGTCACTTTCAGTTGAATCGCTTTGGCTCCTTTACCTTTTGCCGGCAATTTTTTAATTTCACCTGTAGAACTCAAATAGTCTGTAGCAGAGGATGCCCAAGTGAGGGTCGTTCCTTCTTTCCCTTTTGAAGGCAAAGTCAAATTGGTGAACAGGGCTTTCAGATTGGCCGAAAATTTCAACGCATCCAAATCTTTGCGAACACTGATTTCTTCGCTATCAAACGGAAGGACGGTGGCTTGGAACGATTTGACCACACTGTCGTTTCCGCAACTGAAAACGGCTTTCAATGTAATTTTTTTAGCGGATTCGCCCAACGCCGGTCTTTTTACGAAACCCATGGATGAAAGGGTATGGGAATCGGAAGAAGTCCATTTTACCCGCACAGTAGCGTTCAGCGCTTGAGGTAAAAATACATTGGAGCGCACGGCATCGAAACCATACAACTGAAACGTATCTGCCACCGCATGCATTGCTTCCTGATCGGAGGCAGACCGAATGGCAGCCATTCCTGATGTGAGCTCAGCAACTTCTACCGAGTTCAATGCCCTGTTGTATATTCTGAAATCACCGAATTTGGTGTTTTGCAGGTAACTGTCACCCTTAAACGGCGGTCTTCCAATCCAGTTGAAGGTGGTAGTCGTACCTATAGCAGTTGGATTGATAACGGCGTTGCCAGTTTTAAGAACCCTACCGTTCAAATATAGTGTACCCGTCGTTCCGCTTTGTGCATAGCAAACATGTGACCAAACACCTTTTGTCGCTGCCGAACCCTGTGCAATGACAACCAGTTCGTTTTTGTAACCACCCGCTGATTGCTCATATTGTTGCGCATTCACCCGGTAGGCAACGTAGTTGCCAGTTGTTGGCCCGCAAGCGTCCAGTGTCGAAAACGCCCATACGAAATTGCCATTGCCACTGATGTTTGTCGCTGGGTCAATGTACATATAGGTGGAAATGGTGAAATCCGTCAGGGAAGCAATCAAAGTGCCAGTGGCTGATCCCAAATCCAAGTAGCCGTTGGTTGAACCAAGTTCCATCAAACCCATGGAATTGAGTTGACGCACAATGGCACCATTCATCAAAGTCGCATCGTAGCCATTTCCGGTCACATCCTGTACTTTATCGTTGAACAAGGGCCCAAATCGATAATGCAGCTTCAGGGTCGGATCCGTTTCAGCCGTAACCGAGTTTAAAACAAAGGAATAAAGTAACAAGGCTGTGACAAAGCGTCGGATCAATTTTATTTGCATACTATTTTAAATACCATTTATTTCTGTCCAACAAAAGGGAACCAATGTTTGGATTGTTCGGATGCTTGGCGGCAACTTTGGCTGCCAGGTAATTGGAACTGTCCCGTCGTATGGCAATACGCATGAGGTCGTGAAAACGGTTTCCTTCGAAAGCGGTTTCAAGCGCCAATTCATTGCATATCAAATCTTCCATATAACTGATCTTTGCAACTGAATCCAGTTCGGCAGGAATGATGAACTTTCCATCCAATTCTGGTTTACCCAACGTCCTGGCACGAATTCCAATATTGTCTACAAAACGAGAATCGGCAAAATTCATGTAATTCGCCAATGGAGTGCTCAACTCAGAGGTCGGCACAATGGTCGGATTGTACAGATTAGCTGGTGTGAGTCCATATTTAAGTACGGCCATGGCCAGATTGGGTTTTCCTAGACGATTGACAGCCTCTGCATAACGCAAGTAAAGCAATGCTACCCGATAAGGCATTACTCGTTTACTTAAGGTTGTATTTCTATTCATATAAATGAACTTAGGCAAATAGTTTACAGTTTGGGTTGTCGCATTCCACCAGTAGGATATAAAGTTGGTACCAACTACCATATTTGCCATAACAGACTCGATTTTACGCAAGTCACACAACGTATCAAGCGTTGCAGAATGAACATAACGCTGTGAATCCCAATTTGTAATGGCAAATTTGGAGGATGTTATCTGATAATCCAACACTAAAGAGTCCATCATGAATTCATTACCGAATTCATTGGATGCAGCTATGCAGGTAATGATTTCTGGAGAACCTGATACGAAACAATTCCCCCAGAATCCGTTGTAACTTCCACTGAACACATTATTGGTTACCCCCAAGGTGGATTTGAACCGATCCGCAACAATGGTATATCGGTTGTTAAAGATCAGATCCCTGTATTCGTTGGCTGCTTGTTCATACCTGCCTGTCCAAAGATAAAGATCGCCCAACAAAAAGCGGATGGGAAAAAATGAATCGGAGATCCTGGCTTGATAGAGGCTACCGAAACTAGGCTCAGCATAATTTTTATATGGTTCGATATCACTGATGAGTGAGTCTGCCAATTGGTTCAGTTCTAAGACAGGGTAACTTTTTTCAGCATCCGCCAATGTCAGCAACGGTTCTTTATAATATACCACCGTTTTGTAATTCAGAGCCAGTTGCATATACGTCCATGCCCGAATGGCTTTTGCCGCGGAATAGACCTTATACATCACCTTTTCATTCTGTTTGACAATGGAGGTGTCTATATTCTTGATGATGTAATTGCAATTGTTGATGACGGCATAATACTGTTTCTTGTCAGCATATGGATTTCCGGGTGTGATGGCAAAATCATTGATTTCCTTGAGCCAAGGATTGGATTTGGTGGTGACGTCCATCAAATCGGCGCGCAATTCGCCCAACAAAACGTATTCATCAGCCAACTTTTCCAACTGGGAGAACACGCCGAACATGGCATATAAGGAGTCATTGGTCGATTTCATCCCGTATTCGTCTTCAAAGACATAGCGGTCTGAATTCACGTTCAGCATCCCGTCGCAACTAATCAGCATGAACGATGCAAACAGAAAGAGTAGCAGTATGTTACTTAATTTTTTCATATCCTGACAGAGGTTACAGATTTAATTTTATACCGACGGTAAACGTGCGGGTTTGAGGTATAAGTCCGGCATCGACACCCTGCATGTAGACAGAATTACCAGCTGAAAATTCCGGATCAAGACCCAGGTATTTGGTAAAAGTCAACAGATTGTCGGCCGAAGCCCATACTCGGATGCCTTCCAGATACGTACTTTTTACTGGAACATCGTACGAAAGTGTCAAAGTTTTTAGGCGGAGGAACGATCCATCTTCAATCCATCGGTCAGAGAAACGAGCATTGCCCATGGGATCTCCCCAAACTGCACGTGGTTGGCTGGTCAATTGACCGTCACCAGTCCAACGATTGAGCATGACCGAAGTCTGATTGCTTAAATCTTTCCCGGATTCCAGCAGGCAACGGCTGTAATTGTACACCTGATTTCCGTAGGTATAATTGAACTGAGCGTTCAGCGTAAACCGATCCACCGAAAGGATACTGCTGAATCCACCATAGTATTCTGGATTTGGGTTGCCAATCACTTCTTTGTCTTTGTCGTCAATGATGCCATTTCCGTCACCGTCTTTAAATAGGATGTCACCGGCATTGAACTTACTGTAGGTGCCATCTTCATTACGCATTCGCAGATAGGTGGAAGGTCCTGAAGTGGGCGTATAAGCCGTTGATGCCTGCTGAGCACTGGAAATCACTCCCAGACTTTTATAACCGTAAAAGGAACCTATCGGTTGGCCGACAGCGGTCAACACTTCTCCGTCAAATACTTTGGTCGGGTAAGAACCATTCGGCAATGCGGTTACTTCGTTTTTGTAACGACCGATGTTGACACCCAATTCCCATTTCACAAGCTTCGTGTTCAACGCCTTGTAATTGGCTGAAAACTCCGTCCCTTGATTGGTCATGCTGCCACCGTTGTTCCAGTATTTGCCCAGACCGGTAATTTCAGGAGCATCCTTTAACGTCAAAAGGTTGCTGGTGCGGCTTGAGAAAACGTCAAACGAAAGGGTCACTTTATCATTGAACAAGTTGATGTCTGTACCAAAATTTGCCTTGGCGGTAGTTTCCCACTGCAGTTTGGGGTTTTCCATATTGGAAAGAACAAGGCCGTTGGCCACACTCATGAAACGAACGCTGCTGAAATAGGTCATCGCATCGTAATCCTTGATGCCGTCATTTCCAGTCAGACCATATCCTGCACGGATTTTCCAAAAGTTGATGCCCTCAATTTCGTTCATGAATTCTTCCGAAGAAACGAGCCAAGCACCGTTTACTGATGGAAATACGCCCCAACTACGGCCAAACAGATTCAAGCCACCTTCGGTTTCTCTACCGAAACGGGAAGAAGCATCCATAGAAATAGCTCCTGTTAGGAAATAGCGACTCTCAAAGTCGTATTCAGCCTGCACATAATGAGAAAGAGACTTGGTCACATTGCTGATACCAGACACTTGAAGATAGGAGAAATTTCCGGTGATGAATTTGGAGATATCGGATTTGGTATTGTATTCAGTAGCGTAGGATGATTCCAGCGTATTGACTAGGTAGCGCATGCCATACGTGGCCTTCAGATGATGAGAGTCCTCGAAGCGCTTTTCGTAGGTCAGTCTGGTGTCGTCAAAAACCCCTTGATTGCGGGAAGTCTGGCTACCAACCTGATTTTCCGAATAACCCCAACCTTGAATAAACCTCATTGCCGTTCCCAACATCGGGACAAAGCGCCTTTCGTTGTTTTTATACAGGTTGTAATCGAACCTGGAAGAGAGCGTCAAGTTTGGATTAATTCTGTAAACAGGTTGAATTCCAATGTTGAAACGGAATGTCTGGGTGCTGTTCAGTGAATTGTTGATGACAGCGGTGGGATTCCCAATGTCAAAAATATCCGCATCGGCATAATCGGTCGTCCTGGTACCTACTTTTGTAAAGGTAAAGGGGCTCAGGAAGGGTGATTTTATTTTACTCAACCAAGTTGGAGAAGTGTAGAAGTCGGCACCATCATCCTGCATGGTCCGTTCGGTACGAGCAAAACCAATATTGAGACTCATATCCAAATCTCTCAACAATCTCAAGTCGGCGTTAAATCGGGTGTTGATACGTTGAAGATCGGTCGTTTTCAAAACTCCTTTGTTGCCTGTGAAGCCAAGCGAGAAGTAGTAGGACGCATTGTCATCTCCACCCATCACGTTCAACAGATAGCTGTTGTTCATGCCGTTACCGAAGACTTCATTGTTCCAGTTCGTCTGATTGTGATAGGTATTGTAAATTGGTTTTGTTGGATCGCTTTCCATATAGCCAAGCGCGGTGACTTGCGTATCTGGTAATCCATTGGAGTCGTAAGTGCTGTTCAGATAACCCTGTTCCGTAACCTGGTTGTTGGGTAAACCGATGGTGCTGAACAAATCATTGGTATAGATTCTGAAATCCTCACCCTTCATCATAGGAACAGTCCCGGGCTGAGTCACAACGCCACCAAGTGCACTGACACTGATTTTGGTGACCATGGATGTGGAACGTCTGGTCGTTATCAAGATGACTCCGTTCGAAGCCTTACTCCCGTAAATCGAGGTTCCGTCTTTTAGAACTGAAATGCTCGAAATGTCATTCAGGTCAATATTTTCCAACATATTTGAATAATAACCCTGCTGTATGGATTGGTTATCATATAGACTTTCCAAAATGACACCATCCACCACAAACAAGGGTTGTGCGTTCGAGTTCAATGAATTCAGCCCACGAATGAATAACGATGAACCTTGAGAGGATGCACCGGAGCGGCTGATGCCTCTGACATCACCAGACAGCGTGGAAGCAATCAATTCATCCGAACTCACAATCGGTCTAAAACCAGACGAATAAATGGATTTTTCAGAAGAGGTCAGCGCTGACTGGCTTAACGAACCCACAACGGTTTCTACGTTCTTGAACCCTTCTAAAAATAGATCCGACTGCAGCTCAATGATTAGTTCTGTTCGACCGCGAACAGGAACTTCCGTCCTGTTGAAATCATAGGCCTTCACTTCCAGGACATCGGTGGTAGAAGGCACATTCAGCTTAAAACGCCCTTTATCGTCAGTAACCGTTGATATTTTGCGGTTCTGAACACGAATTTCAGCAGCAGCGATGGGTTGACCGGTGCCAGCATCACGCACGACACCGTTTACAGGGATTTCAGCCATGACCAAACCACTTAAGAGCGTAAACAGCATGGTAAGCATCAGTGACTTCATAGTATAATTCCGTTTTTTCATAGTCATTCCGTTTTTCGCTTTACTATTGAACAGGTTCGAGAATGAGGCAATCAATGCGCATACCCCTGTTGAAGTTCTTTATTTCAGTCGCTGAAACCCCACCTAAATTTTTGATTCTCAGACCTATGGTAATGGGAGTCGTTGCTTCTTGGGGCGTTTTTGTAGCGGCAATGCCTCCGCCACTATTTATCAGGTTCGTCGTCGAAAATTCATAATTCTTCGCCACCAGCATTTTGGTTATGTTTAAGGGATCCGTCACGTTATTTGCGACAGTCAGTTTTGTATAGGTTGGAGCTGCCATATTTGCATTTAATGAAATGGAGAACTCCAGCTTGTAAGGACGCTTGTCTGTCGTATCTGTGATGACAGTCGGTACAAATACTGCGTAAATGTTGTATTTGGTCGAAAGCGTATTGGGTATGGGGAAAGTGACCGTCAGTGGAGAAAGCGCACTGGTGGAAGTCGGCCTGCAATAGGTGTAGTAGTTATTGGAAACGCTGAAATTAGTACCCAAGCTGGATAAGGATGAAATTTCATAATTGGTCGATGTTCGGCCTCCATAAGCATTTTCCGCTTCCACTCGAATTTCCTTACACCATGAATCCTTTGGCTTATGATTCAGCTTACTGGTTTTGTAACCATATCCATTACTTAGAATCATCTTTTCTGAATTCATAAATAAGGAATCCGGATTGGTCAGTTTGTTCCAGTTGGTCGAAACCAATACACTGTCACCTGTAGGTGCATTGATGCGACCCCAGAAAAACAAGTCGTGTACCAAGTACCATTGCGTGTTGGCGCGTTGAGTCACTGCGCCTCCGTCAGTCAGCTTTGTTTTAAAATAAGGTGAAATCCGGTTGTAGGCATCTATCCATGCAGCATTGTTTGGTAAAATAGAGGTATAGATGCTATCCTCAAGGTTAAAGTCTCCCAAATAAGATAAGATCTGGTTGGTTGTTATAAAGAAGGAATCAATAAAAACGCCATTGTCAAAACTGCGGTTTCTATCCAGCGTCTTTACATTCATTGATAATACATACGCTCGCAATGAATCCAGATCGGATGCGGTAAGGATGTTTTCCCATTGGTTGTAACGATAAGGAATCACATCGTTCATCACCTGCACCAAACCATTGTTCGTAGCTTTGTCTTTTTCAATCAAGTTAAAGCCATCCATCGTAGCTGAACCACCCTCATAATTATAAACCAACCGTTTACCATTCTGCATGGTGATGGTCATACTATCTGCCTGTGATACCGGATGGGCATAACTGGCAATGTGATTGCCCACGAGATTTTTCCAGTTTGCGGTATCCAAAAGAATGGGATTTCCTTCCAAAGCTGCATTCGTTGGTGCCCAAACCGTATAGGCCTTCGATTGATTTAGAATGGAATCATATCCGGTTTTTTGAATCAGATCTTGGAAAATGCTCAAATCGCTCCTTGACTTGACGTAGTCAAAAAGGTTCGAGTCAATCTTACCTGTGTTTTCCAGGCCATAATGAGCATCCCAAGCGTCACTGCAGGACGTAAAGGAAAGGCTGGTCAGCAAAAGTAAGATTGCTGGATACCCGAATTTTTTCAGTTTCTTCATTGTCGTATGATTTTCCATCCAAAAATTATCATTTAATAAATATCCTCCGTCTCAAGTGAACTGGTGGGAACAAACTCCAAGTAATCCATCATGAATTCACCACCGCTGAGTCCTTTAACCATAAAAATGTGATTGGCAGCTTTCTTGAAGGTATAGGTTCCCATAATTTTCCGAAGCAATTGTGCGCTCATACGGGCATTCTCGCCATAGGACCAACCTGTTGTGGGGACTTTGAAGTTGGCAGGGCCTTTCATATATCCCCTATTGCGCATCATCTTATCGTTCTGGAAACCGCCTGGGTCGTCGGGATCTGAATTTGGAACGACATATCCGATGGAAGCAACGGTTGCCAAAGGATTCAAATTGAGCGGCACCCCTGCAGGCACATCGTCCAAATACAACTGGGCAACACCGCGTTTTCCATTGGTCAAATATCCGAAACGGACTTCATACGTCCCAGCCGGAATAGGAGGTGTGACAATTGTAAAGTCATACAGGTTACCAGCGGTGGAACTCAGGAAAATTTCATCACCCTGATAATCCTGATACTTATAATAAGGTGTCAAGTAACCAACGATTGTCTGTTCGGAACAACTAATCCGATCGATGTAACCGCGGGGAAGTCTGAATTGCAAATTGGGTGATGTTAAGCCGCGGCCACGAAGGTTGTTGTTGGTAAGTTCAGGAAAAAAGCTTGCCGCTTCAAAGCGCAAACGCTTGGTAGCCATCATATTGGCAACGTCAGAATTATAAACAAGCATGTCGTTGACTTCATGATAAACACCGTTTACAGCCGTTTTATCGTTGTAATTTGTGATTTGAACCACCTTATATTGATCGTCAGAGGAGGTATGAATGTTCAACTGATTGGTTAGGTTGGACAGGCGGAGTTTGGTTACTTCTATCAACGTATTCGGGCACATTGTTTCAATGTATTCATACATGTCCCTGGTTTTGATCATGTGATCGGTATCGTACGCATCAATGATTTTTGAAAGGTTCAGTTGCTTATTGACCATGTGGTAGGAGATGAACCTGTTCAGACTGTTTTTACGACTTGAAAGAATGGTATCGCCAGCATCTTCAGGATACACTTCGTCGTATACACTTTTTGCATAAGCCTTCAGCATATCAAAATTCAGGATATTGTGCTCGCGCATGGTGACATTGCTTTCCATGAAAATGGTATATCCGTATTTCCTGTAAGCAGGCAATTCCTGATAATACCATTGGTTTTGAGTTTTCGTTACTGTTATCAGACTAGCATAGACGGCTGGATCATACCGATCATCTTTTACCAAACGAAGGGAATCGATCATGCCGGTAGCTACCATCGCATCAAAAAATATGGAGAACGATTTGTCTTTAGCAATAAGAGCTGCTACACCTTCACGAGTAGGATTCAGTACCTTGTCAATTTTATGGATGACCCCGTTGTGTACAGCGATGTCCTTTTTCAAGATGAGTGAGGAATCATTTACCAAAGTTCCGTTACCGACAACCTGGAACGAGATTTTGAAATAGCGGTCACTCATACTCATCGGTCCCTGATTGCCTTTGATAAATTGTGAATTCAACAGAATGGTGCCGTTGATAAGATGATCAAATGCAATCAATCGGAGCGAATCGATTGAATAATCCCACAATCCTCTTTTATTATGCTCGATATAAAAAACGCGCATGGCTGAATCGGTGGGTGCAAAGCAGGTGAATTCACCATATGTCTTAAGCAACCCAAGCACATCGGTGGTATCGAGCAGACGGGTAAATTCTGTCAGGGTACCGGTGGTGTCTTTCTCAAAATATTGACCCATGGTCTGATCCTTGAAGGTATACAGATTGCCCCCGATTTCATCTGAATCACAGGCGGAAAATACGCCGGCAACTCCAGTAATGAATAGGAGAAGGTTTAATAAATGATGGTATGGACGGAGAGATTTCATTTGTTGGATGCGTTTTTTAAGATCTTAATTAACGGGTTGAAGATGATCCGGTCTCTTCATAAAATGGATTTTGTGTCATATTCGGATTGGCTTCCATTTCGGTTTTTGATACCGGCATGTACATGGCATTCAGAACAGGTGCGCCAAGAGAAGCACCAGCACCAGAAGCTTTTACTTCCACAAAAGTGTTCATATTGGATGTGTTTCCGTCACGTCTGGCCATGCGCACAAGATCGAACCAACGTTTACCTTCAAAAAGGAATTCACGTTGACGTTCCCGAAGGACCAGTTTCTGAACGTCATCTGGTGTCGGATACGTGCTCCTTTCCAAATTGGGTTCCAGAGAATTGGAACGTCTATAGGTTACACTTACAAGGTCAACTGCAGCTTTCAAGTCTTCCTCTCCACCTCTTTGTGCCAAGGCTTCGGCTTTCATCAAAATAACATCTGATAATCGATAAATGATCCAATTTGGCGTATTGTTGCGCAACGTATAATAGGTCACCCCTTTTGAATCGACTATTCTGCCACTACCCACATATTTATAGATATAATACTTACCTCCATACAATCGGTAGGAATCCTTGGCACGAACATCATCTGCCCCTTCCACCATGGTCGACGAAGGCACTTTAAAAGCAAAAGGAGAATATAGACCGGCTACCCGCTCGCTCGTATTGAAAGCCAGGGTTGGAGGGAAGGTCAAATCACCCAATTCGTCCGTACTGGAGCCATACAGGCTGCGTACCGTATTGTTTATTTGTACCTTGTCGTTGAACTGTAGTTCAAAAATGCTTTCAGAAGCATTTCCGGTCGAAAAGACCAAAGGATAAACCAAATCTTCCTCGACCAGTCTCAAAGTCGTATCAGCCAGAACTCTGTTACAAGCTGTGATGCAGTTGCCATAATCATTTTTCCACAAATAAATGTCGGCCAGGAGGGTATTTACAGCATTTTTGGTAATGCGACCTTTGTTCGCTTTTGTATCTCCAAAGTCCGAGGAAGCCCAATCTCTGATACCATTTAAATCGCTGACCAATGAATCGAGCACCTGGTTTTCCGGCAATTTTGGATAATCGTATTCCTGGGTATCGTCGACACTGGCTATCGTCACATAGGGAACTTCCTGAAAAGTCCTGACCAGATAGAAATAGCACATTGCACGAAGCGTTGTGGCCTCTGCCTTAACCCTTCGAAGATCACCCTCCGTAAAATTCAAATCGCGTCCTACGACGTCGGGCGCATAATACAACACCGTATTGCAAAAATTGATGACCGAATAGTAGGCGGCCCAATTGGCAAAAGAATTGGTAGAGGTAATGTCTCCGTCGAGTATTTTCTGCATGTCGTAGGATGCTGTTCCACTCGAAACCATATTGTCCGAACGAAGTTCACCCCAAACAATCATTCGGTTGATGATGCCATCTTCCGTCATACCACGGTAGCAAGAAGCCAGTACAGACTCCACACTGCTTTCGCTTTGCCAGAAATCTTCCAGAACGACTTCACCTTCGGGTTTTACAGTGAGCCAAGCCGTACAACCGGTGGCCGCAAAAAATAGACTTGCAGGCAGCAATACTGTATAAATGATTTTCTTTATCATGATTTCCAATTTTTTATAAACCGATTGAAAGACCCAGTGTTACATCTTTTGAACGTGGGGTGGAATTGCCGTCCCAACTTAAGCCCTTGCTACTTGTTAAATTTCCATAACCTACTTCGGGATCCACACCAGTGTATTTACTCCAAACCGCTACATTGTTGAAGTTAATGTAGGCACTGACTTTTTTGAGGCCAATCGGCTTCAAGATAGCCGGCGGTATCGAATAGGAAAATTGCAGGTACTTGAAACGAAGGAAGGATCCGTCCTCCACATAACGGTCACTGCCCAGAAAGTTGTAACCCCATTCATGAAGTGCACGGGGCATGTTGGTCTTGTCACCATCCTTGCGCCAACGCCAGTTGACTGCTATGCTCTGATTGTCGTCATTAAACATATTTTCTGCATTCATTCGGGCACCATTGATAATTTTGTTACCGTAACGGAAGTTGAAGAACATATTGCAGGTCAAACTCTTATATCTGAATGTCGGTCCAAATCCACCATTGACTTTCGGATTTGCATTGCCCAAATAAACAATGTCCAATTCATCGATGCTGCCATCATGGTTGATATCCTGATAAATCGCATCTCCACCCCTGAATTTGTATGGTAAGCCACCTTCCTTGCCGTAGTAGTTGAACCACATGGGTTTGGGATTTCCAGCCTGATCGGTTACGATGTTACCAAATTCATCACGGGCAAACGGAGATGTTGCCGTCATGCCTTCCGTATAATCATCGAATTCATAAACACCTTTGAATTTGAAGCCATAAATGGAACCGAAGGAGTTGTTTTCCTGGATGCGGGTGAGATAGGAACCGTTCCGATAATCGAATTTACCGTTGTAGCTGTCCAACAGTTTCTGATCCAGCTGAATAAGCGTGTTTTTGTAGTTGGAAAGGTTAAACCGAAAATCCATACTAAATTTTCCGACCTTGATGAACTGATTGGCATAAAGATTCAATTCCCAACCGTCATTGTTCATGACACCTCCATTGAACCAGGGCACTGAACCGAAACCAGACACGGATGATAATGCAACTCCTGGAAACAACAAATCGGACGTATGCTTGTTGTAGAAGTTCAGGTCCATCGTATAGGCATCGTCAAATAAGCCAAGGTCCATGCCATAGTTGAACATTTCAGTAGTTTCCCATTTAAGACCATCCAACCTTAAATTGGCAGGTCTCATGGCTGGTTGATCCAAGTAGGACCCATAGGGTACGTAGCGACTGTACTGCAGACCTTCCGAACCGGGTTCATTTCCGCTGATACCCCATGACGGACGCAACGATAACATGCTCAACCAAGATTTGGCTTCGCCCATGAATTCTTCGTCCGAGATGTTCCATCTGGCATTGATGCCAGGGAAATTGCCCCATTTACGTCCAGCACCGAATTTGGTCGTGCCGTCCCTGCGTAAGGAACCATCAATGCTGTAACGCGATTTATAGCTGTAGTGCGCTCTACCCATGAAGCCGACTGAGCGCCAAGTGGAGTGACCGGAACCAGCATCGTCAAGGTAGGCAAAAACCGATGGATCGACAGCCTCGCCGGATGGTAAGGAATACGAAGTGATCCCTTGTCCGCTCGAACTACCGGACGTGACTTGCAACGTGCCGTACAATTGAAAACTGTGATCTGTATTCTCAAATCTTGGAACCCAGGAAAGGTTTTGTTCAGAATAAATATTCAGGCTCTCATTGTCGGACGTTTCAGAGCGATTCACCGATTGGTCCGACCAAACTAGATTGGAAACCTGCTGAGGCAGGAATTTTTTGGTAACGCTGTTGCTGATGTCAAAAGAAACATACATGCTGTAGCGTAACGTAGCAATCTTAGGATCCAAAAGGTCGTAGTTCAAGCGTAGGGTTGGAAGAATACGAAATGATTTACCTTCATTCGTTGCCAGATATGCCAAAGCGACCGGATTCTTGAGATCTCTCTGTGCAGGATCTAGGGATGATGACCTGGGTATGTTGTAATAAATACTGCTGTTTCTACCCAGCGAATCCTGTGCATAAACACTTACGTTAGGCATTTTCCGATAGGCGATGCCTAAAAGATTCTCATAACTTCTAAAGTTGTCCTGGTTGGTCAATGCAAACTCTGCGATAAATTTGATGCGGTCAGAAACGGCATATTCCAAATACGCTCTGGAAGACAAACGGGTAAGATCCTGCCCGATAATGGTACCACGTTGGTTGAAAAGACCCATTGAAACACGATACAATGCTCTTTCACCACCACCTGAAATGGTCAGGTATTGGTCATCGATGCCTCCAATCTGAGTCACTTCACTCACCCAGTCGGTATTGTTGTTGAAATTCTGGTAATCGATAAAGTTCTTGTCGTAGTTGTATTCATCCACATCGGTAGCTGCATCATTCGATTGAGGGTTCAAATACGCTTGCTTCATGAGCATCGTAAAGTCTCCCCCACTCAACATCTTTCTGCCTGCTGGCTGTTTAGTCAATGTTTTACGGTAGGAATAATCCAATTTCACTTTACCCATCACCCCTTTTTTGGTGGTGATCATCAAAACACCGTTGGCACCTTTGGAGCCCCAGATGGCAGATGCCGCCGCATCTTTCAGTACAGTGATGTCCAAAATATCATCTGGATTGATGCTGAGCATATTGGCGTATTGTTCCTGATTGGAGTTGGCGTAGTCGAAGTTCTTGTCCGTTTCAGCCGTATAGGGAATTCCGTTAAGAACAATCAAGGGTTCGCTACTGCCGGAAATGGAGGTTACCCCACGGATACGCATGGAAGATCCACTGCCAGGGTCACCGGAATTGGCCACAATGTCCAGACCAGCTATACGACCTTGCAAGGCCTCATCCACGGAAGAAACCTGAAGTCCTTCAAACTCCTTGGCATCAAGGGTTTGCATAGCAGAGCCAATTTCACGCTGAGGTACGGAATAACCCCCTTCGGAACGTTTTTTGGTCGCACTGATGACCACTTCGGTTATCATGGTATTTTCCTTCATCACAAAATTAACGACCTTTTGGCCAGACATCTTGCGTGTTTGAGGTGCATAACCGGTATAACGGACGTTCAGGCTGTTGTTCAGGTCTTTCACCTTGATCACATAGTGCCCGTTTACATCGCTCGCTGTAGAACTGACAACACGATTGTTCACGTCCAATTCACAAACCGATGCTCCGATGATTTCGGTTCCGTCGGTGGAAGACGTTACATTACCCTGCACCAATAAGGACGGACCAGCTGTCTGGGCTTGGATTGTAGCAGCCATCAGGCTTAACAGAAGCAACATCCATGCTGCCCGTTTCGGTTTCATCGTATTTTTCATCCGAAAATCAGTTTTAATATCATAACATGCTCTTTTCATGGTCATTGGAAAGTCAGGACGTTATCAATCTGGTGAATCACAGCAGAAGCCGACGTCGTAATCGATGAGGAAACAAAGGATGCGCCAGTCGATGCGCCTGTTCCGTCCACATTTTTATAATACGATGGAACTTTGGAGAATATATAATCCTTTGCAATGATGTTGTACAATCCGTTATCTCTGACAACACGTGCCGATTTATTCGTTTCGGTCGTCAAAATCAAGGAACTGGCATCACCTTTGACACCTATTTTATAGTACCTGTTTTTTCCCGTCAGAAAATGCGTCCGGTTATTGTCATTTTTAATAGTCGCAGATTGATAAAGTTCATCCACACTTTGACCAAAAAACACCGCATCGTCCTGGAAGTGGTAACGGAGGAAACGGATCACATTACTGATTGCCTGTGCTTGCTCAGGACTTTTTGGCATCGCATAAATGGAATCCCATGGCAAAATGAGTTTGTTATCGATTGCCGATTGCATGGCTGAATCGGTAGGCACATAAATGGTATATCGGTAGGCATTGAAGAAATTGATTTTAAAATCAACGCCTTGGGGTGAAAATATCTTATAGACACAGGTATCGGGAACCCCGTTCAATACGTCATAGAATTTCCGGAAACCATTTGTTTCACTCAAAACCTTATAGACCGACCTGAGTGCGGGCTGAATGGGTTTGTCAATAAAATAGGTGTTCCCGTTTTCTTGTTTGAAAACAAAATTAACCTTGGATGGAGTATTCGCATCTATGTCATAACCACCGGACACTGTCATGTTCGTTCCGGTCCCCTCCACCTGAATGAGGTCATTCCCTTTGGTCACATAATACTTTTTGCCAGATTCCACCTTACCTACGACGATGTGGCTGTCAAGCAATTTCCACAAACGGTCCTGAATGAATGGTTCGTCGGTGATTACACCGATGGAATCGCTGAATTCAATAGGTATGACATTCTTATTGAAGGTGCAGATGACGGCATAAACCTTATCGGTTTTCGCATTGTATTTGAATTTCAATCCACCCTGCGGCGCATCCTGACCATAAGCGATCGGGTCGATGTAAGTGGAGAAGTACTCATCAGTTGGAACAAACACACTGTATTTGCTTACCAGCGAATTGATGTACAGCTTGTAAAAAGCAAACTTGGTTCCGTCTTGCGCAGTTTCTGTCCTGTTGATGGCCCAACGATAAATGTTCGTATTCGGGCTAAGCAGGATTGGACTGTATACGGAGATGTAATCAACAGGAGGATAGACGAAATTCGTCAGATAGACGACACCATTGACAGCCGAGTAGGCACCTTCGATGTGTTCTGGTTCGACCGCCAACCTGAAGTTCTCCCCATCCACCATTTTTGAGAATCGGCTTGGAACGGATTCAATAAAGGAATTACGCATGTGACGTTTCAGGAAAGGGATGATGATATTGTCCGGAACGGCCTCCCAGGTATGGAAGCGATCTTTAAGAATGGATCCGATACCACTGTTGAAATACTCATCCATCGCCTTATCTGTCGGAACGAACATGGTTGCCATATCCGCATATAAGGAAGAAGAGAAAAAGCCGTTCCATCCCGGATCAAAAGGGAGTAAATTGGTTTCAATAATTGAACTGTTGGGTAATTTGTTTGTACCGCCTATCGTAGCTGCACCATTACTGGTAACCGTACCTGCACTTAAGTAATGTTTAACAAAAATGGAGTCAATTGGGGTTCGGCCAGGAAGTTGATTGTGATTTTTGGTGATGGCCTCATCGTAGTAAGGTGCACAGAAACGATCCAACAGTTTTGAAAAGATCTTGGTGCTGTCGTTGCTTTCGAGGTACTGAGCCATATTCTTAGGAGCCGTTAGCACGTGATCCAACACATGGATGTACCCGTTCTTACACACGATATTGGGCGTCACAACCTTGTCATTGAACACGTGAACGTCACCTCTGTTACGGGTCAGTCCACCTGAAAGCAAATAGAAATCTTCGTCCGTAATGTTGTTTTTATCTAGAAAGTCTTGCGTATAAAAAACGGTGGGCATGGGAGTTGCATCCTTCATAATATGAATACCGCGCGTTTTATAAGGATCCCAATATTTATTTTGTGGAATCTGGCCTTCAAACTCCAATGCAATGCTATCAAGTGATGCCAAGGCAGTTGGTCGACGCATCGCAGAATTCTCATAGGTCGTACTTGAATTCTCATCGTAATAATTCACCATCGTTTGCAACAGATATGCATTGTTGATGATGGAGAAATTCATGAGCAACTTCATTTGAGCCAAGGTCAGGTCTTCAAATTTGGTGACTCCCCAACTGTTGTTTTGAAAAAACGCCTTATAGGCACTGTCGTTTGCGACGAATAATGTTTTGCTACCCGTCAGTTTCATATCTTCGGTGTATTCAAGCGTATCAATCAGCCTAAGGGTTGTCTCATAAATCTTTTGGTCTTGCAAATAACCATAGATGCTTGATCCAAGCCACTCGGGTTCCTGGTTGTCATATAGGTAGGGATCACTGCAGGAGACTAGCGTGGAAATCGCCAAAACAAGCACCAGTACGATTCGGAGTAACCGGTCTTGCACGTTCGTTGGGAAATTTCTCATTTCAGATGGGGTATTTATGAGGGTAATGCGTTGTTTCATGGATGAGCGGAAACTCAGGTACAAATAATATGTTGTACGGTGCAAAGAAAACGTTTTTTAAGGAACTTTAGGTCTAATTATCATTCAAAATACGACTTAAAAATTGTCATGGCACCCAAAGGTCGCCAGATTAACAATCGGAATTGCCTTTTGGGAGATTGAAACCATTTTAATCCATTTTGACTGATTTTTAGTCCTTTCTTTATCCGAAAAGTAGTTACTTCGTACCTTGTAAAATAGAATACGCCTAAATCGAGACAATGGATATAAAAACTCTACGCACAGCATTTTTTCTGGCTCTAAACCTGTTTACACTTACTGCTTTTACACAAAATGCCAGAACAACGGTAGCCATTTCCAATGGTATCGTAACGGCTGCTTCCTATACGGACAAAGAAGTTCTTTTGAGTGGGACTGCCGAATTGCATCTTACAGCAACCTCATCGATCCTGAACAACAGCATCATTCGCCTTGATGGAGAAAATGCCTGGCTTTACATTGACAATATTCGGCCTGCAGCAGCACTTTCAACCATCGTACCCAATCTTTTTGTGAACACGGCAGCTGCAGTGAACAAGACAAACATCCGGGTGGCCATCTACAAACAGGGCACAGTCATCATGGCCCAGTCATCTTCTTACAAACCACTGACCGTCTTTACGGATTTGAATTGCACCGGTGATTCTGCCAAATACAACCTTTTCACCAAATATTCAGGCACTGGTCTTGGAACCGGCATCGACAACAAGATCCGATCCTTTCGGTTAAAAAAAGGGTATATGGCCACATTGGCTTCTGCAGGTGACGGAACCGGTTACAGCCGTGTTTTCATAGCTGATAACGCCGATTTGACAGTCAATACATTACCCTTCGAACTGGACCAGCTCATTTCATTCATCCGTGTGTTCAATTGGGAGTATACAAGCAAAAAGGGTTGGTGCGGTACCGGAGCAGGTTGCATCAACGACGCTGAAAAGGTGAACGGAACTTGGTCGTATTCCTGGAGTGCCGACCAAAACTCATCTGCCGGTGTGGAATATGTGCCCATCCGTCAAAATGGTGGATGGCCAAGCTTCAGTGAGATTTCCGGCAAGCAATATGTCTCACATGTGCTTGGTTTCAATGAGCCCGATCATACCGAACAATCGAACCTAACTGTAGTACAAGCCCTTGCCCAATGGCCTGATATGATGCGCACAGGCTTGCGTATCGGTAGTCCCGCTGTTACCAACAATTCTTGGATTTATGCGTTCATGGACAGTTGCAAAGCCAAAAATTATCGGGTGGATTTTGTTGCTTATCACGCCTATTGGGGTGGAAAATCGCCTTCAAGTTGGTATAACGACTTGAAATACATCCATGAAAGAACCGGTCGCCCACTGTGGATCACCGAATGGAACAATGGAGCCAATTGGACGACTGAATGGTGGCCTACCTCCGACAAATCTTTGTCTGCAGCCAATGCAGCCAAACAACTTGCAGACTTGAAGGGCATCCTGACGGTGCTTGACACCGCTCATTTCATTGAACGATATTCCATCTACAATTGGGTACAGGATTGTCGGGCCATGATTTTGGCTGACACCCTGACACCTGCCGGCAAGTACTACAAGACCAACAGCCCGACGTTTGCCTACAGAAGCATCAATGAAGTGATTCCAACGTTCACCATGAGTAAAACCACCATTTCCATTGCTACCAGCGGAAAAGTGGCCAGCATCGTCATCAGCGATCCGAACGGCGAATTCTACCGTGGTTTCAACATGGAAAAGAAAACGGCGAATGGCGAATGGACTCCATATTTGGATTCGAACATCGCAACTCAAAAGTACATTTCGGACACCATAGACTTAACTGTTTCAGGCAGCACACGCTATCGGTTGCGCACCAAACTTCCCAATGGAACCTTATCGGCGTATACCAATGAAGTCGGTGTGGATGTCACCCGTGGAAATGGGGTTCAAGTCGGTGTGGCTAAAATCAGCAACATCGGATGGAATCCAGTTTTGCTGAACCAACCGTTCACCACCGTACCCACCATCATCATTGGTGGGGCCAGCAATAAAAATAGTGGCACCCTATTGACTACAAGAGCCAAACTGATCAACTTCAGTGCCAGTTTCAACATTCAGGCAATTCCTTGGTTGTATCAAAATGCCACTTCCCTTGCCTTGGAAGAAACCGTTCATTATTTAGCCTGCAACTCTGGAAGCTACGATTTTGGAGGTCTGAAGGCGTATGCCGGAAAGGGAACCATCGGTTCAACCTGGGCTCCCGTCACCTTCCCCACCGCTTTTGATACGATTCCGGTCGTATTGGCTACGCAATTGCTTTCCCCCACCACTTTTCCTACGACCGTTCGGGTACGCAATGTGACAAAAACGGGTTTTGAAGCTCGCATCATGAAGGAAGCCACCAACACGTCTGTCATCTCAGCCGAAACGGTTTCTTATCTGGCTATAACCCCTGGTAGTGGCATTATCGAAAATCATGCGGCCCGTGTTGGTTTCACCGCTACGAATGCCCTAGGTTACATTGTTTCATCCGTCCAATACGGAGACAGTTTAACCAATCCTTTGTTTCTGAGCCAAATGCAAACCTGCAATGATGACTTTACGGCTGTGCTTCGCACCATTTATGTGGGTCCCAAATATGCTAATGTCATCAAACAAACCGAAAAATCGACCAGTCAACCACTCATAAAATCGGAAACCGGTGGTTTCCTGGCCATCGACCTTGATTCAAATATCCCTGACGGTCTTAAAGACAATCAATCCGATTTGCTACGCATTTATCCAAACCCAACATCCGATCGTATTAATTTTGGAAAATCCTTTCCGGATGGCATGGAAGTCTCCATTTACAATGTGCTTGGCAAACTGGTCAGTAACATTCGCGTTTTCGGCAATCAACTGAATGTTCGAGACCTAACTCCAGGTTGCTACCTATTGCGTTCACCTTCGTTCGGATCGGTCAAATTCATCAAACAATAGGTTAGAACAGTACAAGACCATGAAAAAATTCATACTGGTACTCTTTGGTATCATCGGAATCTCAACCCTGTTCGCACAAAACAGGCTGAACATACACCTTCAAAACAACCCGGTACAGAAAATGGCGATTTCTGCCATTGATAGTGTGTATATTGGTGAAAGCGATACCATGCTGAACATTCGTTTGCTTAATCAGTCGGTAACTGGATTCCCCTTATCGAAAATCGACAGTCTGACATTTAGTGATACGATATCTTACCTCCCAATTTTGCAGACTATTGCTGTTGACAAGATCGTACAAAACTCAGCAAGGTCAGGCTTCATACTTGTTTCAGCCGGTGCCTCTTCAGTAACAGCCAGAGGCATCTGCTGGAGCACATCATCCAATCCGACCATTGCGGACAGCAAATATCAAAGCCCGTTGACGTCCTCACCTCAATATATGTATTTATCTTCACTGATAGGTAACACAACCTATTATGTAAGGGCGTATGCAACGAATTCCTATGGAACCTCCTATGGTGAAACGTTTAGTTTTACGACGACAGAATACACCTTACCAGTCGTCGAAACGATTTCACTGACCAATGCGGGCGGAAAAGTAGTTACATGTAACGGTACTGTTTCAAATTCTGGAGGTTACAACAAATACACAGCTCGAGGCTTTTGTTGGTCTACATCCAACAACCCTACGTTAAGTGATAGTGTCGTGGTTCACTCGAACGTCCTGTTGGGCTCCTACACCATGGACATTACTTTCCCTGTATCAAATGTCACCTATTATGTACGCGCGTATGCCACCAATGCCATCGGTACGACGTATGGAGCGGTGATGTCGGTCAAACCGACCATGGGAAATCTGACTTATACCATCGACACGGGTACGTTCCCTGTAGGCAGTGCCAATTACAACCTCATCAAAGTAGCACTGGATAGCGCCATGTTCTACTTCAACCGGTATGCAACCTTCTCTGGCAACGTCTGGGTTTATTACAACTCCGGTATTCCCACTGCACAGGGGGGTTACAGAAGCTCTATCGGGTTCGGCTCCAACACTTGGTACATGCATGTCAGCACTGTGATGCATGAAATTGCACACTGGTTGGGGTCAGGCACTTCTACCTCTTGGAAGAATTTCTGTGTCAATGGATTATGGACCGGCCCCACGGCTGTTGCCCTGCTCAAATCGCTCACGGGAGAAACACTTTATTGTGATAACAACGCCAATCTGTGGCATTTCTGGCCGTATGGATTAAATCAACGTTCCGAAGCCACCTCTGCCAATGTCTATATAAATCATGCAAAATTGTTAAATGCGATGAAAACAGATTGCAGATGGTAAAAAAAGAACAATCTTTCACAAAATTTTGTAATATTGTAACCCCAATATTTTTAAAAAAAGTGAACTGAACTTTTCAGCTATATGTAAAACGCTCTTAAAAAGAATACAGAAAAACAGAAAAATTAGAAAAAACACAACCTACCTTGAATGAAGATTTCCCTACCTGAAATCTTAAGTACCGTGGTCTCAGAGCCACTCCTGACCTTTTAACTAATAAACTAAACCAATACTTATGAAACAATTCAAACTTTATTTCTTTGCCCTTGTGGCATTGCTTTGTACTGTTTCTTTTTCGGTAAATGCGGTCATCAATGTCGGTGACACCATCACAATGGATGGTGTTGTCTTCAAAGTACCTGCAGCAGCAACCAATCTCATCACCAATCCTGGCTTTGAAGCAGGTATGACAGGTGATTGGAGATCGGGTATCGGTGATACCCTGTTGCCTGCTAATTTTGCCATTAAAGATTCAGGTGGTGTAAACAACAGCAAGTACCTCATCAGTAAAGTCAACGGAGGCAGCAATAATGTAGCATCCCTCCGGACTTTGTGGCCTTTGCAACTTGGAAAAGGATATTTGCTCAGTTACTATTGCAAATACCAAGACACGTCCAAGGTTAATACGTTGGAACCCTTCCTGAAGGTTTCTCAAACGAACACTGCTGGAACCGAAACCCTGATTCTCAAGGACGGTTCAACTGTCGGTGGCAAAAACGTTTGGGCTTTGAACCAAACTGCTTTCACTGGTAAATACAACTTCGCTCAGATTCATTTCCGTTGGTTGAGTACCACGTATGGATTTGATGAATTTGCATTGATCAAACTGGACAGCATCGGTCTGGATGTATCAGCCATCACCGCTGCCATAGCCAATGCCCAAACCTATGTGGCATCCAACTATCCTGGTGTAGGTGCTCTAAATGCAGCAATTGCAGCTGCTGAGGCTGGAAAGTTAACCTTGACAGGTCCTGCCAGTATCACAACCATCGTCAACAACCTTGCGGCTGCCGTTCGTGCCTATAGACTAACTCAAACAGTTGCACCGGGCGATTCTCTGAACTTCACGTTTGCTATCGTAAACCCTGGAATTGATGGAGGAAATGTTCAACCAAACGGATGGACAGTAACCAAAAATACCGGAAGTTTTACCAATAACAATCAACACTATTCCGGTGTCACCAATTCGTATTTAGACTCATGGCATGGCACTCAGGGTTTCCTTCAGTATGTAGCCACTCAAACAGTTACAGGCCTTCCCAAAGGAACCTATCGGGTTTCAGCTGCCGCGCGTGCTACAGGTACAGGTGTATACGTTACCGGTAATGACAGACAAACTTCTGTGACTGTGAACAACGATGTTGGCGGAACGCTTGGTCCTAACTTTAAAGGATGGAACCTGATTAAAGTGGATTCTGTTGTTAACGTTGGAAATTCAGTCACCATTGGTGTTAAAACAACTCCAGGCTGGACTGGTTGGTGGTTTAGTGCGGACGATTTCACCTTGACCTATTTCGGTGAAAAAGTAGCTGATTACCAAAAATACATGGCTTCAGTTGCATCTTCGATTCGTACACTCGACCTGACTACCATACCCAATGGTGTCGATGCATTGATTACAGCTGCATTGGCCAAATCAGATACAGCCAGCACCGTACCATCGGTACTTGCCGTAACCAGCCAATTGGTAACAGCAAGAGACTCCGCCAACAATGCGGTAGCTCCATATGCTAACCTGAAAGCGTTGATCGTTTCAGCAGGCGCATTGGACACCACCTATGCAGGATTGGTAACCTTAAGGGCAGCCATCACCGCAGCCAATACTTTGGTTGGTTCAGCTACAGCCATGAGACCGGAAATTCTTGCCGGAATCAAGACGCTGAACAACGCTATGTTGGCATATCAATATACCAAACCTGCATCTGCTAATTCCCCTGCCGACTACACCTTTGCAATTGCAAACAATAGCTTCGAACTGGGCAATCTGAACGGTTGGACCATCAGCACAGGCGCAAGCGATGTTGGTGCCAAATTGAATTCAAATGCCACCTACACCATGATAGGTGCAGACGGAGCGTATGTATTCAATATTTGGGGCGGCACAACACTTCCTTTTGTTGTCAAACAAGAAATTACAGGTTTGCCCAAAGGCACCTACAAATTGATTGGCACGGTAGCAACCGATTCTTTGAACGTCATCAAATTGTTCGCCAACGGTGTATCTAAAAATATCCTTCCCAACAACAAGGGACTTGGTAAAACCGATACGCTTGCAGTTGTTACAGTAGCTGACGGCAAACTGACCATCGGTGCACAATCACAGACGTGGTTCAAGGCTGACAATTTCCGTCTGCTTTACATTCCACCGGTTAACCTCACATCCTTGATCGTTAATCCAGGTATTGATGGAACTTCAAACACGGTAGCGCCAGTTGGTTGGACTGTAACTAAAAATACAGGCAATTTCTCCGGAACTGGACAACATTATTCCGGTGTAACTACCAACAGATACCTTGATTCTTATAATAGTACTACAGGTTACCTGATTTACAATGCCCAACAGACTATTAAAAACGTAGCAAACGGTATCTACTCTGTAGCTGCTCCCGCACGTTCTTCAGGTACAAAGGCATACATCTGGGGTAATGATAGCCAGACTGAAATCATCAACAATGCTGATGCTGGCGGTACGGTAGGTCCTACGTTTAAGGGATGGAACATCATAACTGTGGACAAGGTCGTTGTAATGGACAGCACAATCACTATTGGTGTTAAGACTGTTCCTGGTTGGACCGGCAAATGGTTTAGTGCTGACGACTTCACGTTGTCTTATAATGGCCCTGGTGATTTTACCTATTATAAACAGACACTTGACAGTCTTGTTGCGAAAGCCAAACGCTTCAACCTAAGCACCAGTCCGGATGCTTTGGACGTTTTGTTAGGTACTGCAATCACTACTGCAGAAGCAGCAACCGATGAAGCCAGTGCGTTGTCAACCTATACAGGATTGAAAAAAGCATTGGATGCGAACATCGCTTCCGTGGCCAACTTTACCAAATTGACGGCATTGATCGCCAGCAGCACAACCTTGGCTACTACGACCAACTACAATGCAACAGCTTTGACAGCCTTCCAGGCAGCCATCGCTACAGCTGACGGTGTCGCTAAGTCAGCGGTTACCATGCCAGTTGATGTGGATGCAGCTATCGTTGCACTGAACAAAGCCATTTATGACTACAAAGTAAGCAAGCCGGCTCCTGCTGACTTCACCTTTGTACTTGCAAATCCTGGTTTTGAAGAAGGTACGACACCTGGCATCGATCCTACTTCCATCAAAAAGAACGGTGGTTTCAACACCCCGATCGGTTGGAATGTTTGGGCTAAGATCGATACATTAGCACCTGGTGCAAATTTCGTAGGCATTTCATCTTCTACGACTATGGCCGAAGGCACGAGAGGTTTCGAAACTTGGGTACAAGGCGGTTTCAGCAAAGCCATCAACGTTTCTCAGAAAGTGGTTGCTCCTTCTACAGGTTACTACATACTTTCGGGTAAACTCCGTTGCGATGGTAGCTCACCAAGCTTGTCAGATGCTAAATTATATGATGCACAGGTCTATGCAAAAGTTGGCAATGCAGCAGAAATCAAATCCATCAAATTGGCTGATGCTCCTGGACTGATCACTGGTAGTGGTTGGAACACCAAGGCTGCCTGGAGAACACTGACCGTATTCTTCCAAGCAAATGCTGGAGACACCGTCAAGTTAGGCGCAGCATCCACCAGCTTCATGCAAATGGATAATTTCACCCTCGATTTCAAGGGCAATAACAATCCTGCGACTATAGATGTGGCTTATCTAACAAAGGTTAAACCAATGGATGCTGCAGCAGACTCGATCAAGAACGATCCGATCTACCGCATGCTTTCCAGAGATCCGAAACTGAATGTGGTTCTAGTTCCACTTACGAACGTTGCAGTTACAGCAACCTTCGATCAGTCGCCGTACGATGCATTGGTCATTCAGGAAACCATAGGTGGTGGTGACGCCATCTTCTTCCCGGCTGGTGCACTTGGTTTATCAAAATTGACGGTTCCGACACTTTTCAACAAGACTTATGCCTTCAAGAAAGGTCGTGCGTTGGTTGATCCTGGTGCAGGCACAGCTTCCGGTGGTGAAGGCATCTTTGGTTCCTATTCCATGAAAGTGGATACCATCAATCAGACTAATCCGTTGTTCAAGGGTATCGTCTTCACGGCTGATACGGTACAGCTCTTCACCAAGGGCGCGCAAGATGCTGGTTCAGCACCGACAACAGTACTCTCGACCAACAAAGCTCTGAACCTTGCAAACAATGTAACTGGAACTGAAGGAACCCGTCTGGCATACCCGAATGGTTTGCCAACGACTCAAATCTTCCTGAACAATGTTGTGGCTCCTGACACTCTTGGTGGTCAGCCAATCAATACAAGGATGATCTTATTCGGTCTGAACAGTGGTGCAATTCTACGTGACCATGGAAAGAACGTCACGAATGCCCAATACACCTTGTGGCGCAATGCCGTTTATTCATTGGTAGGTCTGCCAATTCCTGAAATCGGAGTTGTATTGCCAGCCGTTGTTAATGTATCTGCAACCAGTTTACCTGTTATGTCTGCAGTTGTTGACTCAACTGTTAAGAACAGCACTGTTAAAGTGGGAGGTTACAACCTTGCTGGCAACATCAAGCTGGTACTTAGCGGTGCTGGAGCATCCATGTTTAAAATTAGCTACGATACATTGGCACCAGTAGATGGTTCAGTCAAGGATTCGTTGTTGACCATAACCTACATGCCGACAGCTGCAGGAATGCACATGGCCAAGATTACAGTAAGCAGTCTGAATTCACCAGATTACTTTGTAAACTTAAGCGGACTTGCATCTAAGGATGTAACATCATGGATTATCAATCCAGGCATCGATGCCACTTCTGGTTCGGTACAACCAAATGGTTGGAACGTAACCAAGGGAACAGGTAACTCGATCACAAATACCGGACAACACTATTCCGGTGTTACGACCAATCGATATCTGGATTCATGGAATGGTACTGCCGGATCTATGATCTATACAGCAACTCAGGTTGTTAAGAGCATTCCTAACGGTATCTATGACTTAAGTGCTGCAGCTCGCACATCAGGCTTAGGTTCTTACGTCTTTGCCAACGACAAGCAAACTGAAATCATCAATAATGGTGGTGCAGGTGGTACGCTTGGAAACGGATTCAGCACCATCAATGTAAACAGGGCTGTCGTAATGGACAGCACCATTTCTATTGGTGCCAAGACCGTTACCGGTTGGACTGGGACGTGGTTCAGTGTTGACGATTTCAAGATGACCTATTTTGGTCCTGGAGAATTTGCCGACTACAAATCAGTTCTTGACAGCCTTGTTGCAAAAGCAAAACGTTTTGACCTGAACACTTCACCCAATGGATTGGATGGCGCACTCACTACAAGCATTACGACTGCAGAAGCAGCAAGTGATGTTCCCACTGTGATGTCTTCCTACAAAGGATTGAAGAGTGCTTTCGACAACAACTTGGCTTCTGTTCCTACATACACGAAGCTTACTTCGTTGATCGCTAGCAGCAAGACGTTATCCAATACGACAAACTACAATGGTCTGGCCGCCCTCAAGACTGCCATCACCACTGCTGAAACAGTCGCTAATGGACCAACGACCATGCCGGTCAACGTTGATACTGCAATTGTAAATCTGAACAAAGCGTTGTACAACTACAAAGTGACTCAACCAGCTCCTGCCGACTTTACCTTCATCATGGCTAATCCAAGCTTTGAAGAAGGAACAGTAATGGGTATTGATCCAGCTTCCATCAAAAAGAATGGTGGCTTCAATACACCAAAAGGATGGAATGTCTATGCAGTTATTGATACGTTGGCTCCTGGAGCAAACTTTGTCAATATCTCCGGCACTTCCATGGCTGATGGCAACAACGGTTATGAAACTTGGGTACAAGGTGGTTTCAGCAAATCAATCACTGTTTCTCAGAAAGTGGTTGCTCCTGGCTCTGGTTACTACGTCCTAACTGCTAATGCACGTTGCGATGGAAGCTCACCAAGCTTGACCGATCCTAAATTGTACGATGCTCATTTGTTCACAATGGTTGGAAGCAATCCTGAACGCACTTCGAAAAAACTAGCAGAAATGCCAGGTTTGATCACTGGTAGCGGATGGAACACCAAGGCTGCTTGGAGAACATTGTCCATGGTATTCACCGCCAATGCAGGTGACACCATCAAACTGGGTATTGCATCCACCAGCTTCATGCAAATGGATAACTTCACCCTTTCTTACAGAGGAAACAACAATCCTGCTACCATTGACATCGCTTATATTACGAAAGTGAAACCGATGGATGCCCTTGCAGACTCTGTACAGAATGATCCTGTTTACCGCATGCTCTCCAAAGACACGCTGTTGACTGTAACGCTGAAAGCTATCACCGATATCTCAGCTGCCGCAACGTTTGACCAGTCCTCGTTCGATGCATTGATTATTCAGGAATCCATAGGTGGTGGAGACGCCATCCTGTTCCCGGCCAATGCACTTGGATTGCCCAAACTGAGTGTTCCGACCTTGTACAACAAGACCTATGCCTTCAAGGCTGGTCGTGCACTGACCGCTCCTGCTGCTGGAACTTCTACCGGTGCTGAAGCAACTGCTGGTATCTTCGCCCTCAAGGTGGATTCCATCAACAAGGCTAATCCGTTGTTCAGAGGTATTACGTTTGTAGCTGATACTGTACAGATGTTCACCAAGGCTGCACAAGATAATGGTGCAGTTCCAACTACTGTTGCAAACTCCAAAGCTCTGAACGTTGCGAACAATGTACCAGGAATAGCAGGGACTCTTCTTGCTTATCCAACTGGTATGACGACCGCTCTTTGCATGAATGATATTCCTGCAGGAGACACCATTGGTGGTCAAATCCTAAAGACGCGCATCATCACCCTTGGCTTAAATTTCGGTGCTCTTTGCCGTGATCATGGCCAAAACATGACGAATGCGAACTACACGTTGTGGCGCAATGCTGTCTATTCATTGGTTGGTCTGACTATTCCGAACACACCGATGATTGTTGTTGCAAATGCAAAACCTGCAGTTGCAGAAGGAATGAACGTAGTCGTTTATCCGAACCCAACAACCAGCAACATCAACATCAGCAACTTGAACTTGAACTCGATCGTGAAGATTTACAACATGACCGGTCAACAAGTATTCAATGGTAAAGCCAATAGCGATGTAATGACTGTCGATATGTCCAGATACAGCAACGGCATCTACATGCTGCAAGTTGTGTCCAACGGCAAGACCCTGAAATCTAAGATTGTCAAAAAATAATCAATAGATCCAACTCTCTGGAAGGCCTCGGAAATATCCGGGGCCTTCTTTTTTGTCAAACGTTTGAAAAAACCTTCATTTGGAAATTAATTACTCTAAAATGATTGAAAAATTGACCTAATTTCCATGGGACATTCCTAGTTTTGTATTCGTAAAAAAAGAAACATGTCCCAATCGACCAAAACAATAAAAAAACAAACTGCTCTAGTATTGATAAGCAGAATTGTTCTGACTTCCATTTTGTTTTTGAACCTGAACATTGTTCATGCCAAGCCTACCTTTACCAAAAACCAAGAGGAGGTAGTCAGTCTGATGTGTTCAGTAAACAATCATTGGCAAGCACTCAATACCTATAAGACCACTCCTTTTTGGCACCATGCAGCCTACCATACTGGAAATATGGAGGCCTATTCCATTACAAAAAATGAAACATACAGGCAGTATTCTGAAAGTTGGGCCAAATACAACTATTGGAAAGGAGCAACCTCAAATGATACCGCCAACTGGAAATATTCGTATGGCGAAACTTCCACGCACGTCCTTTTTGGTGACTGGCAGATTTGCTTTCAGACTTATGCAGACCTTTACAATTTGGATGCAGTCAAAGATACCGCTAAAATTGCCCGCGCCATTTCTGTGTTGGAATACGAGATGCGTACTCCAAACAACGATTACTGGTGGTGGGCCGATGGCTTATTCATGGTGATGCCTGTCATGACCAAATTATATACCATTACAGGAAATGTAAGGTATCTAGAAAAATTAAGAGATTATTTCGTCTATGCTGACAACTTGATGTTCGATTCCGAATACAGCATGTATTATCGGGATGCCAGGTATGTTTTTCCGCTTCAACCAACCCTCAATGGTAAAAAGAACTTCTGGGCAAGAGGTGACGGATGGGTTTTTGCCGGATTGGCCAAAGTCCTGAAAGATTTACCAAAAAACGATACGCTGATACGTCCATTATTACTGAAGCGGTTCTTGAGCATGGCCAGCTCACTCAGGAATTCACAACAACCAGAAGGTTATTGGACCCGAAGCATTCTTGACCCTGCCCATGCGCCCGGCTATGAGACCAGTGGAACCGCCTTCTTTTGCTACGGATACTTTTGGGGAATCAACAATGGTTTGCTCAAGAAAAAAGACTACCTCCCTACTGCCATCAAGGCATGGAATTACCTGCAGAACATTGCTGTCCAACCCGATTATTCCATAGGTTATGTTCAGCCCATTGGTGAAAACGCCAGCCCAAACATCATGGTTAAAGCGACTTCCTACGCTAATTTCGGCGTTGGAGCATTCCTGCTTGCCGCAGCTGAGACCAGTCGATACCTCGACAAACGGAAAAAGTAAGTTATTTTGCGGTATAGGGTTGACCCAAAACCAATTTGTCCCCAGTCAAGTCTACCTCAAACAAGTGTGGAATTCGCACGTAGCGACCGTTTACATCTCGGTGACTGTGCACAGCCATCAACCACTTCCCTTCAAACGTCTTGAACAACATACCGTGGCCGAAATCGGGCGGCGTGATGGGATTTGGTTCGTGGATCCAAGGGCCGTCAAGACTTCCACTTGTAGAATAGGCCACACCCTGTGTATAAACGGTATAAACCCAACTGGTCCATATCATGCCCAGCCTCCCGGTTGATGTCCGAAACAAATAAGGTCCATCCGTAACCTTATTTGGAATGATCGAGTCGTTTACCTTTTCCTTGCTCCATGGGGAATCCAACGCTCTGAATAAAATCGTTGATTTGCCGATCGAACCGCTTAGATCCTTTTTCAATTCAATTTTTTCCATCGTACCGTTCCAGTTCTGAAGCCATTCGTGGCAAAAAATCATGTACGGTTTGTTGTCGTTATCTACCCAAAATGTACCGTCCAAGGTTGGCATGTTTGCCGGCAAATAAATGGAATCCTTCATCGGTTTGTAGGGGCCTTCGGCTTTGTCACTCACTAAGACATGGCTGGCTCGGCGTTCAATGACATTGCCTCGAACAGTGTCAATTTTGACGTTCCTGTTGGTGAATGTGGCAAAATAATAATACTTGCCTTGATAAGAATGCAGTTCGGCCGCCCAAATCATGGGTCGAGCACCCATCCAAGATGTCGGATCAGTTTCGGCTACTGTAAAAGGTCCATCCCATGTTTTCAGATTGCTGCTTTTCCAAAGCATGCCACCGGTACCAGTCATGTAATACAGGTGTGTTGCTTGGTCAGCAAGGATGCAGGGATCACTCAACCGAATGGAATCCAGGGGCACGTTGGTTCGTGGTTGATTTCGACCTTGATTTTGAGCACTTAAGGTTAACGAGCAAAGCAATAATACGACGACGGGCTTGAACATGGGAACTCGTTTTAGTCTTCGTTTAGTTTTTCAGGTGACCAAGCATCTTTCCAGTTCAGTATAGGAACACCGTCCTTAAATTCAATGGGCAACCAAATATAACGGCCGTCGGAAGGGTTCTTTGGACGCCAGCGGTCTGCCATGAATATGAATTGGTTTTTCTTGCCTTGCAAAGGGAATATGAAGGTGCTCTGAGAGTCGAAGGAGATGTTGGCCTGCTCACCCTGCCAAGGATTCTCTAAAGCGACCCAAGGGCCCCAGATGCTTTTGGCAGAAAAACTCCGCGCTGCATTCGGCGCCCATCCGGTACATCCGGAAGTAATTAAAAAATAGGTTCCATTCTTCTTGAAAATACTCGGCGCTTCGTTGTGACCAGCCGGAGCCAACCGAATGTATTTGCCCGTGTGCGATTGATAATCGCTACTCAATTCAGCAATATTCAGTGTCAGGTTTTCTTCGGATGAATAAATGTGGTAAGCTTTGTCGTCGTCATCTACAAAAACAGTCATGTCGCGAGACATTTGTCCGCCTTCAAAATCTCTGCAAACAAAAAAGCCCTCGTTCACCGACTTGTACCATTCCGGTGTCCACGACTTCAGATTGGCAGCATTCGGATCCGGCTTTTTCCAAGCTTCAGGGAAACCCATCGGCCATTTGCCAGCATTCGGACGGTAGGAACGAATGTATCGATAAGGCCCTGTCACTTTTTCACTGACAGCCAGTCCTGCCCTTGCAGCAGCATACCCCTTCCCTCTCAATTCCAAATGAAACCACATCACAAACAAGCCCGTTTCCTTGTTGAACACAACCTTAGGACGTTCAATGACGCATCCACGGGTAATGTCACTGGTAGGATTGTCCTTCTCGACGGACAATGCAATGCCTTCGTTTTTCCATTCGGAAAGATTGGGTGATGAATAACAGGTAACTCCTACTAAGGCTGAATTGGAACGGTCACTTTTGAACTCCCCGAACCAATAATAAGTGCCTTCGTAAAACAGCATGCCTCCACCGTGCGCATTAATGTGGACACCGTTGTTATCGGGCCAGATTTCACCGGGTTTGATGACTCCGGCGGATTGAGCCTGGATCACAAAGGGGATGATCATCGCGACCACGATGAGGTAATAAATGTATTTTTTGTACTGTTTCATTTTCAGTGATTTAAGGATGAATCAAAAAGGGTGGGAGAACATCTCAAAAATACCTTCAAATAACGAAACAGAGTTCCATTATTAAGTCATAAAGTGCCAATTATGTTTCACTTCATTATTTGTATGAAACAATCGTCTAAAAACAAACCCCTGAAAAGTATCATTTTACTTTCCAGGGGTTTTGTATTTGAGAACTGTTTGTCTAATCTTGCCTTGCGACCTCACCGTGGTTCAATAAGTCCAAACCCATCTTTTGCTCAATCATCGATACCCGGACCGGAATGAATTTGTTAATGGCATGGAACAACAGGAGCGTGAAGAAAAAGCCTACGCCAACAGCCAGTAAGAGTGCAACAAATTCTTTGAACAGCAAACCGAAGCCACCCCCAAAGAACAAGCCGTTCGGTATGGAAGCATTGATGGTGTTGTGCGCAAAAAGCCCCAAACAAAGTGTTCCGATGACGCCACCCATTCCATGAATACCCCAAACATCCAGCGCATCGTCCCAACCTCTTTTTCCTTTATACTTCACAGCAATGAAGCAACCGACGGCTGCAATGACACCAATTATGGCCGAAGAATAAATATCGACATAACCCGCAGCCGGCGTAATGGTGGCCAAACCAGCCACAGCACCCGTCATCAGTCCCATGAAGGTCGGCTTTTTCTTACCTGTATTCCATTCGATCAGCAACCAAGTCACCGCCGCAAAAGAGGCCGAAGTGTCTGTGTTAAGGAAGGCTGAAACCGTAATCGAATTGACTGCCAATTCACTACCTGCATTGAAGCCGTACCAGCCAAACCACAGCAAGGCGGTACCGATAGCAACCAGCGGAATATTATTGGGTTCGGTCTTGCCATGTTGACGCTTTCCTACGAAGTAAACCGAGGCGAGTGCTGCAAAACCTGCCGTCGCGTGAACGGTAATACCCCCGGCAAAGTCGAATACTCCCCAAGTTGCAAGCAAACCGCCACCCCAAATCATGTGCACAAATGGATAATACACCAGAATTTGCCACAAGATCAGGAAAACGATGTACGCTTTGAAAGTAACACGGTTGATGAACGCACCCGTAATCAGCGCTGGTGTGATGATGGCAAACATCATCTGGTAGGCAATGAAAATGTATTCCGGAAAAGGTTTCTCGGCTGAATACAATGTTGATGGCGTGATGCCGTGATAAAAGGCTTTGTCCAGGTTCCCGATAATACCAAAAAGGTCGGAATTGCTAGCCATGTTACCACTGAAGCAAAGCGAATACCCGAATGCAAACCAAAGCACGGTACTGATGCCCATCGAAACAAAACTCTGCATCATGATGCTCAGAATGTTCTTCTTGCACCCCATTCCTCCATAAAAAAAAGCAAGTCCCGGCGTCATCAGCATTACCAAACTGGTAGCCAGGATCATAAAGGTAGTTAGTCCTACGTCTATCATCTCAATTAGGTTAATTTGCGCGCAAAGATATAGTTTTTGCGCTCAAATTAATACATTTTGGTAGGTTTTTTATAGGTTTTCTATATTTTTGTTGTAATATACCGCATCTGTATATCTATTTGTATATCTCAATTAATAACAACCTTACTCGTGGAATCACGATCCAACGTTATATTCTTGGGGCCAACTTTAAACTCTGCATAGGAGCGATCTTTTAAAACCAATATTAAGTCCTGAGAAGGAACTGCCTGATCCGCGATAAGTTTGGAACTAGATAGTTTAACATCCCATTTCCCAATTTGTATATATCGCAAATTGACTTTGGCAAGATTTTCTGCCACTACAGTTAAATCTATCGTTACTTTGCTTGACTTCACTTTATCATCACTCCAATTATTGATGGTTATTTCGCTTCCATTTCCATAAAGAGAAAATGGGCCAGATTTCAAACCACTCAAAGTAACATTAGAACCCTTATTTGCAATAACTGAATGTAATGAAATACACTGGATCCTAACTTGCCCTGTCACTCCCTTGAAGGTTTTGGGATTCTGCACATAAAGAGTATCGTTTCGTACAAGAAATTTCGGATCCCCTTCTTCTTGAACCGTCCATGATACAATATTATTATTTTCTCCTGAAATGCTACAACCTTTAACATCCTGTGTAACAACAACTGAGAAGGGTTCCATCATTTTGTTTTTCCACTCGACTTTAGGTGGTTCCGTTCTAGGACGATTGTTTGTTGTAATGTATAATGTCAACATGCCTGCAAGCAAGAAGCTTTCGTAAAGTAGTATAATTTTAGTGCTTGTTTTCATTGGTCTTATTTTTTTCGAGCGTTAAAAGTAATTCTGACAAATCTTCTGTAGTCAATTTAAGGAGCTGAATCTTGCGAAGGAATTCAGGCAAATCATTCTTAAAGAATTCTGCTTTTTCGTTGGCACGAATGCGTTCAACTGCATCATCAGCCACAAAGAACCCTACCCCACGCTTGTTTTCAATGATGCCGGCATCGTTCAGCAAAGCATAAGTTCGAAGCAAGGTATTTCGGTTCACCTCAAATTCCTCAGCCAAATCACGTACCGACGGAACCCGCTCCCCAGCCGGAAGCGAACCCTCCAGAATTCGATGCGACAGGGTATCCGCAATTTGCTGGAAGATGCCTTTGGTCGATTTAAAGTCGGTACTCATAATTTAAGTTCTTTTAGTTTGAAATAACCGATCAGCAAAAGGAATATCCAACTGATACTTGCGATGTAATACATCAGGATAACCCAGTTTGAAATTTCTTTTGTAATCATATATTCGTCACAATGTACTTTGAATCCGTCAATTTCGGGATAAAACAAATGTGTGAGCAAGACCATCACCACTAAATAAAGAAATCCCACAACAAATAGGGTGTTTACCGTCTTCAGTAAAGCCATTTTTTTAAAAAACAAAGGTATAGAGTATAGAAAAGTTGCCATTGAAAGAAAGGCCAAAACGGCATAGGCTTTTAATGGTGGATACATATCATTAAATATCATGGAAAATTTAAATGGTAAGATATACAAGTTCGTTGCCTGAATGTTAGGAAAGCTTTGAGCAGTTAAGCGGGCTAATTGTGCAGCCAACCAGAATGTAATGAAATACAGTATAGCTCCGAGGATACCACGCAGTAGAAACGGATGTAAAAACTTCTCAAAGTTGGAGGCAGGAATCAAAAGAGCCGATGTTCGTTTGACTTTATTTCCAAGATCTGCAAACGATAATCCAACAAAAACGCCCAATCCAATCATAAATATTGTAAACCACTGTTGATATCCAGAACCAGGATTACCAGAGTAGGTTGCACCTTTTGATATGGAGAAGTAATAAAGTTGTATATTCATCATATATACAAGAACCGAATAGATAGCAAGTGCAAGTACCAACAAGGTCATCAGGTACTTGATACGGTTCAGCAACAAGTCATGCCTCATCAACAGTCCAAAACGCTTCAAATTAAAAAAAGTATTCATGGCTTTACGTATTAAATGGAGTGAGTAATAACGGCGTTGAACAATAGTTCCATATCAAGAGGTGTTTCCATACCCCTCGAAGTGGTGCGAACTATCTTGTAACCCATTGTACAATGCTCTTTATACAACACATCGGAAAGTCCAATTAGACTGGAAACAGTTTCAAAGCACCAATGCATTGTGATTTGTTCTACATCTTGATTGAACAAAACTGTACCTTCATCAATTATCAACACTTTATCCAATATTGTATCAATATCCTTCACCTGATGTGTTGAAATGATGACCAACTGTTCCTCCGTGACCGAGCCCACCAAAATTTTACGGAACTGGCTTTTTGAAGGAATGTCCAACCCATTGGTAGGCTCATCCAGCACAATCACTTTGCAATTGCTAGCCAGAGTGAACGCGATGATGAATTTCTTGCGCTGACCATGGGACAATTGGTTCAGACGGCTGGTTTTATCTAGTTCGAACTCTTTCAGGATCTTGTCCAGCTTTTCTGTATCGAACGAAGGGTACAACGGACTCATCGCCCTGACATACAAATCGATGGTAACGGAAGGCAGTGAAAACTCTTCCGGCACCAAACTTAAATCGGCCAGAAAATTCGGATTTCTCAGAAAGGGCTTGAAACCGTTGACGTGCAAATCGCCTTTTTGGGGCATCATCAGTCCGGCAATGAGGTTCAAGAGCGTGGATTTGCCGGCACCGTTTTTACCGAGCAGTCCGACAATGCTTCCCGGTTGCATTTCCAACGAGAAATCGTCGAACAGCGGCTGCTTCTTTTGGTACTGGAAGTGCAGATTTTTGATTTCAATCATGGCATATTGGTTTAGTGGTCTATGTTGCTATGCCACAAAGAAACGAAGTTCTTTTTATTTCGCAAAGAAATTGTGAACTTATTTTTGAAAAAAATCCAAAAAAATAGCCTGAAGTTTGATTTTCAGGCTATTAATAAATTTAAACCAATCGGATTCCGTCCGGCTCCAGTACAATCAATCGCTTTCGATACAAATCCCCCACCGCTTTCTTAAACGTCTTCTTGCTAATGCCGAACTCTTCGTAGATGTCATCCGCAAGGCTCTTGTCCGTAAACGGCAGGAAACCATCGGCTTCCTTCAGCAAGGCATGCAGCTTCAGCGCAAAGTCATCGATCTTTTCGAAACCAGCCTTCTGCAACATCAAATCAATCTTGTCGTCGGGGCGAATCTGCTTCACGAAACCCTTCATCGTCTCACCGGTATGGATTTCCTTAAAGATTTCATTGTCGTAAAGTACGCCTGTATATTGCTGGTTGATAACCGCTTTCCAGCCCATGTCCGTTTTCTTGTAGATCAAAAGGTCAACCTCCTGCCCCACTTCCAGCTCCGGTTTGCTTTCGTCCACGAACTTCTCGATCTTGGCTGAAGCCGTTATCCGTTTACTGTCGAAATCTACGAAGACGAACACCGGATATCGGCGGCCTTCTTCCATCTTGATTTTTTGCTCGCGAAAAGGCACCATCAGGTTCTTCATCAGCCCCCAATCTAGGAAAGCGCCCACTTCGTTGACTTCCACCACTTCCAGTGCGGCGAATTCGCCGACCATAACGTAGGGTTTCTCTGTGGTGGCAATGAGCCTATCTTCGGAATCGTTGTAGATGAACACCGGCACGGCATCGCCAATCTCACAGACTTCAGGAACGTAGCGCTTGGGCAACAGGATTTCACCGTCGCTTCCGCCGTCCAGGTAGACACCGAAGTCTACGACTTTCACCACCTTGAGTGGGTTGACTTTACCGAGTATAGCCATTTATTTTGTTTTTTCTTCAACCCATTTGCGGGCATTTACGAACGCTTCGATCCACGGTGTCACTTGATCCGAATTCAACCGATCAAGCGGATAATTCGCGTTCTGCCAAGGGAAGATCGCGCGTTCGGGATGCGGCATCATGGCCAGATGACGGCCATCAGCGGAACAGATACCAGCCGTGGCATAGTCGGAACCGTTGGGATTAGCCGGATAAGCGGCATGGTTGTATTTGGCGATGATGTGATACTGCTCTTCGGAGTATGGCAGGCTGAACTTGCCTTCTCCGTGAGCCACCCAAACACCCAGCTTGCTGCCAGCCAGAGAGCTCAGCATCACCGAATGGTTTTCAGGAATAGTCACGGTAACGAATTCAGACTCAAACTTATGCGATTCGTTGTGCAGCATCTTAGGCATCTGCTCGTGTTCCGGATAAACCAGACCGAGTTCAACCAGACATTGGCAACCGTTGCAGATTCCAAGGCTTAGCGTGTCTTCACGGGCATAGAAGGCATCCAGCGCCTTGCGGGCAGTTTCATTGAATAGGAAGCCACCAGCCCAGCCCTTGGCGGAACCAAGCACATCGGAGTTGGAGAAACCGCCCACAAAGACGATCATATTCACATCCTCCAACGTTTCACGGCCAGACATTAAGTCTGTCATGTGAACGTCTTTCACGTCGAAACCAGCTAAATATAAGGTATAGGCCATTTCACGGTCGCCGTTCACACCCTTTTCACGGATGATGGCAGCGCGAGTGCCTGTTTTCGTGCGACGATCTGGGGAAATGCCGTATTTGGAGAGTTTGCCGTTAAACGTCTTAGGATAAACGAATTCCAGCGGTTGCAATTTGTAGTTTTCAAAGCGAGCCGTAGCAGCTTTCACGCCGCTTTGTCTGCGTTCCAACAAATAGGAAGATTCAAACCAAACATCACGCAAATGGTCGATGAAGAAGTCGTATTGCGCACCATCTTTTTCGATCAAAATCTGACGTTCTTCGGCAGGAACACCCAAAAAGGCGAAACCAAGTCCGTTTTCGTGCAGGTATTTTTCTACTTTCTGCGGTTCGCGAGCCTGAATCAGTACGCCTGGGTTTTCAGCAAACAGAATCTTGATCAAATCCTCTTCGGCAACACCGTCCAGGTTGATTTCAAGGCCACCGTCCACATTGGCGAAACACATCTCGAGCATGGCAGTGATGAGACCTCCGGCTGAAATATCGTGTCCGGCAACAATCCAGTTTTGTTCAATAAAATGTTGAACAGCGTTGAATGCTTCACGGAAATATTCGGGTTTGGTCACGGTGGGTACTTCGTCACCAATTTTGTTCAAAGACTGCGCAAAAGCGGAACCGCCCAGTTTCAATGTATCGAAGGAAAAATCCAGGTGGTATAAGGGGAAATTGGGGTTGTTCACCAAAACCGGCGTCAACACTTTCTTCACGTCCGAAACCTCGGCTCCGGCTGAAACGATGACTGTTCCTGGTGAGAAAACCTTTTCATCACCGTATTTCTGCGTCATTGACAAGGAGTCCTTACCTGTTGGAATGTTGATACCCAGTGCAATGGCAAAATCGGAAGCGGCTTCGACAGCTTTGTACAAGCGGGCATCTTCACCAGGATTCTTGCAGGGCCACATCCAGTTGGCTGAAAGCGATACACTGTCAATCTGCTCTTTCAACGGCGCCCAAACGATGTTGGTCAGGGCTTCGGCAATTGCCAAAACAGAACCTGCAGCCGGATCGGCCAAGGCAGCCTGAGGCGCATGTCCGATGGATGTTGCGATACCGGCTTTGCCACGGTAATCCAATGCAACCACGCCACAATCGGCGAGCGGAAGTTGAATTTCACCTACACACTGTTGGCGAGCCACTTTACCAGTTACCGAACGGTCCACCTTGTTGGTGAGCCAGTCTTTGCAAGCAACTGCTTCGAGTTGAAGCACAGTTTCCACGTATTCGTCCAATAAGGAAGCTTCGTAAGTTACCGGTTCGAACGTTTCGTTCAAAGTTGTGTCGGTAATAATGGTGCGCGGCGGTTTACCAATCATATAATCCAGACGCCAGTCCATTGGTTTCTGGCCGTCAGCTTGTTCAAATACAAATAGATGGTCACCAGTCGTTTCGCCCACCACATACATCGGGGAACGTTCACGATCGGCAACGCGTTTGATGAAATCAATATCTTCTGCATTCACCAGCAAGCCCATGCGTTCCTGGCTCTCGTTGCCGATGATTTCCTTGGCTGAAAGCGTCGGATCACCTATGGGCAATTTGCTCATGTCAATCTTACCTCCGGTAGCTTCCACCAATTCGGAAAGACAGTTCAGATGGCCGCCTGCACCGTGGTCATGGATGGAAACGACGGGATTGTTATCGAGTTCAGACAGGGCGCGAATCACGTTCGCGGCACGTTTCTGCATTTCGGGGTTGGCACGTTGAACGGCGTTCAGTTCAATTCCTGAGGAGTATTGTCCGGTTTCCACGGAGGAAACGGCGCCGCCACCCATCCCGATGCGGTAGTTGTCACCACCCAGCAGCACCACTTTCTGGCCCACTTTGGGTTCACCCTTCAGCGCATCGACTTTTTTTCCGAAACCGACACCGCCGGCTAGCATGATCACTTTATCGTAAGCGAAACGCTTCGCATTCTCAGCATGTTCAAACGTCAGCAAGGAACCGCAAATAAGGGGTTGCCCAAATTTGTTCCCGAAATCACTGGCCCCGTTGGAAGCCTTGATCAGAATTTGTTCAGGCGTTTGATACAACCAAGGGCGTTCTTCCATGGATTGTTCCCACTCGCGGTCCGGTTCGGTGCGGGGGTAGGATGTCATGTAAACGGCCGTTCCTGCGATGGGCAAGGAAGCCTTGCCACCACCCAGACGGTCGCGGATTTCTCCACCGGTACCGGTAGCTGCTCCGTTAAAGGGTTCGACCGTAGTCGGGAAATTATGGGTTTCGGCCTTCAAAGAAATAACAGAGGCAAAATCTTTGATCTCGAAATAATCGGGTTTATCGGAAGTGGCAGGTGCAAACTGCTCGATGACAGGGCCTTCGTTAAAAGCCACATTGTCCTTATAAGCGGAAACCAACCGATTGGGATTGATGGCCGAAGTCTTTTTAATGAGTTCAAACAGGGAAGAAGGCTTTTCTTCACCATCTATAATATATTGACCACCAAATATCTTGTGTCGGCAATGTTCCGAATTTACTTGGGAGAAACCAAACACTTCGCTATCAGTGAGCTTGCGGCCCATCTTGATGGCAACATCGTCCAAGTAGGAAATTTCTTCTGGACTAAGGGCCAAACCCTCCTGTGCATTGAAGGCGGCGATGTCCGAAATCGATAAGATCGGTTCCGGTTGTTTGGAGATGGTGAAAAGGTCTTGATTCAAGCCTTTAAAAATGCGTTGCAGCATGCTGTCGTGCTCGGCTTCTTCGGAGGAAACGGGATAGAATTCCTCCATGCGAAGTAGGCCTTCAACACCCAGATTGGCTGCGATTTCAACCGCGTTGGTGCTCCAAGGAGTTATCATTTCACGACGGGGGCCGACAAAGATTCCGGACAAAATTTGCTCGTCCAACGGTTTTGCATCGCTAAAAAGCCAGACCAGCTTAGCGGTTTCAGCCTCGGTAAAAACACGGGGAGCCTGCACAGCAATAATGCTATTGGCCTGTGTACTAAAGAATTGAATCATAGTGTTGATGGGGTTGCTTTGATGGTGCAAAGGTAGGTAAAACTTTGCAGAAATCGAAGTGGAAAAACAGCTTACAAACACCTTCCTCGGACAAAAATATCAAAAAAACACACAAAACAACTTTATTAAATCCATTATGTCAGTATTTTTTGTATTTTTGTATGCATAATGACAGCATTAATAGGTTATGTGTGTTATTTTGTAAGGTAAAATGGATAGTATTGGTTCTTTTTGTAAATTAAACCGGCCCGATTGCTACGGAGCGAAAGAGCTGGATGTCTTGCTTGAGCTTAGCTTCTTGCTGAGTAACAAGGATATTGATTTGGACGAAGTCATCCGAATATTGGCCGAGCATTTGAGTGCTGAACGCATTTTGCTGACCATCCTGAATCGGGAGAATCAAGTCATACGAATTGAAGGTGCGTATGGCATTCGGCCACAGGATAAGGAAAAAGTGGTTTACCGCATCGGAGAAGGGATTATCGGTAAAGTCATTCAGGATGGCGAAACCGTACGCATACCGAAAATTGCCGACTCCAGGAAGTTTTTGAACTTGACTCAGGCGCCGCTTCGCATCAACGGATTGGATGTGTCGTTCATTTGCACACCAATACGATACAAGGATGAGATCATCGGAACGCTGAGTTTCCACAAGATCTACGAAAGGGTAGTTTCCTTCGATTACGACGAGCGGCTGCTCAAAATCGTAGGTTCCATGATAGGCCGAACCATGCGCAGGCGGCAGGAATATGCCGAAGAGTTGGAGCAATTGCGGAATGAAAACAGAAACTTGAAAGGCGAGCTTCGCAACATCATCAATCCGGAGCAGATCATCGGTAATTCGGGCAAGATGAACGACGTTTTTTCCTTGATCGAAAGCGTGGCTCCAACCGATGCAACCGTATTGATACGCGGTGAAAGCGGTGTTGGGAAAGAGTTGGTGGCCGATGCCATCCATTACAACAGCCTTCGGAAAAACAAGCCGTTTATTAAGGTAAACTGTGCAGCCTTGCCCGAAAGCCTCATCGAGAGCGAGCTATTTGGGCACGAAAAAGGCTCCTTCACAGGTGCTAGCACCCAACGAATCGGTCGATTCGAGGCAGCTAACGGAGGTACCATCTTTTTAGATGAGTTCGGGGACATACCACCGGTGATACAGGTAAAACTTTTGCGTGTTTTGCAAGAGCGGGAAATCGAACGCGTCGGCAGCACGAAACCCATTCATGTGGATGTTCGGATACTTTGTGCTACGAACCGGAATTTGGAAGAACTCATCGTTAAAAATGAATTCAGGGAAGACTTGTACTACCGAATCAATGTATTCCCCATTTACATCCCTTCCTTGCGAGAACGAATCAATGATATTCCGGTGCTGGCGAATTTCTTCATCGAGAAGTTCAACAAAAAGCATGGGAAAAAAATCAAGCGGATCACCACCATGGCCATCGACTCGTTGATGGTGTATCATTGGCCGGGCAACATCCGCGAACTGGAAAACTGCATGGAACGTGCTTGCATATTGAGCACCGACGAAGTGATACGAACCAACAACCTGCCGCCGACGTTGCAAACCGCGACTTCAAGCCAGACGGCTCAGTCGGGCTCCCTTGACATTATCCTTGGGAAGATCGAAAAACAAATTATCATCGACGCACTCATCGCCTCCAAAGGAAACGGAGCCAAAGCTGCCGAAAGTTTGGGCATCACGGAGCGCATCATGGGCATCCGAATAAAAACCTACGACATTGACCAAAAGCGTTTTAAAACAAAGAAGGAACACTACTAACTCATTGAATCATGCGCATAGCCATACCTGTTAAGAACTCGGACGCTGGCCGCCACAACATTGCCAAAACGTTGGATGCCAACGGACACCTTTGCCTTTTCGACAACGACACGGCCGAACTTCAATGGCATAAAGTAAGCGACCTAGCCGGAAATCTGGGCGACCTGCTGCCAGCTTTGGAAAAAAAATCGGTCACGGATATCTTTTCTGTGAACATGCACCCCATGGCGTTGAAAGTCTTGGTCAACAAGGGCTTCAACGTTTACAGGGCACAAGGTTCTAATTTACGGTACAATCTGAGTTTGTGGAAGGCAGCTCGGCTCCCCAAATTCGGCATGAACGAATTGATGGCCGAAGCTCAGGGCTGCAAAGGCGGCTGCGAAAGTTGTGAAACGGTGTGTGATACGACCGATCTAAAATGAGCATCCAAAATGCCTTGATTTTTTTACGCAAAGTGGAGTCGGATGCCGAACTCCGCAAAAGTTACTATTCCAGCAAAACCCGCGACGACTTGTTGGATGCGCTTTCAAAGAAAGGGCTGACATTTACCTTTGAAGAATTCGAAGATGCTTACCGTTCGTTGCTTTTGAAATGCCAAAGCTACGAACAAGCCAACAACGTACACGAACTGCATGCCTGGTTCCTGCTGTTTCCAGCCTAGATTTCGGCCAATCGTTTTTCTACCAGCAATTTAATTTCTTGAATGCCAGTGGACATCATTTGCAGGTCTTCTGAGGTCGGGGTACGATATCCAAAACCGTCCAGCGAGCAAATTGCCTCGAACTTACCCACCAGAATGGCTGTTTTTCGCATGTTTTCCGTGAGTTCGGGTTCAAAATCGGCTGCTTCTTTGTACAAACCAAGCGGCATGTGGTGCGTTCCGTTCCAATCGTATCGGGCCAACAGTGCGACAAAATATTTTTCAACGCTCATCACAGCAAAATTATATAGAAGGTCGTTGTCGAATCGATTGTTGGGCTTGTTTAGACTTCCTTGAAACGTTTTGTAAAATCCGTTCGCATACTTGAGGCAGGAAAGCGCTTGGGCCTTCATTTCTGGTTCAGGCTGGTTGGAATACATGGACATGATTCGTACTTTTTTGGTGTGATACTTGTTTATGGAGGTTGAATAATTCCTCCTTGCTTAGGCTTCTTTTGAGTCTTTCAGAAAAGGTTTTGACCTGAGCGATCAGCTCTTCGACTTGCTCCTCGTTGTATGGAATGTCTGCGTCTGCTAAAAAGTGTCGCAGCGTTTCTTTTCCACTATGCTTACCAATGATGAGTGCCTGTTCCTCACGGCCTATTCGTTGTGCATCAATAAGTTGGTAGGTCGACCTGTTTTTAAGCAGGCAACCTGTGTGGATGCCACTTTCGTGTGAAAGGACCAGACTTCCGGTTACGGGTTTGGAGACACTGTTTGGTCGATTGGAGACTTCGGACACGAATTGGCTAAGCACCGAAAATCGTTCGGTTCTTAGGCCACAAGCCTTACCAGCACTTAGTTCCAAGGCCATTGCCACTTCTTCCATGGCTGCATTGCCAGCACGCTCTCCCAATCCATTCACGGTGGTGCTCAAACAGTCTGCGCCCGCCATCCAGGCGGCGAGCGTATTGGCTGTAGCCATACCTAGATCGTTGTGCCCGTGAAACTCGATGGAGAAATCCGGGTCGATGTTCCGGACATCTTGAACCAGACGCGTCGTGGTAAATGGATTTAGTAAGCCAACCGTGTCTGCCAAACGGATCCGACTAGCACCAAAGCATCGGACTGCCTGTGTGAATTCTTTCAGGAACTCGGGTTCTGCCCTAGAAGCATCCTGAGCACCGACTGTCACATAATCAAAATGATTCAAGGCTTGCCCAATGAGTTTCTGCATTTGCAAAAAAATCCAGCTTCTATCTTTACCCATTGCTTTCATCAGTATTTCAGAAACGGGAAAAGAAACATGCACGCCGTTCGCACCTGTTTTTTCGGCTAAAAGTAGATCGTTCTGCGTTGCTCGACACCAAACCAAGGTTTTAAAGGCAAATCCTGTCTGGCAAATCGTGCGGATATCTTGAACCTCTGTCCTACCCATGGCTGGTGTCCCTACTTCCAATTCAGGTAAGCCAGCTCCTTCCAGCAGGGCGGCAATGCGCAACTTTTCGGGGAGCGAAAATACGACACCGGGGGCTTGTTCACCATCCCGGAGCGTCGTATCGATGAAGTAGGGCAATACTCTCATAACTAGTCGCTTATTAGGTATTTTACACAAGCCTCATCGTTTTCCAAAGCATCCAATATTTCGTCAATGACTTCTTCCGAATCCACCGCTCCATACCAGAAATTATTGGGATGCACCACCATGACTGGCCCTTGGGAGCAAACATTCAAACAAGCAGTGGTGCTCACGGCAACGTCCAAACCTCGATCGGAGGCTTCTTCCGAAATGTACTGCAACAAACCGGCAGCTCCCTTTTTATTACAGGCACCCTGAGCATCCCCAGACACTCGATACGAATTACAAACTAAAATGTGATAAGCAGGCTTTTTCATAATTTATTATTTTTTTAAATTTTTTAGGCGCAGCCTGATGCTGTCCCCTTGCAAGATGTTCCACATTTGAAAGCGTCAGGTTTGGCCATGGAACGGATGACCCTATTGTTGTAAATTCCTTCCAGACCCTCATCAATCAGGCCAGTCATTTCCACCACATGCACGCCGCAGGATTTCAAAATGGATTTGGGCGTTTCCCCTACTCCACTCACCAACAAGGCTCGGCAGTCTTTAAGAATTCTTGCCATATCAACCCACCGTTGGTCTCCAGAACCCGGTTTTGGAGCAACCCTTTCAGAAACAAATTGGAAACCCTTGGGCGTTTGCCGGTACACGTAAAAGGAACTCGCCTCACCCAAATGCTGGTTCACCAGAAGCCCTTCGTTGGTCGCAACGGCCACGTACGGACGGTCGGTTGTATCCAGATCGAGCCTGGAGGCATATTCCTTCATCAAGGCATGCACTTCGGACAAATCTTGACCGAGCAATCCAGCGGCATCGGCACGGCATCGGGCACAATGACTCATGAGTTTCAAATGCTCTGAAGCCAAGGTTCGAACCCTGAAAATCATCTTGGCATCGGGTTTTTCCACCTCGGAAAAAGGCGTATCTGCTGTCGGAATAAGCGGAATGCAGTTGATGACATCGGCACCGAGACCAGCACAAACACGGGCTACTTCCTCAATGTGGTCTTCGTTGATACCGGGTATGATGATGGAATTGATTTTTACCGTAATATCCTTGGCCTTCAGTAAAGGAATACATGCCAATTGGCGTTCCAAAAGCAGTTTTGCACCCTCTTCACCCCGATAAACATGTTTGCCAAAACGCACCCATTTGTAAATTTTCGCAGTGACCACAGGATCCACCGCATTGATGGTGAGCGTCACGTGAGAAACGCCGAGTTCAGCAATCTCATCGATGTATGGTTCTAAATCCAACCCGTTGGTAGACAGGCAGAAAATCTTTTCTGGGAAATCCGCTTTGACACGACGCATTGTTTCCAGTGTTTCCTCGGGGTTTGCAAACGGATCACCAGGCCCAGCAATACCCACCACAGCCAAGTTGTCCAGCCGAGTATCCAATTCTCTCAAATAACCCGCCGCTTGACCCGGTGTCAGCATGGACGAAGTGACCCCAGGGCGGCTTTCGTTGACGCAATCGTATTTTCGGTTGCAGTAATTGCACTGAATGTTGCATTTGGGAGCAACTGCCAGGTGAACACGCGCGTTGGTATGTTTGGCTTCCTCGTCAAAGCAAGGGTGAGCTAGGGTTGTTTTTTCTTCCATGACTCAAATGTATTTGTACCCGATGGGCGAGTTTTCTTGTTTGTATTCTATCAACGCATTGACCACTAAATCGAAGAGCGCTTGGGTGCCTCGATAACCAATCTGATGGATTCGAGAGGCTCCGAAACGGTCGTGAATGGGAAATCCCAGACGAACCAGTGGAATCTTACGTTCGCGGGCAATGTAATAGCCCTTGCTGTTTCCAATCAGAATGTCTGGCTGAAACTCCTCCGAGCGTTCCCGCAACGTTTCGAAGTCGGTATCCTTCATCCAAAGCGGTTCCATGCCAATCTCGGTCAACCAGTCTGCCAGCGCGGTCACCAAGTCTTCTTCGCCATAAAGCAATGCTTTCTTTCCAAAAACATACTTGTGCGCATCCACATACGCATCGACCAATCGGCCACGTTCCTTTTGGTATTTCACAGGCATTTCCATACCCGTGATTTCTTGCAAAGCATCCATAAACCGGTCGGAAGCATTTAGGCCGATTGGCATGGTCATCGGGTGGTTTTTAAAGTAAAAGGTGGACTCCAACCATTCGCCTGCCGTTGGCAATGCAGCAGCTGGCCTAGCCTTCAGATATCCTCGGTTGAAAACAGTGCCGAACTCTATCACCGCTTTTGAATCTCCGATGGAAACCAGTTCGGGAATGGTTGTTCCACCAGATGGAATCAATTGATATTCGGAGGTATAGACATTATCCAGCGTTTCGCTGTAATCCGGAAAAATGCTGTGTTTCGCACCAAAATCAGTAAGAATTTCCTTCAAATACCGAATGTCTGCCGGTGTGACCATGCCAGGCAAAACCGTAATGGATTCACCCTTCTTGTCATATTTCGCCAATGATTTCAGGGCAGAAACAACCGTATTGTGAAAGCCATCCGCATGGCTACCACAGTAGCTGGGTGTGGAAGTATGGATAAAAATCGGCATCGCAGACCCATCTTCTTCGTGCAATTCTTTATAATTTCGAATGTGACCAGGGATGTCTTCCCCAATGGTTTCGGACAGACAGGTGGAAGCAATGCCAATGACTTCAGGTTTGTATTGCTTAATGATGTTGTCGATGCCCATGATGAAGTTCTTGCTACCACCATAAACCGTTGATTCTTCGCTGAAATTACTGGATGCGATATCGACCGGCTCCTTGTAATGGCTGATCATGTATCGGCGTATGTAGGTGGCGCAACCTTGACTGCCGTGAATGAGCGGCACACAGCCTTCTATCCCCTTGAATACCAGCGATGCACCCAGCGGAGCACAGAGCTTGCAGGAATTTCTGGAGGAGGAATACGATTTGATTTCTTTAGCCGCTATCATGTTGTTTATTTTTTTCGGGTGAATTGCCAAACCGGACTTAGGGCCGTGGCGTAAATTTCCTTGGCAAAATTGATCATGCCTTCGTATCCGGCAAGCGCTTCTTTTCGTTCATGATTGTGATCGCAGAACCCTAAACCGATCTTATAAGCGATGGGGCGTTCTTTGACCCCGCCGATAAAGATGTCTGCTTGCTTTTCCTTGACAAAATGGGCAAGTTCAACCGGATTGGAGTCGTCCACAATGATGGTGCCCTCCTCGCACAGGTTTTTTATGAGCTCGTAATCTTCCGTCGTACCTGTTTGAGAACCGACTATAACGGTTTGCACACCAATGAGTCTCAACGCCTTCACCAATGATATGGCTTTAAATGCACCGCCAACATAGATGGCTGCCTTCTTACCAGTCAATCGCTCCTTATACCATGCCAACTGTGGCATCAATCGTGCGAATTCTTCCCGAACGAGCTGACGCGCTTTGTCCATCATGTCTTCGTCCTTGAAAAAGCGAGCCACATCATAAAGCGCATCGCTCATGTCTTCGATTCCGAAGTAGGAAACCCGCATGGAAGGAATGTTGTATTCATCCTTCATCATTTTAGCCAAATAATTCATCGAACCCGAACATTGAACCACGTTCAACGAAGCATTGTGTGCATTTCGAATATCATCGACACGTCCGTCACCCGTGATGGTGGCATTGACATGGACGCCCATGCGTTTGTAATAATCCAGCAAAATCCAAAGTTCACCTGCCAAGTTGAAATCTCCCAAGATATTGATACTTTTGGCCGGAGTCGGTCTGTCCAGGGTTCCGACCAACTGAAAGATGGACTCGCATGCCACCTTATACCCGTCCTTTTTGGAACCTTGAAAACCAGGAGCCTGAACGGGAATGACAGGAATCCCTTTTTCAGCAGCAAGTTGCTTGCAGATGCGTTCCACATCGTCACCGATGATGCCTACGATGCAGGTCGTATAGACAAAAGCCGCTTTGGGCCGATGTTTGTCAATCAATTCATCCAGTGAGGCTAACAGTTTTGGTTCTCCCCCAAAAATGACATCCTTTTCTTGCAGATCCGTGCAAAAACTGAGTCGATGCAACTCGGGGCCAGAAGAAAGGGAACCCCGGATATCCCAAGTATAGGCAGCGCAACCGATGGGGCCATGTATCACATGCAAGGCGTCGGCGATGGGGTACAAAACCACCCGCGAACCGCAGAATACACAGGCACGTTGGCTCACACTACCGGCAAGGCTGGCCTTGCCACAGTCGATGGTCCGCTCACTGGCGCCCGCCACCGAAACCTGATTCAGCCTTTCGTCCAATATTTGAGCCATAATCCAATTTTTAGGTGTAAACCATAGAAAATGAGGGGAGCGAAAATGACGGGAGTAAACCTATTGACCGATCGGGTAACTTTAAAAACCTTATCGAAACTCCGGGTTCACTCCCGTTATTCCAAACCCAACACCTTCACAGGTATAGAATCCGTACTATAAAAAAGAAGAAAATGCATGCTAAGCTGCCTCTACAGCTGGAATTCTACCTTTTCTTCAAGGCAGCACCGATCCAAATGATCGAGCAATGCTTGGAGGATTTGATTGGCCAGATTTGCCGCACCAACATAGCCGGTTTTAGCAAAGTAGTTGTGCCCAGGTCTGTCCGCAATGGGGAAACCGAAGCGTACAAACGGCGTATTTTCGTCTCGAGCAATGTATTTACCATAGGTGTTCCCAATCAAAAGGTCTACCCCTTCCTGCTTGATCCACTGATGCAAACGAAACATATCGGCCATTTCGCCACTCTTGAATTTGGCTTCGGGAATATCCTTAAGCAGTTCCGACATGCGTTCGTCAAAGTGCTTTCCAGGAGTACCCGTTACCACATAAACCGGCTTCATGTCCATGCTCACCAGAAACTCCACCAAGGGAATCAAGGTGTCAGGATCACCCCACAATGCCACCCGCTTACCATAAAGGAGCTTGGATGAATCGGAAATGAGGTCCAAGAGTTGTCCGCGTTCGGTCGTGAGCGAATCGGGAATGGGCAGGTTGGCATGACGGCTGAGAGACATCAAAAAACGGTCGGTAGCCTTAAAACCAATGGGAATATCGAGTGTTTCAAATTTCACCTTACACTTGTTCTCCAACTTGATGCAGGTGTCCTCGGTGCTGTACTTGCCCAATCCAAGCGTAAACTTGCTGTCGCCTACGAGCTTCAAGTCAGAAACAGTGGTTCCACCTTCCGGGTACATCTTGTACGTTCCTGTGAGCGGAGCATCCAACACGCCAGTCAAATCGGGAAACATAATGGTGCGTGCCTCCATGACCGAAGCCAATCTCTTAATCTCACCCATGTCTGAAGGCTCCATCCAGCCGGCCACGAGGTTCACAACATTGCGTTTTTTCGGAGTTGCCGTGGCAAAAAACTTCACCATAGCGGCCACCTGATTGGAATAACCGGTCACATGCGTACCCACATAACTGGGTGTATTGCAATAAATTACATGCCTGCCGTCGGGAACACTGCCGTCATCGCCTGCTTTTGAAACAATTTGATTCAAGTCGTCACCGATGGTTTCCGAAAGGCAAGTCGTGTGAATGGCAACCACTTCAGGGCTGTAAACCGAAAACATGGTGTCAATAGCCTGCAAAAGGTTGGCCGATCCGCCAAAAACGGAGGACCCTTCCGAGAACGAACTGGTTGCTGCCATGACCGGCTCTCTGAAATGCCTAGACAAGGCGCTCCTGTGGTAGGAGCAGCAACCTTGCGAGCCATGACTGTGCGGCAGGCAACCGTGGATGCCCAATGCGGCATACATGGCACCAATCGGCTGACAGGTCTTGGCGGGGTTGATGGTCAGGGCTTTGCGATCTATCTCCAGCCCTGTTGTATGTTTTAGTAACATAATGCGTCGTATTAATTAGTTGAATACATATTCGGCTTCCACAAAATCCTCCCGCTCCCAGGGAGCTTTCAGTTGCTTGAAAATGGTACTGCAAGCAATCATCTCAATGTCTTTGTAGAAGTTGATGGCACCTTCGAATGCGGCATACGGACCTCCGGAATCGTAGTTGTGGAGCTGCTTGAGGGGAATTCCCATCTTTTGGACCACATACTTTTCCTTGATACCGGCACAGAAAATATCGGGATGGTAGAGCTCGATGAGTTTTTCCATTTCGTAATGGCTCAAATCGTCAATGACCAGCATTCCTTTTGACATATCGACCATCAAACCATCGTAGTTGTTGAACTCCATGCCTTCGGCCTTCAGTTTTTCCAATTCTTCTTCCGTCTTGCGAGGGTTGAAACGGGTTGCATCTGGCGTTACCGTAATTTCCTCAATGTTGCGGCTATCGGCGTCGATCTGGATGGTCGGAATGACTCGACGACCTTCGTAATCGTCGCGGTGACCGAATTCATAACCGGCTGAAAGCGTCTTGATGCCCAGTTCGGTAAACAGTTCCTGATAATGGTGAGCGCGTGAGCCACCCACAAAAAGCATGGCGGTCTTACCATTTGTTTTCAGTTTTGCCTGCTCAACAGCAGCATTGACGGCAAGCATTTCTTCGGCAATGACCCTTTCAATCCGATCAATCAGTTCTTGGTCTCCAAAATACTGGCCGACTTTGCGAAGGGATTTCGCCGTAGCATCCGCACCAATAAAGTTGGCCTTTGTCCAGGGTACTCCAAACGACGTTTCCAGCATTTCGGCCACATAATTGATGGAACGGTGGCACATGACCAAACTCAAATCGGCCGTATGTGCTGTTTCAAACTTCTTCAGCGTAGAGTTTCCAGACATGGTCGAAACCAATTCGATGCCGCATTTGTCGAACAATTCCTCGATGGCAAAAGCGTCACCACCGATGTTGTATTCGCCCAAAACGTTGACACGGAATTTGTACTTGCCTTCCACCGTATCATCCCTACCAATCAGATTCTTATACAAACCGTTGTTGGCAATATGGTGTCCAGCCGATTGGGAGACGCCACGGTAGCCTTCGCAAGAGAATCCAAAGATGTTCACACCAGGAATTTCTTCGGTCATTTGTCTGGCTACACGATGCACGTCGTCACCAATCAGACCGACAGGACACGTTGAAAAGATAGCGATGCCTTTGGGATGAAACAGTTCATACGCTTCCCGAATGGCTTGTTTCAGTTTTTCCTCACCGCCGAACACGATGTTGGAGTCCTGCATATCGGTTGAAAAACTATATGGAATGAAGTTTTCCTCCATTTCCGTTTCGGGTCTGGTCTGGTTCCGGCGCGTTAGCCAAGAATAATAACCACAACCGATGGGACCATGCGTGATGTTTACGATGTCACGGGTCGGTCCAAGAACCACACCTTTACAACCGGCATACGTACAACCTCGTTGGGTGATGATTCCCGGAATGGTACGGACATTGGCCTGGATCTGAGGAATGGTGTCCGGGTCGTTGACTACGATGGATTTTGACCGTTTCTTTCCTACTTTTTTTGGATAAATCTCCAGAATCTGGTCCTTGAACGTACTCAGATCCGGTGTTTCTATAATATTCTTTCTCATATTGAAAACCTCCTTTAGTCAAGTGTGAGATCACCGGTTTCTCCTGTGCGAACACGAACGGAGTCAACCGTATTGATCACAATAATTTTTCCGTCTCCGCTGTGTCCGGACTGATTGGCCTTGATGATGGTTTCAACAGCCAAGTCTTTTTTGTCGTCTGTCACGACCAGCGTAATCATGCGCTTGGATTTCAAACGCGGCATCTCTTGGATGAGTTCCCTAAGCTCGGGGTCCACGAATGGGGCCTTTTCCAAGTCACCGTGCCCTCTTCCCCTGCCCATGACAGGCATGGCGGTAAAGGACGGCAGACCAGCGTCGGAAAGTGCCAGCTTCGTATCGGCCATCATGGCGATACGAATAATTGCCAGTATCAGTTTCATAGTGGTACGCTTTATTTATCTAGGTTTCCACTGGAAATGGTGTAGCTTTCCTCTACCTTGGTCACGAAGATCTTACCATCACCAAACTGGCCTTTGTCACCCGAACGCGCTGCATCCATAATGGTTTCAATCACGAAATCCTTGTCTTTTTCGGGGATGACTATCATCAACAAATCTTTGGGAAGCTCATCGTAGGTGACATTACCCACTTTAATACCACGCTGCTTACCACGACCGAAAACGGACAATTTGGTGACAGCCGGGAAACCTGCATCAAACAGGGCTTTCATAACTACGGATGATTTCTCCGGACGAACAATTGCTCTTAACAAAAACATGATTTTACCTCCTATTTCTTTAGTTCATAATCCCAAATCCAACCAAAAGCTCTTCCAACTCATTCATTGCCAACGGCGTAGGAATCACATGCATGGTATTGTCGTTGATTTTTCTGGCCAAAGCACGATATTCGTCGGCCTGAACATGTTCGGGAGCATAATCAATAACCGTCTTACGATTGATCTCTGCATGCTGAACCATGTTGTCACGAGGTACGAAATGGATCATTTGTGTTCCCAGTTTTTTGGCAAACTCTTGAATCATGTTCGATTCGTTGTCCACTTTTCTGGAGTTGCAAATAAGACCACCCAGACGAACCGTACCCACTTTACCGAATTTGGCGATGGACTTGCAAATGTTGTTGGCAGCATACATGGCCATCATTTCTCCGGAGCAAACAATGTAAACTTCCTCCGCTTTACCGTCACGGATCGGCATGGCGAAACCGCCGCAGACTACGTCACCAAGTACGTCGTAAAACACATAATCCAACTGCTTTTCGGCATCGTACGCGCCGAGTTGTTCCAACAAATTGATGGAAGTGATGATGCCACGACCAGCGCAACCGACGCCTGGTTCAGGACCACCAGATTCAACACAACTGGTTTCCAAGAAACCAGGTTTCAATACATCGTCCAAATCGATGTCCTCACCCTCGTCGCGAAGAGTGTCCAATACTGTTTTTTGTGCCAGACCGTGCAACAACAAGCGTGTTGAATCCGCTTTCGGATCACAGCCCACAACCATTACTTTTTTACCCAGTTCGGCCAGCCCAGCCACTGTGTTCTGCGTAGTGGTACTTTTACCAATGCCGCCCTTACCATAAATTGCAATCTTTCTCATCTTTTTTACTTTAAAATGAATACCCGCTTAAAAGGAAGCACAAAGTGTGCCAAAGGCATTCGTTCACTAAACAAGAGGAAGAGCAGATTGGATATACAATTAATTAGCAGATGGTTACAATGCGATTATTTTCACAAAATAAAATTCCTATTGCTGAACAGTGCTTGTTGGAGCAACAAAAAAAGCTACCGTTCGGTAGGCTCATTACCAAAATGTAGGTTTTTAGGGTGCCCCACTTCCAACACTTTTCCATTCCGAAGCTTCATCACCGAACTGGCCAGACTTTGCACTTCAGGAATGTCGTGACTCACCATCATGGTAATGGAATTCAGTCTTCGATGCGTTTTCCGTATTTCCTCTCTCAGGGAAGTACGCATCTCCGAATCCAATGCAGAAAGTGGTTCATCCAACAACAACAATGCCGGATTAGACGCCATAGCCCTGGCCAGAGCCACCCGTTGTTTCTGCCCCCCAGATAATTGGTGCGGTTTTCGCCCAGTTAATGCTCCGAGGTCGAACAAGCCGATGAGTTCATCCACCGCTTCAACATCCTTCTTTTTTTGTGCAAACCGAATATTGCCTTCCACCGACATGTTCGGAAACAAGGCATAATCCTGAAACATGAAACCGATGTTGCGTTCCTGTGGTTTCAGATGGATGGAAGCTTTAGAATCAAACCAGACTTGATTTCCGAATTCAATCGTACCGAAATCCGGTTTGATCAATCCTGCGACAATTCGGAGCAACGTTGTTTTCCCAGCTCCCGAAGGGCCATAAAGGCAAAGAAATTCCTGCGCAGAAACCTCCGTGTCGATTTCCAACATGGATGGACCTACTGCTGAAATCATGGCGTGCCGTATCGAAATTTTCAACATATTCAAAATCGTTTTTTTCGGGAGTTCATACTATAGATAATCGTCAAAAGAACGAAGGATATCAGAAAAAGCACCATCGAATACCGATTGGCCGTGTCATAGTTCATCGCCTGGACTTCATCGTAAATGGCAATGGATGCGACTCGTGTTTCGCCAGGCATATTCCCTCCAACCATGATGACCACGCCGAACTCGCCGATGCAATGGGCAAAAGTCATGGCCACCGCCGTGACAATGGAAGGAACCATATTGGGAACCAACACCCTAAAAAAGGTCGTCAACGGCGATTTCCCCAAAGTTTTCGAAGCCTCCCTCAAACTCTCCGGGATGGCCAACAGTCCGTTCTGCAACGGTTGCACCATAAAGGGAAGGCTGAATACGATGCTGGCTAGCAACACACCGTTGAAACTAAATGCCAACCGCAAATCGAAATACTGCTCCAAAAAGTGCCCGAAAGCATTCTCAGGGCTGTAAGCCACCAACATGTAAAAACCCAGGACGGTTGGAGGCAGCACCATGGGCATGTTGATGAGGGCTTCCAACAAGGGCTTCCACAAAAAGCGTTTGTACGCCAGCAGGTACGCCAAAGGGAATCCGATGAGCAATAGCAGGACCGTAGTCCAGGTGGCTAGTTTGCCCGTCAGCAACATGGTTTGAATGGAATCTGCCCCCATCGCTCACCGTCATTTAGGAAGTGAATACCCGAATTTCTCCCAAAGCGGCTGAACCGCCTTCGAAAGTACGAACGTGCGAAATCGGATCGCTTCGGTATTGAGCACCGACCGCTTAATCAAGATGCAACTCTGTTCAATGGGCTTATACCTCTTTTTTGGAACCACATAATAGGAACCCTTACCGGCCATGTCCGGTGCCAATGCCAGCGACAAAGCGATAAAACCGACGTCCACATTCCCTGTAAACGCATATTGGCCGGCTGCCGAGATGTTCTCAGCTACGACCAACTTGGGTTTCAACGCCTCTTGCAAGCCCAACGACTTGATCAATGCGAGGGAACGTTCCCCATAAGGAGCCGTTTCCGGATTGGCAACTGCAATGCGTTTCACCGAAGCATCCTTCAGCACGTCCAGACCCAACGTGTTGACGTCGAACGTGGTACTGTACAAAGCCAGTTTTCCGAAAGCATACGTGGTCATCGAACCCGTCGTCAATCCCTTGTCCTTCAATTTTAAGGGGAACTCATTGTCAGCAGCCATGAAGAAGTCGAATGCAGCCCCGTTGGAAATCTGCTGCACCAGCGTGCCCGAACTTCCAAAAGTCAGGTTGATGATGGACTTGGGATACGATTTCAGATAGGCCGTCTTGATTTCTTCCAATACGTACCGAAGGTTGGCTGCAGCTGCCACATTGACTCTCTGAGCCATGGTTGAACCCACGATCAGGGCAAACAGCAAGGTATAAACTAATTTTCTCATCGTCTTTAAAGTTTTACGAAGGTTGTTGAATTGAAAAAGGTGGTCTTGATGGTAAGCATCACATAGGCCCATTGGGGAGAATTGATCTTGGTTCCTGCCGCCATCTTCTTAGCCAACAAGGTATTGTCGTTTGTGAAGTACCAACACCAACCGGCTTGAAACATCGATTGGGCGTTCAGTTTGTAATTCAGAATCAAATCGAGTTCCGAACCCAATTTTTTACCGCCGTTCGACAAAGCCTTGTCCGTTTGAAAAAGATGATAGACAACATCACCGTTCAACGTCCTACTGATTTTCGGACTAAACCCACCGTAAAAGTCCAACAAACCCTGATCCAACGGAGCATCCCAATAGTCCATCACCCCATTGAATGTGTGATCGGCTCCATAGAGCTTCTTGAAATTCGTTTGCATGCCGTCCGTCGCCTTATCATCCCCCGAAAAATAATCGGCACCTGCATTGAAAGCCAAAAAGGCAAGTGGCGCATAATCCACCTTCAGAGCGTACAAAGAGCCGGACATATCCTTGCCTTTGATGTTCTTGCCGGACTGAAAATAGGCAGTACCTAGTACCTTTAATTCGTTTCCAGGGGTTTGGTATTTGAGATTCCCCCCATACGTCAGCGCATGATTCATCTTGATTTTTTTGTAAGCGAGCCCTACCCCTACCGTGTCCTGAAGCCCTTCGTCAATGACAAGGGCACTGGCGTTCATGCCTGGGAACACCTCTTTCGACAACCATGCAAACGCAATGGAACGGTATTTCACCGTATTGGCATACAGCGTCTCGGAAGCGATTTCTGAACTGTTGTTGTAGGCCATTCCAGCGTGCAATTGCCAATCGTTCAGATTGTATTTGAACAAAGCCAAATCGTGGGTGGTTCCCGAATTGCTCCATGCCGGCGCCGAAAACAGACGACTGTCGTCGTATTTGATCTGTTGGCGGCCAACTTTCAACGTTCCTCCTGGTACGAGTACGAGTTCAGCCCAACCTTCGAACAATCCGGTTGTCGCCTCCGGGGCTGAATTCGCAAATAGACCATAAACGCGTGCGTCCTGCAGGGTCAGTTGGGCATTGAGTAAACCCGAAGTATACGTCAAACCCAATCGGGTCCGCTGACTCGTGAAAAAACCAGGGTCTTTGCTTTCCGCATTGGGAATTTTGAAACCGTCCCGCATTTCTGTTCGAGGTCTAATTTCAGCATCAATGACAACATTCTGGCTATTGACTGCTTGCGGAAGCGTGGCCGACACGACCAACCCTACCGCACAAACAACTTTTTTACCATTCATAATCAATTTAGTGTTCAAACAACGTGCCATAAATTATATAGCATTCATTTACTGACACTTACCATAATATAAAACAAAGATGCTTGTCAATTTTATAAAGCCAGTTATGAATTTCCTACATTTTGGTAGCTAAGCATTTTTCAATAAAATGTCACACCCCAAAACTTGCATTTGCCTCCAAAATTCCGTACTATTGTAGACCATAGAGAAATTAAAAGGAATGAAAACAGTATCCATTCCGTACCTGCACGACCTGAGAACGCTTTCTTTGGAGCAAGTCGCCGAATACATTGACGAATCCGGCACCCGTTTTTCAATAGAAATGCTGAACTGGCCGCACTTGTACGGTTATCGGCCACTCACCACCGTGAGTGCCGCACACAGCAAAACCGACCTGTACTTGTTGTACCAAGTGCATGGCAATTGCCTTCGCGCCGTCAACACCAAGGACAACGAAAACGTCCACGAAGACAGCTGCGTCGAATTCTTTGTCAAAATTCCCGACAGCGACGACTACTTCAACTTCGAATTCAATTGTTCCGGTGTTTGCAAAGCCGCCCGCCACTTCAAGACCCGCGACAATTTTGTTTACCTCAACCCTGCTGAAATGATGGAAATCGAGCGCTGGTCCAGCATCGGCAATCGCGCCTTCAATTCCATAAACGGGATGTTTTCGTGGGAACTCTGCGTTCGGATTCCGTTCCGGTTGATGGACATCGATCCGGAAAACCTTCCCGAAAAAATCTTGGGCAATTTCTACAAATGCGCCGACGCCACCGACCAGCCGCATTACGTGACCTGGAACCCCATACAGACGGAAAAACCTGATTTCCACCGACCAGAATTCTTTGGAGAAATTTATTTGATATAAAGCTTTATTTTAACATTAAATCGTTGTTTTTTTGCTATATTCGAACTTTAATCGAAATGGCATGAGAAAATCAACACTCGCATTTGCGTTACTTCTGTCGGCCTGCACTTTGCACAGTTGTGGAATATTCAGAAACGTTATCGTCGAACAGGACGAAGTTAGCGGTACCAAGCGCAACCGCACCGAGTTTCAATATTATGGGGCCAGAGAATGGTCTTCACCGCTAATGCGCATCAACCAAACGATTTTAAAGGAAACTGGGCCGACGGGCATGATCAATGTTCGAGTCTTTGACCGTATCCAGTTGCAAGTCAATAGTTTCAGGCTTGAGAAACTTGTTTACCTCATCATCGATGGCAAACCCTATTCAACACAGGTGGATGACATGGAGTTCGATCGCCTCACCAGCATTCAAGAAAAACGCAAAGATATTGTCACCGCCGACTCGTCCAAGGTTTCGGTGGTAACTGGTTACGACAAGAGTGACAGCAAATATTACAAACTCACTTACACGCTCAACCCGGAAACTCTTGAAAATATAAAAACGTGCAAAAAATTACGGTTCCGCTACTATTCCGGACCCGATATGATTACTACGACCATGAGTGCGTGGGAATTGAATCTCCTCCAATATATGTTGGAAAGGCCTTAGACTTCCAAAAGGTCGGACATCACAGCATCCGATACAAATAGTCCTTTACGAGTAAGTCGAAGCCAATCGCCGACTTGCTCCAAGGTGCCGTTCAGCATACTAAGTGCTGCATTCTCCAAACAATAAGCTCGCTTTTCTGATCCGAATAATAGGACTAATTCGGTAAGATTCATCCCCTTCATAGTTCGTAAACGCGTAATGATGAAGTCGTTGTATTGAGTCGAAGCATTTAACTCTTCCGATCCCCTAAAATCCAAACCTTGTAGTACTCCTTCTATATAGCGCTTCAACGATGGCGGATTGAACCGACGAATCGTACCGTTGAAGGAATGCGCACCAGGCCCCACTCCCAGATAAAGCGAGCCATCCCAATACGAGGAATTGTGTTTGGATTGGAAACCTTTCAACGCGAAATTCGACAATTCATACTGCTCGAAACCAGCCGCTTCCAGAACATCTTTCATTCCGAAAAAGCAAGCTTCGGAGATTTCCTCGGAGGCTTGTTTCAGCTCCCCGTTTAGCAGTTTCGAATAAAGCACGGAGCCCTCTTCCCAACTCAAGGAATAGGACGAAATATGCCTCACAGGCAATGCCGCTGCTTGTTGAACTGAAACCAAAAAACTTTCCAAAGTCTGACCAGGCAAGCCGTACATCAAATCCAAACTGATGTTGTCGAAACCTTGGCGGGAACACTCGAGGATAGCTTCTGCAGCTGCGGAAGCCGTATGTCGCCGGTTAATGGCTCGAAGCTCCGTATCATCGAAGCTCTGCACCCCAATGCTGATGCGGTTGAAAGGCAAACTTCGCAACATGGAGACATATGCCGGCGTCAAATCATCCGGATTGGCCTCCAACGTGATTTCCTCACATTGAGAAAGATCAAAATTTGCCTCAATCGCTGCGAAGATCTGGTCAAATTCGACCGAAGAAAGCTGCGACGGCGTGCCACCCCCAAAATAAATGGTACGCAAAACCGGCCTTTCTGTTCCCAGAAAAGCCGGCTCAACGCTCAGTTCCAACAGCAAGGCTTCCAGCCACTCCTCCTTCAGACTCGTCTGTGAAACAGAATAAAAATCACAATAAAAGCATTTGCTTTTGCAAAATGGAATATGTAGGTACAGTCCGTTTTTTGTCACACTTCTATTTCAAATCGTATTTATATCGGTTCAAATAGACCCCGATTCTAAAACCATTGGATACGAAATAACCCGAATAGCCAGTATCCCAGTAGTTTTGGCCCAAATTGAAGTGTCTTTCAACATTGTACGCATAATCACTCGATTTAACACCAACACCCAAGAAGGCTTCCAGATACATGATGTCAAAGATACGCCAATTGTAGCCAATATTTACCGACAAACCCAATTGAGAGCATGCCTCATTGTAACGTACACCGGACTCAATGGTGAATCCGGTAGAGGGTTCCAAAACTTCGACGTAACGTTCGCCCAGATAGCTATAATTGGTCAACAAGTAATCGAGACCAACTGAAACAAATGGGCCTGCACCATCCGTGAGTTTTCGGGTTCTCGAGGTTACCGGAAAGTAACGGTAGGTCAAACCGACTCCATACCCATTTTTGATGAAATCAATGGGGTCTGTATTGAAACTATAATAGCTGCTGCTCAACGGACTTCCAAACTGAAGCCTTGGCGCAATAGTCAGCCAATTTCGAGGCGACAACCGCAGATCAAAATCAATTTCAGCAGCGTTGTACGTAAAGGACTGTGGCTGAAAACCAATGGCCATGGTAGGGATTTGCTCTTTGACAACGTATTCCTGAGCAAACAAGGAAGAAGTGAACACTATGACGGCTACGCTTAATAAGAGGTTTTTCATATTTTGGTGTGTTTAATAAATCGTACTGATTTCCTGGATGGTATCGTTGGAATAGGCATATTGTTTCACTCCCGAACTATAGGACAAGGTTAGGATCCCGTTTTTGGCAATCACATCAAAAGGTGTTCCGTCCAAAGCCATGCGTTTAACCACTTTTAAATCTAGTGGATTGGTGGCATTCATGACCAAAAGGTCCAAACCATCACAAACAAATAGTGACGTACCGTCAATACCAAGACCACGTGGATTCTCCATGGAATAGGTTCCAACTTTTCTAGGATTTGTTAATATACTGACATCGATCACTTCCAACTGATTGACCCCGCGGTTGCAAAAGTTTCCGCTGAAATCGGTTCGTAGGGTCACATAGGCGTATTTACCTTGTACAACGACTGGGTCACAGCTAACAACGTGCGTATACAAATAAACAAACTCCGGTTTTGCTGGATTTTTCAGATTGTAAATGTACATGCCCTGCTGAGAGCCTAAGAACAACAGACTGTCTTTGGGGAAAATCGTTTCAATTCTGGACCAATCGGCTGTAATATGCGAAGTCGGTACAATTTTGGAAGAATCGGAGATATTGAACGTACTCAGGCTATTTTCGTCTACCGTATACAGATAGTCGCCAATGCAGGCAAATCTTGCCATTGAACCACCAGTTCCGGAAGAACTGTCGGAACTATCAGTAGTATAACTTCCTTCACACGAGTAAAGCAAGCCAGCCAAAGCCAGCAGCATCATCAACTTTTTCATAAATCGTCGTTATTAGAAGTCCAACCCACAATTTCGGTATCTTCTGGTCTGTTTGCACGACTGAATGCCCAAGGAATGTACCCTTGCGGGCTCACGATCTCCGGCAATGACCGTTTACTGCGAGCAACCTCCAAACACTCCAAGGTTGACAAATTGATACGGACACCTACCAAATCAACCGCATTGTCCACATATAAGGTTCCGTTACCGACAGCCAAACTCCGGCATCCGGGCACTTTAAGAAAACCTTTGCGGATGGGATTAGCCGGATCGGTATTGTCAATCAAATGAATCCCTTTATACTCCTCGACTAGCAACAACCAAGTTTGATAAATGTAGATGCTGCCCGGTTCGCGAATGGGTACGGGAGTAGGCAGCAATTGGACGGATTGTTCGAGATCGGCCCGAAACATGAAGATGGGTACAGATTCATACCTGTCATAAATGTCAAAACCAGAAAGCAAGACAATTGAAAACAGCAATAAAAGTTTTTTCATGGCGAATCGAATTACTGAAACACGTTAAAAAGATGTTTTGTTCATCCGAAACGCTACAAACTTCTTAACGAAAACTAAATTTTTCTTTGACAGAAATCCGGCCGTTCACCTTTTTCATACGAACTGCCTGAGTGACAGCATCGTGGTAGAAACACAAAATTTGCCCCTCACTTCCGGCTTCTTCCAACAACCGAATTTTCTCATCGACTGAAACCACGGCCGAATTGTCCACGGCCGCAATGCAGAGGGGCAACAAATGGGGTTCCATGGGAATGACGTCTCCACAAAACACGAAGGTGTCACTGCCGTCTGTGACGTAGGAAACTAGTTGATCGTCGGTATGTCCTTGAAAAAATTTGACCGATACACCTTTAAATAGTGTCTGGTCACCATTGATAAGCCTAAGCTGCCCGGCATCAATTAAAACCTGAATCACAGCCGGCGCAAACGAATCGGACTCCCACATCGGCGGATGCTGAGCCATCTCCCATTGACGGGCGCTGGCCCAATAGTTAGCCTTGGGAAATGCCGGTTTTAAAATGCCTTCTTGCAAAACCACGGCTCCGCCGCAATGGTCGAAATGCAAGTGACTCAGTACAACATCTGTAACATCAGAGGCTTTGAAACCCAATTTCTCCACTTCTTGCACCAAGCCGTGCAGCCCATGAAAACGGTAATACGACATGCCGTCCACCACCGCTGGTCCTACCCCTGTATCGAACAAAACCTTGCGTTCACCTAGGTCGGCAAATAGGACACGCATCGACAAAGTGCACCTATTATCCTCACTGACTGGATATTTGCGTGCCCAAACCTTGCGCGAGACGATGCCGAACATAGCCCCGCCGTCTGTGGAAAAAAAACCGGTTTCGATGGAATGAATCTTCATTTTTTGCCGTACTTTTGCACCACAAAACTACTCGAATTTTTCGATTAAAACACACGTATGAGAATACACTTTGTCGCCATTGGTGGCGCTGCCATGCATAACCTAGCGATTGCCCTGCATCTGAAAGGTCACGAGGTCACCGGATCGGATGATGAAATCTTCGATCCGGCTAGTTCCAACTTGGCCAGACACGGCCTTTTGCCAGAAAAATTCGGCTGGTTTACCGAAAACATCGTAAAAAATCTGGACTGCATCGTACTGGGCATGCATGCCCGTGAGGACAACCCCGAATTGATTCGCGCCAAAGAACTGGGCATCCGAATATTCTCCTATCCCGAATTCCTATACGAAGAAACCCAAAGCAAGACCCGCGTGGTCATTGGCGGAAGTCACGGCAAAACCACGGTTACGTCCATGATCTTGTTCGTGCTCAAGAAGATGCAGATGGACTTCGACTACATGGTCGGCGCCCAAATCGAAGGCTTCGACACCATGGTCCGACTTTCCGAAACCAGCCGAATCGCCGTCTTTGAAGGCGACGAGTACCTGACCTCCCCCATCGACCTTCGCCCCAAATTCCACGTCTACCGCCCGCACATCGCAGTAGTTACTGGAATTGCCTGGGACCACATCAATGTATTCCCCACCTTCGAAATGTATGTGGAGCAGTTCACTATCTTCGCCAAAATGGTGGAACGCGACGGCAAATTCATCTATTTCGAGGAAGATAAAAACCTACAGGTTATTGCTGAAAACCTCCGTGAAGACCTCACCGCCATACCCTACAACGCTCATCCCAACCACATTGCAGAAGGCAAGACTTGGTTGGAGACCAAATACGGCGATTTCCCGCTGCGCATTTTCGGCAAGCACAACCTGCAAAACATTCAGTGCGCGCACATGGTTTGCCGCCAGCTTGGAGTTTCCGACAAGGATTTCTACACCAGCATCAGCGAATTCAAGGGTGCTGCCAAACGTCTTCAAACGCTGAACGAAACGGACGATGCCACCATCTTCCAGGATTTCGCCCATTCACCCTCCAAACTGAAGGCCACGGTTTCGGCCGTTAAGGAACAATACCCCAACCGCAAGCTCACGGCCTGCATGGAGTTGCACACGTTCAGCAGCCTCACGGCAGATTTCCTGCCCGAATACAAGGACAGCATGAAAGATGCCGACAAGGCGTACGTTTACTACAATCCCAAGACCATCGAGCATAAGAAACTGCTTTCCATTACCCCAGAACAAGTGGCTGAAGCCTTTGGCGGGACCAACGTGGAAGTTTTTACAGACTCTGCTTTATTGGTGGAGCGTTTAAAAAGCGTCACCTACAAGAAACACAACCTGTTGATGATGTCTTCAGGCAACTTCGACGGAGTGAACCTCAAGGCTTTTGCCATGGATTTAATTTTATAAGATGCTGATAGCCAGAGGTAAGAAAACCGAAAACATCGCCGAATACCTGCTCTACATGTGGCAGATCGAAGACCTTATCCGGGCCTTCGAATTCGACATTGAAAAAATCCAGACGTACATCATCGATGGGTTCGACCAACCTGCGGAGGTTAAAAAGGAAATTCGTGACTGGTACGAAAGCCTCATCGAAATGATGCGCTTGGAAAACATCACTGCCTCAGGGCACCTGCAGATCAACAGAAATGTCATCACGGAACTGGATGAGCTTCACAACCTGCTGTTGAGCTTGCCCAAGGAAAACTTTTACCTGATGACTTACCACAAGGTGTTGCCGCTTATCGTCGAACTAAGGGCCAAGCCAGGTGGAAAAGCCTTCGATGAAGTGGAAACCTGCCTCAACTTGCTTTACGGTATGTTGTTGCTGCGGTTGCAACAAAAAGAAATTTCCGACGAAACGGCGCACGCAACCGTGCTCATCAGTGAGTTCCAGCGCATGCTTTCCGCCAAATACAAACAAGAAAAGGAAGAGGGCCTCGACCTCGAATAAATCATGGGTATAGCATTTCCACTCACCGGCATTAAGGAATCTACCGAAAATGCCGCCGTTTTCGAATACGGACTCGTGCTGAAACGGATCCTCATCACTGGTGCCAACGGGCAATTGGGCAACGAGATGCGGCTGTTGGCCAACGAATACGAACAGTTTACGTTCGATTTCACCGACATTGCAGAACTCGACCTCTGCAACGTGGAAGCTGTGATGGAATATTGCGAACGCACTATGCCTTCCTACATCATCAATTGTGCGGCCTACACCGCTGTGGATAAGGCTGAAGACGAAATCGAACTTTGTCGCAAAGTGAATCGCGACGCTGTGGAAAACCTTGCAAAAGCGGCTTCGAAAGTAGGTGCCAAAGTGTTGCACGTGTCCACCGATTACGTTTTCGACGGAACCAATACCACACCCTATTTGGAAACGGACCCAGTTTGTCCGGTTTCAGCCTATGGCAATACCAAACTGGAGGGCGAACAAGCGCTGGTTGCCAACTGCAAAGACTATGTCATTCTTCGGACTGCCTGGTTGTATTCCATTTATGGCAACAACTTCGTTAAAACCATGATTCGTCTCGGTAAAGAACGTGAATCGTTGAGCGTCGTGGCAGACCAAGTGGGCACTCCTACTTATGCCAGAGACTTGGCCGATGCCCTGATGGACATTGTAAATGCTTCTGAAAAAGGAAATTTCATCCCCGGGATTTACCATTATTCCAATGATGGTGTTTGTTCCTGGTACGATTTCACAGTAAAGATTCACGAACTGGCAGGCATCATCACTTGTACAGTCAAGCCCATTGAAACCAAAGACTACCCGACCAAAGCCACCCGCCCGGCCTACAGCGTGCTGAGCAAAGAAAAGATCAAAGCCGATTACGGCATTCACATACCGACTTGGGAAGAAAGCCTGTCGGATTGCATCGCAAAACTCTAATGACTGAACTCGAAAAAGAAATTTCGCGGAGAAGAACCTTCGCCATCATATCCCATCCCGATGCGGGTAAAACGACTTTGACCGAAAAACTCCTGCTTTTTGGGGGTGCCATCCACGTGGCAGGCGCAGTCAAATCCAATAAGATTAAGAAAACCGCCACCTCCGACTGGATGGACATCGAAAAGCAGCGCGGTATTTCGGTAGCGACCTCCGTGATGGGTTTCGATTACCACGATTACAAGGTCAATATTCTGGATACGCCTGGTCACCAGGACTTTGCGGAAGATACCTTTCGTACCCTAACCGCGGTTGACAGCGTCATCATTGTCATCGACACTGCCAAAGGGGTGGAAAGCCAGACCCGCAAACTGATGGAAGTCTGCCGAATGCGCAAAACGCCGGTGATGGTGTTCGTCAACAAAATGGACCGCTCCGGTAAGGATGCCTTCGATTTGCTCGACGAGCTGGAGGCTGAACTCGAAATCGCCGTTCGCCCGTTGTCATGGCCCATCAATTCGGGTCCAGATTTCAAAGGAGTTTACAACATTCTGGACGAGAGCCTTAATTTGTATACGCCTTCCAAACAGACCGTTACCGACAGTGTCGGCATCGATGATATCAACAGTTCCGAACTCGAAGCCTACGTTGGAGATCGTAACGCTTCCAATTTACGCAAAGATTTGGAACTTATCGAAGGCATCTACGATCCGTTCGATGTGGAAACCTACCTGAAAGGCGACTTGGCTCCCGTATTCTTTGGTTCAGCCCTCAACAACTTCGGTGTAAAGGAATTGCTGGACTGTTTCGTCCGCATCGCCCCGACTCCTCGCCCCATTAAGACGGAAGAACGCATCGTCCGCCCTGAAGAGGAAGCTTTCAGCGGTTTCATTTTCAAGATCCATGCCAACATGGACCCCAACCACCGCAGCTGCATCGCCTTCCTAAAAATTTGCTCCGGCAAGTTCGAACGCAACGTCAACTTCAAGCACGTGCGTTTTAACAAGATGCTCAAGTTTTCAGCCCCCACCGCCTTCATGGCCCAGAAAAAATCCATTGTGGACGAAGCCTGGCCGGGTGACATCGTGGGTTTGCCAGACACCGGCAACTTCAAGATCGGCGACACATTGACCAGCGGCGAAGACCTTCATTTCAAGGGCATCCCCAGTTTCTCGCCCGAGATGTTCAAGTACATCGAGAACGCCGACCCCATGAAGTCTAAGCAACTCCAAAAAGGCATCGACCAGCTCATGGACGAAGGCGTGGCCCAAAGCTTCACCAACCAGTTCAACGGCCGCAAAATCATCGGCACCGTAGGCCAGCTCCAGTTCGAAGTCATCCAATACCGCCTCGAACACGAATACAACGCCCAATGCCGCTGGGAACCCATCAGCCTCTTCAAAGCCTGCTGGATCGAATCCGACAACGCCGAGGAGCTCGACAACTTCAAGAAACGCAAGTATCAGTACATCGCCCGCGACAAAGAAGGCAGGGATGTCTTTTTAGCAGATTCGGAATATGTGCTTCGAATGGCGCAGAGTGACTTCAAGGATATACGGTTCCACTTTAATTCGGAGTTTTAAAGATCCGCTGATCAAATGGAAACGGTTCCGCATCTATAATTCGTATCCGTTTAAAGTCCACATGATTCGGATTGATCAACACATTGTAATCGCCCTTGGTGACGGCCGATGGTAGGCGCAGCAAGCAAAAAGTACCATCCAATACGAATTGGTCACCAATGGTTTGCGAGGACTGCAAGTGAGGAAACGCATTCCAATTGTGCGGCAAGTCGGCAATCTCCAACTGCAATAACTTGATGTCGTCTGGGATTTCAATGGTCACCATCTTAAAGTCGTGAGGCAATGTCGCCAAAGTCAAATGTACAGCGACTTCAGCCATTGCCAATGATCGGTTGGACGCCGTGTAAATGAGTTCCAAACCGACTGAGTTCCATCGGGCACCTCTCAATGCAGCACCCAAACCTGACAGGTTGCCTGCATACCGTTCCCGAGCCAGTCTAAAAACCTCCATGACTATACAAAAATGCCGTGTTCCACACGAACAAGCTCGTCCAATACCAGGTTCTTGCCAAATGAATCCAACAATAGTTCCATGGGCCTCATTCTACCAAGTGCGAAATTTGGCGTGTTCAGCCACGACTTAAACGCATCCATTGTTCCAAAAACCCCCATTCCAACATTAGTCAGTTCAGCCATTTCAAGGATTTTTTCCGTGTGTGCAGGTTTAAAGTTAAATCCGTTTTCGGCCTTGTATCGATGCAGGGATTTGGACGAAAGGTCCAGAATGTTGGCCCAATCGCTATCTGTAAAGGGTGTGGAAACTTTAATCAATTCAAACAGGGAAAAAGGAATTCCGGCTCGAATTATCTGAACTATCAACATTTTATCAGCCAATAGTTCGTCAAAAGTTATCCCAACAGGAAATTCAATGGCTGAACGCTGTAGTCGAGGCTGTCTCACATAGGTGGCGATGGCTTCATTCAATTGCTGAGACTGCTGTGCTTGATCGGGTATGTTGTACTTCATAATGGACATTTGTCTACAAATATATGCCATTTGTCCATCTTAACCAAGAAATGAAAGAAAAATACCAATTTCATCATTTCGAATGTATATTTGTTAGTAGCACGGCTAGGGAGCCGACTGCTCAATCTTCGAATTCTACCACTAAAACGACAAGACATGAGAGCATTTGTACTTTTTATCACCTTGTTAATCAGCATTATTGCACGAAGTGAAACGACCACTCCAATCGTTCCCAACGGCGATTTCGAAAACTGGGACATAAGCAGTTACAGCTTTCCCGAAAATTATCTTTTCAACTCAAACGCCTTCAAGGCGATGACGAATGAACCCTATAACGTCATTCAAACCGCTGACAGTTATCACGGTAAATCTGCCGTCAAACTAGTGACCGACGCCACGACCAACAGTGTTAACTTTGGTTTTATGGTTGGATCCAATGGCGAGAATGGTGACCCGACCACATGGAAAGGCGGCATCCCCATCACACAACCTATCAAAGGCATCCGAGGCTACTACAAGTACGATTTCGTCCAACCCGATTCGGCCATTATCATTTTAACATTTCGCTATCATGGGACTTTCCTGGCAGAATACGAGTTTTTCCTGAAAGAAAAGAAATCCGCATACACCTTGTTTGAATTTGACATCATACCCAAGTGGGATATAGCCATCAGTCCCGACTCCATCATTGTCGGCTTCGCTTCCAGCGGAAATGTGAATGGAGGTTCTGGCCAACCAGGCAGCACCTTATACTTGGACAGCATTTCCTTTACAGGAGTAACCACACAACCGGATGCATTGAATGGTGATTTCGAACGCTGGACACAGCACATCAATCCAACCTTAAAGGATTGGAACTTTTCCAGCTCGAACCAGGAAACCAATTGCCGCACTACCGACAAGTACGAAGGTAATTTTGCCGTCAAATTAACCACCGTGCTTGGGAGTATGGAAAACAATCAGCCTGTAGAAAACAACCAAGCACTCTATATTGGAAACTACGATAATATGACAGGGAAATGGCTTGGCGGAATACCACTGAACAATACGATGGATACCTTATCCTTTTGGTACAAATACGTTCCAAACCAACCCAACCATGAGGCCTCAGTGATGCTCTTACTGATGGGCGGAAATGGACAACCTACCGGCAACATGTTTTCCATTCCTGCGTCGCCGGTATACCAGGAAATGAAAATCGCCATGCGGTTTCCCAATTTACCGTACGCCTATCCCTCCAACCTAATCCTTATGTTTCAGTCCTCGCAGATGATCGATTCCACACTGTCACATGTTGGCTCCACGCTGTTTCTGGATCACATCACCATCATCCCATTCAAAGGTAATTTGATCTCCGAAGAGAAACCCAACCCGGAATTGAAAAACGGGAGCTTCGAAATCTGGGACAGCCGTTGGTACGATAACCCGGCAGGATATCCGTTCACTTCCAACACATTACGATTAGACGGTAGCTTCCCATTCAATGCAACCAAAACAACACTGTCTCAACACGGCTCGTATGCCTTGCGGTTAGAGACTGACAACCTGACCGGGAATGCCAATTTTGGTTTCGTCATCAATCAGTCACCAACATCGGAAAGTCCCAACAACTGGACAGGTGGCATCCCCATTTCAGAAAAGCCAACGGGTGTGCAAGGGTATTACACGTTCCATTCTGTCGGACTGGATTCAGCCATGATCATGTTGCATTTTAGAAAAGGCGGCAACAACATAGGGATCTACTACCTACACCTGAAACCAGCCATGAGCGGCTGGACGTTTTTCAACAAACTGCTAGAACCACCATTGGCTGAAACCCCGGATTCGATGATCCTGACCATTGCCTCTGGCAGCAATCTGGTTGGCCAATGTCCTCCAGGCAGCGTGCTTACCATCGACAACATCAGTCTGACAGGCGTAACTACGCAACCCGTAGGCCTGAACGGTGATTTTGAGGATTGGGTGACGACTCGAATGGAAACTGCACCCGGATGGTACCTCAGCGACCAAGATAACCCGGGTTCACACCAGTCTATGAACGCGGCGGAGGGTAGTTACGCCATGGAACTTAAAACCACCGCTTATACCAAAGATGGTCAAAGTCAAGTTGAACAGATGTGGATGAGTAATGGCTATTGGGATAGAAACAGTCAGAACTGGGGTGGTGGCTCGCCTCTGTATACGATGAACGACAGCCTGGCATTCTACTACCGCTATATTCCGGCAGTACCCGATGATACGGCTCAGGTGAGCCTGATGTTCAAATATCAAGGTCAATTTATTGCCACCAAACAGGCATATCTGATGCCAAACAGTGCATGGCAATACAAGAAAGTCAGCCTGCAACAAGAATGGGGATTCCCAATGTTGTTTCCTGCGGACAGCATTCTGATGATCTTCCAATCCAGCTTATGGGGTCACAACAATCCGAGGTATGCGGGCTCGACACTGCTGTTGGACGACATTCATTTCATCTCGTCCAGGGCACCGGTCGGATTGATAACCAATTCAGAACTTTTAGAATCTGAAATCTATCCCAATCCCAGCCAGGGTGTCTCCCGGATTCGTTTTGAAGGCAAGCTCCCACTACAGGTGGAGGTATTCAATCTGTCGGGTATAAAAATCCTTTCTATACCCAAAGGAAGCATTTCGTCTGAAACGGTTCTGGATCTGAGTGGTCATATTGCTGGCCTCTACCTTGTAAAGATTACCGGCGAACAACGAACGAACTACCTGAAGCTGGTATTGAAATAATCCTCAACGCATCGGCTTGTCCCCCTTGAGCTTGAAATGCATTGCACTGTTCACGCTGTTCGGTTTGGGGGCGATGATCTCCAGTTTCGGGTTGTTGAGCAAACGCATCACTTCCGCACCGGCAGTAAGCACCGTACCAAAAAACGACGTCTTGCTGCTGGTTCCACGGTAGAAATAGTAGGTATTGTCGTGGGCAAAAGTGGTGCCTTCGACAATGCCTGACACTTCACCATTGGGCAAAACCTTGGATGCTACCGCATTCCAACCGGTGATGGCGACAGGTCCGTAGACGTGGCTGATCCAACCCTCGTTGATGCCCTTGGCAATGCTGTACACAAACAAGGCGCTGGCCGAGGTTTCGAGGAACGTTTCGGGGCGGTCCAGCATGTTGTGCCAAAGACCGGTTCCGTCTTGCAACTCGGCAATTCTTTTAAGATGGCTGCGGTACAAATGCAACACCTTGTCGCGACCCGGATGGTTCGCAGGCAGTACGCTCAAGAGTTCAGCCATGGCCGCGGTACACCAAGCGTTGGCCCTGCCCCAATGGTATTCAGGGTCATACTGGGAAGAGTTTTCGTTCCAACCATGGTCGTACAAACCCAACTGCTTATTGAACAGACGATCGGAAAGTTGAACCACTTGTTTCACAGCATCGTCGTAGTACTTTGTTTCACCGGTTAACGAACCCATTTGAGCCAAGAAGGGAATGCACATGTACATGTCATCGCCCCACAATGATTCGGGTTGTGGGCGCTCCCTGGCAATGGTGCCGTCCTGGAAACGGAACTGCTTGTTCGAGATGTAATTGGCAACGGTATCAATCCAGCTTCTGAACCGAGGGTCATGTTTTACCTTTTCTGTCTTGATAAGAGCAGCCGAGATGGAACCGCAATGATCCAACGCTTTCATGTTGATCATCTTCTCATAAATACCATTTTTCTTCATCCCACGAAAATACGGCATCGCCTTGAACGTGAAGTCGAAATAACGGATGGCAAAGTTGGCGTAACTGGTATCGCCGGTAACCTGAGTCAGCGCGTGGCAAGCAGACAATGACACACCGTTTGGATAACTCCAACCGACAAAGCCTTCTAAAGAATCGGGAATGACAGCATTTTTATTGGGTTTGGCAAAGTTGGTGATTGGCTTGCCCGTTGAGGAATCAAACACCTGAAATACTGCTTTACGGACGAACCGGTCCTGAACTCTGTCCACCACCGCGCGCACTTCTGCAACGGTAGGCACTACGTACGAAACCGGATAGTCCGGCACACTTTCGTTGGGTCGCGTTGGAGGCACATCAATTTGTGACCAACTGCTTTGGGCCTGCAGCATCAATGCCAGGCCAATTAAAAAAGTAGTCTTTCTTCTCATGGTTTTAAAATTACGAAGGCGAATATAGGACTCAAAATCCTAAAAAAGGTGGAATTATTGCTTATACTTGTGCCTAAACCACAAATAGAGCAGCACCCCGATAGCAATCATTACAAACCAGGAATACAGGTAACCATTCGGCCATCTCAATTCCGGCATATATTTGAAGTTCATGCCCCAGACACCCACCAAAAAGGTGAGCGGTATGAAAATGGTGGCAACCACCGTAAGTTGCTTCATGATAAGGTTCATCCGCAAGTCGTTGTTGGCAATGTACAAATCCATCAAGGCCGAAAGCGTTTCCCGGTTGGCATTCAACATCGACATGACTTGCCGCAAATGGTCGTAGGTATCTCTAAAATAAATCTTGGAATCGCTTTTTATCAAAGAAGAATCAAGCATGAGGAAATGGCCGAACGCTTCATGCAAGGGCGCTGCCGCTTTTAAAAGCCGGGTATGATCCCGACGGAAATGCTGGATTTGCCGACCGGTTTCTTTGTGACCTGCCTGAAATTCCATCAATTCATCCTCCATGTCCAACAGATTGCTTTGTTGGTATTCCAACACATCGTAGTAAGAATCCACCACCAGGCTCACCAACAGGTTGAACAGGAAATCGGCACCGTGCTGACGAACCTGCCCCACACCTTCCGTGATGGCTTTGCAAACCAAATCGAAGCGGTGACCGGTGCCTTCCTCGAACGATAAGACAAAGTCTGGTCCTAGGATGATGCTTTGGTGATCACGGATCATTTCCCTCTCGTCGTTATAAGTATAGGCGTCCATTACAGCAAAAAGCCCCTTCCCAGTATCTTCCAGTTTAGCAATGTGTCTGGAATTAAGGATGTCCTGAACCATAGGCAGTTCCACACCCAGTTTCTTGCAAAGGTTTGCAATCTCCGATTCGTCCGATAACCCGAACAAGTGAACCCAATTCGTTTTTCCTGGTTTTAGTTTCAAATCTTTGGCTTCATGAACCACAACGGTTTCAGAACTGGTGGCGTCGAAGCTCGTCAGCTGAATGTTGGTGGCATGTGTAAAAGATCCGTTGTAACTCAGTGTACCGTAAAGCAAGTTATTCTTACGTTTTCGCAGTTCTTTCCTTTTGTTGGAAGTCGGAGTTTTCATGATTGCATGGATGTTTTCACAAATATACTAAACCATTCCTAGGACAAAACAACCAATGCATTGAAATTTAATTTAAAATTACGATTGAGAAACCAATAATTCGTTTAATATTTGCCTGATAAAAATGAATTTGAATTTATGAGACGCTTAATAGCCTTATCTTTTTTCTTTCAGGTCGCTCTATTTTCAACTTTTGCCGCCATCATCAACGGATTGGTAAAAGACGCCGCAACTGGAAAGCCAATGGAATCGGTTTCGGTTTTTATTGCAGGAACCACGTTTGGAACAACGACCAGACCGGATGGCTCATTTTCACTGAATTTTGCAACCAATAGTGCCTCACAGATTGTTTTTGCCCATCTGGGTTTTCGGACAGAAAACTTGAATGTTAGTGACATAACCTTAAGCGAACCACTAACAATTGAAATGCATATAAAATCCCTGCTGATTCCGGTGGTTAACGTTTACGCCAAAGAAACCAACCGTAAAAAAAATCTGGCTGAATTCTTGAACGCATTTTTAGGCGATTCCGAGTTCGGAAAAAAATGCAGCGTTCTCAACCCCGATGTCATTCATTTGGTTCGAAAACCCATTCCGGGTAAAATTGGTCAGGATCAACTCATCGCGTATGCGGACAGCACCCTGATCATAGAGAATAAGTCCTTGGGATATACCATCCAGTACACCTTGGAGACTTTTAGCCTATCCAATTATCAAATATCTTTCTATGGATATCCACTCTTTGAGGACAACCTTGCCCGAATAAAAAATCATGAAAAAATATTGGAAAACCGTGAACGAGCGTTTCAAGGTTCTCAAATGCATTTTTTTAGAAGTTTATACAACAAAACACTTCAACAGGAAGGCTTTCTCCTATTCAAAGTTGGAAAAGAGGACAGTTATGGCATGAACAACAATGTCTGGGGTCTTATGTCCGACAGTGTTTTTATAAGTGAGCCAAACAAGCACATGGTTCAAACTGAAATTCCGCTTAACTTGATGGACGAATCGTACTATATGGAAAAATCCGCTGCCTTGCAATATTATGAACCCTTCGAGGTCCGATATGTGCTAAATGGAGAAGATAAAGCCTACAGAAACAATTGGGTGTATCACAGTGGCATGAAGCGAAACTTAGGCCAACAAACCACGATTGTCAAAATTCAAGGTTTTCCGCTCCTCTTTTTCCCAAACGGTGCCTACAAACATTCAAAAGACCTAATTACCATTGGCTACTGGAGCTTCAAAAAAGCGGGTGAAATTCTTCCTTGGGATTATCAACCCCCAAAAACTGCGAAACAAGTCGTAACTTTGCACTAAACGTTGCGACCATGTTCCGAACTTTCATACTTACCTTCTTGATTTTTACTCTAAGCGCAAATGCCCAAAACGCAGATGTGCGAATCCTTAGAAGCATTTATTCAGCTGATACGAAACCTGCCGACCCAATCTTTCAGTTCATTACAGACTCCCATGTTGTTGTCATTGTAGGTGTACCTTTGACGATGGGCGTTACAGCCCTAATCACCCGCAACGAAGCGCTGCTGAACCAGACGATTGAAATCGGTGCCGCTTCTGCAATTAACTTTGGCATGACCCAACTGATCAAATACAGCATCAATCGCGATCGCCCTTATACCACTTATCCCGATATCATCCCAAAATCCTCCGAAGGCAGTCCTTCTTTTCCATCGGGTCATACCTCTTCCTCCTTTGCAGCGGCCACCTCATTAAGCCTGATGTATCCGAAATGGTACGTGATCGGCCCCAGCTTACTTTGGGCGGGTTCCGTGGGATATTCCCGCATGTATTTGGGCGTGCATTACCCGAGTGATGTCGCCGCAGGAGCCCTTTTGGGAGCCGGTTCAGCCTGGCTTGCCCACAAGGCCAACCAATGGTATCAAACCAATCAAAAAGCCAAACATGGAAAATTCGAATAACTTCAATCTGAAGAAACTCTTCCGCAGTTTCGGTTTCGCTTTTACAGGCATTTTTGAACTGATCAAGTCCGAACAAAATGCCCGAATTCACCTGTTCATCAGCATCTGTGTGGTCATTGCAGGCTTTCTATTCCAGATTTCAGTCGCAGAATGGTGCATCGTCGCCCTTTGCATCGGTCTTGTTTTCACTGCCGAAGCCTTCAATACCGTTATCGAAAAACTAGTTGACCACCTGTTTCCACAGAAACACGAAACAGCACGGCTGGCCAAAGACATTGCTGCTGGTGCCGTACTGTTTTCTGCCTTGATGGCCGTGATTTGCGGCGTCATCATCTTTCTGCCGAAACTACTTTCATTATTCTAGAGAGCGTTTAAACCAAGATTACCGTATTAAGTGTATATTTGCTCTGATAGTAAAAAACCAAACTTCGATGAAACCCCTGTTGATCCTGTTATTTCTGGCTTTGGCAATGGTACTGACCCTACCTTTAAAAGCCCAAACGCAAGTAGCAACAGGATTGGTTTACAACTATTATCTGAATCCTACTCCAGACCGACCCTTGGACATCGATCCTCACAAATGGTCAAATCAACCACAGGTCAAGTCTTGGGAATCCATGGAGCAAGCCACCAACGAAGCCATGCAAAATCTGGATGGTTATGGTTTGTATCAATTGGCCTATCTGGAATATGTCCACAATTACACCGTTTCAAAACTGAATCCCAAAACGATGTTGTACAAGGCATTCGAGATTGGCAAAGCCAATGGAGATCCCTACCTGATGTATTGGGTCACTGAATTGGAGGGTACCGTTTATTTCAATTACGAATATCTGCAACGTCGGCGAAATCATGCTCTATGGACCGATTCCGTGGCAACCGAAAAAAAAGAGGCAGCTGTTTTGACTTTGCTGGCAGACCTCAACGACAACTGTTTTTTAGAAATGAAAGATCTAGCTAAAAAGTACCTTCAATGTGCTTATTTAAAGGACGAAAAGTATGGCTTGCTTCCTTACGATGTTCGTCAGAAAGCACTGGAGATGGCTAAAAATTCCCCAAAAAAATAATCTGAAAATAGTCTCCTTTCAAAGTACCATTTGAAACAATCCGAATTATATTTGCTTGAAGTGTAATTTGTTAATCTACCTTTTTATTGGGCGGATTAATCGATATAGTTACAGCGGCACAACGCCCGATCAGGTAGAGCATCTCATGCTCACCGGTCAGAACATTCGGACCATCAGCAACACCCTGCTGAATACGGATACGGAAATGGACCTGACCGGGCATGCCGCCGGTTCATTTAAGAGTGCACACTAAGTATTGTTATACACTTCACCAGTGAACCTCCTTAGCATCATACTGTTTCAATAGCATTTCCTTTTTATCGGGCTCCATTACATAAAGGGAAGTCGAAAGCACTTCTCCAACAGCAGGGTCGTCAGTAACGACAGAAACCGATTCGCTTTTCGCTAAGATCTCACCTGTTTTCGGATTCACAATCGGCCATTTGGGTTGGTTCCTATTGCCCGATGTGGTCAAGCATTCATTAAAAAGAAGGACATCGTTGGTCAAATGGGTCTCAGGGGATCCAATTTTCCAACCCTTTCCATGGGGATGATTGCCCATGGCCATAATCGAACTATTTCCAACATTGACCAGCGCATTGTCAACGTGCTCATTCCTAAGAATTTCCTTAACACTTCGCAGCGAATACCCTTTTATAAAACCCGACAAATCCAACTGAACATCCGAATGCAGAAATCGGATTGTTCTTTTTTCGGCGTCGAGGCGAATATTAGCAATGCCAAAACGAAATGCGTTGAAAGAATTTATGGTTATGTCAAAGCATCCCTCTGTCTTTTGGTTGAAGAGCAAACATTCTTCAATAACTTTGAACAACTCATCGCTAACAAGGATTTCTTCGGTAAAAGCCTTTGAATTTATCCGACCAAGCTCACTACTTTCATCAAACCGGTTGGAAAATGATTCAATTCTGCCGATTTCATTTTCAATTTTTTTATCAATCTCAACCAAATCGTCCCTGGATGCATCCGCACAAATCAGAACATCGATCCTGGTGAACATGGCTGAAAACCATGCATATAGGAGCTTTCTGTTTTCTGAAAGCTGTTTTTCTGAATACTGCATTCAATGTGGGTGCTTCGTGCGAAATATCAAGCCTTTTAACAGTCGTAGCAAACTCCATAAGCAATAAATCACGAACGAAAAAACGAGTACGTAAGGAATCGAAGTGATCAGTTCAATTGCTGCTGATTTATAGAAGATAACAGCTCCAATATTGGCAACAAATCCAATCAGAAAGCAGACAAGCAATATGAATAGTTCCGTTTTTATTCGTTTGGTCGTAATGACTATGTCTTTCATTATTGGGCGGCTTGATGGTTCAGGTAATCAATTTTGTATTTATCCGGGAAAACCAACATTCGCTCTTCTTCCATGGCCTGATGGCCCAGCAGACTCAACACCGAAGCGTAGTAACCTTCTTCGGCAATGAGCGGAGGTTGTTTTTGAGTAATGACGGCTTCGGCAAAGGCTTCCATGATGAGTGAGCTACTTTCTTCATCAGGTGTTTTTTTGTTGAGCAAATAATGTCCGTCATTTTGCTTCGCGGTTTCAGGCACCCAACTAGTTCCGGCAAATGGGAGTGCGCCAAACGTTGCATTTTCCACTTCATTCATCATCTTAAGAAAGGCTGGTGCCGGGGGAATCTCCTCAAAATAATATTTGCCTTTTTCAGGCTCAATGGTCCCTTTGCTGCATAAGATCTGTTCTTCCAATCCATAAAACTTATTGGACAAAATCGAATCAAAATTCATTTTAACACCATTGTCAAACACATAAATGCAACTGACATTGTCATATACCTCGCGTTTTTCTTTCCAATAGGTGATGGAACCATGCCCCATCACCAAGTTGGGTATCTGTCGCATCGCCCAAGTACCAATTTGAAGTTGATGACACGCCAACTCCGTCATTGCACCTTTTGAATGCTTCTTATACAAGCGCCAATTAATCTGTTCATCAAAATCGGGCGAAGGTATGGGTCGCCGCCAATCGTTGTTGCGGTGCCAGAAAGTACGAATACCGCTGACGTCGCCGAACTTACCCGAATGAACCTTTTCTATGGCTTTAATGTACCTGGGGTCGAAAAGTCGTTGTTGACCAACAAAAAACACCTTGTTTGAAGCTTTGAATTTTTGGAAGATGTTGTACGTTTCATCCAACGAATAAGCGATCGACTTCTCACAAAACACATGTTTGCCTGCATCAAAAGCATTCATGACAATGTTATAATGTATGTCAAGTGGGGTTGAAACAACCACCGCATCAATAGTCTTGTCGTCCAACAGGCGTCTATAATCTCTGAAAACTTTTGCTTTCGGTGCAATTTTTAGTGCGGCATCAATAGAAGGCTGATAAATGTCGCAAATAGCAACGATTTCGACTTTGGGATTATTCGCCAAAAATCCCATCAGAAACTGGCCCCTTGAACCCGGTCCGATAACACCGATGCGTGCCTTTGAACCAAGGGTGTTTTTTGATTCAGAGAATGCAGAGAACCATGGGCTTGTTGCTAGCAAGGCGGCACCGCTCAGCATTCCCAAGTTTTTTATAAACTGTCTTCGGTCAATCGATGTCATTATTGAAAAATTATAAGCTTAAAAAAAACAAATATAGATTATTTGAAGAAATATTTGGCGATTTTGCCGTACTTTTATCGCTTCATACAACCTCAAAAAAACTAGACCAATGAGCGGATTTTTCGGCTGCATTACAAAAAGTGATGCCGTTTGCGATGTCTTTTACGGAACCGATTACCATTCCCATCTGGGAACAAAAAGAGCCGGAATGGCTTTCTTCTCCAAAGAAAAAGGGTTCCAACGTGCCATTCACAGCCTCGAAGACGGCTATTTCAGAAACAAGTTTGAAAACGACATCAAGGGTTTCTCCGGAAACAGCGGCATCGGGGTCATCAGCGATACCGAAGCCCAACCCATCGTCGTTAATTCGCATATGGGCCGATTTGCAGTAGTTACCGTAAGCAAAATCGTCAACATCGACGAACTCGAAGCCTACTTTTTGGCCAAGCACTATATGTTTTCCGAAACCAGCCTTGGGTCGGTCAACCCGACCGAACTCATCGCCATGCTCATCACCGAAGGCAAAACCTTTTTGGAAGGCATCCAGAACGTGTTCGACCGTGTAAAAGGCTCCTGTTCCATGCTCATCCTCACCGAAGATGGCCTGCTGGCAGCCCGCGACAAATTGGGCCGCACCCCCATCATTATTGGCAAAAAGGAAGATGCATTCAGCGCCACTTTCGAAACCGCCGCCTTCCCCAATCTGAATTATGAAATCGAGAAATACCTTGGACCTGGTGAAGTGGTCCACATCACCGCCGATGGATACGAGCAATTGCGCAAACCCAACGAAAAGATGCAGGTTTGCTCCTTCCTTTGGGTGTACTACGGCTATCCGCCCTCATTTTACGAAGGCATCAACGTAGATGAATGCCGCTACCGCTGTGGTGCTGCCCTTGCAAAAAAAGACAATGTGGAAGCCGATTTCGTAGCCGGCATTCCCGATTCAGGCGTTGGACATGCCATGGGCTACAGCCACCACACCGGCATACCCTTGAAACGCCCCTATGCTAAATACACTCCCACCTGGCCCCGCAGCTTCATGCCTCAGAACCAAAACATGCGCGACCTGGTGGCCAAGATGAAACTCATCCCCAACAAAGCCATCATCAAGGATAAAAGCGGGGTCTTTTTGGACGACTCCATCGTACGTGGCACACAGTTGAAAGACAACGTCCGTGACCTTCACCACGCAGGCATCAAGGACGTCAACATGCGCATTGCCTGCCCTCCGCTCACCCACGCCTGCGAATTCCTCAATTTCAGCCGCTCCCGCTCCAGCCTTGACCTGGCCACCCACCAAGCCATCAAGAAACTCGAGAACTACGAAACAGCCGATTTCAAGGAATACTCCGACAGCAATAGCTCAAAATACGAAGCCATGGTCGAAAGCATTCGCCAAGAACTCGACCTAACCACCCTGACGTTTCAAAAATTGGATGATTTGGTGGAAGCCATCGGCCTTCCCAAAGAAAAGCTCTGCACCCACTGCTGGGACGGTTCGAGCTATTTCTAAGTATTAAAGTGATGCTCCTTTCCGCAAACAGGGAAATGTGTGCCCAGAATTAAAAAAACGAGTCTACCTTTTAGTTCTTCAGCATCTCCTGCATCTCAGGAAAGTATTTGGTGATTAAAATCATCATCATTTCCTTATTTAGTTCGGGGGAAACGGCCACCATTTTCTTTCCAACCGATGATTTGTAGAAGGTCACCAAATCCTTTATTTCGCTTTCCGTGAAGTATTTGTCATACAAACCAACCATATCTTCGTTCAGCAACCTTTTGGTTATGGTCATCATCACCTGCGTCATTTTCTTCATCGTTGCGTCCAACTGACTTTTTGCAGTTGAATCCTGTGCCTGAGGAATGGACTTCATCATAACGGGTATCATGGAGTTCATCATCTTTTCTACAACGGAATCCGTCTGCATCAGTTGAAACAGTACTTTGATATTCTCCTGTTTGGTTTGGGCCTGACAGTTCAATAATAGGGGAATGGAAAACAATAAAACAAGAAGGATCTTTTTCATGGTTAGTTCAGGTTATTTGATTATTAACCAAAAATACACAATTTTTTGGTTCTGCAATAAAAGACTTTAAATTTTGCTTCTTTAAAGTACAAAAAAAGCACCCGTTTCCGAGTGCTTACAAAAAAATATATAGCTGAGAAACTATTTTACCGAGATTTTTCGGACAGCCGTCCCAATCTTGACAATGTAATAACCTTTGGGAAGTTCCAAAGCGAAAGATGGGTTGGAGCTCTCAATTTTCTTTTCGACGATGCGAACGCCTACGATGCTGAGCACTTCCATTTTTTCACCGACGGTGGCATTTTGAAGTTGAAGCGTTTTACCGGTAAGAATGACAGAAAGCGTCGTTTCGGTCGTGACAGCGGCAACAGCCTTTTCCACCTTCTGGGCAGCCAGAGGTGCTAAGAGGATGAGGGTCAAAACAAAAAGTGCAACAATCTTTTTCATTCGTTTATTCTAAACAGTCGTTTCTCGTGACTCGGCATAAACAATGTATACTTTGTCTCTGCACTCGCTACTCGAAACGTTCGTAAGTTATATAGGGCAAAGGTAGGGCAGTTTGTCAGAATATCCAAATTAAAAGACTTATATTTCTACCAAGAGGTTTTCATCGGCCAAACAGGTGTTTTCAAAAAAAACTTTTGCTTGCTCAAGAAGCAGTCTCTCATCGGGATAACGGGCTGAAAAGTGCCCGATCATGAGCTTTTTGACACCGGCTTCAGCAGCTACTCTCCCAGCCATGGAAGCCGTGGAATGAAAAGTTTCCCTGGCTCTGTCCTTCTCCATTTCATCAAAGGTAGCTTCGTGATAAAGCAGGTCAACCCCTTGAATCAGAGGTATCAATGCTTTGGAATAGGCGGTATCTGAACAATAGGCATACGTTTTGGAAGGGGCTGAAGGCTTGGTCAGCCGGTCATTCGGTATGACTTCACCATCATCCGTCACAAAATCTTGCCCGTCCTTAATACCGGGAACCGCTCTTAAAGGAATCTTATAGAATGCCATCATCTCCTTGAGCATGTGTCGTTGGCGTTCCTGCTCCTTAAAAAGAAATCCTGCCGTCGGAATGCGGTGGTTGAGCGGCAAGGTATAGACTAGAACGGACTTGTCCTCATATATTAAGGTGTACTTCGAAGGATCGAACGGCGCAAATCGAATTTCATAATTCATTCCTTTGCAGAAATAATCGAGCTGCGGTTGCAACATCATTTCCAGATCCGCGTGTGCGTGAATGGTGAGCGGAGCAGTTCTGCCCAACATTCCCATGGTGGAAATCAGCCCGATAAGTCCGAAGCAATGATCCCCGTGCAGGTGGGAAATGAAGACGTCGTAAATCTTGTTGTAGTTGAGTTTGGTGCTTCGGAACTGAAGTTGGGTGCCCTCGCCGCAATCGATCAGGAACAGCTTGTCCCGCACGTTCAGCACTTGGGCTGCCGGCAAATGGCGACGGGTCGGCAATGCCGACCCGCAACCCAATATGTGTAGATCGAAGCGATCCATTTGCTCGAATTAAAATTCCGCGTTGCGCGGGGTTCTTGGGAACGGAATGACGTCACGAATGTTGGACATGCCGGTTACGAAAAGCATGAGGCGTTCAAAACCAAGGCCGAATCCACTGTGTGGTGCCGTTCCAAATTTTCGGGTTTCGAGGTACCACCAGATGTCGCTGGTAGGTACGCCCATTTCCTGAGCACGCTCGGAGAGTTTTTCAAACGACTCCTCACGCTGCGAACCACCAATGATTTCCCCGATTTTCGGGAAAAGCACATCCATGGCACGAACGGTTTTGCCGTCGTCGTTCTGTTTCATATAGAAGGACTTGATCTCTTTGGGGTAGTCGGTCAAAATCACTGGTTTCTTGAAATGCACCTCCACCAAATAGCGTTCGTGCTCGGAAGCCAAGTCCGCACCCCAGAAAACTGGGAATTCAAATTTGTGACCGTTGGCCACAGCAGCTTCCAGGATTTCAACACCTTGTGTATAGGGCAAACGTACGAAGTCGTTTTCTACCACGAACTGAAGCCGTTCCAGCAATTCCTTGTCGTACATCGACGCAAGGAAATTCAGGTCGTCCTGACAGTTGTCCAGCGCCCATTTCACGCAGTATTGAATGAAATCTTGAGCCAACTGCATGTTGTCCTCGATTTCGTTGAACGCAACTTCGGGTTCGATCATCCAAAACTCGGCCAAGTGGCGTGGAGTGTTGGAGTTTTCGGCACGAAACGTTGGTCCGAAGGTGTAGATGGATCCCATGGACATGGCTGCGAGCTCTCCTTCCAGCTGACCGGAAACCGTAAGGCTGGTCTGCTTTCCGAAGAAATCGTTGCTGTAGTCGATGTTGCCGTTTTCGTCCTTTTTCAGGTCGTACAGGTTCATCGTAGTGACCTGGAACATCTGTCCGGCTCCTTCGCAGTCGGAACCGGTGATGATGGGTGCATGAAAATAGAAGAAGCCGCGTTCGTGGAAAAAGCGGTGAATGGCTTGTGACATGTGGTGACGCATGCGAAAGATGGCACCGAACGTATTGGTACGCGGACGCAGGTGGGCAATCTCGCGGAGATACTCCAGGGAATGGCCTTTTTTCTGCAGCGGATACGTGTTCGGATCAGCTTCACCCAACACCAACACTTCGGTGGCGTGGATTTCGGCCTTCTGTCCCTGACCGAGCGACTCGGCCAACAAGCCGTTTACACTGAGGCAAGCCCCGGTGGTAACCGCCTTCAAGGATTCTTCATCAAAATTGGTCAGGTCAACAACGATTTGCACGTTATTGATCGTGGAACCGTCATTGATCGCAATAAAGCTCACATTCTTGTTACCACGACGGGTGCGAACCCAACCCTTTACATTCACCAGCACGCCAAAGTCTTCGCGTTTCAGCACGTCGATGACTCGGTCTCTTTTCAGTTTTTCCATATTAAGTTCTAATTTCAGTTGAAATTTGCACGAAAAGGAATTTCATCGAGCTTCAAGTTCAAGGCTTGCTGCTGAAACAAAACCGGAGCGTACTTAAGTACGTGAGGATTTTGTTTTAGTAGCGTAACGCAGAAATTGGAGCTCGATGGGATTCCTTATACGAAAGCACCCATTTTAAGTAGGCCCACTTCCTTTTCAGAAAGATGACGCCATTTACCGCGGGGCAGATTCTTTTTGGTCAGACCAGCGAAATACACGCGGTCCAATTTAAACACTTTGTATCCAAGAGATTCGAAAACGCGGCGAACCACACGGTTTTGGCCGGTATGGATTTCGATGCCCACGACGTTTCTCATGTCGGCGTCGACGTAGCTGCAATTGTCAGCTTTTACTTCGCAGTCTTCGAGAGTGATGCCGTCCAGAATTTTCTGGATGTGCTCGGGTTCGATGTCCTTATCCAAAGTTGCTTGGTAAATCTTCCGTTTTTCAAACTTGGGATGCGTCAATTTGGAGGCAAGGTCACCATCGTTGGTCAGAAGCAAAACACCAGTAGTGTTGCGGTCCAGACGGCCGACAGGATAAATGCGTTCGGCACAAGCACCTTTAACAAGATCCATCACCGTGGTACGTTCCTGGGGATCGTCCGACGTGGTGACACAATCTTTGGGTTTGTTCAGCAAGATGTAGATTTTATGCTCAATGCTCACAGCCTGATCGTGGAGCAAAATGGTATCGGTGGGTTTCACCTTCACGCCGAGTTCGGAAACGACTTCACCGTTCACGCGAACCACACCGGCCTGGATGAATTCATCGGCCTCACGACGGGAACAGATTCCGGCATTGGCCAGGTACTTGTTCAAACGTACTGGGGTGTCGGGATCCATGAACACCGGATAGTTGGGTGCTGCGGGACGACCGAAAGGCTTGCCATGGTCGAAGGGTTTCGAGATGCGCGGACGACGCGGACGGCCATCTTCCCGTTCTGGTCTGGGTAAGGAAGGACCACTGTTGAAGCGGGGCTTGAAGCCTCCACGGTCTCCACCTTCGTTGCTACCGCCGAAACGGGGGCGGTCACCATAGCTGGGGCGTTCTGAACGCTCACCGAAGCTGGTACGGGGACGATCGGAATGATCGCCATAATTGCTGCGAGGACGGTCGCCTCCTTCTCTATTGAAGCTCGGACGGTCGCCAAAAGAACGTTGCGGACGGTCTGAACCTTCACCGAAGCTGCGACGCGGCTTTTCAAAGGAGTTGCCACGATCGTTGTCGCCGAAAGAACGTTGAGGACGGTCAAACGAGTTTCCACTGTCACCGGTACTGCGACGGGGTTTGTCAAAGGAGTTTCCGCCTTCGTTATTGAATGGACGATGCGGGCGGTCACTTCCTTCGCTGCTACCACCGAAACGCGGACGGTCTGAATCGCCGCCGAAGCTGCGAGGTTTGCTGAAGGAATTGCCACGGTCGTAGGAGTTGCCACCTTCACTGTTGAAGGGACGACGGGGTCTATCGGAATCACCACCGAAGCTGCGAGGTTTGTCAAAGGAGTTGCCGCTGTCGCCAGTACTTGGACGGGGACGGTCAAAAGAGTTTCCACCACCGCTGTTTCCACCGAAACGAGGACGATCGGAATCACCACCGTAACTACGGGGTTTGTCGTAGGAATTGCCACCGCTGTTTCCACCAAAACGGGGACGGTCGGAATCACCACCGAAACGGGGACGATCGTTGCCACCACTGTTGCCACCGAAACGAGGGCGGTCGTTGCTGGAACTGTTTCCACCAAAGCGTGGACGGTCAGAGGAAGTGCTGCCACCTTCGCCGAAAGAACGGCGGGGACGGTCGAAGCTGTTGCCGCTATTGTTGTTGTCACCAAAGCTGCGACGTGGTTTTTCAAAGGAATTGCCGCTGTTTCCACCGTCGAAACGGGGACGGTCATACGAATTTCCACGGTTTTCAAAGGGTTTGCGTTCGCCATCACGGCGTGCAGAAGATCCACCTTCATCAGGCTTTTTCTGCCAGTTGTCGTTGTCTGTCATTTGTCTTGTTTTGTTAAAAAAAATTGTTTTGAGATCGAAAAATTAAATCCCGGTATAATTGTGCGGGGTTATCGCGCTCAGCTCGGCTTTCACAGCATCGCTCACGCTTAATTCTTGGATGAACGCCTTGATGGAAGTTTCCGTAATCGCTTCGTTGGTGCGGGTCAGGGCCTTCAGGGCTTCATAAGGTTTAGGATAGCCTTCGCGACGCAGAATGGTTTGAATCCCTTCTGCCACGACGGCCCAGTTCTTATCGAGATCTGCAGCCAGTGCATGCTCGTTGATCAATAGTTTGTTCAACCCCTTCAAACTGCTTTGGAAAGCAATCAGGCTGTGGGCGAATGGTACCCCGACGTTGCGAAGTACGGTGGAATCGGTGAGATCCCGTTGCAGGCGCGATACCGGCAGTTTGGCTGCCAGATGTTCCAATATGGCGTTGGCCATCCCGATGTTGCCTTCGGAATTCTCGAAGTCAATAGGGTTGACCTTATGCGGCATGGCGGATGAACCGATTTCGCCGGCTTTAATTTTTTGTTTGAAATACTCCATCGAAACGTACATCCAGAAATCCCGGTTCATGTCCATCAGGATGTTGTTGATGCGCTTCATGCCGTCAAATAAGGCGGCTAAGTTGTCGTAATTGGAAATTTGAGTGGTGAACTCCTCACGTTCCAGCCCTAGGTAGTTGCTTAGGAAGCTTTCACCGAACTGTTTCCAGTCGATTTCAGGATAACCCACATGGTGTGCGTTGAAATTGCCGGTGGCACCTCCAAACTTGGCTGAAAGCGGAATTTGCTTCAGTTGCTCCAACTGCTTGTTCAATCGGTTTACAAAAACCATGATTTCTTTGCCCAAACGAGTTGGCGAAGCCGGTTGTCCGTGAGTCTTTGCCAGCATGGAAACGTTTGCCCATTCTTCAGCACGAGCTTTCAAGGCATCGATAACTTCTTGCAGGCCCGGATAATAGACTTCCTCAAGCGCTTCCTTGATGGAAAGAGGCACCGCAGTGTTGTTGATGTCTTGAGAAGTCAATCCGAAGTGGATGAATTCCTTGAATTCTTCCAATCCGAGACGGTCGAAGACTTCTTTTAGAAAGTATTCCACTGCTTTGACGTCGTGGTTGGTCACTTTCTCAATATCCTTGATGCTTTGGGCGTTTTCGACTGTGAAGTTTTCATACACTTCGCGAAGCTGTGCAAAGACGTTGGAATCCACATTTTTAAGTTGCGGAAGGGGCAATTCGCAAAGGGCGATGAAATATTCAATTTCCACCTGAACCCTATAACGAATCAGTGCAAATTCTGAAAAATACGCGGCCAAGGAATCGGTTTTGGAACGATAGCGTCCATCGACTGGTGAAATCGCAGTCAAATCATTCAAATTCATTCTTCGTTTTTTATGTTTGGCATTCACTGCCACTATCCATTATAAACCTTTTACAATCCGCATCCACAAAGGGATACCACTTCAAATACTAATTTTTTCCCTGCTGAAAGCTTACCTAAAAAATCAACCTTAAACAGAGAGAACAAAATTACTATTTTCCAACGACATAATCCTTCATTTAAGCGGAATTTTTTCCAACCTTCCGGAATTTGGTTTTTAAAAAATTTGCGAGAGTAAAAATTAGCAGTATCTTTGTCGCGCTTAAAAAAAACGTTTGGAGTAGCGAGAGCAGAGACAAAGTTTACTTTGGATTTGCCGAGTCACGAGAAACGACTTTTCAGTATGAAAGAAACATAGGGGCGTTTAGCTCAGCTGGTTCAGAGCATCTGCCTTACAAGCAGAGGGTCGGGGGTTCGAATCCCTCAACGCCCACGCCTATTTTCTTTTTAAAGCATCCCGAAAGGGCGTTTAGCTCAGCTGGTTCAGAGCATCTGCCTTACAAGCAGAGGGTCGGGGGTTCGAATCCCTCAACGCCCACAAAAAAAGACTGTCGTCGACAGTCTTTTTTTGTGGAAACCGAGTTTTACTTACGCTATTTCGATGAGAAGTGGGGTATTAACGATCGAGGACAGTCAATTTTATTACCTGCCCTATTTCAACTCCTTCAACCCCTTTTTCGTATCAATCATCCCTTTGATAAATTCAATTTCAGAGCAAAACTCCTTATAGTTCATTTCTTTCAAATAAAGGGAACCGTAAGAGCGTTTGAGCATCGGCAATTTGCTATCGTAGAAGAAATCATTGCCCAATAAGGTTATCAATTGTTGGTGTTGTTCCACCCAGACGCGTTGCGCCAAATCGCTGAATGGGCCTTCGTATTCGTAGCTTGGAAAGGAGGCTGATTTCTGGCTGACAAAACACGTATTGAACATGCTGCCTAAAACCGCAAAAGAGTTTAAGGAAACCGGAACGATCATGTTGACATCGGCAATGTGGAATTTCGACCAGATATTGCGGTATCCCCATATTTTAATGTCGTGATCTTTGTGTTTTTCCACGTATTTCTCTAATGCAATGGATATGGCTATCAATGTTTTGAAGTGTGTATCAGGGCCGCTACCTTCTGGGTCTAGCGCCAGAGAAACGATGTTGGGCCGTACCTTTTCGAGCAAGGCCAAAATGGGTTTTACATCACGTTCAGGGTCGGGATACTCAACAAAAATATCGCCGGTATAAAACTGCAAATCCAAATGCGAAACATGATCCAAACCAATGCCGAAGTGCGCCCAAACCAACTCGGCTTCAAATTCACGCGTCCAGCCTTTTATCTTCTGCACAATTTCTACATCCTTTTTGCCGGGATCGACCGTGGAAAGATAGTGTATTGTTTCATCCAATTTTGGAAGCAAATCGCTGACACGTGCCACTTTCAACCAACGAACCAACTGGCGAGCCAATCTGCAAGAAATGAAAATATCGTGTTCGTCTCTGTTTTTGCGAGCCAGTGCATTCAATGTCCCTGTGATGTCGTCCCAAAATCCATCTTGATCTAAAAGCCGGTTGTAATCCAAGAATTTATCAATTTTCCCATTCGCAATGAGATTTCTTAAAGCGATGAGATTACCATTTATGTAATCGTTTGTTACAGAAGTAAATCCACTGGTACAATAAACAAAATGACTGTCATTATGTTCCGATCGAACCAAGTGGTGAAGCAGCGGAAAGTAGGCCAATTCTATATCGTCGTGGTGTGGGGCGGTATGAAGAATACGGCTTTGGATGGGTGGATTCAGGCCCTTCTTAATTTTTTCAATAACCCGCCTATGGGTTGCCTGTGCCAATGAAGCCAACGGTTCTTCGCTCACTTGTTGCGCCAGTTGCAGATTTCGATTTGTGGAGATAAAATGATCGGAAGTCATTTCTATAAGTGTGACACCTTCTTCCAACGCACCATCAATGATCAAGCGATCAAGGGTTTTGATATCGTTCTTTTTCGCTTCGAGTATCCGTTCTTTTCGACGCTCTTGCAGTTTAATTGCCGCACCATTAGTCAAGAAAAATCGTGCGTTTGGTAGTTTCTGAAGTGCACTTGCAGGATACTCCAGCGATGGCACCGACTCTATGGCCGATGCGATGACTTGCGATTTCGCTTCTCCAGCGGCAATAATGATGGCCACCACATCCGGATTAAAGGTGATGGTATTCAGTCCAATGGTAATCACTACCTTTTTTCGTACCGACTCGATCCCACCAAGATCGACCGCAGCGGCAGCCTGTGTTTCGTAATTGATGTTGGTGAGCCGGGTATGCGAATGATGGCTCGATCCCTTTACATCAAAGGCAATATGGCCATCGGGGCCAATTCCTCCGAGAAAGAATCCAATACCTCCCAGATTACGAATTTTCTCTTCGTAGTTTTCACAAAACTGATCGAAATACTTGATGGTTTTCTTTTGCAAAGCTTCTTTTGCGGACGAAGGATGTTTGATTCGAAGACTTAAATCGATCACTCCGTCTGGAAATATCTCAACAATGTTTTTGTTGCCATCCAAATAGGCCTGATCGGCTTCAGGAATATTGAATGTGTCAATTAACAATGCTTTGTTTTCATCAAATCCAAAACCATCAATGTAAAATCGTTTGACAAAATAATTGAATGACCGTTCATGCAAGGGATCCAATGGAAAGAACTCATCGATCATTACGAAGTGCAGCGATTTGAAATCTGGTTTTAAAGCTGCATCTAAACCAATTTTTTGAAGCAATCCGCTTTTGATTTCTTCATCCCAGTTTTCAAGGTAATACCGCATCCATTTGATAAAAAACTCTGGCGTCTTACCTGTTGGCAATGCGACAACTCCCCCCGGATTAAGGGCGACCCACTCCAGAAAACGCAAAGCTATTATTTGCCCTAAATGGATGTAGTTGTTAACCGTTATAACTTTAATCCGCTCAACTGATTTATCAATTATCGAGTTGTTGAACACTCTTTCGAAATAGGCTTCAACCTTACTTTCAACAATGTACTTGCGATTTTCCATTTTATTTATCTATTTTACAACCTTTTACATACCCATCAACGATACAAATAATACGATTTTGACTTTAACTTAAAAGCCTCCTCATCTTTGCGCCAGTACGGGAGGATATCCGCAACTTTCATGCCGGCCGAGAACTTCAAACGGATCTGATCACTGCCGCTGACCTTATCAAACATGCTAAATCTGGAAGCGGTAGACGCTCCGAAAAATTCAAGATCCGGATAAAGAGCTGCCATTTCTTGCATCACATAAAACTGAATATCCGTTAAACGAACCACTTTGTAATCGGTTATAAAAGTTTGCACTCCAGAATAGAAAAGCCCCTGCCCCACACCATAAAAAGGTTTTATTGAAATGGGACGAAACGATACTCCGGGCAAACGAAGTTGGTTTAAACGACGAGCCAGCAATAGCGCGTCAATAGAATCCTTGGCAAACAGTTGAAAAGGAAGCGTATAGCCAACTCCGACAGAGAGAAATCCAAGTTCACCTACTATTCCCGATGTAGCATAAAAACAAGCAGACTCAGCGTAAGGAATATGCGGGGACGTTAAAACCCAAGGCAAACCGGTTTCCTTAAAAGTCATGCTTCTTCGCCATCCTTTCATAGGAACAACAGTCAATTTGCATTTCTTACCCAATAAGTTTTCTTCGTTGAGCATCTTAGCCAATTCCCCACAGGTAAGCCCATACAAATAAGGGATCTTGAATTGACTGACAAAAGAAATGAAAGGATCTTCAACCAGATTACCCTCCACCTTCAATCCTCCAAGGGGATTGGGGCGGTCCAAAACCACAAACTCAATGCCTTGTTCGGCCGCAGCCTGCATGGCCAGCCCCATTGTACTGATATAGGTATAGGATCTGCAACCAATATCCTGAATGTCATAGACCAGCACATCCAGACCGTTCAACATGTCTGGTGTAGGTTTCCGGGTTTTACCATACAACGAGTAAACTGGCAAACCAGTCTGTTTGTCTTTGTCCATATCCACCAGATCACCCGCGTAAGCATCACCCCGCACACCATGTTCCGGTCCGTAAAGGGCAACAAGATTCACACCAGGAGCTTCCTTCAGAATATCAACGGTCGATTTAAGATGCGAATCTATCCCAGTAGGATTTGTAATCAAACCTACCCGTTTACCTTGAAGCAGCTCAAAATTCCCATCACTCAAGACCTCTATTCCGGTTTTTACTTTAGCAGCAAAAACGTTCGTTAAAGTAAATAAGGGAACCAAAATCCAAACCCATTTCCTTGCTTGAATCATATCAATTTTCTTTTTAAGGTGATTAGTTCACTTCATGAAAAGTATCAACAGCCTTTTTTACTGAACCATGCAAAAGCAGCAGATTCTTTGCCGAATCGTATTCCAGCTGCGTCTCCTGCATGATCATCCGGGTACCTCTGTCTATCAGTTTTTTATTGGTCAATTGCATGTTGACCATCCGGTTTCCCTTTACCCTGCCCAATTTTATCATGGTTGAAGTCGTAATCATATTCAGAATCAGTTTCTGAGCGGTACCCGATTTCATTCTGGTACTTCCAGTCACAAATTCAGGACCCACGAAAACTTCAATCGGAATATCCGCCTGTTCTGAAACAGGAGAATTCGGATTGCAAGAGATGGATGCCGTCAAAATACCATTTTCACGGCAATGCTTCAAAGCACCGATTACATAAGGCGTTGTTCCCGATGCAGCTATTCCGATAACGGTATCTTTGGTATTAATGTGGTAATCAAGCAATTCTTTCCAACTTTTCTCGCTGTCATCCTCCGCTCCTTCCACCGAATTTCTCAAGGCGACATCACCTCCGGCAATCAAACCGATGACCAGATCTTTCGGCATGCCATAAGTAGGAGGAATTTCCGAAGCATCCAGAACGCCCAACCTACCGCTGGTCCCTGCACCCAAATAGAAAATCCGGCCTCCGCGTTTCATTCGCTCCACAATGGACTCAACAAGAACATTCAAAGCGGGAATGACTTTTTCCACTGCATCCGCGATTTTGTGATCTTCTTCGTTTATGCCACTCAACAGTTCCAAAACAGAACGGTTCTCCAGATTATCGTGCAGTGAAGCCATTTCCGTTACCTTCAGAAATGTCTTCTCCGAATTTACATTCTTATTTTTCTCGTGGTAATACAGGATAAGCCCATCCATAGGATCTTGAAAAATCTTTCCAAGTTTTACAGACAAATCTGAAGCTACTTTTCTAAGCACTTCTGCAAAATGAAAGCCTATGGAACCAGTTACGTGGACAGTTAGGTTCTGATAATCGTACTGAAATACATTTCGTTTGAAGAATTCTGAAAAACCATCATAAACGATGGCATACACCTCGGGTTCTGCCAAGTTTTCTTTCAGAAAGATGGAAAATGATGCTAAGAAACGATTGGGAAAAGGCTTATGGTAGATCGTATCCATGATTTGAGCTTCGGTCAAGCCAAAACGCTTAAAAAACTTTTTCTTAAGCGATTCGGTCAACTGATTCTTCAAACAATCTGCAACCAAGCGTCTTCCGAGCGAAACACCACCGCCTTCGTCTCCAATCAGATAGCCCAATGGAGAAACACTTTTTGCAATTGCATTGCCATCATAATAACAAGAATTGGATCCGGTACCTAAAATGCAGGCTATTCCCGGTTCTTCTCCACAAAGTGCTCTTGCTGCTTCCAACATATCGCTCTCAACCTCAATTACCTCAAACTCGAAAACTCTTGCAAAGGCATTCCGAACCAATTGTTTCTGGATGTCGGTAGTACAACCCGCACCGTAAAAATGAATTTCGGAAAAATTTTTAACACCCAGACGAGGCAGCAAATCCGTACGCAAATGATTTTCAATCTCTTCTTCCGATTGAAAAAAAGGATTTATCCCTGATGTATAGTAACGGGTGCATGACTGATCCTCTTTTAAAAGAGCCCAAGTTGTTTTGGTCGAACCACTATCGGCTAATAATATCATTGTATTAATTATTAAGTTTATTCAATATAAATCAAAAAAAACCAAGGATATTGACCTTTCATTGATTTGATATTAAGCCTTTTAGCTGCCTAATTATTGCTTGATCGTATGTGTGGTGATTTCTTGGAAATTGAAATTACCCTTCATACAAAGGTACTTTTCTATCCAATTACATATTGCAATACCCTCATAAAATAACATTTATTAGGATTTATAGACTTATTTTAACTTTTTAAACTTCAATTTACGCATTTAACCTCGTAAATTCGTTATTGAATATAAAATATGTGTATAAATTATAATTTTTGTGAATATTTGCAACATATAACGAAATAAAAATTGTTCGTTGGAAAAAAACCTCTAATTTCACTGGGTCTCTTTGGTAAAGGAGACCGAATCATCAGCAAGCACTCAAAAAGTGATAATTCGTTCTTTGAAACTCATTGCAAATCGCTGTTGTAGTGCACAATACGGCATAACGATTTGTTTTATAACACCCCTCCATACACAATCCTATTTCCCTATAAAATTCCATTAAATCGAATCCAACAGTATGAAAAAGTATTTTTTTCTACTCTTATTACTTGTATTATCAACTTTAGGTGCTTTTGCACAACAGTCAATCTCAGGAGTTGTCGTTGACGAAAACCAGGAAGTCTTGATTGGAGTTTCTGTTAATGTCAAAGGTTCTACATCTGCCGTGACCATTACCGACGTGAACGGGAAATACAGCTTTTCCTCCGTTCCAGCATCGACAACTTTAGTATTCAGCTATGTCGGAATGAAGACACAAGAACAGAGAATCACTCCTTCGACGTCTGTTCTCAACATTACCATGCAATCAAGTGCACTTGGCATTAACGAAGTGGTTGTAACAGCAATGGGCATCCAACAAGAAAAGAAACGGATGAATTTTGCCGTACAAAGCATCAACTCCGATTTGTTGACAGAAAACAGGTCTCAAAATTTCGTAAGCGCTCTGCAAGGTAAAATTGCCGGCTTAAGCGTGACGAATTCGAGTGGATCGCCCAATTCGGGCACGCAGGTTATTATTCGTGGTATTTCATCGATGAATAATGGTCAAAGCAACGAGCCATTGTTCATTCTTGACGGGATACCCTTAGCTGGTAAGGGAAGTTCAGCTGCCGATATCAATCCGAACGACATCGAAAACGTTACGGTATTGAAGGGAGCAGCTGCAGCAGCACTTTACGGTCAAGATGCAGCCAATGGTGTTATCATGATTACCACCAAAAAAGGCAAAGTCGGAAAAATTACCGCTACAGCAAATGTAAGCGGACAATACGACAGCCCTACCCGCCTGCAACAACTTCAAACAAGTTATGCCCCCGGATCTCAGGGTTTTTACGTTGACAAAGCATTTGGTGGTTGGGGACCATTATTGAACGAAGGCCAAAAAACATATGACAATGTCGATAATTTCTTACGAAATGGTTTTTATCAAAAATACGATCTAAGTTTTAGTGGTGGCAGTGAGAAATTTTACACCTACGCTTCGGCCAATTATTCAAAAAACGATGGGATTGTACCAAATGATTATCTGAACAAATGGGGAGTATTGTTGAAAGCCACCTACCAACCAATCAAATCACTTACATTCAACTTCTCGGCGAACATTCAGGAAAACACGTCCCGATCTTTTTCTTCCACTGGGATGTCGGCTGTTTACAACTTTCCGATAATCTATGACATAACGGATTATGAACTGATCAATGGTTATCCGCACTTCTTTTATTACAACGAAGGCGATGGCCAAAAGTTCAACTCACCCATGAGTCCGCTCTATTCGCGCTACAACGACAATAGCATCAATAAAAAACTAAGGAACATACTGAATGGCTCCATTGAATGGAAACCGATCAGAAATCTGAACATTACCGGTCGTATAGGTTATGACACCAATGCGAATTCTTATGACGGCTATACGGTTCCTCGTTTTGATGATTCAGTCGTATTGCCACACATCGTTAAACCTGAGAACCCGGCAGAAAACGCAACTCCGGCAGAATTGCAGGCATACAACACCAAGTTGGCTACGTATTATGAGTTTCTCGATAAGTATGCCAACACACCTTATCTTTCCAGTAAGGATATTGAGAATATGGACAAAAATTTATTGGGTTCGTACAGTACCTATATGAGTAGAAGCAGTTTGTTTTCGGCATCCGCTTTAGCAACTTATAAGATTGAACTGAACGAAAACTTCAATCTAGATTTTCTGGCTGGCACAGACTTAAAAATGGAGGAAGGTTTCTCTACCTCCAATTCCGGAAGAGATTTCATCATTCCAGGCACCTATAGCTTAAGCAACACCAACAGCAATTATATTTTCCTTGGTGACCGCACGGCTGAACACAGACTAAAACGCATGTACGGTTATTTTGGTGAAATTCGCGGAGATTACAGAGGACTTGCATCGCTGAGTGTAACCAGCAGGTGGGACTGGTCTTCCACCATTCTTACGAATCCCTATTACTACCCATCCATTACTGGAGGTTTGCTTTTCTCCGAATTATTCAATTTGGGCAGTAAAGTATTCAGTTATGGAAAACTTCGTGGAAATTATGCTGTCGTAGGTAAAGATGCTGGAGTGTATCTATACGACCGCCGGTACAAGCAATTTGCAACTTTTCCGGACAATGGTTACGGAATCGATCCGACCTTGTCTTCTGCCGACAGAAATCTTATGCCAGAAATGTCGTATTCATGGGAGATCGGTGCGGATTTACGCTTCTTTGACAACCGCACACGACTGGATATGGCCTATTATTCAGTAAAAGCAGACAACCAAATTGTTACGGTTCGCGTATCCCCATCCTCGGGTTACATCTTGCAAACACGAAACGAAGGAGCCATTCGCAATCAGGGTGTTGAATTTTCACTGGCACAAGACATCATCAAAAATCGGAACCTATCGTGGACAGCCATCCTGAACTTTGGCATGAATCGCGGTACAGTCACCAATTTGCCGGAAGAAGTCGCTGAGATTACCGGAACACAATACGGTGACATCTACACTTCCGCCTATTTGGGAGGATCCACCACTGGTTTGTCGGGTAAAGATTATCTACGCACGGATGATGGAAAAATTATTGTCGGTTCGGATGGATATCCCAAAATCGACCCGAATAAAAACAAATACATCGGGAACCGTGAGCCACTTTTCCATTCAGGGATAACAAACACATTCAAATACAAAAAAATGTTGTTGTCCTTTTTAGTTGAAGGACGTTTAGGTGGTGACATGGTTAATGTGACTGGTCGCGGACTGATCTCCAACGGTCAAAGTAAAATACTCGAAACTTACCGTGGTCGACAGATTGTGGTGAATGGTATGGTACAACAACCAGATGGAAGCTACGAGCCCAACACGACTCCGATTACACTAGACAACCCAACCATCGTCAATTATTTTTATGCGGTGAGTTCGAACTTCGTGGAAGACGGTTCTTATGTACGTTTGAGTTATCTGACAATGGAATACGACTTATCGGATTTTGTCAAGAAAACACCTTTTACGAGCTTACGTTTTACGGCAACAGGTAAAAATCTATTCCTGTTAACCCGTTATACGGGAGCCGATCCAAGCTTGAATGCGGACACCAACGCCGGAGGTACCGGTTCTGCCGGTGTCGACAACTACGCTGTACCCAGCACAAGGAGTTTCAATTTTGGACTCACTGCTACTTTCTAACATGTCAAATCTCAACAAACAATCGAACAATATGAAAATTTTCCGATCATTGGCATGGAGTATTCCAGTTGTGATGTTGCTTGCCGGCTGCGAAGATTTTTTGGACGTAAACGTCAGCAAGGACAGCCCAACAATCATTACGGTAGATCAAGCATTACCTACTGCTTGTTTCTATGCTGCACAGGAAATATACGATCATGCGGAATACGGCATCTATCTTTCACAGGCATTGACAACCTCTTCGAAAAGCCAGACAGGCGTCTATGCCTACAGTCAGGGTTGGGAGTTTTTATCGATGAACCGTCATCCGCAATGGCGCAGGCATTTTTACGATTTGGGAGCCAACATCAACGAGATGATTCGAGCAGCCGAAAAAATTGATTCGAAGAACTTCATTTTGATCGGTCGCACCATCATGTTGCAATCCACGATGCTGACAACCGACGTCTTCGGGGCTATGCCACGTTCCAACGCTTACACTTCGACATCCCCTACTTACGACACACAGGAACAAATCTATGAATGGATGTATCAGGAAGCAGATGCATTGGTCGCTTTGTATCAAGACTCGTCCTGGATCAACAATCCAAACAACATTCCGATTACGGCAAAGATGGACCGAATTTACTCCGGCGATCTAAAAAAATGGGGTCTGTATGCCAAAGCACTCCGCGCCCGCCTGTGGCTGCGCAAATTGCCCAACATGGAAAATACGCCTGCCGTTTGCAACCGGATCATCGAAATGGTGGATGAAGTACTGAACGACCCTGATTGGGAAGAACCGCATTACAAATACACAGGTGGAACGAATGAACAAAACTGTCCTTGGGGTCCATCGGCACCAATCATCAATGCTTGGGAAAGTCGTGGAAATCGTTTGGCCACTTCAATACCTTCAAAGTTCTTGGCTTATGCCATTTTGGGATGTTACCCCAACCGACTGACAACCAGATTGTCATCACTTGACCCACGCACGGATAAACTCATGTCGCCACGAGGGACGGGAGTCGCAGGTAGCGATGGCATACGATGGTTGGAAAGCAATATTGGCATGGATGTATCCATGAAGGTGACCTACTACCCTGATTTATATGCAACCACCTCCGGATCAAACCCTTATACCAAAAACGACGGTTATCTGGCATTGATCATCGACGAAGAACTGATGTTCATAAAAGCGGAAGCTCAATATTGGAGTGGCGATAAACCCGCAGCATACAATACGACTAAGGCGGCTGTGCTTCGAAATTTTGCCCGCCTGAATGTAAAAGAGCCGGTTGCCGCTGATGGAAGCAATGCCATGAAACGCTACGGAAGTTTCTTCAATATTCGCCTCCCGGGTGAAAGCCTCTTTACCATAGCCGACCTGATGCAGCAAAAATACATTGCCATGTACCTGCAACCGGAACTTTGGAACGATGTGCGCCGATACAATTACAGCAGCAAAAAAAATGGGATTTTTTATGATAACGTTGCTGTTTACACGGTAACAACCTGTCACAATGGAAGTGTAGGTTCCAATATCCCCGGATATTCCACCGCTTCCAATGCCGCTTTTGGAACTGGCGCAAATCCTATGACTGCTGAGTATTCCCTACGTCGGCCATACAACCTATATGAACCCTATTGGTTGCAAGCCGATGCTTTTGGGGTTAATGCAGAACTTTCTCCCAACGCTTGGATTCAACGGTTGAACTATGACCCGGAAACTGAAGACAAGTACAACCGCAAAGAGCTGGAACGTTTGGGTGCCTATAAAAATCACGAATGGTTGAAAAAACGCATGGTATGGGCTTACAATACAAGTGGAAAAGCAACGGCCAGTGACCCTACTGAATGGAAATAATTAAACTTACAAATAAGCGTAAAACAATGCAATACATTTTGAACAGAATAGCAACATTCGCTATCTATGGTTTGATGCTTACGGCACTTTATTCCTGCGAAAAACATGATTTTTTCGATGAGAATGCCATCACTGGCAATATAGGCCCCCAAGCCTATTGGGAAGTAGGAAGTTCAACAGTAAGTGCCGGATCAAACATGTCGTTTGTCATACAATATTATTCTACAGCGGCAGAAATAGATCATTCGGAAGTGTGGTACAACATTACAGAAACACAGGAAAAGAGTGTTTCTTGTCCATGGGTGACCACCTTTACCTATTCCTTCAATTCCATTACTTCGGAAGAAAAACGTATTTCTCAAAAAATACAGGAATATCCCGACTCTTTGGCGGTGTGGTCTGACTCATTGCATACCTATACTTTTACCGGCGCATTTCCGGTTAGCGGAACATTAAAACCATTTGCTTGGGTTAAGCCGGTTGTATTCGACTCAACCAGAATGAATACCTACTTTGGAACAGGATACATGCAGCATTTCAAAGACAGTCTGTATAACCTCATGAAGTATGCCGATTTCAAAAACATGCTGATGGGCATGAGTTTGGTTGATAATTTCAGTCCGTACACCGATTCAACATTTGATATCAATTCGAATGGTTATGTCTATCATTTCCCTAAAGATGTTGAGGGAAACACTCCGGTGCCGAACGCCATCATCAATCTTTTCAACACCATACCGTTCGATCGATTGATTGAGAGCCCTTCGGGATACAATGTGGAATTTAAGCGTACCTATTTTCTCGAGGCCCGAATGCGGGTTTATGACACAAACAAGGTATATGGAACAACCGTATCTAAAAAAATTGACATCAATTGATTAACTCAGGAGAAATGAAAACGACAGCACTTATAAAACAGTATTTTTTAATTTGTCTGATCGGATACGCCGCATTCGGTTGCATCAACAATGTGCCGGAAGTGGAAGATTTACCATCGGCTGACGTTGCGTTTACCTACGAAGTGACTGATGACACCTATAAGTTGGATTATTATGTAGGAGCAACGGTGGAGTTCACAAGCATATCCAACTTGGAAGGCCCGTGCGTATGGGATTTTGGAGATGGTAGCGATCCTGTTACCGGTGAAACAGTTACGCATAAATATGCTTACGCAGGAACTTATGCTGTAAAACTGACTATCTCCGATTCGAAGTTCAACAGACAGCCTATTTTGATTAAAGACATTGTTCCAATAATGAAGGTTGACCCCATCGTGGGTGGTATTTGTCAAGTGCTAACAACTCCGGTTAGTATCTCGGTAGAGCTACCAAATCCTGAGAATCTGACCGAAGAATATTTATGGATTTTCCCACAGGGAACCACCGACGAAAGCGGAAATCCAATCAGTACCTCCACTGCACAGAATCCGGGCAAAGTGAAGTTCAGCCATGTAGGATCGCAAGCTGTTCGTTTGAATGTAAAATTATCAGGTCGTCAGCTGGAGGAAGGAAAAATCAATGTACAGGTGGCCTACAATCAAGATATGCCAACTTTGTACTATGCGGTGAAAGGCGGTAACATCATGGCTCTCAAGCTAGTAAGCAATAAGCCTGTAGGAATGAACATCAATCCGTTTGACATGGGGGTATCCTCCGGAAAACATCCATTGAATGTTTTGTATAATGATGCTTCGCTTTATGTATTGGATTGCGGACAACAATTCACCTACGTGGACGATGCCGATGGTGTGTTGGGAGATGGTCGAATTACCGTGATGTCCAAAGACGGTTTAAAAGTTGAAACCATGCTGTCCAATACAGGACAAGCATTCAATGATCCTTTCTACGGATACATTGAAGGCTCCAATATGTATTTTTCCAATCGAAATACGGGATTCAGTAAAATTGGGCTCACCGATCGCAACAAAGTTTATTCTGCAACAGATTATCCATGGGTTGTTCAAAACGCCACCTTAGGTTATTATGGGAATGGATGGAGTTATGGTTCGATGAATGCTTGTTTCACCAAAATCAATGGTACGTGGTTCTGGTGCAAGACCTATAATGGAACAGGCGTATTCCGCTTTACGGATGCCGACATCTTACCTGCGGCCATAACAGGAGGACAACCAGCACCTGCGGCAGGTGTGGCTCTAACAGGCATGAGTCCGAAGTCACTGGTTTGGGATGCTAAAAATCAAATGCTTTATTTCACTATTTACGATACGGGATATGAAGGTTTGTACCGCTGTACATTAGCGCAATTCAACGACATTGGTGGCTCTAGAAGCAATCTGGCTCCCTATAAACTGACTACAGCGAATGGAAAAAGTGTGACACCAATTACAGAAACAGGCAAAGGAGAAGGCTCATCAGGCGAATTCATAGGAATCTGTCAATTAGCATTGGACGAAGCCACCGGTTGTGTCTATTTTGGTTTGCGCTCTGCCAATCCTACGGAAATAAAATCGGGACTGATGCGCTATAATCCGGCCACCAATAAAATTGAATCTGTAATAGAAGGAGTTGAAGTTTATGGAGTTGCTGTAAACAACAGCAAATCAAAATTGTTTTAATAGTTTGAGATCTGAATGAAACGTATCATCCACATAGCAGTATTGTTATTAATCACCGGAATGTATCTTTCGGCACAAGCGCCTAAGCGCGAGGTTCGTTCCGTATGGCTTTCGACAGTATGGAGGCTTGATTGGCCTTCGACCACTGTTCCTGCAGCCACCGGAACCAATGAAGCCGTACGTGAGGCAGCACGCAATGCGCAGAAAGCCGGTCTCATCGCTGTACTCGACAAATTGAAGGCTGCTAATTTCAATACGGTTTACTTTCAGGTGAGAGGAATGTGTGATGCTTTTTACAACTCGCAATACGAACCATGGAGTCAGTATCTTTCTTCTGAACGGGGGGCCGATCCTGGTTGGGATCCACTGGCATACCTTCTAGTGGAAGCACATGCACGTGGCATCGAAGTCCATGCATGGTTGAATCCGTACCGATATTCCACGTCAGCGGAATCACATGGCAACTTGACGAATGATTATTTCATGGTACATCCCGACTGGTTGCTGGATTATGGAGGTTATACCAAGATATTGAACCCTGGGTTGCCAGAGGTGAGGCAACGCATTACGGATGTGGTGGCTGACATTATAACCAAATACGATGTTGACGGAATTATTTTCGACGACTACTTTTATGTGCAAGGCATTACAGATGCGATGGATGAACAGCAGTTTCTACTGTATAATCCGAAAGGTTTGTTACGGGGCGATTGGCGTCGTGACAATGTCAACCAAATGGTTAAAGATGTTCAAGCGCGCATCAACAGCATCAAATCCTATGTCACATTCGGCATTAGTCCAGCTGGTGTGGCCGCTTCGAGCATCGATGTTGCTAAGAAATATGGCGTTGACCCGAGTCCTGTAGGCGACGATTGGCAATACAACGGTATTTACAGCGATCCTTTGGCATGGCTAAAAGCTGGATCCATCGATTACATCTCACCACAATTGTATTGGGCGGTAAACCATGCGACCAACGACTATTCGAAACTCAGTCCATGGTGGGCAAAAGTTTCCAATTTCTTCGGCCGACATTTCTACTCCAGCAACACCAGCAGTTTCTCAATTACAGAATTGAATAATGAAATTACCATCAACCGAAATGCCAATTTAAACGGCACCACCGGTAGTGTTTATTTCCGCACGAACAACATTCCACAGGCCACCTTGACAGCTTTCAAAGCTGGTCTGTACCAATCCCAGGCACTGTGCGCTGCTTATGGGTGGAAAGCTGCACCGACACATACGCTGGTGGACAACTTGACGCTTTCAGGCCAGAACCTGAGCTGGGTATATGCTGACAATAGCGTTCGATACAGCATTTACGCGATTCCAAAGGCAAACAGGCTGGATGCTGACGCTTTCACCAGTCCGAAGAATTTGGTAGCTATATCCTATACAAAAAATCAGACCCTTCCAGCAAGCGTAAACAATGCAACACACGACCTTGCCGTAGCGGTTTACGATCGTTTTGGCAATGAATTTCCACCACGTGTGTTGGGCGAAATTGCATCGACTGTCGGCACCGCGCAACTCACCTATCCAGCCCAAAACAGCAACAATGTGGTGTTGCCGGTATTTTTTATCTGGATGCCTGTTGCCAATGCAGCTTATTACGTGTGGGAATTATCGGAAGACGCTGCTTTTGCTAAACCCATCGTATCCCGTGAAATAACGGCACCTGAGTTCTATTCTGGACTTCAAACCAACATCAAAGAAAACAGCACCTACTATTGGCGGGTTAAAACAATCAGGACCAATGCACTTGTGACCGTATCGGAAGCACGCAGTTTTAATGGCACTAAATTTAAAATCACTTCGCCTGCTGATGGCACCGTCAACGCATCAATGTCACCTGAGTTTACTTGGTCTGACATTGGTGAGGGAGCCAATTATACGCTTGAAATCTCGAATAACGCTGATTTCTCCACCTTGGCTTACACAAAGAATGTCCAGACTACGACAGCCTTGGTACCAACGGGGTTCTTGGCTACTTCAACAACGTATTATGCTCGTGTCAAAGCATTCAAAGGAGACATACAGGCCATTTCGGAACGCATTCACTTTACGACCGTTGAAATGCCTATACCGGTACCGGTGCTAATCACTCCTGTCAATGAAGCTACCGTTTATGGAACTGAAATTGAGCTCGGCTGGCAAGGACAGGTCTCCAAAGGTTTCCGTGCCGAATTGTCGCAAAGCTCAACCTTCCCAATACGAGGTACAACGCTTCAATCCGTAGATGCATTTATTTACAGCACCGTCTACAGCAATTTGAATGAAGGCACCTATTACCTGCGCGTAAGGGCTAAAAATAGTGATGGATTGACGGAGCCTTCGGCATTTGTGACTGTTTACCTAAAAAGCTCATCGGCAATACATGATGGGAATGCATCCAACTTCTGTTCCAGTTATTACGACAAGACAGGAAACTGTCATCTTGTAATCAATAACACCGATAGTAACGAAGCAATTATCGAAACGTATGCTGCAACAGGTATGAAGATTGGCAAATTCACCTTTAGTCTGACTTCAGGCAAGAATACACTTTCACTGGATATGACAGGTTATTCGCAAGGCTTCTACTTTTTAAAGATAAAAGCGGGAAACAACGAAAGAACTATAAAAATAATCAGATGAAAAAATACAAAGAGAGAAAAACAATTTTACCAATTATCTATTATCAACACAAAAACTTACGATCTATGAAAAAATTTACTTTACTGATCGCAGCTTGCAGCATGGCTTTCATGTCTTATGCAGCAGGCGGAAACATCACCTACGAACTGAATGGTGGAGTGACTAACGACTATGGTTGGAAAAACAAAGCAGACATGCTTGTCGGATTGAACCAGGACTACAACACGCAGTATTCGGTTGCAACAACGGCAGCATGGTACACCTGGGAAACACTTAGCGTCATTATGGCAACAGCCGATCCTGTTGTCCGGATTCCGACTTTTGCGACAAGCATGTGGGGAGTCCTAAAAACACCAAAATGGTTGTGGCTTCACGACTATATTGTAGCTACCGTAACCAAACAGGCAGTGGCCGCAATAGCTGAAGCCGAAAACGCTTACTGGCGCTACAATGTATCTGCGTTTTTTGTAAGCGGAAAACGTGCGACATGGCCTGCATCTGCCAATTATGCCGTTGCCGGATTAACAGAAGCCTTCATGCCAACCTGGAAACACGGTTTTGCCGGTCCCGCCACCTACGATGGAACTACAGAAGTGATCCTTCCTGTCCCATACAAGGAAGGTTTTACATTTGATGGCTGGTTCGACAATGCAGCATTTACAGGAACGAAAATCACTTCCATCGCTGTTGGAGCAGAAGGTGACAAAGCGCTGTATGCCAAATGGATAGAATACATACCAACCTGTGCTGAAGTGAAAGCCTTAGGAGCAACCAAAACTACAAAAGCAGGTGGTTTTGTTACGATGGTAAGCGGAACTACGGCCTATATTCAGGACGCATCAGCTGGTTTGATGATAGAATTTACAGAAGCTCCCGTCCTTGTTGCCGGTGATAAAATAACCATCTCTGGAACAACCGCAGCTTTGGGTACTCACCTAAAAGTTACAGGTGCAACGTTGCTGACAAAAGAAGCAGGAACCGTTCCCACCCAACAAACAGTGGAATTGTCTGTCTTGAAAGCAGATGCGGCTTCCTATATGCATGAGTATGTCTATCTCGAAGGATTAAAAGTTGAATCTTACGGAACGGACAACGTCGTTTTGGTTGACGACGCAAGTAATAAAATTACGCTTATGGTTGTTTTAAATCATTCAACAATTCCTGTTAACACGAAAGTGAACGTTAAGGCAATTGTGACTTATGATACAGAACTCATGTTGGTGACCGAAGCTAGCAAAGTGACCATTTCTCCGGTACCAAGACCTGACCCATCCGTCTATGCCGCATTGGAAGATGGCAAATACACCATAACAAGCAAATGGTTGGTTTCCAAAACGCTTGATAACTTATCAGCCAATCCAATTGGAACAGCACAAATGGTTCGTGGTATGACTGCAAAGGATGGTAAAATGTACTTTATTGACAGAGAAAACAAGCGAATCAACGTAGTGGAAGGCGCAACCGGAAAAAAACTGGCACCGATTGTATTGGCATCCAATATTTTCCAACATGTTGGAAAGAATGCACAAGGTGCTGACAGTATTTATTTAGCTGGCACACTTCAGTACAATGATATTAAGAAAGATGCAGCCGGAAATATCTTGATAGGCAATTTAATATCGTCCACTGCACAACCATTCCAGGTTTGGAAAATTGATTTGGCAACAGGAAACGGTACGCTCCTCATTGATGAAATCTTGAAAGAAAATCCAGACTTTGCTGCAGCAGTAGTTCGTTTTGATGCATTCGGTGTCTATGGAAATGTAAACGGGAATGGAATTATCATGGCTGCCAACGCTTCAGCAATGGAAGCGTATAAATGGAAAATCACCAATGGAGTGGTCGGTAAAGCAGAACAAATTATTATTGACGCAGTCACTGCAGGAACATTCCTGACAGGTTTAACGAACCCTGGAACTGCTCCGCAAATCTTCCCAATGGACGATAATTATTTCTATTTGGATGGAAATGCAACGCTACCTACCTTAATTGACATGGCTGGAAATGTGGTGGATGGTTTCTACAACGTTCCAAAAACTGTAGAAGACTGGTCAATAGGCATAGGCAACAAACAAGGTCACAACGGTCTGATTGAATTTGACTTAGGAGGTGAATCCTTCTTCTTGATGGCATCCATGAATACCGCAGCAGCTCCTGCTTCATCTTTCCGTTTGTTTAAATGGGCTAACGCAAACAAGGAATTCAGCGCAATCAAATCATTGTGGACACTTCCTGCAAATGGCATGGGTGGCACCTCGAATCCATACCGTACCGCTATTCCTATGGTTGAAACAAATGAAACGACAAAAACCGCAACCGTTTATTTATATACCGGAGAAAACGGTTATGGAGTTTATGAATTCGCAATCAACAGCGGCAGTGGTGTGGACAATATCAAAACCAATGCCATAAACGTTTGTGTTGTTGACAGAACTGTGAATTTTAGCAACGAAGTAGCTCGTGTTGCCGTTTATTCTGTTGCAGGACAATTGGTGAAAAAAGCGACGAATGTTTCTTCTGTTAATGTTCTAACCAATGGACTATTCCTGGTAAAAACGACAACCCACGAAGGGGAAACGTTCATTCACAAAGTAGTTGTAAAATAAAAAAATGCAATAATTCTTAGCAAAAAGGTGGTGGCACTGCCACCACCTTTTTTTTCCCTACTGTAGATTCAATCTATCAGGTGTTTTTAAAATGTTACAAAATATTTTTTGTATGAAATCGCTTTATTTCCTTCTCTTTCTAATCCTTTCCGTACTAATAGTGCAAGCCCAAACCTTGCCAATTGACGGAGTTGTTTATACGATCGACACACTAGAGAACCATCAAGTAGGTCCGGGCACTCACTATGTATCGCTGCGATTGATTGCTCCAGCCAAGCGTTTGGATGTATACTTTCTGAAAGCAAATTTAAAAGATCCACACCTAGAAATCAGGACTGCATTGGGACGAGATTCCATCTACACCGGAGAGGGACCGTCGGCACTTGCTAAAAGAATATCTACGGAAGGTAATTTTTACTTTGCAGGGACCAACGGCGATTTTTACAGTACAACGGGTAGCTATCTAGCTTATCCTGTCAGCGGAAATATGGCCAACGGTGAAATAGCCGAAATCCCTGGTCCCCGCAATGTATTTACCATCGATGACCAGAAAATACCGGACATTGGTGTTATGTCTTACAGCGGTAGTATTCTGTTCGGAACTTCAAACTGGACCATTAACTCGGTGAACCACCTCCGCGGAGATAACAAACTGGTGCTTTACAACCGCCACAACGGAAAATATACCCGCACCAATGAATTTGGCACGGAAGTGCTGATCGAACTAATGGATGGATACAGCTGGGGAAGCAATAAAACCCTAAAGGCAAAAGTAGTCAACATTCAGAAAGGCATTGGCAATTGGGCTATTCCTAAAGGCAAAGCCGTTCTTTCTGGACATGGAACTGCTGCAGCAAACTTAGACCAACTTTCGATAAACGATGTCATTGATGTTCGTCTGAACTTAAGCATCAATTCGAACAATGCATCAAACTTCCTTCAAATGAGCGGTGGTGATAATTATAAAACCATGCTGCAGAACGGCGTGGTGGAACAAACAAGTGTCTGGAATGAACTCCATCCGCGTACTGGACTGGGCTACAGTCAAAGCAAAGACACCGTTATTTTTTGTGTGGTGGACGGACGTGGACTATCAAATGGCGTAACAACCAAACAATTGGCACAACTGATGAAAAGCGCCGGGGCCTATACGGCGTTCAACATGGACGGTGGTGGTTCAAGTGCCATGTATGTATCGGAATACGGTGGTCCGGTAAATAGAACCAGTGACGGTTACGAGCGTGCGGTGGCAAACAGTGTATACATCGTATCCACAGCTCCTACCGACAACCAAATCAGCATCTTAAAACCTTACCTATCGTCCATATTGCTTCCCGTATTTGGAGAACATATTCCGCATTTTTACGGATACAATCAATATGGCGTTCTTCTAAACTCCGATGTTCAGGGCGTTGTACTAAGCTGCCCAGAAACCCTGGGTGCAATCTATGGTACCAAATTTATTGCCAGCGGAAACACACCAGGCAACCTAACAGCAACCTACAACGGCAACGTAACAGCAACCATTGCCGTAAAGTTGCTCTCGGTTTCCAACTTAAGAATCCGCTTGGATTCGGTCATGGTGGATAATCGAAGTGATTATCCCATAGAAGTTGTAGCTACGACAGCCGGAGGTGAATCACTCATCTCACCTGCTGCACTCAACTGGAATGTGAGCAATCCGGATATCTGCAGGATAGAACAAGGCGTAGTCAAAGCGCTTAAAAACGGCAAAACAACCGTAACCGGACAAATCAACAGCGTTATTGATGAGCTGCAAATCAATGTGGTCATACCCTCGGCACCAACAATGATTGGCGATAGCCTGAAGGTGGCCGACTGGTCATTGAATGCTTCGTCCTTCCTGAATGCTCAACTGAATCAGGCAAATCTACCCACCAGTTGGGACCACGGAGCGGGCGTTAATTTTGTGCATGCTGCCGGGCGTTCGCCTTTTATCAAATTGATCAATCAGTGCTCGTTTTTCGGAATGCCAGACACCATCAAAATCCTACTGAATATTGGCGACATGGCTCTCTCGAGGGCAATCTTCTATCTAAAAGCGAACAATGGTGCCAGTACCATTTCCTACGAAATCAACAGTTTTGAACAAAACAAAGATTTCACGCTGAATATACCGGTGGATCAACTTTTTAATGCCTCAGACAGAGCCATCTATCCCATCTGGTTCGACAATGTCAATTTCTACCTGAATACGTCCGCTATGACGGAGGCAAAAGCATATACACTTGCAGTAAAGGATGTATTGCTGGTTTTTAAAGATTTAGTAATCAGTGGTCTATCACCTGTAAAGTCGAATAGCTTCATCATTTACCCGAATCCGGCGACGAATCAAATTCTTTATCTTCAGCCTAAAGAACTTAGATCTCAAATGGTGCGTACTGAAATCTATAGTTTGTCCGGTCAATTAGTGAGCAGTCATCAGCACGGAATTTACCAGGGAGGGTTCATCTCCGTCCCAGTGAAGAACCTTAGTTCAGGAACATACTTGTTGAAGGTCTATGAAAATGAACTCTTTAGTGTATCAAAATTTATAGTAGGATAAAACAACTATATGAAGTACTTAGCATTTATCGGAATTGTATGGTTGAGCATCTCCCCTGTTGCAGCTCAAACAATCACCATCAAAAAAACGTATTCTATTGAGCAAAAGGGTTTTCATCCCAAATTCAATTCCAACGGGAATTTGCTGGCTTTCACTTCCGAATCCTACACAGGATTGGATGTTTATAATTTTCAGGATAAATCCATCGTAAAAATATCGGAAGAAACTGGTGCCGGTTATCAACCGATTTTTAGTAAGAACAACGATAAGGTATTTTATAAAAGCCGCACTTACGACTCAAGACTTCGTAGAGAAGGTGTTAAGAGTTTTGATTTGGCTCAGAAAACACGAATGGAAATGTTGGAGCCTCGTCGAGACATGAAGCAATTGCAAACATTTGAAAATGGTTTTGTGGTTTTTACCGACAGCAAACTTTTAAAAGCGACTATTGGAAAAACAGCGGCACCAGTCCCCAATTATGTCTGGAGCGATGGGAACAATTTGAGAATCTTCAAGAAAAACAAAATATACGTACTAAATCCCGTTAAAGATGCCAATGGATACATTTGGGCTTCGTTGTCACCCAACGGAAAAATGATTCTGTTTACCGCTGCCGGGCAAGGAACATATGTTTGCAATCTGGATGGGCAACTCATCGCGGAACTGGGATATCTCAATGCTCCGGAATGGTACAACGACCTATTCGTAGTCGGCATGCAGGATAAAGACGACGGGCACTTCGTAACCAGTTCGAAAATTCTGATAAAAAGCATCGATGGAAAAACTGAAAAAATCGTGAATGCCTCCCAGCACATAGCCATGTTTCCTGCAACCGCATCTGCTGTCGGTAAAGTGGCCTACAATACTCTAGACGGTGCTATTTATGTGGTGGAATTGGAAATAAGTAAGTAGGATGAAAACACTTAATAAGAGATTTCTTTTGCTATTCGCCTTTACGCTGCTTGTCTTGGTAGCAACGGCTCAAGATCTGACCGGGATAAAGATTCACATCAACCCCGGACATGGTGGCTGGGATAGCGATGACAGAGGCATTCCAACTCCACTTTATCCAACGGTCGGCCCTGAAGTCGGTTTTTGGGAATCGCAAAGCAACCTCGATAAAGGCATGCAACTCAAAAGTATGCTGGAAGCTCTTGGGGCAACGGTACAAATGTCCCGAACCCAAAACCGCACGCAGGACGACTTGTCGCTTTCCACCATCGTGCAGATGGCAAATGAGTTTCAAGTGGATTTCATGCTGTCCATTCATAGCAATGCCGGAAGCGGAACAGCCAACTATGTATTGCAACTGTTTGCCGGCAAAGATGTTAACGACACGTACACCTACCCTTCGGCCACCCCCAAGTCGGATGAAGGCAGGTCAATCAGTACCGAAATCGCAAAAAACCAGTTCAAGAATCAATTGACCAACTGGTCATCAGCAAATTATACTGTTTCCGGCGATAAGACTTACGCCCGTATGTTCATGGGTTGGTCCGACGGATACGGAGTCCTTCGTGGGCTAACGGTACCTGGAGTCATTTCAGAAGGCTCCATGCACGACTACATTCCAGAAAACTACCGCTTGCTGAATATGGAATACAAATGGTTGGAAGCGTGGAACTTTAAAAAAGCATTTTGCACCTATTTCAAACAGGCGGAAATACCGACTGGAAACATAGCCGGTTATGTGAAAGACAGCCGGAATCTGATTTTGGACGGTTCCTACAAAAAATATGCTTCCGATTTATTACTTCCAATCAATGCAACAACGGTTACCGTACTGGAAACAGGTCAAACCTATACGGTCGATAACAAAAGGAACGGGGTATTTGTTTTCAAGGATTTGCAACCGGGAAATTACACCATAAAAGCGGAAGCCGAGGGTTATTATGCTCAAACACAAGCAATCACGGTGGTGAAAAATGAAATTGCCTATCTAGGTCTTAAACTGAACAAAGTGCGCAACACCCCACCTCAGGTCATCAGTTATTCACCCAACGTTGCCCTAACGGATAGCGTTGTGACTTCGACCAACATTGTGCTGCAATTCAACTGGGACATGGACGAAGCTTCAACGCGTGCTGCATTCTCAATCACTCCTGCTGTAGCGGGCACCATAACGTTCGAAGACAGTCAGTACCGCCTGCGATTCACACCCAGTTTCCCCTTGGACAAATCCACGGTTTACACCGTCAAATTGGATAAATCGGCAAAACATCCCGATAACTTGAGCATGGAAAATGATTTTACATTCCAATTCACAACGCAAGCCAGAAATAGATTACTTTTGTTGGATAGTTATCCGACCAACGGTTCAAAAAGCGTTTATGCCACAAAACCGTTGTTCTTCTTTATTTTTGACAAAACATTGAACACTACCAATATCCGCGACGAGATAAATGTTTACAACTCAAATGGTACTGCGATAAGCAAAGTAACCCGCTCGGTAAAAATCAATAAAATCGGGGCGCCCTACGGAGACATCTATTTTGAATTGACTGAACCCCTTACTGCCGGTAACACGTATAAAGTCAGATTGGGCAGCAATGCCATGGATGATGCTGGAGTGAAATTGGTTGATCCTATTGAGATCAACTTCACGGCATCTACTGTTGCGGTTTCGAACAAAACCATCTTGGACGATTTTGAAACCGACGGAAAATACACCTATGAGCGAGCTCAAAGCGAAAACGACACCTTGTCAAGCATCGCACAGAGTACGACACAAAAACTTTTCGGAAATTCAAGCTATAAGATCAATGCGACATTTACCGGTAAATCGGCCTCCGCTGTTTACAGAATAAACGAACCTACGGTTTCAACTGAAACGAATAAGGTATTCGGCCTGCACGTTTATGGCGACATGTCGGGTAACGAATTGCAGTTGCAGTTTCGTTCAGTGGCCTCGGAAATTGATGTAAAGTACCTAAAACTTTGCGATTTGAATTTTATCGGCTGGCAGTTTGTCGAAGCCCAATTTCCTGAAGTTGAATCCTATCGGCTTACCGGCATGCGCCTTGTTCGTAAAGATTACTTATTATCCAAATCGGTCGAAATCTATGTGGATAATTTGCTTCAATACGACACACCCATTTCCGGGTTGAATTCGACCTTGTCCGATAAAACGATACAGGTATTTCCAAATCCGGTTTCGGAAATCCTATTTGTTAAAACAGGCGAAAACGAATTACCCTTGTTGCAACTTTATTCGTTGAACGGTGTTTTACTTAAAGAGGAAAAAAACAATCAACTTTCAATCACTGAATTTGATCGGGGAACGTATGTGCTCAAGGTGAAAACGAAAGCAGGAGTGTTTAGCAAAGTGGTCATGCTATATTAAAAATACATTATTTAACTATATATACCTATGAAATTAATAGCCGAAAGCAGTTCTTGCAAAACAGAATGGGTCCTTGTGGAGGGGTACCACGTTCTGGAGTCTACTTTCACGGATGGTATTAATCCCTATTTTCAAACACGTAAGGAAATAAGCCGGTGTATACGTTTGCAACTTCCAAAGAAATTTTTCACGAAGTTGGAGGAAATCCATTTCTATGGGGCAGGATGTACCACCACTGAAAAAAAAGGCATCGTTAACGCCTCGTTGGTTGCTCAATTTCGAGCTCCAGCCATAGTAAACAGCGACCTTTTAGGTGCTGCACGAGCATTTTTTGGTGAAGAAGCAGGCATTGCCTGCATATTGGATGTTGGCTCAAACTCGTGTTTGTACGATGGAGAACAGATTGTCAAGAACGTTCACTCCTTGGGCTATATTTTGGGAGACGAAGGGAGTGGTGCAGTCCTGGGAAAGATGTTTTTAAGCGATTGCCTCAAAGATTTGGCTCCAGTTGAAATTTCACAGGAATTTTACGACAAATATCGGATAACATCCGACGATGTGCTAGAGCTGGTGTATAATAGATCTTTTCCCAGTACATTCTTATCGTCAATCTCTTTTCTTTTGGCCGGACATCTTGATAATGAATACGTTTATAGTCTAATCTATAAAAATATCAGACGGTTTTTTGTACGCAATCTGATGCAATACGACTTTAAGAACCATCCGATCGGTTTCAATGGTTCCATTGCTTCAACCTACTCTACCATTCTACGCGATGTAGCCAAAGAGTTTGATGTGGAAATTGATGAGATTATTGAATCCCCCATAAAAGGGCTCATAAAATACCACACGATGAACATCGCTCATTTTAATGAGTAGTGACGATTCTAAAGGTTGGTTAAAGTTTGATGATAATTTTCTTCTTGTAGAGCACTATTGACAAGAAGGTGAAGATTGCCACAAAGCATAGGGCATATAAAAGGGACGCCCATTCGTTCTGTCCTACAAGGGAGACAAAGCCGTTTTGATAGATCCATGAAGCGGCATTGGTTGTAATCTCCTTTGAGGTTCCGTCCTCCTGCAAAACGACGGTGCTCCATTGAATGACCCTGCTCAGCGTTTTTGCTATTAGGCCTGCCATAACAAACGCAAACAGCGGATTTAAGCCAAGAGCCTTGAACGGAAAGAAAACCTTTTCTTTGCCCTTGATATCAATCAAATAAATAAAAAAGGCCAACATCAAAATAGACCAACCACCAGCATAAAACACATAGGATGGTGTCCATAAGGGTTTATTGATCGGGATAAAGATGTTGAGAACTATTCCAATAGCCAGTAATACTAGCCCTATGGTATAGAGCTGACCAACCGCATCAATCTTCTGTTGGCTCTTACGAATGATGCCACCGATCAGATAACCCAGCAATACCGTTGCTGAACCCGATAAAACCCCGAGTAATCCTTCCGGATCGAATGGTACGCCGAATCCATGGTAAACGTGGTTAGAACCAACAACAGCCGCATCAATAGGACCAGAAATGTTACCTTGAAGAGTGAATGGTTCTGCATCGCCAAATAGTAACAACACGATCCAATGAAGAACCATCAGAACAACCATTCCGACTATGATCTTGTTCGGTTTATGCAGCCATAGAGCCAATATACCTCCAAGCAGATAACACAATGCAATTCTTTGAAGAACTCCGAAAATCCGGAGATGATTCAGATAGTCAAGATAATTTGCACCCAAACTGAGATTCGGATCAGGTGAGGTAGGATAAAACGGAAATGCATTAAGAGCGAGACCAGTGAGAAAAATCAAGAAGGCTCTTTTAACTATTTTCTTTAAAGAGTCGGCGTTGAGAGAATCATTGTACTTGGCGAAAGCAAAGGAAAGTGCAGTTCCTACAATGAACAGGAAAAATGGAAATACAAGATCCGTTGGTGTGCATCCACTCCAAGCGGCGTGTCTTAGAGGCGGAAAAATCGTTGCCCACGAACCGGGATTATTCACCAAAATCATACCGGCAATAGTCATCCCTCTAAGCACATCGAGGGCAGTATATCTGTTTGATACGGCAGTTTGCATCCTATAGTTTGATTGGTTATTTACAAAAATACCAATAATGAAGCAATTATATACAAATCGCAGTAGATTTATCTGGAGGCTTCCTCCACCAAATAAAGAATGGAAGAATAGGTTATCCCGCCGTGCTTTGAAAGACCTATTTCGCAGGTTCTAGAGGTGGCATATCCCTCCTCACATCCATTGCTCTGTTCCTTTAAATGCCTTAATCCATGTTCGTTAAGAGAAGGCAAAATAAAACCTCTGTCTCCTGCAAAACCGCAGCAATTACTGTCTATCACAACGACCTCTTTGGCACATTTGCTGGCAATTGAGTTAAGCATTCCGTCAACATCCATCTTCTTTGCACTGCAAACAGCAAAAACGGCCACTTTTTTATCCAACTGCCTGATTGATAATTTATCCATCAATTTATCATGGACAAATTCGGCTGGTTCATAGAGCTTCAATCGCTCGCCCATCGTGGTCTTCATGGTGTAGAGGCATGGGCTCATATCGCTCAGGATTGGATATTTACCGTGTTCGGATGCTTCAAGTAGAGCTGCCTCCAGCTTGTCTGACGCCAGCTTTCCCGCCTCAACAAAACCTTTGCTGGAGAATGCCATACCGCAGCAAAGGTCATTCAAACCTTTCGGATAGACGATCTCATAACCGGCTCTTTTGAGAAGCGTTTCGGTGAGTTGTGTTAGCTCAAGAGCCTTGTTGCCATCTTTGGAAACACCCATGCTTCTTGTTATGCAGGATGGGAAATAGACCACTTTGTTTTGATTCGTAGTAATCTGTTGCTTTGAAGTGATCATTTTTGCTCCTTTTGGAACGTGTTCATTCCAGAGCGGAACCAAGCCTCCGGATATTTTGTTCAATCCGGTTGCAACAGCGCCAAAAAGCTTCCTACCGACAATCAACCTTACATAATAGACAACATTTAATCCCAGCCTCATGACACTTGTAACCAGTGCCATGTTGTTTGAAATCGAAGAAGCCATTTTCTCTTGCCAAGGCATGTGGCTTTCATGACGCAACTCTTTAACCAACTTGCCGGTATCGATCTTAACAGGACAAGCCACATAACAAAGACCATCGGTGGCGCAGGTGGCTAATCCAGAATAGTTGTATAGTCTGCGAATCTCCGCTGCTCTGTGAGGCTCCTGGCCTGAAATTCGTAACCGCTCCATCTCTCTGAACGCTACCACCCTCTGCCTGGGAGATAACGAAAAACCTTCGGAAACGCATACTCCCTCGCAAAACCCGCATTCCATACATTTATCCGCAGTTTCTCGGATGGAAACCATGGGTTTAAGATTTTTCAGATGTATTTCAGCATCGTTATTGAGTATCACTCCAGGATTTAGAATTCCTTTGGGATCAAACAACTGCTTGATCTCCTTCATGAGTTGGTAAGCGCTAGCTCCCCATTCTTTCTCTACGAATGGGGCCATATTCCTGCCTGTTCCGTGTTCCGCTTTAAGAGAGCCGTCGTATTTGTCAACAACCAGATCGGCAACATCGTCCATGAAATGGCTGTATCGCTCCACCTCGGCCGTTTCATTGAAATTGGGACTGAACACAAAGTGCAGGTTGCCTTCCAGGGCATGGCCGAAAATTACGGCCTCCGTGTAGCCGTGTTTAGCGAATAGCGTCTGCAAATCCAATGTTGCGGAAGCCAACATGGGAACAGGAAAACAGACATCCTCAATGAGCGAGGTGGTTCCGCTTTTTCTCATTCCTGCAACGGTAGGGAGCGTCTCTTTTCTTATTTTCCAAAGAACGGCCTGCTCTTTTGAATCGGTTGTAAAGTTGAACGGGCGTTCAGTCTCAATCGTTTCGATGCTTTTTGTAATCTGACTAACAAATAAGTTGCGTTGCTCGCTGCTCTCCGCCTTGGTCTCAATCAATAGGACAGCAGCATCCTTCGAGAGGATTTTCAGATATTCGGGAACTCCTTTTGCAGAATCGACGGAGCGGATGGCAGCCCTATCCATCAGCTCTACTGCAGATACAGGCTGATTTTTAAGTAGTTGCACAGCCTTGCAGGCAAGTTCCATGCTTGGATAAATCGCTAAGGCCAGTGCTTTATGTTGGTGATCAATCACCGTATCGTAGGTGATGTCCGAAATGAAAGCCAAGGTGCCCTCGGAGCCTATCATCAGATGTTTTAGGATGTCAAATCCATCACTGAAATCGACCAACGCATTTAAGCTATAGCCGGTGGTGTTTTTGATTTTGTATTTGCGTTTGATCTTTTCGTGAAGAATTTCGTCCGACTGAACGCGCATTGCCATTTCCTCCAAAGCTCTAAGCAGATGACCCTTGCTCTTGACAAATGCATCTTTGCTTTCTGAACTGGCAGTATCCAAAATGGTCCCGTCCGATAAAACAACTCGAATGTCTGCAACTGTTTTGTAGGAGTTTTCCGAAGTGCCGCAACACATTCCGCTCGCGTTGTTGGCGGCAATACCTCCAATCATGGCACTATCAATCGATGCGGGGTCAGGGCCAATCTTCCTGCCATATTTTGCTAGATACCTGTTTGCCTGAAAACCCTTTAACCCGACCTGCAATTTGATACGGTCACCATTGTTTAACACCTCGTGGTTTTGCCAACCGTGCGATGCAACAACAAGTACAGAATCACTTATTGCCTGCCCACAGAGCGAGGTGCCTGCGGCTCTAAAAGTAACTGGAGTGGAAAGTTCGGCAGCCCTTTTTACCACCAGTTGCAGCTCATTTTCAGAGTGAACCTTTACAACTAGTTTTGGAATCAACCGATAAAACGATGCATCAGCGCTAAAGGCCAGTGTGCTAAGAGCGTCGTGGAGTAATCGCTCACTCGGAATCTCGCGAATGAGTTCATGATAGAGTTCCTTATACGTTCCAGTTAGCATTAAACCAGTATTAAGGAGAACCTTCAACTAATGTATTTGTAAACCATATATCCGGCCACAAAGATCAAGAATAACCCGAACACCTTTTTAAAAACAGCTGAGGGTAGTTTCACACCAAGCTTGGAACCCAGTAATGCGCCAAACAGGATGCCAACCGCGATGAAAGCTGCAAACAACAGGTTCAAATGTCCATTCTCAGCATAGATGATCACGCTGGGCAATCCAACTGGCAATTGCAAAGCAGCCAAGGAGGTCGCTGCAGCTTTTTTGGGTTCATAACGAAAAATGGCGATGAGGAGTGGAACGATGATAATGCCACCTCCCTTTCCGAACAGGCCGGCAAAAATCCCTGCGCCGACACCGACCAGCAAGTAGGTCCAGAACGGCTTCTGCACAGGTTCGACTGAAACGGTTGGCTTCAATTTATTTTTTTTCTTGAACCAAGAAGGAACATCCAGATAGTTGAACGCAATGTAAATCAAGATGATGGCATAAAGTTGGGCCAGCGAAGCCTCACTGATGGTCATCGCGAATTCACCACCGGCAAAGGAACCAAGGAACAAACCCAAGGCTATCCATAAAGAATCCCGAACATTGATGAGGCCTGCTTTGTAATAGGCAATTACACCAAGTACGCCTACTGGCAACAGCATGGCTGCCAGCGAAGTGGCATTCGCATCCAGTATGTCCATCCCGAAAAAAAGGATGAGCGAAGGCACCATGACGATGCCACCACCAATGCCGAACAAGCCGGAAAGAATACCGGCAGCGACGCCAAGAATCAAGAAACCGATTTCAGTCATACCGAATAATTCAGTTGGTCTTTTCGACCATTATTGAAGAAACAATGCATCTGAATAAACAGATGCGATTTACTGTTGAACTGCCGGAGCAGGTGTTCCTTCCAAGAACTTTTTTGCCCCCTCCTTGTTGAATGCAAGCAAATACGTATCTGGATTCTGCAATTGCATCACCGGTTGGAAAAGATCGGGATGCTTCATGATGGCGGGGTATAAGTAGCGGCCGGTCGAGCTGTAACCAAGCTGTTCCAACACCACGAAATCCACCTTGGTTTTGACCATGTGTTCGATGACTTTGCGGTCGTCCAGACTGAATACATAGGTATTTACGAATGTGCCGGAGTAATAATGGAACATCTCCGCTTTGCGGCAACAGACCATCATGCTGGGACTGCCGTTGGCTTTGACCGCTTCAGCAATCTGAAAGTAGTTTTTATATGCCGGAGGGAAATCCTGTTTGGCCATTTCGTTCAGCTCCTTCATCTTGGGAAGCATCAGAAAGCCGATGAGCAGTAGGATGTAGGCCGTTGCAGGGACTATTTTCACGTTTAATTTACCCAGTACCCATTTGACCAATTCATACAGGCCAATAAAAAAGCAAACAGCGATGAACGGTGCCAACGGCCAGACGTAACGGGAGCCGTTTCCACTGTGCCAGAGGAGGAAAACGCCGATATTGGCCAACAAGTAACCGCCAAAAAAGATGCGGAACTTGCCGGTTTTCCAGGCTCCGAAAAAGGTGATGAGCAGCACGACCAAGCCAAGGACAAGCATGGTTGGAGCGGCAGTTTCCTCCACCTTAACGAAGGGGAAAAGCACCTCGGTGAAACCCTTGATGACGGTGTCGTTGAAATTGGTGGCCATCTTGTCGAGAAAACCACTCAACGTATTGATGTGACCTTCTTCAGGACGCCAGGCATTGGCTACGGTCATCGTATCGAGGTAACGGCTTTTGAGTCCGTGCATGCGGTCGCGGATCATCCATGGCAGATACAGCACACTGAACGACAGGATGTAAGCCCCCACCCTTTTCCATTTCTGCTGAAACAGCATGTACAAAATGATACCGCCAACCAGACCCAAGCCTACACTTCGGAAGTAGAAGGCACCTACCGAACCGAGCACTACGCCCCAGAAAAGTTTTGATTTCCATAGTTTGGCCTCATCCGGCATTTTGAGCAGGCAATAAACAGCCACGACACTGAGAAAAAGGTAGGGTATTTCGGACATCAGGATGGTCGCATAACGCATCAGGCCGCTGTTCAGGAACAATAGTGCAGCGATGGAAAACGCCAATGGACGGTTGTTGGTAATGCGTCGAGTAAAGAGGAACAGCAATAAGATGGCACCCAAATAAAGGCCGCCGTTCACGATGTTGAGCAGTACGATGTTGTTCCCAAAAAAGAACATCAACACCGCCAACATAAACGAATAACCGGGTGGGAACCAGTTGGTGGCAGGAAATTCAGGGGAATAGGGCGTCACATAGCCTTTTCCGTCCAGAATGGCTTTGGCATAATTCATGTAACCGAAATTGTCGCCGTTCAGATCCATCTTCTTGTCGAAAATGTAGCTGTATGAAAGGAGAAAAACAACACTCAAAACGACGAGATAAATCAGGTCACTTTTCCAGGGAAGCTGTGCCGGTGCTTGTGTTTCAGCGGTCTTTCGAACGGTTGGTTTCGTTGCCATGACAGGTTGCTCTAAAAAGGTTTCTTATATAGTTTGGATTTGCACAAACCCCATTTATTGAGGCGGAAGTCGATGGAAACTTTGAGTACGCCAAGTCCGTAAATGGTGCTCCGTTTCATGTTGATGGAGGAAGCCTCCTCAAAATACTTCGTCGGGCAGGTGACTTCAGCAATGTCGATGCCTTCGTAGATGATTTGTGCCAGCATTTCATTATCAAACACAAAATCGTCGGAATCCACGTTGTAGTTGATTTTGCGGAGCACCTCAGCAGAAAAAGCACGGTATCCGGTGTGGTATTCTGAAAGTTTTTGGCCGCAAAGTACGTTTTGTGTGAAGGTCAGGAAGCGGTTGGCGACGTATTTGATCATCGGCATGCCACCTTTTCTGGCGCCGGTACCCAAAATGCGTGAACCCAGAACTACCGGATAAACATCGTTGGCAATGAGGTAACACATTGAATGGATGAGCTTAGGCGTATACTGATAATCGGGATGAAGCATCACCACGATGTCTGCACCAAGCTCCAACGCCCTGTTGTAGCAGGTTTTCTGATTTCCTCCGTAGCCTTTGTTCCGGTCGTGCTTCAAAATATGGTTCACGCCGATTTCTTTGGCCACCTCGATGGTGCGGTCCGTACTGAAGTCGTCCGTCACAATCACTTCATCCACAATGTCAAAGGGGATTTCGTCGTAGGTTTTCCGAAGGGTCAGTTCGGCATTGTAGGCGGGCATGACCACCACTATTTTCCGTCCGTTAATCATGATATTTCTTGTTTAAGGCGCAAATATACAAAAAAAATTAAAGGCGGTTTTTTATGATTCACGGAACAAAGTGTTTTTAGTACCTTTGCCGAATTGTAACACCTCTCTTCATGAAAGAATTCATCCAGTTGCTTTTTAGGCTCGTGCCCCCTTATAAGAAAGGCGTTTTCCTGAACGTACTGAACAACTTGCTTGCCACCATTTTCAGCTTGTTTTCCTTTGCCATGATCATTCCAATTTTGGAGATGCTGTTCAGAACAAAGAAAACAGCCACCTTGTACTTGGAACCGCTCTCCGGAACTGACATCAGCCAATGGGGACCAGCCTTGAAAAATAACTTTTACTATTTCATTACCAATGTCATTCAAACGTATGGCGGAGGCACCACTTTGTTGATCTTAGGTTCTTTCTTAGTCGTAATGACGTCCCTTAAAGCCGGTTTTGCATACATGGCAGCCAGAAACATGGTAACCATCCGTACTGGGGTTCTGCGTGATCTTCGCAATAAAATTTTTGGCAAAATAATCGAACTTCCGTTGAGCTTTTTCTCCGAAGAAAAAAAGGGGGACATCCTTTCCCGCATGTCAGGCGACGTTAGCGAAGTGGAAAATTCCGTGATGAGTTCACTCAACATGGTTTTCCAGAACTTCATCATGATTGTCGTTTATTTTACCACCATGCTCTTCATCAGTTGGGAACTGACCATGTTCGTCTTGGTGATGCTGCCATTTGCGCTCTACTTGATGGGCCGCGTGAGCAAGCAACTTAAAAAGCCTTCCCGCGAAGGTCAAGCGCAACTTGGGGAATTGCTGTCGCAGGTTGAAGAAACGCTTTCCGGCCTTCGCATCATCAAGGCTTTCAATGCTGAAGGCAAAATCAACGGTCGATTTACCAAGCAAAATGAGAAACTGCGCGGCACCATGCGCAAGATTGCCCGTCGACAACAATTGGCTCACCCCTTGAGTGAAGTGCTCGGAACAACCATCATTGCCCTTGTTGTCTGGTTCGGAGGCTCGCTAATCATTGGGAATAAGACAACCATCATCGGTTCAACCTTTATCTATTACCTCATCATCTTTTACAGCATTATCAACCCGGCAAAAGCATTTTCCCAAGCCTGGTACACCATTCAACGCGGTATGGCTTCGATGGAACGAATCGATAAGATCCTTTCGGCAGAAAACACCATCATCGATCCGGAAACGCCAGAACATGCTCAAGAATTCACACATGAAATCCGTTACGAAAAAGTCGGTTTCAAATATCAATCCGAGCCTGTGCTTTATGACATCGATTTGGTGGTGCCCAAGGGGAAAACGGTGGCACTGGTCGGTCAGTCCGGTTCAGGCAAATCGACCATGGTGGATCTATTGCCCCGCTTCTATGACGTAGTAGAAGGCCGAATAACCATTGACGGACACGACATCAGAAACTTGCCCATCCTCGAACTCCGCCATTTGATGGGCAATGTGAACCAGGAAGCCATCCTGTTCAACGACACGTTCTTCAACAACATTGCCTTTGGAGTTGAATCGGCTACGCAGCAACAAGTGGAAGATGCGGCCAAGATTGCCAACGCCCACGACTTCATCAGTGCTTCCGAAAACGGATACGATACGAACATCGGTGACAGAGGCGGCAAGCTTTCCGGCGGTCAACGCCAACGCATCAGCATTGCCAGGGCCATACTGAGAAATCCGCCCATCTTGATTTTGGATGAAGCCACTTCAGCCCTTGACACCGAATCGGAAAAACTGGTTCAGGAAGCCCTTGAAAACCTGATGAAAAACCGCACGACCATCGTCATTGCCCACCGTTTGTCTACCATCCGCAACGCAGATCTCATCTGTGTCATGCACGAAGGTCGCATCGTAGAACGTGGCACGCACGAAGAGCTTCTTAAAAAGAAAGGAGCCTTTAAACGCTTGTACGATATGCAATCTTTTTAATTTAAACTTTTTTAAAAAATATTCACACAAAGTGTTGCAGTTCCGAATTTTATCCGTTCCTTTGCTCCACTTGTATTATGCAAGTTAATCATCAATTTATTTATTTTTTATCTATTTATTTATTATGAACATTTACATTGGAAACTTGAACTACAGTGTTCGGGAAAATGACCTTAAAGAAGTAATGGAAGATTACGGCACCGTTGTTTCCGTGAAAATCATCAAAGACCGCGAAACCGGTCGCTCCAAAGGTTTTGCATTTTGCGAAATCGAAGAAGAAGAAGGCGCAAAGAAAGCCATCGCTGAACTGAACGGTTCCGAATATGGCGGCCGCCCGATGGTAGTCAAGGAAGCTCTTCCGAAGAACTAAAACACACACTATCTTGTCAGAACTCACTTAACCACATAAGTCCCATCAAAAAAACCGCTTTCTTTCGAAGGCGGTTTTTTTATGTAACAAATTGAGACATCTTTACTCGAGAAAGGCAAGCACCTGGTTCTTCTCAACCATCTTGCCCTGAGTGAATTCCACTTCGAGGATGGCACCGTTGGCAGGCGCAGGAACTGCTTCAATGCCGTAGTAATTCTGTATCCAGCATATTGGTTCCCCGGCCTTGTACGTTGTACCTGGCACAGGCGGAGTAGAGTTGTCCACATAATCGATTTGCCAAAGGATTTGACCAGAGCATGGGGCTTGAACGGCTATAGCGGCAGGAAAGTTCTTTCGCAAGGTTTCCACATCGAAACTGGGAACTTCAACCACGGGACGATACACAATCCTAGGAGTGCCGGCCTTTTCGCGAGCTTGCTCTAGTTCCTGTTCAAAACGTTGTTTGGCAACTCCAGACTTATAATCACGGTATTGACGTTCATGCATGGCGAGTTCAAACAATTCTTCGTCGTCTTCACCACAATCCCATCCATGCTTTTCCATTTCGGTACGGAAACCATCCAAGGCATCGGGATAGGCATCCTGGGGAATTCCAGTATAGAAATCCCAACCGTTGTCCTTAACCCATTGAATGATTTCAGGAGCTAGTGGGCCAGGAAGAAGGCCAGTTTTGCCCAAGATCATGTTGCGGCTGTCCGGGTCGACCTGCGAGAAGCGGGGCTCGCCTTTAGCCAACGAAAAGATGTTCATCAGCGCGATGTTCTTGACATATTGGCTGAACGGAGTAACCAAAGGAGGATAGCCGAGTTTGGGCCATACATAGGCGACTTCGTCAAAAAGCTGTACCACCAGGTCATTGAAGTCTACTTCACGTTTCCCCTTGGAACGCAGTGCCGTGTTGATGGCACCATGCATGCCTTTCAGATCGGACATCATGGAACCCATCATGCCACCAGGAAGACCACAACCAACCAAGAGGGAGGACATGATTTTGTTGCTCGGATCGATAAAGTATCCAAGGAAGTCATCGATGAAACCTTGGGTCATCGAACGGGCTTCCATATAAGCTTTCATATTGATTTCAGGTACCAGGAAACCGGCATCCTTCAACATGGCTTGAACGGTAATGACGTCGGGATGGCTCATGCCCCATGAAAGCGGCTCCATGGCCACATCAATGTATTCGGCACCTGCTTTTGCCACTTCCAGCATGGAGGCGATGGAGAAACCCGGACCGGAGTGACCGTGGTATTCGATGGGCACGTTGGGATGACGTTTCTTCATGGCCGTAACCAAACGACCCAAAAAGGCTGGACGACCAATGCCGGCCATGTCCTTAAGACAAATTTCGTCGGCACCGAAACCTACGAGTGTATCGCAAAGGTTGGTGTAGTATTCGACAGTATGAATGGGTGAGGAAGTGATGCACATGGCTGCCTGGGAGATCATCCCTGCTTCTTTGGCATACTTCACGGAAAGTTCAAGATTACGCGGATCGTTCAGTCCGCAAAAGGAACGAGAAATGTCGGTACCCTGGGCTTTTTTTACCTTGTACATAAGGCGGCGCACATCGGCAGGCACCGGGTTCATCCGGATACCGTTCAGGGCGCGTTCCAGCATGTGGGTCTGAATGCCCACATCGTTGAACGGTTGCGTCCACTCGCGTACTGCTGTATTTGGGTTTTCACCGAACAGAAGGTTAACCTGTTCAAAAGCGCCACCATTGGTTTCTACGCGAGCAAAACAGCCCATGTCGATGATGACTGGGGCAATTTTCTTCAATTGATCCACACGGGGCACATACTTACCGGACGATTGCCACATGTCTCGGTAAAGAAGACTGAATTTGATTTCTCGTTTCATTGTTGAGCGATAATTTCGCACGGGACTCGTACAGGCTTTGGCGACCGATCAGGTTTAAGTCGACAGGGTTCCATGTGTTGCATTAAAAAAAGGCCTCCGAATCATCAATAAAAACGTGCAGTTCGGCCGTATTTCTTGATTTCGAAATGACTGAACAAAATTACGGAAAAATTTCTTTAATTACCCCCAAAAGCGTCCAGAAAAATATCATAAAAATTGCATTTACTTGCGTTTTTTACGATTCTTAATAAAAATGAGGTAAAGGACATAGAGTAAACCGAGGCCTAAAGCAACAATCGAAAACGGCTTGAGATGTTGCATGACGAGCTCTTGATTTTTTCCAAAATAATAACCCATCAAAGAAAGAATGGTGTTCCAGATGAAGGATCCGGTAAAGGTGTAAAAAACAAACTTTTTGAAATCCATTTTTGCAAGTCCTGCAGGAATGGAAATGAGGTGCCGAATGCCAGGCACGAGCCTTCCAACAAAAGTGGAGGTGTTGCCGTTTTCTACAAAATAGTTCTCGGCCTTCTGGAGTTTTTCACGGTTGATGAAAAAGAATTTGGCGGCTTTGCTGTCGGCCAAACCGTAAATGATGGTACGTCCCAGGGTTCTGGACATAATGTAGTTGAAAGTGGCACCCAACACACAACCGATCGATGCGAACAGGATAATCAGAAAAAGGTTGAGGTCTCCTTGGGATGCCTTATAAGCTGCAGGTGGCAAAACAAATTCGCTGGGAAGTGGAATGAACGTGCTTTCGATGGCCATCAGGATGGTGATGGTCAAGTAGGTCATGTTATCCATGTACCAATCAAATAAACTGGAAAAAATGTTTAGCTCAATCATGCAGGTTTCGGTTTACGGGTTTTCGGTCACGAAGATAATCATTTCGCCGAATATCGGAAACTGGACCAGCTGGCTATTTAAAAGCGCTTGGTGTACTTATGGCAATACGGCTGAGTACCTTCGTGAACGTAATGGTCCTGATGATACTCCTCAGCTTCCCAAAACGTAGTGGCTGGTGTCACTTCGGTCACCACATCCAGTCCTTTTGCTTTTAGCAGTGCGATGAGTTTTTCGGCCACCGCCTTTTGTTCGGGTGAATTATAGAATATGCCTGAACGGTATTGGTCGCCAATATCCGGCCCCTGACCATCTTCCTGTGTCGGATCGTGGATCTCAAAAAATAACTTCGCCAAAGTTTCATAATCGGTTTTCGACGGATCGAAGGTAACGCGAACTGCCTCCGCATGGCCGGTGGTATGGTTGCATACTTGTCGATACGTCGGATGATCCACGTGTCCGCCGATGTAGCCTGAAACAACAGAGATCACACCAGGATTTTGCTGTAACAAGTGTTCGACACCCCAAAAACAGCCACCTGCAAAAATAGCGGTTTGTTGCAACTTCAAGGTTTCCACTTTGACGGGAGTGAAGTTGATGGAAATGGAATTCACGCAATGACGCGTATTCTTTGAGGTAAGACCTTCCCCTTCGAAAACATGTCCCAAATGTCCGCCGCAATTGGCACAGACAATCTCTGTTCGCCTACCGTCTGCATCGGGAATGCGTTTCACTGCACCGGGAATTTCGTCATCAAAGCTGGGCCAGCCGCAATCGGACTTGAATTTGCTTTCGGAACGATACAACGGGGAACCGCATTGCTTGCAAGTATAGGTGCCTGATTTGTCAAAATTCACATATTCGCCGATGTACGGACGTTCGGTTGCCTTTTCGAGCAGCACCGCTTTTTCGTCAGGAGTCAGAAATTTCATAGAACTGTTTATTATGGAAGAAGTGGATACATTCATTTTTGCGGGCACAGCATCTTTCTTGGCTGGCGAACCGCTACAGGAACTCCAGGCAAAAAGCAACACAGGCAACCAAAGTAAACGTCTTTTTTTCACGATTGCAAGTTACACCTTAATATAGGTATTGTCAATTCGGATTTCCCGAACCGACTATCAATAAAATCTATTAAAATGCGGTTTCTATAGATTGAAGCTAATGCCCGTTTGGAGGCGGCGGAATGGATAATCCCTTAAAGCATGTTGGTATTGAAGGAATAGGGTTGCAGGGCCGCTTTGGTAATTAATTTTTCCACGAAGCACCAAGGGTTTGTCACCCTGATCCAACCAACCGCTGTAACCGTGAATACCGCTTTCGACAGACCAAACTCCGGCACTTAAAAGAAACTTTCCACCATACAAAGGTGCATCGTTCTGGTGTTCCTCATTGAGTTGGTAACACAAGAAACCTAAATTTCCGACAATACGGAGTTCGTCCACAAGGGATCCTTTGAAATGGATGGATTTCCCGGCAGTCAGATTGAAATAATAGCCAGGCGTATCAAAATAGCGTGCACTGGCCGATGTTTTTGAAGAAGATGTTTTGAGAACGACTTCCAGGTTAAGGTCGGGCTGCCAACGTTTTTCTTGAAGCAAACCGATTAAAGTGGAGAGGTATAAGTCACCGATCAGCAACGTTTCTTCTGGGTTCTCAATCTGTGAAGCTCTAAAATCGCGTATGTCAGTTGTCGTTCGGTAGTGTTCTGCCAACACGCCCCAGCCACTTAAGGTCAATTTCCCAGGAATCGCTGCATAGACCAAGCGGGTAGTCAGACTTTGCGTCTGGTCACCGAACCCCCAAAAAATATCGGTGGAGACTTCTGCCAAATGCTTCATCGGAATTCTGCCATCGTAAGTTTCGGGCACTGGCAATGCATTCGGACCAAAATAAGCGGAGGTATAGGTCATGTATTGATACCAGGGCTTGTCGGGGTTGTAATTATGTACAGCTTTCCACCACGCAGGTGGCTCCAAAGCATAAACACCTGTTGCCAGTATGCATAAAAGGATCGACAGAAGAATTGTACGAGTAGGAGCAGGCGAAGTTTGATTCATCTTTTGTCTGTAATAACGTGCGGAAAGTTACAAATTATTTTGTTTTTGGCACTATTGAATAAAAATTGCAACTTTACAAATCTAAACCTTAGGAAGCACATGATTTTTCGTCGGATCATTTTATTGGTACTATTCATCCACTTGTCCATTCTATATGGGTTTTCACACGTGGTCGAAAAAGGGACGGTTCATTACCCTGAAATGGGATTGAATGAACAGGAAGTGATTAAATTGGCTGGGCCTTGGCAATTTTATTTCGGAAAACACCTGACAGCCTCGGAGATGGAGCATCTCGGATCGGACGAAAAATACTATCTATCCGCACCGAACAATTGGATGAATTTGAAAAGGAATGGAGAAAGCACACCGGCCATTGGTATCGCAACCTATTTCTTAAGAATTGTAATTGATTCAAGCTACACCTTTGCATCGAGGAGCTTTGCCTTCCGAATTGGAGACATCACCTCAGCTTACACAATGTATGTCAATGATTTGCAAGTTATGAGTACTGGTAATGCCAGTCCATCTGTAATCAATTTTAAGCCTGGCTATTATCCGCATGTTGGCATGATTCAACTGAATGTAGATACCTTAAACGTCATCATTCATGTAAGCAACTTCTTCTATCCGCATTTTTCGGGAATTTCAAGGCCCATTCTTTTCGGGCAGGAAAAAGAAATCAGCAGACTGCAGTTGCAATCTACCGCCATGAGCATTTTCCTGATGTGCATCTTTGGAATCTTGTTCTTTTTCGAACTAATGGTCTTTATAGCGAATCCAAAAGAGCAGTCGCATCTTTTTGTAAGTCTATTGGCCTTAATCATTCTGATGAAAATGCTGTTGGATGATGAAATGACCATTTTCCATTTTTTTCCACACTTCAATTACTACTTGGGTTACCGGATTTGGCTTCTCACACTGATGTGCATTCCCATCTTGTACAGCCTCATCAAACAGTCTTTTCCAAATGAAATGCATCGTTTGGCAACTAAGATTGTTCACGTCATTTATATGGTTTTGGGGCTTGCTATTCTCCTCTTGCCTTTGCCATTCCTTTTGGAACACCTGATGTCTATCATTTATTTTACCATCACCAGCTTTGCTTATCTCTTGTATGTGATGATTCGTGCACTTATAAACAAGCGGAAATACGCCCTGGCACATTTTTTAAGCTTCATCGCTGCGATGGTCTGCATTCTTTACGACTTGATTACGATTACAGATCCGAACAAGGTCAACTTCATTTCACAAATTGGCATTTCCATCTACCTGATGACGCAAACCTCCATCATCTTGATCCGCTTCATGCAAGCGCACAAACTAACACTAAAATTGAGTGTGGAGCTCGAAGAAGCCAATCAGGGTCTGGAAGCCATGGTAGAGGAACGCACCAAGGAACTGCAATTGGCCAATTCAAAACTTCAGAAAATCAACAATCAGAAAAATTTCATGCTGGCAACCACGACGCATGACATGAAGAATTCCTTCAACATACTTATCAATTGCTCCGAGTTGTTGACCGAAGACAAGACACTGACCGTTGATCAAAAATTATACGCTGGAATGATTCGGGATGCATCGAACAATGGATACAGGGTTCTTCAAAACATTCTGAGTTGGGCAAGAATGCAGATAACCGACCTCGACGGAACGAATGTGATTCATAATTTAAGGGGTTTGTTCGTCGTTGAAATTGATACCTTCAAATACCCCATAAAAGACAAGAACCTTCGTGTACGTACCGAAGTGGACAACAACCTGCTATTTTATTGCGATGAAGAACAGCTCTACAGCATTTGCCGCAACTTGCTTTCCAATGCCGTCAAGTTTAGCAAAACAGGGGGTGAGATCATCATCAGCAACAAGTTGGTAGGCAACATGGTCGAAATCCATATTCAGGATGGTGGCGTCGGGATGGAACCAGAGATGGTCGAATCGATTTTTGACAACACCATCGACAACAAAAGACGCGGCACCTCCGGAGAAAGCGGTTCCGGAATTGGACTGATTATTGTCAAAGAGTTGGTTGAAAGCAACATGGGCAGCATTTCCTGCGTCAGTGAGCTAGGCAAGGGAACGGACTTTTTCGTCCGGTTCCCACGAATCATCCACTAGTATTATTTTACGATCACCCTTTTGGTCGGCGCCATCTTTTCATTTCGAAGATTCAATTGCTCAACCACCTTTTCTGCCAAACTTCTGAAGGCTTGACCAGTGATGGATTCTGCATCCAAAGCGACTGGTTTACCATCGTCTCCACCTTCACAAATGCTTTGCACGAGGGGAATTTGGCCCAACAATGGCAGGTGCAGTTCTTCGGCAAGCATCTTGCAACCTTCCTTGCCAAAGATGTAATACTTGTTGGATGGGAGTTCAGCCGGAGTGAACCAAGCCATATTTTCAACCAATCCCAAAACAGGCACGTTGATCTTTTCACCTTGGAACATGCTGATGCCTTTGCGGGCGTCGGCCAAAGCAACCTGCTGCGGGGTGCTTACCACGACCGCACCGGTGATGGAAAGCGTTTGAACCATGGTTAGGTGGATATCGCTGGTACCAGGGGGCAAGTCGATGAGGAAGTAATCAAGTTCACCCCAATTGGCGTCGGAAATAAGCTGCTTCAGGGCATTGGAAGCCATGCTGCCACGCCAAAGCACTGCTTCTTTTTGGTTTACGAAGAACCCGATGGATAGTATTTTTACACCGTAACGCTCTTCAGGCTCGATCAAGTCTCTGCCATCGTGCGGTACCATGATGGGTCTGGCACTTTCGATGCCGAACATCTTGGGAATGGAAGGACCGAAAATATCAGCATCCAGCAGCCCTACTTTAAAACCTTGAGCTGCCAATGCTACGGCAAGGTTGGCCGAAACCGTGGACTTCCCTACCCCGCCTTTACCGGAGGAAATGGCCAAGATGTTCTTAACATTGGGAAGCAATTTATCGGGTTCAGGGCGGGCCAATTGGGTGGCCATGACGTTGATCGCCACGACTGCCTGTTCGTCCGCATACGTATGGATGGCTGATTCAGCCGCTTTGACAACGGATTTATGGAAGGGGTCATTGGGTTTTTCGAACTTGATGCTGAAGCTCACGTTCATGCCGTCGATGCGTAGGTCGTCTTGGACCATGCCGTTGGAAACGATGTCCTTGCCGGTGCCGGGGTAACGGACCTTGCTCAGGGCATCCAATATGAGTTGTGGATATAGTGCCATAATTTTTAGTATTAAGTGATTTGGGGCAGTGTTCGGGCGCTGCGTCCGAAACTGCGGTAAGGGTCTGGCTCGATTTCAGCCTCGGATTCGATCCAATCGGTACGCTCAGTTATTTCAAACTGGATGTACTTGATGGTGAGTCCGCGTTGAAGCCATTGATTTTCGTAGAACGTCTGAATGGAAAGGATCTTGTCCGCCCAGCCGCAATGGTAGAGGTCGTCGGTTTGCATAACGACGGGCAAATCGTTGGTTCGCACCATTTCAACCGTATAGTTGAACATAAAGTTGCTGTCGGTCTTGAGGTGGATCTTGCCACCTTTCTGGAGCATTTGTTGGTAATCGGTCATGAAACGGGTGGATGTAAGGCGCTTGGTCACTTTCTTCATCTGCGGATCGGGGAAGGTGAGCCAGATTTCGGCCACTTCGCCTTTTGCAAAAAAGCGGTTGATGAATTCGATGTGGGTGCGTAGGAAGGCAACATTGCTCAGACCCTTCTCGGCTGAATCCTTGGCTCCTGTCCACATGCGTGCACCCTTGATGTCGATGCCGACGAAGTTTTTTTCTGGATACAAGCCGGCCAGACCGACGGTGTACTCGCCTTTGCCACAACCGAGTTCCAGCACAATCGGATGGTCGTTGTGGAAGAAGTCGGTACCCCACTTGCCTTTGAGTGCATGGTCGCCCGCTTCGTATTGAGCTTGTTCGAACACATGCGGCCAATGACCCATGTCGTCGAACTTTTTCAGTTTATTTTTTCCCATTGAACTTTTTGGAATTGGAACCAAGGGCGACCCGAACAATCAAGGATTGCTCCACATAAAAGTTACCCTCCGAAAAATGGTTCGCAAAATTGATTTTGCCGGTTAAATACGGCAGGCGTAAGAAATCGTAACTCAAATCGACGCGGCTATAGAACGTGCCTCTATATAGGGGGTCTCCCCAGTAAAGTTCACTACCCATGGAAGCATAATCAATCATGATGCCTTCTCCAAAATAGGTGGAAGAAGCCAGGCCGAATCCTTTGTAGGTGGCATCCAGTTCGACCAACAGGCCGGTTCTGGAAGTGTAATCATTGGCTAGTGCACGGTGACGTTCTAGTCCTACCAGCGTACCGACACTCAAGGTAAGTGAGTCCAGCCAGGTTTGGCCAGCCAAGTCCAGTCCTAAGGCCGGATGCAACAGGATGTTGTCGCGAACGCCACGTTGCTGAAGGCTGCCTGCATGATGAAACATCAAAGCCTGGGCTTCGGCAATAAAAATTGATTTTTTATATGCAGCGGAAGCGCCTACAAAGAAGGCTTCATGTACGGTTTGCGATTGACGGCCTGTCCAGTCCAAAAAGAGTTTGGCTTTTAGTTCATCGCTGGTATAAGCCAGCAGTAAACCGTTCATGTTGGGCCGGTAATATCGGATGGAATCCTGAAAAAAGGCTCTGGAGTAGTCGTTCAATTGACCTTCGCGAGCAAAACTACCCATCATGAAGCGGAAGTGACCATTGTCAAAAAGATAATAGGCAGTCGGTGAACAGCTGTCTACCAGGTTGGGGCTTCCGTACGATTTGAGCGCGTCGAAACCTACGCTGAAATGATGTTGGTTCATCTTGAGTCCGATTTCGGGCGAGAAACGGATGCCGGCCATGGTTTGGTCGTTGATGTAACTGCTTCCGAGAAATTCGGTATTGTCGAAGAAATGGTACATTCCGGCTTTCCACTCCAACGTTTGGGCGGTAAGCAGATGCGACAGCATCAGCAGGAGAACCGGGAAGGCAAGCTTCTTCATCGGGTTTTATAAAACCGTGGTCCAGCCGTAAGGATCCGGGGTTTCGCCGTATTGAATCGCTCTCAGGGCGTTGTACAGTTTCAAGCAGGTCGGTCCAGGTTCGCCATCTTTCGAAAAGACGTAGCTTTTGCCGGTATCGGCATCGTCAATGCGACCGATCGGGGTGATGACTGCAGCCGTTCCGCAAGCGCCTACTTCTTCGAAATCCTCGAGTTCTTCCAAAAGAACTGGGCGGCGTTCCACCGTCATACCCATGTCCTTTGCCAATTGAATGAGGCTTTTGTTGGTGATGGAGGGCAGAACGGATTTGGACGCAGGTGTCACGTACGTATTGCCCTTGATCATGAAGAAGTTGGCAGCGCCGCATTCGTCAATGTATTTCTTTTCCTTGGAATCAAGGTACAACACAGAAGCGTAACCTTTTTTGTGTGCGATATCGCCTGAATAAAGACTGGCGGCGTAGTTTCCACCCACTTTTACATTGCCTGTTCCTTGCGGAGCGGCACGGTCGAATTCGCGCATGATCACCATGTTGGCCGGCTTGAATCCGCCTTTGAAATACGGTCCGACTGGCGAAACAAAAACGATGAACAAATACTCATCTGCCGGAGAAACACCAATCTTGGCACCGGTTCCTATCAGTAATGGACGGATATAGAGGGATGCACCTGATTCAAAGGGTGGTACGAAGCGTTTGTTCATTTCCACGACCTTGACAACTGCTTCAGCGAATTTTTCGACCGGAACTTGCTGCATCATGATGGCCGCAGCCGAATCTTGCATGCGCTTGGCATTTTCGTCCAGGCGAAAAATACGCACTTTTCCGTCCGGTCCTTTAAAAGCTTTGAGCCCTTCGAACGATTCCTGACCATAATGCAGGCAGGTGGCTGCCATGTGCATGGTGATGTTCTCGGAGGTGGAAATTTCCAGATCGCCCCAAGCTCCGTTTTTGAAGTAACAACGTACGTTATAATCGGTTGGGATGTAACCGAAAGAAAGATCGGACCAGTTGATGTCGTTCATAACACTAATAATTCAGTTGAATGATACAAAGGTACGTTTTTTGTACTATTTTTCGGTCTGGTAACCTTTAAAAAAATGAGGGCCTTAGACTCCAATAGTATCACCAAGCATTATTTTTTACGTTTCAACCTTTCGTTTTAATATTCATATTCTAGAAATTGCGTATATTTGCTCCATTATTCGATAATTATTTGACATTATGTGTGGATTCATAGGAGCTTTCGAGCTCAACCAAAACGCCCAGGAACTTCGGCCTCAAGTCCTGAAAATGGCAAAAAAACTGCGTCACAGAGGTCCGGACTGGTCAGGAATCTATTGTGGCGACAAAGCCATACTTGCTCACGAACGCTTATCCATCGTGGATCCGACTTCGGGTAGTCAACCCTTGTTTTCACCGGACGGCACCTGTGTTCTGGCTGTAAATGGTGAAATTTACAATCACCTGGAAATTCGCGAACGCTACAAAGGCAAATACGAATTCCAGACCCAATCCGACTGCGAAGTGATTCTAGCTTTGTATCAGGACAAAGGCGTGGACTTCATCGAAGAACTTAACGGCATTTTTGCTTTTGCCCTCTACGACATCAAAAACGATATTTACCTCATTGCCCGCGACCACATAGGTATAATTCCCTTGTACATGGGTTGGGATCGCCACGGTCAATTTTTTGTAGGTTCTGAGCTGAAGGCGCTGGAACCTTTCTGCGCCAAAGTGGAAGTATTCTTGCCTGGTCATTACCTAAGCAGCACCAATGGCGTGATGGAAAAATGGTACAGTCGCGAATGGACTTCGTACGATGCCGTTAAAGACAATGTAAGCTCAGTCGATAAATTGCGGGATGCGCTGGAAGCAGCTGTCAAGCGTCAGTTGATGTCCGATGTGCCTTACGGCGTACTGCTTTCTGGTGGTTTGGACTCCTCCATCATTTCAGCCATTGCCAAGAAGCATTCGGCCCTGCGTGTTGAAACGGGTGACCAGCAAAATGCCTGGTGGCCGCAGCTGCACTCCTTCGCCGTTGGTCTGGTGGGTTCTCCCGACCTGATCGCCGCAAAAAAAGTGGCCGACCACATCAATACCGTTCACCACGAAATCAATTTTACGGTTCAGCAAGGATTGGACGCCATCAGCGATGTGATCTATCATTTGGAAACCTATGATGTGACCACCGTTCGTGCTTCCACACCGATGTATCTGCTGGCTCGTGCCATCAAAGCCATGGGCGTAAAAATGGTGCTTTCCGGTGAAGGTGCCGATGAAATTTTCGGTGGCTACCTGTATTTCCACAAAGCGCCGTCTGCCAAAGACTTACACGACGAAACCGTCCGAAAACTGGACAAACTGCATTTATACGACTGCCTTCGTGCCAACAAATCGTTGGCTGCCTGGGGTGTGGAAGGTCGCGTGCCTTTCCTCGACAAGGAATTCATGGATGTTGCCATGACCTTGAACCCGGAAGATAAGATGTGCCGCAACGGTCGCATCGAAAAATGGATCCTTCGCAAAGCATTCGAAGAATATTTACCTGCTGAAATCGCTTGGCGCCAGAAGGAACAATTCTCCGACGGTGTGGGTTACAGTTGGATTGACAACTTGAAAGTGGTTGCATCCGAGAAGGTTTCCGACCAGCAAATGGCTGAAGTCAACAGCTACTTCCCCATCAATCCGCCGCAGAACAAGGAAGAATTCTTGTACCGCAGCATCTTTGCCGAGCATTTCCCGTCTTCATCAGCAGCGAGTTGTGTGCCGTCAGTGCCGTCAGTGGCTTGTTCCACGCCGATTGCTTTGGAATGGGATGAGGCGTTCAAGAAGATGAATGATCCTTCGGGGCGCGCTGTTAAATCTGTCCACGACTCCGCCTATTAAGGTGTTTGCCAAAAGAAAAAAAAGAGGAACTTTCAGGGCTCCTCTTTTTTTGTAGTTATTTCGATGCTCGAAAGAGAACGGCGGGGAGGCCATCCTTGTTGAAGAAGTTGGGCATGGCGGTTTCATTCCAGCAGAAACGGAGTTGGGCGGGATTCTTTACTTCGGGGCAAGAAACGACGACTTTGTTGTTTAGAATGATGGCTTTTGCAGCATGAAAAACAGTATCGCCTTTGGCTGCAACTTCGAACCAAGTGAGATCTGTTGCGGGCAATGATTCAAAAGCATTGGTCTGTGGGTTGTGTTGACCTGCGGTGATTCCAGCTCCAACATTGTCAAAAGTCAACACCAGCGTTTTACCTTTGGTGGCCATCGATTTGAATTGCGGTCCTGAGCAAACTAGGTCTGATTTTCCGTAGGTTTTGTTCAAAGCCAATAAGGCCAAGCGGCGACCGACTTCCCATTTGTAGGAAGGATGGATATCCGCCAGGTTGTCTACTAGGTCGGTCACAACAGCCTGCCCGGTATACGGGATGCTCAGACATCTGGTCTGTTGTTCACAGAATTCAGCCAACAATTGTGGGGTATGTTGCATCTTATCCTTCCTTTTGCTGTAATAATAGGGTGCAATCTGCACAAAATAAAACGGTGCAGTCGGATTCTTAAAGGCTGAACGCCAAGCATCCAGCATAAGTTGCGTTTTCTCCACATAACGAGCATCTTCGAACATGGCATTGGATTCACCCTGATACCAAATGAATCCTTTCAGTGCCAACGGTGCCAACGGTGCGATCATGCTGTTGTAAAGCGAACCAACCTCACTGTTGTCAATCTTATAGGGTTTCACCGCGGTTTCAGTAGCAAAAACTGGAGACTTTTCATAGGCTGAACTCGGTGTCCACGGCTCAATGCGGGTTCCGCCCCAATTGGAGGAAATCAGGCCGATGGGCACCTTTAAGGTTTCCTGAAGGTTCTTACCAAAGTAGTAGCCGGCAGCGGAAAACACGGAAAGGGTGGAATCAGAACAATCCTGCCAACCTTTGGTGGTGCAATCTGGCAGACTTCGCTTTTTCTCGACCAAAATAAGGCGAATGTTTGTGTTACCACCACTTTTCCATTCCTTTTCTGCGATGTTTTCACCTCTAGCAGGTGCAGCATACCGTTTCAAACCAATGCGCATGGGGTACTCCATATTGGATTGACCGCCGCACAACCAGACATCGCCAACCAAGATATTTTCGAGAATGGTGTCTTTACCACTGGCGGAAATCCGCATGACGCGGGGTTCGAATGAGGCAGAAATCGGGTCTAGGCTAACGGACCAACTACCATCCTCCCCCGCAAAAGCATTCTTGGACTGGCCTGCAAAGGAAACAGTGATGGGTTCGCCTGGTTGGGCCGTTCCCCAGATGGGAACAGGCTGTTCGCGTTGCAGCACCATATTGGAAGTCAAGACATTGGGCAGCTTGATGCCGGCTTTTATACTTAGAGCAAGGCTAAGTGCAAAAAAAAGGATAAGACGTTTCATCGGTTCTTAAATCTCATAATCCACCACCATGCGGTCGGAACGTACGTCCATCACAAAAGCTTGTACCGCTTTGTGTTTGGGATGTTGTTGGTAGAAATCGAGATCGGCTTTGGTGGCGAATTCGGAATACAGGGCAACGTCGCCGCTCATAATACCTCCAACGAAATCGATACCGATCTCCAGTTTGAGCAGACCTTCGATCTGACCGTTCAACGCTTCGAGCTTTTCTTTGATTAATAGGGCGTTGGTAGCTTTGTCATTGCCAAGGGCTTCGTCCTTTAGCTTCCAGAATACAATGTGTTTGATCATTTTGATTTTATTTTGATTGATGGAGCAAAAATAAAGAAAAAGCGGCACATTCCGGGCCAAAAAGCAGTAAGTTAGAGTCTGGATTTTCAGTCTCATAGACCCCATCAATATTGCCTATGACTTCATAGATTTGCTATATTGATATTCGTTTTATATTTGCAGCAGAAACTGAAATCATTCAATGCATTCATCCTTATAAAAAATTAGAATTTATGGCAACAATTACGCTCAAAGGCGGTTCCGTTCAGACCTCCGGTTCACTTCCCGCAGTAGGCTCACAAGCCAAAGATTTTTGCCTGACAGGCGCCGACTTGGCCGATGTCAGTTTGGCCAATTACGCTGGCAAGCGTGTGGTTTTGAACATTTTTCCAAGCGTTGACACCGGTGTTTGCGCCGCTTCCGTTCGTCAATTCAACAAGGAAGTCAGCAACATGAGCAATACGGTTGTTCTTTGTATTTCTGTTGACACCCCCTTCGCTTTGAGCCGCTTCTGTGGTGCAGAAGGTTTGAGCAATGTGGTTACCCTTAGCGAACTCCGCGCCCGCAGCTTCGGCGAAGACTACGGTCTACGCATCATCGACGGTCCCTTGGCCGGTGTTTTCTCTCGCGCCGTTGTCGTTTTGGACGAAGCCGGTAAAGTGATCTACACCGAACAAGTTCCCGAAATCACCCAAGAACCCGATTACGCACCAGTGGTTGCATTGCTGAAATAAACGAGTAGTTTTTTTGAATCAAAACTGAAGGCTGTCCGAAAGGATGGCCTTTTTGTTGTTACAAACTTTCCACAAAATCACCTACTCGAAGTATCTTTTCCGAATTCGACTTATTGAATAGGAGGTGTTCGAAATCTCTTTTTTTGTTATTCAAATCGACGGTTTGTAACAAGGTTTTAGTTGCAGCTTTTAGTTCGTCCAGATTATGAATGCCCGCTTTTATACCCAGTAATTGATAGTTTGGTTTTGTTTGACCTAAAAGGAACATCGCATCGTAAAAATCACGGCCTTTGTGGCGTGAGAACATCGCCGAGAGTTTCATGGCGCATAGCACATCATCCGGGGGTACCGGAAATTGGAAAAAAAATCCGCACCCTTTAATAGTACTCATGACAGGCGCATAGGAAAACTTTTGGTCCTGACTTTCGACTTTAATTAAAAACCGCTCGTCTTTGTGCCCCGTCAAACCCAGGTCAAAAAGCAATTCTGGAAAATAAATGTTTCGACGGAACGCTTTCAATTTGTCGTTTTCTATGTCTCGTGTTTCAACACGCAATCCACTTCGAAGAAGGAATTGCAGTATGGCATCCGACATTTCAATAAATTCTACCTTAGAAAAAGCCTTGCAATCAAAGTCCAAATCCTCGGAAAAACGATCAATCCCCTTTGCCAATCGGAGGTTGGTTCCTCCTATGAACGTTACTTTACGGATGTAGGATGATGTTGATAAAAAATCCAGTATCATCAATTGCACATACTCTTTGAGTATATGTTTCTGGAAAGCATTGTTTTCTCTTTGTTCCAGTGGAAAATATGCCCGAATCATGTCAAGGTTGATCACGGATGGTACGTTTTAATGAGTAGTTTCATTCTTTTTTCAAGCACTCGGCTTTTAAATTCGTTTGCATATTGCTGCATTAATTCCCAATTAAATTCATCCTGCATGTAAGCTTCATCAAGCCTCAGTTCTTCAAAGTCCTCTTGCGTATTGTAGAATGTAAAGAGATAAAGCAAATCGAGCAATGCCTTTTCCGGTTTTGCCAACTGAACGGTTCGACCATCGGTAATTGGTTTCAAGTCGTAACCAAACATCAAATCCTCTCGCACATTTTTATAGGAAAACGATCCAAAAGAGTTTGTAAAGCTTATTGTCTTAAGCGTTGTCACACTTGTAATCTGTACTACTGCTTCCGGTATCATTCCATAAAATGCCAGTGCAGTATGCAAACTCACGTAGGATGGTTTATACATTCGATTGGCAAAATAGAAACTAAAGTCAGGCTTGCTGAGGTACTCGGGAAAGGTGTAAACTCCTTGTCGCAATCGAATCAATAGCCCTCGCCTTATCCAATGGCTCAAATTGTTCCGATCAAAATTGGGCTCCCAAGCATACACTTGGTGCACACTGAAGCAACCCGTTTCAAACAACTGGCTTTTAAAATCAAGGTAGTTCATCCAACGTTTTATTTCTATTATGCAGCAAATATACTGCATTATGGAAACAAAACAAACATTTCTGCCTCATTATTCAAAAAAGTCTGAAAGAAAGTCTGTGGCATTTTAAATATACCACATTGACGGTATTACACAGACTATGCTCCGTTCCTATTTTTGCAACAACAAAATGATACAACTATTAGTGTGATTGATGAATGGTTCAAACAGCTGAGAAAAAACAATTCAACAAAAAAAAAAACGATGGCAACAACAGAACAAGCACTGCGTTTCGAAACGCTGCAATTGCATGCAGGACAGGAAGTGGACAAAACCACGCATTCCCGCGCATTACCCATTTATCAAACCTCCTCGTATGTATTTGAAGATGCCAAGGACGGTGCAGACCTGTTTGGCCTTCGCAAGTTCGGCAATATTTATACTCGGTTGATGAATCCTACCACCGACGTATTTGAGAAACGCGTTGCGGCTTTGGAAGGCGGAATCAGTGGATTGGCAACTTCGTCCGGACAATCGGCGCAGTTTCTGGCTCTGAACAACATCCTGCAGGTGGGTGATAATTTTGTGGCTACATCTCATTTATATGGTGGTACGTACAATCAATTCAAGAACCAGTTCAAACGTCTTGGCGTTGAGGCTCGATTCACGCCGAACGATACACCGGCAGCTTTTGAAGCGTTGATCGACGACAATACCAAAGCCATTTATTTGGAAACCATCGGAAATCCAGAACTGAATGTGCCCGACTTTGATGCCATCGCAGCGGTAGCTAAAAAATACGACATTCCTCTGATTGTTGACAATACGTTCGGAGCTGGTGGTTACTTGTTCCGTCCCATCGAGCACGGTGCAGCTGTTGTGGTGGCTTCAGCTACCAAATGGATTGGGGGTCATGGAACGTCCATAGGCGGTATCATTGTGGATAGCGGAAATTTCAACTGGGGCAACGGCAAGTTCCCTTCGTTCTCGGAGCCTTCCGAAAGCTACCACGGTTTGGTGTTCTCCGATGTATTCGGCGTGAACGGACCGTTCGGCAACATCGCGTTTAACATTCGTGCCCGTGTAGAAGGGCTGCGTGACTGGGGAAATGCGATCAGCCCATTCAACTCCTTCCTGCTGGTTCAGGGACTTGAAACGCTTTCGTTGCGTATGGAAAGGCATGTGGAGAATACGCTGGCACTGGCTTTGTGGTTGGAAAAACATCCCAAGGTGGAATATGTGAACTACCCGGGTTTGAAGAGCAGCAAATACCACGAACTTGCGAAAAAATATTTCAGCAAAGGATTCGGTGGCGTGCTAACCTTTAAAGTAAAGGGTGAAGCTGTGAATGCCGATACACTGATTGATAATGTGAAGCTGTTGAGCCATCTGGCCAATGTGGGTGATGCGAAATCTCTGATTATCCATCCATCTGCAACCACACATGAACAGCTTTCAGCGGAAGACCAGAAGGCATCCGGAGTGGAACCGGGGCTGGTACGTATCTCGGTGGGTATCGAAAACATTGAGGATATCAAGGCCGACTTGGAACAAGCTTTTGCATTTATTAGCTGACCAAACCAAAACTTAATAGATTAATTATTAGCACAATGATGGCTGGACACATGGGTTCAGCCTTTATTGTTATAATTGGGAACGTGTTTTTTTGTACTTTTGCAGGTAAATAAAATGGGAACTATGGAACTCAACATCTTAGAAGCAATATCTCAAACAAACGTACACAAAGACCTCACGCTCTGGACAGACAAACTCCTGAATTGGGCTTTGACCAGCGGTCTTCAAATACTCTTTATCGTAGCCATCGCCTGGTTGCTCAAAATGATTGCCAAGCGCTCCATCCGCAGAATTGTCAAGACTGCTGTGACCCTCGACAAACATCACGTGATGGAAGACGGTGAGATCAAGCGAATGAACACCTTGATTCGAATTTTCAGCTGGACGATGAACACCATTATTGTGGTCATTGCCGCCATGATGGTGATGCAGGAATTCGGGGTGAAAATTGCTCCGATTTTGGGAACGGCGGGAATCGTCGGTGTCGCCATCGGTTTTGGAGGTCAATATTTAGTCAAGGACCTCATCACCGGTTTCTTCATCATTTTCGAAAACCAGTACCGCATCGGTGACGTGGTCAACATCGAAGGCATCGGCGGAGTCGTTGAAGACATCAGCCTACGCGTCACCACGTTGCGCGACATGAACGGTACCGTGCATTACATTCCGCATGGCGAAGTGAAGCGCGTTTCCAACAGTTCCAAACAATTCGCCAAAGTTAACATCAACGTGGGTGTTGCCTATGAAGCCGACATCGACCACGTGAAGGAAGTCATCAACCGCATTGGCACGGAGCTGGCAGCTGATCCTGCTTGGAAAGACCTCATCAATGAAGCGCCCCAGTTCCTACGGGTGGACTCGCTGGACGATAGCTCGGTGAGTATTAAGATTGTCGGTGAAACGAAACCGCTGAAGCAATGGGAAGTTTCGGGCGAGCTCCGCAAACGAATCAAGGAGGGCTTTGAGAAGGCCGGCATTGGCATTCCCTATCCACAACAAGTGGTACACCACATTGGCACTCGATTTTTACCTGACACCGAAGTTTAAGACTATGGCTGAACCCTCCTACGAATTTTGCGACTTTACGAACCCGGTTCACTTGGACGCCTTGGGTTTCCTGCTCAATCATTACATGGAAGATCCTATGGGCGATCATCCACCTTTGAAGCTGGAGGAATTGGCGCTTTTGGCAAAGAAAATGGCTGAACGTTCACACGATTTTGTACTTTTCATTCTTTTTGATGGACAATACGTCGGAATGTCTACATGTTTCGAACTTTTGTCTACCTTCAAAATCAAACCCTATCTCTATATTCACGACTTCATTGTGCACGGAAATTTCAGGGGTATGAGGCTTGGCCGGAAGTTGATGGAAAAGTTGGTTGAGCTAGCTCGAGAGCGGGATTATTGCAAGATTACTCTGGAAGTTCGAGAGGACAATGAAGCCGCGTTGGCACTGTACAGAAATATAGGTTTCGAGGAATGTGACCCGAAAATGTATTTCTGGACCAAAAAACTTTAGAATTGACCATGAAGAAAACACTTTTTGTCCTGTCCATTTTTTGCACCTTCCTTTATTCAGTTTCTGCCCAATTGATTGCCTTTCCAGGAGCGGAAGGCTTCGGCAAGTTAGCCAAAGGCGCCCGTGCATCTGGTAGTCCGAGTGTGTATCACGTCACCAATCTGAACGATACCGGAGCTGGTTCCTTAAGAGATGCCGTCAGTGCATCGAATCGAATCGTGGTTTTTGATGTGGCTGGTGTCATCAAGATAACTAGTCGCATTGTGGTTTCATCCAATATTTACATTGCCGGACAAACTGCACCGGGTGAAGGCATCACCGTGTATGGAAACGGATTCTCCTATTCTGGAGCCGACAACATCATCTGCCGCTATCTGAGGATGCGCATGGGCGCCATCGGAGACAGTGGCAAGGACGCTTGTGGCATTGCAGATGGTAGCAATATGATTTTCGACCACGTTTCTGTTTCCTGGGGAAGGGATGAAACGTTTTCTGTGAGTGGTTCCACTTGCATCAACATCACCATTCAGAATTCCGTCATTGCACAGGGTTTGTTGAGCCATTCGGCAGGCGGGCTTATCCAAACGGACGGTGGCGTAACCTTGTACCGTAACTTGTATGTGGACAACGACACGAGAAACAACAAGATTAAGGGTGTGAATCAATACGTTAACAACATGGTTTACAACTGGTCGTCAGGCTGTTACCTGATGGGTGGAGATTCCGAAGGCACTTCGTATGCCAACTGCGTGAGCAACTATTTTGTGAATGGACCCATCAATTCCACTTCAGCACTAGGCGGTGCCAATGCTAATTTTAATATTTTTGCTGCTGACAATTGGTGGGACAGAAATCGGAACGGTCAGATGGACGGTTATTTGGTTCCTCAAAATGAATACAGTGGCGGACCTACGTTTCAAGCGTCTGCTTATGCTTATCCGGTGGTTCCGACTTGGCCTGCTCAAGCGCTCGTCGATTCACTGCTGCCTGCCGTCGGAGCTTCCCTGCCCTACCGCGATTTGATTGATTATTACGTGATCAACGAGCTGAAATCGTTCGGAAAAAAGGGCCTCATCATTACCAACGAAACCGAGAACCCGGTTGGAGCACCCTCTTCATGGTCCATGTGGACAGGCACAAAGCGGACAGATACGGACAACGACGGAATGCCAGATGCTTGGGAAACAGCTAAGGGTCTGAATCCAAGTCTGGCTTCAGACGCTGTTGCTTATGCAGCAAACGGTTATCTGAACATCGAGAATTACATCAACAGCATCGGCAGCGGTTATTCACAGGAATTTCTGCGTGCTCCCCTCTGCCTGAAAACGGATTCCACCACCCAAAATACGGTGTATCTTTCTTGGTTCGATTTCACGGAAAAGGAAAAAGGATACAGTGTTGAAAGGAAAGTAAACGGCGTTTATAAAGAAATCATCCGCACAGGTTTGAATGCTCAACTATTTACCTTAACGGGTCTTCAACCTGAGAAAAGAGATACTTTCCGCGTCCGTGCCTTCAACGATGCAGGTTATTCCACCTATTCCAACGAATTGATAACCAAGACAAAACCCATTCCGGTTTCCGTCCTTGACTTGAATACGTTCAAACCGGATCTAACTTGGTCAGGTGGGAACAGCACGAATTGGGACAAAGCCACCGCCAACTGGGATGACGACGGTTTGGAAACGATTTTTAGAGACAGCATCAATGTTTTGTTCTCCAAAGATGGAGTCAAAACAGTCAATTTGACAGAACCGGTAGCCATTAATGCCATGGTGGTGAACTCTGACAGTGCCTCCACCTACACGTTGATGGGCAACGGTTATATTTCCGGAAAGGGTTCGGTCAATAAAACAGGGCTTGGAGGCTTGTCCCTGCAAACTAACAACACCTATACTGGTGCAACCGTGCTCTATAGTGGCACGCTCGAAGTGAACAAACTGGCCAACGGTGGCCTGCCCAGTGCCATTGGTGCTTCGCAGAACTACGATTTCAATTGCGTACTAAAAGGGGGCAAACTTAATTATACGGGTGCTTCGGCCTCCACCGACCGAAACATGTTGTTGGAAGGCGATGCTGAATTCGGGGTGAGCACTGCAGCCAGCGTATTGACCATCAATGGATTGCTTGGCGGAACGGGCGGATTGACCAAAAGTGGTACAGGGACGCTTTTACTCAAAGGACTGAACACCTACGAAGGCGTAACGAATGTGAACGAAGGCAAATTGGAAATCAACGGTTTAGCCAACATTATAAATGCATTCAAGGCAGAAAACTCCTACAAGTTGAATGGTGGTTACCTGAAAGCCAGTGGAGGATCCACCACGGTTTATGCCGATTGGTACAGTGACTTTGAAGTGGCCGAAGGCAAGACTTCGTCATTCGAACCGTATCGCAATTGCTACATCCACAGCAAATTCAGCGGAACAGGAACCCTGATTTTCGTTGTACCTTACCTCAGGGAGTATCTTGAAGGAGATTGGTCTCAGTTCAGCGGTACGGTTTACGCCAATTCACTTGGTGGTGCTGCAGGAAACCAATTCATGCTGAACAACACCTATGGCATTCCGAATGGCCGCATTGTTGCAGGTGCTGGTATACGAATTCATTGTTGGAAGAATGCGAGCACCATGTCTCTGGGTGGCTTGTCTGGTCCTTCTGGAACTTGGTTGTCCGGAGCTGACAAACAAAACAATGCCTCATCAATGACCTGGATCATCGGCGGAGCAGGTACCGATGAGACCTTCAGTGGAGTCATCAACAACGAATGTTCGAACAATGCCTACAAAGGGGTCACCACCATTGTTAAAGAGGGCAAAGGGTATTGGAAACTCACCGGTGCGAACATTTATTTGGGAACCACCACCGTGAAAGGCGGTATGCTGATTGTGAATGGAACGCATACAGGTACAGGCAAAGTGACCGTGATGACAGACGCGACACTGACCGGAAAAGGGAAAGTTCCTGGGTTGACCGAAGTGCAGTCCGGTGGAACGCTTTCAGCCGGAGACCCGACGGTTTCTGCGATAACAACCAGCATCGGAACGATGACCACGGGTACATTGAACCTCCAAAGCGGCAGCCAGACAAGGCTGAGAATCGACAAGACCAATGCACTGAATGACAAAGTCGCCTCTACCGGCGCCATTACGTTTGGCGGAACGCTGAACTTGATGATTAGCGGCACCTTGCAGGCCAACGACCAATTTACATTGTTCACCGGCACGTCCTATACCGGCACCTTCAGCAAAATCATTCCAGAGACTCCTGGAGTAGGTTTGACGTGGTTGTTTGCAAACGGTGTTCTGAAAGCGGTCACAGCAACAGGTATCGACGATGTGAAAAGTTCGCCCTTGAAAATCGGCACGAATCCGGTGAAAGACAAAACGACGCTCTATCTGGAAAAATCGTATCAAACTCTTGAATGGTCCGTTGAATCGTTGGACGGCAAGCAGCTGTTGCACAAACAGTTGGCCGATCAGAACCAATTGGAACTAAATCTGAGCAGCTTGCCCAAAGGTTTGTATGTGGTCAGGGTTACGGGTGACAAGGAGCTGAGCGTTTCAGCCAAATTGCTGAAAGATTAGGAAGCAAAAAAAAACGGTTTCAGTTGTAAAAAATTGAAACCGTTTTTTTGTCCAGTATTTTACGCTTTGTCCGTCTTTTCGATGATGTATTCCGGCCTGTCCTTCATCTCGTCGAAAATGATGCCGATGTATTGGCCTAAAACCCCAACGGTAAGTAGTTGAACACCACCGAAGAAGATGACGAGCAGGATGATGGAGCTCCAACCGGTTTCGGCGTTGGTGAAACCGAAGATTTTGCCCAAGACAATCCAAATGGCGTAGATCACGCCGATCAGAACGGCTGTGAAGCCAAGTCCCATGGCTACTTTCAAAGGTTTTTTGGAGAAATAGAGCATGGCTGTTCCAGCAAAATGGAGCATCTCGCGGAACGGGTATTTGGTTTCACCAGCAAAGCGCGCATCCCGTTGGTAGTAGAGTGGTACTTGCTTGAAACCGACCCAGCTGATGATGCCACGGATGTATTTTCCTTTTTCACGGAAGCGCTTGAATTCATCGATGATGCGGCGGTCAATTAGGCGGAAATCGCCGGTATCGAGGGGGAAAGTGACTTCTGAAAGCCAATTCAGCAATCGATAAAACACTTTGGAGGTAAACAGCTTGACGAAGCCTTCGCCCTTTCGGTCTTCACGAACACAATACACCACGTTGGCTTGTTCTTCCTGTTGCTTTTTGAGCATGTCGGGAATGAGTTCGGGAGGATCCTGCAGATCGGCATCGATGATGACGGCAAAGTCGCAGTCACATTCGTGCAAACCGGCCGTTACAGCTGGTTGGTGGCCGAAGTTCCTTGATAAGTGCAGCACCGTCACCCTAGCATCGAAGGCCGCTATTTCTGAAAGAATGGGGCCGGTACGATCCGTACTTCCGTCGTTGATGAAAATGATGGAAGAATCAAAATCGGTCAGTTCGTCCATAACTTTTTTCATGCGAGCCCAAGAGGCAGGTATCACGGCCTCTTCGTTGAAACAAGGAACAATCAGACAGAGTGTTTGCATAATCAACGGCGTTTTTTGTAATAATGGCTCATCAGGGAGAAAATGTTCCGTTCGCTGAATGTCAGCTTCTTATTGACGTAGTATTGTATCAGGGCGACAAAGAAAACCGAAATGGCCTTGGCCAACATGCTGTTCAGTTGCATGCCATCGATCATTACGGCGAGCATGGCTGAACTGAGGGCCATTCCGGCCAAGGCGATGCTGAAAAAGGAGATGAAGCGATACAATAATTTATCCTTGACCTTAAATGTAAAAATGCTGTTCAAAATGAAATTGTTCACCACTGCCAGTGAGGAACTCATGATGTTGGAAAGGATGTAGTTGATGTGCAGTAGTTCGTAAAACACATAAAACAGACCCATGTCCACGACCAGGCCAACAACACCTACCAGTGCGTATTTGACAAAGCTAGAGCTTAGTAATTTGACAAACAACGATTTCATCATTCAGTTCATTGAAAGGGTTTGAGCGTTCCAATTCTTTGAAAAGGTATAGGCCCGAATAGTTTTTTCGTACTTTCTCCAGCGTTTTTTCACCTGTCACCAGGAAGCCACTTGCCGGTCGTTCCACATCAAAATTCTTAAAGCGATTTCCCAGGTAGAAATTCAGGCCATAGATGTTCCGGTATTCCAAAAGCTGGTTCATCACATAACCCTGATTTTCTAGATCATAGCGCTTTTCAAGCGTTTCAGCCAAAGGTTTCAGAGAATATCCGTTTTTATAAGCCGGAAAGATGGAACCTTCGAGAAAAACCTGTATGCCTATACAAACGGTAAATATACCAAAAATTGTGGTGCGTGCGTTTTTTGAGCGAATTCCGTAGGTAAAAAATACGGTGATCGAAAGCAAAAGGACCCAAACGAACACGCCTATCAAAGGTGGATTATGGAAGGCATTGGCAAACAAGGCGATGTCGTAGGTCGTCTTTGCGTCGTGCACCCAAGGAGCTGTCAGTACGCTGTAATCGACAAATAAGCCAATCGCGGAAAGCAGCAGAAGTGTCGAAGCCAGCACGACCATCGCCCGGTAAAGCCCTTTGAAAAGCGTAGGTACATGGTGTTCTGCCCAGAAGTAGACTTTGGTGAGCAAATAAGCCGCAAAGGGATACAAAGGCATGATGTAAACACTCCGTTTCGACGAAGGAAATGCATAAAAAACCAAAAAAAGGAGTACGACCAGCACACTGAAAAGCGTAAACGGATCCATGGAGATGAATTTTTTCCAAGAACGGTTCTTCCATGCTTCTTTATACTTCAAAACAAAAAGTATCATGATGGGAATGAGCGTCCAAGGCATCAACCCGAGCAACAAAGCAGGCAGGTAATACCAGAACGGACCTTGATGACCCAGGGTATAATGAATGCCCAGGGCTTGATCCTTCATTCCTAGGAAACGGCCGACATTTTCAGCAAATACGACGGTCAGAAACGAATCGCCCTTGATTTGATAGGCCAATAAGTACCAAACACCAAGGAGAAGAAGGGCAGGAAATGCCACCAATAGGCTTTTCAAAAAGACTTTCCAGAAGTTATGCCCGCGCAGCAAATAATAAAGTGCGGCAATTCCGACGGGGAGAACTGCTCCAATGGGTCCCTTCACCATACAGGCGCAAGCAAGGCACAAAACCGTCAGAATCGGATAGCCTTTCAGACCCTTCTCCTCCCATTTGTAAAGTCCGAAAAGGGAAGCCGACATAAAGAACGCCAGTGTCATGTCCACCCTGCATTCGAGGCTGTATCGGTGCAATTCAAAGGAAGTGAGCAACATCAAGGCTGAAATCACTCCTGTCTGCACGTTTTTGCGTTTCTTCAGAAAAACGAGGGTAAGCAGGGCCATTCCGATCATACCCAGTACCGAAGGCAAACGCGATGACCATTCGCTGACAGAACCGGATAAAAAGGAAATGCCGGCAATGATCCAGTGCATGAGAGGTGGTTTGTATCCGATTTCATCGACATAATCCATGGGAAGAATCCAGTTGCCGTCGTTGAGCATGGACAGCGCCTCGGTGGCTTCACGGGGTTCTCCCTTGGTGTAAAAATCACCGAGGCCAATCCAAGGCAAAGTCAGTAGCATGGCTATCAGCAAGACGCTGAGAACCGGCTTTTCCAACAAGGTGATTTTCAAGGCAGTGGCAATGCTGTTCATGGTTTGTTCGTCCAGGTTTGGTTCATCAGTTCTGCGGTTTTACGGGCAGCTCCGGGTTTGCCGAGTGCCAAGCGGATTTCGGCATAGCCTTCCAGAACGGCCTGGCGTTCTGGAGAATCGGATAGCAGTGGTTCCAGTGCGGTGGTTAAATTGACATCGTTCAGCAAGGCACCCATGAGCTCATTCACCACCGTTTTGCCGGCAATAAGATTGACCAGTGAAAAATAGGGCACGTGCATGAAGTGCCGGAAAATCCAGTTGGGGATGCTCCCTCCACCTACGGCGTACGAAACCACCTGCGGTGTTCCGATCAAAGCGGTTTCCAGCGTCGCAGTGCCTGAGGTGACAATGGCGGCATAAGCAATACGAAGCAAGGAATAGGTTTCCCCGAAAATCAGTTTCTCACCGTGCAAGAGATACTGCTCGTAGTAGGATGGCGATTGTCCAGGTGCACCTGCAATGACCAATTGAAAAGCTGGATAACGGCTGGCCACTTCGAGCATTAGCGGCAGATTGCCATGAATTTCACCTTTCCGGCTTCCTGGCAATAAGGCCAATACTGGACGTTGATCCAAATGATGTTCGGTGCGAAAGGCCTTTTCGTCGAAAGGCTGCTCAAAATAGGTCGCCACACTGTCCACGGAAGGGTTTCCGACGTAGGAAACCTTGAAGGCGTGCTTGGCGAAAAACTCCGTTTCAAAAGGAAGAATCACGTACATGTGATCGATGTACTTCTTGAACAATTTGATGCGATTTTCTTTCCACGCCCATATTTTGGGGGAAATGTAAAAATGAACTGGAAGTTGGGGCAACCGTTTCTTCGCAAAAGCGGCAATTTTTAAGTTAAAACCGGCGTAATCGATCAAAATGAGCACGTCTGGTTTCCATGAAACGATTTCATTTTTGCACAACGCCATGTTTTTAAGGATGGTACGCGCATTGAGCACGACTGCGATGACACCCATGAAGGCCATCTCGCGGTAATGTTTCAACAGCGTTCCACCGATGGCAACCATATGGTCTCCGCCGAAAAAGCGGAACTCGGCCTTAGGGTCGAGCAGCTGGAGTTCCCGCATCAGATTGGATCCGTGCAGGTCTCCGGAAGCTTCACCGGCTACCAAAAAGTATTTCATAAACCCCAGGATTTCATCGCTTCAAGCAACGGGTAAGACGTCATGTCAATTTGAGAAGGCACGACTGAAATGTATCCTTGTTCCATGGCGTGCATGTCGGTATCCGTGGCTTTCGGCTCATCGTTTCGGAAACTGCCCATGAGCCAGTAATAATCGCCGCCTCGGGGGTGCTTTCGCATCTCAAATTCTTCCACCCATTTGCCGTCTGCTTGCCGACAGAGACGAATGCCTTTGACTTCAGGAATCAATGGAATGTTCACATTCAGACAAGTGCCCTTGGGCAAGCCATTCTTGAGAAGTTGTACCGCAATTTTGTACAAAAAGGGACGTGCAGGTTCAAAATCGGCTTCTACCCGATGATCGTCCAACGAAAAACCGACCGAAGGAATACTGTTCATGCAACCTTCCAAAACAGCACCCATCGTACCGGAGTAATGGATGGCCACAGAGGAATTCGTACCGTGATTAACCCCTGAAAACAAGGCGTCTGGATGCTTATCCGGGAAAAGGATGTTGAGCGCCAGCTTCACACAATCCACAGGTGTGCCGTTGCTACGGAAAATGCGAAGGCCTGGTTCTTCGGAGACCAATACCAAATCGAGCGGTGTTTTGACAGTGATGGCGGTGGACATGCCTGATTGACCGATTTTAGGTGCCACGACGGTCAAATCACCCAACGGGCGGAGCAGATCGATAAGGAACCGGATGCCTGGTGCCATGTAACCATCATCGTTGGAAAGGAGTATCTGGGGGCGATTTTTCATAGTGTGTAGTCTTGCCTTACAAATGTACAAAATAATCGTAGATGCCAAAGACGGGTTTCCAACCTTATTAACAATCTATAAGAAGAACTGTTGATAACCTGCCCCTTTTGCCTGCCTCCTGAACGAAAAATTTCCCTATCTTTGTGCATCTGATTTTCAAATTACAAGGAGAATTGACTGTTTATGGGAAAAATTATTGCTTTGGCCAATCAAAAGGGTGGTGTCGGTAAAACGACAACGACTATCAATCTGGCGGCCTCACTTGCTGTTCATGAAAAAAAAGTCCTGGTAGTCGACGCAGACCCTCAGGCAAATGCTTCGTCCGGCTTTGGCATTGATGTCAAAGCGCTGGAAGCGACCATTTACGAATGCCTCATCAACAACATCGACCCAAAAACAGCTATTCTGAAAACCGAGCTCGAAGGTTTGCACATCATACCCTCCCACATCGACCTAGTCGGTGCCGAACTGGAAATGATCAGCATTCCCGAACGCGAAAACATCCTTCGTAAAATCTTGACGCCCTTCAAGGACCAATACGATTACATTCTGATTGACTGTTCACCCTCTCTGGGGCTCATCACCGTAAATTGCCTGACTGCAGCCGACGCTGTCATCATCCCGGTGCAATGCGAGTATTTTGCATTGGAAGGCATCAGCAAATTGCTGAATACCATCAAGATAATCAAAACAAAACTCAATCCGAAGCTGGAAATCGAAGGTTTCTTGCTCACCATGTACGATTCCCGTCTGCGTTTGGCCAGGCAAGTCAGCGAGGAGGTGAAGCGGCATTTCGACAAACTGGTTTTCAACACCATGATCCAGCGCAACGTAAAACTGAGTGAAGCACCCAGTTACGGAACGCCGGTTCTGCTCTACGATGCCGATTCCAAAGGCTCTGTAGACTATATGCAGCTCGCACTCGAGATCCTGCAACGGAATAAAAAATAATTTACTATCTTGTGCGGCTAACCCTATTGTCGCCATAAAACGAACGAAGCACCATGGTTGTCAAGAAAAATGCTTTGGGAAGAGGTTTGGACGCCCTGATCAGTTCGGATGAAATCCGGACCGAAGGTTCCTCCTCCATCAATGAAGTTGAAATGTCCAGGATTTTCCCAAACCCCGACCAACCACGTCGGGAGTTCGATGCGGAAGCCTTGCAGGAACTCGCCGTATCCATTCGGACCATCGGTGTCATTCAGCCCATTTCATTGCGTCTTATGGCAGACGGCACTTACCAGATCATTGCCGGGGAACGCCGTTTCCGGGCAGCCAAGATGGTTGGTCTGACACAGATTCCGGCCTACATCAAGACGGCAGAAGACGATGCGGTCATGGAAATGGCCCTCATCGAAAACATACAACGCGAAGACTTGAATGCCATTGAAATAGCACTGGCCTTCCAGAAATTGCAGGAAATATACAAACTGACCCAGGAAAAGCTGAGCGAACGCATAGGCAAGAAACGGGCGACGATAGCCAATTACATCCGTCTGCTCAAATTACCGGCCGAAGTTCAGATTGGCCTTCAATTTCGGAAGATCGACATGGGACATGCCAGAGCGCTGGCTGGAATCGACGATCCAACCGTTCAACTGGCCATCTATGAAGAAGCCGTGTTGCATGGCTACTCGGTCCGCAAGGTAGAGGAACTGGTTCGTTCCATTGCGGAAGGAGAGATTCCCGAACCGCACGCTGTCGCACCGAAACATGCGAGTAAGACTCCGGAAGAATACCTTGCCCTGCAAAAAATTCTTTCAGAGAAACTCAAAACCAAGGTTCGTTTCAAGATTGGCGAAGGCGGTAAAGGCTCCATCATGATTCCGTTCAAATCGGAAATGCAATTGGAAGCTTTGTTGGAATCGTTCGACAAAATGCTGCAATAGGATTTTGAAACAGTTGACGCGAACATATGGTCTTTTGAGCCTGCTCCTTTTTTTCGCGCTCCTGTACACCGGAGGCGATAACAACGGATTGATGGCAGCCGAAACTGATTCGGTCCTTATTCAGAAGACCTTGCCTCCAGGCATCACCTATACTGAAAGCGTTCAGATAAAGGACCTGTCAATTAAGAAAGACAGCTTGCAGATAGTGCTTAAGCCGGATTCTATTTACAAACCAGACCCGAAGAAGGCAATTTGGTTTTCCATGCTTTGCCCAGGTTTGGGCCAGCTTTACAATCGGCGTTACTGGAAACTTCCCTTTGTTGCTGCTGGAGTGATCGGAGTGGCGTACGCCATCAACTGGAACGGTAAATATTACAACGCGTACACCAACGGTTACAGGGACATCATGGATGACGACCCTAGTACGAAGAGTTATTTGAAATTACTGCCGCCAAACTCGAATTACCCGGAGTCACAGTTGGTGAATGTGCTGAAGAACAGGCAACAGTCTTTCCGCCGATCCAGGGATCTGAGTTACATCGGTGCCGTCGGCGTTTACTTGATTTGCATACTGGACGCCTTTGTGGACGCACAGTTGTATGATTTTGACATTAGCTCGGACCTGTCCGTGATTCCGTCGGCACCACGAATAAACAACTATGGTGGAGCCAAAGCGGTGGAACTCAGTCTGGCTTTTCAATTTTAATAAAAGAATTAACGATCTATGAAGAATGTACTTTTCCTTATCATCGGACTATTTGTTTGTCTGTTTGTGCAGGCGAACGATAGCATCCCTCGGGTAGAAGACTACCTGAGCGGATCCGGCGATGACCGGGAAATAGCACTCCCTGAGAGCTTTGACACCAATATGGACAGCCTGTTGCAAGACTGGCACATGAAAACATTCATTCCCATCGACCGGGATTGCAAATTCGACTCGCTCAATCCATACGTTTCGGATACCGTGATGATGAGGCGCTTGGCAGACATGCCGACCGTCATCAAGATGCCTTACAACAGGATCATTCGCCAGTTCATCGACAAATACGAGGAAACCCGCCGCAAACAGGTGGCAGTGATGCTGGGCATCGGTGATTATTATTTCCCCTTGTTCGAACAGTTGCTTGAGAAATACCGGATGCCCAACGAGTTGAAATACCTTTCCGTTGTGGAATCCGCCATGAACCCCAATGCTGTTTCCAGAGTCGGAGCAACCGGACTTTGGCAGTTCATGTTCGGCACTGGAAAAAGTTATGGTCTGGAAATCAATAGCTTGGTGGACGAACGCCGCGATCCGCAGAAATCGACCGAAGCGGCCGTGCGCTACCTGAGAGACCTCTACAACATTTTCGGTGATTGGCATCTGGCCATTGCGGCCTATAATTGCGGCCCTGGCAATGTCAACAAAGCCATACGCCGCGCAGGTGGAAAAAAAGATTATTGGGACATCTATTATTACCTTCCTAGAGAAACCCGTGGTTATGTTCCGCTGTTCATCGCAGCCAATTACGTGATGACTTATTACAAAGAACACCGCATTTGCCCAGTTCGAACGGAGTATCCGCTGCATACGGACACGCTGATGCTGAGCAACAAGATTCATTTTGATCAGATTTCGGGTGTGATCGGAGTTTCCAAGCAAGACCTGATGAAACTCAACCCACAATACCGCCGCGAAATCATTCCTGGAACTCCCGAAAAACCGCAAAGCGTCTGTTTGCCTGCCAATTACACGCTGGCGTTCATTGACTTTCAAGACAGCATCCCAAACTTCCGATCGGGTGACCTGCTGAATCCCTTGCTTACGGTGGAACCTTCCGGTCAGGAGATAGCACCGGCAGTAAAGGCGAAATTCAAGATTCATCGAGTACGTAAGGGCGATACGTTATCTGAAATCGCAACAAAATACCATACCACGACTTCGGCCATTAAACGAAGGAACGGACTTCGAAGTTCCCTAATAAATCCCGGCATGCGCCTAAAAATCTATTGATAAAAGACGACGATGGGAGACATTTCGACATTTACACAGGCTGAAAAAGACGAGATCAACGCGAAGTTTCAGGAACTGCTTCAGGAGTATCTCAAATCCAACCATCGTAAGAAGGTCGATCTGATCACTACAGCCTTCAATTTTGCCAACCATGCCCATGGCGGTATCCGCAGGCGTTCGGGCGAACCCTACATCATGCACCCGCTGGCGGTGGCAAAAATCTGTTGTTCGGAAATCGGACTAGGTTCCACCTCCATTTGCTCTGCTCTGCTGCACGACGTAGTGGAAGATACGGAATACACGGTGGAGGACATCGAAAAGAGCTTTGGACCGAAGATTTCTGGCATCGTGGACGGTCTGACCAAGATTTCAGGCGGTATTTTCGGTGAACAAGCCTCTGCACAAGCGGAAAACTTTCGTAAGTTGCTGCTGACCATGGCCGAAGACATCCGGGTGGTGCTCATCAAGATGGCCGACCGCCTGCACAACATGCGCACCCTTGGTGTAATGCTTCCCAGCAAGCAATACAAGATTTCCGGGGAAACGATGTACCTCTATGCCCCGCTGGCCAACCGCCTGGGTCTCAACCGCATCAAAACGGAACTCGAAAACCTGAGTTTTAAATACGAACATCCAGACACCTACTCTGAACTTTTAAGCAAAATTGAAAGCACCGCGGTAGCCCGTAACGAATTGTATGAGAAATTCACAGCGCCTGTTCGCGAGAAACTGGATGAAATGGGCATTGAATACCGGCTGAAAGCTCGTACCAAATCCATTTATTCCATTTGGAACAAGATGCAGACCAAAGGGGTTTCCTTTGAGGAAATCTACGACATTCTGGCTGTCCGCATCATTTTCACCACGGATGTGCCGAGAACCGACCCGACGTTGTTTTCCATCGAGAAAAAACGCTGCTTTGCCATCTATTCGGCCTTGACCGACATTTACAAGCATCACCCCGACCGCATCCGCGACTGGGTGAGCAGCCCAAAAGCCAATGGCTACCAGGCCTTGCACGTCACCGTAATGGGCCCTGACGGCGAATGGATTGAAGTCCAGATCCGTAGCGACCGCATGGACGAAATAGCCGAACGCGGCTTTGCGGCTCACTGGAAATACAAATCCGGTGAAATTGAGGAAGAAAACGAACTTAACAAGTGGATTTACACCATCAAGGAAATACTTGAAAACCCGGAACCCAACGCCATCGACTTCCTCGACACCATCAAGATGAACCTCTTTTCGTCGGAGATTTTCGTTTTCACTCCGAAAGGAGAAATCAAGACCATGCCGACGGGTTCTACAGCGTTGGACTTTGCCTTTACACTGCACTCTCAAATCGGGTTCCACTGCATCGGTGCCAAAGTGAATCACAAATTGGTGGCAATGAGCCATGTCCTGAAAAGCGGCGACCAGGTAGAAATTCTGACGTCCAAAAGCCAGACTCCCAAATTCGAATGGCTGGATTGGGTGACGACTGGAAGTGCCAAAACCCGCATCAAGGCCAAGTTTCGCAAAGACAACAAGGACCTTATCAAAAAGGGAGACGATTTGCTGACTGCCTTTTTCGCCCGAATTCGCTTTGGCTATGACCAAAGTTCTACGGACATGTTGATGCAGCATTTCGATGTGGAAAACCGGGATGACCTGCTGATGAAACTGGGTTCAGGCAAGATCGAACTGACGGATGACCTTAAGGTGCTGTTCAAAAAGAGCCAAGACAACAACAAGCTCCTGAAATACTGGAAACTGACGTTGGGCATCAGCAACAAGCCGAAGCCTGAAATGCTGGGTGAAACCTCCGAGAAAATTGATTACAAGGCGACCCATAAATTGACCGAGGAGTCCTTTAACCAACAATACAAACTAGCTGATTGCTGTCATCCCATCCCTGGGGACGACGTACTTGGCTTTGTGGAGGACAACGGCAGCGTTTCTGTGCATAAGCGGCAATGTCCAGTAGCCATGAAAATCAAATCCAGCTACGGCACCCGCATACTTTCGGCTGAATGGGCAACTCAAAAGGCCCTATCCTTCCCCATCGAACTCGAATTGCGGGGCATCGACGGCGTGGGCATCGTCAGCCAAATCACCAAAATCGTTTCCGACGAATTGGCGGTAAACATGACCAAACTCTTGTTCGAAACCAAAGACGGTATCTTCAAGGGTCTCATCGAACTGTATGTTCACGATGTAGAAGACGTCAACAACCTCTGTGCCAAAATTTCACAAATCACGAATGTGCAGTTGGTGCGGCGCAAGGAGCAGATGAACGGGTAAAAAATACGCTCATGAGAAAACGTTTTTTGTGGAGTCTTTTCTCGATTTTTTGGCTCGCGAGTTTTTTTTCCTGTGGCAAGGAGCCCATCGTTGTAGATCCTAAGCCGATTGATACGGTCGTGGTTGTCAAAGACAGCCTGGCAAGAGGTGCCGACGTGAGCTGGGTGACGGAAATGGAACAAAGCGGCAAAAAATTCTACAATGTCTACGGAACACAAATGGAATGCATGGCGCTGCTCAAAAGCTTGGGCATGAACTCCATACGATTACGTGTTTGGGTAAACCCGAGTGATGGCTGGTGCAATACTGCCGACTTATTGGTCAAGGCCAAACGAGCCCACAACCTAGGCATGAAACTACTGATAGATTTCCATTACAGCGACAGTTGGGCGGATCCGTCCAAACAAACCAAACCTGCAGCCTGGGCAACGCTTTCGTTCGTGAATCTTCGGAATGCAGTAACGGAGCATACAACTTCCGTGCTGACAACATTGAAAGACAACGGTATCACCCCCGAATGGGTGCAAGTCGGCAATGAAACCGGCAATGGCATGTTGTGGGAAGATGGAAAAGCCTCGGTGGACATGGCCAATTATGCGATGCTTTCCAATGCTGGTTACAACGCCGTCAAGGCCGTTTTCCCCTCCACCAAAGTGATGATTCATGTACAGAACGGTTGGAACAACACCACGTTTCGTTGGATTTTTGACGGCTTGAAAGCGCAAGGTGCCAAATGGGATGTCATCGGCATGTCCCTTTACCCGACCAACACCAATTGGAGCACGCTCAACAACCAATGTTTCAGCAATATGAACGATATGGTGAGCCGATACGGTTCGGAAGTCATGGTCTGCGAAGTGGGCATGGATTGGCGTTATCCAGACGCATGCAAATCATTTCTGAAAGATCTGATTAATAAAGTGAAAGCAGTCAACGGCAAAAAAGGGCTCGGTGTATTCTATTGGGAACCTGAATGTTACGGGGGCTGGAAAAGCTACGGGTTGGGAGCATTCGACAGCACTGGTAAACCAACGGTTGCGCTGGATGCCTTTAAGTAAAACTCGCTTCGATAAATTGAAATACGTTGCGCTGCTCTAAAAAAGGGAGCCTGACCAGCCATCTTTAGATGGCTCAGTTTTGGGCGGTTCACTTGATTCCGGTTGTTCGTAAAAGAGGTTCTGTTCGGGAGTGGGCTCTGGCTCCGGTTCGGGTTTCGGCTGGTAAATCAATTCGGGTTCCAATTCTTCGTAAAGTGCCCTTGCAGCGGCTTCATCCGATTGCGCTTCGGTCGGCTTAGCGGTAAACTTTTCCGCATCAAATTCAGTTGATTCTTCGATCGGTTCGTCTTCCATATGTGGTTCTGGATCTTCGAGCTCGTAGGTGAATTCGGCTTCTTCAATTTCTATAGGAGCGGTTTCCTCCTCTGAAAAATCGAACGGAGAATCTTCCAAAATCGGTTCGGGCGCTGGTAAATGTTCGTCGTCAGGAACAGGGATTTCTTCCATCACGGAATCTGTGGCAGGAATTTCCTCTCTTAAAGATTCGATTGAAATCATTTCCGAACCGGGTTCAGCAAAGACCATACGATTGGAAATGGGTTCTGCCGATGCAAATTCGGGTGCCTCCTGAGCAGGCTGACCCAACTCGGTTTGAAGTTTCAGCAACTCGGATTTGATTTTTTTGAGCCGGTCGGTCAGCTCGTGCTGCGCCGTCATGCCCTTCTTTTCTTCCCGAAGCTTTTTGCGGGCACCAACCAGTGTCATGCCTTTTTCCTTAAGCAGGAAATGGATGAGTCGGATGTTTTCGATGTCGTCTTTGGTGTAGTTGCGCGTGCCCTTGGCGTTCTTTCTAGGTTTGATCACCGTGGGGAATTCCTTTTCCCAGAAACGGAGTGTGGACTCGTTCACATGAAAAATTGCGGCCACCTCGCCAATGGAATAGAACAGTTTTCTCGAATCGTCAGCCATAGTATTCAGGTATTAAAATTAGTCCATCGTTTGTCCGTAATTGGACGATATTTGAACCATTTGGTCGTATTGTGCGGGAGAAAGATCCATGAAATAATAGTGTGCGGGGTTCTGCGGAGCGCCTCTGAAATGGACTTCGTAGTGCAGGTGAGGGCCGGTGGATTTACCCGTATTGCCCACTGCGCCAATGACATCGCCACGCTTCACTTTTTGGCCAACATGCACGTCGATGCTGTTGAGGTGACCGTATAGGGTCTGAAAATTAAATCCGTGGTTGATGATGATGCATTTGCCATAGCCCTGTTTCCAGGAGGCCAAACTGACACTTCCTTCGCCGGTTGCATAGATGTCCGTACCGATGCGTGCTGTAAAGTCCATCCCGGCGTGGAAGGTCGCCACGTGGTAAATGGGGTCGATGCGTCGGCCATAGCCAGATGCCACCGACCGCATATCACGGTTGAGCACAGGCATGATGGCTGGAATGCAAAGCAAACGTTTTTCCTGGTTCTTGACCAAATCCAACAATACATCGTACGATTTGGACTGGGTATAGGCCATTTTGGAAAGCCGGTCTATTTCTTGGCTGGTCTGGGTTACCAACTCCCTATTATCCAGGTCATTGAATTCTTGGTAACGGTTTGTGTTGCCAAAGGAGCCTTCACGTAGTTCGGGAGCGATGGGGTCGGCTTGCAGGATGGCACGGTAGAGGTTGTCGTCGCGCTGTTGGAGGTCGGTCATCACTGCTTGCACATGCTTGGCCTGCAACTGAAGCACTTTATACTGAGACTGCAAGCGTTCGTTTTCCACCCTATACTTTTTTGCATCCGGCGTTTCGAAGATGTTCAGGTAAATGAAAAAGAAAAGCACACCCATAGAGATCCCGCTGAATGCGTGAAGCAGCAGTTGCTTCATCCAATCGACCGCCGTTTTCTGAATGCGTTCGAAACTTAAGGACTCTGGATTGAAGTGGTATTTGACTTTTTTGCCCACGCGCTTGTATCTTTTTCAATGCTAATGCATGCAAAAGTAACAAATTAGCCGTATTTTTGCGCCCGAATTACTAATTTATAACACATGACTGCCAAAGAAATACGCGAATCGTTCAAAGACTTTTTCGCTTCCAAGAATCATAAGATCGTTCCTTCCGCTCCGATGGTGGTTAAGGACGACCCCACGCTGATGTTCACCAACGCCGGCATGAACCAGTTCAAGGACATCATTCTTGGCAATGTGGCTCCCAAATATCCACGGGTGGCCAACTCGCAGAAATGCCTCCGTGTGAGCGGAAAACACAATGACCTCGAGGAAGTTGGACACGATACTTACCACCACACCATGTTCGAAATGCTGGGCAACTGGTCTTTTGGCGACTACTTCAAGAAGGATGCTATTGAATGGGCCTGGGAATATTTGGTGGACGTGGTGAAGTTGGATCCGAACCGTTTGTATGCCACCGTTTTTGAAGGTTATGCTCCGGAAGGCTTGGATCGCGACGACGAAGCTGCTGCCATCTGGTCACAGTTTTTACCTGCCGAACGCATTATCAACGGGAATAAAAAAGATAATTTCTGGGAAATGGGCGACCAAGGTCCTTGCGGCCCGTGTTCAGAAATACATATTGACTTGCGTTCGGACGAAGAACGTGCTATGGTGGATGGGCTCTCTTTGGTGAACGAAAGCCATCCGCAAGTGGTGGAAATCTGGAACAACGTGTTCATGCAGTTCAACCGAAAGGCTGACGGTTCGTTGGAACCGCTTCCTGCCAAGCACGTGGACACTGGCATGGGTTTCGAACGCTTATGCATGGCCATTCAGGGCAAACGCTCCAACTACGACACCGACGTGTTCCAGCCATTATTGAAGGAAATCGGCAACCTTTGCGGTGTAACTTACGGCGAAGATGAGAAAACCGACATTGCCATGCGCGTCATAGCCGACCACATCCGCACCATCGCGTTTTCCATCACCGACGGCCAACTGCCCTCCAATGCCAAGGCAGGCTACGTGATCCGCCGCATATTGCGTCGTGCCGTGCGTTACGGGTATACCTTCCTAAACCGCCGCCACGCTTTCATGTACAAACTCATTCCCGCGCTCATCGATTCGATGGGTTCGGCCTACCCCGAATTGCAGGCGCAACAAACGCTGGTCGAGAGGGTCATCAAGGAAGAAGAAGAATCTTTCCTCCGCACGCTCGAAACCGGTATTCGCTTATTAGACAAATTAATGGCTGAAACCAAGGCTGCAGGTTCTTCTGTTCTGGAAGGAAAAAGTGTGTTCACCATTTACGATACGTTTGGTTTCCCGGTGGATTTGACGGAATTGATTTTGCGCGAACACGACCTGACTGCCGACATTGACGGTTTCACAGCCGCCATGAAAGAACAGAAAGACCGTGCCCGCAATGCCGCTGCTGTGGAAACGGGCGACTGGATTGTTCTGAAAGATCAGGAATCTGAATTCGTAGGCTACGATTTCACGACCTGCGATGCGGAGATTTTAAAATATCGGCAGGTTTCCCAAAAGGGCAAGTCCTACTTCCAGCTGGTATTGGATCGCACGCCGTTTTATGCCGAAATGGGCGGACAGGTGGGCGATTGCGGTTATTTGGAATTGGATGGCGTGCGTTTGGTGATTGAAACTGTCAAGAAAGAAAACAACTTGGGCGTGCATATAACTTCTGTTATGCCTGCCGACCCAACTGCCGTTTTCAAAGCCGTGGTGGATGTGGAAAAACGCGACGCGACTTCAGCCAACCATACCGCTACCCACTTGCTGCACGAAGCACTGCGCGAGGTACTTGGTTCTCATGTGGAACAAAAAGGTTCGCTCGTGAACCCCGACAACTTCCGTTTCGACTTCGCCCATTTCCAAAAAATGAGCCCCGAAGAAATCCGTGAGGTGGAAAACCGGGTGAATGCTGGCATTCGTAAGAATATTTTGTTGGATGAACACCGCAACACGCCCATTGCCGAAGCCCGCGCCATGGGTGCCATGGCTTTGTTCGGTGAGAAATACGGCGAGGAAGTCCGCGTGATCCGCTTCGGCACTTCGGCTGAACTTTGTGGAGGAACGCATGTTTCAGCCACGGGGCGTATCGGTAGCTTCCGCATTGTGACGGAAAGCTCCATCGCTGCTGGTATTCGCCGCATTGAGGGCATCACGGGTGCTGGTGCAGATGCCGCTTATTACCAGATGCAAGATGAACTACGTATGGTGAAGGGGTATTTCAACAACACGCCCAATTTGACTTCGGCCATTGTGAAACTGGTTTTGGAGAATCAGGAGAACTTGAAGAAACTGGAGGCGTTTGCTGCGGACCAGGCCAAGGTTTTGAAAAATGAGCTGCTTTCAAAGGCTATCCTTATTAATGGTGTCAAGCTTGTCATTTTTGAAGGCTCAGAAACAGCCGAAACCATCAAGAACATCGCCTTCCAACTTCGTGGTGAAATTCCCACAGGGTTGGCCTTTATCGCCGGCAGTGTTGACAGCGACAAGCCACTGCTCACCGTTATTTTGAGTGACGACCTGGTAGCCAAAGGCTTGAACGCAAGCAATCTGGTTCGCGAAGCAGCCAAAGCCATACAAGGCGGTGGCGGTGGACAACCACATTTCGCTACGGCCGGGGGCAAGAATGTTGATGGATTAGTCGCTGCTGTACAATATTTACGCAAAAATATCGAGACCAAACTTTAAAAAAATAATTTTTAACTCTATATTTACGCCCTGTAATCAAAAGATTACGGGGCGTTTTTTTAAACCACTTTTTTACTATGAAAAGTACCATCATCATTTTATTTACATTTCTAACATTCTCCGCTTTTGGACAAATAAATTTCCTTAAAACGAGCCTGATGACTCCCATTCAATATACTGAACTCAATGCTACAGACATTGGTGACGTAAACAACGACGGGAAAAATGACTTGGTCGTCATTTCAAGTTCATCCGACGACACAACATACAAAAGTTGTGTGCTTGTCTTTATACAAAAAGCCGATGGCACCATAAATGCACCGTTTCGGTTAAAATATCCATACATTTATTCTGGTAAAAGGATTATTCAGGTCATCGACATGAATAACGACAAACGCAATGACATCCTGATTGGATATGGCACCAATTTCGGAATTTGGTATCAACAAGTAGACGGAACATTCAACTCACTTAAGTCGGTTTCCATTGGTAATAATGCCATCTATGCAATGAAAGCGGGAGATTTAAATAACGACGGAATCATGGACGTCGCCGTGTCCCGTTCGGGTGCTTCAAATATGATCATTTACACTCAAACAGCACAAGGTTTATTTTCATCAAAAACGGTTTATATGCCCACCTATGCCGGCCAAATTGAAATTGGAGATGTCAATGGCGATCACTTGAATGATGTAGTATCCATCGTAGGAAACGCTGGTCCTTATTCCTCACTTCAACTCACCTATCAGACACCAACCAATGGTTTAGCTGATACAGCTCTGGTTTATTCATACATGATTCCAAGCTGGAGCTTTTCCAACTTCAGTGGAATTTCAATTGCCGACATGGACAATGATGGTAGGAATGATATTGTCGGAACAAAGAGTGGTAACAGACCATATGGGAATGTTGTGGTCTTTTACCAGGACAACGACGGAAAAATCGGAAACAGAAAAACTTTACTCCCCGCCTATGATCTAGCTACTCCTGTTAAAACTGCGGATTTCAATTGTGACGGTCGAATGGATCTTTTGGTCGGAAACAATGCATGGGCTCAAATATCCTGTTACCAACAAAAAACGGACGGACTTTTTACCGACTACAAACTTTTCCCAAACAATTTTTATTGCAATCCATACTCAATTGCCACTGGTGACTTGAACAGCGATGGAAAAACAGATGTCGTTTCTGTTGGACAAAATGCAGAAATTGTATTGCATACAAACATATCCAAGCCAACTTCTTTCTATCGCATCGACACCACTCTTGCCAACGTAAAGCTGGTCAAGGATACGCTACTACGAGTGAATATTGAAAAAACAGTCTTACCCGACAGTTCTGGTGAAGCGTGCAAGACCAACCGGGAATGGCAGAAAAAGATTACTATTAGAACAGAGATCACCAACATGCAGGCTGACTCCTTATTTTTGAGGTATGCCGAACTTTGTGGTTCTGCTTACAAGGATACGATTACCAAAAAATTTGGCTTGCAATCCTCCCGTATCATAAGCATTGATACGACTTCAACTTTGGTAAATACAGACTTTATCAGAACCGATGCAACCGAAGGAACAGTTCCGGCCGAGTACATAAGTGGAAACATATACTTATATTCCAATATCTGTTGGAACCTGAATGTTGATCAGGATTGGCTGGCTGTGGACACAACCAACGGAAACGGGTTTTACATACTTTTCGTGACAATACAGGAGAATAAGTCGTTTCTACCCAGAACTGCTCATCTTACCTTTACCGGTTATGGAGTACCAGACGTAGTCCTCACGATCGTGCAAAAGGGAATAAAACCCTTTATCGATGTTGCCTTTAACACCCTAACATTTAAAAATGACGGAAAAGACAGCATTCAACTGAATGTTTTCTCCAATATCAGCTGGAAAATCATATCGGAAGAATCCTGGCTTCATTTGAACAAAAAGATGGGCAATCTTAATGATTCCATTATTATGACTGCTGAACCCAATTTGACTGAAACCGAAAGATTCGCCAACTTTAGTATTGTAGGTGACAGTAGTACAGTCCATTACATTCAAGTAAGTCAATCTCCTGCTACAAACTTGTTTATTACAAAGGATATCGGATTAGTTATTTATTCCAAACCCGAAAGTAAAATTTTGCAATTTCGTGTAGATTCGAAGTGGATTGGCTCCGACATCGAAATTTGCAGCTTGGATGGTCGTGTGGTTTTAAGAAGTGATCTTATTTCCCCATCAACTAATCTGGACATCAATCGGTTTACCAAGGGGCATTACATTATTAGAATTTCGTCATCCGAAGGCAGTCTTATGAGAAAATTCCAAGTTAAATAGACAGGTCTGAAAAGATTTGCAAAAATGCAGATGCAATGAGAACGTTTTATATACTACTATTTTGCTTGTTTTTTATTAGCGTTAAGGCGCAGATCCGCATCACCGACCAAACGGATGGGCAACCCGTCGCCTTCGCACACCTGCTAACAGACGACGGCAAGCTGGCAGCGACTTCAGACATTAACGGCATTTTGGATACCACGCATTTGAGTCAAACGCTTTTGAAAGGAAACAAGCACATCAGCATTCAGCAGATTGCTTACCAAACACTTGAATTGAGTTCAGCCGAGCTAAGGAATTCCAAGGTTTTAAAGATGCAGCGTCGCATCATTTCCTTGCCTGAAGTCACGGTTGGCAAAGCTTCCAAGGAACCGATGTATCTGGTGCTGAAAGGTTATTTCCGCGGCTACCATCTGGAGGACGGCACACCGAAATACTATACGGACGGCATCGGTGAATACTACATTTCTCCCGATGGTAAAAGTGTCAAATTCCGAATGCTGGAATTTAGGACGTTCCGAAACGAAGCGCAAATAGCCAAGGCCAAGAAGCGCAAGGTAATGGTCGTTGTCGGACTAGCCTGCACGCCTTATTTTAAAAATGGCAACGAGCTGGCCGATCGTTTGGGAAGGAGCTTCGAATTCACGTCGAACGCATCAGGTGCAGACATTCGTAAAAAAAAACACCTTGGTGGGTTTCGTACGAGTCAATTCAACGGGTAAAAACATTCAAACCAACGTAGACTTGCTGGCTCCTGCCAAAGAAAAGCGCTATGATTTGTTCCTTTATACCTGCCGTGTTGTAGCAACCAGTCAATCGGAATTATATGGCACAACCGACCTCAACCAACTGACCTACGACAATTTGGAATGTTTCACCCAGTCGCGCCGCGTCTTCTTAAAACACAAGAAGGACCCTGTCGAAGTCGATAATACAGGCATCAACGAATTCTACCTCTACGAATCCAGAATGGTGCCGAAATCGGCGCTGAAAAGCATCAAGTTTAGCGGATACGGTCTTAGGTATTCACACGGATATACGTACAATTACTGGGAGGATCTGCCGAAGTACCACATTCCACCTTTAAGCCGAAACATCTCGGAAGCGCTCGGAAAAAGTTTAATCATGTATTAATTTATTATTAATTTTATTTATCTTTACGGCATTGTTAATTTAATGTTCGTAAAATGAATTTACCTGAGCTCGATCCTGATTTCTGCATTGAAAAACAGATTTTCCGGCATAGTCGAAAAAACAACGTAATTTACCTGATAGTAGCGCTGGCCGTCTTTGCGACCTTGCTATCATTACCATTCTTGTACGTGGACATCGTGGTGCATGGGGTTGGCGTGGTGCGTCCCATCACCGAGAAAGTTGAGTTGAAGGCGCCGGTGGCTGAAACCATTGTTCGACTGTATGCTCGGGAAGGCAGTCTTCTGAAAAAAGGGGACACCATACTGTTGTTGAATACAGCCTCAGTGGACGCGAGTTTGTCCAATCAGCGAAGCATTTTGAGTAATCTTTCGGATCAAATTTCGGATTTGAAGGCACTATGTTCACTTAGCACTATGAATTTCCATTCCGACAAGCGGCATCAGGAATATTTCCTGTTTGTGCGACAAAAAGAGGAGCTTGCACTTTCCATTGAGGAAGCCGACCGGAAACTTAAACGGAACGAACCCTTGTTTCTTACCGGCGTCATTCCTCAGGATGAGTTTGAAAACTACCAACATGAAAAGGAACGCTTCGTGCGGGAACTGAAAACCCTGCATGAGAACCGATTGTCGCTGTGGAAATCGGATTTAAACGATCTGTTGAGGCAACAAGAGGAATCTTTTGCTAGTTTGCATAGGCTGGAACAGGAACACAACCAATATGCCCTGACGGCTCCTGTACAAGGAACGTTGGAGCAATTTGCCGGTTTGTATCCAGGTGGTCGCGTGTACAGTGGCCAATCCATCGGCGTCATCAGCCCAGATTCCACCCTTGTTGTGGAATGCTTTCTGCAGCCTAAGGACATTGGTTTCCTGCACATTTCCATGAAAGTCAGCGTATTGGTCGAAGCCTTCGATTACAACCAGTGGGGCAAACTGAACGGCCGGGTTTTTGACATTTCCTCCGACTTTGTTTTGTTGAATGAAACGCCGTTCTACAAAGTGAAATGCCGCATGGAGCGACCTTTTTTGACCTTGAGGAACGGCAAATGCGGTTTCCTGAAAAAAGGAATGACGGTGCAAACGCGCTTTCTGGTGAACCGTCGGTCGTTGTTTCATTTGATTTATGAGAAAATGGATGATTGGGCGAATCCTCAAAACAACTAATCGATGAAAAAGAAGATTTGCATCAAACAGCACGACATTACGGACTGCGGCGCAGCTTGCCTAGCCTCGGTTTCAGCCAGTTATGGTTTGCACATTCCCATCGCCAGGATTCGTCAATACGCTTCCACTGACAAACGGGGCACCAATGCCCTTGGGATGGTGGAAGCCGCTACGAAACTGGGTTTCACCTGCAAGGCGGTGCGTGGACTGCCTGAGAGTCTAAGTAAGATTCCATTGCCAGGCATTGCGCACGTCATCCGGGAGCAACTTCAGCATTTTGTCGTGGTATATAAGGTGAAGCCGAAGGGCATTACGTTTATGGATCCCGAAGATGGTAGGTTTCACAGCATGCCCACAGAGGCGTTTTTAAAAATATGGTCGGGCGTGCTCATTTTGCTTGTCCCCGATGAATCCTTCCGTCGAGAGAACCTGAAGGAATCGAGTCTCCGCCAATTCTTGCACTTGCTGAAACCGCATCGCACGGTGATGAATCAAGCCTTGTTCGGTGCCATGATCTACAGCATTTTGGGACTGGGCACTTCCATTTATGTGGAGAAAATTGTGGACAATGTATTGGGGGATGGCAATGTGAATCTGCTGCATTTGCTTAGCATCATCATGATTGTGTTGTTGATCTTACGAACATTTATCGGTGCGATGAAAAGCATTCTGGCTCTGAAAACTGGGCAAAAACTCGACGCGACCTTGATACTTGGTTACTACAGACACTTGCTGACTCTACCTCAGCCCTTCTTCGACACGATGCGCACGGGTGAAATCATTTCCAGAATCAACGATGCGGTGAAGATCCGATATTTCATCAATAATGTTTCGCTGGAACTGGCTGTGAATGTGATGATTTTAGTTTTTACTTCCTTTTTGATGTTCGTCTATTCTTGGAAGCTCACCATAATTACCTTTATTTGCATTCCTTTTTTCGTACTGCTTTATGTGGTGGCCAACCGGATCAACCGCAAATTTTCACGCAGCATCATGGAGCGTTCAGCCGACCTGGAATCCCAGTTGGTGGAATCGGTCAATGCCATCGGTACCATCAAGCGGTTCGGCATGGAAAGGTTCGTCCACCTCAAAACGGAAACGCGGTTTGTGCGGTTGCTGCAAGGCACTTATTCAAGCGGGCAGGCAGGCATTCGAATCAACGCGTTCTCCCAATTGGTTTCCGGTGGCATTACCATCGCCGTGCTTTGGGCGGGTAGCAACTTGGTCATGGTTCAGGAATTGACTGCCGGAACACTGATGTCGTTCTATGCGCTGACCGGCTACATTCTGGGACCTGTTCTTTCACTGATCGGTGCCAACCAAACCATCCAGGACGCCCTCATCGCTGCCGAACGCCTCTTTCAGATCATGGATTTGGAACAGGAAGAAGTGGTTGACGGAAAACTCGAACTGTGCCCTGCTCTCATCGGAGACATCCATTTTCGGCAGGTTTCTTTTCGATACGGCACCCGCCAGCAGGTTTTTGAAGATTTCAGCCTAACGATCTCGAAAGGGAAGACAACGGCCATCATTGGTGAGAGCGGTTCTGGGAAAACAACGTTAATCTCCTTACTGCAAAATATTTATCCCATTCAGCAAGGGCAAATTAGCATCGGCGATTGCGAGCTCCGTTTCATCCGAAACGAAAGCCTGCGTCGATTGGTGGCCACAGTGCCTCAAGAAGTGCAGCTCTTTGCTGGTAGCATTTTGGAAAACATTGCCTTGGGGGAATACGAGCCGGATATGGAGCGGGTGCTTTCCATTTGCGGTTCACTGGGTATTCGAGCCTTCATTGAAAAAATGCCCCTTGCCTATCATACGGCAGTGGGTGAACATGGACTTTCCCTTTCGGGAGGCGAACGTCAACGAATCGCCATTGCACGGGCACTCTATAAAAACCCGGAGATTCTCATTTTCGACGAAGCGACATCTTCACTGGATTCGCACTCGGAAAAGCATGTCAAGGAATGCCTGCGTGCTTTTGCTTTGATGGGTAAAACCGTCATCGTGATCGCGCATCGACTTTCAACCATCCAAGATGCGGACCGAATTGTAGTGCTGCATCAAGGGGTGGTGGCCGAAGCTGGCAATCATCAGGAATTGTACGAATTAAAAGGCGAATATTATCGGCTTTGGCAAGCCACATTACCCATACAGTTATGACAACACAACTCTTGAAATATACGGAGCGTCTCCGTCGTGCCGACCAGCTTATCCGATTGGAAGCTACCGGAGCACCGCGTTTATTTGCCCAGAAATTGGGCATCAGCGAAAGTTATCTCTATGGAATTCTGGACGAAATGAAAGACATGGGATTGCCGTTGACGTACAACAAAAGTAGATTGACCTACTTATATACCAGACCAGTGAGGCTTCGCATTGACATCGGTGTTGAAAATATTTCAAAATAATTTACATTGATGTGTTTTATATTGATTATTTTTTAATATTTTTGCACACACTATGATAATATAAAAGTGCGGTAATATACATTTGCAATACAATCGTTGCAACCTTGTAGGCGGTCACTGAAAAGCCTTAAATGAGTAAGTACAAAAAACACTTTTATAAAATCTATGAATACAATGAATTTAAATGCCGCCGGAGTGATGGAGCTGAGTGCGGTGGAAATGAGAGAGGTTGATGGCGGATGGATCAAGGAATTGGCCGCAGCAGCAATCGACATTTACGAAAACTGGAAAACCTATAAGGCTTCTTTCATCGAAGGTTACACCGCTGGTTATAAAGCAGCTTTATAATAATTGGTATGAAACAGAATCTTAATAGTGGTCTATTCACAGACCTAACGAACCAGGAATTGGTTGAGTTAAACGGTGGAAGTGCAGTTGGAGCATTAGCTGCAAAAGTCTTTGGTTTTATTATTGGATCTCTAACCAAAATTCAAGAATACAGCGGCGATAACGGACAATGGATGGCTTAAATTAAACATTCACTCAGCAGTGGTAAAACATTGCTGAGTGATTACTAAAAAAACGACTATGGAAACAATTGAAAAAAAACCGGACGGAATGATGGCAAAATTTGTAAAATTAACTGAAACAATGCCCATTTATTTTTACGTACCAATGGCCTATCTCATGTTAATCGGTTTGTTCATTCCCGCTTTCTATATGGGAGAATATTTGGATTTGCCTGAAACCGATTATTCAAAACTGGGATTACCTGAAAATATTTGGTTTAGGTATTTAATGGTCGTCCTACTTGGGCCAATCCTTGAAACGTTTGTATTTCAAGCTATGCCCTATTATTTTCTAAATTTGTTTGAATTCATGAAGCGACGGGTTTGGATCACCATCCTACTTCCTGCCATTGTATTCGGATGTATTCATGATTTTAGCCTGCAATACATCCTTTTAGCAACTTTGATGGGCATCGTTTTCCAATATACCTATCATGCTAGATCAAAAAAAGGTGACCCATTTCTTACAACTTTCCTATTACACGCTTTATTAAACGGTATTGCCACAACCATGCAACTGTTTGAATGAATACCCAATTCTATTGTTAAATTTCTAAAAAAAACAACCATTTACTTATTTTTTTAACCAAAACCTCTGCACATATCAAACTTCTTTGTACTTTTGCGAACATTGTTAGATTTTTTACCAACCGTATAAAATGGGACATCAGGAACGCAAAATCCGAGACAAAGAAGCACTCCGCAACGCCATGCTGGCAGCAGCACTGAGCATTGCGGAAAAAGAAGGCTGGCATGCCCTGACTATCCGCAAGATAGCCGATGCCATTGAATACACAGCCCCTATTGTGTATGAACATTTCGAGAACAAGGAAGAATTGATTTCAGAAATCATCCACAACGGCTACGAGACCTTGTTCAAAGAATACCAATCTGTTTTCAAGTTAAATCTCGACCCCAAAGAAACACTGCTGGAAATTTCCCTGCGGCATTGGGATTTCGCATTCAACAACAAAGTCTTATACCAATTGATGTTCAGCCTCGAGCGCCGCAAGCCCGGGGATGAAGTCATGAAGGGTATGACTGCCATCAAAGACATCTTCGTCAAAATTACCAAAAAGGAGGGTTGCGATCTAATTCCACTAATCTTCAACTGGGTTTGCCTAATGAGCGGAACCATCAGCGCCATCATGATGTTTGAGGGTCATCCGAATCCTCATTCAAAAGACATGCATTTCACTCCCAGAGAATTGTACAAATCGTTCATCGAACGGTTCCTAAATAGCATCACACTTTAAAAATCATACTTTAATAGTCATATGAAAAAAAGAAGATTAGTATTAGCTGTATTGTGCACACTACCCTTACTGGCATTCAGTGAAGGGTTTTCGCTCAAACAATGCATTGACTACGCCAACAAAGCAAACGGAAACATCGTTAACGCAGGTTACGACGTTGAAATTGCCGGACGAAAGGTCAAAGAACAAATTGGCACCATGCTTCCGCAAATTGACGGATCTGCTTCGTACACCGACAACATTCTATTGGCAACTCAATTAATTCCCAATTTTTTGGTACCAGGCTCTACAGACATGTTGAAAGTACAGTTTGGAACACAATTCAATTTGGGAGGATCCGTACAACTTACTCAGAAACTGTTCGACCCAACCTTCCCGTTGGCGTTGAAAGCTTCCAAATTGAGTGAAACTCAGGCTCAACAATCGCTGAAAATGACCAAAGAGCAATCCGCTTACAGCATCGGTGTCACCTACTACCAGACATTGGTAATAGGGAAACAACTGAGCTCTTTGCGTTCTACATTGAACACTTCGGCCAAACAGCTGGCATCTACGGAACTACGATTTCAGAATGGTATGGCCAAACAAATTGATGTGGATAAGATCCGAGTCAGTTATAACAATCTAAAATCTCAGGTTCAACAAAGTGAGTTGAATTATTCACAATCGCTCTCCAATCTGAAGAATTACATGGGAATGCCGGTTGAAACTGGAATTGCGCTGACCGACACTGTTATGAATATTGACAATCAGTCTCTTGAAGATTTGTTAAGTGACTTTAATGTGGAAAACCGAACCGATTACCAACTTCAAAAAATTGCGTTAAAAGTATTCGAAGCCGATAAAAATCGGAACAAGGCTGGTTACTTGCCAACACTCAATTTCACGGCCAATATTGCCAGTAGCGCTCAGCGGAAAGAAATGAACTTTCTGTCTGCCAATGAACCTTGGTTTACTAGCTCAGCCCTTATTTTCAGCCTTCGCGTACCTATTTTCGACGGACTTCAACGCCAACAGCGCATTGCACAATCCAATCTGAACATGGAGAAGAGCAGGGTGAAAATGGAACAAAGCAAGCAAGCCATCCAGGTAGACTTGTCCAACTACGAAAACCAATATCGGACGGCTGTCAACAACATCAAAAATGAGAAAGAGAACCTGACCTTGTCCGAAAAAGTCTATAAGAATACCCAACTTCAATACCAGCAAGGTGTTGCTACTTCACTGGACCTCGTTCAAGCAGAAAGCTCCTACAACGAGAGTACCAATAATTACTACTCAAAACTTTTAACGCTTTACATCGCCCGCATCAACCTAGAACAGGGCAAAGGCAATCTACTGAATTATATAAACAACAAATAGCACGCACAATGAAAAATCGAATCATCAGTATCATAATCCTCGTTTTAGTGTTGTTGGGAGCTTTTTTCATGCTCAAAAGAAGTCATGAAAAAATCAATGCAGGCAAAACCAACCTCATTTCTTCTGAAATCGTAGTCAGTGTGGCTCAAGTCGGCGAGACTTCCACCGGAACGACCTTGAGCCTCACCGGCACACTCAATCCGTACACCGAGGTAGTCGTATCAGCACAGACGGCAGGACAAATCACCAGCCTGAATGCAGAATTGGGACAAAGCAAATCCAAGGGTTCGGTCATCGCAAGCATCGACAGCCGAATCAAAGAGTTGACGGTGCAGACCTCGCAGCTCAATGCAGACAAGCAGAAGCGCGACCTCGCCCGATATGAAAGCTTGTTTCAAGGCGGAACCATTACCCAACAGCAGATGGACGACGCAAAAATGGCCAACATCAACGCACAACTCCAACTCGAGCAAGCGAAGAAACAATTGGACGATGCCACCATCACCGCCCCCATCAGCGGCATCATTACGGAGAAATCCGTAGAAAGAGGAGCGTTCGTGAACATGGGCAGCCCAGTGGTTCGCCTGTTGGACATTTCCCGTTTGAAAATCCGCATGAACGTCTCCGAGTCGAACATCTACAAGCTTTCCAACGGCGACAAGGCCGAAGTGGTTTGTGAAGCGTTCCCCGGAAAGACCTTTGCAGGAAAAATCAGTTACATCGCTTCCAAGGGAGACGACTCCCACAACTACCCGGTGGAAGTGGTTATCAGCAACAACGGGAAACTGAAAGCAGGTACGTTTGCAAACGTGACCATCAACCTACCCAGCAAAGGCAGCGCCTTGAGCATCCCGCGCGAAGCATTGCTCGGCAGTACCAAGAACGCAAAGGTCTATGTGGTCAAGGATGGCAAAGCGCAGACACGTGACATCACGGTGATTGGCGGCAACGAAAAAGTGCTTTTCATCACCAATGGACTGGCCAAAGGCGAACAAGTGGTGACTGCCGGTCAAATTAATCTTATTGACGGCATTTCCGTCTCTGTTGCACCCAACAAGTAAACGCTCGATTATGTCAATAACTGAATTATCCATCAAGCGGCCCACGCTGGTCGCTGTAATATTTGCCATTCTGGCCATTGCAGGCGTCCTGTCGTACTCCATGTTGAAATACGACCTGCTGCCCAAAATCGATGTGCCTGTAATCGCAGTCATGACGGTCTATCCAGGCGCTTCTGCCGCCGATGTGGAAAGCTCTGTCACCAAGAAGTTGGAAGATGCGCTCTCCTCCCTGGAGAATGTGGACAACATGGCTTCCTCCTCACAAGAAGGGTTCTCCGTCATTACGTTGACATTGAACTCGGGAACTGACATCAATGTTTCTTTACAAGAAGCGCAACGCAAAGTGAATTCGGTCCTTTCCCTCCTACCGACCAATGCACGAACGCCCTCGCTTAATACGTTCTCCACCAACGACATACCTGTGATGCAAATCGGATTGACGGCCAAAATGCCTGAAACCGAATTGTACCAATTGACCAAAGACCAGATCAAATCCCACCTTTCCAAGTTGAACGGTGTCGGACAGGTCACCCTGATCGGCGGAACTGAACGCGAGATTCGCATCAACATCGACAAGCAGAAGCTGGAAGGCTACAAACTCTCTATTGCAACCGTTTATATGGCTTTGGGAAATGCCAATTTGGAACTACCCACCGGTAAAATTGAGAATGACAAAAGCCAGTACACCGTACGTTTGGGAGGTAAAATTCAAAGCGTCGAGCAACTTAGTAACGTAGCCATCGCAAAAACGGTTACGGGGGCAGTCATTCACTTGGATGATGTAGCCGATGTTTATGACGGCATTGCTGAAGTATCCACCATCAACCGCGTTAACAACATTAGCTCCATCGGTATCGTCATTCAGAAACAATCCGATGCGAACACCGTCGATGTGTGTGAGCAGATCAACAAGGAAATCGGTGTTTTGGAATCGACGTTTGCCAAGAACCAACTTAAATTCAATGTCTCGAGCGACTCGTCCATTCATACGCTCGATTCGGCAAATGCTGTCGTAAAAGATCTCGGGCTGGCCATCTTGTTGGTTGCCTTTGTGATGTTCTTCTTCTTGCACAGCGTTCGCAACTCCTTGATTGTCATGGTATCCATTCCTGCATCCATCATCTCTGTGTTTGCGGCCATGTACATCTTCGACTTCTCGCTCAACTTGATGACGTTGTTGGCCATTTCGTTGGTCATCGGGATTCTGGTGGACGACTCCATCGTGGTGCTCGAAAACATCCACCGACATTTGGAAATGGGCAAGAGCCGAAGGCAGGCTGCCATCGACGGTCGTTCTGAAATCAGTTTCACAGCCATCGCCATCACCTTGGTGGACGTCGTGGTTTTCGTACCGATTGCCATGGTTAGTGGCATGATTGGAGATATGCTGCGGGAATTCTCACTGGTTATCGTATTCTCGACGTTGATGAGCTTGTTCGTGTCCTTTACCCTTACTCCGCTGCTGGCCTCCAGGTTCAGCCGGAAAGAAAAACTCACGAAAAAGAGGTTCATGGGCAGGTTGGCATTGGGTTTTGAAAGCTTTTTCAAATTACTCGTCCGCAAATACGAACAGACGCTCCGATGGGGATTAAGGCACAAACTGGCTACCTGGTCGTTTGCATTCTTATTGGTCATCGCATCCATTATGTTGATTCCTTTCGGCTTTATCGGAATGGAATTCATGCCAAACAGTGACCGGGGTGAATTGACGGTAAAACTGGAAACCGACCAGCAGAACAACCTGTATCAGACCAACTTGAAGACCATGGAAGTCGAGAAGTTGTTGTTCAGCAAACCTGAGGTTAAAAGTGTTTCCACCCGCGTGGGTTATACCAGCAGCAGCAGCATGATGGGTTCCAACGAAGCCGACAAGAGTGAGATAAGTGTCAAAATTGTTGACAAAAAGGAACGAACGTACAGTTCTGAACAATATGGTGCCTTGTTGCAGAATGAAATCATGAAGATTCCCGGACTTCGGGCCACGGTTTCGGCCACCTCCTCTTCTGGGATGAACTCGGAAGCACCCATACAGGTGTTGCTGCGCGGTTCCGACATGAACACCTTGTATGTGGAAGCCGACAGTGTGATGCGCCTCATCAAGGCCATACCGGGCACGGTCAATGTGAAGCTTTCCATCGAAAAGAGCAAGCCTGAAATGAAGATTGCGCTGGACAGGGACAAGATGTCACAATTGGGACTTTCCGTATTCGACGTGGCAAATTCACTCCGGCTCTCCTTTGCCGGGAACTCCGACATGAAGTTCTCTGAAAAGAATGAGGAATACAACATCAACCTGCGTTTCGATGAAACCAATCGGAGGAATCCGGAAGACATCAAAATGCTGACCTTTATGAACACCAAAGGTCAAGCCATTGAATTGCAGAACTTTGCAACAATTGAACAAACGTTGGGCCCAAACAAGTTGGAACGTTACGACCGTGTTTCCAGTCTGACTGTCAAGGCAGGCGTGGTTGGACGTCCCACCGGAACGGTAGGTTCTGAAATCAAAGAAGCCATTGTGCAAAACATTCACAATCCAGACATTGAGTTCAGCTATCTGGGTCAAATGAAACAGCAAGGCGATGCCTTTGGAAGTTTTGGTATCGCAATGATGCTGGCGTTGGTGCTGGTTTACCTCGTCATGGTGGCCTTGTACAATTCCTACCTTTATCCGTTCGTGGTGCTGTTCTCCATTCCGTTCGCCATCGTGGGTGCCTTGTTGGCATTGGCGCTCACCGGCAGCATGATGAACATCTTCTCCATGATCGGGATGGTGATGCTCATCGGGCTGGTGGCCAAGAACGCCATTTTGCTGGTGGACTTTACGAACCAGCAGCGCGAGCTCGGCCTCAACGTCATTGATGCCTTGATTTCAGCGGGCAAGGAACGTCTCCGTCCAATTCTGATGACGACTTTGTCCATGATTTTCGGGATGCTTCCCATCGCTTTGGCTACGGGTGCTTCGGCAGAAAGTAAAAACGGTTTGGCATGGGTCATTATCGGTGGTCTCACCAGTTCGCTCTTACTGACGTTGGTGGTGGTTCCGGTGGTCTATTACGCAACCGACAAGTTGAAAGAGCGGTTCAACAATACGTTCCGAAAGAACAAAGTGGCCATCGATCTGGATTCAACCGATGTGGAAGAAGTAGAAATTTGAGTTTTTTAAAATCACGTACAAAAACCCTCCGTTTAAAGTTTATCAAAAAGTAGAAAATGTACACCCTGCGTTTAAACCTCAAGGTTTAAATGCAGGGTTTTTTATGAACTCATCTTTGAAGTTCACCAAAAAAATTCGCTCCGTCGCGCGAGTCATGGCTGTATACAACCAACGGTAGTAATCCAGCCCCATGCGCTCCTCCGTGACATAGCCCTGATCCAGAAACACATCCTTCCATTGGCCGCCCTGTGCCTTATGACACGTGAATGCGTAACCGTATTTCACTTGCAAAGCGTTCAGCCATGGGTCGGCTTTCAGAGCCAAATAAAGCTCGCGTTTGGTTTTGCATTGTGGCGCATAATCCTGAATCACATCCTGATACAGTCGTTCCTGAGAAGGCCTATCCAGAGCTGGCGACTCGGCTGAAAGCGAATCGAGCAGCACCCTGACCTCCAATTCCCAATTGTACTCCGGAAAGCGCACCTCCATATCGGCAAAGCGAAAACCGTACATTTCGTAGTTTTTTCGGACCCTGACCACTTCCACCAGGTCACCGTTGGCAATGAAGGGGATTTCCTTGTACGGTTCCGACCAGAGGTAATTGTTCTTGGCCACCAGCAAATAATCTCCATTCGTAATTTCATCTTCCTTGTAGAGCACTGAGTTGCGAATGCCCTTGTTGAAAAGCACTGCACGCTTGTTGGAAGGACAGACGATCTTGCTTTCTTCGATACCGACTTTGGCGTACGAAGCGGTGAGCGCGTCCATCAGCTCGTCGCCGCCCAGACGAATCACATCCACCTTATTAATCTGAATCTGAGGAAGTTCCTTGACTCGGTCATTTCGAATGTGATCCCTCAAGTCAGTGGCATTCTGCAGAATACCACTATCGCCTGCCTGGCGCAACACCTGTGTCAACTCGATTCCGATGGCTTCCATGCCCAAGGCTCTAAGCTGAACCGGATCCAAGGCTGGGCTCAATGCCTGCCCAACAGGCGGCAACTGGGCCGTATCCCCCATCAAAATCAACCGGCAGTTTTCGCCCGAATAGACGTATTCCAGCAAATCTTCCAGAAGACGGCCACTGCCAAAAACCGAGTTTTCACCCCCGCCGTTTGCTATCATCGACGCTTCATCCACGATAAAGAAGGTATCCTTGTGTTTGTTGAAATTCAGGGAGAAGCCGCCCTCATCGCCCGAAACGACTGCCTTCCGATAGATTTTCTTATGGATGGTCAAAGCCGGATGCCCGCTGTAGGAAGCCAGCACTTTTGCAGCCCGGCCAGTTGGTGCAAGCAGCTCGCAACCAAAGACTCTGGCATCCAAATAGCGAATCAAGGCGCTGATGAGACTCGTTTTCCCCGTACCTGCATATCCTTTTAGCAGAAAGACTTGCTGATCCGTTCCAGACAACATGAAAACAGAAAGACGTTGTAGCGCCTCATGCTGTTCAGGAGTGGGTTCGAACGGGAAAAAATGGGCTATCTGTTCAGCTAATTGAGGTGCTATCATCGGGGGAAATTAGTAGCTTAAAAGTAGTGTGTTTCCATTTCATTTGCTAATTTTGTACACGCTTTCGGGAAAACATAAGCCGAAGGCATCTGAAACACACCATGCAGGATTCCGGCAAACCCGTTTTATTGAAGCAATTGATTGTCCGCACAGTGCCGGATGGTTTCCTGTTCGGTAAGGTCTCCACCCGTGGAACCGGCAAGATGAAACTTCGACTTTTTGCCGCCATCGATTTCCCCGACAAGTTTGTGGCCTTCTTGAAGGAAAACCACTGGTCTGGCCGCCCAGAGCTGAAAGTCTCCATCATCGATTTCACCAACCGTTTCATGCTGGTTCCATCCAAGATTTCGGACGATCGTTCGTTGGAGGAATACTTTCGTTTTCAGAATGGCGACGAAGGGGAACAACAGATCTACACGGCTCCCTTTGACGACGGGAAACAACTTTTTTGTTGGGAAGTTCCAGCTGAAAGAGATCGCAATTTCGAGAAGCATTTGCCAAACATGACCTTGTGGTCAAGCAGTTACCTCGTTGCGAATTGGACGTACCAACAAGCTGCCAAATCGGACATTTCAGCCTTGACCGTTCATTTGTTCGGTCACAGCATGCAACTTTTCATGGCCGACACCCGTCGGCTAATTTTTGCCAATTCCTTTACGGTCCGTAATGCGGAGGAAATCGCCTATTTCATACTTCGTTGCCTGGAACAGGTGGGCATGGATCCTACCACCGTCAATACCTTTGTATGCAGTGAGAACAATATGACGTTTGCCGAAATTCAGACGCTGCTCTCACCGTATATAGCCAATTTATTTGAGGCAGAATTCTCCCTGAATCCCGACCAGCTGTTTCGAATTGCCAAACAATATCCGGACGACGAGGATGAACTAAACGAGGATGAAGCATGAGAATTGTCAGTGGTAATTTTCGCGGCCGTCGTTTTCAATTGCCCAAAAGCCTGAAAGCCAGACCTACAACCGATTTCGCCAAGGAGAACCTATTCAACATCCTTGCCAACCGACTTGACTTTGAGGAATTAAGGGTGTTGGACTTGTTTGCTGGCACCGGCAGCATCGGATTCGAATTTTTGTCACGCGATGCCAAATCCGTCACTTTTGTGGAACACTATGCCCCGCATGTTCATTTTATTCACGAGGTGGCGCAGAAACTGAAGTTAACGAATTACTCGGTGGTGAATGGTGATGCTTACCGCTTCATTGCTTCGTCCAAAGCCAATTTCGATTTGATTTTTGCTGATGCACCCTACGCGGATGAAAAAATGGCTCAACTTCCCGACCTGATCTTGGCCACCGGTCTTTTGGCAGCAGACAGCCTGCTCCTAATCGAACACGGCAAACACACCGACTTCAGCCAACATCCAGCCTTCAAAGAAATGCGCACCTACGGCAGCGTGCATTTTTCCTTTTTTGAGAAAAGTTAAAGTTGCGGGCCAAATACTCTACAAATAGACTCAATCCAGCGCTTAATCTTTGGACGATCCGACCATTCCGATAAAAGAATTTGCCTGCTTTCCTCCTGATCCTTAAGGAAAACCGCCTTCATTTCTTGAGCGAAAGCTTGATCGTATACAAAAGCATTCACTTCGAAATCCAACTCAAAGCTTCTGTAATCGAGGTTGGTAGAACCCACGGTCGAAACGATGTCGTCCGAAACCACGGTTTTGGCATGCATGAAACCTTTGCGGTAAACATAAATCTTGACACCAGCTTCCATGATTTCGGTGAAGTAGGAATGCATTCCCTTCAAAGCCACTTTGGTGTCGGAATCTTCGGGTACCATCAACCGGACGTCAACACCGCTGAGGGCGGCTGTCTGCAGGGCGGTCAGCAGGCTTTCGCTGGGCATGAAATAGGGAGTTTGCAGGTAGACATAGCTTTTGGCAGTCGTCAAGATTTTGAAGATGCCCTGCATGATGTTTTCCCAATCGGTATCGATGCTGCTGGTGGCCGTTTGCACCAAACAATTTCCTTTGACTTCGATATCCGGGAAATACAACTTCGAAGTGATCAGGTTTCGGCTGGTGAAATACCAATCGATCAGAAAAGCCGTTTGCAACCCATAAACGCCTTTGCCCTCGATGCGCACTTGGCTGTCACGCCAATAATCGAAGTTGCCTCCATCCAGATAACGATCCGCAAAATTGAACCCGCCAGTATAACCAATTTCACCGTCGATAACGACGATTTTGCGGTGATTGCGATAGTTTGCCTTAGGGGAAAGCCAAGGGATCAGCACTTTCAAAAAGGGATAAACCTGCACACCAGCGTCGCGCATTTCGCGAAAGAACGCATTTTTTGTTTTCCAGGAGCCCAGATCGTCGTAAATCACACGGACTTCAACACCTTCCTGCGCTTTTTGAATGAGTAGGGTTTGTAATTCATAACCAATCTTGCAACTGTCTATGATGTAGTATTCCAGATGGATATGCTTCTTGGCATTTCGAATATCTTCAAACAACACGTCGAACTTTTCACGACCCTCTGTGAGCAGACGAACCGTATTTCCAGAAAAAACGGGATGGGAATTGCTTTGGCGCAGCATCCGTATCAAACCGGTGCATTCAGGTGGATAACTGGACGGATCCAAATCCTCGTACAGATATGCCGGATTGTTTTCGATGCTTCGGATGCTTTTCCGGGAAATGATCTTGACCTTTCGATAGCGCTGTCCCAGAAAAATATAGAGAAAGAGCCCTACATAAGGCAGCAAAATCAGAACCAGCACCCAGGAAATGGTTTTCAAAGGATTTCTGTTGTCCATGATCACCACCATCACCACTCCCACCAATGTAATCCAATAAAAGGATTTCATCAGAAAAAGGAAAATATCGGGCCAGGCTACAGAATGTAAAAACATACAGATTTAAGGTCAAAATCAACAGGATATGCAAATATCCAAAAAAACCTTGGAATTGCTATCTTTGTAGTACAAAAAACCCGTTCAATATGTCTGCCAGCCACCTGATTTTCTCGGAAAACCTCCACAACGACCTTAACAACCTGCTTTCGAGCTATGCCGCCGATCAGATTTTCGTTCTGACCGACACTAATTCGGTGAAGTATTGCCTTCCTCAATTGAGGGATGCAGAGGGTCTCAAAGCAGCTCGCTTTCTGACGATACCAGCTGGCGACGAGCATAAAAATGTGGAAAATCTTTCGGCTGTCTGGCAGTTTCTGAGCAGTCATGGCGCCACGCGCAAATCGGTACTGGTGAATCTGGGCGGAGGTATGGTGACCGACTTGGGTGGTTTCGCAGCCGCTTCCTTTAAAAGGGGCATCGATTGCATCCACATTCCTACCACTGTGCTTTCAGCCGTGGATGCGGCAGTTGGAGGCAAGACAGGCATCAATTTCAACGGATTAAAAAACGAGATCGGGGCTTTTCACCTACCAGTAGCAGTGGTTTTTCATGCCTCTTTCTACAGCAGCCTTGATCATGCCAACATCATTTCCGGCTATGCGGAAATGCTGAAACACGGCCTGCTTTCGGACGTTGAGTATTGGAACGAATTGCTGGCTTTGGATTTGGAACATCCGGAAAGCCCTGCATTTTTGAAGGCGGTGAAGCGTTCTGTCGAAATCAAGGACGAAATTACGACCAAGGATCCCAAAGAACAAGGTTTGAGAAAAGCGTTGAACCTGGGGCATACGGTAGGTCATGCCTTCGAAAGCCTTTCCCATCAGGAAGGCAAACCGGTGTTGCACGGATACGCCGTGGCTTGGGGCCTTTTATGCGAACTGTACCTGAGCATGCGTCAATTGGGCTTCCCAATGGCCGTACTGCAATCGTACATCCATTTTGTACGTCAAGAATATGGGGTCTATCCGATTTCCTGCAAGGACTATCCCGCTTTGTACGAAGCCATGACGCACGACAAGAAGAACGAAGGTTCCATCATCAATTTCACCTTGCTCTCTGGTATCGGTGAATTGAAACTCGACCAAACTGCCAATCGGCAGCAAATTGAAGAAATGCTGGATTTTTATTGCGACGCACTGGGCATCTAAACCCTGCTCCATGGAAACACGATTAACCCTCCTTTTGTTGCTGCTTACTGGCATGCTTTCCGCTCAGGAATTCCTGCCCATAGTCACGCAATACTCCAAAAACGATTATTTCGCATCCAACCAGAACTGGTCGGTGGGACAGGACAAGGATGGCATCCTGTATTTCGGAAACAACCAGGGTTTGCTGCAGTTTGACGGTTCGATGTGGGAAGTGCACAAGATGCCGGCCAACAAGCGGGTTCGCTCCATTCTGGTTGCACCCGATCAACGAATCTATGTGGGTTCGTTCGAAGAATTCGGGTATTTTGAACGAAATGAAACCAATCAACTCAAGTATACCTCCCTTTCGGCCCTTCTGAAAAAATACCAGATGCTGAACGATGAGATCTGGACCATCCTGCATTGGAACAACCAAATCATCTTCCAATCGTTCACCTCGTATTTCGTTTATGAAAACGGTCTTGTCAGAGGCTACCGCTGTCCGTTCACTTTCTTATTTTTCAACAAGGCAGGTAAGGACATTCTAACCCACACCGATCAGTTCGGACTGAGTCGGGTAGACCCAGTCGGAAACAAGATCGTGCCTGTCATGGAGAAGCGCCTGAACAATCCTGTCATCGCCGTTTTGCCATGGGACAGCAACAAGCTGCTGTTGGCCACCAGTTCAGACGGGCTCTACTTGTATGACGGAAAAACCTGCACCCGCTTTAAGACGGAAGTGGATGATGAATTGTTCAAAGCGCAGATAAACCGTGCCGTTTGCAGTCCGGACGGAACCTTCCTGATTGGAACCATTCTGAACGGTGTCACCGCTATCGACCGAAACGGACGGAGACTCTGGACCTTAAACACTGGAAATATCCTGCAAAACAACACGGTGCTCGGCATGTACTGCGATCAGGAAAACAACCTCTGGTTGGCTCTGGACAAAGGCATCACCATGGTCAGGCTCACAGGTTCCATCCGCTACATCCAGGCGTTTCATCCGTCCATCGGTTCCCTCTATTCGTTGAGTCAAAAAGGCACCGATTTGTACATCGGCACCAACCAAGGACTCTATAAGGCCAAACTTTCAAATGACCTTCGAAGCCTTCAATCACTTCAACTGGAAGCCAACATCAAGGGACAGGTTTGGAATCTGAGTGCATTTGACGGACAGCTTTTTTGTGGGAACAACGAGCAAACCTTTGAGGTCGGTTCTGGCAAACCAAACCTCATCGGCCCAGTGAAAGGTGGAATGTGCATGGGGAAAGGGCAAATTTATGGTAGGGAAGTGCTGGTTCAAGGCACCTATACTTCGCTCTGCATTTATACCAAATCAAACGGTCGTTGGCAGTTCAGCCGTGCGCTGGAAAACTTCCTGAACCCCGTTCGTTCGTTGGAAATCGATTATACTGGCACCATCTGGGCCAGCCATTTATACGAAGGCTTGTACGCCATCCACCTTTCATCAGACTTTAAAAAGGTAGAGCGCATGCAAGTTTACCGCAGTTTGGACGGAAGGCACCAATACCCCATTCATGTGCTCATGCTCAACAGCAGGGTCGTATTCGCCGACAAGACAGGACTGTACACTTTCGATGACATCCAAAAAGAAATGATACCTTACAAAGAGATGAACGACCAGTTGGGGTATTTCTCTCGTGCCTATCGCATCTGCCCGTTCCGAAACAACTTGTATTGGTTTATCCGCGACGAAGAAGCAGCCCTTTTCCGCGTGGACGGAAACCGCGCCAACCTGATAGACGTCGTGCCCTACAGCCTGTTTAAGAACCAGTCCGTTGACGACTATCAGAACATCATTCCCTTATCGGAAAAAAATTGCCTCTTTTTGCTGGAGAATGGATTGGCCTTGTACAGCCTACCTGCTGACAAGTCTAAAAACAATGAGGTGAAATTGAGGTTTCGTTCCGTATTGACCACCGATGCAGAATCCAGCGTCAAAGTTTTTTTACCTCTCAGCGTTCCGCTGGTAGCGACAACACCCTATAAGCGTAACAACTTGACTTTCTCGGTTTTTTATCCTAGATTCGGACAGTTGAGCGATGTTCGTTTCCGTTACAAACTGGAAGGTTTGGACATTGTCTGGTCGGAGTCCAACAGCGATTCTCAAAAGACATACAACTATTTGCCTTGGGGGAACTATACCTTCAAGGCCGAAGCACGTACAAAAAGTGGCATGTTGCTTTCTGCCACCTCCTACGATTTCACCATCGATCCACCATTCTACTGGAGCATTACCGCACGCATCCTCTATCTGATACTCATCTGCTGCCTTATCTACGGCATTTACCGTTACATACGCCATCTGTTTCAGGTAAAAAAGGAAAAGATTGAACAAGCCGTGGAAGCGCGACGTTTGCATGAGATTGAACAACGGGAACAGAAGATCATCGCCCTTCAGAATGAAAAATTGGAAAGCGAACTGACCATAAAAAGCAAAGAGCTGGCTGCATCGACCATTTCCCTCATCAAGAAAAACGAGTTGTTGGCAACCATCAAGGAAGAGCTGATGACTCAGAAAAAAATTCTAGGCACGGTCTATCCCAACAAATACTATGAAAAACTCATCCGGATTTTGAACGAAAACCTCAGTTCAGAAGACGATTGGGCCATTTTTCAAACCAATTTCGACCGAATTCATGAGAACTTCTTCAGGAACCTGCACACGCATTATCCGGAATTGACTTCCAACGATTTGCGTTTTTGTGCCTACTTACGTCTAAACTTGACTAGTAAAGACATCGCACACCTCATGAACATCTCACTGAAAGGAGTGGAATTGGCACGATACCGCATCCGAAAGAAGATCGGAATTCCTTCCATCAAGAGCCTGACCGAGTTCATGATTGAATTCAAGTAATCGGTTTCTTAGAATTTCATTTAACTTATCATTCTGTTTACCTTTTAGTTAACCCTACCTGATTCATGCTTGTAGGGTTAAAATAGGGGACCCTAAAAACAGCGTTTTTAGCTGTAGTGTTCTTAATGGGTAGGGTAAAGCAACCATTTCGGTAATGTGACCGTACGTTTGTAGGGTTGAATTACACGAAACCGATGCCCATGAAAAGTTTAACCGGTCTTGCTCTCTTCCTGTTTTTGTTTGCCGCTTGTTCTCAGAACCCGGCCGGTGACAAGGAAGCAACACTTAATCACAAAGTGGACTCCGTATTGAAATTGATGACCCTTCAGGAAAAGATCGGTCAACTAGTTTTATACACCAGCGACTGGGATGTAACAGGCCCAACCATACGAAGTTCCTATCTGGACGATATTAAAAAGGGCAATTGCGGCAACATTTTCAATGCCCATACGGTAGCCTATGTACGAACCCTTCAAAAAGCAGCCGTCGAAGAATCCAGGCTGGGTATTCCCATTTTGTTCGGTTACGATGTCATTCACGGCTACAAAACCATCTTTCCCATTTCCTTGGGCGAATCCAGCTCTTGGGATTTGGTCGCCATCGAGAAATCTGCTCGCATTTCGGCCATCGAAGCCGCAGCATCTGGTCTGAACTGGACATTTGCGCCCATGGTGGACATTTCAGTGGAACCTCGCTGGGGCAGGGTTTCTGAAGGTGCCGGCGAAGATCCTTATCTTGGTTCCTGCATCGCAACCGCTCGGGTAAAAGGATTTCAAGGCACGGATTTGAGCGATACCTCGACCATTCTGGCCTGCATCAAGCATTTTGCGGCCTACGGTGCACCACAGGCAGGACGTGACTACAACACCGTAGACATGTCCAAACGCGTTTTTCTGGACACCTATCTCCCACCCTACAAAGCGGGTATCGATGCTGGTGCAAGAAGCGTAATGACTTCCTTCAACGAGTTGGACGGTGTTCCCGCGACAGGTAGCAAGTATCTGCTCACCGAGCTCTTAAGAAAGGAGCTTGGCTTCAAAGGCTTAGTGGTGACTGATTACACAGCCATCAATGAAATGGTGAACCACGGCATCGTCGCCAACGAGGAAGAAGCTGGTGCCTTGGCACTGAATGCCGGCGTGGACATGGATATGCAAGGTGAGATCTATTTCAAATATCTGGAAAAGCAGGTCAAGGCCGGCACCGTGAAAATGAAGCAACTAAACGAAGCCGTTCGTCGCGTTCTACGGGTGAAATTTGAATTGGGATTGTTCGACGATCCTTACAAATATTGCAGTGAAGCACGTGAAAAAGCGAGTGTCTACTCCAAAGAAAATCTGGAAGCAGCCCTGGACGTTGCCAAACGCAGCTTGGTTTTGCTAAAGAATGACAACCAGGCACTTCCTTTGAAAAAGGGTGAGAAAATTGCCGTCATCGGCGAACTGGCCGCTTCCAAACGCGACTTGCTCGGTTCCTGGATTGCAGCTGGTCAATGGGACAACATCCCTTCTTTATTGGAAGTACTAAAAGCCACCAAAAATGAGATTATCTATGCGGAAGGTTGTCAGAAAATGGGCGATGACAAAACTGGTTTCGCCGAAGCACTGAGAACGGCCTCCAAAGCAGACAAAATCGTGTTGGTCATTGGAGAAAGCTGTGATTGGAGCGGCGAAGCATCCAGCAGATCGGACATCCATGTACCTGGTGTTCAAACGGAATTATTGGCTGAATTGAAAAAACTTGGCAAACCCGTCGTTGTGGTCCTGATGAATGGTCGTCCGCTGGATCTGAGTCGTGAAGAATTCTTGGCTGATGCCCTGCTCGAAACCTGGTTCGCTGGTTCTAAGGGCGGCGAAGCCATCACCCAAGTATTGTACGGTGATTACAACCCCTCGGGAAAATTGACCATGTCATTCCCTAGAAACCTAGGACAAGTGCCCATCTTTTATTACGAGAAGAACACTGGCAGACCCATATACTTGCCAAACGACAAATACAAATCAAAATACATCGATGTACCCAACGACCCGTTGTTTCCGTTCGGTTTTGGGTTGAGCTACACCACGTTCGAATACTCCAATTTGCAGCTTTCGGACACTTTATTGAACACAAATGGCAGTCTTAAAGCCACCGTTCAGGTTAAGAATACCGGCAAAGTCAAAGGCGAGGAAGTGATCCAATGGTACATCCGCGACTTGGTAGGAAGTGTGACCAGACCTGTCAAGGAACTTAAAAGTTTTCAAAAATTGGAGTTGAATCCAGGAGAAACAAGGACGGTGGAATTCTCGCTAAGTCCTGATAAACTGGCTTTCCATCGGCTTGATATGAGCTACGGAACGGAACCGGGCGATTTTCTCGTGTTCGTGGGCGGTAATTCCAGGGATGTGATCCAAAAAAGATTTCAACTGAGATGAAAAGGATTTTCACCATCATAACGATTCTACTTTGGGCGGTTTCTGCAACAGCAAAACCGTTGCCAATCGTATTTCAAGAGTGTACGGTCGGACCTGCCCATGTTGAATTGAATTGGCAAAAATCGGATAATAAAGTAGTAGAAATATTTCGTTCCATCGATGGAAAGAAATATAATAAAATCGCTGAATCACAGGAAACTACGATGATGGATTTTCCAGGTTTGAAACCCGGAAGTGATGTATACTATCGAATTAAAAGCAAAGGAAGTGTCAGCGGCCTCCACGTAACGTTAGCACAAGACAACACCGAAAACCTGCTGGATATGGTTCAGCGTTATACGACCCGCTATTTCAGCGACTTTGGAGAACCGCGCACCGGTATGGCCAGAGAACGCAGCAACGACAAAAACGGCGACATCGTCACCACGGGTGGTACCGGATTTGGTGTGATGGCACTGATAGCCGCAGCGAATAGGGGCTATGTCACCCGTCAGGCAGTTTCTTCGCAAATCAACAAAATCGTAACCTTTTTGGAAACCTCCGAACGCTTCCACGGTGCTTGGGCACATTGGTACAATGCCGAAACCGGCAAGCCGTTCAGTTTCAGCAAATACGACGACGGTGGTGACCTGGTGGAAACTGCATTCCTCACACAGGGTTTGCTTACGGCAAGAGCGTTCTACAAAAACGGAGACGAGCAGGAAAAAGCGCTTTCCATCCGCATCACCAAACTTTGGGAATCCATCGAATGGAATTGGTACACGCAAGGCAAGGACTCCTTGTTCTGGCATTGGTCCAAAAACTACGGCTGGAAGATGAACCATCCCATTCGCGGGTACGATGAAACCCTTATCACCTTTATATTGGCCGCCTCCTCCCCCACGTACGCCATAACGGATTCGGTCTATGAGAAATGTTACAAGCATTCACCGTATTATTACAATGGGAAAAGTTATTACGGCATTCCGCTCAGTTTGGGCATGGAATACGGTGGACCCTTGTTTTTCACGCATTATTCCTTCCTTGGTTTGGATCCGCGTGGACTGAAGGATTCCTACACCAATTATTTCGACCGGAACAAAGCGCATGCGATGATTCACCAGGCATATGCCATCGACAATCCGAAAAAACACAAAGGTCTCGGAGCCGATTGTTGGGGATTCACTTCTTCGGACGATGCTTTGCTGGGTTACACCTCCCATCATCCGGGCACCAACGATGAAAACGGAACCGTTTCACCCACGGCAGCCATTTCTTCCATCGTATATACCCCAGAGGCTTCATTAAAAGCCTTGCGACACTTTTATTTCGACGAAGGAAAGCAATTGTTCGGGAAATACGGTTTTTACGACGCCTTCAACCCGAGCTTGGATACCACCAAACAGATCGTGAAAAGCTATCTGGCCATTGACCAAGGCCCCATTGCGGACATGATTGAAAATTATCGGAGCGGTTTGCTTTGGAAACTGTTCATGAGCAATCCGGAAATTCCAAAAGGACTTCAGAAACTAGGATTTACATACGTCAATAACTAACCTGCCATGCAACAAAAATTCATTCTGTTCTTTTGGTTCAGCCTTCTGGCAACTGGCTTCATTCAGGCTCAAAACCTGAAAATATCCGGAAGCATACTCGACAGTGACTCGAAGGAGCCGCTACCAGGCGCTTCTGTCATGCAGAAAGGCACGACCAACGCCAACATTGCCGACGGGAACGGGTTCTTCAGCCTGAATCTTCCAGTGGGATCCACCCTCGTCGTATCCTATTTGGGTTACGTGGGCGTCGAAATTCCCATTGTCAATGAAAATGTACTGAGAATCCTGTTGAAGCCCAACACCAAGATGCTGGAAAACGTAGTGGTGATCGGTTATGGTACGCAACGTGTAAAAGACATGACCGCGCCGGTTTCTTCCGTGAAAGGCAGTGACCTTGCCAGACAGATTTCGGCCAACCCGATGTCGGCCCTTCAAGGCAAGATGTCCGGGGTACAAATCATCAACAGCGGTGCACCGGGAGCAGGGCCAACGGTCAAGATCCGTGGCGTCGGTTCCATCGGTGATTATGCCAGCCCGCTGTATGTGGTGGACGGCGTATTCGTCAACAACATCGACTTTTTGAGCAGCAGCGACATTGAAGACTTGACGGTTTTGAAAGACGCCTCGGCAGCAGCCATTTACGGGGTTCGCGCTGCCAACGGGGTTATTCTGGTGACCACTAAAAAGGGCAAGACCAATTCGCACACGGTCAGTTACGACGGTTATGCTGGCCTGCAGGTTCCCACCAACGTCATGAAGTTGGCCAACACCAAAGAATATGTGGAATTGATGAACCTAGCCAATGCCGACATTCCGGGATACGTGACCAAATCGGCCTCCGACTACCCGGCCAGCACCGACTGGTACAAGGAATTGCTACGGACAGCTCCCATGCACAGCCATGGACTTGACATTTCTGGCGGTACGGACAAAACGAACTATTCGGTGGGCATGAATTATTTCTACCAGGAAGGCATCATGAATGCTGAAAACGATTATACACGACTCAACTTCAGGGCCAGACTGGACCAGAAAGTGAACGAACGAGTCAACGTCGGTTTCAACACCATCCTGACCAACTCCAACAAGCACAACTCCAACGACAATGCATTTTTCCAAGCGTTCGTCAACCCGCCCATTTACGGTGTTTACGATGCTGCGAATACTGCCGCTTATCCGGTGAATTTCGGTTCAGGCCAACTTTATGGTTTGGGCAACCAATACGGCAATCCGGTAGCCTCTGCTTATTACAACCACAATAAAGAGAATGGCGTCAAATTGGTGTTTTCAACCTATGCGGAATACAGTATCCTGCCCGATAAATTGAAATTCAAGACTTCCTACAATCTGGATTTCGCATTCTGGAACCAACAAAGTTACCAGCCCGAGTTCAATGTAGGCGGTTCCCAAGGTTTGCTGAAATCTACTTTGAGCAAGACATTCGGAACCAGCAGCAGGCACATCCTTGATAATTTGCTCACCTATACAGACAAAAAGGACGATCTGAGTTACAACCTGATGCTGGGTCAATCCACCCGAATCGAAACGCAATCTTGGCTGAACGGTACAGCATTGAGCGTTCCCGATTTTGATGCTCAATCCACTTACTTGACCACTGGCTCCTCTCAAAACAGGAATGCAAACGATGGAGCTTACACGTATCACGGCGTGTCTTTCTTTACAAGGGGAACGTTCAATTTGCTGGATAAATACCTCGCATCAGTTACGTTACGTGCCGATGGCAGTTCCAAGTTTCAGGATAAATGGGGCCTTTTTCCTTCTCTCGGTTTGGGATGGAACATGTCCTCCGAAGATTTCATGAGCGACAGCAAATTTGAATACCTCAAAGTACGTGCAAGCTGGGGTATGTTGGGCAACGACGGTGTTCCGGCCAATTCTGCCATCACCTTGGGTCAGAGAGGAGCAGGCAGTTCAGCCATCTTCGGAGATCGACTGGTAGATGGTGTCGGCTCACAAACAGTTCTTCAGAACTACCTGAAATGGGAGATTGTGAACGAATTAAACATCGGAGCAGATTTCGAAATGCTGAACCACAAACTGAAAGGGGAACTGGATCTTTACGATCGCGTAACCAGCAACGTTGTATTTTTCGCACCCATCGCCACAGGTGGAGGTGCTGCCGAACTCTTGGGCAACAACGGTACTGTTCAAAACATGGGTATTGAACTGGGCCTGACTTGGACAGACAAAATATCAGACGAGCTTTCCTACAACATCGGAATGAACGCCACCACCATACACAATAACGTATTGAAGCTGCAAGGCAGGAACAACATACCTGGTGCAGCTGTTCGTGGAGGTTATACGACCAAAACCCAGGTGGGATATCCCATCGGCACGTTTTGGGGCTATCAAATAGACGGTGTGTATGCCAGCGAAGCTGAAGCCTTGCTTGACCCTGTTAGTCAAGGCATTAAGGATGCAGGTTACTTCAAATACAAAGATCAGAACGGTGACAACATCATTGATGACAAGGATAAAGTCAGCCTTGGCAGTGCCATTCCATGGCTTTCATTGGGGATAGACGCTGGCCTCAATTATGGAAAATGGGATGTCAGTGCAACCATCCAAGGACAATTCGGCAATAAAGTACTGAATGCCAAGCGAATGAACCGGGATGTATTCACCGATGGAAACTACGATCAGGATTTCTACAAAAATGCCTGGAGGAGTTCAGCTAAAAGCACCAAGTATCCATCACCAAGGGCATACAACAGCTCCTACACACAGCAGGCAAACGATTTCTTCGTGGAAGACGCCTCCTACATTCGGATTCAGAACCTTCAAGTCGGTTACACCTTCGACAACCTGAAATTCGTCAAAAGCATGCGCGTTTATGTGGCTGCTCAACGACCGTTGAGTTTATTCTCCTACAACGGTTTCACACCCGAAGTGGGTGGAAGCCCCATCGAAAACGGCATCGACTATTCGACGTATCCGATGCAAGCAATTTATACGGTAGGACTAAAACTGACACTCTAATATAAAAGGACTATGAAAACTTCCATAACTTCTTTGCTGCTAGGTTTGCTGTTATTCTCAGGTTGTCAGGATTTCCTTGACATTCGTCCTGAAGGAACCATTCCTTCCACCGGAATGGATCACACCAAATCAGAAAACATCTTCCTGCCCGTCAGTGCAGCTTATGCTTCCTTGAGGGATGGCAATGCACATGCATTTGCCTACATCGGCGCTTTCGAAATCTCGTCGGACAACGCCGATAAAGGCAGTTCCCCCGGTGATAATCCCGAAATGCAACAAATTGACAATTTCACCTACACCCCAACCAACGGGCTGATAAGTGGCCTATGGTCAGGCTATTACAACGTGATCAGTGCTGCCAACAACGCCATTCAGGAAATGCCGTTGTTCGAAGCCGCCCTGCTCAACGAAGACAGCAAAGCCTATACCCGCCAATGTGAAGGCGAAGCCAAAACCATTCGGGCATATGCCTATTTCAACCTGACTCGCTTGTTTGGCAAGGTGCCCATCATTGACTCCACCATGACTGCCGAGCAATTGGCCGCTCAACCGCAGGCTTCAACCAGCGCATTGTACGATTTCATCGAAAAGGATTTGCAAGAAGCCATCGAAGTACTACCCGCTTCCTACTCCAAGGACTGGGCAGGCCGCATTACCAAATATACGGCCATGGGATTAAAAGCCAAAGTGCACATGTACCAGAACGAATGGGATTCAGTAGCCGTATTGACCGACCGCATCATGGCCTCTGGCCGTTTTGGCTTGCTGGAGAATTATCGGGAAGTATTCTCGGTTGACGGTGAAAATACCAAAGAATCGCTTTTTGAAATACAAAGCTCTACCTTGGGACGTTCTTCCGGAGACATGACGTATATGGAATATGCCTTCATGCAGGGTCCGCGGTCGAACACGCCTTCCAATCTGCAAGGCTGGGGCTTCTGCACACCGAGCAACGACCTGATCCAATTCTTTACCGGCCGAAACGATTCCATACGGGCAGCCGCCACGCTTTTGTACCGTGGCACCAAGACGCCAGAAGGAGACAGTATCAAGAACAATTGTACCAATCCGGTGTACAACGGCAAAGTGTATACGCCTTCCGCCCTCAATATCTGGAACTACAACGGCTATGGTTTTGAACACAACGTCCGAATATTACGCTATGCCGATATTTTGTTGATGTATGCCGAAGCGTATGTAAACGGGGCAACCAGTTATACAACCAGTGGTCATACCGGTTTGTCCGCACTCAACGAAGTACGGAAAAGAGTGAGCCTGCCTGCCCTTGGATTTCTCAGCATTGAAGCTGTCTGGGACGAACGAAGGGCTGAACTGGCCATGGAAGAAGATCGCTTCTTTGATCTAGTCCGGTCAAACAGAGCAACTTCGGTACTGTCATCGCTTGGTTACAACGGCAGCAAAAACAACGTGTTTCCGATTCCGGCCACTCAAATGCAGCTGAACACGAATCTAGTGCAGAATCCAAACTACAATTAATTTTTAACCCTTATATTTTCCTTAATGTCCAACTTAAAAAAAACAACAAAATGAAAAAGAAAAATTTCTTTCAAATCCTGTTTCTGGGAACAGCTCTGATGACTGGTTTTTACCTGACTTCCTGCGACACTGAAGGTTCGACAACCGACAAAGTTGATCCTTCTACCATTGCCACCACCAGCTTGGTCGCTTATTTCCCATTTAACGACAATGCAACGGAAACCATTGCCAACCTGACTCCGACTGCCCAACCCAATGTAACCTACGTTACTGGTCGCCGAGGCAAAGCCTATCAAGGTGCTAACGAAGCACGCCTGTTGTATACACTTCCTACGAACAGTAAACTTAAATCGCTGACTTCCTTCTCTGTCGCCATGTGGTTCAGATCTCCGTTGGTAACAGGCGATCCAGAACCCATCTTCTTCCAAATTGGCAAGTCTGATGATTTATACTGGGGCAACATGACATTGGCTCTTAACCGTTTGAGCAGTACTTCAGACTCCCTCCAACTAAAAGCATTCTTCCTTAAAAGTGGCGTAGAATGGTCAGGTCAAGGTGTGGGTTATTCCAATTCGATGTTCCAGGTAAACCAATGGATGCACCTCGTTTTCGAATACGATGGCGCTACTTCCAAATACATGATCTACAAAGATGGTATTAAGGTCGCTACAAACGCAGGTGTAGAAGATCGCAAAGCAAGTGGTGCAGGTGAAGCATTAGGAAACCTGAATTTTGTCAATGCAGACGTGATCAACATTGGTGCATGGCGTACGAAATCCGAAGGTGGTTTAACCGATAATTGGATGGGTTGGTTCCTTGGCAACCTGGATGAACTCCGCGTATACGACAAGGCTCTAAATGCCACTGATGTAAAAGCATTGTATGATGCTGAAGTTTCTCAAATGCTGTAGTTTTTAAAAAATAACCTACTTTTGGGGCTGACCTTCGGGTTGGCCCCAATCGTTTAACACTGTAACATGAAAAAGCTATTTTGGTTGTTTCTGATTATCCTGTTCGGGATAGGCTGCAAAGGGGAAGAAATCATCACTCCAGCCGATGCCACTATCGAATCGTTCACCATCAACGGAAAGTATGTGAGTTCGGGTTATCCCACTTTCGACATTTCGACCGATTCCGTAGTCATCAGCATCCGATTTTCTTCCACCATCCAACTCGACCAATGGGATCCAACCAAGCTCAGTTTCAACGGTGGTTCCGCCCCAGACATCCAGCAATTAAAAAGCAGCGATGCACATACATTGACTTTCCGAATTGGCAATTCATTAACTTACTTCACACCCTATACGCTCACGCTCCTTTCAGGCAACAACCTTGGTATCAATATTCAATATCCTTATTTCTGGAAGTTCACTACCGTCATGGACACCACACCAAAATTCCCAGTGATCTCCGACAACGAACTTCTCACCCTGGTTCAACGCCGCACCTTCGATTATTTCTGGAAATACGGCCACCCAGTCAGCGGCCTAGCCCGCGAGCGACTCGGCTCTGGCGAAACGGTGACTTCAGGCGGTTCAGGTTTCGGCCTCATGGCCTTGCTTACTGGCATAGAACGCGGCTTTATAACCCGCACACAAGGTTTCGGAAGGCTGGACACCATCGTCAATTTCTTAAGCCTCAGCAGCACCGACAAATATCATGGCGTATTCCCCCACTGGATGAACGGCACTACCGGCAAAACCCAAGCATTTTCAACCAACGACGACGGAGCCGACTTGGTTGAAACCGCCTTCTTATTCCAAGGCTTGCTTACCGTCCAAGCATATTTCAAAAACGGAAACACCTCCGAAAAAGCACTTTGCCAGAAGATCCAAACCCTTTGGGAAAACGTCGAATGGACATGGTTTCAGCAAAACGGACAGGATAAACTTTACTGGCACTGGTCTCCTACCAAGGGTTGGGTTATGAACATGCCAGTCAGCGGCTGGAACGAGGGTCTCATCGTCTACGTCCTTGCTGCCTCATCACCAACACATTCCATTACCAAAACGGTCTACACCAACGGCTGGGCTGCAAACGGAAACATTCGCAATGGCAACAGTTATTACGGCATCACACTGCCTTTGGGTGAAGCCAAAGGCGGACCGTTATTTTTCACGCACTACAGCTTCCTTGGATTGGATCCACGTAACCTATCCGACACGTATGCCAATTATTTCACACAAAATCAGGCACATGCCCACATCAATCAAGCCTATTGTGTTGCAAATCCTCAGGTAAACTACGGTTATGGTGCCAAATGCTGGGGCCTTACCGCCAGTGACATTCCCAACGGTTACACGGCATCCTCACCAAACCACGATGTCGGCGTCATCGCTCCCACAGCGGCCCTTTCTTCTTTCCCCTATACGCCTGTTGAGAGCATGGCCGCCCTCCACTACTTTTACTACACGCTGGGGGATAAAATATGGGGTACGTATGGCTTCAAGGACGCCTTCAGCCTCAGTAAAGATTGGTACGCCGACTCCTACCTTGCCATTGACCAAGGTCCAATCGTGGTAATGATTGAAAACTACCGCACCGGTTTACTTTGGAATCTTTTCATGAGCAATTCGGATGTCCAAGCCGGTCTGACCAAGCTTGGATTCACCTACTGAGGTTCAGCCACTTCCCCCTTTTTTACAAAAAACCATTGCTCAGATTTGGCGAAACCCCAATAAATTCCTACTTTTGCACCGCATTTAGCACGGGGTGTAGCTCAGCCCGGTTTAGAGTACCCGTCTGGGGGGCGGGTGGTCGCTAGTTCGAATCTAGTCACCCCGACAAAACGCAAAGCACTGATAATCAATTTATAAAAAAGGGTTGTCAGTGCTTTTTTTTACTTGCAATTCATCTAAATTCAATATGTTTTGCACTATTTTGCACTATTTACATACTATTTTGCACCATATTTACTGCAAATTTACTGCAAATGGCAACGATTAATTTATACCTGGATACCCGACGATTAAGAAAGGACAAAACCGCCCCTTTGAAAATCCGTGTTAATTGCCCCAGAACGATATATATTCCACTTGATGTTTACGTTTTGCCCGAAAACTATATTGATAATCTTATTTACCCGATTAAAATCAACCGAGCAACAAACGAACGTATTGATACCATCCTATACGAAACAAAGCAACGTCTTACCGAATTGGGGCGTTCTGGTACGCTTCGAACATTATCATCGGCACAAATACGCGAGTATCTTCAATACGGCCCACAATCGCCCCGTATCGTTTCGGTGGGTAGTAGGTTTAAAAAGTATATGGATGGTCTAACAAATCCTAAAACGCGGGAAATATACCAATCCACACTGAATAGAATAAAGGATTATGAAGATCCGGACAAATTGACATTTGACCAGATAAATAAGACCTGGCTTAAAGAATGGGTTAAGCATCTATCTAAAACGTCTAAATCAGCAAACGGAAGATCCATTCATCTGCGAAACCTTCGTGCTGTGTTTAATGATGCAATAGACGATGGAGCGGTAAGTCTTGCAATATATCCATTTCGCGGTTATCGAATTGAAACAATAGAAACCGAACACCGGGATCTAACTACGGACCAACTTAAAGCAATCAGAGATACAGCCTGGAAAGTTGGTAAGCGCGAAAACTTAAAAGAGTCGGCAGACTGTTTTATGCTATCTTTTTACTTATCCGGGATAAATATCGTCGATTTATTACGAATAGAATCAATCCAAAACGGGCGTATTTCGTTTAATCGGGCAAAAACGGGCAGATTGTACAGTATCGAAATACCGGCTGAAGCTTTAAGCTTGATTGAAAAATACAAAGGAGAAAAAAAACTATTGACCTGGAGTGAAAGACATTCGGATTATACTCTGTTTAGAAAGCGGCTTAATGTGCGTTTATCAAAAATTGGAAAAGAAATAGGATGCCCAAAACTGACTTACTATTATGCAAGACACACGCTAGCTACTATTGCGGCTGATTTAGATATTCCAGACGATACTATTAAAATGATCCTGGGGCACGGTAAAAAGACTGAAACCGATATTTATATAAGACGCAATCGCAAAAAAGCGGATGAAGCGATTAGGAAAGTATTGGATCATATAAAGTAATGCCCCCGCGTTTCACAACGAAAGGGCATCAAAAAAAACTGAAAACAAAACAAAACTTATACTGGGTAGCTTTCTGAATCTATAATTATTCGGTTGTCTAGTCTGAATCGACCATCCTCGAAGCGTTCCGCTACGGCAAAACCGCGGGTCCAATTATTTAGTGGATTATATGCTGCGTTTAGAATACATAGGCATCCTAATGTGGCCGAAATCACTACGCTTCCATCAATTCGCTTTCTAATATTGGTCTGGGCAATATGTGAGTGTGCAGATAGTAGATTGTCCATTGCCTTACCGCCCCGATTATAAGCGACATGAATCCCTCCACCGCCTTGATATTCGTGCCCGTGCATTCCGAACAGCTTGCCAAACTTAATGATCCGGTATGATTCGATAAACTCCACAGTCGAACGGTCAAACATGAAGCAATCTTCGTATTTTTCAAGTCCTTTTAAGTTATCGAATTGTGCGGCTAGTTCATGTATCTTCTTTTCCCTGCGCTCGTCATGGTTTCCCAATTTTACAAAGACCTTTCCGAATGTTCTTTGCAGCAATTCTAAAATATCCTTTACTAAATCATTTTCGCCCTCAAATTTGTGAACTATATCGGGGTTTTTTGAAAATCTTGAATGTTGATAATAATCGCATAGGTCGCCCAAAATTATTACACAATCGCATTTCCTTTCAATACCGTATTCTATTGCTATTTTTAGAGCCTTTTGGTCACAGAATAAAGAATGTAAATCGGCAATAAATAGTGCTTTTTTATATTGTTTCGGGATTATAAACGGTTCGGGATTCATCAGTTCAATTACTGGCGACTCCATAAGCGCAAAGGCTTTATTTAATTCTTCTTTGCCTTTTGCTCTTGTTTTACCATGGCATCCCGTTACGCCTCGAACTGCACCCCTTGCCATTTCGATACTACTAAACTTTCCGGGGTTTTCTTCGTGCATAACCGTAGCAATGAACCGCTTCGAATATTGATGCCCGTTTTGTGAATTAAGTTCTAAATATTTATTGACATACTCCCTAGCTAAATCGTAGTTGGTCATTTTGTTTTTTTTAAATAAATAGTTTCAGTATTAATAGCCCGACTGCGCCCGCGCTAATAAGCTTCCATTTTTTCACTTCTTTTCTGGATAATTCAGCCTTTCTGTCTTTAATCCCGATCAACTCATCCATTGCCTTAACTTGTTTTGAGTAGTCCGAAATAATTAACCCTCGACCGTCCAGGATAATCTGCAATGAATCGACATTTTCTGCTGCAACTTTCCCTTTAGCGATTAATATATTAGCGTTCCGAATCGCTAGAATTGGGCAAATAACGGACGTATCAGGTTCGCCCACATCGGTAGTATCGGCAATTAGCGAACATTCCGAGCCGGTTTGATTAGAAAAGTATTCGACCTGGCTTGTTGTTGGTAAATTGCGGACCGAATCGACATAAACCGTATCATGTACTAGCTTTTCCCTGTATTGAGTAATTTTGAGCGTATCAGTGCGTAGTTTAACCGAAACAACTTGTCCAATGCTGTCTATTTCGGTTTGTATCGATGTTTCCTGCTCCGTAGTGGCCTTATTGCCTAGATTATTGGCAAAGTATCCACCAATAAAACATATCAAGGCAAACAGGACTAAATAAGCGTATTTGCTCATTTCTTTTCGAGTAGGCTTGCACCTAATAACAATGTGGCCGAAGCGAGCAACAACGGTATGTGTTCAGAATACCATACGCAAATCGCAACGGTGCAAGCTAAATAGGCAATAGTACCATTTACCCGCTTTGAACTGATTTCAGAACCGCCGGAAAACATATTAGATATGAATTTTTTCATTTGTATAGTTTTATTTGCAGCCAATACCATTTAAGCCACCGTTTCATCTGTTTTGCGTAGTTCATTTAGTAACCGTTCCATTTTTAAATAACTTCGTATAATCGTTTCAAACTTGATAATTTCCCGAACGTCAGCAAGGCTTATTTTCCTAAAAAAGTCCTTTCGGTATGATTGGAAAATCTTACTGCATTCATCCATTATTTTTTTAGTTTTAAATATTCATTCCGCATCGAAACATCATAGGGCGTTCTGCCTAGTTTTACGGCTAATGCTTTGTAACCCGAACCGTTATACACATAGGCGATATTAGACCAATCCCGCCTTTTTACGGACTTTTCTAAATTCGCATCGGTATGGATAAATTGGCACACTTGCCAAATCTGCCTATCAATACCCTTTTTCGCATCGTCCCACATCGCACCGACCGAATTATAACCAAGCCGCTTCCAGTGCCCGCCCATGATTTGACCTATACCGATTGAAGTGGATTCCATTGCTGAATCCGCATCAATCGAAAACGCATTATTAAAAGCCTGCCATTCCCTAGATTGAACATCGACCTTATTAACCGACCAATTCCCGCTTGGTGCATACGGCTCTCTACGTTTAAACCAGACAGGCTCGAATTGGATCATAATTTTACCGTCCGAATTAAACCCCCTGCCGCCTGTTTCTACATTGAGAAACGATTGAATTACCTCGTATTCGTATCCGAATTGGGCTGCAATACTGCGTACCAATTCTTTCATTCGACTGGCGGTATTCTATTCGCGCAGTTCTTTTTATCGCACCGCTTCGGAATAAGTTTTTCCAGTTCGGATTCGAGCTTATCAACCCTATTGTTTAGAGTTTTAATTATTGTGCCGTAAACCTTTTCGAGCGTTTCGAGTGCTTTTGAATTGGCTGCTTTGGCTTGGATTGGCATGGTTAACAGCGAACCGCCTATACCTGTGGCGGCTGCGATTAGGATTGTTCCGAGTAGGGTCATATTGTTAATTGTTTGAGCGTTTAAATGAAATTTGGCAATCCGCCTCCGTTATCGGTTGGGTTGGGATTTTTCATTTCGGGTGTGGGGTTAACGGTTTGGTTAATATTAGGATAGTTTTTGCCGCCTGATTTTGGGTGTGTGGTGGGGGTATTTTACAGTTTAGAATAAATCAGTCTTTATAAAATAGCCTTATGGTGTATAGTAGGCCACATTCTAACTAATATATTAAACCATTCTCTACAACCGGCTTCGTTTCCATGTTGGCCGTCATGCGTGTACCATAAGCCGCCTTCTCCGCCATTCAGTGTACCCCCTCTTGATTCCGTTAATTTTATGAAATAATCGAGGATGTCTATGTATTTTGACCCTTTCGCAACCATTACAGTTTTTGCTCTATCATTTATTTCGACCATGTTAGGATCATTCCATTCGGGTAATATCCACATATTGCAATCGTAAGTAATTGAAAGACCTCCCATGTTGCAAGATGTAAAAACAACATCTTTTCCCGACAATGCCAATATAATTGCTTCTAAATCTGTTTGCGTTTGTGCTAATGTTAGCCGCAAATTGTTCATTATTGGAACCTCAAAAATTATATGGTCATAATTTTCATCATATAACTCATCCTGTAAATGTTGATCCATCAAGTCGGTTGTTGTATGCCCACCGTGCGCAATGTTAATCACAACCATCGTGTTTCCAGTCCAATAAAATCCACCCCAAACATTGCACTGGGTAGCATCATTACACGTAAAACGTAGCGTGTTGGCTTGTCCTGATGGTAAATTATTGAATTCGACAACATGGTACGGATTTCCTGTAATACTACTACCGGTCTTGTTTAGGTCAATTTGAGATGGCCCATGCGCAATCAATTCAGGAACAATGGACGATGTTACGACGATGTTTGTTTCAACCTTGGCGTTATAATATGGGTTTTCAAATGTTCCTATTGCACCCCCGTTTAGTGTTACATTCAATTTTCCAAGTCCTTCCAGTTGATGGCATAAAAGAGCGAAATGTTCGTACCCACTTGGGATTACGATTTCAATATATGCGCCCAACGTTTCGGCCTTATGATAAACCTCTTGCGTTCCCTCAAACATGGCGGAGGCGTCAAATGTTGCAAATGCTGATTTAGTCCAGTCTGCGTGATCTAATCTCCTCCATTTGGGTTTATTCCAGTTCCATGCGTCATATAGCCTACGTGGAAAGTTGTTAGTCAACAAGCGCATTGGTCGCATTGTTGACCCTTCGTCCAAATCGGTAGGAATATTACCGCCTATTTCATTGGCGGTAAGTGAGTCCCCAACTAAAGCAAATTTTGTAAGCGGCTTGTTCTCTTTTGAAATTACAAAAATGTCATTGGATATTTCACTTACATTTTGATTTAAATTGGCGAGTAATGTATTATGTACATTAAGAAGGCTTTGTTTTTTTATTAAAAACTGCGATTCGTAAAAAGTAATGTCTGGGTGATCCAAATATAGAAATGTCAAATGTGTGCAATTCTCCGGCGTTGTAAACTCATCAACACCGCTACCGTCAAGTGATGAAATGAATGTGTCAGCCGATGGAATACCGTTATAAAAATTAATATAAATAGTACTTCCTAATAATTTATATACAGTATTATCGTCGCAGCTTTTTACGACTGAATCATAAAATTCTGAATCCCCTGGCCCGTTCCCAGTCATAATGTTATATGCCTTTAATGGCAATAACCCAATAGTGAACGGCATACCTACATTTTTGGAATCATTTTGTATTTCAATTATACTTTGTAGTATGTTATTAATGTCAGATAACGAAAGAAATATAGTTTTATAGTCATTAATATCCTCTTTTGTTAGGAAATCAATGGCAATATAATTGCATCCTTCCGGGGTTATAAATTTACCTCCGGCTGGCAAGTTAAGCACACTAATAAGGCTTTCTGTTGATGGTATTGCTGAATAAAACAAAACAACGCATAGACCTGGCTCTGTGATTATGTACTCCATTCCCATAGATACTGGAAATGCGGCACAATCATATAATGCGTTTTTGTAAGGGCCATGTCCGTCCACCATGTGGTAAACATATCCCTTTTGAATAAGATCGAATGCCCTTATTTTTGTTTTCGATTCGGCTCTTTTTGCGTCTGCCTTCAACGCATAATCCGCTACTGTCTGATACGCCCCACCTGCCACAAAAGTCGAACCATTCCAGTAATTCCAATTGCCATTATCAATCGAGAGGTGTGTACGTGCATGGTCAGGGTTTGCGGCTATCAATGCGGCCAAATCTGCATATGGAGGCATTGCTGGGCCAAACGTAACCATAGAGGCGGCTGCATCACGGTACGCCTTCGCTTCGATTGCGGATTGAGCGGATTCGCCCGCCTTAGTCGAAGCGATTCCGACCTGTGCCACCGTGTCAATCTTAGCCTGTTCAGCCGTTTCACTGTATCCCGCTGCATAGTTTTTCAGCGTTTCGGTCTGCCCCTTTAAAATCAGTGTTTCGGCTTCAGCATCCGTAGCAATTTGAGCCTTTTCGGATGCGGTCGTTTTAAACCCTTCCGCTTCGTTCCGCAATAAAAGCGTATCGGCTGCGACTAAATCGGTAGCTTGCTTGAGCGCATCAGCCTGTTCTTTGAGCGTTTGCGTGTCGTTTTTTAGGTCTAGTACCGTATCTGCCAAGACCGCTGCATTATAAGCAGATTGACCCGCTTCGTTTTTGAACCCCTCCGATTCTGCCCGATTCGTATCGTTTTGCGCGCTCCATTGCTGTTCGGTCAGGGTTGAATCAGGATTGAACGATTTCCATAATTCGTAAGCATTTGCACCGTCACGATTGACATGGACTGCACCTGTTAGAATTACCTCGGTATCATTGTCGTGGTTCGCTTCCTCGCTGGTCTGAACGAACTGGATTTGCTCGAAATCGAACGTATAAACTTTTCCTGCTTTGGTATAAGTTACAACAGCACGATACATTCCGAGCCTATCCGATGGGTTGGCGGGGCAAAGTACTTCGAGTTGAGCCGCTTTGACCTCGAATGTGATAGGTAGATTAAAACCGACTGAATGTGCATCGTGTATATGCGACATTATTACGCTGATTTGACTTGCGGCTGTAAAGTTTTCCAATTCTGGAATGCCTGCTTCTGTATCTCTGTAAACTCTTAAAACTAAGGGCAAATCGTTGCCAATTCTGTGCTTTATCATACTATTTTATATAAATGAAATTACCCAAGTGCCGTTAATTGTCAAATCCGCGATTTTATTGATCGGTGTCCAGCTTTTCCGACTGAATAGAGTTCCATCGGCCAGAATCAGGCCAAATTCATTAAAAGTTGTACCGTTGCCCGTTGCTGAACCTATTGTAAACCCGATTGTCGCGCCAGTTGGCGTTGCTGTCTGGCTTGTTATGGTTATATCAACAGGTGCAGTTATAGCCGTATCGGTCAAGGCTGGCGTGGTGTCGTTTGTACCGATTTGAACCTTTGCGATAAACTTATTGGCCACACTTGCCAAGCCTTGAAACAGACCCAATCGGCCTGTATTGACTATCATATTGTCGCCCGATTCCGTCCAAGTCTGACCGTTGTGGTTAAATTCGAGGCTCAACCGTCCGTGTAGGCATATTTCATCCTCTGTGTGGAGTTCACCCGTTAAAAGGTAATCCAAGTAATCTAAAATATTTATACGCATCTTAGTACAGCTTAATTATGTAATACATTGCGGTGTATGGTGGCATATTGTTGTGCGCTTGACCGCCGCCGACCGAACTGGTATTTTTCAGCGTTGGTCCGTTCACCTGATAGTCATACGCTGCAACTGCCCCGCCCCTAGCCTTATCAACCGTTTGCAATGTATGTGCGTGTGATGGCATTTCTAGCGTAGTCAGTACGTGTGTTTTTTCGCCGCCTTGCTCGCCTAAACTCGGCAAATAGTCTTGTGTTCCGTCACTTAGCGGGTTGGCCTGAATTACATTATCATATAGCCTAATCAGCGGCAAGCTAAATGATCCTGTACCTGCATCAACTCCCCACGGCGACAAATTGCCACCTAATGCCGCGAACAAATCGGCATATTCCGTTTGGCTGTATCCATGAGTGCCGTCACATAACGCCCAATTAGCCGGAATGTTTGCGTTTAGGCCTGCCCAAATCTGTACTGCTCCGGCTGGTGTGTGCTGGGCATCAATAATCCGGTCAAGTAGCGCATTAACTTGGGCTGCCGTAATACTTCCCGTTCCGTTGGTAGTCAGTACGGAATTAACTAAATCATGTAAGACTGTTTTTGTATCCATTATTTGAAGTTTTGTTTAGCTGAAGTCGCGTGAAAAATCAAGGTTATAATCTCCTGGGTCTGTAACTATGCTTGTCAAGTTAAGATCATCGGTTAGGCTGAACGAATCGTTCATATCTATATCGAAATAGATTTCAGCAAGTATTGATCGGGCATTTTTATAGTATTCTATATAAGTCCGAAGTTTTGTAAGCGTATCCGAATCGAATTGACTCAAATCATCAGGGCTTAATCTTAATCGAAATGCGCACCACACATCAGGTCCGGCCGGAACAATTGGTACATTTTCCTCAATAGACTTTGGTTGATAGCCTATTATCGAACAGGCTTGCTTTATACCTGCCACCGTACCTATGATTTTATGCAGATTTATTGCGTTCCGTATTATGGCGCGTTTTTGTTCCGTAGTTTGGCATAAATCGAAACCCTTAAAACCTTCTACATCGAATTGCTCTGCAAGCCATGGAAGGGCGGATTCGTCCACCGTATCAATATAAACCATCATGGGGGATAGATCGATATTGTCAAACTGATTCGACACCTCTGTAAAGAATTGGCCTAATCTACTTGATGCAATTGCGGACGCGCCTATCTTTGTTTGTGTTCCTACGGATTCGATTGAAATTTCTGAAACAATACGGATAATACTGACCGCAGCAGTATAGATTTCGTTACAAGCCTCAACAGTATATGAAACACATTTAACAGCCTGCCAATTATCACCTATCCCTATTTGTACATAATCATACGCCTGCTCTACATCATTATAATAAATCCACGTTTTACCATCGATTGAATAGTATAGACTTGAATAGCAATTAGCAACTTCCCTTAATCCGTTTTCATTCTTATAAAAAAAGAAATTTACATTTACAGGATCTAAGCCAATTGAGGATTTAACAACCACCCTTGAATCGGGTTGAATTTCATAAACAGAATCGGGATATGGCACTTCACCAATTGTACCTTTATAAACTTTTGCAACCTTAAATGTCCGGTATATTTTAGATCCTGCATAATAAGCCGATACGGTTAATAATCCAAACGGTTTATCACTTGAAACATTAGATACAGAATAAACTCCCTTAGAACCTTTTACGTTTGAAATTACACCGGTACAGTCTAATTCTGATACAATCGAGAATGATGCACCATTTGTCACTTCGGTAGCCCCATAATAAACCTTAAACTGACCCGTAGCAAAGGCATAGGAATCAATTACCCCATCGGTTGATGGTAGAAAAGCCTCATCGTTCGTTAGGATGCCGCTAACGGTGGCTAATAATTTACTCATTTGCTGTTCCGCTAATTGTTACAGACGGATCGGAATAGAGCAATCCAACTTCATTATTGGCAAGTATTAAATTGTCGCCCGTTAGCGTGGCTGCGTCCGGTACGATTGTTACCGATATGTCATATACTCCAGTAATAGAACAGGCTTTTTCGATTTGTGAATTGATTATATCCAATCCTATTCCTTTGGTTCGGTTGTAACAGTATTGAACGGCGGCAGCTTTAATATCATCAGCAATAGTGGAAGGTGCATCCTTTGTCTTTGTAACCGTAATTTCTATGTCATAGGCAACATGGACCGGAGCTATTACTGTAACCGTATCCGTTAATGGTCGGACAGAATCAGAACTTAAAATATTCAGCACCTCTGCGATTAATTCAGGTGAAGGCAAAACACCGCTATCCAATAGCGGAAATATCTGAACTGTACCGACCGGAATTGTAATATCATCCGAATAAGTCATTACATTGACATATTTAATCAGCGGACTTGCTGTTTTTGCCCAATATTCATAGGCTTGTTTAGATCCTGCCACACTGAATTGAGCAGGAGCGAGTTTTATTCGTGCCCGTAACTGTTCGTCTGTTTCCGCATCACTTCCGCCGGTTGTGGCATCTAAATTCGCAACTGAACTAACAAATGCGTAAGGATCTAAAATGTTCGTGATAGTGTCAATTTCGTAACCGTTTCCGGCTAATCCTGCGGTTTGTGCTTCTACGATAATATCAGCCGTATTAACTCCAACCTCTACCGTATAATCGTCCACCGTTTCAAATATGGCCGTTCCGTCTGCACTGGATACCCTTGTTCCTAGTGGAATAAGAACCTGTAAATGGCCAGGAACAATATTAAACCGTACCGTACAAGTCGCTTTTTCTTCTGGTAATCTTGTTACGCCGATATTCTCGGCCAAATAGTCTAAGATTGGGGCGGTGGCAAACTGTACTAATTGACTTAATCCGGCTGAATTGATTCGGTTTAGGGTCAAAGTTTTGTGATACGCCAAGCATGAAGCAATTGCATATTCTGGTGTAGCGGGCATTATTTCGTAACCCATTAAGGATTGCATATCTGCCAACACTTCTGCTAATATTGTGGGCGTATCGACTTGAACAAAAACGGGCTTATCCATAGTTTTCTTTATTGTAGTTATCAGAATATATACGGACTAATCCGCTGTCAGTGGTAAGGCTAGAAAGTGGCACAATGGCCGTTATGTCTTGACTTGTTAATGTTTGTTTGCCGTAAATAGAAACGGAAACGCTAGATCCAGATACAACGATTTTTACCTGGTTAATTTTAACGGTCGGTTCCCACTTTTCCAGGTCTGAAATAATCGTAGCAGACATATCCGAAATGGAAGAATTCAAAGGTTTGTCGATGTACTCGAAAATGCCACAACCAAAATTTGGCCTTAACGGATCACTACCTTTTATAGTATTTAGAATTATCTGCCAATTCTGACGGATAGCATCGGCTCCAGTTAGATATTGGCCGGGGTTATTTAGATCTATTGTTTTCATAATGGCGTTCCAGTTGTTCCAGTTACGGGTGCGCCTGGTGTTGCAGATATTAATAATCCTGCTCCGTGCGTGTGTCCGCTTAATGATTTAGTTCCGGCCAAGCAATCCAATCCTTTTACATTTCCGGTAGCTTCGATATTGCCGTTAATTTTCACATTGCAGTTTATAACGACATTCTCCACATCGGAAAATGTTAGTTCGTGGGTTAAAACATTATAAGTAACTTTTGCACCGTCAGAAAATTCGTGCCCTTCAGTATGGTCGTTTATCCAAGTAGGTACACTTCCATCCGTAGGTATTTCGCCCAATATTTCCCAATCCTCGTCTGTTTTGATTACTGCGACCTGCTGTTTATCAGCAAAGATTCTATTTGATTTGAGCGCACCGGGTAACGTTGCCCAATCCGTTACGATTCCGAGCGATTCAATAAAGACCCGCGCAACCTTATTAGGATAGTCCACTTCGGAAAGTATGCCGTAGTACATCATTTTTTAGTTACCATTTTAGCGGTGGGTAATAGCCCGGTCTTTCTTAAATTAAGGCTTATTGTATAGCCTGAATCTGTAACGCTGTGAGTTGAATCCATTACGTGATACTTGCCCGATCCTTGTCCAAATCCGGTAAGATTAAAGTTTACACCACAATGTAAATCAGTGTCGCCCTCAATGTTTGAAATAGTGGCGGTCTGCTTTAGCTTATTCTTATCAAATAGCCCTGATTTAGCAGCAGCCTCAGCCTGTGCGGTTGTTTTTGCACCACCTCGAATTACATATGTGTCGCCTTGTAGAATATATCCTTTGTTTGGTACTGCCTTTCCAATCTTTTTATTATGCGACTGAACAATGGCAGCCTGGTAAGTATCGTAGGTCTTTTCAGTGATTGAATAATTACCTACCTGCGACTTATCTAAATCTTTAATAGATTCCTGGCTGTCTAAATATTCGTAGGTTAGGAAAATCAATTGATCGGCTCGAATTGAAAACATAAAGCCGTATTCTTTTGCCACTGAATAAAGAAAAGCTAGATCCGTTTGGTTATCTTGCGTTTTTCGCTCCAGTTGAATATCGCTTAATTTGGCGTTATTATCGACCAGCTTTAAACTGTGTTTTTTGCAGAAATATTGAGCGATTTGTTTCAAACTTTGTTTTTCAAACGCTTTCGAGTTCCTGGTGCGTAATGCCTTTGTCATTCCTGCGGCAATAGCTTTAATCTCGATCATGTCAGGAACGCCAGAAAGTGTAACCTCATCGACTTGGAACAGTCCACATTTGATAATACCGTTATAGATTATTTCGGCCTCGATTGTGTCGCCTTCGGTTGGATACCATTCGTTTGACCACAAAGCGGTTGAATTGTCAAATACGAACGTCGCATCATCGGCCATACCTTCCTCCCTATCTGTATAGGTAAAGGCAGATAGGTATTTGGAAACATCGGCGGTTACGTCCTTTGAGTTCCAAATCATCTTAACCGTTGCTTTAATCACTTCCACGGTACATTGGTTTTAGCCGTTACGGTAAGATCATCTACAATTGGAACATGAACGATTTGCCCACCGGTGAACTGTGCATCAACCGGAATATTAGGGTTCGCTTCAATTAGAGTTTTAATGCCCGACATTGTGCCGTACATTTCCCAAGCTATTGCGCCCCAAGTTTGACCGGATTTAGTTGTATAGTTCATCATTCGCCGCCCTCCCTTGAACCTATGAATGCAGCCAATGGCGCACTTGAATCATTAATACTGTTCACTGCACCCTCTAGTAGTACATTGGCGTTCATTAAGTCGTCAAATGAATTAGATTCAGCGGCAACTCTGACCAAATCAGCAGCGGTCTGCGCCTGACCAAGCGCGGTATATAAACCTTGAACGCGATAAACTAATTTTTTGGTCTTGTTTATCTTTTCATTGGCTGAATTAAAAGCGTCTTTGGCCTTTTGAGCGTTTTCCTTGATTTTATTGAACTTACCTACCGTTGGTTGGGTTTGCGAGTCCTTAGAAATTTGACTAGCGGATGTCTTGCCCGTATCTATATCACTCTGAATACTTAATGCTATGCCTTTCGGTTGGATCTTGGCCACTTCGGTAACGGGTGCGGATGAAGTCAGAGCCTTTCCCGTTGCTTTGGTTTCTATGTATGAATTGTATTCAATCAGACTTATGCTAACAGACATTCCCGAAATGGAACCATCAGGATTACAAACTGAATTATCCTGATCGATCTTGCTTATAACAAACTTTCCGAAATTGCGACCTGAACCGCTAATCATGGGTAAGATTTCACGATTTGAACGGCTCTGGTTTAACTTGTCTAGTTCGGCCTGTGGGTTGCAAAATTCGGCTGAAAAGTAAACGGATATGCTTAATTCTGCAAGAGCTTCACCGACAGCCTGTAAAACGGGTTTGCCGTTAATTATTGGAATCTGCGCGTAAACAGTTTCATTTGAACTGCTCCATGATTGAGGCAGTACGGCATTTTCAAACTTATATGTTCCGAGTTGGATAAACATTATTGGAAGGCTAGGCGGTTTTTATTCAAATCCCATTTCTTCATTCTAGCTTCAAAGTCGCGTTGTGCGTCTTGGCTTGCTTTGGTTACATCTGCGCCGCTGGCTCCTAGTGCGAAATTCATTACAGGCGCGTATGTAACGGTTTGGGTATTATTGCCGCGTAACATAATGCCCGATTTAGCTTTAACACCTTGTTCGTTGGAAAGGTTTTTATTATAACTATCCGGAACGGACTGGACCACCTTAACCGTGCCCTGTACGGCTTTAACCGTAGCACTGACACCCGTAAGACCGTCCACCGCTTTAAGGGCTTCGGATGCTGCCACTTTAAACTTGCCTTGGAACAATGCGGATAATGCTGCCCCAACGTGCCCCAAAACGGACAGTAAGCCCGTAACGCGATCAACTACATAATTTTTCAGTACATTCCCAAAACCTTTAACCGTATCCCAAACCGTGAGAATTACGGCACGGAATGTTGCGAACTTTTTCCAACATAGATAAACAGCAACACCAACGGCGGCAATCGCGGCAGGTATCCAGAATATCGGACTGGCTAAAAATGCCAAATTCATACTGAATACTGCAAAACGGACTGCAAATATTGCGAACTTAATTGCATTGAAAGCAATCGTTAAACCTTTAATAGTGGTAGCAATCATTGTGATTACTCGAATCGCTCCGCCTAGCGCAAACAATCCAACGGCTATTTTTGCAATCGTAATAATCAGCCCTCTATTTTCTCCAATCCATCCCGTAATCTTTTCGGTAATTGCTCCGATATTATTTTTTGCCTTATCAGTTGAGCCAGTGAATACACCCCCGATAGCTTCGGATATTTCGCCAACGCTCATAACGATTAAATCAGATGTTTTGCGGGTTGCTTCGGCTGTTCCCTTAACTTGCCTTTCAACGGCTAATAAAAGAGCCTCCTGCGCAGCCTTTAGCCCCTTTACTCTTGCGATAGATTCGATAGTCACAACATCGCCAGCATCAATCGCACCAGTGCGTTTTAATGCTTTAGTCATGTTTAGCGGGTCGTTAATTGCCTTGCCTAGCATTACAGCCATTTGGGATGCTTCGCCAAATCCCTTCGCTGCCATATCGTGGGCTGCAAGTGTTACGCGCTGGAATGTTCCGTCAAGCATAGCGGACTGACTCGATAGATTTTTAAACGTGGCAATTTTAGCCATCGTTAATTTAATCACCTCATCATCTACACCGATTTGAAACTCTAGTTTCTCGGCCATCTTTTCGGCGGCCCTGGCTGCATCCTTCGACCATGCCGCGCCCCACATCGTTTTAAATGTCTGCTCTAGGTTCGCATTGGCTGAAGCTGCATCTTCTGCGGCCTTTATAGATTTAATTAACCCAGCAGCAATAACACCACCGGCTACAAACATCTTATTAGAAACCGAATTGGCCGCGCTAACAGCCTTTTCGAATTTCTTCATCTTTAATGCTGACTTATCGGCGGCTTGGCTTACCACACGGCTCATTTTGTCCGTTGCGGAAAGTACTAAACCAAGTTTCATTTTCTTATCAGCCATTGTTTGTTGATTGTATTGCTATGTCTAAGAACTTTTCAAATAAAGCCGCGTCCATTTCAAATACTTTGTCTAATCCCATCGAGTAATGGACAGAGAAACTAGCGATGTCCTCTAATGGGATTGTGCGTTTTTTAATTCAGCCTCATCGATAAAAAGCTCTGAAATTAATAGCATATCGTCCTCGTATAAATCAAGTATATCCTCCAGAACTACCGTTTTACCGTCAATTTCGAGCTTTGCGGCCATCATTGCGTACTTTTCTAAATGCTCTTTGCCTTTTGGCTGCTGTTCGGCTTGCGCTAAATCCCTAACCTTGCATTTCTTTGGTTTGGCAATCCGTCCGTCTGATAATATTACTTCTGTTTTCATTTTGTTTTGTTTTTTTGAGTAACCCCGTCCGATTTGCTACGGACGGGATTTAATTTTAAAGTCCTAAATTGTCGCGGTACTTTTTGAGCTTGTCCACACCGCCAACGGAATAAATTTTGTTGGGTATATCCAACTCAAATACGTCCGAACCGTTCTGAACCATTTTGATACGCTGAACGCTGAATTTTGACTCGCGTTCGTTGTTCTCTTTGGCCTTGTGCGAACCAAGCGAAAAGCCTGCGTTCTTAACCGTTAAAAAGTAGGTAACTGGTTCCTCGGTATGTTCATCGTTCGCACCGTAAACGTCACGACTTGCACGGATCATCAGTTCAACCGGTTCGGAAATATCCAAACAGGCTTTCTGTACATCGTTGTTCGGTGCGCTCCATTTGATTGAACATTCCATCGGCTCAAAGCCTTGAAAATATTTTGTGGTTCCAATTGAACCGAGCGCGGTAACATCGCCCATTGTAGGGGCAATTTCGGGCAGAACAACCTCACTAGCGTAACCGTTGGTGTTCGTGCCGTTCAGATACACATTGGCATCTTTGATAATAGCTGTTGCCATAGGGTTAAGCGGTTAAAAGGTTAGTTAAAAGTGATGTGTCGATGACAGAGTAGAACGTAAAGCGTTCACCTGGTACTGCTGACATAAAGGTTTTAGTCCAGACATATTTACCAGCGGCCATATTTTCAGTGGTGTTTCTTTCTGCATCGAACGTACAAACAGATCCTTGAATAAGCGCACCGCGTGAAATCAGACTATTGAAATAGGTGTTTACCGTGTTGCAAACCAAGTCGATCATAGCCGGAGTCATTGGCTTATCTAAATAAGGCAACATAGCCTGTTCGATAGCTTCCGAAGTGATGTCGTCCAATCTCTGAACTGCTTCGAACGTCCTAGCATCAGTATTGGTCGGAAAAGCTGAATTTCTATTGCCCCATTCGCGGATACCTGAACCGTACACATTTACAAAGGTTGTAATGCCTTGTGCGTTCAGCATATTCACTTCGCAAGTATCATCGTTAAGTTCCCATTGTAGCGGGGTTTCTAAGGCCGGAATACCTTTTAAGTTGTGGTTGGATGAACTGTACCAAAATCCTTCGGTATTATCCACAAACGACCGCAATCCAGCACACGAAGCCGAAGCGGGGAAAGCATCACCGGAAAAATCTATACCACCATAAATCAGTTTAGCACGATAGTCACTGGAGTTCCATATACCGGAAACACCGCGAGCGACTAGAGCCGTAGCGTATGGCATTGCGGCGGTCGAATCTAGGTAGCAACAACCACGGAATTTTAGCGCAACGGCCTTCAGTGCTACGATAACACCCGCAACTGCTGAATAACCAGGTGCGATAAAGACCTTCGGTGTAAAGCCGTAAATAGCACGGCAATTATCGAACAGTTTAAGTCCGGTCTTAACGCCTGTAAGTGCATCAACTGCACCGACAAAATCAGTAGCATCGGGCGCACTGGCCTTATTACCTACACTGACTGCGAAAACAACCGCATTGGGGTGTTCTAGTCTGATTTGTTGCAGGGAAAATGCAATAGTATCATCTGGTCCGGTGTGGGCACCGAAAGCCGCAATATCCTGTGCCGCATTGGTTGTCAGCACAAGCGTTTGAGCCGTTCCAACTTCAGCAGTGCCGATCAATCCGATTACTGCGGTTTTGGCCGTGGTAATTGTTCCAGAGGCAGCCGCAACTTGAACGGTTTCAACACCATGTAAAAAAGTATCTGGCATCTTATTTTTTGTTTTTAATTAGTTGAATAAATCCTTTGGCTGCCCACGTTTTAACAGTATCATTGTTTTCAGGTAGGCTGATAGTTTGGCCTTTTTGTGATATATAGTCTTTTCCGTCTGCGGAAAAAGCTAATAAGCCGTATAGGTTCTTATACTTCACTGACTTCGTATTCTTTAAGCAAATTGTACCACTGTTCGGGTTGCTGCTCCATACAAATTCCAGTCATTGCAATGCTTAGTCTGTAATTCCAATTGTTCGGGGCGCATCCTTCAGTATAACCCTGACTGGTTAGCGTAATCTTGTCGAACCGTGGAAGTTTATAGCCTTGCAGCCTGGTTGCAACGATTCGGGCGGTTGATAGTGCCGTAATCCGCTTTGATGCTCTAATTTCGATGTCAAAACGCGCATTATCTGCTTGCGATACAATAGCCAAATTGTCGGGACCGGAATAATCAGATCCGGAATAAGCTATTAAAACCAGCGGCTTTGCGAAATTCCGAACCAACTTACTTTCGTCCTCCGGCATTTGGTACGCATCGAACAAATCGCAAGCAATCAGTTCAACTAAATCCAATTCCATTTTTACAAAGTCAGTCATTCGGTTCAGATTTTTCGCCGTAAGCAATCAGGGTTTTTCCGTCTGAAGTCTGTACTACTTGACGAATTGCCAGGGTAATTCCTTTCACTTCGATACGCTCTACGTTTCCACCATCAACAGCATCTTTAAGCCCTAAGAATTGGGTATCCATATACTCTATTGAGTAGTTGAATGGTCTGTATTCTACTTTGTCCGTTCCGATCACAATTGCATCGGTCGGGCATTTGTAGTACACTAAACCCGTGCGAGTATCTCCGTGGTCTGACGGATACCAAACCGCTAGATCCCCGAACACTTTTTGAGTGGTGGAAATCATAGCGGACTGGCATGCGTCAAATAGGCTCATTTATGCGTCTGCGATCATCAATCCGGCGCGTTTCAAAGCGAGCAGGATAGCATTAACACCAGCAATACCAGCGGCTGCATCCGTTCCGGTCGGGATAGCCACATTTGCAGCCATCTGTGGAGCATCAACCAAAATAACCTTAATAGTGGCTGCGCCGGATGCAACGGTTTCAGCGGCATAACCGATAAACGTATTCCCCTGGGCGGTGGCGGTTACTTCGAGTTCGGAAACGTCCCAAAACAATTGATCTCCAGCGGTAATAACTCCGGTAACTTTATCAAGTTCAAAAACGCCCTTAGTCATAGCGGCATAAGTTTCGCCACTTGCGGCATCAGTTACGGGAATAACAACCTTTTTGCCGAACAATTCGGGCACACCAGAAACGACCGCTCCTGTAGCAACGATGTTAATATTTTCGCCCTCTTGAATGAAATTTTTCATTTTATAATGATTTTATTGGTTTAACAGTAGGGTGGAGCGGTTAAGCCCCACCCGTTTATTTATTCGCCAGCGTTTTTATACCAACCGCGATAATCAACAGCAGCCACACCGAAATCAGCACGAACGGCCAACTTCAAGGAATCCACATCAAAGGATTCTTCACGATAGGAACGCAAGCCTTCAGCACCGTCCAAATAAGCGTGATACAGACCTTCAACAGCGTTAGGATCAGCGGCCAAATACCAAGCCTTACCGGACAAACGGTTTTCAACAATAACGGTCAAGCCCAAAGAGGACAGAACGTTTACGGATGATACGGCGTTCGGGATGATTGTGGTAAGCAGTGCAAGGGCAGTAAATTCGTAATCCGGGGAAACGATCAAATACTTCGGTTGTACACGAATTGGGCGAGTTCCACTCAAATCCTTCTGCGACTTCATGGCCGTGATAGCGGCTTTCAGAGTTGCATCGGAAAGGATTGCACCAGTTCCGGCCAAATTGCCGTGAGTAGAATGGAACAAGGCAGCAGAACCAACGGTAACATTGCCGGTAATCATAGCCCAAACCAAATCACCACGTTTTGCATCCCAATCCTGAACGAACTTCTGCGGAATCTTACTGAATGCGCTCAAATCGTCATTGATAAGCATCTGACGGGTAAACAACAGACCTTCTGCGTAGCTTTTCAACTGCAAGGACTGTTTGGCTTCAACCAATTTGCCGTATTTGATTTCGCCTCCTTCGGGGGTTTCGGTCATACCGTTAGCTGAACCGACCTGATACATTGTTTTAGCCTTGAAATCGGATGCGCTGGTTTGGCTGGAAATGTTGCCCCAAACTTCGGGTACACCTACGTAATCGGCGCGAAGCATTTTGTTTGCTACATTTTCGAGCAAATAGGGAAAATCAGAGGTGGAAAGGGTACGACTGGACATGATAGCACGAGCCAATTCGTCCTTGTTCATGGTAGCAAAGTTTATACCGCGTTCAGCGAGCATAACTTTACCCATTTCCAACATGGACATATTGCTAAATTCGCTACGTTCAGCCTTGAAAGTTGCCGGGGCAACGCGGTTTAAAATGACGGATTCAATCGCACCTCTTTTTTTGTCGATAGCTTCCGTGCCCAAATCAGTGTTAATCATTTTTGGATCTTTTTTTACAAATTGTTCAATAACTGCTTGCCGGATTTCTTCAATGGTTGAATCACTCTGAAAATATTCAAGAGCTTTCGTATCATCGATATTAGCGGCACGGGTAGATTTAAGTACTGCATCAAGGCGGGACTTCATCAAATCGGTGGCATCCTTGCGAACTTGTTCCAAATCAACCTTTTCAGGTTCTGGTTTAGGCGCGGGGGTGTCAACAATTTCGGGGTTTTCTGCACGAATCACCTCAACGGTTTTGTCAGATTCGTACAATTCAAGGGCTTTCGCATCGTCAAGTTTGGCGGCGCGACTAATCAAGATAATTGCATCCAAACGAGCCTTTTGCCCGTCGTCTGCTTTTGCTCGAATTTCTTCAATTGTCATTTTGTTAATAATTAGGGTTGTTGATATTTTTTGCTCATTTGAGCGGATATTGCTGTTTATATCGGCCTGCACGGGTGCAAAACTGACCTCCATTGGTTCCCAATCGGTAGCGCGAAGTGTCGGGGTTTCCTTGTCTATAATTGTCTTATCCTGCGTAAATTCGTACACATTGTAACCAACTGAAATACCGTCCAAAATGCCGTTTTCCAAATCGGATACGAGTGCCTCATCAGCCCTTGCACCGAGTTTAACCGTTCCGACCATTTCAGAGCCTTCAAAGCGGATATTTATACATCTTCCTAGCTGAACGGTGGCTTTCTTTTCCCACGGATGATTGTCGAATACGGGCAATCCACGTTTAAGCCGTTCCATTCGGACGTTTTTCGGGTTACACACCAATACTTCGAAAAAATCTCCATCCCAACCCCTGCGCTGTACGGGCGTTTCGGTGGCAAATACTACGTCAAAAGTCCGAGCGGCCTTGTCAAAGCTGTTCGGAGTTATGGCTGCCCGTGAATAGGCTTGTTCGGTTTGTACTGTCTTGGTCATTTCTTTTCGGTATTATCGGCTTTAGCCTCTTTGTCTTTTTGTGCTTGCGTTTTTCCACCGGCAAGCATTTTGTTTGATGCGACTGAATCAATGCTGAAAAGCACTTCTAAAATGTTTTTCTTTTGTTCGTCTGTCAGAATGTCGTTGGTAAGAATATCAACAATTGACGTAGTGCCACCAACACCAAATTTCACGGCTAGAACTTCATCTTTTGAAGTATCAGCGGTTTGGTTCAAATCGGGCGTTTTGGCCTTCATTTTTGGCTTTCCATTTGTGTCCGTTACGGGTTTGCCCTTTGCGTCTAATTCGGGTTCTAATACGTCAGCATTCAGGTCGGTCGGTTCAATTGGGTCGGGTGCAGGTTGAAACGATAGAACAATGCCTAGCGATTTGAGCAAATCTTGTTCGGCCTTATATTCTGCAAAAAATTCCTCTGGGTCGCGGCCATCTTCACGGATACATTCAGATAGCGTGGTCAGTCCTGCGCCTAATTGGGCTATACGGGCATTGGTTTCCTTAACTGGATCAATTTGCTGCACCCTGGGAGCGGTCCAGTCTTGATCGGTGCAAAGTATCCTAGCGGTGGCAAGCCCGGTCATAATGCAGGCATCCATGAACTTCTCCCAAACCGGAACACAAAGCATCGGAACAATCATTTGATATTGTAACCGTTTGAAATGGTTCGTAATGTCAATTTTCGCCATCCTGCCACTGGTAAAATTCACATTTGAATAGTCCATCGTTAGCATTTCATAAGTGATACCGTATGCAGCGGCTACACCTTGCAGGATCTTTTTGGAATAACTGTCGTAACCATCAGCAGCTGGCGGGTTGGATAGTGTTACTTCCTCCCCGTCATTCATATACTGAATAGTTCCTGGCTCTAGTGATTCAAGGGCATCGGTTCCGGTTTTGTCAGTTTTTATAAATGCCACGAAAGCGGCGGCACATTTCTGCCTAACTAGTTGTGCATCTTCATAATCTGAAAAATCTGATAGCTTCATAAACGCAGCTACACCCATAGGAACGCCGCGAGTTTGTCCTGCTCTAAGAATCTCAAACGGATGAATCACATCATCTGTTGAGTAAAATTCAGATCCGGTCTGGCTTAAAAGTCCAGTCATATCGTTGGGATGCTTCGACCAAACCCAGAAACCAATTTTGCGGCCTTCTGTATCGAACTGAACACCTAATCGGGTATAACCTTTTTCGTTCGGACCGTCTTTGCCGTGATCGATTTGGTCGCCTTCGACTACTTGTAATTTGATAGGCAATAGGTCAGATTTGGTCGGGGTAACTCTACGGATGAAAATTAAACAGTCGCCACCTTCAGCGATTTCCCGCATAACAAGGTTTTGCAGTCCGTAAAAGTTTGAATTACCGTCAAAGTCGCATTTCTTCGTACCTGCCCAATCTGCCCACAATTCTTTAATTTTTTTAACCTTGGCCGATTCTGATTTCTTCGGAGCGGGTCGGATTCCTTCGCCTATGACATTCCCAACAATAGCATCAATAGCGCGATTTGCCCAACCGTTATTACGAACGAAGTGCCTTGAACGGGCGCGAAGCGTGGGTAATGCTTGACCTATTTCAAGATTCGGCCCGGTTTGGTTCGCATTTTTGAACGACTTTCCCCGTCTGCCAGTGGTTGCTGCTTCATACGACCGTTTCGCCGCCATCCGGGATAATCCTGCACGGGGCGAAACGTAAGCAACAATCTTGTCAAGAAAGGTTCTAGAAACCTCTGTCATATTCAATAAGTGCTTTTCGGTTGGCTTTTGGTTGCCCCAAATCGGCCTCCATTAGCGATTTAACGCGTAGCATATCCGGTAACGACCGATAAACAACCTCTTTGTCAGCATATTTAACCGTAAGCGCACCTAGCGCAATGGCTTCATTTAATGTGTTAAGCTGTTCGGTGGTGTAAGGCATGATATTCGTTTGTGTCAAAATTCGTTCAAACCGCGCCGAATAAAGAAAAGAATAGACCGAGTATAACAAGAGAATAACAAAAGTTTAGTAACAGAACGATAAAAGGATAGTAAATGAATGAATACAACAAACCCCGAAAACCTAATATTAATCGGGGTTGTATGATTTTAGTAATTGATATTTTATTAATATTGAATACTATTGCCAAAAGCTACCACCAGCAAACCCATTCTGTTTTGTTTCTACCTTCTTTACTTCGGCTTTCCGTTCCGATATTCTGCCAATTGTTTTAAGTTCGGCGGGCTTTTTTCTATCCAGCCCGCAAATACTTGCAGCGGCACGGGCGTAAATGCGTATATCTAACGGTTCGTTTCGTTCGTAATACTTCACCCACATACGTTTTTTTTCGATATACTTTTCAGCGGTTAATCCTCTGAAGTAAGATTCATCGTATTGCGGAAAATGGCAGAAACATGGTGGATATGGTTGCCCTTCATCGGGCCGGTCAATTCCAAGCCAGGAATAAAGTTCCTTTTTAAGTTGCGAAACACCTACGTTCCACTGTTTCATTTTGCCGATCTTCTTACCGTGCTTATTGTAATCAATCTGTTTAGGCGGTGTAATTGCCATTTCTTGTTTATCTGAACCTTTAATCGGAATTACCTGGTTCGGAAACCTACGGCAAAAGTCGTGGACCTCTGACGTTCTATAACCCGTATCAATTGCCATCTTTGACAAGCTAAATTCTGCCCCGTCCGTTCTGGTCCATGTTTCATCAACTACCCCGGCAAGTTCGTTCCATACATCGGGTAGTATTGTTTCGCCTAATAGCTTTCTATGATCGATTGAATAGGACTGCTTATCAGCACACCATCCGACGATTTCAAGTTCAATCCATGTTTTCTGAATATCAACTCCACAAGTTAAAAAGCAAACATCGGCGGGAACCGTACCGGCTTTATAATCCTCCCTGCGATTATAAACCTTTTCCCATTCAGGAGCTTCGCCTGTTTCTGCTTGCGGTTCACCCAGAACGGTATTAACGAATGTTGTCATTTTAGCGGGATCTTTTGAAGCCTTGATAAAGTCCGCTGCTATTTCTGCCCAACTGTACCAACCGTATGGACTGTAAAAGCTAGATAAGTGAAAGCCGATTATGTCTGCACTTGCCTGGTCTGGCCTTGTAGGTCGCCATTCTCCCCGATCAAGCATTTGAGTTTTGAAACGTTCGTCGATAAAACCGCCACATTCGGGGCAAACCATTTGTGCAGTTTTCGGTTTACCTTCATCCCACTTCAAGTTTTCAAACTGAAGTATGTGCATATTATCGCAATGCGGACAGGGTACAAAAAAATAGTTTTGATCGGTCTGCTCAAACTCGCGATCAATAGCAGAATTACCCTTAATGGTTGGGGTTGATATGATAAAGATCTTACGCCTAGCAAATGTCCTAGTTCTGGCGGTGGCTAGATCTATTGGCGAACCTTCCCCGTCCAGGTCATACGGATACGCATCGACTTCATCAAGTAGCAAGTTCTTTATTGGGATTGAACGAAGCGATGATGGACTATTTGCACCCGCCATCAACAACGTACCGCCTGGGAAATTCTTTTGTAGTATCGTATTTTCTCCATCCCTAGATTTCTGCTTTGCAACCTTATCCCGTAATGCTGTACAAGATTCGATCATCGTACCGATACGCATTTTACTGTTTCGTTTTGCGGTATCGTCGGTAGGCTGAACCATTAGAGTTGGTCCAGGTGCATTATCAATTATATAACCAATCCAATTATTTGCGCTTTCTGTGGCTCCAATTTGTGCGCCCTTCATAAAAACGACCTTCTCATATGACATATAAGACGATAAACAGTCCATTGGCTTACGAAGATACGGCGTTCGATTTGTACGCCATCTGCCCGGTTCGGATGCTGCGATAGGCGAAAGTATCCGGTTTGCATCTGCCCAATCAGATACAAGCAGGCGTTTAACTGGGCGTAATCCTTCGCGGAATGGGTCTAGGTCGGTGCGCATTAATCGTTATTACTTAATTTAATCAGTACTTCCTCAATAGCACTATATAGAATGTTATGAAATTTGTTTCGGTCAGAACTGGCAGCTATCAGATCATCGGTAATACGGTCCGGAATAAGTTGGAAAGCGTCGCGAATTTCTGCACCCTGCGCGAAAAGTTCCATTTTAATCACATCACGTTCCACTAGCTTGCCCATTGCTACCTCATAATCCATTTTTTGAGCCATTGCTTTATAAAACTTTTCGTACAGATTTACATCGCTGTACTGCGAATCCTTTCCAATCGGTTTTGGAACATCGTTCGGATCAAAGTCGGGCGGGTAGTTTGGTTCGGTTGGTTGTTTTGGCTTCTGGACTGTCTTAACCTGTTCAGGTTGTGCCTTGCGCTTCTGTCCTAATCCGCAAGATTCGTATTCACGGGTAGCCACAACCGGGTTAATTTTGCCATTTACTACACCCTTAACGATCTGCCCGTTCTGGATTGCCCTGCGTATCTGCTTTTCATTCGTACCGATTCGACGGGAAAATTCGCGGATTGAAATTAGTTCGGTTGGCATTAAAGATATATTGCTGAATTATAGTACAATGGAGTATTTTTTTGCGGACAGGTTGCGGACAGTTTAATGATTTTTGCGGACGTTGCGGACTTGTCCGCATTTTAATGGTAATTTGCGGACAATTTAGGGGGTCGCGCGTTTATAGGTGTGGGAGTATCAAAGTGCGGACATAAATAAAATGTCTAACTAGAAAGAAAAAGGGAGTCGTGGCCGCTGCTCTGTATTCTTTAACACAGTACCTTTTGATTATCAATGTAGTACGAAATGTTCGTAGTTTTATGCTTCATATTGAATTAATATTGTATAACGTGGTATTTATATAGTGGCCTGTTTATTACTTTTCGAGTCCTGACATTACGGGTTAGTTCAAATCAATTCAATTACATCGGGTGTTCGCGCGATTCGCATCCGTTCTTTTCAGCCATAACGTCCGATACATTTATAGCCTGTTCAAATACTTCTATCCGGCCTTCATCGAACCATTCGCCTTCGCGCTTCTTCCCATCCTTATCAATTGTTGGCATTAATAGATATTGGGCGCAGCCGTACATATGGTAGCACTTAGCCGTAATTGTACCCTCAAACCCTGTAATTTTGTCCTTTGCTCTTTTTCCAAAGTTTTCCATTCTGTTTTGTTTTATGCTTTTCAGCGGTTTAGTGTTGTTTAATCATTGCCCAGATCAACCCAATCACAAATAACACAACCCATACCCATACATACGGATTGCTATCATTAGGGGCGGTGGTGTTCGATGTAGTCATTTTGATGCTATCCAAGCAATTATACCTAGAACGCATAGAATAAGCAATAGAAAGGCTAGACCTCCCCACAATGGCAGTGTTATCCACCACCAAGACCAATCGATAGTATGCGTCAATTTCAGCACCAACAGCACTAAAAAGGCCATACTAGACCAATTTGCGCCAGTTTGTTTCGTTGTTTCGTTGCTCATTTATTCAATTTAGTTTAGTAATTTTTGCATCCATGCAATTGAGAATCGGTATAATACCGTACCATCATCGCCGCATATTGTAAAATTCTGGTCACTATCTGCTAGAAATAACTCAACTTCTATAAATGGTATTTGATTATAAGTCGATTTGTATTCAGCAAAAAACCTTTTATCATCTATTCTGAAGTCTTTTATAAATAGAAAATTACCGGCAGAATCGGTTGGTATCATTACTGCTTGCTTGCCCATTATTTGCTTAATTTATTGACTTTATTTTGCAATAACGCAGCGAACCGTTTCGTTAGGTTCTCGTCAATGTATTTATAGACCGTTTGATTCATTCGCTCATTAGTGTACATACCAAAGGGCGATGGACTTTTTACTTCAGTTAGCTTTGAGCCGCCAGGTACTAGCTTATTGTTCGAGTAGTGCCCATTAACCCAGATGCCTTTGTGTCCGCTTTTCATGGTGGCTACAAACGCGTGTCGAAGTATTTCGGCCTTACCCTTACGAACTTCAATACGAATGCCACCCCTGGAACCAACGGGGCTATATTTGTAACCTACTGCCGGAATAACACCACGAGCATACGATAAGGTCGTGTATAAATTAGATCTATCCCGTCCGGCTGGCTTCATTTTAGCAGTACGTTCCATGTATTTGCCTGTAATTGTAAAGTCCTTTTGGGCATCCTTTACGATTTTAGCCAATATGCGCCTAGTTGTAATATTCAAAGCGGCAGCGGCTGTCTTGTTTATCTCTGTTTCAGACAGCCTACCTCTAAACTCTTTGGCTATTTTATCCATCGAGTTTTGCGCTTCGTATGATATTCTTACGTCAAACATTACACTTTGATTTGTTCTAGTTTGAGCTGAACTGCACGATCCATATTTCTGAAAGTGAAATCAGTTCGAATTAGATCATTATACCGACGCTTTGCCTTGTAATAAACAGCCGGTTCCATCCTAGCCGTTTTAAGTATAGCGGTAGTATTTAGAGTGCATTCTGCTGCATAGTGGGCGTATAACGCTTTGGCAACTAGGTTTTCAAATAGTTTCGATTCTGGTTGAATAGATTCGATTTCGCAAACCTCGCAAACTGTTTTAATTATGCCGTTTAGATTCATTCCAATCCGTTTAATTTGCACTGATTCAGTAAAGTATCATAAAGATAATCTACATCAGTACGGAATAAAGAATAGTTGAAATAGTAAAACATTAGTTTAGGCCCATACTGACTTATTAAATCGGGATGGATGCCTATTACTTCAGCAATCAACCTCCTTAGTCCGTTTCGTGGCATTCCAGATAGTAGCGCATCAGGTCGGTACAGCATAAGGACTATAAAAATGAATTTCTGCCGCTGTTCGGTCCGTGTGCCCGTCGCAAGATCGCCGTACCAATTATACAGCGTTTCAATATGATTAGGATCGGTTAATTCAGGTTTAAGCAAGTCGGATAAAACTGTTTGACATTTGGATATTTCGGCCTGCAACTCCATAGAACGCGATAGGGTGGAATGAATGTTCATACGCTAAAAGGGAAGATCGTCGTTCGATTCTGGTCCAGGTGCAATCGGTGCTGGTTGTTTTTCGTCGGTAGATACCGGCTTGCGTCCTAATAGTTCGATATTATCCGCTAGAATTTCAGTGGTATATCTTGTAACTCCATCCTTTTCCCATTTGCGGGTGGTTATCTTGCCCTCCACATAGATTTGGCTGCCTTTCTTGATGTACTTTTCTGCTATTTCGGCCAATCCGCGCCAGACTATAACATTATGCCATTCTGTTTTTTCTGGAACCTGCGTTCCGTTTGTAAGTGTATAGGCACGATCTGAAGTCGCTAGGGTAATGGTTGCAACAGCTACACCAGAATCTAAATAACGTACTTCGGCATCTTTTCCTACATTTCCAACTAAAATAACTTTGTTAATGCTCATTTTTGATTTGATTTGATTGTTTATAAATGTTTGAAATTGAGTTTTATTAATCTGTACAAAATCCGGCTTGACAACCGCTTCCAGTTCCGAAGAAGAAATCAAGCTGTAAGTTCATTTTTTCTATTTGACGAAGTGAATAATCGTCTTTGAATGTATAGTATTTGTCATGGTTCTTTCTGAACATGACACTTAGTTCCTCCTGAATCTTTGCCCATTGCATGATGGCATTGTTCGTATCAAAGTTTTTACGAAGTTGATGCGGTTGCTTCCAAAAGCAGTTCAAACAATTAGAGTCCTCCGGAAAGTCTAAGATTCCTTGATGCTTCCAATAATTCACGATTTTGTCGTGAGATATTCTGTCCTCGATTAGCGGAAACTCGCCAACCCTCCAATTTATCGTTTGCCAACGGTTAATCCATGAAACGGATTTCTCACGAAATTGGCACATTGAAGCATAGGTGAATGTAGGGTCGAAGCCATTAGCGCGTTCCATCTCATCCCATCGGTAGCCTATTCGCATTTTTACAGGAAAATCAGTGTTTCGGTATAGATACTCGAATATTGGTTGCATCTTCAATACCGATGTACAAAAGCGCTTAGACATATTCGGAATTGCTTTCTTCATGTTCAGCATCTGCTCCCATCCTACACCTCGCACCCAAACAATTTCACGACCAATCATTTGTTCCAGGTCGAACATTACTTTTAGAATCTTAGGATCTTCGCTAGTTGCGACAAATTCAGGTTGGTCAGGAACGTACTTTTGAAGCTTATCATTTACTCGCTGCTTCATCACCTTGTCGATGTTCTTACCGGCATTGTGGCAGTCTATGCAGCACAAGGCGAATATCTCAATGTCTGCCGGATAGTTCATTGCAATGTATGATGAAGTCTTGCCTCCTGATAAACTATTAACTGTTTCCATTCAGCTTTAATATCTGAAGTTGGTGAATTGAATTATTACCATCGGCTTAGATAGGTCGTAGCCTTTAAACCAATCTTTAAAGTCTTGTAATGAAAGACCATCATTTTGAGCAACGTCCATAAAATGAACATTTACATCTTGAATGCCATCTATCATAGGATAGTTAATAATATTTTGACCATTAGATCCTTGAAACTCTATTTGTTGGATTCCACACCCTGATAGGCAAATTATTTCCTCCTGCTTTGAGTTATACGGCTTTCCGGTCCAGTAACGAATCGACAAAACCGCATTACCGGCGTTAATTTCGGCTATTCGTTTTTTCCATAATGGATAGTTTGCCCGAATTGTATGAATCTTAGTGGTTTCCCGTCCTGCAATAAATAAATTTTGAATTGCTTCAATAAATCCAGTGCTTTGACCGCTTCGTGGGTGCGGTTTTGGAAATGTTTTACTGACCGTTAAAACGTATGTCTTTTTTCTGTTTTCATTTTTATTCATTATCCTGCATATATTGTTTTTCAAACCGTTCGTTTTCTTCGTCTATAGTCATAAATTCGTAGAATGTGCAATTAAGAGGCATACGCTCCAACCCATCAAGTTTAAAACCTCTGTATTCAGCTTTATAAGAATACATTAGTTTTCCCGTTTTTTGGCAAACAAAATCGAGTCTTTCCTGCCCCGTTGCTGCGTATTCACGTTTTAAGTGTCGGCAATAATCAAAACATTTATGCTTGTTATTTGGATTTGACCGGCATTTCCTTTCGTGTTGAAACATTGCTCCAGGGCTTGTACTTGATTTTGAACAATGATCGCATTTATAGGCTTGAACTTTTTTCATTTTGTTTTTTTAGTTCGTTGTATATACCAATGATACTTTTTTCATCTGATTTCATGTAAACAATCATTTCTCCACCATACCGAACATATCGGTACATATTGATTACGAACAATCTAAAAAGGAATATCAACCAAATACCCGCAATAAAAGGCAGTGAAATAATGCGAAAAAACAGGGTTATTAATTTTTGTAATATTCTTTTTTGTGAATTTTTGGTATTTTCTATTTTAGTCATATATTTGTTTATTAATTAGTTAAGTGATATTTTTAGAAAACTTTTATATTTTTAATATTGTAATTGTTTTCCTTTTTGTACAACTTTTATCTAAAAAACGGTAATTCTGACAATGATTTTATTCTTTTATGCCCAACGTTATACCGCTGATTATGCGGCGCATCAAATAGATAACAGCTTATACCTGCGTTATTTAACTCTACAAAGTTTTCAAACCGATCATCAATAAAGACTTCTATTCCGGCAGCTTTAGCCGCTTCTACTTTTGACGTATTGAACGGAACGGAAATAACGGGCGAGCATGGAAAGCCGTTGCTTTCAATCCATTTTTCAGTAATTTCCTGTGGAATGCTTCTACTGGTAAGATAACAGCACGGTTCAAATGGAATTTCTGCCGGAAGCGTCTTTACAGGAATGTTTAAGTAAAATTCATGCGCTATAGCCTCATCCTTAAACAATTCGCTAAAATTGTCTTTCATGCTATACGACCAATTCCATGAAGTTGGTAGGGGCAAATTGAACCGTTCCGCAAATGCTGGTATAAAGTCGGCTCGTACGTCGTCAATATCCAAACCGATACGGGGCACATTCAAGTAGGATAGTGGCCTATCATCGCCCTGTGGGTATATATTGTAGTATTCGACTAGAAAGGTAGCGTTAGTCATTGCGTGGGCCATATGCAACAATCCACTTTCTTCGTCGTAATCTTCACCGGATTTGAATTTTGCAATATGCCTTTCCAGGGATGCTAATACAGAAGTCCAATTCATACCCTTTTCCCAATTTCTAGGGGCGTACTTTTCAGATCCTTTCGTAAATACTTCAGCCATTTGCCGAATCGCGTAACTTGGTAATAAATCCATCCGGACCTTACCAGCATTAAATCTTAATCCTTTTTCAGTCATTATTCAGAATATTATTAACCGCTTCGGCTAGTTGTTTAAATTCGGGTGCTTTTTCGTGTTTGTATCGGTTCGCCAGGTATAAAACCGTTGCGTGGTCGCGCTGAAGGATACGGCCTGTATCGTTTAGGCTTAATCCAACCTGTCTGAAATGGTGGGCAATGATTATCCGGCAATAAACAACTTTCATTCGTCTGCTTCGACCTGTGATGTTGTCAGGGTGCATCTTTGCGGAATGAACTACGGCGGTATAAATGTTACTCGCACACGTTCGACGCAAATGGTCTATTTGTTGGTGTAATTGTTCGATTTGGTTCATTTCGCTTTAATTTTTTCGTATTGCTCCCTGCTAATACAATTCTTTGCGTGTTCAATTCGTTCCGCTTCGATTTGTTCCGCTGTGATTATTGCCCTAAACCGTGCTATCTCATCCATTCTGGAAATATTAAACTTTGCCAGGTTTACCATTACCGTTTGCGGATCAATAACCCCGAAAAAAGCTCCATACTTACCCATTTTCATTTGAACCATAAAAAGCATGAACTCCGTTATTCGAAATGCTCCGTATTGAATCGAAATAAATTCAGCAAGTTCCTCCATTTGCGGCGGTGTCATTTTCTGCTTAACCCCGCAAAACTCGTTAAGGTTCTGAAGCTGCGCCATTATCCAAACTTTCAGCGTTTCTGCGGTGTATGTTTCGGATACCTCTGAAATTCTGGGGGCCGTTCCGCAATATGCTCTATCTGGGTTTTTTGCAACCTTAGTTTGAAGGCTTACATTGAATTGGGTTAGAAATGCTTTATAATCTCCGTATCGCTCAACTATTTCCGCGCAAACCTTCGGCCTTTCGCATAATGTACTCCCGATTGATTCGGTTTTGGTCGCCTGGGTCAGTGCTTTGTTTGATTTGCTGTCCATTTTCAATTATTAAGTTATTCATCCATTCTGCTTTGAATCCGGCCCAACTTCTTTCGACTGCTGTTTGAATACATCGATTAGGATCTATCCCGGTTTGTAATATTTCGCGTTTTATAGCATTAAAAGCCGTTTCGGTATTTGATGCCTTTTTATCCTTTCTAACCTTTAGCCAGTCAGATGCGATCTGTTCAGATACACCTAAACCAATAATTGAAGTTTTAAAAATGAACTTCTTATTATTCTCTTTATTTATATCATTTACATTATCATTAACAATAACATTAACAATATCAATAACAGCTTCGTTTGCTTCGTTTTGCTTCGTTTTTGAAGCATTTGGTTCGTTTGCTTCGTTTTGGTTGTGCTTGCTTCGGGTTAATCCGCTTCTTAAACCGCCGATTCTGCCCGATTCTGACCGCCTTTCTTTAACTGACTCCCAGTGTTCTAAATCTCTTTTTAACGTGTCCTTTATGGGTAGAAAGGCCATATTTAAGAACCTATCGTCCAGTATTGGTTTTTCATCGTTTACATAGGAAAAGAAATGTTTTATAAGTTTTCCAGCCTCATCGTCTGTAAGCTCATCAAATATCTTTTTCCAATTACGATAAACAATAATTGAGTTTTTACCGTCAGCCATATTAATTCATCATTATAAACCTGCTCCTGTGTTCAGGAAGCGCAATTTTGTAAGATAGTAGCACATAAATCCGAATCAATCTATCATAATTCGGATCGAATACGCTTGTATGCTTCAGTTCCTTAAATACCAAATCAAACTGCTTTTGCAGCCCGGTAAATTTGGTTTTCTGTACATCGGCAATAATCGTGTTAATGTTCTTTTTATCTGGTATCATTAGAATAGTGTTGGTTCGTTAATAATCGGGTTGGTTGGTCTGCTTACTATGTCGGATTCACTAAAACCGCCGCGCTTAAAACAGTGCTGCGCCCCGTCGGGGAATCGACATAAAATGTTGGTATCATTGCATTTTATAACCTCCATCGTTAATCCGTTCCGGTATTTTAAAACGAATCCGATACAGTTCATTGGAAGTTCCATGTTCATTTACTTAGTGATTTTATGGAATCCATATTTTTGTTTATTAGTCGAACTATACGACGGTGATAAGTTGTTGGTTTGTTCTTTAAACCACGGGCTTGATATATTCTAAAATCAGACAATCGGACTTCAATAGTTTCCAATCGTTGGTGTCCAATTTTTGCAGACAATATCAGTGAATTTGGTTTTTTGAAATATTCGTTCGTAAAAACACAATGTTCAAGTTCATCACCTTCATCCATAAAATCCTCAACGTTTTCAATGACTGAAACGGACAGATCTTTATCTAAAAATGATACTCCCAAATATTTGCCTTTCTGCTCCAGGTAGGTTTCATTAAGTGCAGCCAATTCCGCTTTCATTTCTTCAAGCTTTTGTTTTTTCTGAATGCTTCTTTTTTTCTTTACAAGCCTATCGTGTTCCTGCATCAAATCATCTGGGCAAACATATTTAGGATTTAGCAAATCCCTTTTAAAGTATTTAAGTAGCTCGATATAGTCTTTATAATTTTCTATATCGGAAATGATGTACTTGTTCCTTAAAAGGATCTTGATCGTGGGCCAATAGGATTCAATCCACCATCTGCTAGAAAGCATTTTGTCTTGTCCTGCCTTCAGTAATGTTTCAAACCTTGAATCTGTTATTAGGGTTTGGAAAAATAGGACCGGATTCATTCCATGAAATTTGCCAGTAAAGCCATTTCTTAAAATGGTTTCGCTGTATTTCCTTGTTGGGTGAACCTTAAAGGGTCTTTCGTCATATCTGTGATGGTAACTTTTAACCTCCATGTCACTCATAAAATGCCATCTGTCATAACAAAGGCCCCAGGGATTCACACTCTTGCCAATGATGATACGCTTTCCTTCTGGGCTTATCCAATTTTGAACAACTTCACTGATAAACGGATTCATTGGTTCGCTTTTTGAATATATTTTCTTTACCCAAAAAAGCCTCATCACTTGAAACCCTTCAATAGATGTATAAACACCGTAATAGGCTGAATTGTTTAACTGGTAGGTTTCAACAACTCTTATTTTATTGCCACAACTAGGGCACCTGGTGGCCTTTTCGATATTGTTAAAAGAATGACCACATTCACAAGTAGTAATACCTTTGGATAGAAACCCAAAGCAATCAAGACAGTGATTGATTCCCCAGGCTTTTTGCTTTTCGGTAATCCCTGGCAATCTCTGGCTTAATTCAAAGACCCTTTTTTCAAGTTTTGTTTTGGGTATCATTTAGAATAGGCTTGGAGTTTCAACTATTTCCGCTTTCTTTTGAATGGTTTTAATTTTTAATTTATCCCTTTCATCAGAAACATATTTTTCAATAGCGGCCTGTTTTGCTTCTCGTTTTTCTTCATCCGATAACTCCACGACATGATTAATTACAACACGGCAATTCATAGGCTTGCCAATTTCAATTTCATCGGCAGTATAGTAATAAACAGCCTGTTCGAATATTTCGGCATCAGTAAAGCCGTTGCAATCGCCACCCTTAACCCAATTACAAATGTATGTAATGCAATCATCGATATTCTTACCCTGCTTATTGAAGGATACGGCAAAAAGCACATCCGTTTTTGACAATGCTTCAAGATATGATTGAATAGTATTTTTAAAATTATTGGTTGGTTTCATTATTCAATTTTTTTATTTCGTTTTGATAATATTCAATTAATGCAGTGTATTCGAACTGTTCATACTTTCGAAATCCGTTTACCTTCAGTTCAAGTTCATCCACTGCCTTTTGACCGTATTTAAGAATTAAGCCCTTTCGGTATTGGATTTTATTGCCTTCCATATATGAATTACACCTCTTACATTGAGCGTTGCAGTTCACTTCATCGAATCGGGTTAAGGAGTTTCCACGGTCGATATAATGACCGTTATCGCATCCAGTGATCTTAATTAATGTACCACATGAAATACACTTACCCACCCCGTTATTGTTACAGTCGCGTGTTCTGATAAACAGCGAAAAAATATCATCTAATTTTCTTCGTAATCCGGTTGGCTTTTTGTGTTTAGGGCGGTATGGTTGGCTTTTAATCTGTTTGGGTAATACCGGAACGTCCTTGAACGCTCCGACACCTTCAGCCTTATCGCGTAATGCTTGGGCAATGGTTTTATAGATCATCAATAATTCTTTAGCTGATTTAAAAATTCATCCGCCGTTATATGTAGTAACGACCTTTTTTCTTTTGTTCCGAGTAGCACATCTTTGACCCTTTCGTAAACTTCATCCATCTGGTCGCCTGACATTGAATCAAATGCAATAGACTTAGGCATCTTTACCTTTGTATCTAATTCTATGCAGTATATCAGATCATACCAGCCTGCGTCAATTTCGACCGCTTTACGAAAGTTATCGACCGGTCCGAACTGGATTATTTGTGATTCATTCAGATATGAATAGGCGCAATTAATTAAGCTGAAGTACTTGCGGTGCTTCGTAATGTCGCGTGGAACAACAATCTTAGCCTTATAGTTTAACCCAATTTTAAGTTTACGCTTATTGTCGTAATCATCGTCATAAAGCGGAATTAGGCCGTTTGCGGTATTGAGTAGATAAATTTCCATTATCAAAATAAATTTTGTTGTTCAGCTTTCGGTGTAAATTTGGCCTTACAGATTTGGCAGGTACTTGTTTGTTCAGTAGTGTTCCATGATCGGCTATTTAGTCCGGAATCACAAACCACGTATCCTGATCGAATGAAGTGGGCAACACCTTCAATAATTACCCAACCTTCAGAGCAAACACGATGGCCGTTGGATGTATTGTAAATCATTTGATTAGTTATTGAACAAGCAACTGGATGGCTTGACATATTCAGGCATTAAACCAGCCTCATCCGGATTATAGTCTTTATTCATGTTTTTATTGATGTTTTATTTCCTGCGTCGGATAACCTCAATAATTTTCCTACGAATAACACCCATTTGCATTAAGGTCTTTTCCAAACTATCGCTTGCCGATACCGACAAAGACCCGTTTAGACCTCTGTATCTCATTGTTTCATATTGGGTATTTCTAATTTGATACAGCCTGATTAACTCTGATAATTCCCCTTCATGGATATTACCGATCAACGTCGATATAGCAACCCTTTCCGGTGGTAAATCGTATCGATTGATTACATCAGAAATAATTATATTACCCTTCTTTTCCTTAATGATAAAAAGATTTGTATTATACTTGAACCTTGGGTAATTAGGGGCATAATAAGATAGTATAATATCTCCAACGTAAAGGGGTAACCCATACCTATCAAAATGCTTCGTTTCCTGCCCTATGGTTGTTTTATCAACTAATTCGGGCATATTTTCAAGCTTATTGAATACCCATTTATTTTTACTTCTAATTAGCCCCCGTACCGTTTCCGACATATTCAATCAATTAGTTTAAATTTTTTGCTTTGAATGGATACCAATAGTTTGATCTGTTCCGGTGTCGCTCTGAAATAATCAACAAAGCTGCTCGAATTTAGATCACTATCGGTATCCAGTTCGCTTTCTACTACGTGGTGTTGATAAGCATATATATCAGTGCAAACAAATCCGTTCCGGAACATTCCAATACGGCCAATACCCATACGGCCGTTACACCTTAAGACAAATGAATAACTGCCACCCTTAATTAATTCGTGAAACGTTATTTTATCGCCCCGCATTAAAAGGATTTCATCGTATTGGCTATGCGTGTAACTGAATTGGTCCGTCATTGTGCAAGCATATATCGTTTGTGCCGGCCTAAGTCTGCATTATCTTCCCACACATCGGTAATTAACAATCCGTCGCGTCTTAAGTCGCGGATGCGTTCAGCAAGGCACGTAATCAGATAGCGCGTTGTGGCTTCAAGCTGGGTAATGCTGCCACGGTCGGTTAAATGCCTTTTAACGATTTCTTTCTGGGTGTCGGTGCGTGTCATGCCGGTAATGCGTGATTAATTACAACTTTCTCGCCTTTTTTGTTGAAATACCGCTGAACGACTTTGTAGAACTTGGTCGTTTTAATAATCAGTATAGGTGTGTTGTTTCCGTTCCCTGCAAATCTGCATTTTTGAAGCGGTGCGCGTCTGGCCTTACGGTTAGGACCATATTGAAAAAAACCCGTTTCAATCGGGTTAGTCAGTTTCCCGTTTTTGTCGTAATGTTTGACATACGGTACATTTTTAGCGGCTCTTTCGGCGGTTAGTTCGTTTTGATTCATAATTAATTGGATTATTTTGATTTAATAAATGTTCCTTTTGTGCCCCGTACTCGCTCGAATCGTTGCAGTTTTGTTTTCAGTTGTTCATTTTCGCTTAATAACTCCCGGCATAGCCTGGAATTAGCAGTTAGGGATTCCTCCAGTTGCTTGTTCTTGATCCACAATTCAGCGTTTTGTTTTGATGCGGACTGGTGCGCTTCAACCAGTCTTACATAATTTCTTCGTTTAATAAGCATTGTTTGGGATTTATGCGTTCACAAATCTACCGGATGCGGAATTATATGCCTTTTTGGATAGGCTTTGGATCTGTTCGTTTTTGATCTTAAGAACAGTTTTCATCTTACCTAGTTCGGTTTCAGATGTTTTTTTCTCTGCGCTTGCAATCTGCGCCGATTTCGTTGCATTGTCAGAGTTTAAAACTGCCCGCTGCCGTTCAGAAAGGACCGCATTTAAGTCGGCGGTTTTGATAACAGTGTATCCAAAAATTGTAAATTGCTTCATAGCTGTATTGTGTTTATGGTTTTAAAGAAATTGTTTTGCTTGTGGCGGTCAGAATGTAGCCATCCAGAACCGTTTGATCTCTCGGCCTTCGTACACCTTCCGGCGCGATTCGCGGCGGATTTTCGGCTTTATAACCTTATTGGCTGCGTATCTATTCAGTGTATTGCGGTGTATGCCTAATAATTCGGCGGCCTGATTCGGACTAAGTAGGTCTGAATCGTTGCATTTTGGTGCAATTTGTATCATATCCTACTTATTAAAAAAGTTCGCAAATGATGTATTACCGTATTCGTTTTTAGTCAAATCGATAATTTCAGCAATGGAATATTTAGCCTTTGGACTAAGACGATTATTAACAAAATCCTTCGTTCCAAATGCACAAGCACCAGTAATCACTCGATAACAAGTAATAGCTTCAGTGTGTGTTAGTACAGTTTCAAGTGTATGGTTATCATAGTCGGATTTGTTTCTGTCGCAAACCTTGAAAATTAGATCCTGGTTAGCTTCTTTTAGTGTATCGCCGTGCGACCAATGACCATTTCCGTCAGTGATTAAATAAGTAATTTTTGAAGCTCCTATATTGCGAACTTTAAAAATCTTTTCACGTTCCTGTATTACTTCAGAGAAAATACCGTCTGCTTTGATATATTTTCTATTTCTGAAAAAATAAACCGTTGGTGGATTCCTTTTTACTTTTTCCGTGGAAGTGATACCCGTACCGCGAAGGTAAAGAAAACCGCCTACCGTCAGATTCTCGGGAAGGGAAGTGATACCCGTACCGCTAAGGTAAAGAAAACCGCCTACCGTCAGATTCTCGGGAAGGGAAGTGATACCCGTACCGCTAAGGTCAAGAGAACCGCCTACCGTCAGATTCTCGGGAAGGGAAGTGATACCCGTACCGCTAAGGTCAAGAGAACCGCCTACCGTCAGATTCTCGGGAAGGGAAGTGATACCCGTACCGCGAAGGTAAAGAAAACCGCCTACCGTCAGATTCTCGGGAAGGGAAGTGATACCCGTACCGCTAAGGTAAAGAAAACCGCCTACCGTCAGATTCTCGGGAAGGGAAGTGATACCCGTACCGCTAAGGTCAAGAGAACCGCCTACCGTCAGATTCTCGGGAAGGGAAGTGATACCCGTACCGCTAAGGTCAAGAGAACCGCCTACCGTCAGATTCTCGGGAAGGGAAGTGATACCCGTACCGCGAAGGTAAAGAAAACCGCCTACCGTCAGATTCTCGGGAAGGGAAGTGATACCCGTACCGCGAAGGTCAAGAGAACCGCCTACCGTCAGATTCTCGGGAAGGGAAGTGATACCCGTACCGCTAAGGTCAAGAGAACCGCCTACCGTCAGATTCTCGGGAAGGGAAGTGATACCCGTACCGCGAAGGTAAAGAAAACCGCCTACCGTCAGATTCTCGGGAAGGGAAGTGATACCCGTACCGCGAAGGTCAAGAGAACCGCCTACCGTCAGATTCTCGGGAAGGGAAGTGATACCCGTACCGCGAAGGTAAAGAAAACCGCCTACCGTCAGATTCTCGGGAAGGGAAGTGATACCCGTACCGCTAAGGTCAAGAGAACCGCCTACCGTCAGATTCTCGGGAAGGGAAGTGATACCCGTACCGCGAAGGTAAAGAAAACCGCCTACCGTCAGATTCTCGGGAAGGGAAGTGATACCCGTACCGCGAAGGTCAAGAGAACCGCCTACCGTCAGATTCTCGGGAAGGGAAGTGATACCCGTACCGCTAAGGTCAAGAGAACCGCCTACCGTCAGATTCTCGGGAAGGGAAGTGATACCCGTACCGCGAAGGTAAAGAGAACCGCCTACCGAATATTTACCACCATGTTCAACAACACCATGCTTTTGAAGCATTTTAAAATCTTTTGCTTTCATATTTTTTTTATTAAATGTTTCGTACTAAAAAGGGCCGATTTTCGCAAACCGACCCTTACATAACCTTAAATCTACCATGAAAAAAACTATCTTGTTGCGACCCAAATTAGATCGATATTACTGATTACTGCAAGGAAAAATATTAGTATTAGCCCCCATACTTTGCAAATCCGTTCGAATCGTTGCGGGGTTAATTTACCATTCGTCATAATTCCAATTTTTAAGCAAATGAATAAAACCAATCAGGGCCGGAATAAAAATGAATACATTGCGGATACAATTGTAAGCACGGTGTAAAACATTCCTTTTTATTTCCTTTTCTGGAATTGCTTCCGTTGTCTTAACGCCATCATTGAACCGGTCGCAATTATGACAGTTTGCCGTTCCGCTTTCCGAAATAGCCTGGTGTCTGGCGCATTCTTTTAAGTCGGATGAACAAATAGGATTTCCGTTATTCATTGTTCTGCGTATTGAAGGTTTTCAATCAGTGTTAATTGAACGTCTGCGCCTGACTTCTCACGGTCCGAATCGCAAAGTTCAACAACCGCCAAACCGTTTTCAATACGGTCAATAATACCAGAAAATCGGCTAGTCTTGATATAAACTAAATCCGTGGGGTTGAATTGGTCCATTTTGAGTTGTATTAGGTTAATTGATCTATTGAGCTTCGTGTAGGATTCGAACCCACGACCAATGCAGTACAAATGCGCCGTTCTACCAACTGAACTAACGAAGCGTGTGCCGGTCTTTCCCGGCTGTCTATATCTGTCTTTAAAAAGAATCGAGTAGTTTTGTTTTCCTGTACACAAATGGAGTTAGGTCGCTTTTCATGTACCATTTTATCACAGAATCTAATCTGTCGCCGATTCCCCACGTTATCTCAATCTCCTACGACTTGATTCCCGCTTTTTTAATCGGCCTTATATTTCCCATAAGTCAAAGAACTCGAAAAGTGTGCCACCGCATCCCATCAAAGGGTAGGTCAAGCCGTGCGGGGCGGGGTAGGCTATTTCTTTACAGCCGAAACGTTAATAGTTAAATTGGGTCTGTCAATGCGACATCGAAAAACACGGTCAGTTGTACATTTATTAAGCCGTTTTGCCGTAGTTCTTATTTTTATTAAACCAGCCTCATCGGTTGTACGAAAAGTCTTTGTATCTAAAACATTAATTTCTTTGATTTGGTTTTCTACGCTCATATTAATTCTTTTTCTAATTAACCTTTTTTAATACTCTATGTTAATAATTACCAACATATTGAACATATATTTACGTCCGCTTTGGTTTGAAAGTTATTCGATTGAACGGATTGGGTTAAGTGTTTCAATTGAGCCGTTTATCATTCGAACGGGACAAATGTAATTCAATATGCATCATGTTGTTTCAATTGAGTTGTTTATTTAACTAATAATAAGTATTATTCACATTCATTAAGAAATGGAAACAATTAACCAAAGGATTCAAATTATTGTAGATGAACGGTTTGGGGGTAATAAATCCAAATTGGCTACATTGGCCGAAATCAAGGTTTCGACATTAACAAACATACTCGGTCCGCGTAAAACCGAACCATCATACTCCGTTATGGCTAAGATTGAAAAGGCCGTATCTGGGTTGGATCATAATTGGTTCATGTACGGCATGGGCGAAATGATGACATCAGCGCCGCCTAATATTGTTAAGGAACCACAACAACAATACGGTGCGGATTCAATCGCTTTTCTGATTAGCGAACTGCAACGCAAAAACGAGATTATAGATAGGTTGGAAGCCGATAATAAGGCAAAGCAAATTAGAATTGATGAGCTTTGGGAAAAAAACCAGCAGTTAAGCGCGGGGTTAGTCTTTAATCAGTCAAAACCAGAACCCACCTCAACCGCTGGAGGTGGGAAGGATGCGCGTCAAGCGGGTTAAATGGTCGGATGATTGAAATGTATCAGAAAATCGGGTGTGCCTGCCTGCTGATACCTGAAATAATCCATCTTCATTTTTGACGCATTCATTGTTATTATTCCCTACATTTTTACACATCAATCAAAATAGATTGAAATGGAAAGCACATTTTTAAAAGATCATAGCATTATTGAAAGGTTCAAAAAAAAAGGTAAAGCTGAAGCCGTTCAGTTGTGCTGCGAATTATATAAAATTGAACTGGTTGAATCGATTCATTATGTTGATAAATTATCCGCTGAAATAAAAAAACAGAAATGGAGTAATTTAGATAAAACCACCTCTGCGCTGAACAAGTTTAGTAACAACATTCTGGGTTGCGGGTGCATGATTATGGTGGTCGTTTTTGGTATATTGTTTCTTCTCGGATTAATATAAACTATGCAAATATTGTACAAATAAAATAGACTTATTTTTATCTGATTGATTTACATCGCTTTACAATCTTATTGTTACGTCTGGGGGGCGGGTGGTCGCTAGTTCGAATCTAGTCACCCCGACTAATGACCCTCAAGGACTTACAGGCAACTGTAGGTCCTTTTTTAATATACTACTTACTTTCTAAATGTTTTTTTTACATTTGCATAAAGAGTCTGAATGCGTTTACAGTATTTAGGTATCTCACTATATAAGTCAAAAAAACATGCATTATAGCCTCCGCCAAGCTTTAATTGTTGTAGTCTCACTACTTTTGAGCAGCACACTCTGTGCAGAGGGTTCATTCGTGAAAGGGCACTTATTCACCGTACAGAAGGATACCATATCCGGTTGGATTAAGTATCAAGACAATGCAGAGCTTGCTTTGGGCTGCGTATTTCGAAAATCACTGAAAGGGCCTTCACAAAAATATGGGTTGAAAGAATTGACTGGATTCCGATTCGACATTGAAAAACGGGATTTCAATAAACGAACTGTTGAACATCTGAGGTATCCAAAAGAGGTGTTCCTCGAAACCATAATTTCTGGTAAGTTGGAACTATATTATTGGAAGGATTACCTGATTGGTGACGTCATGTACATGACCAAACAAGGTGATTCACTATTGATACCTTTTCCGTTCAGCCAATTTGACGGAAATCCTGGAGAGTGGTATATGAGGTTGGAGAAAGTTGTTTTGACCACGGAGCATCAGGACACCCTGTGTAAATACATGGAGGACAGACCCGATCTTTTCAAGGATATAAAATTGATCAAAAAACCTAAGCTCGACAACCTGACCAGGTTAATAATGAAATACGACAATATTGTTGACACAGCAGAAATCCTCGATAAAACCAGCCCATTAAGTCGACCAGCTTCATTTTTCATAACACCTGGAATTACGAATTCTGATTACAATTTACATAGCCGAACCAGTTGGGATTTGTACGGAGGAGCGACCATTTCCATACGTCTTTCGGGCAAAGATGATCAATTCACCATCAATGCAGGTTTTTACAAGCTATTGGTCAATGGGATTCCGATATATCGCGATCTTAATTCGCACTATAAAATTCCAATCTATTTGGAATACCGATTCATGGGCAAATGGTTCAGACCATTTATCGGAGTTGGAACAGATGGTTTCGTCAGCGAATATTCAACTCGTTATTTATTTTCACCAGCCGTGGGCTTTAGCATTAAGATTATTGACAGAATCGCATTTTCATTAAGATATGCCAATGACATGGAACTGTATTATTTCGACTGGAACCGTGTTATGGTTTCCTATGACTCCATGACCGCCGGCTTACAATTCAAATTCTGATAATTAGGAATGCCCCCCCACAATGATGCGCATCATCTTTAAGTTCAGCACCACAAACCTCCAGGCTTGCCAAATTAAGTTTCGGCGCCAATAGAGTGTCGATTTGGTTGGTAGTGGCGGATACGACTCATTGTAATAAGCGCGGACTATGTTTTTCTTTTCCATTTCCATAGGTATTTGAGTTTTTTTATTCGGGAATCAACCACCAGAAGGGATAACCTTTGGCCTTGTGTAGGAACATGTAGTGCAGGAACAACTTCATCCAGTGGCCTGCCAATCCTGCTTCACCAACGGTGTAATCGATATCCCTGCCCCATTGTGGGTACTTCTGCCAATTGGGAACGATGGGATAGACGGTCATGGTGGCTGCATTGCCCTTTATCAAACCGTAACCGGCTGAAACGATGCATGCGGCACCCATCTTACCCATGGACGCTTTGTGTTTGAATTCAGCCTTGCCCGATTTGATTTGCTCGATGAGGTTGAGCGCTACGATTTTGCCGATGACGCCGGAGGGCATGCCGGTACGGGGAGGTGCTGGGGTGATCAACGTTCCGTTGGGGCTCTTCAACGGTTTGGAAATTTGATGCGGCGGAGCAAAAGCGATGCCCGTGGCGTAGATGTTGGAATAAGCTGGACTTTGGTAGGTAGAGGGCCAATCCTCGACCGACCAATCTTCGAAGGCCTTTCCGGAATAATCTGCGTCCACCTTCATGAATCCACTGGGCAAAAACAGTTGAGCGGTGATGTCTACACCGGTCTTACTGAACGCTTTCATTCCGGCACCAGCAAAGGCGGGAATGAGCATGGCAAAATCGAACTCGACGGTTTTAAGGGCACCGTCCAGGGTTTCATAATGCGCTACTGACTCTTCGACCTTGAGCACGCCAGCCTTGGTAATCCATTTGATACCGTATTCAGCAAAGATGGACTCACTAAACACTTTGGTAGGAGTCACATAACCGCCGCGCTTCACAAAGGCACCGCCCATGCCGAAATCGCCCAATTCGTATTCGTTGGAAATCCAGGTGATGTCCGCTTTATCTTGAAGGCCTTTTTCCTTGATGAGGTGGGCTACGTTGAGGGCATATTCAAAAGCTGCGCCCTGACAGGTGGCCGTTGGATGACCCGTTCCGATGAGAAAGCGAAGTCGCTCCCCTTTTTCCATGCGTGCGATGCTCACTTGGAGGGCTTCCCAGGTGGAGGAGGCGTGGTCGCAGGAGCAGACCGAATGCGTGAACTTTCCCGGACCAAGGCCTTCGGTAGCTGCAAAATTCAATTTGGGTCCGGTGGCATTGATCAGAAAATCGTAATCCACCTTATCGACCTTGCCCAAATGGACTTCGTCGGTGTATTCAATATCCACATAGGGTCGAAGGGAACTTTCGTCACCCTCCGGATGAACCACGGTTGCTTTCGCTTGGTGGAACTCGATACCCCATCGGTCGTACACTTTTTGGAGTTTGAATCGAACCTGATCCACCTTCATCTTGCCTACTCCCACCCAAATGTTGGATGGAACCCATTGGTAATAGGCCGATGGGCTTACTACGACGACCTGATGGTTTTTACCCAATTTCTTTTTTAGAAGTGCTGCGGTGGTATGGCCGGAGATGCCGGCGCCCAAAACTAAAATTTTTGCCATGTTCCAACTTTTTTTATGGAATGCTTATGCACTGTGTTTCAAGAAGTACCGATAAAGAGACAGCAAGATAATTAAAAATACATCATTCAACATATCCTGATGTAAAAAAAAACGAAGCATGTTTGAAACATTCTGATGCGGCCATACAAAAGGGCTTCAAAAGTTCAATTGAAACTTTTGAAGCCCGATCGGTTTTATTACGACAGCTACATTCAACTTCTACCAATTTCCGTGACGCCCACCGCCATTGCCTCTTCGGTTGCCGGTATTGGAACACTGGCCCTTTCCATTCATCGCATAGCCTTGCCCCTTTTCAATGGCGGAATTCACTATTTCATCGAATTCAACCTGTGAGATGTAAACGGGGGCATACTTGATGCCAAGCGTGGTGAGTTGCCTGTTGAACGAACGGAGGTGGTTTCGAGAGCCTCGTTCCAAATTCTCAAAAACGAGCAGGATATTTTCGTTGGAGGTAGCTAGGCTGCCTTCCTGAAGGTCCTTGATATCCATTTCTTCGATCATCGCTCCAACGGCGTAACCTTCTTCCAACGTCAGGGATCCGGTAGTGACTAGGTCAGTGTACAGGGCCTGTAGTTCGACATTCTGAAAAATTCCTGAAGCCGACACCAAGGTATCCGGTGAACCATAATAACTTAAAAGACCGATGATGGCATTCATGTGGTTGTTTTCAGCCTTGGAAATCCTTGAAAAAATCGGATTGGACCACTTCGCATTTAAAACAGCATAGACATCGCGTGCCAATTTCTCTTCTTCTTTCATTTTGAGGAGTACAGCTAATTCGTCATCCAGCAAATCGGATGTTTCCACCAGTGCAGACTGCATGTTGGGTGCTATGACGGTTGAAAGGCCATCGGCAGAAACATCCAGAATGTTGGCATAAGTCGTCGTTTCGGATGTCAACGATTGCTGTTCGGTACAAGAGGCTGCTCCTACCAACAATAGGATTAAAAACCCTTTGTCAAGTATCGTTTTCATTTTGAATGGGTTTTTTACTTCTTAACCACGACTGCTGGGTTGACACAAGTGCCATTGGCAGCTTTCGGACCCGTTCCGTTCTGAAGATGCTGTCCGGTACCGTTGCCCTGCCCCTTTTTGGCTTTTGTGTTGGTTGTTTTGTTATCGCATACTCCATCTTTGTTGACATCCACATAGGAAGATTTAGTATTTGCAACTTGGCATTGACCAGTTCCGTTTCCTCTGCCGTTGCCATTTCCGTTACCGGTCCTGCATCCGTTGCCGTTTCCGTTTCCATTGCCTTTTGCACTGATCATTGTGATGGAGGCTACCAAAGCCAAACCTGTAAGAAAGATTTTTGTTTTCATAACTGTAAGAATTTAATGTTTATAAATAATTAAGGATTGTTCATTCGACCACCATGCCTACCGTTGCCGTTGCCCTGGCCTCTGCCTTGACCACCCCTGCCTGGGTAAGCCATGGGAGCGTCGTTGGTAAAGAGGGTATTAAAAAGTAGGTGTAATTGGTTGCGTTGTGTCTCGTTGCATATTTCTTTGAGATCCATATAATATCGATAAGTGCATTTTTTCAAATCGCGATGCAAAATACCGATGGAATCCGAAAGCTTTGCCAAACGTAGGGTATCGCTCTTGGCAGCAGACATTTCGGTCAACATTTCACGTCTCAATCTTCCGAGTTCGACAGTGATCACTCTAGCTTGCGATCTGAAAACTGGATTGAAAGTTCTGAAACGATTCATCTGTTCATTGTCTAACTGTAGTTTGTCCCTGAAATAGCGTCCACTAAATGCTTCGGCATCCGCTTCTAGTTGCCTTTGATTTGCAGTGGTGTTTGCTACAATTGTTTTCGATTGACTCTGGTGAAAGAGTATCGTTGCCAGTGTAGAAATGTTCAACACCGCCAGAAATACGATGGCCCAAACCATCCAACTTTGATTTTTAAGTGCTTTCATCGATTCGAGCTTTTAGTTGTTTGCATAAAAATCGACGGACTCCATCTTGGCATCGTTCAGATAACTCAACTCCACCGGAACTTGCCCATGGGGAGCATCAACTTGATATGCCCCACCGGTGATGACACCGAAAAAGGCTGCAGCAGCAATCGAGATGCTAATGAATACAGGCTTCAGCACTTTGTGCAAAAAAACATTCGGACGACCGACTTCAACCCGGTCCAATGCTTCCACGCTTGCCATGATTCGGGTCGCCAGAAAGGGATTGGGCTGTACGTTCCTTTCTTCATCGATGATTCGGTCTACCAGCCTTATCGTTTCCATCAAGTTCACACGTTCGTTGCCGTTCATTTTTAGTGTCTTTTAAAGGTTAGAAACAAAACAGGGTTTTTTCCTACGGTCATTTTTTATTTTTTTTATGTTTGGGTTGCAATTTCGCTCTCAAGTTTGCTTTCGCCCTTTGAAGGAGAGCCTCCACAGCGCCTTCAGTCGTTTGCATCACCTCTGAAATTTCTTTCTGAGACAAATCGTCGTACTTGCTAAGGACAATGGCAGTCCGTTGTTTCTCCGGCAGACTGTCCAAAGCCGCTTTAACCCATTTTCGATGTTCGTCTTGAATCAATAGGTTCTCAGGATTCTCATTCTCAGGAATGGAAAGGTCGGCCTCGAACCGGTTTTCCATGCGCTGCAGAAACCCCCATTTGGAGGACTTGCGCAAATGATTGAGCGAAGCATTGACCGAAATTCGATACAGCCAAGTGGGGAAAGAGGCCTCTGCTTTGAAAGAAGCCAACGACTGATAAACTTGAACAAAGATTTCTTGTGTCAAGTCTTCCGCATCTTCCTTATGATGCAAGAAGCCCATACAGGTGCGAAACACCATCGGCTGGTATTTTTCCACCAACAATCGAAAATCTGCTCGATCGTTATGCAAAACACGTTGAATGATTTCAAGATCCGTCATGGGTGCAAGGTGAGAATATTTCGCACCCAAAACTATTTTTTGACGGTGAATGAACCTTTTTGTGCTTCAAAAGCCTTTCCAGAAATCCACAAAGCCCTTTTTGTGAATCAAATACTCCGTCTGAAATTCTTTATTGATGGCATTAATTTTTTCCTGGATGTCAGACAGATCCTTTTTGAGGAGTACCCAGCACTTACTGAGCGGGCAGTATATCGATGACTCATAGCCCCATTGTTCCATCAAGATGGTCATGCTTTTATTGGTGTGAAAGGCACAGTGAACTGGCTGCCTCATATAAAACCAGTTGGCATCATTCGGAATGTTTTCGCAAACGACCGTGTGAATGATCATACAACCGGCATCTGCTACGCAATCATTGATTTCATCAAACGATTCGCGGGTAGTTATATGCTCGAATAATGCACTATTGATGACCGTATTATACTTCCCAAGGTTTTCCTTTGATATATAAATGTTCCTTTCGTTGTTCTGAACGTACGGATCGAACACCGGCAACGAAATCTTGAAATACTTATTCAAGATATTGCTTAACGTTCCGTAACCTCCAGCAAAATCCACCATATCGCTTCCATCGATGATGCCATTTTCGGCCAAAACCTTGATCATGAACGCCTGTTCCAAGTATGGAGGCGGGTTCCCCTGCCTTTTATTACTGATCTTAGCCTTTTCACTGTGGGTATGGTAGTCAAAATTCAATTTCTCCCATTGAACCTCTGACAAGTCTTGATGTGTTTTGGACAATGTAAATCCACAATTGGTACATTTATAATAGTCTACTGCCCCAATTTTTTCCATAAAGGAGTCAAAGGGCGCTTCATCGTATTTTTTGGAGAAGAAATAGGTAGCCTTCGATTGGCAAATGAGACATTCCATAAGTGATTCCTAAAATTTATGCCAAAGATAAATAATTAAACAACTTTCTATATCAAAATTCGAGTCTGTGAACGGAATTTATAGCCCAGCCACCAACTGCCTAAGCTTCGTTTCCGCCAGCTTCAGGTTGAAGCGGTAATTAATCAGACGCGTGTTGGAATTCATGAATTTTTCTTGAGCCAGGTGCACTTCGAGGGAATTGGTTTGACCGAGGCGAAGACGCTGAATGCTGATTTCCAAGTATTCTTTGGCAAGCAGGTTGTTTTCCTCCTCGATTTTCAACAAGGCTTGTTGGTTGTCAAAATCATTGAGGGTATTTTGAAGCGCCAGGTTCATCTGCAAACGAAGGTTCTCCAAATCGGATTCTGCCGATTGAAGGTTGAGTTCGGCCACTTTTTGCAAGCGTTTGTTTTCACCTGCCTTGTAAATGGGGATGGAAAAAATACCTCGTACCTCAGGACCCAGATTTCGGTTCAAACTGACAGAACCTGTGGAATTGGTAGATTGAGAAAAATAATAGCCAGCATTGAAATCGAATCGGGGCATGTAGTTGCTTTTAGTTTCCTTTAAAGCCAGGCGATTGATTTCAAGTTGTTTTTGAAAGGCCAACACACTAGCATTGCTTGAATTCAGTTTGGAAATCAATGCTTCTTTGTTCGGCTGAAACCCATTTGGAATGGAATCGCGCACCTCAACCGGAGTTTCGGTTTCTCGTGCCAGCAGGGCGTTCAGTGTCCGTTGGCCCTCCCGAATGGCAAATTTCTGGCTGATAGACAATTCAAGCACTTCGTTCAGGTCGATTTTGGTTTGGAGCAAATCCAATTTTGACAACGTACCGGCGTTGAAACCGGTTTGCGCGATGGTGACACGCTCCTGGTTGTATCGGATGGTTTGTTCAACGGAACGCACTAGCTGCTTCAACCGGATTAAGTCGTAATAGGCGGCAACCACTTCGTACAGGGTTTGCTGAACCGTTTCTCGGAACTTGAATTCACCCAGCTGAGAGGCTTCGCGAAGTTTCTGCCTGGTAACAAACATTTTACCACCGTCATAAAGAGTCCAGGAAAGTTCAACACCAGCATTGCCGGCCAACGTGGAAGGGCTCGTATTGGTGACAGTACCGTTGGAAAGCTCCTGATGTTGAGAATTTAGTGCGGCGGCAACGGATCCGTTAAACGAAACAGTCGGCAGCATTCCGGCATTTCCGGCGGTATTGTTAGCCTGAGCAATTCCAGAAGCATTTCTCATGATGCGAATGTCGAAATTGTTTTTCAGAGCGGTGTCAACGGCATCCTCCAGCGTCAATTGAGATTGAGCGGAGAATGCAGACGCAAAGAAAATCAGACTATATATAATACGTTTCATATCAGGAGTTATTGATTTTTTTACCGGTCAGGTAGGTGTACATCACCGGTATCACAAACAACGTCAGCAATAGGGCGAAAAGGAGGCCGCAAACTATGACGATACCCATGGAGATGCGGCTTTCTGCGCCAGCACCCAAAGCCAAGGCGATGGGCAATGCACCGAACATAGTGGCCAAAGAGGTCATCAGGATGGGACGGAAGCGGCCCGAAGCTGCTTCAAAAGCTGCAGTTTTCTTGTCAAGACCTTCTTTGCGTTTCCGATTGGCGAATTCAACAATCAAGATTCCGTTTTTGGTCACGATACCGATGAGCAAAATCATGCCGATTTCAGAAAAGATATTCAGCGTCTGACCAAATATTTTCAGGGAAATCAAGGCTCCAGCCAACGCCATGGGCACTGTGAGCATGATGATGAACGGGTCGCGGAAACTTTCGAACTGAGCGGCCAAGATGAGATACACCAGCAACAAGGCCAACACCAGCGTGAACAAAATGTTCGACGTGCTCTCGGCAAAGTCTCTGGAAGAGCCTGCCAATGCGGTGTTGAATGAATCGTCGGTAAGTTTGTCGGCAATGCGTTGCATCTCCTTAATACCATCACCCTGGGTATAACCTTTGGAAAGGTTGGCCGAAACCGTGGCAGATTTGAAACGGTTGTAATGGTAGAGCATGGGTGGGCTGCTGTTTTCTTCCATCTTGATCACGTTGTCGAGTTGCACCATGCCACCGTTTTTAGATGGCACATAGAGTGAAGACAAGTCAGCAGGAGCGTTTCGGTCTTCCCGATCCACCTGTCCAATAATGAAATACTGCTTGTTGTTGCGCAGGAAATATCCGTAACGGCTTCCGCTGAAGGCAGAAGACAGCGCGTCAGAGACTGCTTTTTCGCTCACACCCAAACTATTGGCTTTCAAACGATCCACCGTAATGTTCAGTTCAGGTTTGTTGAACTTGAGATCCACATCAACATTGCTGAATACAGGGCTGTTTTGGGCTTCATCCATGAACTTGGGCAAAACGGACTTGATCTTCTCGAAGTCCAGGTTTTGAAGCACAAACTGCACAGGCATGCCCCTAGAGTTGGAGGTGGAAATGGTCTGCTCCTGACTGGCCATAACTTTGGCATTGGGAATACGGCCAAACATTCGGGTCATCCGGTCATAAATGGCTTGTTGAGATGCCTTACGTTCCGAAGGTTGGGTTAGAAAAACCATGATGAAGCCACTATTCACCCCGGAATGTCCGCCACCACCGTAACGTGACATCACAAAACGGTTTTCCGGAACGGAATCCATGGCGAGCATGGCAATCTTGTTCACAGTGTTTTGGGTGGAAGTATACTCGGTGCCTTCAGGCGTTGTGATGCTGACGCGAACGTAGCTGTGGTCTTCCAGTGGGGCCAGCTCCGTCTTGAGGGTTCCAAAAAGGCCAAATGCCACGATGGTACACCAAACCAACACCACGATGGATACCCATTTCTGACGAAAGAAAAAACTTAGAATCTTTCTATACCCAGTTTCCATTCCATTAAAGAAAGGCTCTGTAGCCAAGTAAAAACGGGAATGATGGCTTACACTTCCACCCAACATGACGTTGAGAACCGGAGTGAGGGTAAGCGATACCAAGGCTGAAATCAATACGGCAGCAGCCACGACCACACCGAATTCACGGAAGAGACGGCCGGTGAAACCTTCCAAAAACATGATGGGAAGAAAGACGATAGCCAAGGTTACCGATGTAGATATGACGGCAAAAAATATTTCGCGAGTACCTTCGAAAGCTGCTTTCCATTTGTCCATGCCTTGCTCTCGTTTCTTGAAAATATTCTCGGTTACCACAATACCGTCATCTACCACTAGCCCGGTAGCCAAAACAATACCAAGTAGGGTGAGCACATTGATGGAGAACCCTGCCAGGTACATGATGAAAAACGTACCGATGAGTGATACCGGAATGTCGATGAGCGGCCTAATGGCAATGATCCAATTCCTGAAAAAGAGGAAAATGATGAGTACCACCAGCGATATGGCGATGCCAAGGGTTTCGACGACATCCTTCACAGATTGCCGAACAAATACAGAACGGTCGCGGCCAATTTCAAGCACCATTCCTTCTGGCATGGTTTGACGAATCTGTTCCAAGCGTTTGTAAAATTCATCAGCAATCTGGATGTCGTTGGCACCTGGTAACGGAATCAAGGCAAGCATGGTACCGGTAGCCCCATTGATGATGGCACCGGATTCCTCATTCTGAGGACCTAGAACGGCTTCACCAATATCCGAAAGCCGGACCACCTGGTTGTCGTTCTGCTTGACGATCATGTTGTTGAAATCCTCTTCTGTTTCCAGACGGCCGCGGGTTTTTACCAAAAGTTCTGTTGAGACGCCACGAATTTTCCCACCCGGCATTTCCACGTTTTCACGCGTCAAAGCGGACCTGATATCCGATGCGGTAAGTTGATAGGCAGCCATTTTGGCCGGATTCAGCCAAAGGCGCATGGCAGGCTTCTGTTGTCCGTAAATTTGTACCGAACTGATGCCAGGAATGGTTTGGAGCTTTTCCTGCAACACGTTCTCGGCGTAGTCGCTGAGTTCGATGGTATTCATGCGGCTGCTTCTAGCTATCAGCATGATGATGGGTTCACCGTTGGCATCGGCCTTGGTAACGGTCGGTGCCGCATCTAAATCTTGAGGTAATGAACGCATGGCCTGAGAAACCTTGTCACGAACGTCATTAGCGGCCTTTTCGAGGTTGGAGCCTAGGTCGAATTCAACCGTGATGCTACTGCTGCCAACGGCAGACTGGGAGGAAACGGACTTGACTCCTTCGATGCCGTTGATGGACTTCTCAAGGGGCTCGGTAATCTGTGACTCAATGATTTCGGCGTTAGCACCAGTGTAGGAGGTAGAAACCGAAATAATGGGCGGGTCGATGGCCGGGTACAAGCGGACACCTAGGAAATTAAAACCGACAAAGCCGAGCAATATAATCAGTAGGCTCAGCACCGTGGCCGCCACCGGGCGTTTCAGGGCAAAATCGGACAGCGTCATTTGGTATCGGTTACGTTGGAATACTGTATTGGAGCACCTTCTTTAAAGAATAACAGACCTGAAGTCACCAACGTGTCACCGGCTTGTACACCCTCGGTGATTTCAACCAGGGATTCTTTACGAATACCAGTTTTGACGGTGACAAAATGGGCCATGCCGTTTCTGGCGAGTATCACTTGCTTTTCGCGTTCCTTAGGAATAAGGGCTTCCGTGGGTATCATCAGCGCATTTGAGTTTTCACCCAAGCGAAGTTTTACATTGGCGAATGCGCCGGGAATCAAGCCTTCACCGGTCTGGTTGATGATGGCCCTTACTTTCAAGTTGCGGGTGGCATCGTCGATACCGCGTTCGGTGGCCAAAACGGTGGCACGATAGTCGTCTCTGCCAGAGTAGAGGGAAAATTCCACGTTCATGCCGGCCTTGATGGCATCACCGTATTTTTCTGGGACAAAGAAATCAAGTTTCAGGCGGTTGCTGCGTACCGTTGCCAACGTGGTGGACGTGTTGACCACTGCTCCCATGCTGACATTTCTCAAACCGATGACACCGTCGAAGGGTGCCAGGATGACTGTTTTGCGGATCTGCGCTTTCTGAGCCTCGATTTCAGCCTGTAACGTATTTACCTGCAGAAGGGATTGTTCGTATTCGTTCTGGCTGATGCCGTTGACTTTGATGAGTTCCGACTGGCGTTTGTAAATTTGTTCTTGGAGAGCAAGTTGCGCCTGAAGTTTTTTTAGTCCGGCCTGCAGGTCGTCATCAAACAGTTTGACCAGAACGGTTCCTTTAGAAACAGACTTGCCTTCGGGAAGGTTCAACAGCACAATGCGGCCTGCCACTTCGTTTTTGAGTTCCACTTCATCAAATGGAAGCAGGGAACCAGTCACAGAAATTTCATTCACGAGTTTGGAAGGACGAATAACGAGGGCTTCCACCTTGCGCTGTCCATCACCTCTGGCCCGACGTTTTTCTTCTGGCTTTTTGTGCAGCAGCAACAAGGTGATAGGCACTAGAATAAGGACCAGAACTGTAATTCTGATGATGGTTTTTTTCACTGGAGGGCAGTTTTAGTATCAACTTGAAATCTACCTGCTAAGGTAACAATACCTTTTAGACCGTAAAAGTAACCAATCGTTTATTTCAGCAACGAAAAGTTTAGGGACGAAGGTAGTTGATCAAAGGACGAATCTGGGATTCTTTTACCCCTGCAGCAAAGAAGGAGGCAGCCATCCGAGCCCCTTTTTCGTTGTAATGGGTATTGTCTTTCAGGCCGTTGGGGAAAAGTTTGCTAACTTCGGGTTCCAATTGATGGAAATTCAAGGCCGAAGCCTCCACTCCCTCTTTTTCCAACCATTGGGTGGTGGATTTCTGCATGTCGATGCAGGGAACTTTACATGCAGCAGCTACCTTGCGAGTCAAAACAGGATAAACGCCGTGCGTATCCACCAAATGCCCTTCGTTGTCGAACTTGCGACGCATTACGGCCGTACAAAGAATGGGATTTCCACCTTTGCGACGGACATCGCTAATCATACGAATGAGGTTGGCTTCGTATTCCTCCGGCGTGGTATATCGGTCAGGTTTATCTTTGGCTCCATCGTTGTGTGCGAACTGGATAACCACGTAATCGCCTTTCTGAATTTGAGCTACGAGTTTCTCCCACCAACCTTCACGAATAAAACGGTTGGTACTCCGGCCATTTTGAGCCAGATTAATGACTTGAACATCATCGGTAAAGAATTCGTGCACCAACATGCCCCAACCCCTTTCCAAAAAAATAACTTGCACGGAATCTTTTGAAATACTGTCCCAGGCATTTTTAAATAAGGGTTTCTCGGCCATGGTGGAATCACCTGCCATCAGGATGCGGACGGGTTTGTTTTTGGCCGAAAACAATCCAAGCGCCGCTACGAGAAGTACGATCCAGAATCCCTTCATTGTTTAGTCAAATTCCTGAAGGATGGAATCAGGAAGCAATTTTCCATCCATACTCAAATTCAACACATTTCTTATCAGGAATGCTTTTCCAGTTTTGGCTTGAATTCGTACATTTTTGAATTGCACCCCATCCGACTCTGAGAGTTCAACTCCCAGTTTGGCGGTCATATCGACATTCTCAACATGAATGTTGCTGATTTTCATTTCGGGCAGTCCATTGAAGAACATGGCGCGACCGGAATTGCGGGAAACAATGTCTTGAACATGAATGTTTCGGAAAACAGGAGTTTCGTCATTGACAGGCATGGCTGCTGTACTGCGTGTGTTCAGACTGCCGTCCTCCATCGCTTCGGAAACAGATTTACCACCATAATATAAGTCAAACAAAAAAGCATCATTGACGATGTCGTTCATGCTGATGTGGTGAATAAAGATATTTTCCACGATACCACCGCGACCACGGTTACTCTTGAATCGCAAGCCAACATCGGTGCCGATGAACATGCAATCCGAAACTGAAACATTACGAACTCCGCCGGACATTTCACTTCCCACTACAAAGCCGCCATGACCCTGAAAAACCGTACAATTGTTGACAATCACATTTTCGGTTGGTCTGGCTCTTTTTCGGCCTTCCTCATTCTTTCCCGACTTCAGGCAAATGGCGTCATCCCCAACATCGAAGGTGGAATTCACGACCAAGGCATTTTTACAGGATTCCAAATCCAGTCCGTCACCGTTTTGGGAATACGATGGATTTCTTGCGAAAATTCCATCGATGATGATGTTCTCGCACATCATTGGATGGATGTTCCAGTTGGGAGAATTTTCAAACAAAACGCCCTCCAGCAATACATTTTTACATTCGATCAAGCTGATCATGACGGGGCGAAAATAATCCTTGATGGAATTCAGATCCGCGTCTGTCGGTTTGCCGTTGAAAATACCGGGAACACCAGTTGCCCAATTTTCACCGCGCAAGGCTTTTTCGCTGGGTAACCAATACGTTTCGTTTTTGAGTACACCGCCCGAATTAACCACACTTTTCCAATAGGCTTCGGTCACTTTCGCTTTTTTAAGCGGACGCCACGCCTGACCGGAACCGTTGATGGACCCTTGACCAGTTATGGCAATATTCACGAGATTGCGGGCAGTGACAGGAGACTGGCAACGATAGGCTTCGACCCCTTCATAAAAGCCTTTAATCAAGGGATAAGCATCAAAATCGGGTGTAAAAAGTATCAACGCCCCTTTTTCAAGGTGCAAGTTGATGTTGGATTTAAAAACGATGGGGCCTGTAAACCAAATACCGAAGGGAACATTCAATGTTCCGCCCCCAAGTTTGGAAAGACGGCTCATTCCTTCTTCGAACGCTTTAGTATTCAGTGTTTTACCATCACCTACACCACCACACTCCACAATGGAAAGTGTTCTATCTGGAAAAACAGGACGTTGTAATACAGGCATGCTGAATGGCAGATCCTTGTACAAGGAGGCATAAGGGTTGGCTGAATAAACACTGGTGGTCAAACCTGTTAATAACAGGAAGAATAAAAGCTTTCGTGCGTTGATCATATGATTGATTTCTATGATACAAAGAAAGCCAATGAATACGAGCAACACTAGGACAAATCACTATAAAAGATGGGGGAAACAACCAATTTGCATCCTGTTGTACGGAAGGGATGTGGAAAAAACTATCTTTGCAATTGATCCATTTCTGCATAATAACCATGAACACCAAACTGTTTTTCACTGCTTTAACGATTCTTCTGCTTGCAGTAGGCATTCATCCCTCGGCTGCACAGCCAGTATGTCAAATTACACACTACTCAACCGAAGATGGGCTTCCTCAATACACCATCATGGACATGGTCCAAGACAAAAACGGTTTCATGTGGTTTGCCACTTGGGACGGCATCAGCAAGTTCGACGGATACAGATTCCAAAACTATAAAGTGCAGCCTGGCGACTCCTACATCATGCGCAGCAACAGAATTGAACGGATGTATGAAGACAAACGCGGGAACATCTGGCTAAGGTCGTACGATGGCGAAGCTCACTGTTTCGACACTTGGACAGAAACCTTTCATGGCATCCAACCTATTCCGGGATTGGGAGAAACCACCTTCATCCTTCGTGATCTTAAAATCATGCCCTCGGGCAAGGTCTGGCTATTGTCCGATCAAAGCGGATGTGTTTGTGTATTGGACGCAGCACTCAACAAACAAGCGTACAATCAGAATCTGGGCAATTTGTACGGCAAGACGGTTTATTCGGTATTTGAGGACAAAGCCGGCAATTCGTGGATATTGTCCGACAATGGATTGTGTGTCATACCCGTCAATGAAACGAAACCCATCCCTTATTTCTTTGAGAACAGACCCGATCGGGACAATGAGAAGCAGACTTTTTTCTCAGCTGTCGAAAAGAAGGATGAACTGTGGTTCGGTTCAGGCAAAGGGCGCATTTGGAAGTATCGGAAATCTGACGGCAAGTTCACCTTGCTGCAACTCAACGTCAATTCCAACATCATTGATTTCAAGACATTGCCTTCGGGTGATCTTTTGTTGACAACTTCCCTAAACGGCTTCTTTATTAACCATTTGGAATCCGACCTCATAACAGCTGTCCAACTTGTTGAGGGCAGCATACCTTCGACTGAATCCATTTTCGAGACCTATCTGGATCGATTTCAGCAGATTTGGTATAGCACGAACTATCATAGCATCAGCAAGTTGAATTTGAAGACAGGTGTTATCAAGTCCTATTCCGTTCAAATAGATAAAGAAGCAAGCATCGTCTTCCCGCCCAAAAGCATTCTTTTGGAAGACAAAAACGGCAGGTTATGGGTTCAGCCCTGGGGTGGTGGCTTCTCCTTATACAATCCGGCAACCGATGTGTTGGAACCTTTTTACAACAACCCCACAACATCCAACTGGAAATTTTCGAACTTGGCACATTCTGCCATCAACGACCGACAAGGAAATCTTTGGATCAGTACGCGTTCACACGGTTTGGAGAAGGTTGTTTTCGAACGGAACTACTTCCACACGCAGGTAGTCAATCCATCGGTCAATGTTGCCGAGGATGGCGAAGCACGTGCGATTATGGAGGATGGGAACAGGCTGCTTTGGGTTTCCACCAAAGACAGGCGGCTGAACATTTATGACCGGAACCGACGGTTGCTTGGTCGACTTTCAGCTGATGGGAGCATTAAGCCCGATGCCTTTTTGCCGGCCGCCGTTTATTGCATGATGGAAGATAAGGACGGCATCATTTGGTTGGGCACCAAAGGTGCTGGAATAATTCGGTTGCAAAAAAACGGAGCCAAGTGGAAAACTGAATTTTTCCGCAAGAATCCATCCAATTTATACAGTCTCAGCGATGACAAAGTATACAGCATTTTTCAAGACAAGCAGGGTCGCATTTGGGTAGGCACGTACGATGGCGGCCTCAACCTGATTCAAACAAGCAAAGAGGGCAAAGTCTTCTTTATCAACCACCGGAACAACTTGAAGAATTATCCGACAGAAACGGCGAGTCGTGTCCGTTTTATCACCGAAGACAACCGTGGACACCTGTGTGTGGGTACGACAGGCGGCTTGGTCCTATTTTCGCTCAACTTCACAACACCCGACAACATCACCTACCATCTGAGCAACCGGATGCCGGCCAACAAAGAAAGCCTCAACTGCAACGATGTACACGGCATTTGCATCACCAAAAAGGGTGAGATGTTTCTAGTGACCTTCGGAGGTGGCATCAACAAAGTGGTAGGTTACGATAAGGAGGGTTTCCCCCAGCGGTTCGAATCGTATACCAACAAAAACGGCTTGCCTTCGGACATCACCCTTACCATTGCCGAAGACGATAAGGGAATGCTCTGGGTCACCACCGAAAACAACTTGACCAGGATGAACACACAGACAGGAGCATTCGAGACCTTTGCTGAAATCAAGCGCCTCATGGCCACTCGCAATTTTTCGGAAGCTGCATTTTGCCGGCTGAAATCAGGCGAACTGATGTTTGGTTTCTCTGAAGGTTTGTTGTCTTTTCAGCCCAATCGAATCCGAAACAATACGTATAAGCCCTATTTGGCGCTCACCAATTTCGAACTGTTCAACAAGAAAGTGGACATTGGAAATCGTTCACCACTTACTGAAAACATAGACCGAATCAAAAAGTTGGTGTTGAACCACCATCAAAATTTCTTCTCCATCGAATACGCCGCTTTGGATTACGAAGAACCCGACAACATTGTCTACGCCTACAAACTCGAAGGTTTTGACAAGGACTGGCAGTATGCACAACAACAACGCCGTGCCAATTACACCAACATTCCGAGAGGTCATTATGTATTTCGCGTCAAATCCACCAACAGCGAGGGGGTCTGGGTCGAAAACGAACGTCGGCTTCCAATACAAGTAAAACCTTCTTTTTGGCAAACCTGGGTGGCCTTTCTGCTGTATTTGTTGTTGTTTGCAGGCTTGGCCGTATTGGGCAGCTACATCCTGTTGACCATATACCGGTTGCGCGGTGATGTCAGACTGGAACGCAAGCTTTCAGAAATCAAGTTGCGCTTTTTCACGGACATCTCCCACGAAATCAGGACACCGCTCACCATGATCTCGGCACCCGTGGAATATATGATGAACGACGAAAACACGCCTGAAGAAATCAGGCAGAAGCTCACCTTGGTTTCACATAATACGGCCCGAATGCAACGGTTGGTGAACCAAATTCTCGATTTCAGGAAGTTGCAGTCCCAACAGCTTAAAGTGGAGGAGGTTGAAATGGGCACCTACATCGAGGAATTCTGCACGGATTTCAGGGAATTGGCTGATGAACAGCATATTGACTTTCAATTCATCAACTTAGCGCCTGTTGAAAAGATTTGGGTGGACATCGACGCCTTGGAAAAAATCCTGATGAATCTCCTTTCAAACGCGTTCAAATACACACCCAAAGGCAAAAGCATACGTGTCATCCTTAAGAAAAACGACAAATTCATCGATTTGCAGGTGCAGGACGATGGGCCTGGCATTCAGAAAGACAAGCTTAAGAATTTGTTCAACCGATTTGTCTCATTCAATGAAGATAAAAACAAACCCAGCACAGGAATTGGGCTTTCCATGGTTAAGGAACTCGCGGAACGTCATTCTGCCAAAGTCTCGGTAGAGAGCGAAGTTGGTAAGGGCAGTTGCTTTACGGTTAGTTTTCTAATGGGATACAATCATTTCGGGAAGGATGTGGAAATAGTCTACATGCCCATCAAGAAGGAGGAAACGGTTCCTGTTGCAGCTGAAGAAAACACCGAGGAACCCGTAAAAACAAGCCGACCCGAAAAGGTCAACAAACAAACCGTGTTGATTGTGGAAGACGATGACGAACTTCGAAACTTCCTAAGAGTCATTTTGAAAAAGAACTACCTTATATTGGATGCAACCGACGGTCTGATTGGTTTTGAGATTGCGGTGCAGGAACATCCGGATTTCATCGTCAGTGACGTCATGATGCCTGGCATGGATGGCATCGAACTGCTGAAGAAACTCAAGGAGAACTTGGAAACCAGTCACATACCTGTGGTGCTGCTTTCGGCCAAAACAACCTTGGAAAGCAGGTTGGAGGGCATGTCTTACGGAGCAGACGATTACATCACCAAACCTTTTAGCGTACCCTATTTTGAAGCCAGGATAGCCAATTTGCTCAAACAGCGCAAACGACTGCAAGAAATATACAGTTCAGGCTTAACTTCAGGCATGCAGGAATTTGACCCGAAACCATTTTTGGTCACTTCGCAGGATGAAAAACTGATGGGAAATGTGGTGCAAGCCATTGAGAACAACATGGACAACAGTGATTTCACGGTGGAAGACCTTGGTCAGGCGGTTGGTATGAGTCGTTCCAGCTTCTTCAATAAAGTCAAAGGACTGACTGGACTTTCCCCAGTTGAATTCATTCGTGACATTCGTCTGAAACGGGCTGCACAATTGCTCACCACAGGAGAACTGCTTATCAAGGAAGTGGCCTACATGACGGGCTTCACCGACTCCAGGTATTTCGGAGAATGTTTTAAGAACAAGTACGGCATGACTCCCGCTGAATTCAAAAAACGGCAATAATTTTGTACCTTTGCAGGGTACCAATCGCACTTATTCATGATCTATACAGTCCAGGCCGGCCGCTCCCTGAACGGCAGCATTCAACTGCCGGCATCAAAAAGCATCAGCAACAGAGCATTGATTCTCAATGCAATGGCTGGTTCTACCAATGCGGATTCCCTGCAAAACCTTGCCGAATGCGACGATACGATGGTCATGACCAAGGCGTTGTCGTTTGAATCCAATAAAATCGACATCGGTGCTGCTGGTACCTCCATGCGTTTTATGACAGCTTTTTTGGCAGGTCGGGAAGGTGAGTGGTTGCTCACCGGCAGTGAGCGGATGCAAAACCGACCCATCCGACTCTTGGTGGATGCCTTGAACCAGTTGGGTGCCGATATTTCTTACCTGGAGAAGGACGGTTTCCCTCCTTTGAAAATTCAGGGCCATCAGCTGAAAGGCGGTTCCATCTGCATCGATGGCGGAATCAGTAGTCAATACCTTTCTGCCCTGATGATGGTTGCTCCTGCCATGTTGGAAGGCTTGACCCTAACCATCGAAGGCGAACTGATTTCTAAACCTTATTTCCAGATGACGCTCGAAATGATGCGTCTTTGGGGGGTGGAGTCCAGCTGGGATGGAACGACGGTCGTCATTGAACCGCAGACGTACAAGCAACGGTCCTTTACCATTGAATCCGATTGGTCGGGCGCATCGTACTGGTACGAAATGCTGAGTCTTGCCGAAGAAGGCGAAGTCTTCCTGAAAGGTCTTTTCCGTGACAGCCTGCAAGGCGACTCCAGAGTGGCGGAATGGTTCGAAGAGTTGGGCATTCACACGGAATACGAGGCCGAGGGTGTCCGTTTGACCAAGACTTCAGTCAAGGTAACGTATTTTGAAGCCGATTTCACCGATCAACCCGATCTGGCCCAAACCTTTGCCATGACCTGTGCGCTGAATGTCCTACCTTTCCGCCTTACCGGTCTTCAAAGCCTGAAAATCAAGGAAACGGATCGGCTCAAAGCACTAGTGGACGAAAGCGCCAAACTAGGTTTTGTTTTTGTGTCCAGCCAAGACAGCATCCTTGAATGGACAGGCGAAACGTGCACCATGTACGCCATCCCCATCGAAACTTACGACGACCACCGCATGGCCATGGCTTTTGCTCCGGCAGCGCTGGCATATGGAATTATCTTGATCAAGAACCCCGAAGTGGTCTCCAAATCCTATCCGAATTTCTGGAACGACTTGAAAGTCGCTCAGTTCCACATCACCGAATAATCGGCGTTCAGCACAATAAAATCGCTGAAATCGAGTTACTGAAGGAGTGTTTTTGTACCCTGAAAGCCTGGTTTTTACTTGATGATGATGCGTTTCCGTCTTTTACCCCTGGCATTAATTGCCATGCTCCTGTTTTCTGCCTGTTCTACCCAACAGAACACGTGGATGAGCCGGCATTACCAGGAAATGAATACTCGGTTCAACGTCCACTTCAACGGAGAGCAAGCCTATTTGCAAGGTGTGAACCAACTGAACGCAGGCTTCAAGGAAGATTTTTCGAAGATGTTGCCCATGTATCAGGTGAGCAACCACGCCAGTGCCAAGACCACCTCTTCGAACATGGTTCGGGCTATTGAAAAATGCCAGAAGGCCATCAAAACCCATTCCATCCGAGTCAAACCCAAAAAGAAACCAGGTCCCAAAGCCAGTGCCGAAGCCAAACGGTTTTTCAGTCAGGAAGAATTCAATCCGTTTATGGACGATGTTTTCATGCTGATGGCCAGAGCCCAATTCACCGAAGCCGATTTCCTTTCTGCTTCGGCCACCTGCTCGTACATCATCCGCCATTTCTCTACCGACAAAAAGCGTTGCGACGAAGCTGGGATATTGAAGGCAAGAGCCTTTACCGAATTGGAATGGTATTACGAAGCCGAAAACTTGCTGAACGACCTGAACAAAGACAACCTCACGCCTAGTCTGACTGCTGAGTTTTCGGCTGCCACAGCCGATTTGCTGATTCGTCGAAAAAAATATGCGGAAGCCCTGCCCTATCTCGAAATTGCTTCTGGCAAGATCCATAACAAAAGGGAAAAGGAACGCTGGAGTTTCCTACTTGGTCAACTTTATCAGGAAACGGATCGCAAGGACAAAGCCTATCAGGAGTTTTCAGCCATACCGGCAATGAATCCGCCTTACGAAATGGAGTTGAATGCCCGCATCCGCCAAAGTGAAGTATTCCCGGGTACGGATCCAAAAAAGCCGTTGAAAAAACTGATTCGACTAAGCAAAAGTTCCAAGAATACGGATTACCTCGATCAAGTCTATTATGCCATGGGCAACCTGTACTTTGCAGCCAAAGACACGGTGAAAGCGCTCGAAAGCATGAATCTTTCGCTCCTAAAAGCCGTGAATGCAGGGCCACACAAGTTGAAAACGCTGCTGGCGCTCGGCGATTTCTATTACAGAACTGAAAAATTCATCGAGGCTGAACCCTGTTATACCCAAGCCTTACCACTGCTACAGAAGGATGATGAACGTTTCCGAGAAGTGGATTTGAGAAACAACATCCTTAAGGAATTGGCACCTCCGCTTAAAGCTGTATTCTTGGAAGACAGTCTTCAGGCAGTAGCCAAAATGCCTGAAAAAGAACGGATCGAACTAATTACTGGTTTGATGAAAGCTGCCGAGAAAAAGGCAAAAGAAGCAGCACGGCTTAAGGCTGCTCAGGAAACAGCCGCCGCCAATGAAAATACCAGAGCGGAAAATGCTGGGCCAGACAATACGGTCGATCCGGCTACGACCGTTCTCAGCAACGATAAAAGTTGGTATTTCTACAACCCTTCCACAGTAGACAAAGGGATGAAAGACTTCCGCAAAAAATGGGGCAAACGTGCTGCGAACGACGACTGGAGAAGGAACCGGAAAACACCATTGTTCGAAGGTCTTACTGCCACCCCAAAAACGGATTCGGCTTCGGTGATTCCAGAATTGAAGCTTACAGAGAAAGAGTCGGTCGCCAAGGATTCTGTACCTGACTTAACGGAAGGTGCGGACGATCCGACCAAACTCAATTTTTACCTCAAGGATCTGCCTTTCACTGAGGAACAATTGGCCAAATCCAATGAAAACATTGCCGATGGTTTGTACAAAGCTGGTCTTGCATTTCGCGAGCAATTGGAAAGTGACCGATTGGCGCTAAAAACGTTTAGTCGTCTTGAAACCGATTATCCTGAAAACAAGAACTTGGAGAACGCATGGTACATTATGTACCTGCTTTACAAACAACAAAAACAAGAGGTACTTGCCGATTCTGCCAGAGCCAAACTTCTAAGGACTTTCCCGGTTAGTCCTTGGGCAGCTCGCCTGAAAAACTCAAACTATATTGAGAAACTGATTGAAATGTATCAGGTTCAAGACACCTTGTACGCCAACACCTACGACGATTACTTGAAACAGCGGACAGACAGTTTGTTCAACCGTTCCATCTATGCATCAGCCAATTATCCATCCAGCAACTTGCTTCCGAAATTCACGTTCCTGGAAGCAATGGAGTATGCCAGAACAGGTCGTCCGGAAGACTTCCATAAAAAATTGGTATCAATTCGCGACTCTTTTCCACCAAGTGCGAACTTGAAAGAATTGGAACCGGTGGTGAAAGGGATGTTGGTCTATTGGGATGCTGGTCGCAGGCCTGTTCCATCGGCGGGATATACCAATTTGCTTTCTAACAAGGATGTTCAACTGGTTGATAGCTTGGCCAGACTGGATTCATTAGCCAAAAGCTTTGCTTTCAAACCGGAAGAGCCGCATTTCATCCTGATGGTATACGATTCAGCCTACATAAAGATCAATCGCCTGCAGTTCGATGTCGCTTTGTACAATTTCACCAACTTTCTGGTTCGGGATTACGATCTTAGCGTAGTGGAAATCGGAAAAATGAATGTACTTTTGGTAAGTGGTTTCGAAAATGCATTGGATGCCGTCCGTTACCGTTCCTGGATTCAGTTCCAAGGACAGAAACCAGAGGAAAAGTACACTGGTTTGCGGCTCATCCTAGTTTCCGAATCCAATATGAAATTGCTGAACGAAGGTGTGTCACCGGAAAAATATGAAACCTTCTTTAACTCAACGTATTCAGACATTAAAATAAATCCCTGATAAACCATGGCCAAAGACCGATTGCTCTGGGCGGACGATGAAATTGACCTGCTCATGCCCCATGTCCTGTTTCTCGAAGAAAAAGGCTATGAGGTGGTAACTACGACCAATGGTCAGGATGCCCTGGACCTGTGTCGCGAACAACCGTTCGACCTGGTATTCCTTGACGAGAACATGCCTGGCCTCAGCGGTTTGGAAACGCTTTCGGCCATAAAGGAGTTTCTGCCTACACTTCCTATCGTCATGATTACCAAAAGCGAGGAAGAAGACATCATGGATCAGGCCATCGGCAGTAAAATTGCCGATTACCTCATCAAACCGGTCAATCCGCGTCAGATGTTGCTGACCATCAAGAAGAACGTTCACAAGGACGAAATCATTCACGATGCCACCACCACGTCTTTTCAGCAGAACTTCATGAAACTCAGCACGCAGATTGGCGATTGTCGTACGGATGAGGACTGGGTGGATGTTTACAAAAAGATCGTTTATTGGGAACTGGAGTTGGAAGATGCGAAAACCGGCATGGAAGAAATGCTGAAGCATCAGAAAGCGGAGGCCAACAACCTGTTCTTCAAATTCATTAAAAAAAATTACCTGGACTGGAGCGACCAACCGGACAAACGTCCGTTGATGAGTCCCGACTTGTTTAAGAACAAGGTTTTCCCTTTGCTGGACGCCGGTGAAAAAGTATTTTTCATACTCATCGACAATTTCCGTTTCGATCAGTGGCAAGTGATTAAACGCCTGATGGGAGACCGTTTCACCTACGACGAAAACATCTATTTCAGCCTGTTGCCTACCGCAACACAATACGCCAGAAACGCCATATTCTCTGGGCTGAACCCCTTGCAAATCCAGCAAATGTTTCCCGAGTTTTGGGTGGACGAAGACGAGGAAGAAGGCAAGAACCTGAACGAATCGCCGCTTATTCAGACCCAGTTGGACCGTTTTCGCAAGCGTTACGAGTTCACCTATAATAAGATCAACAACAACCAGAACGGCGAGAAAATGATGACCAAGATCAAAAGCATGCTGCAAAGTCCGCTCAACGTCATCGTCTTCAACTTTATCGACATGCTGTCTCACGCCCGAACCGAATCCAAGATGATTCGCGAGCTGGCAGGCACCGAAGCTGCTTACCGCTCCCTGACTGAATCCTGGTACAAGCATTCCGTCATTTCCGAACTCTTTGATTTGTTGGCCACTGAAAACGTCAAGATCATCGTGACTACCGACCACGGCACCATTCACGTGGACAATCCCGTCAAAGTGGTGGGCGACCGCAATACCAACACCAACCTGCGTTACAAAGTCGGCAAAAACCTCAACTACGATCCGAAACATGTCTTTGAGATCAAGAATCCGGATCGTCACGGCTTGCCCAGCCCCAATGTAAGCAGCACCTACATTTTTGCTGGCAACAAAGACTTCTTTGCCTACCCGAACAATTACAGCCATTACGCAACGTATTACAAGGACACCTTCCAACACGGCGGCATCTCGATGGAAGAAATGATGATTCCCTTCATCACGATGGAACCCAAAAAGAAATAGTTATGGAATTTCAGATCAATTCGTTAAAACAAATACACAAAACCGCTCGCGCCTTTCTCGAAGCCACCAAGGGTCACACCATTTTCGCCTTCTACGGAGCCATGGGCGCCGGAAAAACCAGTTTCATCAAAGCCATTTGTGAGGAATTGGGCGTCAAAGACGTCATCACCAGCCCCACGTTTGCCATCGTTAACGAATATGCCCTACCCGATGGCGATGCGGTTTTTCATTTCGACTTCTACCGCATCAACAAAATGGAGGAAGCCTACGATCTAGGCTACGAAGAATACTTCTACAGCGGCCGGTACTGCTTCATCGAATGGCCGGAAAAAATCGAATCGCTGTTGCCTGACAACTGCACGATGGTCCACATTGAAGAACAAGTGGACGGAACACGAAAAGTCAGCATCCGTTAAAAAAGCGGCCCCGAAATCAATCGAGGCCGCTTTTTCTATTCTAAATCGATGACTACTTCTTCACCAGCTTGAGATCCTGACTACCCACTTTCACCAGGTAAACACCTGATGCCAAGTTGCTGACATCGACGCTAACATCGTTGGAGACTTCCTTTGATATCAGCTTAACACCAGTCAATGAATAGACTGTCAACAGTTGGTTTTCTGTCAAACCCTTCACGCCAATCTGATTGGTCGCTGGATTTGGATAGATGGACAACTTGCCCTGTTTAAGGTTGTTGAGTGCCTGAGGCGATGACAACGTTGAAATATCAACCGTCGTATTACAGGTTCCACCAGTATTTGCTGCATAAATGGTAAATGTGGTCATATTGATTGCAGAAGACGGATTCCCACTAATGGTACCAGTCATGACATCAAAAGTCAATCCAGTTGGTAAGGTCGGGCTGATGGAATAATTGGCGGCTCCGATTTTTCGGATCCTATTGTTACCATAATCAGCCACGAAGAGGATACCGGTTTTATCAACAGCAATCCCGCTTGGATAGGCAAATCGGGCGATATTTGTTTTCCCGTCCAAGAAACCTGGAGAGCTTGAAATACCTGCCAAGGTTGTTACTACACCCTCAGAGGTAATCTTACGAATGCTGTTACTTGAATATTCTGCCACAAACACATTTCCAGCCCCATCCACAGCGAGACCTTGGGGACGATAGAAACTGGCAGATGTACCTATACCGTCTGATCTGCTTGAACTTCCAGAACCCGCTAGGACACTCACCACGCCAGCAGGAGTATATTTGTAAATTTGATTGTTGCCATAATCAGCCACAAAAACGTTTCCTGTTGTATCGACAGCTACACCGGTAGGTTGCGAAAAGGGAGCAACCACACCACCAACACCATCACCGATGCCAGTCGGTTCATTTACGGCCAGTGTAGTCACAACACCGCTTGGAGTGATTTTACAGAGCCTTTTGTTGTTTTTGTCAGCCACATAAACATTTCCGATGGTATCTACTGCCACACCAGTTGGAAAATAAAAATTGGCTGCCGAACCCGTACCATTGGTTCTGCCCACATTTCCACTTCCGGCCAGGGTGGTTACTACACCGTCCTTGGTTATTTTTCGAATCTTATTATTATAGGTGTCTCCAACATACACATTGCCCTTCGAATCGACTGCAATGCCTCTTGGGCTATTGAAACTGGCTGCTGTCCCGACACTGTCTACAGCACCGGTTGCACCACTACCTGCTAAAGTCGTTACGACACCGTCAGCGGTAATTTTACGAATCAAATGTGTATTCGCATCGGCCACAAAAAGGTTGCCCTGAGCATCTATCGCAACACTTGCCGGATTCGCAAAACAAGCCACAAAATCCAGACCATTCGTCGAAGCACAAACTCCGTTTCCAGAATATGTAAATACGTATGGGAAAGGCATTGGGCTTCCTCCAAAACTCAATGGACTCAAGGGGGTGATGGTAGTACCAACGTTATAAATCTGCGGACTCAAATACGAGATGTTCGGTGCAAGCATCGGAGTAGTGAAACTCCGCTCTTCACCGTAACTCGTTCCGTAAGCATTCGTTGAAAAAGCTCTGACATAATAGGTCACTCCCGGTGTCAGATTTTTCAATAGCATGCTGTACGTTCCTGATGTAACTGGCAAATCCTTCAATAAAACACTGTCACCAACAGTTGGCATACCTTTCTTATTCATGCAGAAACCATAAGCGGTAGGGCTTGGAGTACCAAAATTAACCATTGTACCGTTCGCTGTGGCCGAAGTGGCTAAAACAGAACTAACCGCTTCCGTAGTAACGGATGATTTTCCGTTGATGGTCAGTGACAACATGGCCGTACTGATGCCAGATTCATTCGCTGCAGTTATGGTATAAGTCTTTAAAGCGCTACCTTTTAAAGGTGTACCACTTAAGGTTCCGGTCAGGTTATTGAAAATCAAACCCTCAGGCAATGCTGGACTAATCGAATAACCCGAAATGGAGATTTTTCGAATTTCGTGGTTGTACCGATCGGCAACTAATAAATTACCGTTCAAATCAAACGTCAAAGCGAATGGGAAATTAAAACGAGCTGTTTCATACCCACCATCGGTTGAACCGGCGGTTTCACTTCCTGCCAAGGTACTGACCATACCTTCCGGTGTGATCTTACGGATTTTATTGCTGCTACGGTCTGCAACAAGAAGATTACCCGATGCATCCAACAAGACAGCAGAAGGATAATTGAATGTCGCGACTGAACCGACTCCATCAGCTGAGCCCATTTCACCTGTTCCAGCAATCGTGGAGACGACCCCAGTAGCGGTCACCTTACGGATTTTGTTGCTCCATTGGTCGGCTACATAAAGCGTTCCGGAAGCATCGATGGTAAGACCACAGGGATAATTAAAAGAAGCTGTGGCACCCGGACCGTCGGTCGAACCCTGAGCACCAGTTCCAGCCAAAGTGGACACGATGCCGGCTGGACTAATTTTTCGAATTTTATGCCCCCAGTATTCTGCAATGTAAAGATTCCCTGCTGTATCCAGTACAAGTCCTTCTGGGCGTCTAAAACTGGATGAGGCGGCAGGTCCGTCATCGGAAGATTCAATACCATTGCCTGCATAGGTCGATACCAAACCTGTTTTTGTAATCTTGCGGATCTTCATATTGATTTGATCCGAAATGAACAAATTCTCATCCTTGTCTATGACAACAGCGCCGGGATAATAGAAACTGGCTGCGGTACCCTGACCATTGGAAGAGCCAATGGATCCACTTCCAGCAAAGGTACTGACTTCACCGGCCGGTGAAATTTTACGGATGACATGATTGTATTTGTCCGTCACGAAAATGTTACCACTTTTGTCGACAGCGACACCGGTTGGATAATAAAAACTGGCTGCTGTTCCCGTACCGTTTACGAATCCATATGTTGTGTTTCCGGCAATGGTCGTAACCTGCGGCAACGTTGTTGAAGTTGCACCACCGGTATTTGTTGGTACCAACTCTGCAATTGCGATGCCTTCTGTATAGGTCTGAGGACCAGCATAACTGATCGCAGGAACATAATCCAATGTTTTGAATTTCAATTCATTACCATAACTGATACCTGATTCATTTTGAATAAAGGCCCGAACAAAATAGTTTGTATTGAGCTTTAGTTTGGTCATATTGAATGTAGAAGAACCAGCAACGGAAGCAGTATCTTTTTTGTCAATGCTGTCACTAACAGTTGGATTTCCAGTCAGATTCCAACAAATGCCATACTTGTATGGGTTTGGAGCACCAAGATTGAGGATATTCACTCCAACAGTGGCAGTGGTCAATTTAATCGAGGTCACATCGACCGTGCTGATGGAAGGTTTACCAAGTACCATAATGGATAGTGTTGTGATATCAACACCTTGTTCATTTCTGGCCGTAATCTGGTAGGAAGTACTAGGCTGACTCACTTGTGGTGTGCCACTGATTTCTCCAGTCTGAGGGTTGAAAATCAATCCCGAAGGTAAAGCAGGTTGGATCGAATACGATGTATTGGTAATAATCCTAATTTTATGGTTGTACCGGTCTGCAACAATCAAATTTCCGTTTGAATCCATGGCCAGGCCATGTGGATTATAAAATCGGGCAATTGAACAATCTCCATCAACTGAACCAGATGTTTCACTTCCCGCAACCGTACTTACCAAGCCAGAAGGTGATATTTTACGGATTTTATTATTGTTTTTGTCGGCAACCAAGAGATTTCCGGATGCATCCAACAAAATACCCGAAGGATAATTGAAGGTCGCCACCGAACCGGCTCCGTCTGCAGATCCAGAAGCACCAGTTCCCGCAATGGTCGTTACAACACCTGCAGAAGTGACCTTTCGTATCTTATTGTTGTATTGGTCGGCTACATATAGTGTACCAGAAGCATCAATAGCAATGCTGCAAGGCAAATAGAAACGAGCAGAGGTACCCGTACCATCTGTAGAACCTTGTGATCCACTACCGGCGAAGGTGGAAACAACACCGGCAGGCGTAATCTTGCGAATTTTATTGTTGTTGTAATCGGCAACAAAGATGTTTCCAGCTGAATCCAAGGCAATACCCTCTGGGCGATAAAAACCGGCGGATGCTGCCGGGCCATCTGCAGATGCTTCATAACCGATACCTGCGATCGTCGATACCAACCCCGTCTTCGTAATCTTACGAATTTTATGATTGTATTGATCGGACACAAACAAATTTTCGTTGGCGTCAATTGTCAATGCTGAAGGATAATAGAAACTGGCAGAAGAACCTTGGCCATCGGATGAACCAATACTTCCTGAGCCTGCAAAGGTACTGACTTCACCTGTAGGAGATATCTTACGGATAACATGATTATATTTGTCCGTAACAAAAATGGCGCCGCTCTTGTCCAGTACGACACCGGTAGGATAATTGAAACTGGCAGCTGAACCCACTCCATTCACTAAACCAGAAGTATTTTTCCCTGCGATGGTCGAGACCGATGGCATATTATTAGAAACGTTCCCCCCTGTATTAACTGGCATCAAAGGAACAATTGCTACGCCATTGGTGTAGATCTGCGGACTGGAATATGCAATTTTCGGTGTATTCGCAATAACAGAAAAAGTCAAAGAGGTTGTGTCAATACCTTGATCATTTTTGGCCGTTATTTGGTAGGTTGAGCTTGGTTGACCCATTTGTGGAGTGCCACTTATGATTCCAGTTTGCACATCAAAATTCAGTCCGGTTGGCAATGGGGGATTAATGGTATAACTAACACTGGTATATTTTCTAATCTCATGATTGTTTCGATCTGCAATAATGAAATTTCCAACTCCATCTACTGCGATGCCAAATGGATTGTAAAAACGAGCTGTTAATGAACTACCGTCAGTCGATCCGCTTACTCCGTCTCCAGCCAAGGTACTAACAATCCCATCAGGAGTAATTTTACGGATCTTATTGTTGTTCCTGTCTGTAACAATAAGATTCCCAGACCTATCGATAACAATATTATAGGGTTGATCAAATGAAGCCGTAAGTGCGGTTCCGTTTGCAGAACCCGCTGAACCACTTCCTGCAAAGGTACTTACAACACCTAATGGTGTAATTTTTCTTATTTTGTTGTTCCAATGATCTGCTACATAAAGTGACCCGAATGCATCAAGTACCAAACCGCTGGGATAATAAAAACTCGCAGAAGTTCCTGTACCGTCATTTGAACCAATATTTCCAGTACCAGCAAAAGTAATTACCTCACCTGTAGAACTGATTTTCCGAATTTTATGATTGTATAAATCTGCTACATAAACTGTTCCAGTAGAATCGACAACAAGGCCCTCCGGATTATTGAAACTGGCCAAAGTCGATATACCATCGGTAGAACCAAGATTGCCACTGCCTGCAAAGGTGGAGACAATACCTTCTTTGGTGATTTTTCGGATTTTGTGGTTATATTGATCTGAAACATAAACATTGCCATTATGATCCAACGCGAGTGCTGTTGGATAATAAAAACTGGCAGCAGTACCTTGACCATCAGCTGAACCAATGGTACCGGATCCCGCAAAAGTACTTACCTCGCCAGTGCCTGAAATCATACGAATTCGATGGTTGAATTTGTCCGCTACATAGATATTGCCATTTTTGTCTACAACGACACTAGTAGGTTGATTAAAACGGGCAACCGCACCAGTTCCATCTACAAATCCAGAGGTTGTGCTTCCAGCTAAGGTTGAAACGGATCCACCGCTGGAAGAGACAACTCCACCGACATTGACAGGAGCCAAGGGTACAATGGCCGTACCTGCATTAAAGCTTTGTGGAGTAACATAACTGATATCGGGTTTTTGAGCCTGTAAGGCTAAAGAAATCAATACAAAACCGATGGACAGGATGGCGTTTTTCATAGTTCTTCATTTATGATATTGAATCAAAACATAAAATTAATATAAAAACTTCATCCCCGTATATTAATTCTGTTAAAAAATTGAGGCTGTCTCCAAAATAATGGAAACAGCCTCAATTAAGTCTTTGAGAAGGGCAAAAAATTAGAGCAATGCTTCGATTTTCTGTACCATAACACTTTTTTGGGTGGCACCGACTTGCTTGTCCACTTGCACGCCGTCCTTAAAAAACAAGATGGTCGGTATGTTGCGGATACCATATCGGGTGGTGACATCGTTGTTCTCGTCCACATCAAGTTTACCGATGGTCACTTTACCTTCGTATTCGTGAGAAAGGTCTTCTACGATGGGGCCAATCATTTTGCAAGGGCCGCACCATTCAGCCCAAAAGTCCACCACAAGGGGTTTTCCGGATTTCAATAGTTCGTCAAAATTCGAATCTGTAATTACTAAAGCCATAGTATAATACGTTTATTGTAAAATTCTTTGTTAAGCAGGGACAAAGGTACAAAAAACAAAGACGTTTTTTCAAACAGATGTTAATTAATTTTCAGGTCGACCGAATCCATTTCCTCCAAATATCGGATGAATTCTTTGTTCGGATGCACCTGATACGACCTTGAAAAAAGATCCAGCCGTAGTGGCGGTTCCATGTCGTAATCTGTCACAGTGATAGATAGCGTAGCTTTGCCCGGATGCTTACGGACTTCATCGAATAAATCTTCCACAAATGTTTTGCTCAGTACCGATAATGGAATGGACAGATTGATTTTTTCTATGGCCGTATCCATGACTTCGGACAAGAGCGAAATGTGATTCACCTTCAGTTCAAATTCATCGGGTCTCCAGCTTTTCGGACCGAACCTGCCCTTGATCATCAGGAACATGGATGGACGCAAGTATTTGCCAAAATCCACATATTCCTTGGGCCAGAATGGAATCTCGGAGGCTCCTGAGTAATCCTCGATGGTTACAAAGGCGAACTGCTCGTTTTTCTTGTTCATCCGTTCGCGAATGTCGGTGACGATACCCCCGAAAACCAGTTCCTTGTTGGTAACCAAGTTGCCTTGCTTGATATCGTCCATCGTGGTGTTGCACACATAGTTAATAAGTACGGAGTAACCGTCCAGCGGATGCGAGGAAAGGTACATGCCCACCAGTTCCTTTTCCTTGTTCAGCCGCATCAAATCGGGCCAAGGATCCACTTTGGGTGGTTCAGGTTTGGCCACCATCACCGTGTTCTCTCCACCGAACAAGGAATTGCTGATGGAAGCTTTGTCCATCTGAACCTTGATGCCCCAACGAATCAAAACATCGAGGAAAGGTTCCCCTTTGGTGTTCTCAACCACGAACTGTTCGCGCGAAAGCTGTCCGAAAGCATCAAAACTGCCGGCCAAAGCCATGGACTCCACGCTTTTCTTGTTGCAGGCGTTCAAGTTCACACGTTCCAAAAAATCATACAGATCTTTGTAGGGCCCTGCTTTGGAGCGTTCATCCAGTAGGGCTTGAACGGCATTTTCGCCCACACCCTTGATGGCGCCCAGTCCAAAACGGATGTTGCCTTCCTTGTTGACTGTGAACTTCATGTTTGACTCGTTCACGTCAGGTCCCAACACCTGAATGCCCATGGATCGGCATTCGTCCATGAACTTGGTGATGTCGGTAATGTTGCTGATGCTTCGCGAAAGCACGGCAGCCATGTACTCAGCCGGATAATTGGCTTTTAGCCAGGCTGTTTGATAGGCAACCAAGGAATAGCAGGTGGCATGCGATTTGTTAAAGGCGTAGGAAGCGAATTTTTCCCAGTCACACCAAATTTTTTCCAGTGTTTTCGGATCGTGCCCGTTGCTTTTTCCACCAGCGATGAACTGCGGTTTCAAGGCATTCAGCTTTTCGATGATCTTCTTACCCATTGCTTTGCGGAGCTCATCCGAGTCGCCGCGCGAGAAATTGGCCAGCAAACGGGAAAGTAACATCACCTGTTCCTGATAGACCGTGATGCCATAAGTATCCTTGAGGTAACGCTCCATCACCGGAATGTCGTATTCGATCTTCTCCCGTCCGTGTTTACGGGCAATGAAGGAAGGAATGTAATCCATGGGTCCTGGTCTATACAGTGCATTCATGGCAATGAGGTCATCGAATTTGGTCGGTTCCAGCTCTCGCAAGTATTTCTGCATGCCAGTCGATTCAAACTGAAACGTGCCCACCGTATTCCCAGAGGAATACAATTCGTAGGTCGTAGCATCCTCGAGTGAAATGGTGTCGATATCGATGAGGATGCCTTTGGAAAGGCGAATGTTTTCGATGGCATCCTTGATGATGGAAAGGGTCTTCAGCCCCAGGAAGTCCATCTTGATCAATCCGGTTTCCTCGATGACTGAGCCTTCGTATTGTGTTACCAACAGTTTTTCTCCGGTTTCCTTGTCGTCGGCGGTGCTGATGGGCACCCAGTCTGAAATGTCGTCCCTGCCGATGATTACCCCGCAAGCATGCACGCCGATGTTGCGCACATTGCCTTCCAGCAACTGGGCGTACTTCATGGTGTCCCGCAGGTTCTGGTTGGTGGATTCAGCAGCGGCTTTTAATTCTGGGACAAAGGCGATGGCACTTTTCAGGTTCACTTTCTTGACATCGGGAATCTTGTCAGGAATCAGTTTGGCCAGACGTTCGGATTCAGCCAATGGAAGGCGTTGAACACGAGCCACATCCTTGATGGCCGATTTGGCAGCCATGGTGCCGTAGGTGATGATGTGAGCCACTTTGTCCTTGCCGTAACGGTCTTCTACCCAGCGCAAGACCTGACCACGACCGTCGTCGTCGAAGTCGATGTCAATATCGGGCATGGATTTGCGGTCCGGATTTAGAAAACGTTCGAACAGTAAATCGTATTTAATGGGATCCACCTGTGTAATGCCCAAGCAATATGCCACGGCTGAACCGGCTGCCGACCCTCGACCCGGCCCTACTGAAACCCCCATATTACGAGCAGCTGTTGTAAAATCCTGAACAATAAGAAAATAACCCGAGAATTCCATGTCTAGAATGACGCCCAGTTCAAAATCAATCCGCTCTCGAACTTCATCCGTCATTTCGGGATAAAACCGTTCCGCACCTTTATAGGTAAGAAATTTCAGATATTCATCGTCGCTATCATAGCCTTCGGGTCTGGGGAAATTCGGCATGATGGCATCGTGGTTGATGGAATAATACTCCACCTTCTCAGCAATTTCGAGGGAATTGGCAAGCGCTTCTGGAATATCACCGAACACATCGTTCATTTCTTCCTGCGTCTTGAAAAACTCTTGTTTTGTATAGGCCATGTTGCTGGGATCGTCCAGATCCCGACCAGTATTGAGGCATACTAACCGGTGATGCGCTTCTGAATGCTCCTCCTCGACAAAATGCACGTCGTTGGTAGCCACCAGTTTGACTCCGTATTTCCGAGCCAATTCCACCAAGTGGACGTTCACTTCCATCTGTTTGGGATAGGTGTCCTGCGATGCGTTGGGCACGGTCGGTTTGTGGCGTTGCAATTCCAAGTAGAAGTCCTCACCAAAAACCCGCTGGTAAAACTGAACCGACTTTTCGGCTTCGTCCAACCTACCGTCACCGACATATCGAGGCACTTCACCGCCAAGACATGCCGACAGCGCTATGATGCCTTCGTGGTATTTCTCAAGTTGCTCGTGATCCGTTCGCGGCACATAATAATACCCTTCGGTCCAAGCCTTGGAAACAATCTTCATCAGATTCTTGTAGCCCTGATAATTCTTAGCCAAAAGAATAAGGTGCCATCCACGTGCATCTTCTTTGACCTCCTTTCGTTGGTTGTGCTGACCATTCCTGGCAACATACACCTCACAACCGATGATGGGTTTGATCATGTCCTCCTCTGACTTGCCCTTGTTTTTCTTGGAAACATAATTGAAGAATTCCTTGATCCCGAACATGCAACCGTGGTCGGTCAGGGCGATGGCTTTCATACCGTCGTGATGGGCCTTGTCCACCAAACCGGCGATGGATGCCTGTCCGTCAAGGATGGAATACTGGGAATGGACGTGCAGATGGACGAATGGGTTCATATTCAGGGGCAAAAATTAGGAAAAAAACAGGTTTTAAAGATACCTCGAATTCGGTTACGAGGCAAGCGGTTAAATTAAAACTTATCAACAGGCCTTCAAAAATATAAATTTGGACGTATCCCGATTATGACGTACTTTTGCAGCGTTAACACCGTAAACAAACAGGAATGAAAAGAACGCTGGGAATGACCATACATAAGGAAGGTCGCAAGATTCTTCTCGGGTTGTTCTTTATTCTTGTACTACTTAATGGCTTTGTCTGGATACTGTTCGGACATTTTTTCTTCATGCCATTTTTCGTTATTACAACCGTACTTTTTTTATTTTTTACCAACTTTTTCAGAAGTCCGCGCCGAGTCAGCAAAGCTGGCCCACTGGATATTGTGGCACCTGCTGACGGCAAAGTAGTGGTGGTTGAGAAGACTTTTGAAGGAGGTTTACTGAATGAAGAACGCATTCAGCTCTCCATCTTCATGTCCATTTTCAACGTACACGCGAATTGGTATCCATTTGAGGGCAGGGTGCTGCATTACAGCCACCAAAACGGCAATTTCATGGCCGCTTACCTGCCCAAATCCAGCATAGAAAATGAACGTTCCACGGTGTTGCTCGAATCCACCCAATCCGGCAAAACCGTCCTGATCCGTCAGGTGGCAGGCGCCCTCGCACGCCGCATCGTCACCTACGCCTACACCAATAAAAAGGCACACCTCAACGAACACCTCGGTTTCATCAAATTTGGCTCCCGCGTGGATGTCTATTTGCCGCAGGAAGACGTGGAAATACTGGTGAAGCCTGGCGATAAGACTACCGGCAATAAAACCATCATCGCTCGCTGGAAAGTAAAACCGGCGGCGGAATAATACCAATTCCAATGATACGCAAGAACATTCCCAATGCGATCACCAGTTTGAATCTGTTATCTGGGTGCATCGCCATCGTCTATGCCTTCCATGAAGCATACCTTACGGCAGCACTTTTCATCGCCCTGGCGGCCGTGTTTGATTTTCTGGATGGCTTCGCCGCCCGCCTTCTGAAAGCGTATTCAGCTATGGGCAAGGAGCTCGACTCCCTAGCCGACGTTGTAAGTTTCGGCGTCGCCCCCGGAGTGATGGCCTACAGCTTCATCGCCTCCCAAGCCATGAACATGGGTAGCCCGACTTGGCTGGCATGGTTCGGCTTTTTGATTCCCGTTTTTTCTGCCCTTCGCCTAGCCAAGTTCAACCTAGATGAGCGCCAATCCAGTTCGTTCCTCGGTCTTCCCACACCTGCCAATGCCTTGTTCTGGGCATTCGGCATCGGAAGTTCCTTCAACTTTTTTCTGAACTACAACTTCGACCCCATCATTCTAGTAATCGGAATCCTGATTTTCTCTGCCCTACTGGTGCTTGAAATACCCATGTTTGCTCTGAAATTCAACAATTACCACTGGAAAGGAAATCGACTGCGATATTATTTCCTGATGGGCTGCATCATCTTACTCGCCTTACTGAACCTAAACGGCATTTCTGCCTGCGTTGTCTGGTACATTCTGCTCTCTATCCTAAATTTTGGATTTATTAAAAAAAGGAGAATAAAATCAATATAGATGAAATTCATATTAGGTTTACTATTTTTTATCATTATCTTTCGCCTCGCTTTCTCGATGACTACCCGTTTCCTGGTTAACAAAATCAGGAAGGCAGCCAATGCGGAAGACGCTCACACCGACAAATCACCAAACAATCCAGCGAAAAAGAAAAAGATTTCGAAGGACAAGGGGGACTATGTCGATTATGAAGAAATTGAATAAAACCGTCCGCATGTCCAAGAAAATAATACTTTTTCTTTTTCTCGTTTTATGCCTACAAACCGTAACCGCCGCTAATCTGACCATCAGCGGCTTTATAACTGACCAAACAACTGGAGAAACCCTGCTGAACGGTTCCGTCTACGACTTCAAGTCGGGCAAGGGCGGAGTAAGCAATGTCTATGGTTTCTATTCCTTGTCCTTGCCAGCCGGAGAAGTGGAAATTCGTTGTTCCTATGTAGGGTATACCACTCAAAACTTCCGGTTCCGCCTCTCAAAAGACACCACCCTGAATATAAAGCTCCAAACAGCCACCGAGTTGGGTTCTGTAACTGTCTATGGAGGCTCCAGCCGCAAAGAATTTGGCGTACTCGGAGCCCAGATGGGTGCCATCGAAGTCCCCATTTCACAGATCAAGTCCATTCCGGCATTGTTCGGAGAAACCGATGTGTTGAAAGCTTTGCAACTGCTGCCTGGCGTTCAGGGCGGAACCGAAGGTTCAGCAGGCATGTATGTACGCGGTGGCGGACCAGATGAAAACCTATTGCTGCTGGATGGTGTTCCTGTTTACAACGTCAACCACGCTGGTGGATTCTTTTCTGTATTCAATGCCGATGCGCTTAAAAGCGTCACCTTATATAAGGGCAACTTCCCTGCACGATTCTCCAGTCGGCTTTCATCCGTCATTGATATCCGAATGAACGATGGTAACGTCAAAGAAGTTCATGGCAATTACAGCGTTGGTATCATTACGTCAAAATTCAATCTGGAAGGTCCGCTCATCAAGGACAAAACAACGTTCAACATCTCCTATCGCCGCACGTACGGAGACCTCATCATCAAACCGGTGATGTGGTATGTCGGTAAAAAGGAAAACAACGGCAATAGTTATTCTGCCGGGTATTTTTTCTATGATTTGAATGCTAAGATCACTCATAAGATTTCCGATACCGACAAGCTTTACCTGAGTTTGTATTCTGGAGATGACGCCATTAATATGGGAATTCGGAACAACTTCACATCGGGTGGTGAAAAAAGCTACAACGTCATATCCATGGACTGGAAATGGGGAAACTTGATTTCAGCCTTTCGATGGAACCACATCATCAACAGCAAGTTGTTCATGAACACAACGGCTTCCTACACCCGATACCGTTTCGACATGAAAATCGGGGACGAAAACAAAACCATGCCTACAGGCGAAACGGATTATGTCGGTACAGATATGGGGATTGGTTACTTATCTGGAATCAGTGACTATGCCATTCGTACGGATTTCGACTATACGCCTTTGCCTGGTCATGACATCAAATTTGGAGCCAGTTATATGAATCATACCTTCCGGCCAGGTGTTTCCGTCTTCAACTTCTCTGTAACTCAGGGAACCACGACATCACTTGATACCACGTTCGGTGATAAAAACGTTCGTGGACATGAAGTGAATGTATTCGCGGAAGACAACCTGAGCGTAGGCTCATTCTTGAAGGCCAATGTCGGTATGAATTATTCCATGTTTCAAGTTCAAGGTCAATATTACCACTCCGTTGAACCCAGACTCAGCATGCGTTTGCTCATAAATGATAAAATGTCCTTCAAAGCAGGCTATGCGTCGATGAGTCAATACATCCACCTATTGTCGAACAGCAACTTGAGTTTGCCCACCGATTTATGGGTGCCAGTCACCAAACGAATCCAGCCGATGGATTCCAAGCAATATTCGGTCGGTTTGTTTTACAACCTGAACGATCTACTTGATTTGTCCATTGAAAGCTATTATAAAAGCATGGACAACTTGATCGAGTATAAGGATGGGGCCGGCTTCATGGGTTCTTCCACTGGTTGGGAAGATAAAGTGAATATGGGACGTGGTTGGTCGTACGGAGTAGAATTCCTGGCTCAAAAGACGATGGGTCAGACGACTGGTTGGCTGGCTTACACCTGGTCAAAGTCGGAACGCAAATTTGACAAACCCGGACAGGAAATCAATTTTGGCAACGTATTTCCTGCCAAATATGACCGAAGGCACAACATCAGTTTCACGATGAACCACAAGTTCAGTGAACGGTTTGACCTATCAGGCACTTGGGTCTATTATTCCGGAAACAGTGGAACCTTGGCATTGCAACAATACAAGTCAGTTGATATCCCCGATCTGGACTGGCAAAATTACACAACAACCGAGTATGTTAGTGAGCGAAACAATTATCGATTGCCTGCCTACCACCGTATGGACATCGGTTTCAACTGGCACAAAAAGAAAAAGCATGGTGTTAGAACTTGGAACATCAGTCTATATAATGCTTACAACCAGAAGAATCCGTTCATTGTTCGACAGTCATACAGCAATGATTTGGTGTTCAATCCAGCAACCAATTCGTATGATTCGCGAAAGATATTTGTCAAGACCTCCATCTTCCCCATCATTCCATCCATCAGTTACAGCTATAAATTCTGAGCCATGAAAAACATCAGCACACTATTTTACTTTCTGATGCTCAGCATTTTGCTGTCCTGCGAAACTGAAATTCCGTTTAATGGTACGGAAACGGACCCTGTCTTGGTCGTCAATTGCCTGGCCTGCACGGACTCCGTCATCCAAGCTACGGTTTCAGCCAGTCGGTTCTTTCTTTCTAACGACAATGAATTTCCAGCTATAACCAATGCGACCGTTGCCTTGTATGTAAATGGAGTCTTTACCGAAAATCTAACCCACACTGGGTTGGGTGCCTATCGAAGCAACTTTATTCCTGCCGAAGGAGATGTTATCAGACTGAACGTTTCGGCGACTGGTTACGAACCCGTTTGGACTGAGAACGCTTTCACCTTTGCAGTAGCAGGTTTTCAGATAGACTCGACCATCACTAAGACCGATACTATTCCATTGTTGATAGGGGATTATTATGGAGGAAGTGGCGACTATGGGTTTCCAACCGGGGACACGATCGGCACCACCTATTCCTACATCCATGAGTACAAGATTCGGTTTTCAAACCCGGCAGGAGAGCCAAATTATTATCGATTGGTGGTCCATCAGCAAACTTTTGCAAAGGGATACCCGCTCGTAAACTCGTATTTTAATGATTTTGACGACTTGGTATTCGGAACAAAAAACACCAACATAAGTGGCATTTTTACAGAAGCAAAAATAGATCGGTATAATGTGTTTTCGGACGAATTGATTGATGGTAAAACACATACGATTACTTTTTCATACGCTCAACCATTCAATACTTTTATTGATACTTCGTACAAATCATTTACGGTAGGAGACAAAAGGAGTTTAACAATTGACCTTCAATCTATTAGCAAAAGCTATTACTTGTATCTGCTTTCACTTAAAGCATTGGGAAACTCAGACGGCTTCATGTCGGAACCGGTTCAAATCTATACCAACATCAATGGAGGTTTGGGGATTTTTGGAACTCGAACCATCCATCCCCGAGAGTTCATTTTACCGGAGTGATTGAAAGAAGCTCGTCATTAGGTTGGAGCATTCTGCCTCCAGAACGCCTTTGATGACTTCTGTTTTGGGATGCAGCGCCTGCGGGGCAAAAACGGAATAGCCTCGCTTGGGATCGGAAGCACCATAGACCAAGGTCGAAACCTGAGCCCAGCCTAGCGCACCGGCACACATGACACAGGGTTCAACCGTTACGTAGAGCGTGCAGTTTTGAAGATACTTGCCTCCTAAGGTCGTAGCGGCGGCTGTGATGGCCTGCATTTCGGCATGGGCGGTCACGTCGTTGAGGGTTTCGGTCAGATTATGACCTCTTGCGATGAGGCGGTCTTTGCAAATCACGACGACACCAACGGGAATTTCACCTGCATCGAAAGCCAGGCGGGCTTCCTGCAAGGCCATTTGCATGTATCGTTCGTGGGTTTCCATCGGATGAGAAATTTTGAACGGTTAGCGCATTTCCTTTTCCCCGAACAACGTGGGGTAGTCATCGACCATTCGGGTCATCATGCTCTTCATCAGTGCTTCCCGAATAAAACGAGACCGATTGGATATTTTGTATTGGGCACAGTATTTTTCGAGCGTCTTGAATTCAGGGTCGTTCAAAGCAATGGTGACCAGACGATCCCTCACCAACGGTTTTTTCTTGGCGGTGATGGGAGTTTTCAGGACAGGCGACGCCTCTTTCTTCATGTTTTGGAAAATTTGTGTACAAAAATAAGAACATTTCTTTCACATACAACATGGCTGAACACAACAAACTGGGAATAGAGGGCGAAAAGATGGCAGAAAACTACCTGCTAGCCAAAGGACATCGCATTCGAGAGCGAAATTGGCATTCCACCCACAAAGAATTGGACCTAATTACGGAAGTGGACGGCTGGTTGGTCATCGTTGAGGTGAAAACTCGTACCGGAAGAACTTGGGAACCACCGGAAAATGCCGTAAATCAAACAAAAATCAAACGAATCTCACAAGCTGCACACCATTATGTTCGCTTGCATCGTATTGATGCTCAGGTTCGTTTCGACATTATCTCCGTTGTCTATGATCAAGGAGCATGGACAATCGATCATTTTGAAGATGCCTTTTTGTCCCCTCATAAATAAACCTTATATTTGCATGAAATTTACCGAAAACTATGACCGAACTGCTTTTAGTGGACAACACCCCGTCCACCAACCAATACCTGCTGAACGAACTGCAAAAAGCCGGTATTGAATCGGGGGCTGCCGTTGTCACATTCAACCAGTCAAAAGGTCGTGGGCAAAAGGGTAATAAATGGCTGTCAGAGCCTGAAAAGAACATTTCCTACAGCTTAGTCATCAAACCCGATTTCATTCCGGCCAGAAACCAATTCCTGCTTTCCGAATTCGTATCCCTCACAGTCAAAGCTTTATTGGACGAATACACGAAAGATATCACCATTAAATGGCCAAACGACATCTATTATAAGAATCTCAAGTTAGGTGGCATTCTCATCGAAAACAAGCTGGAAGGTAGCCTCATCGCTCACTCCGTAATTGGGATCGGACTCAATATCAACCAAACCGATTTTCCAAAGGAACTTCCCAATCCGGTTTCCTTAAGCCAAATTACCGGCAAACTATACGATCTTAAAGAACTGGCAGAGAAACTCCACCGCCGTCTCATCACTGCCTTTGAGCATCTGACTACAGACAATGAATCGGACATACGGAAGTATTACCTGAACAGTCTGTACCGTCGTGACGGTTATCACATGTATAGGGACGAAAAGGGAGAATTCAAGGCTCGCATTCTGGACATCAATGCCCACGGACACTTGATTCTGGAACTGGAAGAAGGCGCTGTCAGGGAGTACGACCTAAAGGAAGTAACGTTCGTATAAGCCAAGATCTTTTGACACCAGGAGCAAGTAGGCCTATCCGTTCCTTGAAATCGGCAATCTGACCGGCCAGCTCATCCAAATGATCGTTTCGTTTAAGGAGATAAGCCTGAATCAAATAGCTTTCAGCCTTTGAGTAATGTGAGGCATAAATGCTTTTCAAATCCGAATTATACTGTGCCACCTGCATTCGGGTTGGGCTTTCATGCATCAGATAAGCGGTTTCAATACTATCCAGTACCTTATGCCCGGTCAGGAAATGGTAATTGCATAGCAACACCAACGCATCGTAATTTTTGCTATCCAGTTGCAGCACTTTCTCAAAACAAGCGACTGCTTCATCCGTTCTGTTCTGATCCAAAAAAGTTTTACCCTGTTGCAACAAGTCAGGTACTTTCTGCGCGAAAGATACAAACCCTACACTCGGCAGAAGAGTTAAGATTAAAACAAACGTTTTCAGGTTCATGAGTTTGGCATCCATTACTTCAACAAAAATAGCTCAAAAAAACAAAAAGAAATCCTTGTCACGGCAATTGAAGCAAAAAATAGTATTTTTGCATCAGAATCAACCAAACCAAGCCTATGATACCTTACAAACGAGTGCTACTCAAGCTTAGCGGCGAATCCCTGATGGGTGAGAAACAATACGGAATCGACGAAAAACGACTCAGTGAATATGCCAGCCAAATCAAGGAAGCAAGGGAGCTCGGTGTAGAAATCGGAATTGTGATTGGTGGAGGAAACATTTTCCGCGGTTTGAGCGGCGCCTCTAAAGGGTTCGACCGCGTAAAAGGCGACCAAATGGGCATGTTGGCCACCTGCATCAATGGGTTGGCACTTTGCTCCGCCCTCACTGCCATTGGCGTAAAAGCACGTCTGCTCACCGCCATCCGCATGGAACCCGTTGGCGAATTCTTCAGCAAGGATAAGGCGCTGGAAGCACTTGAAAAAGGCGAAGTTGCCATTTTCTCCGGTGGTACAGGTTGTCCATTCTTTACAACTGATACCGGTTCTTCCCTCCGTGGCATCGAAATCGAAGCAAACGCTATGCTCAAGGGCACCCGCGTTGACGGCATCTACACCGCCGACCCCGAAAAAGACCCCACCGCCACCAAATTTGACGAAATCACCTACGACGAAATCTATCGTCGGGACCTTAAGGTGATGGATCTCACCGCCACTGCCATGTGCAAGGAAAACAACCTGCCCATCGTCGTGTTCAACATGGACATACCTGGCAACCTGCTAAAAGTATTGAAAGGCGAAAAAATCGGAACGTACGTACATAATTAAAATAGACCGACAATGAACGAAGATTTGCAATTGTACCTCGACATGGCTGAAGACGCGATGAAGCACGCCGCCAACCACCTGGAAGAATCCCTCGTGCATATTCGCGCCGGCAAGGCCAACGTTCGAATCCTGGACGCCATCCGTGTGCCCTACTATGGCGGGCTGGTACCTCTCCAGAACATCGCCACAGTAAGCACCCCGGATGCCAAGACCATTGTTATCCAAGCTTGGGAAAAAAACATGATCAAAGAGATCGAAAAGGCAATTATGAACTCTGACGTGGGCATCACCCCCGACAACAATGGCGAACTCATTCGTCTGGGCATCCCACCGCTTACCGAAGACCGCCGTAAATCACTGGCCAAGCAAGTGCACGGTGAAGGCGAAGACGCTCGCATCAGCATCCGCAACGCCCGCCGCGAGGCCATTGACGAAATCAAGAAATTGGTCAAGAAAGGCCTTTCGGAAGATCTCGGCAAGGATTCCGAAGTCGTTGCCCAAAAAATTCATGACAAATACATGAAACGCATCGACGAAATCGTTGCCTTGAAGGAAAAAGAAATCATGACCGTGTGAAAGGACTCGTTGTCAAAAATACAGGAAGCAGTTACCTTGTCAAGACGGACGAGGGCACGGCTGTGGAATGCATCATCAAAGGCAACTTCCGCATCAAAGGCTTGCGCAGTACCAACCCGGTTGCCGTGGGCGACCGGGTGATACTAGGCGAGCAAACTGGTGAAACAGTCTACATCACCGAAATTGAGGACCGTAAGAACTACATTGTCCGCAAACCCACCAATCTTTCCAAACAACTGCACATTCTGGCGGCCAACATTGACTTGGCGCTGTTGATCGTCACCATCAAGTCGCCTACAACGAACACCACCTTCATCGACCGCTTCCTCGCCACGGCAGAGGCATACCGCATTCCGGCCCAATTGCTCATCAACAAGGTCGACTTGTACGATGCTGAGGATTTGGAATATATGGAAGCGCTCATCCAGCTTTACACCTCCATCGGTTACCCCTGTACGGTCATTTCAGCCAAGAAGGATATTGGAATCGACCAGCTTAGCAGCCTAATGCAGGGCAAGATAAGCCTGCTTTCTGGCAATTCAGGAGTTGGAAAATCCACCCTGATCAACGCCATCGACCCACTGCACAACGCACGAACCGGTGACATTTCAGAGTCGCACCACAAAGGCATGCATACGACCACTTTTTCTGAGATGTTTGAATTGGTAAACGGTGGCTACCTCATTGACACACCCGGCATCAAAGGGTTCGGCACTTTCGACATGAAACCGGAGGAAGTCGGCCATTATTTCAAGGAAATCTTTGAGACCTCCGATGAATGCCGCTTCAACAATTGCACGCACACCCACGAACCCGGCTGCGCGGTGTTGGAAGCCGTCAAGGAGCACCGCATCAGCGAATCACGCTATTCGAGCTACCTGAGCATCCTCAACGATGAGGAAGAGGGCAAATACCGGGAAAAATTCTGATTACTTTGTTAAGACCGGCCATCCTTGAGCGTCCCATTCAATTACTCGGACAACCAGTTTGGAAGCACCGTTTTCGGTTTTTGAATAACCGTGAGCGATGAGGTAATCGGTGTTGTCGAAGGTATAGACAGCACAATGCCCGGCTGCAGCAAACTGATCATCCCCTTTTAGAACGACAGTTCCACCACCAGTTTCCAACGATTTTCCCTCCATGTCCAAATAGGGTCCGGTCACCTTTTTGGAACGCCCCACCACCACATTGTAGTCACTTTTCAAACCACGGCAACAGAAGTCGTACGATGGGAAAAGATAGAAATACGTTCCATGCCGGAAAATGAATGGCGCTTCCACCGCACCGTTTCCCGGGTCCGTATCGGGCAAAGCAGCATCGCGGGGGCGGCTGCAGATGGTCTTGAATTCAGCATCCTGTTCTAAACCAGACAAGTCCTTTTTAAGTTTCACCAACTGAATACCTCCCCAGAACGAACCAAAATTCATCCATGGTGTACCTTTTTCGTCCACAATGATGTTGGGATCGATGGCATTCCAATTGGTTAGACCGGGCACGGATTTCACCACCATGCCATCATCAGTCCAAACAGCGGTCGAATCCAATGTCGTCGCACTGGTGTGACCAATCATGGATGTGTTTTTACCGAATGCCGAACAGGAATAGAACAAATGGTAACGTCCTTGGTAGAATAAGATGTCGGGCGCCCAGTAGCTGTTCCTGAAATCGGGCAGATAGTCCTTAACCCAGCTTGGCGTCTGTTGGATGACCGGCTTCTGCATGGACCATGTTTTCATGTCTTTCGAAGTAAGATGGGAAATCCCCCTGCCTGTACAAAACAGATGATAGGTATCCCCCTCTTTAATCATGACGGGATCGTGTACGCCAGGATTCTTGGGGTCGAACATGGGGCGAGGCGGCCTTGGTTGCTGAACTGGGGGCGTGTCCTGTGCCCGGACACTGGCCAGGAGCACAATGGAAAGCAGTAGAATCAGTTTGAATTTCATAGCTGGACGAGTAGGTTTTGGTTTGACAAAGTAACAAAACGTTTTCGGTTAATCAAACTTGGATTGTATTTGTGCATAAAAAATGAAAAACACCTTCAGCATTGGAATTCCATTCGAAATGCATTATATTCGAATCATGAAAAATCCGGCTTTATACCTTGCAAGCTTGGCCGTACTGACATTCGGTTGCGGTCATACCTATTACGTTCCCAATTTGCAAAACATTCCGTTGTTCCGACAAGAAGGCGACAATATGTTTGTGATTTCCTCGGGCTCAGGCATTGGTGATGCCCTCACCATGCTCGATATTCAGGGAGCATACGCGATCACCAATCATTTTGCAGTTACTGGTGGTTACTTTTCTACGGAGGAGGAAGGAGGCAACGAACCGGGAACCGACTACAGCAAAGGTTCCATGTTCGAAGTCGGTGCCGGCATCTACCAACCGCTGGGGAAAATTGGATCCTTTGACTTTTTTGGGGGATATGGAAATGGCGATCAGTTTCATCAATATAATACGAGTTCCTGGGACTACACAGGCATGGGCTTGGGCAATGAAACAGTTGAAACAGGCGTAGCAGGTTTGCGCTACAATCGGTTTTTCGCCCGTTCATCGATAGGTCTCACCACCAAGGTAATAGACTTGGCTTTTTCGGCCCGTTTAAGCAACATGCGGTATTACGACGTACAATCATCCATCGACGGCGAGGGAGACGAATTCAATACGCTCAGCAGATTGTCCGGTTTGAGTTGCTGGTGGTTCGAGCCTGCCGTGACCCTGCGCTTGGGTTATTCTCCCGTCAAGCTGCAACTTCAGGTCGCACTAAGCAGACAACTTCAAGAAATCAACCCAGTCTCAACACCCCTTAGTGTAAATTTGGGGCTCGTATTCGTAATTCCACAATCAAAAAATCCCTAACACATTCTGCGCATATTCCATGACCCCCATCTATTCATACCGCCAAGCCAATTTGGATGACCTTCCCCAGATTTGCAACTTTCCACAAAATCCGACGGAACTGTATTTCATGTACCCCAAGGCAAGCTTTCCCCTAACGTTCGAACAGCTCAAGCTCAACTATGACAACCGTTCGGACTGCACTGTTTTCCTTTCGGACGAAACCGTGGTCGCCTTCTCCAACATATACGATGTGGAACCGGGCAAACTATGTTTCATGGGCAATGTCATCATTAACCCTTTGTTCAGGGGCAAAGGCGTAAGCGAGTATCTTTTAAAAACAATGGCTGAAATCGCGGTTCAGAAACATCAGGCTAAAGAACTGCACCTTACCTGCTTTAATACCAACACACCTGGGCTGCTGCTTTATCTCAAAACCGGCTTCACGCCCTATGCCATGGAAAAACGGGTGGATTTCGAAGGCAAATCGCTGTTGGCGGTTCACATGAAGAAAGTCCTGTAAACCTGACTATTAGGAAAAGCCACACTTTTTTGATTCAGGTACTGTATTTTTATGTAATTTAGATACAAAATTCAAACACCATGTACCAAGAATTTAAAAACCATTTGGAGACCGAACTGAATGCCATTGACGAGGCCGGTTTGTTTAAAAAAGAACGCATTATCGTATCACCGCAAGGTGCCGTCATACGAATAGCCGGTGGTAAGGAAGTGCTGAACTTTTGCGCCAACAACTATTTGGGACTATCCAACGACACCCAATTGAAAGAAGCCGCCAAAAATGCTTTGGACTCGCATGGTTTTGGCATGTCGTCGGTACGTTTTATTTGCGGAACCCAGGATCTTCACAAACAGCTGGAAGCCTCCATCTCTAGATTTTTCGGTACGGAAGACACCATCTTATACGCTGCTTGCTTTGATGCCAACGGCGGGGTTTTCGAACCGTTATTGGGCGAAGAGGACGCCATCATCTCCGATTCGTTGAACCACGCTTCCATCATAGATGGCGTAAGGCTCTGCAAAGCAAAGCGTTATAGATATACGAATGCAGACATGACCGATTTGGAGGTCCAATTGAAAGCAGCCCAAGCAGATCGATTCAAACTCATCGTGACCGACGGTGTCTTCTCCATGGACGGCAATGTCGCGCCCTTGGACAAAATTTACGAACTTGCCGTCAAATACAACGCCATGGTGATGGTGGACGAATCCCATTCGGCAGGTGTCGTTGGTATGACCGGTCGCGGCGTCACTGAACGGTTCAACCTCAAAGGCAAGATTGAGATCATTACCGGAACACTGGGCAAAGCATTCGGAGGTGCCATCGGTGGGTTTACCACTGGCAAAAAGGAAATCATCGGCTTGCTCCGACAACGTTCCCGGCCCTACCTGTTCTCAAATTCCATTCCGCCCATGGTCGCCGCAGCCGGCATACGAATGTTCGAAATGATGGATGAAACCAACGAATTGCAGGACAAACTCCATCAGAATACCAGCTATTTCGTATCAAGGATGCTGGCAGCCGGCTTCGACATCAAACCGACCGAATCCGCCATCTGCGCCGTAATGCTCTACGATGCCAAGCTCTCGCAGGAAATGGCTGCTCGGTTGCTTGACGAAGGCATTTACGTAACAGGGTTTTACTATCCCGTCGTACCCAAAGGCCAAGCACGCATCCGCGTTCAGATTTCGGCAGCGCATGAAACCGAACATCTGGACCAATGCATTTCCGCCTTTACCAAAGTGGGCCAACAACTCCAAATTCTCAAAAAATGAAGGCACTTGTCAAACTGAAACCCGAAAAAGGGCTCTGGATGGAAGAAATTCCGATGCCGCACATGGGCATCAACGACGTTCTCATCAAGATCAAGAAAACCGCTATCTGTGGCACCGACCTGCACATCTACAAATGGGACGAATGGTCGCAAAAAACCATCAAAACCCCTATGACCATCGGTCACGAATACGTCGGTGTCGTAGTGGAAAAAGGACATGGTGTTCGAAACATCAAGCTTGGCGACCGTGTCACCGGCGAAGGGCACATTGCCTGCGGACACTGTCGCAACTGCCGCCGAGGCAAACTCCACGTCTGCGAGAACTCCATCGGTGTTGGCGTGAACCGCGATGGCGCATTCGCAGAATACCTCTCGCTTCCATCTGAAAACGTAGTCCATCTTGACCCTCGGATTTCAGACGAAACCGCCGCCATCATGGATCCGTTCGGTAATGCCACACACACTGCACTGAGTTTTCCGTTAATTGGCGAAGACGTGCTGATTACCGGAGCCGGCCTCATAGGCACCATGGCTACAGGCATTTGCCGCTTCGCCGGAGCCAGAAACATCGTCGTAACTGATCTGAGTGATTACCGACTGGAGATTGCTCGCAAAATGGGCGCCACCATTACCGTGAACCCTTCCAAAGGAGAATCGGTCGAGGCTGCCATGAAGTCCCTTAACATGCGCGGTTTTGACATCGGCCTTGAAATGTCCGGTGCACCAGTGGCATTCCGCACCATGGTCGACAACATGTACAACGGCTCCAAAATAGCCCTTCTGGGCATTTTACCGAATTCGACCACCGTCGATTGGAGCGAAATCATATTCAAAGCACTCACCCTCAAAGGCATCTACGGTCGCGAAATGTGGGAAACCTGGTACAAGATGGAACAAATGCTCATCACCGGTTTTGATTTATCACCCGTCATCACCCACCATTTCAAATTGGAAGATTTCCAAAAAGGCTTCGACGTGATGGAGAGCGGCCTATGCGGAAAAGTCATACTTAATTGGGAAAAATGAAATACCACCTACACAACCACCCCGACCGAGAAATAACGGCAGCCGAAGAAATCTCTGAGCTCTTGAAAAAGGGAAAGTACATCACCATTGCCTTGTGTCGTGACAACGAGCCCTACGTGGTGACGCTCAGTTACGGCTACGATGCAGCAAACAATGCACTCTATTTTCATGCCGCACACCATGGCATGAAAATAGATTTTATGAAAACTAACCCCAACGTTTGTGCCAGCATCATCGAGGACGGCGGTTACATTCAAGACGAATGTGTCCACCATTATAAAACATTAGTGATCCGTGGCACCATGAGTGTGGTGGAAAATGCTGAAGAAATGAAACACGGTATGCACATATTACTCAACCACCTCGAAGAAAAACCCTCCGTCATTCAGCAATATAAGCTGGAGTCGGAGGGCTTATTCTCAAAAATGGCCGTACTCAAACTTGCCATTACCGAGATTCACGGCAAAGCCGGTAAATAACTATTTCACGGTCAGCGTAGCGACCCCTTCTTTCAACCAAGGCGCTTTGAAACGAACCTTCACTTCGCCTGACTGACCCTTTGCTTGAACGTAAGCAATGAGTCGACCGTGGAAAACGCGCTGCACATTGTCCGAATAATCACCCATGTCCGAGTTGTTGCTAGCTTCAAGACCCAAAAGTGTGGCTGGGCCTTCGATGGTGCAAATCAATTCATCGTCTGAACTCATCACAGGAACACCCTTATCATCCACCACCTGAACGACAATTTGTGAAAGGCCGCTTTCCTTGCCAATCGTACTGACATCGGCGGTGACAGTAATCGCAGCCGGACGACCAGAAGTTTGAAGCGCATAATTGCTCACCGCCAAACCAGCCTTGTCCTGTCCAATCACTTCCAGTTTGCCGTCTTCGTACGGAATATCCCAGTAAATGATGCCCGTCGTATCGTTGTAATTCTTTAGAGCACCCACTTCCTTGCCGTTCAACATCAATTTTGCTTTGGCAGCATTGGTGTAACTTACCACACGGACCAGTTGGCCGGCAGTGTAGTTCCAAATAGGCCATGCATCGGTGGAAAGCCCGCCTCCTCGACGGCTGTTGCGAGAAACAGGATACGTACCGATATAGGCAACCGGCTTGCTGCTCCACAAAGACTGACGGAAAAAGCCGCGAGGTTTGAGAAAGCCTCCGAAATCAATGAATCCGGTGTAGAAACCTCTGGAAGGCCAAGCGCCCGATTCACCCAAATAATCGATACCCGTCCAGATGAACTGGCCGAAAATGTAACTGCTGTCGCGAACCACTTTCCAAGATTCCATGCTATGGCCGTTTTCACTTCCAAAAATCACTCGTTTTGGATACGTTTTGTGGTCCATGGCGTAACGGTCCTCCGTATAATTGTAACCCGTAATGTCCAGCGCAAACGGATAATCGGTGTTATTGGACATTACGACACCTGCCAACGCCGCAGTCACTGGCCTGGATGTATCCAAAGCACGCACGTCGGCCGCCAATCGTTTTGCAATGGCACCAAGTCTTTCAGCCTTGGGATTGTTGGGCAGATAACCGCCCTGGACCGGTTGGTTGATGGTGGAACCGTTCAAAACCGGATGGGAATACGGATCGTTCGGATAATCCACTTCATTGCCGATGCTCCACATCATGATGGAGGCATGGTTCCGGTCTCTCAGAACCATATCGCTGATATCCCGGTCGCTCCATTCGTTGTAGAACGAGAAAGCACCCTGAAACTTGGGCGTACCATTGTTCCAACCGGTTATCCATTTCTTCTTGGCGAACTCCCATTCGTCGAACGCTTCATCCATGACCAACATCCCGATTTCATCACAAAGCTCGTACACATCGGGCGATTGCGGATTGTGGCTCATACGCACGGCATTGCAACCCATATCCTTAAGTGTCAGCAGCCTACGTTTCCAAACTTCACGAGGCACGGCCGAACCCAATACGCCGGCATCGTGGTGCATGCACACCCCCTTGATTTTCATCCAATTGCCGTTCAATGCGAATCCCTTGTTCGGGTCAAATGCCAACGTACGTATCCCCATTTCCTGTTCATTTCGGTCAATGACCTGTCCGTTCAGAGAAACAACAGTTCGAACGGTATAGAGGTTGGGTTCTTCCAACGTCCAGCGTTTTGGAGACTTAACAGACAAAGCTTGCGATACGGTCAATTTTGCATTGGCGGCAACAGAAACCTTCTTAGAAATACTGGCCACCACTTTTCCCGTAACCGGATCCACGATTTCATTCAACACCGACAAAGCAGCAGCTTGTGCCGTTTCATTCTTAAGGGTGGATTCAACAGACACATCGGCCTTTTTATCGGTCACGGCAGTGGTTTTAAAGAATACGCCCCAAAGGTCCAAGTGTACCTTGGCAGAAGTTACCAGCCAAACATTCCTATAAATGCCTGAACCAGTGTACCAACGCGAATCGGCATCTTGAGAATGGTCCACCCGAACAGCCAACACATTGGGTTCACCAGTTTTTAAGTACGGCGTCAAATCGTATAGGAACGACACATATCCGCTCGGACGAACACCCAGTGACTTTCCGTTGAGAAACACTTCACTGTTGTTGTAAACACCTTCGAAATAAATAAAAACCTTCTCGGCCGAAGGCGCGGTGAACGTTTTGCGGTACCAGCCGATGCCACCCGGCAAATAGCCTTGGCAACTGGCTTTGTCGGGACTCAGCACACCTTTTACGCTCCAGTCATGGGGCAAAGTGACCGCTTTCCATCGGGCATCGTTAAAAGTTGGATTGGCAGACTCCTTCACATCGGACAGGTTGAATTTCCAGTCGTTGTTGAAAAGTTGGGCGTTGCCGAACTGAGGTTTTGCCAGAGTAGTCATTGAAAAAACCAAAAACAGGGCAAGCCCCAACAATTTCGTGCGTTTCATTTTAGTCGGTTGAATTAAACGTTAAGTGTTATGCAGGGTCAAATGTACATTATTTCTATATTTGTCAAAACAACCTGACCATACAAAATTTCCAAAACCATGAAATCCAAACATTTTCTGGCCAGCCTACTGGCTGCAATTCTTTGCCTATCGGTAAATGCCGGTCAAATAACGAACATCGATTCAAATTGGAATTTCTACCTAGGTGATGCTATAGGTGCCGATAAACCCGAATACAACGCAGCAAGCTGGCGAACGTTGAACCTCCCCCACGATTGGAGCATCGAAGGCGAATACAGTCAGACCAATCCGACAGGCCGAGGCGGTGGTTATCTACCTGCAGGCATCGGCTGGTACCGCAAAACGCTCAACATTCCATCCAGCGAAAGTTCAAAACGAATCTACCTCACCTTCGATGGCATCATGGCCAACAGCGAAGTTTGGATCAACGGCCAGTTGCTGGGCAAACGCCCCTACGGCTACGTACCCATCTCCTACGAGCTCACCGGCAAAGTCAGCTTTGACAAACCAAACACGATAGCCGTACGCGTGGACAACACGCTGCAACCCGCATCCCGTTGGTATGCCGGCGCCGGCATCTACCGCCACGTCAACTTGTCCTTTCTGAACCCAGTCCATCTGGACCAATGGGGCGTTTTCATCACCACTCCACAGGTAGCCAAGGATAAAGCAACCGTCAACATCCAAGCCACCGTCTACAACCAATCCAAAAAAACGGAAAAAATAACGGTTCAAACACTCGTGTCGGGTTCGGACGGTAAAAATTTCTTATCGGCTGAAGCCGTACTCAGCGTACCTGCAGGACAGAAAATCGATGGCAAACAAATCATCAACGTGCCGAATCCCAAAATTTGGGACCTAGAAACACCAGAAATTTACAAAGCCGTCACCACCATTCGTTCCGGCAAAACCATACTGGACGAGCAAACCAATACGTTCGGCATCCGCGAGTTCCGCTTCGAAGCCGCCACAGGCTTTTGGCTGAACGGTAAAAATCGGAAGATGTACGGTGTTTGCCTTCATCAAGACGGTGGCGCCCTTGGAGTTGCCGTTCCCAACTCCGTATGGAAAAGTCGTTTGGAAAAACTCAAGGAAATTGGAGTGAACGCCATCCGTACCGCACACAACCCCATGGATCCGGCCTTTTACGACCTTTGCGACCAAATGGGTTTTCTAGTAATGGACGAAACCTTCGATACTTGGACGGCTTCAAAACCCAATGGAACCCAAGGATACAACCTCTACTTCAACGAATGGTGGGAAGCCGACACCCGCGCCATGGTGGTGCGCGACCGCAACCACCCCAGCATCTTCCTTTACAGTGTCGGTAACGAAATCCGTGACCGACTCAATTCCGACGAAGGCCGTCAGCGTTTCCTCAAACAACGTGATTTAGTGCATCTGCTCGACCCCACCCGGCCGGTAACACTAGCGCTCTTCCGCCCCAACGAAATGCAGGTTTACACCAATGGTTTCGCCGATTTGCTCGATGTTTTGGGCCAAAACTACCGGGAAAGCGAATTGATCGCCGCGTGGAATGCCAAACCCGAACGAAAAGTAATTGGGACCGAAAACGGTCACGATCGGAATACCTGGTTGGCTTTGCGTGACAACGCATACATGGCCGGCCAGTTCCTTTGGACAGGCATTGATTACTTGGGCGAAGCAAACTGGCCGGAAATCTCACATGCCTCCGGCTTGATGACCCGCACCGACCAGATGAAACCTTCTGGCTACCAGCGACAGAGTTGGTGGAGCAGCAAACCCATGGTCAAAATGGTCCGTGCCGAAGACAACAAGGGCAAGGGCGAGCTTGTACTTGACTGGACACCAGCCGATTTCGGCACCTACGACGAAGCCTATGTCACGGTGTACAGCAACTGCGACGAAGTGGAACTATTCCTGAACGGCGAATCCAAAGGCCGCCAAACCATTCACGCTGATGCCTCACCACGGACCTGGAACATCGGATTCGACCCAGGCAGTTTGAAGGCAGTCGGATACAACAAAGGTCAAGTCGTGGCTTCGGACGAGCTAAAAACGGCCGAATCCGCGGTGAACGTTCTGCTCACTTGCGAGCAAAAGACCCTAAAAACCGATTGGAATGACATCGCCTGCGTAAAAGCAACGCTGAGCGACGCCAAGGGTGAACGGAATCCAAATTTTAACCCGAAACTAACCTTCACGATTACGGGACCTGGCATCCTACAAGCAGTTGACAACGGCGACGTTCTTTCGCACGAAAAATACGCCACCAGCGTCCGAACGCCTTATCGAGGTGAAGCTTTTGCCTATGTCAAAGCCACCGGTACGGGGAAAATCACATTGACGGTTTCGGCAGAGGGATTGGAAGGAACGAAAATAATCTTGGATGCTAAGGCAGAATAAGTAAAAAGTCCCATCATTTTGTCAATTCGTACCATCCGAATCCGTACGATTCGCCTAGCTTTGCAACGTAGAAAAACACGCGTTTCAACTTAGTTCGGTATGAAAAAACATTTGATCCTATTTTTTTGTCTTATTACCCTGATGCCTGCTAGCCAGGCGGCCACTGTTTTAAACGATAGCTGGAGCAATGTGGTCCAGGGCAGATGCAGCGACCAAACAACAGCATGGTGGGGTTCGGCAGAAGCCATCCGTATTGCCGAAAACGTCCTGCTGTACCAGAAGGAATGCGGCGGATTCAACAAAAACATCAACATGCAATTGGTGCTGACATCAGCCCAAAAAGCCACCCTGCTCACCGACAAACCCAAGAATACCGATTGCTGCATCGATAATGGCGCCGTAACTTATGAGCTTATGTATCTATCCAAAGCGTACAAAGGCATAGCCGATACGACCCTGAAAGCAAAGATCAAGACCGCCTTTATCAAATCGGTGTCGTACCTCATCAAAGCCCAATACGCCAATGGAGGCTGGCCACAATACTATCCCTATCGGGGCGGCTACTCCAACCACATCACCTACAACGACAACGCCATGATCAATGTCATGGAGATACTCAGACGCATCTACAACAAAGACACGTATTACAACATCACCGTGACGGATAGTATCGGCAACTTGGCCAGAGCAGCCTTCGACAAAGGCGTCAAGTGCGTATTAAAGACCCAATACATTCAAAACAACAAATATACCGTCTGGTGTGCGCAACACGACTACGTCACCCTGGTGCCTGTCATGGCTCGTTCGTACGAGCTGGCATCGCTCAGCGGTGCAGAATCCGGCAACATCACCAAACTGCTTATGTCACTGGACAACCCCTCCAAGGAAATCAAACGGGCCATTCACAGCTCAGCTGCTTGGTACGACCGTTCCAGAATAAAGGGACAACGTTTGGAAAGTTTCACCAACACCGATGGCTTGAGCGACAAACGCGTGGTAGCCGATGCCACAGCCTCCGACATGTGGGGCAGGTTTTATATTCTGACCACCAACCGGCCCTTCTTCTGCGACCGTGACGGCATCATCAAATATTCATTGGCCGAAATCGGATACGAACGTCGCAATGGCTATAGCTGGTACAACACGACCGGTGCGGATGTGTTGAATTCATACAACACCTGGTTGCCCAAATGGGGCAGCTCCGTATTGGCCAGTCCACTGCCCAATGCTGCATTTAAAACGACAGATTCCATTCCGGTCATGGCCTTCGCCAACAAATATGCAGGCACCGTATTAAAGAAATTCGATCTGATCGTGGACGGACTAGTGTCACAAAGTTATACGACAAGTGCCATCAACACCTATTTGAAAGGTATGAACAATGGTTCCCACACCATCATCATCAAGGCCGAATTTCTCAGTGGAAAATTAGAATCGGATACAATTTCCATTCAAGTATCAGGGCCCAGTTCAATCGAGCAAAATAATGAAACCAATCAAACATTGACCTGTTACTCGAATGCCTCAACCGACGGCGTCAATCTACAATTGCAGAACCAAGATATGATTCTTGTCGAAATCTACAACCTACAGAACCAACTGGTTTATAAAGCCAAACCCATGCAGTCCACCCATCGAATCGAGAAGGGCAAGCTTTCTACTGGGATGTTTCTTATTCGGGTGAAGGATTCAAACGAACAAACGTACCATCAAAAAATAATGCTTAGGAACTAATAAAAAAAGCGGGGAACCCCGCTTTTTTTATTAGCCTCTGCTACAAACTGGTTTGAGTTGTTTAAAAAAGTCATTCCCCTTGTCGTCCACCAGAATGAACGCTGGGAAATCCACCACCCGAATCTTCCAGATGGCTTCCATGCCGAGTTCAGGGTATTCGAGGCATTCGATGCTCTTGATGTTGTTCTGTGCCAGGATGGCTGCAGGACCGCCGATGGAACCCAGGTAAAAACCGCCGTATTTCTTACAGGCATCCGTCACTTGCTGTGAACGGTTGCCCTTGGCCAACATGATCATGCTGCCGCCCATGCTTTGGAACAAATCCACGTAAGAATCCATGCGGCCGGCTGTTGTCGGGCCCATGGAGCCGCAAGCGAAACCCTCCGGAGTCTTGGCAGGACCAGCGTAGTAAATGGGATGATCCTTGAGATATTGTGGCAAACCTTCACCTGCATCCACGCGCTCTTTGAGCTTGGCATGCGCGATGTCGCGGCCTACCACAATGGTACCGTTCAGAGAAAGCCTTGTTGCCACCGGATATTTGGTCAGTTCTTTCAAGATTTCAGCCATGGGTTGATCCAGATCAATTTTAACAGCATCCCCTTCGCCAGCGTTGCGTAGTTCTGCAGGAATGTATTGACCCGGATTGGATTCCATTTTTTCCACCCAAATGCCGTCCTTATTGATTTTGCCGAGAATGTTTCGGTCTGCTGAACACGAAACACCCATAGCCACCGGACAAGATGCACCGTGGCGGGGTAAACGGACAATGCGAAGGTCGTAAGCGAAATACTTGCCACCGAACTGAGCGCCCAAACCGATTTCCTGAGCAGCCTTGAGCATCTTGTTTTCCAGCTCAATATCACGGAAAGCCTGTCCCCATTCGTTTCCGACGGTAGGCAATTCATCGTAATACTTGGTGGAAGTCAGTTTCACCGTCTTCACGGTTTGGTCAGCAGAGGTACCACCAATCACGAATGCGATGTGGTAAGGCGGACAAGCGGCTGTTCCCAAGGATGTCATTTTTTCGATCAGGAATTTTTCCAAGGAAGCCGGGTTCAGCAAAGCCTTGGTTTCCTGATACAAATAGGTTTTGTTCTGCGAACCTCCGCCCTTTGCAACAAACAGGAACTTGTATTCGGGCCCGTGACCAGCCATGATGTCAATCTGAGCAGGCAAGTTACAACCCGAGTTCTTTTCGTTGTACATATCGAGCGGAATGCTCTGCGAATACCGAAGGTTCTCTTCGACGTACGTTTTATAGATGCCCAGCGACAACGCTTCTTCATCGTCACCGTTGGTCCAGACTTGGTTGCCCTTCTTGGCAAAAACCGTTGCCGTGCCGGTATCCTGGCAAAAAGGCAAAATGCCCTTGGCTGAAACCTCAGCGTTACGCAGCATGGTAAGAGCCACATATTTATCGTTCTCGGTGGCTTCCGGATCGTCCAAAATGGCAGCCACTTGTTTCTGATGGGCGGGTCGCAAAAGGAAAGAAACATCGCGCATCGCAGTGTTTGCGAGCAAAGTCAAGCCTTCGGGAGCCACTTTCAGCATTTCCTTGCCTTCAAATTCGGAGACGGAAACGTGTTCGGTGGTGAGCAAATAGTATTCGGTTTTGTCCTTACCCAACGGGAACGGATCTTGGTAATGAAACGGAGGTACTGGCATGATGGTACAAGTTTGAATGTGTACTGCAAAGATACGAAATACACCGGACAGACGTTCGAAAAACTGTATATTTGCGGGACGGATTTTAAAAATCAATCTTGGAAAAAATCACATTTTCAACACCATTCTAGCAAAACGATGATCATTCTCCTCTCCCCAGCCAAAATACAGGATTTCAAACCGGAACCCCCACTTTCCAAATCCACTCGGCCCGATTTTATGACTGAAGCGGAAACCTTGGTCAGTCAAGTTCGCCGCTTGTCTGTGAGTGCCCTGGCCAACTTGCTCAAAGTAAATCCCAGCCTGGCCAGGCTCAACGCCGACCGTTTTGGCCAATGGCACCGACCTTTCACGGAAAAAAACGCAAAACAGGCCGTTATGGTGTTCAACGGAGAAGTTTTTCATGGACTGGACGTGCGAACGCTTGCGAAGGAGCATCATACCTACCTGCAGAACCACCTTCGCATTTTCTCCGGCCTCTACGGCATCTTGCGCCCCTTCGACCTGATTCAGCCCTATCGGCTCGACGTCGGCGACACCTTTCTGACCGAAGATGGCGAAAACCTGTATAAATTCTGGAAAGAGATGCTCACCCAAACGTTGCAGAAAGAGTTGGCGAAATTAAAAGAGTCCGCTGTCGTTTTGAACCTTGCTTCCGGCGAATACATCAAAAGCATTGATCGCAAAAGTCTAAATGCTAGAGTTATCGATGTTGACTTCCTCCAAATGGAGCCCAATGGTTACAAAACCATCGTCATCTATACCAAAAAAGCCAGAGGCATGATGACCCGCTTCGTCATCGAAAACAAAATTAAAGACCCCGAACATCTAAAAGGCTTTGACAGCGAAGGTTATTTGTACAACCCCGACCTTTCCAACGAAAACAAATTGGTTTTTATCCGTTGACGTTACTGAGAATTTGCTTGCAACGAGCAGCCTTCAAAGGAATCTCATCGATTAGCTTCTGCAGCACCTTAAGGAAAGGATGATCCGGTCGTTTTTCACCGGAACCGTAGCGATGCATCATCGAAAGCTCCAGTTCCGCATCGCTGAGCATGTGCTTGTAAACAGCCGATAATGCGCTTTCCCAAACATCAATCAAGGGCAGAAAATCAGAGGCCTGCATCCCGGAGGCGGGTTTACCCCATTCCTTGGACAAACCTTGGAGAACGCTCTGCCAGGCAAAATCAGGGTACGAGCGGTACAATCTTTCCCAAGAGTTTTCCAGTTCAGAAACCGACGGGCAATCTCCCTTCTCAATGGAAAACAACAATTTTCCAAGTTCAGAATCGGGTATCAGCAATCCGGAAAGATCAGACCAATTGTCCGATATCTGACCGTTACCGGTGGTTAGCGTCTTCATCCGTTCATTCAAGGCATCATCCTGTACGTATTCCAATCGACGGATCAAGGCTGAACCTTTATAAATATCCAATGCCGATTGGTAAAGTTTTCTGCCTTTAACCAAAGCCGATTTTTTTAAAATGCAACCTGCAAGCATGTATTCAGTAGCATCTGAAGCCAGCATTTCTTCCATTCGTGCCAAACCGCGACCGATACCGCCAGCCGTAAATGGGTTCGATACTTCAAAACAAAGTTTATCGGCTGGTTTCAGCGACGAGCGTTTGTCCCGTTGTGGCCATTTCAACTCATCACGCAACGAACCTACGCTGCGCAACGAGGCACCTGGTGAAAGGTAGCTCTTGCCATCGTTTTCCAACAAGTAGGAGAACGGGAAGTCGGTCGTATCTGGATTGCCTGTATGACGGCCTTTGATAAACGTAAATGCACCGACACGTCCTGGCCATAAAATATAGGCATCGCTGCCCGTCTTGCATCCGCGTTCGCAGACACCACTGTGCATGGGGCCCAGTTTGTAATAATGATTGCTCTGGTTGGTTCCTGAACCGAAATTGCAGAACGAGAACATACCGCCCACCAACAAGGTGGATTTGTGCATGGAAACGGTATACGGTCCGGCAAACGACGCGCAGGCTTCCCCATTTTCCATCTGGCAATTGGCAAAAAACAAGGAATCGTGGGCGGAGAAGCCTTTGGAAAGTTCAGCCGCTTCACCGACGAAGCAGCGTTCCAACTGAACACCATCTTTCACGACGGAACCAGGGGCGAAAATAAAATGCTTGGCAATGACATTGGCACCAACGTAGGCGGCGGTGAGCAATGTCTCGTTTCCGTTTCCCTGAAAAGCGGAGGGCGAACTGCACAGGCTGCCGTCCTCGAGCACGCTTGCACCATCAATCTCACAACCGTCACCGATGCGAAGGTTTCGCAACGTTCCAGTATTCCGAATGCTGCAGGATGAGCCGATCGAGCCCATGTTGGAACGTACCGAACGCGCAAAATCCTGTGCCAATTTATGGATGGCAGCAATCAAAACCGGTCGATGAGCATTCATCGTCGTCATATAGGCCGTCTGTGCGGAAAGGCCCTCGTAAATGGGCACGGCTCTGCCCCCGGTTTCATCCAACACCGACACGGAAGTACCGTTTCCGAAGCTGCTTTCACCCTCGGTATACAAGGCTCCGATGTTTTCGATGATGGTGCCCTCACCGATGGAATAATTGGCAATATAAAGGCTGACGTGACTGATGTAAACATTGTCGGCTATCCGGCAGTTGTGCAGATGCGCCTTGCAAATGCCGCTTTCGACTGGTACGCCACCGGGCAGAATCAATTTCTTCCCGAAACAGCCTAGGAAAATCTCTCCGGAAAAAGTGACTTCGGTTACAAATTCAACTTGAAAATCTGGTGAAACCCGAATAAAACTCCAATCTTCAGCCTGACAACGCTGATTTTGCAACTGAGTTATTTCTTCCGATGTCAAAAGTCTTCCGGTCTCCATAGCAGTAAAAATTAGTTACATTTCTTCGGTTTCGTACTTCTGAAACAAAAAGTCGTTGTAAGGAAAGCGTTGTATGTGTATTTCCTTGACCCGCTCGTACACCAATGTTTTCAGTGCCTCCATGTTGGTCAGGTTTTTGGCTGAAATGAAGATGCAATCCTTACCCAGTTTGGACATCCAGCTTTGTTGCAATTCCTCCAAAGAAACGTTTTCACGCGTGCGAGGCGTCAAATCGTCTTCTTCTTTCTCCACGTAAGAAAATGCGTCTATCTTATTGAATATTATAACATTGGGCTTATCACCGCATTCAAGTTCGGAAAGCGTTTTGTTCACCACCTCAATTTGTTCTTCGAAGCCCGCGTGCGAAATGTCTACGATATGCAGCAACAGGTCGGCTTCCCGAACTTCGTCGAGTGTTGACTTGAAGGACTCCACCAAGTCGTGAGGCAATTTACGGATGAACCCGACCGTATCGGTAAGCAGGAAGGGCAAATTGTCGATGATGACTTTGCGAACCGTCGTATCCAGCGTAGCGAAAAGCTTGTTTTCGGCGAATACGTCCGATTTGCTCAACACATTCATCAAGGTTGACTTGCCCACATTGGTATAACCTACCAGCGCCACACGGACCATCTTACCACGATTCTTGCGCTGCGTGGCCTTCTGCTTGTCAATGTGTTTGAGTTCCTCCTTGAGGTAGGAAATCTTGTCCAGAATGATGCGTCGGTCGGTTTCGATCTGCGCTTCACCAGGTCCACGCATCCCAATACCTCCGCGTTGGCGTTCCAAGTGGGTCCAAAGATGCGAAAGACGGGGCAGCATGTATTTGTATTGCGCCAGCTCCACCTGCGTCTTGGCATGGGCGGTCTGAGCACGTTTGGCAAAAATATCCAATATTAAATTGGTACGGTCCAAAATCTTGACCAACAGTTCAGCCTCCAGATTCTTAACCTGCTTGGAAGAAAGGTCGTCATCAAAAATAACCATGCCGATTTCATTTTCCTCTACAAAAGCCTTGATCTCAGCCAATTTGCCTGTACCGACAAAGGTTTTTGGATTAGGGCCTTCAACGCGTTGCAAAAATTGTTTGACAACTTGGGCACCAGCCGTATCGGCCAGAAATTCCAGTTCGTCCAAGTATTCCAAGGCCTTGTGTTCGGGTTGGTTTTGGGTTATAAGGCCGACCAGTACGGCTTTCTCAGTATCGGCAACATCTTTAAGCTCAACAAACATATCAAAGGGTTTGCAACAAAGATAAGACAAAGACGACAAATAGCACACCTTTTGTTTAGCTCCTTTTTTTTGATTAATTTTGTACAACCGTTTTTACAGGTTTATAATTTTTTTCTATTATGGTAGGTATTGGATTTTGGATAGGTTTCGTAGCCTTTGTCGTTGTCATGCTCAGCCTTGATCTTTTTGTGTTTCACAAAAAAGATACGGTCATGAAAGTCAAGACCGCTTTGCTCTGGAGTGCTTTCTGGATTGGCTTGGCAGTCGCCTTCAATATTGGCGTATATTATTTTTTGGGACATCAGAAAGCATTGGAATTCCTGACGGGTTACCTTATTGAAGAATCACTCAGCGTTGATAATCTGTTCGTCTTCATCATGATTTTCGGATTCTTCAAGATAGCACCAGAATATCAGCACAAAATCTTGTTTTGGGGCATTATCGGTGCCATTGTCATGCGGGCACTGTTCATCTTTGCGGGTGTGGCGCTCATCCAGCAGTTCGAGTGGATCATGTACATTTTCGGAGCCTTCCTGATCTACACCGGAATAAAAATGCTGTTTGATAAAGAGGATAACGAAGATTACAATCCGAACGACAGCTTCTTTTTGAAACTCTTTCGTAAATTATTCCGAGTAACGGACGAGCCCAACATTCATAATTTCTTCGTGAAAAGAAACAAGAAGTGGTATGCCACCAATTTCTTCATCGTTCTGCTCATGATTGAAGGTTCCGACCTCATTTTTGCTGTGGACTCCATCCCTGCCGTGCTTTCCGTTTCCAAGGATCCATTTATCGTGTACACCTCCAATATTTTCGCCATCCTGGGCCTACGGTCGCTGTATTTCGCACTGAGCGGCATCATGAAGTACTTCTACTACCTCAAATACGCCTTGGCAGGTATCCTGACCTTTATTGGCTTCAAGATGTGCTTCAATGAATTCTGCAAACAGATGGGCTACGAGTTGGAAATATCCAACCTTGCGTCCTTAGGTGTGATTGTTGCCCTTTTGACCATCTCCATCATCGCTTCCTTGTTGTTGAACAAGAAGGGTATGGACGAAGTGTCTCAGTAACTAAAGCCCGTTCCTTTTACGCTTCTTGAGTTCATTCATCACTTTCTGACGAATTTCTGTTTCCGACTGATACAATTTAATCAATTGCTGGGCTGTTAGGATTTTACGAAACTCCGTGTAGGCTCTTTCGCGAATGTTGTTCAGCTGTCTTGCCCGAGCCCATTGAGCGAGGATGAGCCTGTCTGCTTCCTCTGTACTCAGACTGTCTGCCTTTACGTTCAACAGTTTGTTTTGACTTCTGAAATCAAGGTTTGCCAGCGCACGTTCATACTTGAGGTATAGCGGCCGAAACTGAACAAACGTAGCTTCGTCCATCTGAAGTTGCTGCCTGATCTGACGCATCTTTGCCTGTTCGATACGTTGACGCAACGGCTGGTTGCGATTTACCTGCTGCGATTTGACAGTCGTTCCAATGGTGAGGAGCAGCACTAAAAACAGGATGGTAATTCGTTTCATATCAGTTGATATTTGTTAATTCGGTTGATACATTCTCCTCCAAATCATCCGCCCTATACTCGGCAAGCAATTCAGACAAATCCTCCTCTGAAAGGTTCTCAAGGATATCCTCCAAATTTTCTTCCTTGGACACTGCAGCAGGCTCCTTTTCTGAAACGGACTTTGCAGGAACCAATTGCGAATTCGGCTGAACGGTATTCTTCGTATTCTCAAGTGCTGCCTCCATCGGTTTGACTACCGAGGCAAGCCGAGTCTCCTGTTTCAATGCACGATTGGGCAGCAATAATACAAATGCCAAGATAGCGGCTGCAGCGGCGAATACCACAAAACCGCTTGTAAAAATCACCCGCCTTTTGCGATTCTTGAAGCGAGTCTTTGCCTCAAGAAGCGTACGTTCCGGCATCGCATCAAAGAATCCTTCAGGAACCTTATAGGGCATCTCTTTTCCAACTCGGAGGAATTGATGACCCTCCGATGCATTGTTTTTAGTTGGTGATTTCTGATCAATCATGGTCTGATAAGTATTGTTTAATTTTTTCAAATGCAAAATGGTAACTTGTTCGTAAGGTGCCAACCGAAGTATGGAGTATTTGTGCGATGTCTTCGTAGGATAACTCGTCGTAATACCTTAGATTGAACACAATCCTCTGCTTGTTGGGCAATAGCTGAATGGCGCGCTGAAACTTCAGCACAATTTCATCACTACTTTCCAATTCTGGTCCAACAGCCAGTTCAGCCGTAGCATCCGAAAGCAACTCTTCCCGTTTAAGACGGAAATCCTTATTCCTGAAATGCCTGTTGCACTCATTGGTCGCTATCCGATACAACCAGGTATACAGCCTGCTCTCACCCTTGAAAGTCGCGATGTGGCTATAGACCAGTATGAACGTTTCCTGCAGGATGTCCTCTGCATCCTCATGACTCACCACCAACCGCCGTATGTGCCAATACAGCTGCTTTTGATAGGTATTCATCAACAACAGAAAACCACTATCCCTGGTGACCGGGTCCTGTACCATAGTAAGGATCTCAGTTTCTGTATTTTGATTCATCAAGTGTACAATTAGTCATTCTGTTGTTTATCTTTGATGCAGTGGCTTCCTCAAAGTTAAAAAACAACAGCATTTATTTTTGCAATAATTTTTGAAAAAAAACGAACTGCACATTTAACTTTATCAAGAATTGAGTTTCAAACGAATGTAAACCCTAAAAACACGTATATGAAAAAAACAGTTTTCATTTTTGCACTTGGATTGGCATGTTGCATGCTTCCGTCCTGCCAAAATAACGAAGCAGGAATTTTAAACGATGAATCCGCTCTGATTGGTGAGGACTCACCTGCAGTGGCTTCCTTGGACGAAACTCAACTGGACGAGGCTTTGGAATCGGTCGATTTGCTGGTTAACGAAGCCATCGCCAACCATGCCAGCCTCTTACGCGCTGCTTCAGCCGACAGCAACCAATACTTGAGCGACTGCCCAACGATAACGGTTGACACCATCGCTGTACCCCACGTGATGACCATCGATTTCGGAACCTCCTGCACTGGTAAAGACGGTAGGGTTCGCTCGGGCAAAATCATTGTCACTGCCACATCCTTTAAAATTTTCCCATCCCTTCGTCAAAAAACTTTTGAAAACTTCGTTGTAGATGGAAAAAAGATTGAAGGCACAGTCTCCGTCTCCGTTAAAAAAGAGTTGATGAACATTTCACGTACGTCAAACATCAAAGAAAACGTTCGTGTCATCAACATCGAAAAAGGGGACACAACCAGCCGCGTCACCGACATGACCCGTCAATACAAAAAGAATGTGTTGGCCGATAAAACGGACGATCAAACCTTAACCTGGGGCAGCGTCATCAATACCCGACCCAACGGTGTTGTCGTAACCAAAACCATTGCTGAAGCAACTCCACTTCTATTCCCAGCTTCTTGCAAACACATCGTCAGCGGCATCGCATCGTTCGAAAACAGCAAAGGCCGGACATGGTCCATCGATTACGGCGACGGCACCTGTGACAACACAGCCACACTGACCGTTAATGGTAAGTCAAAAGAAATCACGATACATTGAGAAGCGATTCCACAGTACCAAAAAAAGGCTGAATCCATGCGGATTCAGCCTTTTTTTATAGTTGGAATAGGAATTAGAAATTACCCATATATTCGTCGTAGCCAGATTCACGATGTCCTTTCAAGACATAGGTTGTCGTAGGATCATCTGCAAAAATCACTTCCATATACATGCTGTCTTTACCTATAAGCTTACCATTATCCACAATTACTTTAATACGATAATTCGGCAGGGAATTATAGGTACTATCTGCTTTAAAAGTCAAGGCACCCATATTAACGGCTACTTTGAACTTCATGGACCAGAAATTACCATTGGAACCAGTGGTAGCATAGTCGTCAATCCAAATAGAGTCCGTACCGAAGGAAGGATTGTAAGCTCTCATTTCGAAAGGACCTGCAGCATGTGACATATCATCTAAGTAATAGGCATCCATCAACCAGTCTCCTGCAATCGGGTAAGCCCAACTGTATTCCTTCTTAAAAGAGGGTTCGCACGAGAACAAAACCAGAGCAACAACCGGTAATGCCAAGAATTTCATTATTTTTATTGTTTTCATCTCTGTTAGAATAAGGGTTGTGGGTTGTTCATTGTTACAGCAAACTTCATGGTTGGTACATCTTCCATGTTCGTATTCAACACAATAGTTTTTGTTGATGCATCATAGGTTGAAGTTGTTCCTGCGGTCAGCATACAAGGATAGCCCCACGGCAGTGCATCAGCAGATTCCACGGTAAACGTATTGTCACCATTTAATTTGATAATACCGGAGCCAAGGTAGGCGGGTCCATAGTTGGATCCAATGGCATACCAACCTCCAAGAAGGTCTTGCACCCAGTAATTATTGCCCCCGACACCGAAAACAAGAATGTTGAACGGTCCACGGTTTACGTTTGCATTATTGTAGTTTCGACGGATTCTGGATGCATATTTTCCGTTCAAAGGTGCAGTAGCATCGTATACATAAACCTGACGGGTAGCATAAGCCCAAAAACCATCTTCGTTCTTGACTTTGTAATTGATGGTATAAGGACCACCAGCTGTAACATCTAAGTCTGTTTCGGCAATCACCTGGCTGGAAATATCTTCCGTGCCAACAAATGCAGTACAACTTGGATCAACAAAAGGAGTGTTCATCGCCCAAAACATAACGGGATCACCGTTAAGTTCCATGAGCGCATACGTTGTCACTTTTGAAACCCCCAACGATTCCTTATCACAGGAGCTTAAAACAAAAGCCGCTGTAATGGCAAGTAAGAATAGTATCTTTTTCATATTGAATTGATTTATTGTTGTCATTATTTACCCCACCAAACCTTGGTTGTCAAAGGAACACGAGTTGGAGTGTTGGCATTGGTTTGTTGTTCGCCCTGCGGGAAAAACAATCTCTTTGGTTTTTCACCCGGATTCAAAATGGTCGAAATGGATTCAGACAAGAAGTTCGGATATCCGGTACGGTTCAGGTCAAAGAAGGCTTCGATCGAACGTCTGTTTACAGCAGCCACCCATTTCTGTTCCATAATGGATTGAATACCGTTGAAAGGATACACGACAGCACCTGAGGCCACACCATTGGCAACCAACGAAGCATTGACAGCAGCGGTGTACAAAGTCTGTGCAGTGGCAGATGAGCCATAGCGTTGCTCTGCTTCAGCCTGCAAGAACAATGATTCTTCTTTTGTGAAGAAATAAACCGGAGTCGTAGCTATGATTTTCGGTGTTGCATAATTACTAAGGGTAGAGCCAACAATAATGGAACTTGCACCTGTGGCAACACTGTTGTAGTTGGCGCCCGTAGCAGAAGCATTGAACATAGCCCTAAGACGTAGCGTATCATTCGCAGTTTTCATGAAATTGCCCAAGGTCGTATTAAGCGCCACATTACCAGTCAATCTATCAACAAACGTATTGTAGAATGGATTGGAGGTGGTTTGACCGGTTGTGAAAGCTGCGAACTTGGCATCCGTGCTAAGGAAGTTGTTTGCTGCCAACAAAGCCAAAATTTCAGCTTTGTAACGATTGCCATCACTTCCATCAGGTAGGGTATCTATCGTTGAGTAGCGCATGTACATTTTCAACTTGAGTGTGTTGGCAAATTTTTTCCACAAAGCCATATCACCACCAAAAATCAAATCGTTGCCACCAGGAGTTTCATTGGAACTGACGGTGAAATCTTTTGATGTGGCATCATCGATACGTGCAAACAAGCTGTCGTAAATGATTTCTCCAGATTCAAAATGAGGTTGAACAATTTTTACACCTTGCAAAGCTTCTGAGAACGGCACTTGGTCGTACAAATCAGCCATGGTTTGAAAGGTATACGCCTGCAACAAGGTTGCGATGGAGTAGTATTTCCAATTGGAAGCAGGAGCCGTTTTTTCACGGATGTATTGGTAATCCAACAAACATCCTGCATAAATGGTGGTGAATTGACGATCGTAGTCTTGTTCAGTTATGTTGTAGCTTTCCAATTCAGCCCATTGTGAGGCAGAAGGAGATTGTACATACTGTTGAGACCAGAAAGCGCCAAGGTTCAGGTAATATCCACCAAAAACATAGGCATTGCTAGCCTGAGCAGCAGGCAGGACCAATCCGGGAATAACGTCTGCCGGATCATTGGGGCTTGTGTTGATATCGAACAACGAGTCGCTGCAACTGCTAAGAATAAGCGTTCCGGCAAGTAATGCAGCCAAATAATATTTGATTCGTTTCATATTCTATTGTTTTTGAAATGTGAAAAGTTAAAATCCTAAACGAACGTTGAAACCTATGCTGCGGGTAGTCGGTGTAGCACCAAAGTCACCAAAGTCAGCGTTCAGATCATTACCAAACGTGGTTTGTTCCGGGTCGGTGTACAGGTTGGAGTTCGGTGTCCAAATGAACAGGTTCGTTCCAACCAAAGACAGTTCAAGGTTGGAGATCTGCTTGGGCAATATGGTCTTGGGAACCTCGTAAGTTAAGGAGAGTTCACGCAGTTTAAAGAAGGTCTTGTCAACCAAAGAATAGGCTGCACCGATACCAGCATTGTACGACTGGTTGTAATAAAGGTTCATGTTGTTTGCGAAACCGGAAATCGGAACCGTATTTTCAACAGATGTGCCACCAACGATTTGTACGGAATTCGGTACGATGAACGGTTGACGATCGTTGTACGTGGTAGGTTGAGCATTACCGGTGAAATAAAGGATTTCAGCAGTTCTGGAATACATCACACCACCCTTACGATAGTCAAAAGTTGCATGAACACGATAGTTCTTATACTTCAAAGAAGTTCCACCACCGATGCGGAAATCGTTCTGGGATGTTCCCAATACTTGGTATTCGGAGTCAAAAGTCGGAAGACCTTGTGAATTAACGATGGTGCGACCTTGATCGTCCTTGGCTAGTACAGTACCTTCGTACAATCCAACTTGATGACCTGGGCGAGCCACATAGTTAACGGAACTTGTACCACCCAATTGGAGGACATCAAGACCTTCAGCTAGTTCATCCAAAATATTTGTATTCTTGGAGTAGTTTCCAAAAACTTCCCATTCCACGTCTTTTGTACGAATCGGAGTCAAGATCAAAGTAGCTTCAAAACCCTTGTTCGTCATAAGACCGATATTCTGGTACTGAGAGGTATAACCAGTAGAAGCAGGTATGGGAATTTGATTAATCAAGTCTGTGATGGTTTTTTGGTAAAGAGTTAGACTGGTAGAAACTCGGTTGTCAAGGAACTTCAAATCCAAACCAAGTTCCAAATCTTGAGCCATTTCTGGTTTCAATTTGTTATTGCCCATTGTTCCACCCATGGTGAAACCATTGACTGCCACCCCAGCGTTTTGCAGCGGAAAGTCAAGTGAACGATAACCATCGCCAGTAGAACTTTGGGTCAAGTAGGAAGTTGTAAAGTATGGAAAAGCGTCTTTGCCGGTAACAGCAGCGCCTGCGCGGAGCTTACCATAAGAAAGAATGCTCTTGTCATCCATCAATTCTGTGAAGATGAAGCTCAAGCTGGTACCAGGATAGAAATAGGAACTGTTTTCCTTAGGCAACGTGGATGATTTATCCCGACGTATGGATACATTCCAGAAAAGGAAGTTTTTGAAAGCAACATCCCCAATGGCGTACATGCCAAACATGCGCCTGTGTGACAAAGAAGCGTCAATTGACGGTGCAGCAGAGCTGTTTGACAAATTATAGAAGAATGGGATATCCAAACCGATAACACTCGTTGTCATGGATCTCATTGAACGATCGTAGTAGTTGGTACCAATAACAGCTTTAACATCAATGTCTGATGTGATTTTCTTGCTGGCTGTCAACATGAAGTCGGTATTCAATTCGGAGGAGGTAAAGGAACCTTCAGCAACTCGACCTACTTCGTCGTTGTAATCGTAACGTACGCAATTGGTAATGGCTCTCCAAGCTTTCCTGGTGCTGTTCGAAACATCGCTACCAATTTTTACAGATGCAGTCAACCAAGGCAGCAACTTGCCATCCAAAGCAATGTTACCATACACGTGGTCATCACCAAATTTTGTACCATGTTCGTTCAGTACATAATAGGGATTCTGTGCATAAGCGTTGTAGAAGTTGTCAACATTGTAGAACTTGTTGTTGTAGTCTGCCTGATCCACGATACTCATATCGCGAGGGCTCTGCCACAAAGCATCCAGAACGGACTGGTCTTGTCCGGTGATGACGAATTTGGAGTCTTTGCGGATATAGTTCAACGATGCGGATGCATTCAAGAATTCAAACAACTTGAGGGTTCCACGCAAAGCTACGTTGTGACGATTGTAAGAGTCTGAATTAGAAGGCATGATACCGTCCGAGGAAACATTACCATAAGAAAGGTAGAAACTCTTTTTATCATCACCGTTGGAAATGGCAATGTTATTGTTTAAGGTAATGCCCACATCAAAGAAGTCTTTGATGTTTGTTTCCAGTGCACTATAAGGTTTGATCAATTGTTGGTTGTCAACTACAAAACCCCATTTGCGGATCTCACCGTCAAATTTGGGACCCCAGCTACCGTTTTCCTGCAAGTCTGCAGTAGGTTCTGTGCTGCGGTCGTACCAACCTTGGCCGTATTCATTTTGCATGTAGGGCAAACGAAGGGGTGATTCGAAGGTCGTCGTTGAAGAAAAGTCCACTTTCGCTTTGGAACCAGCTTTGGAACCGTTCTTGGTGGTGATGATGATGACACCGGAAGATGCACGTGATCCGTACATGGCCGTACCGGCACCGGATTGAAGAATGGTCATTGATTCGATGTCTTCGGGGTTGATGTCGTTGGCACGGTTACCAAAGTCCATACCGTCATTTAGACTGGTATTATTGTTGACATCATTGTTCATAGGAACTCCGTCAATTACATACAAGGGTTGGTTGCCTTGCAAAAGTGATGTGAAACCACGCATGATGACACGGGTGGAAGCACCAGGGGCACCAGAGCCTGAATTGATTTCAACTCCGGGAATCTTTCCCTGTAAGGCATTGAATGCGCTTCGGTTACCGGTTGCTGTGATGTCAGCTGCAGTAACAGCCGAGGCTCCATAACCCAAGGATTTTTCAGAACGTTTGATTCCTAAACCGGTTACAATAACTTCGTCAATCATCATGCGGTCTACTTGCATTTTGATGACCATGTTGTTGGAAGCCTGCACTTCGATGGGCAACATACCAATGTAGGTTACTCTCAAAGTTTTGGAATTTCCACGCAGATTAACTGTGAACATACCATCACCGTTGGTAAGGGTACCAGTTGTAGTACCTTTCACAGCGACAGTTGCTCCGACAATGGGTTGTCCGTCTTCGTCGGAAATTACTTTCCCTGAGACTGACTGAGCACTGACCAAACCTATGCTCGCTAGAAAGAAGCAAGCAAGTAAGAAAAGAAGTTTTCTCATAGATCTTTCGTTTGTATTAATAGAAATGAATAAGTTCCTCACCAGCTCTACGCTAAAAAGACGGCTCGAGGGATTGTTAAGATTGTTTTCCCCGGGTCGAATTTATTAACTCTATTTAACCAGTGAGGCAAATATATACACTTTAATTGAATAAAATTACAACTGTGCTGATGCAAAAAAAACCATTCTTAGTGAAGAAAGCTCTGATGAAGGCCCTATTTTATGGGGTTAATGGAGCAATAAGCGATGTTTGATTCGGATTTTAACATTTTATTTGATTGATATACTGATTTTTAACAATTTTGTAGTTCTTTCGAATTGACAAAAGTCCATCGCTCCTACTAAATATATTTTGTACTAAAAAATATCTCAATACTAAATTATTTAACTTACAAATAATATATTTGTCATATTAGCCAAATTAATTAGTTTCCAAAACAGAAAAAAAGGCAAAAAAAAGGCACCGAATCAGCTTAAAAACTGACTCGGTGCTTAATTGAAATCGGGTGGTGCAAGTAAAAAAAAGGAAGCTTTAGTCCACTTCAATGACTAAGTAGTGCGATATCTCCCAGAATTTGTTCGGATTTGTAATCTTTAATACCAAATAGTCGTTCACTTTCTCAAGAACATAGCTGCTGGCAGGATGATTGGTAAGTAATTTGGCCTTCTTTGAATAGAGTGCGATCTCCGTGACCTTCCTTATATCGTTTTCCAGAAAGTAACTTTTGTTGAAACCTTCTTCCAACAAGCCGTTCCTGGTGAATATTTCCTGCGCCTTGAGTTCTTTTCGGGTTCCAAAAACATACCAGACTTTATTCAACTGCGCATCTTGCGTGGCGATGGTATTATCCTTTTGGGCGACACTTTCCTGTACCACCGTCAAACTGGTGTTCAGTTCGGTCACGAGTTGGTCCAGTTCGGCGATTCGAATATCTTTCAACGCCAGTTCTCCCTGAAGTTTGGTGATGAGTTGGGTATGCTCCTCAACCTTTCCGTTGAGCCGCTCAATGAGTTTTTGCAAATCTTTGGAGGCCGACTTGCTTTTGGAGAGTTGCTTCTTGAGTGAATCGATCTGCTTGCGGTTGTCAGTCAACGTGGTCTTAATCAAATCCAGATTTTCGACGACGCGCTGCATGCTGTCTTCGGTTAACTGTTCCTGTCCGGTTTGGAAAGTCACGAAATCTTCCGCTTCACGAATTTGAACAAAATTATCTTCGATCAAATTCATCACGGCCAAAACCTGATTGAGCTGTGCGGATTTTTTCTGTTCCTCGAGCAACAAGGAGTCTTTTTCTTGTTCCAACGACTTGTAAGCGTCAGTTTTGTAATTACATGCCGTCAGCACCATGGGTACGAGCAGGCAAAACATCCATTTTTTCATACGTTCCATCTATTTAAACCTAATTATTCTTAACTATCCAATCCAGCTACCACGAGAACAAATTCACCCCTGGGTTCGGTTTGAGTAAAATGCGTTATCAATTCCTCCAAATTTCCCCGTACGGTTTGTTCAAACATTTTGCTGATTTCACGACTGGCCGACGCTTTCCGTTCAGCTCCGCAGAATTCGGCGAGTTGGGTCAGTGTTTTGAGAACCCGGTAGGGCGATTCGTACAGGATGAAAGTAACCGGAGAAACGGCCAATTCTTTCAGCCTAGTCTGTCGGCCTTTTTTTATGGGAAGGAAACCTTCAAAATGAAAGCGGTCGGTAGGCAGTCCTGAGTCCACCAGGGCGGGAACAAAAGCGGTGGCTCCTGGCAAGCATTCCACATCGACACCTTTTGAAACGCATTGGCGCACCAACAAAAAACCAGGGTCGGAAATACCTGGTGTTCCGGCGTCCGAAACCAAAGCGATCGTTTCACCGCTCAAAATGCGTTCAGCCACTTGGTCAACAGTCTTATGTTCGTTGAACTTGTGGTGAGACATCATGCGCGTCTCGATGCTGAAGTGTTTCAAGAGGTGGGAGGTGGTGCGGGTATCTTCCGCCAGAATGAGATCGCATTCTTTAAGAATCCGGAGAGCCCTGAGGGTGATGTCCTCCAGATTGCCAACTGGCGTTGGAACTATAAAAAGTTTGGACATATCATTCTGAGCGAATTACGGGGAAATTGATGCTGCAAATTTACGAAAAAATTTACAGTGACAACAAAAAAGTTTCCATATCCTTACGAATTTGAAACCGACTGGCATTGGCATAGTTGACCATCAGGACGACTGCATAATTCTTGTCGTTTTTGCGGTAATATCCGGCATATGAATTCACCACCTGATTGGATCCGCTTTTAAGTCGGAGCTTGCCTTCGAGCGGCGTTCCTTTGAGAAATCCGGAGACGGTGCCTTCCACGCCTGCAAGGGGTAAGGATTGTTCGAATTCAGTATTGGAGGCCATTAAGGACAGGACTCGCGCCAACAGTTCTGCAGAGATTCGGTCGTTGGGAGAAAGACCGCATGCATCGTACATGGAGAGTGCACTCGGATCCAAACCTTTCTTTTGCCAGAATGTCTTGACTACCCGAATGCCTTCTCTAGCACTGCCGGGTTTGTTGGTTGTTGTTCGTGCCAATTGGCGAAGCAGGCATTCGGTATAGAAATTGTCGCTCTTTTCGTGAATGATGCGGATGATCTGCGACAATGGAACGGATTTGGTTCGGCAAACAGTTGTGCTATTACTACTTGGTTTGTCTGTCAGCAATCTGGTTGATAGCGCTTCACCATCCACCGTGATGCCGGCTTTAGTGAGTTCTTCCTTGAAACGGCTGGCCAAGTAAGTGGAAGGGTCGGGCAGTTGACCCCGAATGGTAAAACTGTTGCGGTTGGCAGGCATCGTTCCGAAGAGGCGCATTTCGTACTGATAGGGTGCACCATATAAATAGGCGCTGTCCTGATCGTTGTTGGCGGCGAGTAAGTGGTTCTCGATGGATAACCCCAATATATAAGGTGTCATACCAACCATTTCTGGTTTGGTGCCGGCGCTTCCTGATTTCAATTCCAACTTGAAACTGTTGTCAAAAACGTTCAAGCCATAAATCCCGGTGGCGTAATAATTTCCGATGTCTTCCCAAAGCCAATAGGGAGATACGCCCTCGTCGTCGAAGGCTGTGGCGTCTACCAAAATTCGGCCTTTAATGCGATGGATGCCGGCTTTACGGATGGCGTTCACCCAATCTGTCAGAAAAGCCTCCGGATTACCAGGAACTTGCCGAGAGCCCAGACTGGGGTCTCCCCCACCCTGAATCCATAGATCACCCGTCAGTTGATTATTCTCCAAAGTGCCCGAAGTCAACAGTTTGGTTTCAAACTTGAAATCCGGCCCGAGCAACTCCAATGCGGCACCTGTGGTGAGCATTTTGAGGACAGAAGCTGGCGTCACACTTTGTTTCTGATTCACTTGGGCAATCACCTTGGACGAATTCAGGTCGACGACACAGATGCTGATGGAAGCATGTTCGTACGACTTCGATCGAAAAACGGCAGTGTTCTGAGCGATAGCCGTCAATGAAACACCTAATAAAAGTAGTACACCCAGTATTCTCACACCCCAATTTTTTCACAAAGATAACCGACGATGCCTTTCCATGTATCGTTCAATGGTGTTTTTAGATATATTTGTAAAAAAATTGACCACCATGAACGCTCGTACTACGAAACCTTTTACCTTGGATCGCGTTGTTCGCATCATCATCGGAATCCTCCTTTTGGTAGCTGCAGGAATGCTGGTTAATCGCTTGAGCGATGTATTGCTGCCTTTTCTCATCGCGTGGTTGCTGGCATACCTGATGTATCCGCTCCTACGCTTCTTCCAGTATAAACTGCATTTCAAATACAGAGTGCCTTCCATCATTGCTACGCTGACTACGGTTTTCGGGGTTCTGTCGGCTGCCGTTTATTTTCTCATTCCTCCCATCATTGAACAATCCCAACGAGCAGGAATCCTCATCGGCGAATTCCTCAATAGCCCTCAGCAAGGTTGGACGCTTCCACCGCAATTAACGGAAACCATACAAAATTTTCTCAAAACCATTGACATCCAAAGCCACCTGAACTTTGACAACTTGGAAGGTTTTGTGCAATCGGTGCTGCCCAGGTTATGGGATGTCTTATCCGGTGCATCCAGCATCCTATTGAACATTTTTGTGGTGTTTGTCGTCTTGCTATACCTTATTTTCATCCTGAAGGACTACGAGAAAATCACTGAAAGCTGGATTGACCTGATACCGAAAAATTACAGACCTTTTGTACTTCAAGTTGGGGAAGACTTGAAAGTTGGCATGAACCACTATTTTCGCGGTCAAGGGTTGATTTCGCTGATCGTAGGCATCCTGTATGCGGTAGGGTTTAGCATCATCGGTTTGCCCTTGGGCATTGTGCTAGGCATCTTGGTAGGCTTCATGCATTTGGTTCCATACCTTCAGGCATTGGCTTTGGTTCCTGCCATCATGTTGGCCGCCATCAAAGCTGCAGAATACAATCAGTCCTTTTTCTGGGTGACAATGTCCGTTCTGGCAGTTTTCGCAGTGATGCAAGTGGTTATAGAGCTGTTCCTGAATCCGAAAATTCTCGGCAAGGCAATGGGTCTGCATCCTGCCATCATACTTTTATCATTGTCCATTTGGGGTTCTCTATTCGGAGTGGTCGGCATGATCATTGCCTTACCGATGACCACATTGATCATCTCTTATTATGGTCGGTTCATCATCGATCAGGAAGTTATTGAGCACCTGGTGTCAATGCCTTTCGATGAAAGGGATGACAAAACACAAGACCCTTAAAAACTACAAGGTATCTTTTAATGCAATACGGTACGAATTATTGCCGTTTTCTTCACGCCACTTGATAATGAGGCTGTCCGCATTCGAAGCTTGATTTAAACTCTTAGTCGGAAAAGATGCCAGTGCGGAAGCTTGCTTATTGGAGTCATCTCCATTGTTATCGTGACCGAAGCTCAAATAAATCTTTCGATTGACCAACGAATCCTGCAAGAGGTGAATACCATGTTTGATTCCTGAATCGGACGAATGAAACTGAAAATCAAAATTTAGGTATCCGCCACCGAAAAAAGGTTTGTCGTTGAGCCAGACTGGATCATTCACTGTGCCGGTGAAGCGGCTGCGCAACAAAGCGTCAGCCACATAAACCGGCTGAAGATTTTCAATTTCCACCAGCTTGGCACTTGATGAGGAATAGGAGCCTTGATTACCTAGGTATACGAAAAAAAGCCGATAACGGTCGCCTGCTTTGAAACGAGTGCTGTCAAGCGATTCAGACGGCTTGAGGATGTCTTTGTCGTCCGTAAAAAAAGCCATCTGATTGCCCTTCCCCTGAACCACACACCACGCGCTTTCAAAAGCGGTGTAGTTGCCCATGTATTGATCGGAGCAAGACGGGGTGGTCATTATTGCCAGTACCAATACAAGTGAAAAGCAGTTGAGTTTGAACATACGGCACATTTTGATTAGAGCGGTGTCAATGAAAATGCTGCTTGATTCCTTTTTGGAGATGAGTAGGGCGAATCTGAGTATAATTGATTTGGTGTATAGATTCCTGGGAAGGACAGCGTGCCTCTATTCAACTCCTTCCAACGAAGGTCGATTTCAAATCGTTTGGCATTCGGAAATTCCGTGGATAAGCTGCTCAGATTAAAACTGAGAAATCGTAACAAATAAAAGGCAGGAGATATGGATGCCACGTTGTGACGCAGTTCAAAGTTCAATTTTGGAACAGTATCGGTGGGTGTTGCAGTTTCACCTACCATGATTCGTACCAGTTCAAGGGTATTTGGAGTATCCATACTCATATACGAAGCGAAGAAAAAATTGCAATAGTACCCTGAGTACCAGATATCCGAAATCGTTACAGGCTGGTTTTCCCATAAATCAGTAGAATCTTTGGGCAGGACCTCCAAATTCTTAATGATGGTTTTGCCATACCTATACAATAGGATTGGATAACTATTGGCTGGATGATTGGTTGTGTCCCCATAAATATAATGCAGGAAATAGCGCTCACCGACAGCGAAAGTATCAGCTGGCTGAGCTTCAGCAAGCGTGACGGATACGCCATTATCTTTAACGAAAACAGGATTGACTCCACCTGTTGTAACCGTCGCCATACATTTATAATAGTTCACGTAGGTAGTGTCATCCTCCAGATTAAAACACGACGAAAAGGCAATAGCCATCAGCGCTGTTGCCAAAACCAATCTCCACTTTTTCATTCTAAATAAGCTCACTAACAGTTTATTGATTCTTGTCCGCTTCCAATTTATTCTTCAAAGGATTGGAATACATTTCCAGCATTCTCTTGCGTAAGAACGACTCATCCTTTCCTTCAAGATCGATTTTTCCCATTTGCTTTTCGAGGTAAACGGCGAATTGTTCCTTTTCCTTAACCGAATAGCAATGGGCAAAGGTGTCCAAACCATCGAGCATGTCGGTGGCGATGTAATTGCCTGGGTACAAATGGTAGTTCCGGTGAATCCGGTTGTCCATCAGTCTGGCAATCTTGGTAAACAGTTCGTTTTTGTGCATTTCACCCTCCATGTTTAAAAGTTCGTTGGAGATGCAGGGACTGATTTTATAAAAAACTCGCCCTTTGTATCCCGTCATACCCGTCCTCATGTTCAGAAGGTCCTCCCGCTGTGATTTTTTATAGTCGGGATTGTCCCGCTTCTGCTGCATTTCTTTGGCCTTGAGGTAATCGCATGGATCGTACTCATAAGAAATGGTGACCGGTACTATGTTCAAAGATGCCAGATTTTCCAAAACGCTACCGCTTCCACCCAAATTTAACATCTTCAGGACACTTTCTTGCGTGCGGTCGTCCGAGTCTTTTGCCCGACCTTCCCGTTGAGCCATCCAAACTGAAACTTTGCTGTCCACGACACGGTTGTAAATGTAGGAGGAAAGCTCTACCGAACTGGCAAGTTGTTGACGTACTGTCAAACCCCTTTTTACCAGAAAACTTTTATTGATCCGCACCAGGTCGCTTATCCAGGGAAACATCAGCAAGTTGTCACCGATGGCGATTTCGAACGTATCAATACCCTTGTCAATCATCAGAATGTTCAGGAAGGCTGAATCCAACACAATGTCCCTATGGTTGGTCACATAGGTGTAGTTCTTGGTTTTGTCCAAGTACTTGAAACCGGATAAATCCAAGGCATCGGTTGTCCGTTTAGCCAATCCAGTAACAAAGGTATGGATGATGGTGTGCTGAAACTCATGAATCGATTTCAGCGCACGCAAATCGGCTTTCAGCTTTTCCTCGGGAATGATGGATGTCACAAAAGGAATGATGGCATTGAACATCGGATCCTGCAACAAACGGGTAATTGCATCAGGTAATTCTTCGTCCCTGAAGGGGCGGATGTCATCGTATCTTTGTGATTCCATAGGAGTATATTTTTAGTTAAAAACTGTCTTCAATTATTTCAGCCATGACATCGCCCATAACCATTCCAGCGGCGGCAACCTGTTGAGGTATGAAACTAGTGGTGGTCATGCCTGGTGTGGTATTGACCTCGAGCAACATGATGCCCACAGAGGTGATGATGTAGTCAGCCCGGATGATACCATTGCAACCGAGTATATCATAAATATGGGAGGTTATTGACTGAATTCGGTCCCTGGAATTCTCGGGTATCCGGGCAGGGGTGATTTCCTGCACCTGTCCTTTGTATTTGGCGTCGAAATCAAAAAATTCATTTTCGCTCACCACTTCTGTAACAGGAAGCAGGTGTGCGCCTTTTTTGGTCTTGTAGCATCCACAGGTCACTTCCGTTCCGCTCATGAATGCTTCGATGATCACTTCAGGACCTTCGGCGAAAGCTCGGTCGATGGCAGTTTGGATTTCCGTCACCAATTTCACTTTGGTCACACCAAAACTGGAACCACCCACATTGCACTTGATAAAGCAGGGCAAACCGACGGTTTCCACCACCTGATCTTCGCTGATGGTCTGCCCACGACGCAGCAATACGGATTCGGCCACCTTTACTCCAAAGCCCTTCAGGAACTGGTTGCAGACGAACTTGTTGAAGGTGACGGAGGCTGCTAGAACGCCACAACAGCTGTAGGGCAAACCGATGAGGTCGAAATAACCTTGCAAACGACCGTCCTCACCGGGAGTGCCGTGTATGGTGATCCAGGCAAAATCGAACCTGGTTCGCTGACCTTCGTGGTTGAAACTGAAATCGTTTTTGTCGACGGTTGCCGTCCGTTTGTCGTCCAAGCGCACATACCAATTTCCGGATTGGATCACAACGATCCAGACCCGATACAATTCGTGGTTGATGAACGAGTTGAGCCCTTGGGCACTTTTAAGGGAAATTTCCATTTCGGAGGAATCGCCTCCGCAGATGATGGCAATCTTACGTAATTCCATGATTTAATCTATATCTCTAAAGGCCACATAGCCTTTCCATTTTTCTATCAAAGCAGTCATGTCGTCTGGTATCGGACACTCGAAAAGCATATCTACGCCGGTCACCGGATGTTTGAATCCAAGGGTTCTGGCGTGTAGGGCCTGCCTTGGACAAATATCGAAACAATTTTTGACAAATTGCTTGTATTTGGTAAAGGTAGTGCCCTTTAAAATCTCGTTTCCACCGTAGCGGTAATCGTTAAAAATGGGATGGCCGATGTGCTTCATGTGGGCACGAATCTGATGGGTCCTTCCAGTTTCCAATTGGCATTCAACCAAAGATACATACCCGATATTGTCCAATACTCGGTAATGGGTCACGGCATGTTTACCATCGCTGCCGTCCTCGAACACTTTCATCTGGAGGCGGTCTTTTGGATTGCGACCAATGTTGCCGGTAATGGTGCCTGATGCTTCGGGAAGCGTGCCCCATACCAAAGCCGTGTACAGCCGATGAGTGGTCTTGTGAAAGAACTGCCAGCCCAGATGCGCCTTGGCTTCGGGATTCTTGGCGATGACCAGCAAGCCTGACGTATTTTTGTCGATGCGGTGAACCAGGCCGGGACGAGGATCGTCGGTTGGAAACTTTGGATTTTCTTTGAAATGCCAAGCCAATGCGTTCACCAAGGTACCGCTGAAATTGCCATGTCCTGGATGCACCACCATTCCGGCGGGCTTGTTCACCACCAGTACATCAGCGTCTTCGTACAGAATGTCGATCGAAATGTTTTCCGGTATGAGTTCGGTATCGACAGGCGGTCGCGAAACCATGACCGTGACGATGTCAAGAGGTTTCACCCGATAGTTCGATTTGACTGGAACGCCGTTTACAAGGACGAATCCTGCATCGGCCGCATCTTGAATGCGGTTGCGGGAAAGCTTGGTGATGCGGCAGACCAGAAATTTGTCGATGCGAAGCAAGGTTTGCCCGGCGTCGGCTACAAAGCGGTACTGTTCGTACAGCTGCCCATCCGCATCAACTTCCGTTCCGACGGACGCATCATCCGGTTCGTCGTCCAGGAAATCGACTTCGTCCGGGTCTTCGGTCAGGTCAATCAATTCTTCAAGCATGGTTTAATTATTGGTGCCGATCGTGTCTTCCGGCATAAACACTTCGTCCGGTTCTTGCAAAATGTTTTCATCGGTGGTCATCCATACATCGATGTTTTTGCCAACACCGACCGAACTGCCGGTAATGGGTACTTGACGGTAAATCTTATATTTCTTGGCGGCATCGGAGTTGACCGGTGTCACGTCGTAGTAGATGTTGCCGATGTTCAGGCTGCTGGCATGCGCCCTTTCATTGGCTTCCAGCATGTAACATCCGTGCAGGCTGGGAACAGTGATTTCACCGACGGAAGCTCCTTGTCCCACCACCAGTGTGACGGAGGAGTTCTTGGGGAGACGGAAACCAGCGGGGATGTTTTTGCCCTGATAACGGACACCAAGTACGAGGTCCCGGTATTCCGAAGGCATAAATTCGATGCTGCTGACATGTATGCCGTTGGCTTCGAGCGTGGCGACAGCTTGGCGTTGTGAAAAGTCCTTGACGTCCGGGAAAACTATTTTTTCCTCCGAAGTCGCGTTCACGGTGAGAAAGATGAAACGGTTCTGCTTTACTCTGGCGCCGGGAACAGGTTTCTGCTCCAAAATGACACCAGGTCTGGCTGTGGCTACACGGATGGAGTCAACGATCTTGTAGCGCAAACCTTTCTTTTCGATGAAAGGCGAAGCCTCATCCACGGTCAGGGTGGTGACGTCAGGCACGGTGATGACGGAATCGTGCTGGGTATAGCTCTTGAGGGATAAGGTGACTATAACCAGAAGAGCTGCAAGGATCAACGAGAAGATCAGAACATGTTTGAGGATGCGTTTAACAGCGTATCTCATAGTTTCTAAATTTGGGGGAACTCTTTTTTTTTGGACAATCAAAAGTACTAAAAAAACAAGTAACGACTGGACTTAAAACAAAAAAAGTAAAGACCTCGCGATCTTTACTTTATTTTGTTTTTTCAAAGGGTTTCGTTTAACCTCTCAGACGTTCTTCATCGGAAACGGTTAATTTTTTACGACCGTTTGCACGACGGTGAGCCAATACGCGACGACCGTTTGCGGAAGCCATTCTGGAGCGGAAACCATGTTTGTTCGCTCTTTTTCTGTTGGAGGGTTGAAAGGTCCTTTTCATAAGACTGATTGTATATTGTTCTGTTAGTATATATGTGCGTTTTCGGCTTGCAAAAGTAGAACTATTTTTGGCAATACACAACCCTTCCGTGCATTTTTTTCGAACTGCGACTGAATTTAGTAAAAACTTGCGTATTTTAGAGATTGTTCCGATATTTGCACACCTTTTTAAAACAGCAAAACAAATTAAAATCAATACATTATAAAATGGCAAATACAGGTGATATCCGCAACGGCATGTGCCTTGACATAGACGGACAATACTATTTCGTAACTGAATTCCTGCATGTTAAACCGGGCAAGGGCGCAGCTTTCGTACGTACCAAAATGAAAAATGTCGTCACAGGCCGTACATTGGATCGCACGTTCAATGCTGGCATCCGAATCGAGGAAGTCCGCATCGAGCGCAGACCGTATCAGTTTCTCTATCAGGACGACATGGGCTGCAACTTCATGAACAATGAGACTTACGAACAGATTTCCATCAATAAGGATTGCATCAACGGTGTGGAATTCATGAAAGAAGGCGACAATTTGGAAGTGGTCGTGCATGCTGAATCGGAAACGGTGCTTTATGCGGACATGCCGACCCACGTCATCCTTGAAGTAACTTATACCGAACCTGGACTTCGTGGTGACACGGCGACCAACACGTTGAAGCCTGCCACTTTGGAAACGGGTGCTACGGTTCGTGTGCCGCTGTTTATTGAAGTAGGCGAAAAAATAAAAGTTGATACGCGCGACGGTTCTTACGCAGAACGCGTAAGATAATCCAAGATGTCTCAATAGAGCACCAATCTCTGCGTTGCAGCTCACTCGCAACTCCTCACGTACTTTAAGTACGCTCCGGGGTTTCTCGTAATCTGCGCCTTGACCTTGGCACTCTATTGAAACATCTTTCAGTGCGATTTAAAAGAGTGGTGCATTATTTTTAATACACCTTTTTTTTGTTGTTTTATATTTCTTTTATGTTATTTTATTGTATCTTTGTTGAAAACTAAAACAAAGATGAATGAAAGAAGACGAAGTTGCATTTGAGAAGGAGGAGCAGTCAGAAAGCCGGTTCAGCATCCGGGAATGGGCGCTTGACGACAGGCCTAGAGAAAAAATGATGAAAAATGGTGCGGAATCGCTCAGTAATGCCGAATTACTGGCCATCCTGTTGGGTTCAGGCACTACTAAGGAGAGCGCCGTCGATCTGGCCAAACGCATTTTGGGAGCCGCCAACAACAACCTCAATGAATTGGGCAAGTTCAGCATTGAAACGATGTGCAGTCGGTTTCACGGCATCGGGCCAGTCAAAGCGGTGACCATAGCCGCAGCCCTCGAGATTGGAAAACGTCGACGAACCTCAGACGTCGTGAAGCGGGTTCAAATTCGCAACAGCAGGGATATTTATGAATTGTTTCATTCGAAAATGGCTGACCTCGACCACGAAGAATTCTGGGTGTTGCTCATGAACAACCAGCACCGCATCATCGACACGGTACGCATCAGCCACGGTGGTGTTTCAGAAACCACGGTCGATCCGAAAATCGTATTGAAACACGCCCTTGGCAAATTGGCTTCCTCCGTGGTGCTTTGCCACAACCACCCCTCCGGCAACCCCTATCCCAGCTCTTGCGACGACAAGATTACCCAAAAGCTGAAACTGGCTTGCCAGAATCTGGACATGCAATTGACCGACCACCTTGTTTTCAGCGAAAGCAGTTATTACAGCTACGCGGACGAAGGCAAACTGTAAGAAACGTGCACTTTTAAGAAAAACCCCTATCTTTGTTCAAAACCCACAACAATGAACAATCCCTTATTAACGATAGAAGAAGCCATCGTACGCATGCTCAAAACCGTGTACGACCCAGAAATCCCAGTCAACATTTACGACCTTGGGATGATTTACAAGATTGAAGTTCCCGAAGAAGGCGAAGTCTTCCTGGAAATGACCTTCACCGCTCCCAACTGCCCCGCCGCCGATTTCATCCTGGAAGATGTCCGAATGAAAGTCGAATCCGTGGAAGGTGTCAAGAACCTAACCATCAACTTGGTGTTTGACCCTGCTTGGGACAAGGACATGATGAGCGAAGAAGCGAAACTGGAACTGGGATTCCTTTAAACCCTCAAGCATGAAGACCTATTTCGTGTCGGATGCGCACTTGGGCTCCTGGGCCTTGCAAGACAAACTGGCCAACGAGAAGAAGCTGGTCCGCTGGATGGACAGCATCAAGCCGGATTGTGAAGCCCTTTACCTGATGGGCGACATGATCGATTTTTGGTTTGAATACAAACAGGCTGTACCCAAAGGCTATGCCCGTTTTTTTGGAAAAATCGCAGAATTCACCGACGGCGGCATTCCGGTCTATTGGTTTGCGGGAAACCACGATATCTGGTTGTTCGACTACGTTCAGCAAGAGCTGGGCGTAGTCGTTTATTTTCAGGATACAGAGGTGGTCATTCAAGGCAAGAAGTTCTATCTGGCCCATGGCGACGGACTGGGAGATCCATCAAAACAGTTCCGAGTACTTCGTGGCATTTTTCACAGCAAGGTCAACCAAAAATTGTTTAAGTGGCTTCACCCTGACCTTGGCCTAAGTTTCGGACTGAAATGGGCCAGACACAGTCGGATGAAACGGGAATACAACCCAGAAACCTATCTGGGTGAGGACAAAGAATACCTCATTCAGTTTTCAAAGAAGCACCTAGCCGTTAAGGCTGCCGACGCCCCCGATTTTTACATCTACGGGCACCGCCACATCCTGCTTGACCTCATGCTGTCAGCAAAAAGCCGGATCATCATCTTGGGAGATTGGTTCCGGCTCTTTACCTACGCCAGTTTTGACGGTACGAATTTTGAATTGCTCAGCTTTGAAGAATAATCATTCTGTTTCCTGATCCATCGGGTGTTCCTTTCCTGGATTTCTGAAATCCTTGGGCAGTTTGCCAAATTGTTTTTGGAAACATTTGGAGAAGTAGGACGGATTGTTGAAACCCACCATGTAGCAAACCTCGTTGATTCGGTACCTGTTTTCTCTGATTAGCTGCGCGGCTTTCTTGAGTCGAACCAATTGAATGAATTCATTGGGAGTAATCCCGACCAAACTCTTGATCTTTACAAAAAGTCCAGAACGGCTCACAAACAATTGCTCGGCCAATTCCTGAATGGAGAAATCCACATTGGAGAAATTAGCTTCCACAATCTGATTGATTTTGGCCAGGAAAGCCTCATCCGCACTGTTACCTGCAATCGAGTTCAAGGGCACAAAGGGCAATTCCGTATAACGTTTCCTAAGTTTATGTCTGGATTCCAGCAAATTGTCAACCTGCGCCATCAACAGCTCTATGGAGAAGGGTTTCTCCATATACACGTCGGCACCGAGCTTCATGGCTTCAATTTTGGTGGCCATATCGGTCTTTGCCGTCAGCAAAACCATGGGAATATGGCTGCGCATGATGTTCTTATGAAGTTCTCGGCATAATTCCAGACCATCCATTTCAGGCATCATCAAATCGGAAATGATGAGATCCACTTCGTTCGAATCCAATAGCAGCAGAGCAGCACGACCGTCTTCAGCTTCCAACATCCTGAACTTTTCTGAAAAGCTCTGACAGATAAAACTCCGCATGTCTGCATTGTCTTCCACCACCAGCATGACGGGTGCGGAATTTGATACGGCGACATTTTCGAGGGGATGGGGCTCCTCCATGTGACTGTCTGGGCCATCCAGGAATCCTTCCGCTTTGGCAAAGGCATCGGCATCCTGTTCAATCGGCAAGATGACACTGAATACGGCTCCGGCCGCATTTTTAATTCGAACATAGCCGTGGTGCGCATCGACAAGCAACTTCAGCAACGACAGTCCGATTCCTGTGCCAGGCTGATTGGTACCATTTACTTGGTAGAACGGCTTGAAAATATGTTCCTGTTCCTCAGGCGGAATTCCAGGGCCATCATCCTTGACTGTCAGAACGATGTAATCCTTATCATCGGGTGAAACGGATAAGGATACCTCGACCACATCGACCGCATATTTGGTCGCATTGCTAAGCAAATTGGTGGCCACCTTTACAAAAGCGTCCGAATCGACAGTAGCAAATATATCAGGTTGAATTCCTTCTCTTTTGATGTGCAACTCCTTCTCTCCGAGGAAGGGAAAGAAACCATCCAGAACACCAATGAGCAGTTCAGAAAGATTTAGGTGATTGAAATGCATCGCCATGGCTTTTTGCTCGACCTTACGAAAATCAAGCAGTTGGTTCACCAAAAATACCAAACGGCGGGCATTTCGGTCTACGATGGTCAAATTGTCCGTGATGCTGGCTGGTAGGTCCTTCCCCTTCAGCATCCTCTCCAGAGGACCTACGATGAGCGAAACAGGTGTTCGAATCTCATGGGCGACGAAGGTGAAGAAGTTGATCTTGGCATCGTAAATTTCTTTTTCTTTTTGTGCATAGATCTGCTGTAGTTCTTCATCGTGTCGCCGTTCATTCCGGTGCAGAAACCAAAGGTACAATCGATACAATCCGAAAATTGCAAGCACAATATAGAGCAGAATAAAGAAGGTGCTGAACCAGAAAGGTGGTTTGACAACGATTTTCAAACTGGTGCCTTCTTCGTTCCACAGTCCATCGTTGTTGGAAGCCTTCACACGGAAAACGTATTTTCCGGCTGGGAGATTGGTGTACGTGGCCTTCCGTTCATTGCCTACATAAACCCAGTCTTCATCAAAACCTTCGAGTTTATAGGCATATTGATTTTTGATGGGAGCGGCGAAACTTAAAGCAGCAAACTCGATGCTAACTATGTTTTGTTTCCAAGAAAGTGTGATCTTATCGGTACTGGAAACAGATTGCTTCAAGACAGAATGGTCCCCGATGGGTACGTTTTCATTGAGAATCTGCAAACTGGTAATTACGACAGGGGGAACACTGGTATTTTCTTTCAGATTGTCTGGATAAAATGAATTAAAACCATTGGCTGTCCCGACATAGATTTTACCATTTTTCATCTTGACTGCCGACTTGAGGTTGAACTGATCGCTTTGCAAACCATCGCTTTTGGTAAAAGTCTTGAACGTATTGTCTGTAGGATTCAGTCGAATCAGGCCATTGGTAGTGGTGATCCATAGGAAACCTCGGTCTGGGAGGATATCACAGACCAGTCTGCTTTTCAACTTCAGGGAAATGCGGAAGAATTTCCCTGTTTTGTAATCGTACCGGCATAATCCGTTACCGGTTCCCACCCAGAGCTGATTGTGCTCATCAATGGAAAGACAATTCACTTGATTGTCTGTAATGGAGCCCGGATCTCCTACTTCATTCTGGAAATGTTTCCAGCTACGTTTTTTAGAATCATACCGATACAGTCCATCACCCCAAGTTGCAAACCAAACATTTCCTTGCGCATCTTCACGAATGTCAATGGTACTGGCATTGATGGGGCGAATCCGGTGAAAGTTGTCAAGAGCAACATCGTACACGTCGATGCCCATGGTTGTCCCGACCCATAAAACGCCACGTTTGTCCTTATATACGGAGTAAATGCTGGAGCTGGACAAGGACTCTTTGTTACCGGGTTCGAACGTGTATTTCTTAAATTGCTTGGTCTTGAGGTCCAACAAATTCAGACCTCCCGAATACGTACCTGCCCAGAGATTGTTTCCGTCAAGACACAGTGCATGAACGTTGTGATAAGACAGACTGTTCTTACCTTTTTCGGGTCTGTAGTTCGTAAACTTTCCGGTTTCGGTATTGAAATAGCTCAGACCTCCGTCGTCCGAGGCTATCCATAGATTACCAGCTGGATCGGGGCAAAATTTTCCGATGACGTTTCCTCCTACTGAATTGGCATAATCGGAATGTTGGTAATGTTCAAAGAAGTTGCTGTTGGGAAGCACATAGTTCAGTCCACCATAATACGTCCCAATCCAGATGCCACCCTCCCTATCTTTGTAAATGGGATAGATAAACTTGTCGGAAATGCCCTTTTCATCGTCTTCTTTACCCGTAAACAAATCATAATTTCCAGTCTGTGTATCAATGCATGCCAGCCCGTCGTCCGTACCCACCATGACCTGACCCGGAGCGTATTCCAACATGGAATGGACGTGCAGGATTCCGGTCCCGGTTCGAGGAGAAAGAAAGTTTCGAAAGACTCCCGCCGAATTTGCCATCGAACAGATACCATCTTCCCAAGTTCCCAACCAGAATCGTTGTGCATCATCTTCAATCAATCGATGAACGGATATGTCTTTCTGAGACTTCAAGTATTCAAAAAAAGCAGGAACCTTGAACCGTTTGGTTACCGCATCGAAATACCATACTGGAGCGCCTCGTTGATTGCTGCTCACCCAAATACGACCGTTTTTATCGGCATAGACATAATGGGTATATTTCATAAAGAAAGGATCATTGCCATTTGGAGAATATTGTTCGAGCAAATCCTTCCGGGGATCATACCTGAAAACACCCTGACCCATCGTAGCAAACCAAAGACAGGAGTCGGCATCGAGCGTGATCTCTTGCACATTGGTGGTAATTGCAGTACCACTGGTCGTTTTTGTACGAAAACCGTGGAATCGTTCCGACCTTGGATTGAATATGCTCACACCATGGTCGGTTCCTATCCAAAGGTTTGATTTGGCATCTTCCAGCAAGGTATAGACATAATTGTTCCCAAGAGAAGTCGTATCACCGGCAATATTGAGGAAATTACGAAAAGTCAGTCCGTCAAAGCGGTTCAAGCCACCTTCCGTACCTATCCAGATAAAGCCTTTCTTGTCCTGCAATACGCAACGAACGGTATTGGAAGAAAGGCCGTCTTCCACCATATAGTGCTTGAAACGCAGGTTGATTCCGAATGCCGTTGTACTGCAGAGCAGCAGCATGAATGTCAGAAATCCTGTTAGATACGTCTTTTTCATAGAACTTTAAAGTAATCTGTGCAACTAGTTTTTAAGTTGTTAAATATCGTCTTAATCCTCGAAATATTTGACCAATTTTTAAAAAAAACCCAGATGGTAATTGGAAACATTCATGCTACAATACTCCAAAAAGAGAGCGACAGAATTACAGACCCCTAACAGTCAATTTTTTACAAGACAAGCACATCTAAACGCCTTCCCATCGTTTAGAATATTCTTGCATCAATATGGATTTTTTTAACAGCGTATTGCAGATTTTCGGAGTTTCTTTACATTCAGAACAAACTCCATTGAAAACACCTTGAAATATGAGAAAATTACAGACCCTTCTTTTAGCGGCACTCTTTCTTCCTATGCTTTCATTTGCTCGTCCCCCTCAAACACCTACGGCTTTTGACAAACAAGCTCCTACTCCACCCATGGGTTGGAACAGCTGGAACAAGTTCGGCTGCAATGTAAGCGATTCACTCATTCGACAAATGGCCGACAATATGGTTTCTTCTGGTATGAAGGATGCCGGTTATCAATATGTGGTCATCGATGATTGCTGGCAAGTGGCTCGCGATGCCAAGGGCAACATCGTTCCAGATTCAACACGATTTCCACATGGCATGAAAGCGTTGGCCGATTACGTTCATAGCCTTGGACTTAAATTCGGCATTTACTCTTGTGCTGGAAGCAAGACTTGCCAGTCACGACCGGGTAGCAGAGGTTATCAATTTCAAGATGCCCGCCAATATGCCGAATGGGGTGTGGATTACTTAAAATACGACTGGTGTTACAGCGAAGAGCAAAACGCCAAGGCCGCTTATAAAACCATGAGCGATGCGTTGAGAGTTTGCGGACGCCCCATCATCCTGAGCATCTGCGAATGGGGAGAAAACAAACCTTGGGAATGGGGCAAAGGCATTGGCCAACTTTGGCGCATTTCTCCGGATATCCGTGATTGCTTTGACTGCCAATTCAACTGGGGAGGTGTCGGCGTCCTTCAAATATTAGACATTGCCACCAAAATCACAGACTATGCAGGTCCTGGACATTGGAACGATTTGGAAATGCTGGAAGTAGGCAATGGTGGCCAATCGACCGAGGAATATCAGTCCCATTTCGCCATCTGGTGCATGCTTGCTGCCCCACTCATGGCCGGCAACGACCTGAGGAACATGGATGAAACCATCCGTAAGATTCAATGCAACAAAGAAGCCATCGCCATCGATCAGGATACGTTGGGTATACCTGCCATCAAATACCTGACCATCAACGATGTGGAAATCCTTGTCAAACCTTTGTCAGACGGAGGCGCTGCCGTGCTTTTCCTGAACAGGAGCAACACCAAGACTGCCCTTAAATTCGATTGGGCCAAGAATCCCGTGTACGACGACCATTTTAAAAAGGGAGCCTTTCGAATGGGTGAAAACTATCAGATCCGCGACATTTGGGAAGGCAAGAATATCGGCAAGACCGATAAACCTATCAACCTGACCTTGGAAGGCCATGAAGGCTGGTTCGTGCGACTAAGCAAATAACATGGAAAGCGAATCCATAAAAAATATGTATTTTTGAAATGCAATTATTGAATTATCTTTTAATCGAATTATGAAAAACAAGACCCGACTTTTCCTGCTTTCCCTGTGCATTGCATGCACCCTGCCCATGATGGGTAAGAAGGCGCCTGTAGCCAGTCACGATTACCCCATCAGCCCTGTGCTTTTCAACACCGTCAAGTTGACCGATGGATTTTGGGCACCCCGCCTGAAAACCAATCAGGAAGTGACCATCCCTATTGCCTTGTGGCAATGTTACATCACAGGACGTGTGGACAACTTTAAAAAAGCAGGGAAACTGATTCCAGGTTTCTTCAATACCGAATTCACCTTTGATGACACGGACATTTATAAGATCATTGAAGGAGCCTCCTACTCCATCGCAGGCAGCCCGAATCCTTTTCTGGAAGCCCGAATGGATACGCTGATCGAATTCATTGGCAAGGCACAGGAACCAGATGGTTACTTGTATACGGCCCGAACTGCAGGAAATCCAGCCAAAATGCACGATTGGGTAGGTGCCAAGCGTTGGGAAAAAGATCCTGACCTCAGCCATGAACTCTACAACAGCGGACACTTGTTCGAAGCGGCTTGCGCACACTATCAGGCAACTGGCAAACGCAGTTTTCTGGACATCGCCATCAAAAATGCCGATTTGCTCGTTCGTGAATTCGGCCCAGGCAAACTGGCTTATGAACCCGGCCATCAAATCGTTGAGATGGGTCTTGCCCGTATGTATCGGGTAACCGGCAAAAAAGAATACCTCACCTTGGCCAAATATTTCCTGGACCTTCGTGGCAAAGGTCGGAGCGGCGAATACAGCCAGACGCACAAACCTGTTATTGAGCAGGACGAAGCCGTCGGACATGCCGTACGCGCCAATTATATGTACTCAGGCATGGCCGATGTGGCAGCGCTGACCGGAGACAAGAGCTATATCAAGGCCATTGATAAGATTTGGGACAATGTAGCGGGCAAAAAACTCTACATCACTGGTGGTGTCGGTGCAACTGGAAGCGGTGAAGCATACGGTGAAAACTACGAATTGCCAAATATGTCGGCATATTGCGAAACATGCGCAGCCATTGCCAATGTATATTGGAACTATCGCATGTTCATGCTCTATGGTGACTCAAAATATTACGACGTGTTGGAACGCAGTCTGTACAATGGTGTCATGTCTGGTATCAGCCTTTCTGGCGACCGCTTCTTTTATCCGAACCCATTGGAATCGGTTGGTCAGCACTCCCGCAGCGCTTGGTTCGGATGTGCCTGCTGCCCAAGCAACATGTGCCGTTTCGTCGCATCCGTTCCCGGATATGTTTACGCTCAAAAGAACGATTCAGTCTATGTGAACCTTTTCGTTCAAAGCGAAACCAACATCACCATCAAGGGCAAACCCGTGCACATCGCTCAAACGACTGGATACCCTTGGAACGGCGATGTACATTTGACCATTGACCCTGCCAAAAAAGGCATTTTCAAACTGATGGTCCGCATTCCAGGATGGGCTCAGAACAAACCTGTCCCAAGCGACTTATATACGTACCTGAATCCCACCACCACGCCTGTCAAACTAAAGGTCAACGGCATTGAAACACCTGTAGTTGTCAATGACAAGGGCTATTTGGTTCTTTCCGCCAAATGGGCCAAAGGCAGCACCGTTGACATCAGCTTACCCATGGATGTTCATCGCGTCGTCGCCAATGATAAGGTAGAGGACGATCGAGGAAAAGTTTCCTTGGAACGCGGCCCCATCGTCTATTGTCTGGAATGGAATGACAACCAAGACAAAGTTTTGAATTCCGTTCTATCCGATGATGTGAAAGTGATTGCTGCCACTAAGTCGGACGAATTAAGAGGCATCGTTCGTCTGGAAGCAAATGCACAAAGCGCAGAAAAGAATGCAGCCGGTGATATAGTCACCAAGTCAAAACGTCTTTCCGCCATACCATTTTATGCTTGGGCCAATCGCGGAGCCGGTGAAATGGCAGTCTGGATTCCACGTACCACCGCATTTACGAGACCTTTGCCTTTGCCCACCATCTGTACGGAAGCAAAAGTTACTTCTTCTACGCCCAACAAAGTTCTTGCAAGTGTCAATGATGGTTACGAGCCCAAAAGTTCCAACGACCGGAAATGCCCTTACTACCACAACTGGCCCAAAACAAATTCTCAGGAATGGGTGGCTTATACTTTCACCAAACCCGAAACCGTGAGCAATGCCAAAATCTATTGGTTTGACGATGGTCCTTGGGGTGGATGCCGCATTCCTTTGAACTATAGCATTCAATATAAAGATGAGACCGGAAACTGGGTCAATGTAAAGACTTCCGATAGCCTCAAACCTTTCAAGGATGCTTACAACCAAATCAAGTTTGAACCGGTTACCACGCAAAACATCCGTGTTCTATTTCAGCTGGAGGAGAGGAATTCCGCAGGGATCTACGAATTCATCGTCTTCTAATCCGGATAATATGGAAGCCTAAAAGAGGCAGTATCAAAAAGATACTGCCTCTTTTTTTGGCAAAACGGTAGAAGATGTTTCAATAGAGCGCCAAGGTCAAGGCACAGATTATGAGACACACCGGAGCGTACTTTAAGTACGTGAGGATTGTCGAATGAGCTGTAACGCAGAGATTGGCGCTCTATTGAGACATCTTATTATTCTGAAAGGATTTTTTCCGTGTCTATGGCAATCATCATTTCCTCATCGGTGGGGACAACGATGACAATTACTTTGGAATCGGGAGTGGAGAGAACGACCTCCTTGCCTCTGAGACCCTTGTTCTTTTCGAAATCAAAGTTGATGCCCATGAATTCCATTTCTTTGCATACCGCAGCACGGGTAGCCCATTGGTTTTCGCCTACACCACCGGTAAATACGAGGATATCCAATCCGCCCAATGCGGCAGCGTATGAACCTACGTATTTCTTAATGCGGTAGTTGTACATGTCGATGGCCAGTTTGGCGCGAGGATGACCTGCAAATACGGCGGCTTCAATTTCACGCATGTCAGAAGACAAACCGGAAATACCCAACACACCACTTTTTTTGTTCATTACATCACTCAATCTGGAGGCGCTCAAGTGCTCTTTTTCTGCCAAAAACGTCAAAACTCCGCCATCGATTTCTCCGGTACGAGTACCCATTAGCAATCCGTCTACCGGGGTCATACCCATGGACGTATCAATGGAAATGCCATTTTTAATGGCCGTGATTGAAGCACCGTTTCCAATATGGGCGGTGATGATTTTCTGATCTTCATACTTGACACCGAGAATTTCGCATGCTTTTTTGGAAACATAACGGTGACTGGTACCGTGGAAGCCATACCGACGGATGGCGTATTTTTCGTAATACTCATAGGGCAGTCCATACATGTATGCCTTAGGTGGCATGGTCTGGTGGAAAGCAGTATCGAAAACGGCAACCTGAGGAATGCCTGGCAGCGATTTTTCAACGGCTTCAATTCCAATCAGATTGGCAGGGTTGTGTAAAGGAGCCAAGTCGATGCATTCTCTGATTCCATCGATGACTGCTTGGTCGATTCGAATGCTGGCATTGAACTTTTCTCCACCATGGACCACTCGGTGACCCACCGCATCAATTTCTTTCAAAGATTTCAGGCATCCATTTTCAGGACTGGTCAAAACCTCCAGGATAAAGTCCACCCCGGTCTGATGATCGGGAATATTTTTTACAAGAACTACTTTCTCGTCTTCAGGAGTCACCAGCTTCAGGAACGAATCCTCCATGCCGATTTTTTCAATACCTCCTTGTGCAAGCATGTCATGCTTCTCCATATCAATGAGTTTGTACTTGATGGAGCTGCTGCCGCAATTAAAAACCAATACCTTCATGTTTGTCAAATTTGTTGTTTACCTATTTTTTTAGACCGATTGCCTGATTGGAAGTAATGATGACCATTTTATAGACATCGTCCACGGAACATCCGCGGGAAAGATCGTTGATTGGTGCGGCCATACCTTGGAGGATGGGACCGACTGCTTCAGCGTCGGCTAGACGCTGAACAAGCTTGTAGGCGATATTGCCTGTTTCGAGGGTAGGAAAAACCAGCACGTTGGCTCTGCCCGCCACGTTGCTGTCAGGTGCTTTTCCGGCAGCCACATCGGGTACCAGTGCGGCATCGGCTTGCAATTCACCGTCAATTTGGAGGGTTGGTTCCATTTCCTGAGCGATGCGGGTGGCTTCCACCACTTTGTCCACCATTTCGTGTTTGGCACTGCCTTTTGTGGAAAAACTAAGCATGGCGACACGGGGTTCGAAACCAGCGATGCTACGGGCAGTCTGTGCAGTTGAAATGGCGATTTGTGCCAATTCGGGTGCGGTAGGATTGGGATGGACGGCACAGTCGGCAAAAACCATCAATCCATTTTCTCCATAAGACTTATTCTTTAGAAACATCAGGAATGCGCCTGAAACCACACTGATGCCAGGAAGAGTTTTCACAATTTGGAAGGCTGGCCGAAGCACATTGCCGGTGGTGTTTCTGGCACCAGCCACCTCGCCGTCGGCATCTCCGTTCTTAATCATGAGGCAGGCCAGAAACAATGGATCCTCCACTTGAACGGAAGCTTGCTCCAAGGTTAGACCCTTACTTTTACGGAGCTCCAGCAGCAAATTGGTGTACAAGTCTTTTTTATCGTGCTTTTTTGGATCGACCAACGTTGCTTTTTCGACGTTATTCAACCTGTTTTCAGCTGCTAAATTCTTAATTTCTTCTGGATTACCAATTAGGATGATTTCAGCAGCCTTCATCCCGAGAATTTGGTTAGCGGCCATCAACGTGCGGATTTCGGTTCCTTCAGGTAGAACAATACGCTGCGGATTCGCTTGGGCGCGTAAAAGCATGTTTTGTAAAAGATCCATAATTGGTAGTGTGAGTTAAATTTTGGGTGCAAAGATAAGGCTATTTTGCAATATAGAGATAGCAAAATGAGGGTTTTTACAAAAAACCTGTCGAAAAGTTTTTCGGCAGAATCGTTAAATGATTTTTTCTGTTAAAAGACGTTCGAGATCTTCCATCTTAAGGTGGCGCTGCAACTCTCCCATATAGGCTAAGCTGATGATGCCGGTTTCTTCGGAAACCACGATGGCCATGGCATCCGTCACCTGGGAAATACCCAAAGCGGCCCGATGTCTTAGCCCCAGATTCTTGGGCAGGTTGTCATCATGAGCAACCGGCAAGATGCAAGCGGCAGCTTTGATGCGATAGTCGGAAATGATGACTGCGCCATCATGAAGGGGGCTGTTTTTAAAGAATATATTCTGAAGCAGCTGACCGCTCAAAATGGCATCCAGCCTTTCACCGGAATGCGTGTATTCACCCAAGTACGTATTGCCTTCCAAAATGATGAGCGCACCGGTTTTCTTCTTGGAGAATTCCTGACACGACAGCACGATTTGCATGATGAAAGCGTCCGATTTGTCCTTGGGGAGCTTCTTTTGGGTAAAGAAACGACCCATGATCTGCCAACGGCGCCGAGAGCCCAACATGACTAAGAATCGACGGATCTCATTCTGGAAAAGTACGATCAGTGCAATGGCACCAACACTGATGAATTTGTTCATGATGGCCCCCATCAGGCGCATTTCGAACACGTAGGAAACCAGTACCCAAACAGCTACAAAGGAGAGTATGCCCGTAAAAATGGACAAAGCCCCTGAACTCTTCATTATTTTAAAAGTAGCGTAAAGAAGAAATGCCACCATCAATATGTCGATGATATCTTTCAAATTGGGCATGATCAGCATAGGCCGGAATTTTTACAGGTTTGAACCAGTTTCACACATTCCAACGCTTCTTTGATGTCGTGTACCCGGAGTATGTTGGCGCCTCCGGTCAGAGCAAGGGTGTTCAGGATGCTGGTGCCGTTGAGCGATTGTTCCGGATTCGTCCCAAGACTCTTATAAATCATGGACTTCCGTGACAAGCCTACCAACAAGGGCAAACCAAACAATTCAAATTCGTCGAGTCTTCTCAACAGTTCATAATTGTGATCCAACGTTTTACCGAAACCAAAACCCGGATCCAGAATGATGTCGTTCACACCAAGACTCCGCAGGGTCTCCACCCGTTTGGAGAAGTACTGACAGATTTCTGTCATCATGTCGTCGTACCGCGGCTCCAGCTGCATCGTGGCCGGTGTTCCCTGCATGTGCATCAGGATGTACGGGACTTGCAATTGTGCCACCGTTTTGAACATTTCCGGATCCATATCCCCACCAGAAATGTCGTTGATGATGTCCACACCGAACTCTGTCACCACCACTTCAGCCACCTTGGCACGGAATGTGTCTACAGAAACCGGCATTTCAGGCCAACGTTTGCGAATAAGGTGCAGTGCCAGCCTAAGCCGCAACAATTCCTCCTCTTCCGAAACCAACTCGATGCCTGGTCTGGTGGAGCAGGCACCCACATCCAGAATATCGGCTCCGTCGTCGATGATCTGACCAGCCCGATGCAATATGCCTTCTTCTGACATATACCGGCTGCTGGAGAAAAACGAATCGGGGGTCACGTTCAGGATTCCCATCACTTTGGGAACACTCAGGTCCATAAGGCGACCACGAATATTGATGGTAAATGCTTGTCCGGAAAACTGCATAATCGAATGTAAGATAGACAACTGTGGAAAGGCCAAATTCAGGAGGCTCTCCTCGCAAATGTACAAAAAAACATAGAAAATTCAGTCCGATATGAAAATTTATGCACCTTTCCGTTACTATCAAATTAATCTGTATTTTTGTTGATAAAAAGCACGGCCATGATCGCAATCACAGAACTGTACGAAATCTTTAAAAAACACTCCACAGTCACCACCGACAGCCGCAATTGCCCGGCCGGTTCCCTGTTTATCGCCTTGAAAGGTGACAATTTCAATGGGAATCGCTTCGCCAAACAAGCGCTCGATTTGGGCTCCAGTTTCGCCGTGGTGGATGAACCCGAATTCGTGACCGACCCGCGCATCCTGCTGGTGGAAGACTGCCTTAAAACGCTACAAGGCCTTGCCGCCCATCACCGCAAGCAATGCACCATTCCTGTCATCGGCATCACCGGCACCAACGGCAAAACGACGACGAAGGAACTCATGGCATCTGTTTTAAGTAAAAAATTCAACCTTTTATACACCCAGGGCAACCTGAACAACCACATCGGCGTGCCCCTCACCTTATTGAGGCTGAAACCCGAACACGAAATCGCCGTCATTGAGATGGGCGCCAACCACCCCGGCGAAATCAAGGAACTGGTGGAAATAGCCGACCCCGACTTTGGCCTCATCACCAACGTTGGCAAAGCGCACCTAGAAGGCTTCGGTTCGTTCGAGGGTGTCATCCGTACTAAAGGTGAGCTCTACGATTACATCCGCACCAAAGGTGGCAAGATTTTCATCAACATGGAAAACCCATACCTGAAGAGCATTGCAAAAGGCATCGATGAAATCAAATACGCCACCAAACCTGGCTATCCACTCTGGGGCGAAACGCTCTCCTGCTCGCCGTTCCTAAAGCTCCGCTGGTTCAGCGACTACGACTCTCATCCCCACGAAGCACAAACCAACCTGATTGGTTCCTACAACCTGGAAAATGCCCTGGCTGCCGTTTGTGTCGGCATGCAATTCGGCGTTCCTTCGGATGAAATCGTTGAGGCATTGCAAGAATATGAGCCCAGCAACAACCGCTCCCAGCTCAAGAAAACGGAGCAGAACACCCTCATCATCGATGCCTACAACGCCAACCCCACCAGCATGGCGGCCGCCGTGCTTAACTTTGAACAATACGATGCGCCTCGCAAAGCCGTCATCTTAGGCAGCATGAAGGAGCTCGGTGAACTCAGTGAAGAAGAGCACAAACGCCTGGCCTTCCACCTGGCCGAAATCAGCTTCGACCGTGTCTTCCTCATCGGGCCGGAATTCAAGAACGCAGGTAGCGACTACCCCGTTTTCGACAATGCCGAAACGTTTATTGCGTATTTGGAGGAACAACCACTTCAGGGGTACACCATTTTGATAAAAGGTTCGAGAGGCAATCAATTGGAATCGTTGGTTCCCTTTCTATAAAGTCCCGAATTGCAGCAACAAAGAATCTGATGTTGCGTTTTAAACGAATTCAAATCCACAAATTCATAGTGAATTCTGGGATTATGATCCAAAAATTGACCATGAATTTGTGGAATAGGATTTGTCTCGCTTTTTACTGCGCGTGGTATGTCACATTATCACCGCCCGTTTCCATGCAGTATTTGACATAGCCCACAAAGGCATTCCACCAAATCGAAGTTGCGGGCACAAGTGCCCCACCATCAATTTTTACAGAGTCAATATTCTCCAATTCCCGAACACCCATTTCTTGATCATCAATTGTTTTCATTTGAATACTTTTTATAGAATAGCCTACTCTCATCAGGGCTTTTCAGCTACCGCCCACCTCGTTGCAACTTTGATGAGCGAAAGATAGGAGGCTGCACTCTACTAATACAGTATTGCAAAAAAAAAAAGCGCCACCGATCTTGAGATCGTGGCGCTTTTTGCAGCATAAAAAACTCCTGATTTAAATTCCGAAACCTACGGTGTTGAGGTATTCGTAAATGCCGCTGGTGAAACCCAGCACAATCAATCCAATAAGGCAGATCACCAAGGAAAGCTTCATGTAGCCGTCGCTGGAGAACTTCTCGATGGGATGCTCGCTGGCATTGATGAACATGGCCTTGACCACCAAAAGGTAGTAATACAGAGAAATGATGGTATTGAGCAAAGCGATGAACACCAAGACGTATTCGTGTTCGGCCGAAGCAGCCATGAACACGTAGAACTTACTGAAGAAACCGGCCGTGGGAGGAATACCGCCCAATGAAAACAACGCGAACATCATAATGACGGCCAGATACGGGTTGGTTTTGTACAAGCCGTTGTAATCGGTCATGTTCACTTTGCCGGTCTTGTTTTCGATGGCTGAAATCACGCCGAAGGCAGCCATGTTGGAAAAAATGTACACCAAAATGTAGTACATCGTGGCAGCCATTCCCATAGGCGTGCCGGCCAATACACTCAATGCGATGTAACCAGCCTGTGAAATGGATGAAAACGCCAGGAAACGCTTCAGATTGGTCTGACGGATGGCGAAGATGTTACCGATGGTGATGGAAATCACGATGACCCACCATAGAATGGCATGCCATTCGAAAATCATGCTGCCGAAAACCTTATATAGGATGGTCATCAGAGCAAAAACAGCGGCGCCCTTTGAAATGGTGGACAAATAGGCCGTGATGGTGGTCGGAGCGCCTTGATACACGTCGGGAGTCCAGAAATGGAAGGGCACCAAGGAGATTTTGAAGAACAACCCAGCCAGCATGAAGACCATTGCCAGTATCACCAACGGATTTGAGATCAACGACATGGACAAGTCATCGTAGTACAGCGAACCCATGGCACCATACAGCAGCGATGTGCCGAACAGCAAGATGGCCGAAGAGAACACGGCGTTGAAAACATATTTGGCACCGGCTTCGGCAGAGTTCTTTTGGAATTTTTCGAAAGCGACAAGGGCAGCCATGGGCAGCGAAGCGGTTTCGAGACCGATGTAGAACAGCAGGAAGTTACCGGAGGAAATCATCAGATACATGCCGAACAAGGTCAGCAAGGTCAGCATGTAGAATTCACCACGCTTGAACGAGCTCTCAGGCTTGCCAAGCCAGCCGTTGGCCTGTAGGAACATCAGCAACACCCCTACGTTGAGGATGTTCTTGATGGCGACTTCTGCAGCACCAGAAACGTACATGCCGGCAAAGGATGTACCAAAGGTAGCAGGCAGGAAACCTATGACCGTGTGCGCAAGAAAAAGCACGACACCCACCGGCTGAAGCCACTTGCGGCCGTTTTCCGAAGCAAAAAGATCGTACACCATCAGAATCAGAAACACCACCAAAAGTGACATTTCCTGTTTCATCAATAAATAATTGCTTAAATCCATAGTATAACTAGTATTCGATTAATTTTTCTTTTATTATCACCAAGCGGCCATGTAAGACAGACTGTTGTGAATCAGGCTGGAAATAAAGCTCGGGTACATACCGATACCGGCGATGCAAATGATCAAGGTAACCACTGCAATGCGTTCAAACCAAGTGGCATCAGTGAGATGTTCGTGGTGTTTGTCCTGAACGGCACCGTACAGAATCTTGCCGACTACTCTCAAAATATAGACGGCCGTAATGACGATGGAGGAAACCGCAACGATGGTGAATACGCGACGGAATAGGTCGTCGTGTTGGAACGAACCGATGAAGATGGTCATTTCAGAAACGAAACCGCTCAAACCTGGCAGACCCAGGGAGGCCAACCCGGCAATGACATAGGCGACGGAAAGGAAAGGCATGACTTTCATCAGACCACCCATTTCTCGGATGTCTCGAGTATGGGTTCGGCCATAGATCATACCGATCAGGGCAAAAAATAGAGCCGTCATCAAACCGTGGGAGAGCATTTGCATCACCGCACCAGTGGTAGCCGTCTCGTTCAGCATAAGAATGGCAAAAAGCACCAGCCCGCAGTGTGAAACCGATGAATAGGCGTTAATATATTTCAAGTCGGTCTGCACCACAGCGCCAAAAGCACCGTAAACCACAGAAATACCGGAAAGAATCAGGAAGATCCAAGCAAGCTCATGGGCGGCTTCCGGCATCAAGTAAATGGCGACACGGAAACAACCGTAACCCCCGAGCTTCATCAGAACACCAGCGTGCAGCATGGAAACAGCTGTAGGTGCAGATGCGTGACCGTCGGGAGACCACGTGTGGAACGGGAACATGGCACCAAGTACGCCGAAACCGACGAATGTAAGCGGGAAAAAATAATATTGTAGACTTAATGGAATGCCAGCTTTGGCGATTTCCAGCAGATTGAACGTATGAACTGGTGCATTGGAGCTGTAATAAATACCGAGCACGCCAAGGATCATGAAGGCTGACCCCCCCATCAACATCAGCGTGAGCTTCATGGCTGAATACTCCTTCTTACCGGTTCCCCAGAGGCCAATGAGCAAATACATCGGTATCAAGGCAACTTCGTAGAAAAGCACCATGGTAAACAGGTCGATGGAAATGAAGAAGCCGTATACCCCGATGGATAATAATGAGAACCACATGAAAAACTCTCTGGGTTGTGGATTCATGTTCCAGGAAGCAAAGACGCCGGTGAAAACAATGAAGGAGGAAAGCAGCAGCATGGCAACCGAAATGCCGTCGATACCCACTGCATAATGGATGTTCAGCGACGGATACCACATGGTGTCCGCCATGAAGAGCATGGGCGAAGTATCTCCTGCTGCACGAGCATTCAGGAAAACCACCACCGTATAGATGGAAAGTATCAGCAGCAAAGAGGCTCCGGTCACCGCCACAGTCCGGATGGCACGCATGTTGTTTTTACAAGGCAAAAAAGCCAGCAACATCAATGTGGGTATTAGGACAAACAATGAAAGAAAGTTCATATCCTGTTTGGTTTTAGTTGTTTACAAAAAGATAACCAGTGCGGCAATAGCTAGTGCACCTACGAAGAAAATTAACGCATAATCCTGAATTTCGCCGGACTGCACGAACTTAATCTTGCGGGAAATCCAATTGGTCGATGTAGATAATGCGTTCATGAAACCATCAACGATGTGACGGTCGAACCACGCGATGGGTTTTGAAATCCGTGCGAAGACGATCTGTTTGGTCGCAAACAGCCAAGCTTCGTCAAACCAGAATTTGTTGTAGGAGGCTTTGTACAGCGGGCTCAAAGCCTTGGCCATCGTGGCGGGTTTCGTATTTTTCTTGCGGTACATCACGGTAGCGATGACGATGCCGACCACGCCTACTCCGACACTGAGGGAAGCAACCAACCAATTAAAGTGTGCTTCAAAAGGTTCACCGTTGGATGAAACGAATTCTCCGAAGGGGATGAAGCCGGTTACCAAGGTAAGCAGGGCGAGGAAAATAAGCGGTATGGTCATTGCGTTCAAGCCGCCTTCGTGTGGGGTATGGTGGTAGTGCTTATTGCTTTCGCCCCAGAAAATGCGGTAGTAGAGACGGAACATATAGAAAGCAGTGAGACCAGCGGTGAAGTATAGGATGCCAAAGACAATCTTGTCGTGTTCGAAGGCGGCCACCATGATTTCGTCCTTACTGAAGAAACCGGAGAACGGCGGAATACCTGCGATGGAGAGACAAGCGATCAGGAAGGTGATGTTGGTGATGGGCAGGAACTTGCGCAAACCGCCCATGTCCTTCATTTCGTTGCTGTGAACGGCATGAATAACTGCACCTGCACCCAAGAACAACAGCGCTTTGAAGAAAGCGTGGGTGAACAGGTGGAACATGGAAGCCATATAACCGAGACCGTGTTCGCCACCGTAGTTGGAAACACCCAAAGCCGTAATCATGAAAGCGATCTGTGAAATCGTAGAGAATGCCAGCACGCGTTTGATATCCGTCTGCGTACAGGCGATAACGGCTGCAAACAAGGCAGTGACAGCACCGATGTAGGAAATGATGGTGAGCACTTCGGGCGCTCCGAAATAGTAAACCGGGAAGAATCGGGCAACCAGGAACACACCGGCCACAACCATCGTTGCGGCATGGATCAAGGCTGAAACCGGGGTTGGACCTTCCATCGCATCCGGCAACCAGATGTGGAACGGCAGCATGGCCGATTTACCAGCACCCCCCATGAATATGAGCATCATGGCCCAAGAAACAACCGACCAACCCATAAAGGTGTCGCCGATAGTGGTACCAAGAACTGGACCTGCAGGGTTGCAAAGTTCCTCGAAGCTGAAGGTTCCGGTATAATAGGAAAGCACCAGAATACCAATGAGGAAGAACATATCCGCGAAACGCGTCACGATGAACGCCTTTTTGGAAGCGGCCACGGCAGACGGTTTGGTGTAGTAAAACCCGATCAGGGCGTAGGAAGAAACCCCTACCAATTCCCAAAAAATGTACATTTGGAAGATGTTGGTGGCCACGACCAGACCGAGCATGGAGAAGGTAAAGAACGACAACAGCGCGTAGTAGCGTTGGAAACCCTTTTCCCCGTGCATGTAGCCCAGCGAATAGATGTGCACCATCAGCGAAACGGTGGAAATGACCACCAGCATCATCACGGATATGGGATCCAGCAGGACACCCAAGTCGATGTGCAGTTTTTCGGTCACTTGCAACCAATTGAAATTCAGTGCGGTAATGGGTTCCCAAACATCATCTACTTTTCCAACTTTGAAGAAGTAGAGGAATGCTGTGATGTAGGAAAGTACAGTAACAGTGGCCAGTCCGAGTGTTCCGAGTATGCCGGCAACTTTCGGTTTCAGCTTGGAATCCATCAGTCCCAAAAAGAGGAACATGAGGAAAGGCAAAACGACTATTAAAACGGTGTAACTCATCATCAGAACTTCATTTTATTAACCTCGTCGACACTAATGTTCGTCAGGTTTCGGTAAATATTAATGATAATGGCAATTGCAACAGCCGTTTCGGCAGCTGCAATACCGATGGCGAAGAGCGTGAAGAACATCCCATCCTGTTGTCCGGGGTAGAGGTAACGGTTGAAGGCGGCAAAGTTGATGTCTGCGGCATTCAGCATGAGTTCGAGCGACATGAGGATGGTCAGCATGTTCCGGCGAGCCAGAAATCCATACACCCCAGTGAAAAACATCAGCGTGCTGATGACTAAGTAGGCTTCTAAAGGTATAGTAGTCATAATTCTGATTTTTTAGCGTTTACGGGCAATCATGATGGCACCGACAATACATGCGAGTAGCAGAATGGAAATGGCTTCGAACGGAAGTACATACTGGTTCTTGCTGGTTCCCATCAGGTTGGTACCGATTTGCTGCATGGTTGGTGCGTTGAACAAGTCAAGGTCTGCCACGCGCTTGATGTTGTAATAAATGATGTGTGCACAAAAGGCCAGACCGACGGTCGCTGCACCGATGGCAGGTACTTGCCGTTTCCAGGAAACGCGTTCCGCTTTGTCACCCGCATGGCTGGTGAGCAGGATGGAGAAAATGTACAACACCATGATGCCACCGGCGTAGACCGCAATCTGAACGGCAGCCAAAAACTGGTAGCCTAACATCAGGTACAATCCGGCGGTGCCGATCAAAACGAAAAGCAGGTACGTGGCTGCGCGCAGGATTCTTCTCGAAGTAACCGATAGAATCGAGAAGGCGACGATCATGATCGCCAGGACGTAAAATATTATCTGTTCTACCATAGCTTATTTTATTTTTTCTCTCAGTTTGGATCCTTCCTTGTTCAGCGTCTGAATGAGTTTGTCGCGGGTAAACAGGGAGTTTTCGAAGGTGTTCTCAAATTTGATGGCATCCGACGGACAGGTAATGACGCAAAGGTTGCAGAAGGTGCACATGCCCAAGTCATAAATGTAAGTGTCGAGCGCTTTTTTAGGTCTGCCGCCTTCTTCGGTCGGTTCGATCATTTTGGAAATGACTTGGATGGTACCGTTCGGGCAATTCATCTGGCAAATGCCACATGCCGTACAAGCGTGTTCGTTGTTGGCATCGTGTGGCATCACCAACTCTCCGCGAAAACGCTCGGAGATGTGTAGGGTTGCTCTGTTTTCCGGATACTGTTCCGTCACCTTTTTGGTGAAGAACTCTTTCATCGTGACGACCATGCCTGAAGCCAAGGAATAAATTCCCTTCAGGATGCCGGACACATAATGGAATATTGAATTCATAGGAATGTTTCTTTCTTATTCGTTTATAAAACCCAACCTAAAAGCACCAATACAACCATCAGCATCAGATTCACCATGTTGATGGGCAGCAAATACTTCCACTCGAGGTTCAACAATTGGTCAATACGGAGACGTGGGAAGGTCCAACGCACCCAAAGGCTGAGGAACATCAGTGCAAATGCCTTGGCGAAGAACCAGATTGGTGAAGGAATGTAATCCATGATGGTGTTGAAACCGTCGAAACCGGTGATGTGGAAAGGCATCCAACCGCCCAGGAACACCGTAGTTGCAATGGCTGCGATGACAAACATGTTCATGTATTCGGCCAGGTAATAGAAACCGAATTGGATACCGGAATACTCCGTATGGTAACCTGCGGTGAGTTCCGATTCGGCTTCAGGCAAGTCGAAAGGTCCACGATTGGTTTCAGCATGACCGGCTATCAGATAGACAATAAAGGCGATGGCTGTGGATATGTGGCCCTGAAACAGGTACCAGGTGTTTTGCTGGTTGTTGATGAGTTCAGAAAGCTGCATCGTTCCGGCTAAAACTACGACGGTGAGCATGGACAAACCAGCGGACAGTTCGTAGCTGATGAGCTGGGCTCCGCTTCGCATGGCACCGATCATGGAATACTTGTTGTTGGAAGACCAACCTGCCAGCAAAATACCGATGACCCCGAGTGAGGAAACCGCCAGCAGGTAAAAGATACCGATGTTGAAATCGAACGCTTGCAAACCTTTACCGAAGGGTATGGCGCCGAAAGTCATGAACGAGGCGGCGATCACAAAGAACGGGGCCATGTAAAACAAGAGCTTGTCGGTGTGGTTGATCGGAATGATTTCCTTCAGCAAAATCTTGATCATGTCGGCAACACTCTGGAAAACACCCCAGATACCAACTCGGTTTGGGCCGATGCGGCATTGGAAGGCGGCACAGATTTTGCGCTCAAAATAAATGAGGATCAACGCGAGTACCGCGTACAAAGTCAATAAAAGGACTCCCACCAGTACAAATTCGATGGTCAGTGCCCAGAATTCAGGCATTGCGCCTCGAAGGAGCTGATCGAACCAACTGGTTACCGTCGAAAAATCAAACATACTATTCAATTTTAATATTATTATCTGTCAATGTCGGGAATAACGTAATCCATAGAACCACCGATGGTCACCAAGTCAGAAATCTTACCACCGTGGCAAACCTTGTCCATAATGGAAACAAGCGTCATGGACGGTGAACGGAACTTGAGACGGTACGGAGTCTTGTCACCCTTGCTCAGGATATAGACGCCGAATTCACCACGAGCCGCTTCCACACGCTGGTAGTACTCGCCTTCTGGCAGCTTGATGATGGCCTTCGTCTTGGCACAGAATTCGCCTTCCGGAATGCTATCGATGAGCTGCTCGATGATGCTGAGCGATTCAACGATTTCATCCAGACGGTTCAGGTAACGAGCCATGGAATCCCCTTCGGTACGAACAATTTCCTTAAACTCAACCTTATCGTAAGCCGCATAAGGCGCAATCTTACGGAGGTCACAGCTGAACCCTGAACCACGGCCAACCGGGCCAGTCACGGCGTAGGATACTGCCATTTCGTTCGTGAGCGGACCAACGCCGATCATGCGTTGACGGGCAATGATGTTGCCGGTATAGAGGGTGTGGTATTCTTTCAGGTTCTTGCGCATCAAAACGATGAACGCCTTGACATCCTTTTGGAAGTCCGGATGCAGGTCGGCCATGACACCACCGATGACGTTGTAGTTGGTGATAAGGCGTCCGCCACAAGTTGCTTCGAAAATGTCCAGGATTTTTTCACGATCACGCATGCCATATATAAAGGCGGTGAGCGCTCCCATGTCCATGCAGATACACGCCCACGACAACAAGTGCGAAGCAATACGCGTGAGTTCATCCATGATGGTGCGGATGTACTGGGCACGTTCGGGGACTTCGATGCCGGCGGCTTTTTCCACGCACATGCAAAGTCCATGACGGTTGATGTGCGAGGACAAATAGTCGAGACGGTCGGTGAAATGCAATATTTGCGGATACGTCAAATCTTCGCTGAGCTTTTCAACACCACGGTGGATGTAACCGCAATTCACGTCGATTTTTTTTATGATTTCACCGTCGAGAGCGGTACGAAAATGCAGAACCCCGTGTGTGGCAGGGTGTTGCGGGCCGATATTCAACACATAGTCGTCTTCCTCGAAGGTGAGGTAGCGACGTTCTTCCGGGCCGTTTTTGCCTTGAATCCAGCGCGAGCTGTATTCGGGCATTTGATAGCTCTTGACGTCCAGTTCGTTCGGCGTGTTGTCGTAATCCTTACGGAAGGGAAAACCTTTCCAGCGTTCCGTCAAGAAAATGTGACGCATATCGGGATGGTCGATGAAGACGATTCCGAAGAATCCATAAACCTCGCGTTCGTTCAACTCGGCTGAACCCCAAATATCGGAGACAGTAGGAAGAAAAGGCTTTTCACGGTCTTCGGTGGAAGTTTTCAACACGATCATGGTGTTCATGTCGGTGGACTTGCCAACGAGGTAAACCACACCGAGTGCTTCGCCGTAATCCACACCAGTCAGGTGAATGAGGTAGTCGAAACCTTCTGCACGTACGGTTTTGGCCAAGATCCTGAGTTCAGCAGGAAGAACGGTGATGGTGAGAAATTGTTTTTCTTCGATCAGGGCAGCAGGAACTTTTGCCAGAATGATATCTTTGATAGTTTCCATCGGCTGATTACTTGGTTTTCGATTTGGAATTGAACAGGAAACGTTCGAGTTTCACCTTGCGTTGCAACTGCATCATGCCGTAAAGCAATGCTTCGGGACGCGGTGGGCAACCGGGTACGAACACGTCAACCGGTATGATTTTGTCCACACCGTTCACAACGTGGTACGATTTGCAGAACGGTCCGCCGGAGATGGCGCAACTGCCCATGGCGATAACATATTTGGGTTCGGCCATTTGGTCATAGAGGCGTTTGAGGATGGGAGCCATCTTGTTCACGATGGTACCGGCTACAATAACTACGTCGGCCTGACGGGGACTGTTACGAGTTACTTCAAAGCCGAAACGGGCGAAGTCGTAACGCGCTGCACCTACGGCCATGAATTCGATACCGCAACAGCTGGTGGCAAATGTCAGTGGCCAAAGGGAGTTGGAGCGTCCCCAGTTGATGATGTCGTCCAGTACGCCGACAGCTACATTGACTCCGTTGGCACGAAGTTCCTCCAAATAGGTGTCGAGGTATTCGTTTTCCTTGAACTCTTCGTTCGGAATACCTTTGATCTTGATATTTTTTACTTCCATTCCAAAGCTCCTTTCTTCCAGGCATACGCAAGGCCCAGAACCAAAATGACTAAAAAGAAGGTGATGCTAACCAAACCTGGCATACCCAAATCACGAACCACCGTTGCCCAAGGAAACAAAAAAACAGTTTCTACGGCGAACATCAGGTACAGGATGGCATACAGGTAGTAACCCACCTTAAACTGCATCCAGGAAGTACCACGGGTAGGTATCCCCGACTCGTATGCTTCCCGTTTCTGCGGGTTGTTGGACTTGGGCGCAATCAGAAGTGCGACGCCGAGTCCAGCAATTACCAGCACAATACCGGTGAGCAGCACTACCAAAAAATAGGCGTTATCCATACAGTTAAATATTTATTTTTTATTGTTTAAATTCAGGTTCCGTTGTGTGACAACAAAATAAACCCCTCGTGCAGAAAGCGCTTCTGTACGCCGGAGTTTTCTTGTGTGTGTTTATTTGTTTCCAAAGGCCGTGGAAACATGTTGACCCTTGCGGTGTCAACGATATGGTAAAACTAAAAACAGACTGCATTCTTGTTCGAATACAGTCTGTTTTCTTTAGAGTCTTAAACTTTTCCTGCGCTGCCCAACACGTTGATCAACTTGTGGACATACAGTTTTTTCAGTGCTTCACGAGCCGGAGCGAGATACTGACGTGGGTCAAATTTCTCTGGTTGTGTTGCCAAGAATTCGCGGATGGCTGCTGTCATGGCTATGCGTCCGTCGGAGTCAATATTGATTTTGCAAACTGCGGAAGTTGCAGCATGACGAAGTTCGGCTTCAGGAATACCGATGGAATCTTTCATCTGGCCACCATATTGATTGATTTTGGCAATCAAATCCTGGGGTACGGAAGAAGATCCGTGAAGTACGATGGGGAATCCGGGGATCTGCTTTTCGATTTCTTCGAGGATGTCGAAACGCAAAGGAGGCGGAATCAATACACCGTTGGCATCGCGGGTGCATTGATCGGGAGTGAATTTGTTGGCACCGTGTGAAGTCCCAATGGAAATAGCCAGTGAATCCACACCGGAGCGGGTAACAAAGTCAATGACTTCTTCAGGCTGGGTGTAGGTATGGTGTTCGGCGGAAACTTCATCTTCCACACCGGCCAATACGCCAAGTTCACCTTCAACAGAAACGTCGTGGGCGTGTGCGTATTCAACTACTTTTTTGGTGAGGGCGATGTTGTCTTCGTACGGAAGGTGTGAACCATCGATCATCACGGAAGAGAAACCACTGTCGATGCAATCTTTGCAAAGATCAAAGGAATCACCGTGGTCAAGGTGCAATACAATCTTGGGTGCGTCAAGTCCCAATTCTTTGGCGTATTCAACAGCTCCTTGAGCCATGAAACGCAGCAAAGTTGAATTGGCATATTTGCGGGCGCCGCTTGAAACCTGCAGAATCACTGGGGATTTGGCTTCAGCAGCAGCCTGAATGATGGCCTGCAACTGCTCCAGATTGTTAAAATTAAACGCAGCAATGGCATATTTGCCTTCAAACGCTTTCTTGAATAACTCCTTGGAGTTGACAAGACCTAACTCTTTGTAACTTACCATTTTACCTATTTATTATATGTGAATAGACTGATTCGTTCTTTAATGCGGTGCAAAATTAGTCATTTTAGCCGAAAAAACATAGGTTTCGAACTTTTTTGAAGATTTATTTGGGTTTTGTTTTGTGTTTCATGGAAATTATCTACTTTTGCAGGCCATTACGAATTTACCGCTTCGTACAAACAAAAAAACGACATACAGTTATGAAAAAAAATTTGCATCCCGAAAACTATCGCCCGGTAGCATTCAAGGATATGTCCAACGGCGATACGTTCATTTCGCGTTCTTGCATCAACACCAAAGAAACGATTGAATTCGAAGGCGAAACTTTCCCTGTCATCAAGTTGGAAATTTCTTCCTCCTCCCACCCGTTCTACACCGGTAAGTCCAAATTGGTCGATACAGCCGGTCGCGTGGACAAGTTCATGAATCGTTACGGAGATCGCAGCAAGAAATAAGCTGGGTTTCTAAAAATAGTATGAGAGCTCTGAAGTTTACTTCGGGGCTTTTTTTGTGCCTTATTTGAAATGAACCTCAAAATCAGAAATCGGCATGAAGTTTTTCTTTTGCCAGAAATACACCGTTTTTCCTCCTTGCACAATTTTCTTCTGAGGTTCCATGGAAAAGGAGGTTATCACGATTCCAGAATCGACCACCAGTTGGTAATCGGCATTCTTCAGGGGATTGTTCCAATTTTGAGTGGTAGTCAGAATGTATTTGGCACAATTGGATTCCAACACTTGACTATAGCCGATAAGAAGTTGTGATGAACCCGATACATTGGCACGAAACCGAATACTAGAGCCATCCTTTGCCAAAATAAAAGGAAGATCCTTTCCTTTTTTGACATCCTTCACAAAAATTCCAAAGGCTGTACCATAAATCGTATCTACGGGGAAAGGGTAAAGAATGGGATGTTCGATGCTATCCTTGGCACTAAAAATATATACTCCGCTCACCTTAAACACATTCCGACTAAGCTCAAAGGTGAGATATTCCTCATCAAATTTGAGTTGATTTTGGGAACGGAGAGATAAGGCACAAGTAAGAAAAAGTCCTGACAGCATTAAAATTCGAACGGCATTAAGCATACTCATCTAACTATCAGCAATTTTGTAGTTGCAACCGTCACACCCGAATATTCCATTTTACAAATGTAGGTTCCAGGATTCATGTCACTGCAATCAAAATCATAGTTAGAGGATTTTGGCTGAATCGTTTGCACCAATTTTCCATCCATTGAATGGATTTTAATATAAACCCTTTCGAACTTAAACATTGGCATGTCAAATACAAAACTAGTATGATTATTCGCAGGGTTCGGATAATTCGAGAAGAAAGCTTTCTGTCGTGCAGGCAATTTTAGTGATGTAGCCATGGTGAAATCCACGCGAATACTATCGCCTGGGTAAACAGTAAAATCATTCTTAATGAAATTCATCTGATAAATATCACTTACCGGATAGTTGTATATAAATAGATTAACGATCGAATAGCGCTTTGCCCAGACTTTTGCTGTGTAATTCTGGTTCTTGTTGATTGGAAAACCAACCTCGCCAAGTTCGACGGGCATGATGAATCGATCCGTGAAATAAAACAACTTTTCATTATAGGATTCTAAAACGGGGCCCAATTGATAAAAGTGCCCGTAAATGGTAGCAGTAGCCCCAACCTCGTCATTCGACATGCCAAGAGTTGGAGAGCGGTCCAGAGAACTATTTTTTTTCCACCAATTCTTGATGATGGAACAACCCTGCGGTATGGAGTCAATAACTGACCCAGCTTGTTTACCTATCAACATGCTATCTTTTTCTAACCATAAAGGACTTGTGGTAGAAGAGCTCGTAAAAACTTTCAGGCAATCGTTTGCTTTATTGATAGTCAGTGAATGATTGTTCACACTATCGCAGGTAATAACGACAAAGCGATTTTCGTACGATTTTTTTGTTAGAAAAAAAGCCTCACCTGAATTGGTGATAATTCGGACAGTGTCAATTGGCTGGAAAAGCTCCAACTCCAAGAACCACTTTCCCGTTGAGTCAAAATACAGTTCAGAAATGGCAGCTGGAGGTGGTGGAACCAATGGATTCGCAAAGGCTTGGAGCGCTGCAAAGCAAAGCAATGAAACAATAAATCGTTTCATATTCATGGATTTAAGATTACTCAAAGGTAAGTATGAAATAGTGTGATTGTTCTCTATTTCAACTATTTTTCAGAAAAAAAACAAACAATCAAAACCCTCTCAGATTAATCCCTTCACTGTCTATCATTGTCACCGGCTTGCCCATCTTTTTCTGAATGATTTTGAAGTGGTGCTGTTCATCCGGAGAAACCAGTGAAATGGCGGTACCTGGGTTTTCGGCGCGGCCGGTGCGGCCGATGCGGTGGAGGTAGTCTTTGGGGGAGCGGGGAAGTTCGTAGTTGATAACGTGGGGAAGGAATTGGATGTCGATGCCGCGGGACATCAGGTCGGTAGCTACAAGGACGGTTATTTTGCCTTCCTTGAATTTATACAAGGCTTCGTTTCGGGCGCTTTGGCTTTTTTTGCTGTGGATGGCGGAGGCGTTGATGCCGTTCTTACGGAGCTTGTCGGCAATGCTGTCGGCACGAAAGGTGGAGGAAGCGAAAACCAGCACTTGCTGCAGGTTTTGACTTTTGATGATGTAGCGCAAAAGCGGGCCTTTGTTTTCTTCGGCGACGAAATAACCGACTTGATCAATTAGGTCGATGTAATCTTTTTCGGGTTCGATGTTGATGACCAATGGATTGCGCAGCACCAACCGATCGAGGGCTTCCAAGTCTTCGCTCAGAGTGGCGGAGAAAAGCAGGTTCTGGCGTTTCCGCGGCAGTAGCGTAAGGATTCGTTCCATTTCCTCCTGGAAACCCAAGTTCAGCATTTTATCGGCTTCGTCCAATACCAAGGTATCGATGTCGGAGAGGTGGACGGCGTTGGATTCAGTCAGTTCGAGCAGGCGACCGGGCGTGGCAACCAGGACATTGACTCCGTTCATGCCCATCATTTGGGGATTGATGGAGACGCCACCGTAGACCGCCATGGTTTTGACGCGGGTGGGCAGGTCTTTGCCAAGCATGTAAAAGACGCCGCTTACCTGTTGGGCCAATTCGCGGGTGGGGACCAATACCAAGACGTTGACATGTCGGTTCTTATGGGTGGTCGCATCCTGCAGGTTCATGAGGATTGGCAGGACGTAGCTAGCGGTTTTGCCGGAACCGGTTTGGGCGATGCCGAGCACGTCTTTTCCGCTCAGAATGGCGGGAATGGCCTGCTGCTGGATGGGGTACGGCTTGTTGTATTTGAGATTGGCCAGGGCCTCTGTCAATTCGGGGGATAAACCTAAGGAGGAGAATGTCATAGGGGTTTTATAAGGCAACAAAGATACTGAAAAATACTTGAAGTCGGGGGAACACCTCAACAGGTCTAGGTTTTCATTCTAAAACGCATTTGGGGTTAATTGTTAATATGTGTTAATTGACTGAAAGTGAACAAAAAAAGGACCTTTCCACTTTAACAAATGCACGTATCTTGCATCATATTTGTATGGAATTGGCAATTATTCAAACAATCATCCTATAAAAATATTGATATGAAAAGACTTCGACTCACCTACTTGTTGATTATTCTGTCTTGCAGCCTTTTTAATGGATCGGTTCTCGCACAAGTGATGCCCCCCGATCTGTTTGCTTTGCAAGTTTATCCCTTACAACCGTCAACCAAAGATAGCGTCTACGTCAGTCTGACGTACACTTCCAATGATGGTTGTCCCGATTATTATCTGGAGATCGATTCAGTAGAGTCCTTTATGGTCTCCGTCGCTGTCCGGAAGATTGACAATTCAAAGTCCATCTGTACACTTGCTTTCCAAAAATTCGTTACCAAAATCAACTTGGGACCGTTGGGTCAAAAAACGAATATCTATGTGGACGGAAGACTATTACAAACAATCAACCCGAGTTGCAGCCTGGACCGGAAAGGGGTGGTCATGATGGGAACCGGTGCTTGTTCGGGGAAATTATTGATCAGTGAACATACGCCTTATATGACGCTCGTTCCTGTTTTATACTCCATGGATAAAATTGTGGCAAGAAATGCGGATGGCACTGCTTCCACAGGTTTCAAACCTGGTGATGAAGTAAAGTTCGGAGCAATATTCAAAGCACCAGGAACCAGCACGACCTGCTTCATTGTTGGGGACGCTGTTTGCTGTGAAATCATCAGCACCAAACCTGATTGCCTCATGAACAAGAACGGCGTGGTCGTTCCAGGCATTGATGGATGTACCGGTTTGTGGCTGGTCAAAGATTTGTCACCTGTGTACTCCTACCCCCGCATGTATCTGATTAAAAATGACGGCAGGCTGAAAGCAGGGTCCAAGGTCATCTTTGGTGCAACCGATTACCCCAAAGATAGCTCGATGTCGATTCTTTGCCCAATCTATGGTGTCGTCAATTGCTTCTTCCTTTCTGAACCCATATCCCCTGACACTCTGGCTGGCACTGCCTATACGGGCGACTCCGTTTTAAAAGGCGGAACTGCGATTTTGTTCCAGAAAGGCATTCGAAAAGCCATGCGTGCTGTACCACTAAGAAATGGGCGCTTTGAATTTCCAAACGTGTCTGCTGCAGACTATACCGTTTATGTGATTCCAGACAGAATATTGAAAGCCAACTACCTACCCACGTTCTACATCAACAAGCTTGCCTACAAGAATGCGGACTACTATACCCTAAAAGATGGCATGAATGAAATCGCCGTCAATATGCGTAAGTTCGAAAGGCGTCCAGGCACGGGCAAAATTTATGGTAATGTCTATTTCGAGACGTCCAGCTTGAAGGATTCCATCCTCAATTATTATGGGGATAAGAACTACTTGTACACCACCAACAACAATACAGGCATCAACCTTCCTGTCATTCTTTTCAATGCAATGGGAACTCCAATCGATTGGACCATTTCCGACGAATCCGGCAACTATGCATTTGACAACATTGCCCTTGATTCGTACAAGATTGTTACTGAAACAGCTGAAACCGAGGCTGAAACCAATGTAAGCCTTACTATGGAGAATGCAACTGTCGGTGCTGACATGGTCTTGAAAGCTCCAAGCTTGATCGATGATTTGCAAACACCGGTGAGCAACGCCATTCAGCCTATATCCGAACCCGGTTTCGGACAAGGTCTACCTGAATACTGGAACGTTTGGGGCAGTACGAGTATACAACAGCCTCGGAAAATTAGTGCTGGAACGGTATTTGCCCTCTGGCAAGAACGAACTGAATGTTCAACACTTGAGTCAAGGCGTTTACTTTGTGAAGCTTGGTTCGAACACGCTGAAAATGATTCGGAAATAGTACTAGAAACTTAGGTACCATTTAAGCCGCTCCAAATCTTCGGGCTTAAACTCCTTAAATTTGGATAATTCGTCGAGCGAATGCAAACTGCCTCTGGCCTTGCGTAGCTCGACGATTACTTTTGCCTGATAGAACGTCAGATAGGGATGCGCGCGGAGTTTTTCCAAAGATGCTTTGTTTACGTTCAGCGTCTGAATGCGGTTCGGGTCGATTTTAAGCATCGACTGAAGGCGCGTTAGTGTTTCTGGGTATAGACCCTTGATTTCGGATAACTGGGACATGGAATAGAAGCCACCGAGTTGGTTTCGGTAGCGTGAAATGCGATTGGCTGTGAAGGAACCGACGCCTTTGAGTTGCTGGAGCAGGCTGGTGTCGGCGGAGTTCAGATCGAAGTCAGGGTTGACGCGGGCTGGCGATTCAGAGGCTTGTGAAGATGGTTGCGCGGTGATCAATTCGGTCGTTTTTTCACCGTTCGCGGTTTGATTTCCTGTCGTCGCTTCTGCGCTTTTGTTGGTTTGAACATTTTTCAATTCGTTCGCGCTTTCCGCACTGCTTAATGCACCAGCGGCTCGAACACCACCATTTTGTCCCTCCAGTTGAATGTACGGTTCCAACTGAGCAAAGACTTCCGGCTCCATGCCATAAATCCTGGCAAAATCGGCAGGCTTCCGAAACGAACCGCCTTTACGCCGATAGTTAAGGATATTTTTGACCACATACGCTCGCAAGCCGAGACCTCGCAAGGCCGTCGAATCTGCTGTATTCGGATTGAATGGTACCAATTTTACTGAAACGGCTGTTGGTTTTTCCTGATAAGAACGTTGCTGAGAGGCGTAAGTTGGTTTTTGAGCCGTCACCGAATCCCGAAAGGCCTCCAATTCCTTTGTCCGTTCATATTTCTTCTCAACATTTTCAGGAAGAAATTTGACCCATGAATCTTTGGTCCAGATCAATAGCTGAACCAGAATAATAAGAAAAGTCAAGGCAATAATTGTGATTCGCTCCCTTTTGTTGAAACTAAAAAAATCCTTCCACATGTATTTTATGTTATTTTATTGCAAATATAACATATATTAAGATGGAATGTGGAAGTAATTTAACGAAATGTCGTATTTTTGTGGCACAATTTACCAAACATCCTTCCAATGACCAGAAAGTTCATTCAATTCATATACAACTACCACATTTTCAGTATCCTTTGTGGATTTGCGATTATATTTCTGTGCCTCATCCGGATTCCACTTCAGGAAAATCCCATACAGGTGCCCTATTTTGATAAGATTGTCCATTTCACCATGTACTTGATGCTGGGTTGTGCCTATTTGTTTGAGTCCTCACACAAACGCATCAACGGTATGCTTTGGATTTATACCAAAAACTTGATTTACTGCGGCATAATGGCCGGAGTCATTGAGTTGGTACAAGGCTACATGACAGACTACCGTTCTGGAGAATGGTTGGACTGGTGGTTTGGAATGGCCGGAGCCCTTACAAGCTGTGTGGTGGCAGTATTAATCCGTCTCGCATTTCAATCACGCGGTCAGTAAGCTGAGCCAGTTGCATGTCGTGGGTCACAATTACAAACGTCTGATTGAATTTGGCTCGCAGATCAAAAAACAATTGATGCAATTCTTCCTTGTGCTTGGTGTCCAAGCTGCCTGAAGGCTCGTCGGCCAGAATAACGTTGGGGTGATTTACCAAAGCTCTGGCAACAGCGACACGCTGGTTTTCGCCGCCAGAAAGCTGAGCCGGTTTGTGGTTTAGACGGTCGGCCATGTTCAAATACTCCAATATTTCCAACGCGCTTTCTTTCGAAGCCTTTTTTGATTTCCCAGCAATCAAAGCTGGAATCATGACATTTTCCAAAGCAGAGAATTCAGGCAAAAGTTGATGGAACTGAAAAACAAATCCAATGTGTTTGTTCCGGAAATCTGCCAGTTCCTTTTCACGAAGTTTGGATAAATCCACACCACCAACCACGATGGTTCCCGAATCGGCTTTGTCCAGCGTTCCAAGCAATTGCAGCAAGGTGGTCTTCCCTGCCCCGCTCGGCCCGACAACGGATACTACTTCACCCGCTTTGACGTGCAAATCAACCCCCTGCAACACATGTAGTTCACCGAAATATTTGTGGATATTTTCTCCTTTAATCATGACAGTACGCTTTTTCGCGACAAAGATAGGTATTAAAACAAGATGGTCAAGACAAGCCGGTTTCGAAAAACCAGACCAGTTGGCGAAAAGGCTTCGGCAAACAAGATATAACGGCCAAAGGGAGCCAACGTGCCGTCATCCCTGATGCCATCCCACAAATAGCTACTCTGTGATGCAAACACCTCATTGTTTGCCAGTTTCCGAATGAGTCGCCCCTGCAGGTCATAAACGTTCAAGTTTCCAGCACAAGCTTCCGGCAATTCGTAAAGAATGCAGACCCTATCATCTCGGCCGTCGTTGTTGGGCGTCATCCATGCTTGCTTCGTATAGAATCCCTTGTGCCCAGCGACAGCGACTTCTCTGTATTGCGAATTCTGAAAACCAGGCGTGCCATAATTGGAAGCCGAATTGGCCGAAATCCAGTTCGAAGCCACCCGAGTAGGCGCCGATGGACGAATCTTTTCCAACGCCACACCTTCCGGATTGGTGATGAGCGCAAAATGCATCTTTTCCGTATAAGTCGTTTCGTCCAAGACCTCGGCTGAAGTCGTTATCAAAGAAACATTGCCAGCATCATCAGACAAGGAAGGAAAACCGGAAATTTTCAACGCATTGGGCATCAGGGGAAAGGGGCCTGCGGCACAAACGGAATCTGGGCTCTCTGAAAGCAACCAATAACTGCCAGGCAAACAGGACAATGGTTTTTCAGAAAGACGCTTACCCGCATTGAGCACACCTCCGGCTGAACGGTTCGTCAACCATACCTGCGAAAGATCCACGCATTTCGTTCCGATATTGACGAACTCCACATAATCGCAACCACCTGGGAGCGGATTGAAAAGGATCTCATTCAATTGCAGGGATCCAGTCAGAGGCTTTTCGGGCAAGCCGAGCAACAAGGTCGTATCCGGCAATGGCATGCCCGAAAGGTTGTACAAACCTGTCAAAGCCAATTCATAGGTCGCTTCGGAAACGAGGGTATCGCTGAGTTTGAGGGTAACCACTCGGGTATCCGGAAAGCCAGGCGTCGCAGAAAGGACAAGGGTCGTTGAAGGGGAAACGGAATAATTCAGAATGTTGGAAAGCGAAGGAGCATCCATAAAGCCAGAAAAATGCATTTCTAGGGTATTGGGAGAAAGCACATACAAACGACTGCAAAAGGGCATTTCAAAGTTTGGATTCTCTGCTGAAACCGAATTGAAACGACCTGGGGTTCCGCCGAGGGCATCCGTGGAAGCCGACCAATTGCTAGCAGCACCCGAAAAATTGGATAAATCCTTGCACTCCAAACTCCAGCCCCCATTGGCTTTGAAGCCGCTGCCGTACCAACTGTCCGAATAATCCAGGCAGCATACCAGCTCGTTGGTTGGTGAAACGAGTGCCATCATTTTTCCAGAGTTCAGCAGGGAGGGAAACGAAGACATGCCCAATACGCTGGTTCCTGTAGGGAAAGCTGTGGCAGAAGGCTTGGCACATAGCACCAAGTATTCACCCGCGGCAAGTTTGCAGAAAGGCAATGGATACGGTTTTTCACCATATAGGAACGTCAAATCCGCCAGGGAAACCGTTGAATCACTTCGGTTGCAGATTTCCACGTATTCGACGGCGGGCAAACCCACAGTGGGTTCAGGATCGACCATCAACTCACTGAAAACAACTGCGCCAAACTCAACCGCTCCAATTGGACCGAAAAGTAGCAAGCAAATCAAGACCAGAAAATTTCTCATTACTTTAAATTCTGTGCAAAAATCCCTATCTTTGTATCGTATAAAAACATAGGCCTCAAAGTTACTTAATGTTTTTATCTAAATATACATTTATTTAATATTTAATTCACACAATGAAGATTGCGATTGTTGGTACAAGCGGCGCTGTAGGTCAAGAGTTCCTACGCGTTTTGGAAGAGAGAAACTTCCCGATGGATGAGTTGGTGTTGTTCGGTTCTGCCCGTAGTGCAGGAACCAGTTACACGTTCCGTGGTAAATCGATCACCGTGAAAGAATTAAAACACAACGATGACTTCAAAGGCATCGACATCGTGTTTGCTTCTGCCGGTGCTGGTACCTCCAAAGAATACGCTGAAACCATGACCAAACACGGTGCTGTCGTCATTGACAACTCCAGCGCATTCCGCATGGAAAACGATATTCCTTTGGTAGTTCCCGAAGTCAATGCTGTTGACGCAAAGAATCGTCCGCGCAGCATCATTGCCAATCCAAATTGCACCACCATTCAGATGGTAGTTGCCCTGAAAGCAATCGAAGACCTGTCGCACATCAAGCGCGTACACGTTTCCACCTATCAGGCTGCCTCTGGCGCCGGTGCTGCTGCCATGGATGAACTTATCGCTCAAAACATGCAGTTGGTTCGCGGTGAGCAACCCATTGTTTCCAAGTTTGCCTATCAATTGGCTTACAACGTGATTCCTCAGGTGGACGTTTTCCTCGAAAACGGCTACACCAAAGAGGAAATGAAGATGTATTACGAAACCCGCAAGATCATGCATTCGGACGTGGAAGTAAGCGCTACTTGCGTTCGCGTACCCGTTATGCGCGCCCACTCCGAAAGTGTATGGGTGGAAACGGAACAACCCATCTCTGTGGAAGAAGCCAAGGCTGCTTTTGCCAAGGCCGATGGTGTGGTGCTGCAACAAAACGACGCAGCCAAGGATTACCCAATGCCGTTGCACATTGCCGGCAAAGATCCCGTTTACGTGGGCCGCATCCGCAAGGACCTTTCCAACCCGAATGGATTGACTTTCTGGTGCGTGAGCGACCAAATCAAGAAAGGCGCTGCATTGAACGCCGTTCAGATTGCTGAATACCTCATCAAGGAAAACGCGTTGTAACAAACAGTCATTCCTAATATATAGGAGTACTGCCCCTAAGGTCGATGACTTTAGGGGCAGTTTTTTTTTAAAAAATGGCTATTGAATCACAGGAATCGATACGAATGGCTACCATGTATCAAAATTGAGTAAGGATTGTGTCATCATTGATACCTCATCGAAGTTTCTGCAACGATACGATTCATTTCTGATATTGATTTGGAGGAAGGATGATTAAGTTTACCTTGTTTTAAAGTCTAAACTAATATCTTGAAATTTATGAAAAAACTTTTCCTTCTTACAGCTTTCATGCTGTGTATGTCGGCAGCCTTCGTTAAAGCTGTAGAGGCTCCGCCTTCGGGTTATGTCTCCTTGTATTCACTTACTTATCAAACTCTTGGTCAAACGAACATGACGGGTACCGTTGTGGCAGCAGCAGCCTCAGCACAAATGGTTGGTCCAGCTCAAGGTTGGGGTGATGGAATACATTATTACAACCTTTCTAGATACGACACGCTTGCCATCAAATTAACCTTTGACACATCGGATGCAGGTAAACAAGTCGCGGCTCGTATCAAATGGGATTTGGAGGGTGTAGGCCCAACGATTATCACGTATCCTGCCAAAGATAGTCCATTATTGACATCACCTACCGAAACCACAAGGTCCTATGTCTATAAATTGGCAATGACCAAACAACGGATGGGTGGAATGGTATTTTACAATGGCGCATCCCATTGGTCATTCACTTATCCAGGTGTAACTGCTAAAAAGGCTGTCACAATTGATTACATCGCTGTTCGTACAACCCCAATTACTGGAGTAAACCTCATCGACTCCGTTGCAAAAGTTGAAATTGGTAAAACAAAAAGTTTGATGTTTGCATTGATTCCTGCAAGAGCAACGAACGATACCCTTGTATGGAGCTCAAAAAATACCAGTGTCGCTACCGTTGCAAATGGTGTTGTAACAGCTGTTGCTAAAGGTACCGCGTGGATTAAAGCAACCTCTGTTGTCAATTCAACTTTTGCGGATTCCTGTTTGGTTACGGTGACTCCGTATCCTAGCAATTTTGAATCGCTGTATGCACAAACCTACGTAAACACAATCAGTTACGTTCAAGCTGACCAGACAGGTCTCGCTATTGCTGCAGCTGCTTCCGCCCAAATGGTTGGCCCAGCCAATGGTTGGGGCGATGGAGATAAGTATTACGACATTTCGAAATTCGACACCCTTGCCATCAAATTGGTATTTGATACCGCCGATATGGGTAAACAAGTCGCTGCACGTATCAAATGGGATTTAGAAGGCGTTAGCCCAACAATCATCACGTATCCTACTGACAGCACCAAGTCGACATTCGTGAACTCAACCACCAGGTCTTATGTCTATAAAATGGCCATGACCAAACAAAAAATGGGTGGTATGGTATTCTACAATGGTGCATCGCATTGGTCCTTCACCTACCCAGGTGTTGCTGCTAAGAAAGCTGCCAAAATTGATTACATCGCCATTCAAAAAGTTATAGCCACTGCTGTGAAGGTTGCTGCGCTTGATACTGCTATGGCTGCTGCTTTACCTCTGGGCAAAACAACCTCTATGAAGGCTATGTTTTCACCGGTGGTTAAGAACAATTCAGTGACTTGGATGAGTATGGATACGACCGTTGCTACGGTCAATGCCAGTGGTTTGGTTACGGCTATCAAAGTAGGTACGACCAACATCAAAGCTACTTCGGTAACCTTCCCGACCTTATCGGCTACATATGCTGTCAATGCTGTATTTATTCCAGTTGCAAGTCTTGCTATTACGGATTCTATTATTCCTGTGGAAATTGGTAAAACCAAAGCGCTTGACTACTCGTTGTTGCCCTTAAACGCAACAAACGCAATGGTTGCTTGGAGCACCAGTGATACCACCGTCGCCAAAGTTGCCAACGGTGTGGTAACTGCTCTTAAACTTGGTACTGCTAAAATTAAGGTGCGTTCGCTTTCGGATTCGACCAAGATGGACTCTTGCATCGTTAAGGTAAATCCATTCCCAAGCAATTTTGAATCGCTCTATTCCAAGACCTATGTGAACACGGTCGCCTTTAATCAAGCAGATATGACTGGTACCGCAATTGCTGCAGCTGCTTCCTCCCAAATGGTTGGTCCTTCCAATGGTTGGGGTGATGGAGACAAATACTACGATATTTCGAAGTACGATACGCTTGCCATCAAATTAACTTTTGATACGGCCGATATGGGTAAACAAGTTGCTGCTCGCATCAAGTGGGATTTGGAAGGCGTTAGCCCGACAATTATCACCTATCCTACTGATAGCACCAAGCTGACGTTTGTAAACGCAACCACCAGGTCTTATGTCTTTAAAATGGCAATGACCAAACAACGCATGGGTGGTATGGTATTCTACAATGGCGCATCGCATTGGTCATTCACTTACCCAGGTGTTGCAGCTAAGAAAGCCATCAAGATTGATTACGTCGCCATCCAAACGGTAGTGGCTACCGGTGTGAAGGTTGCTCCTCTTGACTCTGCTCTTGCTGCTGCTTTACCACTTGGCAAAACAACCACGTTGAAGCCTGTATTTACACCAGTGGCTAAGAACAATTCCGTAACTTGGTTAAGTATGGATACGACCGTTGCGACTGTCAATGCTAGTGGTTTGGTTACTGCTATCAAAGTCGGTACGGTCAGCATCAAGGCTACTTCGGTAACTTTCCCAACCTTGTCTGCTTCATACCCTGTCAATGTGGTGTTCGTTCCTGTTGCAGGTCTTGCAATTGTTGATTCGGCCGTTGTGATTGAAATTGGTAAAACCAAAGCACTTGATTACGCGTTGTTGCCTGCAAACGCAACAAACGCTGCACTTGCTTGGAGCACCAGTGATACCACGGTTGCAAAAGTTGCCAACGGTGTTGTAACTGCTCTAAAAAATGGTACTGCCAAAATTAAGGTCATCTCGCTTTCGGATTCGACCAAAATGGACTCTTGCTTCGTTAAGGTTGTTCCGTATCCGACCAATTTTGAATCGCTCTATTCACTGAAATATGTAAACACGGTCAGCTACAATCAAGCAGATATGACTGGTACCGCTATTGCTGGACTTGCTTCTGCTCAAATGGTAGGACCATTGAGTGGTTGGGGCGATGGTGACAAATACTACGATGTAACGAAGTACGATACCCTTGCCATCAAGTTAACCTTTGATACGGCCGATATGGGTAAACAAGTCGCTGCTCGTTTCAAATGGGATTTGGAAGGCGTATCCCCGACATTTATCACGTATCCTACAGACAGCACGAAGTTGACAGTCGTAAACGACAGCACCAGATCGTTTGTGTACAAAATGGCAATGCCAAAAATGCACATGGGTGGTATGGTATTCTACAATGGCGCAACGCATTGGTCATTTACCTACACCGGTGTTGCTGCTAAGAAAGCTGTCAAGATTGATTACATTGCTATTCAGACGATTACGGCTACCGGTGTTAAGGTTGCTGCAATGGACTCTGTTCTTGCTGCTGCATTGCCTGGTAAACAATCCACCACGTTGAAAGCCGTATTTGCTCCTGTTGTTAAGAACAACTTGGTGACATGGGCCAGCTCGGATACGACCATTGCTGTTGTCGATGCAAAGGGTGTTGTCACCGCACGTACAACCGTAGGTACCGTGACCATCACTGCCACATCGGTTTCGTTCCCAACATTGTCTGCAACCTACACGGTCATTGTTATTCCTGAAATCATCGTTTCAGCTAAAACAATTCAACAGGACAATCAAAATGAACTGGTCAATGTTTACAGCATTTCTGGTATTTTGGTTCGCAGAGCTGTTAAGGTTTCGGAAGCTACACTTGGTTTGAATAAAGGTATTTACATTGTAGGCAACAAAAAGGTCTCCATTACTAAATAACCGATAATTAATCACTATAACAAAGGGGCTGTCTCGCTATTGAGACAGCCCCTTTTCATTCAATCGTGTTCGAACAAATTGTTATTCCAACCCAGGTTCTAGGACATGACGTTGGAAATCATCACCTACGATCAGCCCGGAATTACCGTTCTGTGATATGCTTTTCAAATCTTCGGTCGAAACCGTAAACAACTTGTTGCAATGGGAGCATCCAGGGATGTACATGATTTGTCCTTTGCTACAGGCTAAAATCAATTGATCTTCTGCGGTATCCGGATAAATGGAATATGGAATTCCGATCAAACTGGATACAACACCATTATTATCCGTATACGTCAACGCTCGTTCCGTCCAGACTGTGCCCTGAGAAGACAACATTAATACTGGTGAGCCATCGACATCCTTTCCTGCGACAGCTAGTTGATCTTCCTGAACAGAAACACAGGTGAATTGGCAAGGCTTATAAAATCCGGAGTAGTACGCATTGAAATCGAACACGCTCCATTTGATACCATCGGTGGAACGCACGATCTCACCCTTGTCGGTAACGCCGAAGCATTCTGTAGACCTGGCTGAAAGCGATACGATGTTTCCCTCGACTGCCAATTGGAGATTCCGTAACTGGCCCTTGTCGTCAATTGTCAATAGCATGCCTTCAATGGAGCCTGCCAGTATCTTTCCGTTGAAATAAACCAGCGAGTAGATGGGGCTTTCGGTTCCGCTCTCGACTTTTCGAAACGATTCAAAGTCGGTGGAAATAAAAATATTTCCGCTATCACCTGCCACACAGACCCCACGTTCGTACCGAAGCAATGCATTGAAATCTATAGTACCAAGTTTCTTGGATTTCAGGATTTTACCCGATGCTGAAATATGATCGACCCGGCCACCCGAACCAACCGCCACATAACCCTCGTTGTGGTTGACAATCGCTCGGTATCCGTCAGCAGAACGGCCTTTAAACGGGAAGAGCAGCCAAAGGCAACCCACCAGTAAAAAGGCCGTTCTGAGGTTCATTTTTTAAAGTCCGCTATTCGTAATATGGAAATAATCGAAAGCTACGTCGAAGGGTTTCTCTACAGGTGCAGGAGTCGTGGTTGGCCGATTAAAGCCACCCATGCGAGCTGGTGCCACGCCGTCACAAACCAACAAACCAGCCTGAATGTCCTTCAGCACGACCGTTGCAGTGCCTACCGGTTTGAATTCCTTACCGTCAGCAGAACAAGAAGCGGTATACAAATCACCTTTCTTTTCCAATTTCAGGATCAAGGTGTTTTCACTCGTTACGATGCCTTCCATGCTGATGGAAACGGATGCTTTCTGTTCCCCCTTGCTTTCGACCGTAAGTTCGACCGAACCGGGTTGCTCACCAGCGCCTGGTCTTCCGAAACCTCTACGGCCACCGCCGGCCGTATAAACCAGTTTAACGAAATGATCGTCGTCCTGATAGGCTAGAATACCAGCATTCTGAGAGAATCCTGAAGGTTTTCTGGAGCAAATCAATTTGGATTCTACCGTCCAATCCGAATTGGCACTTTGAAGCAGCACATTCTCGGCGTTGTTGTTGGTAGCGTTCAGATCGCCTTTTCCACTGGTCAAAACCAACGAACCTGTTTGCTTCGAAAGACTCCAATTCGCGGAGTTTTCGCGCAACCATTTCCAATTTTTATTCAATGAAGCGGTATTGAATTCTTCACTATCAGAGGGAATACCAAAATTGACAGCGTACTCTTTCCGGTCGATCGTATTGTAGTCCACCAGCGCGATGGATGCTGTTCCCGGAATACCAGCTGCCTGAACGATTTCCACCACGACAGCAGGGTCAACGGCTGTTGCACTTACTACCGGCGCCTTGGAGGAAGCCTTCTTAAGCAAATAACTGTATTGGGCATTGGATGAATTGAATCCAGTTACCATTTTTTTATTTACAACGATGGAGGCCGCGTTCAGATTGGGCATTACCTTGAGGGGAAAACTGCCCGAAACGGTCTTGCCATCCACGGTCACGTGTGCCGTAATCGTGACAATACCGGCACCCTTGGCTGAAATCAATCCATTGGCATCCACAACCGCAACAGCAGCGTTGTTGCTCGAATAGACAACCTTGGCTTGGCGCAAGTCGTAGAAACTGTCATCGGTCATCGAAGCAGTCACACTGGTTTGGGCAGTCGAGCCGCTACGGAGCACAACGTTGCCACAATTGGCAACAACCACGTTCAGTTCCGACTTAAAGATTCCATCCATGGTGGTTGAGACGCTGCCTTTGATGTCCCTGGATGAGGTACCGATTTCGAATAGGTATTTCCCCTGATCGTAGGTGGTCTTGTTGGCAATCGCATCCCAGAACCAAAGGTCGGCGGCATCGATTTCGATGGTGACCGTTTTGGTTTGTCCTGCTGGCAGGGTTACCCGTTTGAATCCTTTCAAGCGCTTGATGGGGCGTTGCAAAGAAGCTGGAATTTCCGGGGTAGTCATATAAATTTGAACCACTTCGTCACCTTCACGGCTTCCAGTGTTTTTAACATCCACGCTGATGGTGAACTTGGAATTGGGCGTGATGGCATTGCTGCTTATCTTGAAATTGCTGTATGCGAACGTGGTGTATGACAGTCCATAGCCGAATTCATACGAAACGTCCTTGTCGAAATACCAGAACGTACGTCCATTCTTGCCGTTTCCTCCCCGAAGGGTGTAGTCGGTGATTTCGGGCAAATCGCTCAGTGACTTATACCAAGTGGCGTTAAGTTTTCCGCCCGGATTCACATCGCCAAAAAGCACGCTGGCTATGGCTGAACCCTGAGCCTGGCCGTTGTAACCCACCCAGATGATTCCGGGAATGCTTTGAAGATTCTTGAAAGCATCCACTTCCACGCAACCGAGTGTTTGCATCACCACGATCGTGTTTGGATTCACTGCAGCGACGGCCTTGATGAGATCCACCTGATTGCCTGGGAGCAAGAGCGTTAGGCGGTCGGCTTCTTCAGTTGCCGTTTTTTCGTCGGTTCCGACAAATAAGACAGCAACATCGGCCGATTTGGCCAAGGCGATGGTTTCGTCACTGATCTTGGCATCTTCCGGCGCTTTGTAAACCAAATACAAGGTTTGAGGTCCGTTGAAACCGAGTCTGTTGACCTTCACCCGCATCATGCTGCCACCGCCATAAACACCGCCTGAACGGGCACCGGCAGCCACATAGGCGTTCAAGGTGGTCAAGAGATTTCCTTCGGGAGAACCTGCACGAACTTCGATGATGCCACCGTCGGTGGGTATGTTTACCTGTATGCCGATGGAATCGATGTTGGTCAAGTCCACGTTGTTGTACGATGTCCATGAACCGTCGTTGATGGTGCGGACCTGTTCGGTGCTGCCCATGCCTGAGCCAATAGTGATGCCTTTGGAGGAAGAACTGAATTTGGTCGCATCGAATTTCGTGATGGAGCCGTCAATCTTTTTCAGTTCAAAATTGGCGATATACAACAGGTTGCTCTTGCTGGCTGAATTTCCACCGGTTGCCAATAGGACTTCCGTTTTTAACCCTTTGTCTGCGATGTATTTCCGAATACCTGCAGCTGGTGTGATCATGCTTTCGGCAGCTGGTCTTCCTGAATAGGGACCCAACTCCACTTCATCGGCTTGCGGTCCCAACAAAGCGATCTTCTTCAAGGTTGCAAGGTTTAATGGCAAGGCCTTTCTGGAGGTATTGACAACGTTGTTGTTCTTGAGAAGCACAGGCGTCTTGGTTGCAATTTCATAGGCCAACGCTTTGTTAGCCGGCGAGTTGACCACGTTCGTTTGAAACTGGGCGAAAGGAACTCTGGAGGGGGCATCAAACTCACCTGTCCGCATGCGAATGGTAAAGGTGTTCATCAATGCCTTGTCAATGTCAGATTCTTTGAGCAAGCCTTTTTTCAATGCTTCCAGGGCATAACGTTGATAGACGCTGCCACAGTCGGAATCCACTCCGGCTTTCAGGCCCAATGCAGCGGCTTCAGCAGGAGTTTTTACATAATAATGCCCACTGTAGATGTCGTCGATGGCTGCACAGTCACCGGTGATGTAACCCTTCATACCATACGTTCTGCGGGCAATGGTATCCAAATACAGGAGGCTGGCCGAAGTCGGTACGCCGTTCACCGCATTGTACGAAGACATGATGGAGGGCAGATTGTCTTGCTGGATCAGCTTTTTGTACGGCGAGAGGTAGAACTCACGCATGTCCCTGGAATCCATGTTCGAACTGCTTACATGTCGGTCGAACTCGCTGTTGTTGGCAAAATAATGTTTGGCGCAAGGCACCGTTTTTAAGTAGTTTGGATCGCTTCCCATCATGCCTCGGACGAATCCGCCTGCTATCTGAGAAACCAGAAATGGATCCTCGCCGTAGGCCTCTCCCGTTCTGCCCCAACGGGGATCGCGGATGGGTTCCACGACGGGTGACCAAAAGGTTAGCCCTTTGGTGCCGGTGGCGTTGAAGGCTCTGCCCTCATCCGCGATGGCGGCGGCTTCCCGTTGCATCAAGGCAGGATCCCAAGTGGAACCCAAGGCCACGCTGTTGGGGAAGGAGGTTGGTCCGGCCAATCCGACATTGGGGTTGGCACCGCTCAACACACCGTGCAAGGCTTCACTCCATACGTTCATGGATTTGATGCCCAACCGCGGAATGGCAGCCATGCTGTTGCCCAGGAGGCTTTGCTTTTCTTCCAACGTCAGCCTGGAAACCAAATCGGCAGACCGCTCCTCAAAAGAATACGAAGGGTTTAGATAAATGGGGGTGGCGGGTGCCTGCGCATTCAACGAAGTGAAAGCGGTTAGTAACGGCAGGGCCAAAAGCAAGATTCGTAACTGTTTTATTTTCATTTTATGCGTTTATTATTGGAACATCCAGTAATCGAAATTGAACAATTCACGACCAGCGGTGACATTTTCGCCCTTAAAGACAAAATACAGGTCATGAACTCCGGTAATTTGTTCTTTAACAGGCGACTGCAAGGTAGTCCAGGTATCCCAACCACCAGTGCGTCCCACTTTCAAGGTGGTGGCAAGCTGCCCTTTGATGCTGTCGAGGCGTACTTCAAGGATGGATGCTGACAAACCGGTGGCCACTGATGCTGAAAATGTTTGGGGTGCTTTCTTACCGAAATCGACACTGCGCACCTTCATGAAACTTCCGATTCGTGCTTCCGTCACAAAAACACCAACTTTGTCATTCTGACTGGTTTTCAGTCCTTTGGACCATGCCATGGTTTCAGCCTCCACGCGTTTGAAAGGGTTTAAAGTGCCGACAGGCTTCACGCCCTCCTGGGTCATCAGGATGGTCGGAATGGTGCCGTCTGCATTATAAGTAAACTCTTCTACAGCTGCTGAACGACCGTAACCACCTCCTCCCGGGAGTTTGCCGGTGTGGTAGAAGAAGTACGATTTGCCTTTGTAATCGACCATTCCGGCATGGTTGGTGAAACTGTTCGTTTCTTGATTAGGCATGATCTTTCCGACGTATTTCCATGGACCGGTAGCTTTGTCGCTCATGGAGTAAGAAATGTGTTCAGGAATTCCTCCGGCAGCATACATGAGGTAGTATTTTCCGTTGCGCTCGTAAGCCCATGGGCCTTCCACATAGCTGTCCACGTTTTTGACATTGGGGTCGCGATTTGGCCCTTTGGCGCCACCGAAGCTTTCTACAGTTTGAGGTATCGTCACGATTTCGCCCGAGTAGGAAATCATGTCTTTGTTGAGCTTGACGAAGTTGCAGCTGGGATTTCCCCAATATAGATAGGCCTGGCCGTCCTTGTCTATGAACACGGTTGGATCGATGTTGGCCCAATTACCTTCGATGAGGGGTTTGCCGATGGCGTCCACGAACGGTCCGGTCGGGGTATTGGAAACGGCCACGCCGATGCCCATGGTGTTGCCATCGGTTTGTGCGCAGATGTACCAGAAAAATTTGCCGTTGCGTTCGATGCATTGCGATGCCCAGGCGCGGTCGCGGGCCCATGAGAACGATTCCAGCGCCAAGGGTACGCCGTGGTCGGTCCAGTTCACCATATCGGTGGAGGATGCCACCCGCCATTTGGTCATGTAAAAGAAACTGGTACCTGGAATGTCGTCGCCAGTATACATGTAGACGGTGCCGTTGTAGACCATCGGTGCGGGATCGGGAGAGTAATGGGTCTGGACTACGGGATTTTCGGCAACAGCAACACTCAAAAGAGTGGATGCCGTCAGAGCGACACCTAAGGCAAAGGATTTCATCATGTGTATGGATTTATTCAAATAGTTTCAAATCGATGGATTCAGCCATTTTTTGATAGCCGAGCTGGTTGGGATGGAGCCAGTCTCCGTCGTGCACATCCGGCAACAGCGAATTGGGAATTTCCGGATTACGCATGGCTGGTTCAAAATCGATGACGGCGTCGAACTGACCGCTGGTACGGATCCAGTTGTTGACGGTGGCCCAAGCAGGCTGACGGTATACGGCATCATAAAAAGATCTTCCTATGGGAAGTATCGGTGCTCCATACACCTTAATTCCTTGGGAATGCGCCTTGGCAATGAGTTGCACGTAGGCATCAATGAGGTCTTGAGCCACTTTGGTGGCGGCTTCACTGCTTCGACAACCTCCAATATCGTTGACGCCGATGGAAACGATGAGCCACTTGACATTGCTTTGCGAAAGTATGTCACGGTCAAAACGTTTCATCGCTGTCTGGCCCAAACCGCCGCGCAATACGCAGTTGCCTCCGATGCCAAGATTGAGTACGGCGCGTTGGCTGGTTGCCGGATTCTTAAGGAGTCGGTCGGAGAACAAATCCGGCCAGCGGTTCTGCTTGTTTACGCCCGAACCACGTCCGTCTGCGATGGAATTGCCAAGAACGGCAATGGTACCTGCTGTTTTGGGAGCCAAGACTTCCAGGCTATTGATGGTGTACCAATGGTCGGTAGTGATGGCTTTGCTGAAATCGGCCAAAGGGGACTTGTTTCCGATCACCAAAAAAGAAGTGGTACGCGAACCGGGATGTCCGGAAAGCTTGGCGGGAACTTCCCCGTAACAGATGGTGATGGCCAGACGGGAGCCCGACTCCAGGTTGAATTTGAGCGCATCCGAGGTCAATTCGGTGTTCGGAGCAAGGGTCACTACCTTTTTTCCATCAAAACGCAACAGTTTGCTGGTTTTCGCATCAATTTCACTTCCGCCCTTGGAAACGGCAATTCCGACCGACTTCAATGTCAGAGGACTGTTGCTGAACAGGTTGGTAAACCTCAACCGAATGGTTTTGCCTCCCAATGATACGCGGAGGACTTGCCTGAAAGTATTGTTAGTCAGACCTGGTGCAGGCGGCATGTTGTTGGGTTCCACCAATTGAGGAGCGGTGGCCCAACTGCCAGTCCAAACTTGATCGGGCGCCTTGGCTGCGAAAGTTGCAGATACATTGGTGATGCCGATGAATAAGCACATCAGCAAAAAAGTGCAAAAAGATTTCTTTGATATTCGAATCATCTTGTAATAGGTGTATGGTATTATTTACAAAAATAACGCCTTCCTGCTTACCCCTTGATAAAACATAAAACAAAGACTAGCTTATTTGATACATCGCATTGTTTGGAATGCTCTTTTTGGATGAATTCTGCCGATGGATGGCGTAAATGTATCAAAACTGAAACCATTCAATTCGTAATTCAACATTTCTTACTAGGTTAGTTGTAATTTTGTATCGGTCGTGCATGTTGAATCTTTACCCTGCAGGACGTTACTAAAGACCACCATGAAACACCTACAAAAAGTCGCCTTATTACTGGGTTCAACCATTTTTCTCCTCTGCCATACAGTCAAAGCACAATCGTTGATCATCAATGAATTTCAGACGCTCAATAATACGACCATAGCTGACGAAGACACCACCTACTCCGATTGGATTGAATTGTACAACAGCAGTAGCTTGCCGATGAACCTAGAAGGATGGTCGCTCACTGACAAGGCCAACGAACCTAAGAAATGGATTTTTCCTGCCGTCCAATTGAATGCTGGTGCGTATTTGCTGGTTTTCACGTCTGATAAAGACAGAAAGATTGTCGGCCAACCTTTGCATACGAATTTCAAACTCTCCGGTGACGAGGGTTACTTAGGCTTATACAATCCGAGTGGGGTCGTCGTCATGGAATGCAACCCGTATCAAGCCTTGCTGAACGATTATTCCTTGGGTTATGTCAATGGAGATTGGGTGATGTATTCAATACCCACGCCAGGAAAATCTAATAGTGAAGGAAAGATTGCCAGCTTTCCAAAGCCCGTTTTCAGCAAAAAGCACGGTTTTCAGGAGCAATCGTTCCAACTTGGGATGACTTGTGCATTGCCGAACGCGCGGATCATCTACACGTTGGACGGAAGTGTACCTTCCGCTTATAACGGAACGGTGTATTCCAAACCTTTGAGCATTGGGCATACCAGCATCGTCCGTGCCGTTGCCACGGCTGTACCTACAGACACGTCAGGCATTTTCGGAAGCATCATCAACACCGGCACATACCTGTTCATGGAAGAAATTTTGACACAATCGAACACTCCGGCCGGATATCCGACAACATGGGGCAAGTACGATGGCATTGCCGATACCGCCATCGCTGATTACGAAATGGATCCTGAGATCATTTCCATCCAAGGTAATGCTGACAAGATCAGACAGGCATTCAAGGACCTGCCCATCGTTTCGATCGTCACCGACAAAAACAACCTTTTCAACAAAACCAACGATTCAAAAACGGGCGGTCTTTACATCTACACCGGATCTTCCATAGGTAATGGATGGGAAAGACCGGCTTCGTTCGAATACTTTGATTTTAACAATAACGTCTCGCTGCAGTCGGAATGCGGTATCGAAATACATGGTAGCGCAAGCAGGTTGCCAGAAAAATCGCCCAAACATTCCTTTAAAGTAGCCTTCAAATCGAAATACGGCCCGACCAAACTGATGTATCCTTTGTTTGGAGAAACGGAAGCACAGAAAATAAATGCGTTTTACCTAAGGTCCGGTTTTGGATTTTCGTGGGTGCATTGGGACAATAACAACCGCATCAAAGCCGTATACGCCCGAGACGAATGGGCTAAGCGGACACAAACCAAGATGGGTAGCCGAAGTGGCAATACTCAACACGCGCATTTGTTCATCAATGGCATGTACTGGGGTTTATACAACCCGACAGAGAAAATTGACGACGACTTCTGCGAAAACTACTTTGGGGGTGACAAGACAGAATGGGACATCGTTCGCATGGAAGAACTGAACACCGTTTGGAAAAATCTGTGCACGATGGCGACTGCAGCCACCGACTCGGTGTATCAACGCATCCAAGGGCTGGATCCAGACGGTACACCAAACCCGGCTTATGAACCGCTCCTTGATGTCGAGAACTTAATCGATTACATGATTTTGAATTTTTATGGTGGAAACGACGACTGGGACCATCACAATTGGTATGCGGCCAGAAATCGGGTGAATCCTGGCAAAGGGTTTCAGTTTTTCTGCTGGGACACGGAATCGTACCTGCTTTCCACCACGTCCAACCTGATCAGCAAATACAATAAGAATGGGCCCAGCGACTTGTTTCAAAGTCTACGGAAAGTACCGGCATTCAGTAGGCTTTGGGGGGATCGCATGCAAAAGCATTGCTTCAACAATGGAGTTTTGACACCGACGATAGCGGCTGAAACGTTCACGCAACTCATCACGCCGATTGAAAACTCCTTGTATGCCGAATCCGCACGCTGGGGCGACTATCGCAGGGATGTTCATCCATATACCGCAAAAGGTTTGCTCTATCAGAAAGACGTCCAATTCGACGCACAGAAAAAATGGATGTTGGAAACCTATTTTCCACAGCGCACCAACAACTTTGTGACCTATATGAAAAATGTAGGGCTGTTCCCCGCAATTTCCGCACCCAATCTGTTCATCAACGGTCAAGCAATCAAAAAAGACACCTTTCAGCAGGGTGATAAATTGACCATGACTGCAGCTGCAGGTAAAATTTATTATACGACCGATCAAACCGATCCGGTCAAGTGGGCGGCCAACGGTATCGGCACGTTGAACACCTCGGCAAAACTGTACGGGACTAACCTCTTGCCCGACGAATCCATGCGTATCAAGGCCAGAGCAGTGAACACCGGTGTTTGGAGTGCGCTAGTCGACCAAAATCTGGTGCTGTGGACTTCGGTCGGTTTGGACCAACCAGTTGGCTACTACCAACAAATACAGCTGGCCAACGCACCCAATCCCTTTGTGGAATCGACTACGTTTCGATACACCTTGCCTTATGAAGGCTTGGTCAACATGACGATAGTCGACCTTTCAGGCAGAACCATCGCGACCGTCTTGAATGAGAAGTTGGATGCTGGCGACCATGAAACCTACTTCGACGGCTCCAGGCTGAAACCGGGAATCTACATCTGCAAGATTGATCTGTCAACCGGCACAGGACATCAAAGCAACGTCCTACGGTTGGTCAAGATGTAGTTCACTTTGGTAGTGAATCTTCGACCAGCGCAGCTAAGTAGATGTATGCCGCGCAGCAATCCACCACGACTTCGTTTTCATACCAAATGTAAGGCCAGTCGTCCTTGTTTTCGTAGAAATCGGGGTTGATGAGGTACAAACTGGGAACGACTCCACCCGGAATGGCGGTAAAATCGGCTCTATTGTTGCCGTAAGTCACTTTCTTGGACGAAACCCCGACTCCAGGAACAAATGAGAGGCTTGAAGCAGGGTGGCAACCCAGAATAAAATTCAGACCACGTACGGCGTATTCGGTACCGATGACATCGGGAAAGACCTTGTGCAACTTGGCCGCTGTCAATGCCCAGGTGATGGTGGCATAGTTGCCGCCGGTGTAGAAACCACCGCGACCAATAGGCACGCCAAACGGGTTCGCCTTGATTAAGGTATCCATTTGGGTTTTAAGCGTCAGGGCATAATTGCGCAAATCGTTTCGGTACGCTTCGTCCATGAACGGCAAAGCCTTGATCCAGGTATTGATGCTGCCACCGCCAAATCCTCTGGGATTGGTTAGCCCAGTTTTAACGGAAGGCCAAAGTTTGGCAAAGTGTTCTGCAAATTTCTTATCTCCGGTGGAAAGATAGAGTTCAATGGCGACACCAGCCTCCGAGGAAGCGTTCGACCCACCTCTCCGACCGCTATTTGCGACGGGTGCCTGTTGAGCCACCTTGTTGACTACTTCGCGATCCCAAATTTTAAGTGCCGTCTGAATGCATTCCTCGGCCAATGGGTCGTTGTATCCTTTCAAGGCTCGGGCGGCGGCAGCCAATGGGGCGGCAGACTGCAAATTACTGCCGGGATTGTAATTGGTGAACGCCCAGCGATCGTCCATGACGCCAGTAGTGAAACCGTCCGTTTCAAGCAATTTTAAATTTGGGTTGTAGACGTGACCGTCGGTCAAACAACCAGCGTCACCAATGGTATTGTATTGAAACAACCTCGATTGAACAATGCCTCGTATGGCATGTCCGATTGCACGGTGTTGGGCAATCAAAGCCAGCGTACCATGTTCAATTTGCTGCAAAAGGTCAGGAATCCCGTCCGGTTGGTGAATGGATACGTACTTGCGATCCTTGTCCACCAAAGTCTGGTCGCGATTCAGTTTGAGGTCTTCCCAAATACCGGCCAGATAACCCACGGTACTGATGTGCGAACCAGTCTGTATGTCGAAGTCGCCCGCGTCGAACCAACCACCGATGTTCAATCCAGGAATGTGTTCCAGCGGTTTGTACTTGGTGTCGGTGGAACTACCCATTCGATAGCCGTCGTGGATAAGCGTGTCGGTAGGCGCTTGCAGGGCATCGTCCTGATGCGGGTTGCCGTGCCAGATGCGGTAGGCTTCCTTAACGAACATATGGTCCATCTGAACTGGAAACCAGGTGTCGAGCGTTGGGTGCCAGGTTTTTTGGTACACATTTCTGGCAATGGGAAACGGATCGGTCGTCACTTTTCCGTAGTTGATTTTGTAGATGCCAGGTTCTTTGATGCTGGAGAAGTCGAAGCGGAGGTAATTGTACCGCATGTACTTGCCCCAACTGCTCAGTTTGGCATTCAGGACCTTGGTTTGTACTCCGTTTTCATCGATGCGGAGCAAGGAGGCCGTTGCCAAGGGTTTGTCGTTGGCATCCAGTTCAATCACGGCAATTTTCTCCATATCGGGATGGTAGCCCACTTGCGAATGGGATACAACCGGTTCTTTCACCCACTCGGGCATGCTGTTGGGGGTCAGCAGCCATTGGACTACCGTGCCGGTCTTACCAACCGGCAGCATTTCCTGAATGACAAACCAGCCGTTGGCAGCCAGGTTTCGGCCATCTAGAAGACCAATTTCACCCGTCAAGGAACGAAGCGTCACCATGGAGGAAGGATCCTCAGGCGAAAGCACCAGTTTCTGGCCGCTTGCCATCGGTACGGTTTTGGCGTACGAATCGCTCAGTTTCTCATTGGTGAGCAAATTGCCGAACTGGGGAACCTTTTGGTTGAAGGGTTCTTTGATCATCGGCCCGCCGGCAAAGCGAGGGAAAATGCCCGTTTGGCCGTCCATCAGATACATTTTTTGGAAATAAGTAGCAGGCAGGAACTCGATGTTCATACCAGCCTTGCCTTCCAAGGCTTTGGGAACGGGCTGATCCAATAGGACGGTAATCAAGCAACTGTTCACTTTCGATTCCACCTTCAACGTGCTGGTAAAATCGAACTCTTTGTAATACAGGGTCATCGTGACGGTGTTGTTCTTAACATCGACGATGCGTTCTTTGACCGTTGGCGTCAAATCCCACTGTTCAGGTGTCGGGTTCAGCCGAACGGCACCGCCTGTCACTGTCCGGACATTGTGCTGAATCATCTGAATACCATTCACTTTCTCGTCAAAAAATCCACCCGAATTGTACGAATCGTTGTAGATCATCAAGTCAACGCCATGCTTTTTGAATACGCCTTTGTCGTTGAGTTTGAAGTCGGTTTGCCCGGCTGCTGCTTGCACCGACATAACGGTCAATAAAAGTGTATTCAGCCGTTTGACGAGTTTTTTCATGATAATAGAAATTAGAGTTTGTCGCTGATGCGGAAATAATCGAAGTCGACGTATCCGCCAGGAGTTTTTTTTGCGTAATTGAACAGGCCGAAACGATAACCGATGAACTGCGGAATGGTGTATTCCATCTTCAATTCCGAACCAAATGTCTTCCAAGACTTTCCGTCCAGACTGTAGTAGAATTTGGCCAAGTCTTTTTGGCCGTTGAAGTCACAGGTGGCTTTCAGCAGTACCGTTTTTCCTTTTAAAGCAATGCTATCCATTTTTACGGGTTTGCCCGATTTGGCGCTGTACATGACCAGGAATTTTTTGTTTTTTTCAGCTTGAACACCGATCAATCCGTATTTGCGCTGCAACAGGGAAAGGCCTGCAAAATCACCGTCTTTCATTTTGGAAACGTCGATGGAAGTGGTTCCTGAACATTCAGGACCGAATGTGCGCTGCGTCAGGGTGTTTCTGGCGAACAGGAAGTCGTTGTCCACACGACCGGTGGTCAGTCTCAGGAAGCCCTTGCGTGTTGTCAAAGACCATAAACTTGAAACCGGATTGTGGTTCCATTGCCATACCAAAGGCAAACTGTTGTCTCCTTTTGCACGGCTGAATTCGTCCGAATTGACAATACCCGGTATCAAGCCTTTGCTGGCGGGCAGATCCAATTCCATAGGAACTTTACCATCGATGCCCAACACTGGCCAACCATCCACCCATTTGACAGGTACGAGGTAAGGAATGCGGCCTACGGCGCCGTTGTCACGGAACAGATAGGCAAACCAGTTTCCATCGGGAGTGTCTATCAATCCACCTTGAGCCACGCCTTTGTCTTGCAATACCACTTTTCCTTCCCAAGGGCCGCCGAGGCTGTCAGCACGATGCACCACCACGGTGCGCATGCTGCCGCTGGGCCAAGTGATGTTGAACATATAGTATTTGCCATCGTGCTTGAAAAGCTGGCTACCTTCGGCACCCAAACCACCACGTCTGGTTCCAGCGGAGGGAGCGCTTGCATTTTCGATGAGCACCCGATTGACTCCTCCTTCTTTCACACCGGACAGGTCATTCTTGAGTTCGACCAAATTCAATTTACCACCACCATGGACCAAATAAACGCGACCATCGTCTTCGAATAAGAGCGATTGATCGTGAAAGCCTGGCTTGAAAGCATTTTCCTTCCAAGGACCTTTCTCAATATCCTTGGTCGTATAGATGTAGGTTTTATTGGTGGTTTGCGCATAGGTCGATACGTAATAGTTGCCCTTGTAGTATCGGAGGGAGCTAGCCCAGGTGCCTCTTCCATAGTCGCTCTTGCCTTTGTTCAAAGTCAGTGCGTCGAGGGTATCGAGAGTCGTGTAACAATAGCTCACCAGTTCCCAGTTGATGAGGTCCTTGGACTTCATGATGGGCACACCCGGATTGAAATGCATGGTGGTGCTGCTCATGTAGTAGGTGTCCCCTACCCGTATCATGGACATATCGGGTACGTCTGCCCAGATGATTGGGTTGCTTGCTTTGTTCTGAGCACTAAGGTTCAAATTGACCAGCAAGGTCAAGACTAAAAAAAACAAACTAATTTTACGCATCTTTTGTTGGCAATTATGGGTGTCTATTTTTGAATGCTTTCTGTCGGACCGAGATACGACGTTTTATACGCCCCTTTTTGCAGGACTATTTTTTGCAATACCACGCCGGGGTCGATCATCCATATTTTCAGTATATGTTTGCCGGTTGCCGGGATCGGAAGATCTGCCGTGATTCTTCTGCATTGGTTCAGCACCCCTTCTCCCCAGTTACGGCTGGTCTGAACGCTAAAGGATGCCGGAACATTGACCAAGTATTGAACCGGTTCGTTATCGATGGAAACCGCCACCCGAATGTCACGCCCAGGCATGAAATTGAGGACGGGTGAGGTAATCAAATGAATCTGAACCGAGTCTTTGGAAAAAAGATACACCGGATATTCCAAACATGGAGCATCTTTTCCGGGTTCAGCAGGTGCGGGATTGGGTTTGTCTGCCGTGGCACGCATGCCAGACAAAGTGAGTCCATAGTCCTCCACCCGAATCCATCGGCGACCTGCTTGAGGCGCATTCTTTGCAAAATGTTCGGGTTCGATGGAAACCGTGCCGTTGTTTTCGACAAAACCCTTTACCGAGGCTTGTTCGGCCTTACTCGGTTTCAAGGCCGAAACCTGAATAGTAACTGTTTGACCAGCTCCGCTCACTGTAATTTTACCCGTCGATTTTCCTTCGGGCAGCAAATCTTCGGCCATAGTCAGCCATATGCGCTTGTCCTCCAGACCAATCGATCCGTTCGTTTCCGAAACTTTTATCCAAGCTACATCGGTATTGATCTGGCAATTAAAAGGCAATTTTCCTCGGTTGAACACGTCCATCCAATGCTTTCCGCCGCCGTACAAATTAAACTCAGGAAGCATCGGAGTCTGATTCGAACCAGGCCAGGCATTTTCGGAGCCTTCCACCGCCACACCCAAGATGGATGAATCGGGCAAGGTCAAATTTGTAAGTCTGAGGTTGCTGATGCTGTTCCTTCTGGGCGGGTTCCAACTGGTATAACCCAAGTGGGTCTGATCCATGAAGTGATTCCAACGACCGCTGGCATAAACTTTGTTGTAATAAGTCATCATCGCCGTATCGGCCGTGAAAAGCTCATTCGTTCGTGCGGTCATGGCGTTGGTGCTGGCTCGACCTTGACGAGCGTACAGCAGGCTTTTACCGGCTGTGACGTAGAGTTCGTTCACGATGGCACCAATTTTGGCAGGGAACAGAACAGTCTGGAAAAAGGCGTCTTGGTATTGCTTCGGTAATTTTGCAGCGATTGCTTCTGCCTTTGTAGCCAGTTTCTGATAATCAGCTACAACCGTTTCAGCCTCGTTGAAATTGACCAAGCTGTAGGTACGGGGTGTCAACGACTCCGGTTTCCGCCGTGAATTGAATTTTCCATAACCGGAAAGGATACCTGCAATGTCGTTGGCATAGGTGGGGCCAAACTCGCGGGTCGCCCATTGCTCGGTATATTCGTTCAGGTTTTCGTTGGTCCACCGTTCGGTATTCCAAGCCAAATTCATAAAATATTCCATGGGCAATTCATACCCTCTGAAATGGCCGATGTTGACTATCCAGATGCGATCGGCTCCATATTGTTTGGCCAAGGACATTTGCTCCCAAATCTTGGGCAGCGGATTGGTGTTGATCCACTCGTAACTGCGCGGTCCACCGTGGTAATCGAAATGGTAATACACACCGGCACCGCCTTTGCGCAGGCGTTCCTCTTCGTTGGGCAAGCGACGGATGTAACCCCAGTTGTCGTCGGCCCATAGCAGGGTGATGTCATCGGGCACTTTCATGCCTTCGTTGTAATAATCGTTGATCTCTTTGTAGAGGCACCAGGTCTGTGGAATGTCTGCCAAGGGTTTCTTGAATTCCTCAGCCAATATTTTTTGTTGCGTCTGGATGATGCCTTCCACCATGGCGATGTTGGTCTTCATGTCGCCTTTCATCTCGCTGTCGTTGGCGCCACGCAAACCCATGGTGACGATGCTTTCATAATTCTTGTTCCGGCTGATGCCTTCGCGCCAGAAGCTTTCCATCACATCGGGATGTTTCTTGTAATCCCACTGTCCGAGGGTTCTGGCATACCTTCTGTCCCACTCTTGTTGGGCACGAACCATCGGTTCCTGATGCGAAGTACCCATGACAATGCCGTACTCGTCGGCCAACCGGGGATTCTCTGCATCGTCTTCGTTGAAGGCGTTTCCCCACATGGCAGGCCACAGGTAGTTGGCCTTGATACGTAGCATCAACTCAAAGATGCGGGAATAAAATTCACGACCGTAATTGGCCACGCCACCACGAATGGGCGGGTTCTCACTGGGTTTGACCTGACCGAATTTCTCAGCCACCCAACCGCTCAGGGCAGGTGCTTCGTCGTTGATGAAGATGCCTCGGTACTTGACACTGGGGCCTTCGGAATAGCTGCCGTTTTTGACGTACAATCGATCCTGATGGGCCACAGGTACGTCTGCCCACCAATACCAGGGGGACACGCCGATTTTCTCAGAAACGTCGTAAATACCATAGATAGTACCACGTTTGTCACTGCCTACGATGACCAATGCTTGTTCAACGCCGGGCATGGGCTTGGCAACCACTTGGATGAGATAATGTTCCCAAAGACCTTTTATTCCTGACACATCCAATTTTTTTGAACGAATCAGACCGTCAATCAAGTCACTTTTACCCAACGTTCCGACCAAAACAGGCATTTCGTTGCTTTTGGGTTTGCCGAATGACACAGACGGTTCTCTTCCGGTAACTTTGCCGATGTCCGTTTTCAAATCGTTCAAAGCACGAATTACTCCTGGAAAGTCTTCACCACTGATGTACAAGGACGCTGCCTTTTCAGGTACAGAAAGAGGAAAGACTCCTTTTAACGGCTCATTGGTGATGTATGCAGCACCACCGATTCCCCAAAGAGGCACATTGGCAGAAATCAACAGCAAAACAACTGTTGCAAAACTCAATTTAAGGGATTTCCTCATGGTTTTTTTCATTACGGTTTCAGCAAACGAACATCGTATATGCCACCAGCCATGGATCCAGCTGCGGCTTCAAATTTCACGGTCAGCACTCCGTCGGTATCCCGACGAATCAGTTCGGCAGGGATGTCGTATTCTCGGCTGTAGAACTTACCGCGAAGGCCATCCTCCAACTTGATAGTCTTTAGCAATTCGTTATCTATCAATATATTGAACGTACGATTCACATCGCTCCCACAATAGGTCACCATTAATGTGACTTTCTCGGTCGAAGGCTTTTTGAGGTCGTAGCTAAACCATCCGTTGGCATGACGCCAATGACGGTCCATATTGATGCCGGTCTGACTGCGTTCAAACTTCAGGTTGTGGTCTTTTTCGGGTTGTTGTTCGCCTGGTCTGACCTGGTCGAGTGTACGGTTGTCCAATGCTAGAAGCTCTTCCTCCAGGTGCCTGCGATCTTCCTGTACCTGAACGTATTCCGAGGGCGACAAAACATTCCAATAAACCATGTATCGCGCATCGTGTATCTGATAGAAGGGCTTCAGCATCAAGTTTTGGTACTTTTCGGGCGAAATCGAACCTTTGATGGAGAAATGGTTTACAGTACCCACCGATTTGAACAGGTCTTCCGGATTGAGCCTATCCACTATGAAAAACGGGGCTTGATCAATTGGATATGCAGGTCCGTTGGCTACATGCCCCATTCGGCTTCCTCCAGCTTCCAGACCTGTCAAATTGGTGGTGTCTGTTTCAGCCCCCAATACCCAGGGACCATATTCGAATGCTGCCCATTTGGAACCGTCCGGTAAATATTCGGCTCTAAGATGCATGGGCATGCGAATTTCAATCACATCGCCATCGGACCATTTGCGCTTCAGTGATGCATAGTTGTCACCACTTATGTTGTAGGTGGTCGGTTGTCCATTGACCACGACGGCAAATTCCATCGGTTTGGTCCATATCGGGCGGCGCAGTTTCAAAGTAAAAGTCGCTGCTTTTTTAAGCTTCAGTTTTAGAACCACCTGATTACCTTTGGACAAGTCGCCTGTTTGCGTCAAGGTCAAACCGCTTTCCTTCCAATTCAAAATGGAAGGCACGAAAAGGTTCACATACAAATCCTTTTGGTCGTATGCATAAATGAGTTCGCCGTATTTGGTATGGTTTTCCAAACCGGTGCCGACACAACACCAAAACGATTCCTGCGCTTCGGAATAAACGCGGTAATGGCGGGGCCTCACCGGTGTGAAATAGACGAAACCACCGTGGGGATGCTCCGAGGAAAGGATGTGGTTGAACATCGCCTTTTCGTAAAATTCCAGGTATTTGGTATTGCCGGTGCGTTGCCAGAGCATTTTGGAAAGCTTCAACATGTTGTAGGTGTTGCAAGTTTCCGGGCCTTCCTTGGTCTCCATTATGGACGAGAAATCGTTGGTCGGGTTGAAATGCTCGGCCACGCTGTTTCCTCCAATAGCGATGGAACGTTTTTCGGTTACATTCTGCCAGAAAAACTCGGCGGCTTTTTCCCATGTGGTATCTTTTGTCAATTCGCCGATGCGTTCGAAACCTACTACTTTTGGTATCTGCGTATTGGCGTGCATGCCGGTCAATTTGTCTTGTTGGTTCATCAACGGTTTCAGCAGGTTTTGGTGCGAGAACCGTTTGGCAAGATCCAAGTATTTCGTGTTGCCTGAAATCACATAGGCATCTGCCAATACTTCGTTCATACCTCCGTGTTCGGTAGCCAGCATACGTTGCATTTGCACATCGGTCAATTTGGAGGTCAGATTGTAAGCCCAATCGCACAAGTTCAAATATAGCTTCTTGGCTTTTTCATTCTTGGTCAACAGCCAAGCGTCCCGTAAACCTGCATATGTTTTGTGCAGATTGTACCAAGGCACCCAGGTTCCCTTCAATCCATCACTAGTGTTGAAATTTGCAGTGGGCAGGTCCGCCCATATCTTCTTACTTCCAGGGGTACCTCCGACGAAGCCGTCACCTGAGGCGATCTGACATTTTTCGATTTCATTGATGGTGTAAATGAGCCGCTCGGCAGCTTTTGCATCGCCGGTGATGGCCACAGTTTGGGCCAAAGCGGTGAGGTAATGACCGGCTGTGTGTCCGTCAAGGCCCATGCTTTCCCAGTTGCCATATGGTTTTGTTTTCGGAGTCAGTCCAACTTCCCTGAAAAAGGGCGCTAACAATCGGTCAGGGTCGAGGGACATGATGTATTCGATATCGGTTTGTTGAGCTGCCAGAAAGGGGCTCTCCAACAATTTCACATCGTTCAGGCTGAACAGTGTGCGTTGAGCAAATGTCAATCCCGTATGGGTCGCAGCCAATAAAACAAAGAGGAAAAGTTTCAATTTTTTCATCAACGAAAAAGTTTACTGGTGGCATAAATTCCAATCTGCGCACCTTGGAAACCAGTCGCGATCTCAGTGCTCAGCATGGTTGCATCCAAAGGTTCACCTACCATTTTCCAAGTTTTTCCCAAGTCCGTAGAATAGCTGAAAGCATAAGCATCCGGCTTAACCGCTTCAGCCTTTAAGGATAATTTGCTTTGCGAGACGTTTTCGGGCAACACAACCATGTAACGGCTCAAACTTTTCCCGCGCTTGAACGATTCAAGCAATAAAGCAGGTTTTTGGGTGGTCGAATCGATGGTTTTGCCGAACTGCATGTAATGGGTTTCGTTCTGAAACAAGGCCAAACCGGCAAACTCCTTGGGTGAAGTCGGATTAAATGACACGTTGGTGCTCGCCGTGAAATACCAGGACGTAATGCGTTGGCAGATGAAAGCCGGGTTGGAACGTTCCCACAACGCGGCATCTTTCAAAGTCAAAGTCAACTGGTTCTTCGAATCGATCGAATAAAAGTTCCCGACTGGATTGCGCACAAAAATGGCATGATCGTTCAAACCCTTGGAGGTCCAAAGAGGTCCGGGATTGTAAAAATCGAAGCCTTTGACACCCCATTTCTTTTCGAGTTTAAGTTGTTCGGCAGATTTGTCGATGGTATAAGGTATTTCCTTTCCAGCGGGTAGGATGATGGGTTGACCGTCTTTCCATGTCACAGGTAGCATGAACGTTTCCCGTCCTGTGTTGTAAAGGCCACCACGATACGGCATGCAAGCCAGGAATATTGCGTACCAATCACCAGCAGCGGTTTGAACCAAGTCGGCATGGCCTGAAGAGGTAATCGGATTCAATCGATTCCTGGGAAGCAGGCGTTGAGTCAGAATGGGATTGATTTTACACGGCGTATAAGGCCCAAAAGGTTTGTCTGCGGTGAGCACCACTTCGGAATGCCAATCGGCCGTACCGCCCTCGGCGCACATCAGGTAGTAAATGCCCTTGATCTTGTAGAGGTGTGGGCCTTCAATCCAAATCGGTTTGTCTTCCTTACGAATACCTTTGTCGATAACCACTTGTTTGGAGCCTACCGTTTTTCCGTTTTTCCAATCGAACTCACGAATCCAAATGGCACGGTGTCCATCGTATTCAGCCTTATAAGAAGGTTCTTCGTTGTTGAGGATGTATGATTTTCCATCATCATCAAAGAAGATGCCAGGGTCAATGCCACGAACGTCGTTCAACACGATGGGGTCACTCCAGTTCTGTTTCTTAGGGTCGTCCGTCGTTACGATCGTGGTGCTGCCATAACCGGTTCCGGTGGTGATCATGTAAAACTTGTTGTCATGCGGATTGTACTTGATGTCCGGTGCGTAGACGCCTTGCGACATAGAAGAGTTGCGAAGGCGCAGCTGCGACTCACGATTCAGCACGTGGCCGATTTGCTTCCAGTTCACCAAGTCCTTGCTGTGCCAAATGGGCACACCAGGGAAATAGCTGAAGGTAGAATTCACCAAATAGTAATCCTCACCTTTCCGGCAAATGCTGGGATCGGGCATGAATCCCGCCAAAATGGGATTTTGGAATTGATTTTTGGCCTTCTGCTCTGCAAAGCGGTTCACCGCCTTGTATTGGTAATTGTCGAATACCGCGGTGTTTTGTGCCATAAGAGTTACGGTTAGGCCTAACGCGAGGGTCAGCGTACTAATTTTCTTACTGATAGTCATCATCTTATTTTTTAAATAATTTGCAGGTTTGATTGTGCATGTCTGTTTTCAACACGAGTAAATAGGCGCCGCTCCGAAGTTTAGCACCCACCGTTGATGTTCCATAAAAATGTCCGTTTTCGAGCATTTGTCCGTTCAAACTAAAAATCCGGTAGCTTGCCTCTTGGGCCTTGCTTCCAAGTTCAATATGAAAAAAATCGGTCGATGGAATTGGATAAATATGGAACTTTTTGGATTCGTTTTTAACCAAAGGAATACTTGAAATCTTGTCTGAAACCAGTCGCACAGTATTCAGATAAAAGGCATTTTTTGGCCCTTTGAATCGGAAAAACAAATCGTGTTGACCCAAGGTGTCGGGAATGTCGGCCGAGAAAGTCTTCCAGGTATCTGCACTTCCAGTATTGGTTACGACGATTTCAGCCAGTTTCGTACCTGTTCGTTCCAAATCGTCCATCCATACTTCGAGCGTTCCGCCAACATTCGATGCTGCGGACACTTCGATGCGTGATGCCTTGCACGACTTATTTCCCATGTCAACACCTCCCAGCATGAGCCAACCACCCATGGAAGAAGTATTGGAAACAACTTTCCCGACGGTTTTTGTCACGGTTTCTACACCGTATTGATTTTCACGGCTCATCAGTGGCAAAGCAGAGAACCCGTCACGGTAGGAATATTGGTCAAAGGCAGCTGTAATACCTTTCGCAAAAAGTCCATGGCTGTTTCCTACCCATGAATTGTAGTTATCTTGAGACTGATCGATGGACAGCGCATTGATGGGGCTTCCCAATTGTGTCCAATTCAATCCGTCCGCACTGTAGGAACCGGTCAGCAGATGCTCCTTCCTTTCTAGCCGGAACCAAACGGTATCACCGATTTCGTTGGGAACTTCAAAGCTCGTCGCTAGCATGGAAAAGGTCAATTTCCTGCCGTTATTGTACCCGCTGGTGAGCTTGAGCGTTTTGGTCATGTTCCCGTTCGTCAAATAAAATCCGGCAGCTTGACCGTTCGTGGTTGCTTTAACAACAACCTTTGTAACAAGGGTATAGAAGTGACCGGCATCTTTTTGCAGTAAGTGGCAACTATCGGCACCAGGAGTCAACGTCACCCAACCCGGCCGAACACTGAGCGTTGTTTTGGTTGCGTTGGTTGGATTCAGAAAATGCCAACCGAGCTTCAAAACTTCGCTGTCAAATTGATCTGATCGGGGCAATTTCCAAGGTATTTTGGTTGCGGTCAATGCAGGCTTGATGACAGGAGCAGTGGTTGCCGCTTTACCAGTCGGTTTTCCATTGGCATCCCAAACGATTTGGTGCAATAAACCTTGGCGGCCTTTTCCATCCCAACGATCGGTACTCAGGTTCTCGTAACTGTGGGAAATGGTCCACCAAGTACTGTCAGAAAGCATGAAAGGTTGCGAAATGTGGTTGGGATTCCGGAACATCACGTTGGCATCCGTCACCGTTTCGAAGAAATTGCCCATGGCTTGCCAACTTAAGGAGTCGGAGGTCAAGGTTCTGGATCGCAAAACGTATTGGCCACCGGCAACGTTACCGGCTACGAAATAATAATACCAACCGTTGCGCTTGCACATGACAGGACCCTCAGCCCAACTGTACTTACTTCCTGTGTTGACCCAATCCAAATTGATGACACTGCCAGTTAGGTGCCCAGTGGAACTTATTTTTTGAATCCGGTTCACAAACTGACCGGGTTTGATCAACATATACGGCGTACCGTCGTCATCGATGAAAATTGAATTGTCATAACCGATGGCACCTGTTTCGGCCGTCGTGTTCACTTTAACCGGTGCAGACCAAGGGCCGGACGGTGTCGTGGCTTTACAGAAGTATTGTCCACCTCCGGCTGTATTTGAAAAATAAAACCAGTACGTATTGTTAAAATACGTTAACGTACCGCCCCATACTCCGGCAGAAGGAGCACTGCTGTTTAATCCTGACCAATTGGATGGTACGACGTTAGTAATGACTTCCCAATGCACCAAATCTTTGGAATGCAAAATGGGAGAAAAAGGCGTAAAATGAAAACAGGAACCGCTGGAATAAAAATCATCTCCCATTTTAAATAATGATGGGTCCGGATGATCGCCAGGTATGACGGGGTTGATGTACGTTTCCTGTAAATTGTAATACAGGGTTGGATCCGAGCCAGGTTCCGATAAATTCAAGTTTTTGACCGTGTATTGATATTCTGCCCTGCAGAAAGCAATCTTATCCAGATCCAAACCATCTTCTCTGGAACCGATTTGAAAAGTCATCGTGGTATTGGGTGCCGAAATGGTATAAGTAGCAGGGGTTGAATTGTTGTAGTATTCAGAAATATTGAGCCACTTCCAGGCTTGAGTGCCTGTAGAACCTTGATAACCTACGATATCGTTGTCACTTGTGTAGCCACCTGAGGCAAGTCCGTTGACATAGGCCCAACTGTCAGTATTGGTAGCAGATAATGCACCAAAAGTCTTACCGAAAAAGAAACTATCGTCGTTGAAACCTCCAGTTCCCACACGCAGGCGTGCATAAAGTTCGTAAGTGCCGGCTTCAGAAAAAGTGACGGCAAATGTCAGCACTTTATCACTGGTGCCAGGATTAAAGGCTGCATTGTTTGTTTTGGGATAGACATATTGAATCAAGCCGTCGCTTCCTTGGGAAAAATCGGCACCAAGCACCGCTTTTTCGGCTTCCAGCACGATGGGTTCGTTACTGGCGAACACAGCAAGTGGAAACAAAGCTTTGATTAGCAATGTTGTCAAGTATTTTTTCATCAAAAAAAAATTGGGAAAAATGGAGAATGATTGAAAAAAACAGGTGGGGATTCTTTCGAATCCCCACCTGCATGAATGGAGATGATCAGCAATACTGAAAACCTATCGGATCATTACTTTTTCTACTTTAACACTACCGTTGTCGTAAATGGACTTGACAATGTTCAGACCTCTGCCTGGAGCGTTCATACGGAAACCTTGGATGGTATAGTATTGGACTTCCTTAACAGTTGGTTTAACAGCCATTTCCTTAGTACCTGTGTAGGTACCGGCTTTGTCAACCATCCAGAGGCTAGGATCACCCCAGAACATGGTAGCAGAGTAACCTGCGAAAGGAGATGTGGTAGTCTTGATACCCAGCGTCAAAGTACCATCTGTTACGGTTACGTTTCTAACGGAAACATACGTAGAAGGCAAACCGTAACCAGCTTGGATAAAGCCAACATTGGTGGTATCCGTTCCATGAATAACATAGAACTTCATGAACTTATCGATATCAGCTTGGGTTACACCACTGGTTCCAACCAAACCGGTACGAACGTGCATGTCAACATTGTACACACCATTGGGAAGACCGGTAACAACTTGGAAGAAGGAATCCACTTTGGCGTTAAAAAGGATTACATAGGAATCTCTTACAGGATTGGAAGGTGTAGCCACGTCGTTGATACCAGCAGCAGCATAGCTGGATATCCATCCCGGGAACGCATTCATACCCAATGTATTGGTTGTCTGGGCGGTATAGAAGTTCGGGTTCTTGATGAAGCAAGTCATATCCACGCTGTCTTTGGCGGTCGAATCCAACAACGAGCTTCCAAGCTTGAGGGAATCCAATGCCAAATTGTGGCTGAGGTATTGCTTGATCTTGATCAAAAGAGCGTGTGCAATCTGATCATCGTCTTTCATGGTTGCTTCAGCAGCAGCCAAATCAGCTTCAGGAACGGGAACTTTCAATGATCTTGCAAGCGTTAGGGCTTTATTCAGACGATACTTCAAAGCAGGTATGGCAACCGTTACCGTATTCTTCATCAAGTTCGTGTAGAAAGGTAGTGAATCGTTGGCCATCTTCAGGGAGTCATCGCTGGTCAAAGCCTTGCCTTCATAGAATGCAATCACGTTCTCCAGTTTGGGATAACAATCCAATGTAGCGTACTTCGTACCGGTATAGGTGTCTCTGGTAGTTTTTGCTGCAGCAAAATTGGTACCATACGTTACAATACTGGCAAAATGCGCATCAACCTTCGCTTTATAGGCAACCGCCTTCACTATGAATGAATCCACATCAGCAATAGCGGCAGTATAGACACTGGGAGAAGTTCCAGAAAATCCAACATATTTTTGAATCACCGTTGACAATGCAATTTTAGCCACACCATCATAAATTGACGAATCCATACTGATTTTTGTAGAAGTTGCACTTGCCAGTTTAGTATCCAAATTTGAGCTGTACAGGAAGCTGGTGGAAGGAGTCTTAATCAACAGGATCTTACCCAAAATAAGGGCATCCCAACCAGAAGCAGATCGTGAAGCGAAATCCATCAGATAATCACTTTCTTCCGTTATGGTGAAGTTTGCGCTATTAACAACAGAACCTGTAATAGCAGCACTTGCATTCGCAAGTTGTGATCCTCCAGTGAGCTCCAACTTGTGAATTGGAACTGTATCCAATTTACACAAAGAGAAGTCAACAATTCTCTTATTTGATTGTTGCCATTGATTGGTACGCACTGAGAAATTGTATTTGCCTGGCTTCAAGTGCAAACGTTTATCTTCATACAATCCATAAATGAAATCGGATTTAACACCGTCTCTGTAGCAAAGATAGATGCCTCTTGTATATTCACCGCCAGCAGGGAATGTAAACAATCTATTCGCAGTAGTATTAACATTTTGTTCGGTTACAGTCGTTCCAATAATTCGTTTAAAACCATTGGGAATTGAGCTATTTGCATTGGCTGCCCAACTTTTTTCGGAGTTGTACAACGTATCAATGGCACCGGCAGTAGGAATTCCATATTCCAACGATATTACGGTATTTTTAGCAGGAGTGCCCATTTCACTGGTCAGATTCTTAACGGTAAGGAAATACTCACCCGAATCACTTAATACATCGGCTTCTTTTACGTTAAAGGTCAACGTACTGGAAAATCCGGTTTCAACCAAATTGAGTTGATATGCAGCTTTTGGTCCAGCTAAAGTGGCAGTTGCTGTGCCGCAGTCAACTTTCTTACTATACGTCAATTGGAAGGTACGTGTGTTGTAAGGCAAACTAAACGATCCGTCTTCAGGAGTTGCTGATTTCAGGAAAGGTTCAGAATAAAGGGTGGAAGCAATTCCGGAAAGGTTCATGTCGTAGTTGGCATCTTCATCGGTGAAACTGGCTACTTTCATGTCGGAAGTCGGGTCCCAAGAGTTCGGGCGCAATGCATCGGTGTATTTCAATGCAAGTGTGCTAGCAACTGGGTTTGTAAAGCTTACCTTAAGTTTGCCTTCTGCAGTGTCATCCAAATAGCCTGTAGCCAAGAAGATATAAAAACCAGTCTTTTGCACTTCAACTGCTTCAACATCCAATTTAACACCGTCCAGGGTTACGTTGGCAACATCAACTGGAAGTACAGCCGTTTCGTAATCTTTACCAGCACGAAGGGCATCACCATTGATGGCATAGCCGAAATCAACTTTAATGACATCACCATTGAACGTGATTCCTTTGATGGTGGATTTCTTAATGGAAATATCATCCAAGTAATAAGTACCAGGGTTGTACACATTCAAGTTTAAGAAGTACTTAGTTACCAAATCTACTGAATCGGGATTCAAGGATTTGTAGTAGGCCTTCTGAACATCGTCGGTGGAGTAGTAGAAAACGGCAGTCTTCTTAACCCAGTTTGCTGGATCAAAACCGGTAAAGTTGTAATCAAATGCCTTATTGCCTGTTCCAACAAAAGGTACATCTGCATTTTCCTTACCGACAAGCATTCTTGCCCTGATATTGGTGGCAGTACTTGTGGTACCACCTGCAAGTGTATAAGAGTTGTCACCCTTCACCCAGAAAGTCAACCGATAGGAGGTATTGGCTTCAATAGGAAGGTCTCGGAACTTCAAAGCGCGCTGGTAATTGGCACCAGCAACAGTATTGGCATTCAGCAACATAAGTGCATTTGTGCCACTTTTGGCGGTAGTGCTGATGGAATCATGGGTATCCCCTGCAAGGAAACTGACCATGTCCAACTTCCCAACTGTCAGGCTCGAAGACGGAGTCTCAAAACCGAAGTTGAAGATTTCCTGGGCCATCATCGTCAAACTAGACGCCAAAAGCCCGATCATTAGTAATCGTTTTTTCATAGTGGTTTAAAATTAAACGTGAATTAATTAGTGAACAAAAAATTATATTATTTCAAGGGTAAATACCAATTTGCTTGAATCTTCAAGTCATCATACAAATCTTGGTTAAACTGAGTGGCACCTTTTCTGCCTGCCACTTTAGTTGCAAGATAATCATTATTGTCCGTATTGTTCAAATCATTTCGATGCATGGTGATGCGCATTAGATCGTAATAACGATAACCTTCGAACGCTGATTCAAGCGCCATCTCATCACAAATCAAATCCTCTACAAAATTGATGGAATCAGCTTTGCTCAATTGAGGCTGAATGACATACTTTTTGTTGGCATTCGCCTCGCCACTTCCTTTGGAATGAATTCCCAAAGTATTCAAGGTCGTGAAGTTTCTATCCCAAGCTAAAAGAATTCCGGCAGCATTGATTTCGGTTGAATCAACATACTTCCTAATATTTGCCTCAGTCAGTCCATATTTCAAAACGGCAAAAGCGGCTTCTGGATAGCCTGCTCTATTCATGGCTTCGGCATAACGCAAATAGATTACGGAACGTCTATATGTAAAAACTTGTCCGTTAAATTTCGAAATGCTCTGGTAGGAGGTCGAAAAAGTATTGAATGCATTGTTGCTCACTGTATTGTGAGTGAAAACAGCAGCCAATCGAAGGTCGCCCACAAAAAGACTGTTGGTGTTGTTTTCGGCTGGAGCGAAAAGCGTATCACGGGTTAAAGTCAACGCATTTTCATATACTTTGCAATTGGATTGCTTTTTTGACAACTCCTTCAACGCATTGGAGAACGTTGCCTGATAAAAGTTCTTATTCAAAGTCGTCGAATTGAAGACATTTACCAAATCGCTCGTCAAACCATTGAATTTGGTTGTCTCCATTGGAATATATGACAGAATATCTCCATCAATAACTGAAAAATTACTGCTGAAGCTATTCATTGGATAACCTTCGAACGTATTGGTAGAATTCGTCCACTGCGATCTGCTTGTCTGCGTGGGCATAGGTCGGTTGATCAAAGTCAAATAATCGTGATAATAGGTTGCAGCTTCTTTGTATTTACCAGACCAAAGACACAAATCGCCAAGTAGCAAGCGAACTGGAATAAAAAAGTTTTGGGATGACGATCCACCAATGGATCCATAGGATGGAAAAGGAGTGTTGATATAGGGAATCAAGTCATCAATAAAATAAGCGGCAATGGCTTTGATGTCCTTTTTTTCATAATTGAGAGATGCTTGCTTCTCTGTTAGAATGGGTTCAGTTATGAAAGGTACCGATCCATAGATCTGTGCAAGTTGGAGGTATGTCCAAGCCCTAAACGTTTTAATAGCGGCATATTCCTTCATAAACACTGGGCTGTTCCGTTTCTTCAGCGAAGTATCCACATTGGCAATGAAGTAATTGCAATTATTGATGATGGCATAATAATCTTCAGGCGCATTGTAATCATTGTCGGTATCAGCGGTAAAATTGGCTATCGCTTGCAGTTGTAAACTTGCGTCGGGAGTCAAACTAACCAAATCGCCACGAATCTCGCCCAACAGCAAAGTTCGGTCAGCAATTATTTGCATTTTCTTGAGAATGCCAATAACGGAATAAACGGTATCGGTCGGTGCATCCAAGGGGTTGTCCTCAACAAACAATACTTGTTCGGAGTCCAGATTAAATAGACCCTGACATCCGGTCAAGCTGGTCAACGACAGAATACCGACAGAAAAATATAGAAGGATTTTCTTATTCATAGTTCTAACAATTAGATATTAATCTTTAGTCCAAGGGCAAAGTTCCTGGATTGAGGCAAAAGCCCTCTGTCTATTCCCTGTAGTAGCACGTCATTGCTTATTGAGGTTTCCGGATCGCTTCCCAAATACTTGGTCAACATCCAAAGGTTGTTGGCTGAACCCCATATCGTCAACCCTTGTAGGTACGTGTTGTGAATGGGCCAGGTATAACTGAGGGTTACCGTTTTTAAGCGAAGATAAGAACCGTCTTCAATCCAACGGTCGGAAAAACGGCTGTTACCCATCGGGTCTTTGTACGTTACCACTGGGATATCGGTGACTTGCCCCTCCGTTGTCCAACGGTTGTTCATGGCTGTTGTTTGGTTGTAAAAATTGGAACCACCTTCCAAAACCATCCGTTGATAGTTGAAAACATCGTTGCCCAACGAATAGTTGAATACCGCACTCAATTTCAGATTCTTCAAACTTACATTCGCAAAAAGATTTCCGTAAAAATCAGGATTTGGATTACCAATGACCACTCGGTCATTATCATTGATTTCCAGATCGTTTTGGCTTACAAAGTTGATGTCTCCAGCCTCAAAGTACTTTTTCACACCGTTTTTAAGCACGATGTACTTTCCATCATCTTGTGCGTCTTTGGTCGTTGAATAGACGCCATTGGTCTGATAGCCATAGAACAAGCCGATTGGAGAACCTACTTTGGAGAGAATGGTCGCACCATACATTTCAGTAATGTTTCTTGTTTCATTGTCAGGAAGTCTAGTCAGTTCATTTTCATAATGACCCAAACTGGCGCCAACTTCCATCTTCACGGATTTCATATTCAACAATCGTACTTTAAAAGACACGTCATAGCCCATATTGGCCAATGCGCCATCGTTGCTCCACATACGTCCGATTCCTCCAACGTAATCCATCTTCTTTAAGCTAAGCAGATTGTCAGTTTGGCTTTTGAAGAGGTTAATGGATAGGCTCATTCTATTTTCCAATAGATTCATGTCTGTTCCAAACGTAAATCGCTTGGTCGATTCCCACTGAAGTTTGGTATTTCCAATGTTCGAAATCACCAAACCATCAACGGCATTGAGCAAACGGACAGCGCCGAAATAAGTTCTGGAAGCCGTACAATCCAAATCATCATTACCGGATACATCGAAACCGGCATTGACTTTCATGAAATTTACCAAACTGTTGGATTTGAACCATTCTTCATTGGTTGCGACCCAAGATCCTTGAATGGAGGGAAACAAGCCCCATGAAACACCAAATAGATTCAAACCGGCGTCCACTTCACTGCCGTAACGGGAGGAAGCTTCCATGCTTAATCCACCAGAGAGGAAATATTTACCTTGGAAATTGTAATCACCCAAGGCATAGTACGTCAAAGACAAACTCTTGTCATCCACACCGGAAGTCGATTTGTAGCTCAAACTGGTGTTGATGTTTGGGGTCTTATCGTTTCCGGTATTGTAGCCCTGCAACATATTCATGGCATACAACATGCTATAAATCCTTAATCCACCTGTGAAATGCACGTTGTGGCTGTTGTAGGATTTTGTCCAATCCAGCTTGGTATCGCTCGAAAACGAATTGGTATGAGAAGACATGGATTTGGCCACATTTTCAACCGTGGTAATGTCTTCGATAATGAGTGACGGCATACCGCGCAACGGCGTATAATAATTTGCATTGGTGTTGACCAGCGTGAAGTTGAAATGTTCTCTCAAGGTGAGGTAGCGATTCAATTTATAAATCGGCGTTATTGCCAGATTAATCATGCGGTTGCCAAAATTATTCTTATTCAATCCATCCCCATAATACAACATGGAGGAGGGATTGGCCAAAGAGGCTTCCGATCCGATTACTTCATTCAAATAATCGTCTGCGTCGGAAAGAAAGGAGGATTGATTACCGTAAATATCGTACTGGTAGGGACTCAAGAAAGGAGATTTGATCAAACTAAGCAATCCAATCGAAGTGATGGTCGAATTGTTCACGTTTTCAGCAACCCCATCGTCTCTTAGGTTACGGTTCACGTCACTATACGAAGCATCGAATCGAACATCGAGGTATCTGGATAGATTGATGTCTGAATTCAATCTCAAGTTAAACCGAGACATGTTGAAGTTGTTCAAGGTACTGTTTGCATTGCCATAACCTACGGACAAATTGTAACTGGCTATGTCATCACCACCCTGAACATTGATGCCGTAGGATTGTGAAAATGCATCACGGTATACTTGCTTCTTCCAGTCGGTATTGTTGTGATACTGCTTGTAATAGAAGTAGTTGGGATCAGATTTCAGAAATTTGAACTCCGTTAATTTTGTACCTGTCGTTCCCAAGAGTTCCGAAGCATAGTAGCGGTAGTCGGTGGCATCCATCATGTCTGGAAGATTGGGTACATTTTCAAAGCTACCCGTAATATCCACATCGATTTTGGTGGCCATACTTTTATTACGCTTGGTGTTGATGAGCATGACGCCATTGGCACCCTTGGCACCGTACAAAGCCGTTCCATTTTTTAAAACACTGACATTCTCAATATCACCGACATTGATGTTTGCCAGCAAATTTGTATAAAATCCATCGTGAATGGAAGCTCTACCATATTGCATGTCTACAATGACACCGTCAATAACGACCAAAGGTTGTGCATTGGAAACCAAGGAATTCAAACCATTCATCAGGAACATGGCACCAATACCTTGTTGGCCGGAACGAACGATGCTGCGTACATCGGCGCCCAAGTTGATTTGCACTTGTTGGTCAACGCTTACATCAGCATTCAATGAATTGATGCTTGCCGTCTTTTCTTTGGTTGCTTTGATTTTAGAATCATACAATGGTGTGAACTCATTCGTATAAAGTTTCACATTGGCTTGTTTGTTCTTCGTGTCAATCGGACAAATAATCAAGCCGAATCCATCGGCATGCGCAGTCAATGAGGTGACAAAGTCGGGAACGATGATGGTATACTTTCCGTCTTCGTTGGTCATTGCAGCGTACTTATTTTTGTCGTAAGCCTGTATTTGCACACCGACCAAAGGTTCACCGGTAGAAGCATCAACGACTTGTCCAGTCACCTGCTTCATTCCCTTATCCAGGGTAACGACTTTCCTCTGTGGAATTTGCGAACCTGCGTCTTGGGCATAAACCATGACTGCAAAAAGCGACAGAATTATTCCGCTTACTAGTTTCATCTCAAGATTATGAATTATTGTTTTTTTCATCGTCATCGGAATTAATCTTGTCGGGGTTTCAAATACAGACAGTCAATGTACATTTGGTTGGTAAATGTTTTGGCATTGATTTCTTTCTGTGTAACAATACTCTTTAAACGGACCGTAACGGTGATTTTGCTTTGCTTATAATTGCAACTTGGCAATGTTTCGGTCCTCAACAAAATCGTATCAACTCTGTTTACATTGTTCGTAAAATAAGTCAAACCCCCTTTGGTTTTACACACTATAGGTGTAATTGGCGTAGTACCATTGGCTAGATTGTAGGTGAGGTAGGCACTGAACTTGTTGCCACGCTTATCCGTACGTTCCGTAATGTTTCTAGGAAGCATGACCACACAAATATCGTACTTGCCCGACAATGTATTGGGAATGGAAAAGGTAATATCAGTCTGCACGGATGGTGTTTTAGGAACGACATCCAAGTAACCGTTGTTGGACACACTATCCGCATAATACTGGCGTTGATACACATTGAACGAGTCTTTGCTCACCCAACGAATGTTCTTGTCGGATTCTGCTTCCGTAATAATGGGCGTAAAAAAGACGGTTTCCAAGTTGTACGGCCAAGTGTTCACCTTATAAATAATACCATTACTGGCTTTCACAGGCACTGCTCCATCCAAAATACCCCCAGGTAAGAATGGTTTATAAAATACATGTTGCTTGGGAAGCTTGTTCCAATATTGGTTACTAATGAGTGAATCCTGAGGAGACAACTGCATGGTCTTATTAAAGAACAAATCCTTCATCATGGAAAAATTGGTCCAATAACTGCGTAACGAATCGGCTCCATTGATGGCTCCATAATTGAAATATTTCGAAACCGTCAAATAGGCGGCATCCCAACCTGCTTTTGAAGGTGCGACCATGAAAAACGAACTGTCCTCGGAGTTGATGAGGCCGAAACTATTCAACAATTGGTTCTTTTCGATGATGACCGAATCGACGTAGACTGGTACACCCATGTCGTTTACACCAGCAATCAAACTGGCTGCTTCGTTCAAGGAATCCTTTTGGTACTTGGACAAATAGGCTCCCATTCCGCTGTATTCCGGCAAATCGACGATGGATTCGAAAATGTTCCGCATGTAGGGTATTTGACCATTCATAAAATGAATCAATCCATTCTTGGCTATGATGTTGGATTGCTCAACTAGAAGTGGCACGTCCGCAAATGTAGAATCCTTGAATGGCAAATACTTATTATTTAACAAGTGAACCATAACATTCGTGTAGGGAGACAACGAATAAGGCGATCTGGACAAATGACTCATGATGAATTGCTCTTCAACGATTTTGTTTCCTGCCGTTGTAGCACAAAGAGCCAGCAAGCTATCCTTATCAAATGAGTTGTCTATGGGCGCAAACACGGTGAAGTATTGGTCTTTCAACAATTCCGAGTATCGGATGGGGGTCATCTTATGCCCATTCATCACTTTCACACTATCCAGCACTTCCCGAAAATTGGTCAATGAATCTTGCTCCAGCAACTGATCCCAAAGTGTTTTGTCGGATGTTTGGCTCAGATTTGACTCGTAATGTTGGTTCCAGGTGTCGTCAGTACAAGCATAGAGCATGAGGAAGACACTGAAAACCAGCAAATATCTTTGTATGATTCCTAACAAATTCATATTCATATTGGTGTTTATTTACTATTAATGTGTATCCTCTCCCTCAACATTTCCATAGACACTCTTTGGGCACATTTCCAAAAAGTCGAATGGGAAAATGCCTCGAGGGTTGTCAATTACTGACTTGAATCGCAAATAATGCGTTTCGCCCTCCACAAAGTTTTTGGTAGTCAATATGATGCGCATGGAATTAAAATACCTGCGCAAAGACAATTGACCTGCATCGCCTAAATTACTGGTTTTCCACGAATCCGGCCCTTTCATATAACCTCTGTTCTTGAGGTCCTTGTCATTTCGCTTGTTTTCTTCCAAATCTTCCGTATCATCTATAGAACCAATCTTCGGATCCGATTTGTAAATACGCATGTCGATAGGGATGCCACAGGGCTCATCATCAAGATAGACTTGGACGATACCACGGTCGTTGCCAGCATTGATACCCAATCTGACTTCGTATTGACCTTCTGGTACTGGCGGAATTTTGACAGTAAAGTCATATTGACCCAAAAAGTCCAGACCATTTCGCTGAAAGCTCGGTGACCAATCAGGATCGGCACGAAGACCCATCAATGTCTGGTCGGAGAACGTGAAGTTCTCAACAAAACTTTTTTTGTAGCGAGTTACGAGGGGAAAGTTTCCATTTGGCTGTGCCCTATGCCTACCCGGACTGTTTAGAAAATCAGGGGATAAAGTTGCCGCATCCATTCGCATTCTCGTATTTAGCGCATCCTTGGTATAGGTATCGTAAATCAACAAGGCATCAATGTAATGGTAGACCCCATTTAATGCATCTTGATTGGTCAAACCAGATTCAGTCGGTGTAAAAACACGCACTCCACGTATGGCAGCCTGGTAAGGATCGGCTGCAGTTCGTACGGCACTGGCGCCTTCGTTGATGCGTCGCCGATTGATGTACAACTGACCTTCACGGGTAGTTTGAAACTTCATCATGGTATGGCCCAAGGTTTCGTAAAAGTCTTGGGGATCCAATAAATCGTAGACGGCACAATTATCACGAATGGTCGTTGTCACATTCCACTGATTGTAATTTCCGAGACAAGGCATCAGATGGTTTGCTATAAATCGGTATACTACATTGTTGGAATCCTTAAAATTGGTATCGTATGTCAATTTACCATTTGGATCGTGCATGGTAAACGGAGGGTTCTTACTGATAAGTTTGTCAATCACATCCTGAGCCGTACGAACTCCATAATTGCGATAAACGTAGTTTGGTTCAACAAAAGCTGTAAATCCGTATTTTCGTTTTTCGGGATAAAAGGCAGCTCGGCCTTGGTCAGGCCAAGAAGTAACAGCGCTACCAATTATGATGGAGTCTGAACCGATTTTGTACCTTTTGTCTTCATAAACCTCCATCTTTTTGTCCAAACCTGTCATAAACAATAGGCTCGAAAAGATTGAAACAGTAGTGTCGTTCAATATTTGTTGAGGTATGAAGCGGTTACTTGCCGTTACTACTCGATCTAAGGTATGCACCACTCCATTTAAAACAGAGTCATCTCGAACCAACATCTCTGCGGTCTTATTGATGAAATAGGCAACGGTTAACCTACCGCTGCTCGAATCAGAAGTGGTGGAGTACATCAAATAACGGTCCAAAAAGTTGGTTCCGGAAATGGCACCGACTTCGAGGTCGGTGGTATAGAATAAGCCCTGAATCAAATGCGTTTTGGAAATGGTATCGCATTCAGCATCCGACAAATCTTCGATGGAAGTCAAATTCTTTTGAGCCAATAAGGTATCAATAGCTGAATTGGTTGGAGCAAAACACGTATATTCTCCATAAGTGGTCAATTGATCGTACATGTTGGATCTTTCCAGGATTCGAACGAACTTGCTGAAATCCTTTTTGGGGTTCTTTAGAAAGCTCCCAACCGTTTCACCGGTAAAGGTGTAGTAGCTTTGAACGATTGCATCATCAACACAACTTATCCATGCAAACTGACTCAAAAGAAGAATCAGGATAAAAAACTTCCTATTGGTTGTTTTCAGTATATTTTTCATAGTTCAATAGATTACTCAGATTGGGTTGTTGTTTTATCCGTATCGTAAGCTGGGTTTTGCTTCAATTCCGGATTGTTCTTAAGTTCAGTTTCGCTGTAAGGAAAATAAAGTCCATCAATGGATGTCAACTTAATTTGAATGGCACCGGTGTTTGATGTTTGCTTTCGGATGACATTGAAAGATAAATTGGAATTATTGCCCTCTCTTCTGGCCCTCCTCAATAAGTCGAACCAACGCTTTCCTTCAAATAGAAGTTCCCGTTGACGTTCCAACAGCACCAAATCTTCCATCATAACAGAATTACCACCAAAATCGCTATATTTCAAAGTATCTGAACTAAGGATTGTTTTGTTGTTGGCACGATTGTAAACAGCGGAAACCAACGTAAATGACTTTTGCAAATAGGGCTTCAATGTCACATTCGATGCAACTGAATCATTGATCATACTTTTACCAACCTGAATCTCAGCTTCTGCTTTCATCAACATAATGTCGGTCAATCTGTATATGATCCAATTGGCATAACTGCCAGAGCGACGGGTGGAGGTGACCACAGGCAATGTTGTGGCGGAAGCCAAGGGAGAGTCAAAGGATACATTAGTCCTCGCATATTTGATCATGGAATATTGCGTGCTGGAGCTGCTTGGTTTTTCGATAAATGCCAGATGTCGGCAATCGGTTATCTTGAAAATCTTGTTTACTCCGGAAGCAATATTTTCCACCAAAAAAGGAGGGACACTAAAGTAACCGATGGAACCTGATGAGGAACTATAATAGGTAGATATAAAGCCATTTGCAACGGATTGATTTTCTTCGTAATTCAGTTCAAAAATGCTTTCGAATGAATTACCAGTTCCAAAGATCTTGGTTGCTACGTTACCACTTCTCGTACTGCCGGCTGGATGTTCCGAAATCAGCGGAATTTCTTTGAAAAGTTCCAGATCCGTATTGTTTCCTTTTAAAGCAATCTCTTCTTCATAAAGTTCCTTTTTGAAATCAATGACCTTATCACAATATTCGATGCACTTGGGATAATCTTGTTTCCACAAATAAAGGTCGGCCAACAGGGCATAAATGCTATACCTCGTAATTCTGGAGGTATTGTCAAGAACCCTTGGATAGCGACGGACGGCATCTTCTTTTACTGCTTCCAAATCGTTGATGAGATACGTCAGAATATCATTGAAAGGTGTCACTGCAATTTTATAATTTTGAGCGTCATCGATGGATGGTTCAGTTACAAATGGCACATCTCTAAAAGCACGAATCAAATAAAAATAGCAAAGAGCACGCAACGCCTTGACTTCAGCTAAATCAGCCAACAATTCCGAATCCGTATAATTCGGATCCTTCTTATTGACAAGGGGTGCATAATGCATCACGGTGTTGCATCTGTTTATGACTACGTATAAAGGTGACCAATTGGAATATTTTGTCGTAGGCAAGATGTTTTCTTTCAAGATCTGTGCTTCATCTTCACTTAAAGAGGTACCGGCTACAATATTGTCCGATCGCATTTCACCCCATGCAGCAATCAAATTGATCGTCCCTGGAGCTTCCAACCCTGCATAACAGGAATTGATAACACTGGTGATATCGTTTTCTTCGGTGTAATAACTTTCCAAAACGATTTCATTCAACGGAAGTACATTGAAGAAGTCTTCGCATGAACTCAGTCCGGCAACCAAGGCCACCGATAAGGCTGTATACTTAAAATTATGCTTCATTTTCATATGGATATGATTTCATCAAAACGAGGCGGTGAGACCTGCGGTGAACGATTTTGAACGTGGGGTCCGGTTGGAGTCCGTAGAAATTTGGTAATTTCCATAACCTACTTCCGGGTCATTGCCAGAATACTTGGTCAAAATAAACACATTGTTCAAGCTGACATTCAAGCTCAATTGTGAAAGTCCAATGGTTTTTAATATTTTAGGATCAATCGAATACGCGAACTGAGTATAATTCAATCGGATGAATGAGCCATCTTCCACAAAACGATCGCTACCTAAATAATTGTAACCGTATTGGCGCAATGCTCTGGGGATGGAGGTATTGTCACCTTCCACACGCCAACGCCATGCGACTGACATGCATTGATTGCTGTTGGAATACATGTTTTCGGCATTCATTCTACCCATATTCACCACTTTATTGCCTGCGCGGAAGTTGAACTGGTTGTTCATGGATAATTTACCGTAATTAAAACGCACTCCGAAACCACCGGTAATCTTCGGCAGCGAACTACCTAAGTAAACAATGTCCAATTCATTGATGTTCCCATCGTGATTGATGTCGCGGTATTTGGCATCACCACCGACAAACTCGTAAGCTGTAGTTGAGCCATAACTGAAATACATTGGTTTTGGTTCACCATTCTTCAGATAAATCACCTTTCCAGCATCATTTCGAACCACAGGTGCGTTGGGACCACTGACACCGACCACTTCTTCTGGTGAATACTTGGAATATTGATAGACACCGTCGTAATTAAAACCATAGATGGAGCCCAGCGCGCTGTTCAATTGAATGCGGGTCAGATAGGTGCCGTTTGAACGACTAAACTCTCCATTCATGCTGTTCAGGATGGTTTCATCCATACTGGTCAACATGTTGCGGTTATTGGCAAAAGAAACATTGATGTCCGCTGTCAAATTTTGGGCAAGAGTCAATTTGTTGGCTTGGAGATTCAATTCCCAACCGGTGTTGTTCATGCTACCCGTATTTTGAACATTTAAGGTTGCATATCCGGAAGAGGATGGGATGCCACGGCCATACATAAGCAAGTCTGTCGTATTTCCGGTATAAAGGTTTACGTCACCTGTTATCCGTTCATCAAAGAAACCAAGATCGAGTCCAAGGTTCCACTTTTCAACCTGTTCCCATCGAAGATTGCTCAAACGAATGTTGTTCGGATAGATGGAACCTTCGCCATTATAGGAAGCACCCGCCGTATAGCGGCTGAAAAACAAGTACTCGCTACCGGGTTGATTTCCAACGATACCCCAAGAAGGACGAAACCCAAGTGTGGAAATGACCTTTTGTGATTTCATAAACTCTTCATCGCTGGCAATCCACTTTAAGGAAAAGGCAGGAAAGAATCCCCAACGTCTGCTCGGTCCAAACTTAGTGGTAGCATCCAAACGAGAGGTAAAGTCCACAATGTATTTCCCTTTGTAAGCATAGTGGGCTGAGCTCGTATAATACATACTCCTCCATTGACTAACCCCAGTTGAGAATCCATTGATCGTACCTGGTACGTTCGTTGAAGGAATGTTGGGCAAACCATAGACTGCATTTGATTGGCTGTTTGATGTTCCACTGGTCATTTGACCTCTAACCAACATCATGAAACTATGGTCAGGATTATCAAAACGAGGGACAAAGGTCAATGTATGGGTCGTAATGGATTCCTGCCTTTTATTGGAACTAGTGTTTTTAGAATTGACATTGGTACTATTCCAACCACTGGTCGACAAACTTGAAGGATAAAAGTTACTGCCGTATTCATTGAATACATTGAAAGCAATTTTTCCTTCGTAGGTCAATTGAGTTTGTTCATTGGTCATCCCCAATAAATTGTATTTCAACTGAAACTCCGGAGAAATGTTGATGGTGTTGGTGTTGCTCTTGGCTTGATAAGCCAGTGCAATTGGATTCACATAACCTTTTTGGTCACCCAGCTCCGTTGAAGCAGAAGATTGCATCTGATAATATTCACCCGTGGAATTGCCATTCATATCTTGTTCATAAATGGACATATTAGGCATCTTTTGATAGGCCAAGGACAATAGGTCAGAATAATTCTTATTGTTGTTCGTATACGTCATGTTGTAATTGGTCACAATCTTGATGCGGTCGGATACGAAATAATCTAACGCAACACGTGTTGTGAAACGATCCAGCGATTGAGCGATGATGGAACCGAATTCCTTGTCGTAACCTGCAGAGATGCGGAAATTGGCTTTTTCACCACCACCTGAAAGGGACAGGTTGTGATTGTGTCTCATCCCGAGCTGTTTGACAGCTCCCACCCAATCGGTGTTGTTGTTAAACATTTCATATTCCGAGAAGGAAGGATCATAATTCAACTCCACAATGTCTGATGCAGCATCATTCAATCTAGGATTGAAATATTCCTCTTTCAACAACATCGTGTACTGATCTCCATTCATCATCTTAACACCATTCGGTTGGTATGTACCAGACGCTTTATAGGAATAGGTTACCTTAGTATTACCCCTTGCACCACGTTTGATTTTGATTTCGATGACCCCGTTTGCCCCTTGCGAACCCCAGATGGCAGTAGAAGCCGCATCTTTCAAAACCGTTATGGATTGGATATCGTCCGGGTTGACATTCAACAACTGAGCGAATTTTTCATCATTGGCACTGTTGAAATCGAAACCGGAAGTATTAGCTACCAAAATATTGCCATCCACAACAATCAACGGCTCGGAAGTGCTGTTGATGGAAGCGGCACCACGCATGCGCATGCTGGTACCGGAACCCAAGTTACCGGAGTTGAATACAATGTCCAAACCAGCGATACGACCTTGAAGAGCTTCGTCAATGGTGTTGATTCCTAAGCCTGCAAATTCACTGGCATCGATTTTCTGCGTGGCACCTGATATTTCCCTTTGAGGAATTGCCAAACCTGATGACTCAGATCGTGCCTTGGTGGTCACAACAATTTCTTTCAAGGTTGTCGTTTCTACCATCCTGACTTTATAGGATGTACCCTTGATGGGTAAAAATTGGACCTGATATCCCACGCAAGCAACGCGAATGCGGTTTTTTGGATTTTGGATCTTGAATGAAAAGTTTCCGTTCACATCCGAAACAGCATAGGCAACATACCGATTGGCCGCATCCACTTCGGTCACATTGACCCCGATCATTGGCCCTTGGTTGTCGTAAATATACCCACTTATCGTAGTACCTGTCGTTTGAGCGCGCAATACACCCGATAGGAATAGCAGCGACATGAACAAACCTATTTTTATTGAATTTCTCATCGTTTCAATATTTGGCTCTTAAAGATTATTTGAACTGATTTAAGTCATAGATCAACGCACCATCAATTTGATGTATCACAATATTGGCTGACGAAAATATTCGACGGGCTGTTAGTTTGTCAGATGAATCATAAAGGTATTCCCTGGCTATCAAATTGTGCAAAGTCGGATCGGATGTCACATTTCGAACATTAAAGACTTTATCAGTAATACTCATCGCATTGTTTCCACTATTGAGTGACAAGGTGTAGAACACTTTAGTTTTGCTGTTCATATTTGCGGTTTCATAGGTAGCATTAAATGCATTGTTGTCAACAAATACGGAATTGTCCTGTATGTGGTATTTGATGAAGTTGCAAATGATGTCCTTCTTCTTTGCTTTGATTGCTGTATCCGCTTCTGCTTCGATTTGTTCCCATGTGGGCAATTCGCCATTATCCTGTAATGCAGTAATCACCTCATTTTTGGGCACATAAATCGTATAATGGTATCTACTGAAAAATTCGATGTTCAAGCTCGGGTTGGAATGGTTGTTCTGCAAAGTCGTAAGAAAACCAGAGCCATTCAACAATTCGAGAAACTTGCTGAATTCAGGTTTTGAAGAGAGCACATCAAAAACGGAGTTTTTTGTACTTAATACAGGCTCAGCTTCCATAATGTATGCTTTACCGTTTCCTTGTGTATAAACTTTAGTGATAGGTATCTCTACTGCATCATCCTTTTGGTAACTTCCAGCAACAGTCATACCTGCCGCACCCAAGGATGTGTTTGCCACTTTAAGGGTCGTACCCCCTTTGGTCCTATAAAAAGCGTTGCCACTTTCCACATCGCCAATGACCGTATGCGAATCAAGAACGTCCTCCAGGCGGTTGATGATTTCATCGTAGGAAGCCATTCTGACGGAGTCTTCCACTTTAGTCAGGACATCGTAATTCCAAACGGAAGCCTTCACCTTGCTATTGGCATTTGGTTCTGCCACATCGTAATAAAACTTGAACTTCTGCGTGATGGTCCTACCAAATGAAACGGGGTCGATGTAATTGAGCATCGCACTGTTTTTTGGAATGAAAAAGCTGTATCGTGCCTTCATTGCGTTCAGGTAAGCATCGAATTTGAGCTGTTCGATGGCCCAATTGATGATCCACATTTGCGGATTCACCAAAGCTGGAAAGGCTACGGATACATATGCCGTTGGGCTGAACACCTTATTGGTCAAGTAAACGGCACCGTTGCAACTTAGGTAAACACTATCCACATCGGATTCCACAATGCCCATCGGGTTGATGGCATCGTCCAAAATGCTGGCGAATTTGCTGGGAACCGAACTTTGGAAGATATTCAGCATGCTGTTGTTGATGAGTTTGGCTACCACTTGGTCGGGCACTTTATCCCAAGTTCCATAATAATCCTTCAGTACTTGACCGATGCCGTTGTTCCAATATTGATTCATCGCATCATCGGAAGGAACCAACATGACCGCCATGTCTTGCTGCATGGCTTTTTCAGGTGCAATGCTAACTGCGGTGCTTGGGAAATACGTATTCCATCCCGGATCGAACTTCAAGGTTCCATTTACAGCCTTGTTATCCGGTGAAACTGATAAAGTCACACCATTTTGAGAACGCAAGGAAAAATACCGTTTTTGAAAAACGGAATCCACCGTTGTTCCATTCAATCGATTGTACTCTTGCGTGGCCACCTCACTGTAATAAGGAGCACAAAATCGTTCCAATAATTGACTGTATTGGGTAGTCGTGGTTTTGGTACGAATCACTTCAGCCATATTTGGAAGTGGTGTCATGACTTCAGCCATTTGATGGACGAATCCGTTGGAACATTTCACATTCTCACTGACCACTGGAATACCATTGACGCTGGCATCACCTGCTTTACGTTCTGTCGTATGGTTGAGAAGAAAATTATAATCGCTGTTTGTGATTCGATTGCGATCCAATTGGGATTCAATAAAATGAATCATGGGTGTAATCGTCATGTCTTTCATGCAGACGACCTTATTCCGATTAGTTACTCTAAAACGGTCCCAATACTTTGAATACGGCATTTCCGTCGTATCAAGAACAGGTATGGAATCATAGAGGGAAAGTGCGGTCAAACGACGCATGCAATCTCCTTCCGTTGGTCCTTCGGAACTGGAGAGCGTGTTCAACTGATAAGAATTATTGATCATGGACCCGAACAAAAGCATTCTTTTTTGAGCTTTGCTTAAATCTTCATACTTGCGCACACCCCAGCTATTCTTGCTAAAGAATGCGTCGTATGCGTCGTCATCGGCAACAAACAAGGTCTTACTACCTGTTTTGGCCAATACGTTCATATAATTCAGATCTTCAATCAACCTGGCCGTGTAATCAAAGTGGCCATCGTTATTTAGATTATCATAAATACTGGAGCCTAACCAACCAGGAGCTCTGTCTTCCAACAGGTCCCTGCATCCGGTCGTTGCAAAGAGGATGATTGACAACAGGATCGGAAGGGTCAGATGCATCCTGCTTAAAATCCGTTTGTTTGTTTTTTTCATATGTGTGTTTTTCAAAAGAATGGTACGATGGCAGAAATTGATATACAAAAGTATCAAGAAACAAATAAACGATTAAAAATGCCGTATCAAATGCTTGCGATTATGAAACAACATGATACATTTCACTATCAATAATCGATCTCAACTTCTTGAGGAACCCTTGTCCTCACAATCCAATTGATTTTAATTCAATCACTTCGCCTTTTTTGGTCATTATATCGTATTCATAACCATCGGGAAGCACCCTACTGTCATGAATTTGTTTTTCTGAATGCATCAAAGGTTTCTGAATTTCCGAAACCGTATAAAAATCATTCGAATTCTTACCAACGGATTTCTTCAATCCCTGCCCTTGAAGTGGTACATAGGTACGAATTCGGCAATTACCACCTAAGTTGGAACGAAGAATCAGTTGGGTACATTTACCATTTTTCCATTGGATGTCCATTTCGAAACCACCTCTGGCGCGCAAGCCTTTAACAGTACCGTTTTTCCAAACATCTGGTAGTGCAGGAAGTAGTTGAATCGCCCCATCCTGAGATTGCATCAACATCTCGGCAATACCGGAAGTGCAACCAAAATTTCCATCGATCTGAAAGGGTGGATGGGCATCAAACATATTCGGATAGGTTCCTCCTACTGCCCGACCATTCGGTTGAATGGAAGGTTTGAGTTGGTCGGTAATCAATTTATAGGCATGATTTCCATCCAAAAGACGAGCCCAAAGATTGACTTTCCAACCCATGGACCAACCGGTCGATTCATCACCTCGGGCGGTCAATGATTTTCTGGCAGCCTGGAAAAGCTCGGGATTCAAAGATGGAGATATTTGACTCGAAGGAAACAAACCATACAAATGAGATACATGTCGGTGATTGTCTCTTTCACCATCCAAATCTTCCATCCATTCCTGCAATTGCCCCCACCGGCCAATCTGCATGGGTGGAAGACGCTTCAATCTTTCTTTCATTTTTTGAACCAAAGCCTCATCGGTTTTTAAAATCTCTGCTGCTTGAATGGTTTTTGTAAGAAGGTCGAACACCAATTGATTGTCCATCGTAGCACCCGCAGTCAAGGAAGTTGGTCGACCAGCAGGTACATTTTCCGGTGAAACAGCCGGACTGACGACCATCCATTGATTAGTTGGTTCCTCCACCATGGCAGTCAGGAAGAATTCGGATGCACCTTTCATCGCCGGATAGACGGTTTTAAGGTATTCTTTATCACCATTATACACGTATTTGTCAAATAGATGCTGCGAAAGCCAAGCTCCACCCATGGGCCACATGCCCCAAAAAGCACCGTCAATAGGAGCGTTGAATCTCCAGATGTCGGTGTTGTGATGCAGAACCCAACCTTCGGCGCCATACATTTTCTTGGCTGTTTCCTGACCAGTAACGGAAAGCTCCTTGACCATTTCGACCAAAGGTTCGTTCATTTCTGTCAAATTGGTCACTTCGGAAGGCCAATAATTCATTTCCGTATTGATGTTTACGGTGTATTTGCTATCCCAAGCGGGTCTAAGGCTGTTATTCCAGAGTCCCTGTAGTGTTGCAGCTTGCCCGCCAGGTCTGGAACAGGAAATAAGCAGGTAACGGCCGAACTGGAAATAAAGTGATACCAACTGTGGGTCATTTCCTTTAGCAAAATTCGCAATACGAACGTTGGTCGGGTTTTTAATGGAATCCGTCACTCCCAAATCGAGGTAGACACGGTTGAAATACGTTTGAAAATCGGCAACATGATTTTTTAATAGCGTTGAGAAGTTCTTTTTTACAGCCTTGTTGAGATAGGCATCCGCTTTTGCGGCCTGGTCCCCGGAAATATCCTTGTAACTGATAAAGTTCGTTGCCATGGAAATGTAGATGACCACCTCAGTCGCCTTGCTCACCGTCAACTTTTTTTCAGTAGCGGTGACGGAGCCACCCTTAGTCACAAGTTTAACATCGTTCTGAAACTTGACTGCACCTTTGATGGAATCATTGTTGGCAGAAATGCCTGTCATGACCAATTGGTTTTGTCCGACCGTTTTTACTTCAAAATTCCCTGGGCGGGAATAAGACGCAGTGAAAGTCAAACGACCCGGTTTGTTGGCCGAGATTCGAGCCACAATTACCTGATCGGGAAAACTGGAAAAAACTTCTCTTTTGTACTCCACACCATCTACGACATAACGCGTGGTGGTCGTTGCTGTTTCCAGATTCAGTTCACGGTAAAAATTGGTATAGGTTTCATGCCCGGGGAACTCCAGAAACAAACTTCCAGCTGTTTCATACGGCATTCCCTGCGATCTCTTGCTGATCATTTTTTGATTGACCAGCGTTTCAGCCTCCTTTAATTTCCCGTCAAAAATCAGTTGTCTGATTACGGGTAAAGCCTCCAGCGATCCTGGATTTTCATTCCGGTAGGGTTGACCCGCCCATAAAGTACCCTCATTCAGCTGAAATTCTTCTTTGGATGGGTTACCATAAATCATGGCACCCAACCTACCGTTTCCGATGGGTAGCGCTTCTTCCCAAATCTTCGCAGGTTTGTCATACCACAATTTCAAATGGGTATCTGCATTAACAGATGTCTTATTACCAGCTTGGACAACACCAGTTAGTAGGAGGCAAATAGACAATAATGAGGATTTAAATTTGGTCATTTCAGTTTGTGATATTCTAACAATTAATACAAATATACTTTAATAGAAACGCATCCAATCGATTTCTACACTTCCCTTTCCAGATAGCGTCACAATTAAGTTGTGCGATCCGGATTTTATTTTCTTTGTACTTGACGAAACGGTCAACCAACTTGAACCAGCTGGCACTTTTAGTTGAGATAGAATTGGTCCATCCATCTTGTCAAGCCTGATTTGGAGGGTTCCTCCAATGGTTGATTTGACGCTGGCCTGGATTTTTTTGGTGGTAGAGCCGTCAAATAATACAGCATTGTACTGCGCCCATGCGCCTTCGGCATCAAGTAGGATTTTCCAACCGGCGAACCTGTTTGTCGTATCCAGAAAAGCAATGGATGCACCTGTTTTGCTGATGGCGGAATAACGATCCAGTTGAATGTTGGTAGAAGCCAGGGTCTGTCCAATTCCACGTAAAGTCCGAATGACTTTTCGAATGGAACCATCGGCCTCAAAAAACAAACTATCGGCACAAATGGAGCGGTTTTTATCGAAATTCGGGGAATAATCGTTGTGGTGATAAAACAGGAACCATTGACCGTTGTATTGAACAATGGACTGGTGATTGGTCCAACAGGTTGGGGATTCATCCATAATGACACCACCATACGTGAATGGGCCCATCGGGCTGTCACCAATGCTGTATGCCAATTGTTCCGTTTTATTCTTAACGTAAGGATAAGTGAGGTAATATTTTCCATTTCGTTCAAAAGTAAACGGGCCTTCTTTGAAACCATTGGGTAATCCGCCAATGGATTTTGGTTCCGAATCGAGTTCCAAAAGATTGTCTTTGAGTTTGGCGACAGACAATCCGGCTTGCACCCAATAAATGTACGCCTGTCCGTCCTTGTCTATAAGCACACATGGGTCAATGCCGCGCACGTTTTTAATGGGTTTTGGTTGGAACACGAAAGGACCTTCCGGTTTATCGGAAATACCGACCCCCACTCCGAATCCACCTCTGGTCGTGGAGTCTTTGACCACATTGGCTGGAAAGTAAAAGTAATATTTCCCATTTTTCTCCACACAATCGGGTGCCCACATCGAGTAGGACGCACCATCCACCCAAGGCACTTGTTTTTGGTTGACGATAACTCCGTGATCGGTCCAATCTGTAAGAGTGGTGGATGAAAATACATGATAATCTTCCATGCAAAACCAATCTTTACGCCCAGATTTCTCCGGTGGAGTAGGAATATCGTGCGAAGGATAGACATACATCTTTCCATTGAATACTCTAGCAGTAGGGTCTGCAGAAAACTGCCCGGTCACCAAAGGATTCTGACCATGAACCTGCCCGATTCCCATCAATAGGGTCACACCAAGGCAAAAAAAGTAGTTAAGGATTCTCATTTAGTAAGTGTGTTCTGGTATAGAAAGGTTCGGGATAATTATTTGAAAATGAGCTGTGAGAATTTGAAGAGGTTGTTTCTCCAAACCGGCCAAGTATGGCCTCCAGGATATTCAGAATAGGTGTATTTGACACCAAGACTGTCCAGCTTGGAAAGCATACCCTGACAATTCTTGTAAGCGATGTCTTCCTTGCCACCCATGGCTATCCACAAAAGTTTGTTGTTTGCTTTAAATGCATCCACGTTTTTCTTGAGGTATTCAACGTCTTCATTGGTATTGTTGGCAGTCTGAAACCAGCCCGAGCTGAACACGCCCATGTACGGAAATAGCTGTGAGTCGAAGATGCCTGCATGTAGTGTTTGAAGCCCACCCATGGACAATCCGGCCAAAGCCCGCATGCCTGGATTCACGTCAACTTTATAGGTTTTTTCCACAAAAGGAATGACGCAATTTTTCATTTCCGAACGGAACGTTTCATAATAGGAGCTGTTAATGCCTGAACCCGTCACATTGCCGTCAACCATGACGATCAACATTGGTTTGGCTTTTCGGGCAGCGATGAGGTTGTCTAAAATCAAATCAGTTTTACCCTGTGCGCCCCAGCCGCGTTCATCTTCGCCACCACCGTGCAGCAAGTACAAAACCGGATATTTGGAGGTCGTATTTTCGTCGTAACCAGCTGGGGTGTAGATGTAAAATCGTCTCCAACTGTTGGTAACTGACGAATAATAGCGTTTCATTCTGAGGTCACCATGGGGTACATTTCGTACGGCATACATGTCTTCGCCTCTAAATGGAATCTCAATACCACTGGCCATGCGGCTCATACCATAAAACGTTTCGCTAGCCGGATCGGCAACCGCAACGCCGTCGATGATGATGGAGTAATAATGGAATCCTTCACTCAAGGAATCGGATGTTGCTTCCCAAATTCCATCGGCATTTTTTGTCATGTCGTATTTTTTACCAACATCCACCTTCACCGATTTGGCTTCGGGTGCTTTCAGACGGAAAACAACCCTACTGTCCTCAAGAATCAATGGATAACGGGATGAGCGAATATTGGTTTCAGCAGGACGTTCATAAACCACCTTTTTGGAGATGGCGTCCACATCGATGTCTTTGAAAAGCAGTTGGGAAAACATGTACAGGCCGCGTTTCCACACTTTAAAATCGTGATAACCGCCAACTTCCACCAAATAAATGTTAGGAATCTGAAATCTGTTGAGATATTCGTGTGTCCTTTTACTGTACGTGATCAGATTGTCCTTGTCTCCACAGGAAAGCCAGAGTAGCTTCAACATGCTTTTCGCTTTGACAGGATCTGGAACCAATTCTTGTGGAGCTTTCGTATTGGGAGCCGAAGAAAAACCGCCTACCCATGCAAATTTGTCCAAATTGCCCAAACCAAAATTCAGGGATTGGCCGCCACCCATGGAAAGACCGGCAATGACACGGCTTTCACGGTCTTTTAGTACGGAATACTTTTTTTCAACGCTTGGAATCAGATCGTTAAGCAAATCTTTCTCGAAGGTGGCAAATGCCTGAACCTTATCTCGATCCATGATGTTTCCAACCGACCGATCATCCTTCATGGCTCTACCGTTAGGCAATACCACGATCATCGGTTGAATCTTTTTGTCCGCATAGAGGTTGTCCAGAATAACTTGAGGATTACCTTGGTTGTACCATTCCTTTTCATCCCCGCCGATACCGTGCAAAAGGTACAAGACCGGGTATTTTGTTTTCTTGTTGTAGCCCGGCGGTGTATAAATCAACGCCCTACGATTGCTTCCAACGGTTTTGGAAACATAAGTCAACGTGTCGATTTTACCTTGAGCAATTCCAGCGCGTTTGGCGTCAAATCCAGGGCTTACTTTTTGAAAATCATCTTGAGCTTGTATGGACAATGCTCCTGCTAAAAACAGGGCTATCAGCGTAATTTTTTTCATTGGGTTGTGTTTTCTATTCACCACCTCCTTGGATGGTGCAAATCTTATTTGAGTCGTCGTATGTCAACTCAATGACCTTCAAACTTCTCAACCACGTTTTACCATTGGAAGGTACGCAATCGTGATGGAACAAATACCATTTCCCTTTGAATTCCATGATGGAATGATGCGTCGTCCAACCCACGACAGGAGTCAAGATGACACCTTGATAGGTGAACGGACCATAAAGGTTTTCACTGGTTGCATAACACAATTGATGCGTGTCACCGGTGGAATATGAAAAATAATACGTTCCCTTGTATTTATGCATCCAAGAAGCCTCAAAGAATCGGATATCCGTTTGACTGGCTTTCAGAGGTGTTCCGTCCGGATTAAATATTTCCAAGGGTCTGGGTTCTTCAGCAAAACCGAGCATGTCGTCCGTGAGTTTCACCACTCTGGAAGGCAATGCCAATTCATTTCCCTCTGGAAGATGGGCAAATTCCAATGCTTTGTTGTCTTTATACCGTTGCAATTGACCACCCCACAAACCACCGAAATACATGTAATGGTTTCCGTCTTCTTCAAAAACACAAGGGTCGATGCTGTAACTACCGCGAATGGGATCCGGTTGCGGAATGAACGGACCTTCCGGCTTATCCGAAACAGCCACACCGATGCGGAAAATGTCATTTTTATCCTTTAAGGAGAAATACAAATAGTACTTTCCGTTTTTGGTGGCCACGTCGCTGTCCCAGAGTTGACGGCCTGCCCAGGGAATATCACTGACTTTTAGGACGACACCATGATCGGTCAACGGTTCATTCTCAATATCGGAAGTCGAAAACACATGATAATCGTTCATGTCGAAATGATCGCCATTGTCGTTTTCGGGTATTCCCGATTCGCGATCGTGCGAGGGATAGATGTACAATTTTCCTTCAAAAACATGCACGGCCGGATCGGCCATGTAGTCGTTATCAACCAAATATCTTGCTTCTTTCATCATTTACTCTTTTTTGCCAAGCGGATCATTTCGTCCACCACGGCTTTTCTATTGTTGTTACGATCGAATAATACTGGAGAATCCATTCTGCCACGAATCGGGAAATTATTCAACCAAGTTCCGGCATCGTTCAAACCCCAAACCGTAACGCGATCTACCACATCACTGTATTTGAGGTAGATGCTGAACACATCACACATCCGCTTGTTCCATTTCTGTTGAACGGAATCAGGAACACCTGCCCGATAGGGGTCCATCTTTTCGGCGTAACCGATTTGGGTGGAAATATTTGCACCTGAATAGGCGCTAGGTAAAATGGAGATATCCCATTCGGTAATCAACACCTGAACACCAACATCTTTGAGTTTCTTGATGCTGGTTTCGATGGCGCTCAAGGAAGGAGAATCCATGTGCATGTGCGCTTGTGATCCGACTGCGTCAATGCGACAACCGGCAGCCTTCAAGTCTTTGACCAACTGAACAATACCATCGCATTTGGAGGGCGTTTCCACATTGTAGTCGTTGTAATACAATTCGACATTCGGATCGGCTTCGTGGGCAAACTGGAAGGCATATTTGATAAAGTCTTTGCCCAGAATGCGGAAAAACTTGCTGTTTCGGTAGGAACCGTTGTCTTCAAATGCTTCATTGACAACATCCCAACCTTTGATTCGACCTTTGTAACGACCAACCACGGCATAAATGTGTTGGCGCATGCGTTCTTTCAAAACTTCGGGCGATACATCCTTACCGGTCGAATCCACAAAAAACCATCTCGGCAACTGTGAATGCCAAATAAGGCAGTGACCGGTGACCACTTGCTTGTTCTTTTCACCAAAGGCAACGAATTTATCGGCTTCGTCCCAATAGAATTTGTTTTCTTCCGGATGGATCGGGCCTGGTTTCATACAGTTTTCGGGAACGATGGCGTTGAATTCTTGGCTGATCTGTTCCGTTTGAATCGGATTGACGCCGTTCACTTGTTGTTGATTGATGGCAACTCCCATCAGGAACTTTCCTTTGGTGGCTTCGGCCAATGTTTCCTTGGCAGAAATCGGTAAAGAAATAAGGGTTGATAAAGCCAATAGGCTAAAAAACAATCTTGTCTTCATATTTTTATGATTTTTGTTTTAAACGACGTTCATCCAACTCGTTCTGCATGACGATGTTGCTTTTTTTGGTGATGGGATAGAAAAAGAGTGTTGCCGTTGCAATGGCAAAAATGGCAGCAGGTATAAGACTGGTTGTAAGGCGAATACCCAAAATGGAAGAAGCGGACTGAGTGGTATTGGCCACATAACCGAAGGAAGTCACAATAGCGCCACAGATGGCTCCCCCAATACCAAGTCCGGCTTTCAGTGCAAAGACGATGCCTGCAAAGCAAAAGCCGGTGGCACGACGGTGATTTTTCCATTCCGTAAAGTCAGCGACATCGCCCATCATGGCCCACAACAGTGGAATGGTCGGCGCGTATGCTGCATTCTTCAGAATGTTGATGACGAACATCCAACCAATTTGGTCTGGCTTGACGGCAAAAAACAAGGAGGTGAACAAAGCTGTCAATCCAAGGCAAATGATGAACACGCTCTTTTTACCGAACCGTTTGGACAAGCGTTGTGACAAAAGCAAGACTCCAGCCAAAGTAATCAATTGTCCAATGATGTTGAAGAAGCTGAAGCCAACTGAAAAGACGTTGCTCAAATCGGGTTTGGAGATAAGTCCGAACATATTCAGGAAACCATGCCAAGCGGAAGTTTCACCACTGGTGACCAAGCCAAAACCTTGCAGAAACAATTGAAGGGCTTCTTTGTCCACAAAATAATTGAAATAATAGCTCATGGCACTACCGAACAACGCCAGTGTGATGAACAGGAACAAGGTCAAGGTAAACATGGCTTTCCATGGAGTGGATGCCAACAAATCCCTAAAATCTTGCTTGAAATCGTTTTTCTGTTCTTTGGGCGGTTCAATCCGTTCCTTAGCAGTAAAGAAGGTGATGGCAAACATCACAACGCCCACTCCGGCAAACACCAGGATGGTATAAAACCAACCCTTGGGGTCGTTGGATTGGCCGTTTCCGAATTTGGAAACCAACGGAAGCGTCAGCCCCTGTACGATAAAAGTAGCGATGGTGGCAGTCACAAAACGCACCGAGGCGATGCTCGTCCGTTCGTTGATATCACTGGTCATGACGCCGCCAAGGGAGGAATAAGGCGTATTGTTGAACGAATAGATGGCCATCATCAGCGTATAGGTGATACCTGCATAAATGATCTTGGCCTGTTCATTCAAATCGGGCGTGGTGAATGCCAAAACAAAAAATACAGCAAATGGTATGGCTGTCCATATTACCCAGGGGCGGTATTTGCCCCAACGTGTTTTGGTGCGGTCTGCCAATACACCAACCAAGGGGTCGACAAAGGCATCAGCCACACGCGCCACCAACAAAATGGTTCCTGCTGCTGTTGCTTTTATACCAAACACATCGGTATAAAAGAACATCTGGAACATCATCATCATCTGGAAAGCAAGATTGGCTGCACCATCGCCCATGCTGTAACCGATTTTCTCGGAAAGAGGTACTTTTAGGCTATTACCTTTCATACGTTAGGATTTCATTTTGGTTAGACTTAGGTTTTCAGTAAAAAGGTGAGATACAAAAATACCCCGTTGTTTCCAACAGGGCACTGTTTTTGAAAAAAGATAGTATCAGAAATGTAACGAAGACTATCTAGTGTGTTACATTTCCTTTCAGAATGGAGAATCTATATAATTATGGATACAGCATTTCCATTTTCATCAATGCATCCAAGTTGTAAATGGGGCGTTCCACCTCAAGAGGTATAGGCAACTTGCTGAATTGTTGAAAATAAAGGATACAACCGTCTTTCCATATTTGTGCGTCACGCGTGTGGCGACGGAGCATGCGTTGAACATCCATAAATCGATCGTTATCAACATAAGGCTGCATCTGATCCCAGGTTTTCTGAAATCCACGTATGTTGTTTACACCTATATTATACTTCATACACAATTCATCCCAAAGAATCTTACCGCTCTTCATTCGGTACGTCCAAGGTACATGATGAAACCATAGCAGCAAGTTTTCAGGACAAGTTTCAGCCTTTTCAAGCATCGAACTTAAAGGCTCGTGGTATTGTGAAACGGCGTTGCTACCCTTGCTGGTTCGGTCAAATCCAATACCCATCGAGTCGGCCTGATGGTAATAAGGTGGTGTCCAATCTTTTCGAAGGCCGCGAGGTGCATACCAAGGCCCTGGGCCGTAATGATGGTTTCCGGCAAAAATGTGGTGCAAACCCAGTGGCATAGAATAATTAACTGCCGCTTCATGCGATTGAAGCATCAATTGACAAACAGGTGTCAGAAAGGCTTTCTGCCAATTCTGAGCAATTGCGTTTTTCGATGATGCCTGTTCGGGACTGAATGTTTGCTTCAGCCATTCCAAAGCGATCGATTCGCTTTTCAAGTTATTATCCCAAGCCAGCCTGCCGAACGCATACCAGTTGGATTGTGCAAAGGTATTGCCACACCAGTCGGTATCCAAACCAATATTGGCAACACCGGCAATGGCCGTATGCTTCGGATTGAACAAACTTCCATCCGTACACTTGGCAACGGTGCTGCCTTGACCTTCCTGATGGGTGTCACTTTGTAGCAATTCCTCCCACATGGGAGCCAAATAAACCAACTGCAAGGAGTGGCCCAAGTATTCCTGTGTGATTTGCAATTCAGGCATGATCATCGTTTTCTTGAGCGCACCGAACAAAGGACTGAATGGTTCACGAGGTTGGAAATCGACGGGGCCATTTTTAACCTGAATGATAACATTGTCCCTAAATTGACCATCCAGGGGTACGAATTCATTGTACGCCTGCTTGGCTCTGTCCTTGTCGGATGGACTATATACGAAGGCACGCCACATGACGATGCCGCCAAACGGTTTGAGTGCGTCGGCCAACATGTTGGCACCATCGGCATGGGTTCTTCCGAAATCCTGTGGGCCAGGAAGCCCTTCGCTGTTGGCTTTCACCAAGAAACCGCCGAAATCGGGTATCAGTTGATAAACCTCTTTCACTTTTGAATTCCACCAACTTATCACTTCAGGATTCAGTGGATCGGATGTTTTCAACTTGCCGAGCGATGCCGGTGAAGAAAAGTTGATGCTCAGATACACTTTGATGCCATACGGACGAAGCTCCTTGGCTACGGCACTGGTTCTTAACAAGAAGTCAGCACTCAGTGCCTTCGGATTGGCATTGACGTTGTTGAGTACGGAGCCGTTGATACCGATGGAGGCGTTGGCTCTGGCATATTTCTGCCAAAGAGTACGATCGGCTTCAGTCACTGCTAATTGTTCGCCGCGACCCCTCCAAAAAATGGAACGCCCTGCATAACCGCGTTCAACAGAGCCATCAGGATTGTCCCAATGATTCAAAATACGAAACTCGTAGGAAGGGTTGCTAACAACATTGCTTACGGATTGGTTTATTTGCTGCCTGCGCAACAAGTCATAAACCCCGTAAAGAATTCCTTGTTCGGTATTGGCCTGTATGCTGGTTGAATCCAATTTGAAACCATCCTTACTAAGGGACTTGTCTTTTTTTATGCTGAACTTGAAGGTAACGCCATCAACACCCTGCCAGCCATTCTGCAGTTCTTTGCCTGCCAATTGCAACATGGGTGTCTTCAACGAACCCTGTATCGACACACGTCTTGTCGCTTGTTTTGACAACCAAAGTTCACTGCCATCGACAGCAACCATGGATTGCACACAAAAAATACCGATGAGCAGCAGACTGCATTTTGATACGAAATTTCGATAAATAGTCATTATTATGGATTTATTAGTTTGTCTGGAGAAGTAGATTACCCTCTTTCATTCCGTCAGAAGTGGCAATTATCCGAATTTTACCCGACTCCCCTTTTTTGGTCCGAACAATCAACAGGCAATAGCCATTGAAAGCGTTTCGAACGTTGGAGGGGAATGCAATCATATCACTCGGATCACCATTGTCCGTCGCCACGATTTCTCCGCAACCTTCCAAGCGAAAAGCGATTGAATTTTTGGCAGTTGGTATCGTCACGCCGTTCTGATCGGACACACGCAGGGTAATGAACGATAGATCGACACCGTCTGCTTTCAATTGGGAACGATCGGCTGTAAGTTCTAGTTTTTGTGCGACTCCAGCTGTAACGACGCTGTCCATTGCCCAAACCCTGCCTTTTTTGTAGGCGACAACCTTGATTTTTCCGGGTTCATAAGCTACCGAATCCCACCTCAAGCGGTATTCGAAAGGTGCTTTCAGTTTTCTTCCAAGCGACCGTCCATTAAGGAACAATTCAGCCTCATCACCAGAAGTCATGACGTGAACGGGTGTAAGTTGACCAATTCGGTCGGGCCAAGTCCAATGTGGCAACAGGTGTGCCATTGGAAAATCCGGGCGCCAATATGCCTGGTACAAATAAAAGCGATCTTTTTTGAATCCGGCCAAATCGATAATGCCCGAATAGGAACTGCGGGATGTATAATATGGTGTGGGTTCACCCAAGTAATCCCAACCTGTCCAGACGAAACCACCAGCCACGTATGGATGCTTGTCAAGGGTTGCGAATACTTTATCGGGGGAGGAACCGAAATCGACGGAGTAAAGTTCATAAGCACTGACCTGATGGGTCGTGGAATTACCACCCTGACCATTGCGTACGGGTGCGCTGTTTCCTGGATAAACCGGAAATAGGTACTCTCCTCTACTGCTTAAGGTGGAAGCATTTTCGGTGCTGAGTATGACTTTATTGGGAAACTGCGAATGGAATTCCGGAAATACAGGAGGCGTGGTAATGCCCTTCAAATTGGCATATGGCCCGTCATAACGGATGCCTTCACCTTGATAATTCAATCCAATCACATCAGGCACACCCGGCAAAGGCATGTTTGACTTGGCATAATTCATAGCAATCGTGGTTGGTCTGGAGGTATCTTCCTCTTTTACTACAGCATGCAATTTACTAGCCAAGACGGTTCCCTCTTCACCTGTATATTGCTCCCCAACTTCATTACCAAAACTCCACAGAATAATGGACGGATGATTCCTGTCCCTGCGGATCATGGCACGTAAGTCTTGCTCAAACCAGTCATCAAAAATCAAGTGAAAATCGAGTGGAGTCTTTTTCCGTTGCCAACAATCGTACACTTCGTCAATGACCAAGAAACCCATGCGGTCTGTCATATCCAACAACTCAGGTGCAGGAGGATTGTGCGACATGCGAATGGCGTTGCAACCCAGATCACGAAGCATTTCCAACTGACGAACGGCTGCCCTGTCGATGAATGCTCCACCCAATGCGCCCAAATCATGATGCTGATTGGCACCTTTGATCAATATCTTCTCTCCATTCACAAAAATACCTTTCACCGGATCAAACACCACATCGCGTATCCCAAAACAAGTTTCGTATCGATCCACCATCTTTCCATCGGCTGAAACCGTCGTAACTGCCACATAGCGGTTGGGGGTTTGCGTGGGAACTGGCCCCCACAATCTAGGGTTTTTTAGAACGACTGAACCGGTTCGGTTGGAGGTCGAATTTGGCTTGATGATGGTTTCGACGAGTTCGATGGAAGCAACAGAAGTACCGATTTTTTGATCGCACGTATCTAGTTGGAAAATCTCCGTTCGAGCAGAAACCTTTCGTGATTTTTCGCCTGCATTTTCCAGATTAACCATCATTTCAATAGTGGTTGAAGCTTTTGAGACTTTACTCACCAAAACCTTGGTCCCCCAATGCCCTACCCGTACGGATCCCGTTTTAGTCAACCAAAGGTTTCTGTAAAGTCCGGCTCCAGGATACCACCTGGAGGAATTCGCAGGATTATCCAATCGAACTGCCAATTGGTTTTCGCCACCAAATTTCAAATAGGGAGTCAAATCCAACCGCCAGGAGCTGTAGCCATATGGCCAGCCACCGACGAGTTTCCCGTTCAGCCAGACCATCGCATACGACATGGCACCATCCACATCCAGAAAAATGCTTTTTCCTGCATCGGAAGCAGGAATCTCGATTTTTTTACGGTACCAGGCCACTCCTTGTATCGGAAGCCTTCCCATTCCTCCACCCACGGGAACATTTTCACCTACATAAAAAGGACCCTTGATTGCCCAATCATGAGGTAGGTTCACATTTTCCCAGTTTACATCCTCATAATTATTGCGTACAAAAGGAAAGTTTTCTCCAGGATTGCCGGTTGGTCTGACATGCCTCTTGCTAGGATCGGCTATGAATTCATTTCCGGATGGCAGAATCCAGGGTTTAAGCACTCCGCTATTGGCTGAAACAGCATCCGGGTCGGTAGGCATGGCATCCGCTGGCTTATCATCTCTGGAATCGGTCACGACAGGCCGCACGTCGTAATTCAACTGATCGGTCTTCTCCTTTTCTCCGTATCGGAAGAACTTCCAACCTTCGTTTATTGAAATTCGTTCACGAAAGGAACCTTGTTCCCTATTTACGGCAGCGATTGGATTGGTTGATGAAGTCAGAAGTCCAAGAACTACAAAAAAAAACGTACTTTTCATTAGCATGTCAATCATGGGGCTTTTAATCGAGCAGATAAATGTACGGAATTTATTTCAAGCCCGTAATGGAAAAGTTACATCGCAAAGGTGTTGAATCCCCCGTCAACGACAGCCACTGTACCCGTGACAAAACTAGAGGCATCACTTAGAAGGTATTGAATGGTTCCATTAAGTTCTTCCGCTTTGCCGAATCTACCAAAAGGCGTTTGGCGTATCACATCCTGACCCCTACTGGTTAATTTTCCGCTTTCTTCGGTGAGGAGAAACCGATTTTGTTCGGTTAAGAAAAAACCTGGAGCTACGGCGTTCACTCTGATTTTTTCTCCGAATTTACTGGCCAATTCATGGGCCATGTACGCAGTAAAATTTGATATCCCTGCTTTTGCCGCTCCATATCCGCACACTCGGGACATTGGCCGGAATGCAGCCATGGAGGAAAAATTGATGATGGAGCCTTTGCCTTGCTTGACCATCGGCTTCAAAAAAACTTGAGTTGGCAGTACCGTGCCTGTTAAATTCAAATCCAAAACAGCCTTGAACGCTTCGGGTTGAAGGTCGAAAAAGGTGGCGTCCGGTGCAATAGTTGCCCCAGGCAAATTTCCACCAGCAGCGTTTATCAATCCATCAACACGTCCATATTCCAATAGAATGTCCTGTAAGTTTTCATGCAAGATCTCAGCGTTCAAAACATCGGTCTTTAGGAAGATGGCTTCTCCTTCTTCCTTTTTGATAGTTGATACTAGTTCATTTCCCGCATCAGAACGTCGTCCAAGAACTACAATAAACGCACCCTGAGTAGCCAAGTATTTGGCAATGCAACTACCCAACACTCCAGTACCACCTGTGATGACAATCACTTTGTCCCGGACAGAAAACAATTCATTCATAACAATTTTTTTTGCAAAAATAATCGGCTTTTAGCAGAATTAGATGCACTAAAAGAATACATCCTTTAGAAATTGGCACATCAAGCAATCAAAAATTGTAGGTTTTGATACAATAACCCCAATTTGATGAGTTCATGCATCCCTTTGTCCGAATTGCAAGTCTAGAAATTAAGTTGCATCATAAGTTACAACATCCCATTGGAAGGTCAGTTGGTCATCAAACAAAAATGAAGAATTAAGCATCCCTTGGCATTAAACTTATTCGAATCAATTTAATCGAATAGTCTTTTATGTAATCCATTTTTTGGATTATAGTTGTATTTTTACATCGTTTCCACTCAATCTAAATACGATGACGATCAAAATAAGGCACTCGCTATTACTCGCATTTCTGTTAATATGCACCTCTTTTACTGCATATTCCCAGAACTCCAGATTATACATGACCGACCAAGGACTGTCTAGCAGTAGGATTAAAACAGTTTATCAGGATCAAGAGGGTTTCATATGGGTTGGCGGAGAAAACGGGTTGGACCGGCTGATTGGCGACCACATTCAGAATTTTTTGCATCAGGATGAAAACCCCATTTCCATCACCAACAACGACATTACAAGCATTTACATGGATTCCAACAAAATAGTATGGGTTGGAACAGGTAAAGGATTAAACCGATACGACAGTGAAAAGAACGAATTCAGGTATATCCAGCTTTCTGACCTTGAAATACCGAGCAGAAGATTTGCCATTTCTTGTATCGTCGGCGACAATCAGAAAGATCGAATCTTTGTTAGTACCAGTGGACATGGCATTTTTGTGGTTAATTCCAAGACAGGCACCTTAGACACACAATTGTCATCACGCCTAACTCAGCTGCTGGGTACACTTTTTATCGGCCAAATGATTCTAGATGACCGTGGATGGCTCTGGGCTTTTACCTACCATAATGGTTTTCGAATCATCGATCTGAAATCGTTGAAGAGAGTTAACATTCAGATTGATGATGCCATCCTTAAAGATTTTTCACAAGATCTTTTGACAGTTTTCAAAAAAGATACACCTACAGGAAATGTTTTGATTGGATCTTCTACCAGAGGAATTTACATCTACGATGCCGCCAAAAAGAACATTCGGAAACCGATGGATCCTAATCTGCAGACCATGAATGTGCAATCGCTTTTGGTAAAAAAAGACGGTACCATTTTGTTGGGTTCAGAGAACAGAGGAACTTGGATTTTTAATCGAGTTACAGAGACAGTTGAAAGTTTTAATGTACTCAACAACAACCTTGTCGACCTTGGGCATAGTAAAGTCCACGCACTTTTAGAAGACAATGTGGGCAATCTTTGGATGGGATTGTATCAAAAGGGGCTTTTCATCGTACCTAAATCCATTTCAGGATTTGAATACCACGTCATGTCCAAGGAAAATTCAGGTGCCAATAGTGCCTGTGTATCGGCTTTTACGAATGACATCAATGAAAATCTCTGGATTGCGACTGATGGCGGTGGTGTATTTAAAGCAGTGGGGAACAATCTGAAAAACCAATTCGAAAACAATGACGGTTTGACGTGCAATTCCATCATTTGCTTAATGGCTGACAAAACCGGTACCGTTTGGGCTGGCAGTTACGGCAAGGGCCTTTTTTGTTCAAAGGGAGGTGCATTCATTCAATCAGAACTAACCAAACAACTGTCCAACAATAAGGTCATGTGCTTGGAATACGATGCTTTACGGAACTATCTGTATGTGGGAACCAACGGTGGTTGCTTCGATATCATCGATTTGACTACTGGCAAGCTGAGACATGTCAATGCCGAAATAAACAAATGGGTTCGCTCGTTGCATCTGGATGCCACGGGTAGATTGTGGGTTGGTACGTCGGAAGGATCATTTTATTACGATGTCGACCATGGTCGGGTACTGAATGTCGATATCGGTATTGGAGGTTATTTTCCGACCAATTGTTACGAAGAGGTTGATAACAAATTGTACATCGGCACCAGTTCGGGCATGGTGGAATACAACATGAAAAAAAACAAGGCAACGTTGGTCGATCTTGGTAAAAACCTTGGTTCAAGCAACATCATGTCAATGGCATTTGGAAAGGACCAATCGTTGTGGTTTACCACTCCTAAAAATTTATCCAGGCTGAACTTAAAAAATAGGCACATCCGTACCTACAGTTCCTTCGACGGATTCCACATCGGTGAATTCAGGTATGGATCGGTCTATAAAGACAAGTCCGGTTCGCTGTTGTTCGGAGGCGACAATGGTGTCGTCAAAGTGGATCCGATGCAAGTGAATGAACAGCAGTATCACATTCAACCCATCTTTTTTACGGAGTTGAACATCAACAATAAATTCGTCGATTATAACAACAATAATAAGTCGAAGAATGTGTTGGATGCCTCTCTTTCAAAAGCAAAACGGCTTAAATTGAGCTATAAGGACAATACCTTCACCATGTACTTTACGGCTCAGGAATATGCCAGTCCGCAAAAGGTAAATTATTCCTACCGGCTGACCGGTTACGATAACAATTGGCATTACACGGATGCCTCCAATGCGAAAGTCACGTATGCGAGTCTCCCTCCCGGCAGGTACACCCTTGAAGTCAAAGGGTATTTCAATGAGGAAAGCAATGATGTGACCACCCGCAGCATCCGAGTGATCATTTCAAACCCTTGGTACACAAGCATATTGGCCAGGATTCTGTATTTAATGCTGATTCTAGTGATCTTGTATTTTACCTATCGGTTCTATTTGAATAAGCAGGAACAGCGCAGAATACTGGAAATGGCCCAATACAACGAACAGGTCAAGGAAGATAAACTCCGATTGTTCACCAGCATCGCTCATGAAATCAGAACTCCCCTAACACTCGTTGTTTCTCCTCTGAAGAAACTGATGAACTCCGTTACTGATTTGGAAACCACGGAAATGTACAAACTCATGTACCGGAATTCCATGCGAATTCTAAAAACCATCAATCAATTATTGGATATCCGGAAACTGGACAACAGGCAATTGACACTTCATTTTGAGGAACAGGACTTGATCGGTGTCATCAAAGGCATTATGCTTTCCTTTAAGAATCTGGCAACCGTCAAGCAGATCAGTTTCACGATGGAATCCAGCGAAAGCGATCATCTTAACCTATGGATCGACGGTAATAATTTCGACAAGATCATTTACAACATTTTGTCCAATGCCTTCAAATTCACTCCCATTTCTGGAAAAATCCTGATTCGAATTAATGACGTCATTAATCGTGGAGAAATCAAGGATCCCTTAGTCAGTGAATTTGCAGAAATCAAACTGTTCAACACCGGATCGCCCATTGATGAAAACGACCTGAATCACATTTTCGAGCGGTTCTATCAAGGAAATACGCCTCATGACGCCTCCGGAACGGGTATTGGATTGCATCTGACTCATGAACTGGTATTGCTTCATCACGGATCCATCGAGGCTCATAATATTGGAAATGAGGGCGTTGAGTTTACAGTTCGGATCCCTCTGGGCAATGCTCACTTGTCTGATACGGAACTGACTCCACGAGTACACGATAAAGATTCGGAACATCGAGACGATATGGACTTCGAAACCATTTCCGACAAAGATTTCATCGATACCACCTCTTTCGAAGAAGAAACGGAGGAAAAGGAGCCCAAAAATAAAAACACCATCTTGATTGTGGATGACGATGAAGATTTCTGCCGCTTTCTTAAAAAAGAACTTTTTGATTACAACATCCTAATCAGCAATAGCGGAAATAAGGCTTGGAAGCAACTTCTCAGCGTTCATCCGGACGTTGTGGTTACCGACTATATGATGCCTGATGGTAATGGGTTGGAACTTTGTCAGCGAATTAAGAGCAATCCGGAAACAGACTCCATTCCTGTCATTCTATTGACCTCGGAAGGCTCTGAAAAACTTCAGATGCAAAGTATGGAGCTGCATGCCGACCGTTTTCTGACCAAGCCATTCAATATTCTGATGTTGAAAGGTGCTATCGGTCAGGCAATTAGGGTTCGGGAAAAAATAAAGAATAAGATTCACCGCACCGACATGGGATACAATTACGATTCCATTTCCATTGATTCTGCCGATGACAAGTTGGTTAAAAAAGTGATTGATTACATCAAGGAACATCTGGAGGACAGTGACATGAGCGTAGAAGAACTCAGCAAGGATGTTGGATTCAGCAGAGTTCACCTGAACCGTAAACTGAAGGAGATTCTTGGCATCTCGCCCAGCAGTCTGATCAAATCCATTCGCTTGAAACAAGCCGCCTATTTGTTGGTGAACAATAAAGTGAACGTTTCTGAAGTGGCGTATAAAGTTGGCTTTTCAAGTCATTCGTATTTCTCGTACAATTTCCATGACTTTTTTGGGATGTCACCCAAGGAATTCATCATTTACTACACGGAGAACGCGGATGAAGAAAGCATTCGAAAATTGCTTGAATAGAAGTTGACTTTTGGAAGATTGACAGAGGCATTTATCCATTCTTACAGCACTTATATCAAATTTTACGATTGAACTCAATGCGGTAACCTATCTTTACCGACTGAATTTAGAACCAATCGTACTATGAAACATAAGCACATTTCCATACTTGTCTTATTATTGGTTTCCATCCAATGTTTCGGACAGATGTATTCAAAAAGTTGGAAAGATCTCAATTACGCAGGAGATTCTCTGAAATACCACAATCTGGACATTTATTTGCCCAACACACCCAAAGCATCCTATCCGGTCGTCGTTTCGATTTACGGTAGTGCATGGTTGGCAAACAACATGAAAGGTGCCGACCTGAACTCTTTAGGGAAAGCATTGCTGAACGCAGGCTTCGCCGTGGTGACACCGAACCACCGCTCCAGCATGGATGCCAAGTTTCCGGCTCAGGTGAACGACATCAAGGCGGCCATCCGGTTTGTCAGAGCTAATGCGGCAAAATATCAAATTGACACGACTTTTGTCGGCATTACCGGAAGCTCATCGGGTGGAAGTTTGGCCGCCATGGCAGGAACCTCCCGGTTTGTGAAAAAATTCACAATGGGTTCGAAAACTGTGGATTTGGAAGGCCAATTAGGCCCCAATACCGCATTCAGCAGTTCGGTAGACGCGGTAGTGGATTGGTTTGGTCCGACAAACATGCTGGTCATGGATTCCTGTGGTGGAACGTCCATGTCGCACAATGCGGCGAATTCACCAGCATCCTTATACATCGGAGGCCCCATTCAAGAAAACAAGGATTTGACGCTGTTGGCTAGTCCGATGACCTACATTGATGCAAACGATCCTCCTTTCCTGATTTTTCATGGAGACAAGGATCCTGTCGTTCCGCATTGCCAGAGTGAACTGCTATTTGATGCCTTGCAACGGGCGAAAGTACCCAGTCAGTTCTATCTTGTACCTGATGGACAGCATGGACCTGGAGTGCAGACAGAAACAAATACAACCTTAATGACGGAGTTTTTTCTCTCCAAAATAAAAAGTAAAAAATGAAATCAATCTTTCGTTTAGTATTGATCGGTGTTTTCCTGCTCAGTTATGGAAATGCAAATGCGCAGCCGCCTAGAGGCCCACAAGTGTTTTCCCCTCAGGTCAATCCGGATAAAACCGTTACGTTTCGATACCAAGGTCCCTTATCCAATGATGTGAAGTTGAGCACTCAGTTTGAAAAAGCTCCAGTTTCTATGATCAAGGATTCAACAGGCATTTGGAGTGTGACTCTTGGACCTGTCAAACCAGACATCTATCCATACAACTTTATCGTGGACAATACGCAGGTAGCCGATCCAAGCAATGTTTCGATTTTTGCCAACGAGCGGTTTAAAGCCAGTCTGGTGGATATTCCAGGCGACCAGCCTTTGATTCATTCGCTTTGCAACGTTCCCCATGGAACCATTCAGTATCAGATGTATCCATCGTCTACACTGGGCAGAACGCGCCAAATGCTGGTGTATACGCCTCCTGGATTCAAAGCGGGAGGTAAGACCAAATACCCGGTGCTTTATCTGATTCATGGTGGTTCCGATACGGAAGAAACCTGGACCAGAGTGGGCAAGGCCAACCTGATCGCCGATAATTTGATGGCCAAAGGCGCTGCCGTACCGATGATCATCGTCATGCCCTACGGAAACGTTCGTCCAAATTCCATGGCCGACTTCACCAAGGATGTGATTAAAGACATCATTCCATTTATGGAAGCCAATTATCCAGTATTCAAGGATAGTCAGAACCGTGCCGTAGCAGGTTTCTCCGTAGGTGGAGGCCAAACGTTGAACATCGGCTTGACCAACACGGACAAGTTTGCTTGGATTTGTTCTTACGCACCTTATACCTCCACGGAAGAATTCAAACAGAATTTTACGAACTGGAATCCGGATGCCTCCAAAATTAACAAGCAATTGAAGCTGTTCACCATTAGTGTCGGTTTGGAAGATTTTCTGTATGAAAGCGTTAAACAAAATGTGAAAATGTTTCAGGGAAAGGGCCTAAACGTTCAGTCCTACATCGTGGATGGTGGGCATACCTGGATGAACTGTAGAAAGTACCTGGCTCAGACTTTGCAACAGATTTTCAAGGAAGAAGCCAAGCCGAACAAGAATGCGGCTTCAGCCAATAATACCTACAGAAATGTGTTCAAAGAAGCAGGCTTCAAGCAAGCTGAGATTGACCAAAAGGTAGAGAAGGCCTATACGGATTTGTTCGAAGGGCCTTCTAAAATCTATTTCGAAGTTGGCGACTCGATGGGTTACGTTTCGGATATCAAAAACAAGGATGCCAGAACGGAAGGCATGTCGTATGGCATGATGGTAACTGTTCAATTGAACAAAAAAGAGGTTTTCGACCGGATTTGGCGTTTTTCCAAATTCTATTTGCAACATCAGAGTGGGCCTCGTGAGGGTTATTTTGGTTGGAGTTTCAATCCGAAAACGATGAGACTCAACTCCCCGGGTTCAGCCTCCGATGGCGAATTGTATTTCATAACTAGTTTGCTTTTTGCAGCCAACCGCTGGGGAAACGACACCGGCATCAATTATTACGCTGAAGCTCGCCGCATACTGGACAACATGTGGAAGAAGAACGGAACTGGTAACATTTTCAATTTGATCAACACCGAATTCAAACAAATAACGTTTGTGCCCGAGGGCAGCAATTACAATTGGACCGACCCCTCGTACCACCTTCCGGCTTTTTACGAAATTTGGGCTGCGTATGCCAAAGACGGACATGAGCAATTCTACAAAGATTGCGCGGATACTTCCAGAGCCTTCTTGCAGCGTGCTTGCCATCCGGTAACAGGTCTGAATGCAGATTATACGGAATTCAGCGGTAAGCCGCATTCCTCAGGTAGGATGCCTGCCGCTTTCCGTTACGATTCGTGGCGGGTTCCCATGAATATTGCCATGGATTATGCCTGGTATGGCAAGGATGTTCAATGGCAGAAATCGTATGCCGAGCGCATACAGGGTTTTCTGAAATCGAAAGGCATGGATGCATTTGAGGATCAGTTCAACCAAGACGGCAGCAAACCGGAATACATCCTGCAGGCAGGTGGGTTCCGTAAATTGAGGCATTCGATCGGTTTGGTAGCCACTTCGGCCTCCACTTCGCTGATCAAAACCGATAAGGATTTTGTGAATGCCCTTTGGAATGCCAAGTTGGAACCATACGAAGACGGTTACTTCGACCCCTATTACGATGGATTGATGTATCTATTCAGTCTAATGCATTTAAGCGGCAACTACAGAATCATCACACCACAATAACGAGCCACAACAGGCGAATAGCTTCCAATATCCTTAATATCAAACACTTAAACACCATCCAAATGCGGATTATCACTACGTTACTGCTTTTCATTTTATCTCCCTTGATGCTGTTGGCCCAAACAGCCTACATCAACCTAAATACAGAAAAACAAGTGATCCGAGGATTCGGAGGGATGAATCATGTATCCTGGGCTGGTGACCTCACCGCCAGTCAACGGGTTACCGCATTTGAGAATGGTTCCAATCAACTTGGCCTTTCCATTTGCAGAATTTTTGTCGACGGCGACTCGGCTCAATGGAACAGGGAATTGGCTACGGCTAAAGCAGCTCAGGCTTCTGGAGCATTGGTTTTCGCTTCTCCATGGAACCCACCCGCTGCCTTGGCAGAAACGTTTTCAAGGAACGGGACGGATTCCAAAAGAGTTCGATACGACTCCTATGCCGCATACGCACAGCATCTGATCAATTACGTCGGTTATATGAAGCGCAACGGCGTAAACTTATACGCCATTTCCGTTCAGAACGAGCCGGATTGGGGCTACACTTGGACGTGGTGGACAGCTGCAGAAATGTTGAAGTTCATGAAGGAAAATGCAGGTGAGATTCGGAAAGTCTGCAGAGTCATGGCTCCAGAATCTCTGGGCTACATAAAATCCATGTCCGACCCCATTCTGAACGATCCGATTGCATTGGGCAACATGGACATTCTGGGCACTCACTTGTATGGAACCTCGTTTTCCAATTTCACCTATCCCAACTTTAAGGCAAAGGGCGCTGGCAAGGAACTTTGGATGACGGAAGTCTATTACCCCAACAGCGATGCCAATTCCTCCGACAAATGGCCTGAAGCCTTGGAAACAGGCCTTCACATTCACAAATCCATGGCTGTAGCCGAATTCCAGGCCTATGTTTGGTGGTACATCCGCCGTCAATACAGTTTCATCAATGAAAACGGTACCATCAGCAAGCGTGGCTATATGATGGCCCATTTCTCAAAATTTGTCCGTCCGGGTTATGTACGGGTAGATGCTACGGAAATCCCGACAACGGATGTGTACGTTTCGGTATACAAAAAAGGTCAGGATGTGACTATAGTGGTACTCAATAAAAATGCGACGGCAAAAACGATTAACATCTCTGTTCCTGCTGCAGCGGTTCCCAGATGGGAACGCTATGTGACAACAGGAACCCAAAACCTGGCTAAGGGTGCAGACATTTATTCGAAGACTTCACTGCAAGTGACGCTTGATGCCCAAAGCATGACCACTATTGTCGGCAGAATGGACTTTGGGACACCTGAATTGAAATCGGCTGAACCCGAAAATGAGTCTTTTGACTTGCCGCTCACCACGGACACCTATAAATTCATTTATAATAATAAGGTAGATTGTTCAAAAGCCATTGCAAAAATGGTTGGTCCTGCAAAAACGGATACGGTCAATTTGTTGCTCCAGCAAACAGGTTTCAGCGACACCTTAACTTTCAAATTGCCCAGCACCGCCAGTTTGGTAAAGGGTGAATACAGCGTCATCGTTTCTAACCTGATTAGCGATTACAACTACACAGCCAAAGCCAATACGGTGGTCAGTTATTCCATCGGTGCATCTGCAGGTAGTGTGCTTGAAACCATTTACACCGATGGGTTGGACGCAGGTGGATTGATACCGCAAGGATGGAAAGTGACTTGGGGCAGCAATGTACGCGAGCAAAATACAACTGGGCTAAGCAGTGGACCCAGATTGTTGGACTTCCCGAACGGGGGCGACTTCAAAGCAGCCTTCTATTTGAGGGATGAAGGCAGCACCAGTCACCTGACTTACGGTTCGTACGACGGCTCCCGTTTGCATCTGAATGCAGGCAAGTTCATGGTCTCGTTCTATTATTCCTGGTGGACGACAGGCGCTCAGACTGGCAACCGCATGATGGAATTCGCTGTTCTTGACAAATTGGGAGCTACCGTTTTCGAATCTCAACGTGTTTCGACCACCAGCCTCATTACAAGTAATACCGTTGTTCCAACCGGCTCCAAACAAAATGAGTTTGAAGTAACGATACCTGCAGAAGGCGATTACATATTGGATTGGAGAACAGTCAACTTTGGCTGGGACGGAGCGCTGATGGGAAACGTCAAAATCACGAATTCCACGACCAGAGCTGCCAAATACAAAAGTTTGTTGGCCGCAGCTTTAGTTACTGCAAACAATGCAAAGACTGCAGCCGACTCATCTTTGTATGACGGAAGTGCCAAAACAGCGCTGATTCAGGCTATCAACACCTATTCAGTGGCAACCTTTACCGCACCTAGCGCAATTCAAGCAGCCATCGATGATTTGAAAGCAACCGGTGATGCCCTGCTTGCGCATAAAACGAATGTGAGCAACTACATCACCAGCCTTGCCACAGCAAACAACAGGATAGCGATATACGGTAGCACGAGATACAATCAGACTGCGCCCTATCTGAAACTGGTCCAAAAAGTCGGTCTCTACAATGCCGTGCCCTATACGAATGACGCTACCCTAAAAACAGCCATAGACAGCTTGAACCATTATTCAACGCTGACGCTGAACTGGATAAACAACGCCATTCCTGCAATGACCCATCGCATCAACAAAGGCATTATACTGGCAGAAAAGGTCGGAGTGGCATCTTCATTGATTGAACCAGCTAGAGCTGTTCTGACTGATGACAATACGGTTGCCAGTAATTTGCACAATGCCATCAAAACATCCTTGGCAAATGCCTTGGCTACAGGCAGCCTCAAATTTGGCAAATCCTCTGTAAACCCAGCCAACACGGATAGCCTGGAGATGACCAGCTTCATCAAAAATCCGAACTTCTACACGACACAAACAGCAATGGGCTTATCAAGCAACACCTTCCCTGGATGGAGCATACCCACTGCCAATACATCGACCGATGTTGGTCCTGACGTTTTGGCAACGGCTATCAATCCTGTTGTCGATACGGATGTTCGGATGTACAACAACTCCATGTCGCGATTTGAGCAAAGCATCACCGGCCTTCCCAATGGCGTGTACAACGTTTACATGAAAACGCGCATACCGACTAACGTTGTTTCCGTCAATACGTACATTTTCTATGCATTGGTCACTGGCGCCGATTCGTTGAAAGCCAACTTCAGACCAGGCGCCATGGCTGATCGCCTTCAAACAGGCTTCCGCAATGTAAAAATCACGGACGGCAACCTGAAAATTGGTGTCAGGGTCGGCTTGGAACAGGTCATGGACCCGACCGTGAGATGGGGAGATCCTACGCTTTGGATGGTCAGTGATGTCATTTCAGGCATCTCAGAAATCAATACGGAGGCTGAAGTCAAGGAAGTGCTGTACTACAATATCATGGGGCAACGCATCAGCAGACCAATTCATGGGTTGAATGTAGTAAAGACGGTGTATGTGAATGGTAAGGTGAATGTTCAGAAAATTCGGATCAAGTAATATTGAAAAGAAGAGTAATTCGTTAGGACTCATAAAAAAAACGGTTTCAGTCTTTTTACAACTGAAACCGTTTTTTTATTTTGTGCTAGGTCTGAAGGATTACTTCTTCGTACTAAGAAGCGGCAGCATCGTAGCAGCATACCGACGACCCAATTCGCGGTAACCCTCCGCATTGAAATGCAAATTATCTTGACCATCCGTACAACCTGCCGAAGAAACAACATGCGCTGTTGGAATGGTTTCAGGCAACTTGTCAATGATTTTGTTCATGCTGGCACAAACGCCACCCTGATCGGCATGGACGACTTCACCAGCCAACAAAGGAACATTCTCGGCAGTCAGATTCAGTTCTTTCAACATGTTTTCGTAAACCACCTTCACTTTTGCAGGCCAAATGGTATCGCCCGTGTTGGATTCGCCCTGATGCATCAGGATGCCCTTGATCACACCTGACTTTTGGGCGATTTTTGCCATTTCGATGAAACGACCATAGGGATTTCCGTCGTATTGGTTGATCATTCCCGTCATCCAACCCGGAGCAGTCGCTTTGTAGGTTTCGTACAGATCCTTATTGAACAAGTCAATCTTACAGCCGCCTATGGAAACATTCAGCACACCCACCTTGATGGTGGCTGGCAAACTGGCAACCAGCGTACGTCCGAAGTAATCGGCAGGGGTCAACCCGTTGTTGCAACGACATAAGGGAGGAACGGCAGGGTACCAATTCCCTTTGGTTCGTCCCAAATCGGAACAATCTACTGCGGCCAACACCTGGAAGCGGCCGTCCACTGTTTTGTCTTGTTCTTCAATCCTGGCTGCTCCTTCCATATTGGATTGGCCGAAACACAGGAAAATGTAGAAATTGGGGTCTTGAGCAAAAGTGTTTAAGCTCATAAGGAAGATGGTAATCAGTAATAGATTCTTTTTCATTTGTATTGGATTAATTGATAGTTTATCGCTGTGGTTTTTTTTGATAATTCAGTTGTTTGCTGGCCCAAGGGATGAAGTATTGGAAATTGGGGGCATCCGTATGACCTCCGTCGTGCTGACGCCATGCCAATTGACCATCCATTAATCCAGTCAATACCGGGGGCATTTTTTCAGTCATATAGTCGTTCGAAACGCCAAGGTCCTTTGCACCAAGCAGTTTGTAGACCGAGCCGGCCGCGATGGTTGCCATATAGCTGCCCTGTTGATCCAGCCACTTGGCATCGCCTTTTTCTGGAATTCCGTAACTGATGAACGCGAGTCTAGGAGCACAAAGTGCAATCAGTTCGTGAGAATCGACAGCGAAATCGCATCCGGTCTTGCTTCCTGATTTGCCTTCAGAAGCTGCATATTTTAAATAGTTACCGGCCATCCAATGGTATTCGCCGCTTCCTGCAAGGCTTTCGACTGCCTCCCCAAATACACGACGCGCCAATGCAGCACCGCCTTTACCGGATGAACCGATCAACCCAACAGCAAATCGGGGTTCGAATGCCAAAGTCACTAAGGCAGCCTTCCCATAGCGGGAAACCCCTTCGATGCCGACTTTTTTTGCATCCACCATCGAATCCGTTTCCAGATAATCAAGTGCACGTGCCGCACCCCAAGACCAGGCACGCAAGGAACCCCAATCGTCCGGCTTACGAGGTTGGCCTTTGTTGACTAAACCGATGATCCCTTTGGTCAAACCTGCACCATTGTCAGCTTGAATGCTTCCTGGGTCAATCGTGGCATAGCCCCAACCCGCAGCCAACAATTGATCGGTTGATGCAGCGTTGCCCCTTGTGACAGGGTATCTTGGCCAACCGAACATCATCAACACGGGTATTGGTCCATGCACATTGGCAGGCAAGACTAGTACCATGTTTATATCGACATTGATTTGCGGGAATGAGCTGTTGTCCACATGCCCAACCAGCTGTTTGGTCAAAACCGGAGTTCCGCCCACCGTTGCTGTATCAGTCGCTTTACACATCCAAGATACGGAAGGGATGGATGCAGGCAATTTTCCATAAACTTCTCTTTCAAAGTCGGTTATGATTTCTGGTCGCCTATTGTTCCACCATTGTTTCGCGGTGGTCACTTTCTTTCCATTCTTCAGCGATAGCGCATCCGGCAGTTGCGGACAAGGATTTGCCAGCGATTCATCGTAATTGGCATGATTGGGGGCATTTTCATTGCCACTTGGGCCTGGCCTAAGTGTCTTGATGCCCAATTGTTGCATCATGTTTTGATGATCCTGTTGCGTCGTAAAACCGGAAGGGCTTTGCGCGCTTTGTGCACCAACGAACAAGGATGCCAACAACAAGGTTGATACTAGTAAAATGCGTTTCATGGTCGTGGTTATTAAACAATTTATTGTAAAATCATTTTCCGAGTTAAAAAGCAATTGTTCGCTTTTAGGACATAAATATACATTCCATTAGGAAGATTCTTGTCAAGAAGATTCAGATTATGGTTGCCCGAAGCATATTCCCGTCCTGCCAGTTCAGCAATTTCAGAACCATGAAGGGTATACAATTTGATGGAAACAAAGGATTTGTTTGGAATGGCAAACGAAATTTGATTGGATGAATGCTGGTCTAAACTATATCCATTAGTTGTAGTTGATACCGTTTTAATTCCAGTAATCGGATCATTTCCACCCATACCCATCGGTTCATCGGTACTGCTCGAAATACAAATTTTATCCAGATTCGCACCATCTTCGCGGTATCCGATCGTTAATTTGTGATTGCCTTTCGTTAGTACCGGTTTGGTTATACTTAGCCATGCCCAGCCACTGGTGCCCAGTCCATTACACATGATGAACGAACCATTGTCAATTTTTACCCAATAGGAATCATCGTCGGCAGTTGGGTTATTCATACGACCAAATATCGTGTAAGTGGTGTCTTTTGATACGGAAAATGGTATCGTAATTAAACCTGAACTATCGGCAGGAGCAGCTGAGGTAGATTGAATGCCGGTTTTAACAGTAATGTATTTTCCATTCGAGGCCAAATCACTTTGAACCACATTGAAATTTGTTCCAGCTGTTGCCGTTACAAAACGCTCGGTTTCAAAGTAAAACGACTCAGTGCCCGCATTGACCACTTGTGGAAAAACGGTATCAGAGGCGGTAAACAAATTCAAATTAATCGATTCACCAAGAAATCGATATCCAGCGACACTTGGGTGCAAACCGTCGTTGTTGTAGGTCGATAGCATGGTGGTCGTATCGGCAGGATTCCGAATGGCTTTGTCGAAATCAATGCACTTGTCAAAGTTTCCAGGTGTCCGAATCCACTTGTTGATTTCACCACGAGTAGCCTCATGAGCAGCAGAAAAATAACTATTTCCGCCAAATGGGGTTATGGTAGCCCCATAAACTCTAATATTTTGTGCATGAGCTTGTTTGATCATTTTTTGGAAAGCACCAATAATCTCCGTTGCTGATTTATTTCCATTGATGTCATTCACTCCATAGAAAACAACTACATAACGCAATCCAGATTGATTAAGGATATCCTGTTGAAACCTACTTACACCAGAACCAATCACGGTAGTGCCACCAATTCCCAAATTGAGAACACCTAGCTGAGAGGTGGCCGAATTGGCTAAAAGTCGTTCTGAAAACACATCGGTCCACCGATTATGAAGCCCTCCATTCAAACCATAGCCATCGGTTATGGAATTCCCAATAATTGCAACTGCTGCTTTAGAGGCTTCTGCCCACACGTCAACGGTATTGATCGTGTACCAGCGTTCCACCGTTGTTGCACCAGAAAAATCAGCATTAGCAGTTTGGTCACCCGCAAGTATATAGGAGTTGGACCGAGAACCATAATGGTGGGTCATGTTGGAATTCGTCTGACACTGACCGTAATAAATGGTAATGGCTAAACGCATGTTGGGGGTTAATGGAAAGGCAACGGCATCCGAAGTCGTCGTAGAACCTGCCGCCATCGTAACCGATGCATTGCCATTAAATTTCAACTGTTTAATCGTAGAGGCATTGATAGCACTTTTTGTGCCATCTGGCGAAACAGCAATGTTTACGGAATTGATGGTAACCGAACTTGTTCCTGTACCGTTGGAAAACTTCACACGAAGCGTATCTCCACCAATGGAAACCCGGATTAGTTGTCGCAGGGTGTTATTGGCCAAATAGGGCGATGGAGGTGTATTCGTTCCTGCAGCATATGGAGCAGCACTCCAAGTCCCCACCCATTTTTTGGAGCTGACACCAGCCGTGTTCCCAAAAACATTCAGTGAATTAAAAACCGTACAAATAAGAAATACGATAGCAAAAGAGTGCAAGCCACTAAGTTTTTTTAAATGAATCATTTCTTGTGTTGTTTTTTTACAAAGCTACTTTACAATTGTCTTACCAAATGTAAGAAATGTAACAAATGGTTGTAGAAAAACGCAAACGACGTATTTTTATTCAATTAACCGTTGTGTTTCAAATGATACAATAGATGTTTTATAATTGACAGTATGATGTGTAACGAAACACTACATTTGGTGGACTTTAATCGGATACCTTAAAAACTTAAATGAGATGCCAAAAATGAATTACAAATCAGTTGCAATTGCATTAATTGCAGTAGCCACCAGCTTGATCGGCTTCGCACAATCACCTTCATCTGCAATTCTGGAGGATTTCAAATCTTCTACCTTCAATCAACCGGGTCAAGAGTACCCGAAAGTCAATTCACAAGGCTATGCACGTTTCCGCGTAGTGGCGCCTCAGGCTCAAAGCGTTAGCGTCAGTCTAGGGCTGGGCGGAAGAGGCGGAACCGTTCTTTCGAAAGTAGAAGACGGAAGTTGGATGGGCACCACAGGCGGACCCATGGACGAAGGATTTCATTACTACCACCTAACCATTGATGGTGGGATTTTCAACGATCCGGGTGCTTTGAATTTTTACGGTTCCACGCGTTGGGAAAGCGGCATTGAAATACCTGCTCACGATAAAGATTTCTATGCGCTCAAGGATGTTCCACATGGCAATGTGCAACAGATCCTTTTCCCCTCCAAAAGCACCAACACGTCACGAAGAGCGTTTGTTTATACCCCTCCCGGATACGATGCAAAAAAACGCTATCCGGTACTTTATTTGCAACATGGTTGGGGCGAAGATGAAACGGCTTGGAGCAACCAAGGTCATGCCAACTTGATCATGGACAATCTCATAGCAGAAGGCAAAATCAAACCCTTCCTCATCGTTATGACCTACGGTATGACCAACGATGTGAAGCCAGGCGGCATCCGAAATTTCAAGATCGAAGCCTTTCAAACTGTTTTGGTGGACGAATTGATTCCGTATGTGGATGCCAATTTCAGTACACTTGCCAATAAGTCCAATCGGGCAATGGCTGGCCTATCCATGGGCGGTATGGAAACCCGTACCATCACACTGGCCAGGCCTGAAGTTTTCGCCTACTATGGGCTCCTCAGCGGTGGCACCTATGCTCCTGCCGATATCAAAGACAAAGCACAAGTCAAACTGATCTTCCAAAGTTGTGGCAGCCGCGAAAACCCAGACCGAGTTAAAACAGCGACCGATGAACTCAATGCGGCTGGCATTAAAGCCGTTTCCTTCATTTCAGAAAATACAGCACATGAATTTCTAACATGGCGCAGAAGCCTTTTGACCCTAGCACCACTACTTTTTCAAAATAAATAATACAAAACCATGATGCACAAATCATTAGCTATTATCCTGCTGGCTGCAACCACCAGCATCTCCTGTTTTGCTCAAACGAGCCAAACTGCTGTAGTGGAAGATTTCAAGCCCACAGCAACCACCCAACAGGGCAAACAGTACCCTCAGGTAAATTCTGAAGGCCGCGTTCGTGTCAGCATTTCTGCTCCTCAGGCATTGAGAGTGCAGCTGGACATCGCTGCCGTAAAATACGACTTGGTTAAGGACGAAAAAGGTGTTTGGACCGGCGAATCGGCTCCACAAGATGTCGGTTTCCACTATTACCAACTTAACATTGATGGCGCATCCGTTCCAGATCCAGGAAGTTTGTATTTTTACGGAGCAAGCCGTTGGGGAAGCGGTATCGAAGTTCCATCCTTGGATCAAGACTTTTTTGCACTTAAGAATGTGCCTCATGGACAGTTGCGCGAAAACCAATATTTCTCAAAAACGTCCAACAGTGTACGTCGTGCATACATTTATACGCCTCCGGGATACGACCAAAGCAAGTCAAAAAAGTATCCTGTTTTGTATCTTCAACACGGCATGGGCGAGAACGAAACCGGTTGGGGCAACCAAGGTCATACGAATTTGATCATGGACAATCTGATTGCAGAAGGGAAAGCGCTTCCTTTCATCATCGTTATGGAAAACAGCGCCGTTAGTTTTGGCGGCGGGCCACGTGGGCCGAGACCGGCTACAACACCTGCAACTCCTGTAACATCCGCAACACCCGCACAAGCAACTCCTGCACAAACAACTCCCGCTACGAATGCACCACGCGCAGCCGGTGGTCCTATGGGTGGAAGAAACGTAGTCGGTCAGTTTGAACGCATCTTATTAGACGATCTAATTCCCTATGTTGAATCCAATTTCCGAGTTATTCCCGATCAAGCACATCGTGCCATGGCCGGATTGTCCATGGGCGGGATGCAAACCCATTCCATCGTAGTCGCAAACCCGTATGTATTTTCCCATGTCGGCATGTTCAGCAGTGGAACATTCTCCCCTACTGAAATCAAGGATTTGGACAGCTTTAAAAAGAAAGTCAAGCTCGTTTTCATGAGTTTTGGCGGACGCGAGGGTGGTGCAGCCCGAATTGGAGCTGCAGCAGAAGAATGGAATAAGGCAGGCATCAAGGGCGTTTCTTATGTTTCACCAGAAACGGCACACGAATGGCACTCCTGGAGAAGAAGTTTAAATGAATTCGCACCGTTACTATTCAAATAAAATGGTGACCTTTGGGAAGCCTTAAATCCTTGTATCCATTCATTATGAAACGCAGCATTCTTTCTTTACTTTTCCTTTTACTTTTCACGACTACGTTTTCTCAAAATCTAGTGGTGAAATCCCCGAATCAGAAAATCCAAGTGGCGCTCATCAACAATGCGAGCGAATGGTCTTTAAAAGTGTCCTATCTGAAAGAAGGTAAAGTCAGTGAAGTGATTCCCTTGATCGGTCTCGGACTTTCGCGGAGCGATCAGGATTTCATCAAGGATCTAAAATTCCTGAAGGCCGATAAGCCGTTGACAATCAACGATCAATACACGGCGATTCATGGAAAGAGGGCAAAATGCAGCAATTCGGCTTCGGAAGTCACGGTTTCCTTCGAGAATCCAGGCAAAGCAAAGTTGAACCTGATTGTTCGGGCGTACAACGATGGCATCGCCTTCAGATATGAGTTTCCTGAGAAAACTGGAACGTTTACCGTCAATGAAGAAACCACCTCCTACTCCATCGCTTCAGACAGCAAGCGATGGATGGAGAGGTGGAATACGGCCAACGAAGGTTTGTATTCAACCATGAGCGATGATAAAACGCAAGGTGATTGGGGTTATCCAGCCCTTTTTTGCACAGCCGACGCTTCGTGTTGGTATTTGATTCACGAATCGGATGTGAATCGCAGTTATTGTGGTTCCAAACTGAGCAACAAAGCAGAGAAATCGCGCTACACCATTACTTTTCCGGACAAAAGAGACGGAAATGGATATGGAGAACCCAAACCCACCATCACTCTTCCCTGGAAATCCCCATGGCGTGTCGTCATTATCGGCAGTCTGTCCGACCTGGTCGAATCCACGCTGGTCGATGACGTCTCACCCGCATCCATTCTGAAAAAAACCGATTGGATCAAACCCGGAAAAGTTTCTTGGAATTACTGGTCCAGCAACCACGGAACGAAAGATTTCAAGGTAGTCTGCGACTTTGCAGACTTGGCAGCCAACATGAACTGGCCTTATACGCTGCTCGATTGGGAATGGGATGCCATGAGTAATGGGGGCAATTTGGAAGATGCTGCCAAATACATTCTGTCGAAGGGTATCAAACCCCTCATTTGGTACAATTCAGGAGGAAAACATACCTACGTTTCAGCCACACCGAAAGATAGAATGTTGACAACAGAAAATCGTGCCGAAGAATTCGCCAAAATTAAAAAAATGGGCTTTGTCGGTGTAAAAATCGACTTCTTCGAAAGTGAAAAACAAGATATGATCACCTATTATCTTGATATTCTGGATGATGCCGCCAAATACGAGATGATGGTTTATTTCCACGGATGTTTGGTACCTCGTGGATGGGCGCGAACGTATCCCAATTTGATGACTTACGAAGGTGTCCGTGGTGCCGAATGGTACAACAACGGCCCTGATCTAACTTCTACAGCGCCAGAACACAACACCATACTTCCTTTTACACGAAATGTCATTGGTGCGATGGACTATACCCCGGTGACTTTTACCAACTCCCAGTTTCCACACCTGACGTCCTATGGGCATGAACTGGCGCTCAGTGTGGTCTTTGAGTCCGGCCTTCAGCATTTGGCAGACAGACCGGAGGGTTACTACAACCTTCCTGATGCAGCGAAGGCATTTCTGAGGGAAGTTCCCAATGCTTGGGACGATACCAAACTGATGGATGGCTACCCTGGAAAAGACATCATCATTTCTCGCAGAAAAGGTGAAAACTGGTACATCGGGGGTATCAATGCAGAGATCAGAGAGAAAAGAAAAACGCTGACATTCAACTTTTTGCCAGAAGGTGTCAATTATCAATTGACCTTGATTGCCGATGGCCAGCACGACAAAGCCTTTTCCACCAAATTCGTAACCATCAACAAAACCAGCAGCGTCGATGTAAAACTGCTCCGTCGTGGTGGATTTGCGGCAATTTTAAAACCAATCAACTAACGAATTAATGAAGTCCCTATTTAGTACTTCCATGAGAAGTATCCTTTTGTTAGGCGCAGTCCTTTTGTTGTCTTCCAATTTGCAGGCACAGTTTCCCTATCAGAACCCGAATTTGAGTTCCGAAGAACGGGCAAATGACCTTCTTACCCGTTTGACTTTAAGCGAAAAGGCCTCATTAATGTGCGATATTTCCGAAGCTATACCGCGGATGGGCATCAAAAAGTTCAATTGGTGGAGCGAAGCCTTGCACGGCCTGGCAAACAACGGGAATGTGACCGTTTTTCCAGAACCCATCGGTATGGCGGCTTCGTTTGACGAGCAATTGTTGTTTCAAATATTTAATGCCGTGTCGGATGAAACCCGAGCCAAATACAACGAAGCCAACGCAAATGGACAGGAGAACAAGCGTTTCCTAAGCCTTTCTGTCTGGACTCCCAATGTGAACATTTTTCGCGATCCACGTTGGGGTCGTGGCCAGGAAACCTACGGAGAAGACCCCTATTTGACTTCCCGGATGGGAACTTCGGTGGTAAAAGGACTTCAGGGCCCTGCTGATGCCAAATACAAGAAATTGCTCGCTTGCGCCAAACACTATGCCGTGCATTCAGGCCCTGAATGGAGCAGGCACACGCTGAATTTGAACAGCGTAAGCCCTCGTGACTTATACGAAACCTATTTGCCAGCTTTCAAAACGCTGGTTCAAGAAGCCGATGTGCGCGAGGTCATGTGCGCCTATCAAAGATTGAACGATGAACCATGTTGCGGAAGTACCCAACTGCTGCAACAAATTCTTCGGGAGGAATGGGGTTTTAAGTACTTGGTCGTTTCCGACTGCGGTGCCATCGCCGACTTCTATACCAGCCACAAAGTATCGTCCGATGCAGTGCATGCTGCCTCCAAAGGCGTCTTGGCCGGAACTGACATCGAATGTCAATGGGCAGATTACAGTTACAAAGAGCTACCCAAAGCAGTCGAACAAGGATTGATCAAGGAAAAAGAAATCGACGTCCGGTTGAAGCGCGTATTGATAGGCCGTTTTGACTTGGGAGAAATGGACAACGATGCGTTGGTGCCTTGGTCCAAAATCCCCATGTCGGTGGTCAACAACGAAGCCCATCAGAAAATGGCTTTGGACATGGCTCGGGAAACCATGACCCTGCTCCAAAACAAAAACAACGTCCTGCCATTGAAGAAAACAGCCAAAATTGCCGTTCTCGGACCAAATGCCATCGACAAAGTCATGTTGTGGGGCAACTACAACGGCACCCCGTTTAAAACCATCTCCATTCTGGAAGGCATCACATCCAAACTTTCGCCCTCCAAAGTGCTGTACGATAAGGCCTGCGATTTGGTGGATGAGAAACTGACTCAAAGCTATTTCGAGAAATGCACCTTACAGGGCCAAAAAGGCATGAAAGCAACCTATTGGAACAACTCAGATAGGAAAGGGGCTGAAGTGGCCGTCAAGCAAATCACAAACCCGATCAAACTCACCACGTTGGGTCAGCATGAATTTGCGCCAGGCGTAAAACTTCAAGGTTTCTCTGGCAAGTACGAAACGGTATTCACCGCGCCCGCAAGCGAGGAAATTGTATTCAAATGTGGTGCTACAGGGGTATTTGAGCTCTTTGTAAACGGTAAATCCATCGAAAAAATAAACAACTGGCGAACCCTGACCAGCCGAGTACCTTTCCAAGTGGAAGGTGGGAAGACGTATAAAATTGAAATCACGTTTGCACAACAGAACAACTGGGATGCAAACATCGAGTTCGACTTCGGAAAAGAAGTGGATATTGAGTTCGCATCGATGATCAAGAAACTTCAGGGAATTGATGTCGTCGTTTGCGTGGGAGGTCTCTCAGGCATCCTGGAAGGTGAAGAAATGCCAGTCAATTATCCCGGCTTCAAGGGCGGAGACCGCACCAACATTGACTTGCCGATGATACAGCGCAGGTGCTTGAAAGCATTGAAAGATGCTGGAAAAAAGGTAGTGTTTGTGAATTGTTCCGGTTCGGCCATTGCTTTGGAACCCGAAACCAACAGTTGCGACGCCATCCTTCAAGCCTGGTATCCGGGTGAATCAGGAGGTCTGGCAGTTGCGGATGTGCTGTTCGGAGATTTCAATCCATCTGGCAAGCTGCCCATCACGTTTTACAAGAGTTCCGACCAGCTCAAAGATTTCGAAGATTATTCCATGAAAGGCCGCACCTATCGGTTTATGGACGATGCACTTTTCCCCTTTGGTTTTGGTTTGAGCTATACCAGTTTTGAGATCGGCGCTGCTCAACTGAGCAAATCGTCCATCAAGGCGAATGAAACCATCCAATTGACAGTACCTGTTAAGAATACAGGTAAAAAAGCGGGTACTGAAATCGTTCAGGTGTATGTTCGCAAGGTCAACGATGTGGAAGGGCCGCTCAAAACGCTTCGAGGCTTTAAAAGAGTCAGCCTTCAGCCTGGAATGAGTCAATCGGCAACCATCGAGCTGACGCCTTCAGCCTTTGAATTCTTCGATTGGGCTCAACGGAAAATGACCGTCACGCCAGGTTCGTACGAAGTGTCGTATGGAAACAGTTCAGACAAAAAAGATCTTAAAACAGTTCAAATTAATATCCTTTAAACGATGAAAAAATCAACGTTCCTTAGTTTAGTGCTTTTGGTCGTATGCAGTTTCACAGTTTTTGGCGCGGGAGCTTTTATCCCAACCGAAATTGAGAATCCCGAATTGTTGGGCATCAACAAAGAGCCCTATCATGCCACGCTCATGCCTTATGCCAACTTGCAAGAAGCATTGGTTGCCAATCGACATGCGTCTTCACTCTGTATCCGCATGAACGGACTATGGAAATTCAATTGGGTTCCTACACCCGAGGAACGTCCGGTCGATTTCTACAAACCTTCGTTTGACGTTTCAGGTTGGAAAGAAATACCGGTTCCGTCCAATTGGGAGGTTCAGGGATACGGAACACCGTTTTACAAGAATGCGGGTTATACCATAAAAAAGGATTTTCCCAGAGTGATGACTGAACCCGAAAAATGGTATACCTCTTTTAAGGAACGCAATCCGGTGGGAAGTTACCGTCGGGAATTCAACGTGCCTGCCGAATGGTCGGGTCGACGCAACTTCATCACCTTTGATGGGGTCGATTGTGCTTTCTTTTTATGGGTGAATGGCGAGAAGGTCGGTTTCAGCGTAAACAGTCGCAATGCAGCCGATTTTGACCTCACCAAATACCTGAAACCAGGCAAGAACATGATAGCCGTAGAAGTGTATCAATACAGCTCGGGCACTTGGTTGGAAGATCAGGACATGTGGCGTTTGCACGGCATTTTTCGCAACGTAACGCTTTGGAGTGCGCCTCAGGTTCACATCCGCGATTTCTTCGTAAAACCCGACTTGGACAAAGAGTACAAGAACGGTTTGGTCAATGTCTCTGCAAAAATCAAGAATTACGGTGACAGTAAGGCGAAGGCTCAAACTTTCACAGCAACGCTGTATGACAAAGCCGGTGTTGAAGTTGCAAAAAGCAGTGTTACAGGCACTTCACTGAACGCCAAACAAGAAGAGGTTTTGAACGTAAAATTTCAGGTTTCAAATCCTTTAAAATGGACGGCAGAAACACCCAATTTGTACACGGTCGTTCTAACGAATTCGGAAGGTGAGATTCTTTCCTCCAAAATTGGTTTCCGCAAATTGGAAATCAGAGGACGTGTGTTTATGGTGAACGGTGTGCCCATCAAGTTGAAAGGCGTCAATAGGCATGAACATTGGTCTGATGTAGGTCATGCAGTGACCGAGGAACAAATGATTCGTGACCTAGAGGTCATCAAACAAGGCAATTGCAACCATGTTCGTACCAGCCATTATTCCGACGATCCTCGTTGGTATGAGTTGTGCGACGAATGGGGTATTTGGTTGGTGGCAGAAGCCAACTGCGAAAGCCACGGCTACGACCGTCGTTTCGACGAGGAGCCCACCATGAAAGCGGCCATCGTTGATCGCAATGTGGCCAATACCGAAAACTTCAAGAACCATCCTTCCGTCATTATTTGGTCTTTAGGGAACGAATGCGGTGGCGTAGGTTCCAATTTTGTGGCTGCGATGAATGCGATAAAAACCATTGATTCAACCCGTTTTGTTCATTACGAACGCTTTGGCTCTGGTAGCCGAAATCCTTCCGATTTCGATGGTCGCATGTACGGAACTGCAGCTGATTACGTGGACATGGCAAAGAATTGGGGCTTGACCAAACCGCTTTACATCTGCGAGTTTGTTCACGCCATGTTCAATTCCATGGGTTCGCTCGATGAGTATTCCAAAGCCTTTGACAACAATCCTGAAATCTTAGGTGGAGCCATTTGGGAATACCAGGATCAGGCATTGTGGAACAAAAGGGACCCCAATCATCCCATTCTGGCTTATGGCGGCGGCTTTGGAGAGCAGCCTAACGACCATTACTTCATTCACAAAGGTGTGGTTGCTTGGGATCGGAAAACCGTAAAACCGCACTATCCGGAGATGAAAAAAGCCTTTCAGTGGATTGAATCCGAATTGACCGATCCGGCTACAGGCGCCATTTCGATCCGAAATAAATATCAGTTCATCTCCTTGAATGATTTTGACATTTCATGGACCATGACCGAGAATGGTGTTGAAATTTCCAAAGGGGTGTACAAGCCAAATTCCAATAGGTCACGCCCCATCAACCCAAGAAGTTCAGGTAGAGTTATGTTGGACTATAAAATTGAAAAACCCAAGGCTGGGGCTGAATACTTTTTGCGGGTTTCGTACACCCTAAAAGAAAAGACCCTTTGGGCAGAAAAAGGGTTTGAAGTCGCCACCGAGCAATTCAAACTACCTGTAGGCACGCCTCCTGTCGCAGAAATCAAGGCGACGGAACCCCTCAAAATGGTTCAAAACGATCAAGCCATCACGGTTACCGGCAAAAACTTCTCCGTTGCATTCAATAAGAAAACCGGATTCATGAGTCAATTGAGTACTAAAGGTATTGAACTGTTGGCAACCGGTGGCGCACCCAAATTGCATATGTGGCGTGCCTCGCACCGCAACGATGACGATTGGGCGTTCCGCATCTGGGAACGTTACGGCATCACATCGCTCCAATATACGCCGGTTGAAATGAAAGTCGAATCATTGGACAAAACCACCGTGAAAGTGGTATCAATCACCAAAGCCGATGGAAAAGAAGGATTTGGAGTATACCACACTGCCAGTTATACCATTATGGGCGACGGTACCATTCGCATTGATAACAAGGTTCAATTTGTTGGGTTCCGTGTCAACTTGGCACGAATCGGTGTTCGCATGCTGCTGGACAAAAAGCTTGATCGCATGACATTCTTTGGACGTGGCCCGTTCGAAAACTATTCCGATCGCAAAACTGCTGCCGAAGTTGGTATTTATGATTTGGGTGTAAACGAACAATACGAGTACGAAAAACCGATGGAACGCGGCAATCACGAAGAAGTGAGATGGGCCAAGCTATACGGTTCTGCTATGCCTGGCATGACGATTCAAGCGGATGAAAAGCTGATGCAATTTGCTGCAATTCCACATACGGACGAAGTGATGCACCCAGTAGAGTACAAGATTGACCTTCCCGCCAGCACTTCCACGGTGGTTTGCATTTCCACCAAAACCTTAGGCGTTGGTTCGGCCAGTTGTGGACCGCAACCTTTGGAAAAATTCAAAGTGTATTCCGACCCGACCACCTTTACCTACACCCTAAAACTCGATAAATAATGAATCGTTTAACCCTTTTGGTTTTGGTAGCAACCCTATTCGCTTTGCGTGGGGTTGCCCAAAATCCCATCATCCAAACCAATTATACCGCCGACCCTGCACCGATGGAGCATAACGGTACAGTATATCTGTATACCACCCACGATGAGGATGTTACGGTTAGGAATTTTTTCTCCATGAACGATTGGAAATGCTATTCTACAACCGACATGGTCAACTGGACCGATCATGGCACCATCTTGTCTTTCAAAGATTTTAGCTGGTCAAGGGGAGATGCATGGGCTGGGCAATGCGTCTTCAGAAATGGAAAGTATTACTTCTATGTCCCTATCAATCAGAAGAACGGCGGAAATTCAATTGGTGTTGCCGTTTCCGATAGTCCAACGGGGCCTTTCCGTGATGCCATCGGAGCTCCTTTGTTGTCGGGTTTCGGATACATAGATCCGACGGTGTTCATTGATGACGACGGCCAGGCTTACTTGTATTGGGGTAATCCAAGCCTGCGCTATGTAAAGCTGAATGAAGACATGGTATCTTACTCTGGCCAAATAACCACCGTTGAATTTACGCCCGAAAATTTTGGCGTTCGCAAGGGTGATCCAAAACGCAGCGCGCAATACGAAGAAGGTCCTTGGTTTTACAAACGGAATAGCCAATATTACATGGTTTATCCTGCAGGTGGTGTTCCAGAACACTTAGCCTACTCCACCAGCCCTGGTCCAACCGGTCCTTGGACGTATCGGGATACCATCATGCCCATCATCAGAAAAGGTGGCGCATTCACCAATCACCCTGGAGTCGTTGATTTCAAAGGACATTCTTACCTCTTTTATCACAATGGAGATTTACCTGGTGGGGGTGGTTTCAAACGCTCTGTCTGTGTCGTGGAGTTCAGCTACAATGTTGATGGAACCATTCCAAGAATGCAACATTCGGTAGAAGGTATCACCAAAAGTGTTGGCGATTTCAATCCAATGGTTCGACAGGAAGCCGAAACCATCGCCTTTGAATCGGGGGTTGAAACCGCTAAAAGCGATAAAGTCGGTATCTATGTAACAGACATTGACAATGGAGATTACATGAAGGTTCGAAGTGTCAATATCAAAAAGAAAGTCAAAACCTTCAAAGCAAGCGTGGCATCGATTGCTCAAGGCGGAAAAATTGAAATCCATTTGGACGCATTAACAGGTCCGTTAGTGGGAACACTTGAAGTTAAAAGCACCGGAGATTTTCAAACATGGGCAGTACAATCATGCAAAATAAGCGCTGTCAAAGGAATGCATGACCTTTATTTTGTATTTAAAGGGGACGAGGGTGATTTATTAAACTTCGATTGGTGGATATTTAATTAGCATAATTATGAGATTTTTCGACCGTTCCCTTTTTACCCTAGTGCTGCTTTCCATCAGTTCTTTCCTATTGCCGATTAGTGCCAACGCAGGTAGTGAAGTACTCGCGCATTGGCGTTTTGAGCAGATTAAACATTTAAAAGGAGATTCAACCAGTTTGCCAGTAGTTGGCCAACCACTGACGGCCTCCGAACGAGGACCAGCCGAACCACAACCCTTCGTCGTTGACCTTTCAGGAAAAGGCAATGTCCTGCAAGTTCGTGGTTCAAGGCCCTCTCCAAATGTATTTTCTGAAAACGTACCGGCTGAACTCGTGAATGGATTATCCAACACCAGGTCACTGGTTGTAAAACGTGGGGAATATGTTGTTTCCTTGGAACGCCCCTTGGCTTTTTATGACTTGCAAAAAAGTTGGAGCATCCAGGCCAGTCTTCGTTGCAATCTACTGGGTACCGAACAAGTGTTTCTCTGCAAAGAAGGATCCAGAGGTGCGTTGGCAGGCGATCTTTCCCTAGGCTACGACAACATGATGAAACAATATTTCGTTGAAGTGATGGGCGCCGACGGCATTCCACGTCGAATTGGTGCAGGTGACGAAGTGGTTGCCGGAAAATGGTACGATGTTCGTGCCGAGGCCAATTACGATGTAAAAAGCAACCAAACCACCGTACGCCTCGATGTGAAATCGTCCGGTCAAACCGACTTCGGCAAACCTTCCTCCATGACTTTTAAAGGAACAGCCTTACGGCACAATGCAGCCTTATGGGTGATTGGTCGTGGTTATCCTGGTGGATTTCCGAACAGTCTTGCCGTCTTGGATGGTGGCATCGACGAAATTCGCATTCAAGGAGAAGCATTACCCAGAGCTGCTGGCCAGAATCCACTTTTCACGGACGTCTTTACCGCAGACCCCGCAGTTACCGTTATTGGCAATACCGCTTATGCGTATGTCGGACAAGATGCTGCTTCGGTGGGTGGATGGTTCAACATGCCAAGCTGGCTTTGTTATTCCAGCACCGACCTAAAAAACTGGAAGGCACATGGCCCGGTTTTAGCTGCAAAAGACTTTGCAACAGCTTACCCAGGAGCATCTTGGGCAGCACAGGTGGTGGAGAAAGAGGGCAAATACTACTATTATGTCACATTGGATCGAAAAAATGGGCATTTTATTACGGTAGCTGTCGGTGATAGTCCTACAGGACCTTTTAAAGAAGCACTGCCAGGTAAACCCCTGATAACCGATGACATGACAATCGATTCCCACCGAGCAAATGCCGACATCGACCCAACGGTCTTAATCGACACCGATGGTACCCCATGGATGGCTTGGGGCAACGGGGACTGCTACATGGTTAAACTCAAACATAACATGGTGGAAATCGACGGCCCGATCACCAAGGTACCATTCAGAAATTTCTCGGAGGGACCATGGCTTTTCAAACGTGGCGACCTCTATTATATGGTTTATGCTGCCGATGCGCCTGGTGTGCAAGCGGAGCAAATAGCCTACTCAACTGCAAAAAAAATAACCGGCCCTTGGACGTACGGTAGTATGCTGACCGGCCCGGCCAAGCATGGCTTCACCATTCACCCTTCGGTTATTGAATTCAAAAACCAATGGTACTTCTTCTACCACGATGGCTCCTACACATTGGATGGTACTCCCGGTGGTGATTGCAGACGTCAGGTTTGTGCCGAGTATCTTTATTTCAACAAGGATGGCAGCATCAAACCCATCGAACTGACAACGGAGGGAATTAGCGTTCCAGCGAAAAATTGAACATCACTTTAACTTATAAACGATCTATGAAAGCATTATCAATTAACAAACTGGTTGTTGTGACCACCTTTCTTATACTCACCTCAATGGGGATGACTAGTTTTGCGGAAAATCCAATCATTCAAACCAAATTCACAGCAGACCCAGCACCTATGGTTTACAATGACACCGTATTTCTGTATACCGGTCACGATGAAGACGATGCCTTTGGCTTTAAAATGCTGAATTGGCTATTGTACACTTCCACCGACATGGTCAATTGGACGGACCACGGTGAAATTGCGTCGCTTAAAAACTTCAAATGGGTTGGTACCGATAACGGTGCATGGGCCCCTCAGTGCATTCGACGGAACAATAAATTTTACTTGTACTGCCCGGTACCGAATGGTTTGGGTATTGGCGTGCTTGTTTCCGACAGTCCCTACGGCCCTTTCAAAGACCCAATTGGAAAACCGCTGGTTAAAAACAGCAATCAGGATATTGACCCGACCATCTTGATTGATGATGATGGCCAGGCTTATATGTATTGGGGAAATCCATCTTTATTTTATGTCAAGCTGAACGAAGATATGATTTCCTACTCTGGTGAAATCGTAAAAGAACCGACAAAACCCGCCAATTATCAGGAAGGCCCTTGGGTCTGGAAACGCAATGGGAAATATTACCTATCGTACGCCTCCACTTGTTGCCCGGAAGGCATTGGTTATGCCATGAGCAATTCACCGACCGGTCCTTGGGAATACAAAGGAATGATCATGGAAGGCGACCAACGCTCCAGCGGAAACCATCCTGGAATTATCGACTACAAAGGGAACTCCTACGTATTTGGATTCAACTATTCCATCGGGAAAAAGACGATGTCCAAGCATTATGAAAGACGTTCCATCTGTCTGGAGAATATTACATACAACGCGGATGGTACCATTCAGAAGTTACCTTTTTGGTCAACAACCGGTGTCAAACAGCTAAGCACTGTAAACCCATACAACCGCATCGAAGCTGAAAACATGGCCTATAGCGAAGGGCTCAAAACAGCCATGGTGACAGAATGGGAACGAAACGTTTCCTGGAACAAGGGTAAGAAAATTGCCGACCGATATTTTGTAACTTCCATTCACAATGGCGATTACCTCCTAGTTAAAGGAGTTGATTTTTCAAAGGGTACAAAATCCATCGATCTTTGTATTGCCTCCTTGTATGGCGGAGAAATTGAAATCCGTACCGACAAGATCGATGGACCCTTATTGGGAACCGTTCGTGTAACGACTTCAGGCGAAGGGGACCTCTATAAAACAATCACCACTCCGGTAAAAGAAGTGAAAGGAGTGCACGATTTGTTTCTAGTTTTCAGTGGAAAAAAAGAATTGTTCAATTTGGATTGGTATCAATTCAATTGAAGTATCGAAATACGATTTTAAAAAAAACACCATGCAATCAACAAAAACTTTACGATTAGTCGCTCTAGCAGGTATTCTTCTTGTTTCAAGTCTAACAGGCATAGGAATTTTATCCGCCCAAACCGTTTGGCTTGACCAATTGGATCTCAGCGCCGCAACCCAAGGGTATGGCGTTCCTACGAAAAACAAAACCATTGATGGCAAACCGCTCACCATAGCTGGTAAAACCTTCGAACGGGGTTTTGGTAGCCATGCAGAAAGTTCCATCACCATCCTTCTGAATGGAGAAGCCACTGAGTTCACCGCCCAAGTCGGCATTGACGATGAAGTAAAAGGTCAACGGCCAGCGGCTGAATTCGTCGTTTATGGTGATGGCAAGAAATTGTGGTCCAGCGGTGTCATGCGTTTGGGAGATACCGCCAGAATCTGTTCTGTCAGGTTGGAAGGCATTCAAAAAATGGAGCTGAACGTTACCGATGGTGGCAACGGCAACTATTACGATCACGTGGATTGGGTGAATGCAAAATTCCAGACTACCGGTACAACGATGCTTAAAACCTACAATCCAGTTGCAACTGAACCATACATCCTAACTCCTCCCCCAGCTGCTGAGCCCAAAATCACAGGTGCCAAGGTTTTTGGGGTTCGCCCGGGTTCACCTTTTCTATTTCTGGTGACAGCCACTGGCGACAGGCCCATGACTTTCTCGGCTTCCGGATTGCCGAAAGGATTGAAATTGGATGCAAAAACCGGGAATATCACTGGTAAACTTTTAAAGAAAGGAACGTATCTGGTTAACCTGACAGCCAAAAATGCAAAAGGAAAGGCTCAACGTCAATTGCGTGTGGAATGTGGCGACCGCATTTCGCTCACACCACCAATGGGTTGGAACAGTTGGAACTGTTTTGCAAATGCGGTTTCGGCCGACAAGGTAAAAAGGGCTGCGGATGCCATGGTCAAAAGTGGCCTGATCAATCACGGCTGGACGTATATCAATATTGACGATTTCTGGGAAAATCATCGCGATTCCAAAGACCAATCCCTGCGTGGGCCATTCCGCGATGAAGAGGGTTCTATTGTCACGAATTCCAGATTTGGTGATATGAAAAGCCTAGCTGATTACGTGCACGGCTTGGGTTTGAAAATCGGGCTATACTCCAGCCCCGGTCCATGGACTTGCGGTGGTTGTGCGGGTAGTTACACCTATGAAAAACAAGATGCCGAAAGCTATGCAAAATGGGGTTTCGACTATTTGAAATACGACTGGTGCAGCTATGGAAATGTCGTCAAAGGTTTGACCGACAACGACCCCAACAAGGTCTCATCCCTGTCTTACGGAGGAGGAAGCGAACTCGCAACAGCGATGAAGCCTTATCAATTGATGGGCGATTTGCTTCGCAAACAGCCACGCGACATTGTATTCAGTTTGTGCCAGTACGGCATGTCCGATGTTTGGAAGTGGGGCGATTCTGTCGGTGGCAATTGCTGGCGCACAACGGGCGATATTACCGACACTTGGTCAAGTGTAAGGAGCATCGCTTTGGATCAGGATAAATCGGCTGCGTGGGCGAAGCCAGGCAATTGGAACGACCCGGACATGTTGGTTGTTGGAACCGTCGGCTGGGGCAATCCGCATAAAAGCAAACTCAGACCGGACGAACAGTATTTGCACATCAGTCTTTGGAGCCTTTTCGCCGCACCCCTGCTCATTGGTTGCGATATGGAAATACTCGATGATTTCACCTTGAGTTTACTGACCAACGATGAGGTGATAGAAATCAATCAAGACCCGCTTGGCAAGGAAGGTATTTGTGTTCAAACGATTGGTGATCTGCGTATTTACGTAAAAGAGCTGGAAGATGGAAGCCGTGCAGTAGGTTTTTGTAACTTTGGGCGCGATATTGTTGAACTTTCTTACAAAGATTTCGAAAAACTCGGCCTAAATGGCTCGTATGTAGTACGTGATCTTTGGCGGCAAAAAGACATCAGCAAGATCGAAACCAAGAGTGGACAATTGACACTGAAGGTTCCTGTTCATGGGGTTCTTCTATATAAATTCAATTCTATAAAATGAAACTGAAAACACAACTCGCAATGCTTATTGTATGCTGTATGATAAGCCTTCCAATCCTTGCACAAAAAGATTATCACAGCTGGGCAGCAACTCCACCAATGGGCTGGAACAGTTGGGATTGCTTCGGCACGCAAATCACCGAAAGCCAAGCAAAAGAGCAGACCGACTACATGGCCGTCCATCTCAAACATCACGGTTGGGAATACTTGGTCGTGGATATTCAATGGTACGAACAGAATTCCAAAGGCTATGACTATGCGAAAGACGTGGTGCTGACGATGGATGAGTTCAGCCGATTGATACCTGCACCTAAAAAATTCCCTTCGGCTGCAAATGGCGTTGGTTTTAAATCGCTGGCAGATTATGTGCATTCAAAAGGTCTAAAATTCGGCATTCACATGATGCGCGGGATTCCTCGTCAGGCTGTGAAACAAAATACACCGATCAAAGGCACGACGGCTCGTGCAGCGGATATTGCAGATGTAAAAAGCACCTGCGGATGGAATCCGGACATGTACGGGGTGGATATGACAAAACCCGGTGCACAGGAATATTACAACTCGCTGATGGAACTGGTCGCTTCATGGGGAGTGGATTTCATTAAGGTGGATGACCTGAGCCGCCCGTATCACCAGGCTGAAGTAGAAGCTCTTCGCAAAGCGATTGCACGAACCGGTCGAAAAATTGTATTCAGCACTTCTCCGGGAGAAACACCGCTTTCTGCTGGTCCAAGCGTCAATCAGAACGCGAACATGTGGCGCATCAGCGACGACTTCTGGGACAATTGGAAGTCCATGTACGACCAGTTCAAACGTCTTCACGATTGGACACCCTACCGCATTACAGGTGCGTGGCCGGATGCCGACATGCTTCCACTTGGGGTTTTGCAATTGGGTAGAAACACACGATTCACTGTCGATGAGCAATACACGCTCATGTCACTTTGGAGCATTGCCCGCTCACCGCTCATGCATGGTGGAGACATGACTAAAACCGACTCGCTGACCCTTTCGTTGCTAACCAACGACGAAGTGCTCGCTGTCAATCAAAAAAGCACGAACAACCGTCAACTCTTCCGCACCGAGGATGGTTTGATTGCCTGGGTGGCAGATGTCCCTGGCAGCAAGGACAAATACCTTGCTGTATTCAATACACGGGATGAACAAAGCTTGGATGTCAAGAAGGCAGCTTTCACAAGTGACCTGATTACCCGCCAAACGCCTGGTCATGGGGTTGAAATCGATTTGGACATTACCAATGCCCAAAAACTCTTTTTGCTTGCAGACATTGGCAACGATGATTTCACCGCCGATCATTTTGATTGGTGCGAGCCTCGTTTAATCGGTGCAAACGGTGAATTGAAATTGACCGACGTAAAATGGAAAAGTGCCAGCTCAGGTTGGCGTAGGCCTACAACCGCTGCATCAATCGGAGGCAAACCGATGATGGTGGATGGCAAGTCGATTCCTTATGGAATTGGAACGCACGCACCATCCATGATCGCATACGACCTGCCACAAGGATACACACGCTTCAAAACGTTTGCCGGCCTCGACAATGGAGGCACCGAACAAGTAGGCGGAGCAACCGTACGCGCAATGGTGTTTGTTCAATCGCCCTATACTCAGAACAGTCCTGTTAAAATCCCAGTCAATCTAAGTGACTTGGGTTTCTCAAAATCTGTTAAGGTACGCGACCTTTGGTTGCACAAAGATCTTGGAAAATTCACAGGCGAATTCGCACCCGTTATTCAATGTCACGGCGCCCGTCTTTATCGTTTAACTCCTGAAAAATAAGAATATGAAAAAAACACACTTGATGCTGTCTTTACTGATGCTACTTGCCGTTAGTATTCAAGCACAATCGTATCAGAAAACCGATTTGGGCATCAAAACCAAAATCAATTCCTTGGATGTCGAAATCCAATTTTATGGTCCTTCCACCGTGCGAGTTTTGAAATCGCCAGAAGGAAAAACGTTTACGAAAGAAAGTTTATCGGTCACCAAGAAACCCGAAGCTACGAAACTGGCCATCAGCCAGCAAGGCGATGTCGTGACCTTGAAAAGTGAGAAACTGAAAGTCGACGTCAATATGAAGTCGGGCAAAATCTCCTATTTCTCTAGTAAAGGAGAAGCGCTTTTGAGCGAAAAAGAATCCGGTGCGACCTTTACCGATTTTAACGATGCAGGCTCAAAAACCTACACCGTCAATCAGTTGTACAGCCTGGACAAAGACGAGGATATTTACGGTCTTGGCCAGCAACAACGCGGCAAGATGTCTCAGCGAAACGCCAAAATCAACATGGTTCAGGGCAACACCGACGACTATGTCCCCTTCTTTGTTTCAACCAAAGGCTACGGTTTATTTTGGGACAATTACTCCCCCACTGTTTTTGAAGACAAGCCCGAAAGCACTTCCTTCAAATCGGAAGTTGGCGATTGCATCGATTATTACGTGATGTATGGTGGCAACATCGATGGCTCCATTGCCGGAATGCGAGACTTGACCGGACAAGCTCCGATGATGCCGATGTGGACGTTCGGTTATTGGCAGAGTAAAGAACGCTACAAAAGCCAGAACGAACTGGTTGGCGTGGTTAAGAACTACCGTGACTTGGGTGTGCCACTCGACGGCATCATTCAAGATTGGCAGTATTGGGGCAACAATTACCTGTGGAATGCCATGGAATTCTTAAATACCGAATTCCCGAACCCCAAAAAAATGGTGGATGACATTCACAACATGAATGCACACGTCATCATTTCCATCTGGAATTCTTTTGGTCCTCAAACCAAGCAATTCCGCGAGATGCAACCCAAAGGTATGTTGCTGAACTTTGGAACATGGCCACAATCGGGTTTGGAAAGCTGGCCGCCCAACCGCGATTATCCATCCGGTGTTCAACCCTACGACGTCTACAACCCCGAAGCTCGTGACATTTACTGGAAATACCTCCAAAAAGGATTGTTGTCCGTAGGTATTGATGGCTGGTGGATGGACTCTTCCGAACCCGACCACCTGGATTTCAAACCTACCGATTTCGACCTCAAAACCTACCTTGGTTCTTTCCGAAAGGTACGCAATGCCTTCCCTCTGATGACGGTAGGTGGCGTTGCCGAACACCAACGTGCAGCAAGTTCAGACAAACGAATATTTATCCTTACCCGTTCAGCATTTGCAGGCCAGCAACGTTACGGCGCCAATACGTGGTCGGGCGATGTGAATTCATCCTGGCAATCCTTGCGCAACCAAATCCCTGCAGGACTCAACTTTTCCATGAGCGCCATTCCTTACTGGAACACGGACATCGGTGGATTTTTTGCAAGTTCTTATAACAGAGGCTGGAGTGAAGGTGCCAAGAATCCGTCCTTTCAGGAACTGTACGTTCGCTGGCTTCAATTCGGTGCATTCACCCCAATGATGCGTTCTCACGGTACAGACATTCCCAGAGAAATATACAACTTCGGTAAAAAGGGCGAACCCATCTTTGATGCCATTGCCGCATCCATCAATTTGCGGTATTCCTTGCTACCGTACATTTACTCAACAGCTTGGACGGTTACGAACAGCCAATCCACCATCATGCGCGCTTTGGTCATGGACTTCGACGATAAAAAAGTTAGGGACATGAACAACGAATATATGTTTGGCAAATCCATTCTGGTCGCACCCATTATTACAGCACAATACACTCCTGAAACCATTCTAAGAGCCAATGCTGAAACTGGTTGGGACAAAAAGGACGCTACAGCCGATGGCAAGAGCAAATCGGTCAACTTTACGGAGGCAAAAACCACGAAAGTCTATTTGCCTGCAGGTACGGCTTGGTACGATTTCTGGACCAATGAGAAAATCAATGGTGGTCAGGAAATCACAAAAGCGACCTCGATCGATCGGATTCCCTTATTCATCAAGACGGGAAGCATCCTACCGTTCGGACCAAACGTTCAGTATGCCACTGAAAAGAAATGGGACAACCTAGAAATTCGTGTTTATCCTGGCGCGAATGGAGAGTTCACCCTGTACGAGGACGAAAACGACAATTACAACTACGAAAAGGGAGCCTACTCCACCATCACTTTTACTTGGAACGATGCAAAGAAAACATTGACCATCAACGATCGCAAAGGCACCTTCACTGGTATGTTGGCAGAACGCAAATTCAATGTTGTGTCTGTTTCAACTGGAAAGAATGCAGTTGAAGTGGCTTATAAAGGAAAAAAAGTATCTATTAAACTGTAATATATTGAAATGAATAAAATAGTTGTAATAATCTTTCTGTCTGCCTTGACATTTTCAGGCTTGTGTGCCCAAAATACGTCAAAATCCCCTGCTGAACCCTATTTGCTACCACCTTTTCCTTCCATTCCGGCCAAATTGCCAGAAGACAGTGTTACCATGGGCGACTGGAGATCCTTTCCGGAAATGAAACTGGATATTCCAATTGCTGCCGGACCCTTCGAAGCAAATTGGGCGTCCATCGAGAAGAACTATCCCGGTGAACCTGCTTGGCTTCGTGAAGCTAAGGTTGGCATTTGGGTACACTTTGGCCCACAATCCGCAGGTGAAAGTGGCGACTGGTATGCTCGTAAGCTTTACACAACTGGAACGAGAGCCTACAACAATCACTTAAAAAGATACGGTCACCCATCCGAAGTCGGTTACAAGGACGTTCTGTGCACTTGGAATCCTACCAAACTTGATCCGGCTATGCTAACGAAAATCTATAAAGCAGCCGGTGCTCGTTTTCTCATGATTCAAGGCGTCCATCACGACAATTACGATATGTGGAATTCACGCTATCAACCCTGGAATTCCGTCAACATTGGTCCAAAACGCGATTTTATCGGCGAATGGGCCAAGGCTTGTCGTGCCAATGGGATGCATTATGGTGTCACCTTCCATCATGAATATACGTGGTGGTGGTGGCAAACAGCCTTTGGAAGTGATAAAGAAGGTCCGAAAAAAGGGATTCCATACGATGGAAATTTGACACTGGCCGATGGAAAAGGCAAATGGTGGGAAGGCTATGATCCACGTCTGCTTTACGGAATCAACTTGCGTGAATACAAAAGCGTTGCACAAAAAGCAGCATCCGATTGGTCACCTGCAAACGCAGGAATTTTCAACAATCACCTGGATTACGCCAAATGGTATGCCACCCAATGGGCATTGCGTATGATGGATGTCGTGGAACATTACGACCCCGACTTCATCTATACGGACGGTACGGTTCAAGGGCCCTTTACTGGAAATGGAACCGGCACCGGGCTCAAAGCCAATGCCATGCAAACAGTCATGGCCGATTATTACAACCGCACGCTCAAAAAACGCGGCATTGTGAATACGTTCAGCATTGTGAAATTCCGAAAAAAGACCAATGGAACCGTCAATACCGAGGAATTCGGCGTTCCTGCACCCATCAACACCAATCAGCCTTGGATTGCTGAGGCACCGGTAGGAGACTGGTTCTATGCACCAGGCTTTACCTACGATTCAGGCATGATGATTCGATACATCATAGAAGCCATCGCACGAGACGGCAATGCTGCACTCTGCATCTCCATTTTGCCCGACGGTTCATTGGACGAAGGAAGTCTGAAAATGTTGAACGAAGTTGGTGTCTGGATGCGCCGCAACGGAGAAGCTGTTTATGGAAGTCATGCCTGGGCTATTCCTGGAGAAGGAGAACAAGTCAATGGCAAACTGAAGATGCTTCCTGGAGGTGCTTTGAATCGCAAACATGCGGAATTCAAGTTCGATTCTCAAGACATACGTTTTACCATCGGCAAAAACGGCTCCTTTTATGCTTTTTGCATGAATGTCCCTGCACTTGGCGCACAGGTGAAAATCAAATCGCTCGGTACCGATGCGAATATGTTTGATGAACCAGTTAAATCGGTGAAGCTCTTGGGTTATGCAGGCAAACTGAAATGGAAACAAGAAAAAGAAGCCCTGGTAATTACGTGCCCGACTAAGATGCAGTTTGCGACTTCCATCGTTTTCAAAATCGATTAAAATCAGTATCTCTATAAATGAGTAAGCTTAACCCTTTTCTCTTGATTGCAGGGATTATTCTCTGTGGAAATAACCTTGTAAAAGCCTCTGAAACAGCTGGCTACAAAACGGCTCCACAGTACATCCTTCACGAAACCTCAAAAAATGCCTTTCCCATCGTTGCAAATGGTAATGCCGCTTCCATTTATGTCGACACCGCCGACTGGAAAGGTGTGATACGAGCTGTCAACGATCTTGGAAAAGACATCGGCAAAGTGACAGGAACAGCATCCGTCATCGTGGAGAAAAAATCCTACCCGACCAAAGGTGTCATTTTGGTCGGCACCATCGGAAAAAGCAAACTCATTGACCAACTGATCGCTAAAAAAAAGATCGACGTTTCTCAAATCAAAGGGCAGTGGGAATCGTATCTGATTCAAACCGTGGATGGAAATCTGGTTGTTGCAGGAAGCGACAAACGCGGAACCATTTACGGCATTTACGATGTTTCTGAAAAGATCGGAGTTTCACCCTGGTATTTCTGGGCGGACGTTCCTGTGAAGAAAAGCAAAGAACTTTGGGTCCAATTCGGTCGATACGTTCAAGAATCTCCCAAAGTAAAATACCGAGGCATCTTTATCAATGACGAATCGCCATCCTTTACCGGTTGGTGCAACGCCAAATTCGGCGGTGTCAACTCGAAAATGTATGCCAACATGTTCGAACTTCTTTTACGGCTGAAAGCGAACTTCCTGTGGCCTGCGATGTGGGGAAATGCCTTCAATGAGGACGACCCAATGAGCCCAGTGGTGGCGAATGACTACGGCATCGTGATGGGCAACTCCCATCATGAACCGATGATGCGTTCGCAAAAGGAATACACCAACCGCAAACAAGACATCGGTCCTTGGGACTTTGTCACCAACAGTGCCAACCTCGAAAAATTCTGGTTTGACGGCCTCAATCGCAACAAGAACTTTGACAACGTGATCACCATGGGCATGCGTGGTGATGGAGACGTTGCCATGGGCAAGGGCGAGGATCTTGAAAACATCAAAACCCTCCAAAATGTTGTAAAAAGTCAACGCGAGATCATCCAAAAAGTCTATAACGACGATCCTGCCAATCATCCACAGTTGTGGGCCATTTTTACCGAAGTTCAGCGCTATTACGATGCCGGGCTTACGGTTCCGGACGACATCATCCTACTCTTTTGCGACAACAACTGGGGTTACATCCGCCGCACGTATCCAGCCAAAGAAAAAAACAGGATAGGCGGAGGTGGAATGTACTACCACATTGATATGAACGGAGGCCCCTGGAATGACCGCTGGGTGAACACCACCACCCTTCCCAAATTGCGCGAACAGTTCAATCTGGCCTACCAATCAGGCATCGACAAGCTTTGGGTGGTCAACGTCGGCGACTTGAAACCCAAGGAAATTCCCATTGATTTTATCATGCATTATGCTTGGAATCCCGAAGCCGTAACTGCCGATAAAACCATGGATTACAGCATCAATTGGGCTACAAAAACTTTTGGAAGCGAACATGCGGTTGAAATCGCCGACATCGTTTCAAAATACCCCAAATACAATCTTTGGAGGAAAGCGGAAGTTCAAGTGCCCAACATTTTCAGCATCGTCAATTTCAACGAAGGCGACCGGGTTATCAACATGTGGCGTGATGTTGCCAACAAGGCTGAAGCGTTGAAATCAAAGCTGGCGCCAGAAGCACAAGATGCCTATTATCAATTGGTTCTGTATCCTGCCAAGGCTTCTGCCGGAGTAGCCGAAATGTACATAGCAGCAGACAAAAACATTCTGTATGCCAAACAAAAGCGTGTTAGTGCCAATGACTATGCAAAACGTGTTAGCGATTTGTTTGAGACGGACAAAAAGCTGAGTCAATTCTACAACGATTCCATTGCCAACGGCAAGTGGAAGAACATGATGTCCGACAAACACATCGGTTACCGTATGTGGTCCATGCCTCGCGAGAATACGATGCCAATCGTGGTGAATGTAACGCCGCTTGCCATTCCAACCATGGGAGTAGCGGTCGAAGGCAGCGAACAAGCGTGGCCGGGTTCGGCCGAGAAAGCAGCATTGCCGATCTTTGATGGCCTTACCAAGCAACCGTACTACATCGACGTGTTCAACCGAGGTACGGGCTCGTTTTCGTTTCAAGCGGAAGCGAATCACCCTTGGATCAAACTGAGTTTGACAAAAGCGACCGTCGAAAAAGATAGCCGCATCAACGTTGATATCGATTGGAAAAACTTGCCTTTTGGCAAATCGGATGGTTCAATAGACATCAAGCAGGGCGACAGCCTGGTACATGTTCAGGTTTCTGCAATCAAAGCCGATATTCCTGCCGCAACTGAACCCTATTTTGGAAGTTTGACCGGTGAATTCTCCATTCCGGCTCCAATGTTCAATGCCAATATGCCCAGCGGAACTGCAAAATGGATTCTGTTGCCAGACCTTGGCAGGGATAAAGCGTGCATGGGCATTTACCCAGTGACCGCAGCAAGCGCCACGCCACAATCGGCTCCACGATTGGAATATAAAATATATTTGGCCGAAAATGGACTCTCGACCTTCTGCCTGGGAATTCTTCCCACACAGGATGTCAATCCGGAACGTGGCCTGCGAATTGCCGTTTCCATCGACAACGAAGAGTCACAGATTTTGGATGCCCGAAAGGGACTTGTGGATACGTTCAATGAATATACACCTACCAATCTGGCGAATTCCAAAGTTTTGAAACCACTACCCAGACAAAACAGGGAGATTGCTTTGGTTGGTGTCGGTAGAAACCGTCGTAACGAGATTTTTGATAACATCAGATGGTTGGACATCAAATTGGATGTAAAAGAGCCTGGATTCCATACGCTGAAAGTATTCATGATCGATCCCGAAGTCGTACTGGAACGGATTGTAGTGAACCCCAATAACAAATACCCCAGTTATTTTGGGGCACCATCGTATCAACTTAATGCAAAATAAATGAAATTCAGACTATTAGCCTTGTCTTGCCTGACCGTATTCGTTTGTCAGGGGCAAGTGATCAAAAGTTTTCAACAAGATTCCAAAGGTGTTCAAGCAACCTTGACCGATGGCAAACTCGGCATTTATCCAGTTTCCGACAATGCCGTTCGCATTCAGTTCACCAAAGGTCCAAAAGCACAAGTGCCCGAGATTGTCTTCACATCGGAGGCTGCTATACCGAGTTTTCAGGTGGTGGATGCTCCCTCCAAATTGATCCTCCAGACGAAGAACCTGAAAGTTTCCTTGGATAAAACAACTGGCGTGTTGTCTTATGCCAACCAAGAGGGAACGGTTTTTTTAAGCGAAAAAGCTGGATCTCGTAAGTTGAACCCCGATTCCGTAATGGGTGAACCCTGTTTCCTAGCTGAGCAAGGTTTTGAATCTCCCAGCGATGAGTTTTTGTTGGGTTTGGGTCAATTTCAGGATGGTCAATTCAACCTGAGAAACATCAGTCGCCGATTGACTCAAGTGAATTCGCAAATCGCCATCCCCTTTTACTATTCCAATAAGGGTTATGGCTTGCTCTGGCACCAGTATGGGCTGACGGATTTCAACCCATCGGACAACTTCATCAAACTTGAAAAGCAGGCACAAGCAGCTCCGGGTTCCAACGAAATGGTGGAAGTGACCACTACGTCAGGGACTCAGAAGGTTTCCCAAAATCAATCGTTTTATAAGGGATCATTCACAGTTCCCACCGATGGCGCCTATTCCATTTTTATGGATTTGGGCGATATGGGTAATCGGCATTTTGTAGTGATTGACGGCAAACCCTGTTTGGACCAAAACAACATGTGGCTGCCACCTACGGCAGGTACGTTGGTCAATCTGAAAGCTGGCGAACATACGGTTCAGCTGTTGTGTAAATCCAACAACAATCCAACGCTGGCCTGGAGGCTAAGTGGGGATGAAACCTTGCTGCGCTCGCCCAACGCCAAATTGCTGGATTACGTCGTATTCTATGGTCCATCAGCCGATAAAGTCATCGCGGACTACCGCAAACTGACTGGCGAAGTACCCTTATTTCCAGAGTGGGCGTATGGGTTTTGGCAATGCCGCGAACGCTACACCTCTGGAAAGCACTTGGTAGAAACCATCAAGGAGTTTCGCAAACGGAACCTGCCGGTGGATGTGATTGTTCAGGACTGGCAATACTGGGGCAAGTACGGTTGGGGTGTCCCCAAATTTGACGAAGCCAACTATCCGAATCCAGAACTGTTCATCAAAGAACTTCACGACCTGAACGCGCACTTTTCCGTCTCGGTATGGGAAAATCTGGCCAAGAATTCGGAAGTGGCAAAAGATTATGTGGATAAAAATCTATTTATTCCCAATAGCCCATGGGTTGACATCTTCAATCCTGAAGCCCAGAAAACCCATTGGAACGCGTTGAATAAGAACCTGTTTTCATACGGCGTTGACTCTTGGTGGATGGATGCCACTGAACCCGAGAACGATGCCCTGAAAGGCAAAAAAACGTTCCTCGGCTTGGGTGATTTTTACCGTCTCACCTACCCCTTGTATGTCAGTAAGGCCGTTTACGAAGGTCAACGCTTGACAACACCAGACAAACGTGTTTGCATCCTGACTCGTTCCGCATTTCTTGGTCAACAAAAATACGGCGTCATCAACTGGTCCGGTGACATCGGTGGCAACTGGGACACCTACAAAAGACAAATCGTTGCTGGATTGAATTTTACCATTACCGGTTTGCCCTATTGGACAACCGACATCGGCGGTTTCTTCCGTCCAGGTAGATCGCAATACACCGATGCGAAGTACCAAGAGCTGCTCACCAGGTGGTTCCAATGGGGTGTTTTGAGCCCAATATTCCGCATGCACGGTTATCAGTCAGAGACTGAACCTTGGAAATACGGGCAAACCGTCGAGGACAACATGCGCTCGATGCTCAACCTACGTTACCGCTTGATGCCATACATCTATTCCGAAGCCTGGCAAGTCACCGACAAGGGTTCCACGATGATGCGACCTTTGGTGATGGACTTTTTGGAGGATGCAACCGCCATCGGTCAACCCTACGAATATATGTTCGGGAAGTCCATTCTGGTTGCCCCTATTACGGAAGCAGGCGTCAACGAGTGGAATGTTTATTTGCCAAGATCATGCTCCTGGTACGATTTCTGGACAGGCAAACGTTTCGAAGGAGGTCAGAACGTCCGCACAGCAGCACCTTTGAATACGATTCCGATGTTTGTCCGCTCGGGTTCCATTTTGCCCATGGGCAAGTTTATGGATTATACGAGGCAGAAGCCTGCCGATACGCTTGAAATACGTGTTTACAAGGGCGCCAACGGTTCGTTTGAGTTATACGAGGACGAAGGGGACAATTACAATTACGAAAAGGGCAATTACTCGATCATACCATTCAGTTGGAATGAAAAGCTTCAGACACTGACCATTGGCGCTAAAAAAGGCAGCTATGCAAAGGCATTGAAAAGCAGAATCTTCACCATCGTTTTTGTCAATGAAACAACGGGTTCAGGACTTTCCATCAGTTCATCAAAAAAGAAAGTTCGCTATTCAGGTAAAGCAATTCTTGTAAAATAAGTAAAGGGTTTAGCACAACAAGACGGTCAACTTGCGCTAAAAGTGTTCTACAAAATAAGTTACAGATGAAGAATTCTTCTTTCAGAGATTTTATTGTGTCCGCTATAATTATTGCAACTCTAACATGCAGTATGAGCAGTTATGGCAAAAATACATTTCTAGAAAAAAAGAATTGGCCAATAGCATTCACAAATGCAGATGTAACGCTTTACGATTCCTGGATAAAACAGCGCGAAACACTCAATACAAATTACTTGCATCAATTAGATCCTGAGCGCTTATTGCATAATTTCAGAGTGAATGCCGGGATAAAATCTCTTGCCAAACCACTCGATGGTTGGGAAGCTCCATACATCGGATTACGTGGCCATTTCACAGGTCATTATTTATCTGCTTGTGCCTCCATCATTGAAAAAAATGGAGATACTCTTTTGCTGAACCGGATCAACTACATGGTTGATGCATTAGGTGAATGTCAGCAAAAATTAGGCGGAAAGTACTTGAGTGCATTTCCCGAAAATGATTTTACCATTCTGGAAACCAAATTTGGTGGTGTTTGGGCTCCATATTACACCTATCATAAGATCATGCAAGGCTTGCTTGACGTATATACCCTTACCGGGAATAAAAAAGCGTACAACCTAGTTTTGAATATGGCTGATTTCGTGAAACAACGTATGGATAAGCTATCGCCTGAAGTTATTGAGAAAATGCTGTATACGGTTGAAGCGAATCCGGGCAATGAACCAGGAGGAATGAACGATGTTTTACATAATTTGTACACCGTGTCAAAAGACCCGGAACATCTCAAGCTCGCATCGATTTTCGATCGGAAATGGTTTAGCCAGCCCTTGTATGAAGGCAAAGACATCTTGTCTGGTTTACATTCAAATACCCATTTGCCTCTTGTCATTGGTTTTGCCAAACGTTACGAAAATACTGACGAAACCTATTACCGCGATGTGACGGCTCATTTTTGGGACATGCTGATTCATCATCATAGTTTTGTTAACGGTACAAGTAGCGGCCCCCGTCCGATAAAAACAACTCCTACTTCTCGTACTGCAGAACATTGGGGCGTGGCTGATAGCCTTAGCACGTCACTTTCCAACGAAATTGCTGAATCTTGTGTATCGCACAATACCCAAAAAATAACAAGCACCTTGTTTCGATGGACGGCAACTCCGGAATATGCCGAGCAGTATATGAATACCTTTTACAATGCAGTAATGGCATTGCAAAATTGTGAAAACGGGACATGCGTTTATCACCTTCCATTAAGTTCGCCTCAAAGAAAGAAGTTTTTAAAAGAGACGGATTTTCGTTGCTGTAACGGATCTACCATCGAAGCGTTTACACACCTCAATTCGAATATCTATTTTTGGAATAAGAATAACTTCTGGGTAAATCTGTATATTCCCTCTGAAGTGAAGTGGGAAAAACAGGGTGTAACCATCAGTCAAACAGGGAACTTTCCTGCTAACGCCACCGTTCAGTTTGCCGTTTCGACTAAAAAGCCTCGCAAATTTGCTTTTAATTTTTTCGTACCTGAGTGGGCAACTAGTCAAACAAGAATAGTAATCAATGGCAAATCCGTTTCCGTTGATACGAAGTCGCTTTCATACATGACACTTGACAGATTATGGAAAAATGGCGACAAAATAGAATTGATCTTTGATTACAAGTTTTATGTAAAAACCATGCCAGACAATCATAATATGCTTGCCATCTATTATGGTCCTATACTTTTAGCCTTTGAAACCGATAAAGAATTAATCCTTAAAGGAGATAATGCAAGTATCTTAAATTCAATTACTAAACAAGCAAACGACATGGTTTTCACGCTTAAAAACGGAGGTTCAGATTATAAGCTTATACCCTTTTATGAAATAAAAAACTCTGCTTATGGGGTATATTTTACAAAAATTTCACTATAGTTGGTGAGAAGTTCAGTGAGCTCCAGATACCATCACCTTCTGCCTTCCCACCAAATAAAATCCTGAAGGCAATCCATACGTCGCATCTTTTCTAAGGACCTTTGAGCGTAACCGAACACCCATGAGGTTGTGAACATCCACCAACTCATTCTCATCAAACACCACCCTAACACCTTCAAGTGCAGTTGGTGGAGAATAATCGTTGTTGTTGGTCACATAAACACTCTCAATTTTGATGTCACCGCCCCCAGTTGACCATAAACCGACGATGTATAAATGCGAAGGATCCACTTTGGTGGTAGTACCTTTTCGTACCATTGTTTGCAAATTCACAACAGTTCGAAGGTTTGAACCTACGTCATATTCTGCAGCACCCGTCCAATAATTGTTCTCATCAAACAATCTAAAAGATGCGCCTACAGACTGAACCGTACTCAGTTTAAGCACTATGTATTTCCAAGCACTTAGGTTGATGCCACTGGAATAGCTCCAACCACCAAATCCCCATTGACCGGTACGCAGTACTTTTGTTGTTTCATTAAAAGTTCCAGTGCTATAAATCGATGGATTAAACAAACCGGTCGCCAAAGGAAAATACGTGGAGTTTACATTAATCAGAAGCGTTATCGGTTCTCCCATGGCGCCTTGATACTGTACCGTTAGCGTTGCCGAACCATTTTCCTTGGCCAACAGCTGTCCATTTTTGACCGTAATCGCCGTTGGATTAGAATTAGCAATGGTGGCACTCGTGGTCACATCTTCCGTATGTCCATCCTTATAAACAGCCGTCAGCGAAAAACTCCGAGCACTGCCGGTGAGCAAATTCAAGTTCTTTGATTCGGTTCTTAACTCCGTCAGTGTCAGTGCCTCTTCGCTAAAACCTTTAAAGGAACCATCAAAATATTGAGCTTCTGTAAAGTCCTTTTCCGTCGAAAACCAATCGAAATCCACACAACCGCCCAATGCTTGCGTAGCAAAGTTGAATAGACCAAACCGGTTGCCCACAAAAATGGTCAGCTTGTATTTCATATCCAACACCGTACCAAACGCTGTATAAGTCACATTATCCAGGCTGTAAAAGAAGGTGGCTTTGCTGGTGGAATAATTCGCCAACGCTCTCAGATAAATGACTGAATCCGTCACAACAGGTCCAACCTGTTCAGCACCGTCATTCACCATGATCAAAGACTTCTGCCCATTCGTCATTTTAACGCCGATGTAGGCGTATGGATCCTGAAAGACGCAAATTCCGGCCACATCACCGTTATTCATGTTGTTCAGGTGCATTTTCGTGGTTCCATAGGAATTGTACGAATTGGAAGGATAGCCCAAGATGCGCTGTGTCAGCATGTTTCTGCCGCGAATAAGACTGTCGGTCACGTTGGCCGTATGCATTCTCAAATAGCCCGGACGCTTTATCAGAGACCATTTTGAATTGTCCGGATTGTGATTCCAGCCCCATTGTTTGCCAATTTTATAATCGCAGAAAACATCGTTGGTGGGCAATGCGGTTCTTGGATAGGTCTTGCCGACATTTGGTTTGGCGTAGGTGGTCACACCCAAATTGCTGACACCCAACATGGGCCAGTTGTCCGTCCAAGTGACAGGCTGCAAATTGGATAAACGGCCATAGGCACCTTTATCATAAAACATTAAGCTCCACCACTGCCCGGTTTGTGTTTGAATCAAGGCGCCTTGATGGATGTTGTCGTTATTGAGGATCACTTTTTCCTCGTAGGGCCCGTAGATGTTTGTGGAACGGAGCGCAACCTGAAAAGCAGGCCAACCTCCATACGTGGCATAGATGTAATAAAAACCGTTTATCTTATAAATTTTACTGCCCTCCAAACCAGATCGATAGGTATAGTTGAACACTTCCTTATCTGCTCCAGGAATCTTGTCAAAGTTTGCATCCACTTCAGCAATGCGGAGTGTGTTGATGCCCGATACAACGTAAGTCTTGTCACCATCAAACAAGATTCCCGGGTCGTAAAAGCCACCATTCAGCTTTTTCTGTGTCCAAGGGCCTTCTGGATCGGTTGCCGTCAAAAGGTAAGCACCATTATCCAACGTATTGAACAACAGGTAGAATTTCCCGATCTTATAATTCAGGGCACTTGCCCATTGGCCACGGCTGTAGATGTTGCATCCATCCAAATTGTAGCAAGGTGTCGATTCAATTTTCTCCAGAGGATTGGAACAGTATTCCCAATTGACCAAATCATACGATTTCAGAATGGTTGCACCTGGGAAATTGTGCATTGTCGTGGAAACCATGTAATAGACATCACCAACGCGAACAACGTCTGGATCGGGGAAATCACCGAAGATGACAGGGTTAGTATAAGTTCCATTGTTGTTGTCGCTAAAGGATTGATACGTATAATCCGGCTTCGGAACATTCACTGAAGCATAGTCTTTGTACCAATTGAAAATTGGCGTTGGACATGCCTCTGGGTCGTTCAGGAATGTAAACGTGTCACCAGCAGCGGGTGGCACGCCAGTATACTTGGCAAGGAGTTCGGGTCCTGTAAAAAGCAACCAACTGACATTCTTGGATTCATCCGTTATCTTTTTGAAATTCGCTCCAAAACCGGTACCTCCGGCCACTCCCGTAATCTCCTTTCCCCAAGAGGAATTGTATTTTGCAGGTGCCCAATCCATTTCCGTCACACAAATCGGTGCGATGTTGGCGACCGGCTTAATTTCTTTATCCCAACCATTTTGGAAGTTTGTATAACCACTTCCGCTTCCGAACCAACCCGGATAAACGTGAATCGCATAGCCGATATTTTCACCAACAATAGGGTTGACTGCATATCCTCTGTATAAAGATTGGTAACCCAAACCAGGGATCCAAAGAATATTCTGACTTCCGTTTGTGCGGATGGTATCCACAATGGACTGAAAGTAGGTCTTTAAATTGTCAAAATGGCCTTGAGAACCAGCCCCATACGATCCGTCCGGACCCAAGATGTTGACGGGCTCGTTGGCCAGCTCGAACATGACTGCCGGATTGTTTTTCAATTTGGCATGGCTGGACACAAAACCCCAGACCTTCATAAGGTATTGGTTGTAGGCATCTCCAACTGCAATTCTTTCAGGGCATACCCCAGGAGGGCGCATAATGACGTACAAGCCCTTGGATATGGCGTATTCGGCCATCGGAATGAAAACCTGATTCACATAGGTTGTAAAACGGGTATAGCTGAACGCGGAAATGTCGTTCTCACCAGTTGTATTAACACCAGGTGTATTGGACCAATAAGGGTCCATGTGCAAACGGATGAAATTCATTTTCCAGCCAGCAGCTAGAATTTTGTTAATCTTGTCCTTGTTGTACCCTAAACAACTTGAAACGCTGTAATTGGTCCAATATTTCCCTTGTTCGTTGAACCATGGGCTGTAGGTCTGAGCGAATCCATGCAAGATGACTGTATTCCCATGTGGATCTTTCAGGTTTCGACCTTCCACATGCAGTCCAGGTGTAGGCATTCCAATCCAGGCTTTCGCGCCTCCCATGGAACCAATTAAAAATAAGAGTACTAGGATTCCTTTGATAAACAGATTGTTACAAAAACGGATGATTGTTCTTTGACTTTTCATTACTAATTTTTTCAGGTAGGTAAAGCTGCTTGTTGAATCAATAAGCCCTGATTGACACGACATCAATCAGGACTTACCAATTACTATGAAAAAGGCCTTTATTTAGCTGTTTCCAATTTTAAAATTGAAACCGAGTAAGGTGCCAACTTTTGCTTGAAGTTCGCAGCCACACCCTTGATTTTGCTCGTGATCGGAACAATTTTGGTCGGTTCCGTGATGGAGTTGGTATCATCCGGCTTGTTGCCCTTGACAACCACCAGCGTTGCTTCCGACTTCATCTTACCGATACCGATCAGGCTTATATCAATAGGCTGAACCGTACCCAACGCATTTACAATCTTCAAATAGATGGTTCCAGTTGCAGCATCTTTGGTAGCCGTGTAAAATACGGTGGGAACAGCTTTCGGAGTTGGAGGCGTCGTATTCTGAGAACCCGGCCTTTGTTGAGGTAGAGGACGGTTCTGTGTAGGAATGTTGGCAGCCGTAATGGGTACGATCACATCACCAAGGTATTCGGCAAACAATTTCTGCACGTAGTACGAAGGCGAGCCATAACTGTTCAACGCATCGTATCCAATCAAGTCAGAATCCCATTGCCAAGCTTTCGGAGCGGTGGCGGTGGCCGTGTCCACTCTCACAAACAACGGAGCATAGCACGACATGATGACGTGGTCCGAATTCCGTTCCATACCAGCCATCCAAGCTGCATCACCCAAGGCGGCAATCAGATTGCTTGTCGGTTTACCCTCACGTGTGGCCCATTCGCCACAAAAAATCTTCGGACCCTTCCGGTCGTAGGAATCGTACTGAGAACCCCATTCGAACATGTCCCATGAACTGCGATAATAGTGTTCGTCCAGGATGGCAGGCTTTTTGCCCGATTTCACCATCATGTTTGGATACTGTGCATCGGCTATAGTCGAAATGCAAGTCAACTGCGGATATTTTGCCTCAATGGCTTCGCGGAACTGGGTGAAACGGCCATCGTAGCTGTTGGAACGGTCGAACCAATCTTCGTTGCCGATTTCCACATACGTCAGCTTGAAGGGCTTCGGATGACCGTCAGCAGCACGCTTGGCTCCCCAATACGTAGTTACATCACCAATAATGTATTCAATCTCATCAATTGCATCGTCCACATAAGGCTTCAAAAGCGGACCAGCATCCACATGGTCACCGTTCAAAGCATAGCCGGCATAAACCCCCAAAAGCGGTTCAGCGTTGATTTCCTCACACCACATCAGGAATTCATAGAGCCCCATTCCGTCTGTCGGACGATAACCCCATGATCCTTTATGGCCTGGTCTGCCGTCAATCGGTCCCAAAGTTGTCTTCCAAGGGAATGCGTTGGCAAAGTCCGGTCCTTCCAGGTAGTTGCCACCAGGGAAACGCAGGAATTTGGACTTCATGTCGATGAGCATCTGAGTGAGGTCGATGCGATTGCCGTTCGCACGGTTGTTGTACGTGGGCGGGAACAGAGAAACGAGGTTGAAATGATACAATCCAGTTCTGTCGGTCGAAATCACGAAACGAGCGTCTTTGGTCGGCTTTACATCGGCAGCGGTAGCCAGCGTCATGTCGTATTTTTTCCAAAAGTCACTCTTTTCCATGTTGATGGTTCCTTTGGCGTAAACCGTTTTGCCATCTAGGCTTTCAATCGTGACCGTGATTGGACCAGCGGTGTTGTTTTCGATAGAAGCAGGTGCAGGTGCGCTCGGAGCAGCACCTTGTGGACCAGGTCTACGTCTTTGCGAGAAACTTCCGGTTCCCTTGAAGTAGAAAGAAGCCTTATAGGTGGTCGAAGGCTTCACTGGAATGCCCCAGTAACCTTCATTGGCCACACCCACTTTAACTCCAGCCTTGGGAACTGTCAATCGCAGGCAAGTAGTCAAAGCGCCGTTGATGGCAAGCCGCTGTTCGTCGAAGGGGATGCTGTTTGGATTGGCAGCGATCAACTTGATGGAGGCATGGGAAGCAGTGTCCTCTTGCACAACACTCCAACCCTCGGGTGTATTTGCATTGTCTTTGAAAATGCGGTTTCTGATGAGTTCGGCGTACAAACCACCATCGTAGGAATGGTTGATTTCTTCGGTCATCAAACCGTACAACATGGGGCTCACCTTGAGCGTGGCCTTGCTAAGGTCAAGGGTAAGTTTTGGCGCCTGTGCGAATGCGGAGGCTGTAAAAGCAACCGCCAAAGCCAGAAAGCACGATTTTAGCATTTGGGTTTTCATGGATTAAATTTTTAGTGATTGATCGTATTATTTGTTTAAAATGTTGAAATAGTCGAACGCCACATCAAAGGGCGTACTGAGTTTGGTGGTGTCGGAATTGAAATAGAAGGTGCTTTTCATGCCCTGCAAGATAACACCGTCGCAGACCATCAAACCGGCCTTGATGTCCTTCAATTGAATGCTTGCAGTTCCAAGCTTGTCGAATTTGACACCATCCATCGAATAGTAGGCTGTATAAATGCTACCAACCTTCTCCAATCGCAAGTAAAGCGCATCTTCGCCCGTTACTGCTTTTCGGAGGTTAAAAGAAGCCATCGATTTTGCGATGTCTTTTTCTTCGATGATGAGGTCAAGCGTTCCAGGTTGAGCATCTGCGCCCGTACCCCTGCCACCACGGTAGGTTTTGGTCGCTGCCCGAAGCATCAGCTTCAGGAAATTGGCATCGTTTTCGTAAACCAAAATCCCTGCATTTTCGGGTTGTGAAGGACTTCTTGAACAGACCATTTTCGTATCGATGGTCCAATCGTTGTTGGCACTTTGCAACAGCATGTTTTTAGCATTGTTCGTGCCTTCCGACACATCTCCGACCTCGCTGGTAATAGTAATGGCACCCTTTGAAAGGCTGTGGGTCGCCGTATTTTCTCTGACCCAACCCCATTGTTTGCCAACCGTGCTTCCGTTGAAATCCTCGCTAACCGAAGGAACGTCAAAATTCAAATAATAGATGTTCCTTTCTTGCGTGAGCATATCGACGAATCGGATAACCGCAGTGCCAGACACACTTTTAGCCTGCTCCACCTCAACCGATACATCGCTCACCAATGCCGAAGCCTTCACTACGGGCACTTTCGAGTTGCTTTTCAAAAGATAACTATACGATTTAACCTCCTTGCTGAAACCGACAATGTTCTTTCCATCGATGGTGATGGACTTGGGGCTCAAGTCTGGCATGACCTTGATCGGATAACTGTTCGAAACCGTCTTGCCACTCACCTTGACATTGGCAAAGATCAAAGCCGTACCGACACCGGTGGCAGTCACCAGCCCGTTTTCGTCCACACTGACAACTGCCGGATTGTTGCTCTTGAAAGTCACTTTGGCATCTTTCAAATTGACAAAGCTGTCGTCCGACAAGGAAGCCGTAACACTAGTCTGAATGGTACTTCCAGGCCTGACCACCACTTTGTCACCTACAGCGACAACGGTTTTCAATTCAGGCGAATACGAACCGCGCAAGGCAGCTACCACCTGACCCTTAATCAGCTTGGAAGAAGCTCCAATTTCAAACACATACGTACCTTGGTCGAAGGTGATTTTCTTATTTTTACTGTCCCAGAACCAAAAATCGGCGCAATCCATTTCAATCGAAACCGTTTTAGTTTGGCCAGCAGGAATGGTCACCCGCTTGAATCCCTTCAATCGTTTAATGGGTCGTTCAAGCGACGCAGGACTATCCGGCGTTTTTAAATAGACTTGAACCACTTCGTCTCCGTCCACACTTCCGGTATTTTTAACATCCACCGTGACAGTCACTTGATCGTTGGGTGTCAAATTGCCTTTGCTAATCGTGAAATTGCTGTACTCGAAGCTCGTGTATGAAAGCCCGTAGCCGAATTCGTACGAGACCTCCTTGTTGAAATATTGGTAGGTTCTGCCATTCTTTCCGGCACCACCTCTTAACGAATAATCAGCCAACTCAGGAAGGTCGTCAATGGACTTATACCAAGTCACACTCGTTTTTCCGCCCGGATTCACATCACCAAACAGAATCTTGGCAATGGCCGTACCCTGAGCCTGACCGTTGTAACCGGTAAAGATGATTCCTGCCACATTCGGATTGTTCTTGATTTGTTCCACTTCCACCATTCCCATACCCTGAATCACCACAATGGTATTCGGATTGACTGCCGAAACCGATTTGATCAGTTCATTCTGATTTCCCGGCAACGAAATGGCAAATCGGTCTGCTTCTTCCCTTCCCGTTGATTGGTCGGTACCTACAAATACCAATGCCACATCTGCCGAAGCCGCCATATCAAGTGTTTCTTTATCTGTGGCCGGCACTTCCGACTCGCGGTAAACCAGCACAATGGTTTGCGGTCCAGTAATCCCCAAAGTGTTCAATTTTACCGGAATGATTCTGGATCGACCACCAAATCCTCCGCCTTGAGTTGCAGCGCCGGCAATTTTTTGCGAGGCAAGAATGTTTCCAGTTTTTGTTCCAACCCGGACTTCAATCAAACCGCCATCGGCTGAAACCGTCATGTTGAAGCGTATCGAATCCACATTGGTGATGTCCACATTGTTGTACGACGTCCAGTCTCCATCCTTGATGCCCCTTATGGATGCAGAACCAAAACGGGCTGAAGTGATCAACCCACTGGCCGAAGCATCAAATTTGGTAGCGTCATAATCCTTCACCACCCCATTGCTAACCGTCGAAAAGCCCACCATCGTAAAGAAATCGGTTCTTTTGGACGTGTTTCCACTCGATTTCGAAACGACTTCGGTCGTCAGATTATTCTGTGCGATGTAATTTTTTATGCCTGCCAAGGGCGTGATTTTATACTTGGGCTCCGCTTCACCAGAATAGTCACCAAGTTCCACTTTGGATGCTTGAGGACCTAAGACTGCGATCTTTTTCAGGGAAATGGCGTCCAAAGGCAATGCTTTCTTCCCACTTTTAAGTACCACATTGTTTTTAAGCAAAACAGGGGTTTTTGTTGCGATTTCAAGGGCTAAGTCGTTGTGAGTAGGGTCGTTGATGATGCTTGGTTTAATCCCTGCATACGAAACACTGCCTTGTGGGTCGAATTCGCCCAACCTCATCCGGATGGTATAAATGTTTACCAAGGCCCTGTCCATATCGGTTTCCGTAATCAATCCCTGCTTGAGAGACTCCAACGCACTGGTCTGGTAAACGCCACCGCAATCGGAATCGACTCCTGTTTTAAGAGCCATGGCGGTAGCTTCCGCCTTGCTTTTTGCATAACGGTGGCTGTTGAGCACATCGTCCACGGCACCACAGTCGCCAGTCACATAGCCCTCCAAACCATAGGTTCTTCTGGCAATCGTGTCAACCAAGTATTTACTAGCGGACATTGGAACGCCGTTGACAGCATTGTAAGCGGTCATAATTGAGGGCAACTTGTCTTTTTCAATTAACGTCCGGTATGGTTGGAGGTAAAACTCCCGCATATCTCGGTCGTCCATATTGGAACTTCCGTTGTGGCGGTTAAACTCGGAGTTGTTGGCAAAGAAATGCTTTCCGCAGGGTACTGTTTTCAGGTATTTGGGGTCATCGCCCATCAAACCTTGAATAAAGCCACTGCTTATTTGCGAAACGAGGAACGGGTCTTCACCGAACGTTTCAGCCGTGCGTCCCCATCTTGGATCGCGAGCAGGTTCAATAACCGGCGACCAATAGGTCAATGTAAAAATGAGATCGTGGTTGAAACCCCTGGCCTCATCGGCAATGACAGACGTTTCACGCTTAATCAAAGCTGGATCCCAAGTACAACCAACCGCAATGCTATTTGGAAAAGACGTGGCCGTCATGCCGCTGTTGTTGTTTCTGCCCATCACTCCATGAAGCGCCTCGCCCCACACATCGTATTTGTTGATGCCGAGACGCGGAATGGGCGGCATGGTGTTGCCCAACTGGCTTTGTTTCTCCTCCAGTGTCATCCTGGAAACCAGGTCGACAGCCCGTTCCTTAAAAGAAAAGGAGGCATTGAGGTAAATCGGTTTTTTCTGAATGGCATTTGCCGAAAAGGCTGTCATCAAGGATAAAAATAGCAATAAGGCAAGATTCTTGTTCATGGTATCTCGTTGTATTTAGTTTTTCAAAAGCGTACCGTTGCTGTTGATGCCTTCAGCGGTGATGGACATCTTTCGGCAGGTACCATTGTTGTAGAATTCCAACTTGACTTTCCCTTGCGGATCTAAAATGACGTTGGGATTCCAATACATCGTACGTCGGTAATCGGCCTCCAAAAGAGGCGTACCCGGCTGATGCATTGGTGAATAAAACTCATTCGACAAAGCATAACCATCGTAAATAGTTTTCCGTACACCGATGGGTTCTTTTGGAAAGTCGTTGGAATGTGTCCGAATGATAATCAAAACCGGATCATTCTGAACCGATGGATCCAAGTATTGAAAAATCTCCCGATCTTCCACAATAAGAATGCTTTCCACATCTTTAGGCACGATTTCAGACAGCACCCAACGCGTTTCGGTGGATCCCATTTGCGTTTGCGAATCGTTGCTGTAGATCTTGAAAACCACCGGCCTGGATTTGTATCTGTACGTAGGGGTATCACTACCACCAATGTTGAAATACGGATTGGTGTCCCTCAGAAACTCCATGATGGTGGAAGCTTCCGATTTGCCATCGTCCTGAATCACATCCACTTCCTTATCCACATCGTATTTGACAGTGGCCCTCCTTGCAGCTGCCTGCGTAAACGTTTCATTTCGTTTTCCAATTTTAACCACCTCTTTGAGTTGATACTCTTTATAACCCTCCGAATTGGAAGCTGAGACTTCGGTTGCATACCGCACCTCACCCAACAACATTGCCAATGAATCATCCTTATTGACAGGCAATTGCAGCAAATCATTGGTCCATATTTCCTTGTCGTACCCCGAATACCATTTTGGTTTGGGGCTGAAGTTACGGTTCAGCAGTATTCGGTATTCTTTCCGACTGTCTTCCACCGAAGTTTGAATGTTCATTTCCCACGTATCGTATTTCTCACTGATCTGGAAAAAGAATTTACCTGCTGAATCGGTTAGGCAACGACCCTGCTGAGCATTGTTGCCGCGCATCATCCAAAAGTTGACCTTGACGTCTTTCACAGGCTTCTTCAGAAGAATGGATCGAACCTCACCATCCAACATCAGGCCTTCCTCAATGGGTTCCTTCACCGTAAAAGGCTCGACTCCTGTCCTAACTTTCCAGTTGTAACGCCTCCACCCTTGCGTCAACATCAGCAAATCAACAGCCGTCAAATGCTCCTTGTCGTTTTTTTGAAAATACCAAGCGGGGTTTTCAATATAGCCTTTAAGGTCGGATGATAACAGCAAATTGGTAATCATGTTTGAATTGTCTGAATTCCCGAAATTACTGGTTGCCGCATCTCGCACAGCAACCGAAACCGAGGTTCCGGATTTGGTCACCGATGTGTCGGCAGCCAACTCGAGCAAAATCAATTCGTAGGGTTTGTAGGTCTGCTTATTGGTTTTAGTGGTAATCAGAGCGGTTGTTTTGTTGGAATTGAACGCCAATTCCGGCAAATTGAACGCCAACCTGTCGCTTCGAATTCGTCCCAATTGGTCGTACAGCGTGAACTGACAAACACCAGCGGGAAGCTTTTTCCGAGGGATGCTCAATAAAAAGCCTTTTTCGGAAATGGTGATGGCTTTAAAATCAATCAGTTTGCCCCTACAGTTTATAACCAATGCCAAGGTATCGTTCAGCGGCAAATCCAGCGTTTTACGAATGGTAATATATAAGGAGTCGTTATTGGTGGTTTCGGCAGTCATAACGTATCCCGAAACTTCGGATGCGGGTAGCTGAAAGGCTTTATCACCTTTTATATGGACTGTTAGAACCTTACCGTCAGGAATTACCGAGAAAACCCCCATCCCATTATGAATCGTTTCAAGCGTTGCCACAACCTTTCCCTCCGAATTAAGCACATTTCCGGTTAGTTGCACGCTTTTCCCATCCTTTCCGGTGGCTTTAAAGGCCACATTCGATTTCAAACCCGTCACCAACGAACCGCCTTCCGGAAAAAAAGCGACATTGATTGTTTCCTTCAAGGAAGTCTTTTCTCGGTTGTTTGGAACCGTAAATTTTCGATTGGTGATTTTGCGTTCCGCATAATTCCCCATTTTCAAAGGCTGGTCAAATACTGGCAGAACCCTGGAGAACACGACTTCCGGCCCGAAATTCAACATGCCTCTGGTGTACGCTCTCACTTCGTAATAACCACCAGGCAGCGAATCCATCAATTGAAAATCGCCAGAACAAATCCCATTTTGAATTTGGATCTTCTTGCTTTGCAGCATCGACCCTTCTGGAGTCAAGAGTTCCACATAAAGCGTTTTGCTAATTCCAGATGGTGTATTGTTGAGCGGATCCACCACGTAGGCTTTAAACCAGATGTTCTCACCCAGAAAGTACCCGGTATTGTCAAAGTGCAGATACACCTTTTCATGTGGATTGTTGTAACTGAAAAGAACTGCTTTTTTGGCAAATTGGATGAGTTTCGCAGATGCGCCAAGGGCATCCTGCGCATTCGTTGCAAAAGAAATTAGGGAGAAAAAAAGTAACGTAAATGTGATTTTTCTGGCTATCATCGGATGCTTGTACGTAGGTGTTTTTTAATTGATACTGCAAGTTAGGGTTTTCGAAAGAGAAAAAAAGATTTACAATCCATTTGAATCAAAATTGTTACTATCTGTAACAAATGCCACGTTTCCTACTCTATTAAATGAATACTTTTGTATGTTTTATTACCCGACCCATACCATTTGAACCTTGAAAAAATTTAAATCCAAAAGTTCGTCATGATTAACTACAATCGCTTCGTAAATTTTTTAAAGAAGGCATCTAAATTTGCAATCGTTTTATGTCTATTTTTCGTTCAATTTGCACCTAAAATTAGTGCACAGACTAACACACCGTTGCGGCGCCCCATCTCTCCGGAACAACCGATGTTCATTGTGCATATTGATACATGGAATACCGCCGATCCTCAAAAAATCATCGATTTGATACCGGCAGACATCCGTCCATTTGTAGTGATGAACATTTCACTTTCCATCAATCACGATGAAACGACTGGAGCATACAAAACGGTTGAATACGGTTATGAAACGGCCAAATCCTGGTTGAGAACCTGTGCAGAGAACCAAATGTGGGCATTGGTTCAACCAGCAAGCGGTGGATTCAGTCACTTTTCCGATTTTGACTTGACAGTCTACGAAGAATTCTTCAGAGAGTATCCAAACATGTTGGGTTTCAATTACTGCGAACAATTCTGGGGATTTGATGATAAATGGTCGGTCACCTTTCCGCAACGCTTGAACCACTTTTACGAACTCATGAAGCTGAACCAAAAATACGGTGGCTATTTGGTTTCCAGTTTCTGTGGCTCCTATTACGGTGCCAGTTTGAATCCGATAGCTATGATGAAACGCGATGCCAATTTTGCAGCCATTTGCAAGGCGGATCCGGAACACTTCATCGAGTGTGAGAAATTCACCTCCACCTATGGGTTCTCCGATATTGAAAGCACCTGTTTGGGCACCTATCTTTCCGGCTATTCAGGTCAATATGGCATCCGTTATGATGAATGCGGCTGGACAACAACCGCGACTGATGCTACCTACCCAGTTGCTTCCGGGGCGCTTCCAACCATTGAGCACATCATGCTAACCGGCGAAACCGTTATCGACGGTCCGGAATTGATCTGGAAACAATGCTTCCGCGAACTTAGCGCGAGCACCAATCCCGATGGATATAAGATGAGGCGTTGGGAATGTTTCCCACAATATAAAAACATCACGATGGATATTTTCAGAAAGATCCTGGACGGTTCCTTTCGCATTTTAAGTCGTAAGGAAGTGATAGACCGTACCAAACTGGTCATCATCAACGATGTGAATACTGGCAGCGATCAGGATAAATACAGTACTCCTGAGTCGTTGTATGAAGGTCTCTACCGCATGAGTGACGATGGTTCTTACCTAAACAACAAGAACTTTTTCAAGAAAACAGGTCGTTACCCGTCCATCCCTATGGTTTACAAACTGGGTGATTCATTGGCCAATACCTTTCAGGTCAAAGTCAACAAATCGGCCTATGCAACCAAATGGCCAGCAATCGCAAACAAGGTCAACGATTACAACACCTTGTTTGCCCAGGAATACACAGGCGATATTTATGCAGGTCGCAGCGAGAACTCTTGGGTTACGTACAACCCTTACAAATTGGATAAGTTAGCCAAAGGGTCCATCCCTTTCAAATACAACACCTGCGAACGCGTCGATCTATCCTATGCGCAATTTTCGTTGGGTGTCATGAAAGAATACGTCGATAAGGTGACTTTTTACCTGACCAATTACGACAATTACTTCACCAGCTTGAAGACTGATACGATTAAGATTTACGGAAGCACTTTAGAACCAACGTATTCGTTTACTGACCGTGCAAATCATCAAGCCAGTACCGTTACAAAAAACTGGACTAATGGTGTATTGACTCTTGCTGTGAAACACAATGGCCCACTGGATTTAACCGTAAACTGCTCCGGATCCGCAACAGGCCGATTGACTACCTTTAAAACGGCCAATATTGTTACTCCCAACAAACCAGCCGTTTATACGGGCCCACGTCAATATGAAGCGGAGAATTTCAATTATATGAACATCAGCGGCAACTATACGAATGCTGTGAACAGTGGCATTAAGAATTACACCGGTCAGGGATTCCTGAAATTTGGGACCAACAGTTCTGCCAGCATAAAAGATACGATAAGCGCCTTAAAATCTGGCACCTACAAGCTTAGAATAAAATATGCGGCTTCTGCCGGAAGTGTTGGCATGAGATTGGTTGTGAACGGAGTGGTCAAAAACATCGCATTCAGTCAAACCGCTTCAGAAAGCGACTGGGCCATCAATACTCAAAGCATCAATCTGAATAGTGGAAAAAACCTCCTAATCCTTTCTTCCACCGGAAGTTCGAGTTACATCAACTTTGACCACATCGTAATTGAGCGTGATGACAACGCACTCTACAACTTTACCAACGATGTTGCGAAAACAATTGCATCCACTCCGGCTGCCCAGATCATGACTGTGCAAAGCGGTACGGCAGGGGTCGTTTCCAATACAGACTCCAGAAGCTTGACCAGCAATTGCATCAAATCGTACACCGCTGGCAACAGCAATGGCACCGGTGTAGCCGATTTGGATCTCTTCGCACCGACCGAAGTCAATTACACCATTCAATGGAAAGAATATTATGGAACGACGGGTGGAAAAAAAGGAATTTTGCTGAGAGGTACAGGATCCAACTCCTATGCCCTTGGCATGAAGCAAGGGTATCTGTTCATTGCTCAAAACAATGCTGACAATACCGTTACACTTAAGCCCTACATTTCCAACGCGAACGGGCTTACCGAGAAAACCAACTACACCACCAGCTTTAAGGTCCTACCTAATGAACCCTGCTGGTTCAAAGCGACTGCCTATAACAATCAGTTGAAATTCGAATGTTCCAACGACAGTCTGAATTGGGTGGGTAGCGATGTGACCGCATTTACCGACAACAACTACGCCTCCGGTTCCACACAACTGGTTTGGGGTCTGGGTTCCGACAATTTCAGTTGGATGATGGATGACATATGCTCCTATGCCAGAGCTGTTTCCGTTTCTCGATTTGAAATGAGCGCATTCAGTGCGGTTCAAAATTCCGTACCATCTGCCACTCAAACCTTTACGGTTGGTGGCCGAGCACTAACCGACAATCTGGTCGTTCAAGCTCCAGACGGATTTGAACTTTCATTAAGCAGCGGTTCAGGATTTGCATCCCTACTTTCGATTCAACCCGTGAACAGTACCATACCCACCACCACCATTTACATCCGCTTGAAATCGGGTTCAACGGTAAAAACCGTTACGGGCAACATGACGGTAAGCTCGGCTGGAACGGCAAGTTCGACGATTCCCCTTTCGGGAGGCATCGTTCCTCCATCCGTGAAAAAGATGTATGACTTTTCGAGCGATGTAGCATCCACCTTTGCAACGACGCCACCGGCTTTAAACGTTACGGTCGGAGCAGGAAATCTGGCAACGGGTGGCGTGGTGTCGTACACCGATGCGACCGGCAAGACCAGCAACATGCTCAAACCGTATACAGGAAACGATCGCAATGCGACTGGTATCTTCAACCTAAACGCGTTCTCCAATAAAAGCACGGACTATTCGGTTACTTGGAAGCAATGCCTTGGTGTTGTGGCCTCAACGGATTATAAAATCGGCATGGTTCTTAGAGCTGATCCCACGAAAGTCGGTGATGGTTCAACCTATTATGCTCAGGGCATCATGCAAGGCTATGTGTTTATCGCCTACAATGTGAATGCCACCCGAACAGAGTTCAGAACGTACCGCTCCACTTCTTCAACCAGTTTGACGATGTTGACCAATACCTCTGTCAGCACCTTGATGCCGGCAGCCGGGCAACCCATCTGGTACCGTGCTTCGGTCAGCGGAAGTTCGAATGTGGCGTTGAAGTTCGAATACTCCACCGACAGCATCACCTGGAATGCCGGAACATCGGCAACAGACGCCAATTTGCCAGCCTTCACTTCCGGTGGTACGCAAATCATCTGGGGTTTAGCGCTTGGGAATCTGGATTTCTACCTGGACAACATCACGTTCAATGGTATTGAATCGGCCACTGGCACTGCCTTAAAACCGATTATGCAATCCAATGCCACCGTTGTGTCACGGGAATATTTCACAGTCACTGGCATCAAGGTGAACGAACGGGACAACTTGAAAGGTTTGTTTATTGTTCGAAACAGGATGTCTGACGGAACGGAGGTTTCATCAAAGGTAGTCTTCAAATAAAGGGTCTTGCTTAAAAAATAAGAAGCCGATTCAATTTGCGATTGAGTCGGCTTCTCGTCTTACTTATCTATGATTAGCTTCTGCTTGATGGATTGAAGCTTATCACTCCACTCCAACAAATAAACACCAGGTTTCAAATCCGAAACGTTCAATTGCTGTCCACTGCCCCTTACGTTTGTAGAGCGAATCAACGTGCCATCCAATCCGAAAATTCGAATGATGCTGAGATCGGTTGTTGGCGGCAAGTTCAAGTCAATAGAACTTCTGGCCGGATTTGGTGTGAAATTGAATCCATTCGACTTGGAAACATCGCTTGTCGAACCCGCCAAATTTCCAGTAAACTTAAATTGGTACCCACTCAACGAATACACACCACCACAATGCAACACAACATAATACTTCCCAGCGGCAGGAACGCTGAAATTGATCGGATTAGCACCCAGCATCCATCCCAACGGATCAGCGCCGACCACCTGACCAACTGAATTCAGAATCCAGATCCGATCGTAATCCTTGCCCCAATCGTAAATGCCGATCCAGCCCGATAATTGAATGCTGTACGAACCGGCTGCAGGAGCCTCGAAACTGTAATAATCTTCGTCGCCATATACATTCATCGTGCTGTCAGCCGAACGCCACGCATAGGCTTGATGCCAGGTTTCCACCGAAGGTATTGGCTTAGCATCCGCCAACTTGTCGTTGGGTTCGAAAAGATCGTTGGCAGGCGTGAAAACAGCCTTCAAGTGATACGGTTCCATACTCACACCTTCCCCGGCATGGAAACGGAGGTAATAGCTGCCCGCATGAGTCAAGTTCATTTGAACAACAAATGGTATGGAATCCGTTCCGCCGCCCATCATCCATCCATAAAAATCATAGCCACTCTTGCTTCCGATGGACGTACCGGCAGCATTGTAAACATACAATCGGTCAAAATCATGTCCCCAATTATAAACACCAATCCAATTGGAAATATTTAATTGAAGCATGCCAGGCGAAGCCACTTCGATCTTATACCAATCTTCGTCACCCCAAATGGCTGAAGTGTTGACAAGCCTCCATGGATAGGCTGTCACTGTGGAATCCAGTTGGATTGCAGTTGCTGTCGAAAGTGTTTCATTGGGTTCATTTTTATCCTGTGCATATACCGCAGAAACCGACATCGTATAACTTTGAGTTGTAGCAGTACCCCAATCCCAGACTTCTCCAGAATGTACCACGATGGTATACAACCCAGCCTGCCCTACCCGGAATTTCATACCGGTATTGCCTTGAATCATGTGAAATAAGAATGGATCTTCCACAGATGATAAAGAATTGCGTGATACAGCGACGCCATCACTGTTATAAATGTAGACACGGTCGAAATCCTTGCCCCAGTTATAGGTAGTGACCCAACCATTAATAAAAATGGTCATTTCTCCAGGAGCAGGAATCTGAACGTTGTAGGAGACGGAGCTTTTTGGAGCTTGACCAAAGCCATAGGATTGCCCGATTACTAGGTTTTGATCCGCTCGGGATTCAGCTATTGAAAAAATTAAAAATAAAAAAAGGATGGAATGCCTGAAATGGGTAGTGTTTTTCATGCTATTCATGTCAGTGTTTACCGTGCTGACTCCGCACTTTTGAACAAAAATAATAAATAATTGAAAATAAATGCAATAGCCATTATTTTTTATATACCTTTACCGGATTAAACATTTATACACAATGAACAACGGAACAGTTAAATTTTTTAATGAAGCAAAAGGCTTTGGCTTCATTAAGGACGAAGAATCAGGAAAAGAGTATTTCGTTCACACAAACGGCCTAAAAGACAGAATCAAAGAAAACGACAACGTAACCTTTGATCTCGAAGAAGGAAGAAAGGGCTTGAATGCCGTCAATGTTAAACTGGCATAACAACCACTAAGCATAATTTAAAAGCGAAGGCTGCTCCATGAAGGGGCAGCCTTTACTTTTTCCATTAAAGTCAGCTAATAGATGGTCACCAACATTTTTTGCAAGATGGTGTCGTCGCCCATACTGATGCCGGCTTGAACGTGATTGATGTCAGCAACAGCCAAATCATTATTAACGGCCGAAACCGGTACGGAATCCTTTGCAACGGATGCAGCATTGGTAGCCAATATCGGCTGAGAGGGCACTTGAACCTTGATGTACTGAATTTCCTTTACCGGTCGATCCACATATTTGACCACCTGAACCAATCGCTGAACAACCGGCTGGGGTCTTTCGAACAATCGACCGACACCGACTCCTGCCAGCAAGAAAAGTACAGCAGCTGCAACCGATTGATACATGGGCATCTGCAATCTGTATTTCTTTTTCTTTGATCTGAATGCCTCATCGAGCCTATTTTTAACAGAAACGGAGGGTTCAATATCTTCCTCACGTGCATCTTTTATGTACTGACGAAATTCTGATTTTTTCATACTGGTTTGTATATCGAAAGTTTCTTTGCCAATTGGCGGGTAAGGTGAAAGAGTCTGGATTTGACGGTTCCTTCCGGGCATTCCATGATCTCTGCGATTTGTCGGACAGGCATTTCCTCCACGAAGCGAAGATTAAACAACAATTTCTGTTCGGGTTCAAACCGATCTAGTTCCGATTGCAACTTCTGCTCAAACAATTGCCTGTCCAAAGCGGCTTCAGGTCCATCCGCCAATGATTCCGGTTGAACGGTAACATTCCGCTCAAACTTGTTGCTTACCTGACGACTTCGGTATTCGTTCCGAACCATATTTCCGGCTAGCGTGTAAAACCAGGCTTTGAACGATTTGTCGGGGTCGTAAAATTCAGGCCTTTCAATGATCTTTAGGAACAAATCGTGCAGCATGTCTTCCGCTCGCGCTCTGTCCCGATCCAACAGCCTATAGAAGAAGTTGAGCATCGGTTTTGAGTACCGCTTGTAGAGTTCGTCAAACGCCGACTGCCCACCTTTGGTGAGCAGCGACATCAGATCTTCGTCTGAGTGGGTACTGAGGTTCTTGTTAAAAATGGACATCATTTACTTCCAATAATAGTTCCACCAATCCATTCTTTCAGTTTCTTGAGCAACTTTTAAGGCAAGTTCCTTGGTCCTTTTCGCTTTGGTACGTTCTCCGATTTTCAAGTAGCTGTCGTATAACATCTTAAACAATGAAAGGTAGTTAGCTCGAGACATGTTGACCACACTTTCGGATGGATTGTTGTAAAACGACTCCTTAAGGTAGTCCAACATATATTTGTTCTCCACATTGTTACGCAGAGCCGCTAGATTATCGAACGGTTTCGGACTGTATTTCATGGCTAACCCAACGATGTATATTGACTTCGAGTATCCTTGATAGATGTCATTCGGAGCAAAAATAGACAAATAAATTGGCCTTCCGGAAACGTTCTTGATGAGGTGTTGGAAAATACCACGCACTTTCTTAATCGTTGTATCGCTCGTGAAAGTTATCGGCTTGACACCCATTTCTGCGAAGATTTTTTCTCTGTATCCATCCGTACTTGCCGCCATCCATAAATTCAGAACCAACACATCGGGTCTAATTTTTCGTGCATATTGAAGCACCCAAGTGGGGTAACTGTCGTTGTCTCCAGTAGTCATCAGAATTGCATTGGTGTCCAAGGACATCAGCATGTTGTACGAAGTAATGAGGAGTTCTTGAGGTATTTCATTCTGATCGAACCACTTTCCAGCAATTTGCGTCATAGCTTCCTTATCATTTGCAGTCAAAGATCGATTCATCAACCAAGGCAACAACAAGTCATCGTAAGGCCTCTGCGACTGTGCTTTCAGCAGGTATTCATCCGAAAGCACCGGGTTTTTCCGAAATGATTGCATTTTTAGGAAATTAAACTCAAAAGTATTGGGTATGGCCTTTTCGGCAGCTTCCAACAACTGTGTACTTGGCACGAAATAGTCACTCCTTCTGCTTTCCCATTTAACTGAATCGCAAAAAACTTTGGCCATTCGATTCGCTTCCGACCAATAAACCCATGCCATGGCATTCGAAGTGCCGTTGTCGATTTCCTGTTTCCAAGCTTTGGCTTGCTGTTCATACCAGTCGAATTCGTGAACTTGACGGACGATGGAAACTACGGGTTCTGGTTTTTGGGCAAAGCCCTGCAAGGAAAAAGCGGCACCTACCACTAACAAAATGAAGATGATGGAACGTTTCATAGGATGAAAAAATTAGATGTTTGTAAAGTAGTACACGCCATCTTCATAAACGTTCAAATAAAACGAAAAAAAAACCTCAAAAGTTGATTTTGAGGTTTTATATAGGTTGTTCGTAAAGAATTTATTCCTCCCCACCGAATTCCATAAGGTAGGCCTTGATGAAACCATCCAGATCACCATCCATCACGGCATTGACGTTGGAAGTTTGGTAGTCGGTGCGGTGGTCCTTGACGCGGCGGTCGTCGAAAACGTAGCTGCGAATCTGGGAACCCCACTCGATTTTCTTTTTGCCGGCTTCCACCTTCTGTTGTTCTACGCGGCGCTTTTCCAGTTCAATTTCGTACAACTGGGAGCGCAACAAACGCATGGCATTTTCCTTGTTGCCCAGCTGCGAGCGGCTTTCGGTATTTTCAATGGAAATTCCGGTTGGTAAGTGATGCAGACGAACCCCAGTTTCCACCTTGTTCACATTCTGGCCACCAGCTCCGGAAGAACGAAACGTATCCCAGGTGATGTCTGAATCCTTGATTTCAATTTCGATGGTATCGTCCACCAAGGGCACGATAAAGACGGAGGAGAAGGAAGTCATGCGTTTGCCCTGAGCGTTGTAGGGAGAAACGCGAACGAGACGGTGCACACCGTTTTCGCCTTTGAGATAACCATACGCGTAATCGCCTTCGATGGTCATGGTCACAGTCTTAATACCAGCTTCATCGCCCTCTTGCCAGTTGGTGATCTCGCATTTGTATTTTTGAGCTTCAGCCCAGCGTTGGTACATGCGGAAGAGCATGGCAGCCCAGTCCTGGCTTTCTGTACCGCCGGCTCCTGAATTGATCTTGAGAACGGCACCCAATTTGTCTTCCTCCTTGCGGAGCATGTTTTTGAGTTCCAGCGTATCCAGCAAATGGATGCAATGCGCGTAGGCGGCGTCGACTTCGGCTTCGGTCGTTATTTCCTCCTTGTAGAAATCGAAGGAAAGCACCAACTCTTCGTTGGCGTTCACCACTTCGTAATAGGAATCAATCCAGTTTTTGATGGCTTTGACCTTGCGCATCTGAGCCTCGGCGGTCTTGTTATCATCCCAGAAACCAGGCACTTGCGTACGGAGCTCCTCTTCCTGAAGTTGGATGAGTTTGGCGTCGATATCGAGATACCTGTTCAGGGACTGTTCGCGCTCCTGAACCGCTTTGATTTGTTCGGTCGTAATCATGATTCAATGCAGTTTTGAGGCTGCAAAGGTACGAATTTTTCAGTACATCGACGCGATCTCGACGGCATAGTGCAATGCTACCACCTTGCGACGAATCTTGAGCGTATCAGTGAGTTCGCCGTTGGCCATGGAGAAAGCCTGGGTCAACAACGTGAAACGACGGATCTGTTCGTAGCTGGCCATGTGCTTCTGCATCTTGCGGATGCGTTCTTCGTAGAAGTTGTAGATGCGTTCGTCCATCAGCATTTCGGTCATTGTCGTGAACTCGATGCCAAGTTGCTTGCACAGCTCTGGAATCTTGTCGAAGGTAGGCACGATGAGCGCGGAAACGAATTTCTGCTCGTTGCCGATGACAGCGACCATATCGATGTACCGATCTTCGCAAAGGGCGGTTTCAATCTTTTGCGGTGCAATGTATTTGCCGTTGGAGGTTTTGTATAGGTCTTTGATGCGTTCGGTCACGAACAGGATGTCACCATCCATCGCTCCAGCGTCGCCGGTACGGAAAAAACCGTCTTCGGTTGTACAGGCAGCCGTTTCCTCCGGTTTCTTGTAATAACCCGGAGTGATGGTTTTCCCTTTCAGCAGTATTTCTCCTTCTGCAGAAATCTTCACTTCCAAGCCGTCAATGATGTTCCCTACGGAACCGACACGATAGCCGGTTTCATCAAATGCACAGACGGTGGCGGTGCTTTCAGTCAAGCCATATCCATAATAAATGGGCAAACCGATGGAACGGAAAAACAGACAAAGGTCGTTAGAAAGACGGGCACCTGCTACCGGTAGAATTTTTGCATTCTGTAAGCCGATGGTCTTGCGAACCGTGCGAAACAGGGTCTTATCAAAGAATTCATAGCGCAAGCGAAGTGCCAAAGGTACCGGTTTGTTGTTTCGAATAAGGTCGACATGATACCTGCGACCAATTCGGATACCTTCATCAAAAAGTCGGCGGACCATCTTTGGTTTGGCATTGATGGCATCCTGAATGCCTTCGTAGATTTTTTCCCAGAAACGTGGCACGTTGCACATGCAGGTAGGCTCAACTTCCTTCAGAATCATCTGAATATCGGTGGGGCGGGTATTGATGTCAATCCGCATGCCTTTGTGCATGCAGAAATGAGACCAAGCTTTTTCAAAAATATGGGTGAGCGGTAAAAAGCAAATGGACACTTCGTTTTCGCCGATGGCCTTCAGCTTCAAGTCGTGCACCCGCATGGCTTCCAGAAACATGGTATGGGTAAGAATCACACCTTTTGGTTCGCCGGTGGTACCCGATGTGTACATGATGTTGGCAAGGTCCTCCTCTTTGGCATTCTGCCTGCGCGTTTCCAGTTCCGAATCCGATTTTGACAACAATCCTGCCTGCAGGAATTCGCTGAAGTACATGGTCTGAACATCGGCGAGTGCCAGGCGTACATCCGGATTGAAAATGACGATCTGTTTCAAACCCTTGCAAGTGCGCTGAGCTTCGTAGGCACGGTCGTATTGATATTGGTCACCTACGAAAAGCACGTGCATGCCCGAGTCGTTGATGATGTATTCAATCTGAGTCGTGGTGCTGGTGGCATACATGGGCACACTGACAGCACGGTTGGAATAGATGGCGTATTCGGCTATCAAGCATTCGGCCCTGTTTTGTGAAAAAATGCCGACTCGGTCTTTTTCCAGAATACTTTGTCCGATCAAGGCTTTGGCACAGCGGTTTACATCCCTGTCCATTTCGTTCCAGGTAATGGATTTCCAACTGCCTTTTCCGTAATCGCGGAATCGCATCACCGTTTTGTCACCTATTTTTGCAGCTTTTTCCGGAACCAACCGGGCGAAATGCGTAATCTCCATTTTGCTCATTTTTTGATATTATGTGCAATAATACAACAATTTTCTGGATATTGGCACACTCGAAACCGTTTCTTGACGAAGATTTTTATCTTTGTAGCATGAACAACGAAAGCTATTTCAAGGAAGCGGTTTCCCTGCTGGAAAAAATGATTTCCATTCCCGCCCTGAGCCGGAATGAGGACGAACGTGCTGATTACCTTACAGCCTGGCTTAAAAAACGGGGCATTGAAGTGCACCGCGAGCTGAACAATCTGTGGTGCGTTTCACCGGATTACAACAGCAAAAAGCCGACCATCCTGCTGAACTCGCACATGGACACGGTCAAGCCGACGGATGGCTGGGATCACGACCCCTACCACCCCCGCAACGACGGCACCCGCATCATCGGATTGGGTAGCAACGACGCCGGTGCCAGCTTGATTTGCCTCATCCAAGTCTTTCGCATCCTGAGCACCACCCCTCAAAAATACAACCTCATCCTCGGCATCACCGCCGAAGAGGAAATTACCGGCAAGAACGGCATCGAAGCGCTGTTGCCAAAATTACCGCCCATCACGCTCGGAATTGTTGGCGAACCCACTGGCATGCAACCCGCCGTAGCCGAAAAGGGGCTGATGGTGCTGGATTGTACTGTTCTCGGCAAATCGGGGCATGCGGCCCGCAACGAGGGGGACAACGCCATTTACAAGGCGCTGGAATCCATACAATGGTTTCAGGAAAAAAAGTTCACAGAACAGTCCAACTTCCTGGGTCCGGTTAAAATGACGGTGACCATGGTTAACGCTGGTACACAACACAACGTAGTTCCTGACAAATGCGAATTTGTAGTGGACGTCCGCATCAATGAGTTTTTCACACCAGAAAAGTTGTTTGAAGAAATCAAGAAAGAGGTTCCTTGCCAGGTTAAGGCTCGTTCTTTTCGGCTGAACTCTTCACGGATAGACCCCGGGCATCCGGTTGTGGTGGCATGTTTGGAAAACGGACGCACGCCTTACGGATCGCCAACACTTTCGGATCAGGCAAGAATGCCGTTCACCACACTAAAAATGGGCCCTGGCGAATCGTCCCGGTCGCATACACCGAACGAATACATACTGCTAGAGGAGATACAGGAGGGTATTGATCTTTATCTGGAAATTCTAAACGGATTGGAATTGTAGCTAAACCTAATCAGGAACTAAAGCAAAACCTGTAACCCTATTCATTATAAGTCTATTAGTAGATTTTATTTGCATTTAATTGCATTATAATACACTTTAATATCCAAATAAATTCTCATTTTTGGGTCAATTGTCTATTAAATAACTTAAATCTAATGAAAAATGAGAACACATGCTTTGTTATTTATATTGTTAGTGGCAACGAGTTTCCTGAATGCTCAGATTCAGGTAAATTCAATTGGTAATATTGGGTTAGGCACTAGTGCAACCACCACAGACAAAGTTAAATCAAACGGGACAAACTACCTAGATGGATACTTGGGAATTGGAACACCACCCAACACAAGTTATAGATTAAATCTTGCTGGAGATAGCTATTTCAATGGTACCTCAAACTTTGTTGGTAATAGTAATTTTAGCGTTGGAAACATGGTTATTGATGGTCCAGGCGAAGAAGGTTATGGTTGTGCTTTTCACCTGACAGCCGGTAATGGCTATCCAGGTATGTTCCTTTCTTCTTCCGAAACTTTTACTTGCAGTTATTTGCTTGTTGTTGATGGGGAGGCCATTTCAACAGGGAGCTGGACAGGATCTGATTTACAGCTAAAGAAAAATATTGCAGCTTTGGACGGAAAGACGATGCTCTCAAAAATCACGAACTTAAACGGAAAGAAGTATGAGTTCAAAAATAATGAGGAATTGGAGCAGATGTACAAGAATATCACGAGCAAAGAAAACGAATATGTTCATAAACCAATGAACTTACCCAAAGAAGAAAGGTATGGTTTTATTGCTCAAGAAATTGAAAAAGAATTTCCCGAACTTGTAAAGACTGATCCTAAAACAAACTTGAAAGCAGTCAATTATGAAGGAATGATTCCCATTTTGTTGGAAAGTATTAAAGAGCAACAAAAAATGATCTCTCAGATTCAAGATCAAATAATTGCAATCAGTGCCGCACCTAAATTGGAAGCTTTAAGCCCATCATCGAAAAATGTGATCACTCAACTGGATTATTCGCAAACAGTTGAAAACGCCCTGTATCAAAATGCGCCAAATCCTTTTTCACAAAACACAACCATAGGCTATTACCTTAAAGAAAATACACAAAACGCGAAAATTGGTATTTATGACATGAATGGGACACAGCTTAGATGTATGAATGTGAGCGGATTGGGGAAAGGAGCGGTAGTTATCGATGCCAAGCAACTAAAGGCCGGCATTTACATGTATTCACTAATAGTTGATGGCAGTTTGGTTGACACCAAGCGAATGGTTTTAACTGATTGATTAGATTTAACAGTTGGCCTATTCTATAAGAAATTGGTTTAATCAAAGTGAATAAAGTATTGTTAACATTTCAAACACAGAAGTATGAAAAAAATTTGCATCATCCTTGTGACGCTTTGCTTTATCACAGGAATGGCAAATTGCCAATTGAACATAATTGACAGTAGTAGAGTAAAGCTTTGGTATATTGTGACTGAAACAGCTCATCATCCGATAGGTAGTCCTCACAAATTTGAAACAAATATTTTAAAATTTGGAGACAAAACGATGCTTGATAATTTAACCTTTACGTCTGTGCTAATGACAAACGATTCATCACTTACTTCTTGGAACACTATCGGTTACATAAGAGAAATTAACAGAAAGGTTTATTACAGACCCGTTTCGAGAGATTCAGCTTTTATTATATATGATTTTAGTTTAGGCTTATCCTCAAAAATTTATATCTCAAATCCATTTTTTTCAGCAGACTATTATGAAACATATACAGTCTCCAAAATTGATTCCATATACATAGGTTCAGAAAAAAGAAAGAGGATGTATTTCAATGAAGATTATGATGAGGGCTGGATAGAGGGTATTGGTAGCATTAGAGGGTTAATTTATAGCGGTGTATATCTTATAGGTACACGTTTCGAATTATCCTGCTATTCAGAAAATGGAAATGTCATCTACAAAAATCCAAAATATGAAAACTGCTATTGCACTACTACCGATATTGTAGCGGTAAGTGAACCAAACAATTACATTTATTCTACTAACGGAGTAGTTTACTTAAAGGGCAGGAGCGAGTCTTTTTTTCAACTATTCGATCTCTTAGGTGTGCGAATCCTGGAGCGTAAAATTGACAGCAATGACATCAATATTGATGTTACGATGTTGAAAAGTGGATTTTATCTATACCATATCAAAACCCACAACTCAAGTGTTATAGGCCAATTAATCATTAATAAAATGTAAAATGAAATTAATATTATTTTTAATACGAGGTTTTTGTGTTTTGTTTGTTATACAAGTATCAGTAGCACAAGAGAATAATCCACTTTCTATGTATAAAATGGAAATGGAGAAAGAAAATGTCAATATAATAGAATTGGAGAAAACAATATCAAATGATACACTTTTTACTCCTTTTGGAGCAGAAAAGGTCTTGACAACTTTGTCAGTATCTGGGGATTTAACAACATTCTCCAAAAAAAGTCTTGTCCGTATTACATTAATAGATTCCAACGGCATTGAATATTTGGTTTTTGAATCAAACTATTTAATAAGTGATTCTCAGGACTTTCATTTTCAAAATGAATTTGAAGAAACAGGAATATTGGACAACATAACACCTGTTTTTGTCCGTATTCAAATCCTAAGATCTAAGTTGAATAATCTGAAAGTTAACTATACGGAAAATCTGACAGATAAAGACAACAAGATTAAAACCATGAAGCAAAACCTTCTAAAGTACAAGAATGATAAAAAGATTGCTCAGTTAAATAAAAGGATTGCAGTATTGCATCAGAAATGGGTTGCTGGAGAAACTTCAATCTCAAAATTGTCATTTAATGAAAAGAAAAGAATATTTGGAGATACCATACCAAATCTAATGGGTTTTGATTATTACAAGGGTGGCATTTTTGAGATTATGAATGATTCGACACCACCCAAAGTAATTTTACGATCGACGTCAACATTCGTGAGTGATTTTGACTGGCGGAATCGCCATGGAATAAACTGGACCACATCTGTAAAAGATCAAGGTGTCAACGGAAGCTGTTGGGCATTTTCAGCGGTTGGCGCCACAGAAGCACTTGTCAATCTATATTATAATAAAAAAATTGATTTAAATTTATCTGAAGGCCATGTTCTTGCTTGCACTGGACCCGGAGATGATTGTAATAGTGGGAATGATCGGCATGCACTTGATTTCATAAAAAACACGGGAGTTGTAAATCAAAGTTGTTTTCCGACAACTGATTGCAGTCTTTCATGCGGCAGTATATGTGCAACTCCAACGGAAAGAATTAAGATTAGTGGACATAATACTGCATTTTTTGGTCCTGGCGACAGCGAATCTCAACTGAAAAGAAGCATCATTACAAAAGGAGTATTATGCGGAGTTCTAGATAGTTGGCCTCACGCCATGCCACTTACTGGTTTTGGGACTGTTAAAATTGGAGACTTGATTTACATTAGTCCGGTTGATTCAATTAGAATTACGTCAGAAGATAGTTTACTGATTGGTAAAACATACTGGATATTTAAGGGAAGTAGTGGCATCGAATGGGGAGATAATGGATACTGCAATCTAGTAGATGATCTTTTTGATTTACGTCATACAAGTTTTTTAGAAACACCCATAACGAGTATAGGCTATGGGGCTGAAGGCATAGTGTGTGAAGATAAAGATGGTGACGGTTATTATTATTGGGGTATTGGAAGTAGACCTATAACATGCCCATCCTGCGCTTCATTGGAAGAAGATGGTGACGATTCTAATCCCAATTTAGGCCCAATGGACGAATATGGTAATATTCAAGAAATAACAACACCAATAACCTACCCTGCAACAAGTGTCACTACAAATGTATCTTCAGTGGGTATTACACGATTATGTGGCGACCTTTTTGTTGATTCAGGTGGGATATTAAATATTGAAGGAGTATTATTTATGCCCATACATTCACAGATAATTGTAAGAAATGGTGGTATACTAAATGTAAAACAAAACAGTAAGATTAGATATGCGCATCTTACTGTTGAATCAGGTGGCAGATTAACCTTACAAGGTAACGCTATATTAGAAAAAGGTTCAAACGATGAAATTAGTATTGAGGTGGGAGCAACATTTGAATGTACCTATGGTGAGATAAAGCAAGTTCTGTAGAAAGTGGTTCAAACATAATTATCAAGGCAGATGAAGTTATAATTGATGGTGAATTCGAAATTCCAATTGATTCTACTTTGGAAATAACAAATAACGCACAATAACACAATCATGAAAAAAATACTCTTGGTATGTTTCATTGTACTCGCCAGTAGCAGTTTTGCCCAAAGAATATTTTTAGATCAGAATTTTGGGGACTCTGGAGTTGTTTCTTGTAAAGTAAAGTCCGATGTCCAGAAGATTGTTTCACTACCAGATGGTAAATTTCTTTGCTTGGGAATATATGCGAACAACCAGGGTACGTATCAACCTGCTTTGTTTAAATTTGATTGCAATGGGAAGTTGGATTCCACCTTTAGTGAGGATGGCATTTTACAGGATACCATTTTAAAAACCATTTATCCTCGCGGAAATTTTTTGAACGTGCAGCCAGATGGGAAAATTTTTACAGCTAGTTACTATTCCAATTTCACTTACATTTCCTGTTATGATTCCAATGGGAATCCAATTTTGACCTTTGGTAAATCAGGGCTTTTGAAATTGGATACCATTGAGAACGTTAGTAATAGGCCCATGTTGATTAGTTTTACCTCTTGTCCAGACAACAAAACAATTGTCTGTTGGCAAGGCTTTTATACAAAAGGAGGCTCCAGTTTTGGATTTATATTGGCAAGATTTGATTCAACAGGATGCATCGATCGAAGTTTTGGAACCGATGGTTTTCTGTTTTTTAAATTATCCAGTACGAGATTCCGGGTGGATGCCATTAATGTTTTTAAAGATAGCAGCATTATTTGTGCCGGATCAGATTATACTGATGATGTCAATTGTAGAACAGCAATTATCAAATTACATTCCGATGGAACCTTTAACAACAATTTTGGCATTGATGGTAAAGTGGTATTCGATGTGGATCCGAGTGATCATCATGATCCCTTTGAAAATACATACTTGGAAACTGCCCGAAACGTCATTGAGTTGGATGATCATAGAATGATCGTGTCGACAATTACCAATAAGAATAATAGAGATTATTTAATTCGATTATTGCCTGACGGAAGTATTGACAGTACTTTTGGAAATAATGGCATTTCAGTATTATTAGCTCATATTACGGATTTAGCCGTTAGTAATGATGGTAGAATTTTTACGACTGCACAAAACCAATTCAATTATTTTACCTCAAACGGAATAGCAGTTAGCTCGATGACTCTTATAAACAAGCAGTTTGATCAAATCAACTGCATCAACATTCCGGACAATGATAATATAATACTGGGAGGCTCTATTCTCTCTAGTAATGCACGGTATTATTCAATTGCCAAGTTTAATTCTGGCCCTCCTGAGTCCGTCCCTCAAATTAAGACTCAAACAAAAGAGGTTTCTATCTTCCCTCTCCCTTTCAAGGATGTAATTTCTTTTCAGTCGGACAACTCAGTGATTCGGAACATAAGCATCTACGACTTAAACGGAAAGTGTGTGCTATCCAGAACCGTTTTTGACAAATCCTGCATCTTGAACACAGACTTTGCAAGAGGTGTTTACTTATGTAAAATACAGACAGCAAAATGCGTTGAGTACCATAAGTTGGTGTCCACAGGGAATTGAATTGAATTGAAATGAATTAATAAAATTGAGTTGATGTTAAAATAAAAATAAATTGCAGAAATTCAGCATAATACATCGCAAGTGATGATTCATTCTATATTACTCCTTAAAAATGTGATTGGAGAGAGTTGTGGGCAAATTGATTGATTTAAGCTGCCATTCAAGTGGTTCAAACAATATAATTAAAGCAGGCAGAACTACTATTGATGGTGAATTCGAGATTCCGATTGGTTCAACAATGGAAATAACAAATAACGAACAATAGTCCGATCATGAAAAAAATACTTTTTCTGTGTCTCTTGGCATACACAAGCAACTCCTTTGCCCAACGGGTGGTGTTGGATCAAAGTTTTGGGGACTCTGGAATGGTTTCTGGAAAAGGTATGCACTTTAACCAAAAAATTGTGCCATTACCAGATGGCAAGATTCTTTGTTTGGGAGAATATTTGAACAACTTAGGCAGTATGCAACCAGCGTTATTAAAGTTTGATAGCAATGGCATTTTGGATACAACCTTTAACGGGGATGGAATTTTGCAGGACTCCATAGTAAAAATCAATAGCCTTCCATTCCAGTATCCACCCAGTAATTTTATGTCTGTTCAACCGGATGGTAGAATTTATATGGCTGGATCAACACGCGACGATCCTTTCTTTAACACGTTAATATCCTGTAATGATTCCAATGGGAACCCCATTTTAAGCTTTGGGAAAGACGGGGTATTGATGTTGGATACAATTGAGAATCTGTACAGGGCATTTTTGGTGGGATTTTCATCTTTGTCAAACAATGAAATAATCGGTTGTTGGATGGGCTATTATAAAAATGGATATGGGTATATTCTATCAAAATTCGATTCAACGGGCTGTGTTGATCGTAGTTTTGGGACAGATGGTATACTTCATTTGAAACGAAGTAATTTCATATTTGATAACATGATCGTTCTTAAGGATGAAAGCATTCTTTTGTCTGGTTCAGATGGTCCCAATGTTAGCTCGGTATTAATCAAGCTAAATCCTGATGCTACCTTTAACAACGATTTTGGCATAGATGGAAAAGTGATTATGGATGTGGATACTTTAGGAAGATCAATAATTTTGCATAGTTCTTCAGGCCCTGAAACAGCCCGAAGCGTTGTTGAACTGGAAGACCATCGGTTGGTTGTTACTTCGATTACAGGTAGGAATAAAGGTGATTATATTTTGCGTTTAATGCCAGACGGAAGCTTAGACAAGAGTTTTGGCAAAAACGGGATTTCTGAAGGTTTAACGCATATCTATGATATCGCTGTTTTAAAGGATGGCAGCATAATTGCTTGTAATGATCAATATTTTAACCATTTTTTTCCAAACGGAATTGTAGATAGTTCGGCGCAAGCAAAATTCCCGCTATCAATCATATGCGTTGCTATACAGAATGACAATAAAATACTTTTCGGTGATTTTGGTTACTACGATTCTAACCATATTTTCCCTTTTATTGTCCGTTTGACCAATGATTCAACAGTAATCGTTCCAGTAATCAATGCTCAAACGAATGATGTTTCCATCTTCCAGATTCCTTTTAGTAATGCCATCACTTTCAGTTCGAACAACTCCGTGATTCAGAAAATTACCATTTACGATCTGAACGGAAAGTGTGTGCTTTCCAAGTCGGTTGCAGATAAGTCCTTTACCTTAAACGTGGAACTCGCAAATGGAGTTTATCTGTGCAAGATTGTGACGTCAAAAGGCCTTTTATACCATAAACTAGTGTCTTTTTGATGGATATTTATAAGTAAAATCGATGGTGTCACTTTTACAAATACGTTTAGTACCATTTTCTCACTGACTTTCAGTGACCTCATCAACAATTTTTCACCGATTATCTAAAAAACGCAACAACCTGACACTCTATTAAATAAGAAGGAGGACCGACATGAAAACAATAAGTACCATTATTTTAGCAATAGTATTAACCTGCAATTTAGTCGCAGCTCAAGACACCCTGTACATTTACAAATCTGGTGCAGTGGTAACTAAGCGTGCAGTAAACGATATAGATAGTGTCATTTTTTACAAAACAATAGACCAGAATACTGCTATTTATCAGGGAAAAATGGTAGGATACTTAAAATGTTTTGATAATGAGCATGAAAAGATATTATTTGGAATTTTTATAATTACAAATAATTGCGATTCATTATTGTCATTTAATATTCCTTCTACAATTTATAATTTAGATTCAAGCAAAGTAGATTATGGATTTTCTATGTTTAATGGAGATTCAATTTCATTTAAATATAGAAATGCTAAGACCGAGGAAATCAAACAATTTGATTGTCCACCAGAGTTCATGCAAAATCCCGGTTTTTTGTATCCAATTGATGAATTCTCCCAAGTAATAATTACAGAAATAAACAAAATTCAATAGCTATGAGAACCTTTAAAATCAATGCAATAATTTTTATCATTGCATGTGCGGAGATGGGATTATGTAGGACACGATTATAAAAAGTACGTATCATCCCAGTAATTTTATGAACGTGCAGTCGGATATAAGAATTTTTACAGCTAATTTCACTTTCATTTACATTTCCAGTTATGACTCCAATGGGAATCCAATTTTTAACTGTTTCATTTTCTTAAAAACAAAAATGCGGAGAATAATCAACTTATTCCCATTAAATATGCGGAGATTAATGCTTATATTTGCCGCATAGTATAAAGAAAATATGCAAAAGTATATTTATCAATCACCTAATTGGCCTAATTTCACTTGGAAAGAACATGAAATACAAGTGATTCTGGGGAAAGTACGTCATTTGCAAGGAAAGATTCAAGGGCAAATGAGTGCCTTAGGATTCTCTGCAAAAGAAGAAACAATACTCTCTACTTTAACGCTCGATGTGGTGCGATCGTCCGAGATAGAAGGCGAAAGCCTCAACTACGAACAGGTGCGTTCATCCATTGCACGCAAATTAGGAATGGATTATGCGGGTATGCTTCCCGCCAACCGTGCCGTGGAAGGAGTGGTGGAAATGCTGTTGGATGCAACTCAAAACTTCAAACAACCGCTTGATGAGGAACGATTGTTTGGCTGGCACGCAGCCTTGTTCCCAACAGGCAGAAGTGGAATGCATCAGATAGATACGGGATGCTATCGCAATGAAGAAATGCAAGTTGTTTCTGGACCAATGGGAAAAGAAAAGGTGCATTTTCAAGCTCCTTCACACCAAATTGTAAAAGCCGAAATGGATGTTTTCTTGCATTGGCTGAACGGGGATTCAAACATTGACCTTGTGCTCAAAGCTGCCATTGCCCATTTTTGGTTTATCATTATTCACCCTTTCGACGATGGAAATGGTAGGATAGCAAGAGCCATTTCAGATATGCTGCTAGCCTGCTCCGAAAATAATTCACAACGATTTTATAGCCTTTCGAGCCAGATATTGGTAGAGCGAAAAGCGTATTATGCAACACTACAGAAAGTCCAATTCAGCGATGGAGACATCACCGAATGGTTGGTGTGGTTTTTAAATTGTTTGTACGCAGCCATCGAATCTTCTGAAAATTCCATTGATTTGATTCTCGACAAGGCTAATTTCTGGGATAAACATGCTGATACCATCCTGAATGGTAGGCAGCGACTAATGCTTAACAAACTCTTGGATGGATTTGATGGCAAACTAAACACTTCTAAATGGGCAAAAATAACAAAATGCTCTGCCGACACTGCACTCCGAGATATAATAGATTTGATAGCAAAAGACATTTTGCAAAAGGACTCAGCAGGTGGAAGAAGCACTAATTATGAATTGGTTAAGATAAAGATTAAATAATTTTTTTTATCTCCTACGCAACCACGACTCCGGGTTCAGCCGCTGCGTTTCTTTCCAAATTTGGAAATGCAGAATCGTTTGATTGCCCTGATCGGCATCGGTGAAAATTCGACCGATGGCTTCACCCGTCTTTATCTTTTGCCCGGATTTGACATAGACGTTGCTCAGGTTGGCATAGATGGTCAAGTAATTACCATGGCGAACGATAACGGAGATATTGAATCCAGGTAATGGAAAGATCTTGCTCACCACACCGTCAAACACACACATGGCATTGGCTCCGTCACGCGTTTGGATGTCGATGCCTTTGCTGCTGTTTTGAACGTATTTCAAATCCTGGTATTTCTGTTCGCCGAAATGGACGACGATGGTGCCTGGCAATGAAACTGGATAACCCAGGGAACCCTGATGGGAACTGAAACTACCTGAAAGTTGTTTTTCTTCGGCAGTCATCGCGTATCCACCTTTCACTTCGGCTACACGGGGTTTGCTCTTGTCGGCAGAAGCTTTTTGAGCTGCTTTCTTCGCTTCCTCGGCAATGATGTTCTGAATCTGACGGGAGAACTGGTCGGCTTGGCGTTTTTGTTTGGCAATTTCGGCACTCAGTTGCTTTTCCTTGCCCTTGAGTTCGGCCACTAGACCTTTCTTAACGCCCTGCTCCCGTTGCAATTGGGCCGATTCCTGCAATTGTTTGCCCTTGACAGCATCTTTTTCCTTGTAAGAAAGCTCCAATGCAATGCGCTTTTCGGACAGTTCATCTTGTTTGCGCGAGATCTGACGGGCCTGAATTTTCTGGTACTTGGCATATTCGTCCAAGTAACGCATGCGGCGGGCAAGTTGGTTCAGGTCTTTGGCAGAAAGGATGAACATAAGCTTGTCTTCCGTCTGGTTCCTCCGAGACATAAGCCTCAGGGACTGTGCATAGATGGATTTCTTGACGCTGAGGCGGCGACTCAGCTCAGTGTATTCGGCCTGGTTTTCTTCCACTTCCGCATTGATGATGACCATCTGCTTGTTGAGTTCGCGGATGTACGATTCCCGGGCAGAAATCTGCTTGTTGAGCGCGTTCAGCCGTAAAAGGATGTTTTGAGCCGTCCTTTTGGTTTTACTGAGCATCTGGGTGGTTTTTTCCACCTGTTCCAGCGCCGCTTTCCTTTTTTGTTCGAGATCGGTGATGCGTTTGCTGGTTTGGGCGAACAAACCGTTGCCAGCCAGTATCAGCAGTAGAAGGACAACTATTCGGTTCATATCAAATCCTGAAAACGTTTAATTAATTCGGTAGTAGACACTTTCTTATAACTGGAAGGAATGTCAAAGCGGAAATCGGTGGCGGTATTGAACTGCGGTTTCATGTAAGTGATCTGAATGTTGTAGTTCACTTTGAAACCTTCCGTTGAAACTGCCATCATGTGGGGAAAATCAACCTCTTTTTCGGCAGAAAACAGGGAATAATTCACAAAAACCTGCTGATCCCATTCCGGCCTGTAGGCTTTTAAGGCAAGGTATTGATTGTCTTTGTTCACGATGAAATCCAGTATGTAACTGTTTTCAGCCCAGCGGAATCCTTCGGTTTCATTCTTACGAAAACGATCGAAGCGGGCAATTTTTCGTTCGTTCGGTTTCACATCGCCGGGAACGAAAATCCGATTGGTCAGGATGTCCTGTATGGCAGAAATGTTCACATAATCCTTATAGGCGAACTGGCTCAACTTTTCAACCGCATAAATTTTGTGCAGGCGGCTTACCAGGACGATGCTGTCGCGCACAATCAGACATTTGACCGCTTCGAACCCAGCAAATGGCTGAATGGAAATCAAGATGCAGCTGTCCTTGCTCATCCTCAGGCTGCCTTTCATGCTGGCTCCAACCCCTTGTTTGGGATTGAACTTGAATTCCACCTTCGAATCCACGGTTTGGAACGGCGTGGTTTGGTGCAGAAAACTTTCCAGTTTCTTGACATCGGCCGAAGCGACTTTGCGGGTGACTTCTTTGGTCGATCGGCAACCGGCCAATCCCACAGAAAGGAAAACCACAAAAACAACGAATTTTATAGAGAATCTCATGGTTGTACTTTTTTAGGTGAACTATATTTGCCGGTTTTCACTTTCTCAACAAGCTCTTCGGACGGGTTTGCCAATTCCAAGGCTTTCTTCCATTGAACCAAGGCCGCATCGGTTTCCTGGTTGAACCAAAGAATGTCGCCGTAATGTTCCAGAATGATGGAAGAGGGATCGAGTTCGTTGGCTACCGCCCGTTCGATGTAGATTTTGGCCAGGCTGTATTTCTCTTCCTTGAAAAAGATCCAGGCATACGTGTCCAGATAGGTCGAATTCTTGGGTTCGGCATCTATGGTCTTGCGGGACATCCGTTCCGCCTTGGGCAGGTCGGTGTTGTCTTCGGACAGGTAATAGGCGTAGTTGTTCAGTACCAGAATGTTGCCCGGATGGATGGCCAATGCCTTTTCGTAGTTTTCGTAACAGGCTACGCGGTCCTTCAAGTAAAGATGGGCATCACCAATAAGACCGTAGACTCTGGAAATGAAGGTATTGTCATCTGGTTTGGAAACTGAAATCGCTTTTTCAAAGGCTTTGATGGCTTCGGTATAATCCGTGTTCGCAGTTTGGCCCTCCTGCTCGGGGTACCAACTGAGGCCCAGGTAAAACCAAAAGATGGATTCAGCCGGGAAATACGTGATGGCATCGGCGGATATTTTCCGAATCTCGGTTTGGTTGTTGGCTTCCGCGCTGAGCTGCAGCAGTTTTTTCCAAGTGTCGAGCTGATTGGGATTCAGGTCGAGCACCGTGCGCAATTCGGCCTTGGCTTCGTCCTTGCGGCCCTTGTGCATGAGGTATTCAACATGCAATTCCCTGATTTGGTAGTCGTTGGGGTGTTGGTCAAGCAGAATGTCGAAATACGACGGAATCTTGACGCTGTCTGCCGAAACCATGGCGTTGGTCAAAATGGGGGCGAAAATCTCCAGTTTCGTATTCACATCCGTGTTTGGATTGGTCAGGGCCGAAACCAATTGCTCCTGAGCTTTCAAGCTGTCGCCGGTTTCCTTGTAATAATCGGCCATGGAAAGCGAAACCAAGGGGTTGCCTGGATCCATCGTTTTTGCGGACTGGTATTGCTTGAACGCTTCTTTGAGATTGCCCAGTTCCATCCAAGCATCACCCAACATCAGCACAAAATCCACGTCGTAGGGATTGTCGATGGTCAGTGTCTGAATCTCATGGATGGCACGCTTGGGCTTGCCCAGTTGCTTGTAGATCTTGAATTTTTCGAAACTCACCGCTTCATTCTTGCCAATCAGGTTTTCCACCGCGTCAAACTGACGGAGGGCTGCTGGCATATTGCCACTCTGACTGTATAGTGCAGCCAGTTGGTAATGCAGGTTCTCATCGTTGGAACGCGTTTTGAGCAAGCCTTCGTAGAGCACGACGGCTTTGGGCACCATCTTGAGCGCCAGATACATATTGGCCAGGCCAAAGGTGTACCAGTCGTTCTGCGGATCGAGCTTCCACGCTCTTTCCATGGCATCGACGCCCCATTCAGGATGCTTCATGTTGTTGTAGAACACGGCGACTTCGTACCAAGCCTGGGCGTTAATGGAATCGAGCGCCACGACGTACCGGAACAGTTCAAACGCATCATCGAAGCGATTTTTCTGCCTAGCATTGAGGGCTTCTTGAAAATAGTAATCGGAGGTTCGGCGGTCGTTTTCGGACAATGCCGGAGCTTGTTGCGTCGGTTTTGAAACAACCGGTTTTTTCTTGCCACGTGCAGCCACCGGCATAACCAGGGCCAACGTCAAAAGGAATACCAGTAGTTTGCTCACACGCATGTTTTTATTTTTTACCGGTATGGCCGAATCCGCTTCGGCACCGCGTTCCGTTTCGCCCAATTCATCGGTCAATTCCCATTCGGCGCGTTCATGAGCGGCAATAACCATCTGACAAATCCGTTCGCCATCCTCGATTTTGAATTCCTCTGCCGAAAGGTTGATCAGAATGACACCAATTTCACCGCGGTAATCGGCATCGATTGTACCTGGAGTATTCAGGACCGAAATTCCTTTCTTGAGGGCCAATCCGCTGCGAGGGCGTATCTGAGCTTCGTATCCAACGGGCAATTCGATGAATAGTCCGGTTGGCACTAGGCAACGTTCCAACGGTTTGAGTACGATGGGGTTTTCGAGGTTGGCACGAAGGTCCATACCTGCCGAATGCGCGGTGGCATACTGCGGAAGTTCGTGCTTGGAGCGGTTGACAATTCGGATGAGCATAGGGCTTAAATGAACGTTTGTAAGACTGACAAAAGTACGAAAATTCGATGAAACCCGAACCCGAACGGCGTATTTAAGTGTTTTTATAGTATGTTTGTACAAACTCTTATGAAAACCATGCATTGGGAGCAACTTCTATCATCAAAACGCTTTGGAAACGAATCGTTTAAGGACGATCGCGTGCACGACCGAACTGAATTCCAGCGGGATTACGACCGGCTTATCTTTTCGTCCCCGTTCCGCCGCTTGCAAAACAAAACGCAGGTTTTCCCCCTGCCGGGCAGCGTTTTCGTGCACAATCGGCTCACGCACAGTCTGGAGGTTTCCTCCGTTGGTCGGTCCCTGGGTTCAGCCGTTTCAAAAGCTCTTAGGCAGAAATACCAGCTGGAGCATCAGGAACTGACGGAAATGGGCGACATCGTTGCTGCGGCTTGTCTCGCACACGATTTGGGAAACCCGCCCTTTGGCCATTCTGGCGAAAAAGCCATCGCATCCTACTTTACGGAAGGCGAGGGTTTGAAGTTTAAAGAATTGCTTTCCGCCTCCGAATACGCCGATTTCACCTGCTTCGAAGGTAACGCCAACGCCTTCCGCCTGCTTACCCATACCTTTAATGGTCGTAGACCTGGAGGCTTTGCCCTCACCTACTCGACGCTGGCTTCCATCGTTAAATACCCCTACGCGTCTTCGCTGGCCAACCCGCTAAAAGCCAAATTCGGATTTTTCAACAGCGAAGCAACTGGTTTTGAGCAAATCGCTTTGGAGCTCGGATTGTTGAGAGTGCCGGACACCGACTTGCGATTTTGCAGACATCCATTGGTGTTCTTGGTCGAAGCCGCTGACGACATTTGCTACCAGATCATGGACTTGGAAGACGCGCACAAACTGAAACTGATCGGGACGAACGAGACCAAGGAGTTGATGATGAATTACTTCAGTGGTGAACGTTTGAAACACATACAGGAAACCCTGCTCTTGGTGGATGACATCAACGAGCAAATCGCCTACCTGCGTTCCTGCGTGATAGGTCGCCTCATCAAAGCTTGCACGCAGGTTTTTGTCGAAAACGAGGAAGGAATTCTCGACGGTTCGTTCACCAAACCGCTCATCAAACTCGTCGATGCTGAATCCAAGGCTGCTTTCGAACACATTGCCGAGATTTCGATGGTGCGCATTTATCGATCATCCGACGTGCTGGACATCGAACTGGCCGGTTACAAGATCATTACCACTCTGTTGCACGAGGTGACACAGGCCGTGAACCATCCGGACAGAGCTTATTCCAAAGTGCTGCTGGCCAGAATTCCGCAGCAATATGAAGTGCTTTCTCCTACCGTTTATGGTCGTATTCAGGCGGCATTGGATTACATTTCGGGCATGACCGACGTCTATGCGCTCGATTTGTACCAAAAGATGAACGGTACGAGTCTGCCGGCTTTGTGAACTTAAAAATAACGTTAAATACTTTCGGCTGAAAGGGGATTTGAGTACCTTCGCCGCCAACTTGTTCAAAATAGTATGAGAAATTTGACTTTGGCAGCCCTGCTGCTCGGACTGATCGCTTTCGGCTTCGCATCCTGCTCCACCGACAGCGATACGCAATGGAGAGACGACAACCTGGCTTTTTATGACGGCTTGGCCGCCCACAGCGACATCGATACCATCGGCGACCCCACCAACGGCTACCCTGGCATTTACTACAAAGTGCTGACACCTGGTACCGGAGCGATTCCCGTCATCGGCAACGTGGTGAAAGTGACCTACGCCGGTTGGTTGTGGAACGATACCACCAAATACAACAGCCCGCTAGCCCTAAAAACCGCTTTCGATTACAACCAAACTGGCTTCTATTGCACAGTCGGCACTGGCGTGATCGATGGTTGGAGCCTCGTGCTGCAACGCATGCCGGTCGGTGCAAAATGGCGGGTGTTCATTCCGTATTATTTGGCTTACGGTTCTTCGGGTAGCTCTTCCATTCCCGCGTATTCCACGTTAATTTTTGATATGACTTTGAAGGAAATCACTTCGGAAAATTAAAGGTTTTTGAGCTTTTCAACATCGTACCTAGTACGAATAGTTACAGGACATCGACTCGGGTTTTACCGGTTGATGTCTTTTTTTTTGCCGAAAACCTTGGTAAAATTCCATCAAAACTACTCGTTATAGTTTTTTAACTATGTGTTATAGTTGAATAACTAGATTTTGTAGTTTATTTGTACCATCAATTAAATTCTGTATGAAAACACTAACCGCCAAAGAAGAGGAACTCATGGGTTTCTTTTGGGACAAAGGTCCTCTTTTTGTGAAGCAACTGCTTGATTTCTATGAGGAACCAAAGCCGCATTTCAACACGTTGTCCACCATTGTGCGTGGCTTGGAAGAAAAGGGCTACCTCACGCATACAGCTTACGGCAACACGTATCAATATGTCGCTTTGGTAAGCGAGGAAGAATTCCGAGATTCCACACTCCGCAACGTCGTTAGCAAGTATTTCGACAATTCCTTCCTTGGGGCGGTATCCACACTGGTTCGGGAAGAAAACATCTCGCTCGCCGATCTCAAAAAATTGGTGGCCGAAGTGGAAGCCGGGCAACTCGGCAATCCAAAGACCAGCCTTTAGGACCATCCATTCTTAAATCGTTACGCCATGGGAACCTTTCTTGTCCTCATTCTTGAATCGGCTATTTGCCTGGCTTTGTTCTATTTGCTGTATAAATTGGCACTCAGCAAAGACACGTTCCACCGCTTCAACCGGGTAGCCTTGCTCAGCATGTTGATGCTTTCGGTGGTGATTCCTTTCGGCGCCATTTTAGTCGAGGGTGCATTCAGACCTCAAGAGCAGTTTAGCACCATAGTCACCAGCGTTCAGGTGGTAGGCTTTGTCTCGACCGAAATACCTTTACCCATCAAAACCTTTCCTTTGACCATTGCACTTTTGGTGTCGATCTACGCGGCAGGAGTCTTGTTCTTTGCAGGCAGGCTCCTTCGGAACAAAATTTTGCTGACCTCGCTCCTGCGTAAATGCACGACTGTAGAACTGGGCGGTCGTATCAAGTTGTTTACGCATCAACTTCCCATTGCACCATTTAGTTGGATGCGATCCATCGTCGTTTCTTCCAAGGACCTTACCGACAATAAAGACATCATTCTGACACACGAACTGGCACACATCCAACTCGGTCATTCCTGGGATTTGCTGGTCACCGATCTTTGCATACTGGTACAATGGTTCAATCCTGCAGCTTGGCTATTGCGTCAGGAACTACAGGCTGTCCACGAATTTGAGGCGGACGACAAAGTGCTCAACAAGGGCATCGACGCAAAAAAATATCAGCTTTTGATAATAGAAAAAGCTGCTGGCACAAGGCTCTACACGATGGCCAACAGCTTTAATCACGGTTCATTAAAAAAACGTATCACCATGATGTTAAAAGAAAAATCTAATCCATGGGCTCGCGCCAAGTACGCAGTCGTACTTCCGCTGGCAGCCGTCGCACTTTTGGGTTTCGCCCAACCCGAGTTCACAACCCTTCAGGCTCGCTCAGCCGGAGAGATCGACCAGCTGCTGAGTTGGACGGATGTTTCGGAGCCCGCAGGTCCAAGTTCAACTCCCAGTCCAAGCACAAGTCCTAATCCAAGTCCGCAAGACAAAAGTAGTGGGATTTCTGAGAAGTCGGCTACAGTTGTCGTAAAAAAAACGGAAGTAGCTAACCCCTTGATTGTTTTGGACGGCGTACTTATTAAACCCAACGTCGTTGCCGGTGTGAATTTTAGAACGGCAACTGAAGATGTATTCGCTAAGACACTAAATATTTCGCCTTCGGAAATCAAAGAAATCTCAGTCCTTAAAGGTGAAGCAGCAGTGTCTATTTACGGAGAAAATGGTCGCAACGGTGTTATTGTGATCACCACCAAAACTCAACCTGCACCGGTTGTTGAAAACCTCCAGGTGAGCGGTCAAGTGTTGAACGCTTCGGGCAATAGCCCTGTGGTGGGTGCGAGCATTTCAGAAATCAATACCGAAAACCGCTTCCTATCTATGACGACAACCGACATAGACGGTCGTTTCAACCTAACCGTCAAACGCAGTGACAACTACCTGAAAGTCTCTCACGTGAGTTGTGAAAGCGTAAAAGTTCCCATTCAGAAAGTCATGATTGTAACCCTGCCCCAAAAGAAACATATGTTGAACGAAATCGTCGTCAAGACGATTCAAAGAATAGAATCATCGCCCGTTACGGACATTCCTCAAACAAAGCCCGTGTTCGGTGTAGAACAAATGCCCCAGTACCCTGGAGGTGATGAAGCGTTGATGAGCTACATCAAAGACAATATACGTTACCCCACATCTGCTGCCAGCAAAGGAATTCAAGGCAGAGTGACCTGCTCCTTCGTCATCGATGCAACCGGCAAAGTTACGGACGTCAACGTAGTGCGTGGTCTGGATCCTGCACTGGATGCAGAAGCTATTCGAGTTGTATCTGGCATGCCAACCTGGAAACCAGGCAGACAGAACGGCAAGGATTGTGCCGTCCAATATGCCGTGCCCATCACGTTCAGTATTGAAACGATTGCAATTACGCCAAAGAAAAAATCGGTACAGTAAAGACAAAAAAAAGAGGCTTCAAAGAGTTCCTTACACAGGACTATCTTTTGAAACATCTTAAGTGCAAAATCCAAAAGGTGCGGTATCAAAAAAATGATACCGCACCTTTTGGATTTACTTCCTCACTTACTCGGTAATCTTTTTGAAGAGTTCCTTCATGCTGACACCAGCAGTAATGATGCCCTGCAAAGCGCTAACAGGTACGCGTTCTTGCTTCATGCTGTCCCGATGACGAATGGTCACAGTCTGATCCAAAAGCGACTGATGGTCCACGGTCACGCAGAAAGGCGTTCCGATTGCATCCTGACGACGATAGCGTTTTCCGATGGAATCCTTTTCGTCGTACTGGCATTTGAAGTCGAACTTCAGGTCGTCAATAATGGAACGAGCCATTTCTGGCAGTCCATCCTTTTTGATCAAGGGCAATACCGCCAGTTTGATGGGTGCCAAAGACGCCGGCAACTGCAGGACCACGCGGATTTCGCCGCCATCCAACACTTCTTCCTTGTACGAACCGGCCATGATGCTCAGGAACGTACGGTCAACCCCGATGGAGGTTTCAATAACAAATGGCACGTAGCTTTCGTTCAGCTCTGGATCAAAATATTTGATGTTCTTGCCTGAGAATTTCTCGTGGCTGGAAAGGTCGAAATCGGTGCGGGAATGGATGCCTTCCACTTCCTTGAAACCGAAGGGCATCTCAAACTCAATGTCGGTGGCTGCATTCGCATAGTGGGCCAGTTTGTCGTGGTCGTGGTAGCGGTATTTGGCAGCGCCAAAACCAAGGGCCTTGTGCCACTTCAGGCGAGTTTCCTTCCACTTGGCGAACCATTCGAGTTCGGTTCCTGGTTTCACGAAAAATTGCATTTCCATCTGTTCGAACTCACGCATGCGGAAAATAAACTGACGGGCTACGATTTCATTGCGGAACGCCTTACCGATCTGAGCGATACCGAACGGAATTTTCATGCGGCCGGTCTTTTGCACGTTCAAGTAGTTTACGAAAATGCCCTGAGCCGTTTCGGGGCGAAGGTATATTTTTTGAACGCCGTCGCCTGAACCCATTTCGGTGGAGAACATCAGGTTGAACTGACGAACTTCCGTCCAATTGCGGGTGCCGGAAACGGGGCAAACGATTTCCTCATCGAGGATGATTTGACGAAGATCGTCCAGATTGCTGTCGTTCAATGCCTTAGCAAAACGGGTATGCAATGTGTCGCGCTTGGCTTGGTTTTCGACCACGCGTTCGTTGGTGGAACGAAATTGAGTTTCGTCGAAGCTTTCGCCGAAACGTTTGGCTGCCTTGGCTACTTCCTTGTCGATTTTATCGTCGTATTTGGCCAATTGGTCTTCAATGAGAACATCGGCGCGATAACGTTTCTTGGAATCTTTGTTGTCGATCAACGGATCGTTGAACGCGTCCACGTGACCGGATGCTTTCCAGATGGTGGGGTGCATGAAGATGGCGGAGTCGAGACCCACCACGTTGTCATTGAGCAGAACCATGGAATCCCACCAGTATTTTTTGATGTTGTTTTTGAGTTCCACACCCATCTGACCGTAGTCGTAGACAGCCGCTAAGCCATCGTAAATTTCGCTTGAGGGAAACACAAAACCATACTCCTTGCAATGCGAAACGAGCTTCTTAAATACGTCTTCTTGTTGAGCCATTTTAAATCGGATTATTTTTCTACCGGGCTGCAAAGTAAGTGATTTTTTTGCTTATATTTGCCCTATTATCCGTTATTTTTCTATGAAAGAAGACCTTGAAGACGACGCAACCGTACCCGAAGGCGATTTGCCTGAGGAAATCGGTGACGTTGAGAACGACACCCCCGAATCATCTCCTAAATCCGCCAAATCCGATCCGGATTCCGAAGCCGTAGCCGGTGGACATTCCGAATATCAGGTGCCCGATGTGAAGGACGCTGGCATCCGCCATCAACTTTCCGGCATGTACCAAAGTTGGTTTCTGGATTACGCCTCGTACGTAATTTTGGAACGCGCCGTTCCGCATATTGAGGACGGACTGAAACCGGTTCAACGCCGCATCTTGCATTCCATGAAACGCTTGGACGACGGGCGTTATAACAAAGTGGCCAACATCATCGGACACACCATGCAGTTCCACCCCCACGGGGATGCCTCCATCGGTGACGCGCTGGTTCAGTTGGGCCAAAAAGACATTCTGATAGACTGCCAGGGGAACTGGGGCAACATCCTCACGGGTGACGGTGCCGCCGCTCCTCGTTACATCGAAGCCAGACTTTCCAAGTTTGCACTCGAGGTGGTTTTCAATCCCAAAACGACCGAATGGAAGCCTTCCTACGACGGTCGAAACAAAGAACCGGTCTGTTTGCCGGTCAAATTCCCGCTTTTGCTCGCGCAAGGCGTGGAAGGGATTGCCGTAGGGCTTTCCTCCAAGATTTTGCCACACAACTTCAATGAACTCATCAACGCCTCCATTGCTCATTTGCAGGGAGACACGTTCGAATTATACCCCGACTTCCAGACGGGTGGCTACATTGATGTTTCCCGCTACAACGATGGGGAACGCGGCGGTGCTGTCAAAGTACGTGCCAAGATCAGCAAACTGGACAACAAAACGCTGGTCATCACCGAAATACCGTTCGGAAGGACGACTTCGTCCGTCATAGAATCCATCTTGAAAGCCAACGACAAGGGCAAGATCAAGTTGCGCAAAGTGGACGACAACACGGCTCAGAACGTAGAGATTCTGGTGCATTTGGCGCCAGGCGTTTCCTCCGACAAGACCATCGACGCCCTTTACGCGTTCAGTGATTGCGAAATCAGCATTTCACCGAACTGCTGCGTGATTCGCGACGAAAAACCCGCCTTCCTGCGTGTGACCGACGTACTGATCCGTTCTACCGAGAATACGATGGAGCTGCTCAAATGCGAACTCGAAATCCACAAGGCTGAGCTCTTGGAAAGCCTGCTCTTCGCTTCTCTCGAAAAGATCTTCATCGAGGAACGCATCTATAAGGACAAAGGATTTGAAGACAGCAAGGACATTGAAGCGGCCATCAAGCACGTGGATGGGCGTTTGACACCGTTCAAACCCACCTTTATCCGTGAAATCACGTCCGAAGACATATTGAAGCTGCTGGAAATCAAGATGGGACGCATCCTGAAATTCAACTCCATCAAAGCGGAGGAACAAATTGCGGCCATGCTTGCGCTTATCGAGGAAATCGACCACAACCTGGCCAATTTGGTACATTACACCATTGAATGGTTCGAAAGCCTCAAGAAAAAATATGGCAAAAACTTTCCACGTCGCACCGAAATCCGCAACTTCGACACCATCGAAGCGGCCAAAGTGGTGGAAGCCAATGAGAAACTTTACATCAACCGCGAGGACGGCTTTATCGGCACCAGCCTGAAAAAGGACGAACTGATTTGCGCTTGCTCCAGCATTGACGATGTGATCATTTTCTATAAGGACGGCAAACTCAAAGTGGTCAAGGTCTCTGAGAAAATGTTCGTGGGCAAGAACATCCTGTATGTGAACGTGTTCAAGAAAAACGATTCGCGCACCATCTATAATTTGGTTTACCGAAACGGCAAGGACGGGGCGACATATATGAAGCGTTTCGCCGTGAGCGGTATGACGCGCGATAAGGAATACGACCTGACACAGGGCGTTCCGGGTTCCCGCATCGTTTACTTCAGCGCCAATCCTAATGGTGAGGCGGAAGTGATCAAGGTAACCCTGAAGCCTGGCCCTCGCATCAAGAAATTGCAGTTCGACAAGGACTTCAGCGAAATCGCCATCAAGGGACGTCAGTCCATGGGCAACATCCTGACGAAAAACGATATTCACCGGATTGCGCTCAAACAAAAAGGCGGATCCACGCTGGGCGGCCGAAAGGTTTGGTTCGACCGTGACGTGCTTCGACTCAATTACGACGGTCGTGGCGAATACATCGGCGAGTTCCAAAGCGACGAAAGCATCCTGATCATCACCAAGAACGGCCAGTTCTACACGACGAATTTCGACCTGAGCAACCACTACAACGACGACGTCAATCTAGTGGAGAAATTCGACCCGGACAAGATCTGGACCGCTGCACTGTACGATGCCGACCAGCAGAATTATCCCTATTTGAAGCGTTTCCCACTTGAAATCAGTGCGAAGCCGCAATCTTTTATTGGTGACAATTCGGAAACGAAATTAATTTTACTGTCGGAAGTTGTTTACCCGCGCATCGAGGTGGTCTTCGGCGGCGGCGACAGTTTCCGTGAGAAGTTGATTCTGGACGGAGAAGAATTCATCGGTGTAAAAAGCTTCAAAGCCAAGGGCAAACGCCTGACCACCTTCACGGTAGGGGCCATCAATGAACTGGAGCCAACGCGCTTCCCTGAGGAAAAAGCAACTGAAGAATCCTCTGAACCGGTGGAAGTGGAAATCGAGGATGAGGACGCAGGCAAGCCTGTCATTGATATCGTGGACGAAATCATCGGGCAAACCAAACTGTTCGATTGATGGGTTCTTCAAGAACCGATTTTGTAATCCGCAAAATTTGAGTATTTTTGCAGTCCCATTTAGGGAAAAAGCGCCTGTGGTGTAATTGGTAGCCACGCCAGACTTAGGATCTGGTGCTTCACGGCGTGGGGGTTCGAGTCCCTTCAGGCGCACACTTCATCAAATAGCATCCGTAGTTTCTGCGGGTGCTATTTTTTTATTATTCAAATATTAATATTAAAGATTTATTTATTATATTTGGAATTGGGTTTATAAAATATTTTTTTATTAACCTTATTCGTTAATCTTTTTAAATATTAATACGTATCTTTGCTGTGGAATTAAGCTTTAAAACCAAGAAACTCGAAAAACAACTAACGGATCCAAAGTCACTCCTAAAAACATTTGGTGAGCGAGCACGCAAAGTAAATCAAAGAGTTAAAGACCTTGAAGGTGCTCAAACATTGGCCACGATGAGAACCATACCTGCAGCTAGATGCCACGAACTATCGGGTGACCGAAAAGGAAATCTTGGAGTTGATGTTTCAGTCAACTTCAGATTGGTTTTTGAACCGAATCACGAACCTACACCACGAAAAGAGGATGGTGGACTACTATGGGAAAATGTGACAAAAATCCTAATCCTTGGAATTGAAGACTATCATTAACGACTTGTGAGAACCACGAAACAATGAATACGACATTTAAATTAGCCAAATCGCTTATATCACCGCCTGGTGATACAATACAGGAACATATTGATTTTATTGGGATGTCACAGGCGGAACTCGCTGAAAGGATGGGAAGGCCTAAAGAAAAAATCAATGATATTATAAAAGGCAGAGAGCCTATTTCAACAGCAACAGCTTTTCAATTGGAGAAAGTATTGGGAATACCGGTAAGCTTTTGGTTAAACAGGGAAAACACTTATCGCAGAGAACTTTATGAACTCCAACAACAAGAGGAGTTTGAGCTACAGATAAGCTGGTTGAATTTATTTCCGGTCAATGAGCTCAGAAAAATTAATTGGTTGCCTGAAACTCGTGAGAAACATCTTTTGGTGGATGGCCTTTTAAAATTTTTCGGCATCGCATCAACGGATGAATGGGAAACCATTTATACAGCCAAAAAAGTTTCAGCAGCTTTTAGGATTTCTCTGGCGCAAACTCAAAGTCCACATGCCATTTCAGCTTGGTTGAGAATGGGAGAATTACAGTCGAAGGATATTATTATGCCGTCCTTTGATAAAAAAATGTTTAAAGACGCTTTGCAAAAAATCAAGGAGTTGGCTTATTTAATGCCTAATGATTTTCACACCAAGTTGCAGCAAATTTGTGCTCAATGTGGAGTTGCTGTTATTTACACACAAACATTGCCAAAAGCGCCCATTAGTGGAGCATCACGATGGTTTCATAACAAACCGATCATTCAACTTTCTGGCAGATTCAAAACAAACGACCATTTCTGGTTTACCTTCTTCCACGAAGCAGCACACATAATTCTGCATGGGAAGAAGGATATCTTTCTTGAAAATGTGGAGGGGACTGTTTCTGACAAGGAAAAAGAAGAAGAAGCAAATGCGTTCGCTTCAAAAATACTGTTGTCGGAGTCTCAACTACAGGCAATTTTGCAAGCAAAATCGCTCACATTAGATGTGGTAAAAATGTATGGAGATAGATTTAGAACACCTCCTTCATGCATTATCGGGCGACTTCAGCATTTAAAATTGAAACCTTATTCCTTTGGTAATGAATTAAGAGTCAAAATTGACTTGTTTAGTGTAAAATCTTCAACTTTACTCGAACTTTAGCTTTAAAAATTAACTTTACACACATTATTAAGAACTTAGAAACAGGTATTGAGAACTTCAAAGAAATCATGCTGACAATAAATGGGAAATAATGCATTATTAACTGAAAAAAACAATTACGAATGAAAAAACACTTTTGTCACTTAACGCTGGTTTTGTTGGGGCTTCTTCTGGCAAATAATGTATTTTCTCAGAATGTCCAAATGCCAACGAATCAAGTGGTTTCAACTGGTATCGAGATCGTATCAAAACTGGAAAAGCCGAAAAAATTTAAAGAAAAAGAGTTGGCCGGGTACTTGTTGGTATATTTCAAAGATCAGGACCAATCGGCTTATATGGCTATTAGCAGCGATGGTTATACCTTTACCGATATCAATAATGGTAAACCTATATTTATTGGTTCTCAGTTGGCAGAACAAAAAGGGGTACGCGACCCTCATATTACCCGTGGCCCTGATGGTGCTTTTTATTTGGCAATGACAGACTTGCATATTTTTGGCAAGCGCGCAGGATTCCGCGATACAGAGTTTGAACGTCCGGCCGAAAAATATGGCTGGGGCAACAACCGCGCTTTAGTGCTTATGAAATCGTACGACCTCATCCATTGGACGCACTCCAACTTGAGAGTTGACAAAGCGTTTCCCGAACTGGGCGACATTGACTGCTCTTGGGCACCCGAAACCGTTTACGACCCTGCTGTTGGGAAAATGATGGTGTATTTTACCATTCGTTACAACAACAAAGAATGTCATATGTATTATGCCTATACCGACGAGCATTTTACAAAATTGGAAACAACTCCCAAAAGAATTACTGAAATTGGAGGGCTCGATGGCGACATTACCAAAGTAGGCAATCAATATCAGCTTTTTTATGTTTCAGATGCCAAGATTTTGCATTCGGTATCCGACAAAATTAACGAAGGATACAAAGTCGAAAAGACCCGCATCGATCCCGAAAAGGTTTCGACCGAGGCTCCCAATCTGTTTAAGCGTTTAGGAACCAATTCATGGGTGTTGATGTATGATGTTTATGGCGCCAGACCAAGTAACATGGGTTTCAGCGAAACAGAAGATTTTGTGAGCTACAAAAATATTGGTCATTTTAACGAAGGTGCCATGAAGACGACCAATTTCAAAAGTCCCAAACATGGAGCGGTTACGTATCTCACCAAACAGGAACTGAAAGCTATAGCTGAACATTGGAAAATGGATCTAAAATAAGTCAACTTAATATAATCTACAAAACGAGATGTCGGTTATCGCTACCTAAATGTTAGGAATTTAAAATATTAAAGAAAGATTGATGTAAACGGATTAATTTATTTGGTATATTTGGAAAACAAATACGATGAAGTCCAAAAAAATACGATTTCGGTTATTTCTGATTTGCATCTTAATTAGTGCAAGTATTCACGCCGAAGAAGCTTTTCGAATGAGCGTCAATGTCGCTACGGCAGGCACGTTGGCAACGATTTTAGGCAACAAGGTGGATTCAGTGGCTGAATTAACGTTGACAGGGGAACTTAATGGGACAGATATCAAGACCCTACGAGCGATGCACCTGCTATCTGTCCTCAATTTGGCTGATTCAAAGTTGGTTAGTGGAGGGGAGGCCTATTATTCGGTCTATAATTATGCACCAATGGGGGGATCTCATACAGATTATTATTATACCTCCAACAATGTTCTAAGTAGTTGGTGCTTTTATGGTTGTTCAAGATTGACATCCCTCACGTTGCCAAACAGCATCACATCCATTGCTGGAAGAGCAATGTCCAGTTGTGGTAATTTAACTTCCATTACCATTCCAAATAAGGTGACCACTATAGGTAGTCCTGCTTTTGATGGTTGTTCCAGGTTGACCACAATCACCATTCCCAATAGTGTGACTTCCTTAGGAACTTCTTCGTTTGCAAATTGCCCCTACTTGACGACCTTATTCATACCAAGCAGCGTTTTAACAGTTAATGTTGAAGCATATACTTCATTGACAGGTTTAACAAAGATCGAAGTCGAAGCCGGGAATCCCAATTACTGTTCAATAGATGGCGTGTTGTTTAATAAAGATAAGACTTCACTTGTCTTATATCCACAAGCTAGGAAAATGTCCACGTATTCCATTCCAGAGGGTGTAGTTACCATCGAAGCCAGTGCATTTGGGAATTGCAGGGAAATTACAACCGTCAAAATACCCAATAGCGTAACGACCTTGAACGATATGGTTTTCTATAATTGTATAAACTTGTCCTCCATCGTTTGCGAGGCGTTGACACCCCCAATTGTAAAGAATTCTGTATTCGTCAATGTAAACAACAACACCTGCAAGCTGTTTCTCCCATTGGCATCAATAGGCACCTATAAGTCCGCATCGAGTTGGTCGGCTTTTCCGTCAACATCTTTAGAAGAAAGTAGATTTTCGTTACCCGATACGTATCATGTAACTGTACCCGGAACGCTTTCCACCTTATTGGGAAATAAGGCTTCTACCATAAGGAATTTGACGTTATCAGGCGACTTGAACGGTACGGATATTGCTACGATTCGTTCGATGAACAGCCTTTCCATGCTAAATTTGGTGGACGCCAACATTGTGAGTGGGGGTAATGCCTATTACTCCAACTATTATACATCAAACAACATCCTGGGTGACTCCTTTTTTTATGGATGTAAAGGATTGACATCCATCGTATTACCTAAAACTGTCACTTCGATAGGCGATCAAGCGTTCGATGACGGCATTTTAGAAATTCATAGTACAACATTGGTACCGCCCACTATAAAATCGACCACTTTTAGTGCTGTCAACAAATCACTTTGCAAAATATTCGTTCGAATTGGAGCGTTCACCGTTTATCCTTCTACCCTAGGTTGGTCTGACTTTAATAATTACATTTTGGAAGACACCAACACCTATGATCTGCCTCTTACTTTAAATGTTCCTGTGGCAGGAACATTAACCACACTTATAGGAAGTTGTTCTAATTTCTTAAAAGACTTGACGCTAACAGGTAATTTGAATGGAAGCGACATTGCCGCCATACGCCACATGACTTATCTCTCAAAACTGAATTTGGCTGATGCATCTATTGTTGCAGGAGGAGATCCCTATTGCATTTGGAATTCCCCATATCTCTACACGCCACTTTATTCTTCGAATAATACAATCGGAGACAATACATTCGGTGTCCTTGTAAACTTGAATTCAATCATACTGCCTAACAACCTTACAACCATTGGCAAATCTGCATTTTCTGGTTGCTCGGCATTAACTACGGTAACTCTTCCAAACGGAGTGACCTCGATTGGTGAAAATGCGTTTCATGACTGCTACAATTTGACAAACATCACTTTACCGAATAGTTTGACGGCCATTGGGATGTTTGCTTTCAGTCATTGTGCAAAAATCACTTCACTTACTTTACCCATTGGAGTAACCGCCATTGGGAAACAGGCATTTGAATATTGTACGAGTTTGGCTTCCATCAATTTGCCGAATGGAATAACATCAATAAGCTTAGGTACTTTTTACGAATGCACGGCATTAAAAACGATCATCCTACCTAAAAGTGTCATTACAGTCGGTGCATCTGCATTTTTCAATTGTTCGGGGTTGACAGAAATATATTGTAAATCTGAGACACCACCGTCGGTAGAGAGCCAATCAAGTTCACCTTTTGATTTTATCAAAAAGGGCTCATGCAACCTTAATATTCCGAAGGCAACTAAGCTGACATATGCTTCAGCGACAGGATGGTCTTATTTCTCCAATATCGTCGAAGAATCTGCTAATCCAATTGTAACGATCCATGTCGAAGTGGCAGGAACACTGTCATCGTTATTAGATGGACAAGTTGCATCAGTTCAAGACTTGACCCTTTCAGGCTACTTGAATGGGAGTGACATTACTACGATTCGTTCGTTAAATAACTTATCCGTTCTAAACCTGAACGATGCGAACATTGTAAGTGGAGGCAACGCCTATTATCCCATGGGGCCCCAATATCCCTATTACACGTCTGATAATGAAATCGGCCAATACTTCTTCAATACATCTGCCAACTTGACGAGTTTGATTTTGCCAAAAAATGTGGTTGCCATTCGTGAAGGAGCTTTTATGGAATGTAAAAAATTGGTTACAATGACTATTCCGAACACTGTTAGCGCCATAGATAGCTATGCATTTTTAAGTTGTGTTGGATTAAATTCAATAATTATACCCGAAAATGTAGTATCAATTGGTAGTTCAGTATTTGGTTATTGCACCGGATTAAAAGTAATCACACTTCCAAATTGTAATTTGTCAGTTGGTTTAATGGCATTTCAACAATGTGTAGGATTGAAGGAGATCCATTGCAATTCCGTTTTACCCCAAACAATTACTTCAGTTACTTTTGAAGGCTTAAACAAAAGCAATTGCACACTCTTTTTACCTTTGGGCACGGTACCTGCCTATCAGCTTGCAACCGGCTGGTCGGAATTTCCAAACATGACCGATGGAGTTATTTCTTCTATAAACAACCAGAAAGAAAATGCTTTTCAAGTATATGCGGAAAAGAATTCGCTTGTTGTAAATGGCGCCCAAGTGGGTGATGAGATTTCTGTTTCATCCATTTCGGGTTCAACGATACTTCGGAAAAAAGTGACGGAAAGCAATTTCAAACTTGAGCTCCCTGGCAACACGTTTTATTTGATTCATCATTCAAATAAATCATATAAAATCATTCTATGATAGAACTGATGATAACGGGTTAAATCAAAAATTTCGATTATGATCTACAAAACACGAAATGAATTTCATCTTGAGGCTTTTAATCTTGCCAAAATCAGAAAACGATTTGCGGCTTACCTCTTGGATTGGATCATACTTATCCTGATATATTTAGGGTTAATCTTCTTCCTTAGCATCTTCAGCATCGATGTGTGGAAAGTGAACATCAAAAGTCTTTCCGAAGTGGAAATTGATATTAGCAACACGCCTAAATATGTTGTTACGATGATCAAAGTTCTATTTGGAATTTTGCCTGTGCTCTATTTCGCTCTGTCGTTCTATTTCTTCAAGGGACAAACCATTGGAAAATATCTTTTTCGGTTGAAGGTTGTTTCGCTGTACCACGAAAAAATTGGATTGTGGCATTGCATTGAGCGGAGTTTGGGTTATTTTGCATCTGCCCTCGAGTTTGGGTTCGGCTATATACAAGCATTGTGGAATCCAAACCGGATGGCACTGCACGATAAGATTGGGGAAACCATGGTGATACAACTTGCACGAAAGAAACCAAAATTCAAATTAAAAATGCCAAAAATCAAGTTGCCAAAATTAACCTTGAAGAAGGCTGCTCCCGTCTGTTTGTTTTGGGCGGTAGCAACGTTGGGTTTACTGCCTCAATCCGTACAAGGAATCGAAAAACAAGACGTCGAATTGATGACTGAACGCGGCCCGATTGTTCTGCGATTGTCGGATGAAACACCGAATCACCGCGATAATTTCACAAAGTTGGTGAACCTGCATCAGTTGGACAGCCTGAATTTTTACCGCATCATCAAGACTTTTTTAATTCAAACAGGCAAAGATCTACCGACTGAATTTCCGGCATTGATTGATGCGGAATTCAGACCTGATCTTTTTCACAAGCGCGGTGCATTGAATGCTGCCAGAGAGGGAGACGATTACAATCCGGCACAGGCTTCTGCAGCGCTGCATTTCACCATCATACAAGGCAAATTATTTAACGACAGCACCTTAGACAAAGCGGAGAAGCGCATCAATCGCGGACTGGCTTACCATAGTGTTGTCACTGACCCTGCTAATGCCGAACTCTTTAAGCGGATGCAATCCTTGAACCAAGCGGGTGCAAATCCGATTGAATTAAAAGCGGCACAAGCGCAATTGGAACAGTTGACGCAAAAGAAATTGGAGAGCATGGTGCCTTACAAAATTCCTGAAAAGCAACGTCAAGTATATAAAACCATTGGTGGGACGCCGCATCTGGATCAAAACTATACGGTGTTTGGGGAAGTGGTGAAAGGAATGGATATCGTGGACAGCATTGCTGGTGCGACAACGGATTCAGCAGACAAACCATTGAAGGATATTTTGATTTTAAAAGCTCGGATGATAAAGCGGTTAAAGTAAATTTTCTGCACATTTTAAGTGCTTATGTGCAGGATTTTGATGAAAAATTCCTATCTTGCCCTCGCAAATTTTTTACCTCTTAACGCATTCATCATGGACAAATTAGTCATCAACAGCTTTCAGGAATTCGAACAATACATCGGTAAGGAACTGGGTATATCACCCTACCACAAAATCACGCAGGAACAAATCAACCTGTTTGCCGATGCAACGTTGGACCATCAATGGATTCATGTGAATGTTGAAAAAGCAAAGAATGAAAGCCCTTTTGGCACCACCATCGCACACGGATATCTAACTCTTTCCATCCTACCCTATCTCTGGGAACAAGTTATTGAAGTGAACAATCTGAAGATGCTGGTGAACTATGGCATCAAGGAACTCAGGTTTGGACAAGCGGTTTTGGTGGATGGGGAAGTTCGGCTGAAAGCAAAATTGCAGTCTATCGTAAATCTTAGAGGAACTTGCAAGGCTGAAATTGATGTGACGCTCGAAGTCAAGGATCAAAAAAAACCGGCTTTCAATGCCACCTTGGTTTTCCTGTATCATTTTAATTGAACATGAAAGTTATCGCCATCAACGGAAGCCCACGCAAGGAGGGTAACACCTATCATGCATTGCTCATGGTTGGCTCCAAATTGGAAGAGCTTGGAATTGAATTTGAAATCCTTCACGTAGGCAATAAAGATATTGCTGGTTGCCTGGCCTGTGGCAAATGCAGGAAAAATCAAGACGAGAAATGCGGCATCACCTCCGACCCGCTTAACGAATGGATTCAGCTTTTAAAAGAGGCAGACGGAATAATTCTTTCATCACCCGTTTATTTTGCAGGTGTTGCCGGAACAATGAAGTGTTTTCTGGACCGATTGTTTTATGTGGCCAACAGCAACGGTGGCCTTTTTCGTCACAAAGTGGGCGCAGCGGTAGTTGCGGTGCGTCGTTCGGGAGGCTCAACGACGTTGGATAGCCTGTACCACTATTTGACCTATTCTGGAATGTTACTAGCCACTTCCAACTATTGGAGCATCATCCATGGAACCAATCCTGGTGAAGTTTCTCAGGATGCCGAGGGTGTGCAGGTCATGGAAATGTTGGCCGAAAACATGGCTTGGCAACTTAACATGCGTGAAGCCACCAAAGAAAACATTCCCGCTCCAGACAAGAGACCAAAAGTGACCACAAGCTTTATCCATTAAAAATCGTTACGGAGTCCTGGGCTCTAAGCTCAACTATTTTCAAAGCTCCTTTCTGGATATCAACTGCCCAGCTGCGGAAAACACTTCGCAGCTGGCTTGATTCGTTGCATTCGAAAGGGTATACCAAATCGTATTCTCACCTGCTTTGCAGGTACTTTTCAGGGTATAGGGCAACGAGTCGGGTGAAGTGAATCGAAGCATGTAGATGCCGTCTGAAGGCACCGTGATGCTGCATATCTTTGGACAAGAGCTGACACCTGGGTAACGAATGTACGTTGCCTTGATGGAATCCGCCTGAAACTGTTCATACTCCAGTGAAGCCATGATGAATGGGCCAATGGCCTTTCCTTCATTTTGGGTGATGGTCACATCCGAACCGCAAAGGTAATAATTGATGGTGCCCGAACGAGTTAGATTGGAAGACGGGCCTAAACCGGCTGAGGCACAACTTTTCCCTATGCTCAGCGAAGTACCGGTATCGGTGATGAACGTTTTCAGCAAGCCGGCGTACGCTTTCCTGGCTACTGGATAATACACGTCACCGTCGATGAAGTCCAAACGTGCCGCTTTGAAGAAGGAATACGTGAACATGCTGGAGCAAGAAGATTCCAAATAATTGGGAAGAATGCCCTTGTTGTATCCGGTGACAGGATCACCGGCAGCACTGGCTTTCGTTGTGGCGTCGTATTGCAGCAATTGGTACCAGACACCCGATTCCGCATCCTGCCAGCGTTTGAGGCCGGCAGCAACTTGATTGCAAATCCGAAGCATTTCATTGTAATCCGGATGATCCTTTGGCATGAATTCAAGGACATCCACCAAGGCTGCAAACATCCAACCCATGCTTCGTCCCCAGAACTCCTTGCTGCAACCCAAAAACGGAGCAGTCTTGTTGGACCAGAACGCATTGGCATCGGTGGGAATGGCAGTCCATGCGTGGTAGTTGAGTTGTTTGGACTGATCGTAGGTGTAGGTGTTCAGCGTTTTGAATTGCAAGGCAATGTCCGACCAACTGGCCGTATTGGTGGTTGCTGAATCCGTTACCCCGAATTCAGCCTGCCATTGAGCATAAACTGCTGGACCCATGTACAAACCGTCCAGCCACATTTGGTTGGGATAAGAGGCTTTATGGAAGAACCCTCCTGCACCGGGCAAACCTACGGCAATTCGAGAATGGGTCAATTTCAATTTGTTACGAATAAGCGTGGCAGCCTCCTTGTATTTTGCGGCATCAGCCCCATTGCCGTCAGCAACCGCTTTTCGATACAAAGCAAAAAACATTTTCCCAGCCGCCAGGTCATCGATGTTGCTCGCTCCAAGTGATGCTGCAATCCCGGTGGTGATGCATTTGTCAGCCATCGTCTTGACTGCCGTATAGTATTCCGTTTTGGAAGGGTACATCTCCCAGGTTTTGAGCACCGAATTGGCTACCAAACCGGTGACGTAATCCCAGCCTGAACCAGAAAGGGTGGCCTTGTAGACTTTGTTGCTGTTAAAGTCTTTGACACCGTGGGCTTCGACCATTCGTTGCGACCAAGGCTGGATTGCATTTGAAATCGAAAAGGAAAAAAACACAAGGAAAAAAAATACTGTTCGCTTCATAGTCGGATCATTTTTTCAAAATCTTGTACAGTTGTGTTTCCTTATCACAAATCAATTTGAGAATGTAGATTCCTGAGGCGTATTCAGATAGATCCAATTCCATGTTCAAGGATGGAAAAACTTTCTTTTGAAGAATCAATTTTCCGCTGATGGTTTCCAACACCAATGTGAAGGGACCAGTGAAGGGAATTTGATTCAGAAAAATTTTATCCGTGGTCGGATTTGGATACACCATCAGTTTGTTTGAAGTGTTTTCCTTCAGTGCAACAGGCGCGGTTCGAACTCCGATGGTGCCGGTTTTAAGCAAGGCGGTCGTATCCCAAACCAAGCCCTCTCCAGGTGTTGCTGGGATGATGGAGCTGAATGCACCTTTGATAGAGGTGGCGGTAAACAGTTTGAAGTCGTTACCACTTGAATAGCCTAAAGCACTGAGGTTAATCATTTTCAGGGTACCGTTCAAAGTCAGAGTGCCTGTGAGCGTCAATAGGTCTTTGGTGGAAGAAAGCTTGTTGATCTCCATTTCCGTGGTACTACCTGTGCCTAAGGACACGTTGTTGTTAACAGTCAACGTACCGATGGCGTTGTTGCCGGGAGCAAGGGTTCCGCCAGTATTGACTGCAACGACTCCGGTGATGATGCCAGTTCCAGCTAGTGTTCCAGTGTTGTTCACCGTTACAGAACCCGTACCAGTGCCACTTCCGGTGGTGTTGTTCACGATGAGTTTTCCACCGTTAACAGTATTGGTGCCGGTATGCGTGCTGGCTCCGGTGAGCGTCCAGGATCCAGTTCCTTTTTTGGTGATGGAGCTGGTTCCGGTGAGAATGCCATTGAACGTGGTGCTCGTATTCTTGGCACCAACCACCAGCGGCGTATTGCTAACGACCGAACCGGTCACTCCGCTCAGATCGCCCAATTCAAGCGATAGGGCGCTGTTGCGGTAGGCATACACTTTATTGGCCAGATTGACAGAGGCATTTGCAAAACCATTGGCATTATTTACCCGGAAATCGCCGCCGTCCGAATCGGTTATGACGTTGATGGTCCCAGTGAATGCCGACCAATTGCCGGACAAATCCGCCCGAACATACGGGGTCCACATATTCAGCGTTCCTCCGCCGGTTACCGTGGATGTAAAGTTAACGCGTGAATCCAAATCAATGGCTGCAGTCACTCCGGCAGGAATGCTTATCGGCGTGCTGAAGGTTTCTGTGTCGTAGCTGTTGTCACACATCGTCAGGCGTCCGCCGGCAAAGGTGATGAGCCCTGAACCCAACGGATTGTTGTTCTGGGAGGTAGAAACGGTACCTTCTTTGATGATGGTTCCACCGGTGTACGTATTGGATTGCGCCAAATTTATTTTCCCGGTGCCCATTTTAAGCAAACTGCCTGAACCAATGATCAAGCCCTTCATGGATGTACTTTGAGAGGCATAGATGGTATCGACACCTACCAGCGTCATTCCACGGTCAAAACCGATGGGATATGTTGGAGAGAAGCGGAGTTGGGCATTGGAGAGTTCCAGGTTGGCAGGTGCTGCAGAGGTCACACCGATTGGGCTGGGTTCGCCTTCCAACACATCTTCTTTGATTTCAAGACTTCCACCAAAAATGGAGACTTTTCCTGTAAACGAGTTGTTAGTCAACATGGTGAGTTTACCTCTACCCGCTTTGGTCAGTCCTCCATTGCCGTAGAGGCTACCAGTACCGCCAATGGTATAATCGCTTGATGCATTGACTAATACATTTTTTACAGGGATCAGTCCGTTTAACTGTACAACAGGTTGTGCGACTCCGCCGTTGTCGAATACAATCGAGTCGTTTGGCACAAACACATCAGCCAACGTGTTTCTAATCCAATTTTTGTTCAATGAAAGATCCCAAATTTTGGAAACCCCGCCCCAACGAACACTAGATGCAGAAGGTACAGCAGGTACATTCAGAAACACGGTATTGTCCGAAATGGTCAACGTGCAGATAAGGTCATCCATACCTGAAAGCAGAATTTTTCCGACATTACCGGTGAGGTTTCCAGTGTATTTCAGAAGCGGATAGGATCCTGCTGCCATGCTTGCGGCGACCTTTCGGATGTAGATGTTGGTCGTGTCCTCTACAATGAGGTCTCCATTTATTTTGATGCAATCGCTGGACAACAGAGGTGTTGCATTCAAATCGAGCAACATATACGAACGCTTCTTCAGTGTCAAGTTCTTTTCAATGAATAACGTATCTGTTTCATCGGCTGTGCTTCCAGGACTGAGACAACCTTTTTCAAGCAATGTGACACCCTGCAAGAATGGTCCAACCCCGCACAATCGTCCGCCAGAAAGGCCTTTCGAGCGTATTCCGCCCCAGGTTCCGCCAAAAACACTCACCGGACTGGCCAGGCTTTTCTGGACAATCAGCGCACCGTCCCAAATCGTAGTTTTTCCGGTATATAGCTGATCCGCATTCAAGGTTAAACTCCCTTTGCCATTTTTAGTCAAACTGCAAGCACCTGTGATCGAGCCTGTTCCAGAGAAACCATATGCAAAATCGGACGAGACCGTAACGGCTCCCGGAGTTATGTTTTCGTTGATGGAAACCAATCGCTGAGCAACGGTACCTGTTTTTCCATAACCGTCAAACAAGACCTTCATGGCTGGTTGAAAGGCTTTTAAGCCCGTGGTGTCGAACCATGCTTGTGTGGTACCATTGTCCCAAACCGACAGCGAGCCATTCCAGCGCACATCTTCCCCGACAATTGGAGAAGGAGGCATCACCGTCATGCCAGGGCCAAAATAAAAGTCCGTATAAAAGCCGCCGATTCTTCCCAAACACGTCTGCTGAATGCGATAACCCGCATTGTGCTGCAGCGTATAATACCTGCTGGTGGATGGCGTCGTAGTGGCATAAATGCGCAAGGTTAGTTTGTCATTGGTCTGGATCACATATTCTTCGCGCCAGTCACCCATGATGTCACCAAAATAAGTGGCTCCAGCCATGGTGGCCGGATTGGAGCAACCGTCGGCTTTAATATTCACCAGTATGTTTGAATTGCCCGTTATTGGGTCGTATTTCTTGATGGAGGCATCCCTGTAGGCATTGTCATTCAGTATCAATTCCTTAGCCAAATCTGCATCCCAGTATAGTGTTCCCGTGGGTGTGAAACTCGTCTTGTTCACATAATTCCCGTTATGATCCATCACGCCAGGAGTGCCACCGTACATTTGAGATCCGCGGATGGTCGGTGAAACGCTGGCCGCATCGCCACGGCTTGGATCACCGGGGCTGCCCATGTAGTATTTCTTGAGAATATCGCCCGTAGCCGCATCCCAATAAGCGGCGCCAAGTTGATCGGAATTGCTTTGCTGAATGCTGAACCATTCCAAACCGGGACGATCAGGGTCTATGTCCAAAATCTGGAAACCATCGCCATGTCCAATCCCTTTATCATGCTGATTATACATCAGTTTCATATCGTGATCTACCGCGGCTCCGGTGAATAAAATCTCATCCTTGCCGTCGTTGTCGATGTCTTTGGTCCGAATGGAATGGCCACCAAAGGAGATGGGTACCTGTGTTGCAAAGAATTCAGGGCGCATGCTCATCTTGCCGTTCCGGTAATCAAAGGCGTAAAGTTTGATCCAATAGCCTTCGCCGATGCCCCGTTCGGTGACGATGCTCGGGTGAATTCCGTCCAGGTAAGCGACGGACATCCATTGATAAACCGGCCGTTCATTTCCACCCCACGTAGTGGATGGTGTAGAGCCCATCACAGGTTCGTAAGGGATGCTGTCCAGAGGAGCCCCTGTTGCACCGTTCAACATAAACAGATACTCGGGCGCAGTCAACCGTTGATTGCCTCCGTTCAAGGGATACAAGGTAACGCCATCTTTTAGTAGTACATCACCCACCGTTCGTTGCTTTGCCGATCCGGACTGAAAAACGGACAGTTCAGAACCTCTGACACAGACTTCGGACTTGCCATCACCGTCAAAGTCATAGACGACGTAATATGCCTGAGCGTTGTGTTCATTGGCCAAATTGATGTTTTTTCCGAAATCGAACCGCCAGAGAAAGGTGCCGTTCAGCTTGTAGGCTTCAATTAAAATTCGTGCTGTATCTCCGCCAGCACCAGTTCGCAAAACAACCAATTCATACTCTCCGTCGCCATCCACATCGCCAGGCATTGCATTCTGAGTCGTGATGTTGGCATCGTTCAGATTCTGTAGGGGTATGGTTCGGACATATTGCACCTGAGCAGCGTTGGCTGGCAGTGTGAAGGAAGCGCTGGCTGCCTGTTCAATCCCATTGATGACGGGTTTCACAAAGAAGGCATTGCTCACTGCCAGGTTGGCACCCGACAGCACTGTATCCGTGGTCAGCTTCATAGGATAGGCATTAACTTTGACAGCCGTTGAGCCATTGACAGACTGATACAGGTTGAAGCCGATATCGGAGGGGTCACTGCCCAACAATCGCCATCCGACATAAATCTGATTGCTACCTCGGTTCATGGCCATCATGCCGCGACCGAGCGGCTCCATTTGACGTTGTGCATGCAAAGGGGTTAAAAAAACCAGAAAAGCTAAGAATGCTAGTATTTTTTTCATTTTTTTCTTTTTAGCAGTTGATGGACTTCACTTCCGGCAAGCAGAAAGGCGCCGACACCATAAACTTCGGTGTCATTGGCAGTAACCCCGTCTGGAGCAGCACCGATTCGCTGCACGTAACCCAGTTTTCCGTCGGGGTGAACGGAGGAAGCCAGTGCCTGCCAGGCTTTTAACACAACCGGCTTGTAGGTTTTGGCATCCAGAATCTTATTGTTGATGCCCCAAGCGAGAGCATAACAATAAAAACCGGTTCCGCTGGTTTCTTTCACCGGATAGCTGGCAGGATCGAGCAAACTGGCATGCCAGGTTCCATCAGGTTGCTGTAAGGTTGCGATTTTGGCAGCCATTTCTTTATAAAGCGCCAGAAAGCGGCTGTAATCCGGATAATCCTTTGGCATTAAAGCCAGAACCCGAACCAAACCGCCCATTACCCAACCGTTTCCGCGGCTCCAATAAACGTTTGTTCCGTTCTTTTCTTTCTTGCCGAAATACGAGCTGTCGCGAGCATAAAGGCAATCAGACTTATTATAAAGGTAGTCTGTTGTTTTCCACCAGAGTTTGCTGGTGATGTCCATGTATTTTTTCTCGCCGGTCGCTTTATAAAGAGTCATCAGTGCTGGCGGGCCCATAAATAGCGCATCGCACCAGGCCCATTCGCGCAAATGGATGGCATTTTTCCATGCCAATGATTCTGTATGAGGTTGGTCTACAATCTGATCGGCAATCCCTTTGAAGTAGTTGATTTTCGAGCTGTCGCCATCCAGCAGGAACAATTCGCAGAAAGTGGAACCCACGCAATAATCGTCGGCCATAAAGTTTCTAGGACCCGTTTTCCAGGAAATGGAATCCCCGATTTGACGCAACCAGTTTAAACTCTTCTCATCTTGCGTCAACCGACCATAAGCCATCAAGCCGGTATAAAGCGCACCGTTGGTCCAGTCGTACAGTTTGTGACGCAAAGGCGTTTTCATTTGCCATTCTGCCACTTGTTTCATCTTTTGAATCACTTTTCGGGGTTTCGCCTCACTCTGAGCAGTTACTGTTGAACCAATTGCAAAAAGCAGCAATGCGCCGACCAGCATGGATTTGATTTTCATTTCGAGTCTGTATTTAATGAATTTGTTGGATTTTTTCATCTTTAATAAGGGTATCATTTGGGATAACCGAATAGCTGAAGCGAGGCAATACCAACATTCAATGGGCCGAAGGTGGAACTAACTTTAATTCGGAAATAAGTGGCATCGGATTCCATGAACTCTACCGTTTGCCACTCCGTTGTATTCTGAAGCGTAGCTGTTCCCACTGTGGTATAGATCGAACCATCGGTCGAAGCCTGTATCAGAATGTCTTTAGGTCCTATGCCCTCCACCGACTTGAGCATCAGTTTATTGATGGCATTCAGGCTCCACAACCGACAGGTGATGTTTTGAGGTACTGCAACCGTTGGCAGGGAAAGGGATTGATACCAGGTACTGTCGTTGTCATCGATCATTGCAAAGGGGAAATGCTCAGGCAGCTGATTGTCCGCCAAAATATGCTTGCCCCGGCTGATGTTTCGATAACCATCGGGGAAGGGAGCCAATACACTTGTCAAAACATTTCCAACGACTTGAACGTACTGTGATTCATGTGGCTGCAAGCTCACTTGCAACGTCTGATAACCACCGTTGTTCCATATCGAAACCCGTGCCGAAACCGCAGTAGCATTTTCATTCTTCAAATAAACCGAGTACGGACTGTCTCCTTGAACCGCTTTCAAAGGAAGCGTTCCGGTTTTGACAAATACGTAAAGCTCGTTGTTGGAGGAACTGTTGGTCATGCAGTTGAAGGTCGCTGTTCCGGTTGAATCCGTCACCGAAGTGACCCTGTCGTACACCGGTGCTCCTTCTGGATAGGATAGGGTGACACTCGAGCGAAGCGTTGAACGGAAATTCGACATCAGCAGGTAGCGGCGACCATCGGGGTCTTCCGCCGCTGTCGCTTTCCATCCGGTTGCCACCGTCGGGTATTTTTCCTTGCCAGCCAGTTTTTGAGTGGTTTCAGCCGTTACTTTCGGATAGACGATGGACGAACGCGAAAAGACGACTTGTCCGTTGGTAAACGGTTTGGCAGTAGTGGAATAGGAACCGTAAAGTTTGGAAACATACACCGAAGTGCTCAATTCTTTTTCACCGAAAGCAATGCCGCTTCCGCCATTAACGACCATACCATATATATTATCCACATTCACCCAGTTTCCCGGAATCGTACTCACCGTGCTTCCGTGGGAGCTCACATTTCCTCCAGAATAATACAAGGTTCTTGTCGGTTGTGTCAGTACATCCGTCGTGATGCCCTGCATCAATCCACCGTCCTTGGTCATCGTTCCAGCCACCGAACCAACCATGTCTTCGTGATAGATGGTGGCATTGCCTGGTGTGGAATAAAAGGAAAGGTATTTGACCATACTGCTGGAAGTAACGCTCACTTTTCCAGTGGTTGAGAAGCTTTTCGGATACATGGCATAGGTGTTTGAGACCAGCGATGCATTGCGGGTATAGCCGCTCACATCCGTATAACCGGTAAAATTCCCCATGTTACCGGCCTTGAACGGAAATACAATGTTGCTGTTGTTAACGTCGTTGGGGGAAACCATTCCCATGTACGATTTGTAGCTGGTGCCGTCTTGGGACTGAAACCAAGAAAAAGTGACGTATTTGGCATCGTTGTTGCTGCGGATAATGCCATTGTACGGCAAAAACTTGGTGGTTTCATGTTGCTTGCTGAAATCGGACCACTTGGTTGCTACCATTCCGGTCGTAGGAAAATAGTCGTGGTACAGGTGGGCAAAAACCAGTCGGCGGGCGGTCACGGCCATGCGGCGCTCCCCAACGTCAGGGTTCAGCAGGAAAGAGCCGTCGGTGGTGGTTGTCTGACGCATTTTGGCATATTGCAATACCATACTTTCCAGCATGAGTGCGTCCGGATCCCGATAAATACATGCCAAGGCGGAATAGGTGCCGAGTTCGTCGTAAATGTACATGGACCAGTCGTTGCCGTTGGGCATGGCCAAAATACCGTCGGCCATGATGAATTCCTTGAGCATGCTGTTCCAGACGTTCGAGACGTTGTGTTTCAAGGCGTTCGGAATGGGAAACTCAGGTTTTGCCTGATTTTGAACGGCTTTATATGCCAACAACGATTCGGACATTTCCTGAATCGGAATGTTCAGATAGGAGGTGTGAAAAAAGTTGTGGTTTTCGAGCGCGTAATCGGGGAAAAGGTTTCCACCGATGTGCCAGTCGGAAATGGTCTTGCCGTCGACCACATCCTTGACTGGATCTTTTCGGTTCAGATCGGCTGCAACACTGTAGGTATTCATGGCAAACTGCTTACAGCGAAAGGTCCAAGCTTCGGCATTCTTCTCTTCGGGATATAGCGCCGATGCGATGGCCATGATGTTGGTGTCCCAGCCATTTTCTTCGGCCTTGGTATCCGTTGCGATGGCTGTGGGGATGGTGCGGGAGAGGTTGAAGTTGGCTTCAGCCATCACCATCGTCTTGATGGCGGCTTTATCGGCAACCGTTAGTTGGTCAGCCATCAGCCAGGAGGCGAAAGCCGTGGAAGTACACCACATCGACGATTCCCAGACCAGACCCCATTTGGATCCGTTGGTGCAATTGAGGGTGCCTGTTTTATGCGTGTTGTATGAATACCGGATGGCGGCAAGGGCATGTTGCTTGACGGTTTCGAAGGTGATGCCGTTCGGAAGTGTCTGGTCCTTGCATTCCTTGTAAATGAACGCGTAAATGAGCGCATAATCTGCATTTGTACGGGCACCGTGTTCCACACTCTGACCATTTCCGAAATAACCGGCAGACGTCGCAAATTTGCTTTCCGCATAGGGCAGATGTTTAGCCAGCATTTCTCGAAGGGTCGCTTTGACGGTGCTTTCCGGTATCTGAGCGTTTGAAATGAGTGCCGGTGCCCTTTTGATGGCGGAAGAATTGGTCTGTGCTGTTACGGAAACTACGAACAGCATTAAGCAAAAGGCTATAGAGAAAAGGTTCTTGGTGTGCATCACTTTCACGTTAGTACATAAAACGCTGCTAAGTTAATCAGTTAGTTATGTTCCACAGGTTTAATAAATGACAAAAAGACTCTAAAATTTGACCAAAAAAACATTCCATGAGGTAGCCCCATGGAATTATTTTTTTTACGATATGATTGCCGGAATACCGCTTCTTATAGCGGTTAACTTCAATTAGGCGTTCTTGACAATAATCATCTTGATGATCTTGCCCACGTATTCTTCTGCATCCGTGGTACGTTCCAGACCGTTCATGATTTCCTTGAGCTTGATGATTTCGATGCTGTCGGTTTCTTTTTCGAAGAGTTCAATGACGAAATGCTCGTAAACATCATCCGCTCTGTTTTCGATGTCGTGCAAATCGTTGCAATACTTTTTAATTTGTTTGGCATCCTTTTTAAGAACATCGAGTTCGTCAATGGCTTTTCCGATGCAAATGGCACCCTCACGGATCAGATTGCAAATATCCAAGGCAGTGGTAGGCATCTTGGCCGGATTGTAAAGCACAATCTTCTTGGCACAGCTGTTGATGTAGTCGGTCACATCATCCAAACGGTTGGCCAGTTGATTGATGTCTTCCCTGTCGAACGGTGTGATGAAGGTCGTGTCCAATTCTTCGAAAACACGGTTTGACAAAGCATCGCCTTTCTTTTCCTGTTCCTTGATTCTCTTGTAATACTCCGGTGCAGTTTCGTGGTCGTAGTTTTGAATGAATTCGATCATGATGTCCGAAGCGACCAACATGACATCGGACATTTCTTTCAGAATGGGAATGAACTTAGGTTCTTTGGGGGTGAAGTTGCTGAAAAAGGAATTTTTCATTGGATTTGTATGTTTTATAATAGTTTGCCAAACAAAAAGAAGATCAAAGCTGCAATACCTGCGCTAACGGGAATGGTCAAAATCCAAGCCACCAATAGGCTCCGGGTTACTCCCCAGCGAACGGCAGATAAGCGCTTTACGGCACCAACACCAATAATGGCACCGGTAATGGTATGTGTCGTACTTACAGGAATTTTTAGAGCTTCCGACAAATATAGAGTTAGGGCGCCGGCGGTTTCAGCAGCGACACCTTCGAGCGGAGTAACCTTTGTGATGCGTGTGCCCATGGTTTTGATGATTCTCCAACCACCGGACATGGTGCCCAATGAAATGGCCGCAAAACAAGAGAAGGCAACCCAATCCGGCATCTGGCCAATGGAATGGATACCCCAGTCAATGCCTTCTTGCGTGTAGGCGGCATATAAAGCTGCAGCAATGATACCCATCACTTTCTGTGAATCATTCAGACCATGACCAATACTGAACAAACCGGAGGAAACCAGCTGAAGCCGTTTAAAGTAGGTATTGGCCTTGTGCGGATTCATTTTTTTAAAGGTATGCAAAATCAAAATCGTCAGCAATGTTGAAACGATACCACCAATGAGTGGCGCTAAAATAATGAACGAAGCGATCTTAATGATTACAGAGGATTTGATGGCTTCAAGACCGCTGGTTTCGTAACCGCTTGCCATCATGGTGCTCATAATAGCTGCACCTGCAAAACCACCAATCAGTGTATGCGAAGAAGAAGAAGGAATCCCAAGCCACCAAGTAGCCAAGTTCCAAATGATGGCAGCTACGATACCCGAAAAAATAACCGGCAACGTAATAAAATCTTCAATGACTGCTTTGGATACTGTATTGGCAATACCAAACTCACCAATAATGTATTTGGCGATGAAAAACGCCAAGAAATTAAATGCTGCAGCCCAAAGAACTGCTCTGAATGGCGTCAAAACCTTCGTGGAAACAATGGTTGCAATGGAGTTGGCTGCATCGTGGAAGCCGTTGATGTAATCAAAAACCAGCGCCAGAACAATAATGGTAATGAGTAGAGTCATTGTTTTTCAGTTGTTTTTAGAAACACTTGTTAAAATTTGGATACAAAGGTCGGAAACAAGTATTACAATCCTGTTACAAATGAATGAAAGGGACGTGAAAGGAAGATTGGTTTTACAAATAAACGGTAGCCCGTTTAAACAATTTGTTCAAAACACGGTCGAATAAAACGTACCTTCATACTTAACTAAAGCCTGACAATTTCATGAAAAAGCATCTAATCTTTTTGGTATCAATTGCATGCATTTGTAATACAGCCATTTACGGACAACGAGTCATGGAAAACCTTGGCCGCGGCGTTGTAGCTATACATCAAGAAACAAATAAAGTCTTCGTCAGTTGGCGCATTTTAGGAACAGATCCTAAAGACATTGCTTTTAATCTGTATCGAACTGCCGAAAACGGGGCAGCTGTGAAATTAAACGTACATCCTATCACGGGAGCAACCATTTTTTGCGATTCCAGTGTTGATATGAACAAATCCAACGCATGGTATGTATGTCCGATTCTCAACGGCAAAGAACAACAGCCCAGCGCTTCCTTCAAATTGGTTGCTGGAGCTCCGATTCAATCCTACTTATCGATACCGATGCGAACTCCGAACAGATACAGTCCAAACGATTGTTCTGTTGGAGACCTGGATGGAGACGGAGAATATGAGTTGGTGGTTCACATGGCTGGGAGGGGCATTGACAATCCCTCCAACGGATTTTCGGACATTCCGATTTTTCAGGCTTACAAACTTGACGGAACCTTTCTGTGGGAAATCAATTTGGGTAAAAACATTCGGGAGGGTGCTCATTATACCCAATTCATGGTCATTGACATGGATGGTGACGGAATTGCTGAAGTAGCATGTAAAACGGCCGACGGAACGGTGGACGGAACAGGAAAAATCATAGGCGATGCGACGAAAGATTGGCGTAATGCCTCTACTGGAAAGATTTTGGACGGGCCTGAATTCTTCACCATCTTTGACGGGAAAACGGGGGCTGCACTTGCCACCACGAACTATGAACCCAATCGATATCCAACAGATGGCTGGGGTGGAAATGGTGGAAATATGGGGACAGATAACAACGGAAACCGCGTCGATCGTTTTCTTGCCGGTGTTGCCTACCTGGACGGAGTGTTGCCGAGTGTTGTCATGTGCAGAGGCTATTACGGCCGTTCCGTGCTGGTAGCCTGGGACTGGAGAAACGGCAAACTGACTCAGCGCTGGAAGTTTGATTCGGTAAACAGAGAAAATCCCTACTCCGGACAAGGGAATCACAACTTGAGTGTCGCCGATGTTGACAACGATGGTAAAGACGAAATCGTTTACGGTTCCATGGTGGTGGACGATAACGGAAAAGGATTGTTCAGTACTGGATTTCGTCATGGAGATGCCCTGCACGTAGGTGACCTGGACCCAACCCGTTCAGGATTGGAGGTTTTTGGCAACCATGAAAATGAAACCAACACCTCTGGCCCAGGAGCAGCTTTATACAGTGCAAAAACCGGAGAAGTTTACTGGCGAGGGGCTGAAGGAAAAGACGTAGGCCGTGGCGTTGCCGAGGACATCGACCCTGACCATTTCGGCTCTGAAATGTGGTTTTCCGGGTCGAATGGCTTATTGGACATGAACGGCAAAGTGATTGGTGAAAGCCCTTCCTCCACAAACTTCTTGATTTGGTGGGATGGTGGTTTAACCCGCCAGCTTCTAGACAAAAACAGGATATCAAAATACAAAGCCGGCATCATTTTTACAGCAGAAGGATGCACCTCCAACAACGGAAGCAAATCCACCCCTGCCTTGAGTGCGGACATATTGGGTGACTGGAGGGAGGAATTGATCCTGCGAACCATCGACAACAAAGAACTCCGGATTTTTGTTTCCACCATTCCAACGGCATTCCGAACATACACCCTCATGCACAACCCTCAGTATCGCATGTCCGTTGCTTGGCAGAATGTTGCCTACAATCAGCCTCCGCATCTGGATTTCTGGTTGGGGGCTGGAATCGAAAAAATTCAGTTGCCTAACATCAAACTGGCTAAGCGTCCGAAATAATCAAACTCTCATCGAATTACAGAGCGAAAAACGGGACTCGAACCCGCGACCCTCAGCTTGGGAAGCTGATGCTCTACCAACTGAGCTATTTTCGCATTTTTTGTTTGGTGACACAAAAGTACGAAATCTTTGAAAAAAACGGACGAACACGTTGAAAAATTGACTTGGATGGTGTAAATTGCGGTGACATTGATGGAAAGCACTCTTTCATAGGTTTGTAACGCAACTGTAATACATAATTGTCACCTTTGCAACGTTAAAATCCATCCCATAAAGATTTAAAATCATGGTACTAAAGGTAGAAGCAGAACTTGAAGCGCTGAAAAAGGAAACCATCGAAATGTGGACCTTGGTCTATAACCAGGTGCAACGTGCCGGTGAAGCCATTCTTACATTGGATAAAGATCAGGCCAGACAGATCATCATGCGGGAACGAAGGGTCAATGCCTTCGAACTTAAAATTGACAGCGACGTGGAAGATATGATTGCCCTGTACAATCCCGTTGCCGTCCAATTGCGTTTTGTACTTGCCGTCCTTAAAATCAATACGAACTTGGAACGCATCGGTGACTTTGCAGAAGGTTTGGCCCGTTTCGTGCTTGATTTCAAAGGCCCGGCACTCGATCCAGAATTGGTTCGGAAACTAAGGTTGGCCGAAATGGTCGATCAGGTCAAAGAAATGCTGCAGACCCTGTTTGATGCCTTGGAAAAAGAAAATGCCACCATTGCCACCAAGGTTTTTGAGATGGATCAGAAAGTGGATGACATCAATCATGCAAGCCTACCCATACTCACTGCCTACATCATTGAAAGCCCTGAATCCAATGCATCGGATGCCCTGCAGATGGTCGGCATTTTTAGAAAATTGGAACGCATTGGTGACCATTGTACCAACATGGCCGAAGAAATTGTTTTTTATGTGGATGCCAAGGTGTTGAAACATCAAGGTAAAACCAAAGAAATCTAGATGATGAGCAAAGCCCGGATTTTGGTCGTCGACGACGAAGAAGACTTGTGTGAGATTCTCCAGTTCAATCTGGAAAGCGAAGGCTACGAAGTGGAGACTGCCAATTCAGCCGAGGAAGCGTTTAAAAAAGACCTGGCATCCTTTCATTTATTGATGCTCGACGTCATGATGGGTGAAATCTCCGGTTTCAAGATGGCTGGTATGATTCGGAAAAACGAAAAGCTGGCCAACTTGCCCATCATCTTCATTACAGCCAAAGACACCGAGAACGACATGCTGACCGGTTTTAATATCGGTGCGGACGACTATATTTCCAAACCCTTTTCCATCCGTGAAGTGACCGTACGTGTCAAAGCCATCCTGCGACGCACCATGGTGGTGGAGTCGACCGATAAAGTCAACATTCTTGAGTTTGAGAACCTGAAAATCGATACCACCCGAAAGCAGGTTTTCCTGAGTGATGCGCCAGTCGACTTGACCAAAAAGGAGCTTGAGATGTTGCTGTTGCTCGTCTCCCACCCAGGTCGCGTTTATTCCCGTGAGGATATCCTGAGTGCGGTCTGGTCGGACGATGTCTATGTACTTGATCGAACCATCGACGTGAACATCACCCGTTTGCGCAAAAAGCTGGGCGATTTCGGACAGCATATTGTTACCAGACTTGGTTACGGTTACTGTTTCGATTATAAATAGAGCACCATGGCTGAACCCATTCGCAAACCCTTCTTCAACTTCCATCGGAAACTGTTTCTAACCATAGTCTCCTTATTTTTGATGTTCGTATTGTTCATCAGCGTCTACCAATACCGTCGGGAAAAAGCATTTCGTGTGGCTTTGCTCACGGAGCAATTGCAAAGCTACAACAACCTATTTTATGAGATAACCAGCGAAAAGGGCGTCAATGACAGCAACATTCGAAGAGTGATGGGATTTCTTCAGGTGAGCGACTTGCGTGTAACCATCATCGATTTCAATGGAAATGTCTTGTATGATTCCGAAGCCAACCACTTGGGCAATCACTCCAACCGGCCAGAAATAAAGGGTGCCATGGCTTTTGGCGAAGGTGTCTCTGTACGTCGGCTTTCAGAAACTACAGGCAAGACCTTTTTTTATACGGCAAAGCGCTATCCCAATTACATTATCCGAAGTTCCCGTCCGTATGACTCCATACTTAATAAGCAACTTCAAGCTGATTTGAGCTTCATGCTCTTTATTGCCACCATGATGTTGGTCATATTGGTCTTGTTGTACAATTCTACCAAACGGATGGGGAGTACCATCGCGCAACTCCGTGACTTTGCTGAAACAGCCAATAGGAACCTCCCATTAGACACCACATTGGATTTCCCAAAAAATGAATTGGGCGAGATTTCCAAATACATTGTCGGTTTGTTTCAACGGCTGAAATCGACCCGCGACGACCTATTGGTGGAACGGGAGAAGCTCATCAGCCACCTGCAATCCGCCAAAGAAGGTCTGGCCATCTTTTCCCCGGATAAGAAGGAAATCATTGCGAACAACCTGTTCATTCAATACCTGAATTTGATTTCCAACATACCTGCACAATCGGCCACTACTATTTTTGACCTTCCGCAGCTTGAACCCATCAATCAATACCTCCGCGAAATGCAGGGCATACGCAATCCGGTCTCACCGCTGCAGCGGCAATCGGTGAATATCGACAAGAATGGCAGGGTTTTCCAGGTTCAATGCATTTTGTTTCAGGATAAAAGCTTTGAAATAAGCATTAATGACATCTCCATTAGCGAAGAGGAATCCCGCCTTAAACGGCAGTTGACCCAAAACATCGCACACGAGCTTAAAACACCTGTCAGCAGCATCCAGGGTTATATGGAAACCATTCTGGCCAACCCAGACTTACCTGCTGAGAAACTTCATTCATTTGTAGAACGCTCCTTCCTTCAGAGTAAGCGCCTGAGTGAACTTCTACGTGATATTTCCACATTGACCAGACTGGACGAAGCACCAAAGTTGATTGAAAAGGAAGATGTGAACCTGTCACGCCTCATCCAACACATTTCAACTGAACAGGAAGCAGAAATCACGGCTCGAAAGGTGCGTCTTAAAATCGACATCGATCCGGAACTGACTGTAAATGGAAATACGTCCTTGTTGTACTCCATTTTCCGAAATCTGCTTGACAACGCATTGGCTTACGCAGGCGAAGAGGTAGAAATAGGCATCACCTGTTTTCGCATTGATCCTGACCGATGTTACTTCAGCTTCTACGACACCGGTGTCGGCATTGCCGATGAACATCTGAACCGCATTTTCGACCGCTTCTACCGCGTCGATAAAGGTAGAATGCGCAAACTGGGTGGAACGGGTCTCGGGCTTGCCATCGTCAAGAACGCCATTCAACTCCATGGAGGTACCATTTCAGCTAAAAACCGACCCGAGGGAGGTCTTGAGTTTGTGTTCTCTTTGCTGAAATAATTCCTATATTTACAAAAAGATTGTTTCCATTGCGTTTTTACCTTGAACGCAGAGGGGCGCTTTTCCGAAAAATATACGGGTGAGAGTCTACATCAAAAATATGGTATGCATCCGTTGCAAAATGGTCGTCAAAAACGAGTTGGAGAAACTTGGACTTCATTATTCGTTTGTAGAACTTGGCGAAGCACTTGTAGAGGAAGAAGCCACCAAGGAACAATTGAACAATCTGAACGAAGCACTTCTAAAGAATGGTCTGGAGATACTTGAAGACAATAGGCAAATACTAGTAGAAAAAATCAAGACCACCATCATTGAACTGGTTCACTATACGGACGACCAGATCAAAGTCAATCTCTCCAATTTCCTGAGTGATAAACTCGGTTACAATTATACCTACCTGGCCAACCTTTTTTCCGATCTTAAAGGGACCACCATCGAACATTACTACCTCACCCATAAAATCGAGAAGGTCAAAGAGTTGTTGGTCTATGACGAACTCAACCTCACTGAAATCGCATTTAAACTTCACTACAGCAGCGTGGCGCACTTGTCCAATCAATTCAGAAAAATGACAGGTCTCACTCCATCCAACTTCCGCAATCTTAGAATCAAAAAAAGAAACACATTGGGAAATGTGTAAGTGTTGATATGGGAATTATGCAACTTATTTCCAAAGTTGTGTAATGCAACCTAGGTCAAACAAAAGCAACTTTGCATTGAACGTTTTAAGTAATTGTTCATTGCATATAATGTTGTATGCGCAAAAAAAACAAAAGTATGAAAATGCCCTTTTTTCTTGTCTTGGCCGCTCTCCTATCGGTGAGCCTACAGGCGCAAAACAGAATTTCGATCGGTGCAAAGGCAGGGTTGAACGTCTCTAACATTTACGAATCGGATGGAGAAGCTTCCGCCGATCCCAAAATGGGATTTGCAGTTGGCGGTTTTTTACACATTCCCCTAGGTCAATTCTTTGGTATTCAACCGGAAATGATGTTTTCTCAGAAAGGATATCAGACCTCAGGCAGTCTGCTGGGTATGGATTTCAGCTCTTCACGGACTTCCAATTACATTGATGTGCCCCTTTTGTTTGCAGTCAAACCAGCCGAAATGGTCACGTTATTGATTGGCCCGCAATACTCTTACCTGCTCAAACAAACGACCAATGTTATCACACCGGTTTCAAACACGACTGTCGTCGATGAATTCACGAATGACAACATCCGCAGAAATACCTTGGGTCTTGTTATGGGTGCCGATATCAATCTGTTCCAATTTGTGATTGGCGCACGTGGTGGATGGGATTTATACGACAACAACGGTGATGGAACATCAACCACACCACGATATAAGAATGTAACTGGTCAACTCACCCTCGGGTACCGTTTTTGATCGAATACAGGTTTTCAAATAGTTATAATCAATTAATACAACACATCATGGATGCAGGAAAAGTAGTTATCGGCGTTGTGGCTGGATTGGCCACTGGTGCTTTATTGGGCGTTTTATTTGCCCCGGACAAAGGTTACAAGACTCGCAAGAGAATTGGTCGTGAAACCGAAAAAGTTACGGATGAAATATCCGATAAGTTTCAGGAATTCGTAGACAGCATCACCGATAAATTCGAAAAGGTAAAAGAAGACGTTGCCAATTTTGCCGAAAAGGCAAAATCTACGGAAAAGCAAGTTGAAAAAGACTTGAAAGCAAGTAAGGTTTAATAGGTTTTAGGTTAACAAAAATTCTGTCAATTATAAAGCTATGGAAGACTATGCAAGATTGTTCGAAACTCTTTTGGAAAGAGTTGCCGATTATTTCAAGACTACGGTCGAGTTGGTAAAACTCAAAGCGGTTGAGAAAATAACGGATCTGATTTCTTCGTTGATCCCCCATGCCTTTATAATTGGCATTATTATTTCCACCCTGCTTTTTCTGAATATTGGCCTGGCATTGTGGTTGGGTGATGTTCTCGGAACCATATACTACGGATTCTTGGCGGTAGGTGTCTTTCACGGATTTCTGGCCCTCTGCTTTCGCCTATTCTTCTACAAAGCGCTCAAGCGGAGATACAGCAACAAGATCATTAAAAAACTTCTAAAATAGACCGATATGATATCGAATGCCATAGAGCTTAAGGAAGCCATTCAAAAACTGGAATCCGACAAAATTGTTCAGGTGTATTTGTTGAGGCAAGAGTTTGATCATGCCTACGAAAAAATCAATCCATTGAACCTGATCAGGGATAATTTGGAGGATTCTACTTCGTCTAAACTTCTTGGGAACAATATGATCAGCACCTCTGTTGGTTTGGCCACTGGCTATCTGGTCAAAAAATTAATCGTCGGAAAATCTGGAAACCAGATTCGGGGGATACTCGGTTCGGCCGCGCAAATTGGAATCATCAATCTAGTTGCACACTATCAGTCTACCGTTGAGATTGTTGGACATACACTGCTTCAACTTTTCATCCATAAAAACAAAAAATAGATGGCGCTGCCTGAAAAGAACCTGATAATACCCTTTTACGCAAAAATGACCATCTACTTTGTTGGTCTTATTGCGTTATGTGCCATTTTATACATTACTCAGGCCATCATCGTTCCGCTTGTATTTGCGATAATCATCGCTATCGTGCTCAGCCCGGTAGTGGATTTTCTAGTGCGCATGAGGATGAACAGGCTTCTTGCCATTATAATCACCATCGTGCTTACGCTCTTACTCATATCCGGCTTGATAACGGTCATTTATACTCAGGTAAGCCTGCTAACAGAATCATGGCCTCAATTGATCGCGAACATAACGGCCATGTTGAACCAAACCATCCACGAAGGTGCGGCCTATTTCAAAGTCAATCCTGAAAAGGTTTATGTATGGATTGCAGAGACACAGAAAGAACTGATTAACATCAACGGTTCTGTCTTAGGACAAACTCTGATGACTGTGGGAAGTGCCTTGGCCATGTTTTTCCTGATACCGGTGTACATCTTTTTATTTTTGCTGTATCAACCCATCATATTGGAATTCATTCATCAAGTCGCAGGTGACGACAGCAAGTTGCAGATAAAAGGTGTGGTCTCACAAACCAAAACAGTGGTGCAACACTATCTGGTCGGATTATTGATGGAAGCAGGGATCATAGCCGTATTGGATATTACCGCGCTTCTTCTACTCGGAATTCCATATGCCATTTTACTGGGGATTCTTGCCGCATTGTTAAATATGATTCCGTATCTTGGAGGTATTGTCGGTGTCGGTTTACCAATGGCCATTGCGTTGGCCACCATGCCTACAGCCTGGTATGCGGTTTATGTCATGATCGCTTTCTATGTCATTCAATTGATAGACAACAATTACGTTGTCCCAAAAATAGTAGCTTCAAAGGTGAAAATAAATGCCCTGTTCTCCATCATTGTCGTTTTAGCAGGTAATGCCTTGTGGGGTGTTTCTGGTATGTTCTTGTCACTTCCACTGTTGGCCATCATCAAAGTAACTTGTGACAACTTTGAACATCTGAAACCATGGGGATTTTTATTGGGAGATACGCTACCACCTTTGTTGGCAATCAAACCGATTTTTAAACGTAAAAAGAAAATCTGACGGATAGGAAGTCTGTATGAACGATTTGATTGAACAGGGTAAAGAAAAAAAACATTACGGCCGACTATTATTAAAAAGGAGCCTTAAAGTAATCGCGTGGGGCATAGTCAGTATTCTGCTTTTACTCCTCGCGCTCGCCTTGATCGTTCAAATTCCTGCAGTCCAGCTAAAAATTGCGAAGTATGCCACAACCTGGATCACGGAAAAAACGCATGGCAGAGTCGAAGTGAAGGATTTTCGCATTCAGTTCCCAAAGACCATTGTAATTCGAGGTCTATACTTGGAAGATTTGGCCAAAGACACATTGGTGTCTATCGGATTGGTTAAAGTAGATATTGCTTTCAACAGTCTCCTCCATCAAAAGGTTCAAATCCACTCCTTGAACCTGGAGGACGCTGTTGTTAAGATCAACAGGGCCGAGAAGGACTCCTTGTTCAATTTCAACTACTTGCTTACAGCGTTCAGCAGTGAAACTCCTAAACCAAAAAAGCCATCGGCTCCATGGACCATCAACCTGAATAAAGTTCAGCTTAAAAACGTGCGTGTATCGTTTGATGATTACCATCAAGGGAGTCATCTGGCCTACAATCAGATCCAATTCGAAGCAACGGACGTGCAGTATTCTGCCGAGAAATCGGGTGTGAACATCAAAAAATTCGCCGCAACAGATAAGAACGGCTTCGCAATCAAAGAGTTCAGAACCGTAATACGGATGGATCCGCACCAACTTTCGGCCAAAAAAACAAAAATCCAAACGCTGAATTCTTACTTTGAGGGCGACCTGTCGCTTGGATACGATTCATTGGCTAGTTTGACAAAAAATCTGTCCAAAGCATTGGTTGCAATTCGAGTAAGAAAATTACTCATTCACAATTCAGACGTGCTGTATTTCATGCCAAAATTGGACAGCATTCCATTTTTCAAGAACAAAAGAATGTCCACCTATTTCGCGGGAGAAATCAAGGGCCCTGTTAACCGATTGACTGGTAAAGGCATCGAAATCCGCACTGGGCAAAGTACCCGTTTGAAAGCAAATTTCACCATTGTCGGGCTCCCGGAATATCAGACAGCGCTGTATGATTTCCCACTCATTCGGATCCATTCGGGCCGAAAAGATTTGGAACTGTTAGGTAGCCTTCCATCAACCGTGGAAATTCCCGAGAACATGGATCTGAAAATAAGTGCAAAGGGGACATTAAAGGCCTTCAAGGCATCGGGGAACATCCTGACAAGTTTTGGGAACGGAAGTTTCAATGGCAGTCTTGACGAAAAAGAAAACTTCACAGCGTTGATTGATTTGGATCAATTCGACCTTGGTCGATTGATGAAGAAAACAGACCTGATGGGAAAAATGACGTTGCATGCCAAGGCGAACGGTCATGGCCTGGACATCAAGACCATACGGGCAAGAATCGAGGCCACCGCTCCGGAGTTCAACCTGAAAAAATACACCTACCACAACCTGGTCCTTCAAGGGAATGTTGCGGGCATGGGCTTTGACGGTTTCATCAGATTGAACGATGAGAACGCAGATTTCGACTTCAAGGGCAAAATCGATATGAACGGAAAGCAGGCGCTTGCAAAATTCCGTTTCGACTTGAAGGGTGCAGATCTCAAGAAACTGAATCTAATGACCACCGATACTCGGATGGCGTTTTCCATCGTTGCCGATTTCCGGGGCGAAGTTCCCCGTAGTTTGAACGGTCAGGCGGCCATCAAGGATATTTTGGTGATGCACGAAGGGGTGAAGTACCCGTTGGACTCCATTTTCCTGAAAACGACCAACAAACCAGGCTCCAGCTCCATCGTCGCCGCCAGCAAGATCATCGATTTGAAGTATGACGGCAGCCTTTTCCCGACAGAAATCGCTGGCGAGGTTATTTCGTTTGTAAATCCTTATTTTTCCATCCCCGGTCAGGGTAAGATGAAAGCATCGGGCGGTTCGGGCAACTTTACGTTCAACATCCAATTGCACAACCATCCGCTGCTTTCCAATGTCTTCTTTCCCTTGTTGAAAGAATTCAGGCCAGGGCTCATTCAGGGCAGTTTTGACGGCAGCAAAAAGGAGTTGAAAGTCACCGCCAACATGGAAAAGATAACTTACGGCGAATTGACCATCAATGGAATGGCTTTGGACATCCATTCAGACGCCAGTGCCATCAGCTACAGCCTTTCCTGCAAGGAGTTGCTGAACCCGTCGATGAAGATGAACAAGATCGTGCTAGAGGGCGAACTGGCCAATCAGCACATCTTAGCCAATCTCTCTGCTTTTAAGGGGAGCCAGCAAAAACTTTTGGTTCAGACGAAAATTCGGATGAATAAGGATAATTACCAACTAAGCATCGATCCGCCAACCATCAATTTGATGGGCGACAACTGGTCCGTTGCTCCAGAAAACTACGTGGAGTTCGGCAAGCAAGGCTTCCTGATCCATCATTTTTACTTGGAAAATGCCGGAAAACAAATTTGGATCACCTCAGCAAACGATCGTTTCAACGACGATTTGAGCTTGAAAGTAAACCGCTTCAAACTGGATGACATTTCCAGGATCATGGAGCAGGACACCAGCTTTGTCAAGGGTGTGCTGAATGGTAACATTTTGTTGAAACGGACAGGCGAAACATACGGAATTATAGCAGATGCCCAATTGGACAATCTGATAGTCAAAAACATACCCATCGGAAACGTGAGCTTAAATGCCACCAACTCCACCAACGGGCGATTTGACGTGGATGCTTCGTTATCAGGTAATGGGAATCAATTGACAGCCAAAGGGTTTTATGCACCCAACGCCGGAGCGCAAACCATCAACTTGATCGCAGACATACAATCGCTATCCCTCGAAACGGTGAAAGCCTTTTCGTTCGGCGCTATAAAAGAAGCGTCGGGCAATCTGAGCGGTCATTTCAATGTGGGAGGCAACTTGGCCAAACCAGAAGTGACGGGCGAACTAATCTTCGATAATGCGATGATCAATCCGACCTTCTTGAACAGTCGGCTTGGCTTGAAACACGAACGCATTCTGCTTGAAAAAGACGGCATCCATTTCAATCAATTCACCATGTTGGACGCTAAAAACAATCCGGCTACTATCGATGGTTCCGTAAAAATGACCCAATTCAACAATCCGGTTTTGTCATTACGGATAGACACCAAGAACTTTCTATTGCTTAATACCGGGCCCAAAGACAATGCGCAATTTTATGGCAAAATGCTTATTGACAGTAGAATTGACATCAATGGGCCCATCAGCCTACCGGTGGTTAATGCCCGTGTCAAGATGAAGAAAGGCTCTCACATGACGTTTGCGATGCCACAAGAGACCTTCAGCACGAACAAGGGGGAAGATGTGGTGGAGTTTGTCGATACCGTCAAAGAAAAATCAATTCTGTTCAGAACTACAAAAATGGAAACCCCCAAAAGCAGTTTGAAAGGCTTTGATGTTTCTTCCATTATTGAAATTGATGAACAGGCTACCATCAAGCTGCTGATTGACCCGACATCGAGCGATTCCTTAGTGGTGAAGGGCGAAGCGGCACTCAGCTTCTCTTTGGACCGAAGCGGTAAGATGAGCCTGACTGGAACCTACCTGTTGAAGCAGGGCGATTATCTGCTTTCATTGGAATCCCTGGTTAAAAGGAGGTTTAAAATTGAATCGGGCAGCACCATCATCTGGTACGGTGACCCCATGAGCGCAATTGCCTCAATCAATGCCATCTATACGGTCAACGCGTTACCCATCGACCTGATTTCAAGTCAATCAACTACGACCGTCGCAAATACGGACAAGCAACGATATCCGTTTCTGGTTTACCTTAAATTGCGTGGCGACATTCAGAAACCCGACATCAGCTTCGAGATCCGATTGCGACCCGAAGACAGGGGCATCATGGACGGTGTTGTCCAAGCCAAACTGAACATGCTGAATGAAAATCCATCGGAATTGAACAAACAGGTGTTCGCGCTGCTGGTCTTGGGCCGATTTATTCAAGAGAATCCGTTTCAAAGTGAAGCCACCGGACTGGCATCTGCAGCACGCACCACCATGGGAACGATCGTATCGTCCCAGTTGAATCAATTGAGTTCCAAACTGGTACCCGGCATCGAAATGAATTTTGACATTCAATCGTACGAAGAATATCAATCCGGAAAGGCAGCAGGAAGATCTCAGCTGAACTTGGGCGTCAAGAAGCAACTCTTTAATGAACGGCTCAGTGTTCAGGTAGGTGGAAAACTGGATATGGAAGGTGAAAGGGCCAAAAAGAATTCAGTCAGTGACATTGCCAGTGATGTTGTTGTCGAATACAAACTGACAAAAAACGGACAATACCGCCTTAAAGCATTCCGTCAAAATCTATTTGAAGGTGCGCTGGAAGGCCAGTTGGTGGAAACCGGCGTCGGCTTGATTTTTGTCCGGGATTTCAATTCATGGCATAAAAAATAACCCCCCATGAAAAAACTACTTTTTTTGTTCGGAATTCTGACACTCACTGCTTGCAGCGGCTTGAGAACCGTTCCCAGTGACGACAAACTGTACACTGGTGCTGAAATCACGTTGGTATCACCCGATCGCATTCCAAACAAGAAATACCTCAAGACCCAAGCAAAATCGGTGGCTCGACCCATTCCGAACCAATCCTTCTTTGGTTTGAGACCGCGCTTGTCCCTGCCCAACATCAAATGGTTGCGCAAATACAAGGAGGCACCTGTTTTAATAAGCAGTGTTCGGCCGGAAGCCACAACAGCCATCATCGATGCGCTGTTTTTCAACAACGGCATCTTCAACTGTTACACGGAGTACCAGATTGTCGAGAAAAAGCACACCGCTAAAGTAGTGTATACGTGTCACGTTCATAACCCCTATAAAATCAAGGATTTGATTGTTTCCATTTCTGACGACAGCATCGCCTCCATTGTACGTTCTGAAAGCAAGCATTCGTTGGTGAAATCAGGTGACATCTATCAACTGGACCAGCTGAAAATGGAACGAGTACGCCTGGATGCGGTACTGAAAGACAAGGGCTACTTTTATTTCAGCCCGGATTATTTACTGTACAAAGCAGACAGTTCAAACGGTAATGGGACCGTTACCCTGAAACTGACTCTGAAGGACAGCATTCCTAAAAGCGCCCTGATGCCGTACAACATTCATGAAGTAATTATTGATCAGGATTACACGCTGAATTCCGATACCATCATTCGGACTAAGGACACCATGAATGTGGACAATTATGTCTTTTTGGGTCAAAAAACCAATCAGCAAGTCCGTCCAAAAGTGCTGCTCAAATCAATTTTCCTGAAAAAAGGCGAATTGTACACCAGGAAAAATCACGACCGTACACTCAGCGGCTTGATGTCCTTAGGAAATTACAAATTCGTACGAATCAAGTTCGAGGATTTTGAACGGAATGATTCTGGAGCGCTCAACGCGACAATCTTGATGACACCATTCCCCAAATATACGTTCAGTGCAGAAATTGACGCGGTATCGAAATCGAATGGTTATGCGGGGCCACGACTTCAATTGAGTTTGCTGAGCAGAAATTCGTTGCGGTATGCCGAGCTCATTAAGTTCAATCTGACAGGTTCATACGAAGCCCAATGGGGGCAGGCAAACTTGTTTTCTTACGCCTATGCACCTCAACTGGAGTTGAATGTGCCCGGCTTGCTGCTTCCGTTCAAAATACCCGGATTTAGGAATGCCAATGCTTTTAAAACGAGTTTCTCGCTTTCTTACAATTACTTGAAACGGGTCAACTATTTTGACATGCGTACGGTTCAAATTAAAACAGGTTACCAATGGAAGCCGGCAAAATCTCAATCAATGGAGCTTAATCCCATTCAGGTTTCCTATACTTCGTTGGCCAACCAGTCCGAAAAGTTCACCGCGTTATTAGATTCCAACACCTTCCTCAAAAAAAGCTACGAAGAGCAATTCATAGCTGGTGGAAGTTTTACATTCACCTACGACGACCAGCCTGGTTCCATGCGAAAGATTCAGCATTATCTTCGTTTCTCGGCTGAAACCGCGGGCAATTTATTTTCCTTGCTGAATGGCAAATCCACGACCATTTTGGGTTCTACCTATGCACAATTCACAAAGCTTAGTTTTGATGGCCGATTGTATTACACCTTCGCCGACAAAAACAAGATGGTGCTGCGTTTGTTCGCGGGTGCTGGCGTACCTTATGGAAATTCTTCCGTTCTGCCCTATTCGAAACAATTCTTCAGTGGTGGCCCAAACAGCGTCCGTGCATTCGCCATCAATTCCTTGGGTCCGGGCACCTACCATCAAAATGCAAGTACCGAAGGCTTTTTGCAGTTGGGTGGTGACATCAAACTTGAAACCAACGCCGAATACCGTTTCACCATTTATAAATTCCTTAAGGGTGCCTTCTTCGTTGATGCAGGTAACTGTTGGCTCGTTCAATCCAACGATGCGCTTGGAATCCAACCTTTCTCATCCACATTTTTGGACGAATTGGCTGTAGGCGCCGGTTTCGGCTTGCGTATGGATGTATCTTTCTTTATCTTGCGTTTCGACCTGGCAACGCCTCTACGCAAACCGTGGCTGACCACTGCGAACAAGTGGGTGATGAATCAAACGGACTTGTTGAGTTCCTCCTGGAGAAGAGAAAACTTGATTCTAAATGTAGCCATTGGCTATCCTTTTTGAACGCTCGTCAGAATCTAGGAATTATGTAAACTTTTGGTATAAAAGTGTAACATCAAAACGTTCATTTCCCTTTATTTTGTTTCACAAAACAAACTCGAAATGAACAACTACAGAAAAGTCCTTATTGCGCTGGATTACGACAAAAGCGCCAAGAAAGTAGCCGATGCAGGATTCACATTGGCAAGTTCCATGGGTGCTTCAGTCGCATTGATGCACGTCGTTGCCGATCCGGTTTACTATTCAAATACCGAGTATTCGCCCATTACGGGTTTCACAGGATTTACCATTTTGAATCCCTTGATAAACGAAGACATTGAAGGCCTAAAAAAAGCAACCTTGGAATATCTGGAAAAATTCAAATTGAACTTGGGAGATGAAACCATCGAAACTATTGTAGGAGATGGGGATTCTGCTGAATCCATTTTGAAAACAGCTAAGAAAATCCATGCGGATGTCATCGTTATTGGTTCGCACAGTCGTAAATGGCTGGAAAATGTCCTCTTGGGCAGCATTACCGAAAAAGTTTTAAGGAGCAGCACCATTCCATTGTTTATCGTTCCTGTCAGGAAGCCGGCATAATAGTTACCTCATTTTGCAGGAGTTTGCAAATGAAAATGAAAGGTTTCGTACATTTCGGTTTAAAATGACTTAATTTGCATACCTTCCCTTTGAAATAAAACTCATGTCTCCCTTAAAGAAAATCGTTTTGGCTTCATCCATTGAGCATAACGTTAAGCCTACTTCCGCGCCGTTCCCAATTGTGGGTATTGGCGCATCGGCAGGTGGGCTAGAGGCATTTGAGCTTTTTTTTAAACATTTACCGGAAAAAACGGGAATGGCTTATGTGGTCATCCAGCATTTGGATCCAACGCAAAAAGGCATTTTGCCCGAACTGTTGCAGCGAGTCACCAAAATGAACGTTTTTCAGGTTAAAGACCGGACTAGGGTCAAACCCGACTACCTGTATGTGATTCCACCGAATAAAAGTATGTCAATCTTGCAAGGGATTCTCTTTTTGACGGAGCCTATTGAGGAACGAGGTTTGCGCCTTCCTATCGATTATTTCATGTGTTCACTGGCTCTAGACCAGAAAGAAAATGCCATTGGGATCGTACTCTCCGGAATGGGTTCTGATGGTAGCGAAGGGGTTCGGTACATCAAGGAACGAAACGGCATCGTTTTGGTTCAAGATCCTAGTTCAGCAAAATTCGACAGCATGCCCAGAAACGCCATCGGTTCGGTAGCGGTCGATATTGTTGCATCAGCGGCAGAATTACCTGCCAAACTCCTTTCGTTTCTTAAACATGCCGATATGACACCTACCATCAAGGACGGTGATCATCAACTTCAAAGTTCGCTTGAAAAAATTCTGAATTTACTTCGGCATCGTACCGGTAATGACTTCTGGTTGTATAAACGGAACACGATTTATCGCCGTATTGAAAGAAGGATGCATGTGCATAAGATTGAAAAGATTCATTCCTACGTCCAATTCCTGCAGGAGAATCCTAAGGAAATTGACATACTTTTTAAAGAATTGCTGATTGGTGTCACCAATTTCTTTCGTGATACTGCCGTTTGGGAACGATTAAAAGATACGATTCTGCCTGCACTGATAGCTAAACAATCGGATAACACTGTCCTACGTGCTTGGATTCCAGGATGTTCCACTGGCGAAGAAGCATATTCCTTAGCCATTGTGTTTAAAGAAGTCTTGGAAAAGCTTAAACCTCAGGGGAATATTTCTTTGCAAATATTTGCCACCGATTTGGATCAAGACGCCATCGACACTGCGCGCAAAGGTGTGTTTGCAGCATCCATTAAATCGGAGGTCTCCCCGACCCGACTGAATCGATTCTTCTATCCCATCGATGCGGGTTATCGCATCAATACGGAGATCAGGGAGATGATCGTGTTTGCTCAGCACAACATCATCATGCATCCACCATTCAGCAAAATTCATTTGATTTCGTGCAGGAATCTATTGATTTATTTGGATAGTGAGTTGCAGAAAAACTTGATTTCACTTTTTTACTACAGCATCAATCCTAATGGATTTCTAATCCTTGGAAGTGCCGAAACACTTGGTTCACAAGCTTCTTTATTTGTGCCTATCGATTCCAAGTTGAAAATATACAAAAAGTCTTCCAGTACTTTGCAACCGGAGTTGTACGATTTTCCTTCTTCCTTTTCCAAAACCCAACCCGTTCCTATGGAAAAACTCACGCCTGTCAATTCCATTCAGAATCTGCAGACAATGGCAGACCAACTGCTGCTGCAGTCTTTTTCACCTCCAGGAGTACTTGTCAACGAAAACGGGGACATCTTATACATCAGCGGACGTACCGGAAAATACCTGGAACCCTCTGTCGGAAAAGCAAATTTGAATATTTTTGCCATGTTGCGCGAAGGATTGCGAAACGACTTTCCCATCGCTTTCCGGAAAGCATTGAAAACGTTTGATCCCGTGGTGTTGCATCATGTCAGGGTTGAAACCAACGATGGGTTCAACTTCCTAAATTTAACCATTCAACGGATTGATAAGCCTCAACCGTTGTTGGGAATGATCATGATTATTTTTACAGAGATACCAACTATTCAAAAAGACAACTTGCCAAAGGACTATGGGAAGAAGTTGGACAATACTGATCAGTCTCGGTTGGAATTTGAGCTTAAAATGGCGCGCGAGCAGCAGCAAAACATGCTCGAAGAAATGCAAACTTCACAGGAAGAGTTGAAATCCACCAACGAGGAGTTGCAGTCAACTAACGAAGAGTTGCAATCAACCAACGAAGAACTCACCACGTCCAAGGAAGAAATGCAAAGCATGAACGAAGAGCTGCAAACGGTGAATGCCGAATTGCAGTCCAAAGTGGATGAGTTCTCCAAGGTGAACAACGATATGAAAAATCTGCTCAACAGCACCGACATTGCCACCTTGTTTCTGGACAAAAATCTAAATATTCGCAGATTCACCAACGAGGCCACCAAGATTTTCAAACTGATCAAAGGTGACGTGGGGCGCCCTTTCACAGATTTGGTAACCGACCTGATTTATCCCGATCTTGAAGCGGATGCAATTGAAGTACTGCGTTCACTCACCTTGATCGAAAAGCAAATACCCTCCAAGGATGGGCGCTGGTTTTCCATTCGAGTCATGCCCTATCGCACCTACGACGACCGGATTGACGGTTTGGTCATCACTTTTTTCAATCATACCAACATCAAACAAGTTGAAATAAAATTGCATGAAACGGAGCAAATCCATAAATTGCTTATGACTGCCTCCTCAGACATCATCATCCGCCTTTCTTCCGAATTGAAAATAATGGAATTCAATCCCATTGCTGAACATTATTTCGGAAAAACAGTGTCGGAAGTAATGGACCAATCGTTTGTCAGCCGATTTATTCCTGAACAAATGCAATTAAAAACAGAAAAGGAATTGACATCTTTGCAAAAAAAGGGCAACTCTCCAATTACAGCATGAACGTCGTCACGGCCAACGGTCGAAACTCTGAAGTAGAATGGACTGTAAAGGTCGTCTACAACAACAAACAAGAGTCTGAAGGTCTGTTTTTGCTGACTCATTACACCATCAAGCCATGAAAAAAGAAGATCTTGAATTAATGGACGCTCAAATGCTGCGTCAAAAAGCAGAAGAAAAGTTGGTTGAAAAGACCATGACTTCGGGCGTACCAAAAATGGAAACCGATGCAAAAAGGTTGGTGCACGAATTGCAGGTTCATCAAATCGAATTGGAAATGCAAAATGAAGAATTGCGTCGTGCCAATGATGTTGCAGAAACTGCACTTCGAAAATTCACCCTCTTATATGATTTTGCTCCCTTGGGCTATTTCACAGTGGATAAGAATGGCAGCATTTTGGATTTGAACTTTACCGGTGCAGAAATTCTGGGTGATAAACGTTTCAGCCTGATTCACAGCAATTTTAAACTATTCGTTTCAGAAGAATCCTTACCCGTCTTCCATGAATTCTTCTGGCAGGTATTCAAAAGCAATGCGAAGGAAAGCTGTAAGATCTGGCTTGGATACGATAAAAATCGACGTTGCCCTGCATATTTAGAGGGCATTGTCATAGAAGATGAACAAAATTGCCTGTTGTCCGTCTTGGACATTTCAGATTCCTTCAAATATGGAGAAATACTAGAGAATACTGGTTTGAATACCTGATACGATGGATTTGACGCAATAGTGAAATAAAAACTTTTCAGGATTTCTCACATATTCAATTTTTCCAACACGAACTTCTTTACCAGGCAAAAGGTTTGAGTTCTTAACCATGGAATTCATCATCATCGACATAAACCGGTCTTTTGGGGCGTTGGTCTTGTCTGTTTTCTTATTAATTGCAGCAATCTTCAATGATTGATAAAGGAGCGTCATCTGCCCCTCGGCTTTATGGTCGTTCGCAGTAAAGTAAAAATCCATGCTTTCAATTTCTCCAGAAGTAGCCTTTATGAAAACAATGTTGCTAAGTAACGGATTCAGACGGCTAACAGGCATGTTGGAAAGGACGGCCTTCACCGTAAAGGTATTGAGCCTGTCATACAGTTTTGCTTTCAGTAAAACGTTAAACCTCCCCTTACCCATTAAAAGTGCAGTCCCTTTAAGAACAAGTGACGCCTTCTTTTTTTTATAAATTGTATCATTGGTTACATTATACAGCGTTGCATGCATTTGATTGAAGCAGATTGTTCCTTCATTGTTTGCCTTCGGAACAAGTTCAACGTAGGTGATGTCTCCATTTCTGACATGGATGGAGTCCAAATTAAGTGAAACCGGGCAATTGTAAATCATTTCCTGAAATACGGGTTTTACGACATGCCGCTTTTCTTTCCTGTTATCACGGAAGATGTTCAAGTTCATGCTGTCAATTTCAATACCGGAGCTGCCCAGCCGATTCGATTTTAAAAAGTTTTCCACCGAAAAGCCTCCTACAACAATGCTAGTCAAGCGTCCGTTTATACGATCGGCAGGAAATCGATGAAGCTCGGCAAAACGTTTTTTGGAAAAGTTAGGATGGATCTCGAATTCCTTGACAACTAATTTTCCCTGCTGAAATCGATAATCGACGCCCTTTAAGCGATACGTGTACATGCTGTCTTTTGACTCGGTTTGAATTCCATCTGCTTTAAAATCAAATCTGGGTATAAGCCGAACGGACAACGTATCCCCTTTCACGATTTTAAAATGGTACATGCTCAAAACACCAGATTGAAGGCTGTATGCTTTGGCATGTGTTGGTTCTACAATTCCGAAATCAATTTTCTTCAGAACGATTCGACCTATCCGAACATTAAAAGGAATTAGGGTAGGCAAGGCCTTCTTTTCCGAGGTCGGCAGTTGCCCGAAAATGCGGATCTCCGAAATGCTCAGTTTCCTAATTGCAATGTTTTTTTGGAACAACAATCGAAACAGATTGATTCCTTGAATTCTTACAGCGGTGACTCTACCGGATAGTCTGTGGTCCTTATTGCCTTTGCTCATCAGAACGACACTATCCAACTTAATTTCAGTGAATAGGAACCGCAAATGGATGGGGCCGGCCTTGATCTGGTACTTTTCACTCTTTGCATTGAAAAGGGTTTCCACTCGGTTTCGCAACCAAGGTTCGACGAACAGAGTCGTGGACAGTTTTAGAATTAAAACCATCACAATCACTGTGAGCAAAGAGAGCAACCAGGTTTTTCTTTTCATTAAGAATAGGTATTCAAGTAAAAAATAAAAGTACCGGTAACTACAAAAAAAACAATTACACAATTTCCGCAAAGAATTACAACAATCATACATCGTTGGCAAAAGGGAATCCGTAACCGGGTATTATTTGGCAATGTGTGAATCATGCAAGTCTTTCATTGAATTGTATAAAGTATTAAGTATCTGACCTAAGTACTTTTGATTGTTGACCTTATAATTTTATTCACTTAATAATTATCACCTATGAAACAACTTTTATTGCTTTCCTTATGCCTAGCTGGCGGGGTCACCTGCGTTACAGCACAAGACATTCAAACGGTTGAAACAACCAAAACAACACAGACAACTGAAACTGTTGAGACGGTTTCACCAGCAACAGACGTTTGCGGACACATTGAGGTTTCGCACTTGTCATTCGGCGTAAAAACCGGTGTGAATTATTTCACCATGTCACCGCCTTCACCTACCCTCTATGACAAATTCAACCTTGGAATCGGTGGTATGATCGATTACACTTTCAATCCAATGTATGGAATTGGTTTGGAATATTTGTACAGCGATTATACAAGACCATACACGTACATGACGGAAACGCACCTCCTGAAAGGTGGCACACACGATGTCGTTCTTATTAGCTCGGTCAATCTGAGCAATGTCATGAAACCCTTCAGAACTGGTTTTTGGAGAAACCTGAATGTATATGGTGACCTAGGTGCCGGTGTCGCATTCTATCATTATGATTTAAATTGGGGAGTAGCTGTTTCCAACAGTAGCATTGCACCTCCCGCTGCCATTGTCAAACTTGGTTTGAATGCCGAATTCACGCTGAACGATTACTTCAATATTAGTTTTGAAGGCCAGTACCGTCAATATCAAACCGCATCTATGGGTAGTGCCAGATCCAACCGCAACAACGAAGCGATGGCATTCACCATGGGTTTTCGTTATAAATTCGTAAGTGCTTTGATGAAACATGCACGCAACATCAGTTTGTGCGAATATTCTCCCAAGCCTGTACCTGTCATCGTCAACAATACGACCATCGTCAAAGGCGACACCCAGGCAACACTGGACCGTCTGAGCGCTTCTGAAAGGGAAAAGGCAGAATTACAGCAAAAGGTGCAAAGAATGCAGGAAGATGCAGCAAATGCATCCACTCAGAATGCTTTGGCAGCTCAAAATGCACTCAATAAGAGTGCAAACGATAAGAACGCCTTAGCCACACAGAATGCAAACGCTCAAAGTGCTTTGGCCACTCAAAATGCAAACTTGAAAGAAAGGGTCGACAATATGGAAGAGAATGCCAAAAATACGGTCGTTCAGGATAACCTATCCAATCAAAATACAGCACTTCAACAAAAATTGCAGAAAATGGAAGCCGACATTAGACTACTGGAAAAACAAAAAGAAGGTAGGGTCAACGTTTCCATCGAAAACATTGAATTTAAAACCGGCTCGAACGATTTGACACCGGCCTCCACTCAGATTTTGGATCAGGTTGCAAGCATTCTGATCAATAATGCCTATTGGAATAAGCTCCGAGTTATTGGTCATACCGATAATGTAGGCTCTAACGCAATGAATCAGCGGTTATCCGAATCACGTGCACTAGCCGTCAAGGAATATTTGTTGTTCAAAGGCATCCCTTCCAAAGATTTACTTGCCGTTGGAATGGGCGAAGAACAACCGACCGAATCGAATGCAACTTCTGATGGTAGACAAAGCAACCGTCGCGTTGAATTTGAAGTTACAAAATAAATTATACCATTCAGTCAGTCTCCGATTGGATCGATGTCATCGGAGAACTGACAGAAATGGGATCTTTTAACAATTAGTAAAAATGAGACGAGCCATAAAATTCTCAGGGATAGTCCTTTTTATCGTATTCCTATCACTTCAAAGCACTCAACGATGCTTTGCCCAGCAAGATTATGTCGACGATCAAGTCTTCTACAATGAATTGAGCCCATACGGTCAATGGATTGATTATCCAGGATTGGGTGAAGTTTGGTTGCCGGATGCCGGATCCGATTTTGTGCCCTATTCGACGAATGGTCGTTGGGTTCTTACCAATTATGGATGGACATGGGTTTCCGATTACGATTGGGGTTGGGCTCCCTTTCATTATGGCCGTTGGGATTACAACAATCGATTTGGCTGGATGTGGATTCCTGGATACGAATGGGGACCATCCTGGGTAAGTTGGAGGCAGTACAATGGTTATTACGGTTGGGCACCGATGGGTTCAGGACTTAACATCAACATCAGTTTTGGCCGTCAGTACAACCATCCGAACGATCATTGGATTTTTGTAAGAGATCGGGATTTTAACCGAACCAACATTCACAACTATGTCATCAGGGATAACAATCGCGGTGAAATTCTTAGAAATTCTCAGGTTATCAGAAGACAAGTTTATGATTCCAGGCAACAAAGGAACTACATTTCAGGACCATCTAGAGACGATGTTCAAAGAACGACCGGAAAAAGATACACTCCAGTCATGGTTCGTGACAACGACAAGCCCGGGCAACGATTAAGCAAAGATGAATTGAGGCTTTATCGCCCGAAAGCCGGGAATTCACAAACCAGAACGACAAGTTCGAGGGATATCCAGCAAAGAAACCAACGTAATCCTACTGTAAATCAGCAAAGTAGGCCTGCAAACGTCCAAAGAAGCACTACGGTAACCAATCAAAGAAGTACACCTGTTACCAATCAGCAGAATAGGCCTGTAAACACTCAAAGAAGCACTACGGTAACCAATCAAAGAAATATACCTGTGACGAATCAGCAGAATAGGCCTGTAAACACTCAAAGAAGTACTACGGTAACCAATCAAAGAAGTACAACTGTTACCAATCAGCAAAATCGACCCGTATCTACTCAAAGAAGCACTACGGTAACCAATCAAAGGAATGCGACTAGGACTAGTAACAAAACGGACAAAGATGTCCAGAGATCGAAAAACGAAAAATCCCAAAAGGAAAATAACCGATAACACTTTTTAAAGCGTTCCATTGTCAAGAGGCTGCCTTTTTACTGAAGGGCAGCCTTTTACATTAGATTAATCGAAAGGAATAAGTTACTATTCTTTTGCTTCATGAAGGTGTGAAAGATGTAACTAAAAACCCCTAAAGTGTAAGATTTAAAAAGGAGTGAACAACGACCTTTGATGCATTATGGAACCACATCCATATGCTAAAAACAACCCTATGAAAACAAAACTACTTTATGCTTTGATAGCAGTGATGCTGCTAATCGTGCCAACAAAAACCGCTGCACAAGCCCCAACTTTGGGAACTGCGAACGATTATGTCCTATTCACCACCATCGGAGCAGTCGGCAATACTGGAATTTCACAATTAACCGGAAATGTTGGTTCGAATAACGGAGACATCACTGGTTTCGGAAACGTCAACGGTGTCATGCACAACGCAGACGGAGGAAGTGCACAAGCTGGTGCAGACGTGCTGCTTGCATACAATCAATTGAAAAACGCCATCCCTACCTTTTTTCCTGCACCTTTGCTTGGCAACGGAGCAACTTTATTTGAAGGTGTTTATTCCATAACTGGATCAACAACGCTTAGCAACACATTGACGCTTGATGCCAATGGAAACAGTAATGCTGTATTCATATTCCAGATAGAAGCCCCTTTCGCAACGTTGGTTAATTCTAAAGTTGTTCTTATCAACGGGGCGTTGGCTTGCAACGTTTATTGGAAAATTGAAGGTCTGGTAAGCATTGCATCAGGAACCTCCATGAAAGGCACCATTATTGCCAATAATGCGGCTATTGAAATTGGCGCTGGTAGTACACTTGAAGGACGGGCACTCTCTACCTCTGGTGCAATATCGGTTACAGGACTTTTGGGATACACTCCGGTCGGTTGCGGAAGCACCTACCTGACTGGCCCAACTCAACCGAACTTAGGTAGCACCATCTGTTATGCTTTGCTATCTTCAAACGGTGCCTTGGCCAATGCAGGCATTTCCAAAGTTAGAGGCGATGTCGGAACCAATGTCGGCCTGACCTTGGGCTTTGACGCTTTGGATGTAACTGGTGCGATTCATCCGATACCGGACGGTTCTACTGCGGCAGCAGCCAGTGATTTGCTGAATGCTTATACGTATCTAAACCTTTTACCCTACGACATTGAGTTGTTGTACCCGGAACAATTAGGTAGAAATCTGGTATTAACTCCACATACCTATTTCATGAATGGAGCAGCCAGGTTGACCGATACGCTTTATTTGAATGGTCGAGGTAATGCGAATGCTGTTTTTGTAATTCAAATAAAAGGAGCATTGCTCACCAGTACGCATGCAAAAGTTCTTTTAATCAACGGAACACAGGCCAAAAATGTATTCTGGAAAGTGGAAGGTGCAGTGGATATCAGGGATTATTCCATTATCTGTGGGACAATAATCGTCAATAATGGTGCCATCAACCTAGCTACCGGCGTAACCATTGATGGCAGGGTAATGACCACGGATGGAGCCCTAAGTGTCGCAGCCGTCAATGTCACGATGACACCTGGATGTATTGCGACAAATCTATCGGAGATTTCTACAGGAAAAGAAATGATTGACTTTTCACCGAATCCATTCGGCGCTTTCACCAGCGTTCATATTGAAAATGCGAGGATCAATGAAACCTATGAATTAAGGATATACAACCTTTTAGCTCAGAAAGTCATTGAAACAGTGCTCACAGACGAAAACACATTGCTGCAGACTAATCAGCTTTCAGCAGGAATGTACACCTATCAAATTCTAAAAAATCACAAGACAATTCAAACAGGTAAAATCATTTCTAAAGTAAAGTAAAATTATGGGAAATTTATTGTATTTCATCGCTGTCATTTTGGTGATAGCTTGGGCCATCGGGTTTTTTGCATATAGTTTGGGCAGTATAATTCATATACTGCTTGTTATTGCCATAATCGCAGTAATACTTAGGCTAATCAGAGGGCAGAGAATCTAAAGTTCATCCTTTTTAAAGGTAGTGGACGTGCCAATGTGTGAATGATGTAATACAAATGCAAAAACATGTAACATTCACCGATGGTACGTCCATTATCTTTATTCCAAGCCAATTTTCTAATAGAATGCATTATGATAATCCAAATTAAAAACATGGAAAGCGACCGCTGCATCACCATGGTAAAAGAGCAACTCAACAAACTTGGTCTTTCCAACTACCAGGTTGAATTAGGCAAAGTCGAGATGAATGATGATGTCGCTAGAGAAGATATCCTTTCACTTGAAAGCATCTTGAAGAATTACGGTTTTGAACTATTGGAAAACAGAGAAAACCGTCTGATTGAAAGAATTAAAAATGCAGTATGCCATTATATTGACAATCAGGAAGACATTTCAAAAATAAATTTCTCAGACTACATCCGAAAAAATGTCAATTACGATTACACGACTCTAAGCCACTTATTCTCAGAAAAAGAAGGCATCACCATAGAAAAGTATTTCATTGACCAAAGGATAGAACGAGTAAAAAAATTACTCTTTAATCTGGAGGTATCCGTAAGTGAAATTTCCTTTCAACTGCAATACAGCAGTGTAGGCCATTTGTCCAATCAATTTAAAAGAAACACCGGTCTGACACCATCTGTCTATCGGCGCTTAATTCCATTATTAAACATTTAAACAAAATGAAAACAAAAATCATTACTCTTTTCGTTCTTCTGTGCCTTGCCACGACTAGTTTTTCACAGAATTACAATACCGGTATCGGTCTTCGAAGTGGATATTACAATGGATTGACTATCAAGCATTTCACAAGTCACAATACAGCATTTGAAGGTTTGATTACCAGCAGATGGGGTGGCGTTGAACTGACAGGCTTGTACGAAGTACAGAACAATTTCCCTGGCATGGAAAGACTGAGCGCCTACCTCGGATTTGGTGCCCACGTTGGGTTTTGGAATGGTGATCACACCGATTGGGGAACGCCAGGTACCCAATACACAACCATCGGTCTTGATGGAATACTAGGTCTTGAATACAGCTTTAGGGTCCTACCTATCAATTTAAGTCTTGACTGGAAGCCCGAAATTAATTTAATTGGTTACACCGGTTTTTGGTACGACGGCGGTGCATTATCTATCCGTTACATCTTCTAATCGGTACTCAATCCAACGGTAATACGTGAGGGCGAATCTGTCCACATGTATTACCGTGCCATTCGGACTGGCAACAATTCGACATTTGAATATTGCAGATTAGCAAGCCCTTTGACACCTACATTGCCTGCGCATCCTTGAGTTTCTCCGGATAAATTACTGAATAAGTTTAAAATTAAAACAAGGATGAAAAATCAATTGGCCTACAATAGAACTAGAACCGGCTTAAACCATTATTCCGGCACCACAGAAGTGGTAGAAAAAACAAAGACTCGGAATACGTCCGTTATGAACAATCGTATTCCGACCGATAAAAGTCAAAAAAAAGCGGAGATACTGTTTATTACGTCCTATCCACCCAGAGAGTGCGGCATAGCAACCTATTCACAAGACTTGATCACAACATTGAACAATAAATTCAGCCATTCCTTATCCATCAAAGTTTGCGCTCTTGAGTCGGGGGACTTCAATTATTCCTATCCAAGCGAAGTAAAGTATATTCTCAAGACCTCAATGCCAGACGGATATGCCACATTGGCCGCAGCCATCAATAAAGACAATCAAATCAAGATTGTCATGATCCAGCATGAATTCGGCTTCTACAAGTATCAGAAGGAAACATTTCAGCAATTTATTGAACTAATCAAGAAGCCAGTAATCATAGCTTTTCATACCGTTCTACCCCATCCGGACGAACAAATGAGAGCAAACATCAGTCGCATCGCACAGATTTGCGAATCGATTGTAGTCATGACAAAGACTTCAGCCAATGTTCTGATGAACGATTATGGCGTGGCTAAGGATAAAATTACGGTGATTGCACATGGTACCCACCTGGTGCAACACACCAGCAAAGAATTGCTGAAAGCTAGCTATGGACTCACCGGTAGGAAAGTCTTGACGACCTTTGGACTGCTCAGTGCAGGAAAAAGCATTGAAACAACCTTGGATGCAATGCCGGCCATCATTGAAAAATGCCCGGAAGTCCAATTTCTTATACTTGGTAAAACGCACCCTGAAGTCGTTAAAGAAGAAGGCGAACGTTATAGAGAAATGCTGGAGCAAAAGGTTGTTGACTTAGGGCTTAAGGACCATGTGCTATTTATCAACAAATACCTGGCATTGCCAGAACTGCTGGACTATCTTCAATTGGCCGACATTTATCTATTTACCACAAACGACCCGAATCAGGCCGTCAGTGGCACCTTTGTCTATGCCATGAGTTGCGCTTGCCCCATCATTTCCACACCCATACCTCATGCTTTGGAGGTTCTGACGAAAGATACCGGCATCATCTTTGATTTTAAGAATCACCAACAATTGGCCGATGCGGTTATTAGCCTGATGAACAACGATGCATTGTGCACCTCAATGAGCACCAACACCTTACAAAAAACAGTATCCACTGCCTGGGAGAATTCAGCCGTGGCGCATGCGTTGTTGTTTGAGAAAATAGCCAAAGGCACCATCAAGCTCCAATACAATTATACCTCCATCAAACTGGATCACTTGAAAGAGATGACCACCGACGTGGGTATGATCCAATTCTCCATTGTCAATCAACCAGACTTGAGTTCAGGCTATACCTTGGATGACAACGCAAGAGCGTTGATAACCATGGCTATGATGTATAAATCCAAGGGCGACAGCGATTATCTTGAAAGCATTTCCAAATATCTGAATTTCATTCAAAGTTGCCAAAAGCCAAAAGGCAACTTCTTGAATTACATGGATAAGAACAAGCATTTCACCAGTCAAAACACCATCACCAACCTCGATGACTCCAATGGTAGAGCGATTTGGGCTTTGGGTTACCTTATTTCCCTAAAAAACATTCTACCGGAAGATATCAGCCTTAAGGCTGAAACGATTCTTGAAAAATCGATGAGTCATATTGGAGGAATTCATTCTACCAGAGCAATGGCTTTCGCCATCAAGGGTTTGTATTATGCTCAAAGCGTCAATCCAAAACCTGAAACGCTGGATATGATTGTGATGCTGTCCGACCGAATATTTGAGATGTATAAAAGTGAATCTTCCATGAGCTGGGATTGGTTTGAAAGTTATCTGACCTACGCCAACAGCGTGTTGCCCGAAGCAATGCTTTATGCATGGCTCATAACAGGCAAAAACAGGTACAAAATTGCGGCCGTCGCTTCCCTAAATTTCCTGCTCTCAAAAATCTTCAATAAAAATGGCATCGAAGTCATCTCCAACAAGAAATGGCTTCAAAAAGGGGAAGTTGCTGAACCCTATGGTGAACAGCCCATTGACGTAGCTTATACCATCATGACACTGAACGTGTTCTATAAAGAATTGAAGGACGAAATCTATAAAACCAAATTAATCACAGCATTCAATTGGTTCTTGGGCGAAAACCGCCTCAACCAAATTGTTTACAATCCCATTACCGGTGGCTGTTATGACGGTCTTGAAGAAAACAATGTCAACTTGAACCAAGGGGCCGAATCGACGTTGAGCTACCTGATGGCCCGACTCACCATCGAAGATTATAAGGATCAGCCAAAACGTGCGATCATTTAATGCATAAAATATCCTCAGGCAGGTATCATTCTTGCTTTTTATGTATAATTTTACGGAGGTTCATTACACACTAATTCCTGCCATCATGACAAAAGAAAAAATTCTAAAAGAAAAAGCCAACAAGAAGGCTCCGGAGAAATCCTTGAAAGAAAAGCGTGCCGCAAAAGCAGCAAAAAAGGAAGGTAAAAGCAAAGAATAATCAACCAAACCGACCTGTGATGTAATTCTGCGTTTGCAGACTCTTCGGATGGGTGAAGATGGTTTTGGTATCATCAATTTCTACCAATTCACCCAAATAGAAAAAAGCAGTACGGTCGCTCACACGGGCGGCCTGCTGCATGTTATGGGTAACGATGATGATGGTGTAATGTTGCTTCAATTCGTAGATCAGCTCCTCAATCTTGGAGGTTGAAATCGGGTCGAGTGCCGATGCGGGTTCGTCCATCAAAATGACAGAAGGCTCAATAGCCAAGGCTCTGGCTATGCAAAGACGTTGCTGCTGACCGCCAGAAAGTGCATTGGCCGATTTTTTAAGCTTGTCCTTTACTTCATCCCAAAGAGCGGCCTGCTTGATGGAATTCACCACTTTTTCCTCGATGAGGTGTTTGTCATGGACACCATCCACCCGCAAACCATAAGCCACATTTTCAAAAATGCTTTTTGGAAAAGGATTGGGCTTCTGAAACACCATGCCGACTTGTTTTCGAAGAATGTCCACATGTACGGACTTGTCATAGACATTGATGCCGTTCACCAACGTTTGACCTTCTGTACGAACGCCTGGAATCAAATCGTTCATACGGTTAAAGGAACGCAACAAGGTCGATTTTCCACAACCAGACGGACCGATAAAGGCTGTGATGGTGTTTTCCTCTGCCTGAAAGTTTATATTCTTCAGCGCTTGAGATTCACCGTAATATAGATTGAAGTCGATCGATTCTACTTTGAAGTTGGACATGACCTGTTATTTGAGTTTGTTGTTGAAATAGCGACGAGCCGTATTGGCCAGTAAATTAACCAAAAGTACGATTATAATAAGTACAAGAGCTGTTCCATATGCCATGGGGCGAGTTTTTTCCATATCAGTCCCGCTAGTGGTCAATACATAGAGGTGATAGGGCAACGCCATGACTTGATCGAAAATGCTGTGCGGCAGGCGATCCAAGAAATAAGTGGCGGCAGTGAAAAGAATGGGAGCGGTTTCACCGGATACACGACTCACCGAAAGAATCAAACCAGTTACAATATTGGGATAACAAATTGGCAGAACCACCTTTCGAATGGTTTGCAACTTGCTGGCACCCAAAGCATAGCTCCCAATGCGCATGGAATCGTCCACCGACTTGAGTGCTTCTTCCGTAGTACGAATAATAATGGGCAGAACCATCAAACTCAACGTCAACGAGCCAGCGATGATGCTGTCCCCAAATTCCAATGTATTGACAAACAAGGCCATCCCAAACAAACCAAATACAATGGAAGGCACGCCAGCCAGATTGTTAGTCATGGAGCGAATCAATTTCTTAAACCAGTTCTCCTTGAGATATTCATTGATGTAAATGCCGGAGAGCACACCTATAGGAAAGGCTACAATCATGCTGCCAGCAACCAAACAGAGCGTTCCGACAATGGCAGGAAGAATCCCGCCAGAAGTCATGCCGTCTGTCGGCATTTTGGTAAGGAAATCCCAACTGATCACGGATATTCCACGAATGACAATAAAGCCCAGGATCAGGAATAGGATGCCCACCACGGAGAAACTGATCAGCCGGAAAGTACCGAATGCCAGCGTTTGGCTTAATTGTTTACCACGTAGTTTCTTCATTTGCTATTTTTCGATTTGATCAGTTCCACCAACGAATTGAATACGAAAGTGATGATAAATAGTATGATGCCTAAAGCAAAAAGCGCCTTGAAATGTGTTCCGCCGAACGGAGCCTCACCGAGTTCCGCTGCTATGGTTGCCGGTATGGTGCGGACCGGCTCAAAAATGCTGTGTGGCATTACCGCGGCATTTCCGGTGACCATCAAGACTGCCATTGTTTCACCGATGGCCCGACCGATACCCAAGATAAATGCGGCCATGATGCCTGATTTGGCATATGGAATTACAACCAATCTTAAAGACTGCCAATGTGATGCACCCAGCGCTAAGCTTGCTTCTTTTAAGGCAACCGGCGTGGAGCGAATCGAATCTTCAGAAATGGTGATGATGGTTGGCAATGCCATAATGGCCAAAATGATGCTACCTGCCAGTGCCGTTTCCCCGACTGGCAATTTAAATACGCTTTGAATGGCAGGTACTAAAACCACCAATCCAAAGAAGCCATACACGACAGAAGGAATACCTGCCAACAATTCGATGACCGGTTTCATCATTTTTCGCATCCGATCACTGGCAATTTCGGCCATATAAATGGCAGTAATCAGCCCAATAGGCAAGGCAAAAAGTATGGCGATAAAAGTAACTAAAAGTGTTCCAAGGATTAATGGTAGAACGCCATAACTTGAAATGGGCACCGATGTCGGATACCATTGCCGTCCAGTCAAAAATTCCCAAACAGTGATTTTTGGAATCTGCAGTTTCCTTCCAATAAAATGAGCCGGGAATCTGCTGCTTTCAAAAAAGCCAAAAACATTGTCATTTTTTGAAAAATAGTCGTTGACACAAGCTGGAATGTTTTCGAAATTCGAACCCAGCTGCTCTTCGGTATAAGCTGAAGAAAGTTCGTCAATCGTAAACAATTGTATATCCTGATCTTTACCGCCAACATCTTTCCAGTTGGTAATATCTCCATTAAAAATTGCCTTAATTTGTTTGGAAGTCAACGTTCCCACCGGGTTTGTTGAATTCACAGCCAACGTATATCCTTGTTCTACAGGGCTCTCCGAGAAGAGACCGATACCGGATTTAAATAAGAAGTAAACTATAAACAGTACGGCGATTGTAGTCACCGTACTGCTTGTGAATAGTATGCCTTCCGTGAATTTTTCGACAATCTTACGGATTTTCATACGAATTATTTAAGAAATCGGAACATAACCTTCTGCCAACACAATCTTTTGCCCTTCTGAAGAAAGGATGAAATTGATAAATGGTTTGAATGCTGCTTCCTTGCTGCTAATATAGTAATAATACAACGGTCTTGTTATCGGATATTTCTTTGTTTTAGCATTTTCAACTGTAGGTATAACATAGTTTTTACCTTGATCGAAAGACACATGTATGGGCTTAATATCCTTTTCAAGGTAAGCAAGGCCAACGTATCCAATGGCACCTTTGGTCTGACTGACGGATTGAACCACTGCACCGGTGGCAGCCATTAGAAGTGCGTTGGAAGCAAAATTCTTCTTTTTCAGGACAACTTCTTTGAAGAACTCATACGTTCCTGAACTTGTTTCACGAGAGTAGACTATAATTTTCAAATCTTGACCACCAACTTGTTTCCAATTAGTGATTTTTCCTGTAAAAATGCCTTCCATCTGTTCGCGGGTAAGTTTGCTAACAGGATTCGAAGGATTTACAATGACACTCAATGCATCGTAAGCCATCACAACTTCTTTCAAAGACTTGCCTGATTCCTGAATCTTCATCTTCTCATCAATCTTCATTTTGCGGGAAGCCTGTGCAATATCGGTGGTTCCACTCAGAAGTGCTGAGATACCAACACCAGATCCGCCACCAATGACAGAAATGCCAGAACCAGGATTTTTATTGCCATAAACTTCGGCAAACTTTTGAGAAAGGGGCAGACATGTATCGCTGCCTTTTACTTTGCAAACAACTTTTTGGGCGCTCATCACGGACGGCAGCATCATACTGACAACCAAACCCATAGCGATTAAACTCTTTTTCATAATCTTTGTTTTATTACTTTATCAAAGGAAGTTAATAAATATTACAATGTTGTTACAGGCACTTGACACCTGCGTGAATACTTAGAATTTGTACTGAACACGGAAGGTGAAGACGTTGTCGTTGCGATCTTTTGAGAGATCTTTCAATGTGCTTGCATCAACCATGTTGGAAGTCGTTTCGTTGGTGACAATATCGTAGTAGGCCATAAATTTGACATTGCTGCTCCAAAGGTAGTTAAGACCAATTCCAAGAGTGGAAAACATCGCGTCAGCACTTCCGGTTTTTTTCCCTGTAGTTACAGCACTGGCAATCTCATTGCCCGATACCATGGTGTTCGGGTCATAAACATCGTACTTGACTACTGCCTGAAGCGGGGTTTGTAGGATGTTTTGAATCAAATAAGCATAGTAACCAGCGAACGGACGGCTGTAAACATCTTTGCCTACAGTGCTGGTTGTTACTGCACCGGCAGTTGAACCCGTAAGAGTTGCTGTAGAAACCGCACTTGAATTGGCAGCAGTCAGACTGGAAGAACTGGAAGAAGTACCAGCTTGCGTACCCATCAGGTATTCACCACGAAACTGCGTGATACCCAAAGCCCAATCGTAGCTCAACTGAGCATCCAAACCAAGATATTGACGCAAGGATTGATCTCCCTTTTTCACTGTTTCCTTTACGAAACCTTTTTCAGCACCGGTTGTTTTCATTACATAAAGATCGGTCGTCGTATAGGCAAATCCACCTTTGTAGTAAGATGCACCCAGGCCCCATTTCATTTTTTCATCGGACGAAGTTTGTTTGGCAGATAGGTGACCGATAAAATCCTTGTATTTATCGGTTTCAACATTGGTACCGTTACCATTGACCAAACCAAGATCCAGTTTAAGGAAGTTCCAGTTGGAAGTTTTCGGAGCCTGAATTGTCAACCGACCTCCCAAATCGCGTTCACCAGGAAACAGCGTTTGGAAAATACGTGAACGTTCCGGTGTTTCACGAGTACTCGATGAATACGAAATTTCATAACCGAACGGACGGTCGAACACACCACCGGTCACCGATACGGTGTTCAGCCAGGGTTCCAAAATAGTCATATATGCATCTTTTAGAGCCAAACCTTTTTCTGTAAGGTCAAATTGTAGGACGGCTTGTGCATTATCGTTGTCGTAGGCTACTTTGATGCGGCCTCTGCGCACAGCGATGCGGTTGTCGACTCCAGAAGCGAAATCCCCACCTGCGAAACTAGCTATTCCTGCTGTATCAGCCTTTTGGAATTGTGTCTGGACATATCCCGATATTTTCAATTTCTTCGCCAATAAGTTGTCAGATTGTAACTGCTCCACATCGGAATAGTTGACAGTCCCTACATTTTCTTGCGCCAAAGCCGGTGTAGCCATTGAAATGGCCACAAGTACAGCAGTAAAAAGAGTACTTTTTTTCGTTTTCATAGGAATCGTTTTGTTTGAATTTCTAATTATGACGCAAAGTAACCGCCTCAATGTTACATTTTTGTTTCACGTAAGCGAAAGAGTTGTTTCAGAAATTGTTTTGAAACAACTTTGGAACAATCCAGTCGATTCGTTACTATATTTGATAAAGTTACTTAATAACTCTACCAATGAAAGACAGTCCGGAAATTAAAGACAGACATCCGGCAGTGGCAGGCCAATTTTATCCTGCCCAACCGGATAAACTGCAGCATGAGCTACAGGAGCTTTTTGCAGCAGCAGAGCCTAGGCGCTTTTCCAAAATCCGCGCCATCATCAGTCCCCACGCCGGCTATGTTTTTTCCGGCCCAGTGGCAGCCTCCGTCTTCAACCAAATCGACAACGACCAAAACTACCGGCATGTGTTCATTCTGGCCTCATCCCACCATGAAAACCTGCACGGCGCATCCGTTTATTGCAGTGGCGACTACATGATGCCTTTCGGCAGGGTTAAAGTAGACACCAACCTTGGAAAGCATCTGGTTGAAATGCATCCTACCATCTTCAACGACAACCCCCGTCCTCACATCAACGAACACAGCCTGGAGGTTCAACTCCCCTTCCTCAATTATGCGCTCGATTGCGATTACAGTATTGTTCCAATCATACTCGGAGCCCCCGATCACAACCTTTGCGAAGCGATGGCAGCGGCTCTGAAACCCTTCTTCACCGAAAAAAACCTTTTCATCATCAGCAGCGACTTTTGCCATTATCCCGATTATACGGATGCCAAAAAAGTGGATACCGAAACCAAGAACGCCATTCTCTCCAACGATCCTGGCGAACTCAGAAACACACTACGCTCCCATGTCCTAGATCGAGTGCCCGGACTAGTCACCAGCCTCTGCGGGTGGACTTCCGTGCTTACCCTGATGTACATGACCCAAAACGATCCCAAACTGAAATACCATGCCGTCACCTACCGGAATTCGGGTGACACACCCCATTACAACGATACGGAGCGGGTAGTCGGTTATTGGGGCATTGTTGTTTGTTCCGATTAACTGCCGAAACCATGGATCTCGAATTAACCGCAAAAGACCGCCAAGACTTGTTGGCACTGGCACGCCGCACCATCGAAAGCAAGGTGCTCCATCACCCCTACGAACAGCCCAACCCGGACGACTTTTCCGACACCCTCCGCTCCCGTTGCGGTGCCTTCGTGACGCTTCACGAAAACGGCAGTCTGCGCGGCTGCATCGGCCACCTCATCGGCGATTATCCGATATACAAGATGGTGGAGGAAATGGCCATTTCAGCCGCCCTGCACGATCCCCGCTTCTACCCCGTCACCCCTGAAGAACTCGCCAATATTGACATCGAGATTTCCGTACTCTCCCCCATGCACAAAATTACGGACACTTCCGAAATCGTTTTGGGTAAGCACGGCATCCTGATTCAACAGGGCCACAACTCCGGCGTCTTCCTCCCCCAAGTAGCCACCGAAACCGGCTGGACCCTAGACGAATACCTCGGTCACTGCTCCCGCGACAAAGCCGGTCTCCCCTGGGACGGCTATAAAATGGCGGATATCTATATTTTTACAGCAGAAATCTTTGCTGAAAAACGTTAATTAAATTTACCTGGTATGGTAGTACCACAATAGGGACATCGATTTCCTTCCAGTACATGACTGAGAATCCGATAACCGACCCGCCCTATCATCGTCCTCTTGCAACTCGGACATTGGGTATTCTCCCCGCTAGTGCCAGGCAGGTTTCCAGTATACACAAATCGTATGCCGGCGATTTTGGCTGTCTCATACGCCTGCAACAAAACTTCGGGTGGCGTTGGTTGCGAATGCGGCAATTTGTAATTGGGAAAGAACCTGCTGAAATGAAGAGGCTGCTCACTGAATCCATGAATGACCAGCCAGTTACATAAGTCATGAATCTTTTCCGGGCTGTCCGAGAAACCGGGCACGAGCAAATTGGTTATTTCTAGCCAGACGCCTTCGTTTTTCAGGGTTTGCATTGTTTCAAGCACAGGCTTGAGTCTGGCACCCGTCAGTTTTTTGTAAACAACCTCATCAAAAACCTTGAGGTCGATGTTTGCAGCATCCAAATACGGACAAAGCTCCAACAATGGCTCCGAATTGATGTACCCATTTGAAATCATCACCGTTTTCAAGCCGCTTTGCTTGGCCAACTTAGCGATATCGAGCATGTATTCGAAATAGATGGTAGGCTCGGTATAGGTGAAGGCTATGCTGTCGGTTTCTTCCTTTAAAGCGAGTTCAATCACCCCTTCCGGTGACAACTCATAGGCAGGGACATCTTGAGGGCTCGATTGCGAAATACTCCAATTCTGACAATTCAGACAACGCATGTTACATCCTGCAGTGGCCAGCGACAAAATCTTACTGCCTGGATAAAAATGAAACAGCGGCTTCTTCTCGATCGGATCCACCGCCACCGAACACGGATTTCCATATGCATTCGAGTACAACGTTCCACCAACATTCTGCCTCGTCCTGCAAATCCCCGTCTGCCCCTCCTTCAGCACGCAAAAATGTGGACAAAGAAGACACTCGACCTGACCCCCATCCAATGCAGACTGATATTTAGCAAGCTGTTTCATCGGTTACCAATTTTAAAACTGATCTACAAACATACACCGATATCAGAAGAAAACAATTAAAATTTGGTTTTTAACGAGTCAAGTAGCTTCCTAAACTAAGCATTTAACCTACCTTTGATTTTTAAGTAGGGCTCTTTTCAATACTTAATTCACTATTATGAGAATCACACTTGCTCGTTTGGCACTTTTCTCGTTATTGTTTTTTTTAAGTTCATGCATTTATGACACTGATGAGATCTACAATACGCCCTTAAACACCGTTAAAGATCCAACGATTGAAATCATTAACTTGAGTTTGACAAGTAAAACAGTTGTACTTAGTGGAAGTAAAAACATTGATTTCAACTTCAAATCGGTTACACATAAGATTATTGCGGTCGAATTGGTGGTGGATAACATTCAAAGAGCGATAGTTCCGACTTTTCGCGGGCGATTCACAATAAACAGCAGCGATTTTTATCGTGGTCAGCATAGTCTTTCCATCAATGTCTATGCAAAAACAGGAAGTGGTTGCATAGCCGATCAATTGGATCTTGAAAATTTTGTCTTTTCGTACACATACATTATGATCAATTAAGGCATCCCAATTTACGAATCTTATGAAAAGACTTTTTATTTCGTCCCTACTTTTGCTACTACTTGTTACACCATTTCAAGCGGGGAACATCAATCTGGAATATCAGTCCGGCATTGGGAGCTACTCCATGTCCGACTTTCGGTGGATTTCTTATGAGATTGAAAAGAGATCACCAATGACCTTGAAAAAAACATCGAACTTCGACCCCTACTTTTATTGGAGACCTATTGTCAGTTATACGATAGGCAAAAACGAGCTTGGTTTTGCATACTCACTTCAATCGACAGGCTCCAGATTAAGCGCAAGTGATTATTCAGGTACATACACGTATGATATGCGTGCTAAAGCTTCGGGTTTTGGCTTTTATTATACATTACGGTTGAACAATCTTGGCAAATTTGAAACACGTATGTACTCAAACATCGGCTTCAATATTTCAAGGGTTTCAATACAAGAAAAATTTGAATTGTTTGAAACGGAGCTCGCCGATTTCAATGTGGATTTGAAGGGATCCAATGCGTATTTTGAAGTAGGGGTTAAGATGACTTATCCCATGAAGCCATGCGCTCTTACCGTAAACATCGGTTATCAATATCAACCGATGAGCGGTCAGAAAATGTATGAAAAAGACAAGAATGAACCGTTCGAAGCCATGGATTCAAAATTCCTGTATCCGGATTGGTCAGGTTTGCGCTTTTCTGTCGGCATCTCAAAATCCCTCAACTTTCTACACTTCTAACCATAAAAAAAGCGCCCCGAAGGACGCTTTCAAATTTATGTATAAGCTTAGTTGTTCTCAGGTCTCAGTTTTCTGACAACAGCACCCGTGCGCCACATTTCGCTTTCACGCAACGCCTTCAGCTCTTCTTCCAACTTTTCGCGGTAATCCACTTTGGAGTTGGAGTCAATAGAACGCTGAGCTTCGTTTCCGCAAGCTACTTCGGCATACAGTTTCTCAAAAACTGGCTTGGAAGCATCGTGGAAAGGACCCATCCAGTCCAAAGCACCACGCTGTGCGGTGGTGGAACAGTTGGCATACATCCAATCCATGCCGTTCTTGGCGAACAAAGGCATCAGAGACTGAGTCAGTTCCTCAACAGTTTCGTTGAAAGCTTCGGAAGGAGTATGGCCGTTGGCGCGCAGCACTTCGTACTGAGCCAAAAGAATACCCTGAATGGCACCCATCAACGTTCCGCGTTCGCCAGTCAAATCGGAATAAACTTCACGTTTGAAGGTGGTTTCGAACAAGTAACCTGAACCGACACCAATACCCAGTGCAACAACACGGTCAAAAGCCTTGCCGGTAGCATCTTGGAAAATGGCATACGAAGAATTCAAGCCACGACCTTCGAGGAACATGGTGCGCAAAGACGTACCGGAGCCTTTAGGAGCAACAAGAATAACGTCAACATCCTTGGGAGGAACAATATTGGTGCGTTCCTTGTAAGTGATGGCAAATCCGTGTGAGAAATACAGCGCCTTGCCAGCGGTCAAATACGGTTGGATGCGAGGCCAAACTTCAATCTGGGCTGCATCGGAAAGCAAGTACTGAATGACAGTTGCACGGTCGCAAGCTTCTTCGATTTCAAACAATGTTTCACCAGGAACCCAACCATCGGCGATGGCTTTTTCCCAAGTTTTGCCACCCTTGCGTTGACCAATGATCACGTTGAATCCATTGTCGCGGAGATTGAGGGATTGGCCCGGGCCCTGAACGCCGTAACCGATTACAGCGATCACTTCGTTTTTCATTGTTTCACGAGCTTTCTCCAAGGAAAACTCTTCGCGGGTCACCACGTTTTCGTCGACACCGCCAAAATTCATAACTGCCATTTTCTTGTAGAATTAAATATATAGAACTAATTAAATATCGTTTTTCAGGGCGCAAATTTACGAAATTATTTGATATGCACCCAATTATATGACATTATCAAACAAAATCTCTGCTCTGCAGATGGGTTCCTCGCCACGCTTTATATCAAAAACACAATGCCCAGGCTCGGGTATTTCCTGACAAATATCCACTACCTCACCAAACAATGCTTCGTTCAGAAAGTTGATGTCCATTCGCTTCACCTGCTTATTCAGGTACACATCCATCGGAAACAGGTCAATCATCCACTCCAGATACTTCATACTGTTGGTATGTCGGTTGAAATCGATGTCACTGTACTTCACCTTATGTCGAGAAACTGGCTCGCTCGACAGCGAAACCACCTTTGCAGGCCGCTCGATCAAACAAGGTATGCCAGTGGCAAAATCCTTATATTCCTCTTTCGATTTCAAATCGACCGCCTTGCGGGTAATCAGGTCCAGCATGCACCAAATGGCACAACCGGCACCAATCACCACACCAGCCTCATCGGTCACTTTGAAATTTCTTGTCGTGAATACCCGGCCGAAATCCTCAATCCAGGTTTCCACGAAAAAGCGCTCCTCCGTAGCCGGATACCGGTACATTTCCACGGCAAAGCGAGAAAGTACCCAAGTCAGGTTCTGAGGCTGCAGGTCTGGAACACCGAAGTGATTGTTGTCGGCATGTTGACCGGCCGCATGGAGCAGGTAGGCACCCATCTGCGTGAAACGGATGGTTTCCCTGAACCCGATGTCCATGGGCTGAACCCTGTACTCAAAAGTGACAACTTTGTTCATTCCATATCTGCGAGTTTCCTGCGTTCCTTATCCGCAAGAAAGTCACTGAGACGTTCCACCGTCGATTTGGTGATGGCGATACGACCCGAACGCACAAACTGCAACACATGGAATTCACGCAGGCATTCAAAAAGCTCCTGAGTTTCTTCCGTATGCCCGGTCAATTCCAGTACAGCGTACGAACGGTTCACTTCCAGAATCCTGGCATTGAACTTGCGCACGATGCTTTCAATTTCCCGATGATCGAGCAATACGTCCGAACCGATCTTGTACAAAGCCACTTCCTGATAGATGATCTCATCATCCGTATGGTAGAACGCTTTAAGCACATCAATCCGCTTTTCGATCTGTTTCACCACTTTATCGATCATTAAACCATCCGTTTCGATGGTGATGGTGAACTTGCTGATACCGGGTATCGAAGATTGCGACACCGTCAAACTCTCGATGTTGATTTGTCTACGCGTAAAGATGATGGTGATCTGTTGCAGAAGACCAACGACGTTTTCGGTAAATACCGTTATAGTATATAATGTCTTATCCATGACTTAATCTCCCAACATTAATTGATCCACACTACCTCCTGCCGGAATCATCGGATAGACCATACCGGCCTTTTCGACAGTGACTTCCAGCAAGAAAGCTTCATTATCACTCAGCATATCGGCGATGGCCTCATCGAGATCTTCCCTATTATCCACTTTCCGACTACGGATTCCGTAAGCATCGGCGATTTTTGGAAAATCAGGATTGGTCATTTGAGTTTCCGAATACCGTTCGCGGTAGAAAAGCTCCTGCCACTGACGCACCATACCCAAGAAATGGTTGTTCAAGATGATGATCTTGACCGGAATCTTGTATTGCAAAATGGTACCCAGTTCCTGAATGGTCATTTGAATTCCACCGTCGCCTGCAAAACAGCAGACCGTACGTTCGGGTGCTCCAACTGCAGCGCCGATGGCAGCTGGCAATCCGTAACCCATGGTTCCCAAACCACCGGAGGTGATGACGCTTCGGCTTTGGCTATACTTGAAATAACGGGCACCCATCATTTGGTTCTGGCCCACATCTGTTACCAATACGGCTTTGTGTCCAGTCGCTTCCGAAATGCGGTGTACGGCTTCTCCCATGGTGATGGGCCCAGAAGTCGGTTTGATTTCGGGAATAATAATTTTTTCAGCTTCTTCCAAATCGTCCACGTCAAAACTTTCAATCCACTCTGGATGACTTCCTTGGTTCAGCAAATTGGTCACCGCTGGGAGGCTATCCTTGACATTGGCAAGTATGGCGACATCCGCTTTCACATTCTTATTGATTTCGGATGGGTCAATTTCGAAATGCAAAACCGTAGCCTGTTTGGCATATTTGTTCAAATCGCCAGTGACACGGTCGTCAAAACGCATGCCGATGGCAATCAACACATCACATTCGATGGTCTTGCGATTGGGTCCAATATTTCCATGCATGCCAAGCATGCCTTTATAGAGCGGAAAGTCACTTGGAAGCGTAGACAAGCCGAGCAACGTATTCCCATAAGGAATATCACCTTTGGACAGAAAATCCAGCAGTTCGTTTTCGGCATGACCGAGCATGACGCCTTGTCCAACCAAGGCAAACGGGCGCTTGGCCGCATTAATGATGTCTGCTGCCTTCTGAACGCTTTCTTGCAAAGGCTTGGGATTGGGTTCGTAACTCCTTATAAAGGTGCATTTCTTGTATTCGTAATCAACCAGTTCGTTCTGTGCATCTTTCGTAAAGTCCAGAATTACTGGTCCGGGGCGACCTTCACGGGCGATGTAGAATGCGCGGGCAACTGCCCAGGCCACTTCAGAGGCCTTGCGAATTTGGTAACTCCATTTGGTGATGGGCTGGCTGATGCCCACCACATCCGTTTCCTGAAAGGCATCCGAGCCAAGCAGCGTGGAGCTCACCTGACCAGAAATTACCACCAAAGGCGTGCTGTCCAGCATGGCATCAGCCAAACCAGTAATCACGTTGGTAACACCAGGACCAGAAGTAACCAGCACCACTCCAGTTTCACCCGAAACACGGGCGAAACCTTCGGCAGCATGGATGGCTCCCTGTTCGTGACGGGTCAAAATATGACGGATGCGATCCTGATAGGAGTACATCGCGTCAAAAACCGGAATGATTGCTCCTCCCGGATAACCGAATATCGTGTCCACCTTTTCTTCCAAAAGGGAACACAAGAGCGCTTCCGCACCCTTCATTGTCTTTTTCTCCATAAAATTAATCGATTAGTCGTACAGCACCCATATCGGCCGAGCTGACCATGGATGCATAAGCTTTCAAGGATTTGGGAACGAAACGCTCACGCTTGGGCGCTGTCCAGGCTTTCACTCCGCGGGCATCTTCCAAGCTCCGGCGTTCGGCCAATTCCTGATCGCTTAGTAACACATTGATACTACGTTGAGGAATGTTGATTTCGATGATGTCCCCGTCCTTGATCAGACCGATGGCGCCACCGCTGGCAGCTTCCGGAGAAACGTGCCCGATACTCAATCCGGATGTACCTCCGGAAAAACGACCATCGGTAATCAACGCACAGGCTGCTCCGAGGTGTTTGGATTTGATATAGGAAGTTGGGTACAGCATTTCCTGCATGCCAGGCCCGCCTTTGGGACCTTCGTGCGTGATGACCACCACGTCTCCGGCCACGACCTGATCCCTCAGGATGGCATCGCAGGCGGCATCCTGTGAATCGTAGACCTTGGCCGGACCCTTGAAGATCCATAAGCTTTCGTCCACACCGGCGGTTTTGATGACGCAACCTTTCAGAGCAATGTTGCCCTTCAGGATGCCCAATCCACCGTCTTTGGTGTAGGCATGTTCGAAATCGCGGATGCAACCTTCGCTTCGGTCTGCATCCAATGTTTTATAGCGGCTATTTTGCGAACCCATCACCAGATTGAAACGGTGGCCAGGGGCTGAATGGTAAATATTGAGCGCTTCTGGAGCTATAACAGTTTTGGTGATGTCGTATTTTTCGACAGCTTCAGCCAATGTAAGTCCATCCACGCGTGGTACGCTGGTGTCCAATAAATTAGCTTTACTCAATTCTCTTAAGATTCCTAAAATTCCACCGGCACGATTCACGTCCTCAATGTGGTATTTCTGCGAATTCGGTGCCACCTTGCACAAACAAGGCGTCTTGCGGGAAAGTGCATCGATGTCTTCCATCGTGAAATCCACTTCAGCTTCCCTAGCTATGGCCAACAAATGAAGCACCGTATTGGTGGAACCACCCATGGCAATATCCAACGTCATGGCGTTCAAAAAGGCAGGTCTGGTACCTACGCTTCTCGGCAGAACCGATGAATCGCCATCGCGGTAATACTTATAGGTGTTTTCTACAATCAAAGACGCGGCTTGGGAAAACAGGTTCGTACGATTTTCGTGCGTAGCCACGATGGTGCCGTTACCCGGCAATGCCAAACCAATGGCTTCATTCAGACAGTTCATGGAATTGGCGGTGAACATGCCGGAGCAGGAACCGCAAGTGGGACAAGCTGCCTGTTCCACCCTGGCAACTTGCGCGTCGCTGATGTTGTCGTCGGCAGCTTGCACCATGGCATCGATGAGATCCAAGTGCGCACCGTCCAGTTCACCGGCTTCCATCGGACCACCGGATACGAATACTGCAGGAATGTTCAGGCGCATGGCAGCCATCAGCATGCCAGGCGTGATTTTGTCACAGTTGGAGATGCACACCATGGCGTCGGCCTTGTGGGCATTGACCATATATTCCACGCTGTCTGCAATCAAATCGCGGCTGGGCAGGGAATAAAGCATTCCGTCGTGGCCCATGGCGATGCCATCGTCAATGGCAATGGTATTGAATTCAGCCGCAAAGCAGCCGAGCTTCTCGATTTCGGCCTTCACCTGCTGGCCGATGTGGTGTAAATGCACATGGCCGGGTACAAATTGCGTGAAGGAGTTCACTATGGCGATGATGGGCTTGCCCATCTGTTCGGTTTTCATCCCGTTTGCGGCCCACAATGCACGGGCTCCCGCCATGCGGCGGCCCTGCGTACTGGCGGCACTTCTGAAAGGAATATTCATTTCAATGTACTTTAGGGTACAAAGATACGGATTTTAAACTATTATTTTAGTGCGATTTCGTTATTTTCGACCTATTTTTAGTATAAATCGTAATAATTCGAGGCTTTTTTGTGATTATTTTTCAAATAGCAGGTAATTCAGCATTTTGTTTTCAAACTTTTTTCTTCTTGCGATAGTCGCTCGGCGTATAACCCATCGTCTTGGTAAAAAGGCGGCTGAAATAGAACGGATCTTCAAATCCGAAGAGCATGCTGATTTGGTTCACCTTCATGTCGGAAAAGTCAAGCAGGTGGCAAACCTCTTGAATTTTAAGGTGATTGAAGTAATTGAGTGGCGAAAACCCTGTTTTTTGCTGAAACAACGCCGAAAAATGGGAAGCAGAATAACCCACGTATTCAGCCATTTCCTTTAAATTGATGCGTTTCCGAATGTTTTCACGCATGAAATGAATGCTTTCCTCAGCCACATCCCGCTGCTGAGACGTTTGGTCGGAACGCTCACTCGCCCTGAACGTGCTCAAATACTTCAAGGACCCTAGAAAATAAAACAAAGTAGTGATGCTGAACTCTAGATTGCTTCTGCTGTAACCGTTTTTGAGTGTCGAATATAATTCTTCGAACAATTTGAAACGTTCCTCGATGCGTGAATCCTTTTCGGGCAACACATGCATGGGCTTTTCAAAGCCTTCAGCAAAGAATTCGGCCTGGCTTCCATCGAAGTGAATCCAATAGATAGTCCATGGTTGCTTGTTGTTGCTACCATATCGATGGGCTAGTCCCTTGGGCAGAATAAAGACCTGATTGGCTTCCCACTTTTTGCAGTTGGCCGTTCAATTCATACCAACCCTGACCCTCCACGCAATAGATCAAAATAAATCGGGAAGCTTCTTCTTTGGTTCTGCTCCGAAAATGGTAACTTGCTTTGGGATAAAAACCAATGTCCGAAATATGCAAGAGCGAACCAAGTTCGGTCAGCTTGAAGTCATCGACCACTGGAGCTGGCAAAATGATTGCCCGCTCCCCCATAAAACCGCTTTTGATTCGAGCCATCGTGAACGAATTAATTTATTTGGAATCAAAAATAACGGAAAGGAATGAAATGAAGGTATAATCAGAATATAATCCATGTAATTTGGATAAAAATCTATTAGACAGTTCTAAAAATCATCGTTTCTTTGATACGTCCTAAAATCTAATTCAATGAAGAAATTTAACAAGACCTATTTACTGGGCATCTCTCTGGTTTCAGCCATGGGTGGCTTGCTTTTCGGTTACGACTGGGTAGTCATCGGCGGAGCAAAACCTTTTTACGAACGCTTCTTCGACATCACCGGTTCAGCCAATTTACAAGCCTGGGCAATGAGTTGCGCTCTTATTGGCTGTGTTACCGGCGCCGTCCTTTCCGGAGTGATCAGCGACAAATTCGGTAGAAAGCGCCCATTATTGATTTCGGCCTTGCTCTTCACCATTGCCTCGTTGGGTACCGGCTTGGCCAGCAGTTACGGCATGTTCATCCTGTTCAGAATCATTGGAGGCATAGGAATCGGCTTAGCCTCAGCCCTTTCGCCCATGTATATAGCCGAAGTCGCCCCATCGCATTTGCGCGGAAGGCTAGTCTCACTCAATCAGATGACCATTGTCATCGGGATTCTGGGTGCTCAGCTTATCAACCTACTTATTGCCGACAAGGTGCCCGACGGTGCCAGCGATTCCTTCATACAGGCTTCTTGGAACGGTCAGATCGGATGGCGTTGGATGTTCTACGCATGTGGAGTTCCAGCCGTCGTATTTTTCGTCCTCACCTTTTTTGTTCCCGAAAGTCCCCGCTGGCTCATGAAAGCCGGCAAATCCGAGAAAGCGTTCCCTACACTCAAACGCATCGGTGGTGAAGCTTATGCCAGGGAGGAAATGGCAAACATCCAAGCTACCTTGGACGAGCACAGCGATAAAGTGGATTTCAAGACCCTTTTCAAACCAAAATACAAAGTGATCTTAGTGCTGGGCATCTTTTTGGCTGTCTTTCAGCAATGGTGCGGCATCAACACCGTTTTCAATTACGCGGAGGAAATCTTTACGGCAGCTGGTTACGGCGTGAGCGACACCCTTTTCAACATCGTCATCACCGGCAGCGTCAATCTGATTTTCACGTTGGTGGCCATGTTCACCGTGGACAAATGGGGACGCAAAAAGCTCATGGTGTTCGGTTCCATCGGCCTGGCTGTAGCCTATCTGCTATTGGGTTCAGCCTTCTATTTCGGGTTGAAAGGAATTGCCGTACTAGTGCTCGTAGTCACCGCCATCGCCATTTACGCCATGTCACTGGCTCCCATCGTTTGGGTCATCTTGTCCGAAATCTTCCCGAACCAGATTCGCGGAGCCGCCATGGCACTGGCCACATTTGCCCTTTGGGTAGCCTGCTTTATTCTCACCTATACGTTTCCACTGCTGAACCAATCGCTGGGGGCAGCCGGGACATTCTGGCTGTATGCAGGAATCTGCCTTGCTGGGTTCTTCTTTATCTTGACTAAGCTGCCCGAAACCAAAGGCAAATCACTGGAAGAAATTGAACACGAACTAACAAAATAATGAAAACTAAGATTTTTATAACGCTTTTCGTATTGACCTTTTTTCCGTTCGAAGGCATGCTCTCGCAGTCCAAAATCAATTTGGCCGGAGAATGGCAATTTGCAACCGATCCCAACGATAAAGGAAAATCGGAACAATGGTTCTTAAAAAAGCTGGCTGAAACGGTCACCTTGCCTGGCTCCATGACACAAAATGGGAAAGGCGACGAAGTGAGCGTAAACACCAGATTCATAGGCGATATCATTGACAGTTCCTACTTCAAAAGTCCCGTTTACGCCAAGTATCGGGTAGCAGGAAACATCAAACTTCCTTTTTGGCTTCAATCGGTGAAATACTATGCAGGCGCTGCTTGGTATCAAAAAGAGATTACAGTTCCCAAAAACTGGAAAGGTCAATCAATCAGCTTGTTCCTTGAAAGATGTCATTGGGAAAGTCGGGTGTGGGTGGACAACCAGGAAGCTGGTATGCGAAATTCGCTCGGAACCGCACATCAATACGACCTGACAAAGTTCATGACCCCAGGCAAGCATCGACTGACCGTTTGCATCGACAATCGCATCAAAAACATTGATCCGGGAGTAAATTCACACAGCATTTCAGACCACACCCAATCGAACTGGAACGGCATGGTCGGGCAATTGTATCTGGAAGCCAAACCGCTCGTCAAAATCACTGCCATTCAGGTTTTTCCGGATGTAAAGAAAAAAACTATTACTGTTCGGGTGTCCATGAGCAATCCAAAGGGAAAAACTACCCAGGTTGCATTAAAACTCGCCGTATCCGATTCTGAAACCAGTATAATCTCGGATTTTGAATTGAAAGAAGGCGAAACCACCAAGGAAATCGTATTGAACATGGGGGAAAAACCTAAATTGTGGAGTGAGTTTCATCCCAATCTTTACACGCTGGAGGCACAATTAAAAGACAAGTCTAACAAGACAAGCCAGCAACAAACTACTACGTTCGGAATGCGGGAGTTCAAGGTGGAAGGCAAACAAATCACCAACAACGGCAAGCCTGTTTTCCTTCGTGGCACGCTGGAATGCGCCATTTTCCCAAAAACAGGTTACCCAGCAACGGATGAAGCCGCTTGGATGCGAATTTTCAACATCTGTCGTGCACACGGCTTGAACCACGTTCGCTTCCACTCCTGGTGTCCACCCGAAGCCGCTTTCAATGCCGCCGACAAGACAGGCATTTATCTGCAAGTAGAATGTTCCTCCTGGGCAAACCAATCCACGACCATCGGAGACGGCAAAGCATTCGATACCTTTTTGTACGAAGAAAGTCAGCGAATGGTTCAAACCTATGGCAACCATCCTTCCTTTTGCATGATGGCCTATGGCAACGAACCGGCAGGAGCCAATCATAAGGCCTTCTTGACTTCCTTTGTCCGTTTTTGGAAGGAACGTGACTCCAGACGGATTTATACCGTTGCTGCCGGATGGCCAAACTTGCCCATTAGTGATTACCTGAGTGATTCCGAACCCCGCATTCAACATTGGGGCGAAGGTTTGGGCAGCATCATCAATTCAAAAGCACCTTCAACCGATTTCGATTGGTCCGATTACATCCAAAAATTTAACCAACCTATGGTGAGCCATGAAATTGGACAATGGTGTGTTTACCCGAACTTCAAGGAAATTCCCAAGTACGACGGCGTATTGAAAGCCAAGAACTTCGAAATCTTCCAGGAAACCTTGAAAGAACACGGCATGGAACACTTGTCCGACAGCTTCTTACTCGCCTCGGGCAAATTACAGGCACTTTGCTACAAAGCCGATATAGAAGCGGCCCTCCGCACCAAAGGTTTCGGCGGCTTTCAACTGCTCGATTTGCACGATTTCCCAGGGCAAGGCACTGCTTTGGTAGGAGTTCTGGACGCCTTTTGGGAGGAGAAGGGTTACATTTCCCCCCAGGAATACAAACGGTTCTGCAATTCCACCGTACCGCTTGCACGAATGAAAAAGCGCATCTATACGAACAACGAGAACTTTGAGGCCGCCGTGGAAGTAGCCCATTTTGGCGAAAGCCCTTTACTTGGATGCAAACCTCGATGGATCATCAAGACCGAAAACGGAACCGAAGTTCAATCCGGCTTGCTGGAACAAAAAGACATACCCATCGGCAATGGAATTCAGTTGGGAGCAGTTTCCTTTTCCTTGGCTGAAATCCATAAACCAGTGAAGTTGACTTTTGAAGTATCCATCGATAACCTGAGCAACAGTTGGGATTTTTGGGTGTACCCCGCTCATAAGGACGTGATCATCGGCGCCGAGAAAATCCTACTGGCTGAAAAGGCCGACGATCAGACGTTGGACTATTTGAAAAAGGGAGGAATCGTACTGTTGAGTTTGAAAAAAGGAACCTTGGCACCCGAGTTTGGCGGAAACATAAAAATTGGCTTCTCCAGCATTTTTTGGAACACAGCCTGGACCAGCGGTCAGGCACCCCATACGCTAGGCATCCTGGTCAATCCAAAACATCCTTCCTTGGCTGAGTTCCCCACGGAATACCACAGCAATTGGCAATGGTGGGATGCCATGAGCCATTCAGGAGCCATGGATCTTAGCGGCTTAGCGAACAAAATCAATCCGATTGTCCGTGTCATCGACGACTGGTTTACCAACCGTCCAACAGCATTGGTTTTTGAAGCGAAAGTCGGCAAAGGTAAAGTCCTGGTTTCCAGCATCGATTTCTTCCAAGACATGGAGAATAGACCGGCAGCACAGCAATTGCTTTATAGCCTGAAAAAATATGTGACAGGCAGTAGCTTTCTACCAACCGTGGAACTGACTGAAGAACAACTGAGAAAATTAACCAAATAATTGATCACGATGAATGTAAAGGCGTGGCTCGAAAAAGTGACAATACCGACCTACGAAATCGGAAAAGCAGAGAAAAATCCAATTTTTCTGGAAAAACGTGTGTATCAAGGTAGCAGTGGCGTGGTATATCCCTATCCAGTCGTTGAAAAAATTGAGGACGAAAAACACGATAAGATCTACAATGCCGTCTTTTTAGAAAATGAATACATCAAGTTGATGATTTTGCCCGAGTTGGGCGGTCGTGTTCAAATGGCGTACGATAAAATCAAGAACCGCCACTTCATTTATTACAATCAGGTTATCAAACCCGCGTTGGTCGGTTTGACCGGACCGTGGATCTCGGGTGGCATTGAGTTCAACTGGCCACAGCATCACCGTCCCAGCACGTTCTTGCCGATTGGACATACCATCCAAAACAATGCCGACGGAAGTGTGACCGTTTGGGTGAGCGAAAACGAAAAAATGTCGCATCAAAAAGGCATGGCTGGATTTACCTTGCATCCAGGGAAAGCCTATTTGGAAATCAAGGGCCGAGTTTACAACCCCACACCCGTTCCGCAAACATTTCTATGGTGGGCAAATCCGGCAGTGGCAGTGAACGATCAGTATCAATCGGTCTTTCCACCGGATGTCCACGCTGTCTTTGATCATGGCAAGCGTGACGTTTCCACTTTTCCAATTGCAACCGGAACTTATTACAAAGTCGATTATTCGGCCGGAGTGGACATTTCGAACTACAAAAACATTCCGGTACCGACTTCGTACATGGCCATCAACTCGGAATTCAATTTCGTGGGTGGTTACGAAAACGATACCAAGGCTGGTGTACTTCACGTTGCCGATCATCACATTTCACCTGGAAAAAAACAATGGACCTGGGGCAATGGCGATTTCGGCAAGGCTTGGGACAAGAATCTGACCGACGAAGACGGGCCTTACATTGAGCTGATGGCCGGTGTTTACACGGACAACCAACCCGATTTCAGCTGGCTTCAACCCTATGAAGAAAAGTCCTTCACACAGTACTTTTTGCCTTATCGCGAACTCGGCGTCGTGAAGAACGCCTCTCAGGATCTCCTTTTGAACATCGATAAGGAAGGAAACAAAGCGATCATCCGCATTTTTGCGACTTCCATGCAAAAGAATGCACGCGTGGTGCTGGAAGGCTATCACAACGAAACGATGGACCTTTTCCCAGAATTGGTGGTCGAACGCGAAGTCGTAGTTGGCAAAGTGCCAATCAATCAATTGACCTTGAATGTTTTTTCAGAAAATGGACGTGAATTATTAAGCATCAAACCAGAGAAGCTGAAGGAAAGACCAATGCCGGATGCAGCAAAACCTGCCCTATCTCCCGAAAAAAACCCTACCTGCGAACAATTGTATCTCACTGGTTTGCACATAGAACAATACCGGCATGCCACCTACAAGGCAACCGACTATTATTCGGAAGCGCTGAGACGTGATCCATCCGACGTGCGGAACAACAACGCCATGGGCCTTTGGTTGCTCAGGCGCGGCAAATTTGCCGAATCGGAACCTTTTTTCCAGACAGCCATCGATACGCAATTACAACGCAATCCAAATCCCTATGATGGAGAGCCTCGTTACAATCTAGGCCTTGCCTACCAATACCAGGGTAAAAACAAGGAAGCGTACGATGCCTTTTACAAATCATGTTGGAACGCGGCCATGCAGGACGCCGGCTATTTCGGCTGTGCCCAGCTATCTTGCCTGCAGAACAATTGGAACGAGGCTTTGTACGAAGTGGAAAAATCGCTGATTCGCAACGCACACAACCACAAGGCTAGAGCACTGAAAGCTGGGATATTGCGAAAACTTGGCCGTAAAAAGGAAGTCATTGCTTGGATCGAAGAGTCGCTCAAAATTGATCTTTTCAACTTTGGATGCCACTTTGAAAAAAACCTGTTGATGAATACTTCGGAGGCCTTGACTGAACTGCAAACAATCATGAACGACGAGATACACAATTATGAAGTCGTATCGTTGGACTACATCGCCGCTGGTATGTACAAGGAGGCTGAACGCCTTTTGAAAGTGGGTGCTAGTCGTTGTTCTACAACTCCAATGACATTTTATTACATGGGTTGGGCTTTGTACTTGGATGGCAGAGATTGCATCAAGGCATTTAATCAAGCCGCAGAGCATAGGCCGGACTATTGTTTCCCCAATCGCTTGGAAGCCATTTTGGCGCTTAAGTGTGCACAGGAAAAACAACCTAAGGACGCCAATGCACCCTACTATTTGGGCAATTTATGGTACGACAAGCGGCAATATACCGATGCCGTTACTTGTTGGGAAAAATCTGCCTTGTTGAATTCCAAATTTCCAACTGTTTACCGAAATCTGGCACTTGCGTATTTCAACAAACAGAACGAACAAAATAAAGCTAGAAAATGCCTTGAAAGGGCATTTGAGCTTGACACGACCGATGCAAGGGTTTTTATGGAATTGGATCAATTGTACAAACGCATCGGACGACCGCACGACGAACGTCTACACCTCTTAGAAACCCATTTGGATTTGGTGGAGCAACGCGACGACATCTATTTGGAATGGATTACCTTATGCAATCAGAACGGTCAATATTTGAAGGCGAAAGCGTTGATCGATGCTCGACAATTCCACCCATGGGAAGGTGGTGAAGGTAAGGTTTCAGCTCAATACCAACTTTGTCGCATCGAATTGGCCAAGGAACTCATCTCAGAATTCAATTTGAAAGAAGCCATTGAACTTTTAACGGAATGCCTGGAATACCCAACAAATTTAGGTGAGGGTAAATTGTATGGCACTCAAGAAAATGAAGTTCATTATTGGCTTGGTCATACCTATGAGAAATCAGGTCAAATGGATCTTGCCTATCAAAACTGGGAATTGGCCAAAAACGGCAGCAATCAACCTGCAGCAGCCATCTTCTACAACGACCAAAAGCCCGATAAAATATTTTATCAAGGCTTGGCACTGCTAAAAATGGGACTAAATCCAGAAGCATTCAATCGCTTCAACGCCTTGATTTCATACGGTCTTGAACATATGAAGGACACCATCAAGCTGGATTACTTTGCAGTTTCCCTACCAGACCTATTGATTTGGGACGACGATTTGACTTACCGAAACAAAATTCATTGTCTATATTTGCTTGGCTTAGGCTATTTAGGATTGAATGACACCTCAAAAGCCAAGAAAAATTTGACAGAAGCTGCTAAAATGGACATCAATCACCAAGGCGTTCAAGTGCATTTGGCAATGGTCGTTAAAAAGTAAATCCATTTTTTTAAATCAATGAATATGAAACTAAGTGGCTTGATTTTGCTGTGTATCCTTTTCGTGTTAAATTTCCAGCATACTTTGGCGCAAGAAAGTTACAGCATCGATGTGACAAAGACGAAAACCGAAGTCATGCGTGGTCACCTCGATTTGGGTGGACGCAATTTAAAGGGCGACAGCATTGGCGTGACCAGTTTTTACCTCGAACGCAATGGGCAGCCCTTCATACCGGTTATCGGTGAGTTCCATTTCAGCAGGTATCCGAACCAATATTGGGATGAAGAAATCAAGAAAATGAAGGCTGGCGGCATTACGACCGTGGCAACTTATGTTTTTTGGAACATGCATGAGTTTAAGGAAGGCGTTTTCGATTGGACGGGCGACTTGGATGTGCGACGTTTCACGGAACTTTGTGCTCAAAACGGTATGAGTGTGTTGATGCGTGTCGGACCTTTTGCACATGGTGAAATTCGTAACGGAGGTTTGCCCGATTGGTTGTATGGTCGTCCCATTGAAGTACGCAGCAACGACCCAGCTTATTTGTTCTATGTCAACCGTTTGTATCAGGAAATCGGCAAGCAGTTGAATGGGCTCCTATTCAAAGACGGAGGCCCCATTTTGGGCGTTCAACTAGAGAATGAATACCAGCATTCTGCTGCACCCTGGGGTTTCACCTACCAAGATGCGCCGCGCGAAATAACAGTTGCAAGCCGTGATCGGAACATCACGAAGGTTGGAGTGGGCATCAACGATGTCGGAAATGAGTTTTCGGATGTTGGGCGCGACCACATGAAAAACCTGAAGCAATTGGCGATTAAGGCAGGTTTGATCGCTCCGATTTATACGGCAACCGGTTGGGGTTTCGCCACCATTGTCGAAAAGGGTTCCATTCCGGTCATGGCCGGTTACGCCTATCCGTTTTGGGAAGAAGGAAACAAGCCAAGTCCGTTTTATCTTTTTAAAAACATCCAGCAAAAGCCCGATTATGCACCAGTTAGCTACGATGTGAACCTCTATCCTTCTTTGGCGGCTGAACTCGGCACTGGCATGGCCGTCACGTATTCGCGTCGTCCCCGTGTTCCTGGTGAGAGCTTTTTGCCCTTGATGGTTCGTACGGTAGGCAGTGGCACGAACGGCTTGGGATTCTACATGTACCACGGTGGCACAACGCCTTCCGTCGGAAATTTCTCGTTTGCCGAAGGCTTCGGTTTGGCCAACAAAACATACGATTATCAGGCTCCCATCGGGGAATTCGGCAATGTAAGCAGCGGTTTTTACTCCTTGAAACGCATTAACTATTTTCTAAATTGCTTTGGAAACGATTTGGCGCCGCTTTATCCAGTATTGCCTACCACCAATGCAAGCATCAATGCAGACAATACGAAGACATTGCGTTATTCAGTCAGAGGCGATGGCACCAAAGGCTATCTGTTCATGCACAATTTTCAGGACCACCTAAAAATGACGGATCTGAATGGGCTAAAAATTACGATTTCCACCAAAACGGGTGTCATTACCTTTCCCGAAGTCGGAACCTTCACGTTGAAAGCAGGCAGTTCAGCCATTTTCCCATTCAATGTCAATTATGACGGATTGGATATTCGCTTGGCAACCGTTCAGCCATATTGCCGTTTTTCCCATCAGAACAAGCGTTACAACGTATTCACGACGATTGATGGCATTGCTCCAGAAATGGTTTTCAAGGGTAAGGTGAAAGCAAAAGGAACTGGCATTCAGACCTCCATGAGGAATGGAAATACGGTGGTGTCTTTTGCCCCGAACGTTCGAAATGAATTTCAGGTAAAGGACGTTTCGTTCTTAATTCTTCCCTCTATCGATGCCGAAAATGCCTATTTGGTTGGAAAATCGGGTGCTGAACGCTTGGTCATCAGCAAGGCGTTGGTATTGGAAAACGAGGGTGTACTTTCGTTCGTTAGTAAAAATGAGTCCCAAATCGACGTTGCCGTTTACCCCACCTGCAAAACGATTTCTTCCGTCGAAGGCACTGTGACTTTGAACAAATCCTTCTTAAAAAGTATCGGCGAATGGCTTGTCAATGTTCCCAAAGTGGAGCCTACCCTCAAACTCCTGCAAGCCGACGACGCCCATTTTGTACTGAAAGCCGGCAGCTTGGATCTGTCCAAATTGAACGACCTGTTCATCACCTTCGATTATCGGGGTGACCGTGGTATCTGCATGATGAACGGCGAGTTGCAAACCGACGACCTCTACACGAGCAAACCCTGGACCATCGGTCTCAAACGCTTTCAGAAAGCCTTGAAAACCAACGACATGTACTTTTATTTCGTACCCATGCAAAAAGATGCACCCTACTTGAATTACCTCGACAAGGAAGTCGTGCCTGATTTCAGCAAGCAGAACAGTTTCCTCGAAGTGAAGAAACCGATCATCACGGTGGAATACAAAGTGACGGTCAAACTACTTGATTGAAAACTTATAGATGGTGCATTGATTGTACGTTTCTCCTGGTCGCAGCACCGTCGATGGAAAATTCGGCTTGTTGGGTGAATCAGGGTAGTGCTGTGTCTCCAGGCACAAGCCCCTATTTTTTCCGATGGCGATGCCTTCACTGCCTGTGAGCGAGCCATCCAGATAATCACCCGTATAAAGTTGCATGCCCGGTTCAGTCGTGAAAACCTCCATAAACCGACCTGAACTCACCTCAAAAAGCTCCGCAGCTTTGGAAAGTTTGTCATTCTTGCGAAGTACAAAATTCATGTTGTAACCGTGAGGCAGGTGCTGAATGCGTTCTCCAACCTTGTGAGGTTGGGTAAAATCAAAATCGGTATCAACAATAGGAGCGATTTCACCAGTTGGAATCCAGTTGGCATCCGTAGGCGTAAACTCTTCGGCAAAAATTGTCAAATCATGGCCCAAAATCGTTTCATTCTTGGCTGAAAGGTTGAAATAGCTGTGATGGGTCAAATTGAGTACCGTGGGCTTGTCCGTTTGGGCTTCGTAAAAAATCTTGAGCTCATTTTCGTCGGTCAAAAGGTACGAAACCTTGACACTGAGATTTCCAGGGTAGCCTTCTTCCATGTCCTTGCTCAGGTACTGCAGAACAAGACCTACTGAATCGGCAAAGGAAATTACTGAGGCCTCCCAAACCACCTTGTCGAACCCTTTTCGCCCACCGTGGGAATGGTTTGGAAAGTCGTTCGGTGCTAGCTTGTAACGCGTTCCATCTAGTACGAATTCAGCCTTCGAAATCCGATTGGCATACCGCCCGATAAGGGCTCCCATAAAAGGCGAATTCTCCTTGACGTATTGTTTCAGGTTGTCAAAACCCAAAACGATGTTTTCGATTGAACCACGACGATCCGGTGCAAGCAAACGGGTTAAAATACCCCCATAATTCGTGATTTCGACCACCATTCCTTTGGAATTGGTCAGCGTAAAAAGTCGAACCTCCTTACCCTCCAACGTGCCCCATATTTTGCTGCTTATGGAGCATGGATTACTCGACTGAACGGTTAATAGTGGTGTCATCGACAGGATTATAAGTACAAGGTATTTGTGAAGCATCGCTCAATGATTTCGGACCAACGTCACATCATCTACCTGACAATTGGCGTTTGCCTTGCCTTCGGCTTTGAAACCGACCTCCACTTTTCCGCCCTTCACAGCGATGTTGGAAATACGAATGGTTGTCCAAGACGCATTTTCACCCTTTATTCGATACTTAAAAGGAACACCACTGCTCAAAGCATACATTTCCAAACTGCCGAAACCGTTGCTGTTTTTCACCTTGGCAGTCAGCGTATACACCCCGTCCTCCAGTTTCACATAAGGCGAAGAGGTTATGATTTGATACACCTTACGTTTAAATCCAACCTTATCTTCGATGTTCAGGCTTTTTTCACCGATGACGACTCCCCGATCGATTTTACTGTTGAAATAGTTCAATACGGGTGAAGTGGTACTATCAAGGCCAACCTTATTCCCTTCGAGAACTTCTGTTGCCCAGCCTGTCAATTCTGTTTGTATGGGTTTGAATGAACTGGGGATGTGCCGGCGGTCTGCCTCAAAACTACCGTTTCGGACATAATTATTTTCTGGAGCAGCATTCCAAGTGCCCTTTTTAGCGTCCAAGTTCCAAGAGCCAAGCGAATTGAAATAGGGAGTGCTCCCATCGAACGAGAGCGGACACCATTGATTGTAGCCCAATCCGTTGCCTGCGAAATCAGCCCAACGGTCACCGCAAAAAACAACTGTTTCTTGTTCACTTCCTTTTACGTTGACGAAGAATCCAGTTTGAGTCACATGAGCAAAGTCTTCGGTCGCGCCATTTGTGATTAACATCTCATTGGTAGGCAAATAGGGGCCACGGATGTCGTCGGCCACCAGATAATACGCATGAGAAGCATCCCATCCATAGATGTTTGACGCGTACATGTAGAATTTGTTGTTGTACTTGAATAGGCAATTGCCTTCGCGGCTTTCGCCCTTGAAAATCTGCGTGCAGTCCAACAAATCGACTTTTCCATCTTTCACGCCGATTTCAGATACATAGATTTTATTACGACCTTTTCCGTAGGAATAAACCAAATAGGACTTCCCAGTGTCTTCGTCCGTAAAGACCGTTTGATCACCAGTATTGGAAGTCCCTATCATCGACTCCATGTTTCTTTTATGCTGCCAAACAAAACGTCCCGTCGGCGTATCGGACAAGGCAAACAGCACCTGATTTCCATGCTGGACTACGAGGGCATATTGGTTGATTTCTTGGATGTAGGCTACCCCTAGACGACCAACCCAGGTCCTTCCGTTCTTGTTGGTCTCCTCTTTTGTCAAGACATCTCCCTCGTAGGTCCAATGGACCAAATCATCGGAAGTATAACAGGTTACCGATTCAAAGGTGCAGCCGTTGTACGTTTGAGATGGATCCGTTCGATAGCTTTCGGCCTCCTTATAATGGACTCCATACCAATAATACTTTTTCACACCTGTGGCTGAATCCACGAATCGAAAGATTCCGCCACCTTGGCTGTAAATAGGTTGTCCGTCCTTGGTATTCCAGAAAACATCATTATAGATGGTGTTGGCCTGTGCCCTTACAGTGAGCGGTGCACTAATGATGAAGGCAATGATGAGCAAAATGGAATAAATACCAGAGCGTGTTTGCATAATTAATTGCATTGCATTTTAAAAGGGTACTAATTTAAGATTAATCAACGGAGTAAAGAATGGAATATATCACTAATTTTGCACCAAACATTCCAGAATACGTTTCTCATGACCAACAAAACATACGATTTCGACCGCATCATCGACCGAAAAGGCAGCAACTGCATCAAACACGACCGTTTAGAAAAAGATTTCGGAACCGACGATGTAATCCCGCTTTGGGTGGCAGACATGGACTTCGCCACCCCAGATTTCATAGTAGATGCCATCCGCAATCGCTGTGATCATGAGGTTCTTGGCTATCCCGTCATGCAAGATGGTTGGTATACGTCCATTCAGAATTGGCTTCAGAAGCGCTACTCATGGACGGTACAAAAGGAAGAACTTGGATTTGTTCCCGGCATCGTTTCAGGCATCGCTTTCGCTGTTCAATGTTTCACCCAACCCGGTGACAACATCCTCATTCAGACTCCAGTTTACCCGCCGTTCATGTTCGTACCCAGGCATAACGACCGGAAACTGCTCATCAACGAACTTCCCTTTGTCAACGGACGTTTCGAAATCGACTTCGATGATTTTGAGGCAAAAGCGGCAGACCATTGCAAGATGTTCATCCTTTGCAGCCCTCACAATCCGGGCGGTCGCATCTGGACCAAGGAAGAGCTGAGCCGCATGCTCGAAATCTGCGAAAAAAACCACATTCTGGTTGTCACGGACGAAATCCATGCCGATCTTACCCTGCCCGGTTTCAAACATTTCCCGGCTGCTCCATTAAGACCAACGGCTGAAATCATCACCCTGATGGCCCCAAGCAAAACCTTTAACATGGCAGGCCTGAGCAGTTCCTTTTATGTGATTCAAAATGCTGATATCCGGACACGATTCGTAAATTTTCTCAACCGGGCGGAACTTTCCAACGGCAACATCTTTGCCTTTGTCGCCCCTCAGGCTGCCTATGAAAACGGCGAGGACTGGTTGCGTCAACTTTCGGTATACCTTCAAGAAAACGTCGACTTTGTGGACGAATTTCTTCAAGAAAACATTCCGGCCATCAAGGCTTGTCGGCCAGAGGCTTCCTTCCTGATCTGGTTGGACTGCCGCGACCTTGGCATGAGTCCGAAAGCATTGAAACAGTTCTTCATTCACGAAGCAAGGCTAGCCCTAAACCCAGGACCCGCTTTCGGACCCGGCGGCGATGGTTTCATGCGCCTTAATATTGGTTGCGCCCGTGAAATATTGCGAGAAGCCATGGGAAGGCTAAAAAAGGCGATTGATTCAATTTAGACATTTTAGAATGATGTCCTCCATCTCATAGACGGAAGCTACTTCCAAATGTGGTTTTACCTGCCATCCTTTTTCAACTGGTGTCACAACAAGTGTCCGTACAGGCTTGATATCCTCTATGGCATTGTATGTACCTTTAGTAATCGAAGGCGATAATCCAGCCTTGCATTCGATGGCTATAACCGTATTATTCATAACCATTACAAAGTCCATTTCGGCACCGTTACTGGTCCTATAATGGAAGAATTCAGCAGTTGGAAAAAGACCTTTTAGATTTGACAATACGATTTGTTCCCAAATCGCTCCGAATGATGGATGTCCTGTCATAGCGCTGAAATCTTTTAATCCCAACAAAGCAGCAGTCATTCCTGAATCGGCAACAAAGACTTTTGGGGCCTTGACCAATCGTTTCCCCATATTGGAGACGTAAGGTGGAATCACTTCCACCATGAAGGTACTTTCAAGTAAATCAATATAACTTTTTACAGTTGCGGCCGAAACGCCAAGAGACTGGGCAAATCTGGAATAATCGACCGTTTGTCCATTGTTGTGCGCCAACATTTGCCAAAGACGACGCATGGTAGTCGGTGTGAATCCTCTCCATTGCATCAAATCTCTTTCCAGGAAAGTGGCAATGAAGTTTTCCCGCCATTCAAACGAAACTGCAGCATCAGCATTCAGAATGCTTCTTGGAAACGCACCTTGCGAAAAATAGTTTTCCAAGGTGAACTTACCGCCTAGCTCGGATAACAGAAATGGACTTAGCCGTTTGTAATTAATCCTACCTGCGAGCGATTCGGAACTTTGTTTCAATAAATCCCGTGAGGCTGAACCCAAAACTAGAAATGCACCGGGTTTGTTCCATTCGTCCACCAAACTACGGATCAAAGGAAAGAGTTCTGGTTTACGTTGAATCTCGTCGATGCAAATTAACTGATCTTTGTTGGAAGATAGGAACCACTCAGCATCTTCCAACTTCTGCAAATCGGAGGGTCGCTCCAAATCCAAGTACAACGCCTTTCTATTTGAAATCAATTCCTTTACCAACGTGGATTTTCCACACTGACGTGGCCCTATCAACGCAACTACTGGATTGTTGCTGAGTGCCTGAAGCACAGCGTTTTCTATTCTTCTTTTTAAATACATATTCGTACTTTTACCATGCAAATATAAAACTATATTTCCATATTACATGGTTATTAATATTTATTTTACTTTAAAACGCATTAAACTGATTCGTAAGGTCAACTATTCTCACTAAATAATAATTCATGCGACCTCATTTTGATTCAATTCAGCAGTCGATTCGCATAAATCCTGATTTTTTTGTACCTTTGTTGCGCTTTGCGCGCCCAGCACGCGAGGTGGTTTTCAAGCTAACTATCAAGTATATACATAAATAAAAAGTAAAAAATGAAAATTTCTGCGAACAAATTCGTTTCGGCAACCTACGATCTTTTTGTAGGTGGCGAAGACGGTACCGCTCCCGAACTCATGGAAAAAGCAACCATCGAGCAACCTTTGTCCTTCATTTTCGGCACCGGAATGATGCTTGAAGCCTTTGAAGGAAAATTGGCCGGCCTCGAAGTGGACAGCACCTTTGACTTTACACTGACGGCAGAAGATGCCTATGGCGAATACGATGATTCCCACGTGGTGGAAATCCCCAAATCCGTTTTCGAAATCGATGGAAAAATTGACGAAACCGTCATCTTCGAAAACAACACCGTTCCCATGATGGACCAGATGGGCAACCGTATGAACGGTACCATCCTAAAAATTGAAGAAGTCAACATCACCATGGACTTCAACCACCCCTTGGCAGGTGAAGACCTGCACTTCATCGGCAAAGTATTGGACGTTCGCGAACCGACAGAAGCCGAAGTGAAAGCCTTTATGGGCGGCGGAGGTTGCAGCTGCGGAAGTGGCGGTTGTGGCGACGGCGGTTGTGGTGACGGTGGTTGCGAAGACGACAGCTGCGGCAAAGAAGGCGCCTGCGGAAGCGGAAGCTGTGGTTGCGGCAATTGATAGCACACTAAGAAAATGAGCAATACCTTTGGTCACCTGTTCACCCTCACCTCGTTCGGGGAATCCCACGGACGAGGTGTTGGCGGTGTCCTTGACGGATGTCCGGCTGGGATTGTTCTGGATATGGAGTTCATCCAAAAAGAACTGAATCGTCGCCGGCCGGGTCAATCCAGCCTTACGACCTCTCGGGACGAAGCGGACGAAGTGGAATTCCTCTCCGGCATCTTTGAAGGCAAAACCACAGGTACCCCCATCGCATTCTGCATCTGGAATGCCAAACAACGGTCGGGCGACTACGATTCCATGAAGGATTTGTACCGACCTTCCCACGCAGATTATACCTACCAACAAAAATACGGCATTCGCGACAACCGCGGCGGCGGACGTTCTTCCGCACGTGAAACCATTGCCCGTGTCGTTGGCGGTGCAGTCGCCAAATTGGTGCTCAAGCAGTTGGGTGTCAAAATCACGGCCTACACCTCTCAGGTCGGCCCCATCAAATTGGAAGGAGCCTATTCCTCCTATGATTTCAAAGAAATTGAAAATAATCCTGTACGCTGTCCAGATCCAAAAACTGCCGTCCAAATGGCTGAACTCATCACCAAAGTCCGCGTTAAGGGCGATACTGTTGGCGGTGTGGTTTCCTGCGTCATCGAAGGCACTCCTGTCGGTTTGGGAGAACCGGTTTTCAACAAACTCCATCAAGCACTAGGCAGTGCCATGCTTTCCATCAATGCCGTCAAAGGTTTTGAATACGGATCCGGCTTCGATACCAACCATTTCGGTTCTGAGCTGAACGATGTTTTTTATACCGAAAATGGCGTCACACACACCAGAACCAATAATTCCGGCGGCATTCAGGGCGGCATTTCCAACGGGGAGGATATCTACTTCCGTGTAGCCTTCAAACCAGTCGCCACAATTCTGATGAACCAAGAATCCATTGACAAGGAGGGCAATGAGGTGAAATTCAAGGCGCATGGACGACACGACCCTTGTGTTCTGCCGAGAGCGGTACCGATTGTCGAAGCAATGGCGGCACTGGTCATTCTTGACCTATACCTCCTCAACAAATCTACCGTGATATCTAAGTAGAACGCGAATCTCTGCGTTGCTTATTTTGCATTTGTCCTCACGTACCTGAAGTACGCTCCGGGAAACGCAAAAAAAGCGCCTTGACCTTCACATTCTACTTAAATATCACTCCAGCGTTCTGCAATAAAGAAATAAAGAAAATAGTTCGGAATATGAAAAAATTGATTTTTATGAGTCTTTTGACGGCCCTTGTTGGCCTTTCTGCATGCGACAGCACGAAAAAAACAGAAAACAGTGATTTCAATTATGTGGTCGATACGTTCGCCGACTTGCAGATACTTCGGTACCAGGTTCCAGGTTTTGACGAATTGAGTTTGCAACAAAAGGAATTGCTTTATTACCTTAATGAAGCAGGGTTGGAAGGGATTGACATCTTATACGACCAGAACTATAAGCACAATCTCTGCATCAAACGCACGCTGGAAGCTGTCTATCAATATGGTAAACGCGACTCGGCAAATGCAGACTTCAAAGCCATGGAAGTGTACTTGAAACGGATTTGGGCATCCAACGGCATTCACCACCACTATGGCAGCGAGAAGTTCGTACCAGGTTTTTCTAAAGAAGCCTTTGCCGAAGCGGTTCTATCAGTTCCAGCCGACTCTTTGCCTTTATCCGCCGGCGAAACCCCGCAAGCGCTAATAGCCAAACTGACCCCTGTCCTATTCGACCCGAATGTGGATTCAAAACGCGTCAATCAGGCCGAAGGAGTCGATTTAATTAATACTTCCGCATGCAATTACTATCAAGGAGTAACTCAAAAGGAAGCCGAAGATTTTTATGCGGCGATGAAAGACCCCAAGGACGAAACGCCCATTTCATATGGTTTGAACAGCCGACTTGTTAAGGAAAACGGCAAAATTGTAGAAAAAGTCTGGAAAATTGACGGTCTTTACGGACCGGCCATCACCAAAATTGTCTATTGGTTGGAAAAGGCCAAAGCGGTTGCCGAAAACCCAAAACAAGCCGCCGTCATTGCCAAACTCATTGAATTTTACCGCTCGGGTAATCTTAAAACCTACGACGACTATTCCGTACTTTGGGTGGAAGATGTGGATTCCCGCATCGATTTCGTGAACGGTTTCACCGAAACCTACGGCGACCCCATCGGTTTGAAAGCCAGCTGGGAAAGCGTCGTCAACTTTAAGAATACCGAAGCTACGAAGCGGTCCGAAATCATCAGTTCCAACGCACAGTGGTTCGAAGACAACTCTCCGGTTGACAAACAATTCAAAAAAGAAAAGGTCAAAGGCGTAACAGCGAAAGTCATCACAGCGACTACGTTGGGTGGCGACTGCTATCCGACCACAGCCATCGGCATCAACCTGCCCAATGCCAATTGGATTCGTCGTGATCATGGATCCAAGTCCGTCACCATCGAAAACATTATGGAAGCCTACGACAAAGCAGCTCAGGGCAATGGATTCAATGAAGAATTCATGTGGAGTTCAACCGAAATAAACTTGTATGAAAAATACGGTTTCATCACCGACAATCTCCATACCGACCTCCACGAATGCTTGGGCCACGGCTCAGGGAAACTCCTCCCTGGTGTCGACCCCGACGCGTTGAAAGCCTACGGCAGTACCATCGAAGAAGCTCGTGCCGACCTTTATGGATTGTATTATGTAGGCGATCCCAAGTTGGTTGAGCTCAAACTCGTTCCCGACGCCGATGCATACGAAGCCGCTTACTACAAACAGCTGATGAACGGTTTGCTTACCCAGTTGGTACGCATCGAGCCCGGTAAGGACATCGAGGAATCCCACATGCGCAACCGTGCCTTAATTGCCAATTGGGTCTACGAAAAAGGAGCGCCGAAAAAGGTATTGGAACTTCGCAAAAAAGATGGAAAAACGTATTTGGTCGTGAACGATTACAAAGCTGTCCGTGAGCTGTTTGGTGAATTGTTGGCCGAAATCCAACGCATCAAATCGACCGGCGATGTAAAAGCAGCAGCTTCATTGGTGGAAACGTACGCAGTCAAAGTGGATCAGACCTTGCATGAGGAAATGCTGAAACGTTACAAATTACTGAATCTGGTTCCTTACAAGGGCTTTGTCAATCCTGTCTACACTCCAGTTTACGATGCTTCCGGCAAGATGATCGACGTGAAGGTGAGCTATACCGAAGGTTTTGCCCAACAGCACCTCCGCTATTCCAAAGAACATGGAAACCTGCCAACCTATAATTGAATCGGACCCTCAACTCCGCGACATAAAAACCTTGTTGAGACTTCGCATGAACGGCGAAGTCTCAACATCCATGCGCAAAAGCGGGCTCAACTATAAAGTCAACTTTGGGCTGGACGCTTTCAGTATCCGTGAAATTGCCTCAAGATATACTCCTGACGTTTTGTTGGCCGAAAAGCTATGGAAGGAGAACGCCAGAGAATGCAAAATTTTGGCCACCATGCTGCATCCGAAAGAAGCGTTCAGCCAAGATAAAGCAGACATTTGGCTCGATCAATGCTTTCTGCCGGAATTGACCGAACAGTTGGTTTTCAACTTGCTTCAGCACCTGCCCTTCGCAGCAGAAAAATCCTCTGAATGGATTTCCCAGGAAGCCGAAAACCGCAAAACAGGAGGATACACCCTGGCTTTACGTCTTTTTCTAAAAAAAATAGAACTTCCCAATCTTCAAACGCTGATAAAGAGTGCGGAATCCGACAGCACCTCGGAAAACCATCAACTAAAATTGACAGCTGAGCGTTTTCACGAGCGGGTTTCGTTCATATAACACCCATCAAATTTGTTCGACCATGAAACTCACAATGAAAGTCCTTTTTGCAACTCTATTCAGTTGTTTTCAATTGACACAAGCGCAAGTTCGAGTGGAAACAACCCTCACGGACAACTGGAAATTCCAAAAAGGTTCCAGCGAATCGGCTTTCCAAAAAGACTTTGACGACAAAACTTGGGAAACCGTCACCGTTCCGCACGATTGGGCCATTTATGGACCTTTTGACAAGGAAGTTGACAAGCAGGTAGTGGCCATCGAGCAAAATGGTGAGAAAGTTGCTTCAGAAAAGACAGGCAGAACTGGTGCTCTTCCCTACATTGGTGAAGCTTGGTACCGAAATCAGTTTACTCTGCCACACTTCAAGACTGGTCAAAAAGCGTTGATCCTATTCGAAGGCGCCATGAGTGAACCTAGAGTCTATCTTAACGGACAAAAAGTTGGGGAGTGGAACTATGGGTACAATTATTTCTACCTGGATATCACCAACCAATTGATCGCAGGTTCAAAAAACACCCTGGCAGTTCAGTTGTCCAACAAAGGCTTATCCTCCAGATGGTATCCAGGCGCAGGTTTGTACCGAAACGTCCGCATCATCGTAAAGAATCAAGAGAGCATCGACCAGTGGGGTACTTTCATTACTACGCCCTTCATTAGTAGCAACTTGGCAAAAGTAAACATCAAGACCAAAGCCACCGGTTCCAACCTTCGACTACTCACCTACATTTTGAACGCAAAAGGGGACACCGTAGCTTCAGACAAGACCCAAACACTATTCGGTACAGAATTCGACCAAAATATGGCTGTATCGAACCCCCAACTTTGGAGTCCTGAAACACCCTATTTATACACGGCAATTAGCAAACTTTACGCAGGCTCGGAACTTAAGGACGAAACCAAAACGCGCTTCGGCATTCGTGAAATCAGTTACAAAGCTGGCGTCGGTTTCAGCCTGAACGGGAAAGTTCGCAAGTTCAAAGGCGTCTGTTTGCACCACGATTTGGGGCCATTGGGTTCAGCCATCAATGTAGCGGCCTTGCGTAGGCAGCTCACCATCTTAAAGGGCATGGGTTGCGATGCAATTCGGAGTTCCCACAACATGCCTTCCTTGGAACAACTCGAACTATGCGACGAAATGGGTTTTATGTTCTTGGCTGAATCCTTTGACGAATGGGCCAAACCAAAAGTCAAGAACGGCTACAACCGCTTTTTCAATACCGACGCCGAGAAAGACGTCGTCAACCTGGTTCACGCCACCAGAAACCATCCCTGCATCGTGATGTGGAGCGCTGGTAATGAGGTGCCCGACCAATTCGGTTCAGAAGGCGTCAAGCGAGCCAAATGGCTGCAGGATATTTTTCACCGTGAAGACCCCACCAAACCAGTTACTGTCGGTATGGATCAGGTAAAGGCGACCATGGCCTCCGGTTTTGGAGCGCTTTTGGACATACCTGGCTTGAATTATCGGGTTCAGTTGTATGAAGATGCCTATAAAGCATTCCCTCAAGGATTTATATTGGGTTCCGAAACGGCATCCACCGTCAGTTCACGTGGCGTCTACAAGTTTCCGGTCGAAAAATCCAACAAAAAGGAGTACGACGACCGCCAATGCTCTTCCTACGATTTGGAATACTGTAGCTGGTCGAATTTGCCCGAGGAAGATTTCATCATGGAGGACACCAAGCCTTGGGTCATCGGTCAATTTGTCTGGACAGGCTTCGACTATTTGGGCGAACCGACTCCCTACGACAATAGGTGGCCATCTCGCAGCTCCTATTTTGGCATTTGTGATTTGGCAGGTTTGCCCAAAGACCGATACTACCTATACCGCGGCCAATGGAACACCCAGGAAAAAACCTTGCACATCCTTCCCCATTGGAATTGGACTGGACGCGAAGGCCAAGTTACACCGGTTTTTGTTTACACCAATTACGACAGTGCCGAACTCTTTGTCAACGGCAAAAGCCAGGGCGTGCAGAAGAAAAACGATGCCTCCCCCCAAAGCAAATACCGTTTGATGTGGATGGACGTCAAATACGAACCGGGCACCCTCAAAGTGGTGGCTTTCGACAAAGCAGGAAAACCAGTAGCCGAAAAGCAGGTGGTTACAGCCGGAAAACCGTATAAATTGATTCTGGAAGCCGATCGATCTATACTGAAAGCCGATGGAAAAGACATCTCCTTCGTCACGGTTTCAGTCGTGGACAAAAAGGGAAATCCTTGCCCCCTTGCCAACGATCAATTAACGTTCAAAGTGACAGGTCAAGGCAGTTATAGGGCTGCTTGCAACGGAGATGCCACTTCGCTGGAACTGTTTCATCTGCCAACCATGAAGCTGTTCAATGGCAAGTTGGTTGTACTGGTGCAATCTTCAACCAAAGTCGGGGCAATCAACTTAACGGTTCAAGGTAAAACGTTTAAGGAAACGAACATTCAAATCAATTCGACCAATTAGGTTAAGCACATCCAAGGCAACAGTCAATTGTTGAACCCTTTTCGAAGCATCGTATTTTGAGGTGGATATTTAAAAATTACCCATTCTTTTTGTATCTTTGTGTGGTTTCCAAAAAAACGATGGAAATGTTAAAAAACGCAGGCAAGGTTCACCTTTCTTGCGCTTTAAGTGTGCCAAAACGAATTATTTCAAACGAAAAAGTCATATGAAAGCAGATGTTTTGCTGGGGCTCCAATGGGGCGATGAAGGAAAAGGAAAAGTAGTGGATGTGTTGACTCCGCGTTACGACGTGGTTTGTCGCTTTCAGGGTGGTCCGAATGCAGGGCATACGCTGGAATTCGACGGACAGAAATACGTGCTTCGCTCCGTTCCTTCCGGCATTTTTCAGGGAGACAAGATCAACGTCATCGGCAACGGTGTAGTTCTCGACCCTGCCTTATTCAAGTTGGAAGTGGACCAGTTGATGGCCAGTGGCCATCCGCTCACCAAACGCCTGCTCATCTCCAAGAAAGCCCACCTCATCCTACCAACCCATCGTTTGCTGGATGCAGCACATGAAGCTTCAAAAGGTGCCAGCAAAATCGGCACCACCGGCAAAGGCATCGGCCCGACCTATACCGACAAAGTTAGTCGCAATGGCTTGCGTGTAGGTGACATTCTGCACAATTTCGACGAAAAATACAAAATCGCCACTGCCCGTCACGAAGAAACCCTTCGTCAGATGGACTACACCGAATACGACCTGACCTCCCTCGAAAAGGATTGGTTCGAAGGCATCGAATGCCTGAAACAATTTACCTTCATCGACAGCGAACACTTTGTCAACAAGGCATTGTACGAAGGCAAAGGTGTACTTTGTGAAGGCGCTCAGGGCACCATGCTCGATGTGGATTTCGGTTCCTACCCATTCGTAACTTCCTCCAACACCATTTGCGCAGGCGCCTGCACCGGACTCGGCATCGCCCCGAACAAGATTGGCACGGTTTTTGGGATATTCAAAGCATATTGCACACGAGTGGGCAGCGGCCCTTTCCCGACCGAACTCTTTGATGAAATCGGTCAGGACATGCGCGACAAAGGTCATGAATACGGTTCGGTCACCGGTCGTCCCCGTCGCTGCGGCTGGGTAGATCTTGTTGCCCTACGCTATGCCATCATGATAAACGGTGTAACCGAGCTCATTATGATGAAAAGCGATGTCATGGACGATTTCGATGTGATCAAAGCCTGCGTTTCCTATAATGTGAACGGCGTTGAAACCGAAGAATTTCCGTTTGACATCAACGAAGGTGTGGAACCCATTTATACCGAACTCGCTGGTTGGAAAACCAATATGAGCAAGATGCAGTCCGAGGACGAATTCCCAGAAGAATTCAACAATTATGTCAGCTTCCTGGAAGAGGAATTGGGTGTACGCATCAAGATCGTATCAGTAGGACCGGACCGCGAACAAACCATTCTACGTTACGAATAGCAGTTCTTTTTAGAAAAAAGGCACTGCATTCATGAGTGACTTTTTTCAAGTAATAACTATAAACTACAGATTATGAGCACTTTATTCTTATATGTTCCAACGTTTTTTGGAGCAAACATGTCCATCTGGGTCATTTTCATTGCTTTTGCATTGGCGAGCTGGATCGTGCAGAAAGTTCTGCAATCCAAATTCAAAAAATACAGCGTCATTCCATTGCCTAACCGCCTAACAGGTAAGGATGTGGCCGAGAAAATGCTGCGCGAAAACGGCATTACCGATGTCAAGGTACAACATGTACCAGGTCAACTTACCGACCATTACAACCCCGCTACCAAAGTGGTGAACCTTAGCGATGACGTATATTTTGGTGAAAGCATCTCTGCCGCAGCGGTAGCTGCCCACGAATGCGGTCACGCCGTTCAGCATGCCAACGCGTATGTATTCCTAAACCTGCGCTCCAAATTGGTTCCGGCAGTGAGCTTTGCTTCCAAGTGGATGCAATGGATTCTGCTTGCAGGAATTCTGCTGCTGAGCTATTTCCCACAACTATTACTCATCGGCATCGTGCTTTTCGCCCTGACCACCATTTTCAGCTTTGTCACCCTGCCGGTTGAAATCAACGCCAGCCAGCGTGCCATCGCTTGGTTGAGCAACGCCGGCATTACCAACGTTTCCACTTACCCCATGGCTACGGACGCCCTGCGCTGGGCAGCCTATACGTATGTGATTGCCGCACTCGGATCCTTGGCCACCCTCATTTATTACATTATGATCTTCTTGGGCGGTGCCCGTCGAAACTAATACATGAGCATTCAAAAACCGTCCATACCAAAGGGAACCCGTGACTTTTCGCCTCTCGAAATGGCGAAACGAAACTATATTTTCGACACCATCCGGTCCGTCTTCTACCTCTATGGTTTTCAGCAGATTGAAACGCCTGCCATGGAGAATTTGTCCACCTTGATGGGCAAATATGGCGAAGAAGGCGACAAGCTGTTGTTCAAGATTTTGAATTCAGGCGACTTCATGAATGGAATCGATGACCAGAACGTGATCAACAATTCTTCCAAACTCACCACGAAAATCAGCGAAAAAGGCCTCCGTTACGACCTAACAGTGCCTTTTGCCCGTTACGTGGTGATGCACCAAAACGAAATTTCCTTCCCGTTCAAACGCTTTCAGATTCAACCCGTTTGGCGTGCCGACCGTCCCCAAAAAGGCCGTTACCGCGAGTTCTTCCAATGCGACGCCGACGTGGTGGGCAGCGACTCCCTTCTCAACGAAGTGGAACTCATCCAAATCATCGACGAAGTATTCAAGCGCTTCGGTCTGAACGTCTGCATCAAGCTCAACAACCGTAAGGTATTGAGTGGCATCGCCGAAATTCTAGGTGAAACAGAACGCCTCACCGACATCACCGTGGCCATTGACAAGTTCGACAAAATCGGCCTCGATAATGTCAATAAGGAATTAAAAGATAAAGGTTTATCCGATGAAGCGGTTGATCGACTTCAGCCGATATTGAAATTGGATGGCAGCAACAGCGATAAGATAACCAATCTCAAAAACATCCTGGCAGCCTCCGAAATCGGCCTCAAAGGCGTGGCTGAACTCGAAACCATTTTCAACCTGACCGAAAGCCTCGACGTGAAGTCCTCCATTGAACTCGACCTTCGACTTGCCCGCGGCCTCAACTACTACACCGGCGCCATCCTCGAAGTCAAGGCTTTGGACACCGAAATGGGCAGCATCACCGGCGGCGGTCGCTATGACAACCTCACCGGCGTTTTCGGCCTTACCGGAGTTTCCGGAGTAGGCATCTCCTTTGGTGCCGACCGCATCTTCGACGTGCTCAACAGCCTTGAATTGTATCCAGCCGAAGCATTGAAAACCACAACGGTCCTCTTCGCCAATTTCGGCGACAAAGAATGCGCCTACTGCCTTCCACTCGTCAAATCCGTTCGCGAGGCAGGCATTTCGGCTGAAATCTATCCCGAGGCCGCCAAGATGAAAAAGCAGATGGGCTATGCAGATACCCGCAAGATTCCGTATGTAGCCATAGCCGGTGAAACAGAAATAGCATCAGGCAGCATTACCCTAAAAAATATGACCACCGGCGAACAAATACTAGTAAAGACCGCCGAACTGGTCAACCTATTAAAATAAAGTTATATGAGCCTCTTAGATTTAAGCGAACAGGAAATCGGCAGAAGACAAAGTCTTCAGGCACTGCGTGATGCAGGAATCAACCCATACCCTGCCGAAGAATTTCCCACCAACGCATTCTCCAAAGAAATCCTTGAAAGCTTCAAGGACGACGCAGAAACACCCCGCCAGGTTTGCATCGCAGGTCGCATCATGACCCGCCGCATCATGGGCAAAGCTTCCTTCATGGAACTGCAGGATTCCGAAGGTCGCATTCAGGTATACCTAACCCGCGACGACATCTGCCCGGACGAAAACGACAAAGAGCTCTATAACACGGTATTCAAGAAATTGCTCGACATCGGCGACTTTGTCGGCATCAAAGGCTACGTATTTCGCACCCAAATGGGGGAAATCTCTATCCACGCAACCACGTTGACCCTTTTAGCAAAAACATTAAAGCCACTGCCAGTAGTCAAAGAAAAGGACGGCGAAGTCTTCGACGCCTTCACCGATCCCGAACTCCGCTACCGCCAACGCTATGTGGATTTGGTCGTCAACAACCAAGTCAAGGACATTTTCCGCAAACGCACCCAAGTGTTCACCTCCATGCGCAACTTCTTCAACGAACGCGGCTACATGGAAGTGGAAACTCCGATTCTACAATCCATCCCCGGTGGAGCGGCAGCTCGTCCCTTCACCACCCACCACAACGCGCTGGACATCCCATTGTATCTCCGCATCGCCGATGAACTCTATCTGAAACGCCTCATCGTCGGCGGTTTCGAAGGGGTGTACGAATTCTCCAAGAACTTCCGCAACGAAGGCATGGACCGCACCCACAATCCCGAGTTCACCGCCATGGAAATCTACGTTTCCTACAAAGACTACAACTGGATGATGACCTTCACCGAGCAGATGCTGGAACGCATCGCCCTCGAAGTGAACGGCAGCACCGAACTCGTAGTCGGAGACAAGCAAATCAGCTTCAAGGCACCGTTCCGCCGTGTCACCATGATCGACGCCATTCAAGAAAACACCGGCATTGACATCAATGGCATGGACGAAAGCGGTTTAAGAGAAGTCTGCAAAAAACTCAACGTCGAGCAAGACGCCTCCATGGGCAAGGGCAAACTCATCGATGAAATCTTCGGAGCCACTTCAGAAGGCAACTACATTCAACCGACTTTCATTACGGATTATCCCTACGAAATGTCGCCCCTGTGCAAGCGCCATCGAACCAACCCCGAACTGACCGAACGCTTCGAGCTGATGATCAACGGCAAGGAAATCGCCAACGCGTATTCCGAACTCAACGACCCCATCGACCAGCTCGGCCGCTTCCAGGAACAACTCGCATTGGCTGAAAAGGGTGATGACGAAGCCATGTTCATCGACATGGACTTTGTCCGTGCTCTCGAATACGGCATGCCTCCCACGTCGGGCATGGGCATCGGCATGGACCGCCTTGTGATGTTGCTCACCGGCCAGACCACCATTCAGGAAGTTCTTTTCTTCCCGCAAATGCGTCCCGAAAAAGTCGTTAAAAAAGATCCCGCAACCTCTTATACCGCCATCGGAATCCCTGAAGAATGGGTAGCTCCGATGCAAAAAGCAGGTTATTTGACCGTAGAAAGTCTAAAAGGCCTTACTTTTGGTAAATTCCACCAAGAACTCTGCGGCCTCAATAAAAAGCACAAACTTGAACTGACCAACCCGACCCAGGATCAGGTAAAAAGCTGGATCGAAAACCTAAACTAAACCAAGAATGGAATTCCAGGGAAAAATTTGCATCATGGGTGGAGGAAGCTGGGCTACCGCACTCGCCAAGATTTTGATGTCGAATGGTACCGAAAAGATCAATTGGTACATGCGTCGCCCCTCTCAAATAGAGGAATTCAAAAAGCTCGGGCACAATTCCACCTACCTGAGCGGCATTAAATTCGACTTGAGCCGGATTCATTTTTACAGCAACATCAACCTGGCCGTAAAAGCTTCCGACATCCTACTGTTTGCCACGCCCTCACCTTTCCTGAAACAGCATCTCAAAAAGCTGAACCAACCCATCAGTGACAAACTCATCGTCACCGCCATCAAAGGGATTGTACCCGACGAAAACATGTTGGTTTCAGACTATTTCATCAAAGAATTCAGTGTACCGATGGAAAACATCGTTGCCATCGGCGGCCCTTGTCACGCAGAAGAAGTGGCATTGGAACGCCTTTCTTACTTGACCATCGCCTGTACCAACAAGGAACGTGCCCGAAGCGTCGCACAAAAATTCACCTGTGCTTTTGTTAAAACCACCATTTCCGACGACATCTGCGGAGTGGAGTATTCTTCGACTTTGAAGAATGTCTACGCCATCGCAGCAGGGATCTGCCACGGTCTTAAATACGGCGACAATTTCCAATCAGTACTCATCGCCAACTCCATCCAGGAAATCGGCCGCTTCATCAATACCGCCCATCCGACCCTTCGCAACGTCAACGAATCGGTCTATCTGGGCGACCTGCTGGTCACCGCCTATTCCAAATTCAGCCGCAACCGCATGTTCGGCACCATGATCGGTAAAGGCTACTCTGTTAGGACTGCCCACATTGAAATGGAAATGATTGCCGAAGGCTATTATGCCACCAAGTGCATCAAAGAAATCAACGAATGCTACCACGTGAACATGCCCATTTTGGACGCCGTTTACAACATTCTTTACGAACGGATTTCACCCAACATCGAGATCCGATTGCTCACCGAATCACTCCGCTAACACACATTATAATGGAAACCATCAAACTCAACATTGACAAAGCTCTGGGTTTTGTCTCCAAGGAAAAAATCAACGCCTACGCAACGCAAACTGCCGCTGCCAATAAAATGCTGCACGATGCAACAGGCAAAGGAAATGATTTCCTGGGCTGGCTTGACCTGCCTTCCTCCATCTCCGAAGAATTTTTGAACGACATACAAGCCACTGCCAATCTTCTCCGCAGCAAATGCGAAGTCGTCGTGGTTGCCGGCATCGGCGGAAGCTACCTGGCTGCCAAAGCCGTTATTGAAGCATTGAACAACAGTTTCGACTGGCTTCAGAAAGAACGCACCGGCCCCGTCATCGTTTACGCCGGCCACAACATCAGCGAAGACTACTTGTCCGAACTGACCGACTACCTCAAGGGTAAGTCCTTCGGTATCATCAATATATCCAAATCAGGCACCACGACTGAAACCGCCCTTGCCTTCCGCTTGCTCAAAACGATGCTGGAAAACCAAGTTGGCAAAGCCGAAGCCAAAAACCTCATCGTCGCAGTAACAGATGCCCAGCGCGGTGCTTTGCGTACCCTGGCCAACCTCGAAGGTTACAAAACCTACGTGATCCCCGATAATGTAGGCGGTCGCTACTCCGTACTGACTCCAGTTGGCTTGCTGCCCATCGCCGTAGCCGGACACGACATCCGTCAATTTGTTGCCGGCGCCCTCGCCATGGAAAAACTTTGTGGATTGGATACCGCTTTCGAAGCCAATCCTGCCGCAGTCTATGCTGCCACCCGCAACGAACTCTACAAGTCTGGCAAAAAAATTGAGATTCTGGTCAACTACCACCCCAAACTGCACTTCATTGCCGAATGGTGGAAACAACTGTACGGTGAAAGCGAAGGCAAGGACAACCTGGGCATCTTCCCAGCTGCCGTAGACCTCACCACCGACCTGCACTCCATGGGTCAATGGATTCAGGAAGGCGAACGCATCATCTTCGAAACCGTCCTCACCATCGGCACCGCCAACCGCGAGGTGGTCATCCCTACCGACGACGCCAACCTGGACGGCCTCAACTTCTTGGCCGGCAAGCGTGTGGACGCTGTCAATAAAATGGCCGAACTCGGCACGCAGATCGCTCACGTGGACGGAAATGTTCCTAATCTGAAAATTGAAATTCCTGCTTTGAATGAATACTACATCGGCCAACTCCTTTATATGTTCGAAAAAGCCTGTGGCATCAGCGGTTACGTCTTGGGTGTGAACCCCTTCGACCAACCCGGTGTGGAAGCGTATAAAAAGAACATGTTCGCCCTTCTTGAAAAGCCTGGGTTCGAAAAAGAAACCGAAGCCATCAAAAAACGTCTCTAATTTTTGAAAAGCCCCCTCTCCTTATGGTCAGGGGGCTTTCACTTTACAAATTTCCCCATGTCCGAATTTGCCGAAGCCATTCAGAAGTACCTTCAACAGAACAACTACCCCTCCATCGACTTGAAAGCCGTGCTCTTCGACATGGACGGCGTCCTATTCGATTCCATGCCCATCCACGCCGTTTCCTGGACAAAAGCATTGGTCGAAATGGGTGTTGATTTCACTGAAGAAGAAGGCTACTTGCACGAAGGCCGCACCGGCAGCGGCACCATTGGCATCGTATACCGTCGCTCCCTTGGCCGCGAAGCCACCGAAGAAGAAATTCAGAAAATATACAAACGGAAATCGGAACTGTTCGAAGCCGCTCCTCCTGCCCCAGTGATGCCAGGGGCCTTGGATTTACTGAACAAAGTGAAAGCCGACCACCTCAAACGCATCCTAGTTACAGGTTCCGGCCAGAAATCACTGCTCACCAAACTGAGCCTCTTTTTCCCCGACCAATTCACTCAAAGCAGAATGGTCACCGCTTTCGATGTAACCATTGGCAAACCGCATCCCGAACCTTACTTGCAGGGGCTTAAAAAATCAGGTGTCCTAGCAAACAATGTCCTTGTCGTCGAAAATGCACCACTTGGTGTGGAATCCGCCAAAGCAGCAGGCCTCTTCACCATCGCCGTCAACACCGGCAAACTTCAAGACCACCACTTGCTTGACGCTGGAGCCGATTTGCTATTTGACAGCATGAACGCCCTAAACGAAGCCTGGCCGGAATTGCTGGAAGCTTTCCGCAACACCAAGGCGTAAGCCTCAAAACCTAGACTTAGCACACAAAAAAGGGGCAGCATCCTAGTATTGATACCGCCCCTTACTATTTAACTGAACCAGTTGTTTAGTTTCTCCCGTTCCCAGGACCGTTCATCGGACCATTCATTGGATCATTCATCCGTCCCATTTTTGGAGCCTTTTCTTTCATCGCTTCCATCTTTTTAACCTGTTCCGGAGTCAGTACGGCTTTGATTTCATCAATGTTGCCATGGTTCTTTTTGAACTGAGCATCACGCTTTTTCTGAGCCTTTTGATACTTGGCAATGTCCTTTTTGAAATGCTTCGTTTGAATGTTTTGAATTTGTGAAGCCTGTTCCGGTGTCAAATCCAACTGCTTGGTCATGCGTTCCACCTGATTTTTGATGCGAACTTCCGGATTCACCATCGGTGCTTTGTTCGTCCGTTTTGCTTGCATATGGAAGGCCTTGACACGTTTATGCATCATTTGAGCAGCCATGGGCCTCATTTGACCACCTTGTCCCATTTGACCACGCTGACCCATCATCTGGCCACGACCCTGACCCATCTGGCCACCCTGACCCATTTGACCCTTCATTTGTCCACGTCCTTGACTCATCTGGCCCATTTGTCCACGACCCTGACCCATCTGGCCACCTTGGCCCATTTGACCCATCCGTCCACGACCCTGTCCTGCAACACCGCCCTGTCTGAAACCCTTTTTTCCGTTACCCGGACCAAATTGACCCTTTTTAGCAGCCTTCTGCCCTTTTTCCACACGGATTTTATCCAACTGAAGCAATTGCTCCGGTGTCAGAATTTTGGCAAGTGCCAACTGACGTTCAGCCTGAACAGATTCACGTTGCTTTTTTAGCTGAACCTTCGATACGGAATCCTGTACGGCAAAGCCCTGATGCATCACCTTCAATTTGGCTTTTTGATCATCCGTCAGATTCAGCTCCTTCATCATACCCATTCCAGGTTTACCCATCTTTTCACCTGCACCCTGAGGAGCACCATTTCCACGATTCTGGGCTGTCAGAGACATGCCCGATGCCAATAAGGCAAGAACTAATACACTAATAATCTTCTTCATAACTGTAACTATTTTTAATCGGTTTGTTTTCCAAATCTGTTTACACTGCTTTGAGTCCAAAAGCACCCATACGTTTAATCCAGTTCCCAAAAAAGGTGCAATAGGCGGTTTTTTGTCGGTAAACGACCAAAGTTTTTAAAAATCACTATCTTCGCACGTAACACAAACTTTAAATACGTTTCAGGAATGAAATTGAGAATTTTCATGATTTTGATGGTTGGATTCTTACTCATTCCAAAATTGAAAGCAATCAATCTGGTGGATACCTTACAGGAACGATTGGAAACGTACAATTTGGAAAAACCGGTCATCAACTTGTACGTACACCTGGACAGAAACACCTACACTCCTGAAGACACCCTTTGGTTCAAAGCCTACGTGCTCACCCCCATCCTGAACGAAGTGCTCTACGTCCGCATCACCGACCGCAAGAAGAACAAGGTACTGGAGAAACAATTCCCCATGTACGACATCCGAGCCCACGGAGACATCTTGATTCCCGACACGCTATCCGAAGGAACCTATTATTTCTATGCCTACACAGACCGAATGATGAGCTTGAATCCAAGTGACGTCTTCGTTCAACCCATTACGGTGAGCAACAACATATTGAATCGGCTGGAAGCAGAAGCATCTGTCACCAATCTGAAAAAAGTACACCGGGGAGATAAAGTTGAGATTCTGGCCAAAGTCAAGTCCGGATCCAGTAAATCGCTGAAGGGAAAGTTCAGCCTTTGGGTCGGCGAACAACTTCTTAAAAAAGGCTCAATCACCACCAACAGCTTGGGGGAGGCTTATGTACGATTCACCTATCCGAAAATTGATAACACGGAAATGGTTCGGTGTGAGATTCGAGTAAATCGGGATAAAGAGTTCGCCGAACTCATCTTGAATCTGAGGCATGAGGGCAATTCGGCGAAAGTCAACGCATACGCCGAAGGTGGGCATTTTCTGGAGGGTGTTCCAAACCGTACGATTTTTGAGATCCTAGACGACAACAAAAACCCCATGGAAGTGCCCCTGGATTTACTGGAAGACCAAAAAATCATCGGTCGTACAAAAACCAACAAACATGGACTGGGGAATATCCGGTTTACTCCACATATGAACGCACTTTATAGCTTGGCAGTTCATGAGAACGACACGACTACACAACTGGCATTTCCAGGAACAATTGAATCGGAAGGCTACGGGATGCGAATTGAAAAAGACAAGAACAACACCACGGCTGTGCTGACCAATAAGAATCAAGGTGACTCTGCCAGGCTCGTACTTCGGTCCATGGATCGGATTCTATGGAGTCAATCCCTGAGTATTAAAAACGGTGATTCCATACGCATCGACCTGCCGTTGCAAGATCAGTCCAAAGCCATTCTGAACCTGGCTGTGTTCGATTCGGTGTCCGCCCCTAAGGCAGAACGCTATATTCTGAGCAAACCCGAAAATCCCTACAAAGTACAATTCAGCACCGCAAAAAACGCAAAAAAAGGCCGTACATCAATTAAAGTGAATCTGAGCGTCACCGATTCGAACAACAATCCTGTTGCCACCAACCTATCGGTTTCTGTCGTTGAAAAAAATAGTTTGAACAAAAGTACCTACCGAACCATTCTCCAATCCTACTATTTCAAGAACATGTTCGGCCCAAGCTCCACAATTAATAATGAATTTGAACCCGATTTTGACGATCGCCTCTTAACGATGAACTGGGGACATAAAACATGGGGACCGTTGCTCCGATTTCGGCCGACAGGTTATATTCGTCTTTTGGAAAATGCAGGAGGTATCACTGGTTACGTCACTTCAAAAAGCAAAAAGCCGATTAAACTGGAACGTATGATGCTTGAATCCACGACTTCAGCCGATAAAAAAGACTTGGATCCACTGATGAAAATGTTTCAGGGTGGAAGTCAACAAGGTAATCCACCTAAGATCAGCAAGATAAGGTATTCCTTCAAAGATTGGGCAGAGGCGGTTACTTTAAATGAAAACGGTACTTTTTCCATCCCGTCGAAATCGTTGCTTGTCAATCCAAAAGAAGTAAAAATACTTAAACCCGGGCCACTATTCACGGAGGATTACAACCTTAAAATGAATGATTATTCGGTAGAAATGGACGAATTCGTACGCTTGGGTGAATCCCTAAACTTCCCCCAACAAGTCAACACGTTCACCAAATACGTACCGCCTACCCTTATCACCCTGACCAAGGTCATTCAATTGAAAGAAGTATCGGTGGAGTCACGAAGCGGCTCTTACGAAAGCGACAGAAACATGGGCAAAAAAGAGGATTATATCTGTAAGGAATACAACGTCTTCAATTGCAAGAACCATCGAACTGGCGGATATAAACCGGTGGTTGGCTACGTCTATGCTGGTGGCGAAGGAGGAAAGTTGTTTGTTTACAATGGAGTCGGAAAGCCGTTTTCAACCCCAGCTTTTGGAGCAGTATCCGGTTCCATCGATTATTTTCCCATCAAGAACATCAGTAGGCCAAACACTTTTTACAATCCAGAGTTCTCTGATTCCTCCTTTTTAAAGGCCGAAACCCGAACAACCGTCTATTGGTCACCAAACCTTTATACCGATTCAACTGGCAGAATATCGTTCAATTGCAACACATCGGACCGAAACGGCGATTTCACCATCATCGTCCAAGGTATTGAAGTCAAAACCCGCAAACCGTTTTATGGTACCTACGAATTTAAACAATAAGAAAATGAAAAATCAATTCAGAAATTTACTGGCATTCATCGTTGGGTTATTCACCTTTAACGCCTGCGCCAACATCCCAGAAGGAGCAGTAGCCATAAAGCCCTTTGATGCAGATCGTTATTTAGGGAAATGGTACGAAATCGCCCGCTTCGACTTTCGTTTCGAACGCGGATTAAACAACACGACGGCAACCTATTCGATGAATCCAAACGGTAGCATCCGAGTGGAGAACCGCGGTTACAACTACACGGATAAGATTTGGAAAAAAGCCGTCGGTAAAGCCAAATTTGCAACCACACCCGACGAAGCCCGACTCAAAGTTTCCTTTTTCGGCCCGTTTTACGGGGGTTATAATGTCATTGCCTTAGACTCCGCCTATAAATACGCCCTAATTGCCGGTAGTGACCTCGGATACCTTTGGATACTCTCTAGAGAAACCACGATGCCAGAAAACATCAAGCAGAGTTACTTGGATCTGGCCCAAAAAATAGGATTCGACACGGAAAAGCTCATTTGGGTGGAACACACCACCAAATAAGAATTATTTACGTCCGTAGAACTCGGAACAGGTGCATTGCTTGTGGTAATAAAGCATCGCTGCACACATCTTGCCACCAATTTCAGAGGCGGTCAAGGCAACAAAAACATTGGCATCTTCCAACGCCTTGATTTTGCTGGCAGCTGTTCCACTGGTACCATTGACAATGGCACCGGCATGACCCATGCGTTTCCCGCTGGGAGCAGTAGCCCCTGCAATGAAAGCGGCAACTGGCTTGGTCACATTGGATTTGATGTATTCGGCAGCAACCTCTTCGTCCGTTCCGCCAATTTCACCAATCAGAATAATCCCTTCCGTTTCAGGATCTTCTTCAAACATACGAATGACATCAATGTGGTTCAGTCCGTGAATCGGATCTCCGCCGATTCCAACGGCTGTCGTCTGTCCCAAGCCAGATAGAGTAGTCTGATATACCGCTTCATAGGTTAACGTGCCTGAACGCGAAACAATGCCGATCTTCCCTTTTTTATGGATGAACCCAGGAGCAATGCCCACTTTTGCCACCCCGGCCGTGGTTATGCCAGGGCAGTTTGGACCGACCAAGATGGATTCGGAACCCTTCAAGTATTGACGAACTTCCAGCATGTCGCGAACCGGAATGCCTTCGGTAATAGCCACAATCAACTTGATTCCAGCATCAGCCGCTTCAATAATAGCTTTGGCAGCCATCGGAGCAGGGACGAAGATCATGCTGGTATTGGCACCGGTTCTATCAACAGCTTCCCTTACAGAACCGTAAACAGGAAATTCTTCCACAAACGTTCCGTGCTTTAATGGATTCACACCTCCGACCACATTGGTACCGTATTCGCTGCAGCGAAGCGTATGGAACAGTCCGGCTTTACCGGTAATGCCTTGAGTAATAAGTCTTGTATGACGATCGACAAGTATGGCCATGATCAGGAGATTTTACGAGTTAATGAAACAGCTTTTTTGGCAGCATCATCCAAGCTGTCTGCACTTTGAATATTTAGTCCGGAGGCGGTAAGAATTTGTTTGCCAAGCTCCACATTGTTACCTTCAAGTCGTACGACCATGGGGATTTTTTGTGCACTTTTGCTGACAGCAGCTACAATGCCGGTTGCTATGGTGTCGCATCTCATGATTCCACCAAAGATGTTCACTAGGATGCATTCCACCGCATGGTCACCTGCAATAATCTCAATAGCCTCTGAAACAGCCTCTTCTGTAGCAGAGCCGCCCACATCCAAGAAATTCGCCGGACTTCCGCCATTGTACTTGATGGAATCCATCGTTGCCATGGCCAGACCTGCGCCGTTAACCATACAACCAATATTTCCATCCATGGAAATGTAACTCATCCCCCATTCCGCCGCCTCAATCTCCGAATGTGTTTTCTCCGCATTCGGGTCTCCGCCGGTTTCCATCTGACGGTAGTTCGCATTGTCGTCTATGTCCAGCTTGCAATCCAATATGAGTAGGTGTTGATCGGCCGTCACCACGAGTGGATTGATTTCCAACAACATGGCATCGGTATTGTAATAGACTTGGTATAGCTTCTGCAACACATCATGAAATTGCAAGGCCAAGTCCCCAGAAAGTCCCAGAAAATCAGATGCTTTTGCAAGTACTTCCAAGGAAAGCGGCAGGTTGAAAGCCGGATACAACTTCAAAATTCGTTCCGGTGTATTGGCTGAAACCGCCTCGATGTCCATTCCACCGTCGGGCGAAATCATGATGAGCGGATTCACCGCCGTTCGGTCCAGCGTTATTGCCACATAAAATTCCTTCTCTATCGGGCAAGCTTCTTCGATCAATACCAAATGGATCTTAACGCCTTCGGGCCCGGTCTGATGAGTAACCAATTGCATTCCAATCATGTGGGAGGTGAAATCCAGCGCCTCCTGTTCGTTGGTGAACAGTCGGATGCCGCCTGCTTTTCCACGAGCTCCGGTAAATGCCTGTGCCTTGACGACACCACGTGTTATGCCCAGTGTTTTCAAAGCCGCTGGCAGTTCTTTAACGGATCCAACCGGCAAACTGCGTGGAACAGGAAGACCTGCTTCCTTCAATATTTTCTTGGATTGGTATTCTAACAACTTCATAGTAGAAACAATTTTAAGGTGGAAACAAATATATCGTTATTTTGCACAAGTTCTCGAAATGTGTGAAAAAAAAATTGAAAAAGCTGCTGTTTGGCAAATTCTTCCTCTTTTTAGGTGAAATAAAGCTGTATTGATTCATTCCTAAATCGTACTATTGCACCAAAATACAACCACCATGAAAAATAAAATTCAAATTTTTTTACTCACGTTGCTTTGCCTAATTAGTACAAGCTTATTCGCAGTCAATCCATACAATGCCGATATCGTAGTGGCACAAGACGGTTCCGGAAATTTCACCCTCATCCAGGCAGCCATCAACGCAGCCCCTTCCAACAGCAGCAGACGAACCGTCATTTACATCAAACGAGGCGTGTACAACACAGAAAAACTTTTCGTGCCTTCCGAAAAAACAAACATCACCCTGATTGGTGAAAGCAGGGACGAAACCATCCTTTCCTACCACGTATACAATTGTGCAACAGGTGTTTGCCCTGCCGAAGACGCAGCCAAATGGACTGGCGACAACATCACCACCACGGCGACACTCACCATTCAAGCAACTGGTTTTAGGGCAGAGAATCTAACCATCCGGAACACCGCCGGCCCTGTCGGTCAAGCATTGGCCATCACCGTCAAATCGGACAAGTGCATGTTCATCAACTGCAATTTGTTGGGTTATCAAGACACCATTTATCTATGGAACGTTGCCCTGAGGACGTATTTCAAAGGCTGCCTGGTAACAGGACGCACCGACTACATCTATGGAGGCGGAACCGCTTTTTTCGAAGGTTGTGAAATTCGTAGTTTCGGAGGAGGTTGGATCACAGCACCTTCCACCAGCCCCTTGCAACCCTATGGCTTTGTCTTCAACGAATGCGCCCTCACTTATGCCACCGGCAGTCCACGAGCAGGAGACGATGGCGCCTTGGTTAGGCTAGGCAGGCCTTGGCACGGTTCACCGAAAGTCGCTTGGCTTTATAGCTCCATGTGTGCCGAAATCCATCCCGAGGGTTGGGGCGATACTTGGGGCATGGACAGCTCCATGACAGCCACCACCATTAAATTTCTCGAATACAAAAACACCGGACCTGGCGCCGATATGACCAATCGGGCCAAATGGTCAACCATCAGAGCCATGACCGATACGGAAGCACTAGATTATACCGTTCAGAAAGTCATGAACGGAAACGACGGTTGGGATCCATCTGCCGTTGCACCCTCTGTACAATCGTATGTCTGGAAAGGATCAGGACTCACGACCCAATGGTTGGACTCCACAAGCTGGGATCCCAAAAAAATCCCTGCTGTGGGTGAATCCGCATCCGTGGGTGCAGGTCTGACAATGATTGCCAATGGTGGTATTTTTACCGCCGACCTCTTACTCAATCCAAGTGCCAAACTGGACATCACCACCGCTTCGACCGTCAATTTCTTATCCTTGGACAATGCCGAACTGTACTCCGCTGTCACCACAACCCTTTCCGGCAAAATCGCCACCAAAGACAGTGCAAAAATCAACATTGTAGGGCAATTGGAAATACTGGCCACCATAACAGGCGTGCACAATTTAGTCAAATCGGGCGCTGGTAAACTGTTGCTAAATGCTGACAACAGCAATTATTCCGGCAATTTGATTGTAAAAGAAGGCACAATGGAAGCCAAACTTTCCAAAAGTCTTGGTAAAGGAAGCGTAACCGTTAAAAACGGCTCTACACTCGTCATCAATGCCGAAAACAGCATCGATGTGAAATCGAAAGTTCAGATAGAAACCGGTGGAATGGTAGTCCTGAATTATGGCATGACGCTCAACCAACTATATATTAATGGTGTGATCCAAAACCCAGGAACCTACAACGCTACCACCCATCCCTCTGTTTTTTCAGGCACGCAAAGCATCTTGGTAGGTCGACCCACCATGTTCACCTTTCAGCAAGCCAGTGCCAAGCGATGGGGTACGGCTGCCAATTACATACCAGCCTTGTTACCCTTGGCCGGTGACACGGCTTTTGTCAATGTGGAAATGGAAGCCGATGCCACTCCTTTTGCTGCCACCATCTTGGTGAAACGCAACATACGATTGGTCGGTAACGCCACCTGCACAGGAGACATCCTAATGTACAACGGATCCTACTTTAGCTACGCCACCAGTGGACTCGGATTCTCCTTGACAGCACCCATCGTCGTAGATAGTGCCATTTATTGCCAGATGTCCGGTAACGCCGCCGGCAACGCAATGACCTTTAACGGACCCATTCGGGGCAAAGGCAGCATTCAAGCCTACAACTACACCAACACCGCCAGCATGGTGGCCAAAGTGGTTCTTGCAGGCGACAACAGCAATTTCACTGGTACCTGGGACGGCACCCGCGCCAGCAGACAAGTCACTTCCTCAGGAGCCTTCGACGGAACATCCGCCAATGCATTTGGAAAAGGTAAAATCGTCATCGGTAGCGGCAATAAAGTCTATTTCAACCATGCCCAAGCCTCCGGAACCCAAACCAGCCTTTCGTTGGTTACCGGAGCTGTTGCCATCCTGAACACCAATGCAACCATAGGCCAATTGATCTTAGACGGTACCACTTATACCTCCGGAACATTCAGTTCGACAACGCATCCCACTTTCTTTCAGGGTACTGGCACTTTAACCGTTTCACTGGCAAATGGCTTTTCGTCGGTTTCAGCCAAAAATTCATACTGCTTTTACGACGGTATGACCTTACTTATGAATCCAGATGTAAGCAGGATTCAACTTTATAATTCCTTGGGGAAGGCAGTTGTCAGCAAGAATGTCAGTGTTGGCAACATATCCTTGATGCTGCCAGCAGGCATCTATATGGTCAGAATGGAAGGGCAAGGATTCGATTGCTTTTCCAAGCTCCTAGTGAAATAATTTTTCCAAACTCTTAATATGTGTTAATATACAGCATGTAATGTCTATTATATTTGACATCGTGTATATTATTTTTATCTTTGTGTCGATTTTATTATACTTAACTAAAAACAAAGGAGGTAATTATGGACAACAAAGAAAAACAAGTATTTGTAACACTCATCAGTACCACACTGATTTTTGGATTTTACGCACTCTATGTTTACAACCATTACATTGTCGAAAATCCAGCCCTTTTAAACGACTTCAAATTCTGGGGAAAAGCGTTTCTATTTTTAATACCAGTGACCATTGTGGCAGAAATCATCATTCACATCATTTTTGCCATCATCAACAAAATTGTCACCAACGAAGACATGGATACACGGTCTGATGAACGCGACAAGCTGATTGAGCTGAAAACGATTCGGATTTCTCACTGGATATTCATCATGGGCTTTTTATTGTCGATGATTTCGCAGGTTGTTGGCATGCCACCCTATGCGATGTTCCTAACGATGATTGCATCGGGATTCATTTCGAGCACGACTTCAGAAATCGCCAAGATTTATTACTATCGTAAAGGCTTTTAACATGAACAAGTGCAACATAAACAACAACATCCGAAAGTTGAGGTTTCAAGCAGACGAATTGACCCAACAGGAATTGGCTGATAAAACAGGAGTGACACGGCAAACCATCGTAGCTATCGAAAACGGAAAATACTCCCCAACACTGGAACTTGCCTTTCGCATAGCCCGAGTATTCAACATACCGCTTGATGAGGTTTTTTCTTTTAGTGAAAATCCATAATTAGAGTACGCTCTTTTTTATGTAGATATCTCGTTTAGGCAAATTATTTGGATTTTGATTCACTCAGTACGCATTAATTGGGAGTTACAGCTACCAAAATCGCTACATATGGCGATTGTACAGTTTGGGTTTGCCAAGTAATTTTGCATACAGAATCAATCCACATAAGAAAATGAGACAATTACTAAGTTTAGTGATTTTCATGTTATCAGTTATCGGCGTGCAGGCGCAACAATCAGAACGAACGAATAAGTACAAAAACAGTTCGGAGAAAATCCTGGACTCCAATGGGAAACTGATCGTTGGCGGATACGGCGAAGTACATTATAACCAACCGTTCAGCAAGGACATCAGAAGCAACGGCACCCTTGACGTACACCGAATGGTTTTAATGTTCGGTTACAATTTCAATGCCAAAACGCAGTTTGTTTCCGAAATCGAATTCGAACATGTGAGCGAAGTGTACATTGAACAGGCCTTTTTGCAACACAAGGTCAACAACCTGATCAACCTGAGGGCTGGTTTGCTGCTTATCCCCATGGGCATCGTGAATGAGTACCATGAACCCACCACCTTCAACGGAGTGGAGCGTCCTTTGGTGGACAGCAAAATTTCACCCTCAACTTGGCGTGAAATTGGTTTCGGGCTCAGCGGCACCAGCATCGATGCCTCTTTAAAGTACCAAGCGTACCTGGTCAATGGTTTCAACGGCTACAACGGCAAGGGCAATCTGTCCGGAAAAAACGGCTTCAGAAACGGAAGGCAAAAAGGTGCCGAATCGTTTATCAGTTCTCCAAACTTCACTGGTAAGGTGGAATATTATGGTATCCGAAACCTAAACGTCGGCCTGTCCGGTTATTTCGGAAAAACCCAGAGTACCATATATAATGGTATAACCAAAGCGGATAATGCAGCATTGGCCAAGGCCGATTCCTCCGTCGTAGGCATCAGCATGATTGGAGCAGACGCACGTTATACACTTGGAGGTTTGCAGCTTAGAGGTCAATACTACTACGCCAGCATCAGCAACACAGAACAGTACAACCGTTTTACAGCCGTTAGTGGTACGCAAAACGATTTAGGCAGTTCCATGACCGGTTACTACGTGGAAGCAGGATACAATGTGCTGCGATCGTTTACAAACATTCAAACCGAGTTGACCCCCTTTGTTCGTTACGAACAGTACGATACGCATGCCTCCACTGCTGGAGCATTGGTTCAAAACAAGGCGTACAACAACCAAGCCCTGACGACCGGACTCACCTGCAAACTGGCCAAGGGTGCCGTCGTCAAGACCGATCTCCAATTTGTCAAAGCAGAATCGGCCACTAAATTTTCTAAAGTTTGGAATGTTGGTATAGGGGTGATGTTTTAAAATAAAACAATATGTTGAGAAATACGCTGATTCTTTTTTCACTGTTGGTTCTGATACTTGTACTGTCGGCACAACAATCCATGGATTTCTATCCCCCATCGTTAAAGAAAGAATTGCAGAAAACCGACTCCAGCACCACCAAGCTTAATAAGCTGATCCTATCGGACAATGCAAGGAGTCAAGTGCCAATGGGCAACTATTTTACCGTAGCCAATAAAGACAACCAATTTGTCTACATCGGTCGCGTCAATGCTTGTCGGGCTGGCGGCTGCGAGGTTCCCTCTATTGCCGATGCCTTTGGTGAAACATTTGAATACTTCGACTACTACATCCTCTTTGATTCCTCATACACAGTTCAGGATGTGAAAGTGTACAACTACCAAGCCACCCACGGTCAAGAAATCTCTTCCAAAAATTGGCTGAAACAGTTTCGTCACTACGATGGCAGTAAAAAGCTGGTTACCGGAAAAAACATCGACGGAATTTCGGGGGCAACCATTTCGGTCGAAGCCATCGTCTACGACATCGAACATAAAACCAACTTGCTCAGGGAGGTTGTTCCAAATCAAAATCGAAGCAATTAAGCAAGACAACTTTTTAGTCTGACGGACAGATGGTGGACAGAATCAGAAAAGAAAAAGGCTAACTGCCTCATGATGAGCTGTTAGCCTTTTTTGGTCGTGATCCCGTGGAGACTCGAACTCCAATCGATGGAACCGGAATCCACTATTCTATCCATTGAACTACGGGACCGAAACGGCCACAAAAGTACAATAAAAATCGATATTTCTGCACGATTTGAGGTTTATAAAAATTCCAGAATTGAAAGATGCAGGCTTAAGTCAAAAACAATCATTTACGACTTCTTTGGACGTAATAAACACGAACTTTGGTCTATTTTTGCACAAAAACCTACCAAATTGTCAGAATAATCAAGTATATTTGTCTCCACAATTTTAAGGACCTCAAAATTACTATCATGAGCTATCTGATTCTTCCTAAAGGTTATAAAGCCCTGATCGACCTGAAAAAAACCGAACAAGGCATCAAACAAATCAAAGATTTCTTTCAACAAAGTCTTTCATCCGAACTTCGCCTTCGTCGCGTCACCGCACCCCTTTTCGTAGTAAGCGGAACCGGTATCAACGACAACCTTTCCGGCAAAGAACGCCCGGTGAGTTTCCCCATCAAGGACATGAACGACCAGAAAGCTGAAATCGTTCACTCGTTGGCCAAATGGAAGCGCCTCATGTTGGGTGAATACGGCATCGAACCCAGTTACGGAATTTATACGGATATGAACGCCATTCGAGCAGACGAAGAGCTGGGCAACCTGCACTCCTTGTATGTGGACCAATGGGACTGGGAACAAGTCATGACGGCAGAAAACCGCACCATCGACTTCCTGAAATCCGTTGTCAAACGCATTTATGGCGCCATCCGCCAAACCGAATACCTCGTATTTGAACAGTTTCCCGAAATCCGTCCCAGCCTGCCCGAAGAAATTGCCTTTGTGCATGCCGAAGAACTGGTTCGCAAATACCCCAACCTCAGCCCGAAAGAACGCGAGAACGAATTCACCAAAGAAAATGGTGCAGCTTTCATCATTGGAATCGGTGGCAAACTCTCCAACGGTGTGAAGCACGATGATCGTGCCCCAGACTATGATGACTGGACCACTGAAAACGAAGACGGCTTCCTTGGCCTGAATGGTGACCTATTCGTATGGAACAGCGTACTCGGCAGCTCATTGGAGCTCTCGTCCATGGGCATTCGCGTAGACAAAAAGGCGCTGTTGAAACAACTTGAAATCACTGGTGCCGAAGACCGCAAGGAACTCTACTTCCATAAGAAACTCATCAACGACGAATTGCCTTTGAGCATCGGCGGCGGCATAGGCCAGTCCAGACTCTGCATGTTCCTACTCCGCAAAGCACACATCGGCGAAATCCAAGCCAGCATCTGGCCGGAGGATATGCGCAAAAAGTGCCAGGACCACGGAATGACTTTAATCTAGACTTTTTCGTAATCAAAGAGAGAGGGTGCCATTTTTTAAGTGGCACCCTCTCTCTATTTCTAAAAACTACTTCAAAAAGTACTTGCTGACTTTAACCGAACCGTCTTCGTAGACGGAACGTTGAATGACAAACCCTTTTGTTGGTCTTTGCAATTCGACACCATTCAGATTGTAGTATCGGACTTGTTTGAGGTTGGCAGAACGGGTTGGCACATTCACATCGGTATAGACTGTTTTAATAAGGGATATGTCAGAGATGATCGCATCCCCCCAACCCGAATTGGCAGAATAGAATTCCAAGGCATACGCACCTGTACTGGCAACAGTGAAGTTGAGTTGAACCGAAGTGGCACCACTGAAACTGTTGGCCAAGTTGTTGCCGATGTTGGTGGTCGGGGTGAAGGTTTGAGTCACAACGACAGAACTGTCTGCACGATTGCACACTTTTCCGGTGATGGCAGCAAAACCCGATAAATTCCAGTTGCAGGCTTTAAAACTCAGCTTGTATTTACCCGGCGTCAACATCAAGATGGAGTCGCTGTTCAACGCACCAAACTTGGCAAAACCCATATTGGCGGTTCCAGCGATGTTACGGATGTATAGGCCGAAGTCAAAATCACGCTGGCTTCCTGTGAATTGCAGAATTCGGCAACCATTGGCCAATTGAGTGAGGTGGCCTCTGCGCTGCGTGCTGCTGTCAAAAGTCCTCCATCCACGAGGAAGGGAATTCGCGCCCGCAACATTAAAATTATCTTTGAATACAACTACTTGTGATTCAGTAGCATCTTTGGCTTGTTTGTAAGCCAACAAAGCATTTGAAGCATTATCAAGAGCCAGTGCTGCCGATTCATATTCAGCAGAATTACTGGATGACCATTCATTGTATTGGTTGAAAATGTTATTCAAATTGGTGAATTGTACGCCAGCATACAACGTGTCGGAAGCAGCCTTCAACGTTGTTTTGGCAACGCCCAGCGCTTTATTCAACTGAGACTTATACACAGCCATCGGATCATTGGTCACCTTGGACAATTGAATGGTCGAAAACAGTACATCAGCCATCGTCAAATCTGCCGTGACAAAACGAATCGCATAAGAACCGCTTTCGGCTATAGTAAACCACAATGAACTGTTCTTTGAACCGCTGAAACTGTTCGAAGTCGCATTTCCGATGTTGTTGACAGGCTTGGTTGTCCTCGAGCTAACGATGCTGCCGTTGCTCACAGATTCCACCTGAGAAGTCAGTTCGGTCAAGGAGGCATTGTTCCAATTCGCAAAAACATACTTCAGTTCATAAATACCAGGAGCCAAAATCAGTTCGGCACCAGCACCAGCAAGACCATAGGCAGCATAACCGGCATTCTTGCCGCCAGTGGTGTTCCGAATGTACATTCCATAATCAAAATCACGTGGCGAACCCGTCAATTGAAGAATTCGGCAACCCGACGACAGACCGTTTAAAGGAGCAGTGCGCAGCTCTGTTCCATCGTAAGTTTTCCAACCGGACGGCAGCATTCCTCCTGCGTTAAAATCACTGGAAAGCGTGATAAGAGTTTGTGTAGCAACAACCTTGAACGACAGGATCGTTTGACCCGTTTTACCTTCGTTGTCGGTAACCACTGCCTTTATGGTATGTGTACCAACTGCCACATTGGCCATTTCATAGGTGTAGGGAGCCGATGCGTCCGTGAACAACAAAGTCGCTCCGTCATAAAATGCCACCGATGCAACGGAGCCGTCCGGATCGGAAGCTGTTGCGGTAAGGGAAACCTTGGCAATGGTTCCAGCAGGATCAAAGGTCGTATAGGCAGCATTGCTACTGGGCGATGTTATTTTGACAACCGGATTTACCAAGTTGAGAGCGAACCTTCTACAGAATTTCCAGATTTCATGACTGGTATAGATGCCATTGAGGGAATCCGATGAAATCCAATGCCCTTTTCCGGCCAACTCCATCAAAACCACCTCGGAACCTTCGTCACCAACACCCCAATACGTTTTTTTACAGGAGGAATTGGGTATGCTGGCTGGATAGGGCGAAGTGACCACCCCCGTTGTCGGACAATTGTTGCGCTTCACCCAACCAGCCAAACAAGCTGCGACACCACTAAAAGCAACAACATCGTCGGCCGTACCGTGAGTGTGAATGATGGGTACAGGTCGCGAACTGGTGAAACTGGAACCGCCCAACAGGTAGCCGCTGATGGGTGCAAAAGCCGCAATCTTGTCGGCAATCTTTCCCATTGCCCAATAGGTGAACATGCCACCCATGGAAAAACCGGAAAGATAAACTCGATTTCGATCGATGTTGTAACGACTAACCATGGTGTCGATGATGGTGGTCATGAAATCGATGTCCGAATTCCCGGAAATATCCCAGCTGGAACCTATTCCGTTTGGAAATACAACTAGAAACTTTGCAGTATCGGCTATGTTTGAAAATTTAGCCTCGTTTTTTTGGTAATCGGCATTTTGATTCATTCCATGACAGGAGATGATCATCGGCCGTTTAAGCCCAAGATTTTTCGGAGCATAGACCAACATGGTTCGGGTGGATGTACCGACCTTAATGTTCTCTAATGCATGCGCATTTATAGGAATCAAGATCAAACAAAGTAGATGCAGCAGAAGTCTTTTTGCGTTCATAAGATGGTGTTTAAGGTTGAACGCGAAGTTCGACCAAAAATTCCAATCAAGGATTGAATGATGATACATAGGCTTTCGAACCTAAAAAAAATGCTCCAACCATGTAACATAATTTGTCAGCAAGAAAACATTGCCCGATTTAAGGATTAATTGGCGACCGTAATGTGGAAGCAGGCCTGCTTCCGCTCTATCACAACCTTGCAACGGCCTTCCGTCCGCATTTCGGTCAGTACCTCGGCCAAGACATGCCGCATCAGATCGTGCCGACAGAAGCCTTCTTTTGCAATCTCACCACTTTGTTGAAGAAACTCTTTGTAGGAAATGTCAAAGGTCGTACCATACATGTGGGCTGAAAGCGGAGCAGCATTCGTGTTGCGCTTACCCAACCCATTCTGACCTTCAAGAGTTCGCAGCACCGAGCTGATCTGCATCTTGAAGGGCGTAATCTCGAGGCGTTCCAGCTTTGCTTCAAACCGAGTTCCGATTTCATTGAGCAAGACCACGGCTCTGGGCACCAAATAGGGATAGGAATGCGTCAGTTTCTTGACAGCAAAAAAGTCACCATCTTTGAGTTCCGTAAAAACAAGGCTGCTTACGAGCAATGCCTTTTTTTGGTCGAACTCCGCATTGGTTGCAAATGGCGTATGCCCCATTCTTCTGGCGGCTTCCAGATGCGCGTCGTTGTCGTCGTTGAGTTTGTCAACCTTCCAGAATTGATGGGAAATCTTCTTGCATTCAGGGCACTCGCCGACCGGATAGAACACCGCATTCACGACTGCCTTAGGCTTCTCTAAAGGCCAATTGAAGTCCATTCGCTTCAACGATCGGACCACGGTTACTAGAACCAGACACGTGCAAAAACCAAGTACAAAAAAAAGAAGTGCTGCGCGGGTTCCGTTTCGCATGGAGAAAAGTTTTATGTAGATTTGCAGAACCCCTTGGCGAACCACAAAACGATTGGTAATGGACGTAAAGATAGAAAAAACATGGAAATCCGCGCTTGAAAAAGAGTTTGAAAAAGACTATTTTTTGAAGTTGACGGAATACGTCAAAACGGAGTACAAACAGCAGACCGTCTACCCTGAAGGCAAGCTGATTTTCAATGCTTTCGATCACTGTCCTTTCGACAAAGTTCGCGTGGTCATCCTCGGGCAAGACCCCTACCACGAACCAGGCCAAGCCCACGGACTCTGCTTTTCGGTTCAGGAGGACATTAAGTTTCCGCCATCCCTTCAAAACATCTTCAAGGAAATCCGAGCGGACGAAGGCTTTGAGCCCCTTAAAGACGGCAATCTCGAACGCTGGGCCAATCAAGGCGTCCTTTTGCTCAACGCCACCCTTACGGTTCGTGCCCACCAGGCAGGTTCCCACCAGAACAAAGGTTGGGAAGCTTTTACCGACGCCGCCATTCATAAACTCGCCGAAGAACGCACCGGCCTAGTGTTCTTGCTTTGGGGTTCCTACGCACAAAAAAAAGGTGAGTTCATTGACGCGAAGAAGCACCTGGTGTTAAAGTCCGTACACCCTTCTCCCTTATCCGCCCATCGTGGTTTTTTTGGAAACCACCACTTCAGCCAAGCCAACGAATACCTGATGAATCAAGGGCTCACACCCATCGATTGGCACTAAGGCTTACTTCCACAAATAGTTGTCTCTGGGGTTTTGGTGTTGCTCGTACTTGAGGTCTTCGAGCAATGACGATTTAACGGCGATGGAAAAATTATACGACTTATAGGGCCCAATAGGAATGAAGCTGGCAGACATCGCCCAGCAGTGGAGGTCCCTGGTCACCGAACAGTTCATCGTCATCAGCTGCTTCAATTCAAAATTGTAACTGGTGCTGGCCGTGAATTTCCATTTGTCGGTCAAGGACAAATTTCCACTGAAACTCAGGTTTTGACTGAATTTATAATCGTATTCCAACTTCTTCTTATTGAAGTCTGCCTGACCATAGCGCACCGAATAAGAAATCCCGATGCTCCAAGGAATTTTGCAAGGAGCATACAGCGCTGACTCAGCATCCAAGGGGGGCAATTCACTCGGCTGTTCCTTATCCGGATCGGCGATGGCATTGGCAGGAGGAGCCACTCCGCCTCTATCAGCAGTACCCTCCGCGCCGGCTTCAGCCTCCTGCTTTTTTTGAAAAATCTTTGCCAGCTTCTTAAACGTTTCGTTGTTAAGCGTGTAGCTGAACGAAGTCCCAGTTCCAGTCAAACGTCCAGGTATACCGTATTTCTCAAACTGCGTCGTATTGACTCGCACCGGATTCCCTGAACTATTCAATATATAGGTGTACGGTTGGAAAGAACCACTGAGGTTCAAGGTATACTTCGTACCGAATTTCAGACGAATGCTGGCCGAAATGTCACTCCAGTTCAAACTGTCCTGAGCCAAATTGTACGAAGTTCCAAAGCGGAAATCATCAATCAAACTCACCTTATTATAGTTGATGGACGTATCGGTAACCTGTTTCACCTTCATTTCCACATTGTTGTCCAACGAGAAACTCACCGTTCCAGATTTGCCCTTGCCCGGCGTTCCGTACAAACCGTTGGCATAATGAGAATAGGACACCACTTGTTCATTGCCTCTGGGGTCCAAATAGGAATACTCCCCATAATAACCGAAACTGGATTTACCAAAATCTGGATGGTACGAAAACGACACATCCGGCGTCAGCACATGTCGTATTTGGCTGATCTTCTTAAAAATCTTTGGATTCATCTGGTACATGCCATACAGTTTGGTCGAAGTGCTCACCGATGCCGTGTAATCAAAGACACGATTGAAACCCCAAGACGTATCCGTCACCACCTTGTCGTTCGTTTCGTCGTAGAACTTGTTGAGCGAGCTCGAATACCACCGTTCATTGTACGAGAAACTGGTATTTACGTTAATGTAATTCAAGACATTGAAGGTGGCCGAAATCGGAATACTGTGCATGATACCGTTCCGCCAGTCCTTGATAAGCGACTTCTTCATGATGTCGTATTCCTTCACATTGCTGATGCTGTTGGCCATCCTGCCCGAATAACCGATGCGGATCTTTTCATACCAACGTTCGTCACCCACTGGATTCTTACGTTTGAACGGGTAAATGGTGGTCATGTTCAGGCTCAGACCGGGCAATGAAACCGATAAGGTGGAATCCTTGCTCGACTGGTTCACCGTCAAGCTCGCCGACAAACTGAACGGACTCTCGGGAAAACGCTGAGAATAGCTCACAGAAGAACTCTTGGTATTTTCGGCAAACGCTCGTTGATTGTACAAAGAAGCCAAATCGTTGCGGGTATAACCGCTGGTGGCAAAATTCACACTGGCCGAAAACGTTCGGAACGGATCCGCCTTGGCATCTTGTGAGTGGCTCCAGTTGACACGCAAATCTTTGTTCTTGGCATAATCCGGGAGTGTCTTCTCACCCGTTACATTTTCCACGTAGGAGGCACTGAAATTTCCCGAAAACTTATACCGTTTCCGATAGGTCGAATTGGCTTTGATACCCCACGAACCTTTGGAATAGAGGTCTGTCCGAATGGCCATGTCCACATAATCGTTGAACGCGAAATAATACCCCATGTTGCTCAGGTAAAAACCCCGCTGGAGTTCATCACCGTATGTTGGCATTAGGAATCCGGATGAATATTTACCCTTGAACGGAAAGTAACCGAAAGGCAGCATCAGCGGCAGGTCCACATCTTCCATCACCAAATGGGCAGGTCCGGATACAATGTAACTGCCAGGCTTCACCTTGGCTTTGCTCAGATCCAGGTAAAAATGCGGATGGTCGTGATTGTCGCAGGTAGTGTATTTCCCGTTGATCATGCACAAAACATCATCCGACATTTTCTTGGTCGTACCGCTGACCAGCCAACCTTCACCCTGCTGTGTCACCACTTGGGAAATCAACCCCTTTTTAGACTTGAAGTTGTATTTGAGACCTTTGGATTTGTATTCGCCGCTTTCGTCCTTGAACACCGGATTTTCGGTCACCTTACCTGCGGAGTCCAGTCGTCCGGCAGCCGTAAGCAGGCTGCTGTCCATATCCATCTGAATATAACCGGCATCCAGGTTAAGTTTACCATATTTGACAGCGCTGGTTCCATAAAGTTTGGCAACTCCACCCTCTTCAAAAACCAGGGAATCTTTGGCTGAATACTCCACAATATCGGTGATGGACTCCACTTTTGTTGATTTTGATGCGGAATCCTTAACAGCAGCAGTATCCGTTGGAATCCAGTTGGGAAAGCTGTCTTTCAGGCCAACCGCATCGGCTTTCTGCAAGGCGGCAGCCACCTCGGGCACAGCCTCGGCTGCCCGCTGCAAAGTCCGGCCTGTGGGTAGGACCTGACCGAATAGCGGTAACACCACGAAGCTGAAAACAACAGAAAGTCGTGAAAAATTCATGTACTGCCCTTAATTAGTGCGCAAAAATACGGAAAACAACTTGGAAACCCGAGTTCAGGAGCGTGAAAAGTACTTAACGGTAACAACCTTATAAGAACATTTCACACCATCGGTCAAAACGTATCACACCCTCCGGCCCGTATTTGGTTAGTTTCTGTCGAACTTCTTCCTCAGAAAACGCTACATGAAGCTGTGATTTGGAATAAAATTTGTCCGCAAAACAGATGATTTGCTCCTCCAGACTCACCGGTGCGAGGTCCCGATGGGGCAACGGAAGGTTTTTGGCAAGGATTTCAGTCAAGTAAAGACCGGTTCCGGTATGTCGCTCACAGACCAATCCATGTAGGGGCAAACCTTCCTTATCCAGAATTTCACGACCCAAATAACCGTGACAAATGTAGGGGGCCTTTCCAAAACAATGAATATCAGGAGCATTCGTGCGATAGACACCGATATCGTGCAATAAGGCAGCTTCTTCAATAAACGCCTTGTCCAGCGACATTTCCGGATGATTCTCTGCCAAAGCCAACGCTTTAAACATGACATGCCGACTGTGCAGACAAACCGTTTCGAACAATTCGGTGTTCGAACCCAAATGACGTTTCAATAATGAAAGGGCGTCCATAGAAGCATTTTATGCAAAGGAAACCAATTCTTTTTGGTTGTTGTCGATTTTACGCTATTTTTGTAGAGGTAAAAAACCAAAACTGACCCTATGCCCTATCGGACCCTGCGCTTACTCTTGCTTTTCCTAGGATTGTTCTTCCAAACTTCCCTTATCGCAGTCGCTTCCGGATTTACTGTCGTCATCGACCCAGGCCATGGTGGGAAAGACCCCGGCACGCTGGGATCCTCTTGCAAAGAAAAAGACATCGTATTGGGTATCGGGCTCAAGCTTGGAAAACTTATAGCATCCAGACAACCAGATGTAAAAATAGTATACACCCGCAGCACCGACGTATTCCCAGAGCTCTACCAACGCGCCGAAATCGCCAACAAAGCGAAAGCCAATCTTTTTATTTCTCTTCATGCCGACCATGCCGAGACTTCCAGCGTACGTGGCCCGTCCACGTTTACATTGGGGCAAAATCGAACTGCTGAAAACATGGCCATTGCCAAACGAGAAAACTCCGTTATTCTACTTGAGGACGATTACAAACAACGCTACGAAGGATTTGACCCGACTTCAGCCGAATCGTACATCATGTTTGAGTTCATGCAAGACAATTACATGAACCAAAGCATCCAGTTCGCTTCCACCATTCAGTCAAAATTTGTTGCCAACGGCCGATACGACAGGGGTGTACGTCAAGACGTATTTTTAGTGCTTCGTTGTACCAGCATGCCTTCTGTCCTAATTGAAGTCGGTTTTTTATCCAACCCAGCCGAGGAAGCTTATCTAAAAAGTGAAGAGGGTCAAGAGCAAACGGCACTTTGCATCTATAATGGTTTTGCCGACTTCAGAGCGGATTACGACCGTAAGTCCAACAATTCAAATTCGTTGAAAAAACCGAATTCCAACGAGGTAATCAACAAACCCGATTCCGAGTTGGTGAGCGATCTTGCTTCTAAAAAAGAGACCCTCCCTGGGACAATCCTTAAAACAACTAAGACAACTGTCGTAACCACGGTTACAACAACGACGACTACCCCTATGGACTCCACCGAAAACGGCATCGTTTTCAAAGTTCAAATCCTGGCTTCCGATGTAAAACTTTCTGCAGGTAACAAAAAACTTAAAGGTTTGGACCCCGATTTTTATTTTGAAAAAAGGCTCTACAAATATACGGTTGGCAGTTTCAGAACTTTTGCTGAAGCAAACCGAAAACGCCAGGAAGTGGCGGCCCGATTCCCCGATGCCTTTGTCATTGCCTTCAGAAACCGTCAAAAAATTGCTGTTGAGGTAGCCAAGACAGAAGCATCCAAATAAAAAATCGTATTTTTGTATTCGGATGCCTATTCGCGCATCCGCTAAATCTCGTTAAAATGAAATCGAATTTCAAAAGTGAAGCCAAAATCGGCATAATCGTCATAGCAGCCTTTGTCGTATTTGTTTGGGGGCTCAACTACCTGAAAGGGGTCAACCTTCTCAAACCGACCAACCAATATTACGTGAACTTTACCCAAATTGACGGATTGGTCAAATCCAGCCCTGTCATGTTGGATGGCTTTCAGGTTGGGCTTGTTCGTGACATCCGCTACCAATACAACAACCCAGGACATATCATCATCGACTTGGACCTCAACACCAAGCTCCGTCTGCCAGAAGGCTCCAAGGCCATCATTGAATCTGCGCTTATCGGAAATCCAACCGTGGTGCTCGAACTTGGAGCGCCAACAGCCAAACTTCTTACAAGCGGCGACACCCTTTTAGGGGAAAGGAATCTTGGCCTCATGGATAAATTGCAGGATGGCATCCTGGCAGACGTGCAACACATGATTCAACGGACAGACTCTCTGCTGGCAAGTGTGGAAACGCTGGTCAACAACGGCAGTCTCAATCATTCTCTGACTTCCATCGAAAAAACCAGTATGGAGCTCTCAAGGCTTTCGGTCAAGTTGAACAAATCCATGGACAAACTTCCCGGCATATTGGACAATGTGGATGAAATGACAGCCGAATTTTCCGCAGCAGGCAGCAAGATCAATCAGATTGACGTCGCTTCCCTGAACAAAACCCTGACGCAACTTGAAAACATCACCCTTAGGCTCAACAGCACTGACAATTCCATGGGCTTGCTCCTGAACGACAAATCGCTTTACCAGAACCTGAGTTCTGCAACTTTCAACCTAGGAACGACCGCTTCAAGTGCTAACGCGCTGTTGCTCGATCTGAAGGCAAGTCCAAAGCGGTATGTCCACTTTTCACTTTTTGGAGCGAAACAAAGCAAGTAATTTTGTTTTAGTTTGTAAGCAGAAAAACAAATTCCACTTTATTTTATCATTTAACACAAAAATAATAATGTACCGCAACCCTTTATTAACAGGGACTTAAAGGTATGTATGCCATTTTTGCACCCATCGACTGCCAAATATGCAAGGTGTTCGATTCAAGACAGTTAGAGATTATTAACTTTTTATAATGCTGGTATACAGGGAATTAACTAAACGCCTGACAGTAAACGAAATACATTTTTACGAATTTTTACTTGAAAAATGCGTTTGGTGAATCCCTTTTTTTTTCCAAAATTTGCAATCCCAAGTTTTTAAGTACTACCCAAAACAATGACCTTAAATCACGAATCTCTCTGGAATCAATGTCTGAGCATTATTAAAGATAATGTACCAGAATTGAGCTACTCTACGTGGTTTATTCCAATTGTTCCTTTAAAGTACGAAGAAAAAGCCCTGTTAATCCAGGTTCCCAGCCATTTCTTTTACGAACAACTCGAAAATCAATACGCCGACCTCATCGGTAAAGCCATCCTACGTGTAACCGGTGAAAATACCAGGCTCCTGTATCAGGTCATGGTATCCGACACCCCCATGCAGTTGGCTCCTGAAAATCACCAGCCGAATGTGAATCGGATTTCAGGTATTCCGACCCGACCAGTAGGTTCTAACAATCCGTTTGAACAAAGGACGCCAGGAAAACTGGAGCCTCAGCTCAATTCGAACCTGTCCTTCGGGAATTTTATCGGTGGCGAAAGCAACATGTTGGCCAGAACAGCCGGTTATTCCATTGCTGAAAAACCGGGCAAGACCATTTTCAATCCCTTGTTTGTCCATGGAAAGTCCGGAGTGGGCAAGACGCACCTGCTTCATGCCATCGGCAACGCCGGCTTGCAGCAAAACAACAACCTGCGTGTATTGTACGTTTCATCCCATCTGTTTCAGGTTCAGTACTCACAGGCATACCTCAACAACACTGTCAACGATTTCATCCACTTCTACCAAAGCATCGATGTCTTGTTGATCGACGATATTCACGAACTGAGCGGCAAGACCGGTACTCAGAACGTATTTTTTCACATCTTCAACCACCTGCACCAAAACGGCAAACAGTTGGTCATCACCTGCGATCGCCCCCCAAAGGACATCGTAGGCATCGACGACCGCTTGTTGACCCGTTTCAAATGGGGTTTGACGGCCGAAATGGAAAAACCCAACTACGCCCTGCGCGTTGCCATTCTTGACAGCAAGATCATGCGCGACGGACTTCATTTCACTCGCGAAGTGGTCGAGTACATCGCCAGGAACGCCACCGAAAACGTCCGTGACCTGGAAGGCATCGTTGTTTCCCTGATGGCCCATTCGGTCATCTACGAAAAGGAAGTGGACATGGAGCTGGCCAAACGCGTGGTATCCAACGCCATCAAGGTTCAGGAACGTCAGATCTCGGTGGAACTCATCGAAGAAGAAGTCTGCAAATACTTTGATCTCGATGTGGACATCATTCAATCCAAGTCTAAGAAGCAGGAAATCTCACAAGCCAGGCAAATTGCCATGTACCTTTCCAGAAAGTACACGGACAAATCCTACTCCAACATTGGCGAACTCATCGGCAAACGTGACCATGCCACTGTGCTACATGCTTGCAAGACTGTTGGCAACTGGATTGAAACCGACAAAAAGTTCCGTTCGACTATTCAGGAACTCGAACAATTAATCCAAGGCACCTCGTGATGTCTTCATAGACCACCAATCTCTGCGTTGCTTATCATTCGCCACTACTCACGTACCTTAAGTACGCTCCGTGGTGTCTCATAATAAGCGCCTTGACCTTGGCGCCCTATGAAAACATCACTCACCACGTAGTCTAACTGCCTACTATTTCAAGAAGCCTTGTTTTTTGATGGCTTTTAGCCAGGCGGCGGAGAAGAATTCGTTGTCGGATTTTTTGTAGCGGATGTCGGTGTAGATTTGGGCGAGGGTTTGTTTTTGATTCAGCTCGATAAATTTCAATGACTCCTCAAGAGCTTCCTTTTCAGCGTAGATACGGTCAATTGCTGCTTCATCGAAAGCGGAATAGGTTTCCTGATGAACGATGCCTTCCAAGGGCAGGCGATCCGGAAGTGGTGTGGTTGCGGGTTCTTTGGGATAACCGACACTGAGGGTTGTGATCGGCAAAACGAGTTGGGGCAAACCGAGTACGTCGATGATGGTTTCAGCGTTGTAGGTGGTCGTGCCCAGGTAGCAAATACCCAGACCGGCCTCCTCAGCAACCACACAGAACGTCTGTGCTACGATAACGGCATCAATGGCCGCGTAGGTCAACGCCTGCAGATTGTCGAAGCCAGGGGCCGCATTTCGCTGCTGGCACCATTGGCCAATTCGATGGTAGTCCACACAAAAAGTCAGCACGACAGGAGCATCGGTCACCTGTTTTTGGTTGAAATGCGCAGGAGCAAGTGCTTGTTTTTGGGCAGCATCTCTGGTGACGATGATGCTATAGGCTTGCATGTTTCCGGTATTGGAAGAACGACAGGCTGTTAAAAGCAGCTCGTTCAATAGGCTTTCATCCAGTACTTTTTCAGAATATGCGCGAACGGTTCGTCGGTTTTTTAGGGAATTCATACGGAAGAATTATGTGTCGATGTTTACATTTTCAACCACAAAAGTAGCCTTTCTTTCCAAATTACGAACGGGTTTGCTTACTTTTTATTTCACTATGGTTTTAAAATAATGCATATCGAATAATTATACAAATTTCCAAAATGGAAAACTTTTCGACCTTTCATTTTTTGTATCTATTTGATATTATGCACATTGAAAATATTTTTGGAAAACTTTCATTTTTTTGAAAATAAAAGAGTCGAAACATTTTGCCAAGTCGTTTATTCAAACTAAAATTGCAAGTCTAAAAGATTGTGAAAAACACAACCCCCCAACAAGCATCAAACATTTCAAAATCAACACAAGTGGAACAGAAGACTTACACACACGACGAGGCCTTCCAGTCATCTTTGGAGTATTTCCAAGGAGATGAACTGGCAGCCAGAGTTTGGGTCAACAAGTATGCCCTGAAGGATTCCTTCGGCAACCTGTACGAACTTAACCCGGACGACATGCATCACAGACTGGCATCGGAAGTTGCCCGTATTGAAAAACGTTACCCCAACCCCCTTTCTGAAAAGGAACTTTTTAACCTTTTCGACCATTTCAACTACATCGTACCTCAAGGTAGCCCAATGACCGGAATTGGCAACAATTTCCAAATTGGATCGCTTTCCAACTGTTTCGTCATTGGCGTGGACGGTCCTGCCGACTCCTACGGCGCTGTCATCAAGATTGACGAAGAACAGGTTCAGCTCATGAAACGTCGCGGAGGTGTCGGACACGACTTGTCCCACATTCGCCCTAAAGGAACTCCTGTAAAGAATTCCGCCCTAACCTCCACCGGCATCGTGCCGTTCATGGAGCGTTATTCCAATTCCACCCGTGAAGTAGCTCAGGACGGTCGTCGTGGTGCCCTGATGCTCAGTGTTTCCATTCAACACCCTGATTCTGAATCTTTTATTGATGCTAAGATGTCGGAAGGCAAAGTTACCGGCGCCAATGTTTCCGTCAAGATCACCGACAAATTCATGGAATCGGTAGCCAATGGCACACCCTACACCCAGCAATATCCGGTTTACAGCGAGAATCCCACTTACACCAAAGAAACTGACGCTACCGCTTTGTGGAAAAAAATCGTGCACAATGCCTGGCAATCCGCCGAACCCGGCGTGCTTTTCTGGGACACCATCCTGCGCGAATCCGTTCCCGATTGTTATGCAGACCTGGGTTTCCGCACCGTTTCCACCAACCCCTGCGGTGAAATCCCACTCTGCCCCTACGACAGCTGTCGCTTGCTGGCCATCAATTTGTATTCTTACGTGAACAAACCCTTTACTGCCGAAGCCAACTTTGATTTCGAGCTGTTCACCAAGCACGTAGCAATCGCTCAACGCATCATGGACGACATCATCGACCTTGAGATGGAAAAGATCGACAACATCCTGCAAAAGATCATCTCCGACCCGGAAGATGAAGACATCAAACGCACCGAAACAGAACTCTGGCTTAAAATCAAGAAAAAAACCGCTCAGGGTCGACGTACCGGAGTAGGCACAACGGCAGAAGGCGATATGCTGGCCGCACTGAACTTTCGTTACGGTACCGAAGAAGCGTCCGATTTCTCCGAGGAAATTCACAAGAAATTGGCCATCGAAGCCTATCGTTCCTCCGTTTACTTGGCAAAAGACCGTGGCGCCTTCGAAGTTTTCGATGCCGCTCGCGAAGCGAACAACCCTTTCATCAATCGCTTGTTCGATGCAGATCCCAGTTTGAAGGAAGCCATGGTAAAATATGGACGCCGCAACATTGCCTGCCTAACAGTAGCTCCCACCGGCACCACCAGCCTGATGACTCAGACCACCTCGGGCATCGAACCTGCCTTTATGGTCATTTACAAACGTCGCCGCAAAATCAATCCGAACGACAAAGAATCTAAAGTTGATTTTCTGGACTCCAATAACGACAGCTGGGAAGAATACGTCGTGTTCCACCACAAGTTCGTAACTTGGATGGAAGCCAACGGCTATCCCACCGCCAAGATCTATACCGCCGAAGAGCAGGAAGAACTGCTGCAGAAATCGCCCTATTTCAAAGCATGTTCCAACGATGTGGACTGGATGCAGAAAGTCAAGATGCAGGGTCGCATCCAGAAATGGGTGGACCATTCCATCAGCGTGACCATCAACCTACCTTCGGATGTCAATGAAGAACTGGTAGGCCGGTTGTATATGGAAGCCTGGAAGAGCGGATGCAAGGGCTGCACCGTTTACCGCGACGGCTCCAGAAACGGCGTTTTACTCTCCAACACTCCTGCCAAGAAAGAAGAAAAAGAGGACAAAAAACTGATTTGCTTCCCCGAAGTTTCCCCGAAACGCCCAAGAGAGCTCAATGCCGAAGTGGTTCGTTTCCAGAACAACAAGGAAAAATGGATTGCCTTTGTTGGCTTGTTAAACGGTCGTCCTTACGAAATCTTCACCGGTATTCAGGACGATGACGAAGGCATCATGCTTCCCAAGAATGTCACCAACGGTAAGATTATCAAGAACGTGGACGACTTCGGCCAGAAACGCTACGACTTCCAGTTCTCCAACAAGAAAGGTTACAAGACTACGGTTGAAGGTCTTTCGGAAATGTTCAACAGTGAATTCTGGAACTATGCCAAACTAATCTCAGGCGTGTTGCGTTATGGCATGCCCATCGATCAGGTTCTCAAACTGGTTGGCGGTCTGGAACTTGACACCGAATCCATCAATACTTGGAAAAACGGGGTGGAACGAGCATTGAAGAAATACATGCCGGATGGCGAAGCCAAAGGTCAAGTTTGTCCCGAATGTGGTCGCGAAACCCTAGTCTTTCAAGAAGGCTGTCTGCACTGTACCTCTTGCGGCCACTCCAAATGTGGTTGACCGATTTTGCTTATTTAAAGGCGCATTACTGCGTTGCTTAAGAATTTTAAATCCTCACGTACTTTAAGTACGCTCCGGTGTAAAAATCCTTAAGCGCCTTGTACTGCATCCTTTAAATAAACAAAATCTCGTGGGGCAATACACAGCCCTAAAGAATAAAGAAAGAAAAAAGCGACTGAGAGGTCGCTTTTTTTATTGGGGTGGTCAATTATTAGGACTCCGGCATTTTACAGGCGCCGTTTAGGACTGCTCCAGACTCAATTATTAAGGTAGTTGTTGTGATAGTGCCGTCAATGCGGCTTTGGGATTTTAGGGAAAGTTGCTCGGGAGCAAGGACATTGCCTTTGACGGTGCCGGAAATTTCTGCGTTGGAGCAGGTAATGTTGCCAATCAGGGAGGAAGCCGGACCAAGGATTACTTTGCCTTCACTTACGATGTTGCCTTCCATCACACCATCCAGTCTAAGATCGGTGTCAGAGCTGATATCACCTTTTATTTTTGCACCCGGTGCAAGAATGCTGTAAACGGTTAAGGGCGCATTGGATACTTCTTTTGCCATGATTGTTCGATTAGTGGGGCAAAATTACGATTTATATTGAAAGAACAAAGTACATTTGCAGCAACAATAACAACAAGCCATGGACTTTCTCACACTTAACAATATGCAGTTCCACGCCTATCATGGCGTGTATGAACAAGAACAGATCGTTGGGAACACCTATTTCATTGACTTAAAGATCGGTTCCGATTTCAGCAAGGCATGCAAAACCGATCAAATTGAAGACACCATCAACTATGCATCCGTCTTTCATGAAATTCAGGAAGAGATGAAATCCCCCTGCAGACTCATCGAACATTTGGCCGAAAACATCTGTCAACGTCTAAAAAAGGAGTTTAAAGAATGCCAAAGCATTGAAATAAAGCTGACTAAGCAAAACCCACCACTTAACGGACAGCTGGAAAGCGTCAGCATTATTTTAAATCGATAAGGTATTTTTTTCATCCGGCAGGATAATCCTTCAAAACTTTGTGTACTTTTGTCGTCCTTTTATCGACGGAATTCAACAATCCGCGTTAGATGGATTTGAATAACTTTTTAAATCCGCGTAAATCGGATTGAACATTGGTAATACATTACGACAATGAAGAACAAGTACATTCACTTGATTGAACAATCCTTTGAGTTCCCCAACGAGGAGTTTAATGTGGTAGAAAACGAACTGCAATGGTTCAACATTCCTTTGATGGATGTCATCAAACAGTACGGAACACCCTTGAGAATCTTCTATTTACCAAAGATTGCACAAAACATTCAGCGCGCTCGGAAGATGTTCAACGTGGCCATGGCCAAAGCCGATTACGACGGAGACTACCATTATTGTTATTGCACCAAGAGCTCCCATTTCTCCTTTATCATGGAAGAAGTGCTCAAGCACAACGTCCACATCGAAACGTCTTCCGCCTTCGACATCAACCTCATCGAAGCCTTATTTGAGAACGGCACCATCAACAAGGATAAGTACATCATCTGCAACGGCTTTAAACGTCCGCAATACATTGAAAACATACAAACCCTCATTCACAGCGGGTTTGAGAATACCATTCCAGTACTTGACAACAAATTCGAACTGGATCTGCTGTTAAACAATCTGGAGACGAAAGTAAAGGTCGGCATCCGCATCGCATCGGAAGAAGAACCGAAGTTCGATTTCTACACGTCCAGACTTGGCATTCGGTACAACGACATCATCCCATACTACTTGGACAAGATTGAACCGAATGAAAACGTGGAACTTAAGATGCTCCACTTCTTCATCAACACCGGAATCAAGGATACCGCCTATTACTGGAACGAATTGATCAAAGCCGTAGAATTGTATTGTGAACTCAAACAAATTTGCCCTCAGTTGGATAGCATCAACGTGGGTGGAGGCTTCCCCATTCAGACTTACCTCGACTTTGAATACGATTACGAATACATGGCCGAAGAGATTGTTCAGCAAATCAAGAACATATGCACACAGAACAAAGTAAAGGAACCAGACATATTCACGGAGTTCGGATCGTTCACAGTAGGTGAAAGCGGTGCCATGCTTTATTCCATCATCAATCAGAAGCAACAAAACGACCGCGAGCTCTGGAACATGATCGACAGCTCGTTCATCACGACCTTGCCGGACACCTGGGCCATCAATCAGCGTTTCGTACAGCTGTCGGTAAACAACTGGGATGCTGAATATCAACGTGTTCACCTAGGAGGATTGACCTGTGACAGTGAGGATTTCTACAACTCAGAAGCCCATTCCAATGCGGTTTTCTTACCTAAAATCGTACCGGAACGAGAACAATACATCGGCTTCTTCCATTGCGGCGCCTATCAGGAATCGCTGAGTGGCTATGGTGGAATTCAGCACTGCCTCACACCGGCACCTAAAATGGTCATTATTGACTTGGACGAAGACGGGGAATGGGTCACCAAGTTGTTCGCCAAGGAGCAGAGCTACAAATCGATGATGAAAATCTTGGGTTACTAAGCTACTTCCAATTGATGTCGCGGAAATTTCGCTTTCCTCCAAAATAATAATTCATAAGAATGCTGCCACGGTACACTTCAGGAATGGGGTTTACCGTGGTGAGCTTCCTATTTTCCATGCGTTGGACACGAAACGAAGGCTGCATCTTCCAAAAGGCCAACCGGGCACGGACCACTGCCCAGGCATCACCGCGCTTGCCGGACAAGAGAAAAACCAGGCTGGAGAGGTAATCAAAAAAGAAACGGAACACGAACACAAACACAAAGCGACGCCTGCCAGTGTTTTTGTAAAGCATCAGCAAGTTGTTGCGATAATTGAGGAAGGTTTTGTGCGGATTTTCCTTGTTTAAGGTGGCGCCTCCCAAATGATAGACCGTACTGGCAGGTAGGCAAACGATGCGACGTCCACGGCTTCGAAGCCTCCAGCACAGATCGATTTCCTCCATGTGAGCAAAGAATCGAGCATCCAGCCCGCCAACCGAGCGGAAATCCTCCATCCGAATGCAAAGGCAAGCCCCAGTTGCCCAGAATATATCTGCAGGCATATCGTATTGGCCTGAATCTTTTTCAACCATCGAAAGCAAACGTCCACGGCAGAAGGGGTAGCCTAAAAAATCCATGAAACCGCCTGCCGCACCAGCATGTTCAAAGTACTCCGGCTCACGCAGGGAGCGGATCTTGGGCTGACAGGCAGCCACTTCGGGATTTTTGTCCAAATAATCAATCAGCACCGGCAGCCAATTTTCAGTGACTTCCACATCCGAATTCAGCAAAACAGCATATTGGGCATCCACCTGAGCCATTGCCAAGTTGTAACCCTCTGCAAAACCATGGTTGTGACCCAAGTCAATACGGCGAATCTGCGGATACTCGGCAGCCAGGAATTCCAGGGAGCCATCTGTAGAACCGTTGTCGGCCACTACGAGTTCCACCCCGGCAGAACCCAGCGTATGTTCGACCACATTGGGCAAATACTCCCGCATCAGGGATTTGCCGTTCCAGTTCAGAATGATGACGGATACGTTCATACCTTATCAGGAATAGGTTGTTCCACCGGTCGTTTGTGCTTCCATCGCTTGTGTGTCCACAGCCAATAGGAAGGGTCTCTGAGAATGGTTTCCTCCATCATTCGGGCGTACTTTTCAGTGATCTCGAATTCAGCCGTTTCATTCGGAGCATCGGAAATCACTTTGAACTCCGATTGGTAGCACCCGCGGGAAGTCTTGCTCACATCGGAATAGACCACGGCGAAACCAGTTTGCTTGGCCATCCGTTCCGGACCAGTCAAGATGGACGTGTCCTGGTTCAAAAAGGTAGTCCAGTAAATAAGGTTGCCCTTAGAAGGGGATTGGTCGCTCACCATGCCGAAAACCCCGGCAATATGATTTTTCCGAAGACGGACCACGGTTCGGTAGGTATCGTTTTTAGTCACATTGCTGCCTCCGAAATGGACGCGAATCTTTTTCATCAGTTCGTCAAAGGCCACATTCTTAAGTGGACGATAGACATTGAAGCCTTCCTGATTGCCAGAAGCAACCATGTGTAGAAAAATAAAGGGCTGGTATTCCCAATTGCCGTAATGGCCAAGCACCAGTAGCACACCTTGTCCTTTATCGGCATAATTGGTCAACACTTCCGGATTCACAAATACCATGCGTTTAGAAGCCTCTTTTGGAGACATGGCAAGCACACGTACCGTTTCCTGGATATTGTCGCAGAAATGGCGGTAAAAACGGCGCTCGATGCGCTTCAACTCCAATGGTGCATGATTCGGAAAGCTGTTCTGCAGATTCCGGCGGACGACTTTGCGGCGATAACGCCCGATGTGGTAGACCACCGGGAAAAAAATCAAGTCGGAAATTAAGAACAGCACAGGCATCGGAAGGCTGGCATACAACCTGGTGATGCCATATAAAAGGGCTGTGTAGAACTTCTTCATGTCACCAAAGATACAGCTTACTTGTGAAAAGTCAAAGATAGCGTTCAGCCATAAGGGCAGTTTTCTCAAAATTGAATGCTCCCAGCTTCACATGGACGGCACAATTCACCAAAGCGGCATTATAGGGCATTTCCACGCGAATGTAGTTCTCGGTGAAGCCGTGCATCATGCCATCGGTTTTGGTATGCTCGAACAGGGCCTTAGCCTCTTTTCCGGACTGGCGTTGGTAGAATGCCTGCCACTTCTCGTCGGAGAGGCGCAAAAGGCGTGCGCTACGAGCCTTTTTATCCGCCGGCGCAACAGTATGCCCGATTTTCAACGCTTGCGTTCCTGGGCGCTCTGAATAGGTGAAAACATGAAGTTGGGAAATATCCAATCGCTCTATGAATTGGAATGCTTGCTCAAACAGCTCCGGCGTTTCTCCTCGGGAACCAACAATGACATCGACACCGATAAAGGCATTCGGGATTTCACGGCGTACATCGTCGATTTTGGAAGCGAACAGCGAGGTATCGTAGCGACGGTGCATCAATTTGAGCAGTTCGTCGCTTCCAGCCTGTAGCGGTATGTGGAAATGGGGTGCAAACCGTTTGGAGCCGGCTACAAATCGAATGACTTCGTGAGTTAGCAAGTTGGGCTCGATGGAGGAGATGCGGAAACGCTCGATGCCTTCCACTTCGTCCAATGCCTTGATGAGGTCCAGAAAGTTCTCTCCATTGCTTTTGCCGAAGTCGCCGATGTTTACCCCTGTCAGCACGATTTCCTTGCCGCCTTCCAAGGCTACCTCTTGTGCTTGCTGCACGAGCGAGGCGATATCCGGGTTGCGACTTCGGCCACGGGCGATGGGAATGGTGCAATAGGTGCAATAATAATCGCATCCATCCTGTACCTTGAGGAAATAGCGGGTGCGGTCGCCTTTGGAGCAGGAAGGCAGAAATCGAAGCATGTCTTGATGGGCACTGACGTCCACACGGGCAACGTCACCCTTCTTGAGGGTTTCGAGATGTGTTGGCAGGTCGAATTTCTGATTGGAGCCTAAAACCAAATCCACACCAGGCATGGTTGCAATCTCCTCCGGCTTGAGTTGAGCATAACAACCCGTCACGACAATAAAAGCATCTGGATACTGGCGAACGAACTTATGAATGGCCTGCCTGTCTTTTTTATCGGCCGTCTCGGTAACCGAACAGGTATTGATGACACAAACATCGGGTTTTTCTCCCGGACGAACCCGGAAGTATCCGGAAGCCTCCATGATTTTTCCCAAGCTGGAAGTTTCGGCAAAATTCAACTTGCATCCGAGACTGTGGTAAGCTATTTTTTTTGACTCAAAAATATTCTGATCGATCATGATTTTTTTCTTCGGTTGCAAAGGTAAAAATAAACCTCCGGCTAAAAAAAATCAGGAGCATATAGGAGGGTCTATCGGTCCTTTTTTGGAGAATATTTCTAATAAAAGAGGCATAAAAATGCATTTCAGAGCCTAATCAAAGAAAAAAGTGAAGTTTTTTATAAATTTTTACGATTTTCCGTACACAGAATGAAAATTATACTTAATTTTGCCGCGATTTCAAAAAACTCCTATTTATTGTTTAAAACAGAAAAAAAATGAAAAAGTTAGTATTGTTCATCGCTGTTATCGTTGCAGTTTCTTTCGCATCTTGCAAAAAAACCACTGCTCCTGCTGAAGCTACTGCAGCTGATTCTACCGCTGTTGTTGAAGAAGTACCTGCCGCTGATAGCGCTGCTACTGTTGACAGCACCATTGCTGCTCAGTAATCTTTTAACAAAGAAATTAAAAAGGTTCGACTTAGTCGGACCTTTTTTTTGTTACTTGATGTCTCAAAGGAGCACCAATCTCTGCGTTGCTGCTCGCCAGCCACTCCTCACGTACTTCAAGTACGCTCCGGGGTGTCTGTCAAACAGCGCCTTGACCTTGGCACTCCTTTAAAACATCATACCACAGAGCAAAAAAAAAACCGACTGCATAGCCGGTTTTTATATTTAAATATGGGAGAAGCTTATTCAGCAACCACTTCGAAAGGAATTTCAACACTCACTTCGCGGTGTAGTTTAACTACAGCAACATAGTTGCCGATTTCCTTGACAGCTTCTTTGATCACGATGTTCTTGCGATCGACTTCGAAACCAGCCTTAGCCAGTCCTTCAGCAATCTGGATAGCACCGACCGATCCAAAGATCTTGCCAGTAGAGCTAACCTTGGCACCAATGCTCAATGTAACACCGCTCATGGTAGCAAGAAGCGCTTCGGCATCTTTCTTCATTTGTGCGATCTTGTGGGCACGTTGTTTCAGGTTTTCAGCCAAAACCTTCTTTGCAGAAGGTGTTGCGATGATTGCCTTTGCCGTAGGGATCAGGAAGTTTCTTCCGTATCCGTTCTTGACGATGACCACGTCATCCTTGTAACCCAGACCGGTTACGTCTTCTTTCAATATAAGTTCCATTGTTAATCCTCCTTAGGTTATTTCATCAAATCGGTTACATAGGGCAACAAAGCCAGGTGACGGGCACGTTTAACAGCCTGAGCCACTTTGCGTTGGAATTTCAAGGAAGTTCCGGTGAGGCGACGGGGCAAAATCTTGCCTTGCTCGTTCAGGAATTTCTTCAAGAATTCAGGATCCTTGTAGTCGATGTAGCGGATGCCACTCTTTTTGAAACGACAGTACTTTTTCTTTTTCAGATCAACTGTGGGAGGGGTCAGATAACGGATTTCTGATGAGTTTTGTGCCATTGCTTAGTTCTCCTTTTCTTTAGTTTGTTTCAGACTTCTTCTTTTTGCGGCATACAATTCGTGGAACTTGTCCTGCTTGAAAGACAGGAAACGCAGCACGCGTTCGTCGCGACGGAAGTTTACTTCCAACTTGGCAATCACCGTGGGCAATGCCTTGAACTCTAGCAATTGATAAAAACCAGTGGACTTCTTGGCAATCGGATATTCCAGCTTGCGCAAGCCCCAGTTTTCCTCATTCACAATTTCAGCGCCTTCTGCGACCAGCAGAGACTTGAATTTTTCTACCGCTTCCTTCATCTGGGCTTCAGACAAAACGGGAGTTAAAATGAAAACGGTTTCGTAATTGTTCATAATAGAACTGATTAATTAATTGATTTTAAATACTCTGACTCACAAAGGGTTGGCCATCGGGCCGCTTTTGTAAAAACAGAGGCGCGAAGGTAAGAATAATATTGGAAACAGCCAAATAATTTATTCTGGCACGACCAATTTATAGCCTTTTCCGTGAATGTTCATGATCTGAATGGTGGGGTCGTCCTTGAGGTGCTTGCGCAGCTTGGTGATGTACACATCCATGCTGCGGGCATTGAAGTACGTGTTTTCCTCCCAAATGGTCATGAGCGCATAGTTGCGTTCCAGAATTTGGTTCTGGTGGCTGCAAAGCAAGGTGAGCAGTTCGCATTCCTTGGTGGTGAGGCGGGTTTCCTTACCATCGATGCTGAGTATCTGTTTTGGGGTGTCAAAGCTAAACTTACCAACTTGATAGAAAGTCACTTCCTTGGATTTCTTGCCCTTGACGCGACGGTTGATGGCTTCGATGCGGAATAGCAATTCTTCCATGCTGAACGGCTTGGTGATGTAGTCGTCCGCTCCAATCTTGAAACCGTTGAGGATGTCTTCCTTCAGGTTCTTGGCTGTCAGAAAAATGATGGGTACTTCCGAATTCATGGCACGAATGTCTGCCGCCAATGTGAAACCGTCTTTTTTCGGCATCATCACGTCCAATACACAAAGGTCGTACTTAGCCTTCTGAAAAGCTTTGTAGCCTTTTTCGCCGTCGCTCATGAGATCGGTCACAATGCCTTTGGCCTGTAAATACTCGCGCAACAGCATACCTAAGTTCTCGTCGTCTTCGCACAGCAAGATGTGCATCTTTTCTTCCGTCATAGCTCGTTTTTTATAAGTGGTAAAATTATTATGAATTTTGTTCCGTTGTTGAATTCGCTTTCGGCACGAATACTGCCGTTGTGGTTATCCACGATTTTGCGGACATAGGCCAAGCCAAGGCCGAAACCTTTGACATTGTGCACATTACCCGTAGGAACTCGATAGAATCGGTCGAATACTTTCTTCAAATGTTCCTTTTTGATGCCTACGCCATTGTCTTCGACCGAAATCAATAGATTGTCTTTTTCGTTCCACGTGCGGACTTTGAGCAACAAATTGCGTTCACTCCGGTATTTCACGGCGTTGTCGAGCAAATTGAAAAATACGTTGGTCAAATGCATCTCATCCGCCGTTGTCATCGATTCTTTGGCTTGCAAATCGAGCTCCATCTTACCATCGAAGTTTTCCACTTTAAGGCGGAAAGTTGCCACGACATTTTCCAGCATATCGTTCACATCGACCTCTTTAAAGGTGAGGTTGGACTTGTCGCGTTCGAACAAGGAAACTTGCAGCACCTTTTCCACCTGGAAACTCAGGCGTTTGGTTTCGTCAACGATGACACCTGAAATGTGCTTCAGCATCGCCGGCGTTTTGCCTACATCGCCGTCCTTAAGCATCTGCGCTGCCAGCGAAATGGTTGAAATGGGGGTCTTGAGTTCGTGGGTCATGTTGTTCACAAAATCACTCTTCATATCGTTCAGTTTCTTTTGACGGAAGATGACCAGGATGGTGAATCCGAAAACAAGAAGCAACACGACCGAAAACAATAAGGATGGCACATAAATGCGCAAGGAGTCATAAATATAATCCTCGCGGGTAGGGAAATACAAATACAGGCTGCTGGTCTGAACTCCTGGATCGTTCGGGAACAACGCATGTTTGTAACTTGTACGACTTTCTTCGTGCATGTCTCGGCTACGGTATACCTCACGGTCGTTCTTATCGGTCACGCGGAAATGGAATGGAACGTTGGTCAAACCGTTGTTATTGAGTTCCACTGCCAGGTAATGTTCTAATTTGCTGAAGTCGATGCGTTGTTCGATGGGTGCGCTGTTTGCTTTGTACAGAATTCGCATGATGACATCCTCCAGCATTTCTTTCTGGGTCAGATAACGTTCGCGCAGTGTTTCCTGCATCTTGCGGGAAGTGCGGGAAAGCGAATTCCGTCCGTGGCTCATGGAAATGAACACTTGCGGGCTTTTCTTGGAAAGGGAGGTTGTCTCGTCGTATTCCAGAACGGAAGAAAAGGTGGAAACCCCGCCGATGGAATGCAGGGTGGTGGTTTGTTTTTTAGTGACCGATTTGCTGACCATTTTTGGAAGGGCGAAAGCTGTTTTTTCACGTTCGTCCATGTCTTCAGCTAGGAAGCGGGCCGTTTCGTCCAGTTCCAAACTTCGGATTACCTGGGACAGACTGCGTTGAACGGCTTCGTCAAATTGTTCGGCTCGCATCTTGCCCAGCGTTCGGATATAGGAAAACTGCAACGTCAGTAAACTGGCGAATGTCAGCACCATAACTGCAATCAATACCCAGATGGTCGATTTCTTCATAGGGCAAAAATAGGTTCTAATTTTAACATTTCGGCGGGTTTTTACAATATTAACCCGAGGCGCAACACAAATTAACAATTCTTTTCGGCATTCAATTGGAGTCTGCAACTGCTTGAAGGACTTTAAGCTGGGTAAAACTTAAAAATTCGTTCTTTATATTCCAATTATATACTTGTTATATTCAAGAACTTTTTCTATCATTGCGGTCTTTTAAGTTTAAATACTTAACTTTATCCGTGTTAATACTACATACACATGAATAAAACGTACAAGATAACCAAGGGTCTTGACATACCGATTACCGGAAGCGCTTTTCCTGAAGTGGTTTCAGCCGGAGAATCGGAGCATTGGTCCGTGAACCCGAACGACGCCCACGGTGTCGTTCCCAGGCTGTTGGTGCAGGTTGGTGATTTGGTGAAAGCCGGCTCACCGATCTATTGCGACAAAAATAGACCCGAAATGCTGTTCGTTTCTCCTGTAAGCGGGGTCATAGCTGAAATAGTAAGGGGTGATAAGCGCAAACTGTTGAACATACTTCTCAAGGCTGATGCTCAAACGGAATTCTTGCAATTCCCCGTCAGGGATCCACTCGCCCTATCGCCAGATCAGGTGAAGGAAGCCCTTTTGGAATCAGGTTATTGGACCATGCTCAAACAACGGCCGTACGATATCATTGCGAATCCTGCCAAAAGCCCCCGTGATATTTTCGTGACAGGTTTCGACAGCAGCCCGTTGGCTCCCGACTACGATTTCATCCTGAAAGGCCAAGCCGCCGATTTTCAGAGAGGGTTGGATGCTTTGACCCGTCTGACCGAGGGTAAAGTCTATCTGAGCCTATCCGATTCGACTCAATCACCGGAATTAAATCAAGCGGCACGTGTCGATATTTTCCGTTTTGAGGGGCCTCATCCTGCAGGACTTGTGGGGGTTCAGATCAACAAGATTAAGCCGTTGAACAAGGGCGAAGTGGTTTATACTACGAATGCATTGGACGTGGTAGCTATTGGGCGCTTTTTCAGCCAAGGGAAAGTGGATTTGACAAGGCTGGTCGCTGTGACCGGACCCATGGTACGGAAACCACATTATGTGCGCTGCAAACCAGGAATGCCAATTCAGTCGATATTAAAGGGGAACGTTCATTTGGAAGCGAACTTACGGTACATCTGTGGCAATGTGCTCACTGGTGTTCAAATCGGTTCAGACGGATACCTGAACCCTCAGGCTCATCAGATTACGGTTTTGAAGGAAGGAGAAGGCATTCGCGAACTATTCGGTTGGGCGATGCCGAGGTTGACCTTATTTAGTTTCAGTGGCACGTATTTCACGAAACTGGTTCAACGATTTCAACCGAAAAAAACATACGAACCAGACACCAGAATTCTAGGTGGAGAACGCGCGCTCATCATGTCTGGTGAATACGAAAAGGTCTTCCCGATGGACATATTGCCCGAACACCTCACCCGTGCCTGCGTCAGCGGAAACATCGAACGGCAGGAGGATTTGGGCATTTACGAAGTGGCACCCGAAGATTTTGCACTCTGCGAATACATCTGCACCTCCAAAACTCCAGTGCAGAAAATCGTTCGGGAGGCTTTGGACAAACTGAAAACCGAAAACGGAGACTAACCTAAATACAAACAACTTGAAAGCTTTAAGAATACTATTGGACAAGCTCAGGCCGACCTTCTCGGAAGGTGGCAAACTGTCCGCACTGCATTCCGTCTTCGACGGGTTCGAAACATTCCTCTTCGTACCCGATCATACGTCCAAAAGCGGTGTCCACATACACGACAGCATCGATTCCAAACGGACCATGTCCTGGGTGATTTTAGCCATGGTGCCCGCACTCCTATTTGGTATGTACAATACCGGTTATCAGCATTTTCTTGCCATCGGGGAGTTGTCCAAAACCGGCTTTTGGGAAGTGTTCGGCTGGGGTGCCCTGGCTGTACTGCCCTACATCGTCGTTTCTTACGGTGTCGGACTGGGCATTGAATTCATTACCGCCCAAATGAGGAAGGAAGAAATTCAGGAAGGATTTCTGGTTTCCGGCTTACTTATCCCATTGATCATGCCCATTGGTGTTCCTCTATGGATGGTGGCGGTGGCTACGGCTTTCTCCGTGATTTTCGTCAAGGAGATATTCGGCGGAACCGGCTACAACATTTTCAATGTGGCTTTGATGACCAGGGCGTTTTTGTTTTTTGCCTATCCGGCCAAGATGTCGGGTGCCAGCGTCTGGGTTTCTACCAAAGATACGTTTGACTTTGGCCAAGCGCTTCCGGTTGTTGATGGATTTTCGGGTGCGACGCCATTGGGTCAGGCGGCTTCTGCCGTGGGGGACAATTTGCATTTCACCAACATTGTCGGTCAACCACTCAGCTGGCTGGACATGTTCTTAGGCTTTGAAGCTGGTTCCATCGGTGAAACGTCCACCTTAGCCATTCTAATCGGAGCCATTTTCCTGATCGCAACCGGCATTGCCAGTTGGAAAATCATCACCGCTGTCTTTGCTGGCGGGATCGGTTCCATCCTGCTGTTCAACGCTTTGGCTGTTAACGTTTACATGTCTGTGCCTTTTTGGGATCAGATTTGCATGGGCGGTTTTGCATTCGGAGCCGTATTTATGGCAACCGATCCAGTTACTGCATCCAGGACCGAAAGTGGCAAATGGATTTACGGGATATTAATAGGTGTGCTCGCCATGATCATTCGTGTGCTGAATCCGGCCTATCCGGAAGGCATGATGCTGGCCATCCTGCTGATGAACATTTTTGCCAAGCTCATTGATTATTATGTGGTGCAGGGCAACATCAAAAAACGTTTGAAACGAACGGTTTCAGCCGTTAAGAAAGGAGGCAACAATGAATAAGAACAGCAACAGCTACACCTTAATGTACGCATCCGTCATGGTCATCTTGGTGGCCATCGCACTGTCGCTGACCAACGGGTTGCTCAAGGAGCAGCAGGCTAAAAACGGAGACTTGGACAAAATGAGCCAGATACTCCGATCGGTAAAAATCATGACCGGTCTAAAGGATGCCGAAGGCGCTTACGATAAAGTCATCAAAGATGTTTACGCACTGGACAGCAAGGGCGTGGTTAAGATTTCGGACGACAGAGAGGCTTTCTTGGTCAATGTTTCGAAAGAAGTGAAGAAGCCGTTGGAAGAACGCTTGCTCCCGGTTTACGAAGCTTTGATCGATGGTCAGAAAAAATACATCCTGCCTGTTTACGGCATGGGGCTTTGGGGTCCCATCTGGGGCTATGTGGCATTCAATGAAGATCGCAAGACCATTTTCGCAGCCTCGTTCTCCCACCAAGGTGAAACACCTGGCTTGGGTGCCGAAATCTCTACGACTATTTTCCAGAAACAATTTCAGAACAAGGAGGTACTGAAAAAGGATGTATTCACCTCCGTTGCTGTTTTAAAAACGGGACAAACGGCCAATGGCAGGGATGCAGTTGACGGGGTTTCCGGAGGCACTATTACCAGCAAGGGCCTTGAAGCCATGCTGGAAAACAGCCTCAAAGCCTACGATGTATTTTTCCACACCAAACAAACGAAGCCATGACCAAAAAAGAAATATTCCTGGCACCGCTGGACAAGAAAAACCCGATTACCGTATTGGTATTGGGCATCTGCTCCGCTTTGGCGGTGACCGCGCAAATAAAACCGGCTCTCATCATGGGCTTATCCGTTATGATTGTCACAGCCTTCTCAAATTTGATTATTTCATCGATTCGAAACACCATTCCCAACCGCATCCGCATCATCGTTCAGTTGGTGGTAGTAGCCGTGTTGGTCATCATTGTTGAACAGTTGCTCAAGGCATATGTATACGATATGTGGAAGCAATTGTCGGTGTTCATCGGGCTCATCATCACGAATTGCATCCTGATGGGCCGACTCGAAGCGTTTGCGCTGAGTAACAAACCGGTCGATTCTTTTATCGACGGCTTGGGCAACGGAGCAGGATATGCGCTGATTCTGCTCATTATAGCAACCATTCGTGAATTACTGGGTTCAGGCAGCCTGCTTGGATTCCATCTCATACCTACTTCCTTTTACGATGCCGGTTATGTCAACAATGGGCTTATGATTCTTCCTCCGATGGCTTTGATCGTAGTGGGCAGCATCATTTGGTTCCAGCGTAGTATTCACAAGGAATTACAGGAAAAAGAATAAGCTATGGAACATCTGATAAACCTATTTATCAAGTCGATCTTTATCGACAATATGATATTCGCCTATTTCTTAGGCATGTGCTCCTACCTGGCGGTGTCCAAGACGGTTAAAACGTCCATGGGATTGGGCGTGGCCGTGACGTTCGTACTGCTCGTCACTGTTCCGGTCAACTACCTGTTTGACAAATACATTCTTCGGGAGGGCGCCATGGCTTGGATAGATCCTTCCATGGCAAGCGTCGATTTGAGTTTCCTCAGTTTCATCCTTTTCATTGCCATCATCGCAGCAATCGTTCAGATTGTGGAAATGGTGGTGGAGAAGGCCTCACCATCGCTTTACAACCAATTGGGCATCTTTTTGCCGCTCATTGCCGTGAACTGTGCCATTCTGGGCGCATCACTCTTTTTGCAACAACGAAATTTTGAAACGTTGGGCGAAGCAACCGTCTTTGGATTCGGCTCCGGTGTTGGTTGGTTACTGGCCATTATCGGCATGGCTGCCATCCGAGAGCACCTTCAATATTCCAAGATTCCAGATGCGCTCAAGGGTCTAGGCATCACATTTATCACTGCCGGGCTGATGGGTATCGCCTTCATGGGCTTCATGGGCATAAAACTTTAAACTATGATATTGATCGAAATTAGTGTCACGATCCTATCACTAAGCATCGCTGTCCTTTTGGGCAGCACCCTTTTGCTGGTGATTCTTCTATTGGTGGTGAAAGAGAAGCTGACCCCGGAAGGGAATGTCAAACTTGTCATAAATGGTGAAAAAGAGCTCCTTACAGAGCGAGGAGCCACGGTGCTGAGCAAGCTCGGCGAAAACCTCATTTATCTGCCTTCTGCCTGCGGGGGTGGTGGTAGCTGTGGCATGTGCCGTTGTCAAGTCCTCTCGGGGGGTGGAGAAATCCTCTCGACCGAAAAAGGGTTTTTCAACCGCCAAGAAATCCAGAACAATTGGAGACTGGGATGTCAAGTGAAAATTCGCGAGGACCTGGAAATCCAAATTCCGGAAGAAATCCTAGGCATCAAGAAGTGGGAATGCGAAGTAGTTTCCAACCACAATGTGGCTTCGTTCATTAAGGAATTCGTCGTGAAATTGCCCGAAGGTGAAAACCTGAACTTTAAACCAGGTAGCTACATACAAATCGATGTTCCTGCTGTAGATGTAAACTTTAAGGACATTGGCGTTGAAGACCGGTTTAAGGCCGAATGGGACATGTTCGAGCTCTGGGACTTGAAGATGCATAATCCGGAACCGACCTATCGAGCCTACTCCATGGCTAACCACCCTGCTGAGGGAAACATCGTCATGCTAAACATCCGTATTGCAACTCCACCGTTTTTACGAGAAGCCCGCAAGTGGGCGGATGTGAATCCCGGTATTTGCTCGTCCTACCTGTTCTCAAAAAAACCTGGAGACAAAGTGACCGTATCCGGACCGTTCGGTGATTTCTACATTCAAAATACGAAGGCAGAAATGCTGTACGTCGGCGGTGGTGCTGGCATGGCTCCGCTCCGCTCCCACTTGCTTCATCTGTTCAAGACGCTCAAAACAACGGACCGCAAGATTTCTTATTGGTACGGTGCACGTTCCAAAAACGAGATTTTCTACGAAGAAGATTTCAGGGCCATTGAAAAAGAATTCCCCAATTTCAGCTTTCATATTGCACTCAGCGAACCAAGACCGGAAGACAACTGGACCGGTTCGGTTGGCTTCATCCATCAGGTAATATATGATGAATACTTGAAGAATCAGGAGTTCCCCGAAGACATTGAGTATTACATGTGCGGTCCTGGCCCGATGGCCAAAGCGGTGCAAAAGATGCTGGACGATATAGGCGTTCCACCGGAAATGTTACGATTTGACGATTTCGGAGCGTAAATCATCTAAAGACTCTATCAAGGCTCACATTAAGCAGAAGCACATTTACCCGTTCTTGTCCAAGAATATAAAACTGAGGCTTTTCCGTATGCTGTTCAACCAGCTGGAGAAGCTTCTTTTTTTGCGCAGTAGTCAGATGGCGAGCGGCAGCAATTCTATTTACTTGAAGCAGCGCTGCTTGGGGCGAGATATGCGGATCCAAACCACTTGCCGAGGCAAACAGCATTTCGGAAGGGACTAGCGCATTGTCGGACAAGCCATTAAATGCCAGAAACTGATTTTTTCGGGCATCCACCTGTTCTTTTAGTTTACTGCTGGTCGCACCTAAATTGGAGCCACCCGAGGGAAGAGTTTGATAATCGATGGCAGATGGCCTGGACGTAAAATATGCCGTTCGGTCAAACTTCTGGCCAATCAGTTCGCTGCCAAGGATGCATTGCTGGTCCATGATCATGCTTCCGTTCGCTTGGTAAGGGAAAAGCAGTTGTGTAACACCAGTAACTAGTAATGGATAAAGTAGGCCAGTCAAAAGGGTAAGTAAAAGAAAGATACGGAGCGCAGTACCTATTGTTCTCATTTTATTGAATTTTTGTTTGTTGTTGATACGTCAACATGTTATCGAGGAAACCGATCACTTCATCCAATTCATAAATTTTTCCAGATAAGAGCAAGATGACTTCACGGTCTATTTGAGGGTCCAATTTTAAGACCTTATCCGCCTCTATTTTGCGGCGCAGGGTCAGTTTATCTTTTAAATCAGCGATGAGTCGTTCCATGTTTTAGAGGTTTATCAATAGGTCAATGATTTTAATACCGACAAAAGGGGCGACCAATCCACCAAGTCCGTAAATCAGTAAATTCTTTGTCAAGATGGTATTGGCCGAAACAGGTTTGTAGCTTACGCCTTTTAAAGCCAATGGCACTAAGGCTATGATGATGAGCGCATTGAAAATGATGGCACTCAAAATGGCACTTTGTGGGGAACCGAGATTCATGATGTTCAATGCCGAAAGCGGTCCTTGATCATTGCCACCGGCGTAAAGCGATAGGGCGATGGCAGGTATGATAGCGAAGTACTTTGCTACGTCGTTGGCGATACTGAAGGTGGTCAGGGCACCGCGGGTCATCAGCAATTGCTTGCCCACTTCCACCACTTCGATCAGTTTGGTCGGGTTACTGTCCAAATCGACCATATTGCCGGCTTCCCTAGCGGCTTGTGTGCCAGAATTCATGGCGATGCCGATGTCGGCTTGTGCCAGTGCTGGCGCATCGTTGGTTCCGTCACCAATCATACCGACGAGGTGGCCGTTGGCTTGCTCGTCCCGAATTCGACGGAGCTTGTCTTCGGGTTTGGCTTCGGCCATGAAGTCGTCTACTCCTGCTTCGGCTGCAATGGCTGCGGCGGTGAGGGCGTTGTCGCCGGTAATCATCACGGTCTTGATGCCCATTTTGCGAAGCTCTTCGAATCGATGGCGAATGCCACCTTTGACAATGTCTTTGAGGTGAATGACGCCCAATACTTTATTGTCTTCGGCCACCACCAAAGGGGTAGCGCCTTGCCTGGCCAGGTCGGAGACAACCTCCTGGACCATGGGCGGGTAGTAGCCGTTGTTATTTTCCACAAAGGATCGAATGGCTTCCGAAGAACCTTTCCGAATCTGGTGGAACACGCCTTGAGCATCGGTGAATTCTACTCCGCTCATCTTGGTTTGAGCGGTAAAGGGCACGAAGGTGGCTTGCAAGGTATGCACGTCCCGTCCGCGAATGTTGAACTTTTCCTTGGCTAGAATGACAATGGAACGTCCCTCTGGAGTTTCGTCCGACAGGGATGAGAACTGTGCGGCATCGGCAAGTTGCTCGATGGTGACGCCTTCTGCAGGGATGAAATCGGTGGCCATGCGGTTGCCAAGCGTGATGGTGCCGGTTTTGTCAAGCAGGAGCACATCTACGTCGCCGGCAGCTTCGATGGCCCGACCGCTAGTGGCTATGACGTTGCGTTGCAGCAGTCTGTCCATGCCGCTGATGCCGATGGCGCTCAACAAGCCTCCGATGGTGGTGGGAATGAGGCAAACCAACAATGCTATTAAAACAGGCAGTGTTAAGTTTTGAGTTGCGGGCAAGCCCGAAGCAGTGAGGCTGTATCCGAAAAATGCAGGGAGTGTGACCACTGCCAATAGAAAGATGATGGACAAGCCTGATAATAAAATTGAAAGCGCAATTTCATTGGGTGTTTTCTGGCGTTTGGCTCCTTCGACCAAGGCGATCATTCGGTCGATAAACGTATTCCCCTGTTCGCTGGTGATGCGGATCAGGATGCGGTCGCTGATGACTTTGGTGCCTCCGGTCACTGCTGAACGGTCTCCCCCGCTTTCTCGTATGACGGGAGCCGATTCTCCGGTGATGGCCGATTCATCTACGCTGGCGATGCCTTCGATCACTTCCCCGTCGGAGGGAATGACATCACCGGTTTCACAAACCACCACATCCCCAATTTTCAACTCTGTTGCCGAAACGGCGATTTCCCTTGAGCCTTCCCATTTTCTGGCTTGCGTCTGTGTCTTATTTTTGCGGAGGCTATCTGCTTGTGCTTTACCCCGACCTTCGGCAATGGCTTCCGAAAAGTTGGCAAACAGCACCGTGAACCAAAGCCACATGGCAATTTGAAAATTAAAAGAGGAGAAGGATCCGTTATAAACATCGCCGAACACGACCAACGTAGTAAGTAATGCTCCGATGCCAACCATAAAAATTACCGGGTTCTTGATAAGCAAGGAAGGATTTAATTTCTTGAAGCTGCCTTTTGTGGCTTCCAACAGAATCTTCTTATTGAAGAAACTCGTATTTTTTTGTTTTGCACTCATTTCATAAAGAATTTAAAAAGTTACTCCGGCGTTCAACAGCAGATGATCCATAATTGGCCCCAAGGACAAGGCAGGGAAAAATGTCAACCCGCCGATGATTAGTATGACGGCTATTAAAAGTCCAACGAATAAGAAATTATCGGTGCGGAAAGTACCGGAAGAGTCTGGCGTGATCTTTTTCTTCGCCATATTACCAGCAATAGCCAGAACCGGTATGATGACGCCGAAACGTCCCATAAGCATACCCAAACCAAGTGTCAGGTTGTAAAAGACAGTATTGGCATTGAGCCCAGCAAAAGCACTTCCGTTGTTTCCGGCGGCCGAAGAATAGGCATATAGGATTTCAGAAAATCCGTGAGGGCCAGCATTATTGAGGCTTGATAAGCCGACACCAGTCACCGATGCCACCGCGGTAAAAATCAATATGACAAAACTGGGTGCCAGCACGGCGATGATGGCCATCTGGACTTCAAAAGCTTCAACCTTTTTACCTAGGTATTCAGGAGAACGTCCTACCATGAGGCCTGCAATAAATACGGTGAGTATGATGAAAATCACCATTCCATATAGGCCTGCTCCTACTCCGCCGAAAATCACTTCACCCAACATCATGTTGATCATGGCAATCATTCCGGCAAGTGGCGAAAGACTATCATGCATGGCATTGACCGAGCCGTTGGAAGCAGCCGTGGTCACGGTGGACCATAGCACACTGTTGGTGATACCTAGCCGGGTTTCCTTTCCCTCCATCATAGGCAAATGACCGAAAATGCTATTTGCACCGTATTCAGAAATCAAGGATAGAGTCAGTCCAACCGCCAGTAATAGGAACATCGTCAGGAACACCGTCCAGCCTTGCTTGGTTGATCCGACCATTTTCCCATACGTAAAGGTCAGTGCGGCAGGTATCAGCAAAATGGCCAGCATTTCTAGAAAATTACTGAACGGGGTCGGGTTTTCAAACGGATGTGAGCTGTTGGCATTAAAGAAACCACCGCCATTCGTTCCCAATTGCTTGATGGCAATTTGTGAGGCTGCCGGCCCACCAGGAATCACTTGTTGAGCACCTTCCAACGTTTGCACCGTGACAGGGGCGTTGAAATTCTGAATGACACCCTGTCCAACTAAAACGACGGAAAAAAGAATGGATAGTGGCAGCAATACATAAAGGGTTGAACGCGTCAGATCGGTCCAAAAATTTCCGAGCAGATCCGTCGTTTTTCTGGACAAGCCTCTTATAAGCGCCAATAATACGGCAATACCTGTCGCTGCACTGACAAAGTTCTGTACTGTCAAAGCGGACATCTGCACCAAGTAGCTTAGTGTCGTTTCACCGGCATATCCTTGCCAGTTGGTGTTGGTCATGAAACTGACGGCAGTGTTGAAAGCCGAATGCCATGTCACATTGGCCAAACCAGCAGGATTCATCGGCAATCCGACCTGCGTTAGTTGGATGATAAAGACGAACAAGAAGCCGATAAGGTTGAACAGGAGCAACTGGAAGGTATATGTTTTCCAGTTGGTCTCAACCTTGCTATTTACACCGGAAAACCGGTAGATCAACGTTTCCAGCCAACCCAGCACCGGCTTCATGAAATGCTTTTCACCGGTGAATACCTTTTTCATATATCCACCCAAAAGTGGTGTCAGGGCAATCAATAAAGTCAGGAACAGAATGATTTGAATAAAATCGAGTGTTGTCATAGAATGGAGAATTTATTTTTCTTTTTCATCTTTGATTTCGAAACCTGAAACTCTTCGTTGAACTTATCCAATTTAAAAAGTTTCCCCAACAACCAACTTACGGTGAAGATTAGAATTAATCCACCAAAAAATTCGATGATGAGCAATAGGTTTTCCATTATGTCAAAACTTTTCAGGTTTAATAAGCGCGTACAATAAATAAAAGAGGATAAGCAGTGCGATGAAGGCTCCGATTACATATCCGGTTGTTATTGAAAATGTTGCATCCATGATTTGTTTATTTTAGACAGTACAAAGTTAGGTTGGACGAAATAAGTATCTTGTGAGGAATGCAAGCAGCTGTATAAGGGTTTTATAAAGATTTCCTTCTAGAGCATTCGTCGAAGCCGTTTTTTTTACATTATGATTACTTTTGTTTGCAATCCAATGGATAGAACAGAATGAAGGAGGCCCCTCGACCAAACCCAGATGAAATTCTGAAAACGATTCAGAAAGAAGAAGCCAAAATTCGGAAAGGAAGTTTGCGCGTTTTCTTAGGCATGTGCGCAGGCTCAGGCAAGACGTACGCCATGCTGAGAGCTGCTCATCAGGCTGTTTCGGAAGGTGTTGACCTCGTTGCAGGCTATGTCGAAACGCACGGCAGAGTAGAGACCGACCAACTACTTCAGGGCTTGGAACTTGTTCCCAGACAAAAGCGCAACTATAGGGATGTCGTTTTGGAGGAAATGGACCTCGATGGCATTCTGGCCCGTCGTCCGAAAGTGGTTTTGGTTGACGAACTGGCACATACCAACGTACCGGAAAGTCGCCACCTTAAGCGATACCAGGATGTGGAGGAAATCCTGAACCAGGGCATCAATGTTTACACCACCCTAAACGTGCAGCATTTGGAGAGCCGTACGGAAACCATCACCGAGATCACCGGTGTCCGAATCCACGAAACCGTACCCGATTCCTTCTTGCAGGAGGCTGAATTCGATTTGATCGACATCTCACCGGATGAATTGCTCAAGCGCATGGCCGAGGGCAAAGTCTATGTTCCTGAAAAAGCGCAGAATGCCATGTCCAACTTTTTCCGCAAAGGCAACCTGCATGCGCTTCGAGAAATTGCCCTTCGCTTCACGGCCGAACGCGTGGATATAGACTTGATGGATTACATGCATGCCAAAAACATCCTATCAACTTGGAAAACCACGGAAAAACTGCTGGTGGCTGTTGGCCCAAGTCCGGCTTCACAACGGCTTATCCGCTGGACGCGACGAATGGCCTACAACCTTGGGGCACAATGGATTGCGGTCAGTATTGACTTAGGCGAGGTGCTCACAAACAAGCACCGTGAAGCACTCATGAAAAATCAGGAGCTGGCCAGAGAGCTGGGTGCCAAAATCCTACAAATTTCGGATAGCGATATCGTAACAGGCTTATTGAAAGTAGCCATCCAGTACAACGTCACCCAGATTGTCATTGGCAAGTCCAACGAACATCCGTTGCGGAACTACCTCAATGGAGGCAGCATCGTGGACCGTTTGTTGAAAAACAGCCAGAACATCGACATTTATGTGGTGAAGGACGATAAAGGCAGCAAATCCACGCATTCATTTTGGAAAAACAACGAACGAACGAATTCATGGAAAGAATACGTCTACGCCGTTGTCGTCATCGCAGCCATTGGGCTGATCAGCTTTCCGCTCAAGTCAATCATTGGTTATCAGACGGTTGGACTTTTCTTCTTGCTTGGCATAGCCGGACTTTCCATGAAAATTGGGCGGTATCCGGTCATCATGGCTGCCCTGCTTGGTTCCATGACTTGGAATTTTTTCTTCATAGAGCCACTTTTTACCTTTCACATCAATAGTTTTCACGATTGGATCGCCCTTTTTGCCAATTTCTTTGTCGCCATGACAGGGGGTACGCTCATCAACAGGATACGCAAAAATCAGGCAATCTTGCAAAAAAGCCAGGACAACCTCTCCAAGCTCATCTCCATTCTGGAGTCGTTGAACAACACGGACTCCATCAAGGAAGTCGTGCGAATGACCCGTCGTGAACTCAACAAACACTTCGAGGCCGATGCGGTGGTGTATTTGCAAATGAAAAACGAAGACGGCATCATCAGGAAGTTGGACGATCGAATTTTCGGCAATACGGATTTCCACGACGATAAAGGTTTTTCGGTGGCCAACTGGGTTTTTGACAACCGAACACAAGCCGGAAAGTATACCAACACCTTGCCGGACTCCTCCTTGCAGTATTTTCCACTCATCTCCAAAAAGGGCATCATCGGCGTCCTGGGCATCAAATTCAGTCAACCGGAGAAACTCACTCCGGAGAATACCTTGTTGTTGAGGTCGTTTATCTCCCAAGTGACCGCATCGCTGCAGCGTGAAATCAATGTGGATGAAATGAAAAACAAGCAGATTTATGCGGAGTCCCAGAAACTTTTCCAAACAGTCTTGAACAGCATCTCACACGAATTGAGAACGCCCATATCGGTCATTTCAGCCGCCGTTTCCAATATGAATGATGAGAAGATGGCCTCAAATGCCGCATTCAGAAAAGAACTCGGACTGGAGTTAAATGCTGCGGCCATGCGGCTCAACATACTGGTCGAAAATATTTTGGATATTTCCCGCATCGAGTCCGGCTATCTTTCCCTGAACATGCAATGGTATGACATCAGCGACTTAATGGGCACTGTCTTGAACGAAATGGAGAAAGAGCCTCATAAGCAATCCATTCAACTGATGTTGGAAGAGAACCTGCCTCTTGTAAAAATGGATTTGAGCTGGTTCAAACAAGCCCTTGTCAACATCTTGCACAACGCCATCCTTTATACACCTGTCGAAACGAACATTGTGATCCGCGCCCACAAGAATGCAGATAATCAGGTAGTCATCGATATTTCCGACAATGGGCCTGGAATACCTGAAGAGTCCTTGAAATTCCTGTTCGACAAGTTTTACAGGGTACCAGGCACAAAAAGCGGAGGAACTGGTCTAGGATTGACCATTACCAAAGCCATTGTCGAAGCCCATCACGGTCGAATCGTTGCCAGAAACAAGGTGAAGGGCGGGCTGAGCATACTCATTTACCTTGAAATTGAAGAGCAAAATGGATAGCAACAAATATAAGGTACTCATCATCGACGACGAACCACCAATTCGGCATCTACTAAAAATGGCCTTGGAGGCCAATGATTATAGGGTTTTTGAGGCCGACAATGCAAAAAACGGCTTGTTGCAGACCACCATGACCAGACCGGATGTCATCTTGCTGGACCTTGGTTTGCCCGACCATGGCGGTCTGACCGTGTTGAATCAGATCCGAGAATGGTCAAAAACGCCCATCCTCGTGTTGACGGTACAAGACGATGAGGAAACCAAGATATCGGCCTTGGACGGTGGCGCAGACGATTACATTACAAAACCTTTCAATACAGGTGAATTACTTGCAAGAATAAGGGTTTCGTTGAGGCATTCGTTGAAAATTGAAGAATGCCCTGTTTTCAGAAGCGGTGGATTGGTTGTTGACCAAACCGCTCGTGTGGTCAAGGTGAATGAGGCTGAAGTGAAACTTACGGCAACCGAATATTCCATTTTAGCCTTGATGATCCGCCACGCCGACCGAGTATTGACCCACAATTTCATTATGAAAGAGATTTGGGGCGTCCATTATGCCGACAATTTTCAGACTTTAAGGGTTCACGTAGCCCAAATTCGAAGAAAAATTGAACAAAACCCATCCATTCCGCAGATATTGATCACAGAACCTGGCATTGGATACAGATTGAAGAATATAAATGAGTGATTCGAATAATCCGTCTGGCATCCGTAAAATTACCATTGCCGGACTCATTGTAACCTTGGGCATCGTCTATGGCGATATCGGAACGAGCCCGCTTTATGTGTTGAAAGCAATTATTACAGGAGGTTCTGGCATTAGTGAACTCTTGGTGCTGGGTGGCATTTCCTGTATTTTTTGGACGCTGACGCTGCAGACAACCATCAAGTATGTGCTGATAACACTTCGTGCTGACAACCATGGTGAAGGAGGTATTTTTGCTTTGTTCGCCTTGTTGAAAAAGAAATCAACATTGATGGTCATCATTACGATGATTGGAGGTAGCACCTTGCTTGCTGACGGTGTGATAACCCCGGCTATTACCGTGACTTCTGCCATCGAGGGCTTGAACATCATCAACCCGAACATACCGGTTATCCCCTTGGTCCTTTTCATCTTGACCGGCCTATTTTCGTTCCAACGGTTTGGATCCAACTTCATCGGAAAACTTTTTGGCCCAATCATGCTGGTTTGGTTTCTGATGTTGGGCATACTCGGGGTAGCACAGATTGTGACACTTCCGCACGTACTTATGGCTATTAATCCCTATTATGCCATCAAATTGTTGCTAGAATATCCGAGTGGCATTCTTTTGTTAGGTGCCGTTTTCCTAGCCACTACGGGAGCGGAAGCGTTGTATTCAGATTTGGGACATTGCGGCATCAAGAACATTCGCATTTCATGGATTTTTGTAAAAACAATGCTGGTACTGACCTATTTCGGCCAAGGTGCTTGGGTCTTGAATCATCCAACCCAAGCGTTGACCGATAATCCATTTTTCGCCATTATGCCAGATTGGTTCCTCATGCCTGGCATCATCATCGCTACAGCAGCGGCCATCATCGCCAGTCAGGCATTGATCAGTGGATCCTATACTTTGGTGAGTGAAGCCATTTCCTTGAATTTCTGGCCGAAATTCAAGGTCAATTATCCTTCCATCATTATTGGTCAAGTGTACATTCCCTTTGTAAATTGGTTTTTGTGGATAGCCTGTTGCTTCGTGGTCGTCTTTTTTGGGAGTTCCTCCAGCATGGAAGCGGCCTATGGTCTTTCCATCACAATAACCATGCTGATGACCACCCTGTTGCTTTCAAACTGGTTGTCCACTAAAAAATTTGGAAAAGCATACCGAATCCTCATATTAGGAATCTATCTGACTATCGAAGGCGTCTTTTTAATCGCCAATTTGAACAAGTTCATGCATGGTGGTTGGTTCACCATCGTTTTGGCTTTGGTATTCTTTGTGCTGATGTACGGTTGGTATTACGGTCGAAAGATCAAAAACCGTTACATTACTTTCACTAATCTTGAAAACTACCTGGAACATTTCAGGGTATTGAAAAACGACACGAAAATCCCATACCTAAGCGCCAACTTGGTGTACATCACCAAGGCGGACGAACCCATGGAAATTGAATCAAAGATTATCTATTCCATCTTCCGAAAACATCCGAAAAGGGCCAACACCTACTTTTTGTTGCACATTGACAACGACGATGCACCAAATACCTTCGAATACAAGGTAAATCCGATTATTCCGGGCACACTGATTAAAATCGATTTCAAATTGGGTTTCAAGATTGAACGTCGCATCAACCTGTATTTCAGGGAAGTCATCGAGGATATGGTCAGAAGTGGGGAATTCAGCCTTCAAAGTCCGTTTGAATCGCTTCGACAATTCGACATCACGTCCAATTTCCTCTTTGTGAACTTGGACCGTGTGCTGACGGTGGATTACAAAATGCACGGATGGGAACGTTTCGTCATGAACTTGCACAACATTTTAAGAAGCATCAGCAGCAACGATGTGAAAGCACTTGGCTTGGATACCAGTTCGACCATCGAGGAAAAAATACCCATTCTAATCCCCTACTCCGAAAAAACACGCATCCGAAGGCTATCAATTCAAGAATAAGCGCCTTGGAGGTGGTCTGCTGATTTTTCTTGTATATTTGCAAAAATGCCTTGCAGATGACTCCATCCGAAATCACCCACATTGCTGAAACCTTTCACGAGATTCTGGGTCAATTTAACTTCGTCGAATCGGAGTTGGATTATTCCAAGCTCGAGAAACATAAGCCTTTGTTACAGTCTTTGGCCGCCTTGAGCGACAGTGGCATCAGTGTTTTTGACATCCACAAAAAGGAACATGTGTTCTATTCTCCAAATTACGGGGTGTTGTTGGGCTATGATTTTTCCATGATCATGGAAAAAGGACAAACCTTTTTGGACGAGAAGATCCATCCGGACGACTTTGTGAACTTGATGATCAGTGGTGTTTCGGTATTGAAACTTTCCTTGAAATTTACAGCCGATGAGAAGGCCAATTTCAAGTTCATCAACGAATACCGGATTTTGAATGCGGATAATCACTATGTTCGAGTTATTGAGCAGCATCAAATACTAGAAATGGATGCTTTCGGGAATGCATGGTTGATGATCAGTATCATTGATATCTCACCGAACCAAGATGAAAGCGAGGGTTTCAAAAGCCAGCTTTTTAATTTCAGAACGGGGCACATCATTCCGTTCCACTCCACCAACACCACCTTGAAGGAAAAGATGCATGTGGTGCTCACCAAACGGGAACTGGAGATATTGGATTTGGTCAAAAAAGGATTCTTAAGCAAGGAAATTTCCGACAAGCTTTCCATCAGTGTCCACACGGTCAATACGCACCGCCAACGTTTTTTGGAAAAACTTGGAGCAAACAATTCGTTCGAAGCGGTCATTCTGGCATCCAATTTAGGCCTATTGTAAACAATTACTGATTAATCAGTATTGACAAGCGGGTGGGTTAAAAATACTTTTGAGGCATCGAAAGTCTTTTAACACCCACACCTATGAAACGTATTCGACATTCCCTTACATTCCTCTTGTTCCTGTTAAGTGCCTTTGCAATGAATGCTCAAAAAGCGGTTCAGACAGTGCGAGGGACTGTCACCGACAACGCCTCCAACCAACCGATTGCCTATGCGACGGTGGTCGTATTGAATTCCAACCCACTGGCCGGTACGACAACGGACGAAGCCGGAAATTTTAAAATCGCTGGTGTTGCCCTAGGGCGTTATGACGTTCGAGTGACGATACTCGGTTACGAACCAGCTTTGATCCGCGAAGTCATTGTTGGTTCGGCCAGGGAAACATTCCTTACCGTGACAATGAAGGATGACAATAGGCAACTGGCAGAAGTGGTGGTGAGGCCCAACGACACGAAAACCTTGCCGCTGAACCCCATGTCGACGGTCAGCAGTCGAATGCTGAGCATGGAGGAAGCCAGTCGGTATGCGGGTGGCTTTGACGACTTGGCTCGATTGGCCTCATCATTTGCAGGAGTTGCGAGCAACAACGGTGAAAATGGCATCGTGGTGCGTGGTAACAACCCTAAGTTCCTACAATGGAAAATGGAGGGCGTTGAAATACCGAATCCCAACCACTTCGCTGATTTGTCGTCTTTTGGCGGAGGCGCCTTGACGGCCTTGAGCAGCCAGTTGGTGGCCAACTCCGATTTCATGACTGGAGCCTTTCCGGCTGAATACGGCAATGCACTGAGCGGGGTCTTCGACATCTTCATGCGCAACGGGAACAACCAAAAATACGAGCATACATTTCAAATTGGCATAATTGGTATCGACGCCGCTTCCGAAGGACCCATCAGCAAGAAAAACGGTTCGTCGTACTTGTTCAATTATCGATATTCCACATTGGGATTGGTCATGCCTTTGATGCCCAAGACCACAGATGGTGTGACGTATCAGGATTTGTCTTTCAAGCTGAATTTCCCGACCAAAAAAGCGGGTGTATTCACGTTGTGGGGCATCGGATTGATGGACCATTCGGGTGCTACTGAGAAAAGGGACAGTTCGTTGTGGGTTTACGACAGCGACAAAGAAAACCAAGACGCCAACCAATTCATGGCATCTACGGGATTGACGCATAAATTATTGATTAACAAGAAATCGTACATCAAGACCAGCTTGGCCGGCACGGTCAATGGCATCGCATTCGCCACGGGGAGATTGGACAATGCGTATGCGTTGAATCCGTTCAGCGACATTTCAACCGTGAATGGCAACTTGGTATTGTCCTCGTTCATCAATACGAAGTTCAACGCCAGACACACCAACAAGAGTGGTTTTGTCTTCACGGAAATGTTGTACAACATGAGGCTAAAGAAGTCGATTCAGCCGAACACGCCGTTGCAGACGCTGGTGGATCAGCAGGGCTCCAGTTCCTTGATTTCGGCCTTTACAAATTCTTCCTACAGGCTTACGGACAAGTTGAACATGAACGTGGGCGTCAATTCGCAGATTTTTACCTTGAATGGGAATTACACCCTTGAACCCAGACTTGGGTTCAAGTGGCAATACCAACCGAATCAATCTTTGGGACTTGCTTATGGTGCGCACAGTAGGTTGGAGCGTTTGAACTACTATTTCACCAAGGACAAAGCCCACAACGACGCGCTCTACAACAAGAATCTAGATTTTACCAAAGCGAACCATTATGTGCTGAGCCACGATTGGAGCATCAGCGAATTCCTCCATTTAAGGACTGAATTCTATTATCAACAACTGTACGACGTGCCAGTCATTGCCGACAGCTCCTATTCCTTTTTGAACCTTCAGGCAGACTGGTTTTTCAACCACAAGCTGGAGAACTCGGGCAAAGGCAGAAATTATGGAATGGACCTTTCGTTGGAGAAATACATTTCGGAGGGTTACTACTACATGTTCACCGCATCGTTGTTCCAATCGAAATATCGGGGTGGAGATGGGATATTGCGGAATACCCGATACAACCGAAACTACCTGTTCAATTTGTTAGTTGGCAAGGAATGGCAAATGGGCTACGCTCGTCAAAATGTGTTGAGCGCCAACGTCCGGTTGAGTTACCAGGGTGGCGACCGCTATTCACCGGTGAAGATGGCTGAATCCATTGCACAGCAGCGTGCCATTTTCGATGAGTCCAAGGCCTTTTCCAAGCAATTGTCGCCTTCCATCTTGGCTCACTTCACCATGAGCTACACCATCAATAAGGTAAAAACGGCGCATGAATTTGCGCTAAAGGTCATCAACATGACTCAGCAAAGGGACTTCTACGGCTTCAAGTACAACTATGTCACACACGCTATCGACGAGAACTCCAAGGTCATCTTTATACCAAACATCAGTTATAAAGTTGGATTCTAAAAGAAACGAAGCTGCCCTTTTGAGACAGCTTCGTTCGTATAAATTCGGGAAATGATTAATCTTTTTCCTGCTGCTGTGCTTCGTATTCCTTAAGCAACTTGTCCTGTACGTCGGCGGGAACCAACTCGTAGGCAAAGAACTTCATGGCGAAGGAGGCGCGTCCACCGGTAAGGGAACTCAAGGAGGTGGAGTAGCTGGACATTTCCTTCAAAGGCACTCTGGCTGAAAGCTTTTCGTAACCCTTCTCGCTGCTCATGCCCATGATGATGGCACGGCGGCCTTGCAGGTCACCCATGACGTCACCCATGCGGTCGCCGGGAACAAAGACTTCCACATCGTAGATGGGTTCAAGGATCTTGGGACCAGCATTCTTGAAGGCTTCGCTGAAGGCGTTGCGACCGGCCAGCATGAAGGAGATTTCATTGGAATCCACCGGGTGCATCTTGCCGTCGTAAACGATGACACGAACGTCACGGGCGTAGGAACCGGTCAACGGGCCTTGTTCCATGCGGGCCATGATGCCCTTTAGGATGGCAGGTAGGAAGCGGGTGTCGATGGCACCACCGACGACGCTGTTCACAAAAATAAGTTTGCCGCCCCAGTCGAGTTTGATTTCTTGAACATCACGGGCTGAAATCTTGAATTCCTGACCACCGAACTTGTAGATTTCTGGCATTGCCATGCCTTCCACATAAGGTTCAACGATGAGATGAACTTCTCCGAATTGACCGGAACCACCGGATTGTTTGCGGTGACGGTAATCGGCCCTGGATTGCTTGGTGATGGTTTCACGATACGGGATACGGGGTTCGATAAACTGAATGGGCGTCTTGTCGTTGTTTTCCATGCGCCATTTCAAGGTGCGAAGATGGAATTCTCCCTGACCGTGCACGATGGTTTGTTTCAGCTCTTTGGACTGTTCAACCACCCATGTCGGATCTTCTTCACGCATGCGGTTGAGGATCACCATCATTTTTTCAATGTCGGCTTCATTCACAGGTTTGATGGCACGACGGTATTTGGATGCTGGGTATTTGATAAAGTCGAAGGTACTTTCTGTGCCCTTGCCGTTCAATGTATTGCCAGTCTTTACATCCTTTAGTTTAACGGTGGCGCCGATGTCACCTGCTACCAGTTGTTCCACGGGAATTCTTGTAGAACCTGCCACGGCGAATAATTGTGCGATGCGCTCCTTGGAGCCGCGGTTGGCATTCAACATGTCGTCACCTTCATGCACTTTACCAGACATCACTTTGAAATAAGAGACTTCACCGATGTGGGGTTCGACGGAGGTCTTGAAGAAATAAAGGCTGGTGGGACCGTTCGGTTCCGGGTTTACTTCTTCACCGGCCACATTGTGGAACTTGGGCATGTCGGTTACGTAGGGAACGACGTTGCCAAGGAATTCCATCAGACGGCGGATGCCCATGTCGCGACCTGCGCAAACACAAAATACGGGGAATATACCGCGAGAAACCAATCCGTGACGAATGCCATCGCGTACTTCGTCTTCGACGAGCGTACCCTGATCAAAGAATTTCTCCATGAGGTTTTCGTCATTTTCAGCGGCGGCTTCTACCAATGTCTGATGCCAGGCTTCTGCCTTAGCCATTTCTTCAGCTGGAATATCGTCGATGGTAGGAACTCCACCCTCGGGTTTCCAAGTGTAGCGTTTCATCATCAACACATCGATGACGGAATTGAATCCTGGACCGGTAGCGATGGGATATTGAACGGGAACAACCTTGGGACCGTAGTTTTCACGGAGTTGTTCCAAAATTTTGTCGAAATCTGCCTTGTCTTGGTCAAGCTGGTTGACGACGAAAATGACAGGTTTGTTGTATTTTTCAGTATTGCGGAAACTGTTTTGGGTGCCGACTTCGACACCATAAGCTCCGTTAATCAGCAAAAGTGCGGTATCGGTTACATTCAAGGCAGTTACTGCGCCGCCTACAAAGTCGTCCGACCCGGGACAATCAATAAAATTCAGCTTCTTACCCATCCACTCCACGTGAAAAAGCGTGGAAAAAACGGAGTAGCCGTACTCGTGTTCTACTGGGAAATAGTCGCACACAGTATTGTGCGCTTCTACGGTTCCGCGACGTTTTATTAAACCACTCTCGAAAAGCATCGCTTCTGCAAGAGTGGTTTTCCCAGATCTTGAACTCCCGATTATTGAGATGTTCTTGATTTCATTAGATTGATAAACTTTCATACTACTAAACACTTTAGAAGTTATTGTAACAGATGATTTGAATAACGATCGCCTTCGCAAAAAGGCTCTGCAAAGTATAAAAAGCGGTGACCAATTCCAATTCTGAATTTCTGTTACAGAACTATGTTTTTTAGCATAATATTATAGGCAGTCACACCATTTAATATATATTGGTATATTTGCAAGAAGTGATTGGAATACCCCGACCCACACAAGTTTAAAAGCATGCCCCTCGAAATTGAACGTAAGTTTTTGGTTGTCTCTGAGTTCCGGAATCTGGCATTCAAGAAATCCCGCATCCGGCAAGGTTATCTGGCCTCAGGCAAAGGTGGAACTGTTCGCATTCGAACCAAGGGCAAAAAGGGATACATCACCATCAAAGGCAAGTCTAACATCGCTGGAATCACTCGCTACGAATGGGAAAAAAAGATTTCCCTCCAAGATGCTGAAGAATTATTATTGCTCTGCACCGAAGGATACATCGACAAGTTCCGCTATGAGATCAAAGTGGGCAAGCACATTTTTGAGGTTGACGAATTCTTGGGAGAAAATGAGGGTCTAATTGTTGCCGAAGTGGAACTTGGCAGTGAAATGGAAGCGTACATCCGTCCCTCTTGGTTGGGCGAAGAAGTGACAGGCGACCGGAAATACTACAATTCACAACTGGTTAAAAACCCCTTCTCAAAATGGGATAAACCTGCTACACCATGAATAATTGGACCAACACCCTGCCAGTCGGGCTCACCGATTTTCTACTCATCATTACCTTTTCCCTGCTTATCGGGCTGTCTCAACGACGTCTGAACCTGAACAAGGAAGCCACATTTTTCGGTTCCGACCGCACCTTTACGCTGATTGGTCTGTTCGGATACATTTTGTTCAAACTAACTCCCGGAGACTTCACACTGTTTACAGGCGGTGGATTGGCCTTGGTTATTCTGCTGGGGCTGAACTATTGGTTCAAGGTCAACAAACTGGCAAGCTACGGCATCACTTCCATCATCACCGCACTCATCACGTATTGCATGGGGCCCATGGTCTGTCTTATGGACTCCTGGTTTTACGTTTCCGTCGTGGTCGTCGTACTCGTCCTCACCGAAATGAAGTCCACCTTCGTGGAAATCGCTCAGAAAATGAACAACGATGAATTCATCACGCTGGCCAAGTTCCTGCTCATCTGTTTTATCATTCTGCCCATGCTTCCTGATGAACGCATTTTCCCGGAAATCAACCTGACACCCTATCGAATCTGGCTGGCCACGGTCATTGTTTCGGGCATCTCCTACCTGAGTTACCTGGTGAAACGCTATATTTTTCCAAATTCGGGAGTCGTAGTTTCGGGTCTTATTGGCGGTCTTTATAGCAGCACGGCCACCATCACTATTTTGGGCAGGAAATGCAAGCACGCCAATGCGGAACACCTGCAGGAATACGCCACAGCAATGTTCATGGCAGTTGGCATGATGTTCTTAAGGTTGATGATTATTATTGCCATTTTCAACACGACCGCATTTCGAATGATGGTTTTACCCATGACGTCACTCTTGATCGTATCCATCGGAATCGGTTTTCTTATCCGTCGTGGAAACCGGGATAACCGAAACATTCCCAAGGTAGCTCTAGAAGAGGAGGAAGTGGAAATCGAAGACAACCCATTGGAGTTCAAGGTTGCCTTGATTTTTGCCTTTCTTTACATCGTCTTTACGGCGCTGACCTATTTTACCCTGACTTGGATTGGCCCCAAAGGATTGACACTACTTTCCTTTGTTTCCGGAGCAAGTGACATCACACCATTTGTACTGAACTTGTTGGAAGGACATTATACAAGCATTTCACTGGGCGTTCTCACTGCCAGCTGCCTCATCGCCACGCTGAGCAACAACATCATGAAGATGTTTTACGCCATCGGGTTCTCGGGCAACCGAAAAGAGTTGGCCAAGCCGCTGTATATTGGATTCGGTGTTCTGACCGTGCTGAATCTCGTAGCGATCTTGTTCTTTATTTGATTTTTGAACCTAATCAACGCAACTGCGTTATACCATATAGAAATTCACACAATTCTAAAGGCTTTCTTTTTACTCATTGTCAAGCCTTTAAATCCACAAATATGAGCATTCGAAACACCACTTTCATTGTAATGTTACTAAGTGCAATTACAGCATTGGCACAGCCTCTATGCGAGGTCAAACAATATTCTGTTCAGGATGGACTCAACCACCGTATTATTAATGACATCTTGCAAGATCATAATGGATTGATTTGGATAGGCACTTGGAATGGATTAACAAAATTTAATGGCTACGATTTCAAATACTACAAATCGTATCCAGGTGATGGTTGTACCATGCGTAATACGCGTATCGATAAAATTTCCGAAAATTGCTTAGGAAATATTTGGTGCCATACACAGGACAATCGTGCTTATTTATTTGACGTCAAGACAGAAAGTTTCATCGATGTATTACAGAAAACCGAGGAACAACTGCATCAAACAAATCATGTCATTCAAATTTATACGTTAAAGAAAGGGATCACGTGGATTGTATGCAGTAATGGCCATCACTTTCGCATTGACGACGAAATGTTTCTAACAAACAAAAATATCGAACTGTACGGCGCTTACGAAAAAAAACTAAAAGGTGATACCGTTTATTCAGTATCTCAAGATTTTCAAAATGATGAATGGATCTTGACTGACAAAGGTGTATCCATTTTAGGGAAGAAAAAAATGAAAGGAGATTTGCCATTCCATTTATTTGTTGAGAAAGATCAACAAATATGGTTGGGTAATAATACTGGAATATTGGCAAAATACATTCCGTCCAAAAGTAATGTACAGTTCGTCGATTTGCCAACTCAAGTCAATAAAATACACATAATGAAGGCCTTAAAGGGTTCATATATCGGCATGGGAACCAATGCTGGATTGATTTTATTGAATACGAAGAATGCGATGTCAGAACTCATTTCAATACCAGGGTCAACAGGTATTGAACTACTATATGAAGATAAAATGAATGATTTGTGGTTATTTGACTCTAAGCCAGGCGTTCTTTATATGGACCGGGGTTCAAAAAAAACAATCAGGCTACAGTCTCCTTTTAGAGCGCAAAATAATAGTGAAAGCCCTTTCACTCAATTAGTTTATGAAGATGCACAAGGCAATGTTTGGGTTGTCCCAAGGGGAGGAGATTTTTGTTATTTTAATCGTATAGAAAAAAAACTTACTTATTTATTTACCAATCCAGAAGAGCCGTCAACTATTGTTTCACCTCCAATACGCACTTATTTTACGGATTATCAGGGAAACCTATGGTTTGGTACAAACAACTCATTTGGCAAAATATCCTTTTCTAAAAGGAATTTCAACATTACGAATTTTGGAGAAAAGTCCATTGAATGTCGGGCACTTTTAAAAGATAGCAGAACTAATTTTTGGGTAGCTTCAAAAAATGGTAAGATTCGCATCTATGATAAAAATGAGAAACTAATTGGTTACTTGTCGGCAAATGGCAGTATACAAAAAAAGGATTGCACTTTTGGTGATAACGCCTATTGCCTTATGGAGGACCATTTGGGTAATATTTGGATTGGGACAAAACAAGATGGTCTATTTTGGCTTAAAAGGTCGGGGAAAGACGGATTCTTTAAAGTGAGACATTTCATCCACAACCCTTCAGACGAGTACAGTATCAGCAATAATAGTATCTACACGTTGGTTGAAGATCGCAACCATCGTATTTGGGTTGGATCATTTGGTGGTGGGCTCAATCTAATTGAATGGATGGATGAGAATACCATTCGTTTTTTAAATGCAGGCAATCGGCTCAAAAATTTTCCAATTTCTCATGGTTCGAGAGTAAGACACATCATTGAGGGGACGAATGGAGTATTACTAATAGGAACCAATGACGGCCTGATTACTTTTTCTTCTTCATTCAACCGCCCGGAAGAAATCAAGTTCTATTGGAATACTAGGAAGGCTTGGGATAAAACTTCCCTTAGCAACAATGATGTGATGTACTTGTTTGAAAACCGAAAGAAGCGCATCTATGCAGCTACTCAATCCGGAGGCCTCAATGAGTTGGTTTCTAAAGATTTACTTAGCGAAAACCTTGTATTCAAAATTTATAACGAACAAAACGGTTTGCCCTCCGATTTGACACGTTCCATCATTGAAGACAAGGAAGGTCACCTATGGATTTCATCTCAAAGTTCACTTGCACGTTTCAATCCGGAAAAAGCCTTATTTGAAAATTATGACAGTTATTCCTTTAAACAGCCCATTCTTTTCTCAGAGGGTGCAGTCGCACAAAATGCAAACGGTGAAATTGTATTCGGTACAGCCAATGGACTGTTAGTGTTCAACCCTCAAAAGTTGGTAAGGGATCGTTTTGTTCCATCCATCATTTTCACCGAACTAAAGTTGCAAGGGAAGCATAAAATTCTTATTGAAAATAGTGCAAATCCATCTATTAAATTAAAGGCTTCTCAAAGAAACTTTAGTATCCAGTTTGCAGCTTTGGATTATAGGGATGTCAGTAACATCCGCTATGCCTATTTCTTAAAAGGAATTGACACGGAATGGCATTTTGCAGACTTGGACCGAGTAGCCAACTATATGAATCTTCCCCACGGGCATTTTCAATTTTTAGTAAAATCAACCAATAGCGATGGTGATTGGGTAAACAACGAAAAGGGATTGAACATTGACATTGCTCCCACTTTCTGGGAAACGGGTTGGGCATGGTTGTTCTATTCCATACTGTTTATCGGTTTGATCGTATTGGTTGGCTATATTCTTTTTACTTTTTACCGTTTAAAACATGAAGTAGATTTGGAGCAACAGCTTTCTGAAATCAAACTAAGGTTCTTCACTGATGTTTCTCATGAATTGAGAACGCCCCTCACACTCATTTCCAGCCCTATTTCAGAAATACTAGAAAACGAAAACCTGACTCCCATCGGCAAAGAGCACCTCCAAATTGTCCAAAACAATACCAACCGCATGCTACGTTTGGTCAATCAAATATTGGACTTCCGTAAGATTCAAAACAATAAAATGAAAGTTTTGGTAGAGGAAGTTGATGTCGTTGTTTTTATAGCACGCATCATGGACAATTTCCAATTACTTGTTCAAGAGAAAAACATCAATTTTCAATTGGAAAGCGATTTTGAGAACTTCAATCTTTGGATTGACAAAGACAAATTTGAGAAGATTCTTTTCAACTTACTTTCCAATGCATTCAAATATACACCCTCTGGAAAATCCATCACCGTAAAATTTAATGTTGATAAAAATCAAGCTTTCATTGCCGTTAAAGATGAAGGCATTGGTATCAATGAAACCAAAATAGGCATGCTTTTTCAGCGGTTTGAGACGCTCACCAACATGAGTTTTTTACAGAACTCGACAGGTCTAGGTTTATCCCTGGCAAAAGAACTCGTCGAACTGCATCACGGAAGCATAGAAGTTCATAGTCAACCAACTATGGGTAGTGAATTCAAAGTTTCATTTAAAACGGGCAACAATCACTTTAAGGAAGATAAGCACGTAGAATTTCTACTTTCAAATAGCATGATGAATCCGGCTCCGTCATTATACCCTACGGAGGAAATGGACGAAAGCAACCTTGCAAAGTCCAATTCAGTGGAAGATAATCAAGATAGAAAAACAATTTTAATCGTTGAAGATAATATTGAGCTGTCCAGATTTTTAAGAAACATCTTATTGACAGAATACGAGGTTTTGGAAGCCAGAAACGGTGAAGAAGGTCTTCAGGAAGCAATCCGAACGATTCCTGATATGATCATTAGTGATATCATGATGCCCAAAATGGACGGATTAGACATGGTTCATTCAATTAAAGAAAATAATGATATTTGCCATATACCCATCATTCTTCTTTCAGCCAAAGACTCCTTGGATGACCGGATCAATGGACTTGAAAGCGGAATTGACGATTATATAACCAAACCTTTCAGTGCCACCTTCCTTAAAAAGCGCATACAAATACTGTTAAAGCAACGCCGCCTAATGCAAGTGGCCTTTATGGAATCTTTGACGACGAATCGAATAGACCTTTTGCCCTCAGAGCCACTGATCACCTCCTACGATGAGATCCTGATTAAGAAGATTATGGATTTCATGGAATTGAACATAAACAATGCTGAACTCACTGTTGATGATTTCGTTAAAGAACTTAATATCAGTCGCACAATCGTGTATCGAAAGATGAAAACGCTTCTTGGTCTAGCCCCAGTGGATTTAATATGCGATTTTAGACTAAAACGGTCCATTCAATACCTTGAATCAGGCATATACTCCATTTCTGAAATCTCCTATATGTGCGGTTTCAACGATCCCAATTATTTTACCAAAGTGTTCAAGAGGAAAATGGGTGTTACTCCAAAAGCCTATAAACCCAAGAAAAATAGTGACTGATATCAAACACATTCACAGGAATGGTACAAATTGAAAACGGTTTCAATTTATACAACTGAAACCGTTTTCTTAACTCATTCTACTACAACTATTTCACTCTCAATACTTGTAACAGGATTTTTACTTAAGGGGTCAAAAACACCAGCACCTCCAAATTTGCTATCCCAACCAACTGTTTGAACAACACGAGGATTGTTGTCTTGATCTCCTGAACTTAATCCCATAAAATAACAGTTTTTACTCCAAATAGGTGAGACATTAGAGGAGGTAGTACTGACCATCGTTGCAACATCCTTACGAATCAAATATTGATTGTAAAATGCAGCAAGTGCCTGAACATTCGTGTTTTTAAACGTATACTGTATTTCTCCATTACCGTCAATAGTCTGTGTGGTAGTCATATCCTCTGTAAGTGTCAGCGCTTTAGGATAAGTTATTCCGAGCACAGTGAACGGATTGGTAAGTGCGGTTTTTTCACCGATATAGATGGACGGGTCAAAAAACAATTCTAATTTATGACGAGAAATCGCATTGAGTGGTGTCACGCCAAGATAAGCACAGGTATTTCCATTCCAACCACTCATTGTCCACTCGCTATAAATTTGATCCTGACCAACTCCACCGTCAAAGAGCATCCAACGATGACAATCATCGAATCGTTTACCTTCATAAGCAAGCTCTATACGGCGTTCGTACAAAATTGCTTCAAACATTCTTGCCCGGTCACTTTTTAGAACAGGATCCAGCCCACAATCACCTGTATAACCTACACGTTGACGAATCTTGATTAGTGCTGCCCAAGCTTCATCAAGGTGATTGGCACCACATGCCGCCTCTGCATAATTTAATAAAACTTCGGCAAAACGTATGGCTAACAATGGTTGACCGTTCAAGGTAAAGCCACCGTCATTCTGGAATACATATAACGGGTTCTTGCCCAAGGAATAATCTTGAGATTTCTTTCGTACATAAACCGATGCTCCATTACTCCCTAACAAATCGGTAAAATAACCGCTTTGCAGCGGATCAACAGCATCTTCAGCTGTACGATACCAGGCAAAATTCATCAACTTATAATCCGTACCACTTTGATAAGGGCACTGTGTGGCTTTGTCAGCCGAAACACTACCACTGTATTTCCACTCCACACCTGGGAAAGAAAAAGTGCGATAGAATCGAGGATCACGGTTCAGAAACAATAACTTTTTGTCGTACATGTAACTCCCGGTTTCAGTAGGACGTTTTCCATCAGCCATAGGGAATAGATCCACTTCCTCTGCAGAGGGTGTAAGTCCACCACCACCATTGGCATTTCCGGGACGAATACTTTGCTCCCAACAGTTATACAGGCCATTCTCTCCCATAGCATTGTTACAAATTTCTGTATAAACTGCTTCGGAGATTAGTCCGTTTCCTGAAGTCATATTACACCATATCGATGCCCACTCGCTGGCATTTGTACCCGGAGTACCTTCATAGGCAAGCCCGAAGTTACCCTCAGCCAATTTCTCCAAAGCCTTTTTATTCAGTTCGTAAGCTTCCTCCCAACGTGAAATTGAATCTGCACGGTTGAAAATTGGACTAGCATAGTAATTAGCGATGATACCCGCCATTGCATAGCCTGCACCTGAGGTGATTCGCCCCCAATCATTGGCTTCTTCTAGCCAACGGGCTGGCAAATGTTCACCGGCGTAAACACAATCTTCAATCATGAACTGATAGGTTTGTTCAGTTGATTGACGTTTGATAGCCAACGAATCACGGTCACCACTTAGTGCGCTTTGCAAATCGCGAACAATTGGAACACCACCATATCGCTTAAATAAGCGAAAATAACGAGAAGCACGGAAGAAACGAGCCTGACCTTCAGCCTCATGTTTTTGTTCGTCCGTCAACGTAGGACTCTTATTGACATTTATTATAACGTCCGTACATTCTCGCATTTTCTTCCATGGACTTTCATTGATACCATAGAAAAAAAACTTGTGAATGTTCATGTTTGTCCAAACACTTGCAGAATCAGTATATACACCGAATCCGGTAAATTCATCAGCATTTGCAGACAGCATATCCGGTAATCCTACAGGCCATAAATCAGGTGGATAATTATTTACTGTCAGGTTGTAACCCTTGGTATAAGGCGCAGATTTCTGATACAAATAATTTAGACGAAGTTTCACTGAATTCCAATCACCATAGACTTGATCCGGACCGAAACTTCCATAAGGCCGTTTATCAGCTAAAAAATCATCACTACAGCCAGTTGTGAGTGCAAGGGAAAATGTCAATAGAGCACCTAAACCTATCTTATATATCTTGTTTTTCATTATTTTATCGTATTTAGAATGAAACATTTACTCCCATTGTAATCTTACGTGTGATAGGATAACTACCATAACTTCCCGCAAATTCGTCCCAAACGTCATGAGGAAGTGCATTGTAAAAACTAAATGCGTTCTGGCAAGTTGCATTGATGCGCACACTACTCATACCTGCTTGTTTTATCCATTTCTTAGGTAACGTATAGGCAACGCTAATGTTTCGTAAATAGATCTGAGTTGCCGGAACTCTCCAGAAGGTAGAAGCTACACTATTCTGACTTGAATAGCGGATGTTGGGATATATACCATTTCGGTTGGAATAGGCTAGAATATCACCTTTTGAATTCTGGACATCATTATAAACGTACATATCTTTCCACATACTGGAGATATTGGTAGTTTCCATTTTTCCATAGGACTCACCTCGAAGTGATGAAGGATACATGGTATAGGCACCCCATTCTGCTTGAAATGTTGCGTTTACCGAAAATTGCTTAACTACCAAATTGATGTTCCCATTGAGATTATATGGATTGTTGCCACGATTGGAAATCTTCACAACATCAGTGGCTGTTTGAATGACTCCGTCAGGAGCTGAATAATTACCATTTGCATCTTTCGGGCCGCGAATATCTTCATAAATCAACATCCCCGGATGTACATTTGCCTGGGTAAGACCTAAATAATTGGTGATGTGAAATTTGCTGAAATACTCTTCAATCTGTTGATAACTTCTGAACATTCCCAAACATGAAAGCCCCCAAAGACCACGATCGACACGTTCACCATAGACCTTGGAAGTAAATGTAGGATCTGCATCCCAACTGGTTTCAAGGACCTTATTATCATCATATCCCGTACCTAGTTTCAAATTCAGATAGGAATTAGTAGCGAAGTGTTGCCTCCATCCCAACTGAATTTCGGCACCATACGTATCCATTCTTCCAAAATTTTCAGGAGCAGCGTAAATACCTACTGTACCCGGTAATGTAACAGTTGATGGATAGTCAAACATCTCGCGCGCCATATCGTAATATGTATCAAAAGTAATGGAAAGGCGATTATCCAACATACTTGCATCAATACCAAAATTGGATTTATAGTTCTTGTCCCAGCGCAAATTAGGATTGGTTCCTGATTTTTCAGGAAGTTGAAAGGAACGGGCAGAGATGATGGTAGGATCGGTACCAAAAATGGCACTTCCGTATTCATTATAATTGTATAGCTGCAACCAACGCCAGGCCTCTACATTATCACGCCCCATGAGCCCGAAAGAAGCACGGAATTTCAAATAATCAACTCCTGATTTTATTTGATCGAACCAGTTCTCTTCTGACATGATCCAACCAACAGACACACTTGGGAATACACCCCAATAATTTTCAGGAGCAAATTTTGTAGAAGCTTGTGCACGAAACAGGAACTGGAACAAATACTTGTTGGTATAGGAGTAATTCAAGCGACCGATATACGACAAACTTCCACCTTCGCTGCGTGACCAGCTAACAGTTTTTACGGAAGCATCTGAAAGCGTAGCAGACTGACCATCGGTGAATGACAATGGAGCGGTACCGCTTGCCTGCACATTTTCTGACTCAGCTTCACTCTTTTCTATGGAAAATGATCCATTAACATGATGATCTTTAAAGTCACGAGCATACGTAAGCATCATGTTTAATTGATAACTGTCAGCTCTAGACATGGTACGACTTATGCTGGAACTCTGACCATCGTTCAATACACGTTTCTCAAAATTCTCAAAATCCGTATAATGGAATCCTTCCAAGGTCGTTTTGTCATAATCAACGGTAGAATCTTTATCAATAACGAGTGATGGATCAGTAACATAAAGGTGAGAACCCGATCCTCCCCGATTCTTTACGCGATAAACGGTATTTGACATACGAATATCGTTTTGCCCATCATTACTTACATTCTTAGCATAAGTTAACCTCAAGCGCAAACCCGTCAAAGGCTTAAACCAGGTGAAATCGTGTTCCAGCGAAGCTTGAATTGACATAGAATTTGATGATTGCAAACGGTCATTTTGTGAACGATACAAACTCTGATAATTGTAATAGTTGCTGAACGACGGACTATTCTGCATTCCGGAGTGATAGACCGGATAATCACCAATCTGGTCAGGAACATAAGGTGGATTCTTCAACATATAAAGATAATCCTCCTCACTTCCGCTGCCACCAGAACTTGACATGTGGGAATCTTTGGATGAGTCATCGCCTGATAGACTTAAATCCGCTCTGACCCATTTTGAAACGTAAGCTTGTAAACCGGCACGATAGTTCCAACGATTGTAATCGAGTTTACCGATATTACCATCTTCGGTATAATGAGACACACCAGCAAAATACGTCGCTTTTTCATTACCACCACTCACATTGACGCTGTGGCGTTGTGTCAATGAAGAAGACCAATATCTGTCGAGCAAATTATAATTTGTATTCTTCATTGCATTCAACTCGTCAGCCTGGAAATAATCCAGCAACTTATCATCGGCGGCCGATTCTTTTTGGCCTGTGTTAGACCCTCGGGCAGCATTATAAATGAGTCCGTAATCATATGCATTCAACATATTGGCATGTTGAATGGCATCGGTATAACCAAATTGCCCAGTATACGATATTTTCGGAGTTCCCTGCTGTCCTCTTTTGGTTTTAACAAGAATAACACCGTAAGCACCGTATGCTCCATAAACAGCAGCTGATGCATCTTTTAAGATGGTAATGGTCTCCACTTCATCAATATCCAGGTTATTGAAACTCTCTTCATTACTGATGAAATCATCAATTACAAATAATGGTGCTGGGTTTGCATCACCTCCAATAGGTTTACCACCTGCATCTAAACCTGTAGGCACCAAAGCCACGGCATTTCTAGCCTGACGAATGGTTATGCTTGCGGTTTGACCCGGACGACCTGTATTCGGCATATCAACGTGAACAGAAGGAGAAATAGCAATAAGAGCCTCCGACAAGTTACTTACAGAAAGGTCTTTCAACTCATCCGCTTTTATAATTTCAACGGCACCCGTTATGTTTTTACCCTTCACTGAACCATAGCCTACACTTACAACCTCATCTAACATCTTAGATGCTAGTTTCATCAAAATTTTGGGATTGTTTAGATTCGTTATTACCTGAGGTTCGTATCCAATATACGTAACTTTCAATTTGGCTAGTGGAGGTACTGCCATCGTGAACTTTCCTTCTAGATCGGTTATAGCTACCTTGGATGAATTCCCAACAAGGGTTACGACAGCCGCAATACAAGGATCGCCATTCTCATCAATCACCACACCTGACACGGTTATAGTTGCTGCTCCGGTAGTAACCTGTTTCTGAGCAATTGCCGGCAATGACAAACATGTTAAAAGCAGCAAGCAAATATTTAAAATCAAATATTTTTTATTCATGGGATACGTTCTATCTATTAATTAATTTTCTCATTTTGTAAGCCATCGGGGATCACCACCCATATTTGATAGTACTTCGTATTCGGTCGGTTTAAAGTCAACACCACCGTTAGGAAGAGAGAAGTCAAGCGATTGATTAACATCACCCACAAATCTAGGATCGTAAAGAGAGGCAAACGGTGCACCAGAATTATCTGTTCTTGTAGGTTCAGATGTATTCTGCGTTGGATTTGTAACGTTATACCAAAAATTAAATTTGAAAGTCTTCATTGCGCCGATGGAAAACACCCTCCTAACAGGCTCATAACAATCATAGAAAATACAATGATCAACGTTAACGGTCATACCGGTACCGTTAAAGTTATTGGCAAATTGCTGTCTATTGTAGGTCTTACTGAGTGTGGCTTTGGAAAAAGTAATACTTGTACTACTGTAGTAACTGCTCATGTCACCAAAAATCTTCTGTGGGTTGGAATTGGAGGAATTGCTGTAACGCATAAAATACGCACTACAATCCACCGTATTGAACAACGTACTGTTCTGAACCGTAATATTCTTAATGGCACGTCCTCTGGATTGCAAATTTATAAATGGAGAAGTGCCTACATTTCTCATTTGCACAATGCAATCCGTAATTACAAAATGCCAATAAGCACACGTTATTCCGTTATCATATAAAAAAGAATTTGGCAAATCCTTAAACCAGCAATTGGCAATGTAAATTGGATCTTGAACAATATAAATATCATTGATGGGACTACCTGCACGTGTATATCCCAAATTCTGACTCCTTATTGTTACCGGTAAATTGGCAGAAGTCATAGAAATAAACGAAGTTGCAGTACTTTCAGACATATCAAAATTGATGAATTTGATTTTCAAGCCCGAATAGGTTAAAAGACCACCAGTTCCTGTCACTTTTACTTCTGCTCTTTTTACCTTATCGCCACGAAATGTTAGTTTCTGTCCGGCAAAGTCAATAGGACCACTCAACGTATAGTTGCCACCGGCTACCAATTCGATAGCTACTTCTTTGGGGATTTGGCCAAATGTAGTATCCTTTTTCACCGAATCCTGTATAAACGTATAGATGTCGGAACCATCAGGAATAGTGGCAATAGCAGGAACCAATGTGCTAAAATTTACAACTATGGTATTCGGATCATCCGTATTTCCTCGCTTCGGATCTCCTAATGACCGGATGGTCAATTTGTATCTTGAATCCTCGGCTACAGTTACAGTCATTCTACTTCCATCTACCAATGTATTGGAATAATTATCAATAACATAGGCCGAATCAGGGTTGTCCACATTTTCAAATGTTACCTCAGACCCTTTAGCACCATATACAATAGGCCACGAGATGGTGGCAGCAGTTCCTTCAGTGTTCACCACAAAACGAACAGAGTCAGCAGTAGGTGTTATCACTTGCTGGTTATTTACACCGACATCAAAGCCATCCGGTGATAAATAACCTTGTGCACAGCTCCCTAATAGCAACATAAACGCTACTATTAGAAATCCATACGTTCTACTACATTTAAAAAACGATTGTTTTCTCATTATAAAGGACTTTAAGGTTTATATATGTATCTATACTGTGCTAATCTGTGCTGTTTCAGATTGCAAGTATACCTTTAAATTTAACAAAAAATAGGGAATTTTTGGTCAAATTATAGTATTAATAATTCACTGAATAATTAATGCCAAGAATGATACGAAAAAGAGGTTCTAGCTTATGATGACCATCGTGGCGCCAAATCCATATTCACGGAATGAAGCGTCCTGGTAACGACAAGTCTTGTATTTCGCCTGCAATTCTTTCACGATGGCCGAACGCAATACGCCGTCGCCTTTCCCGTGAATAAAAACGATTTTCACGCCCTTTTTGTTTCGGTTTTCGTCCATTACCTTTCTGAAAGCATCCAATTGATGGTTCAGTATGGCTGAATTGTCCATCCCAGAAGTCGAATCGAGCAAGCTGTCAATGTGTAGGTCAACTTCCAACGGTCCGCTTTTTGGAGGTAGCGGTTGGGAGCCTTTGGGTTTCTCCGGCATTTTGTCGAACAGTGCTTTTTTGATATCCTCCGGTTCAATAAGCAAGCTTTTTTCTGCGTTATCGTTGGAAATGACTGGCACAATCAACGCATCTTCGTCAAAAAACTCGTTCTCTCGGAAGCAATGGACTTTATAGAATTTGACGGTATCAAGTCGGATTTCCACCGAGAAACTGTTTTTAAAAGTATAGAAGGATCCGGGTTTGTAAGCAAGAAATTGCAGGCAAATTTTTTCCAGGTCATTCACCACTTCCCGGCCGAATTCTTCGATGAAAAGCTTCGAATTGGGTTCGATCGTACCTGCGAAACGGCTGGTCCAGGTTTTTCCACTGCAAGAAGCATAATTGAACATCAGCGTGTAATTGCTCTCGTTGATCAGGTAGCATTCAAATTGGGATTCCTGAAAAGACTTCCCTTCTGCAGGCAGATAAGCGAGGCTCACATTCAAAATTTCACCGGCACGGGTCTCGGCTTGTTTTGGTTGAATCGGCTTCGGTGCGACAGGTGAAGGCGTAACTACAATAGCGGGTTTGGTTATCGTCGGCTTCGGTGTCGTATCAATCACCACACATTGCCTTTTGAGTACCGGTGTTTCAAAACCGTCCTCTTCGAGTACCATCACCATGTCCTTGCCTTTAAAAGCAGTGATCGTGCCACCACCTACTGCGTCCATGAACCGGACCTTATCGCCAATCTTGAGTTCCATCGTCGTAAAAAAATTACTGTCCGGCAAAGGTAACCATTGCCGGACAGCTAAACGACTATCTGTACAGATTTTTAGTTTTTTACGACACGTTGCACGTCGTACTTGAAACCAGTCTGTCGGTCGATCATTTCCACGAAATACATTTGTGACGCCAAATTGGCCGGACATTGAAACTGCAATTTGGAGTTTCCGTACTGGAGATCAAAATCTTTTCGGATCATTTCTTGTCCCCTCAAATCACGCAATACCAATGTTACCGACTTTACCTGATCCATATTTGCCTCAAAAGTGAATTGACTGCTAAAACTACCAGGATACACCAGCATTCTGGACTGCGCACCATAAGCCGTTTCTTTGACAGAAGCCAACACATCACTTACACACAAACCGATGGTTCTAGTCATGGATGAATTTTCGGCATCGGTCATTTTGACTTCTACATACTTGATTCCTGTAACGCCTGCTTGAGGTGTCACTACGGCCGTTTTTCCAACGTAACTCACGGTTACATTTTGCGAGCTGACCGTACCTAAAATGGGATTCACATATCCAGCTGTCATAGGAGCCAAATCAATGGAGTCTTTCACGTTTTCGGCAATATGGTAATGCGGTACGGACATCCATTCCAAATAATCTTCCAGCGCCGTATAACCGTCCTTATTCAAATCGGCATTGGCGTCAGAAAAATCGTTGGCTGCAGATTGTGGATTACTGCCGTGAAGCGTTTCCCACCAGTTTGGCAAGCCATCGTGATCGGTGTCAAAGTTAGCAGGACGGGATTCTTCCGGGTAGTCTTCATAGCCACCAGCTTCGTTCTGGGAATCAATGATGCCGCCCTTTTTTGAAAGGCTTCCAGTATAAGTGAAGGTTCCACCCAATGTTTCACGGACGATTCGCTGGTCGTGATCATCAAAAATGGGCATGGTGCAACCCACATCGGACAACACCGACTTGTAGGCATCTTTGGCCGATTCGACTGTGGCGAATGAAGGGAAAAACGGTTTATCCACAAAAACGGTCCAGTTCACCACTTGGCCGTTTGAAGTCACATACGTTCGTGAACAAGTGTTATCCGTTCCGTCACAGGCTATCGTTCCACTTGGATTTTGCAACACATTTCCTGCAAAATAATAACTCTGGCTTCCTTTTCCTGTGCCTTCCAATTGTGCTTTCAATATGGTGTGTTGCGATGTAGCTGCGCCTTCCTTGTAGTAGTTGTTTACAAAATTGACTTCCATAGCACCGCCGTCCGTGGCACGGCCACCCCAGTTATAAACGACATTGTTGAAGATATCCAATCGTCCGGAATAATAACCGTTTCCATCCAAACCTCCACCGAGGCTCCAATTACGTCCAGTACAATGCGCGAGCAAATTGTGATGAAAAGATCCGATGTCACCGCCAATTGTAGCAGCATAACCATGAGCCGTTCCTTCAGGATAATTGACATGCCCTGCAATGTTAAGCGCTTCCGAAATCATCGATCGCTGCAACGTCATGTTGTAAGCGCCACGTGAGCTGAAGGCTTCATCAATGGTCCAGCTCATTGAACAGTGGTCTGTGATGCTGTATTTTGCACCGGCCATCCCCAACCCATCGTACGTAGCTCCCGCACCAAGTCGGGAACGAATGAATCGACAAATGCAGTCGCTTCCAACCCCAAAAGGAGCAGCACGCAAGCAAATACCTTTCCCCGGAGCTGTCTGGCCTGCGATGGTTACGTAACGGTCACTAACAACCAAACGCGATTGAAGCACGATGATTCCAGATACATTGAAAACGATGGTGCGCGGGCCAACCTTATTGGTGACTGCTTCCCGAAAACTTCCAGGACCTGCATCGTTCAGATTGGTTACTTCAACCACTACGCCCCCACGGCCACCAATGGCGTAACGGCCATAACCCTCGGCACCTCTGAAAGCCAAATGCCTGGGACGGAAACTCCATACTTTGCCCTTAGTGGTCAATCCCGTCGAATCGGTCTGATCAACCCTCCAATAATAGGTAGTCAGGTTGTTCAAGTTTTCGACCCGGTACGAAAGCTGTGACAGTGGCAACACACCTTTGCAAATCTGAGCGTTATTACTTAAAGCATTGACCACGGTGGTAGAATCTGTTCCAAAATAAAGCGTATGGTTCAATGTCAGCTCATTGACTGCCGACTTCCACTGCAAATTAAAAAAGCCACTGTCAGCATTGGTATGCATGTCGGCATCATCCGGCAGCGGATTTCGTGCTTGTTTGGAAGCATCATCGGCATTCAATTCAAAGGCGTTGATGCATACGTTCAAATCGGTTGTTTTGCCGACATTCGCCTTAAAATCTTTGACGGACTCAATCTTAATGACCATTTCTTGATTGGCTTGGGTGACATTCAAGACAGAAAGCAATACCGTGGCATCGGTGTTTTTTGTAACCTTAACCGAGCGTTTTATTTTACTATGCACCAAAATTCCGTTCACATAGATGTTGATGGGACAATGGTTGACGGTCGTAGTATCTTCCCAAATATTGTGGTAGGTTTGAATGGTGTGCATTCCAACTGCCAAACCTGAAATTCGCAATTCCATATCGGCGCCCATTCCAGGGTACTTTAATAACGTATCGTTGTCAATCTTGATTCCGTCACTGACCAGACGCGTAAAATAGGGAGACTGCACCAGTGCTTTAGACCAACTGGCACGCATGGTGGTGGTGGCAGAAGGTGCAGTGGCAGACAAAGCGAAGGTGATCCCTGAAACCGTGATGGAGGCTTCATGAACCCGAGCTATATACCATGGTGTGTAACCAGCTTGATTGACTTCGGTTTCCGAACGCCCCTCCATGTTGATGTCCACCTTAACTGTAGGCTTTTGGGCACTGGCGAAAATACTAAGCAAACCAAAAAATACAAGTAATTTGTTTTTTTTTCTCATTATTAAAAAATTCAAGGTTAATACATATAACTATACTGTGCTAATCTGTGCTGTTTCAGAATGCAATTATAACCTTTTATTCAACAAAAAGCAGGGAATTTCTGGTCGAATTGTAGCACTAATAAAAAACACAGGCCTAATTGAGCACAAGAAATTTAGAAGTTTGAGTCGAGCTATCAACCAGATTCACTTTTACAAAGTACAATCCGGGGTTCAACCTTGAAGTCTGAATGCTCCATTCCGTTTCACCCGACACGTTCTTTTTTACAATAAGATGTCCGTCGGTGCCGAAAACTTGAATCTGCATCAGAGGCTTATTAGATTTTAAACTCAGGTTGGAAGAACCGTATACAACATCCAATTCGTTGCTTGAAAGCGTCGTATGTTCCTGAATACCAGAGATGGCGTCCATATTTTGTTGATTGGTGATAGCACCCACCAAGCTGTTCAGATAAACCTCCAGATTGGTATAGCCTTCGGTACTCAACGTAAATCCATTGCCATCGGCTGCACTGTTCGGATTCAGTCCATTTGCCGTTTCCCAGGCATCCGGCAAACCATCGATATCCGTGTCTATGGGCGCCGAAGTTGAATTATAGGTTGGCCAGCCACCCACATCGGATTGTGTGTCGATAAGACCGTTTTTTCCACCGTTGCTGCCCGTATAGGTATACGTTCCCGTCTTCGCTTCCTGTACAAGACGACCATCTACCGTATCACGTTTTAGAGAAGCGCCAACATACGCAAGCACTTTTTCAAATGCTTTCAAGGCAGAATGGGTGGTAACAGGATTGCATGCGTATGGATTGTTTACAACGACAGAATCCAATGGGAATCCTGTTTTGTTGTATAAACCCAGCTTGTTTTCCGCAGTGATGTTTGCGTAACCAAATACGTGATTGCCTGAAAGGTAATACTTGCCATGCCTAGGAAGGATAATGGTCGTACCAGCGTCAATATCCGCCTGAACCAATCGACTTTTTGCACTGGTGGCAGGTCCATACTTGTAATAATTGTTTACCATATTGTATTTTCCGGCACTTTCACCCCCATAGGTACTGTTGCCTCCCCAATTGTATACAACGTTGTTCCGATAATCCATGCGTTCCTCGGCCACCGACGATCCGTAATTCAATCCCGAACGTTTCCATCCGTTGAAGCGAGGGTTTCGACTATCGTGATGAATCAGCATGTTGTGGTGAAAGGTTACATTTTCACCACCCCAAATTCCGCCATATCCATGCGCCCCTTTGCCATGAATTGAATTTGTTAGGGATTCTGCCAACAAACACCATTGCATCGTGAAATTCTTATTGGAATAAAAAGAAGCACACTCATCCACACACCAGCTCATGGAGCAATGGTCCAACAGAATGCTGCTTTGATTTCTTCCCCAAATGGCATCGTCTTCCTGCTGCGCTGTATCCCCAAGTCGAAAACGCATGTAACGAATGATGACGTTGTTCGCTCCAACGTACGTGGGATAATACCGCAAGCAAATGCCATCACCAGGAGCCGTTTGGCCGGCTATAGTCACATCTCCTTTCGATATGGAAAGGCCGCTACCCAATGAAATAATGCCTGAAACCTTGAATAGAATAGTACGTTTGCCAGTCTGGCCGAGACACCAACGCAAAGTCCCTTCACGGGTAGTCGCATTACCGGTATTCGTATCGGCAAGCGTATTGACATAATAAACAGTACCGCCACGTCCACCTGTCGCGTACATGCCTCCGCCTTCGGCACCAGGAAATGCAGTTGTGACTGCCTGAGTGAAAAAAGAAGCAAAAAACATCGATGAAATCAGCAGAAATGTTCGCATGCAGTGTTTGAACATAGTTGTTATTTTATAAGTTTAAAGCGTTGACGGCCCTCATTACCAGCGATTTCGACCACATACAAACCCTTATTAAGTTGAGCACAGTTTAACGACCTTGAAGCATTGTTTAGTGATGCATGGAGAAGTTGCTTACCCTGGATGTCAAAAAGAAAGCATTCCGACTTATGTGGAAAATCCTGAAATATCAATTGATTACCACAGAAGTAGGGTGCGTTGTTTTGGGTAATGGTTTTTAGGGCTGAGGGCAACTCCAGTTCATAGGCACCCAAATCGGGCGCACTTCCAATGTAAGGCAAACCTACATTCGTTCCAGCGTCAATCAAATCACTTCCGGCTTTCAGTCGCAGAAAATTCAGCTTGGGCAAGCTTCCGTCCAAATTTCTTTTAGCAGTAACTCCCAAACTGTCCAACGAAACAAAATCGTCATTCGTAACAGTGAAAGGCGACAACCAGCTGTTGGTGGTTTGCAAAACAAAGCTGCCAAGTGAGACTTTCGTTTTAACCACATCCACACAATTGATGATGGTGCAAGTTTTGCCTGCGGGTAAAGTTGACGGCACACTGAAATCGTATCCCACATTGCGGTAACCAGTACAATTATATAGCACCATAGTCCCTTTGTTGTTGTTTTGGTCGAAACCTTTGGCCTTATTGTCGAAGGCGATGCAATTTTTGAGTGTAAAATTATGTTTCAGCAATTTATCGTCACTTCCACCCATTTTGAAGCCATTTCCATTGGCATTGGATCCTGCATCCGTTCCATTTTTGAAATAACCGTTCCTCCAGGTCCAGCAATTTTCAACGATGGTGCTCACATCATCCGCTCCTCTCAAGTATCCGTCCCAACCGTCATCCACATTGAGCCAGGCACGACAGCCGTAAAAATAGTTGTTGGTTCCCACATCCATCTTGCAGGCAAAGCCGTCTGCATCTCCATAGTCGGTGGGATCAGCATTCCAATAGGAATCACAGTTGAGAATTTTGTTGTCATGGGCTCCGCCAGAAAGTTGCATGCCAGAGTCTCCATTGTCGAACATGGTACAAAATTCGACCGTATTGTTGGCTCCTGAAATGTTGATACCATTGTCCGTTGCCTTGCAGACATCCAGTCCTTTAATATACCAGTAGCTGCCGGTAAGGGCGATACCACGCTTACCAGATGCGATGCCTGTGAAATTTATCAACGCACGTTCACCATTGTTCGTCACCAAGCTAATTGGTAAACTAGCAGTACCTGCCTTAGAAAGAGTGATGGTCGACGTTGTGGGGTAGGTACCTCCTCGGACGATGATCTGATCTCCAGCTGCCAGGTTGCTCAATCCACAAGGTTTGGCAATGGTTTTAAATGGGGTGGACAGAGAAGTGCCGTTGTTGGAGTCATTGCCGTCTGTCGCAACGTAATAGGTTGTGGCTTGGGCAACCGGCACAAAAAGAAGAAAGAGCAAGGAAATGGAGTAAAAAAGTTGATTCATCTAATCACTGCTATTAATAGTGATGCAAGTTTATGGAAAAAAAAAGCAAACAACGGGGAATTATTGTTTTTTTAGGTGGGGTAAAAACCGAAGCAGGCATGAAAAAACTAAAAATGGACCAAAATTGTCATTTCAAAAATACGCATAGCGTATAAAAAGCTAAAACATAATAACATAAAAGGAGTGTAAACCTTGGTACAACGACGCTGTTCCGTTTATAATATTACATTTGCGATTGCCGACTGGAAGTTTCCGGTTTTTCTGAAGTATGAAAGCACAATCCTGGTAAAGTATTAAAACTTTAAATTCAGGACACTATTTACTGAACGATGAAAAATTACATGCGTTTTTTGTTCCTTTTTATTTCCATTACCCTTTTTCAACAGCTTTGCGCTCAAATCAATTTTGCACAAGGAAGTTCTTTCAAATATTTAAAGGGCAATGCAGCGACTTCAACTCCGGCTGAATTGTTGGCTGCTTCCTACAACGAAGCGAACTGGAGTACGGGGCCTGCCCCATTTCGGTATGGCAAAGGTTCCGGCGGAACCGTTTTGACCGATATGCAAAACGGCTACTCCACGTTTTACCTACGCACAACCTTTAATGTGCAAAATGCAGAACTTTTAAAAAAAATTACTTTTTCAATCAATTACGACGATGCTTTTGTCATCACTATAAACGGAAAAACCGCTTTGTCCGTCAACACTCCGGCAGTGCTCTCGCATACTGCCTTGGCGCTAGTGAATCACGATCCCGGTTCCAACCAAAACTTCTTGGTCGATGCATCAAATCTGGAATTGATAAACGGGACGAATACCATTGCAGTCATGGTTCTTAATCTCACGTTGAACAGTTCCGACATCCATTTTGATGTTTCGATGTCAGCTGCACCAGAGGTACCACCGACACCAACCTATGCGTACAACAGCAGCGTTGTTTTCAGCAAACAAGCAGGGTTTTATAAAGATGCCTTTAGCTTGACGCTCTCTTCGCCCCTTCCCGACTGTAATGTTATATATACGTATGACGGTAGTGACCCCAAAACATCAAAAACAGCTACCCTTGCAGGAAACAGCACGACAATCACTGTAGATCCCACCCAATCCCTTGGTAGAGGCACAACTCCAGGATATGTGGTCAGGGCTTCACTTGTCAAAACCGGTTATAGTCCTTCCAATTCTATTACAAACACGTACCTATTCCTCAATAAAGTCAAGACCCAGAGCTACCCAGGCGGGGTATGGCCTTCTACATCCGTAAATGGTCAGGTACTTAAATATGGAATGGATCAGGCTGTTGTAAACAATGCGACCTATTCACCTTATTTTGAAGCTGCGCTAAAGCAAATTCCATCCATCTCCATAGTAACCGATATGGATAATTTGTTCAGCTCAGCAACTGGGATTTATGTGAATGCAAGAGGAAGTGGCATTGATTGGGAACGGCCTTGCTCGGTAGAATTGATTGATTCAAGCAGTGTGCAAAAATTTCAGATAAACGCAGGTTTACGTATTCGTGGTGCTAATAGTGCTGGCCCCGGAAACCCAAAACATGCCTTCCGATTCTACTTCAGAGAGGAATATGGACCCAAGAAACTCCTTTATCCATTGTTTGGAGCCGAAGGAACCGATGAATTCGACTGTATTGACCTGAGATGTGAACAAAACTACTCTTGGAGCATGGATGGTAGTACTTATAATTCTATGATCACGGACGTTTTCAGCCGAGACCTTCAGGGGAAAATGGGTCAGCCTTACAAAAGGGGACGTTACTATCATTTGTATCTGAATGGTATGTATTGGGGGCTTTTTCAGACGGATGAAAGGGCTGAAGCCGATTATGCAGAATCCTATTTGGGTGGAAGTGCAGAAGACTTTGATGTCATAAAGACGAATTCGGATCAATGGCCGTATTATGATGAGGCAACCGATGGAATAATGGATACTTGGTCAGCCTTATGGGATAAGTGCCTTGTTGGATTTAATGCCAATGCCAACTACTTTGCTTTGTTGGGGCAAAAACCTGATGGAAGCCCTGATCCGAATGGAAAGGTATGGGTGGATGTTGACAACCTGATCGACTACATGTTGGTTATTTTCTATACGGACAATTTTGACGCCCCTGTATCGTGGTGGTACTCGGATGACATGCCCAATAATTTCTACGCCTTGTACAATCGAAATGATAAAACAAAGGGGTTCAAATTCCTTGCGCACGATTCCGAACACAGTATGTTTGTTAACGCAGTGAATGGAGGCTCGTTACAAGGAAATCGAGTGAATATTGGTTCTAATGGAAGTATGAGCATCAACCAGATGATTCGTTTCAACCCACAATGGTTGCATTACAAGATGTCGATGAACCCAGAATATAAGCAACGGTTTATGGACAGAGCTTACCAGCAATTGAATAAGGGAGGTTTTTTGACTCCCGAAGCTACAGCAAGTATCTATCGATCAAGAGCTGCTCAGATAGATAATGCCGTCATTGCCGAGTCCGCTCGTTGGGGCAACAACACAAACTTGACAAAACAAACTTGGCTGAACCTTACTGCATCCATGTACTCGACTTTTTTTCCCCAGCGTACCGAAATACTGCAGAAACAGTTGTTGGATGAAGGGCTTTACACCTCGATGATAGCCCCGGATGTTCTTGTTTACGGTAACTCCTACTTTGATCGCTATAAAAGTTTTACAGGAAGTACCACCATTTGGATGCGTGATTTACAATCTTCGGGAAGTACCATCTATTACACCGTGGATGGCACGGACCCAAGAGCTCCTCTTGGTGCTGTTGCTGTCGGTGCGAAATCCGGCACAGGTTTAGTTTCGCAGATCATCAATCAAACCACCGTGCTCAACACCCGGTTCAATAAAAGCGGAGTCTGGGGGCCACTTAAAACAATTCTTTTCAGCAATGCGAATGAAGACTATTCCAAACTTAAAGTCACAGAGTTGAATTACCACCCGTTAGATTCCATTGCTGGCACCGACACCATCGATGGTCAGGATTTTGAATTCATTGAATTTAAAAATACGGGGACTACAACCATAGACTTGTCAGGATTGAAACTCGACTCAGCAGTTTATTACCAGTTTCCCAATGAACAACTACTGAGACCTGGAGCGTTTTATGTAGTGGCTTCCAAACCAAACATCTTTTTCTCGAAATACAAACAATACCCTTCCGGAAATTTCTCAAAAAACCTTTCAAATTCCGGCGAGGAAGTGATTCTGTTCAATCGGGCCAATAAGGCTGTTCTTTCATTTACCTACGACGATGCATATCCTTGGCCAACGACAGCAGACGGAGATGGATTTTCATTGACTTCTATGTATACCAATCCGGTTGGAAGTCCAAATTCATACGACTATTGGATTGCCTCCTCAATGCTGGATGGCTCGCCATTCAAGGATGATTTCATATCCCAGACATCACTAGTTCCAGATGCATCATCGGACGCTCCTATTCAGGTTTATCCAAATCCAACGAATGGAATATTCTATGTGAACCCAGGTCAAATGCAACCCGGAACAAGTTATCAGGTTAGCATCTATGACACGAAGGGAGCGCTTATTCTTCAAAAACAAGTTGAAAATACAGCAATAATTGATCTGAACCAAACAACTATCAATAATGGAGTGTATATTGTCAAAATTCAAACAGCAAAGAAAACTGTTGCTCAAAAGATCATTTACATGCATTAATAAGATGGAACGGGATCAACTATCTGAATATCTGTGAGATATGACCATTAGCGTTAAAAATCAAAATTGTTAATCCCCTTAATTGGAATATTCTTGCATTTCTTTATAAAATTCTTGCATGATTTTGACAAGAGAAATGGTTTCTTTGACTTTCACAAAACCCTTTATCTCAGTGGAGGTGAAGCGTCCTATTTGCATTTCTGAAATAGTTTTTAGCTTTTTTACTGGACTATATTTATCTTAAACTAAAAAAAAATGAAAAAACATTTACGATTGATTCTGATGTCGATCATGGCAATGATCGTGCCCCTAGCTGTGTATGCGCAGCAGGATGTGACCGCAACTTATCTTAAAAATCCCGGCTTCGAGGAAGGTCCTAGCTTCTTCCACGATGCAACTGTGGTGATTAATGGATGGAATATCTCCGCAGAAAATTTGGGGGATGCTTTTCTAAATCAAAATGATGGAGTTACACCGCCTCAAGGACTTAATGTCTTTGGACTTTGGTCTCCTGGAAGTGTCGGTGATTTTGAAATTTCACAGACCGTAAAAGGGCTACCGGCCGGAACGTACACCATCAGTTGTGTTTTGACAACTACGAAACTGGAGTACACGACTCAACGGTTATTTGTAACTTCTACTTCAGGGGGTACCAAATCGTTGTATTATCAATCAGAATCTCTCGACACGATCGATGGTGAAAAAGCCTTCTATCAAGGTTATCCTGATGATGGTAATGGTAATGGCCCCTACCGTGAAATGAAATTAAAAATCAAGGTCCTTGCAGGTGATTCGCTTGCATTTGGAATACGCACCAACGGTACATTAAGTGCGATTGCCCCACAATTAAAAGCCATTGGAAAGAATGGAAATTTCAAAGTGGACAATTTCAAGATGAATTTTATTGCTGATGATGTTCTTTACACGAAAACGCAGATTCAAGCACAAGTAGATTTAGTTTCTGCAATCCGCACGGACACCATCCCCGGAGGTTATGCTCAAATGGTTACAGATAAAATTGCATGGGGTAATGCAACAATTGCTTCACAGACAAACCAAGATTCTCTTGACTTGTGTTTGATCAACATCACTGATTTCAACGCTGCAATGAAGCTTGCGAAAACAACCTACCTCAAACTTGTATCTAAAATTCAAGAGTATGAAAAATTAGTGGCTGCTTGGGGTGGATTCTCCGGAAGGGATCTATTAGATGCCCAATACGAAATAGCTGCTAATGTATTGTTTGCACCGAACGCTTTGAATGCAGATTTTAATGCCGCTTACACATCTCTAGCTAATGCTATTGACGTCTACAGTATTGGCAGAGTTCCAGAAAACCTTGTTCTTAAAGCCACCATCACCACTTCGTATATTTCAAGTTGGGAAAATATGGCCGGGCTTAAAGATGGTTATGAACCCAAAGATTCTAGAGACAAGAATGGTATGGCATATGGTAACTGGGATGGAAGCAATGGAAAAACAAACTGGGTACAATTTGAATGGCCTAACTACATGAACTTGACTAATTTTAATATTTATTGGTGGTATGACGGTGGCACTCCTAGTGGTGGAGGTATCACTCAACCATTATGGTCAAAATTGGAATACAATCAAAACGGCGCATGGGTTTTGGCTTCTTCTAACGATACGGCTGTTAATAAATGGAATAAGGTGCCTTTGGCTATCAAAACCAACAAAATTCGCATTACCATGGCTGGTACCGTAGCAACTGGAATTCTTGAGGCTCAGATTATTGGTTTTGGAAAGGCAAACCCCGATGTAGCCGATTATAAGGTACTGATCAACGATGAGTTGGTCATGGTGAATGCCATGAATCAAGACTCTTTGCCAAAGGGTTATATCCCCATTACAACACCTTTAAAAGCACAAAGTGCATCGTTGCTGCTCGGAAACGATAGTATTGCTTTGTTGAACAACTACGCCACATTGAAAGCGCACCGCATTTTGTTAGAAGCTGCTATGGTTTCTTACAAAGCCTTGAACAAAACGCTGTTTACTACTACTGCAGCTGCGATTACCGCATCTACTCATGCAGTAATTAAACCTAGGTTGCAGCAATTGTATGATGCAGACTTAGCTATACTTTTGGCTAGTACGAGCACAAAGGACACCATCGATAAGTACAATACGTCACTGAACAATTATCTGCTTTTGGGACCCACGTTGGTTGCTACTCAAACGGCGCTTAACGCTTCAACTTCTGACGTCATTAAACCTAAATTGCAGACCTTGTATGATAATGGTTTGGCATTATTTGTGTCCTTGGCAAGTTCGAATGATACCATTGTTAAGACCAATACAGCAACTAAAGCGTATAATACGTTCAACACCACGTTGATTGCTACCAAAACTTTATTGACCGGTACTAGTCTTGTTGATGCAACCGTTAAAACTGCATTACAGTCTTTGTATGATGGTAAAGCAGCACAATTTGCGGCACCTTCAGTTTATGTTGGACAAGTCAATTATGTAACGAATATCAATACGTACAATACGTTGCTGGCTGGCTATAATACTTATACTAACACCTTGATTACTGCCAAAGTTGCGCTTGACAAATACACGGATGCCGTTGTAAAACCTGGTTTCCAGACATTGTATGATAGTTTTGTGGCAACATTCACTGCAGCACCAACAGTAGTCGCTACGATCAATACTGCCAATACAGCACTGACCGCCCGTCTGACTTTAAATACCGCGTTGGTTAATGCCAAAATTGGAATTGATGCCTCAAATGATGCAGTAGTTAAAGCTAAATTGCAGACCGTGTATGATAATAACGTGGCAATATTTATTGCTCCTGCAACTACGAACACAGCACTCGCTGGAACTGCAACCACATTGGTAGGCACAACATCGCTGAACAACTTCGTGGCGCTTAACACCAGGTTGATGAGTGCTAATGTTTCTCTAGGCAAAACTACAATTGTTGCAAAGAAAGCTTCCTACCAGTTCGCATACGATAGGGCCGTTGTTGCATTTAACCCAGCTAAGAATGATTCAGTGGTTTTCTACACCACATCGCTGTATGCCACCCAACGCCTAGCCGACACATTGGCTACTGCTGAAACGTTGATGGCACAACCTTACTATGTAACTTGGGCAGCATTGAAAGGCATTTATGATGCTTCTTTAGCAACTCTGCTTACGAACACAAATGTGGCTGCTACCCTCAACACCGCAAGAACAAATCTGTCTGCTGCTCTCTTAGCTTATTATCAAGCTAATCCTGCTCCAGTAGGTCTTTCTGCGGCTAAACGGAACGATTTTGTGAATGTTTATCCGACCAGTGTAAAACGTGGCAACATGATTACCATCGATTTCTCCAAGGAATTGGTTAACCCAGCCTCTGTGGAAATGTTCATGGTAAGCGGTCAGAAAGTGTTGAAAACCAATGTTATCGACAAGACATCTTCTGTCATGGTACCTAGTTCATTGGCTTCGGGCATTTATCTGATGGTGTTTGATTCACCTGAAGGTAAAACGTTCAAGAAAATTGTTGTGGAATAGTCATGAATCAATCATGATCTGAATTTAGAATCAAGAGGCTGTTGATACAGACAGCCTCTTGATTCCATTTTATCAACATCTCTTTTTCCCATTTGTGAGGATTTTATCAGTCTTCGCATTCACTAGGATTTAAAGGTTTATAAAACCATTCATTTGATGTGTTTTTCACTACGAAATATACATTTGAGATAACTGAGTCTAAACTGAAGGTTGAATTTCATCAGAAGAACCAAAATAAAAATATCATGATCAACAAAACACAGCAGAGAAAACACTCCAGATACTGGCTTATTGCGTGTATCCTGCTATCTGAATGTGGATTTTTCACTTCCTGCACCGGATATAATCTAGATAGTGTGATGCCTGACTGGTTGGGTAGCAGCATCAACCAATACCTATACGATGAGGGAAATTACACAAATCTCCTAAAGCTTATTAAGGATCTTGATTATCAGGACGTTCTGGCTAAAACGGGCAGTAAGACCCTTTTTATAGCAGATGACAATGCCTTTAATCGTTTCTATGCAAGTAATCCATGGGGAGTCAAAAGGTACGAAGACCTCTCCATCGCTCAGAAGAAACTACTTCTGAATGGGGCTATGATTAACAATGCGTACCAAACAATGACATTATCCAGCACGGAGGGTCCAAGAGAAGGTGATTGCATGCGTCGTTTGACTGCAGTCTCCGTTTATGACTCGGTGCCGCGCATACTTCCTTCTGAAATGCCAGATTCAAAATTTTGGACGCAACTCAAGACTAAGCCCGAGGGTATCCTTTGTTTAAAGGACTTAACGGTTGCTCCCATGATCCACTTTTTGGAGAAACAACTGACATTCAATAAGATCACCAACAGTGACTATGATTTTTTATTCAACTATACAACAGAGCGCCAGTCTGGTGATGCCAGTGTAAACGGAGTCTCTATCGAAACACAAAATATCAAATGTTTAAACGGTTTTGTCCACAAAATGTCAGAAGTGGTTACTCCATTGGACAATATGGCTGAAATCATTCGCAAAAAACCTTCAACTTCCCTATACAGCAAATTGGTGGAACGGTTCTCTGCTCCCTATTATGATGCTGCAGCTTCTTCAAATTACAACCGAATCTATGGAACCAATGGCGATTCCGTTTATCAGAAACGCTATTTTTCAAAACGTTCACAAGGGAGCAATGCGTTGGGAAATGCTCCTGATGGCACACCAATTGTGGCATTATTAAAATTTGACCCAGGATGGAATGGATACTTTTCGAGTACAGACATCTCCATTACCAACGCTATCGCCATGCAGGAAAACATGGCAGTAATGATTGTTCCAACCAATACAGCTTTAGAAAATTACTTCAACAATGAAGGTGGAAAAGTTTTAAAAAAATATTACGGCACTTTAGATAATGTGCCAGATGATGTCATATCCAAACTGATCAATAACAACATGCTGAACTCCTTTATCAGTTCGGTGCCAAGCAAATTTCCCACTGTTCTTAACGATGCCAGCAACGTAATGGGCTTATCGATCGGTGCTGTTGATAGCGTCATTCTTGGATGCAACGGAGCTATCTATTTAACAAACAGGGTTTTCAGTCCAACAGCTTATTCTGCAGTCTCTTTTCCAGCCTTAATCAATGATAATATGAAGATTTTCGATTGGGCTATCAATAATGAAACACTGCAGTACTATGCCTACCTTAATTCTATGGAAGCCTACTATAGTTTTTTCATACCTACCAACGATGCGCTGTTACAATACATTGATCCGGTATCATTTGGGCAGACAACAACAAAATTGTTTCGCTTTTGGTACGATGCAAAAGCAGCGACAGTCAACGAACGAGTTAAAGCCAGCATGTGGAATTATAACGTATCGACCGGTCAAAAAGACTCCATAGGCATGGCCTCACAGGCAGTGATTTTGGACCGTCTTCAAGACATGCTCGACAATCACATTGTCATCGGTAATGTTGAAGATGGTAACACCTACCACCAGACTAAGAATGGAGGCACTATTAAAGTCAGCAATGTTGCCGGCGGAGAAGGCGTTATGAAAGTGGCAGGAAGTTACCAAATTGAAAACAAGACAGAACTTACTGTTAGTGAAATTTACGATGAATCGCGCGAGGGTAATGGTAAAACATACATTATTAAAGATGGCCCCATATTGACCTGTGAGAAATCAGTATACGACATTTTGAATGAACATGATGAATTCAAAAGATTTTTCGACTTATTGAAAGGTACTACGTTCTTTGAAACAGTCCGTGAAAGTTTATATGCTTGCGGCAGCACCAATCTCAACATGTTCAACACTTACCATTATACGGTATATGTGCCAACAAATGAATCCATTAAGGAACTTCAGGACAGTTTGCTATTACCTACTTGGGAACAAATTGATGCACTTGCTGATGGGCCACCGAAGGATGCTCTTAAGAACAAAATCAATGCGTTTGTCAAATATCATATTCAGGACAACTCGTTGTACATTGGCGGCGGCACATCTGTTGGAAACTACGAAACGGCCTACTTGAATGCTGCTAACAGCCGCTTTTACAAGCTTAGCGTAGAAGCAAACAACGACGGAATCAGCATTACAGACGCTGCAAAAAACCTGCGCCATGTGACTGACAATGCGAACCTACGAAACCTTATGGCACGTGAGTATCAGTATAATAACAAGGATATAACGAGAGCCGACCAAATCGAGACTTCATCCTTTGCTGTTATCCATCAGATTGACAAACCTTTGATGTATTCGACCAGTCAGTTTGCAACGAAAATCAATGCCATAAATTCGAAAAAGTAAGACAATGAGAAAGTATATAATCAATTGTTTGCTACTGGTTCTCCTAATGGTACCAGGTCTATTAAAGGCTCAAACAGCGGGGACAATCGTAAGTGGAAATGTCTATGACGAATATGGTCCGATGGCATTGGTAAACGTGAAAGAAGTGGATGTGTCAAACCGTATCGTTGCCCATTGCGTAACCGATATCAATGGTAATTTTTCTTTTAAAGTGAAAGATCCAAAGGATATGATCATGATATCCAGTGTTGGTTCCAAAACACAGGTTATTCCCATCAAGGGCACCTACTTTAAGGTTCGGATGATAAGCGACACACAATTAAAAGAAGTCGTTGTCAGTTCTAAGAAAAAAATGGAAACTGGTGGACTTGCCATTCCGCAGCGCGAAATATCAAGTGCCTCTCAGTTAATCAGTGCCAAAGAGTTTGAAGGCTTGCCCTTTACAAACATTAGTGAGGCTTTGCAGGGTCGCATCTCTGGTTTGGACATCGTTGCCAATTCAGGGAATTTGGGTGCAGGGACAACGATGCGTTTGCGTGGTGTGTCTTCCATCAATGGAAATTCGGAACCACTTATTGTTGTTGACGGAAATGTCTGGGAAACGGATGAAAACAGTGATTTCGACTACAACAATGCCAACGAAGAGAAGTTCGCCCAGTTGCTGAATGTTAATCCAGAGGATATTGAAAGCATCTCCGTCATGAAAGATGCAGCTGCCACAGCAATATGGGGTTCACAGGGTGCAAACGGTGTCATCGACATCAAGACCAAGCGTGGAAGTCGTGGACGTTCCGTCGTTACCTATTCGCTCCGTTTGACAGGCACTTATCAACCTGAGGGTTATAAGATGATGAATGGTGATGAATATACGATGTTGATGAAAGAGGCTTATTTCAATACCGCATTGAGTAATACGGCCGCAAATATTATAGAATTCAACTACGATCCGACTTACTCCGAATATCAGATGTACAACAACAATACCGATTGGAGAAAAGCGGTTGTTCAAAATGGTCAACAAACAAATCATTTTGTTTCAGTTTCTGGTGGTGGTGAAAAAGCCAATTTCCGTATATCCGGTGGTTATGATACAGAATCCGGCTCCGTTATTGGTCAAAAGTTGGATATTTTTTCCACTCGTGTGGCATTGGATTACTTTGTTTCAGACCGTATCAAGATTGTTACGAACTTTTCGTTGACTCACACGGAAAATAGCAAAAACTATTCTGGCACCAGCTTGTTGTCCTTAGCCAATACGAAGATGCCAAATCTGTCCATTTATGAGGAAGATCGATTTGGAGTATCCACGGGCAACTATTATCAAATGCTTTCAAATTCTTCAAGTGCACTTTCCGATCAACGTGGCATGGTCAATCCAGTTGCCCTTGCAATGCTGGCAAAGGATCAAGAGCGTAGCAACAGTGTGGTTCCTGAGTTCCAATTGGTCTATAACTTACTTGGGGTAGAGGCTACAAAAACCCAGTTGAAATATGAAGGTAAGGTCGTATTCAGCATCAACAACAAATACAATGACCAGTTTTATCCTTCTTCTCTTATTACATCCGGTTGGTCTGCTTCGAATGCAAACGCAACTTCATCAAATGCATACAAGAGTCTTGGTATCACAACGACACATACAATGACGTTCGTACCCTACTTCAAGAATCAAGATCATTCATTCATGGCCATGTTGCGTGGTCAAACAACCTCAGGCAACTCCAGTTCTCAAGCTACTGCAGTGAATGGATTGCCTTCTGGAACCATTACTTCACCAGCTGCCGAAGCAATCATCAATGGCTTCTCAACTGGAGCCGGTGAGTGGCGTAGTATCTATTTTACATTCTCGTCGCACTATGCCTATAAGGGCAAATATATGGCAGATTTCTCCATTCGTCGAGACGGGTCCACAAAATTTGGGCCAGCGCAACGTTGGGGCAATTTCCCAGCCATCTCGCTGCGTTGGAACATTTCGGATGAAGAGTTCATGAAGAATATAAAATGGCTATCCATGCTTTCAGTTCGCCCAGGTTGGGGAAAGGTAGGGAATCAGCCTGGTGGAGATTACTTGTTTTTCAGCAGGTATAGTCAAGGAAACTCCTACATCAATGAAACCTCCATCTTTCCCAGCAACATTCGACTAAGCAATTTGAGATGGGAATCGAAAGAAACCTATAATATTGGGTTCGATTTAGGCTTCTTCAATGACAAGGTTACGTCAGACATCAACCTTTATACGCAGTTGACATCCGACTTATTGATGCCTAATCAGGGAATTCCCACTTCTTCAGGTTTCTCCTCACTTTCCAATGTGAATGGAGGGAGTATGAGAAACAATGGTTGGGAGTTAAATTTGAACGGTTACGGTCTAGTTCGTAAGGGTAAGTTCTCAACGGATTTCAATCTTTCTTTTGCGAACAACTCGAACCAGATCATCGAAATGGACAAAACGGTTCTTGATGGGCTGAATAGTCCATTCAATCGTTCCAATGGTTCGTATCTCACACGCATACAATTGAAGAATGCTTTCGGTACCATTTATGGTTTTCGATACAAGGGTGTTTATCAATACAGCGATTACAGCGTGAATGAGGTGAAAGGCGTTTCTGGTCCCGATGCTCCTGTCGTCCGTAATACCAATGGAGAAGTAATCCTTAATGAAACAGGCAGGACAAAACCCATGTACTTTTGCTATGGCACCACCGCGGAATATATTTTTAAGGGTGGTGATGCCAAGTACGAGGATATTAACAATGATGGTAATATTAATGAGCTCGATATTGTGTATTTGGGTAGCTCACTTCCAAAAATCACTGGTGGCTTCGGTATTAAGTTCAACTATGGTCGCCTAACATTAAACAATCAGTTCAATTTCCGTTTTGGAAATAAGATCGTCAATATGGGACGGATGAATGCTGAAAACATGTACAGTAACAATAATCAGAGCAAGGCTGTAAACTGGCGCTGGCGGACGGAAGGTGACCTTACTGTCATTCCACGTGCTATGAATCGGAGTGGATACAATTGGTTGGGCAGCGACCGTTTTGTTGAAGATGGTTCTTTCATTCGTCTCAACTACGTGCAGTTATCCTACTCCATCGATCCGGCTATTGCTAAACAACTTGGCATGAGTCAGTTAAGAATTAATGTCAGCGCAAACAATGTTTTCTTCCTGACCAAATACTCCGGATCCGATCCTGAAGTAGGTTATGGTGGTTATGGCATAAGTATGGATAAGTCGCAGACACCTAAGGCTAAGTCAATTACTGGAGGTATCACTATTGCATTTTGATAAAAGTTAAGGAGATGAAAATAAATAAAAACATAAAGAATCTTGGTCGGGCTTGTTGCATTGGAATGGTACTGTCATCCTGTTCTGATTTTCTGAGTATCCTTCCGCTGAATGATATCGTACTTGAAAACTATTGGAATGAAAAAGCGGATGTGGCAAATGCCGTAACCGGTTGTTATGATGCTTTGGTCACTTCAGATTGTATCTCTCGAATGGCTATTTGGGGCGAATTGCGTTCTGACAACATTGTACCTGGTTTGTCTACACCCGATACTGAAAGTCAAATGTTGAAAGGCAATCTTTTGGAGACCAACCCATATACGACATGGACTGGTTTCTACAATGTAATAAACCGTTGTAATACCGTCATGTTCTATGCGCCCAAGGTACAGGCAATTGATCCCAATTACACGCCGTCAGAACTGAAGGCAAATATTGCTGAGGTAACCGCCCTTCGGAACTTATGCTATTTCTACCTGATACGTACATTTAGAGATGTGCCTTTTGTTACAGCTCCATCTATTGATGATAATCAGGTCTATAAAGTTGCAGCCACGCCTTTTGATGAAGTGCTGACAAACATCATAGCCGACCTTGAACTGGTAAAAGAAGATGCAATTAAGAAATACCCCATAGCAACCAGCAATACCGGAAGAATCACCCGCACCAGCATTTATGCCATTCTAGCTGACATGTATTTATGGAAACAGGATTATGAAAACAGCATCAAGTATTGCGATATGGTGATAGATACCAAGATTAAAGCGTACGACACCGAAAAGAACAATACAAAAACCAAGCTGAAACTGTATGGCAAGTACCCCTTGATCAACGAATTGGTTAGTGGCTCTTTAACGGGTAACGCGTATACGGAGATTTTTGGAACAGGTCACTCTTTTGAAAGTATTTTGGAGTTGGATTTTCAAGAAAATGCGGCTGTCCGGAATTCTTTTGTGCCAAGTTACTATGGCTCATCCTCCAATAGGGTTGGTTATCTCAGCCCAGCAGAGTACCTTTTTAAAAGTGTCTCATCCGGTACCAATGAGATTTTCAAGTACACGGATTGCCGTTATTTTGAAACCATGGAAGAATCCAGTGGTAGTTATGCGATTGATAAATATACTCGTTTGAGTACATCGTTCAACAATTCTGGTGCAGGCAATCCTAGCTCTGTAAACATCGTTAGACGTAGTACAAATTATGCAAACTGGATAGTTTACCGATTGACCGATATCATGTTGATGAAGGCAGAGGCAGAAGTGGAGATGGCTGGCGAAGTCAGTTCGACGTCCATCACACCGGAACAGAAAGCACATTACAATTCAGCATTTTCATTGGTTTCTGCCATCTATAACAGAGCGAACAACATAACTTTCGGTCGTACAGACACGCTTATTTACGATGCGTACGCCACATCACGTAACACGATGGAAGAATTGATTTTGGGAGAACGACAAAGGGAATTGCTCTTCGAAGGAAAACGTTGGTTTGACCTTGTACGTTTGGCTAGACGGGATGGGAACAATACGCGTCTCATTAATTTTGCCGTTAGAAAGTATACTGAAAATCAAGTCGCCATGCGAAAAAAGATGATTTCGCCGAATTCACTTTATTTCCCATACAACAAAGATGAATTGAAAATCAACCCTTTACTGATTCAGAATCCTGCTTACATCAACGAATCAAGCTCATCAATCACTGAATAATATTTTAGGCTATGAGAAAAAAAAATAATTCTATTTATAGGAAGTGGTTCTTTGCATTAATAATGGCATTGCCGCTCTTAGCAATCAGCTGTGAAGACAAGTTGACAAACGATCGGATTTACACATTCAAGGGTGAAATGGTTACCGATTACCTCCAAAACAGAAAAGCAATATACAGTGACTTTATCACTGTGTTGCAACGAGCAAAAATTTATGACTTACTTACTACCTACGGCACCTACACTTGTTTTGCCCCAACGAATACTGCCATAAGCAATTTCTTGACAGAAAAGGGCTTAACTGCAGTATCAGAGCTGACTGATGCCGATTGTGACACGCTGGCTTACAACCATTTGATCAAAATAACCTATTTCACGACCGATTTGAACGATGGGGTCATTCCGACAACTAACATGCTGGACCGCTACTTAAGTTTATCGGTTGATACCAATGCGAATAGCAACGTCGAGTATTTCATCAATAAGGCATCAATGATAACGCTTCGGGATGATTCTGTTGAGAACGGGGTCGTTCATACGGTCGATCGGGTTTTGTCCACCAGCAACGACTTATTGCCGGAGATGCTAGAATCAGACTCTACGATCTCTTTATTTTATAGTGCCATCGTAAGGACTGGTTTTGAAGAAAAGCTTCGTGATTATCTGGATCCGACTTATAGTGTCAGTGATGACTCCGCTGAAATTGGCATTAGATATCATACAGGTAATGAAAATGAAATTGCCTATTACCCCAAGGTTCGTAAGTTTAAATATACCGGTTTTATTGAACGCAATTCTGTCTTTGAGGAGCATGGCATTACAAATCTTACTGAATTGATCGATTTTGCCAAGCAGACATACAATGCAACTTATCCAGAGGATGCAGGCAAGTATGATAACGATTACAGAAACCCAAAGAATCCATTGAATCGCTTTGTTGCCTATCATTTTTTGGATCGTTTGGGCAACTACAATGAACTAACTGTTACGGGAGATATAAAGACGCAATTGAATGACGGTCTATTAGCAGATGTAACTGATTACTATGAGACCATGTGCCCTCATACGCTGCTTCGTTGCAGCGCTCCTCCCGAAGGGTTGTTTATTAACCGTGCAGGGGTAGGTGGCGTTTACACTTTTCGAGGTGTAAAAGTTTATGCCCCTTCTGAATCGTCGGTCGATCAAAGTGCTATCAATGGTGTTTACCATTACATTGATGATATTTTGGTTTATGATGTTGATACGCGTGATAAAGTCTTTAATACCAGATTTCGTTTTGACGCAACGACGCTCTCACCCGATTTTATGTCAAGTGGTGCCCGAGGTCGTCCAGGGACTATCACTTGCACCGGCTTCAAAGCCGGTTCTGTGAAAAACTTTATTTTTACAGATGAAACACTTTTATCGGTAAGAAACCGACACCTTATTAACTTTTGGTGTTATCAAGGTGACGAAGTCGTTCTTTTGCATCAATTTGACTTTGCGTTCAAATTACCTCCTGTTCCGGAAGGTACGTATGAAATACGCCTTGGATATGTAATCATGCCTGGGCGAGGAATCATCCAAACGTTTTATGATAATCAACCTTGCGGCATTCCTCTAGATCTGCGTTATCAGGGAACCAACCCTGCTATCGGCTGGGTCCGGGATTATACTGCCACCAGCACTACTGTTACTAATTATGTTGAAGCAAATAAGGCAATTGATAAGGCCTTGCGGAATAGAGGTTACATGAAAGGGGCAGATGTTGTTCGCGCTTATACTGGTGGTGGTTACACAGTTTCCCGAGGTCAGGGGAATTGGATCCGTCGTATTCTGACTACAAGGTATTTGTCGGGCACCGAAGACCACTATCTGCGATTCAAACAGGTACTTGATAACAACAAAGCAGAATTTGCCTTTGACTACATAGAACTATGCCCAAAAAGTATCTATGCCAGCGAAGCGGGGGAAGATACTCATTAAAGAAATAAGCCAACAAAAAATATGAATATGCATTCATTAAAAATTTTCAGTGCAGGATTGACAGCAGTAATGGTACTGTTGGGTCTAAGTTCCTGCAATGATACCTGGAACGATCATTACAAGACAGACTTCGGTATCAATTCAGACAAAACGCTTTGGGAAAAAATGGAAGCTCAGAACAATCTAAGCGATTTCAGGTCTATCCTCGAAGCAACAAAAGTATCCAGCTATAATGCCGTATCAACTATTTCATTCGCTGAATTACTAAACTCGGACCAGACGTTTACTGTTTGGGCACCTGTCAATGGTACATTCAATAAGGATTCGCTTTTGAATATTTGTCAGACCGATTCTGGTCAACGTGCTGTCGAAAAATGTTTTGTGAGGAATCATATTGCCAGATTTACCTATTCGGTCACCTCGACAACGAATCAAGGCATTATGTTGCTAAACCGGAAAGAAAAAGATCTTAATGGTTTAGTCTTTGGGGATGTGACTATTACCGACCCGAACATTTTAAGCAGTAATGGCGTTTTGCATATTCTAAATGGAGAAGTCCCCTATTTTTCCAATATTTATGAGGAGATTAACAGCAATGCGGAATACAGCAAGTTGAGTTCATTCCTCAAAGCGTACCAAAAAGACTCTTTGGATGAATTTTCCAGCGTGTCATCCGGCATTGTGGACGGAAAAACCATTTATGTAGACTCTGTCTTGATTGCCAAAAACCCGCTGCTGGATGAATTGGGTTATTTAAATGAAGAAGATAGTGCCTATTGGATGGTCGCACCAACTGACGGAGCGTGGGCTGAAGCCTATGCTAAAATTTTCCCCTATTATAATTTCTCATTTATCCCGAATGCAGAAATCCTTCAGGATTATTGGACAAAACATTCGCTACTAAATGATTTGATCTTCAATTCCAACTTGCAAACTTCAACCAACGATTCATTGGTCTCCACCACTTATAAGGTAAAAACGCCCTTGCAACATGTATTCAAGAATCCTTTTGAAACAGGTGGAATCCTCGCTGATGTGAAAGGTACAACCAAGTGTAGCAATGGCTCTATTTTCAAGGTGGACAAGTGGCCGTATTCGTTTCAAAAAACGTTTTTCAGTCCCTTAACATCCGAAGCAGAACTGGAATCAAATATTATTGGGTATAGTGTTGCCACACTTATGAGCATTCGCTCCATACAAGGTAAAGGACTTTCGAACGATGGATACTTGGTCGTTAAGCCCAACAGCACATCAACCAATCCGGAAATTACATTCCAAGTGAAAAACACCTTGTCGGGGAAATATGATGTTTGCGTGGTATTTGCACCAAAAACAATATATGAAACGCCTTTGACAAAAGCAGATTCTACGAGAGTCTTCAGTCCCTGCAAGTTTAGATCAACCCTCTATTATGTGGATGCCAAAGGGGTATCTCAATATAAGAATTTGGGGACTACAGGTATTTTCTACAGCAAACCCTTTGCGTTGGATACTGTCGTTGTCGCATCTGGATTTAAATTTCCTACCTGTAATTTAAATCAGTTGGTATCTACCGTCTCCTTGAAAATCACTGGGTTTGTGTTACCCTCAGAAACGAATAAATACAACCGTGAAATGTTTATTGACTGTGTCTACCTTAAACCTCGTGAAGACTAAATTTGAAAATAATGAAATACACACAAACATACAGAATGAAAAGAGGTCTTATTAATGGTGGACTTTTTTGCATGTTATTTCTGGGATCTGTCGCAGCTTTTGGACAGAATTCAGGAAGTCCTAAAGCTACAATACCCGCTGTCTCTTCCAACTTGAAGTTGATTACTGGCAAGGTAACAGATGCAGCCACGAGTGCACCTTTGGCTGGGGTGCGTGTACAGTCTTACGGAAATGATCGATACACAGCCATGACTGGAGAAGATGGAACGTATACCATTAAAGTTCCTGACTATGTAACTTCACTTGCCATTCAAGTTGAAGGTTATAATCTGGCTCAAGCAGCCATTAACAACCGTTCAAATGGCGTAGATGCTTCTTTGCATTCGGAAGTCTTTACCGAAAGTTATCAAAATAGAACAATTGCTACAAAAAGCAATACGGCTGTTGGTTTTGATCTGTCGCATGAATTAAGCATCGAGCCGGAAATCCAGTCAAAATTGGGTGGAAATATTCGGACAATCATGCGTTCCGGGCTTCCAGGAGTCGGAGCCATTATGTTTATGAACGGCTTGAATTCACTTAACGCCAATGCCCAGCCACTCCTAGTTCTTGACGGAGTAGTTTTTGATATGCAATACGATCGATCAATGGCTCACGATGGTTACTTCAACAATTTATTGTCAAACATAAATGTCAATGATATTGAAAAAGTAACGGTCGTCGAAAACGGCACAGCCATTTATGGTGCCAAAGGTGGAAATGGCGTGCTTCTTATCGATACAAAGCGAAACAAGAGTATGGCAACCAAGATTGACTTCACCGTCACGGGAGGTTTTGAATTGATCCCGACCTTGCCAACTATGATGGATGCCTCTCAATATCGCTCCTATGCATCCCAACTACTCAGCTCGACCGGAACGACTCTGACAGAGTTTAAATTCTTGAAAGAAGACCCCAACTATTACTATTACGATCAATACCATAACAATACTGACTGGTCAAAAGAAACCTATCAGAATGCATTTACCCAAAATTATGGAATTAACGTTCAGGGTGGTGACGATGTTGCAGACTACAATTTGTCTGTCGGTTATACCAATGGTGAAAGCACCTTGAAAAAAAATAATTTCTCGCGCTTTAATCTTAGGCTGAATTCAGATCTTCGATTGTTCAGAAAAATTACCGCACGTTTTGATGCATCCTTCAGTGATGTACAGCGCAACCTTAGAGATGATGGTGTAACAGACGACTTCAAGTCTTCAACCATTACCTCACCTGGTTTCTTAAGTTTGATCAAATCCCCGTTTTTGAATCCTTTTGCCTACGATACTCAGGGAAAACTTTCAGGCTTCTATTCAGAATCCGACGACTATCTGGATGAAGTTATCGGTAGGAGTGTTTCACTTGCCAATCCCAGTTGTATCCTCAAATATGGAGAAGCAAAAAACAAGAATTCATTCAGCAACAACCTGATTACGCTTGCCATAACGCCAAAATATCAAATAAGTAGAAACTTGTTCATTACAGAACACTTCAGTTATACTTCAGTCAATACGTATGAAAACTATTACCTGCCTATTACAGGCGTACCCTCTCTAACAATCGATAAGAACGGCACCATCTACAATATTGCCAAGTCGTTGTCCTCACACCAAAACGGATTCTTCAGTGATACTAGAGCGGTTTGGGATAATCAAAGTGGCGAAAATACCTTAAAAGTATTCGGAGGTATCCGATATATAAACAACACCTACAGCCTAAACTTGCAGAAGGGGTATAACACAGGTAACGATAAAATGCCCAACATGTCGCTAAATTTGATAAACAAAACGACATCAGGAGCAGATGACATAAGCCGATCGTTGACCTATTATGCAAACGCCGATTACAACTATCAGGAAAAGTATTATTTGACGGGAGGAATTAGCATGGAAACATCTTCTGCCTTTGGTAAAGATGCTTTGGAAGGTCTGAAATTAGGTGGGGTTGCCTGGGGCCTTTTCCCATCCATCCAGGGTGCTTGGGTCGCATCCTCTGAACCTTGGTTCAGCAACACTATCGGTATTGATTATCTTAAAGTTCATGTTGGTTACGACCTATCAGGCAACGACAATATGGATTATACGGCCTCACGCAGTTATTTCATGGCCAAGAGAATGCTTAACGCTATTGATGGTCTAAGCATTAGCAACATCGGAAATACGACCTTACAATGGGAAACTACTAAACGTTTGACAGGTGGCTTGGATATGAATCTGTTTAATAATCAACTAAATGTGCAAGTGAACCTGTTTAAGGGTTGGACCAGCAACCTACTTACTTTGAAAGAGCTAGCCTTTACTAGTGGTTTGCCAACTATTTGGAGCAATGATGGGTCATTGGAAAATACGGGTTATAACGTTTCATTTAATGGTAAGGTTTTGAACACCAAAAACTGGAGGATGGAAATGGGTGCAAGTGCCTCACATTATGACAATAAGGTCACTGCCCTTTCAAATGCTAACAAGTCTTTTAACTCCGAAATATATGGGGCAACTGTATTGACACAAGTAGGTTCACCAGTCGGTGTCTTTTACGGTTACCAGTCGGAAGGAGTCTATTCAACAACGGAGGCTGCCAATACGGATGGGTATTATGTCATTACTAAAACAGGCACACAGAAATTCTTTGGAGCTGGCGACGTGAAATTTGTTGATAAAACACCTGACAATGTCATCAATGAATCTGATCGTTCCATCATTGGCAATCCTAATCCAGACCTCTTTGGAAACATGTTTGCCAACCTTAATTATAAGCACCTGACTTTAAGTGTAGTTTGCAACTACTCGCTCGGGAACGATGTCTTCAATTACCAAAGGTCCATATTGGAAAGCGGTAGCCGCTTCTTCAACCAGACAACGTCCATGACAAACAGATGGTCTGCTGAAGGTCAAGCAACAAGCATCCCTAAGATTTTTTATGGTGATGTCATGGGCAATAGCCGTTTCTCAGATCGATGGATTGAAGATGGATCGTATCTGCGGCTAAAGAGCCTGACATTGAGCTACAGTTTGCCAGTCAATAACATGTACATCAAAGGCATCACTGTTTGGGGTACCGCCAGCAATCTGTATACATTCACAAAATATCTGGGTGGTGACCCTGAGTTCTCATTAGGAAACAGTGTATTGAGTCAAGGTATCGACAGAGGATTGTTAGCCCAAGGACGTAACATCACGTTAGGTGTTAAGTTGAATCTTTAATAAGGAAAAAAGAATATGAAAATAAAATCAATAGTAACAGCCGGGCTTTCCCTTCTAACGTTGGGAGCTTTCACATCTTGTGAAGATATGATGATGACATCATCCAAACTCGTCATGTTTTCCGAAGATCATTTGTTGAATGAGCCAACAGATAGTGTGTACTCTGTAATGGGAATTATCGGTAAGATGCAGTCCATTGCCGACCAAACTGTTTTGTTGGGTGAGATACGAGGAGATTTGGTAGAACTCACGCCCCAGGCCTCGTTGGATCTTCAAGATCTGGCTCAATTTAAAGCGGGTACGGATAATGTCTATAATGCAGCCGAAAAATACTATGCTGTCATTAATAACTGCAACTTTTATCTTGCCAATGTAGATACTTCATTGAAAAAACGCAATGAATATGTGTTCATGAGGGAATTCGCTGCGGTAAAGACTTTTCGTGCCTGGACGTATCTGCAATTGGCGGCTATTTATGGAACCGTACCTTTCATTACAGAACCAGTCCTAACAGAAGCAGCAGCTAACAAAAACTATCCAATGTATGATGTCAAGCAACTTTGCACCTACTTCGTAGATGACCTCTTGCCATATGTCAACATACCTGAACCAGGTTATGGAGCCATAAATAGTTTGGATTCAAAGAAATTCTTTATTCCAACTAGGGTAGTACTTGGCGATTTTTGTCTTTGGGCAGAACGTTATTTGGATGCGGCAAGGTTCTATCATGATTATCTGACAGTTCAAAATAGTCCTGTAACTACAGGTGACATGCAATCCACTTGGTACAATGCAACTACAACATTCTCTTCTGTGATGAACAGCTATTCAGGGGCGTTTAGAACAAACGGAGATCCTGAAATCATCAGTTATATTCCCATGGAATCAATAACTTCAGAACCAGGCTACAGTAATTTAGGCAACATATACAATTCTACTAGTCAAAACAATTATTACAATCAGGCTACCCCCTCATATTATCTTATTGATCTTTCCAGGTCTCAAACCAATTGCATAGTATACAGCAGTAATAATAAGTTAGATACCTTATATGCTCCGTTAAGAAATTATTCATCTCCAACATATATTGGTGATCTTCGCCTACCAATGGTCTATGGAGTCACAAACAATACGGAAATTCAGACACTTGGTAATAGTGGGAATCCAACCTCCAGCAATCTTTATTCCTCTTCAGTACAAACCATTGCCAAGTTCACCACTGGTAACGTCATTTTATACCGTGTGGGGCAGATTTACTTACGTTTTGCCGAAGCGATGAATCGTGCTGGTTTTCCTGAATCTGCATTTGCAATCTTGAAATATGGTTTGTATCCGTCAAATATTGAAAAATACATCAATTCCAAGGAAAGAGCTGGTGCAGGAAACCTTCTGGCATTCAATCAGTATTTATTTAGCGCATCAAATACACTGGGTATTCACTCCCGTGGTTCAGGTGAATCCCCGGCCAATAAATACTATGTAATCCCTAATGTAAACAGTCAAGGGGATTCCATTAAAACCTCTTCGGATTCCATTGACTATGTTGAAGATTTGATTTGCAACGAAACAGCATTGGAAACATCATTCGAAGGATACCGCTTTTTTGATTTGGTACGTATGGGGTTGCGCAGAAATGACGAATCGTGGCTTGCCAACAAGATTGCAAGACGAAAAGGAGCTGCGAATTATGATGCCGATTTATATCGAACCTTAAGTGATAAAAAGAATTGGTTCTTGCCTCTAAAATAATTGTGACATACTGAATAACGGATAACACTATTTCAAATCTAATCATCATGAAAAAAAGCAGAATTTTTATTATTGTACTTTTGGCACTATTTGGGATAGCACATACCCTCCCGAGTTCAGGTCAAGAGGCTAAAACCGGAAAAGCAAATATTGCTGTTCTGGCAAAAGTTACAGGAATGGGGCAAGGCGGTGGTCAAAATGCTTCTTTAAACGATGGATTGACTCCCAATGTGGTTTCCGAACAGATGCGTCAATATGCGAATCAGGCTGCAAACCCGAACGCTACGCAAACCCAGAGAGGTAGGTCACGAAGACTAACTGCACAGTGGGTTCAATACGAATGGCAGAATCCTGTTACGATTGACGAGGTGCAACTTTTCTGGTTCAACTATGATAATCTTGCAAAATTTCCACAGGCGCATCGACTCAAATACTGGGACGGTAAGGCTTTTGTACCAGTCAATAATCCAGTTGGTTATGAATTGATCAACAACCAATACAATGCTACAAAATTTGATGAAGTCAAAACGACCAGACTCCGGCTTGAGCTGGATTCCGTTGAACGTTTTGCATCAACCTTGCTCGAATGGAAAGTATTAAAAACTCTGAATTCTCCTGAAATTGCTCCTGTAATTACAGTTGGTGGAGATCGTGACGTCATGGTAGGAGGCAAAACCTATCTTGCTGCTGAAATCAAGTCTGTTGACCCACTGAAAAACACGTTATGGAGTGCAACTGGTCCCGGTAAGGTCGTATTCGCTAATCCGTCGGCTCTGAAAACTACTGCCACCTTCACCATTCCCGGTGATTATGCGCTTAGCCTATCCTCACAGGCTGGAGAAATGAAATCATCCGCATCACTCAAGACTATAGTCCATTTTCCTCCCAAAGGCAAAAGGCTGGATGTAGTCTATACAAAAAAATACAAGATTGATAATCCAGTATGGAATGACCGCGCCAAAGCATTGATCACAAGTTGGATACCTTATTGTGCAGCTCAGTGCGAGCGTACGGACCTTACCACCGGTCAAGGTGGTATTGACAACTTCATTGAAGCAGCGAAGGCAGTAAGAGGCGAACCTCATGGCAAGCATCTGGGATATGTATTTTCCAATGCATGGGTACATCAAACCGTTGAGTCCATGTGTATCGCACTGATGGTTGATCCGCAAGGAGACAAAGACATCATTGCTGCACAAGAAAAAATGAAGATCACGCTCGAAAAGTGGATTCCCATCATCATTGCCGCTCAGGAACCTGACGGTTATCTCCAGACTGCATTTACACTTCGCAACCCCGATGGTCGTTGGAAAGAGCGATGGACCGATCCAGGTCGCGGAGAACATGAAGGATACGTGGCAGGTTATTTCATTGAATCGGCCATTAATCACTATACGCTGACCAACGGAAAAGACAAAAGACTGTACGAAGCAGCCAAGAAACTGGCCGATTGTTGGGTGAAAAACATTGGTGTCGGTCCAGGTAAAAAGGTATGGTACGATGGGCATCAGGAAATGGAACAGGCACTGGTTCGTTTTGGCCGTTTCGTCAACGATATGGAAGGTAACGGAAGAGGTGACAGTTACGTCACACTAGCAAAATTCCTGCTTGACAGCCGTGCAGGTGGAAGTGAATACGATCAAAGCCATTTGCCTGTCGTTGAACAATATGAAGCTGTTGGACATGCTGTTCGCGCAGTTTATACGTATTCTGCCATGTCAGACGTTGCAGCCCAAACAGGTGACATCGACTATCAAAGTGCCGTCATGTCTTTGTGGAACAACATGGTAAACAAAAAATATTATGTTACCGGCGGTGTTGGAAGCGGTGAAACTTCAGAAGGATTTGGAGGAAATTACTCCCTTGGAAACAATGCCTATTGTGAGTCGTGTTCCACTTGTGGCCTGATTTTCTTCCAATACAAGATGAACATTGCCTATCAGGATGCAAAATACGCTGACCTTTACGAAGAATCCATGTATAATGCGCTTTTGGGTTCCATCGATTATGAGGCCAAAAACTTCTATTACACAAACCCACTTACAACCTCCCGTCCACGTGACCCATGGCATGTTTGCCCGTGCTGCGTCGGCAATATACCACGTACCTTACTGATGATCCCGACCTGGACGTATGTTACAGGTGATGACGGCATCTATGTGAACATGTACGTTGGAAGCACCATAAAAGTTGAACGCGTGGTAGGTACCGATGTGGAAATGGTTCAGAAAACAGACTATCCATGGAAGGGTGCTGTTTCGATCACTGTAAATCCAAAACAGGCTAAGAAATTCACCGTTTATGTGCGAGTTCCAAACCGTAAAACAAGTGTTCTCTATACTTCCGTACCTGAACTCAACACGCTGAAATCGTTGGCCATTAATGGTAAAAATGTTCCGATGAAAATCGTTAACGGCTATATTGCCATCACTCGTGACTGGAAAAAAGGTGATAAGATCGACTTGGAAATCCCAATGGAAATTCAACAAATCACGGCTGATGAACATATTTTGGCAGACACTGGGCGAGTTGCATTCCGTTATGGTCCACTCATCTATAATGTTGAAAAAGCAGACAATCAGGACATCACCAAAGCAGTTGGAAAAGGGCCGTTTAAACTTGTATGGAGACCCGATTTATTCAATGGAACTATGACGATCACAGGCCAATGGGCAGACGGAACACCGTTGGTTGCCATTCCGAACTATTTGAGAGCAAACCGCCTGGGAACCCCTGCACAGGGAGACAGGTCGCCGGCTTCAATGATCTGGATTAAGAAGTAAATCTTATTTAACTTAGCATAAAGAGGCCGTCTCAAAAGCAAAAATGCTTGGGGCGGCCTTTTACAATTTTCCTAACAATCCGCATCATGATACCAGAAAACACGTCTAAATACATCCTTTTCTTATGCCTAACGGCTGTCATGTTAGTCACCTCCACCTTGCTGACTGGGCAAACTCTGTCCAAAACTCAGATTCTTCAAAACGACAAGATCCGAGCAACGGTTTCTGCCAGAGGGATTACATCGCTGATCGATCCGGGGGACAAATTCAAGGCCGACATCATCAACAACCGATCAACTTGGGGAAGGATAAAACTTGTTTACAAGTCCGACAACGGTATATGGAATGAAATGAAGGATACGACCATGAACATCCAATCCATGAGCGCTTCGTCCGTTATATTGACTTCGGCTGAAACTGGTAGTCCTTTGAGTGTCAAGCAGGGTTTTACACTCAATAGCAAAGGCCTTGATTACGATATTTCCATTACAAGCGAAGGCAGCTTGCCTGTCGAAATCGGAGACCTTGCCATTTATCTACCATGGAAAAGAGCTTCTGGAGAAAACCCGGAAGAAATCTTTGAAAAGTGTTTCACCAAGCATCATTACATTTCAGGAAACGGATCTTTCCTGTATTTTACGAAACCGTCAGGTGAACCACCCTTCATCATGGTACTTCCCAAAAAGGGAACCAAACTGGAGTACTTCGATAATGGCAGAGGAGGGTATAAAGCATATATTCACTCTTTTGTGGCAGGAAACGCCGTGACGAGCGGTACCTGGCGCCAGGAATTTACCAAACGGAGCATCAGCCCAAAGCAATCTGTAAACTACGGCTTTAAGTTGATGTGGGCCAATAGCTGGGACGACATGAGGCAAATCCTTTATGAGGAGGGATTGTTTGATATCCGAGTGGTCCCAGGAATGACCATACCTACTGACCTCACGGCACAGTTCTCCCTTCACACCAAAAATAAAATTGATTCCATCGTGCCGGAGTTCAAAGGAAAAACATCCTTGAAATTTCTGGGCGAAAAACAACCCGGACATTTTATCTACGAAGTTGGCTTTAAGAAACTGGGTGAGAACATGCTTACCGTTTATTACGGAAACAATGAAAAAACCTACCTGGAGTTTTTCTCGACGGAGCCGCTTGAAACGCTCATTAAAAAGCGCAGCTCTTTCATTGTGAACAGCACACAGCATCTAGACACAACGAAATGGTACAAAGGACTTTATTCGGCATACGACATGAAAAACGGTGTCTTAAGGGGACCCGACAACACCGATGGCTATGATGGATTTTGGGGCTACGTACTTGCGAGCGATGATCCTGGCCTCTGTAAAGCACCATACGTTGCTGCCAAAAACGTCTATTTCCCTGTTGATAAAGAAATTGCATCGCTGGAATACTATCTGAAAGAATTTGTATGGAACGGTCTTCAGAGAACGGATAAAGACGTACCATACCCGTATGGCGTTTATGGCGTTCCCAACTGGAAGGAAGCCCGTGATCCAGTAGCCAGAGCCAAGACAAGCACGACCAACCTTGAGAAAATGCACATCTGGCGTTCGTACGACTATCCGCACATTGTAATGCTTTACTACCACATGTATGAAGTTGCCAAAATGTATCCGGATAAGGTTCACTATCTGGATGCGAAAGGCTATCTCGAACGTGCTTATCAGACAGCAAGGGCCTATTTCCTCTATCCCTATGAGATTCTTCCTTGGTACGAAACCTACAAATGGGGATGTTACAACGAACTGGTGTTGGAAAAGCTGATGGCAGATCTGACCGCAGAAGGTAGGACTAAGGAGTCTGATTGGCTCAGAGCCGAGTATGAGAAGAAGGTAAAGTATTTTGTATACGATGATAAATACCCATTTAGGTCGGAATACGCGCTCGATCGTACTGCTTTCGAATCCTCCTATGCTTTTGCAAAATATGGCACGCTGAATGCGATGAAACCAGACCACAACCTATGGTACAACCGAAATGACAGTGTGTGGCTCTCTCATCCAGTTGTTCGGCAGGAAGACTCACGTGCATTCATGGACCGACAAAATACGGCAGGGCTGGCTGTCAGAGGCTGGCTTGAAACCAAATACTACCTTCTGGGAAGTGACTTTACCAACAGTTCAGACACACATACGCTCAGCTATATGGCGAAAATGGGCGGATGGTCCATTCTGGATTATGGAATAAACTTTGCGGAAAAACCGTACGATTGGCTTCAGTTGGGGTATGCCTCCTACTTGAGTTCCTGGGCCTTGATGAATACCGGTACGGCAGAATCGAACTATGGTTTCTGGGCACCGGGCAAGCAAAACGATGGCGCCATGGGATGGGCTTTTATGGAGTGCAAAACCGCTCGTGCATGGATCCGGAAAGATGTAGATCGCGGAGCATGGTATTACGATGGCGAGGCCGATCTTGGAAACGGGGCAGGCATTCGCATGGCTGCAACCGTTGTAGCAGAGGATCCCTTGTTCGGTTGGATGGCCTACGGTGGAATACTGAGTCAAGACAAGAAAGGTTTTACCGTTATTCCGAGAGACGGGCTTAGAGATCGTTTGTCACTTGTTTCAAAAGGCGTTAGAACAACCATTTCATTTTACCGTGATGGGTTTGCCAATGAAAAAAAGATCAGCATCACTCCTGATCTAAAAGTGGTCGACTTTACCCTTGAAAATAGGACGGGCAACAGTCATACCACCAGACTTTCCATCTTTGTCCTTCCAGGCTATGTGCCGGAAGTAACAGTTGATGGGAAGAAGATAATCATCCTAAAATCGAGTGATAGAGAATTTATTGCTTCCATACAAGTTTCACGTTCAACGCATCAGATCGTAGTAAAATGAACATATAGATAATGAAATTATTTGTACATTTGTACACACACATTCTTAATCTTATTATGAAAAACCCCATCAATTCCTCCTTAAAGGCGCTCCTATTTCTGGGTCTTGTAACATTTTTCACGAATTGCGCACAAGATGAAACACTTTCCAAAATCAATGTCACAACAGAAAGTGTTGATAAAATTACGGTTGACGGTGCCAGATGCAGAGGCTTTTTATACAATACAGAAAATCTTGAAATCACAAGTGTGGGCATTTGTTGGAGTAACAGTCAGAATCCGACAACACAGGACAGTTTGAGATCGACCGATGCCAATCAAAATGATTTTAATTATTCGCTAAGCGGATTAACACCTGGTACGGTTTACTATGTCAGAGCATTTGTGGTTAAAGCCGACAATTCAATCGCTTATGGCAACCAACAGACGTTCAAAACATTGGAAATACCAACATTCGACATGGTAACAATTCCAGGTGGATCGTACACGATGGGTGGTACCTTTACGTCAACTCCTCCGGCTGTTGATGATCATTATCCGACGCATCTGGTAACATTATCTACCTTCATGATGGGAGAAACCGAAGTCACACAAGAATTGTGGAAAGCCATCATGGGCTCTAATCCAAGCTTTTTTGTCGGTGAAGATTTGCCAGTTGAATCGGTTAATTATCAAGACATTCAATTGTTCCTACAAAAGCTGAACCAGGTTTCCGGGAAAATCTATCGCCTTCCGACAGAATCCGAATGGGAGTATGCTGCTGGTGGTGGAAAAGACACCTTGACACTTTGGGCTGGTACATCCGATTTTGCCAAATACGGGGATTTCATGTGGCAATATTCCAATTCAACAAACACAACGCATCCCGTAGGCACCAAGCTTCCCAACAATTTGGGTCTATACGATATGAGTGGAAATGTTTGGGAATGGTGCAGTGACCTGTATGCAAGTAAATACCAAAGTGCAGATGCTACCAACCCAACTGGACCGCTTACAGGGACCATGCGGGTGATTCGTGGTGGCGCCTATTCGGTCAATTCAATTTACGCTTTCAAAGCATTCCGCAGTTACAATTTCCCGGAAGACAGAAAGAGTACGACTGGATTCAGATTGGTGTTGATGCCTTAGATGCTGGATTTTTCAGATTGCTTCAACACAGTATTCGTTGCAGTGCTGAATTTCAATTATTCTGTTGGTATCAGAAAGTAGCATGTACTTTATTGCCCCTATAGTTCATTGTGCGTGTTTTGCCACTTGGCTGCAATTCAATCGCGAATGAACGATTCTCCGGTTTATTGACAGATCCTGCAGGCGCTGCCGGTTCAATCGTTAATGATTGGTTCTTATCGTTCCATGAAAAACGTGTCCAATTGCCAACACCTTTCAAATAGTCAAGGCTTAGCCCATCATCTTCATACAATGTAAATTGCCCGTCTGCACCAGTATAAATTTTAATCGTAGTAGGCTCCTTGATCATTTCGTCCGCAAACTGTCTTATCGGATCGACAGGAATTATTCCGCCAGCTTTCACATAGATTGGCAATACGGATAAGTCAACAGAACGCGAAGTAAAACCTCCACCTTTTACGGATTCATTTGTCCACCAATCGTACCATAAACCATCAGGAAGGTATAGGCTTCTTTTTGTAGCTCCTTCTTCAAAAACAGGAGCGACCATCATGTCTTTTCCCCACAGGTATTGATTTCCAATCGATGCTGCGATGCTGTCCTTCGGGTAATGAAGCCACAATACCCTCATCAAAGGCATACCGGTGGTTCTTGCCTGCCAGGAAAGTGTATACGTATATGGAAGCAATTGATACCTTAGTTCGTCGTACTTTTTTGTAATCTGCTCAATTAGAGGGTTATTCATTTCCGTCTGAAGCGGATTGTTGCGAGCATTGGCAGATGAATTGGAATTATTATTCTCAAGTGGCCCCATATCACTCAATCCCCATCCCCATGGAATAGCAGTGTACCAAGTCCTGCCATGGGACCTGAATGAGCCACAGAAAGCACCGAACTGAAACCACCGGGCATAAAGTTCCCCGGTTTTTTCATTATTGGGATAGAACCCTCCGATATCAGAACCCCAATATGGTCCGATACTGAGTGAATGATTGATACCAACTGCGATTTGTGCCTCCAATGTCTTCCATGATGATTCTGTATCTCCCGACCAAACCCATCCGCCCCATTTTGCAATTCCCAGATAGCCATTTCGATGGAGACTCCAAGGCCGGACATTCGGAGTTGTTGAGATGGGACCCTGATAATACATCTGATGCCTCTTTATTCGTTCATATAGGTTGAACCAGTCCCCTTCGTCAGGCCAGAAAGCATCAATGCCCGACTTTACCAGACCTTCATGCTGCTTCCAGTAATTCTCAATATGCGATTCATCCACGATTTCTCCGGGTAAAGCAGGTATGTTACCTTGAAGGGTAGGAAGTTTGTTGCGGTCCCAAGGCACCATGTGAAGAACGATTTTGACATGATTTTTATGAATTTCGTCGATCACTTCTTCAGGGTTTCTCAAGAACACTTTCGGATTGAATTCAAACGAAGGTTGGTTTTTGTTCCAGCCTGTCGGAGTGAATCCTGTACCAAGATAAATAACTGCATCGAGCGGCATCATCTTTTCTCTGAACGTGTTTATTACCCAGAGCATTTGGTTCTCATCCCGAAGGGTGCGATGGGATTGCATGAATCCGAGTGACCAGCGAGGCGGCATGACCGAAGGACCTGTGATCAACGAAAGTTCCTTCATAAAAATGGAGGGTTCAGTGGCGTCGAAAACGAATAGGTCGATGAGTCCCTCGATGTAATGATCGGATGGAGGAAGCCCTTTCCCGAGATTTTGCCCCTGATTGTTGACCGTTTGTTGAACTTTCCCCTGGCTGCTCTGGTCGAGCGGAATAAACAAGGCTTGTCCATCGGGTCTCAAATCAATCTGTCCCCATGGAGCAGCTACGAAAAGTGCCCAGCCTTCAGTTCCAATCATTAGCGGGACAGGATTGCGCGATCCATAGGCATCGCTTTGCCAGCGTGGTTGCATTGGGTGGAAACGCCCGTTCCGATCGAATTCTACAGATGCCGTTCTCCAATTCGTCCCCCTAATTGGCCTCGGTCCACCTTCACCCATTCCCAATACAGGCCTCTTGGTTTTCAAAAAGGTAAAGCCGCCTTCCTTATTAAAAGTAATAGACTGAATAACAATGCCTTTACTATTTGAAATTAGTACTCTTAGAGGATTGGGAAGAACTTTGGCATACAGGTTACCAACCTTCTTCTTAATAGGTTTATTAATGCTCTCGATGCATAACGCAGGTTGAGGCCAACTCCGCTCATCGATAGCTGGGTTGTCTGACAGCTTGCCTTCATCGACTTTTGGTATCAGTGTAATCCTTACGGAGTTTCTCTCAACAGACCAAATTTTGAGCACTGCTGGTACGTCACCCGACTTTATCCGACCTTTCTGCGAGAAACCGACAAAGGGAAATAAAATAAGGGCCGAAACAAGGAAAAGTTTCACCTTAACTGAAGCCATTTCAAAAGCGTTTTTAGTAACTATTGTTTCTCCGTGTAATCAATTTTCAGAGCCAACCATCGTTCCAAGGTCGATATAAAAAGTTTCTTTTCTTCAGGTGTCATACCCCCAAAATTGGCACCATGGCTCTTGCCCTTCAAAACAAACCAAACGGCATCTACTTTATCCGTTTTTGGAACGGCCGTAGCAGTCCAAAAATCGGTCGCACCATAAACATACATCATCCGATTTCCTTTTTTTTGCACCCAATCATTGATTTTTTTCAATGTACTTCCATCAAAATCAACTTGCCAGTTTTTGGGTAAAATGGCGCCATAGGGATAAGGTTGTATTGGCAGGATTTTCAAATCATCTTTAAGATTTTCCGTTGCATAACTATAATATCCCATTTGATTGGCCGACTGATAATAATGAGGCAAAAAATAGTCGATATCTACGTCACTAAACGTCCTGATGTTACTCACTTTCATCAAATACTTAACGGCAGAAGCAATGGAAGTGGTATCCGATGGAATTTCTTCGCACAACGAACCATATTGCCAAAATGCAACTTGGTATTCCAAAACGCTGTATTCAAATGCTTCTTCAAACGACATGTAAGTGAATTTATACCCCTTTTCTTCACTATACGTTTTTAACAACGGCAATACTTCATCACGGTGTTGAAGCATTCTTTTTTGAAATGCTAAAATCTTGGCGCGGCAGCCTTCGGTACCCACGTTATTTAAAAATGTGTCAAAACGTTTATCAACACGTTCCTTGTTGATTGGTGCAACGTAGGGCACACAGGCATCTACATCGTTGGGATAGAAATACTTATAGATTACAACTGTAGCACCACCCTTACTAACGCCTGTACTCAACCACTTGCCGGTATAAATTTTCTTGAACAGTTCATTTATATAATGAAAATCGGCAGATGCTTGCTCCAACGTTAAATAAGCATAATCGATGGAGTCTGGAAGACTTGTTCCGAAAAAACGGTGCTCAACCGAAAGTTGGTTCGCTCCAAGAATCCTCGTTATTTCAGTATTTGAGGCTCTAGCTTGACTATATCCCGAAAGATACATCACCATCGGCTTGCTCATGTCTCTATGCGACAAAAAAGCACGTTGATAGAAGTATCCTTTCTCGGGATGTTTATGATCCAGCAATTGCTTGATTTTCAATTCAAACGTTTTAGCAGAACCACCTCTTGTAGGAATTTCTTTAAAAATGACATCGGGCAATTCGAACAAGGCATTTACTATTCGTGTTGAATCCTGAGCGGATGCATGGTGTATAAAAAAAATTAGAACAAATAAATTCAAAAGGAGGTTCTTCATAAAGCGTTTGTTTTATTTATGTACTTGCACATCACTGGTTTTATGTTCTTTAGGTTTTAAAAATACGACCTTCTTTTTTATTACAATACAAGTGGAGTGTTTTTTAGTGACATATTACTACATTGTCAAGTTCAAAAAAAACGACTTGCTTTGTCACAAAAGGTCCTCCTTTAAAGACTAATGCATAAAACAACACCATCCGATTGAAAACCTTCGAAGACATCTATGCCGAAAACCATGCCAAGCTTCACCGGCTGGCCATCCGCATGGTGGATGATAGGGAGAGCGCTGCCGACATCGTGCAGGAGGTTTTCACGGCATTGTACGAAAAGTTGGTAGGTGGTCAAGCCCTTCTATATCTGAACACTTGGCTTTACCGTGTCACGATCAACAAGTGCACCGACCACCTGAACCGACAGAAATGCTACCGGCCCCTGGATGAGCTCAAGGACGTACCTATTGAGGACCACCTTCCCGAACGAGCAGAAAAGGAGCGCTTTGTACAACAAGCGCTATCTAAGTTGAAACCGACAGAACGGGCACTCCTGGTGCTCTACAGCGAAGGGTTCAGCTATAAGGAAATATCAGACACCACCGGCATTCGGTTCACATCGGTAGGTAAAACGCTGGCCAGATCGCTTGAAAAAATGGAAGAACATTTAAAATCACTGTCCTATGAAATGTATTGACACCGACATATTGCAAAAATACCTCGACGGCGAGGTTTCCACGGATGAAAAAACCGGCGTGGAAACGCATTTGAAAAACTGTGACCTTTGTACGTATCGTCTCACCCAACTGCAGGGGCGAGCAGAATGCATCAAACGGTTGTTGAGCAGCTCTTCCAATGCGGATGCGGTCATTCCTCCGCTTCCTTCGAACATAAACGGCAAGTTATCCGTCAACGTACCAGCCGTTGAAGCAATGGACGAACCGCGCGTAAAGCGTCCGTTGCTGAAACGTTGGACCATCGGCCTTTCGGCTGCCTGCCTTCTCGGAATGGTTTTCTTGTATAAACCCTTGGTTTGCAGGGGCGAGAATCAGGACATGATCCGTATGCAGCGCGAAATCGTCGAAGTGGATGCAAACAGTCCCTATTCAGAACAGGAAACGGTAATGACCCTCATCGATGAATCAGGGAATGTCACTTACATGTAGTAACCATCTTAAAATCAACAACAATGAAAAAATATCTGATTGTTCTGCTATGCATTTCTCTTATGGCCGCTTTGCCGGTTTCCGCACAAAAATTGGTTGAACTGTATAAAAAAGGTACCATTCGTTTGGTTGCCGACAAAACGTTTGCACAAGGGAACGATTGGAACTTCGTTTTCCGTGCCTATACAGATTCCATGGGTAGCCGCAATGTCGGAGCCCGAAAATCGCTGGTTCTGCTGCCAGACGGCTCCGTCATTGTCAACAATACCTATCGCAACTTCTATACCAAGTTCAATCCGCAAGGCAAGTTCGCTGGCGAGTTCAACCTGAAAAGCACTTCGGGCAAAGTTTTCAAGAAAACGGAACCGGCGCTTGGCGTTCTTTACGGCAACACGTTGTATTATGGTATAGACAATCCGGGCAATATGTACCTGACGGATTTCAATGGGAAATGGCAGAAGACGTTGAAGTTGAACTTCACATCCAATCAAATCATCGGACTGCCTAACAATAAGTTGGTAATGACGGGAACTTCTTACAACGAAGATGCTATCCGGTATTTTGTAGAAATCGTGAACCCTGCCACCAATGAGGAAACGATTATTTGGGAACACAAGGGCGAAGGAACCAAAGCAATGTTTGAAAGCAGCGCCTCAGAAAGGCAGATCTTTCAATATGGATATCATTTCAAGACGGGAGGAGCTATTGGTTACGGGGTTGATTTTGAAGGGACCACCAACCGATATATGTCTCCAGTCATTGCAAGCAGCGGCAACAAGATTTTGCTGGCCTTCCCTGACAACGGTGAATTGTGGGAATATGACCTAAGTGGCAAGCTACTAGCCAAGAAACGATTGGGTTGGACCAGAGAGCCTGTTTCCATCGAAGAACAGAAAAAACAACTGTTGGAAGAAATCGAACATGTGAAAAATATGAAGTTTGGCAAGGTCAGAAATACAAATACCGACGAGGAAGTTGCCGAAGTCAAGGCGAAATTCCTAAAAGAAATGCAAGAAGACTTGGGTCGTATTTCGAAAACGATTCCTAGACCCTGCTTGTCAACCGTTATCAAGGATTCAGAAGGCAATTTGCTCTATTTCGAGTACCCTAAAGAAAAAGATGCCAACCTGTTCCATGTTTGGGTCTATAGTAACGGCGGCGGTTTCGTCTGCGAAAGCAAGTTCGTTTGTGAGGATTACGACCTCATCATCAATCCTTCACGGATGGTGTTCAGGAACGGTTACTTGTATAGTCTGCAGAATGCCAAGGGAGCCAAGGGCATCCCGATGCGGTTGGTAAGGTTTAGGTTGGTGGGGGAATAGAAAATATTGGCTCTTAAGCAAAGAGGGTGTCTCATAAGTGAATGCTTTGAGAGGCTCTCTTGCTTTGCTTTAACATGTAACAAAACATGATGCCTCCAAAGCACGGAGTAGATAGATGATTTCAGTCTAACAGGTTGTTGGACTGAACTATTTTTCCTCAGTGCAGCAGCTTGCTGCACTGAACGAGATTGAAAATGATTGGGATTGCGTCGCTGCGCGCCGCGATCCCAGAGGGGGTGCTAAAGAAAATTTCAGGACAAAACAATTCCTTCGGAATTGCCTGAAAAGAAGAAAAAGGACTTTCGTTCAAGCAAGCTTGACGACGTCCTTTTTCTTCTTTTCAGGGCGAGCAAGCTCGCTTTGTCCTGAAATTTTCTTGCGGAGAGTGAGGGATTCGAACCCCCGGTACCGCAAGCGGTACAACAGATTTCGAGTCTGCCACGATCGACCACTCTGCCAACTCTCCAATGGCGTGCAAATGTACTTATTTTTTTTATCTTTGTTTGGATTTTTAAAAAAAGCAAAACATGTTTTTTCGCGATATAATCGGACAACAAAAAACCAAGGAACGGCTGCTGCAATCGGTAAAAGAAGGACGCATTCCACATGCACAACTCTTTGCCGGAATGGAAGGCACCGGTGCGTTGCAGTTGGCGTTGGCTTATACGCGATACATACATTGCACGAACCGAGGAGAACAGGATTCCTGTGGAGAATGCCCCTCCTGTCACAAATTCAACAAGTACATCCATCCCGACACCCATTTTGTGTTCCCAATTTTCAAGACCAGTTCGGGGAAAAAAAGCGTCAGTGATGAATTCTTACCACAATGGCGTACGTTCATTTCGGCCAACACCTACTTTGGTTACAACAGCTGGATGGAATTCATCAAGGCAGGAAATGCTCAGGGCGTTATTTACGGAGACGAAGGAGATGAAATCCTACGTAAACTCAGCTTCAAGGCTTTTGAATCGGAATACAAAGTGATGATCATCTGGCTGCCAGAGAAAATGGGTGACGTTTGCGCCAACCGACTTTTAAAAATCCTCGAAGAGCCGCCTGCAAATACGATTTTTCTTTTGGTTTCAGAAAATAGCGAGCAGCTGCTGACTACCATCCTTTCCCGTGCACAACGCATTTGGGTGAAAGGCATCGAGCCGGATGCTTTAAGAGCTGCAGTTACAGCCAATTTCAGTCTGAACGGATCCGAATTGGACGCTTGCATCCACCTGGCAAATGGAAGCTGGCTGAAAGCCTTGGATTACATCGATTCCAGCGAGGAAAACAATTTGTTTCTGCAACAATTCACCCGTTGCATGCGCGGTGCTTACACCATCGCCAATTTCTCCGCCGAAAAGAAACTTGAAAAGCAACGGAGCCTCAAAGACATGAAACTCTGGTCGGAGGAAATGTCCAAGATTGGCCGCGAACAAAGCAAAAAATACCTGAATTATGCCCAAAGGCTGGTGCGGGAGAATTTTGTCATGAACGTGCAACGACCTGAACTGAATTACCTGGCACCTGCCGAACAAACGTTTTCCGCCAAATTCGCCCCCTTCATCAACCACAAAAACATCGTGGCCTTTATGGAGGAACTGGAATTGGCCGAACGGCACATCGAACAAAACGTGAATGCCAAACTGGTATTCTTTGACCTGGCGCTGAAATCCATCATGCTCTTCAAAAAATAGATTTGCATCGTTCGGCTTTTTCGCCTAATTTTGACCTTGTTACAAGATAAAACAATGGAATACAGACTCAACTTGTCCGGCGGCTGCATGAAAAGCAAAGGCTGCAGCGGACTCAAAATAAAAAAACTCAACACCTTCGACTGGCTTTGCGATTTACCGCAGGCCCAGGAATTGACCGATTGGGTGGAAGTGCAATTCAAGAATACCCGTAAAAGTTACTTTCTGAACAGCAACAAGGTCCCCATCGAAAAAGGCGATATCGTTGCCGTCGAATCAAGCCCAGGACACGACATCGGTGAAGTCACCTTGATGGGCGCCCTGGTATTGAAGCAAATGAAAAAAAACAACTTCCGGGTGGACAGTCAGGAAATACGCCGCGTATATCGCAAGGCCAGGCCAGTGGATCTGGAAAAGTACGAAGAATCCAAGGCTCTGGAACACGACACCATGCTTCGCTCGCGCAAAATTGCCGAAGAACTCAAGCTGAACATGAAGATCGGCGATGTAGAATACCAGGGAGATGGCAACAAAGCCATTTTCTATTACATTGCCGACGATCGCGTCGACTTCCGCCAACTCATCAAAGTTTTGGCTGAAACCTTTAGGGTGCGCATCGAGATGAAACAGATCGGAGCCCGACAGGAAGCCGGACGAATTGGAGGCGTTGGCCCCTGTGGAAGAGAGCTTTGCTGCTCCTCCTGGATGACCAGCTTCGTTTCCGTTTCCACAAGCGCCGCCCGCTATCAGGACTTGTCGCTGAATCCGCAGAAACTTGCCGGACAATGTGCCAAACTGAAGTGCTGCCTAAATTACGAAACGGATATGTACGCCGAGGCTCAACGCGATATTCCAGCCAAAGACATCATACTTGACACCAAAGACTGCAGTTATTACCTGTTCAAAGCCGATTGTTTCAAACGGACCATCATCTATTCCACCAGCAAGGATTTTCTAGCCAATGCCGTGACCATCCCCGTGGAACGCGCCAAACAAATCATTGCCCTCAATAAAAAAGGGATTCGTGTGGACAGCATGGCTGAAGAGGTGGAAAAGGAACCCGTAAAAAGTGAATTCGGTGATATTCTTGGACAGGATGCCCTCAATCGTTTCGACAAATCAAAGAAGCCGAACAAGAACAAGAACCGCGAGCACAACCACGGACCCCGGCCAGAAGGACAGTCAGGCGAGCGTTTCACCGGAAATGGAGAAAAAACCGATCATCCGGTTCGGCCAAACTTTGAACGACCGAACGGAGAAAAACGTCGCGAGGGAGATCGGCGTCCTGACCGCCCAAGAACAGAGAGAGAACCAGGCCTCCATTCTGAAAAAGACGCGCAGAACCGCCCAAATCCGAATCCGAATCGAAATCCAAACCCAAACAAAAATAGGGACAGAAAGGGTAATCCTCCAACTGGCACACGATTTGAGAAACCACAAAAGCCAGGTTCCAACAACCCTGAAAACAATCCCTGATGTTCCGCTCTTTTCTTCCAGCACTTTGCCTCATCGGTGTTGCTTTCCTGTCGTGTCAGGTAAACAGCCACTACAACCATTCGGAAACCATTCCGGCAAAGGGTTGGGACTTGAACGAAACCCTCTACTTTCAGGATAGTATTCGTGACGACGTTCCCGAAAAAATTTGTTTCGAGGTGAATATTCGACATTCCAATCTTTTTCCATATCAAAACTTATGGATGTACATCCGAACCAGAACCTCCGACGGAACCAACCGATTGGATTCCATCAACTGGAAGCTCTCTGAGCCAAGCGGCCGTTGGCTTGGATCAGGCTGGGGTTCCATTTACAGCCTGACTCAACGGCTGCCTGACTTGGATGTGAAAAAGACATTTGGGACAAGATGGTTCAGCATTGAAGTCCAGCACGGACTTAAGGACGAAACGTTACCTGGCATCGAAGATGTAGGCATTCATCTGTTTTCAGAAAAAGATTAGCGACGTTGCGACCTATCCGCGTCCAGGCGGAGAAAGATAAACAACAAGATGGTGAAAGCCCAAAGGGAAGAGCCCCCATAACTGATGAATGGCAAGGGAATACCGATTACAGGCAAAAGGCCGAGCACCATTCCGATATTGATAAAGACGTGGAAAAACAGGATGCTGACCACGCAATACCCATATATTCTCGAAAATGCCGATCGTTGACGCTCTGCCATGGTGATGAGGCGTAGCAACAAAGCCACATACAAACCCAGGATGAATACAGAGCCGAGGAACCCTTCCTCCTCTCCTACGGTGCAGAAAATAAAGTCAGTATCTTGCTCAGGCACATACTTCAGCTTGGTTTGGGTACCATTCAGAAAGCCTTTGCCAAAGAAACCGCCTGAACCAATGGCAATCTTGGACTGATTCACATTGTAACCGGCACCGCTGGGATCGTCTTCCATGCCCAACAATACCTGAATTCGAATCTGTTGATGCGGTTCCAACACTTTATTGAAGGCATAATCCGTCGAATATAAAAAACCAGCTGAGAACAAGGCAAAAACACCGATCAAAACATATTCAGAGGTGTGAAACCGTAACGTTTGAAACATCAGATAGATGAATGAAACCACCAACAATCCGATTTGCAGGAAACATAAATTGAAAACAAACCAACCAAAAGCATTGAGAAGAATCCCAATGAGTAAAAGTGGAGCATTCAGGAAAATCAAAATACGGGTGGTCTGCTCATCCCTGCGATAGATCAGTACCATGCCGATGACCACGATCAAAACCAGCAACAATACAGCGAACTGGCCTACCACCGTCGCACCAAGGAAAATCAGTGCAGCATATTTAAGGCCGACCACAAAGAAGGTCGCCATGCAAACGACAGCAAACAGGATGATGCCAGGCATACCTTCACGGTATAACATCAGCATCAACGAAAAGAACACCAAGGCCGAACCGGTTTCATTCTGCAGAAAGATAAGACCAACTGGCAACAAGATGATGCCGGCCACACCCAGATAACCTTTCATCGATTTCATGTTGAAACTGTATGAACTCATATATCTGGCCAAAAGCAGAGCAACTGCAAATTTGGCGAATTCAGCAGGTTGTATTCGAAGAGGTCCCAGCACAAGCCATGAATGGGAACCCTTCACATCTGTCCCCAAGATGATAGTGAGTACTAAAAGCCCAATAATACCCAGATAGATAACGAATGACCAGGAAAAGAAATTGTTGGCATCTATCAATAAGATGCAAATGCCTAAGAATAAAGAAGTTCCAAGCCAGACCAACTGCATGCCTGAACGTTGTTGAAAATTAAAGAATCCAGCATTGTCAAAGTCATAGCTCGCCCCATAAATGCTCAGGCAGCCAGCCAGAGCAAGGGTAAGGTACAACGCAAAGACCAACCAGTCCAGCGACCTCCAAACACTGTTGCTATCATGGCGAGACATAACGCATCAAATTTATTTTCAACAAATTTTCTTCCTTCCAGATACGGTTTTCGGCAATGCTTCCTTTCAGGTATTTTTCCAAAAGCAAACTGGCCATCGGAACGGCAACGGTGGCACCAAACCCCCCGTTCTCCACAAAAATCAGCAAACAAATCTTGGGATTCTGTCTTGGTGCAAAACACATGAAAATGGAATGGTCTGCTCCGGCATTCTGAGCCGTACCAGTTTTGCCGCAAACTTCAATTCCAGGCACATCCACACCGGTAGACGTTCCACTTACGACAGCGCCCCTCATGCCTTCTTGTATATAGGTGAAATAGGTTGAGTCGACCATCGTGAAATGTTTTCGGGAATACAACGTATCCAACGGAGCACCCTTCACTTTTTTAACCAAATGCGGTGTGATGTACCAGCCTTTGTTGGCAATGATGGTACAAAAGTTTGCAATCTGCATGGGCGTTGCCAAGACCTCACCCTGACCGATGGCGTTCGAAATGATCGTGGCACCTCTCCATCCACGTTTTCCGTACCACTTGTTGTAATACGTACTGTTGGGAATCATGCCTCTTTTTTCATAAGGCAAATCGACACCCAGCTTATAACCAAAGCCCAGAGAAACCATGTAGTCTTTCCATTTATCCATGGAGGCCTGGATGTTCGGATACTTTTTACTATCCATCATTGCACGGTAGCCAGAGCAAAAATAGGCATTGCAGGAATTGGCTATGGCGGGAATCAAGTTCAGAGGTGATGAATGCGCATGGCAACCAACTTTATGTCCGGGAGCATAATAATAACCCATATGACAAGCCACACTCGTGTATGGATTGATGACGTTTTCCTGCAACAAGACCAACGCTTGCGCCGGTTTAAAGGTGGATCCAGGCGGGTAATTGGACTGAATGGGTCGGTTCAGAAACACCTTATGAGGCGATTCCTGAAGTGCTTTAAAATTCCTCGCCCGCTCCCTTCCCACCAGCAAACCCGGATCGTAAGTAGGTGCAGAAACATAGGCCAGAATTTCTCCCGTTTGCGGTTCAATGGCCACGATGGCACCACGTTTGTTGACCATCAGTTTTTCGGCATACGCTTGCAGTTCGGCATCGATGGAAAGCGTCAGATCCTTTCCCGGTTGAGCTTTGATGTCGTGGGCACCCTTTTCGTATCGACCCTTTAGTCGACCGTGTGCATCTCGCAACATGACTTCCACACCCTTGATGCCACGCAATTCGTCCTCATACTCTTTTTCTATGCCGGAACGCCCGCTGAAGTCGCCCAAAACATAGTACGGATCTTTTTCCATATCACCACGATTCACTTCAGCCACATAACCCAATGCATGGGAACCAATCGGTTGCATGTACTCGCGCAACGTTCTGCTACGAACACTGAAACCTCTGAAATGAAACAGTTTTTCCTGCAAAACTCCATACGTTTCAACACTCATTTGAGTCAAAAACAACTGTGGCGTATAGGATGAATAACCAGGATTCTTCCGTCGGTCCTTGATTTCAACAATGCGTTCCTCAAACTCTTCTTTGGTTATGCCTACTGTTTGACAGAAATCCAAGGTATCCAGTTCCACCATTTCACGTAGGATCAGCATGACGTCATATGCCGGTTTGTTATAAACCATCAACTTTCCGTTTCGATCGAAAATTGAACCACGGGCAGGATAAATTGATTTTTTTAAAAATGCATTGCTGTCAGCGAATGCTTTGTAATCGGATGAAAACAGCTGAAGTACTGCCAGCCGTATAACAAAAATCAAAATCACTCCCAGAATGATGAGGACGATTACGTTCTTTCGGCGAAGTGATTCAATCCCTTGCATCCTTTTTACCGTTAATACGTTCGAACGCAAAAATAAAGATCAGAGTCAAAAACGTACAAACAGGGATCTTCAGGAGCAAAAGAAAGCCGTTGGAAAAGGAGAAGGCTTCCAGTATTAAAAGGGTGGTGTGATGAATCAGCACCAGCAAAATGGTGTATTTCCAAAACGCGCCATTGGCCAAGGTTGTTTCTCCGATATCTTTGGTACCGAGATCGTCTTTGTTAACAAACAGCCTTAAAGTGGGGTATCGTAGAAACCCAATCAAAGTTGTGGCCGAAGCGTTCATTCCAGGAGTATTTGACAACACGTCCACCGATAGGCCCAGGATAAATCCAAACAAGATGACCAGCACAGGTGAAGTATCAGGCGGCCAACGAAGCAGAGCGTAAATATAAACGATGGGAAGAAACACGCCCAAAAAATGGGTATTGTTTAGGATGAACACCTGCAGGCCAATCAGCCCAAGAAACCAAAGGATTGGATTTAGGTATCGTTTCATAAGGCGGCCTCCTTTTCCAGTTTTTTTAATTCACCCCGGTGTTTGTAACGGATGACCCGAACATTCGATAGGGCATCAAAACGAGTGGACAAACGGATTTTCAAACGAAGGTAGTTGGCATCGTCACTAACTTTGTAATCTTCGACGGTACCCACCATAAGGCCTTCTGGAAATACTGCGGAGAAACCACTGGTCACTACTGTATCACCTTTTGATACAGCCACGTAGGGTGGAATTTCTTCCAAATAGGCGAACCTTCTGTCGAATCCGTCCCAAGCCAACGAGCCGCTTGCTTTGATATTTTTCAATTTGCAACTAAACCGCTGGTCCCTATTTAGCACTGGTATGACAACGGAATAATAATTCGTTACGAGGCTGATCACACCGACGATTCCATCCGCATTCGCCACCCCCATTTCAGGCTTGACCCCATCTACTTTCCCAACATTCAGTGTGATGTAGTTTCGATAATGGGTGACAGAATTCTGAATGACCCTGGCAGGAATCAGACTGAACTCTTCGGATTGTTTCATACGAAGCAAGGGTATTTTGGTGGAATCCATATAGGTTCTCAGTGCGGATTCCAGATGTGCGATCCGAAGCCCCAACTCATTGTTTTCCCGAAGCAGGCTCTCATTATTAGAACGCAAGTTGAAATAACCGTATACTTTTTCCTCTACCGTATAGATCCAACCATTCAGTTTGTTTGCCGTACTGAACAAGGCACTTTGCTGAAAATTGTTGTAGTTGAACAACAAGTACAGCGAAATTGCCTGCATCAAGATGAACAGCAGGATTGTACTGTATTTGGCAAGGAACCTCAGGATATTTCGCATCGGGCAGAAATTCGGTAAAGGTATTTAACATCAAATCGTCCGACAAATAGCCGGACGATTCAAGAAGATTTCTAACGTATAAGGAAATTGAATTTATCCACATTCTTTAGAGCTATTCCGGTCCCGCGAGCAACAGCCCTCAACGGATCCTCAGCAATATTGAACGGAATATTGATCTTGTCACCCAGACGCTTAGCCAAACCGCGAAGCAGCGCCCCACCACCTGCCAAGTAAACACCACGGCGAACAATGTCCGAATACAATTCAGGAGGCGTTTGTTCCAAAGCGCTCAAAACAGCCATTTCCACTTTCGAAATGGATTTTTCAAGACAGTGGGCAATCTCCTGATAAGAAACAGGCACTTCCATGGGCAAAGCCGTCATTTGATTCGGACCGTGAACGATGTAGTCTTCCGGCGGATTTTCCAGTTCGGTCAAGGCAGAACCTACATTGATCTTGATTTGCTCGGCAGTACGTTCACCAACGCGTAAATTATGTTGACGGCGCATGTACTCCTGAATGTCGGCTGTAAAGTCGTCACCGGCGATGCGGATGGACTTGTTGGCCACGATGCCGCCCAAAGAGATGATGGCGATTTCAGTCGTGCCACCACCTATGTCAACAATCATGTTGCCTTCAGGCGCTTCCACATCGATGCCGATACCGATGGCCGCAGCCATGGGCTCAAAAATCATATAGACATCCCGGCCACCAGCATGCTCGGCAGAGTCACGTACCGCACGCAATTCCACTTCGGTGGAACCTGACGGAACGCAAATAACCATGCGCAGGTTCGGGGAGAAAAGTCGTTTTTTGGAGGTAGCCATCTTAATGAGGCCACGCATCATCTGCTCGGCAGCATAGAAGTCGGCAATCACACCGTCCCGCAAAGGACGAACCGTTTTGATGTTTTCTGGTGTCTTGCCGTGCATCAACTGAGCCTGAGTACCAACTGCCAAAAGCTTGTCGGTTCGTCTGTCAAGAGCAACAATGCTGGGTTCATCAACCACAATCTTATCGTTGCAGGTGATGATGGTATTCGCCGTACCCAAGTCCATGGCGATTTCCTGTGTAAAAGAAAATAGTCCCATAGTCGTATTAATGTTTAAAATGTCTGTATCCGGTCAAAACCATGGCCAGATCATGTTCATTGCAATAGTCGATCGATTTCTGATCGTTGATGGATCCACCCGGGTGAATAACAGCTTTGATACCTGCCTCGTCGGCGATTTCCACGCAGTCGGGGAAGGGGAAGAACGCGTCGGATGCCATAACAGCACCGTTCAGGTTCATATTGAAGCTTGCTGCCTTATCGATGGCCTGACGTAGGGCATCCACACGGGATGTCTGGCCCACACCGCTTGCGCAGAGTTGCCCGTCCTTAACCAGAACAATGGCGTTCGATTTGGTATGCTTCACGATAATGTTGGCGAAAAGCATGTCCTTGACTTCCGAAGCGCTTGGCGTATGGATGGTTACCGTTTTCAGATCTTCCACCTCTTCGGTATGCGCATCCTTGTCCTGAACCAACACACCGTTGAGTAGCGAGCGGAATTGTTTTTTTGGAACGCAGAAATCCTCTTTCAAAATAAGGATGATGCGATTCTTTTTGGAAGTAAGTATTTTCAATGCTTCCACATCGTAATCAGGGGCAATGATCACTTCGAAGAATATCTTGTTGATTTCCTCTGCAGTGGCCTCATTAACCACGGCATTGGTGATTAGAACGCCTCCGAATGCGGAAACAGGGTCACCAGCCAAAGCGGCTGCCCAAGCTTCTTTCAAAACCGGACGTGAAGCGATGCCGCAAGCATTGTTGTGTTTAAGGATGGCAAACGTCGTTTCGTCAAAATCATTGATCAGCGAAACAGCAGCGTCGATATCGAGCAGATTGTTGTACGAAATTTCCTTGCCCTGCAGTTGTTCGAACATTTCGTCGAAGTCGCCGTAAAAGTAACCCCTTTGGTGCGGGTTTTCACCGTAACGCAGTGGCTTGGCATTGTCCATCGCACTGCGGAACTGAGACCCTTCGCCACCGTCGAACCAATTGAAAATGGCTGAATCGTATAAAGAAGAGACGCCGAACGCTTCCTTTGCAAACCAACGACGGTCTTCGATGGAAGTTTCAGCACCTTTTTCGTTGATGATGTTCAACAAAGGTGCATACTGACCTTTGGAAGCCACGATGACCACATCGTTGAAGTTTTTGGCAGCAGCACGAATGAGGGAGATGCCACCGATGTCGATTTTTTCCACAATATCTTCGGCAGAAGCGTCTGAAGCGACGGTTTCCTCAAAAGGATAAAGGTCAACGATCACCAAATCGATTTCGGGAATCTCGTATTCTTCGCATTGTTCTTTGTCCTTGACAAGGTCGCGGCGGGTCAAAATGCCACCGAAAACTTTGGGGTGAAGGGTTTTGACGCGGCCACCCAAAATGGACGGATAACCGGTAAGATCTTCCACCGCTTTGCAGGGCAGACCTAAGGATTCGATGAATTGTTGGGTTCCTCCGGTAGAAAGGAACGACACCCCTTGTTCGTGCAGTTTGATGAGGATTTCATCCAGACCATCCTTGTAGTAAACCGATACGAGGGCTGTTTTAATGACTTTATTTACAGACATAGGAGCAAAATTTGTTGAGACCTTACAAAAGGCTAGCATTAGGGCGCAAAGCTACATAATTCTTCGTGTTTAAAAGCACTTTTTATGTAAAAAAAAGAGGGTTTTCCATAAAACGAACGTCAAATTATTTAAGTCCTAATCAACATTTCTGCCCCTTTCAAAAAAAAGTTTGAAAAAAAACCGAAAAAAATTTGGAAACTACTAAAAAGTGTATTTTCTTTGCGGTGTCTTAGTACATTAATACACCAGAACGATAACACATGATTGAAGTACAAAACTTGAGCTTCACCTACTCAAAGAAAAAAAACGGAATTTTTAACAACCTGTCGCTCAGCATGGAAGGTGGCCATATATATGGACTGCTGGGTAAGAACGGTGCTGGTAAAACAACCTTGTTGAAGCTTATTGCAGGCCTTCGCTTTCCCCAACAAGGTAGTTGCAAGGTTTTGGGCATGGAATCAAAAAAGAGAAATGCCGTAATGTTGGAAGATATCTACTTCCTCACAGAAGAGATCTGGCTTCCTGACACCAACATAGAAGATTACCTCAAGATGTATGCCGGTGCGTATCCCAAATTTGATACGAACATCTTTGACAAATGCCTTCGAGAATTTGAGATCAACATCAGTGACAAGCTAAAGAACATGTCGTTCGGTCAAAAGAAAAAAGTGGCCATCAGCTTTGCACTGGCTACCCAATGCAAGATTTTGATCATGGACGAACCCACCAATGGTCTGGACATTCCTTCCAAAGGTCAATTCCGAAAATTAGCTGCTGAACTCATCACAGACGACCGCTGTATGGTACTCTCAACTCACCAAGTGCGCGATTTGGAAAGCCTCATCGACCGAATCATCATCCTGGACGAAAGTCGGATTCTGCTGAACCAGACAACAGATGCCATCTGCGACAAACTCCTGTTCAAGACACTGATGTCGATTGAGAACCAACCAGGCATGTTATACAGCGAATTCACACCTAAAGGCTTTCTGGCAGTTTTCAACAACACCGACAAAGTAGATAGCAAGCTGGATCTGGAGGTCCTGTTCAATTTCGCTACACAGCAACCAGCCGTCATCACACAATTGTTTCACCTGTAAAATTTACAACTATGCTTACACTACAACGAACATCATACGAATTCAATGCCTTGTTCCGGCTACTTTCTCGCCGACACGGTGTCATTTTGATGATTTTTACCCTTTGGATCATTTTTAAGCATTTCCTTTTCTTCAAATTTGGAAATGGATCTGATGTGATGAATAATAAGATGGCCATTGATGCCATCGCCAGTCCGGATTTCATTTTTTTGGTGATTGCCATCCTGATCAGCACCGATGTGTTTACCAAACTCCGTTCTTCCGTTGGGGGAATCCATTACTTAATGATGCCCTCCAATACAGTCGACAAATTTTCAGCAGCTTGGATTTATTCAACCCTGTTTACATTCATCACCATTACCCTGACGTACAACCTGACGCACATCCTTTGCATGTTCACGGGAAATTTGATTTATGACATGAATGCGCCTGTAAACATTCAAAGTTGGACAGCCATTACTAACCTTTTCTGGGGTGTGATGTTCTTTCAATCCCTTTATTTCTTAGGTTCAGCCTACTTCAAAAAAAATCCCGTGGGTAAAACGACCCTTATGATTTTTGGAGTCATGATCGTTTTGGGCTTAACTGCCACTTACATCTTTGAACACATAAATAAAGACTCGTTCCATTTCACCAATACAAACATCAACATTCAAAACATGGGCGATCTTGAACAATTGATGAATCAAGATATTCCTCAACTCTGGAAAACAATGTTTAGAATTGTACAAATCATTTTCTACGCAACACCATTTGTTTGTTGGAGTGGAGCCTATCTGGCACTTAAAAACAAGGAGGTATAACCATGGAATTCCACGAAGACAAACCCATTTATCTGCAAATAGCAGAACTGCTTAGCGAGCAGATTCTGGTTGGTCAATGGCCACCCAGTGAAAAGATACCATCGGTCCGTGAGATGGGCGTAAACCTTCAGGTCAATCCGAATACAGCCCTTCGCACGTATGACTTCCTTCAACAACGCGGAATCATCTTCAATAAGCGAGGCATCGGGTATTTTGTAGAAGAAGATGCTGTTAAGAAAATTTTAGATTTTCGTCGCGAAGATTTCTTTGTAAACACACTGCCGAGTTTCTACAAAACAATATCTTTGCTGCAAATTACTCCTGAAGAAATCCTCGATCGTTACAAAGTTTACATGAACGATGAAACCCTTCAGCCTATAAAATCGCAAACCACAACCGTTACAAACCGTCAGTAAAGGAGATCATGATCAGATTTGAGAACATCAACAAGACCTATCCGGGAATACAGCCACTGCATGTCCTGAAGGGCATAGACCTGAACATTTCCGAGGGTGAATTTGTTTCCATCATGGGGGCTTCAGGCTCCGGAAAGTCAACCATGCTCAACATCTTGGGAATTTTGGACGATTACGATACCGGTAATTATTTCCTGGACGGTACGCTGATCAAAAATCTGACCGAGAAACGAGCTGCCGAATACCGGAATAAGATGATTGGATTCATCTTTCAGTCGTTCAACCTCATCAACTTCAAGAATGCGCTTGAAAACGTAGCTTTGCCTTTGTATTATCAAGGGGTTACCCGCAGAAAAAGGCAAATAAAGGCGATGGAATACTTGGACATGATGGGCCTAAAAGACTGGTGGCATCATTTTCCCAACGAACTTTCCGGCGGTCAAAAGCAACGCATCGCAATTGCCAGAGCATTGATTTCGAACCCTAAAGTCATATTGGCGGACGAACCCACCGGTGCTCTGGACTCCGTAACAACCGAAGAAATGATGCAGATATTGAGCGAAGTGAACGCTTCGGGCATCACCATGATCATTGTTACCCACGAAAAATCCGTCGCTGACAAGACCAAGCGGATCATCCACTTAAAAGACGGCATCATCGAATCCGATTCACTTAACGGCCATGAGATTACTGGAATTTGACACCCTGACTGAAATCCTCACCACGATGAGGGAAAACAAACTCCGTACCTTTCTGACGGGGTTTGCCGTGGCGTGGGGCATTTTTATGTTAATTATCCTGTTGGGTTCGGGTAATGGGCTTAAGAATGGCGTAACCGCTAATTTCAACGACAGAGCCAGCAACACCATGATGGTTTGGGGCGGACGCACCACCATGCCATATAAGGGGTTGAAAGCCTATCGCAGAATCAAACTGAACAACGAACACATCCCCTACCTTAAAAATCACTTTAAAGAAATCGACAAGATTTCAGGTCAGGTAGAACGTTCCTCTACCATCAAATATGGCACTGAAAGCAACATTTTTCAGGTTTACGGTGTTCAGCCCGACTTTCAACTCATCTCCAACATGGTCTTCACGAACGGAAACGGGCGATTCCTGAACGCAAGAGACTTGGAAATGGACCGCAAAGTCATCGTCCTTACCAAAAAGGTCGCCACCACCCTCTTTAAAAAGGAAAACCCTGTCGGCAAATACGTTGAAGTGGATGGCTTGCCTTTCCAAGTCATTGGAGTTGACATGAAAACCTCCTTTGACAATGAGGCCAAATGTTACATGCCCCTAAAAACTGCACAGAAATTATACAATTTGGGCACGGACATTTCCAACATCAACATTTCCGTTCTTGGGCTTAGCAGCAAGGATGAAAACGATGCATTCGGCCAAAAAGTCCGGGAAGCTTTGGGCAGAGAACTGATTGTCAATCCCGAAGATCTCAACAGCATTGGTTTGTGGAACCAAGCCTCCGATTATGTGCAAACCATGGCCATCTTTTCCACCATCGACTTGTTTGTCATGTTTATCGGGATTTGCACGCTGATAGCCGGCATCGTAGGTGTAGGCAATATCATGGTCATCACCGTTAAGGAGCGAACCAGGGAGTTTGGTATTCGGAAAGCGCTGGGGGCTACTCCAGGCACCATCCTTTCATCCATCTTGTTGGAATCCATCGTCATCACATCCCTTTTCGGGTATTTGGGCATGATGTTCGGCATTGGAATTCTCGAAGCAATCAACTTGGTTATAAATAGTGGGCAGAAAGTGGCAGAAGAAGGTGAACAATCCTTCTCCATCTTCATGAATCCGTCCGTGGATCTTAACATTGTTCTGATAGCCACCGTGATTTTGATCATTGCCGGTCTCATAGCCGGATACATCCCGGCCAGAAAGGCTGTACGAATCAAACCGATTGAGGCCATGCGTGCCGAATAATTAAAACCAAGCTAGTATGTTCGATCTCGATAAATGGCAGGAAATCTGGCAAACCATCACCCGCAACAAGGTGCGCAGCATCTTCACCGCATTCGGTGTTTTTTGGGGCATTCTGATGCTTACCATCCTGCTTGGTGCCGGCAACGGCCTTGAAAACGGCATGATGGACGGAATCAAAGGTTTCGCCACCAACTCCTGCTTCTTCTATACGGAACCAACTACCGTAGCCTACCACGGCTTCAAAAAAGGTCGCGTATGGAACATGCACAATAACGACATCAAAGTCATTCTCGGCAATAGTAAAAACATCAAATTCCTTGCCCCCATGCTTTTTGGTCGTGGTGGCGGCGACAACAATACGGTACGGGGTGACAAAGCCGGCACCTTCAGAGTTCGCGGCTGTTATCCGGATTATTCCAGAATTGAAGAGCAGGATATTATCTATGGTAGGTACATCAACGACGTGGATATCACCGAAGTACGCAAAGTCTGCTTCATCGGCAAAAACGTCTACGAAAAACTGTTCCAAAAAGGCGACAACCCTCTTGGACAGGAAATCCGGAGCAACGGCATCTACTATACGGTCATCGGTGTCGGAGCTGGCATGAGTCATGTCCAGATTGGTGGACGCAGCGACGACATGGTCGTATTGCCTTTCTCGACCATGCAACGTGCATACAACCAAGGTGACATCATCCATTTCATGGCAGCCACCGCCAAAGACGGTCACGATGCCAAGTTACTGGAAGCCGAAATCAAAAACATCCTGAAGACGCAGAACGATATTGCACCCGAAGACGAACGAGCTGTCGGTAGCTTTAACATCGGGGAGCAATTCAAAATGTTCAGTTACTTGTTTCTAGGCATCAAACTGCTTATCTGGATCGTCGGCATCGGCACCCTACTGGCAGGCGCCATCGGTGTGAGCAACATCATGCTGGTGTCTGTACGAGAACGCACCAAAGAAATCGGAATCCGACGAGCATTGGGAGCCAAGCCCTTTGACATCATCAGCCAAATCATGAACGAAAGTCTGGTATTGACCGCCATTGCCGGTTTCATGGGGCTTAGCATGGGCGTTGGCATCTTGTCGCTCTTCGACAACATCATCAACAGCATGCCCGAAGACAGCAACATATTCATCAAAAACATCATCATACAATTCGACGTGGCGTTGAGCGCCTCGTTCATCCTGATCCTGATGGGCTTGCTAGCCGGCATGTTGCCAGCACAGCGCGCCATGAAGATCAAAGCCATCGAAGCATTGAGCGAAGAATAAACAATCCAAAAAAATAAAGCACACATGAAAAAGTTTTTTAAAATCTTGCTTTTAGTCGGTCTGGTAGCACTGGTAGGAGGCACATTCGTTTTTCTGTACAACAAATCGAAACCCATCGTCACCAAATACGAGTTGGTAGCAGTTACCAAGGGTAGCATCGAGAAAAAAGCGGTAGCCACCGGCAAAGTGGAAGCACGCAATGAAATCATGATTAAACCCCAGATTTCTGGCATCATTTCCGAACTTCTCAAAGAAGCCGGCGAAAAGGTGAGCAAGGGTGAAATCATAGCCAAAATCAAGGTTATTCCCGAAATGGGTAGCTTAAACGCTGCCGAATCGAGGGTCAAGGTATCCAAAATCAATTTGGAGCAGGCCGAAAAAGATTTCACTCGTCAAAAAGAACTTTATGCCAAGAAGGTAATTTCCAGAGAAGAGTTCGAAAAAGCAACCGTGAGCCTTAGTTCCTCCAAAGAAGAATATGATGCTGCCGAAAACAACCTCGAGATCACTAAAAGCGGGGTATCCAAAAAGAGTGGTGAAACTAGCAATACTTTGATTCGTTCTACCATCGACGGAATGATCTTGGACATACCTGTCAAGGTCGGAAATTCGGTCATCCAGTCCAACAGCTTCAACGACGGCACCTCCATTGCTACCGTTGCTAACATGAAAGACATGCTTTTCGTTGGCAAGGTGGACGAAACCGAAGTAGGCCGAATAACAGAAGGAATGCCACTGGTATTAAGCGTCGGTGCTTTGAACGACCGGAAATTCGATGCGAAACTCGAATACATTTCTCCCAAAGGCACGGAAGAAAGCGGTGCCATCATGTTTGAGATCAAAGCAGCTGCAAAAATACCTAGCGACGTATTTGTCCGTGCCGGTTACAGTGCCAATGCCGAAATCGTTTTGAACAGTGCCAAAGACGTGCTGACCATTCCTGAAAGCGTCATTGAGTTCAACAAGGATACGGCATACGTGTACGTCCTGGATACCAAAATAAAAGATCCACAGACGTTCGTGAAGAAAAGGATTAAGACTGGCCTTTCCGACGGAATCAACATTGAAGTCGTTAGTGGCTTGAATGGCAAAGAAAAGCTGAAAGGCTCCGCCATCGACCCCAAAGCAAAAAAAGATAAAAAATAACCTATATGAATAAGATCATCATTACCATAGTGACCGGGCTCCTAACCTTTGGAACGGTTACCGCTCAACAGAAATGGTCGTTGGAGGAGTGCATCAACTATGCCATCAAAAACAACCTGACCATCAAATCCGGCGAGTTGACAAACGACGCCCAGCAAATCAAACTGGAACAAGCGAAAAACCAGATTTTGCCAAATTTAACAGGTTCACTTGGGTCTTCTCTAAATTTTGGCACTGGATTGAACGATAGGAATTTGTATGTTCAGCAGAATTCCCAAAGTTCCAACATGGGCATCTCAACCAACATGTTATTGTTCAGTGGATTCAGAGTTAAGAATGCCATAAAAGCTCAAGAATATTCGAATCTGGCTTCCAAGGAAGAGCTCAAAAAAGCTAAGGAAAGTCTTGCTGTCAGCATCGCTTCGGCCTATCTTCAAGTGCTCTACAACAAAGAGTTGAACGCCATCGCCGAAGAACAGGTCGTCCTAAGTCAGAACCAGTTGAGCAAGTCCGAGATCATGGCCTCGTACGGTAAAATACCCGAAGGACAAGTGTTCGAAGCACGTGCACAATTGGCCAAGGACAAGTTAAATGCAGTCGAAACAAAAAGCACGCTTCAACTTTCCTTATTGGAGCTCGCCCAAATGCTGCAATTGAAGGAATGGTCTAATTTCGATATTCAGGTGCCCGAAATCGATGTGAATTCATCGTCCATGATCATTCAACCTGCAGAAGAAGTTTTCAACTATGCCGTTATCAATAAGTCCAATGTCAAGGCCAATGAATACTGGCTAAAAAGCAGTGAGAAATCACTGGAGATTACAAAAGGGGCTATGTATCCTAGCCTTGGAATTGGTGCCAGCTACTCGAACCGTTATTATTCCAAGCAACGCAATCTGGATGGGTCACAGGCCAACTTAGGTGATCAACTGAATGTCAACGGAGGTAGCTCCATAGGCATTAACATGAGCATTCCCATTTTCAACCGATTCGATACAAAGAACAACATACGCTTGTCTAAAATCGAAGTAGAGCGCGCCAAAGTTGTACTGGAGAGCACCCGTAATACGCTCTACAAGGAAATACAGCAAGCCTGGTTCAATGCAATCAAAGCAACGGAAAAATACAAATCTTCAGCGGAAGCCGTCGTGAATTCAGAGGAAGCTTTCCGTTTCGCTCAAGAGAAATACAACAACGAACGCGCCACTATTTATGAGTTCAATCAAGCAAAAATGAATTTGGTCTCTGCACGCTCCAATCAGCTTCAAGCCAAATACAACCTCCTCTTCTGCATCAAGATACTTGATTTCTACAAGGGAGAACCATTGAAACTCTAATAAAGCATTTAGAACAGAAACCCAGGGCCAGTCTCTGGGTTTTTTGTTTTACAAGAACGATTCCGGAAACTGCATCGTGACGCAATGCAGGGAACCGTGTTGTTTGAGAAGTGGTAGGCAGAAAATTCCGACTATTTCCCGATCAGGAAATGCCAATTGCAGCTGCTTGAGGGCGAGTTCGTCTTTGGGGCTTCCATAAATGGGCAACAAAACCGCATCGTTGATTATTAGGAAATTGGCATAGGTGGCAGGCAAACGGTCACCCTCAAAAAAGACAGGTTCGGCCATGGGCAGGCCAATAAGTTTGTAAGGCTTGTTGTCCAATGTACGAAAAGCTTTGAGTTCCGCCTCCATTTGAGTGAGTTCCTCAAAATGCAAATCCTCTGGATCCTCGCCGGGTTGTACATAGGCAATGGTTTCAGGGTCGCAGAAACGAGCCAAGGTATCGATGTGGCTGTCCGTGTCATCGCCTTCCAGGAATCCACTCTCGAGCCAAAGCACCCGCTTCAGACCAAAGCGTTCTATCAAATACGATTCTATTTCTTCTTTCGAAAGCGAGTCGTTCCGATTCACAGACGAAAGGCATTCGGTCGTAGTTAGCAATGTTCCTTCCCCATCAGACTCCAGGCTGCCACCCTCTAGCACGAAAGGCATGCAATTCTCGTAAGCCACTTCGGTATCGAAAGCCTGTGCGCCATACAATGAAAAGTTCAGTTGATTGTCATAATTCGCCGGGAATTTCATTCCCCAGGCATTGAATGTAAAATCAAGCACAACGGGTTTTCCGTCAACAAAAACAGAAATTGCACCGTGATCTCTGGCCCAAGTGTCGTTGGAGGGAAATTCATACAAAAACAAATTGGCCTCGTTGACGGCCCCCAAGGAAGCACGAACTTCTGCTGCATTCGAGCAAACGATGATGAGCTTTTCCCGCTTCAACACCTCCCTGGCAATGTTTACAAAACAAGGAATAACTTCATCCAGCATGTCGGCCCAATCGGTTCCGGCATGTGGCCAAGTTAGTTGCACCGCCGACTGCGGGTACCATTCAGGGGGGAAAAAAGGAATAGGCATCAGGAGCTTTTTTGATGCGCAAAGTTAGGTAAAAATGTCAAAAAATTAGTTTCTTAAGATACGAATACCCCTCAGGCCAATTTTGTAGATTAGATTGAGCATTGATGTGCCCTTTTTCGCCAATATTCACGAATTCACTACCCCAACATTTGGCAAATTGCTCAGCACGGTCAATTGGATTGTACTCATCGTTGGAACTCGCTAGAACGATGCTTTTAAAGGGTAGCTTCATCAAAGGCAACGGCGAAAAGCCTTTAACCACCCCTTTCAATTTTTCATCATTGGCATCCGGAGGTGCCACCAATAAAGCAGCTTTTATTTGCAAACTTGATTTCTGTGCCCAATGTACCAAAGCCAAGCAAGCCAAACTGTGTGCAACGACAACAACTTCCCCCGAAGCATTCAACACATACTGCTCAATGGCGGCCGCCCAATCATCTGCCACCGGCCGAAACCAGTCTTTCTGTTCAATACGTACGAAATCCTTGTTCTCCACTTGCCAATAAGTCTGCCAGTGCTCCTCGCCAGAGTTTCCGAATCCTGGTGCTATGAGTATTTGAGTTGCCATCATCGTATGTTTTAAATTACATACAAAAATAGCAACTCAAATAATGGACAAAAATCCCACATATAGGGTAATTTTCATACCCTAGTTTATAGTTTGGATCCCTTTTTACGCCTTGAAGGCATACGAAAAAACACCTGCACGAAATCGTACAGGTGTTCAATATAAGAATCCAACTAAAAATTGCCTTTATTTCTGTCCGGTAGGATCCAACGCTGTTCCAGTGAGTTTAATCTGATACGGCCATTGCTCCTCCTTGTTTTCGCCCCTGCCTTTTACCCAATGCTCTTTAGGAGCACCACTCACCACCAACCACAAATGCTTGGTACTTTTTGGAACACTGAATTTCACATCACCGATGGAATCGGAACAAACATTTCCATACACACGGCTACCATCCTCTTTCACAGCCAAGAAACCATAACGCCAACCGGCTTTTTCAACCTTGACGGCATTGAAACCTGCTGTCCCGGCAAGTCCTTGAAACTTAAGTTTGATGACTTTCGCCTTGGAGGGAACCATCAACTTTATACCGTTGTATCCGTAGTTTTGAGGACATTTGCCTTCAGAAATTCGATACCAACCGTCTCCAACGGAATCGAGTTTTGTAAAATGTTGATTCTGGTACGGTCTTGCAACCTCCTCAATGCGTTTCATATCCCAAGTGATGAACCTGCGTGCAGCATCAAAAATCTCATCATTGAAGGTAGGCTGATCGATGTTGGTAATGCGTTTGTAGGTAACAACTGCATCTTCACCGGATTGGCCTTCTTGCCATACCTTGCTGACAATATCAACCCCGTGCTTGTTACCCCAGTATTCCAAGACATGAGGTGCATGGTACATATTTTTCACATGCATGAAAGCCAAGTGCGTTTGTTTCATATAATCCACCAAATGGTAATTCTCAAACGTCAACCATTCGGGATAAACCTGCCAGAGGTGATATTGAGCAGTCATTTCTGCCATACCACCGCCTCCACCACCGCCTCGGCGATTTTGGTTTGCCTTATCGATACCAAGTATGTATTGGAATGAATGCGTCATTTCGTGCGCCAACGCTCCAAAAGGCGCTTTTCTCATCCGAACCGCGGGAGCCCAAAAACAACCTACTTTGCCATCGTTTCCACCACCATAGGCTGTTGCATTCTTAGAGTCAGTGATAAATATGAGGATCTTGTATTTATCACTGATGGAATTCCCCTTGATGAGAAATTTCAAGTCATTGATGTAGTAATTATAAACCCGTTCTCCCTCTCTCAAAATGTAATCCACATCAAATTGCAGCAGGGTATCTGTATTGGCCATCGGGTTCGGTCCATATTTCTTTGCCCAAAAGATGGCCAGATTCTCCGTTTGCTTCATCCTTTTGAGGCTGTATACGCCAGTATCAGTTTCCAAACCACCGGGTTGATTCCGAACTTCCTCTGTAATGTACAATTCTTTTACTGGGGATTTTGTGTTCGTGACAGCGGGAGTTCCTACTTGGGAAAAAGCATGTTGTGATGTTACAACGACAGCAACGACGAGCATTGCACTTTTTACAGAAAGTTTTAACATGGCATTTATATTTATTTTCCAAATATACACGTATAATTTTCATAATCAGCACAAAGTCAATATGCTGGAGCCCTCAAATTGTACCACGATAGTACAATAATATCAGAAAAAATTCTAAATATGGAACGCCTTTTTTAAATTGGTTACCCTTTTCAGCCTGTAATGTATATAAAGAAGTATGGCAGAAACCGGCAATACTGAAATTAGCACGATCAGGCTCCACTGCAATTTCAACTGGTTTTGGGTGTGCAACGTAATGATGCCTTCAATACACATGCATATCATTCCAGCTGCAACCAAGGAATAAGCAATGATGTTGATCCCTTTTTGTTTCGATTTTCGAATCAAAATGGCTAGTAGGAAAATGACCAGGCAAATAAAGAATATGATGGGTATCCCCAATTTTAATCCAGTAAAAAGGTTGTTATTGTATAAGTCAAGCAAGAACAGCAACAGGGAAGTACTGACAAAACAGCCTGAGAAAAGAAGGAAGAACTGCTTCTGAAAAAACAGGATCAAGGAGATGTCTATCAACAGAATGAGCCCAATGGTCATCGGGTATTTGGACCAAGTGACTTGCCTGGATATAAGCAAGTCTATAATCAGTGTAATGACAGAAATCGAAACCAACACAAAAGCTGCCAATTCCCAAACAACTTTCCGTTGCTGGCTCTGAGTCAGATCTTCAAAATTGTAAGCCACCGTTTTGGGCTCAATAGGTTCCTTCTTGTTGGAGTCTTTGCGACTCGAAACAACTGGCGTGTTTCTTTTGTGACCGCATAACGGGCAGAAATTCATTTCAGCATCCAGTTCTACTCCGCAATAATTACAAACGTTCATTTTGTTTATTTATTGGTGGTTATTTTTATATGAAGTCCTTCTTTGACAAGGAATTCAATATATCTCTTCTCGAACTCCTTCGTTTTTACAATTCCGCCGAAACAGATCACCAGCTTATCGTTCAAAGCAATAACGCCACAGCCCATTTTTATCAGTTTATTGGGAGGTGGCGGAGTTAACAGGAGGCAATCTATTTGTTCAGCTATTTGATCAGGAAGTTGAACGGATCCCATATTGGTAAAGGTTCCACTGTATTGAGTACTACCCATCGCATAATAAAGGTATCTCATAAAAACGCTTTTCACAAAGAGTGGAATGCTTCTTACCAGAATGTTGCGTTCACCACCTACATTAAGTGACAGGATCTTGTTTACCTGTTTCTTATCTGTTTCCATGCGCATTTGATGGTATACAGTCTTCAAAATTTCATCGAACGTATAATGTCCCAATCTCAAATCGATTTCAGGCATGACAAACAACGTAAAGTTTCGCATGGTTGCCGAAGGGTACAACTTCCTTAGATTTAACGGCACCTCAATGGCTATTTTTTTGCGCCTTCGGTGTCTGCTTCCGGCAGGCAAATTTTCATAGATGTCCTGAAGTACTGAAAAGTAAACAGCAGTGAGGTACTCCGTTATGCTAACACCTTTTTCTTTGGCTTTGACCTTTAGTTCGGAGGATGAAAAAATGGCATATAGCACATCAAACCGGGGTACATTTCGGAGCGCGAAAGGCAAATGGAATGCGCTTGGTCGTTTTTCCAAAGCTGGAATATCTTCTTGGAAATACCGGTTATAGGCATCCTCAAACTCTTCCGGATTAGGGGTTGAATCCACGTTGAGATACTTGAAATCGGATGGTATTTCGACACCTGTCAATTCAAAATAATTTACCAGCAAGGTTTTGAAATACTCAAAAGCACCTCCACCATCTGCCAACATGTGGGAAAACTCGATACTGAGTTTGTTGTCGGTAGCCAACACTCTGAAAAGGGGTACTTTTTTGCGAAACCGTCGGCAGGTCACTTTTGTATCGACTTCAACAGTAGTCAAAAAATTGGCTGATTCCAGGTAATACCAGAAAAAACCATTTTTCAGAAGAACCTTATAGTAGGGAAAACGCGACTCGATGGCACGTACTGCCTTGAAAAGAATTCGGACGTTGACTCTTTGCTTTAAATTTGCCGAAATTCGAAAAACAGAGGTGACTTCATCGTTTGTGATGGCCGGATAGATTTTGGCTGCATTATCCAAGGGATACCAAAATTCCTGTGCACTTTTAAACATACTCGTTTCACCCTCCATCTTGATGCCTTTAATCTCAGGGTAAATCTATGAATAATAATTGTAACTAAGAACAGAATTCAGACCCGATCTGACAGGAACCTTTTCCACCTGTTTGCATATGGTGCCGATAAGGTACTGCACCTGAAGGTAAAAGGACTAAATAATACTACTTTTCCGAAGAGATCATAGGCAATCTAAAAAAAAATGAAAAAAAGGAATAAATTTGTGCACCATGAGAAACCTAATTAAACATCTGATAATCTTTCTGCTTTTGATTTCGGCAATCGGATCGGGGGTTTCTGCAAAAAAAATGTGGTTCGATTCCTACAGTCAAGAAACAGGTTTGCCATTCAATCAGATCTTGTGCATAAATCAAGATTTGGACGGATGGATATGGATTGGGACCAACCGAGGATTAAGCCGATTTGACGGATATCGCTTCAAGAATTTTCTCCCTTCTACAAACGACTCCATTAGTATTAAGGGACTTCTGGTTCGAACTATCCTTACGGATCGAAAAGGAAACCTTTGGGTTGGGACAGAGAACGGAGGCTTAAATGTATACCGACGCGAAACAGAAACTTTTGAGCAACCCTTTAAGAACAATCCGACTTGTTCCTCCATCATGCAAACCGTTCTTGATATTGAAGAAGACAAAAACGGCAACTTATGGCTAGGTACTCGTGGATACGTTTTGAAGATAGACCCGTCCAATCGCGTCACGAAATATGCCATATATGAGAACGATCGTTCCATTGCTGTAAAAAAATTGGAGTTCGATCGCAGTGGCAGATTGTGGATTGGCACCTCCGGGGACCTCTACTTGCTAGACTTCAAGAAGAATACCATCAGACGATTTGAGACGAAAACTAAAATTGGAAACATCTACAACATTATGGATCTGGTGCTTGATTCTGATGGAGACATGTGGGTTACGACCGGGTCCATGGGTGCCTTCCTCGTAAACACAAAAACGTTGGAGGTTAAGCCGATAGTCTTCTTTCCATTTGCTGAACGATCAAAAGCAGTTCGCAAGGTGACAGAAGACAAGCCTGGCATTTTCTGGATTGGTACTCGAGGAGGATTGTACATTTATAACAAGGCATCTGGAATGATGACCCACTATGTACATGACGAACGGGAGCAGCAAAGTCTGAAGGACAACTCCGTAAATACTGTTTTTCGCGACAGAAACGGAGACATGTGGATAGGAACGCGTCAAGGACTTAGTTTGTGTGCAAGAAGCAAGCAAGTATTCAGTAATTATGAGGCGCATCCTTCCGATAAATCGGGGAAATATTTGAACAGCGAGTCGGTCTATGCTCTATGGATGGACAAGGCCAAAAACATCTGGATCGGTACTGAAGACGGTGGGATAAACATCTATAATCCATCAACTCAATCGTATCAGTACATCATCAATGAAAAAGGTAATACAAACAGCCTTTCGGAAAACTGCATCAAAGCTTTTTTGGAAGATAAAAAAGGGAACCTTTGGATAGGCACGTTTCATGGAGGAATCGATGTCATGAATCTACAAAACAAAAGAATCAGACATTATCGAAACAATCCGACAATACCATCAACACTGGTTTCAAACGATGTTTGGGACTTCACTCAAGATAGTCAAGGAACAATCTGGATTGCTACATCTTCTGGTGTCGACAAGTATGATTCCACCTCTGACAGCTTTGTACATTGTCCGGAATTATCAGGAAAAGAGCGCATTAATTGGATAGACAAAGACTCTCACAACAACATTTGGATGGGTAGCAACAGCGAAGTCATCATCTACAACACTGTTACAAAAAAAATTAATCGACACAAGGAATACACCTTTTCATTTTTGGAAGACAGCAAAGGCCGTTATTGGATAACGTCTTTCGACAAGGGTTTGGCCGAGTACTCCATTAACGATGGTGCTATAGCTCATTACCGCAATGAAGCAGGTTTGGCCCACAATCAGTTCCTAAATGTCCTGGAAGACAATGATCAAAAACTTTGGATCAGTTCGTCCGATGGATTGATGTGTTTTGACCCCGAAAACCATTCGATGTTAAAATACAACAAGAAGGATGGAATTCAAAACAGCAACTTCAATTATGGAGCAGCCTTTAAATCTACGGATGGTGAATTGTTTTTTGGTGGCATTTCCGGATTTACACATTTCAATCCTTCCGAAATAGTGGTCGAAAAGCATCAAACACCTTTGGTTATTACGGAGTTGAAAGTATTGAACAGAAAAATTGAAACAGGGTCCCACGAAAACAACATCCTTAAAAAAAGCATCAGTGTGACCGATCTTCTGACTTTGGGATACAAGCAAAATGCCTTTTCCGTTGAATTCGCATCCCTCAATTTTACATCCAGTGAGAGCAACCAATATAGTTATTACCTAGAGGGTTTGGACGAGGAATGGAGTGACCCATCCATCAACAGAATAGCCTCTTATACCAATATTGATCCCGGATATTATGTGCTGAAAATATGCAGTGTCATTAATGGAGAGCGACAAACGGACAACATTCGCGAACTTATCATCAAAGTAACCCCACCATTTTGGAGAACATACTGGTTTTTGTTTTTGGTAATTATTGGTTTGGGATGGTTCACCATCTATATCATACATTCATACATCAACCGCAAGAAAACCAAAATGGAATTGGTCATTGAGCGCATGCGTACCAATAAGTTGAATGAGTTAAACAACTTGAAACTAAAATTTTTCACCAACATCTCACACGAAATCAGGACTCCGCTCACACTAATTCTAACGCCCCTGGAGAAACTGCATTCTAAAGACTGCAAGCCCGAAGAGATCAGTTCCTATGTGGATATGATGTATAAAAACACCAAAGACCTTAACAAACTGATCAATCAATTGCTCGATTTCCGCAAGTTGGATTCTGGCGGCTTGAAGCTTGAACTCTTGCAGGGCGACATTGTACAACTTGTTTCCGAAAGTGTAAACTCATACGTAAGTATCGCTAAAGAGAAAAGTATTTCCATGACATTCAACTGCTTTCAAGAGAGTTTGATAGCACAATACGACGCTGATAAGATTGGGATGATATTGAACAACCTACTCTCCAACGCCATCAAGTTCACGGAAAAAAATGGTCGAATAACCGTTCATCTGACATTGGCGTTTGATACGAATGTCGAAGCCACTACCGATGAAACGGCCTCGCTCGAATGGATTGAGATTTCGGTCACCGACACGGGGATAGGTATCTCAGAAAATCACCTATCAAAAATATTTGACCCGTTCTACCAGATAGAAAGCAAAAACGAACATACTGGTACCGGAATCGGATTATCCTTTGCCAACGAACTTGTAAAACTACATCATGGTGAACTATTTGTTGAAAGCAAAATAGGCATTGGAAGCAAATTCGCCTTTAGAATACCGTATAAAAAGGAAATCCAGCGGGCAAATACCTCCGTACCAAACAGTTTCGCAGATGAAGAAACGTTCCTAAACTCAGAATTGGAACGCATCTTGTTAATAGTCGAAGACAATTCGGACGTCCGGTTACTCATCAAGAACCATTTCAACGACAGTTTTCATGTGTACGAAGCCGAAAATGGCAAAGAAGGATGGATTATGACATTGAAAATCGTCCCTGACGTCATTATCAGCGACGTGTTAATGGCAGAAATGAATGGCTTTGATTTCTGCAAAAAAGTCAAGAACGATGAGCGGACGTCTCACATCCCATTTTTACTTTTGACGGCCCTTCATTCAAAGGAGCACATCATCAAAGGTTTGGAGAACGGCGCCGACGATTACATCACCAAGCCCTTCGATCTGACCATTCTACAGTCTAAAATTGAAAACATCATCTCAATTCGTGATTCATACAAAGAGAAATTCTCGGCCGAAGTCACACTTCAGCCAAAGAACATTTTGATCGCGTCGCCCGATCAAAAATTCCTACAAAAAGCCATCGATGTGGTAGAGATTCATATCAGCGACAGCGAACTCGATATCGAGAAGTTCGCCGTGGAAGTAGGCTTGAGTCGCATGCAGCTTTACAGGAAATTACATGCCTTGACAGACATGACTGTCAAGGAATTCATTCGGAACATTCGACTCAAACGGGCAGCTCAACTTCTGATTCAGGACAGCATGAATATTACCGAGATTGCTTATGCCGTTGGTTTCAAGGATGTTTCACATTTTGGCAAATGCTTTAGGCAGGTATATGGAATCAGTGCCAAAGAATACAAAAACAGTTTAGTCAACGAGTAAGATCTCAAGACCCTCGAAAACACTTGCATTCCCATTTGGGAAAAATTGACCATGTTTTGGGAAGAATCCCAATAGATGGGAAACCTGTCTCGCTCTTTGGGAAAAGAGAGTTACTGCTTTCATTAACTTCTATTTAGATTTACATCTACCCTTTTAAATCTAATGTATCAAATTCGACTCTCCCTTCGAATTATACTTTCCAAATTATTAACCTTAACAATTATCTATGATGAAAATGACACAAGTTTTATTAAAAAAGGCTTTTCTTTTGTCACTGGTGATCATTCTTTCTGGAGCCCAGCTCCTTGCACAGAATGTTTCAGGTGTGGTAGTTGATCAGTCAAATGCTCCGATTCCGGGGGCAACTGTAGTCGTAAAAGGCTCTGCAATCAGAACAATTACAGACGCAAACGGAAATTTTAGATTCAGTACTGTTCCTGAAAATGCGACACTTCAGTTTTCATTTCTTGGATTGAAAACACAGGAAGTTGATGCCAAAGGTAAAACAAACCTCAGAATTGTTCTTGAAGAAGACAACATTGGTCTTGAAGAAGTTATTGCCATTGGTTATGGCAAAGCTAAAAAGAAAGACCTGACAGGTTCAGTTGGTTCGGTTGATGCAGAAACGTTAATTACGCGAGGAGCAAGTGGTGTTCTTGGATCAATGCAGGGAACCATTGCTGGTGTTAATATCACCCAATCGTCATCCAGACCAGGAGGGGATTTTAATATTCAGATTCGTGGTCTAAATACATTCAACGCAGGTGGAAGTCCTCCCCTTTATGTGGTGGACGGAATTGTGACAAATGACATTAGTTTTATTAATCCACAGGATATTGTTAAGGTGGATATCTTAAAGGATGCTTCTTCAACAGCTATTTATGGTTCGAGAGGTTCGAATGGTGTGGTAATTGTAACAACCAAATCTGGCCTAACTGGAGGCTTTAAAAATAAGACTGTAATATCTTACAACGGTTATTATGGAGTAAAAACGCCTGCACGTCTACCTCAACAATACTCCAGCCGAGCCTGGTTTGATTACCGCTCACATGCATATTTGCAATATGCCAAGGGAGCTGGTGACAATGGAATGGCAGATTGGAAAATTGTACCGACGGGTGTTTATATGCAGAATCCGGAAGCAGCCCGCAGAGCTTATGAGAATGATGAAACCGACTGGCTTGGGGCGCTCACTCAAAATGGAACTCAAAAAAATCATTACCTCAATATTGCAGGCAATTCAGGTAAAATGGATTTCAATGTAGGCATAGGATATCAGGATGAAAATGGTATTTATATCAAAGAAAACCTTAAACGTTACAATCTGAAACTTAGTCTTACTTATAAAATATCCGATAAGTTGCAGTTTGGCGCAACCTCCAATTTAAGTCAGACTGAAATTGAAGGTGGCGATGCCGATGCATATACCTATACATTCCGTATGCCTCCTTTATTTAAAATATACAACAACAGTGGTGATTTACTTATTCAACCAGGCTTGGTTGAGAATATGGGTGGTGTAGGCGCCAACTTCACCGGAAACAGAAATCCCATATGGGAAATTGAAACAGGAAGTGACAATCGCAGAAGACATGATATTTTAGCATCATTTTACTTTCAGTATACTCCAATTGCTGGTTTGGATATCAAGACGAACATGCTACCAAGATATAAAAGAGATAGACTTGGCAAATACTCAGAGATGGCAACTACGCTGTTAGATCGAACCGGATATTCGGAGAATACAGAAATATTTGATTTTACTTGGGATAACAGCATTGATTACAGAAAAAGCTTAAATGGGCACAATTTTAAGGCAACGGGCGTGCACAGCATCTTTTCGTCTAGAACAGAAACGCTACAGGTGAAATCGCAAAGCTTGCCTTATAATTCTCAATGGTACAATTTGTTTTCTGGAACGGTGGTGCCTGGTGATTGCAAATCTGGATATTCAGAAGTCATGATGTCCTCCTATTTGGGCCGTTTAAATTACGATTATCAGGGGAAATATTACTTAACAGCTTCGTTGCGATACGATGGATCCTCAAAACTGGCTCGCAAATGGGCAACGTTCCAATCTTTTGCAACTGCATGGAGACTATCGGAGGAGAGTTTCCTGAAATCCGACTTATTGTCTAATTTAAAACTAAGATATAGCTACGGACAATCAGGTAATAACAATGTTTTACCCTACGCAACCTTCTATGGTCCTCAAACAGGTAAACTGCTTTACTACAATTATGGCACAACTGCTGTTAATGGGGATATTCCCGGCAATCCGGTTAATCCTGCATTAACATGGGAAAAAACCAAAGAAAGTAATCTTGGATTGGATTTTGGTTTTTTCAAGGGAAGAATTAGCGGTAGCGTAGACGTTTACAACCGGCTTTCTGATGGTCTGTTGATGAAAAGAAAACTTGCTGTAGAGTCAGGTGTAAATGAGATGGATGATAATATTGGATCTGTAAGAAACCTAGGTTTTGAGTTCTCATTGAATACAGTAAATATTCAAACCAGGAATTTTAGCTGGAATACCAACTTCACTTTTTCCAACAATACGAATACGATCGTTTCGCTTTACGGAAGAAAAGAGGATGTTGTAGGTGAGAAAAGGTTTATCGGTGAGAACATTGATGTAATATACGACTATAAGTTCAATGGGGTATTTTCAACTGCAGAAGCGCAAGCAGCCGCTGGTCATCAATTATTCTCAAATTACGACCCAAATCCTGGACATGCTAAGGTTGTTGATACGAATGGCGACGGGGCAATTACTACGGATGATAAGGTAATACTTGGCACTCCGGATCCAAAATGGATTAGTGGTTTTAACACGTCGATTTCGTTCCAAAACTTTGACTTTAATTTAGGCCTTATTGCAAATTATGGCAGGTTTGTCAGAGATCAATTTGCTGCTAATGGCATCTCGAGGAATTCAAGAAGTCAAATGATCTGGGCCGACCCAGAGGACTTTTATTACCCTCAGGGGGCACCTAGACCCGACTGGGAACATCCAATGACGGATGCAGACGGAAAAATTACAGGCATCACTTTTGTAGCGGCTCCAGAGGAGAATGTAGATGCAAAATATCCTGCATATTCAGGTTATGACGGACCTTACTATTCTGCTGAGGCAATGAATTACAGAGAAGTATCTTTTATTAAAATAAAAAATATCTCTTTGGGGTATAGTCTAAGCAAAGCCATGCTTGCGAATACTGGGATAAGTAAACTCAGGGTTTATTTTAATGTGATTGATCCTTTTGTGTCTAGCGATTATGTTGGGTGGGACCCAGAGTATGCTACTACAACGGCTGTAAATGGTAATGGACCTTCATCAATCACTTACCAGTGCGGTGTTAATTTAGAATTTTAATCTTAAATATTAGTTAAAATGAAAAAATCAATCTTATATGTATTAATAGTTTTTTCTTTCCTTGGCTTTATTGGCTGTTCCAACTTTTTGGAAGAGGAAAATAAAGGAGGAATTGGAAATGAAGTTTTTTATAGCACCGTATTGGGCTATAACACGCTTAAAACTGCAACGTATTCTCAACTGAGAGAGCTGTATAAAGGAACCCCCATTTTGGAGTTGGACGGTACAGACTTATACTTAAAGGGTTATGGCGTTAATTCAAATTATGCAGACTATAATTTTGAAGCAAATGCAAGTGCAGTAATGGATTTGTACAAAAGGTGCTACACAGGCATTCAATATGCAAATGCAGGGCTATACTTTATTAATCTTCCCCCTTTGACCGCAGCTGATAAATTGGTAACGGAGGCAGAATTGAGATTCCTAAGAGCCTTTTACCATTTTATGTTGTTGGAACAAATGGGTGGAATTGTTATCAATACCGAATACACGGATGCTGTTAGATTGAGTATGCCTCGTTCATCACTGCAAGATTCTTATCAATTTATAATTTCGGAAATGGAAACCGCTTTGCCAAATTTAAAAACAGCGGCTCAAGCAGTGGCAGGACAGGTAAATAAGGATGTTGCAAATCACTATCTGGCCAAGGTGTATTTGACAAGAGGTTGGGATCTCAATGCAAATACCGATTTTACCAAGGCCATAAGTTATGCAGATTCGGTTATTACCACCAAGGGTGGTATTACACAATCGTTTGCCAATGTATGGGATCCTACAAAAGAGAATAATCAGGAATTTATATTTTCGGTCCAATTTAGCAACGCCACAGGAGCAATAGGCGACGCGCAAAAGGATGGGAATTGTCAGTATTCACTCTTTGCATCTTATAGTGGAGGCAGCACAGGAACTACCATTTTGCGCAAACAAACAGCACAAGGATATTTGCCGGTTCATGCAGTATACATGAATTTTACACCGAACGACAGTAGACTTCAAACGACAGTCATGCCTTTCCTCCTTAATAATTATCACAATTATTACACGAAATCGACGTGGGCTACCGAAAAAGTAAGAATGTATTTCCCCAGATTGTATACTGATAATGTTACTTTTACGCAAACAGACTACGATGCCTGGAAAGCTCAACTTACAGCTCAAGGACTAACACCTGCTACGAACATTTACATGTTCCCAATTACAAACAATCAGGCTCATTATCTATCACAAGTTTATGGTCAGATTCAAGGTGTAACCAATAAGGACGAACGATTGCCAGTAGTGCGCAAGTTTGATGATTTACAAAATGCAGCAGGAACAACCCAATCCCGTACCGCTGGTATGCGTGATGTAGTTCTTGCTAGACTTGCCGAAACCTACTTCATGAAGGCAGAAGCACAAATTGCTCTTGGATTGTATACGGATGCTGCAAACACAGTTCAGGTTGTAATTAATCGGCCCGGAAACAAAATTGACCCTGCGGGAGCCAGTCTTCCCAATCGTTTGGTTGGGAAAACGGATAAAACAACAGCTCTTGAGGCCTATTTGATAGAAGCAGGCCTTGAACAGTTTGGTGAGTTTAATGGAAGATGGCAGTTGCTCAGACGTACCGGGATGTTAAGGTATATGCTGGCAAGGTACAATACCGACTATGCTGGAAAAACAGAAGCGGAAATCGCTGCTGACAGATACAATTTACGTCCAATACCCGAAGATGCCATTACACTTAATGATGCATTGACAGAAGCAGACCAAAATCCTGGTTTCTAATGTTTAGGAATTAATTCAAGAGGGACACTCAATGTTGAAAACTTTTTAGGAGTGTCCCTCTTTTTTTTACGAATAAAATTGCCGACATCTCAATCAATGCATTGTCTAACGGATTATATTTGTTACTTCTGAGATAGGAATATGGCAACGAATTCCGTACCAAGTTTTTGATATCAGTTTAATACATGAAAAACAATGAAAAAGTATCTATCTTTTTTGTTCCTACTTCTTTCTTTTTTTCCAGTGAATGCCCAACTTGTTTCTTTCCCAGGAGCCGAAGGATTTGGAAAATTCACAGTTGGTGGACGAGGCGGTAAAGTCTACGAGGTAACCAATCTCAATGACAACGGGGAGGGAAGTCTACGCGAAGCGGTGGAGGCAGCCGGACCTAGGATCGTTGTATTTCGCGTCTCAGGCACAATTATTTTGGACCGTAACTTGACCATACGAGACCCTTACATCACCATTGCTGGGCAAACTGCGCCAGGTGATGGCATCTGTTTACGAAGATACCCCCTCAACATTGCTGCCGATCAAGTCATCATTCGTTACATCAGAGTACGTTTCGGGGACGAGTCAGGAACGGATGCGGATGCCGTTTCCAGCCGACGCACTAAAAACATCCTACTAGACCATGTATCAGCAAGTTGGAGTGTTGACGAAACCTTATCCATTTATCATAGCGATAGTGTGACCGTACAATGGTGCCTAATTTCGGAAAGCCTGTACAATTCCAAACACGTCAAGGGTGCACATGGCTATGGTGGCATTGCTGGATCGAACTACAGCACCTACCACCACAACCTTTTTGCTCACCATACCAGTCGAAACCCACGAATGGCTTCCGGCAGCGGGAACTTCGATTATCGAAACAACGTCATCTACAATTGGGGGTTCAACAGCTGCTACGGTGGCGAACAGCAACAAGTTGGCGATCCAAACCATGCGTTCACCACCATCAATATGGTGGCGAACTATTACAAGCCTGGACCTGCCACAAAACGTGGCGAAAACTCGCACCGCATTGCAAATCCCTCCTACAGGAATGTTAAGACCGACTACGGGAAATGGTATGTCGCCGACAACTTCATGTTTGGAAATACATCGGTTACAGCAGACAACTGGAACGGAGGCGTTCAACCTCAAGGCGGAATGGGAGATTTGTCGTATGTCAAGCTTGACTCACCTTGGCCCTCCATGGCAATTCGTCAACAAACCGCAGAGCAAGCCTACCTTTCCATTCTAGAAAATGTTGGAGCCACCTTGCCCAAACGTGATGCGATAGACATCCGAATCGTGAACGACACCAGAAACGGTGTTGCCACCTTTGAGGGTGCAACCTACAAACAAAAACATCAGGTTCCCGACAGCACAAAAATATGCGGCATCATCGATTCGCCGTCAGATGTTGGCGGATGGCCAGAATTGAGAAGTTCGGCAGCCCCGCTAGACATCGATCACGATGGAATGCCCGATGATTGGGAAAGTGCCCATGGTTCAAATCCCACCGATTCGAACGATGGAAACACGATAGGTACAGATGGATACACCAAACTGGAGAACTACTTGAACAGATTTGATTTCGTTCGTAAATAAATAAATTGACAAAAATGAAAGCAATTACAACCCGACAAATGTTCCCCTTACTTAGCTCCATGCTAATTCTGCTAATCACTGCTTCTGGGAACCTCTCTGCCAAAAACCTGACCGTTGAGAAATGGGGAGTCTTCAACATCGAATTGAAAGGCCCTGAAGTTGGAAATCCTTTTACGGACGTTCAATTAACTGTTGTCTTCACCAATAAGAAGCAAACCGTTCAGGTAAGCGGATTTTACAACGGAAATGGCAACTACATCGTTCGGTTCAGCCCTGACAAAGAAGGTAGTTGGTCGTATCGGACCACCAGCAATACGGAAGAGCTCAACGAGAAAACTGGCAGCTTTGTCTGCGTCAAACCTTCGAAAGGCAATCATGGTCCTGTCCAGATAACAGATGGGTATTACTTTAAACACGCCGACGGAGCAAACCATTTCTCGGTGGGGACCACGTGCTACCAGTGGATCAGCATGACCCAGGAGTTGCAGGAGCAAACCATGAAAACCCTTTCGGAAGCGCCCTTTAACAAACTTCGCATGTGCCTTTTCCCCAAATGGTACATATACAATCAGATAGAACCCGCTGCTTTTGCCTACGAACACAAATCCGACACAACCTTCGATTTCACCAAGTTCAACCCTGCTTTTTGGAACAACGTCGAAAAACGGGTGATTGAATTGGGAAAATTGGGCATCCAGGCAGACATCGTTTTGTTTCATCCATACGACAAATGGGGATTTGCCACCATGAGCGATGCGGATGACGACCGTTACATCCGTTATGCCATCGCCAGGCTTGCCGCTTATCAAAATGTGTGGTGGTCCATCGCCAATGAATTCGACTTCATGACGGTGCCTCCCAGAGCAAACCACGCAGGGAACAAAAACCCGGAAGATTGGGATCGCTTCTTCAACATCATCAACAAGGAAGACCCCTTCCACCGCATGTTGAGCATCCATAACGGCACCGTCTGGTACGACCACACCAAACCCTGGGTGAGCCACGCCAGCATTCAGAACTCAAAACTCGAAAACGGAATGGAACTGAGGAACAAATACAAAAAACCGGTTGTCTTTGACGAATGCAAGTATGAAGGAAACATTGAACGCGGCTGGGGTCAACTTTCTGGCAAAACTATGACGCAGCGTTTCTGGATTGGTGCTTTGAACGGTTGCTACGTGGGTCATGGCGAGTGCCTCAAAGATCCCAACGACATCCTTTGGTGGGGAAAAGGCGGCAAACTTCATGGCGAAAGCCCTATTCGAATCGCATTCTTCCGCAAATTCATGGAAGCACTGCCCTTTAACGAAATGGCTCCTACCCATTTGAGCGACTCCACCTTCCTCTTGTCCAAGCCTGGGCAGGCATACTTAGCCTATGCTATGAAAGCTGGCCCGATTCGATTCAAAATAGAAGGAAATACCGAATATGAATTGGTAACAGTTGACACTTGGAACATGACCACCAAAAGAATTTGTCTGGTAAAACCCGGCCCCTTCTTTTTTGAAGCAACTAATGATGATTTCGCACTAAGATTGACAGCGGTTTCGAAAAAGTAGAAATTGGTAATGCTGGAAAGCAAACTTGTATTTCAAGATAGAATGCTGTCGGTTCATTCTTTCTTGAAATACTTTTGCAAGACAGACAGAAATTCCAATCTGTTAATGGGCTTGGCTATAAAATCGTTACAACCAGCTTCAATCGCTTTTTCGCGATCGACCGATAATCCGTAAGCTGTTTGGGCAATTATTACGACATCCTTGTTGAATAGCCTTATTTGCCTGGTTGCATCATAACCATTCAATTTAGGCATACGAATATCCATCAAGATTAAATCAAGATTCGGATTGTTTCGGCAAATTTCCACAGCATCAGTGCCAGTTTTTGCATATTGAATGTCATTGCTGTACTCTTTAACGATGATTGTCATCAACATTTCCGATGTTTCATCGTCTTCTGCAAGTAGGATGTTCAATCTTCTGGATTGATTAAGCAATCCATCAATTAAGGATGGGTCATTCAAATTGGACATTAATTCCTGATCAATGGTATAGGGCACTGTAAAATAAAAGGTTGAACCAACACCTACTTCGCTTTCCACCCAAATCTTTCCACCCAACATTTCGACGAACGATTTTGAAATTGCCAAACCCAAACCGGCACCCTGTTTAGCCATTTTGTCGGAAATGTCCGCTTGAACGAAACGTTCAAAAATGGCATGTTGTCGCTCTTTTGGGATCCCAATGCCTGTGTCTTTTACATAAAAAAGCAGCGAATCAGGGTCATGGATAAACGAATACCCAAATTCAATGGAACCTTCCGCAGTGAATTTAACAGCATTCTTAACCAGATTAGTAAGAATGGCATAGAGTTTTTCACGGTCTGTGACTAGATGCGCTTCCCTTGCAGTCAAGGTCATTTTAAACGAAAACTTTAAACCCTTGGCTTCAACTTCGGGTTTAAAAAATGTATAGATGTACTCGATTTGTTCGTTAATGTTCGATTCTTTAAAATTGGCTTTCATCAATCCGGATTCGATTTTTGATATATCAATGATGTCGTTGATGATATTGAGCATGCGGTAACCGCTTTTCTGAATGATTTGAAGATATTCTTGTTGTTGTTCGCCCGAAATTTCAGGGTCTTGCAGTATTTCGGCAAAGCCAAGAATGCCGTTCATCGGTGTACGAATTTCGTGACTCATGTTAGCCAAAAATGCCGACTTCAATCGGTCACTTTCTTCTGCTTTTTCTTTAGCTACGACCAAATCAAGGTTGAGGACTTTTAGTTTTTCATTTTGATCGATCAATTGATCATGAAGCAATTTATTCTCAGTTATGTCGCGTGAAATAACAATTATTCGATGAATTCGACCAACATTATTTTTCAGGGGAATCAACTGGGTGTAAAATGATTTTTTAATATCCTGAAAATCAATCGTTTCCTCATAGGTAATCAGATGTTCTTCTCGTACGCAACGTTCGTAATGCTGTTTGAACTCGTTGTATAATTCTGGAGGAATACATTCATCAATGTATCTGTTTTGATAATATTCAATAGGCCCTAACAGACTTGCTTCGGCAGCATTGTAGGTAATCACTTTATATCGGTGGTCTTCTGTCACTTCATAAATGGCCATGATATCAAAAGTGTTGTCAAATATTTGCCGGTATTTGGCTTCACTATCAATAAGTGCTATTTCAGCTTGTTTTCGCGCAGAAACATCGCGTACAATAGCTTGAATGTATGACTTGCCTCCAAAATCGAGTCGATTCAGACTAACCTCAGTCGAAAAGGTAGTGCCGTCCAATCGGCAGTGTTCCCATTCGAAAACCTGTGGTCCATCATGATAGACAAGAACATCATAATTCAAAATCACTTCTTTTGAAGATCGACCATCTGGCTGCGTAGGAGGTGAGAATCTGCTTGGACTCGAGTTAATGATCTCCTCCCTGGAGCAACCAAATATTCTCATCGCACCTGCGTTACAGTCTACCCAACGGCCTTCGCATACTAGCATTATGGCATCATCAGCAGTCTCAAAAAGTGTACGAAATTTTAACTCATTTTCTCGTAGAGCTTCTTCTACGTTATTGCGCTCCAATTCTCCGGCAGCACGAATTGCCACTATTTTTAAGACACTTTCGGCAAAGGCAGTATTCTGCATTGGTTTTTGGCCGATAATGGCAATGAGTCCAATCGGCTTTCCATCGTAACTCCAAAGGGTCGTTCCAATGTAGCTCTGTGCTTTCAACTCCTGAAGCGCATCATCATGAGGAAATAGTTGGCATACATCTTTTGGAAAGCAACAAATGGTTTTTCCAACCACATCACCACAGGGGGTTTGTCCAAGAGTGTACGAAACGTTGGCTTCGAATTTACCTTCGTTGTAGATGGCAAGTGTTTGAGCAGTAAGACCGTCGCCCTCTAGCTTGTCGATGCAAACGTATTCGGAATTCAGAATTTTTGACAGAAATTTCGCCAACGACTCAAAGAAATTCTCATCTGAACCCGGATAACCACAGGTGAGCAGAAAAGTCTGAACATCTTCCAATTGTTTGCGTTCGGTAATATCAGTAAAACTCACCAAACTAGCCCAGATCGTTCCATCTTCGTCTTTTACAGGTGATCCATATACTTCCAAATTGGTGGTGATACCGTCAGGCTTAAGAACAATCATATCATCAATGTAGGAAGCCACACCATTCATGCCCTGCAAAATTGGCATATCGTCTATTGGGTAAGGATGGTCTGTATCCCCCTTGAAGGCATGGTATACCTCCCCCAGATTTTGCTTGGAGGCATCAGGAAGTATGCCCCGACCTAAAAGTTTCAGGGCTGACTTATTGGCAACCAGAGGTTTGCCCGAAGGTGCATCCACCATAAAAACACCCATCGGAAGATTATTAATGAGCGACTCAAAAAGTTCATTTTGGCGTCTTAGTTCCAGTTCTCTCTGTTTGAGTTCCTTTTCCGCTTTCTTTCCATCGGAAATATCAATAAAACTAATCACAATCTCAACGATTTCTCCTTGATTGTCAAGAACTGCAAAGCCATTGACCGTCACCCATACAATCTCCTTTTTGAGCGGATGGTGAACACCCAATATTTGATTCTGAATGGGTTGCCTTCCGGACAAAATCCTATTTACAGGATACTCACTGAGTGGTAATGGCTTAAGTTCTTCATCCACAAAATTCCACGCGGGATCTATTGCTTCTTTGCCTCGCATCTGCTCCTCGCTTAGTCCCAACAACTCAGAGGCTCGGTGATTGTTCATAACAATCGACGTGTCAGGTGCATGAACAACAATTCCTGCTTCCAGGTTATTCAATAAACTGTGATTGCGCTTTTCACTCTCCTTGATCAGCATTTGAGCTTTGTAGTTCACGGTAACATCCGAGAAAACAAGTACAATTCCTGTAATTTCACCATCTTTATCTTTGATGGGTGCCGCACTGTCAGAAATATGGTATTCAACTCCATTTCTTGAGATCAATACGGTATGATTTGCAAGTCCGACGATCTCTCCGAACTCCAAAACCTTTTTAACCGGATTGGTAACTTGTTTGCGGGTCACTGCGTTCACAATAATGAAAACATCGTTTAATGGTTTTCCAAGCGCTTCTTCAAAGCTCCATCCGCAAAGCTCCTCTGCAACTGGATTCATCCGTACCACTAAGCCTTCTTTGTCAGTAGATATGACAGCATCACCTATGGAATGAAGTGTAATGAATAAATTATCCTCGCTTTTTCGTAATGCCTCTTCGGTATATTTTCGATCTTGGAATTCCGCCTCATATGAACGTTTTAAATGCTCATGTTCTTTTTGCAATTTCTCCAACTCGAAGATGAGTTCTTCTGTGGTTTTGTTTAGAATATCCATAACAAATTGAGTTTTGAGTGAAGAAACAATTAGCCGCATATCGCAGAACGAGAAAAAGCAACAGTATGAACTATAAACATACTAATTTTATATGAGTTATGTAATGTTTTGAGGTAATTGTATAACTTTTATCACTATCAAAGAATTTACCTTTACTCATTAAAAACGTCCCTCGCAACTAAAACTTTTGGTATTCGTTTGAATACATTGGTTCTCAATTGCACAGGACTAAATTGAACAATAAAATGAATAAACCTGTAAAATCGGATTTGTTGACTGTTGCTGACAAAGAAAAAGCCAAACGTGCTATCGAGTTAGTCATTGCCAAAGCAGAAAAAGCAAAACGTGCTGCAGAACTGGTTATAACCAACTCAGAGAAATTAAGACGTGCAGCAGTGTTAGTCATTGCGAACTTAGAGAAAGCAAAACTCGCAGATAAATGCATCATCGCCAACAAAGAACTTGCATTTCAAAACGAAGAAAAGGTAAGACGTGCTGCAGGGTTCGTTATTGCTGATGTGAATAAAACAAAGCGTGAGGCAGAATTGGTCATTGCCAAGATTGAGAAAGCAAAACAGTTGGCAAAATCAATCATTGCTGACAAAGACTCTTTTTTTCAAACCGAAGAAAAATCAAAACGTGTAGCAGATTTTGTAATTGCTGAAGCAGAAAAAGCAAAACGTGAAGCCGAGTTAATCATTGCAAATATTAAGAAAGCCAATCGTTCAGCAGAGTTGGTAATTGCAAATGTAGAAAAAGCCCAACGTTCTGCAGAGTTGGTCATTGCATGCAAAGAACTTGTTTATCAAAAAAACGAGAAAGCAATACGAGCAGCAGAAATAATCATTGCGAATGTGGAGAAAGCAAAACGTGCTGCAATGTTTGTAATTGCCAATATTGATAAGGCAAAACGTGCTGCCGAACTGGTCAACACGAATAAAGAGCTTGTGTTGAAAACAGAAAGAGCAAAACTTACAGCAGAGTTAATCCTTGTAAACAAAGAACTTACCGATCAAATTGAAAAGCGAGAAGAAACAGAATTGGCTTTGATGAAAAGCAACGAGAAATATTTGAAAGCATTTCAGACATCCAAAGAAAGCGAACAAAATTCCATGTCAATCATGGAAAATTCTGCCGATGCCATTTTCATTACAAACCAACAAGGCAAGTATTTGTATACTAATAAGGCGGTGTCCGCCCTGCTTGGTTTTACATTAGAGGAAATGAAAAGCAAGTCAATCGCAGATATTACAAACCCAGATAAAAAATCGGAAACTCTTGAGATTTTCAATCAGGTATTAAATAAAGGTAAAGGTTATAGTGAACTTGAACTTTTAAAAAAAGACGGAAACTATGTTTCAACGGACCTTAATGCCATTATACTACCCAATGGTACGATCTATGGAAGTTGCAGGGATATTACCGAACGTAAACAGGCTGAAAAAGAACTAATTAAAGCCAAAGAACATGCCGAGGAAAGCGACCGCCTCAAATCCGCTTTCCTGGCAAATATGAGCCATGAAATAAGAACTCCCATGAATGGCATCCTTGGTTTTGCCGGACTGCTAAAGGAGCCGGAATTATCTGGCGAGCAACAACAGGAATACATCGGTATTATTGAAAAAAGCGGTGAACGAATGCTTAATATCATCAATGATATTGTCAGCATCTCAAAAATTGAATCAGGAACATCGGAAACGTACATTTCGGACACCATAATAAATGCACAAACCGATTATGTTTACAACGTCTTAAAACTCGATGCTGAAAAGAAGAATCTAACGATTACACTTAGAAACGGCTTACCAGACATTGAGTCCATCATCAAAACAGATAGTGAGAAATTGATTGGTATTCTATCGAACCTGGTAAAAAATGCCATCAAGTTCACCGATGGAGGCACCATAGAATTTGGTTACAAATTGAAAAAAAACGGCGCTCCTGGTGCGCCTAAGGACCTCGAGTTTTACATAAAGGACACAGGTATCGGGATTCCAAAGGACAGGCACGAGGCTATCTTTGAACGTTTTATACAGGCTGATATCCATGATAAAATGGCTCGTCAGGGAGCCGGTCTTGGCTTGGCCATTTCAAGAGCCTATGTAGAAATGCTCGGAGGTAAAATCTGGGTGCAAAGTGAACTAAATATTGGTTCAACATTCTATTTTACCATTCCTTACATTACGAATGCCAACGAAATACTGGTTGAGCCCAATCTTCACCATGACAATAAGGATGAATTTCAATTGAAAATTTTAATCGTGGAAGACGACGAAACATCAGAAGCACTTCTGAAAGAAATGATCCAAAAGTTAAGCACTAAAGTATTGACCACTAAAAATGGTTTGGATGCAATTACTATATGCCGCCAAAATTCCGATTTGGATTTGATCCTAATGGACATTCAAATACCAGGTTTGAACGGGCATGAAGCGACTCGTCAAATACGACAATTCAACAACGACGTGGTCATTATAGCACAGACCTCCTTTGGCCTATCAGGCGATCGAAAAAAATCCATTGAAGCCGGATGCAATGACTACATTTCAAAACCGATTAACAAAGACGAATTACTGGGACTGATATATAAGCACTTCCAAACAAGAGTCAACAATCGATTAAACGATAGAGGTCAAAGCATTTTGCAATAGTCACAAAAACTTAAAGTGCTTGTTCACAAAAAAAGTCAAACCGATTGCAAGAATCCACTAATTAATCCAATCTTAATTATAAATTTGCATGAATTAAGTTTTACAACTGATGCATGGAAATATGACGTTCACGTTTTTCAAGAAACTCCTTTTTATCGTGTTGGGTTTGTCCTTTCTTCAAATTGCAATAGCACAGAAGATAACGAACAATTGGCTGTTTAAAAGCAATATTGGATTAGCCTTTCTAGAAGATACTGTCTTAATTAAAACGGACTATTCAAAACACAATACCGGTGCAGTTGGCATTATAAGCGACGCCAACGGAAAGTTACTTTTCTATTCGGACGGAATGAGTGTTTGGAACAAGAATCACACCCTTATGCCGAACGGAACGAATCTGTTTCCAACGGCAAACAATTATTTGCCGAACAAATCGACCATTGTTCAAAAACCAGGATCCGATTCCATTTTCTACATCATTTCAGTCGGCATTAAGACAGCACTATATTTCTCGACGGTAAATATGAATCTCAACAACGGATTGGGTGACGTGGTTGAAAAGGGAAAAATCTTGTTGAATGTCGAAACCAATAAGTTGACCACGGTTTTGCACGAGAATCGAAAAGACGTTTGGTTGATCATTCACAGACACAATACGAGTGAGTATTATGCTTTCTTGATAACAGAATCGGGCGTTTCTGAAACCTCGGTGCTCAGTACAGTAGGGAACGCCTTGTACTCGAGTGGCCTTGATCAATTCAAAGCTTCGACGGATGGACGAAAAATTGGCATCACCTATCGTTATGCAGCAAACAAGGACGATTTTACGTTATTTGATTTCGATCATGCTACAGGAATCTTGACAAACCCTATGTCCATCAATTTTCCTTTTGACAATTCAGGTTGCGATGGTTTGGAATTCTCGTCGGATGCGACAAAAGTATACGTTCATAATTCTGGAGGAGGCTTGCATCAATTTGATGCAACCAAATCGACCACGAAAGAAATAAGCGATTCAAAAGTTTTACTATTGAGTGAAAAATACAATTCTCTGACCGATTTGCAGTTGGGTCCAAATGGCAAAATCTATGCTTCCAAAGGTGGTGGAGGTGGTGGTACCGAACATTTGGGAGTCATAGAACATCCGAACGAATACGGTACGAATTGCATCGTCAAAGAGAATGGATTGTTTTTGGAAGGTGGAAATTCCTTTGTGTATTCAACCCCTGTTTTCAACCAAAGCTACCTTTTTAAGACTTCCTTCTCAGTTGATAAAATCTGTAGAGGCCAGAATACTGATTTTCAAATCAGCAACATGTTCCGTTTAGACTCCGCAAGATGGTTTTTTGGGGATGGAAGGAGTACTTCACTATTAAACCCAACAAACAACTATGTGAATTCGGGTGATTATGTAGTTTGTTTGCTGGCTTATTACCCAGAGAAAATTGATACCATCGTCAAGACGATCACCATCAATCCATCTCCGGAATTTGATTTAGGCAAAGACAGAACGGTATGTAACTATTACGAACTGTCCGCTCCAAGTGGTTTTAAAACCTATGCTTGGAATACGGGGGACAGTACCCGAACCATCGATATTAAAACCTCCGGCACTTACGTTGTAACTGTGCAGAACAGTTATGATTGCTTTTTGACTGATTCGGTGTACTTGACAGTAGCGGAAACACCCAACATTACGCTTTCGGATACGATCCTACTGGATGGTGACTCTATTTCGCTGAACGCTGGCATTTTCAAGTCGTATCATTGGAGCACAGGTGAAACCACTCCGAATGTGACCTTGAAGAATGAAGGTTGGTATAGCGTTACCGTGGTAAACGAAGCCGGATGCACGGCTGTGAAATCGTTCTTTCTATACCGTGTGAAACCTTGGTTGGTCGACAACTTGAACGGGTGGACGTTGCTCAGTCCAGAACCTTCGTCAAAGACATGCAAGGTTATCGTTTTCATCAACAGACAAACCGGTTTCATCCTGAATGACAACCAACTACTTAAAACAGATGATTGCGGAACATCATGGAGGATACTCACACAAATAGCTTCCGGAAACCATTTGGCATTCAAAAATGGAATAGGCTATGTTGTCGGAAATGACGGAACCGTCTATAAATCGACCTTCATGGGAGGTGGATGGGTGAAGTTGGTCGTACCCTTTACGGATGATGATCTGAACACGGTCAGCCTTATCAATGAAGATACTGTTCTGATAACCGGTACGAAAACACTTTATCGTTCCTACAATGGAGGCTTGAATTGGTCGTCCATACCGATTACCACCAAACAGATTTTGCATTCTTTTTTCACCAGCACATTGATCGGTCATGTCGGCTGTACAGACGGAACCATTATGAAAACAAACGATGGTGGAGCCAATTGGCATACGACCAGTTCAGTCAATTCTATCCCAGCAGAGATTGCAACTCTGTATTTCTGTGATAAAAATACAGGATTTGCAACACGAGGGCATAGTACTATTTTGAAAACAAACGATGGTGGAGAAACTTGGTCTGGAATATCTGGAACATCGGATTTTATCAATACGTACTTTTTTTTAGATCCCCAGAATGGATTCATTGGAGGAGAGCACGGTGTGATTTTTAAAACAATCAACGGAGGAGCCACCTTTGAATGGTTGGGATTTCAGTCTGGAAGAATTTATGGAACCGACATCCAGAGCCTATTTTTTTTGGATGAGTCGACGGGGTTTGCTGTTGGTAATGGCGGAAGAATCATGAAAACTCAGAACGGAGGAAAAACATGGACTGAATACGCTGCCACTTATAAGAATATCAACCAGTTGCAATTTGTCACCAACCAGACTGCATTTGGCCAGATTGATAATAGTTTCATAAAAACCACCGATGGAGGAGTCACTTGGGAAAAACTGGGCGCCCCAGGATTAAATGTGACAACCGGCAGGTTTGATTTTGTAAGTCCAGAAATAGGTTATTGCCTGGCAGGAGGATCGTATGGAACATCCGCTGCTGTTGCAAAGGTCTACAAAACCACGGATGGAGGCATCACGTGGCAGAAAACCAACAAGGGTTCCGATTTGATGTCGGACAATCTTTATTCAATTGATTTCATTGACAAGGATACTGGATACGTCAGCGGGGGGTTCAATGAACTTAAAACATTTAAAACAACAAATGGTGGTGAGTCTTGGATCAAACTCTGTGACATGAGTTTTTCACAAATCCAATTTGTCAGTGAAAGTACAGGCTATTCCAAACAGTACAACAAGCTTTGCAAAACAGTCGATTACGGGAAAACATGGGTCCCTGTCTTTGTGTGTTCTGAGTATTCTGAGTACTTTACTGAATTGATCACCATGCATTTTCTTAACAAAGACGTTGGCTTCCTATCGGGGAACAACAACATGATGTATAAAACACTCGATGGCGGTATTACTTGGCAGAAGATTACACACCCCTATGGTACTTTTAAAAACATAAAATTCCTTTCTCCAAACATAGGGTTCATAGCAAGCGACTATTGCGAATTGTATACGACTACCAATGGTGGATCAAGTTGGAATCAAATAACTGTACCCTATAACCTCCAGTCCATGGAAATGAAAGGGCGCCAACTCTTTTTGTATGGCAATAATGGGTTGGTTCTTAAACATTCAATCGAAGTCAAACCTGTGTCGATGTATCTGAATGCTGCGACCGAGATCACCCACCAAAGTGCTCTCATAACAGGTACAATCGCTTCAAACGAAGGGATATTGACCAATCAGAAAATTGAATACGGCATCAATGGTTATAACAACGTATTGGAATTGACTGATGAGGCACTTTTACCGCAGACAAGTCGGGATTTTTCAATTAAACTTGAAGCACTTAAACCTAAAAGTCGTTATCAGTATAGGCTTTCCTGTACCTTTCATGACAGCACCTTTTATTCCGAAACAAAGTATTTTTCAACTATTTCTGATTACGAATTGGAGATTAACAACATAACCAACATTACATGTTACGAAGCGACAGTTTTCGGTAAACTCTTATCGCGTGATAAAGTGTTTAACGTGGTCGAATTCCAATATGGCGTTGATACAACATTCCAATATTCGATCAGCACACAACCAAGCTACTTTTTAGGTAATACTTCTACAGATGTCAGTACAAAATTGACAGATCTAAAACCATCAACCCTCTATTTCGTGCGGTTAAAAGCCTTTTATGACGGAAAAACAGTATATAGCAACACAGCTACGTTGTATACAAAGACTGAATACGAGATCTATCTGACTTCAACAAGGTACAATAATGGAATCGTTACGCTAAGTGGATATGTTGTCGCAAATAAGGATACGATAACTAATGTGTCTTTTGAGTATGGGACTACCATGGAGTATCAAAAAAGTATTAAAGCAACGCCATCAACTGTTTTGAAAGGTTACTCGACCAATGTCTCGGCCAATGTCACCTTGTTAGATTCGACCGCTTTGAATTATTATCGATTAAAGGCAGAATTGGGCAAGGAGCATATTTACAGCAAGGAAGGTATTTTTAAAGCAAGTAGCGGGGTACTTTTGACACCATTGGAAATTGAACAATTGACAGATTCCACCATCCAAATTGAATTTTATTTGAACTGCAACGGAGGCTATTTAACCAACATTAAGTTGCGGTACGGTCTGGAAAATTCTGCTTGGGATTCCTTATTGCTTAGTCCTTCACAAGTGTTTAATTCTAGGACCGTACGGATGTTAGCCCTTGTTCATGGCTTACAGCTAAACAAGAGATACCATTTTATTTTGACTGCCGAAGGGATGACTTCCAACTTTGTTTCCAGTGACTTCTACTATACACTTACTTCAAACACTGATATCAAAAGTGAATCGTTGGTTTCAGCATATCCGAATCCATGTACGGACTACCTCTATTTGAATGCAAAGGAACCGATTCAACGAGTTGAAGTTCTGGATGCTTTCGGTCGTCGCATACTTATTGGAAATGAAACTGATAAAATCAATACATCCACTTTTCCAAGTGGTATGTATGTTTTGAAGTTAACCATCGACAACAAACAAGTTATTCGGAAAATCATCAAACAATAAGTGATTTCACGATGATTTCACTAAAAAAAGAAAAGGCACCTGAATTTTACTTCAAGTGCCTCCCATTTATGTAGCGAGAGCCGGGGATGATCCGGCGACCTCATGATTATGAATCATGCGCTCTAACCAACTGAGCTATCTCGCCATCATTTTTTAAAAGCGCGACAAAGATAGTGCTTTTCCGATTATACGCAAACCTCGGTTTCGGTTTTTTTAGCAAGGCCCCGTTTTTCTTGCGGTCGTATGAGTTTTTTCCGCTATTTTTGCAGTCCAAACGAAACGTTTCATGCTAGGCATCAAAAGGCTACATACTTACGTACTTACCAGCTTCTTACCAGTATTTTTCATGACCTTCATGATCAGCAATTTCATACTGGTGATGCAGACGTTGTGGCGATATATTGAGTATTTGGTGGGCAAGGGTCTGGATATGGCTGTTTTCGGCAAATTCGTCTGGTATGCGTCACTTAACCTGATTCCCATGTCGTTGCCATTGGCCGTGCTGCTTGCATCGCTCATGACATTCGGGAATTTTGGGGAGAAACTGGAGCTGTTGGCTATGAAGGCTGCTGGCATCTCACTTTTCAAAATCATGAAACCGTTGATTGTACTGATGATTTTCATAAGCACGGGAGCCTTTTATTTTCAAGACCAAGCGATGCCCAAAGTACAGGTGAAATTGATGACCTTACTTGCCTCCTTTAAACAGAAATCGCCTGAACTGTCCATTCCCGTGGGAGCGTTCTACTCTGAAATTCCGGGTGTTACCTTGTATGTCAGATCCAAAGACGTAGAAAAGAAACTGTTGAACGACATTGTCATCTACGATTTCTCACAAGGCTATGAAAATGCGGCGGTGACGTTGGCCGATTATGCCACGCTCAAATTTACCGACGACAAGATGAACCTCATCTTCACGTTGCACAACGGCGAAGGGTTCAGCAATTTTGACAACATGCAGGGTTCAGCAGCCAACATTCCTTACCGTCGTGAAAGTTTCAGAACCAAGCAAATCGTGATGGAATACGACGGAAATTTCAACATGGTGGATGAATCGAACTTCAACTCCATGCATTTCAGCAAGAACACGAAAGAATTGGGTGTCATCATTGATTCAGTAGGGGGTTTGCTTGATAGCTTGGCCATCAAGACGGAAGAATCCTTCACGCAACGAAAATACATGGGAAGGGATCTGGATAACGGACACAAACTGATAGGAATAGAAGAAATCAAGAAAAAGTCGCCAGTCAATCCGTTTTTTCCGAAAATGGACAGTCTGATACGGAGTCTGAATCAAGATGCCTTGCGCAACCTCACCCAACGGGCCGAAAGCAACGTCGCCAACATTCGTAGCGATCTGGAATACAAACAAATAGCAGTAGCGAACGAAACGTATCAGTTTCGGCGCAGCAGCATTGAATTTCACCGCAAATTCACCTTATCCATCGCCTGTCTTATTTTCTTCTTCATCGGGGCACCCCTGGGGGCCATCATCCGCAAAGGCGGAATCGGCTTACCTGCTGTGATTTCTGTCATGCTTTTCATATTTTACTACATGATTGACGTTGCCGGATACAAAATGGCCCGCGACGGTCTGTGGGAACCCGTTCTGGGTGGTTGGATCAGTTCAGCGGTGCTCTTTCCGTTGGGATTGTTCCTCACGTATAAAGCCGTCAAGGATTCACAGATCCTAAACGGAGATGCTTATATCTTATTTATCAAAACCTGGCTGAATCCAAAACGCATGTACAAGCATGCCAAAGTGTGGGTTCGCCATAAAAAACAACAACATGAGCGAATTTAAACTGAACAGTATAGAGGAAGCAATCGAAGAAATTGCAAAAGGAAACATCATCATTGCCGTGGACGACGAAGACCGTGAGAATGAAGGTGATTTCATTACCTCTGCTGAACTCATTACGCCAGAGAAAGTGAATTTTATGATTACTCAAGGCCGAGGTGTCTTATGTGCTCCCATCACAGAAGAACGTTGCGCCGAACTGGATCTGGAGAAACAGGTTTCCACCAACACGTCCCTGCTAGGAACGCCATTCACCGTGACGGTGGACTTATTGGAAGGCTGTGCCACAGGGGTTTCCGCTCAGGATAGAGCCATGACCATTCGCGCGTTGGCCGATCCGAACACCAAACCCGAAGATCTTGGTCGTCCCGGTCACATCAGCCCGTTGTATGCTAAAAGCAAAGGCGTTTTGCGTCGCGCAGGTCATACGGAAGCCTCTATCGACCTATGCCGCCTGGCCGGCCTTAAACCCGCCGCCGCACTCATCGAAGTGATGAACGACGACGGCACCATGGCCAGAATGCCCGAGCTGATGGCAATGGCCAAACAATTCAATATGAAAATCATAACGATTCAAGATTTGATTGCCTATCGTCTGAAGCAGGAATCGTTGGTTGAAATGGGTGTACGGGTAAAAATGCCCACCAAATACGGCATGTTCCACCTGATTCCGTTCAAACAGATTTCCAACGGCCTTGAACACGTGGCCTTGGTAAAGGGCGAATGGGGACCGGATGAATCCATTCTGGTGCGCGTGCACTCCTCCTGCGTAACCGGCGACATTCTGGGTTCCATGCGTTGCGAATGCGGTGAGCAGTTGCATCAAGCCATGAGAGCCATCGAAAAGGAAGGCAAAGGCGTATTGGTTTATATGAACCAAGAAGGCCGCGGCATCGGTTTGATGAACAAAATCATGGCGTACAAACTACAAGAGGAAGGTATGGATACCGTCGATGCGAACATTCACTTGGGCTTCAACGCCGATGAACGTGACTATGGAGTAGGCGCTCAGATACTTCGTCAAGTGGGCGTCAGCAAAATGAGGCTCATGACCAACAACCCAGTTAAACGCATCGGATTGGAAGCCTATGGTTTGACCATTACGGAGAACGTCACCATCGAAGTGCAACCGAACGAATACAACCAGTTCTACATGATGACCAAGAAGGAACGCATGGGGCACACGCTTAAAAACATTCTTTAACTGAAAAACGAACAACAACATGATCCTGAAACATCTCAAATTGACGCTACTGGCCTTGTTGCTGGTTCCTGTGACGCTTTATGCCGCCGGCAAAGTAAAACAAAAGAAGGAAACCGACATCCTTTCGATGATCTCGAAAAACGACCCGGCGTACTTATTTAGTTATTTCACCGGAAACGGTGCCGATGGATTGCATCTGATGTACAGTCTGGACGGTTTGACCTGGCGAACCCTCAACAACGGGAAGTCCTTGCTCACACCTACGGCCGGTGTATCCAAACTAATGCGTGATCCGAGCGTCGTACAGGATGCCAATGGCGTATTTCACATGGTTTGGACCAGCGGATGGACCGAAAACTGCATTGGGTACGCTTCGTCCAAAGACTTGATCAACTGGTCGGAACAAAAGACGCTTCCTGTCATGGCGGACGAACCGACCACTCGGAATACCTGGGCTCCTGAACTGTATTACGACAAACCGAGCAAGACCTTTTACATTATTTGGGCTTCCACCATTCCTGGCAAATTCCCTGAAATTGGAACAGCCGAGGACGGTTACAACCACCGAATGTATTACACCACCACCCAGGATTTCGTGACTTTCTCCAAGACCGCGTTGTTCTACGACCCTGGATTCAACTGCATCGATGCCTTTGTGATGAAAAAAAGTGGCACCTATTACATGTTCATCAAGAATGAAACCAAAGAACCGGTTGAAAAGAACATCCGAATGGTGGCTTCCAAAAAATTGACTGCTTTCCCAAAACCTACTGCTGAACCCTTTACCGGAAAGCAATGGGCTGAAGGCCCCACGGCCCTACAGATTGGCAAATACACCTATGTATATTGGGACAAATATCGGGACAAAAAATACGGTGCGGTTCGGTGCAAGAATCTGAACAAGCCGGTTTGGGAAGACATATCGGACATGATTCGCTTCCCAGCAGGTGTTCGTCATGGCACTGCTTTCAAGGTTTCGGATGCGGTGCTGGTAGGGCTTCAGCATTTGGAGAAGAAGGCTGAATAAATAGCTTCTTTTTTATCTTCGCCTTATGAATAGTTTTGACAAACTGGTGGAATGTGTTCCAAACTTCAGCGAAGGTAGGGATAGAGCCAAGATGGAACGGATCGTCGATTGCTTTCGGGGCGTGGAGGGCGTCAAATTGCTGGACTACAGCAACGATGTCAGCCACAACCGCATGGTTGTTACGGCGATAGGTTCACCCGAAGCCATGAAAAAAGCCGTGGTAAATGCCATTGGCACTGCTGTTCGCGAGATCGATTTGAACAAGCATCACGGCGAGCATCCACGCATGGGCACAGCAGACGTGGTACCCTTCATTCCCATCCAAAACATGTCCATGGCCGAAGCCATTTTGCTCGCCAATGACGTAGCAGCAGAAGTTTCTCAGGCATACGACTTACCCGTTTATCTCTACGAAAAAGCCGCCAGCTCACCTCATCGGGAAAACTTGGCCGATGTTCGAAAAGGGCAATTCGAGGGGCTGGCAGAGAAAATGCAGGATCCCTTGTGGACACCAGACTTCGGCCCCTCCCAACCCCATCCGACGGCAGGTGCCACCATCATTGGAGCACGCAACTTTTTAATTGCCTGGAACGTCAATCTGAATACAGACAATTTGGAAATTGCCAAGGCCATTGCTCGGAAAATTCGATTTTCTAGTGGAGGATTTCCCTGCGTCAAGGCTTTGGGCATTTATTTGGCGGACAAAGGCCAGGCTCAGGTTTCCATGAATTTGACCGACTTCTCACAAACATCCATGCGTCAAGTATTTGACTGCATCCGCGAAGAAGCTGCAGCTAGGAACGTTAGTATCGCTTATAGCGAGGTCATCGGCATGCTGCCCAAGGCTGCGTTGGAAGGCACGACGGTACAGTACCTTCAAATCAAAGATTTCGGCCCAGATCGGATTCTTGAAAACCGCCTGCTGGAATAGTCGTTGGGTTGACTACAATAAAGTCTTTAAATAGTCTTCGAGCCCAATTCTGGCATCCTCCAACTTTTCCTCCCAATGCTTGATGGAATTCTGTCCAATCACATCCGTAATGTATTTTACCGCCACGAAGGGTATGCCCAGCATTTTACACGCCTGTGCACCGCCAATCGCCTCCATATCGAATACATCGGCACGTTCACCGGCAGCAGAATCATCGGCATTTTCCTGAAACGTATCCCCGGTTGAAACCGTCCCGTCAACCACCTTCTTAAAGGGAAAAGCAACCAATTCATCGGAGAAATTAAGCTGAAAAGGTACGCCCAAGTGCGCAATCTTTTCGAGATCCCTGTCTACAAAATAATCCGCCACTACGATGTCGCCAACCTGATGGTGCAACGTTCCGGCCGTGCCGACAGCCAACACCAAATCTGGTTTGAGCGCAAGCGCTTTTTCATAGGTGTGTAACGCGGCAGAAACCTTTCCAACACCAGTTTTACAGAAAAAAAGTTCGTGACCGGAAATCTGCCAGCTACCGCGTTCAGCCTCCAAAGCGTAGGTTATTAGAATCTTCATGGAGCGATGTATTTGTACCTGCAAAACTACGGATTTTGTAGTGAAAAATGTACCTTTGCTTACAAATCGGTACTTAAACACCAAAATATTATGAACAAGCAGATTGAAGAAATCGCCCAGCGCCTCGGCGGTTTGCGTGACATACTGGAAATCAGCGTTTCAGAAATGGCTGAAGTCTGTCACATTCCCGTAGAAGAATACATCGGCTACGAGAGCGGAAAGAAGGACATTCCGGTGAGCGCCCTCCAAAACATTTCCCGACATTTCAACGTGGAACTCACCGCTCTGCTTTTTGGTGCTGAACCCAACGTTTCCACCTATTTTCTGACCCGCGCCGGTCAAGGCACCGCCATGGAACGTACCAGCTCCTACAAATACCAGTCGCTTGCAGCCGAATTCGCCCACCGCAAAGCCGATCCGTTTGTAGTTACGGTGGATCCCAAACCCGAAGGCACGCCCATCCACCTGAACAGCCACGACGGGCAAGAATTCAATTACGTGCTCGATGGCAGCATGCACATCAGCATTGACGGCAAGGACCTTCAATTAAATGCTGGCGACAGCCTCTATTTCGATGCCACCAAACCACATGGCATGAAAGCACTTAACGATGCTCCCGTAAAATTCCTGGCCATCATTTTTTAACCGATACACCTGCAAAACAATGATAGAGAAGTATCTCAAACAAACGAAATTTACCGATTTCGAGGACTTTAAGAAGAACTACGAACTCATCGTCCCCGAAGATTTTAATTTTGCCTACGACGTCGTGGACGAATGGGCTCGAATTCAGCCGAACAAAAGAGCTTTGCTTTGGACCAACGACCAAGGAGCCAGCAAGACCTATACTTTTGGCGAACTCAAAGAATTATCCGACCGTACGGCAGGCTACCTGAGTTCCCTCGGTATTGTCAAGGGCGATATGGTCATGGCCATTCTCAAACGTCGGGCTGAATTCTGGTTCACCATCCTGGCACTTCACAAAATCGGCGCCGTCATCATACCGGCAACACACCTTCTCACTAAAAAAGACATCATCTACCGCAACAACGCAGCCGATATCAAAGCCATCGTTTGCGACGGCGACGAATTGGTGATTGGCCACATCAATGCTGCCCTGCCAGAATCCCCCTCGCTTAAAACCCTAGTTTCCATCGGCCCGTTCATCCCCGAAGGTTGGAACGACTTCCACAAAGGTATCGCTACTGCCAAACCCTTTGAACGCCCATTAGAGCCTACCAAGAACAGCGACCCGCTCATCGTCAGTTTCACCTCCGGCACCACCGGCAATCCCAAAATGGTGTTCTTGGACTGCGCCTATCCGCTTGGTCACATTGTTACAGCCAGTTACTGGCACAACCTACACGAAGAAAGCATCCACCTTACCATCGCCGACACCGGCTGGCTCAAAGCCGTCTGGGGCAAACTCTACGGCCAATGGATAGCCGGCACCACCGTCTTTGTCTATGACCACGAGAAATTCACCCCTTCAGAAATGCTGGCCATTCTTGCCAAACACAAGGTGACCTCACTCTGCGCACCGCCCACCATTTTCCGCTTCCTTATTCGCGAAGACCTCACCAAATACGACCTTTCAAGCCTCGAATGGTGCACCATCGCCGGCGAAGCGTTGAATCCAGCGGTTTATGAACAGTTCTACAACCTCACCGGCATCAAGCTCCGCGAAGGTTACGGCCAAAGCGAAACCACCCCCACCGTGCTCACCACGCCTTGGGTGGAGCCCAAACCCGGTTCCATGGGCTTGCCGAACCCGCACTACGACGTGGACCTACTTACCCCAGACGGTCGCTCTGCCGAAGCCGGTGAACAAGGTCAAATCGTGATTCGCTACGACAAAAAATACCCGGTCGGCATGTTCAAAGGCTACTACCGCAACAAACAGCTCACGGACGAAGCTATGCAAGACGGCATCTACTACACTGGTGACTTGGCCTACAAGGACGAAGATGGATACTACTGGTTCGTCGGACGCGCTGACGATGTCATCAAGAGTTCAGGTTACCGCATCGGTCCGTTCGAAGTGGAAAGCGCACTGATGACCCATCCGGCCGTCGTGGAATGCGCCATCACCGGCGTTCCGGACGAAATCCGCGGCCAAATCGTCAAAGCCACTGTCATCCTAGCCAAAGATTGGAAGGATAAAGCCGGCGACGCACTCGTCAAAGAAATTCAAGACCACGTCAAAGAAGTGACCGCCCCATACAAATACCCACGCATCATCGAATTCGTGGACGAACTGCCCAAAACCATCAGCGGAAAAATCCGTCGTGTGGAAATCCGTCAAAGAGATGCCCAATAAACCATGGAAAAACTAATCGTCATCAAAGTCGGAGGAAAAATCGTTGAGGAACCCGAATCCTTGCTCGCCCTTTTAAAGGACTTCGCACAACTCGAAGGCCACAAAGTATTGGTTCACGGCGGAGGCAGATCTGCCACGCAAGTTGCCGCCAAGCTGGGCATCGAAAGCCAAATGGTGAACGGACGTCGCATCACCGACCTGGAAACGCTGAAAGTGGTGACCATGGTCTATGCAGGCTTGGTGAATAAAAACATTGTAGCCGGATTGCAGGCATTGAATGTCAATGCACTAGGCCTCACTGGTGCCGACCTCAACTACATGCGTTCCGAAAAACGTCCAGTTGGTGAAGTGGATTACGGTTATGTCGGTGACGTTAAAGAAGTGCATTCGGAAATTTTAGCCAGCTTGATCCATCAAGGGGTGGTTCCCGTTTTGGCTCCTCTAACCCACGATAAAAAAGGCAACATGCTGAACACCAACGCTGACACCATCGCTGGAGAAGCCGCCAAAGCACTGGCCAAACATTTTGACGTTACCCTGATGTACTGCTTCGAAAAAGAAGGCGTGCTCATGGATGCCGACGACGACAGCAGCGTCATTCCAAAAATTACCCGTGAAATCTTTGCCAACTATGTGGAAAGCGGTATCATTCAGGGTGGTATGATACCCAAACTGGAAAATGCCTACGAAGCCATCGATGCCGGGGTGAAGGAAGTCATCATCACCAAGTCGGACAATCTTTTGAAGGGTGGCGGAACCAGAGTCCTATAAAAAAAGTTAGGCTGCCCGAAAACGAGCAGCCTAATTTTTATATGACGGAGAATCTTTACAAACTATTCAGCACTGTTTTTACCATTTCCGAAATCAATCTTCCTTCCGCCTTGCCAGCCAATTGCTTGCTGGCCACGCCCATCACCTTGCCCATATCCTTGGGGCCGGTAGCGCCGGTTTCAACAACAACGGCTTTTACAGCAGCTTCCAATTCTTCGGCGCTCATCTGTTTGGGCAGGTACGATTCCAAAATGGCCGCTTCAAGCATCTCATTTTCTGCTAATTCCGGGCGGTTCTGTTGCACATAGATGGCAGCGGAATCCTTGCGTTGTTTGAGCAGTTTGGTCACAATCTTGAGAATCATGTCGTCCGTGATTTCACCATTCGCACCGGGAGCGGTTTTGGCTTCGATGATTTCTTTTTTGATGCCGCGAACCGTCAGTTTGCGGACTTCGTCCCTGGCTATCATGGCAGCCTTCAGGTCGGCATCTATTTGTTCAGCTAAGTTCATGTTCAAAAGGTGTTGGTTATAGTTATCGGTGGTACAAAAATACAAAAAAATGAGTGGATAAGTGTTCCAAGTAGCCGTTATTTAAGCGAAAACGGAGGTCCTTCTATGAAAGACCTCCGCTTTTTTATGGATTGAGAAATACTACTTCACAACAACTTTCGTGACTCTGTTATTGATTCGAACCAAATAATAGCCAGGATCAACCGAGATTTCATACACACCTGCAGAAACCTGTGAAGAGACAACAACGCCGGTCAGGGAGTAGATGGAAACCAGTTGATTGGACTCCGACTTCACGACGATCTTTTGTTTCCCACCAATAACTGAAGGAGTCGCATTCGCGACACGATCAACGGCAACTTCGCTGTTCTTCAAGAACGATTTCAAAGCAGTTTCATAGGCAAACAAGTTACTGGAGCCGGCGGTTCCAGCCGTAACAACAGCTTCTGCAGCTTCCAGAGCCGTTTTGAAGGCATAGTAAACAGCTTGAGAATACTGACTGGCTTCAGGACCAACGACAGCACTGTTGAAGGATGTTCTTCCTTTTACAACTTCATCTGCAAAGATGGTTTTAACAGGAATGAACTTAAATACATAATTGGTATCTGAAGCGGTTCCGATGTTGGAAGCAGCTATTGTCTGATCATTTGTCATGTACGCCCAGTAACCTCTATTGGAGGAGCTACCAGCAGCTTGTACAGCATACCCGGTGCCATTGTAATAAATGTTATGGGTGCGCCATTCGTCATCGCTACCGCCGTCCCAGGTGCCCCAAGTCGATTGGAATACACATCTTTCGGTGATGTTACGACCATCAAGGAGGCTGAACATGGAATACCTGGTAATGGCAGTTATGTTATCCACGCCAGAAAGTTTGGCCACTTTGACAATCTGTGCGCCGGTGGTTACGTTCAAATCCATGACCAAACCAGAATTTCCGACACTCGGATTTGTACCATCCACAAGGACATCGATGCCAGGATTGTTCCAGTAGAACATATCGGCAATTTTGATGTAATACTCACCATTGGGCAGTTCGTTCATGGGTAAATAGCGCACCAACGCATTTCTTGCAGAAACAACCGCACTTTGAAGATTCAATACATCAGAAACCGTTCCAGTATATAACTGATCAACATAACTGTTAATGACATTATCGACAACAATTAATAAACTGTCAAGTTTAGTCCAATCACTGTTGAGGTATTTTCCAATGACCTTCTCGCCTTTGGGAGAAACTTGAGTTATTGAATCAATTCCGCCCATAAACTCCTTGGCAGCAATGGAAATTGTTTCAAGATCGATCAAGTAACCTTCCAATTCCGGCAATCCCACATAGCTCAATTTGAAGTTGTCAAAAATGCTCCAACTGTTGGCTGCAGGGGTTCCGATCGTCTTAATACCTAACTTCAATATTCCGTCGTCGCCGACATAACCGATGACCGAATTCCCACTATATTTACCTGCCGCGAACATGATACTTACAGTTTCCATATTGTTGGGATAAATGACACCGTCACCAGCTATCCAAGTGCCTGTGGTAGAAGTACACGTTGGGTCTGAATAGATTGAAAGCAAAGGAGATGTTTTGGTATTGGCATACAAAGCGACCGGAATGACTTCTGAACCATCATTATGTGCCGCAACTTTTGCATCCGAATGGTCGCCTGGACGATGGTACCCTTGAACGGTAACCATGTATTGACCCTTGCGCAAGCCAGTGATGGTTTGATAAAAATCAATCGTGGATTTATTATAAAGCTCATATTCAGAAAAATTACCCGCGCCGTTTGCTCCCGTCCAACCGGTACCGGAGTTTGTGCTAAATCCTGGATTGACTATCAGTGATGTCAGCACGACAGGAATATTTAGCGAGGCATTATCCATTTGAAAATTTAAAACAGCCTTAACTAATGAATCCTTGGCGGCATTGGTGCCGGTCACATCCAAAAGGTGGGTGTCATAAATACCTTGTGCTAGCGCAATATCAGCATTGACGACTGTTTTATTGATTTGAGGGTCATCGTACAGGGCAACGGCAGCTTTAGCAGCTATAACGCTGTTGTTCAGATCTATATACGTCGTTTTTGAAGCGTTTACAGCAATGATGGCTGCATTAATGCGCGTAATGGAAGCATTCAAAGTTGCCTCCGTCCTATTGCTCAATACGGTGTTGGCTTCGGCAATGGCAGCTGCAAGTTCGGCAGAAGCAGCCGTTTGAATGACACCAGTAATGCTGCTACCTGTTGTAACCAATCCGCTCAGCGTATTGGCAAGTGCGTTCAAATCGACACCTTGATAGAGCAATTGGAAATTATCAGCAGCAACCCAATTGGCGGTTGCGCTTATGGTTTTAAGACCAATTGTCAATGTTTTGTCAACTACGATGATGTTTTCCAAAGTATATAGAGCGGAATCACCAACTTCAATGGAAGCGAGGTTGCCAAAGAGCGACACACCCGTCGGGGATATTGCAAGTGGAGGTAGGAATGCTTGCTGAAGACCCTGAGCCACTGCGATGAGTTTGTATTTTCCGTTCGGAACAGACATTTTCAGAGTTTGAACAATGGAGGCATTGGCTACACCTTGAACGGTTGTGGAAGAGGAAGTAATGTATTTCTCCGTAAAATAAGTGCCTGTTTTCTTGGGCCATGCATTGCTCTGAAGGGCAAAACCAGTATTGGTCCATCCAGTTAATCCATCTTCGAAAGAGGGGTTGGCTAAAAGTCCAGTGACATCAACAGGTGACTCCTGCGTTGCATTAGCAGCACTTTCTAGCAAAGCTGTGATCTTGTAATTGTCGATGGCGGTTTGTAAGGTTGACGTTGCAGTGAGGATATCTGCTTCGATGGTGCTGGTCAATAAGGCTGAAGCTGCGGAAATCTGACTTGCCAAAGCAGTGGCGCTCAAAGCAGTGGCCTGATTGACCAAGGTTTGAAGATCTGCCAGATCCAACGAGATAATGGGCTCGAAAATCCATTTGTTTTGCCTGCTGATGGTCTTATCCATGTAAAGTGAATTACCAGCAACTGCATTATCATATCCAATTCCAGCAGTATGGGAATTGTCATCCTTAACACGGTTGATGGTGCAATAATCCACCGAAGTTACATTGTCAATGAACCAGCTCTGACGAGTCGTTGCAACTTTGGCGGCAAAGGAACCATTCCATGAATTGTCGTGGGTGATGTACAAGCCGCTCTCTTTCTGTTGAAAGCTGTAATAGCCGTTGGTGCTGTTTAGTGTCACCTTGAAAATTTGAAAAAGTGAGTCAACAGATGGCAACTGGTGGATAACCGAGCCGCTACCGGTGCCTGTCCCACCAATAAAGGTGTTGGCTGTAAAATTCCGAATTCGATAATAGCCGCCTTTCAAAGGCAAACTGGCACCGAACATCTCTAAGCCTGCAATTAAAAGCAAACTCAAAAGCGTTAAGGTAAATTTTCTCATAAATACTTATTTTAATGTTCGAAAATAAAATGAAAAACACTTGCTACAAAAATAAATACAAAAAGCAGCCTCAAATATACTAAGACTGCTCTTTACAATTCCCATACATGAAGGGAAAAATTGTTTAAAAATTCACTCGCGACAGAAAATTGCTGTCCCGCTTGTTGGCCGGCTCTTGAATCAGCAAATCGATCACCGCATCGTTGTCCATTTGCTCATCGGTTAGCACGTAGGGTTCGTACTTTTTGTAGCGCGGTGTTTTTTCGAGTTTGTTTTTGTAAAGCGTGCGCTTCCATTCGTCGCGTTTCTGGTTGGCTTCCTGCACTTTACGAAGCTCATCATCCGACATTTTCTGAGTCCGTTCACCTGCGTGAGGAATATTCTGGATGTTGAAACCAGTAGCCAACAGCGTCACTTTGAGTTGATCGCCCAAAGAATTGTCGAAGGATATACCCCAGATCACTTCCAAGCGGGAAGTGAATTTCTTCATAAATTCGTTGATCTGGCCCATTTCGTGCATGAACAGACCTTTGGTTTCGCTGCAGGAAATGTTGAACAATACTTTCTTAGCATTGAACACGTCGTTGTTGTTGAGCAGCGGTGAGTTCATGGCATCGGTCATGGCATCGGAAACACGTGTTTCGCCTACTCCGTAGCCTGTACTCATGATGGCAACGCCACCGTCTTTCATCACACGGCTTACGTCGGCAAAGTCCAAGTTGATGTGACCAGGAACGGTGATGATTTCGGCTATGCTCTTGGCAGCGATGGTTAGGGTATCGTCGGCTTTTTTGAAAGCATCCTTAATTTCGAGATCCGGGTAAATGCGGCGAAGTTGCTCGTTGTTGATCACCAACAACGCATCTACGTGCTTGCTCATTTCTTCCACACCGTCCAAGGCCTGGTCAATTTTGGAATCGCCCTCCCATTCGAACGGAATGGTCACGATGCCAACCGTCAAGATGTCCATGCCTTTAGCCACTTCGGCTACGACTGGAGCAGCACCGGTTCCGGTTCCGCCACCCATACCAGCCGTGATGAATACCATGCGGGTATCATCGTTCAATGCCTTGCGAATGTCTTCCAAGCTTTCTTCGGCTGCCTGGCGTGCTTTGACTGGGTCATTCCCTGCACCAAGGCCTTTGGTTGTCTCAATACCGAGCTGAAGCCGCGTGGGTACGGAGGAATGAAGCAAAGCCTGATTGTCGGTATTGCAAAGCATGAAGGTCACATCCTGAATGCCTTCCTTGTACATGTGGTTCACGGCATTGCTACCGCCGCCACCAACACCGATGACCTTGATGATGGTCTTTGCCACCGTTGGAAAATCGAAATCCATTATATCGTCCATAGTCGTAGGGTTGATCAGTTATCGTTGTTGAGGAAGTCGGTAATGCTACCAAAAATATTCTTTAATCCGCCGGTTTTAGGTTCTTTGGGCGGTTTTGGGGGCTTAACGTGCTTTTCTTTGACCGGTTTTCTAGGTTGCATGATTGGCTTTTCTTCAGGGAAACCCTCCAAGGTTTGTTCGTGAACCACAGGCGTTTTTACCACTTCAACGACAGGTTCTTTTTCGACAATGGCAAAGCAGCCATCTTTACCCAGCAAAATCAAACCGATGCATCTGGCATATTCAGGCTTTCCAAACACAGCTGCTGAATTCGCATCCAAATACATGGAAGAATCACCCTTGCGGACTGGCAAACCTGTTTTGCGTGCCAGCAGTTTTTCTAAATCGGGCAACTTGGATGCACCACCGGTTATGACAATGCCGGAAAGCAATTTGTTGGTTTCAATGCCTGAACGGTTGATCTGCGCCCAAATATTTTCGACGATTTCCTCGATGCGGGCCACCAGAATCTCATTGACTTCTTGGTCTTCCTTGGTGAAAGGCTCCTCGCCTTCTTGCGCTTCGAAATCCGTATAATGCAGGGCAGTACCTTTCAGCAGTTTCAAGCTTTCGGCATCTTCCTCATCGAGATTGAGTTGCAACAAATCAAGCGTTAGGTTCCGACCGCCGAAAGGAAGAACGGAAACGTAGCGGACCAATTCGTTTTTATAAATGCAGATGGAAGTAGTTTCAGCACCGAAATCCACGCAAACGACACCCTTCGATTTTTCTTCAGGCATCAGAACGGCTTCTGCGGAAGCGATGGGCCCGAGTTCCAGATTCGCGCTCAGTTTGATGCTTTCGAAAGCGGTTTCGGTCTTTCTGGCTACATCCTCAATACCTCCAATAACCTTGAAATGGGCGTCCACTTGTTTCGGAGTGGTACCGATGGGGCTGCGATCGAGCTTTCCATCCACCAAGAATTCTTGTTGATAGACGTTGATCGGGTAAAAATCTTCGGGCAGGTTTTCGGGAATCTGATCCGTCAACTCATCGAGTTCCTTTTCGGTAAACAACTCGGTTCCTGCAAATTGTGAGAACACATGCACGTCTTTGGTCCGAAGTGTATAACCATTTATCCCGACATAAACGTGGTTCACAACCAACGGTGGGGTTTGTGAATTGCTCAGGTCTTCCTTGAGTTTACGGACAGTTCCGGCTACATCTTCAATATTGTGTACGATGCCGCGACGAATCTCCGAATCGGAAGGCATCTGCTTGAGGGCGATGATACGGATTGCTCCTTCCGCGTCCCTTTTACCCAGACCCGCAACGATTCTTGAACTTCCAAGATCGATCGCCATTACATAATCGGCTGTTCCATTCATTTCATTCCACTTTTTTGGTGCATATTATCTGTTTCCTGTATTTGACGTTTATGCTGGAATACTTTTCCCAGCCTGCTTTCGGCAACGCTTTCTGATAAAAAAGCTTAAGCCTCATGAGTTTATCTTCCACTTCGTTTGGAAGGCCGAACTCAATTTCATAGCCTCCAACCCTTGGTACCAAAATCCATTCTCCGTTCGGTTTCACAAAGATCTGAACAATCTGAGCATCCCAAAACGGATCTTGACGGAGCAACATTGCCATTCGATACAACCGCCTGATGTGAACGGAATCACGGATGGAACCGGATGCCACCAGCACGTTGGCTGCCGAATTGAAACTAATCTCGAGGCGCTGTCCGGTAGCATCGACGTAAAAGTTGCCCTGCTCCTGCATGATCCTCAAAACCGGCGAATATTGCCAAATCCGGACGATGACCTTGCCCGAATTGGTGGAAAAACAGTCAACCCTACGAACCATGCGCATGACCGAAACCACGTACTCAACCCTCCTGTAACGGATTTCATCGAGCCGCTGCCCGATCAGTTCAAGGCTGTTCAGTTTCATCAATTGCCTGACTTCAGGTGTGCTCACATAGGCACGATCCGTACTGTCCATCACTTGGATAACGACTTCCCTGCATTTTTGCTCGCCTGGCACTGCCGAAAATTGCACGATGGCAAAAATCAGATAAGCCAGCATAGCCAAGGCCGCCAATATTCCAAGTATCTTTTTTAGCATGCGTCGTAGCGTTTTGTGAGCTCAGGCACCAGCGTATCAATACTTCCGGCCCCCAAAGTTACCAAGATTTCTGGTTTCTTTTGGGTTAATAGGTCAAAAACTTTATCGAGCGAAGTAACTGTTTTTGAGCGACTCGTCACTTTCTTAAGAATCATCTCGGAAGTGACTCCAGGTATAGGTAATTCACGTGCCGGATAAATGTCCAAAAGGATCAAATCGTCGAGTTCTGACAGTACTTCTGCGAACGCATCGGCAAAATCTTGAGTTCGACTGTAAAGGTGTGGCTGAAAAATGCCGGTCACCTTTTTGCCCGGGTACAGTTCCTTGATGGAATGGATGCTGGCGCGTAATTCTTCGGGGTGATGGGCGTAATCGTCGATGTAAACGAAATCGTCCCGACGAACCCTGAAGTCGAACCGGCGCTTGCTGCCTTTGAAACAAGCCAGGCCTGCGCGCAATTCCTCATCAGTTACACCGCTGAGATGTGCCAGAGCCATGGCTGCCACCGCATTTTCCACGTTGATGCGGATGGGAACGCCCAACTCCATATTCAGAATGCTTCCGCTAGGGTAATAGAAATCGAAAAACAAGCGACCGTTCTCATAATGCACCTTTTCACCGTAGAAATCGGCATGTTCCTCGACGCTGTAGGTATAGGCTTTGGCGCCTTTTTGCAGGCGGTATTTCAGCGGGAGTCCCTTTTTAATGACCAAACAGCCGTCGGGGCGAATCAATTCCGTGAAATGGGCAAAACTTTCCAGGTACTCGGTATGCGTGTTGTAAATATCCAGATGGTCGGCATCCACCGAGGTAATGACGGCCATGTAGGGCGTGAGTTGGTGAAAGGAACGGTCGTATTCATCGGCTTCGATTACCGTCAGGTCGCTCTTGTCGCTCAACAGCAGGTTGGTGTCGTAATTGTTGGAAATGCCTCCCAAAAAAGCATTGCAATCTACATGAGACTGCCTTAAAAGATGTGCCGTCAGCGTAGTCGTAGTGGTTTTTCCGTGAGTTCCGGCGATGCAGAGGCTGCGGCTGTCCTGCGAAACGGCACCAAGCACTTGAGCGCGTTTCAGAATCTTATAGCCGTTCTTCCGGAAAAAGCGAAGTTCGGCATGGTCTTCGGGAACAGCGGGTGTTCGCACAACCAGCGTCGTGGCAGCGTTAAGGAAATCGATGGGTATGGCGGCTGAATCCTCCGTATAATGCACCTCGATGCCTTCCGACTCCAATTGCTGGGTCAGCGGCGTTTCGGTGCGGTCGTATCCAGCCACTGCCTTGCCTCTGGTACGGAAATACCTGGCCAAATTGCTCATGCCGATGCCGCCTATGCCGACGAAATAAATATGGGAGTAGTGGTAAGCCATTATATTTTAATCAGTTTGAAAATTTCATCGGCGATGCGTTCAGCCGAGTCGTGTTGAGCCAGTTTCAGAATGTTGGATCTCAACGTGGCAAGTCTCTCGGGTTGCCTGATCAATGACAATGCCCTTGGAATCAGGGTTGATCGAGCTTCAGCGTCCTTTACCATGATTGCTGCATCTTCCTTAACCAAGGCCTCAGCATTTTTGGTCTGATGATCTTCGGCCACATTGGGCGAAGGCACCAGAATAACCGCCTTCTGCAACAGACAGAGTTCAGAAATGGAACTGGCACCGGCTCTGGAAATAATCAGGTCGGCGGCAGCGTAAGCCAGATTCATCAGATGGACGAATTCGACCACCTTCACGTTTTTCAACGTCCTACCGGCAAGGCGTTCCTGAATTTTCTGGAAATAATAATTGCCCGTTTGCCAAATCACCTGCAAATCGGTGGCCGCTTCCAGTTCGTCCAAATAAACCATCATGCTTTCGTTCAAGGTTCGGGCTCCAAGACTACCACCTATCACCAACAAGGTCTTTTTGGCTGGATCCAATTGGTAGAATGCTTGGCCCTTGGCTCTGAGATCTTCTCCTGCAAGCAAATCCTGACGGACTGGATTTCCGGTCAGCAAGATCTTTTCCGCAGGAAAGAAACGTTCCATGCCCGGATAGGCCACGCAAATTTTAGCAGCTTTGGAGGCCAATAACTTGTTCGTGACCCCAGCATACGAATTCTGTTCCTGAATCACGGTGGGTACTCCCTTCGCAGCGGCAGCCCTCAAAAGCGGTCCGCTGGCATAACCGCCGACACCGACAGCCACCTGCGGTTTAAATGTTTTAATGATTTTTCTGGCCTTGATCAAGCTTTTAAAAAGCAAATACAAGATCTTGATGTTGTTAAAAAGATGGGCACGGTCGAACCCACGAATGGGCAGACCCACGATTTCGTATCCTGCTGCAGGCACCCTGTCCATCTCCATGCGGCCTTCCGCACCGACAAATAGGATCTTGACCCGCTCTGGATAACGATCTCTTAAGGCATTCGCGATGGAAATGGCTGGAAAGATGTGGCCACCGGTGCCACCGCCTGAAACAATGATGCGAATTTCGTCCATAGCTTTATTTTTTATACGCCGTATTCTTTAGAGACATCGTGTTCCTCCACTTGAAGTGCTTCTTCCTCGGGAGTAACCTCGTTCGAATTATTTTCGTCGGAAACCGCAAAACGGCTCACGCTCAGAATGATTCCAAAATAGATGCAGGTGATGATGGTCGATGTTCCTCCTCGACTGATCAGCGGCATTGGCTGCCCCGTGACCGGACCGGCGCCTACGGCCACCAGCATGTTTATAAAAGCCTGTAGACCAATCATCATGGTAGAGCCCATCACCAAAAGCATGGGGAATATCTTGGTACACTTTTTGGCGATCCGCAACCCTCGATACATCAAAACCAAATAGAGAAATGGTATGAGCAAAGCTCCAAACCAGCCCATCTCTTCGATGATAATGGCATAAATAAAGTCGGAATATGCCTGTGGCAAATAATCCCGCTGCGTACTGTTTCCTGGGAAAACGCCAGTGACCGAACCATTAGCAATGGCCATTTTAGCATGTGCCGGCTGGTAATTGGCTTTGGTTATTTCGAAACCGGCCTCCATCACACCAGGTTCATGCAGGTAAACACGGTTGTGCCAAGTTTCCCAGCGAGGCACCTTGTCAATCTTGGGTATCAGAAACAAGATAAAGAAGAACAATCCTCCGGCCACAGCAACCGCCAGCAACAATCTCCCCATTTGCCTCCAAGGTACCCGTCCGAAAATCATCAGGACATAGACCACAATGCAAAGCAACAAAGCGGTGGAAAGGTTTTCACCAATGATGAGAACGGCAAAACCACCGGTCAAAACCAAGATAATCCAAAAGGAAATCTTGAGTTGTTCCTGCGATCGTTGGCTTTTACTCAAGATAAAAGCCGTCAAAATCACCATCGACAATTTCGCAAACTCCGAAGGCTGGAACTGGATGCCAAAAAATTCGATCCAACGGGAGGCATCGTTGACCCTGACTCCAATGATGGGCGTGAGTATCAATAGGATAACCGCAACGAAAAGCGTGATGAATCCAAGTACCGAAGCATGTTTGTAATTGATGTTGTGGATGATAATCACCACCAAAGTACCCAACAGCAAAAACATAGCGTGCCTCATAATCGGTCCCGTCGTGTTGTGGGAGCGGTACGTCAGGGTACTTGAAGCGCTGTAAACCTCAATCAGCGAAATAATACAGAGTACAGCGTACAATATCCAGACAATCTTGTCTCCCTTAAACAGTTGATAGACCTTTTCCATGCTTCTATAGTTTTAATACGCCCCGTTTGAACTGATCACCTCGGTCTTCGTAGTTTTGGAACAAATCGAAACTAGCGCAACAGGGCGAAAGCAAAACCGTATCCCCCTTTTGAGCGTGTTCATACGAAAGCTGCAACGCTTCCTCCATGGACCGTGCATCAAAAGCAGCAGGCACTTTGGCATCGAAGAATTGGTGAAGTTTGTCGTTGTCTACTCCCATATAAATGAGCGTATGGCATTTCTCCATGACCAAATGCTCAATCTCCGTATAATCGTTTCCTTTGTCTGTGCCACCTAGGATGAGCACAACCGGTGTGGTCATCGATTCCAACGCGTACCAGCAGGAATTCACGTTCGTAGCCTTGGAATCGTTGATGTAGGTAACGCCACGGACTACGGCCACTTTTTCGAGCCGATGTTCCACCCCTTCGAAGCTGTTGAGTGCTTCGCGTATGTTTTCCTTGCGAATCTTTGTGATGTTGGCCGAAACCGCTGCTGCCAAGGAGTTGTAAAGGTTGTGCGTGCCCATCAGCGATAGTTCGTCCTGCTCAATTTGGAATTGCTGCTCCGGCGTATCGATTACGAGCAAGTGGTTTTCGATGAATGCCTTGATGCCAGAACCTCGCTTCAGTGAGAATGGAAATTTGCGGGCTCGAATCTCGCGTTTGGCCACTTCGGCACGAATCAAAGGATCGTCGTTCCAATAAATAAAGGAATCGGCTTCGGTCATATTCTGAAGAATGCGGAACTTAGCGTCCACATATTCCTGCATGTTGTAGTTGTAACGGTCCAGATGGTCAGGCGTGATATTGAGCATAATGGCCACATCCGCCTTGAAATCGTACATGTTGTCAAGTTGGAAACTGCTTAGTTCGAGCACATAATAATCAAACTGCTTTTCTGCCACCTGCCAAGCGAAACTGTTTCCGATGTTGCCAGCCAAACCGACGTTCAAGCCACCTCCTTTTAGGATGTGATACGTCAGCAAGGTCGTAGTCGTTTTTCCATTGCTGCCAGTGATGCAGATCATCTTGGCCTTGGTGTAACGGCCTGCGAATTCGATTTCGGAAATGATGTGAATGCCTTTTTCCTTCAAAGCCTTGATAAGTGGAGCTTTGTCAGGAATACCTGGGCTTTTCACCACTTCGTCCGCATTCAGAATGAGGCTTTCCGTATGTTGCTTTTCTTCCCAGGCGATGCCTCGTTGGTCCAGTTCAGCTTTGTACTGCGGCTTTATTTCTGATAGATCCGAAACGAAGACGTTGTAGCCTTCCTTTTGGGCCAGAATTGCCGCTCCAGTGCCGCTTTCCCCCGCACCCAGGATTACCAATCGCTTCATGATCAACGCATTTTAAGGGTTGCAATAGCCAGAACAGCCAAAATCATGCCCACAATCCAGAAACGAATGGTGATTTTTGATTCGGGAATGGCTCTGGATGGTTTTTGAATGAGAGCATCGATACCGGCAAATCCTTGTTTTTGAAAATGGTGGTGCAAGGGTGCCATCTTGAGAATTCGTTTTCCCACCCCAAACCGTAATTTCGTGTATTTGAAGTAGTAACGCTGCATCATCACCGACAGAGCTTCCACCAGAAAGATGCCGCAGAATATTGGTATGAGCAATTCCTTGCGGATGATGATGGAGAATATGGCAATGACACCACCCAGCATCAAGCTACCCGTATCACCCATAAATACCTGCGCCGGATACGAGTTGTACCAAAGGAAACCGATGGTTGCCCCGATAAAGGCGGCTGCATAGACCACCAGTTCTTCCGTCCCGGGTATGTACATGATGTTCAGGTAAGAAGCCCACACGATGTTGGACGACACATATGCCAACACCAAGAGTACCACCCCGATTATGGCCGAAGAACCTGTGGCCAACCCATCCAAACCGTCGGTCAAATTTGCTCCATTGGAAACAGCGGTAACAATAAAGATAACCACCACTATGAATAGAATCCAACCTGCTGCTTGTTTGTGCTCTTTCATCTTGTTGAACAAACCGGCATAATCCATGTTGTTGTTCTTGAAGAAAGGAATCGTAGTTTTTGTAGATTTCACCTCGTCCTGATTGTAATTCACATTTTGAACCTTTTCGTTGCGGAACACTTCCACATTCTCACGAATCACCACTTGCGGACTTAAGTAAAGGACCATCCCGACAATTAGACCAATACCAACCTGTCCAAGGATCTTGAAAACGCCTTTCAGCCCTTCCTTGTCTTTTTTGAAAACCTTGATGTAGTCGTCTGTAAAGCCGATGATGCCCAACCAAACGGTGGAAGCCACCATCAGAATGATGTAAATGTTGTTCAGTTTGGTCAGCAACAACACTGGGATGAGTATGGCCAAAAGGATGATGATTCCACCCATGGTCGGTGTACCTCTCTTACTCATCTGGCCTTCCAAATCGAGATCGCGGATGGTTTCCCCGATCTGCTTCATTTGCAGTTTGGCTATGATTTTCTTGCCGATGGTCGTTGCGATGAACATGGACAGGATAAAGGCCAATGCTGATCGGAATGAAATGTACTGGAACATCCCGGCTCCGGGGAAATCCAGTGAATCCAAGTATCTGAAAAGTTCTACAAACATGGCTCTGGTGTTATTTCATGGTGGAGTAAACTTCTGCAATCACTTTCTTATCGTCAAAGGGATATTTGGTACCCTTGATGTCTTGATAATCCTCATGTCCCTTGCCGGCGACAAGTATCACATCACCCGGCTTGGCCAGCATGCAAGCGGTGCGAATGGCTTCCTTGCGATCCACAATGCAAAGCACTCTGGTCCGATCACCAGCATCGACGCCCTCGTACATATCGTTCAGAATGTCCTGTGGTTCTTCAAAACGAGGATTGTCCGAAGTCAATATCACCTTATGACTGCCTGCCAGCGCTTCCTTGGCCATGATGGGTCGCTTGCCCTTGTCGCGGTTTCCACCGGCACCCACCACCGTGATGACTTCGCCTTCCACCAGTTCATTGATGCTTTTCAAAACATTTTTGAGGGCATCTGGCGTATGTGCATAATCGACGATGGCGAGGAATCCGTTGGGCGAACGCAAGAATTCAAGACGGCCCGAAACCGGTTTCAGTGTACTCAAAACCACGAGCACCTCTTCCGGATCTTTGCCCAACAAACAAGCTGCTCCATAAATGGCCAGCAGGTTGGACACGTTGAAAAGCCCGATGAATTGGACACTTACTTCCCGTCCGTTGATTTCAAGCTGCATGCCTTCGAAATGGTTTTCCAGCACACGCGCCTTGAAATCGGCCAGTGTCCGCGTGGAATAATCGTACTTGCTCGCTTTGGTATTCTGAAGCATCACCGAACCGTTTTTGTCGTCGGCGTTGGTCAAAGCAAAAGCGTCCTTGGGAAGGTCATCGAAAAAGCGTTTTTTGGCTTTCAGGTAATTTTCCACCGTCAAATGGTAATCCAGATGGTCGCGCGTCAGATTGGTAAAGATGCCCCCAACAAATTGCAATCCGGCAATACGGCGTTGATCGACCGCGTGCGAGCTCACTTCCATAAAGGCATAGTCACAACCGGCTGAAACCATTCTGGCCAGCAGCTCGTTGATTGCCAAAGCATCGGGCGTGGTGTGAGTCGCGTGAATTGCCTCATCGTCCACATAATTGCAAACGGTAGAGAGCAAGCCGGCTTTGTGGCCGAACTTACGGAAGACTTCGTACAAAAGTGACGCAATGGTGGTTTTACCGTTGGTTCCGGTCACACCGACCAGTTGCAGTTTTTTGGAAGGATTTCCAAACCAATTGCAGGCAAGAATGCCGAGTGCCTCATCACTACTTTCCACCTGAAGGAAACAAATGCCGGTAGGTTGGATCAAGGGAAGATCCTGACACACGATGGCAACAGCTCCTTTTTCAATGACTTGAAGAATGTATTGATGTCCATCCGATTGGGTTCCTTTTTGAGCCACAAAAAGGGAACCTTGTTCCGCTTTACGGGAATCGAAGCACAGGTTCGTGATTTCTACATTCGTCGTTCCGATGCAGTTTTTGAGGACCAGGTCCTTGATTAGGTCGCTGAGTATCATGCCCAATTATTTTAATTTTCCAATGTAAGGCCGATGCGCTGGCCCTTGCGTATGTATGTTCCAGGCTGTATGGATTGCTTGCAGACCTTTCCGTGTCCGCTCAATACAATATCCAAGCCCATATTTCCCAACAAATAAACAGCATCCCTGGCGCCCATGTTCAAGACATTCGGCATGAATTTGCCAGTGATGGGACGCGAAATCAATTGAACGGAGCGTCCCGCAGTTTGCAGCTCCACCCACTCTGAACCTTTGGACGAAATGCCAGTGACAGGCACGTTCATGGTCGTCAGTGCTACCTTCATTGCGGAACGGCTTCCTGCTTTTACAAGCGGGTAAAGTGGTTTCAGGGAATCTGCCTTCGCAGTTTTTTTCTTCTCATTCGGAGTTGGATCTCCCGGCTGAAGCCTCAAAGCTCTTGCATAAATCCGTTCAGCCATTTCTTTATAAACACCACCTGCCTGATGTCCGCCAGAAGGCTTTTCGCCCTTGGGGTCACGAATTACGACTATGCCGCTGTATTTGGGCTTATCGGCTGGAAAATATCCACAAAAAGAAACCTGATGGCTCAAACCTCCTCCTGCACCGTAATTTAATTGCGCCGTTCCAGTTTTTCCAGCAATGGTAACCACGTCTGTCTTTATGAATTTACCCGTTCCAGGGCCACCAACCACGCTGTCCAGCATCAGGCGAATCTGCGTCAGGGTGTTGTCAGAGCAAATCTTCTCGCGAATGGTTTCAGTCGTGAATTCCTGTACCATTTGGCCGTCTCTGGAGAAGCCTTTTACAAAGAAAGGTCGAATGAGTTTCCCGTTGTTGGCAATGGCATTGTAGAGGGACAAGGTATAAATGGGAGGCACCGTCGCCACATAACCGATGGACATCCAAGGCAATGAACCCGGCGACCAATAGTAAAATTTACAACCTGGATAAGGAATTCTCGGACTGGCTGAACCCGGAATCTCCAGCTTCATCTTGTCAAACAAGCCCAACCGCTTCAGTCCTTCTATGTACTTCATCGGCTGCGAATGGTAATACCGGTCAATCAGTTTGGAAACACCGATGTTGGACGAAACCCAGATTGCTTTTTTTGCTGTAATCATACCGTAACCACCCTTGTCGGCATTGTGGTCGCGCATGAACTGTTTGTACATCACCACCACTCCACCTTCCGCATCCACTGGGTCGTCCGGATGAATGTACCCGTCTTCCAATCCAACGATCATGGAGAACGTCTTGAACGTGGAACCCGGTTCGCTTTGGTCGGAAACGGCAAAATTCTTGGTTTCGGCATACTCGCCGGAAGTGGTCAATCCTAAGTTGCTGATGGCTTTGACTTCGCCCGTGGCGACTTCCATCAAGACCACCGTACCCGAGGAACCATGAATTCGATTCAACTCGCGACGAAGAGCCGTTTCTGCAATATCCTGCATGGTGACATCAATGGTCGTTACCAAATCGATGCCATCTACCGGGTTCACTTCGTTGACGTCCATGTACTTGCCGGCGATCTTCCTGTTCACGCATTTGCCGGACTGCCCTTTCAGCAGGGTATCGTATTGAAGTTCCAAACCGTTTTTACCGCCTTTGGTGAAATCACCGTAAATATCTCCGATAGTTCTCGAAGCCAGCGATCCGAACGGTTTCTTACGTTGCAGGTATTTACGCACGTACAAACCACTCTTGTATTGTCCTTTACTGAATAATGGAAACGTATAGATTTCCTTCATATCCAGATAGTTTATTTTTACTCGACTCACCTGCCAGGCGGTACTCTGCTTTCTTAACCCTTTGATGAGGTGTTGCTGGTACTGGAATGGGGATTTGTCCTTCAGCTTTGCGGCAAGACGGGAGCTCAACGGGAGCAGATACTTCATCAACGTATCTTCATCAACGGTCTTGAAATCCATCAGAAGCGTATAATTTGGGACCGTGCTGGCCATCAGCTGACCGTCGCAGGAAAGGATGTTGCCTCGGTTGGCAGGCACATCTCTGTTTTCCTGTCTGTCCTTGAACGCTTCTTTGTTCCAGGCTTTGCCCTCAACAAACTGGATTTTGGCGACATTGTACAAAATCAGGATCACGGGTATGACAAACAACACCACCAGGATGGTATACCGATTTCGGATTTCCTTGCGGATTTCCTCGTTCTGCTGGTTGTTTTTTGGTTGTTCGTCCATTTTATTTTTCCTCAATGTCCAATGCAATCGTAAAAGGTGGGGTCTTTGAAACTTCCAGCGTCATTCCCTTTTGAGTCATCAAGTCCTGCACAAACGACTGTCTGCTTTCGCGCATCAGGTCGGAGGTGCGGGTAAGCGCTTCGTATTTGGCTTCGGTCAGTTCCTTCTGGAGGGAATCAATCTCGGACAAACGCATGATGACGGCATAATGATTGCTGATGTAAACAATGATCAAACCGACCATCAACAGCAGTAACCCTGCATTCCTGCGCATGACATCCTTCGTTAGGAAGGAGCCGTCCAGCATATCGTTCAGAAATACTCGGTAAGACGCCTTGCGGTTACCTTTTTTCTGGAGTTTTTTGGCAGTTTTATCGTTGTCCATACTATTTCTTTTCGACGATGCGTAATTTGGCACTTCTGGATCTTGGATTCAGCGCCTGCTCCTGCTCGTCGGCTATGATCACTTTGTTGTTGATGAGCTTGAAAGGAGTCAGGAAATTTCCGTAGAAATCCTGTTCGCTTTTGCCTTCAAAATTGCCGGTCTTGAAGAAGTTCTTCACCAATCGGTCCTCGAGCGAATGATAGGTCATCACCACCATGCGGCCACCAGGCTTTAAGGCTTCCAGCGACTGAAGCAACATTTCTTCCAGTGCCTGCATTTCTTGGTTCACCTCGATGCGCAAGGCCTGAAAGACTCTTGCCATGTCTTTTTTCTCCTTTTCACGAAAGAAAAATGGACGTATGATTTGCAGAAAATCAGCGACAGTTTCAATTGGTTCTTCCATACGCGCTTGAACCAGTGCCGAAGCAATTCTCCTCGAATTTTTCAATTCGCCGTATTGGTAGAAAACGTTAGCCAACTGTTCCTCGGTATAACGATTCACCACATCGGAAGCTTTCATGCCTGCCTTTTGGTTCATACGCATATCCAGGGCACCATCTTCAAAGCGGAAGGAGAAGCCCCGTTCGTTGTCGTCAAAGTGGTGGGAGGAAACGCCAAGGTCAGCCAGTATGCCGTCCACCTGTGTTTCTCCGTGAAATTTCAGAAAATTGCTGAGGTATCGGAAATTGCTCCGAACAAAGATAAATCGTGGATCGTCGGGTATGTTCTGTTCGGCATCCTCGTCCTGGTCGAAACCATAGAGCTTGCCCTTTTTGAGGTATTTGATGATTTCCTTGGAATGCCCTCCACCACCGAAGGTCACATCCACATAGACGCCGTTCGGCTTGATGGCCAAACCGTCCATACACGCCTGAAGCATTACGGGGACATGGTATTCACTCATGGTAAAGTTGATTAGTTATTTTGTCAGGAGTTCCCGCATCTTTTGCCCGAACACTTCCGGAGCAACACGGGGCTTTTCCAAAGCCTCTTTGGGCCAAATTTCCAAGGTATTGTCCACTCCAAGAAAGCGGACTTCTGTTTCGATACCGACCAAGTTGAGCAACTGTTTGGATATCAGTATCCGGCCGCTACTGTCAGGGATTACTTCCTCCGCGTCAATCATAAACTGCCGGTACAGTTCCTGTTGCTCTGGTTCCCAACGGTTGAGACTGGCCCGCAGGTTGAGCAACTCTTCTTCCCAAACGTCAAGGGTATATACCGTGATGCAATTTTGGAAAACATCCTTTCGCAAATACAACTTCTGTCCTTCGACCTGAAGAAGCTGTTTTCTAAATGCCGCAGGTATGAAAACCCGGTTCTTGACATCCAATTTTGCTACTATGTTCCCTAAGAATCGCATTTGCTGCTGTTTATGCTAGTTAAATTCGTACAAAAATACAGAATACACTCCACTTTACCACACATTTCCCCACAATTTTTATCAACAAAAGTAATGAAGGTGTTATCAACTAGTTATCAACATGCTATCTACTTAGTCCATTGAATCTTAACTAAGTTTTCAACTGTTTTTTTAAAACTGTATTGTTAATAATTAAAAGGGGCGATTTTTGTCTTGTTTTTGTCTTGAAGATTTAATGTCATTTGAAGCAAGTCATTTTTTTATTACTCCAAATTTCGGTACTTTTGCAGGGTATAAAATCAAAAAAGAGGAACTATTGGAAAAAGAGGTTCAAAGTAAAGTGTTGAAAATCAACGTTCGGGAAATATTGCATTCCAAAGCACCGAATAAAAAAGTTCCCGAATTCCTGATTCGCTATTTGGAACGCATCGCTCACCAGGATGAAATCAACATCTTTCTAAATGAACAAGAAGGAGTTTCTGGAATCGAGTTTGTCGAAGCATCTGTCAAGTTTATCGGTTTGGAAGTCACCTGTGAAGGTCTGGAAGAATTACCAGAAGGACGTTTCACCTTTGTAGGCAACCATCCCTTGGGCGGTATCGATGGCTTGGCAACTGGATTTGAAGTATACAAACGGTACCCGAAGCAAGGAATCCGCTTCATTTCAAACGACTTGCTTACCAATATTGAAAACCTTCGACCCGTGTTTGTTGAAGTCAATAAAATTGGAAATAAGTCCCAACAACGCTCCTTGCCTCAACGTCTGAGCGAAGCGTATGCATCCGACGAGCAAATGGTCATTTTTCCTGCCGGAATTTGCTCCCGACGAGTGAAAGGAGTAATCACCGAATTGAAATGGCAGAAATCATTCATTCCAAAGTCCATCGAATCCAACCGGGACGTTGTTCCTGTCTATTTTGAAGGACGAAATTCCAATTTTTTTTACAACCTGGCCAGTCTTAGAACATTTCTCGGCGTCAAGACCAACTTTGAAATGTTGTACCTTTCGGACGAAATGTTCAAACAACGTGGCAAAACTTTCAAAATCAAATTCGGAAAGCCCATCCCCTGCTCCACGTTCGATTCTAGTAAAACCCACCAAGAATGGGCCGATTATGTCAGGAATGAAACTCTGGCTCTCGGTTTAAAAAAATAACTCTTATGACAACCATAATTCCTCCCGTTTCCAAAGATCTGATTTGCGCCGAATTGACAAAGGATCGATTCTTCCGGAGCACCAACAAGGCCAACAACGAATTATACATCGTAACGCATCAGAATGCGCCCAATACCATGCAGGAAATTGGTCGTCTCCGCGAAGAAGCCTACCGACATTCGGGCGGAGGCACTGGTGAAGCGGTGGATATCGACGAATTCGATACCATGGATCAACCCTATAAGCAGTTGATCGTTTGGAATCCTGAGCGTCAAGAAATCATGGGTGGATATCGTTTCATCCACGGCAAAGAGGTTCCTCGCATGGATGACGGTGGTTTGCTGTTCTCTTCCTCTCATTTGTTCTACTATTCCAAACTCTTCATTCAGGAATACCTTCCGTACACCATCGAACTCGGTCGCTCCTTTGTCGCAGTGGGTTATCAATCTTCTGAAGCAGGTTCCAAGGCCTTGTTTGTGATGGACAACCTATGGGATGGTCTCGGCGCACTGATTATTGAATACCCAGGCTTGAAATATTTCTTCGGCAAAGTGACCATGTACCCGGACTTCGGAGAAGAGGGACGAAACATGATCCTGTATTTTTTACACCGCCACTTCCCAGATCCAGAGCGACTCATCTATCCGCGCATTTCACTGAACACCAAGATGGACCTGGCCAAACTGAGCACAATTTTCACCGGTTCGGACTTTAAGGAAAACTACAAGATTTTGAATACACACGTTCGAAATCTGAGTAGAAACATACCGCCGTTGGTAAACGCGTACATGAATCTTTCTCCCACCATGCGTGTGTTCGGTACCTGTGTGCACGATGTTCTTGGAGATGTGGAGGAAACCGGCATCATGATCAATGTGGACGATATTTTTGAAGATAAAATCGACCGTCACATTGGAACCTACATCGAGGACCTTAAAGTCAGGGGTGTCCGAATAGCCTAAAACCATTTTTTTTGGTACTTTTGCGTTCAAATTTAAAGAACGTTTTAAGTAGCGAGTGCAGAGGCGAAGCTTGCTTCGACTATGCCGAATCACGAAAAACGACTGTTTATAATATTCGAACAAACATGAGCAAAAGTTTTAAACGGACAACCGTCACCGCTGCATTGCCTTATGCCAACGGCCCAGTGCACATCGGGCATCTGGCTGGAGTCTATGTGCCTGCCGATATTTATGTGCGCTACCTGCGCCTGAAAAATCAGGATGTCCTATTTATCGGAGGATCCGATGAGCACGGTGTTCCCATCACGTTGAAGGCCAAAAACGAAGGCGTGAGCCCCCAAGTCATTGTGGATCGATACCACGGCATCATTAAAAAAGCATTCGTGGATTTCGGCATATCCTTCGACATTTACTCGCGCACCACCTCCAAAACGCACCACAAAGTAGCCTCGGATTTCTTCCTGAAACTCTACGAAAAGGGTGAATTCATCGAGAAAACCACCGAACAATATTACGACGAGGAAGCCAAACAATTTCTCGCCGACCGCTACATCGTAGGCACTTGCCCGCATTGCAAAAACGAACGGGCCTACGGCGACCAGTGCGAAGCATGTGGCACCTCCCTAAATGCGACCGACCTGATCAATCCGCATTCGATGATCAGCGGAAACGCTCCTGTCTTACGCGAAACCAAGCATTGGTACCTCCCGTTGGACAAACACGAACCGTTCCTGCGCCAATGGATTTTGGAAGAGCACAAGGAATGGAAATCCAATGTCTATGGCCAATGCAAAAGCTGGCTAGACATGGGTCTACAGCCTCGTGCTGTTAGTCGTGACCTGGACTGGGGCATTCCTGTCCCGGTGGCTGGTGCTGAGGGTAAAGTATTGTATGTCTGGTTTGATGCACCCATCGGTTATATTTCCAACACCGTTGAATTGCTGCCCGACAGTTGGGAAAAATGGTGGAAGGACGAAGACACCCGCCTCTTGCACTTCATTGGCAAAGACAACATCGTGTTTCACTGCATCGTGTTCCCAGCTATGTTGAAAGCGGAAGGAAGTTTCATCCTGCCTGAAAACGTACCGGCCAACGAATTTCTGAACCTGGAAGGCGACAAAATCTCCACCTCCCGCAATTGGGCGGTTTGGCTGCACGAATACTTATTGGATTTCCCTGGTAAACAGGACGTTTTGCGTTACGTGCTCACCGCCAACGCTCCTGAAACCAAGGACAACGACTTCACCTGGAAAGACTTCCAGGCTCGCAACAACAACGAGCTGGTGGCAGTGTTCGGAAACTTCATCAACCGAACCATGGTACTGACACACAAATACTTCGAAGGCAAAGTTCCGCCGAAAGGTGTTTTGACTGAATACGATCTGGCCACCATCGAGGAGTTCGTCAGTGTGAAAAAGGATGTTGAAGCCTATCTGGATGTGTTCCGTTTCCGCGATGCGCAGAAGGAAGCCATGAACTTGGCCCGCATCGGTAATAAATACTTGGCCGACACCGAACCTTGGAAAGTGGCCAAGACGGATATGGATCGTGTAGCCACCATTTTGCACCTGAGCTTGCAGATTTCGGCCAACTTGGCCATTGCATTCGAGCCTTTCCTGCCGTTCACCTCCGATAAACTCCGCACCATGTTGGGCATGAGCGACTTTAAATGGGAAAAGCTGGGTCGCATCGATTTGTTGAAAGAAGGTCAACAAACACCAACACCTGAACTGTTGTTCGATAAGATCGAAGACGCTGCCATTGAGGCTCAAGTTCAGAAGCTATTGGATACCAAAAAGGCGAACGAGGCCAGCAGTTGGAAAGCTGCACCTGCCAAGGAAAACATCACCTACGAGCAATTTGCCGCCATGGACATTCGAATCGGAACCGTTTTGGAGGCTGAACTGGTTCCAAAAACCAGCAAGTTGATGAAGCTGAAAATCGACACCGGATTCGACCAACGGACGGTCGTTTCTGGTATTGCCGAACATTTCAAACCAGAAGAGGTCGTGGGGCGCCAGGTCAGTATCCTGGTGAACTTGGAACCGCGCACTTTGCGGGGCATTGAATCTCAGGGCATGATCCTGATGGCTGAGAATTCGGATGGCAAGCTGGAGTTTGTTGAGCCTTCAAAAACGTTGGTAAACGGTTCATCAGTGAAATAAAAGCATCAAAAAAGCCCGTTGAAATGCGGGCTTTTTTGATGCTTAAAATTTCACGCCAACCTCGAGGGAAAAACCGGCATCAACGGTGTATCTCTTCGAACTCATTAAGAGTTGATAGAATCCAACACTCATGACCAAACCCGACTTGTTGGGCGAGATGTACATCAACCGCTCTTCCACGCTGGTACCGATCAACAATCGAACATGCTTGTCGGTGGAACCGATCAATCTGTATTTTTCGTATCCAATTGGAAGATGCAATCCAAGTGAAACATATTCATTGCCCTTGATCCTTCTAAATCCGGACATCCCAAAATCCGTCAAATGCTGCGACCAACTAGAAAAGCCTGAAGTCATGTTACGTTCATTGTATTTTTGGGCCCCGGTCAATCGCAAACTGATGGGGAAAGTCCAATCGTCCTTGGTCACCATGTAACCGTAGTAAGACAAGTTGTAGGTGTTTTCGATGTAACCGATGGACTGGCGATACGTAATCATATTCACCCACTTGATTCGGTAACGGATATCCGTTGACATCAATTGCTGGTATTCAAGCTGAACCTGTCGCAGACTGTCCTGAATGCGGAGTTTCTCGGTAGCCTCTGCCTTTTGCCTCAGATAATCATCTGCACCGTTGATGGTAAACTGGGCAAAGCCATTGAGGCTGCACAGCATCAGCAGGAGGGCGGCTAGAAGTTTCTTCATCGAAAAGTCTTGGAAAGCAATTATTTATTGAGGAATTCATGCATGGAAGCAGCAGCCTTCCTGCCGTCACCCATTGCCAAAATCACCGTGGCACCTCCACGTACGATGTCGCCACCTGCAAAAATGGTCGGGATGGACGACTGCATGCCATCATTGACCACGATGGTGCCCCATCGGCTTACGTCCAGTCCGCTTACAGAGCTTGGAACCAGCGGATTCGGAGAAACACCGATGCTCACTACGACGATGTCCACATCGACCAGTTCGACCGCGCCTGGTATCTCTACCGGTTTGCGACGGCCGGAAGCATCCGGTTCGCCCAGGGTCATTTTTTGGAGACGCATTTGCTTGAGGAAACCACGTTCATCACCGATGTATTCGATGGGATTGTGCAGGGTCATGAATTCGATGCCTTCTTCCTTGGCATGCTTCACTTCCTCCAGACGGGCAGGCATTTCTTCTTCGGAACGGCGATACACGATCATGGCGCGATCTGCACCCAAACGTTTGGCAGTACGAACAGAGTCCATGGCTGTATTTCCACCACCAATGATGGCGATGTTTTTACCAAATGGCACAGGCGTATCCGATTCAGGATTGGCTGCATCCATCAAGTTGACGCGGGTAAGGTATTCGTTGGAGGACAGGACGTTGATGAGGTTTTCGCCCGGTATGTTCATAAAATTGGGCAGACCGGCACCGCTGGCTACGAAGACTCCTTCATAGTCCTCTTCGGTCAAGTCTTCGAAAGTCATCGTCTTACCGACCACACAGTCCAGAATGAATTCCACACCCATTTGTTTCAAGTTCTCGATTTCCACATCCACAATGGTGTTGGGAAGGCGGAATTCTGGAATACCATATTTAAGCACTCCGCCAATTTCGTGCAGGGCTTCAAAAACCATGACTTTGTAACCAAGTTTGGCCATATCACCTGCGAAAGACAAGCCGGCAGGGCCTGAACCCACGACTGCCACTTTTCGACCGTTGGATGGTGCACAAGCCGGAATGGAAATCTGTCCGCTCTCACGCTCGAAATCGGCGGCGAAACGTTCCAGGTGACCGATGGCAACGGCGTCCTTATTTAATTTCAGCGTATAGAAACACTGTTCCTCGCATTGCTTTTCCTGCGGGCAAACACGTCCGCATACTGCTGGCAAGGCCGAGGTTTCTTTCAATTTGATAGCAGCTTCCAGAAATTCGCCCCGTTCGATATTTTTGATGAATCCAGGGATGTCGATGCTTACCGGGCAACCTGTCGTGCAAGTCGGGTTGGCACAGTCCAGACAACGCTTGGCTTCCACCATGGCTTGTTCAGCTCTCAATCCAAGATTGACTTCGATGTTGTTGTGGCTGCGGACTTCGGCATCCTGTTCGTTCATGTGGACACGAGGCAGGTCGGTGCGTTCCTTGGCTTTCATGCTTTTGCGCAACGCTTCACGCCAGGGCAGTTTGCGGCTTTCTTCAAATGTTGACATTATCGTTCGGTTTAATCTTATTCGACATCTTTATAAGCCCGGAGGCGCTGAATCATCTCATCAAAATCCACCTGATGGGCGTCGAATTCGGGACCGTCCACACAGACAAATTTTGTTTTGCCACCCACCGTTACGCGGCAGGCTCCGCACATTCCGGTTCCGTCCACCATGATGGTGTTCAAGGAGGCCATCGTTGGCACTTCGTATTTTTTAGTCAAAATGGAAACGAATTTCATCATGATGGCAGGACCGATGGTCACACATAGGTCAACCTTTTCACGCTGAATCACTTCTTCGATGCCGTTGGTCACTAAACCCTGCCTGCCAGAAGATCCGTCATCCGTCATTAGAATCACTTCGTCCGAACTTGCTCTCATTTCCTCTTCCAAAATGATAAGGTCTTTGGTACGGGCGGCCAAAACAGTGATGACGCGGTTTCCTGCAGCTTTCATGGCCTGTACGATGGGAAGCAGCGGAGCAACACCCACACCACCACCGGCACAAACCACCGTTCCAAAGTTCTCAACATGCGTTGCTTTGCCCAACGGACCTACCACATCCAGAATGAAATCACCTTCGTTGAGTGCGCACAATTTCCGCGAAGAAGCTCCCACCCTTTGGATCACCAGTGTGATGGTACCTTTTTCAACATCAGCCTCAGCAATTGTCAATGGTATCCGTTCACCCTTCTCGGAGACACGGACCATCACAAAATGGCCGGCTTTACGGGCTTTCGCGATTTTGGGGGCCTCGATGTCAAATCGGACCACCAAATCCGAAAAATCAATTTTTCGCACAATCTTGTTCATCTTTCTGGAATATGGTTTGTTTAAGGATCGTTGCAGTAGGAAATGTTTCACAAATTTACGGGAAAATGCCCACTCAGCCAAACAAAAATGTCCTACCTTTGCGCCCAATTACCGATTTTTAATAAAACCAAGAACGCCAACATGCACTCCTATAAGGCGGTCCTTTTCGATCTGGACGGCACCCTCATCAATTCCTTGCACGACATCGCGGACTCCATGAACCGTGTTCTGGAGAAAAAAGGCTATCAGACACACGATTACGATGCATACCGTTACTTCGTCGGCCGCGGTTTGTACAATTTGGTTGGCCGAACCCTACCCGAGTCGGAGAAGACCGAACAAAACATGCGAAACCTGTATCAGGAACTGCTTCGCGATTACGAAGTGAACCTGCTACAAACAACCGTCTTATACCGAGGGATACCCGAATTGCTCGATGCGTTGGTTTCCAAAGGGATAAAGCTGACAATCCTCTCCAACAAAGCCGACAATTTCACCAAGAAAATAGCGGCTGAACTCTTGAAACAATGGCCTTTCGAAGTCGTGCTCGGCTCTGGTGGCGATGTTCCCCGCAAGCCGGACCCCACTGGCGCATTGATGCTGTGCGAAGCCCTACAAATCGGGCCCTCTGATTTTCTGTACATTGGCGACACCAGCACCGACATGCAAACCGCTATTGCCGCAGGCATGTACCCAGTAGGCGTCACTTGGGGTTTCCGTACCAAAGATGAATTGCTGGAAAACGGCGCTAAAACCATCATCGACAAACCGTTGGAGTTGCTTTCCCTATTGGCATAAAAAAACCGGAAGCAGCTACTTCCGGTTTTCCATATCGTATGATTGAATTAGAAAAAATACCCAAGCGATACGCTTAAATTTCTTCCCTTCATATCAAAAAACGGATTCAGATTGGTCGTTACATGGGAATTGGTTGCTTTCTTTCCAATTTCGGTACCACCGAAATCGTAACGGAGCGTCAATTGCAGGTTTTTAAGTTCTGCACCAATACCTGCTCCAAAACCCAAGTCCACTTTATTGAATCCCCACTCGTCCTGAACGGCCGTCCAAAAACTTTTCTCACCATTCAGTGTACCATTCAGCAAAAAGCTGACATACGGGCCTGCCAAAGCATACAAATGGACAGGTCCGAGATCTCGACCGTATTGAAAATTTAGGGGTATCACCAGGTTCTGGCTTCGATAGGCGACTGTTGCACCTGAACCCACCATCGTTGTGAGTTTGGCACTGCCCGGATTGGAGTTCAGCAAATCGCCACCTTCCACACTGTACATCAGCTCCGATTGAATAGCGAAGTCACCCAGTTGGTACTGTGCCATGATACCAGCTCTCCAAGAAGGAATGGCATCGACCACTTTGATCATAGTCGCCGAAGACGCTCCAGCAGCTGCAACGGACAGGTCTGAATAATTGGCACCAGCCTTGATGCCATAACGAAATTGAGCGTTGGAGGCCAAAGCCACGCTGAATAGCAACAAAATGACAATCAGTTTTTTCATACGGTTGGAAGCGTTTAGAAAAAGTAACCCACCGACAGGCTGAGGTTCATGTATTTCATATCGTTGAAAACGTTGATGTTGCCTGTGCCGTTGATGTTTGGCACTTTCGAACCAATCCAATTGAAGTTCCAATTCCATTTTGCGTTCAGCTGGAATTTCTTGTATTCCAATCCAAGACCTGCACCAGCACCGTAATCAATCCAATGGAAAGGCATGTGTTTCGCATAGTTTCGATAATAATCACCGTCATCATTGAAGGAACCTCCCAAATTGAATGAAACAAACGGGCCCATTTCGGCAAAAATCTTGGTCTTTCCAACGTTCACCTTGTACATCAAATTGATGGGCAGTTCAATATGGGTAGACTTATAATCCAACGCTGGTGCATCCGCCGTCAATTCTGCGTATTGCTGCAGGTAGTATTTGTCGTACGCATTATTGAGTTTGACCGTTTTTCGTACCATATTCAATTCCGGTTGCAGGGTGAAAATCCAAAAATCATATTGCATGATTCCACCAATCTGAAAATTGGCTGCAGGCGAATGGTCATTCACCACTGACGAAATGTTGAAAAGCATGGAGGCATTTGCTCCCGTCTTGACACCAAAACGTACTTGCGCTTGTGGGACTCCGATGGTCAACGCGATCAAAACGACCAGGAATGTAAGTTTCTTCATGCTATATTTTGGTTTGCTTTAATTTGAAGTGGAGCAAAAGTAACCCAAAAAACCTATCCAGCCAATTTCCATCGGTTAAAAGCTGTAAAACAAAACAAAATCACTCCCTCCGCCTTGCAAATTCCAAAAAAGATTGTACTTTTGCACCCGCTGTTCGCCCAGATGGCGGAATTGGTAGACGCGCTGGTCTCAAACACCAGTGGATTCACTTCCATCCCGGTTCGATCCCGGGTCTGGGTACCAACAAAGTTAAACCCTAATTGATTTTCGAATCGATTAGGGTTTTTCATTTTTTATCAAATTTTGTTGTTCATACTATCGTAAACTTTATTTTCCGTTGTATATTCGACTATTAAACTTAATAGTATGAGGAAAATATCAACCATATTAAGTTACATTATCGTATTCTGGGGCATTATTCCTGCATTAATCCTAATTGGCTCAAGTCGTCTTGAAATACTTTGGGAATCAGGGTTTTCACCACATCCAGTTGCTGGGATCATCGTGCTGCTGTTATCAACCCCATTACTGTTTATTACAATTGTTCAATATTTCAAATACAGTGGTGAACTACCGGTATCGGCCTATCCACCCAAAACGATCCTACGCCGTGGAGTTTACAACTATTGGCGCCATCCAATCTACTTATTCTACATTAGCTCCTTTTTTGGCATAGCCTTGATTCTAGGCTCTAAAGCGATGTTACTGATTGTTTTGCCTGCATTCACGTTACTTACATGGCTTTACATCCACTACGAAGAAAAGCTACTCACCAAACGGTTTGGAAAAGCCTACCTCTATTACAAGAACCGTACAGGGCTAGTATTTCCTATCTTATATCAATTGTTACGGTATCCGGGACTGTTGTTAATGAAACTGTTATACCATTTCCAAATCCGACACAAAGAGCGTATACCTTTATCGCCGCCCTATTTTGTAATTTCCGAACACAAAAATTATTCCGACCCCATTTTAATTGGATTTGCAATTCAACATCCAATATCTTATCTCACTACCTACGAAATGTTTCGGTCTTCTTTTATGATCAAGTTGATGAAATTGCTCAGCAATATACCCAGAAAGCGATTCAAGCCTGATTTCGGCTTAAATAAACGAATGCTTGAAGCATTGGATAAAGGTGCTGTCATAGGCATTTTCCCGGAAGGCGAACGATCCTGGACTGGAGAAACGCAACATTTCAAACCAGAGGTATTGAAATTGTTGCTTAAAAAAAATGATATCCCAATCGTACCGGTAAAAATTCAAGGGAATTATGCTGCTTGGCCTCGATGGGCAAAAGGTTTCAGAAGGTACAAAGTAGTCCTAGAGATTAAAGAACCGTTCTTTGCGAATTCGGATTTCACGATGGAGGAATTGGAGAATAGCATCCTTAAACGGTTGGGTGATTCCGAAAAGGCTGAAAAAATCCCCCCCAGAATTAAGGGTATAGGTGAAGGACTTGAGAAAGTATTTTACCGATGTTCAGAATGTTTTGAGTTTAATTCTTTTGTACCAAAGGAAAACAATTTGACTTGTCAGAAATGCGGCTTTTCCATACATATTGCTGATGACTTGTCTATTAGCTTTCAAAAGAAAGAAATCCTAAAACAAATGTCAATAGCCGAATACTATAAATCCATCCGGGTTACAGCCGACGACAACTTATTTTATGAGTCAGATGCGAACCTTGAGAAAAATGAATTCTTAGTTGATTTGCACGAGTCGGGCATATGCAACTTGTCTATGGAACATGGCATCGTTTTCGAACCTGTACTTACGGGTCATTTGCGTTTGACAGAAGACCGCATTGTTTGTCAGAATAATCAGGGAACTTGTTCCTTTCTGTTTTCAGACATTAATTCCGCAACCACAGAGAGCAATAATAAATTGCAGCTCTACCACTCAAAAGGTCAACTCTATCAACTTCAGTTTGAAAAAAGTTCTGTCCTGCAATGGCAGGATATTATAACTTCAGCCATCTATCTGAAAACAAGCAGGTTAGTAAATAATAGATAAAATGTGGTATTATTTTAGAAAGTACTTTTTCGATTTGAACATAGACCGTGAAACCTATGTTTATTTTATTTTGGTAGAACTGAAATTCGGATTCTTTAAAATTCGGAATTTCACCCTTCATTATTACAATTCCACCAATGGGAGCATCACCAAATCAAAATCAGTAAAAGTTGCGATTGCCAAAGGAGAGTGGAAGAATCTTAACTTAAAAGGGAAGCACCTTGACATGCATTTGGAAAACGAGGGACTGAACATTTACACCAACTTCAAAGACCTGAAAATCGATCTAAAAATTAGCCCTTTTTCCAACTATGAAACCTTTGACAATTTTGTCATACCCCTTAAGAACAAAAGAATTGAGTGGTTTGCGGTGCCATTGTTCATGACAGGAACGGGGAAGATAGAACTGGATGGGATTTTGGTGAAAGCAAAGCAATCACCCGTGTATATCGACCATGTCTTTTCTGACATCGTGCCGTTCAATATGCCTGTTTCAAAAATGTTTTGGGGAAGAATACTGCTTCCGGACATGCTTGTAACTTACAGCGTTGTCATCACACCTGAAAAGAAACATTGGGCAAGATGCTTTGTAATTAGGAGTAACCGGCAATTTCATTTTTCTGAAGTGGAATATCGCCTAATCAGTGGAGTGACCGAAGGGCAGGAACCAGAAAATGATGAGAATGTATATCAACTTAAAGCGAGTTCAGAGCAAAACAGCGTTGAGATTTCGATCAGGCATGTCAGAACCGCTGCTACAGGAGCGTTTATTGATCCTGAACGCTATAAGCTCAAAGCAGCTTTTAAAGCTTTAAACAGCATGTCTAAAAACCCAAGAGGGAAAAAGTACATGTCTGAAGCATCGTTGCAACTCAACATCGAAGGGCTGCAAATGCAGTATGAGAACCTTGTTTGTATTGACGAATATGTCATATTTTGATCGTATGAAAAAAAGTATCGTTGCATTCGTATTGTTCATGGCTTTTCAAGTAGTTTCAGTTGGCCAAAGCACTGACGACAATTTCTCCTCTGTCAAAAGCAAGAAAAATTTCATTTATGGAACCGTTGGAGCGATGCCGAACATTGTCTATGACCTCAATTATGAAAGGCAGGTCGCTTCAAGCTACAAATCATCCATCAATCTTCGGTTGGGTTATGGAGGTAATGAGTCTCTAGTGGGAATAGCGAAAATGGCATTGCTCAGCACGCATTTCATTTATGGCTTGAACGCCAGTCGTGTTGAGTTTGGTCTTGGATTAGCGTACTTGTTTGATATTCAACGAATGAATTTTAACAATGAAACTGAGGTCCAACCAGTTGCCAATTTTGGATACAGATATGTCCAGCAAAACGGGCCTTTCGTCTTTAGGATTGGGGCAGGTTGGCCAGAGTGCATCTATGCCAGTGTCGGTTTCGCTGTATTTTAGCTTACTTTTATGGGCAGTTAGAACCAATTACAGCTGTTTCAAAGGATATTTAAGCCAAATCAACGATTTCATTTTTCAACGAAAAATAAAATGATGACTTTTGAATTCAAATTCAATTTAAAGATGAGGTCATGAAGAAAATCGTTGAAGTTGTTTTGCATCTTTTATTTTGGTTTGCCTTTCTGGTGGGGATGCCTTATGTGTGGTACATTGGCATCATGAAAGGCGGTTACATGACCGGAACTACCTTTTTCAATTTTTGGAGTACACATGAGCCAATAAGGACTGATCCTCCAATGTATGTGTTGATGGCTGTTTTTTACCTATTGTATTTTGTCACCTCCTATAGCCTGCATCAGAAAAAATCGTTTCGCGCCTATTTGTTTTTGGGCTGGAGCATCTTGATCATGATACCAATGGCAATGGTGTTGCTTGGCTCACAGGATTATGTGGTTTACCATGTTTTCGGAACCTACTATTTCATCATTGTCTCGACCTGGGGTATCTTTGCCGGTGTCCTCAAAGGCATCATCCTCTGGTTGCTCGACATTTCAGAGAAAAGAGCACTACAAAAAAGGCAGTTGGAAAGTGAGAGTGCCTTATTATTGCTGAAAGCGCAACTCAACCCCCACTTCCTGTTTAACTCCCTCAACAACATCGACATACTCATCGAAGAATCACCCAAAATCGCTTCAGACTATTTGAAAAAGCTCTCCGACATACTTCGTTACGTCTTGTACGAAACCAAGGAAGACGAAACAACCTTAACCCGCGAAATCGAACAGATCAGGAATTACATCGAGCTGCAGAAAATAAGGACGGCCAACGTTTCGTACGTCGATTTCGAAATCGTTGGAGAAGTTGGCGACCAGAAAATCGTGCCCATGATTTTCCTCCCCTTCATTGAAAACGCCTTCAAGTTCTCCAAAAACAAATCCATTGAACACGCCATTGTCATTCGGTTTGAAGTCGCCAAGGATTCTATGCACATGCAATGTAAAAACTACTATGAGTCGCATTATCTCAACGTTATCAAGAACGAAGGTCTGGGCATTGAGACCATTCGACAGCGGTTGAATTTATTGTATCCCAGAAGACACGTTTTGACTATTGAAGAATTGGAAAATTGGTTTACCGTTTCACTCAAAATAAAACTGGAAAATGGTCATTAACTGCATTATCGTTGAAGACGAGCCACTTGCCCTAAAGCGAACCAGCGATTTTGTAAGTCGTGTTCCCTACCTGAACCTGCTGGCAACCTTCACCAACGGCTTTGAGGCCATCGGTTTTGTAAAAGTTCGGGATATCGACTTGATGTTTCTGGACATTGAAATGGACGGATTCACGGGTATTGAGCTGATTGAATCCTTGAGCAAGAAGCCACAAATAATCATCACTACGGCTTACGACAAATACGCGCTGAAAGGATTCGAACTCCATGTGGCCGACTATCTGCTGAAACCATTTGGTTTTGACCGTTTTATAAGCTCTGTAGAACGGGTGTACGACGCCATCGAAAAAGAACACAAAGACGATAAAGACTACATCTTTGTCAAAACAGAATACCGTTTGGAACGAATTGCCGTTGATGATATTCTTTACGTTGAAGGCATGGGCGATTATCGAAACATCCGGACAACTACCAAGAAAATACTGACCCTTCAGACCTTTTCCGAATTGGAGAAGCTACTTCCAAAGAGCTTATTCTGCCGAGTTCACAAATCGTACATCGTGTCCATCAATAAAATCACATCGGTGGAACGCCATCGCATCAAGATGCCAGACAATCTGATACCAATCAGTGACAGCTACAAAGAAGGGTTCTACAGCTTAATCGGTATTAAAGGAGACAACTAATTCTCTGTTAGAAACTTTGGCGCCTTGCGATGTTTGGTACCCATTTCGTAGGAATAGGCTATCTCCAGCAATACCGGCTCACTCCATGCTCTGCCGAAAAACGAAATGCCGACCGGCAGTTCATCCACAAAGCCTATGGGGACTGTAATGTTCGGGTATCCCGCCGTTGCGGCGGGCGAAGAGGTTCCAAACCCATAACTGTCACCGTTTATCAGATCGGTTTTCCAAGCAGGCGAACCGGTCGGGGCAATGATGGCGTCCAGATTATTTTGATCCATCACTTTGTCGATACCCTCTTGACGGCTGCCTTTGAGTAGGTTAGCAAGAGCCTCCTTATATTCTTTGGTATTCAAATCACCCTTTTTGTTGGCCTGTTCTAGAAAATGTTGATTGAAATATCGCAGTTCCAACGCATCTGCTTTATTAAATGCGATCACATCAGACATGTTTTTGACGGGAGCTTTTGACCCGAGAGAACGGAGATACTTGTTAATTCCATCCTTGTATTCATAAAGCATTACCTCCATTTCATTTTGGCCAACACTTGAGCCTGAAATCTCTACTATTTCAACGATTTCCGCACCCTGACTTTTCAGAAAAGCCACAGCCTGATTCATCAACGTATCCACCTTATAATTCATACCATAAGGCGCTTTGTACAAACCAAGTCGCTTTCCCTTGAGCCCATCTTTCTTTAAAAACTGCGTATAATCGTTATAAAAATGACCCTCACTTACCAGCGTTTTTACATCTGTGGAATCAACACCCACCAGCGCACCGAGGCATAAGGCCACATCTCGAACCGTTCGACCCATCGGCCCCGGCGTATCTTGCGTAAATGAAATCGGGATGATTCCGGTACGACTTAAAAGCCCAACCGTAGGTTTTAATCCCACAATGCCATTGATGTGAGACGGGCAAACGATGGAGCCGTCGGTTTCGGTTCCAATGGCTATCGTTGTTAAATTGGCTGAAACCGCCACCGCTGAACCCGAACTCGATCCGCATGCATTCCGACTCAACTCGTATGGATTTTTTGTCAGTCCACCCACTCCACTCCAACCGCTAGTAGACATTTGGCCTCGAAAATTGGCCCACTCGCTCAAGTTGGATTTAGCTAGGATGATGGCACCTGCAGCCCTCAACTGACTGGCTACATAACTATCCTTTAACGGATAAGAACTTGAAAGCGCTTTGGAACCCGCAGTGCATGGCATCTTGTCGTGCGTGTCGATGTTATCTTTCAGCACAACCGGTATGCCGAACAAGGGTCCACGAATCTTGCCCGTCTGCTTCATCTCTTTGTCCAATGCTGCTGCAATTTGTAGAGCATCCGGATTCACCATAATGATGGAATTCAACTCAGGGCCGTTTTTGTCTAATTCGTCAATCCTGTCCAGATAGGCTTGAACCACTTCCTTGATGGTGAAACTTCCGTTCTTGTAGCCTTGTTGAATCTGAGTTATGTCCATCTCCAGAAATCTGAAAGAATCTTTTTCAGGTGCTGGTGCCTTTTTGGAAGGAGATTGACACGAGATTTGAAGAAGCAACAGCAATAAAAATAGCAGCTTAATCGGAGTCAGGAAATGCTTTTTAATAGTACTAACCATTTGGTATTTAATTTAATACAGCTTAAGTTTTGCTAATTAAACGGATTTTATGTGAATAACCGCGTAAAAGCATTCGCAATATTAAATAAAAACACCGCTATAAAAAAATAGTCATCCGATTTTTACCGAAGTCATCGTCAATGAGCCCATTACCGCCTTATCATTGAAAAAAGTGAGTGCCTCGTCTTTTTGCTTCAATGCCAAGGCGTAAAGCAAGGGCAAGAAGTGATCGGGTGTGGGAGCAGCCAATTGAACGGCACGACCCAAGGACTGATAGTTTATAAGGGATTTGTGGTCGTTTTCCAGAATTAGTTTCTTCAGCAGGGCATTGGCTTCGAGCGCCCAATCATGTCCGTATTCAGCGTCGTCAGGTTTGTCCCAAGCTACTTGGCGGAGGTTGTGAACGATGTTACCGCTCCCAACGATAAGGCATCCTTTGTCGCGAAACGTTGCCAATTCCTTGGCCAAGTCGTAATGCTGCTGGGGAGTCTTATGATAATCCAGACTCAACTGGACAATGGGGATGTCAGCATTGGGATAGATGCGTCGGATGACGCTCCAAGTCCCGTGATCGAGCCCCCAGCGGTCGTCGGCTGTTACTGGACTGCTTTTTACAGTCCGAATGGCATCATTAGCCAGTTCAGGACTACCTGGAGCAGGATATTGTACATCGAACAAAGCTTGTGGAAAGCCGCCAAAATCATGTATGGTTTGGGGTTTCTGCATGGCAGTTACTTGAGTGCCATGCGTTTCCCAATGTGCTGAAACGGCCAAAATGGCTTTTGGCTTGGGCAATTCAGCACCTAATTCTCGCCACGTACGCACAAATTCATTTTCCTCAATGGCATACATCGGACTTCCATGTCCGACAAACAGCGCAGGCATTCGACCACCCTGATAAATTGATTCTGACATAGTTAACAAATCTTACATCGGGTCGGTTGGTCCCTTTCCCATCAGAATGCGCGGAATGAACTGCTCCACCCTGGAGGCACGGGTTGCCGATTGTTTGGCTTGTGCGAAATATAGGAGGTAAGCTCGCTGCCTTCCTGGTGTCAAGGCCTCAAAAGACGCTTTTAGACCGGTGACTTCGTCCAATCTATTTTGAAATTCTTCTGGAACATGCAAGTCGGCTGGCTTTTCCACCTGCACTTTCATACCGGTCTTCTCTACTTCGATGGCTTCCAACACATAGGCTTTAAGCAGTGCTTCTTTTTCCACAATTTCTTCTAAACTGGTGAAGTGGATACTGCGAGCACCGTGGGTATGTTCAGACGCTTGTAGTAGCACACCAGCCTTGTCTTGGAGCAAAGATCCCTTAAAAAAGGAGAGTGAAACATAATCCTTCATCCCGTTAATACCCATGACGTTTTTTCCATCGAAGGTATAGATTGGGACGCTCCACTTTACCTCTTCGGTGAGTGGGCTGTCTAAAAGGATCATTCGTAAACGTTCCAACTCCAGCTGCCACTTGGTTAGCTTGCTGAGGAAAAGGTCAACTTTGGGATTCATATCAGTATGTCTTAGTGATAGATACAAAGGTATTAGAAAAAAGTTCAATATATTTACGGAATGATTTATCTCGCTATCAACAAAATCTATCTGGACGTCAACTGGAACGACCTTTATTACCGATTTCTGCAGAGTCATACTTGGAGGGTTCTTGAACAAGTCTATGTGTTGATCCTCCAGCTGTTACCTTATCTGGTGATAAGCATTTTCCTTTCAACGGTAATCAAACAATACACAACAGCGGATAATCTGAAACGGTTCATTTCTGGTAAGAACGTGCACCTTTCCATTGTGTTGGCAGCCGTGCTTGGCATCGTTTCTCCATTGGGAAGTTATGTGGTCATTCCCTTGGCCGCAGCTTTGGTCATAGCCGGTTTACCACTAGCGCCTGTCGTTACATTCATGGTGTCCTCCCCGTTGATCAATCCGGGCTTGTTTCTTCTCACAACGGGCGCATTGGGTCTTGAGATGGCGGTGATGCGCGTTGTAAGTGCATTCGTATTGGGTATCAGCGCAGGACTTATTACACATTATTGGATGCGGAATCTGACAACTGCTGTTAAGAATCTACCCAGTGGCGATGCCTCCACACTCATCAAGAAACGCACCTTTTGGAATGAAGCCTTAGCTTACACAAAGTACATTTCCAAATACTTCTTCATTGGCATATTTATTGCAGCTTTGACCAAAGTGTTCATACCCGTTGCCTGGCTTTCGACCATGTTGGGAAGCAACCACGTTGTGTCAATTTTTGCGGCGACATTGGCTGGCGTACCATTTTATACTTGCGGCGGGGCTGAACTGCCTGTCATACAACAACTAGCCGACTTAGGTGCCGACAAGGGAGCCATCCTGGCCTACTTCATTTCAGGCCCGGCAACCAAAGTGGCGACAGTAGTATTGATACTTTCAGTATATAAGAAACAAATTGTCTATCTTTATTTCTCGGTTTCCATCATCGGCGCCATCTTGATGGGACTTATTTACCATTATTTCTAATTGAAACAGCATGAAAATCAAGAAATGGAAGGGTTATGTCTTCTTTGGGATCGTAGCAATAGGACTGTTTTCCTGGGATTTGGCCATGGTCAAGCAGGTTCAGATAAGCTACCCCCTATATAAAAAATTGTCTGACATAGACTCAACCAGAAGAGACAGCACAAGGGTTGCAATCATCGGATCGGACTTCTCCGGTTTATCTTCGCCTGTGCCCCTCACCACCACGTTGACTCAGAGCCAAATCGACTCCATGGTTTGGAAGGCATTGGATCTGCAGGGTTCGGCCGCTAAATTGCTGAAACCTGGGGTCAAGGTACTCATCAAACCAAACATTGTAGGCGCCGTTGCCGATCAAATCGGTGAGAATACCGATACTCGGGTCATCAAGGCCATTGTCAAATATGTTCATTGGAAATGTGCTGGCAATTGCACCATCAAAATTGGGGAAGGATCACCCAGGCCTATGCCCTATGAAACAACCTATAGTGGCGGTACGGCCGCTTGGACTGAATTGTGGGACAAAACTGGTTATCCAGCTGCTCTTGATGAGCTGAAGGGACTGGGCATCAATGTTGATACCGTTAATCTGAACGGTGGCTTCTCTGCCAATCCGTTACAGAACCTAACCGAAAGAATTGTTCCGAATGGGGGCTACGCGACACCACAAAAGGGTAAATATTACATTCACAACGCAATCACCACGGCCGAAGTTTACATTACAGTGCCGGTGTTGAAAGTGCATAACCCAGGCATCACCGTTGCACTAAAGAATCAGATTGGCACTGCACCAGGAAACCGATACGGATTCAACAAAGTAAAGGGCGTCTTGGCTGCAGGATCAGTTAACAAACTGATTCACAACGCCGATGCCCCTCGAGACTGGACCGATGAGGAAATTGTCGACTTGTGCCTGTTGGATGGCATTGACCTGGTAGTGGTGGATGCCACCTTGTGTTTGGAGCGACAGAAGTCGTACTCAAAAACCTTAGCCAATCAAGTGCGAATGAACACCATCTTGGTTGGCAACGATCCCGTTGCCGTTGATAATGTCTGTGCCCGTCTTACAGGTTTCAACCCGGACGATGTCGATCACATTGCCTTGGCTGAACTGGCCGGCCTTGGCACCAACGACCCCAAACTCATCACCACGGTCGGTTCACCGATGGCTCATGTCGCTAAAAGGTTGAAGAAACTGACTGGTGACCCGCGATTGATGTTTGGTCAGACCAATCGTAAATGGCTGGTTTCAAGCGCTTACCCAGTAGGAAGCATCAGCAACCCCATCACCCAGAATTTCATATCCAACGAATCGGCTGTTGAACCAAAACCCAGTGTTGGAGGTTGGTCAGTACCAATGTACTTCTTTGACGACAACATCGACTTGGGCAATTATTTCAGCTACACCAACAACATCGTGGCTTATGCGTTCAGCTATGTGTATGCTCCGAAAGAAACCGACGCGCTGCTTCAGGTGGGTTCGGACGAAGGCATGTACGTGTATTTGAATCACAGTTTGGTGTACAATTATTCGGGTGTTCGCCTGTACAATTACATTGCCGAAACCAAGACCATTCACCTGAACCAAGGCATGAACACCCTGTTGGTAAAAACGCTGCAAACAACTGGCAACCACGATTTCGCACTGAACATCTGCGAAGTGGAGACCAATGTCGATTTTGTAGGCAACCGGGTGGAGGGGCTCAAGTTTTACCCGACGCTGAGTGGTGCAGTACCGGTGACGACCACGGCTTCGACCGAGACAAGAATTAGCTGCTCGCCGAATCCAGCAACGAACTTCACCACCATCCGATTGGAAACCACTAGGTTGGGCAGCCAAAAGGTAATCATCTACGATCTGAAGGGCAGGCAGGTAAAAACGCTGCAGAATTCAGGCTCAGGAACCATCCATTGGGACCTCTGCGACCAAAAAGGTGTCAAGGTAGAAACTGGCATTTATTTGGCTAAGGAATCCAGTACCGGGCAAACGCTGAAAATTTCCGTAAAAAAATAAGCTTTTAGTAAAGTAAAATCAGACTATGTTCGTCTTCATTAGTATGGAGACAGCACTTCAACTACCAATGAGCGCGCAAAAAGCCAAATCCATCACGGAGACCATCAAGGTATTCAACCGTAAGTTGTCTGGCTTTGTGCGGAAGCGGGTGAAATCCGACGAGGATGCCGAGGACATACTACAAGACGTATGGATGCAGCTTAGCAATTTGGGCAACATTGGCGATCTGGAAAATGTCAGCGCCTGGTTGTATGAAGTGGCTCGCAACAAGATTACCGACAAATCCAGGAAGAAAACCAACCTTTCCATCGAAGAATTCACCTATGAGGACGAGGATGGCGGTTTCAACTTTAAGGAAATACTGTTGCTGGACGACACCAACAATCCTGAGTTGGCGTTCTTCAAGGAACTATTTTGGAAAGAATTCCAAACGGCTTTGGACGAGTTGCCCGAAAACCAACGCGAGGTCTTTTTGCTGAACGAAATGGAGGACATGACGCTGCAGCAGATTGCCGACCAGAAAGGTGAAAATCTGAAGACCATCATCAGCCGCAAAGGCTATGCAGTGAAACATTTGCGAAACAAACTGAATTATTTATACGAAGAATTAAATACGTAATGATATGAGAAAACCTTTTTGCAGGGCAAGAAATTGCTTCATGATTCCGGTGATGGCCGTTGGACTGTTTGCCGTGAGTGGCGTGGTGACGCTGCTTTGGAATTGGATCATTCCGTCCATCAGCACGTTGACTGCCCTAACCTATTGGCAGGCGATGGGATTATTTGTACTCTGCCGCATCCTGTTTGGCGGATTCCGGTTCGGTTTCCGAAAACATCGGGATGCCGTTCATCAACACTTCAGCCAACATGCTCCTTTTAAGGATAAGTTCATGGAGATGACAGACGATGAGCGTCAACAATTCAAGAACCAATGGAAACAAAGGTGCTGCAAGTAAAATAAAATAACGTCCGGTTTAAAGTAAAACCGGACGTTGTTCGTCTTACCCATTAGGAGACTTTCAAACTAACATAAATTAAAAAAAGTATCAAATGACAAGAACAATTGTAAGAGCCGTCATCGGCGGCATTTTGGTAGGTGCTTTGGCATTTTTCGTGCCTAAGTTATTGCTCGGACTTATTATTTTTTTCATGATCATCCATGCATTTCATTGTTGTGGAGGTAGACACCATTGCGGCGGTCATCGTTTCGGTTCCAGGAAGATGTTTTATCTGGCCGATCGTATTCGCAAGATGAGTGATGAAGAATTCGAAGAATTCAAAACCGTTTTTAGTGACGATTGCTGTTCGAATGGGCACCATCACCACGGTCATTGCTGTGGATCGCATGCTAGCGACGAGGAATGTTGCAAATCAGACAAACAAAGTAAGTAATCCTTTAAAATATAAGACAATGCGTAAGAGAAGAAACGGATTTTTAATAGGATTGGCAGTTGCAGTCTTAACATTCGGAGGTTTGTGGTTTGGTATGGGTTCAGAGCATTTCAACCGTGGACATAAGATGTGTGAACGGGAACATGGCTGCATGATGATGCATCATCAAAATCACTGTGGGGACGATAGCAAAACGGTTCAAGCCCCCTTGGCAAACGATTCCATCGCTGAATAAGCAGGTTTAATAGGAGTTGAAACCCTAATTGATGAAGAGTCGGTTAGGGTTTTTTATTTTAGTCAATGCTTGACGGTCAATTTCCTGACCAGTGTTTCAGTCCGATTGGTCAACTTAAGCACGTAGATGTCGGAAGGCAAACAGGAGACATCCAAATCGGTTTCCTGAAACAACTGCTTATGCACGATCTGCTGTCCCTTCATGTTATAGAGGCTTAAGGTGGTCAATTCAGCACTATTTCCATTCGAATAGCTTATCTGCACTTTGTCGTTTGCAGGAACAGGAAAAATGGACAAGTTTTTGTTAGAGTTGTTTGAAGTCAGGCTGGAAAGGGTGCCGGCCAAATCGGCCACTTCAGTTGCAGACAATGCGTAATTATAAATCCTGAAATCGTCCATCATGCCATAGAATAAAGGATAGGTGCTTTGGCTGCGTCCGATGTAGTTCATCACGGGTTTGAAATCTAAAGGGCGGATGGTGACCGAACTGGAAGTAGAAGCCTGAACACCATTTACATACAACGTTGCACCGGAAGTGCCCAATGTCACTGCCACGTGTTGCCATTTGTAAGTAGGAAGCACGGTCGTGTTCAATTGTTGCTCGGTTCCGTTGTTCTTGATACCAAACCTCATGCCACCTAATGCCACTCTCGGGCTTAAATACATCGATTCGTTTGAGCCGTTTCCGAAATCAAAAATGCGTTGCCCTGTGGTGATGCCATTCCAGTAAACCCAGGTGGCGATGGTCATCTCATTCAAGTTGGCGACATTGACCGGAAGTTGAAGGAAAGAGGTTGAACCATTCAACATGATTGCATTTGTCCCCACTTTGCCAGTAACATAGGTAACACCGCCGTAAGATGCACTGTGATTTAGGCTGAGTGTGCTGTCCAATGTATTTCCGTCGAACTGGAGGCGAACGACTTGGTCAGGATTGTTACTAAGGATCACATTCGCTTCGTTTGAGTATACGGAACGATTCAAGGATTTGTCCACTGCTCTTACCACATAGTAATAATTCTTTCCGGTCGAAGTCGTATTGTCAACAAATGAAGTGGTCGTCACATTTCGAGCAATGGTATTGTATGCTTTTCCAGTAGAATCGGAGCGGTAAATGGTGTAACCGACAACATCCGTCTCAGGACTCGCCGCCCAATCAAGGCGTACGGATGAATTACTCGGTGTGGCAACCAGATTGCCAGGTGCGCTGGGCACAACAAATTCGACAGGTGCACCAACCGGTATTAGTCGCCATTGTTGGCTTGTTCTGCCCAAGAAATCCCAATGATTGAGCAGAGCGGTATTGGCAACGCTGGATCCAGAAACATCCAGGCATTTTCCACTGTGACGGTTTCGGATATAAAACCAACCGTCCGAGGCATATTCCAGATACCACTGTTGGTTGCCTCCCTTGGTATCGCTCCAAGTAATAAAGCCTCCGCCATTAGATAACGACCAGTTATTCAGATCCATAGCCAAACCGCTGTTCACGGCAGTCATTGTATAATAGCTGAAATCGCCACCCACACGGGAATCCACTGGAGTTACGTTCCATTGTTGATAGGTAGCGCCCGTATTTGCATTTTGCCTAATGGCTGCTCCAGTGGTGGTTGCTCCACCTGAAACTTCCACTACTTTCCCACTGTTGCGATTCACCAACACGTATCGACCGTTGATGACGGGTTGAACATCGTCTCCCCAAGTAATGTTCACTACACGTTCGGCATTGGTCTGACCCGTCTGATAGGCTGTTCCTCCAGGTAAAGTCATGATGTATTCACGTTGCGGACCGACACCATCAAAAAATACGTCTTTGTCCTTACTTACAAATTTATAGGTGGTGGTAGCGGCTTGACGTTCGGAAGTACCACCGAAAGCTTGAATTTTTCCTTCGAGGGTTCGATAAACGGATGCTGCCGTCCAGTTTGGCCGATGCTCGGCATATGCAAGCCGCCTGCCGTCGCTGGCTTTGACGAACTCACCGCGAGCGTATTCCGCCGTGCCCCACCAAATACCAGTCTGCATGCCGTATTCGACACCGACCATGGCTTCCATCACATTATGCAGTTCATCGCCGGTGGCAATGTCTCCGTTGGCGCGCACGGCTTGATAAAAAGCTGCAAAATTGTCAAAACTACCGGCAAGTTGGTGGGTGTTTCCTTCGTCCAGAACCGTTTTAATGGCGTTGTACCAGGGCAATGCTTGGTCGCTGTTCAGCGTATTGGCACCACAAAGACGGATTCCGTCGAAGCGGGTATTTTTTCGTAACTCAGTGCAAATATTTAAGAAATCTCGTTGACCGTTCGATCCGGTGTATTGGCTCCAACCGAAATCAGGTTCGTTAAAGGGAGAAACTGAAACAATCGTACGACCACGCGCCTGAATCCGTTTGGCGGTAGCATCGATGAGTGCTGCCCAATTCACTGCATTTCCGACGTAAGAGGCATCCACACTCGGGTGATCGCAATTGAGCACCACTTTGGTTTTGACACCAGTCAAATCGATAATGCCCAGTCGTGTATTGAGATCTGTGATTTGGGAACCAGAAATATCTCCGTTTACCAACGGAAGCGTAGGTTGAAACGAAGCACGTATCACATCGATTCGATCGGCCCCCATGAAAGCGATGCCACGTCTGATGTTCGATTCGCTGAGCCAAGCCAGATCCAACCCCCAGACGATGGGTTTGTACACGCCAGTGTCGGACACGCTGAACGTGACGGTTCGGTCTGTTGCAGGTTGAGGTACAATCAAATTCGTTGATTGTGCTTGAATAATGGAATAACCGAGCACCAACATCAAGAGGGAAATGAATAATGCGCTTTTTCTCATGTATGATTTATTTGAAGTACAAAGGTATTCTTTGCCAAAGAAAACCACTGCGACAAATCATTCAAATATGGAATAGAATCTCTGCAAACCGTATTATTTGTTGAATTGTTTGAATAGCTGTGTACTACGGTTACCGTAGAGGACTTTTCGAATCAAAAAACCTCGATGGTTCATATCCACTTTCTGCCCCTGCAAATTGTAATACTGTGTGCTTAAAACCTCCTCCATTTTGGGATTTTGCACTGAAACAGCCGTATAAACGGTGGCTGAAATCTTCAAGTTCTTAAGGTTGACGTTGTTGGTGGAGTTATTGATGAATCGGATATAAACGGCAGGCCCCCAAGGAACAGTTTCGGCACTCAAATCGATGGCTTTGTTGGTAACCCAGCTCGTGCTTCCGTTTTTGGCTTGTGCACCGACTTGTTCCCAAACGACCATGTCTTTGGAATATTGCAGGATAACAGCACCGCTGGAAGAACCCACCGCCTGCATGTCAAAGACCGCCGAAAGCGAGGATGCCAACGAAAACGGCCCCCAAATCGAGGAGACGCCACCCCCGGAGTTGACAGTGAACTGCGTAGCTGCATCGACTACAAGCTGTTGTATGCCAGAAGGTCGTGTTCCGCCACCAACCGTACCAGAGGTATCGATCGGTTGGGTTTCATCGGGCAAAGGGAACGTCCAATTACCCGCGTCGAATTCCTTACCGCCAAGGTCTGGTTTGCTTCCGGAATATGGAATGGCAAAATACGGTTTCAAAAGGAGGTATGTCTGAACGGTACCTTTGTCAATTGCCGGATTACCGTACTTCAAGCGAAAAAGGGCCTGCAATTTTGCATCCGTAAGCCGATAATCGTCATCGCGGGGCAACTTCGCATCGACTGTGCTCAAGCTTTCAAATAAGTTATCAGTGAAAGTTAGCCCAAGGTTCCAGCTATTGGTGGTTTCCGTACTACCGACAGCAATATTCTGTCCGGTTCCTCCATAGGAAAGGTTATTTTTCATCACATGTTTGCCTTGAGCCGGCACTTCATTGAATGCAAAGTTACCCAAGCCATTGTTATTGTAACCGGTGCAATTGATGCATGTCACGCCCCAGGCATTGTGGTTCTGGTCGAATCCTTTGCCCACATTGTTGAAGGCAAAACTGTGTAGAACCACGTTGGGCGCATTGCCGTCCACACCTCCGCCACCACCTAGTTTGAAGCCGTTTCCGTCACCTTGATAACTGGTTATGTAGGCTGGCCAATAGTTCACGCCATTACCCCAAGACCAACAACTGTCCACCAAAACAGGTTGGTTTCCGCCATATACATCCCAACCATCATCCCCGTTTTCCCAAGCTCTGCAACCTTTAAAGATAGTGCCCGTACCCTCCTTGGCTGCAAATCCGTCGCCGTTTTCTCCATTGCTTAAAGCCTCTACGTTTCGGTAGGAATCACAATTTACGATTCTGGCATTGACTGAACCCGCACCGATGGAGATGCCGTCGTGCCCGCATTCTTCGACAATACAGCCTTCTACCGTTATGTTTTCACCAGCTATGATGATGCCGTTGTGGCCGGCTTTATAGATTTTGATTCCACGCACCAGCCACCATGCTTGACGCAGATCCATTCCCCGATAGGTGGAACTTTCTGTTCCATAGTTCCGAAACGATGAGCAATCGAAAACGGGTCTTTCTCCCCGAATGGCTAGTACCTTGATTTTAGAAGTGGATGTCCCTGCGTTTTTTGATTTCACCGTGGCACCTAGGGTATACGTACCTCCGCTCACCCATAGCGTGTCGCCAGCCACCAGTGTTTGAAAGGCAGTATTTGGGCTTTGCCAGGCATGGTCAGGCGATAGGCCGTCGTTGAAGTCCTGACCTGTTGGCGACAAATACAATTGCCTGGCCTGTAAAGCCATGCACAGGGATAATCCAATTAGAAGGGTGTATATTTTTTTCACGATAGGTTCGACAGTTGCAAGAAGCACAAAGATAGATTGAAAAGTATGAAACATGCAATTCATATGAAAAAACATGTAACAAAATGGAAGTGGGACAGCCTTACCTTTGTTCTATTACAATGATATTCTTTTACTTAAAAAAAATGCGAACTACTTACTTTCAGATTCTATTCTCATTTCTGCTCGTTTGCATGCCAAATGTGGTGTCTGGAAAAGATGTTTCTCCCAAACGGGTGTATTTGACATTTCAGTCAGAGAATGGAAGCTTTAAACAAGTAAACGAAATTGACGGAACAATCAGTATTTACTTCAAAATACTTGACATTATTAATGTCAATAGTATCCTTTTAAATGGCTCTGACGTAACACTAGAGTTGGTGAAAAACCACTATTCACTACCAACGCTAACAGAAAACGCAACACTGGACATCACTTTTGAGATTATACCAACCGATTTCTATCAGAAAAATTACAATACCATCTCCTATCAAGCTATGAATCCGGCTCCTTGAATCGAAAAGCCTCCTCAAGCAGATCGAGGATCTAATTGAACCCTTAAACAATCATGCTTTCTAATTATAGCCCCAACGCTTTTATGATTTGTTCGGCATGAGTTTTGGTATCCACCTTTGGGAAAACAGCCTCGATGATGCCTTCTTCCGAGATGACATACGTCGTACGAATAATGCCCATGTAGGACTTGCCGTAGTTTTTCTTTTCGCCCCAAACTTCGTAAGCCTGAAGGATTTCCTTTTCCGTATCGGCAAGGAGATTGAATGAAAGACCGTACTTTTCGGCAAATTTTACATGAGATTGTACGGAGTCTGCACTGACACCAATCACGACGATGCCTTTTTCAAGGAAATAGACGCTTTTGTCGTTTAGGCTGCAGGCTTCTGCCGTACATCCGGGGGTATTGTCCTTGGGATAAAAATAAAGAATGACTTTCTTTCCTTTGAAATCGGAAAGGGATATGGTTTCACCTTTTTGATTGACGCCCTTGAAGGCAGGGGCTTGTATACCAGTTTGTAACATAGTTTTATTTATTAAATTCGTTTGACAAAAATAGAGATTATGAAGCCTTCTTCAAAGATTCCTGATACGATTTGACCTCTCTTTTTAATACAGGTGCAAGCATGTAAAGACCAATGATGTTAGGCACTGCCATGGTGAGCACCAGCATGTCAGAGAAATCAATGATTGCGGTCAGGCTGGTGGTGGTCCCCACAATAATGAAGATCAAAAAAACAACTTGATAGAACTTTTCTGCATAAATCCGTTTGCCAGTTAAGCGTTCAGTGATGCCACCGAACAGAAAGTCAAAGCCTTTCACTCCGTAGTAAGACCAACCGATCAACGTCGAATAGACAAAAAGGAACATGCAGAGCAAAAGCACATACGGTGCCCAGGGAGCAAAAGTCGAGAAGGCAGCGGATGTGAGCTGGGCTCCCTCCAAATGATTGGGATTCAGATAAACGCCGGAAAAAATCAAGGTTAGGGCTGTCATGGTGCAAATGACAACAGTATCTATAAACGGCTCCAACAAAGCTACATAGCCCTCCGTGACAGGCTTGTTCGTTTTGACGGTGGAATGGGCAATGGCGGCAGAACCGATGCCAGCTTCGTTCGAAAAAGCGGCACGGCGGAAACCCATGATCAGTACTCCGACTATGCCACCCTTGGCAGCATCGGGCGTGAAAGCTCCATCCCAAATCACCTGAAACGCATTGCCAATCTGTGAGATATTTGAGAAGATAATCAACAGACACATAGAGATATAAAGAATGGCCATGGATGGAAACAATTTGTCACAGACTCTGGCAATGCTCTTGATACCTCCCAGAATGACCAAGCCAGTCATAATGGCCAGCCCAAGGCCAACCCAGAAACCATGTGGTGCAATTGACGGAAACATAATGGAAAGTTGAGAATGAACCTGGTTGGATTGAAACATATTCCCAATGCCAAAGGCTGCAAAAGTAATGAAGATGGCAAACACATACGCCAAAAACTTACCCAAACGCGGCCACCCGAGTTCCTTCAGACCATCCCTGAGGTAATACATTGGGCCACCCGAGATTCCACCCTTTTTGTCTACCACCCGGTACTTGACACCCAAGGTGCATTCGGCAAATTTGGAGGACATCCCCAAAAAGCCGGCTGCGATCATCCATAAGGTGGCACCAGGTCCACCCATTGTAATGGCAACTGCCACGCCGGCAATGTTGCCCATCCCTACAGTTGAGGAAAGCGCTTGCGAAACAGCCTGGAAATGGGAAGTTTCACCACCACCATGAGACCTTTTGTCCAAACCAAGTGCCAATTTGGCGCCATGTTTAAGCCCCCTTACATTGATAAACTTGAGATACAGCGTGAAAAAAAGCCCTCCAGCAATGAGCCAGACGACAATGAATGGCACTTTAGCGCCCAAATCCAAACCGACCGCTGCAAATGGATCCCAAAAAAGAATCTTACTCAATTGTTCGACAAGGGGTTCAAAAAAACGATCGACTGTATTATTCATGGTTACAAAAGTTTGTCCCAAATGTAGGTTGATTCATTCAAAAAAACCTACATTTGGTACCATACTTTTGAACAAAAACAAACATATGATCCTGGAATCCAAAATTCTCACTTTCATAAACAGCCATACTGAACAGGAATTTGATTCATTTTACGTCTATGACAAAGAGCAAATCAGAACCAAATGCCGTATGTTCAGGCAAATCACCTATCCCAACAAGTCCATCCATTTTGCCTCCATGGCCAATGTCCATCCAGAGTTTCTGGCAGTAGTCAAAGAGGAAAAGTTGAATGTCTTCGTAAACTCGCTCATCCATCTGGAAGAGGTTACAAAGGCAGGCTTCAGCGGACATGACATCATTTTCACTTCTTCTGCACTAACGGAGAAGACTATGAAACGGATTGAATCCTATGGCGTGCAGGTCAATCTGGATTCACCAAGCCAACTGGAACAATGGAAAAGATTGTATCCCAAAAAACGGGTCGGAATACGCTGCAACATCGGCGATCGCGTAAAACCCTATTCCAACCATGCCGGTTCATTTATTGGCAAGGAAAGCAGACTTGGATTCACTGAAACCGAATTGGATAATTTATCGGACAAGTCGTTCGTAAAAGGCTTGCATTTGTACGTTGGCACCGACATTGTGGACATCGACTACTTCAAAGCCTGCTACAAAGAGTTGATCGCATTGGCATTAGACTTCCCCGACCTCGAATACTTGAACTTTGGTGGAGGTTTCGGAGTAGCAGAAAACGGAGACAATCATTTTGACATCTCGGCGTACGATGAAGCGGTGACCAAACTGATGAATGAATTTTCGGAAAAGTCCGGCAGGAGCATCCGATTGATGTTGGAACCCGGCCGAATTATTGGTGGCACATCTGGATATTTTGTCTGTTGCGTCACCGACATCAAAAAAAGGCCTCAGCAATTACTGGCTGGAGTAAACGCCTCAACAGTGCAATTTCCGAGGCCATTAATGTATCCGGACACAGCCAGGCATCCGGTTGTTGTCATCAGAAACGGCGAACAAATGCGCCACACATCCGGCATTCCGACCACCGTTTACGGCTGTTCCACATATTCACGCGATATTTTCTCCAAAGAAGTGGAATTGCCTGAATTGCACATAGGTGACATCCTCGTCTATGGTAATGCCGGCTCTTATTCTGCCTCCTCCTACATGCAATTTCTAGGTTTTCCGAAACCCGAACAATATTTTATCGAATGACGACAGAATTGTTGGAAGGACAGTCGGCCTACAAAACCTTTGAAAAAGTCAAAGCCGATGTTTACCGTGGAAATCCGTATTTCCGAGGAACAGAAACCAGTGTGGAGCATTTGCTTCTGAAGGGTGAAAGCGCTTTCAACAAACACTCCAAAATTCTGAAGTTCGTCGTTCGCGATGGAAACGACCTGGTAGCCCGATTTGCACTCATACACGACTTTTGGTTGGCAGAATACGTGCAGGTTTCTTTTTTTGAAGCTCAGCCGAATCTTGGCGACCTCTATGCATACATCGAAAAAGAAATCCGAATCCATTTTCCCGAATGCAACAAAGTCGTTGTCGGCCTTAACGGACACTTGAACTATGGTGCCGGCATCCTGCTGAACCGCTTCGACGAACCTCCGGTATTTGGACTTCCTTACAATCCGGAATACTACTCAGGTTATTTCAGTCAATTGGAATGCCGTAAAATGTTCACGTTTCGTTTACGAATGGACGTATATGCCGCTTGGGCTGGATCCTATGCTTCAAACAGACCCATCGATGGCTTGACAGTCCGTTTCATGGACAAGAAACGGATCAAGGAGGAAAGTGCCATTTACACTCAGTTGAATAACCAGTCGTTTTTGAAACACCCTTATTGGGCAAAACGTGATTCGGAAGAAGATCAGGATCTGTTTTACCCGTTCCGATTCCTTCTGGATAATGAAAACCTGATATTTGCAGAGGTTCACGGCAAACCTGTGGGCTTTTTCCTATGGTATGCCGACTTCAACCAACTGGTATCCGGTTCGCGTGATTTGAATCTCTTCGATGTGATTCGATACCGACTCGGCAAAACACCGAATGCCTATCGATTCACAGAAATCGGCATCATTCCTGAATATCAAGGAAGTTCCGTAGCATTGGCCATGCTAAGCAAAGCACTTCCGGCAGTCCGTTCCAATGGCTATGAATACTGCGAAGGCGGTTTCATTTTTGAAGAGAACCTGGCATCCATGGCTTTTGTCAATCGACTTCTGAAACGAAGTTATGGGAGTTATCCAGAGGTTTACAGACAGTACGCAACGTTTGAAACCCAACTCAAATGACGACCTTCCTTCAAATAGAAAGCGCCGCCGCCCTTCCAGAATCTTGGGACAACCTGGCGGAACACTATTTTCAACAACGGAAATTTTTGATACATGCTGAACGCTATAATCCGTGTGATCAGCGCTATTACGTATGCTTAAAAGAAGGAATGGTCACTTCTGCCGCCATTGTTTACACCCTACGACTCGACCTGCTCACCTACCTCCGAATCAAAAGCCCCTTGAAAATGCACTTGGTAGGCATACCCTGCTCCGTTTCCAGTTCCGGCATTTTTGGAGAACGCGAATCGATTGAAGCCTTGAAAAAGCACCTCATCGAAAAAGAGAAAGGGCTGCTGGTCTTTTTGAATTTGACAGAAAAGCCTGCAAACCAGGAGCATGCAACAGGATGCACCTTGCCGACCATCGTTCTTTCCAACAAGTTTGCCGATTGGAAAAGTTATGAAAACGCATTGCGCACTGGCTATCGTCGGCGACTCAAACAAGTAAACGCAGCGGATCCAACCCTACGACTGGCCAAGATGACCTGCTCCAGCTTCACGACACTCCTATACGATCAATATTTGGAAGTATACCAACGAAGTGACGGCAAACTGGAAAAACTCAGTTTTGACTTCTTCAGAAACCTGCCGGAGGAATTCATCCTGACCGCTTGTTACAAGAATGAAGCGTTGATTGGTTGGAACCTGGCACTCGAGCATCAGGAAACGTACTACTTTTTTCTTGGAGGAATCAATTACAAGCAGAACAAAACCAACAACACCTACCTTCGTTTACTCGCTCAATTGGTTCGAGATGGTATCGATAAACACGCTAAAATTATTGAACTCGGCCAAACGGCTGAAATCGCCAAAATGAGAATGGGCGGTTTGCCCGAAACCTTGTACATGCAAGCACACCACAGCAACCGTTTCTTTAATCGATTGCTTATTTTTGCCAGTCCTTTGCTGGCCTACAAACGCAACCTTGAGAACACGAATGCCTTTAAACCAAACCCATGAAAATACTTCTGGTACGACCCAAACCTTCTCCCGAAACCATTGGTTTGCAGCATGTGATGATTGTAGAACCTCTGGAGCTGGAAATCCTATATACCTTGAAACGCGATTCGGACTCCGCGATTATCATCGATCTGATTCTGGAAAAAAAGTCCTTCGAATGGTTTCTAAAAAAACATCAACCGGACGTCCTTTGCCTGACCGGATACATTACCAACGTGGGCATCATGGTCGATTATTGTCAGAAAGCGAAACAAATACTTCCCTCCGTCAAAACCATTGTCGGTGGCGTACATTGCGAAGTCTGTCCAGAAGATTTCGAGGACGAATCGATCGATTTCAGGGTTGTTCGCAACGCTTCGGTGACCTTTACCGATTTGCTCAACCATATTGAGTTCGGCCGAGAATTACCTAAAGGAATTTTTAAACGCGAAGACACGTTGGAAACGTATAGCCTTCCTGCCTTCGATTTTCGGGTACCCATTCCCGATCGAAGCTCCGTCTCCAATTACCGTTCGGAGTATTTCTACATCTTTCATGAGAAAGTGGCATTGCTCAAAGCCTCCTTTGGCTGCCCCTATCAATGTTCCTTTTGTTTTTGCAGGGTCATCACCCATGGCGCTTATTATCAGCGGCCTATTGCTGAAGTCATGGAGGAGCTGGAGGGGATTCACGAAACAGAGATCTACATCGTGGACGACGACTTTCTGGCTGATCGGAAATACCTGCAATCGTTTATCGATGAGGTGAAAAGGCGGAACATCCACAAACATTATTTGGTTTACGGACGGGCCGATTTCATCGCAGGAAATCCCGAAATCATACACCAAATGGCCGAAATCGGACTCAAAACCGTCATTGTCGGTTTCGAGAGTTTCTCGGACAAAGAATTGGCCAAGTACAACAAAAACACCTCCGTAGCCATGTATGCTGAAACCATGGCCGTATTGAAACGCGACAACATCGATGTTTTCGCCACCATCATCATCCCTCCCGAATGGGATCGATCCGATTTCAAGAACATGGTGACGGTGGTCAAATCTTTGGGCATCCAATATGTGAACCTTCAACCGTTGACACCCCTACCAAAAACCGAAGTGAGCTACCCCGAAGATCAGCTTCTCATTTCCAGAAAGGACTATGAGAAATGGGATTTGGCTCACATCAGCGTTCAGCCGGAAAAAATGACGGTGCCTGAATTTTATCAGGAGATACTCAAGGCCTACAGTGCCATCCTTTACCAACCAAAAGTGATGTGGCGTTATTTGACCACTTATCGACCGACCTTGCTTTGGAAAATGATTGCCGGCGGGGGACGCGTTGCAAAACAGTACAAGAAAAAAATCAAAGAAGCCAGAAAACATGCCTAAGATCCTATTCATACAACCAACGCAATATGCTGTGAGCGGCAAGCTTTGCAAGCAAAAAAGAATCAACCTTCCCGGTCTTGCCTTCCCCTTGTTGGCGGCGTATACCCCATCGAATTGGACCGTGGAATTGCTCATTGAGGTGGTTGACGAGATTGACTACAACTCCGATGCCGATATCATAGCCATCGGGACCATGGGGCATGCCACTTTTCGTGGACTAGAGATTGCAGCGGAGTTCAAAAAACGGGGTAAAATAGTCATTATGGGTGGTTATATGGCTTCCATCCAGTTTGAAGAAGCCATGAAGCATGTGGATTCTGTCGTTGTAGGGGATGCAGAAATATCTTACCCCATGTTGTTGCATGATTTTGAAACAACCGGGAAGGTCAAACCCATGTACAAAAATCCGGTATCGGAACTAAAGAACCTTCCGATACCTCGGTACGAATTGCTCACCTCCAAGAAAATTGGCTTGATGTTGCCAGTCCAGGCAGGCCGCGGGTGTACCTTCACTTGCTCGTTCTGTTCCATTGCTTGTCTGTACGAAGGGAAATACATTTTTCGTCCAGTTGATGAGGTCATACGCGACATCAAGGAAGTAAAGAGACTCGGTTACAACCGCTTTTACTTGATTGACGACAACATCGTTTCCAATCCGAAATACCTGCGGGAACTTTGCGCGAAAATCACACCCCTCAAAATGAAATGGGCCAGCCAGTGCGCCATCCATCTTGCCAAAAACGCCGAATTACTTAAAATAGTGAGGGATTCCGGCTGTGACATCATGAGTTTCGGTGTGGAAAGCATTCAACAAGACGCTATTGACAGCCTCGACAAAACCTGGCTCCGAGCCGATGAACATGAGGAGAACATGAAGATTCTCACACAGTCTGGCATCGTAGTCAGTACCGAAATGATTGTAGGCACGGATTACGACACTGAGCAATCCATTCGGGACACCTACGACTTTATCTATCGGAACAGGGTGCCCATCCCTCGGTTTTACATCCTCACACCAATCCCCGGCACTGCTTTGCATGAAGAGTTGAAAAGTCAAGGCCGAATGCTCACCGACGACCTTCGCTTGTTTGACGGAACTCGCTGCGTGCACATCCCGAAAAAGATTGATCCGGACAAGCTCACCGAAATGTATTGGTGGCTCAACAACAAAGTCTTTTCACTCAAAAGCATCTTCCATCGGGTCATTTTCAATCGACAACTTTGGAAGAATCCCGAGATGTGGCTCTTTTCCCTGGGGGTGAATTTTCACTACCGTTCGTATGTCAAGAAAAAAATCACGCCGAATATTTTCTAATTATTCACTTAAAGCCTTGTCATTATGCATATAACACTGATAAAACCCAGTTTGGGTGAGGCCAATAAGGAATTCCGCCTGAATGACGGAAGTATGGAACCCATGCCGTTAGCCATTCTGGCTGGCTTGATAAAAGACCCGGATACTAAAGTCATGTACGACGACCGACTGGAAATCATTCCGTATGAACGTCACACCGACTTGGTATGCATCACCGTCGATACCTTCAATGCACGCAGAGCGTATCAGATTGCTGATGAATACCGTAAACGAAACGTAAAAGTCATACTCGGTGGAATGCACGTTTCGTTACTCCCCGATGAGGCCCAGAACTATGCGGATGCCATCGTTATCGGAGATGCTGAGCCAGTGTGGGCGAAATTGATGACAGACCTCCAAAACTCAAGCTTGCAAAAGGTCTATCAAGGTACATTCGGTATTCCTCAGGAAAATTGCAGCCCGGATCGAAGCATTTTCAAAGGGAAAAAATATTTACCCATCTCCTTGGTACAATTCAGCAGAGGTTGTGCCTTCAATTGCACCTTCTGCTCCGTTTCACGTTTTTTCAACAAAGCCTACCACTGTCGTCCTTGGGAAGAGGTATTAAAGGAAATTGACGAAAACAAGTTGAAAACCATTTTGTTTGTGGACGACAACATGGTCACCGACAAAAAGGAACTTAAAACATTCTTGAAGGAACTAGCGCCCATGAAGGTAAAATGGGCCAGTCAAACGAGCATCAACATGGTGAAAGACAAGGAATTGTTGCAATTGATGGCAGACAGCGGCTGTGTTGGCAACCTGATTGGCTTCGAGTCCATCAACATCAATTCGTTGGATTGGTTCAACAAATCGCCCAACGTTCGCGATTTCAACAATTACGCGGAAGCAATTGAAATTCTGCGCGATTATGGTTTTATGACTTGGGCCAGCTTTATCATGGGCAACGATTTTGACACCTTGGAAAGCCTGGAAAAGACGATGGAGTTTGCCATCAAGAACAAATTCGCCCTGTCCTACTTTCACATACTGATGCCCTATCCAGGAACGAAAGTGTACGATCAGTTCAAAGCGGAAAACCGGCTGTTGTTTAATGGTGAATGGTGGAATCATCCCGATTACCGCTACAACATGGCAACGTTCATCCCAAAAAACATGACCCCAGAACAATTAAGTGAAGCTACCATGAAAGCCAACAAGGAATTTTACGGAATCCCCTCCATTGCTTCGCGCCTATTCGAGCCAAACACCAACATGAAAAACCTAATGAACTTCATGATCTATGTTCGGTTCAATCATATTATAAGAACGACCAGCACTTAAAAAAAAATGAGACCAAAAATTTTATTTACTTCCCCTTGGGGTAAATACAGGAAACTACCGGTCGAAAAAGATCCAATCGATTATTTTTACTATCGGAATACCCTCAAGCAAGGTGTTTTTCAGCTACGGTCCTACCAAAGTTGGCATTCACTGCATTTTTTGGCTCAAAACGTGGCGGTGGATTCGGTCGTTCTCGAAAACCCTTCAGAAAGCAGATTTAAAAAGGAAGTCAGAAAGGGTCATTACGATATCGTGGCCATTGGTTTTACGATTCTTCTGTCTGGAAAGGTACTTGAAATGGCAGAATGGATCAGAGAAGAACATCCTTCCGTTGAAATCGTGGTAGGCGGTTATGGAACAGCCATTTTCACGGAAGAATACGATGTTTCCGTTCGATTGAAAAGCCTTGTCCACCACATTTGTTACGGCGAAGGCATGGAATTCATGAACGATCTTATTTACAAAAAATGGGGCATCGAAAACAATAAACCGCTGACACAGGACTTGCTGCCAACCACCAACAGTCTTTTCAGGACACGAATTAATTTGTTCAATCAATTCATCGTGGTCGGAGGACTTGGCTGTGTGTACGGATGTTCCTTTTGTGCCACTTCCAGCCTGTTCAACAAACGATACATCCCCTTATTTGGAAGCAAGGATTTGGTTGACAACCTTGTTAAACAAAGTAATCGGCATCCAGGGGTAAAGTCGGCAGTCATCTACGAAGAAGATTTTCTGATCAATCGACCCAAAGTGCTGGAATTCATCAAACTGTTCAGTGAATCCCCATTGGCGGAACGCACGTTCCTACTGACCATCTTCGCTTCTGCCCGTTCGGTAAACAACTTCACCACCGAAGAATTAATCGCTTGCGGCATCGGCACCATTTTTATCGGAGTGGAATCCCTCAGTGATGAAGTACTCGCAAACGAGGGTCTGGTCAAACGCAAAAGTGACATCGAATTGTTGTTCAAGCGGTTGCATGACAACGGCATCAATACGTTGGGCTCGTTGATTGTCGGTTGGGACAACCAAAGCAAAGCAATGGCTCAGGCCGATTCCACTCGATTTATTGCGCTGAATCCGACCTTTTATCAGTCCATTCCACTGCACGTTATTCCAGGAACTGCTCTCTGGGAACAAATGAAAAAGTCGAACAGAATTCCTGAAAACTACCAATTTGAGACCGACGGTATTGTCGATTTCAACTTTGAATCCAGAAGTTTTCCACATTCAGAAGCGCTTGAGATTGTGGCGGACACCTATTCCGAACTAGTTAAAACGGGTGGCCCATGGCCGTTTAGAATGTTCGTCAACCTGCTGAATGGGTATCTGAATCTAAGGCATGAAACCAACCCGATTCTAGCTAAAAGGGCTTCCCAATACCGCAAAATGATCTTCCCTGTTTGCATATTGGCCTTTTCATCCCGTTTCCTGATTCGTGGAAAGGTTTTCGCTAAAAGTTGGAAAGAAACCACGACTCTTTTTGCAAGGACATTCCCGCTTCAATTTGCAGTAAGCCTGTTGGCTTCACCGATAGTAATTCCTCTTTTGGCTGGAATTCACCTCTATGGAAAAGCTCTTTTTATGCTTAGCAAATACGGAGACCAGCCTGCTTGTTCCTTAACCCGATATCCAAAATTTAATTCTCCAATCGTATGAAAAAATTACTTGTTGCTTTTCTTTTTATGACCTTTACAATCACATCTATTCAAAGTCAGACTACGAACACAGATTCGACCAATCTGACCTTGAAGAAGAAAGTGACGGAATGGGTTTCTTCTCTGAATTTAAGTGACGCCGATAAAGAACAACGGGTTCAACTGATTGTGTTCACACACCTCAAGGCCATTACCGATTGGCACAACACGCATTCGTATACGTTGGTACCTGAGGGTATGAATCCCCGTACGGGTGATAAATTAAGCACCTTGGATCGTCAGATGATCATCGATTCGTCCCAACCTGCATCCGTTCATCAGAATTTGATGGATGGTTTGAGAAAGGAACTAACCGAAGAACAAGTGGAATTGATACTCGACAAGTATACTGTTGGAAAGGTCGCCTTTACTTTGAACGGTTACAAATCGATAGTTACCGATCTGACTGCCGAGGAGGAAAAAGTCATACTCGTCAATTTGAAAAAAGCCAGAGAAATCGCAGTGGACTACAAAAGCATGAATCAGATATCAGCCATTTTTGATATTTACAAAACCAAGAATGAACAGTACCTCAATGGAAACGGTCGCAATTGGAGAGCATTATATAAAGCGTATTCTGAAGCCGCAAAAGCCAAGAAAGCAGCTGCCATTCAAAATGCCACGAAATAACCTTTTATACAAATTCTCTTTTTAGTGCCTCCACCCAATCCAGTATACGCTGATCCGACTTGTCCCGCTGGTTCTCAATATCCAAGGCCAAACCGGCAAAATTACCGCCAATTGCTGCCTGAGATTTGTTGAATTGGTAACCCTCGGTGGAAGTCAATCCGACGATTGTAGCACCGGTGGTGATGAAGGCTTCTGCCAAGATACCGATACCGTCCACGAAGTTGTCGGGGTATTTGACCTGATCTCCCAAACCGAAAATAGCAACTTTCTTGTCCTTCAGATTCAAGGTAAGCAGTTTGGGTATGATTTCATCCCAATAAGTCGGCAACTCGCCGTCAAACCAGGTTGCAGCACCAGCAATTATGAAGTCGTACGATTCGAATTCTTTTTGCCAAGCGTCTTCAACCGAAACGAGTTCAACCATTTCTTCTCCGAAAGCTTCTTGAATTTTTTTAGCCACAGCGGCTGTTTTATGCGTACTTGTGCCGCAAAATAATCCTATTTTTTTCATCTTTTTATTCAATATGTCAATAATTCGAGTGCCGCTTTATAGATGCCTTCTTCGTTCGGAAGAATCGCTTTTTCGAGATTGGTGTGAAAACCGACGGGCGTGAACGGTGATCCAACTCGTTGAATGGGTGCATCCAAGTATTGGAACATTTCCGTACCAATCATGGCTGCCAATTCAGCGCCAAACCCAGAAAAGACTTTGTCTTCGTGCACGATAAGTACTTTACTTGTTTTCTTAACCGATTCAAAGATGGTTTCCTTATCGAGCGGAATCAGTGAACGCAAGTCGATGACTTCAACATTCCTATTCAATTCCTTTTGGAGTCGTTCGGCTGCTCTGAGACAAAGATGGGTCGTATTTCCATACGTGATGATGCTTAATTCATCGCCTTCGCGGCGAATGCGCGCTTTGCCGAAGGGCACCTCAAAATCATCGGGAATTGGCGTGGCAGCCTCGACCGCATTGTAAAGTGCCTTGGGCTCCATAAACATGGTAAAGCCTTTGGAACGCATGCTGGTGCGCAACAAACCTGCTGCATCATCAGCAAAAGAAGGATAAACGATGCGAACACCAGGAAGTGTTGTTAAGGCTCCTTCGAGATTTTGTGAATGGTACAAACCACCACCAATATAGCCACCAGAAGCAAGACGCACCGTCAGATTTGGAACGTATTGCCCGTTGCTGCGCCAGTAATCGTGAGTACATTCAATGAACTGCTCAATGCCAGGCCAGAAATAATCGGCAAACTCTGCACCCTCAATAACGATGCGTATTTTTTTGTCAAAGCGGCTCATTCCATTGGCAGTACCGATGATGTAGTCTTCGGCTATTGGTCCGTTGAAAACGCGCTTGTCGCCGAATTCCTTCTGGAGACCCTTGGTAACATTGAAAACACCACCCTTATCTTTATTCGCAACATCCTGACCCCAAAGGAAGGTATCCGGATTGTGGCGGAACTCTGCTTTCAGGGTTTCATTCAGTGCCGTGACCAAGTTTTTCTTTTCACCGTCAAAGTGGTGTGTACCGTCCACATACGTCTGTGGTTGATAGGGTTCAGGCATTACAAAATCAAAGATGCTGGCCGGATCTGGATCTGGAGCGGCCATGGCCTTGCGGTTGGCCAAGCTAAGTTCCTTTTTGGATTCGCCTTCAATCTGCAACAGTTCGTCCTCGGTAAAACGGTTGTAACGCAACAACATACGCCTAAACTTCATCAGCGGATCGGCTGCTTTCACATACGATAATTCAGCTTCATCACGATATAAGGTATGTTTGTCTGAATTGGAATGCGAACCAATTCGGACGCAATTGGCATGAACAATAACTGGACAACCGGTGCTGACCGCATGTTCGCGGGCTTCCGTCATGGCGTTCATGGAATCAAAGACATCCTTTCCGTTGCAATGAATGATTTTGAGGTTCATAAACCCTGTGAAATTATCGGAGGCTTTTCGGTTGGCTGTTTGATCCCTTTTGGGTACAGAAATGCCATAACCGTTGTCTTGCAATACGAATATTACTGGCAGCTTTTCCTTACTAGCGCCATTAATCGCCTCATATACATACCCTTCAGAAGTGGAAGCCTCACCGTGCGAAGTGATGGCCACACCCTTTGTTTTATAATAGGAAATGGCTCTCGCTACGCCAACCGCATGCAGATCGTGGTTTCCAGTTGCGGATGAAACGTTTTCAATGTGCCACTCCGGTTTCGAAAAATGGTTGGACATGTGACGTCCCCCACTTCCAACATCCGTTGCTTTGGAAATGCCGTTCAGAATGATTTCTTCGGCTGTCATACCAGCTGAAAGCACCGTGAGCATATCCCTGTAATACGGGAAAAGGAAGTCCTCTCCTTTGGTAAAAACTTGGCCGATAGCCAATTGAATGCCATCATGACCTGCGTAGGGTGCGTGATACGACCAACCAAGCGATTGAAGCTGATAGCTGGGAGCTTTTTCGTCGATGGCACGACCTAGGGTCATCAAATGATACCATTCTTTGAGAACGGCCTTGTCTGTTTTAAGAATATCGTATTTTTTCATCCTTTCCAGTTTTCTAAATAGTCAGCAATTCGTTTTACAAAAGCTCCACCCATGGCACCATTAATAATGCGGTGGTCGTACGTGAGCGACAGATACATCTTATGCCGAATGGCGATGACGTCACCTTCTGGAGTCTCAATGACAGCTGGCTTCTTTTCAATATAACCTACCCCGAGAATGGCCACTTCGGGTTGATTGATGATGGGCGTACCGAAAAGGTTCCTAAACGTTCCGAAGTTGGTGATGGTAAAGGTCCCACCTTCAATTTCTTCGAGTTTCAACTTGCTGGAACGGGCCTTGATGGCCAACGTGTCAATGGCATGCGCTACTCCGCTCAAGCTGAGTTTGTCGGCATCGTGGATGACGGGCACAATAAGGTTTCCATCGTCCAGGGAAACAGCGATACCCATGTTGATGTGCTTCTTCAGGACAAATCGAGTGCCTTCCACCGAAGCGTTCACTTTCGGGAAATCCTTCAATGCTTTGGTCGTCGCTTCGACGATAGCCGGCATATAGGTCAGGCTGATGCCTTCTTGTTTTTGAAAAGCATCTTTCTCCTTTTTGCGCCAATTCACCAACTTGGTCACATCCACTTCGACAACCGTAGTCACATGTGCCGAAATCTTTTTCGACTGAACCATTCGGTCGGCAATGATGCGGGCGACAGGATCCATTTCGATGAAATCGGCCTCACCGGTGAAGCTCTTTACTACTGGTGCAGTCGCTTCGGGAAGTGACGGTGGCACAGGTAAAAGGCGTTTTTGTGGAGCGGCAGCGGTTGATGGACCGTTTTTCTTTTGATCGATAAAACTGACAACGTCCTTTTTGCTCAACCTTCCCAAGTATCCGGTCCCAGTCAGTTTATCCAATTCAGCTGGTGCAATCCCGGCTTCTTTGGCTAAGTGCATAACGGCAGGCGAATACCATTTGGCTTCTTCCTTAACTTCTGAAACGACAGTTGCGGAGGACGTTTTCGAGGACTCGGTTTTAGCGGGCTCTGTCTTAGCGGGCTCTGTTTTAGCGGCTTCAGCAGGGGCAGTTTCAGCGACCGTATCCGTAGAATCCGCTCCCTCTAGTTTCACCCGAGCGACGACGGTTCCAACTTCAACAGTTTCTCCCTCCTTGTAAAGAATCTCAAGAATGGTGCCTTCTACCGGAGAAGGTACTTCCGCATTCACTTTGGCCGTGGTAACTTCAAACAGGATATCGTCTTCCTGAATGGCATCGCCTACTTTGACGGACCAAGTAATGATGGTGCCTTCTGTGATGCTTTCACCAAGCTTTGGCATTTTGATTTCAAATGTTGACATCTTCGTATGTTTTAAGCATTGTAATTCCAGTTGGTTGTGGAATATTTTTCATTTTTCAATTTGATTATGGCTGAAATATCTTCTTTGTTGAATGTATAAAGGCTGTTCCCTGCCCGGTCTCCAAGTAGGCTTCCAATAATAATCCGCTTGAAATCGGATAGTTGCAAAGGGTCTTTTAAATGTTCGCTGATGTTGGTCACCGGGCTTTTCACCGATTTCACATAGCGTTTTGGCTGAAGCCCATTTTCGGGAGCGCTGTACGTACTGTTCAAGATGTAGGTCAAGTTGCTCAAATCGGTGGAAAAAAGCAACGAAGCGTGGAACATCACCTTGTCCTTGCGAATGAATTGGGCAGAGCCCGATATCTTAAACCCGTCTATGTAAATGGATTGGCGTTCGTCAGCTTGTGCCTGAATGCCAATTGTCGAAAGTATTTCGAGGATTTGTCTGGTATATTTTCCAAAATCCGGGTGGTTGCTCGATTCGATGAACGTCAAGTTCAGATTGCCCGAATCGTGGTATACCGCACCACCACCGGAATATCGACGAGCCACTTTGATTTGATTCTTACTGGCAAAATCCAAGTTGACTTCAGCCTGAATGTCCTGATGTTTACCGATAATCACGGAAGCATCATTCTGCCACAACATGAACACATCGCTGGAGAAATTCTTCAGGAGGTATTCTTCTGCTGCCAGATTGAAGTAGGCGTCCGTATTGGTATTATCGATGCAAATCATAGTTTTAGGCGAATAAGCTTTCACGGATGATTTCAGCCACTGTCGGATGCGGAAAAACAATTTTTTGGAACTCTTCCACGGTGAAACCGTTTTCGATGGCCACCCCTGCCACCACGATGATTTCGGAAGCGGGGTTTCCCAAAATATGACAGCCGATGATGCGGTCGAATTCATCCAAAATTAGTTTGCAGAGTCCGTTGCCTTGTTCATTTTCAGCAACGTACCTTCCGGAGTAAGCCATTGGCAATTTCAGAACTCTGAATCTTGCTCCCTTGGCCTTCAAGGCTTCTTCGGTCTCTCCGATTCCTGCTATTTCGGGATTGGTATAGACCACTCCGGGTATGGCACGATACGACATGACATCTTCCATGCCCGAAATCCGATTGATGGCTACTTCGCCCTCCCTGTAAGCCGTATGCGCCAACATGGAAAAACCAGTGATGTCACCACTGGCATACACTTGTGGATGAGATGTTTGCATGAACTCGTTCACTTTGACTGCACTTCGATCCATCTCAATGTTCAGTGTTTCCAACCCCAAACCGGCGGTTATCGGCCTTCTACCGACACTGAGCAGTATTTTTTCTGCTTCCAGGACAGCACTTTTACCATTTTTCTCTACAAAAACCTGCGTGGCACTGACTTCGGTGACTTTGGTATCCAGATGGAACTCGATACCCTTTTTGGCATAGATGGAACGCAACATTTTGGAAGTCTCCTTGTCCATCGCACCCAATATTTCCGGCATCATTTCAATGACGCTGACCTTGACACCCATGCTGTTGAAAAAGGAGGCGAATTCCATGCCAATGACACCGCCACCGATGATGGCAAGCGATTTAGGAAGTATTTTTGACTCCAAGGCTTCCTTGGAAGTCCAATAATCGATTTCCGACAATCCTTTTATCGGTGGAACTACCGTTTCAGATCCCGTGCAAAGCAATACATAACTCGTTTCAAAAACCTCTTCTCCGCAGGCGATGTGTATGTTTCCATCAGCCTCGCCCTTCAAGATGGCTGCACCTTGAACCACAGTCACACCGGCGTTGTCGAGTTTCATCTTGACCCCGGCCGTCATTTGTTTGACAACTTTGTCCTTACGATTGATTATTTTCTCCAAATCGAAGGTTGGAGCTTCTTCGATATTAATTCCATACTTGGAGGCCGATTTCGCATTGTCCAATAATTTTGCCGAATACAAAAGCGTTTTGGTTGGAATACAACCTTCATTGAGACAAACACCTCCAACGGCATTCTTCTCGAACAATATAACTTTCAGTCCGTTTTCCGCTGCTTTTTCTGCTGCGTTGTAACCTGCCGGTCCGCCGCCAATTATCCCAATATCATACTTCATGATTGTCTTTGTGGTCTGCTATAAGTCTTATGATTGAATGATTAAAGTACCGTAAATGAATACGATGGGTAAAAGTAAAATACATTTAGGCAATTCGTACTACCATTGGCAAACTATTTTGCGTCTATGAAAACTATCATCTGATAGACTGCATCTATTATAAACGCCATCTACTTAAAAATGGACATTTATGCCGTGAGTTGGTTCTTTTTCAACACTTTTTTTTGAGATTGATTTTGTAGTAACTATCAAAAAAAAGTATCTTTCAAAAAAATTGTAGGAAATGCCTGAAAAAAACATACTCAACGTCACTACCATTAAGGAATTGTGGTCAAAAACATACAACACAGAGGGTAAACCAGATTGGTCGCACATCTTCAAATATTATCACAACGATATTGTCTTTCAGGATACCATTCAGCGCATTGAAGGGATCAATGATTTTACAGCCATGTGCAACCGATTAACCAAGCGTACGGAGCAACTGAACATGGAAATCGTCTCCATCGCCCAAAACGAAAATGTCATCCTCTTCGATTGGATCATGACCATGATGTTCAAGAAATACCCAAGTACCCCCATTTACGGTTCCACAAAACTGACCATCAGCAACGATGGTTATATATTGGAGCAACGCGATTATTACGATCTGTGGGGGGATATGTTCAACAACATTCCTCATTTCAATAAGATGTACCGTCGGTTTCTAATCAAAAAATTCGGATGATGGGCGCTAAATTCACCATGCCTGAAGAGCTTGATTTCCTTAGAGCAGGCCGTTTACCACAAAAAGTTTCCACCACTTCCATGGACGGAAAAATTTGCATCATCACCGGCGCCACATCCGGTGTAGGTCGTGAAACGGCACTTCGGTTGGCAAAAGCCGGGGCAAAAATCATCCTAATGGTTCGAAATAAGGAAAAGGCTGAACAATTGTGCGCAGAAATTCGTTCGATAACCACCTATGAACCAGACTATTTTTTGGCAGATTTTGCCGATTTAAGCCAAGTGCGAAAAGCAACACTGGAAATCCTAAAGAAGTTTCCCAGACTAGATGTGTTGATCAACAACGCAGGAATTCACAACACCACAAGGCACTTGACGGTCGACGGTCATGAGGCTGCTTTTGCCGTAAATCACTTAGCTTCCTTTCTCATTACCAGTTTGTTGCTGAAACGCATGGTTGAAAGTGCCCCTTCACGAATCATTCAGATCAACTCCGAAGGCCACCGGTTCAACGGTCTCCGATTGGACGACCTAAATTGGGAAAAGCGTCGTTACAACGGCTATAAGGGTTATGGTGCTTCAAAAACGGCCCAATTGATGACCGTATGGGAATTGAGCGATCTGCTTAAAGACAAGGGCGTAACCATCAATGCCATGCACCCAGGAGCAGTAAAATCGAATATCGGAACCAACAATGGCACCTTCTACAATCTTTTTTCCCGATACCTCATTCAACCTGGACTTAAAAGTCCGATTATATCAGGGGCAGCCATCTATTACCTGGCCTCAGCTCCAGAAATGGAAGGCGTCAGCGGCAAATTCTTCAACCTTACCAACGAAGAAATTACAGCACCCCACGCCAGAAACCGTGAAATTGGCTTGCAGGTTTTTAAAAAAAGTATTGAATTGACAAAACTAGAAAACGAGTACGTTTATGAAGTATGATGCAGTAGTGGTCGGAGGTGGAATAGCCGGCCTGACTTCGGCGGCATTTCTGGCAAAAGCCGGCCGATCGGTAATCCTTTTTGAGCGACAATACAAAACAGGCGGGTTGGTACAAACCTTTGAACGCAACGGGGTCTATTTTGACGGAGGATTGCGTTCCATCGAGAATTCAGGCATTGTATTCCCCATGCTCAAGCAATTGGGCATCGAGGTCGATTTTCAAAAAAGCAACGTGTCCATCGGCATTGCCGACCAAGTAATCAAGCTAAAGGACAAAACCAGCGTTGCCGATTATGAAGATTTTCTAAAAAACCAATTTCCGGAAAACAAGGAAGATGTAACCGCCATAGTCAAGGAAATCAAGAAAATCATGGGGTACATGGACGTACTCTACGGCATTGACAACCCAGCCTTCTTAGACATTAAGAAAGACCAGAAATACTTTATGAAGGTCATCTTCCCATGGCTGTTCAAATTTTTGATGACCGTCCGTAAAATAGACAGTCTTATTGAACCGGTCGAAGACTACATCAGACGCTTCACCCGAAATCAATCGCTCATAGACATCATAGCCCAACATTTCTTTCAAAAGACACCGACCTCCTTTGCCTTGAGTTATTTCAGCCTGTATTTGGACTATTATTACCCCAAAGGTGGCACAGCGACCTTGATCAACAAGATGACCGATTACATCGTAGAGCACGGTGGTGTTATAAAAACTTCCGTGAAGATTGAACGCCTTCAGCCGGAATTGAAGTATGTGGAGGATTCCGAGGGCAACCGCACGGAATATCGGGATTTGATTTGGACCGGCGACCTGAAACAGCTTTATAACATACAGACTGTCGAAGAATTGCACGACCAAAATTTGATTCAAAACATCTTGGATAAGCGAACAGCTTTGAAAGAATTGCGAGGTGGTGACTCTGTCTTCACGGTCTATCTCACAGTCGATGAACAAAAAAGCTACTTTTCCGAAATCTGTACAGGGCATTTCTTCTATACTCCCGATAAAAGAGGATTGTCAGTCGTGAACAAAGACGATATCGATCTTTTTTTAAATCTTAAAACCATCCAACCGGAGAATGAAGTCTTGAAAAGCAAAGTAAAAGCGTATATCAGCGATTACTTCAAGCTGAATACGTTCGAAATCGCCTTACCAGTTTTGCGCGATGCGGACTTGGCACCAGAGGGGAAAGTCGGACTGGTGGTCAGTCTGCTTTTCGATTATCGACTGGCCAAAAAGATCGATGATTTCGGCTGGACGGAAGAAATGAAGGTATACATGGAGCAACTTTCCATCGACATTCTGGATGAAAGCATTTTTCCCGGACTCAAGAAAAAGGTTTCCGGTCAATTCTCCTCATCACCACTCACCATCGAGAAACTGACTGGTAATACCGAGGGTGGTATTACCGGATGGGCTTTCACCAATCCATTCATGCCAGCAGTAACGAAAACCTTGAAGGTCAACAAATCAGTCGACACCCCAATTCCTTCGGTTTATCAAGCAGGTCAATGGTCATACAGTCCTTCAGGCTTGCCAATATCCATATTGACAGGCAAACTTGCTGCAGATAAAGTACTTAAGAATCACTAAAAAGTTCCATGAAAAACACGCTACGATTTCTTGTCCTTCTTTTTATCACACTACCTACCATGACAGCAAACGCCAAAGAACTCTTTGACAATGACTGGAAATTCAGTCTGGGTAGCTTCCCGACCGCCCCTTCTGTAAATTTCGACGACTCGGATTGGCGCACCTTGAACCTTCCTCACGATTGGAGCATCGAAGGCAAAATTGAAAAGACCAATCCGATGGGTGGTGCAGGCGGCTATTTCCCTGCAGGCGAAGGGTGGTACCGAAAGACTTTCAATGTACCTTCCGATTGGAAAGGGAAACGCGTGATCCTATGTTTCGACGGCGTCTACATGAATGCTGAAGTCTTTATCAATGGAAAATCGCTGGGCATGCATCCCTACGGTTACACCGCTTTCAACTTGGATATGACGCCTTATTTAGAGTTCACTAAACCCAATATTATTGCAGTCCGAGTGGACAATTCGAAACAAATCAACTGCCGATGGTACAGCGGTTCCGGCATTTACCGACACGTCTGGGTGAGGGTGACCCAGCCACTGAACCTCAAACAATGGAGCACGTTCATCACCACACCAGAAGTCAGTTCTCAAAAAGCGGTGGTCGAAATCCGGACAGTGATCAAAAACGAAACCGATCAACAACAAACCCTACAGTTGGAGTCCGAACTCTCTGGCAGCAAAGCGACAACTGCCGTTCAACTTGCCGCCAACAGCGAAAAAGAGGTGCTTCAGAACCTAACAGTGCTTAAACCTAACCTTTGGACGCCCGAAAACCCGAAACTCTATCCAGTTAAAGTTCGTGTTAGACAAGGGAAAAATACTTTTCACGAAGAATCCTTCAACATTGGCATTCGCTCCCTCAACTATTCCGCAGAAAAAGGCTTTGAACTAAATGGCAAAACCATCAAGATAAATGGCGGTTGCGTGCATCACGACAACGGTTGCCTTGGTGCAGCAGCATTCGACAGAGCAGAAGAACGCAGAGTGGAATTGCTGAAATCAGGAGGATTCAACACCGTGCGCACTTCGCACAATCCTCCTTCAGAAGCCTTCCTCAACGCCTGCGATCGACTCGGCTTGATGGTCATCGACGAATCCTTCGACGGTTGGAGAACAGCCAAGAACCCGTACGACTACGCCAGCATCCTGGACGAATGGTGGCAACGTGACCTCGAATCGATGGTTCTGCGCGACCGGAATCATCCCTCTGTCATTATGTGGAGCATTGGCAACGAAATTATTGAACGCGTAGAGCCACAAGCGGTGGAAACGGCAAAAATGCTAGCCGGTTGCATCCGAAAAATGGACCCGACCCGTCCAGTCACTTCAGCCATGACCACCTGGAGTCAAGGCTGGGAAATCTTCGATCCCCTCATGGCAGCGCACGATGTCTGCGGTTACAACTACTTTTTGCATTTTGCGGAAAGCGACCACAAACGTGTTCCAAGCCGCATCATCCTGCAGACTGAATCCTATCCGAAAGATGCCTTTAAAAATTGGAAAGCCGTTCAAAATCAAGACTATGTCATTGGAGATGTGGTCTGGACCGCACTCGATTATTTGGGCGAATCCGCCATCGGTCGCAACTATTACCCAGGCGAAGTCAAAGGCGAGCATTGGGAACACGATTATTTTCCCTGGCATGGTGCCTATTGCGGCGATATCGACTTGTTGGGTTGGCGGAAACCCATTTCGCATTACCGAAACTTGTTGTGGAACTACACCGAGAAACTCTATATGGCTGTCAAAGAGCCCAACCCCGATAATGGGAAAATTCAAGAAACCATGTGGTCCGTCTGGCCCACTTGGGAAAGTTGGACTTGGCCAGGCAGAGAAGGCAAGGATATTAAAGTGGAGGTCTATTCTAAATACCCTTCCGTACGCCTTTACCTGAATGACAAATTGATCAACGAATTGCCGACGACCCTTGCCCAGGAATTCAAGACGACGTTTACATTGCCTTATGAACCAGGCAGTTTGAAAGCTGTCGGAGTTTCAAATGGCAAGGAATTGGAATCGACTGTATTGAAAACAGCAGGTGAAGCATCCAAAATCAAACTAACCCCAGATCGTACAAAATTGAAAGCCGACGGGCAGGACCTAACCTTTGTTATCGTTGATCTCATCGACCAAAACGGGGTCCTTCAGCCAAACGTCGAAAATCAACTTACGTTCAAAGTGGAAGGTCCAGGAATCATTGCCGGTGTGGACAACGCAAACCTCCAAAATGCCGATTCCTACGTCGGAAATACCCGTAAAGCTTGGCACGGTCGGGCAATGGTTGTCCTTAGAACCACCCACGAAAAAGGCAGCATCAAACTTACCGTCAGCACGCCCGGATTGCCGGATGCCACATCAACAATTGAGACAGTAAAAAAGTGAATCTATTGATAACGGTCATACAATAAAAAAATGCTGTTCAATTCATTGTCGTTTTTGTTCTTTTTTATTCTAGTAACGACTTTGTATTTTGCGCTACCATACAAAAGAAGATGGCTGCTCCTTTTATTAAGCAGTTGCTATTTCTATATGGCATTTGTACCAATTTATATATTGATCATTGGTTTTACCATCGTAATCGATTATTTCGCGGGAATATGTATTGAAAACGCAATAGGTAGAAAGCGAAAACTTTTTTTGATTGCCAGCATCCTAGCGAATATTGGCGTTCTAGCCATTTTCAAGTACTACAATTTTTTTAACAACAACTTTGATTTTCTGTTGAATGGAATGGGATTGAACAATCCAATGCCCTATTTATCAATTTTATTACCCATCGGTCTGTCTTTTCATACGTTCCAAGCCATGAGTTATACCATAGAAGTCTATCGAGGCAACCAAAAAGCGGAGCGTCATTTTGGCATTTATTCCTTGTACATCCTTTTTTATCCTCAACTTGTTGCAGGTCCCATCGAGCGTCCGCAAAATTTATTGCATCAGTTTAGGGAAAAACATGAATTTGAATACGACCGTGTGACGAGTGGCTTGAAACTGATGGCATGGGGTTTATTTAAAAAAGTGGTGATTGCCGACCGACTGGCAAAAGCAGTGGATGTTGTTTACAACAATCCTCAGGAGCACAACAGCTTAAGCTTGATTATTGCAACCATTTTTTTCTCCTATCAAATTTTCTGTGATTTTTCGGGTTATTCCGATATGGCAATCGGTGCGGCTCGCGTCATGGGATTCAAGTTGATGAAGAACTTTGATAATCCATACCAATCTAAAAGCGTTCATGAGTTTTGGAAACGATGGCACATATCCTTATCAACCTGGTTTCGAGATTACTTGTACATTTCTCTAGGCGGAAATCGTGTGACGATACCTAGGTGGTACCTGAACCTGTTTATTGTGTTCTTGGTGAGTGGATTATGGCACGGGGCAAATTGGACCTTTGTCATTTGGGGTGCCCTGCATGGATTCTACATGGTATTCGCCCTGATAACAAAAAAATTAAGGGGTAAAATCAATCAATTTTTACACCTAGATAAGTTACCGTTTCTATCGGTCCTATCAACCTTTGTTTTAGTTGCGTTTGCCTGGATATTTTTTAGGGCAAATACGGTTCAATCAGCGTTCTATATTGTTGAACACCTATTCACTGGCATACCTGATGTCGTAAGCAATCTGCTGAATCATCAGCCAGTTCTTGACTACATGGGGCTTGAAAAAAGGAGTTATATCTTATCGTTCCTTCTAATTATATTTCTGGAAACCGCCCACTACATTCAAAGTAAAAGAAACATCTCTACAATTCTCGCTTCAAAAAAAAGTTATGTTCGTTGGACAGTCTATTACATAGCCCTGCTATCCATCCTATTCCTGGGAGTTTTTGAAAATCGCCAATTCATTTACTTTCAGTTCTAGCGTATGAAAAAGTTCATTATAAAACTAATCCTGATTTCAATACCAATTGGCATCCTGCTCGGATTGTTTTTCATTGCAGATCCTTTTCGCATCGTATTTCATTACAAGGACTACTCTGAAAACATGTTTGTTGTTCCCAACAGAGATTTTGTTTCATCAGAAATGTATCTTAGAAATGCCAGTACTTACCAGTATAATTCCTATATTTTTGGAAGTTCAAGAACCATAGCCTTTAAAACCAAAGCATGGAAAAAGCATCTTCCAACTTCGGCAAAACCATTTGTATTCGATGCTTCAGGCGAATCCATTTATGGCATCTACAAAAAGATCAAATACCTGGACAAAACAGGTGCTCCACTCAATCATTGCTTACTCATCTTTTGCACGGATTGTACTTTTGCAAAAGAAACGGATCATACGGATCATTTAAGAATAAAGCATCCTACAATAGCTGGAACCTCATGGGTGAACTTCTATGCCGTTTTTATAAAGGATTACTTTGACAATCGGTTTCTAAAGAATTACCTCCAGTACCTGGTGACAAAAAAATATTCGCCCTCCATGAAGGGATATATTGAAAATCGAAAAAGCACCTTCGATCAAATAACAAACGATGAATGGTTGATCGATCAAGAAAATGAGCTTAGAGTGGATCCGGTCGGTTACTATGAGGTTAGAAAAGAGTTGTTTTATCAGAGAGACTCCATCGTCGAAGATTTAAAGTCCCAGATCACTAAAAAACAACGATCGATGCTTAATGAGATTGAAGCCATTTTTGTAAAGCATCACACCGACTTTAAAGTGGTTATTAGTCCTTTATACAGCCAAATCAGTATGAATAAGGCTGATATCGCCCTCTTGCAGAAAACATTCGGACCAGAACGAGTCTATAATTTCTCTGGTAAGAATCGTTTCACAGAGAAAAAGGAGAACTATTACGAAACCTCCCACTATCGTCCATTCGTTGGAGATTCAATTCTTAACATCATCTATTCCCCTATCTGAATATCAAAAGCACCACACTAAAAAACAAATTATCTACCGCACTTAAAAATCCAATCCTTAATTTTGCATCGAAAGAATTCTACCTTACTTACACAGACCATGTTTAAAAGATTCATCGTTTTTATTCTAGGCATACTAGTCGCAGCAAGTGTCAATGCACAAGCAGTAACCATCAATGAATCTGCCGGATGGCTAGAATCTGCCTTTGTGAAATGGCAACCAGTAGCCGGTGCACAAAGTTACAACGTGTATTACAGCGGCGGTGGATTCACCAATAAAAAGATTGACAGCCCGCTCATCCGCAATTATGGAAGCTATTTTCGAGCCGATGTTTTAGGCCTGAAAGCGGGAAGTTACACCATCAAGGTTGCTCCTGTCATTGCTGGAGTGGAAGGCATTGGAGCCGAAACCGGTTCATTAACTGTCGAAGCCCACGATCGCACTGGTTTCTCTTTTTCAAACGGTCGAGTTCCTGGTGCCTACAAGGCTGACGGCACACCCAAAGACAATGCGGTAATACTCTATATTACTGAAAATACCAAGAACAAGGTTTCGATGACTGTGGCTAGTGCCAATACGAATCCATGTGTAGGGTTGCAAGCCATTCTGGACGGCTTCAAGAAAGGCAAGGACAATCGCCCGCTAATCGTTCGATTGGTTGGACAAGTGAAAGATCTAAGCTTGATGTATGGCGGCGATATTGTCATTGAGAACGCCAATTTCGCATCCGGATACATCACGATGGAAGGCGTAGGTAATGACGCAGTTGCCGATGGTTGGGGCATCCGTGTGAAAAATGCCTCGAACATTGAAATCCGGAACATCGGCACCATGAACTGCAACAGTGACGAAGGCGACAACATTGGCTTACAGCAGGAAAATGAGTACATCTGGGTGCATCATTGCGATTTCTTTTATGGCAACGCAGGAAGTGACGCTGACCAAATCAAAGGAGATGGCGCGCTGGATTGCAAAAAATCCACCTACGTAACCTTCTCCTACAACCACTTTTGGGATTCCGGCAAGTGCAACCTGCTGGGTTTGAGCGAAGGGACCACAGCCGGCTTGTTCATCACCTTTCACCACAACTGGTACGACCACTCCGACTCCCGTCACCCACGAGTTCGTTATTTTTCCGCACACGTTTACAACAATTATTACGACGGCAACTCAAAATATGGCGTCGGTTCCACCATGGGTTCGTCCGTATTTGTGGAGGCCAATTATTTCCGCAATTGCAAATATCCCATCTTGACCTCCATGCAGGGTTCAGACGTGTATAATGAAACCACGCAGGCAAACGATTACGGAAACATGCCAATATTTTCCAGCGAAGATGGCGGAACGATCAAAGCATTCAACAACTACATCATTGGTCAGAAGCGTTTTGTGCCCTACGGAACAGCCGGTTATCCGAAACCAACAGTCGATTTTGATGCTGTGGTGGTGGCCAACCGCGCAGATACGATTAGCAAGAGCATCGTTTCCTATCAGGGAGCAAACACCTACAACAACTTCGACACCAACGCTTCTGTGATGTATGCCTACACGCCGGAAAGCCCGGAAGCCGCCAAAGCTAAAGTAATGCAATATGCTGGCCGTTTGTCTGGTGGCGATCTGAAATGGACCTTCAACAATGCCGTTGATGATGCAGCTTATGCAGTAAATACAGGGCTGAAAGCAGCACTGACCGCTTACAAGACAACCCTGATTTCAATTCAAGGTGACAGTGCTACCGTTGCAGACACCACTAATACTGGTGGTGGTACAGACACGACCCTTGTCAATGTGGTGCACAACTTCACAACTGCAGGTACAGCCAGCAGTTTTTTCACCATAGCAGGAAATCTCTCTACCAGCAAAGGTACGGTGTCGTATGCAGGCTTGACCTTGACGCAGTGTCTAAAGATTGAATCCGCCACCAACATTTCCTTTACAACCACCAAGAATGCTACGCTGACCCTAGTTTTCAATCCTGAATTCACAGGTAGAATCCTAATTAAAGGCGTAGCTTATAATGCAATTGCAGGCATCCTGACCATGTCAATACCTGCCGGAACGTATCCCATCCTCAAATCGGATGCCGCAAACTTATATTACATAAGCATCGCCTACAGCACCGGTTTGAACAAAACGGACACTAATAAATTGACTTTGTATCCGAATCCAGTCAAAAACAACCTATCGGTTTCCTCAGGCGCCACCATCTTAAAAGCTGAAATCTACAACCTGGCCGGTGAACAAATTCAAGTCACCGAAACCCCTACCAAAACCATCAACACGGCTCATTTGAATAAAGGGAGCTACCTGATTAAAGCTTATACCGACCAAGGCATCATCAAACAGACGATTCTAAAATAGCCTACCCTATGAAAAAGTTGACGATCTTTTTTATGCTTTCCTTACTTGCTTTTAATGCAAGTGCCCAAAAAGTCCAATGGACCTATTCCACCAATCAGGAAAAATGGATTCAGAAGAAGGGATTGGCTTTTTCTGAAAACAAAACGGCGGCAGACATCACCATCAATCCAGATGAGAAACTACAGAAAATTGACGGTTTTGGCGGATGCTTCAATGAAATCGGCTGGGAAGCATTGTCATCTCTAACACCATCCGATCGCGAAAAAATCTTGAAAGAATTGTTCACTCCAGAAGGCGCCAATTTCAGTTATTGCCGGTTGCCTCTGGGAGCAAACGATTATTCCCTAAGCTATTATTCATGCAATGACGTGGCAGAAGACTTCGCTATGACCAATTTCAACATCGACCGGGACCGATACATTCTGATACCATACATCAAAGAAGCGTTGAGGATTCGCCCGGATCTTCAACTCTGGGCATCACCTTGGTCACCACCCGCTTGGATGAAAGTCAACAACCACTATGCACTTCGTCGCGGTGCATTGAAGGGCAACAACAATTCTTTGACCAAAGAGAAGGAAATTTTGAACAATGCAACCGCTTTCCGAATGGAAAACGCCTACTTGAGCGCATACGCCTTATACATGTCCAAGTTTGCTCAGGCCTACAAGAAAGAGGGCCTCAACCTGAAGGCCATCCATGTTCAAAACGAAATCGTTTACTCGCCGCATTGGTCGAGCTGCACCTGGCGGCCCGAAGATTTAGCCCTTTTCATCGGGAATTATTTGGGGCCTCAATTTCAAAAAGACAGTATATCCACAGAAATCTGGTTGGGCACCATGAACAGTTCGGACCCGAATTATGTTCGTACCGTGATGAAAAACAAAGCGGCCGCAAGTGCAATTTCTGGCATTGGATTCCAATGGGATGCCAAACAAGCCATTCCAGAGTTGAGTAAAGAATTCAGCCAATACAAGATGATGCAAACAGAATCTGAATGCGGAAACGGTGAGAAAAACTGGAAATCGGCTGAATATACTTGGAGCCTCATCAACCATTATCTGAACAACGGGATGAACGATTATATGTATTGGAACATGGTGCTTGATCCCAGCGGTAAAAGCACTTGGGATTGGGTTCAGAACATGTTGATTTCAGTGAATAAAGACACAAAAGAAGTGGTGTATTATCCGGAGTTTTACATCATGAAGCACGTGAGCCATTTTGTTCAGCCCGGTGCGTTCAGGTTGAAAACTTCCGGTGGAAAGGACCATTTGGCATTCAAGAATCCCGATGGCACCGTAGTACTGGTATTGGTAAATCTGGATGAAACAGACAAGAAGTTCACTATTTCGGTAGCCAACCAATCCTTCGAAATCATCGCAAAAGCAAAATCTTTCAACTCCCTGAGTTGGAAATAATTAGAAAATAAATTGCAAACTCTTAAAAAAGTCTCTGTCCAACAGGGACTTTTTTTGTATTTTGGGGTTTCCTTTAAAATCCAACGCATCAATACGTTTTCCACGTGAACAAAATAGTTTCGACACTTTTCTTGATTTTTCTCTTTGTTTTTGCACTTACTTCATCGGATACGATTCAGACCGATTTGCATCCGCTTTGCAAACCGGAGGAAGTTGGCATGCATTCTTCCACTCTAAGGCAGATTGAGCGGATTGTCAAAAAAGGGATGAATGCCCGCGCATTCCCAGGTTGCCAGATTTTCATCCTAAAAGACGGCAAGCCTGTTTACGATCGTTGCTTTGGCAGTCTCACGTACGAATCCATGGAAAAAGTGACCCCGAATACCCTTTACGATCTGGCTTCCCTTTCCAAAACCACGGGCACACTCCTTGCCATCATGAAACTCTACGACGATGGGAAACTGCAATTGACCGACACCGCTTCCCATATATTGCCTTTTTTGAGAGGTACTGACAAAGAAAACATCACCATCACAGACTTGCTGTTCCACGAATCCGGTTTTCCTGCCTCGTTGGATTGTTATCGACTGGTCATTGAGAAAAAAGATTCCATTGGCGATACGCTTCAAGTCGTTCGAATGAACAGTACGACCCACAAATTCAAACCAGGTTGGGTTTACAATATCCAGACAGAATTTTACAACTCCCAGATTTCGGACAGTTTATACATTGCCACCTGCTTCCACGATTCCGCTATGGCCCTGATTGCCCGCACACGTTTGAGGAGCAAAACCTACCTTTACAGCTGCATTAATTTCATTTTATTGAAGGAAATAGCCGAAACCGTCAGCGGCTGTCCAATGGATCGTTTTCTAGACAGCACTTATTACAAGCCGATGGGGCTTATCAACCTAACCTATCATCCCTTGCTCAGCCATACGAAAGAAGCGATTGCTCCCACCTTGAAAAGGGATTTCCTTCGTAACGGTGTGATACAGGGTTACGTACACGACCCGGATGCCGCTTTTTTGGGAGGTGTTTCCGGTAATGCCGGCCTGTTCGCTTCAGCCAGAGATGTAGCCACGGTCTATCAAATGCTGCTCAATGACGGAGAGTTGGATGGAAAACGCTACCTTCGTGCTGAAACGTGCAAAACCTTTACGACCACCATTTCAACCAGTGGAAGAAGGGGTTTGGGTTTCGACAAACCGATCCCTGGGAAACCGGGTCATAGTCCATGTTGCGTTTCAGCTCCAAGAGAAGTATACGGCCATACAGGCTATACCGGCACGAGTTGCTGGGTGGATCCGGTCAATAAATTGGTCTACGTGTTTTTAAGCAATCGGACCTATCCCAACGATGGAGTAAACAAACTGGCGCGAATGGGCATACGGACGGATATACAAGAAGTTATTTATCAATCGTTGAAATGAATAAAATCTATTTTCTAGTGTTTCTTGTAGGGTTGAGTTTTGTCGGTTGCAAACATTCCGAGAAACGCTCCATCGCTGCAGAAAAGGCTGAAACACAACAAACTGAGAATACGGCTGCTCAGATTTACGCCAAACAAGAAGTACCTGTACTCTGTTATCACCGCATTTCAGAAGGTAATAAGGGCGACTACACGGTGAGACCCGCCACCTTTTCAGCCCATATGAAAATTTTGTCCGACAGCGGTTATCATGCCATTTCACCGGCAGAATTGTACGATTATCTGGTTTACAATAAAGCCCTGCCCGAAAAACCATTCCTAATTACCTTTGACGATTCCAGAACAGAGCATTCGGCCATCGCCGCTCCTGTGATGGAAAAATACGGTTTCAAAGGCGCGTTTTTCATCATGACCATCACGTACAACAAAAAAAATTACATGACCACCGAGCAAATTGCCGCGTTGGCAAAAGCGGGTCACACCATCGGACTCCATACTTGGGATCATACCATGGTTTCCAAATTTAAGGATTCGACAGACTGGCAAAAACAAATTGCCGCTCCAATTGCTAAGTTGGAAAAGATCGTCGGCATGCCGGTTGAATACTTTGCGTATCCTAATGGAGTATTCAACCACGATGGCGCAAAGGGGCTCAGCAAGTACTTCAAGATTTCATTTATCCTAGCTTCCAAACGCGATTCCCTGGTACCATTGCAAACGGTTCGTCGCATGATTGTACCCGATTGGTCGGCCGAAGGCATGCTCAAATCCATGCGTCGGACTTTTAAAACAAATTGATTCACCCCATTAATACCTGCAAATTTTGAACTTCAAACACGTACTCCCCCTAGCACTGGCAACCCTTATCATTCTTAACGGCTGCGATCATAAAAAAGAATCGGTTTCAAAAAAGGAAAAGAAAGCAAAGGTCGCAGAAACAACGGATACGACTGCCTATAAAAATAAGATTTTAGCCATTGCCAACGGTGACACCACCGGACGCTGGCCAGTAAAGGGACAGCCCTTCCCCATAAAAGGTGCTATTCTGCCCTACAAAAGAATTGTTGCGTTTTACGGCAACCTCTATTCCAAAAAGATGGGTGCTTTGGGCGAATATCCTCCCAAAGAATTGTGGCGGAAACTCCGTGCCGAGGTAGCGGCCTGGGAAAAAGCAGATTCCACGACCCCGGTTCAGCCTGCCATCCATTACATCGCCTCCACCGCTCAAGGCGCTCCCATGAAAGACGGCTTACATACTCAACGGATGCCCGAACAACAGATCGATTCAGCACTTGCCATAGCAAAAATGGGCGATGCCATTGTATTTCTGGACTTGCAAGTGGCACACAGCACTGTTCAAAAAGAAGTTCCAAAATTGAAAAAATACCTCAAGATGTCGCATGTTCATTTGGGTATTGACCCTGAATTTTCCATGAAAGAAGGCAGCATTCCAGGACGCAGAATTGGTTATATGGATGCAAGCGACATCAACTTCTGCTCGGAATACCTGGCCAAAATTGTTCGAGATAACAAATTGCCCCCAAAAATTCTGATTGTACACCGCTTCACACAGGGCATGGTCAAAAATTACAAGAACATCAAGCTCCATCCGGAAGTCCAAATTGTCATGAACATGGATGGCTGGGGTGAACCCATTTTAAAATTCAGCACGTACAAAAGCTACATTGCCAGAGAACCAGTACAGTTTACCGGTTTCAAACTTTTCTACAAGAACGACCTACGGAAAAAACCGAACCGCATGCTCACACCGACTGAACTCATGGTATTAAAGCCCCAACCAATCTACATCCAATATCAGTAATCTGGAGCCATTTTATAATTTGAGACCTTTTCACCCAACGATTTAATAGGCAAAAGCAAATAAGGACGTTTATTTGCATCTGAGTTATTGACCGAAAGTTAAATCTGACCCGTGTAAAAGTTCAAATAATGAAATTCAAACGTTTCGCACTTTACTTACTGATTTGTTTCCAAGCTCTATCAATTAGTCCAACGTTTGCTCAGGATTTCGTTCACCCTGGCATATTCAACCGTGAATCGGATTTTGCGCGGATGCGTCAAAAAATAGCGGAGAAGGCTGAGCCATGGTTTTCAGCTTGGAACAACATGTTGGCCAGCCCTGAGGCCCAGCTCAGTTGGACCTCCCATGCCACCGCAACGGTGATACGAGGCGGCACGGGAGACAACATCGTCAAGTTGTATAGGGATGTGGCCTCCATGTACCAACATGCTTTGATCTACAAAATCAGCGGAGACCTTACTCATGGTGGCAAAGCAGTCGAACTATTGAATTCTTGGTCGGCCATCAACAAAGCCGTTTCAGGCAATGCAGACCGTTACCTCGCATCCGGTTTGGATGGTTATCAATTGGCCAACGCAGCAGAAATGATGCGCGGATACCCAGGCTTTGACGTTGAGCGCTTTAAAAATTATTTGCTCAACGTATTCTATTTCCCCATGAATGAACGCTTCCTAATCGGCAACAATTGGGGAGCGCCTCACAACGATGCTTGCGCCACCAATTATCGGGTGAATTGGGACATTTGCAACATGAACGCCATGATGGCCATCTCCATTTTTTGCGACTACAAAGAAGGCTATGACAAAGTACTCAATTACTGCAAAAACGGCGATGGAACGGGCAATATTTACAGGGCCATCAACTTTGTTCATTCACCGATTTGGGGTCAATGGGAAGAAAGCGGACGTGACCAAGGACATGCAACAGGCGGATTGGCGCTTTATGGCCTGTTCTGTGAAATCGCCTGGAATCAGGGTACAGACCTTTACGGTTTCAGCGACAGCAGGTTTCGGAAGGGGGCTGAATACGTGGCTCGATACAACATCATGATGACCGACACCGCAGGTACCTCGGTTGGAAAATACAACGACCTGCCATACACCAGCTACTCCAGGCAAATGGGTTCCACCTGTACTTGGTACACGGAGCCGGTTCTTAGTTCCTCCGTACGCGGCAAATACGGTTCCTGTTGGGAAATGGTTTACAACCATTATGCTCGTAGGCTTGGTCAAGGTGATAAAGTAAAAAGCGTCTATGAGATTCTTCAGCAACAACCCTCTACCATCGCTCCAAGTGTCAATATCCATGCGGACACCTACGACACTCCAGGTTTGGGAGCCTTAACCTTCCGAACCGACTCGGGCAGTTTGATACTGCCATGGTCCAACATGGACATCAATACGCGTTCCATTTCCAAACTTCCTGTTTATGGCGGCACATTCGTTAAAGACAGCACCTTAACGGTCAAGGGTTCAGGCACAGGGATCAAGGGTTCAGAAGATCAGTTTCAGTTTGCCTTTCAGAAATTGGTGGACAACGGCAGCATCGTCGCACGGATTTCTAGTGTGGCTGAAGCCAATATTCTTGCGCAGTCCGGTTTGATGATCAGGAATAATCTGGAACAGAATTCAGCCTATGTTTTTATTGGAACAGTCCCTTCACAGGGAGTTGTTTTCAGTACCCGCGACAGTGTTGGAAAAAACGCTGTAAGTTCCGTGGCCAATACCCTCATCCATTTTCCCTGTTGGATGCAATTGAACCGAGCTGGTGACACCATTCAAACGGCCCTATCTTCAGATGGAATAAACTGGTCGAAAATTGGCAGCAGAATTCTGAAATTAAATCGTTTGGCTTATGTTGGATTAGCAGTATCCAGCAACAACACAGACAGTGTTTGCAATGTAATTTTTGACAAGGTTCGAATCACGCAAGGGAATATTGGTCCTATTGTAAACATGAGTTCCCCCCAAAAGACTGGTACTTCGTATGTCACACCAGCCAATGTCGTAGTAACAGGATCTGCTTATGACTTGGATGGCACTATGGACAGAACGGAAATTTTCCTGAATGACAGTTTGGTCGCAACAAGCAAAACTGCTTCAATCAATCAAACACTTTCGAATTTGAAAGAAGGCAATTACCTACTTTATCTAAAAGGATACGACAAAAGTGGCGCCACGCAAACATCCGACACCATTGGCATCACTGTCAATGCCCTTTCTACAAAAACACCTTGGTATAAATTCGATGAGCCGAAAGCAGGCGTTCTTACGCCCGACTCAAGCGGGAATCTATTATGGTCCTCACTGACGGGAAGTCCTACCATCGTCGCCGGCAAAGTCGGCAATGCCTTAAACTTTGATGGCGTTGACGATTATGTGAGAATGCCCACCACGTTCATCCAGAAACTCAGTGAATTCAGCATCTCGATGTGGATTAATCCAACTGCAAACACCACTTGGGCACGAATTTTTGACTTCGGCCAAGATACGAACAATTACATGATGATGACTGTTTCAAACGGCTCAGGGGTAACTTTCGAGATTAAGACGAGCGCTGCATCTCAAGTAGTTACGACATCAAAACTTTTGACACTTGGCGTTTGGAGTCATTTGACAGTAACCTTGTCCAACAACGTTCTGACCATTTACCAAAATGGCGTCGTAATAGGGAAAAGCACCACTGTGACCTTACGCCCCTACAACCTAGGTACCGTTGTTTCCAATAATTTTCTGGGCAAGTCGCTCTTTACATCCGATCCCTATTTTTCTGGCAAGATGGATGAAGTCCGTTTCTACAATTACGCTCTGACTTCGGCTGAAATCAATGCTTTGATCACGCAAACGGCTCTTGAACACGTGCAATCAAACCCTACTTTGTTCTTTCCGAACCCTGCCGGCAACGAAATCCAATTCGTAAACGCAGCAGGTACAACGCTATCCATATACACGACCTTAGGCCATAAAATCCTTGAAAAAGCATTGTCACATTCCAATCAAACTATGGATATTTCCCACCTGCCACCTGGATACTTCCTTGTCAAAACCAAGCAACAAAACCATGTCGTCCAACAGAGCATTCTGATTAAAAAATGAAAAAGCACTTCTTACTCTTCCTTTGTCTGACTGCGCTGACGTTGCATGCCGAAAAAATCGTCTCTTACACCTCACCGTCCGAAATTCCACTCAACAAGGATTACTCCGTTAAAGTCCGTACTTCAGGTAGTCAATGGATGGACCTAATTGAATATGAAGTGTTGGTCGATTCCCATAAAGTCCAGAAATCTTCCATGGTCAACTTCGACTTCGAAGGCAAGGTGGAAGTAGCGGTCACTTACAATCGCGAAAAGATCAAGTCAGCACAAATTCGTCCGCTCTCCTATAACATCCCCTTTAAAATTAAGGGTAATACCATCCATTTCGTTTTATCAAAACCATCAAACTTATCGGTGGAAGTCAATGGCGATATTTTTCACAACCTTCATCTATTAACCAACAATTTGGAGACCGATCGACCTGACCCCAACGATCCGAACGTGGTTTATCTAGGTCCAGGGTTTCATAATCTGGATACGTTGAGGATGGAAAGCGGGAAAAATCTGTATCTGGCAGGAGGCTCCGTCCTCAAAGCAAAGGTGATTTGCGACAAGGTCCACGACGTGAAAATTCATGGTAGAGGAATCCTTTTGAATGGCTATCGGGGTGTGGAAATCACGTATTCATCGAACATAATCGTCAATGATCTGATCTTTGTCAATCCAACCCATTACACCATTTACGGCGGGCAATCCAACCATCTTTCCATCCACGGCATACGATCATTCAGTGCCAAAGGTTGGGCCGACGGCATCGACCTGATGAGTTGTTCTGACGTTTTGGTTGACAGTGTTTTCCTGCGCACATCGGATGATTGCATCGCCTTATATGGACATCGCTGGACCTTTTACGGGGATTGCCGGAATGTGACCGTTCAGAACTCCACACTTTGGGCGGACGTAGCCCATCCCATCATGATGGGCACACACGGGAATCCCGAACCAGGAAAATCAGAAGTTCTTGAAAACCTGACGTTCAGAAACATTGACATCCTGAATCACGATGAGCCGCAGTTGAATTATCAAGGTTGCATGACCATTAATGTTTCGGATGAAAACCTGGCTCGAGACATTCGATTTGAAGACATCAGAGTCGAGGATTTTCAGCAAGGTCAGCTGTTCAACCTAAGGGTGACCTTCAATAAGAAATACGCACTGGCGCCTGGTCGCGGAATTGAAAATGTATACTTCAAAAATATCACCTACAACGGAAAGAATGCAAACATCTCCATCTTAGAAGGTTATTCAGAGGAACGCGCCATTAAAAACATTGTTTTCGATGGTCTGACCATCAATGGAACTACGTTTTCCAGCAAACTGAAAAAGCCAGGATACATGAAATATTCGGATTTTGCCCGAATTTACGAAGGTCTTTACGTTTCGGGAGTGGAGTTCTTACCCTGATCTTTCAAAAACTCAGAGGGAGTCAAGTTTGTCGCTTTCTTAAACGCTCTTTGGAACGATGATTTCGAATTGAAACCGCATTGCATGGCTATGGCGGTCAACGTATACTTTTGCGTTTCCCCTTTTTGAATTCTCCTTTTGACCTCTTCAACCCGATACGAATTGATGAAATCTGAAAAATTATGATTCATTTCCACATTCAAGACCTGTGAGATTTCATGTATGGAGAAACCAAGCGAATTAGCAACATCCGATATTCGCAAATCACAGTTCAAATAAGGCTTTTCATCGAGCATAAATGCAAAAAGTTTCTCCTTGATTTCCATTTTTTTTTGCTCGTCGATCTTAAGTGGGACAGATGTGGTCTTTCTTTTAAAATCACCCAATTGATCGACAATTTTAGATCTTACCCGTTGGATGTATTTTCGTGTGAAATAGAGAATCACAACACCTGCGATTAGCCAAAGAAGCAGGGCAAACCACACCGTCTCATAAAAATAGGGAGTAAGTAAAAGTCGAATCTCGAACGGCTCATTGGTCCATAATCCATCGTTGTTCGACGCTTTCACCATTAGCTTGTACGATCCAGGTTTCAATTCAGCATAAGCCACCAACGGATCGCTGCCTGGCTTGCTCCATTGGTCATCATGCCCTACCAAAAAAAAGGAATACCTATTATTGAGAGCGTTCTGGTAATTCAATGCGACCACCCTGAACTCCAGATTATTGTTCGTTTTGCCTTTAATTAAAACGGTGTAAAGCGACTTTGAATTTTTGGTGACCAATCTAAGCGTATCTGCATCGAACCTTTTCCCATTGATGTACAAATCGGTAAATTTGAGAAGCGGTGTCTGATTAGTAAGATTGCTAGTGTTGTTTAAGAAAGTAACCAAACCTTTTTCGTTGCTCCACCATAAACGTCCATTTTGGTCCAATGCAGCCAATTCCGGACAGAAACTAATGCCAGTCAATCCGTCTTCCCGACCATATCCATGCACTTCGTTGTTTACATTGACCCTAAAAAGCCCCTTGGACGAACCTATCCAAATAGTACCCGACCGATCTTCCAAAAGGGAGGATGGAGCATTCTCGGGTAAAGCAATTTCTTTGGTCAGCCATCGTTTTTCAATCAAATTTTTGTCCAATTTTAGGACACCACCCTTGTTGAAACAGAACCAACTGTTCCCTTTGGAATCGACAAATGCTGCGGTACACTGATAACGATATGCTTTGCAAGACGCTGGCTGAATGAATACCTTCCTAGAGAGTGAATAGTAACATACACCAGTCTTAGTTCCAATCCAAATTCTGTCCTTGTCATCGGAATGCAACGTGAAAACTTCGTTACTTCCAGTTACTTGAGTTAAATCAAAATATGTAAATAATTGGCTCTTAGGGTTATACCTATAGACCCCATTTAAAGTCGCTATCCAAAGCTGCTGTTGTGTATCCGTGCAAATTTTGTAGGCTGTTCCCGCTTGAAATACGCTTTCTGCAGAGAAAGAACTGCATGTCCAAGTTTTTTTGTTGAAAACAGAGATCCCTCCACCAAAAGTTCCTATAAGCAACAAATCGGGTTTGCCAGGATACGGATAGATGGTCGTCAAAATGTTGGATCGGAACAGATTACCAGCTGTCTTTGCTTTCAATTTGTTAGTTGAATCCAAACACATCAGGGTTCCATTTCTGGTGCCGATGTACTTTTCTCCTTCCGGACTGATATACAAAGATCGGATATTCGCATTCGCACTGCTTTCAAATTCAATCGTTTTGAATTTTTGGTTTTCAGATAGATTCTGATAATATACACCGCCATTAAAGGTGCCTATCCAAAGTATTCTTGAAAAATCGCTGTAAAGTGCACTGATGGTGTTGGAAGTGAATAATTCGGATTGATTGTACGTTGATAGTGATCGTGTTTTCGTATTGAGAATGTGAATTCCAGCATTATCCGTACCAACAATCAGATTGTCCGAAGGGTCGATTGTCAGTGACAAGATGGAAACATCTTCGAGTCCCTTAACAGGTGCAATACGTTCATTCTCGCGATTGTAAGCATATAAGCCATGCAGCGTTCCCAAATAGATGGTCTTTTCGATGGACTTGATTACCCTGATATTCTTAGGCGATTGTCGAAGTGCCACCTCCATTTTTGGCTTAATCTTGTAAAGACCATCATCACCTGCAGCCCATAGATGCTCTACTTGATCTTCTAGAAGACAATTAAGTGAAACATTCGAATAACCCGACAATGGTATCAGCGTGGTTTTCAGTGTTTTCCTTTCCAAGCTATGCAAACCCTTGTCCGATGCCAAATAAATGGCCCCTTTTGAAGGCGTTAAGACGAAACGCACATCAATCGATGGGCTGCCAAAGTCGATTGGTGTCACTTCATTTTTAGAGACAGTATAGCGGAACGCACCCCAGGAAGTTCCTATAAGCAGTACTCCTTCCTGAAGTTCAGTAATGGATTGTACGGCACCTTTCAAAGGTGTTTTGAACCTTTTGGCATAATTGACTAGTTGTAACCCATCGTAGCTGTCCAACCCTGTATCGGTACCATACCACATCAATCCCTGTGAATCTTTAAAGATGGTTCTGATGTAGTTGTTGCTAAGACCGGTTTCAATATCCAGATTATGGACATTGAATGACTGTGCATTGACATTAAAGAAGCATGTCAAGAGCGAGGCAATCAGAGTCTTGAAGATTAAACGCATCTTTTGAAAATTCTGTTAGCGTCCGTTTTACGCAGATGGAATGGTAAATGAGACCGTCGTTCCTGTATCCTCAGAGGATTCAATCCAAATTTTTCCACCAAGCATTTCTACATAGGCTTTTGAAATGGATAGACCAAGGCCGGCACCTTCGTGCTTTCTGTTAAAATCGTGGTCGGCCTGGTAAAATGGTTGAAAAACGGCTGAAAGTTTTTTTGGTTCAATCCCAACACCAGTATCTTTCACTACGAAAACGAACGAATCACCTTCTAAATGAACACTTAAATCAATGGAACCTTCAGTGGTAAATTTATTGGCATTATCCAAAATCTTGCTTAGGACCGCATCCAATTTCGCTTCGTCGATCATTAGAGTTGTATCAACGGGTATTTTGCAATTTAAAGTGAACACCAGTCCTTTTTCTTCGATAAAAGGTTTGAAATTGTAGAAACGCTCTAAAATAAATGAATTGATTTCAACCCTAGTAGGATTTAGTTCAATATTGGAGGTCATTATTTTCGAAATTTCGATGATGTCATGAATGGTATTCAACAAACGCTGTCCATTTTTATTGACAATGTTGGCGTACATTTTCTTTTCATTTCTAGAAAAACCAGGGTCCTCCAATATTTCCAAAAACCCGATGATGCTGTTCATGGGTGTTCTAATTTCATGAGAAATGTTTTGGAGAAATGCCGACTTCAGTCGATCGCTTTCCTCTGCCCTGTTCTTTGCAAGAATCATTTCTTCCTCAGCTTGTTTTCGTTTCGTAATATCCCTAAATACGATCATCAAACCCCTAATCGCACCATTCTTATCCTCCAAAAGGGTTGAAGAGGATTCGCCCCAGAAAGTGCTTCCGTCATACCTCCTGCACTTGTACGTTTGTGAGGGCGCTTGGATATCATTATTCAATACATTTTGAAAACTCTGTTTTGCGAAAGACAAATCTTCAGGTTCAATCCAATCGAAGATCAAATTGCCAATAAGATTGTTCGATTCTGGAATACCTAAAATCTGATAAATCTTATTGGAAACGAACTCTAGGTGACCAGAAACATCTGTTACCACTATTCCATCAGGCGAGACATTGACCAACGATCTTAGGTTGTGTTGTTCAAGAATAAGGTCCTCAACAGCTTGATGATGTTCGGTGTTATCAATGAACGAGGCAATCATATGGTTTATGGATCCATCTGGATTCCTTGCAGCCACCAATGATAGTGTCGCATAAATAATTCTTCCATCTTTTCGGATATACCGTTTATCCAACTTAAAGTGGTCTAGTTCCCCATTCTTCACTTTTAAGACCAGCTCCTTGTTGGACTGAATATCATCGGGATGTGTAATTTTTGACCAATCCATCGATAGTAATTCCTCTTTTTCGTAACCCATCAATCGACAAAATTCCTGATTGATTTCCATCCATTTATTCTCGGGAGAGTTGACGCACATGGCTACCGGACCGTTTTCAAAATAAGATTTGAAACCTTCTTTACTTACTTCCAAAGCTTGCCGGGATAGGTTTTCGTTTTCAAATAGATTTTGCATGACGTATTTCATATAAGACAAAAATACACAACAGAATCCAAAAATGTCGTGATTCTTACAAATTCGAACTAATTCTAATAAAATTAATAGTATCTTAGCTTCAATAATACATTGATGCATTAACAATCATTATTCGCGCCATAAAACACAATTGAATGAAAAGATTTGGCTTCATTTTTCTCTTTATGCTGTTGTTCGTTGCTTATAGCATTTCACAGACTTCTTTTCAAAATGGTTTTATTCTTTCACTACAAAACGATACCCTTTTTGGTCAACTCGAGAATCGGCCGAACAAGCAGAATTATCTTTCTTGCCGCTTTAAAAAAGACACTGTGGAGAATGACTATTCCGCAAGTCAAATTAAAGGTTTCGGATACATCAATGGCAAATGCTTTCGGTCAGAAATCGTAGAAGGTGAATTTGTGGAAGTCCTGGTCGATGGTTTTTTACATCTATATAAACATCAATCTGTTTATTACCTAAAAAAGGGGTTGGAGGTTCCGGTTAAATTGGAAAGCTTAAAAATAGAGAAAAAATTAGGCGAGGAAAATTATTTGCAGCGAGACTTATTAGAAGTCAACTATCTGGTGCGAGAAAAATGGAAGGGATTGCTTTCTTACACAATCAATGATTTGTTTCCAAAGAGTCCTCAAATAGTGGAAAGTCTTTTTCTGAATGACGAGGATTTGTCCAAGATCGTTATACGGTACAACAAGCTAAAAAACACTGATTTTGTCGAATTCAACAATACCATACCTTGGACAAGATATGAATTGGGAGTCTCGGTGGGTATGGAAAAATCCATTCTTCACAAGACCGATATTCAACAAGTTTTTTTCTACCTAAAACCAGAGTATACTTCAACAAATCCGACGCTCGGCTTTATTTTGGGAATTACCTCCCCCCGGTTATCCGAACGATTTTCTTTTCAACCAGAACTATTCCTGACGAAAGTGCACTATGACGGTTTGATTCATACCACACAGTTCATGGAGTCCATTTTTGAAACGAAACTGGATTGGATCAGCCTGACGATGCCTGTTACGGTCAAATACACCTACCCATTGGGAAACTACCGATTTTATCTACAAGCAGGAGTCCTTGGAGATCTTCAGCTACAAGGTAAAACCAGCTACATTCGTAAGAACGTCGAAAATGGCGTTATCACCACCGAACCGGAAACCGAAGCCTTCACTTTCGAAGGTTGGGCTTACGGTTTGTGCGGTGGATTAGGCTTTCAATATGAATTCAAGCATTTTCAAACTGGTTTGGCCATCCGATACAATCAAATAACCGATATCGCTCGAAACAGATTATTCGAAATGAAACCAGAACGCCTTTCATTATCGCTCCAAATCATTACCAAGTAATCAACTCTTTTTGCGGACAGTATAAACCGTATGCAGCAACTCATGCGACAAATGCCCAAGCGGTACTCCAAGAAAATCTTTGTAAAGTGTTTTTATGTCCTGATTCTCATGTGATTTTCGCATAGCCTTCCCTTCGTCTTCTCTGTATATGGCATTCAGACGAGCCATCCGCACGGCATCGTTCACAGGTCTCGGTTGCCCGCCTCCGCTGATGCAACCTCCAGGACAGCCCATAATCTCGATGAAATGGTAAGGACTGGTACCATTTTTGATTTGATCCATCAATTCAGAAGCACCTCTTAAGCCACTCGTTACGGCAACCTTTACATTCACGCCTTCAAGAAAACCATACTCAGGCAAGGGGTTTTCAATCAAAAGTTCAGCAGTTTTAATTTGTTCCAACCCCATCAAAGGTTGCAGATGCAGATGTACGGATGGGAGTTCTCGTCCAGTCACCAATTCATAGACTGTTCGAAGTGCCGCTTCCATTACTCCACCAGTGGTACCGAATATATCAGCGGCACCGGATGAAAGTCCGAGCGGACTGTCAAACTCACCCTCTGGCAGGTTCAGGAAGTCGATACCGGCATCCTTGATCATGCGTCCCAATTCACGGGTGGTAATTACAGCATCCACATTGGCCTGACCCTCATGGTACATTTCGGGCCGCAATATTTCAAATTTCTTAGCCGTGCAGGGCATGACGGAAACAACAAAGATGTTTTTGGGTTGTACACCAATCTTCTCAGCAAAATAGGTTTTGGCCAAAGCGCCCAGCATCATGTGCGGTGATTTGCAGCTTGACAGGTTGGCCAGTTGTTCCGGATACTGGTGTTCAACGTACTTGACCCACCCTGGACTGCAACTCGTAATCATAGGTAAAACCGCTGTTTTATCCGATGGAATCAAGGCATTTTTAACCCGTTCGAGGAATTCAGACCCTTCTTCCATGATGGTCAGGTCGGCAGCAAAATTGGTATCGAACACATAATCGAAATTCATTTCATGGAGTGCCGAAGCCATTTTACCAGTAACCAGAGTACCCGGTTCATAGCCGAACAATTCGCCCAAGGCAGCACGAACGGCTGGGGCAGTCTGGACAATGACCGTCTTTGATTTATCGTAGAGCGCCTCCCAAACATGAGCGGTCGAATTCTTTTCCTTCAATGCACTGACGGGGCAAACCAATACGCATTGGCCACAATTGGCACAAATTGAGTCGCCCAGCATTTCTTCCTCTGACGGACCAATAAAGGTCGAAAAACCTCGATGATGTGGGTTTAAAAGTCCAACTCCCTGCACTTCGTTGCAAATGGTAACGCAACGACGGCAAAGGATGCATTTCGAATTGTCCCGCACGATGGAAGGGCTGGAATCATCGATGAAATCTTTGGATCGAACACCCTCGTATCGATATTCGTCAATCTGAATGGCGTTGCCCAATTCCTGCAATTCACAATTCTGATTTCGCCAGCAACTCAAACATTCCTTGTTATGGTCGGAAAGCATCAGCTCATAAATAACTTTTCGAGTATTGCGTACCCGTTCCGAATTGGTGTGAATGACCATTCCATCCTTGATTTCTGTCACACAAGACGCCATCAAGTTCTTTACTCCCTCCACTTCCACCACGCATATTCGGCAGGAACCAGACTTATGGACATTTTCCATGTAACAGAAATGAGGGATCAGAATGCTGTTCTGCTTTGCTGCCGTAAAAATGGTAGTTCCTTCTTCGGCCTGAACTTCCTTGTTGTTGATAATGAGTTTGATCATGGTTTCAGGTTATTTGCGTTTGGCACATTGTAAACATCTCATGGCTTCGGCAATGGCATTCAACTTGTGAAAACCTTGCTGAACTTCGTCAAAATTGCCCTTTCGTAATTCGGGATCAAGGTAGCGCATCTGAAAGCGCTCGTGTTCAACAGTGGTTCCTTCGTCAATGCCTCTAGCAGGGATTTCAATCGGATCACCTATATTGAGAATGCCCTTTCCACCGAGGTATTTATCTATTGATTTGGCGGCTTTCTTACCATCGGCGATGGCTGTAATGACCACATCTGAACCTCGAGCAATGTCTCCTCCGGCGAAAATTCCGGGTTGTGTGGTCATCTGGGTTTCAGGATCCACGATGAATGTTCCCCAATCCGTGATCCCGACATCGGCTTTTGAGATGAACGGAAAATCGGAATACTGGCTCACCGCAGGGATAGCCATGTCGATGTCGATCATGAATTTGGAATCGGGAACTTCCACCGGAACGCGACGACCGTCTTTGCCGAATTTACCTGGCATCATCCGTACACATTCGATTCTGGACACTTTACCAAATCCAACGAAGCGGACGGGAGCAACCAGTTCTTGCAATATAATACCTTCATCCAGTGCGTCCTGGATTTCGCGTTTGTCGGCTGGCATTTCTTCACGGGTTCTGCGATAGAGGATGTGCACCTTTTTTGCACCCAGCCGAATAGCTGTCCTGGCTGCGTCGATGGCCGTATTCCCGCCACCAATCACAGCTACGGTCCCATGAACATCCACCTGTTTGCCCATATTGACGTCAGTCAGGAAGTCAAGTCCATGATACACACCATGCTTTTCTTCTCCATCAATGCCAATTTTATGCGAAAGTTGTGTTCCAGTGGCAATATAAATGGCATTGTATTTGGCTTTCAATTCAGGGAAAGTAATGTCCTTACCAACCTTAGTATTGTAGAAAACATTGATGCCAGACTGCAGAATGGAATTGATTTCCTTGTTCAGTTCGTCCTTAGGCAAACGGTATTCTGGAATCCCGTAGGCCAAAATACCACCGGCAACAGGCTTTTCTTCGTAAACATCGACCGTATAACCGAGTCTGGATAAATAATAGCCGCAAGTCAGACCTGACGGCCCTGCACCGATGATGCCAATGGATTTCCCATTCTTCTGAAAAGTATAGCTTTTGAACGGTTCGCCAGAATTAAGGACAAAGTCAGCAGCATAGCGTTTCAAATCGGCGATGGCCAACGGTTCGTCCAACTGAGCACGGCGGCATTTGCTTTCACATGGATGTGTGCAAACCCGACCACAAACCGATGGAAAGGGATTTTCCTGACGAATCAAGTGGTAGGCGTCGGCCACTCTGCCTGCAGCGATCAAAGCCACATAGCCAGGCACGTTGACCCCTGCAGGACAAGCATTCTGACAGGGTGATAGGAACATTTCACTGCATATGCCTGCCCGGCAATAGTGCTGGCGAATGTGTTCATCGTATTCATGTCTAAAATGGTTGATGGTGCTCAGAACGGGATTTGGAGCCGTTTGTCCGAGGCCGCATATGGAAGAATCCTTGATGGAACGGCCTAATTCTTGCAACAACTCGATATCCCCTTCAATTCCCTCGCCCCTGGTAATCCGTTCGAGAATCTCCAGCATGCGTTTTGTACCGATGCGGCAGGGTACACATTTTCCACAAGATTCTTCTTGTACGAAATCCATAAAAAACCGAGCCATGTCCACCATACAGGTGTCTTCATCCGCACATATCAAACCACCTGAGCCCATGATAGCCCCTAACTGCACAAGAGAGTCGTAGTCAATCGGGGTATTCAGGTGTGCCGGTGTGAGGCAACCACCGGAAGGGCCTCCTGTCTGAGCCATCTTGAACAGTTTTCCGCGGGGAATACCGCCTCCTATCTCGTAAATAATCTCACCCAAGGTGACACCCATTGGCACTTCGATCAAGCCTTTCTGAACGATGTCGCCGGCCAGGGCAAACACCTTTGTACCCTTGCTTTTCTCCGTTCCAATCGAGGAAAACCAAGCCGAACCTTTTAGAATGATCGGAGCTATATTGCCTAAGGTTTCTACGTTATTGATAACAGTGGGTTTGCCAAATAGACCGCTTTGCACCGGGAACGGTGGTTTTTGCCTAGGCTCTCCACGCCTACCTTCCACGGACTCCATCAATGCCGTTTCTTCACCACAAACAAAAGCACCTGCGCCTATCCGGATCTCAATATCAAAACTGAATTCGCTGCCTAGGATGTTTGAGCCCAACAAACCGACTTCACGACAAACCTTAATGGCCAATGTAAGCCGTTCGATAGCAATGGGATATTCGGCACGGATATAGACGACACCTTTGGATGCGCCAATAGCGTAACCACCAATCATTAATCCTTCTATTACGGTATGGGCGTCGCCTTCAAGCAAACTTCGGTCCATGAATGCCCCAGGATCACCTTCGTCCGCATTGCATATGATGTATTTCTGGTCACTCTGAGCCTTGCTTGCCATAGACCATTTCAATCCAGTTGGGAAACCGCCGCCGCCACGTCCGCGCAAACCGGATTTCGTGATTTCATCGATGATTTCAGGTGGTGACATCGTACCCAAAGCCTTGGCAATAGCAAAGTAACCACCGTAAGCAATATACTCATCAACAGAGGAATAATCAATAATACCGCATTTCTCCAGTACAATTTTTTTCTGATGCCTAAAGAACGGTATGTTGTCCAGATTTGGAATGACTTTGCCCGTTTCAGGATCTTTATAGCAGAACTTATCGGCTATTTTTCCCTTACGGATGTGTTCTTTTACAATTTGAACGGCACTTGCAGGATTCAGGTTGCAATACAATATATTACCTGGATTGATCACCAGAGTCGGGCCCAACGTACAAGCCCCCAGGCATCCTGTCAGATTGATTTTCACTTTGTTCAAGAGGTTTTCCGACTCCAATTCCTTCATGAATGCTTCTTTGAAATCCTTGCAATCGGAGGACAGGCAACCTGCTCCGTAACAAATATGAGCGGTGAACGTAAATTCCTTTTCTTTCGACTTGAATTCGGTTCTGATCGCTTCAAGATCGGTGATTGAATTGATTTTCATAGGTTTGATGTTTATTTGAGCATGCCTAAAATCCGTTGTATCTTACTGGGATTAACCTGCTTGTAGACCTTTCCATTGATGGTCATGGCCGGTGCCAATCCGCAGGAACCTATGCACCGCATCACAGAGAGCGAAAATAATTTATCCTCTGTCGTATCACCTACGTCAATACCCATGACATCCTTCAATTTGTTCAGCACCTCTTTTCCTCCACGCACATAACAGGCAGTACCCAAACAAACTGCCACGGAATACTTCCCCTTGGGTTTGGTGGAAAAAAAGGAATAGAAGGTGAGGACACTGTTTACTTTCGATACGGAAACACCCATTTGATCGGCAATAAAGTGCTGAACTACTGGTGGAAGGTAGCCGAAAATGGCCTGAGCCATGTGCAAGATCTGAATCAGGTTGCTTTCTTTGCCCTCGTAGTCATGAATCACGTTTTCAAGAAGGATGTACTTGTCCACGTCTGTCATTGTTTGAACATTGCAAACTTCGTCTTGGGTAATCATTTTTCGTGTGTATTAAAGTTTAAGTTGCCGATTTACAAAATGCCTGGAGTCACCAAAATCCTGATTGACCACTTCTTCTCCCAAATGATGGATACGCTGCATCAGTGATTCAATGGTCTCCTCCGCATCCAGCTCCAAGCATGGTTTATTTTCGTATAACAAATAATTTTTCCGATAGTTGACAGGGGTAAGATTTGGCATGAGCACATTGGCGCCTGCCCTCAATCCGAATTCCCGACCAGTGGGGATGATCGATTCAAGTGCCGTAGTTGATGCGATATTGATGGTCGGCATAAGCAATCGCAGGACAGCAATCATTCGAAGGGATAATTCAAACCGATCCAAAATAGGCAATCGAGATTTCTTTCGTTCGAACATCGGTGTCTGCGCATGTTCCAGATAAGGTCCCATTCCAACCATATCAATGCCTTTCTGTTGAATGAACAAAAGGTCGTCGGCCAAGTTCTCAACCGTTTGCCCTGGCAATCCGATCATGACTCCAGTTCCGGTTTGAAAACCTGATTGATGAATATTTTCGAGACATTTCAATCGTGTTTCGAACGAATGCAAACCATCATTCGGGTGAATGCTGTTATATAGTGCTTCGTTGGAAGTCTCGATACGCAACAAGTAACGTTGCGCTCCAGCTTCAAACCACCGCTGATAGGTCTCCAAAGTCTGCTCTCCTAGGGACAAGGTGATGCGGAAAGCCTCATCGGTTGCCATTTTGATTTTCTTGATCAAAGCGACCATTTGATTTACAAATTCAGCATCGCTACGCTCACCAGACTGGAGCACCACTCCCGTTAAAGCTTTAGACCTCGCAACGTGAACCACCTGAAGTATTTCCTCATCCGACATCCTATAGCGAGGCACCTTCGAATTCTCGCTACGAATACCACAGTACAGACAATTCTTACGGCATTGATTCGAAAACTCGATCAAACCTCTCAGATTTACTTTATTACCAAGCAGGTCGACCTTCACGGCATAGGCTCTTTTGAATAGGGCTTGCTGCTTATCACGATCTGCCAACGATAGTAGGCGAATGATCTTAGGTCTGGTCATTTCCGTTTCTGCATGCATGCCTTACTGTATAAAGGGTGTTACAGCTCTTTCGAAAATTCCGTTCAGATAGGCAATGGTCATGCCATAATTTGAAACAGGAACACCTGCTTTAATGGCATCTGACAAACGGCTAAGCACTTGCCTTCGGGTAATCATGCATCCGCCGCACTGAATGATCATGGCATAGTCACGAATTGGATGTTTGGTTTCGGTCAAACCGGCAACAACTTCGAACTCCAACTTCTTCTGGGTATAAGCAGTCAGCCACCTGGGCAGTTTGTGCCGTCCGATATCTTCACAGCTCACCTGATGGGTGCATGATTCCAACATCAGTACCTTGTCACCGTCCTTGAGTTCGGCTATGTGATGCGTGCCGGTCAAATAATCTTCGAAGGGTCCGCGCATTCTTGCAAATGCAACACTGAAACTGCTGAGCGGCACATCCATCGGAATAATTTTTGAAACTAGGCCGAATGCTTGGCTGTCGGTGAGGACCAATGCCGGTTTTATTCCGGTGGAATGGAGGAATTCGGCAGCTTCGGTTTCCTTTACTACTATGTTCACAGCATCTTGATCCAGCACATCACGGATAGCCATCACTTGTGGAAGAATCATTCGACCGTCAGGAGCTTCGGAATCGATGGGTGTGATGAGCATGACGATGTCGCCGCGTTTGATGATACCCTTGAGAAGTGATGGTTGATGGTATGCGGTAGTTGGAATCGTTTTCTTCAATGCCTCCAATACACCTTCCAGATTTTCACCAGTCAAAGCACTGAATTCAATCGATGGAATGGGTAATTTTAAAGGCTCTTCGTCGGATTTATTATGAATGATCAAGTAAGGTAGGTTCCATTCGATGAACCGCTCAACCAACGCTTCCTCAAATGCACCAAATGAATTCCCAGCAAATAGCAACAAGGCACAGTCAATTTGCTTGATGACTTCCAGCGTTTTGGCTGTCCGCTTTTCGCCCAACATCCCGATATCGTCAATGCCTGCCGTATCAATGAGCACCACAGGGCCGATTCCGAAGATTTCCATGGATTTGCGGACTGGATCGGTGGTCGTACCTGCCATTTCAGAGACAATAGCCACTTCAGAGCCTGTCAGAGCATTAATAAACATACTTTTGCCTACATTTCTTCGGCCAAAAATTCCGATGTGCGGTTTCAAATCCTGTCCTTTCATCCCCAGAATGGTTTTAGAAATACAAATCCCGGCTTCCTGCTTTTAGCAATTCCAATTTTTGAAAAAGTGTCGTTTTCATCGACGAATCTTCTATGTTTTCCATATTGGCCTGAATGACTTTCCAACCTTTTTCCGCTGTTTGTTCGGGTGCATAATCCAGGAGATATTCTCCCAGTGTAAGGATGGCGTTGGGTGTGCAATAACGTTTGATGAATCCAGGAACGGAAAATTCCATGAAGTGCTCTCCTGTTCGACCCAGTCTATAACAAGCCGTGCAAAAAGACGGAATCATATCCTGATCCAGCAATTCATCGATGATTTCGTTCAATGTCCTACCGTCGTTAATACGGAACTGACCTCGGTTAAGGTTTTCGCCGGAATCCTTTTTTTCGGAATAGGCACCTAGTTCGATGCGGGTTCCACCATCAATTTGCGAAACCCCATATTGGATCATTTCATTGCGAAGGGCTGCTGGTTCACGGGCAGTCAAGATCATCCCGGTATAAGGCACGGCTAGCCGTAAAATGGCGACCAGCTTCTTGAAATCCTCATCGTTGACAAAATACTTGGAACCCATTTCGAGCATGGATGCATCCTTGACCCTAGGAAAAGAAATGGTGTGCGGACCTACATTGTAGCAAGCTTCCAGATGATTCGTGTGGCGGACCAATGCCATGACTTCGAAACGCCAGTCGTACAATCCGAATAAAACACCGATTCCAACGTCGTCAATACCTGCTTCCTGCGCTCTGTCCAGAGCCGTGAGTCTGTATCCGAAATCGGCTTTCTTTCCTCGTAAATGGTAGGTTTTGTACGCTTCTTGGTGGTATGTTTCCTGAAAAACCTGATAAGTCCCTATACCAGCCTCTTTGACAATTTTGTAACCCTCCACATCCAACGGTGCGGCATTGATGTTCACCCGCCTAATTTCTCCGTTGCCTTTTTTAACCTGATAGGCTGTTCTTACCGAATTGGCAATAAACTCGGGATCGTATTGCGCATGTTCACCAAACACCAGAATCAACCGTTTCTGCCCCGTATCTTCCAGCGATTCAACCTCACTTACAATATCATCCGGAGATAATGTTTTCCGGACGGCATCCGCATTTGAAGTTCGAAATCCACAATAGGTGCAGTCGTTCGAGCATTTATTCCCAATATATAATGGTGCGAAAAGTACGATGCGGTTTCCGTAAATGGTTCGTTTGAGCGTCTTTGCCCCTTCTTTGATTTCCTGAATCAGCTCCGGACTGTCTGCGTTGATCAGATAGGCCACCTCCTCTAAGTTCAGCCGTTGTTTTGAAAGTGATTTAGCAATGATTTCCTGAATTTTTTCCTTAGACGGATGAGGTCGATTCAGGTATTCCCAAATTTCGGCAGGGTCGATGAACGGTTGCATACGTTCATCCGACAGGGAGTATTTTTCGGGAGTGAATTTCATAGTATCCCGTAAAGAATTACCCGTACAAGTTATGGAAAAAAATACTTAAAATATACATTCCAGTGAAAAAAATTAGTGCATCATTTTTTGTGAAACTGATCTATCTTTACATAACAAATTTAATAACCTAATCTGATGAAAAACTTAAATTCCATTGCGGCTTTGCTTTTCGTTGTACTTATGGGTATTGGGATCGGCATTGCCATGACCTTCAGCATTGATTTGTCCTCAAACGAAAGTCGGGGCATCTTGATTGGTTTCTTCCTTTTGGCTTTCCTAGTTGCTTCGTCCACAAAAGTGGCCAATCAATGGGACAGAGCCGTGATTCTACGACTCGGAAAATATTACACCTTACGTGGCCCGGGAATCTTCTTCATCATTCCCATCATTGACACCATACCTTTTTGGATTGATATCCGTGTTATCAGCACTTCGTTCAAGGCTGAAAAAACCCTTACCAAAGATACAGTTCCGGTAGATGTGGATGCTGTCCTTTTTTGGAAAGTAATCGATCCTCAGAAGGCTTCCATGGATGTAGCCGACTACTACAGCGCCATAAGCTGGGCTTCGCAGACAGCACTTCGGGATGTGATCGGCAAAACCATGTTGGCCGACATGCTGGAAGGCAGGGATAAAATCAGCACCATGTTGCAGGCTATCATCGATGAACGCACCGAACCCTGGGGCATCAATGTCATATCGGTCGAAGTAAAGGATGTGCTCATACCACAAGGCCTTGAAGCCGCAATGTCCATGCAGGCTCAGGCTGAACGCGAACGTCAAGCCCGTGTTATTTTGGGTGATTCCGAACGCCAAATTGCAGAGATGTTCAACGAGGCCTCCAAAAGCTATTCTGACAACCCCACAGCATTTCACCTTCGCGCCATGAACATGCTGTATGAAGGCTTGAAGACCAATGCCACCATCGTCGTTGTACCCAGCTCCGCAGTCGAATCCATGCAGTTGGGAGGCCTGATGAGCACAGTTGCCTTGACGAAAGAACTCGAAAATGAGAAGAAGATTGCAAAACTTGCTCCAAAACCGAAAAAGAGTCAGATAACAGGCGAATAAACCTTTCGTTTCTTTGGCAATTTTATTCCTTATTCAAAAAGGATTCGATGTCTTTCAACCGTCCGTAAACCACTAGGATGTCGCTTTCTTCAAGCAATGTCTTGGCGGTGGCCAATTCCTGAACTTGCTTGATTTTACGGTTGATGCCGATGATGTTCTTTTGTTCAACCATTTTGATGGTGGTCAGCACCGAGACATTGTATTTGTTTCGTAAATCCGTTTCTTCCAGCGTCATACCAATACAACGTTTTGGAACCATCGCTTCCACAATGTTGAAATCGCCTGAAAGCTCGTAGGCATCCATAACTCCGGATACATTCAATTTTTTGGCCCAGCGGTGTGCTGTTTCTTCTTCCAGATAGACTATTTCATCCACCTGCATGGCTTCCAATACCGTTCGATGTAGAGGGGATATGGCTCTTACTATCAAATGTTTCGCCTTCATTTGCCGCATCATGGCCGTAGCAAGGATGTTGGCTCCTTCATTCACACCAATACAGATAATCACAGCATCGGCCTCTTTGATTGGAAGGCTACTGACTGATTCTGAATCGGCGGGATTCATGCAGACGGTATGGGTCATGGTTCCTTTACAGGCTTCAACTCTGTTCATTTCCGGATCCACACCAATTACTTCATGTCCTAGCGTAGTGAGTTTAGCTCCTAAGGACGCTCCGAAATGTCCAAGTCCGATGATGATGTACTTCATAGGTCGTTAAATTAATTGATGGTGATATCTTCCGTTGGGTATTTGTATTTCTGAAATTTCACTTGTTTTAAGAAGGATGCCAAAATGGTGAGCAAGCTGATTCTTCCAACAAACATGGTGATGGTGATGATCAGCTTACTGGCAGCAGAAAGCTTGGCCGTGATGCCCAGTGACAAACCAACCGTTCCGAAAGCAGAAATGCATTCGAAAACAACCGATTTGAAGTCCAGTGCAGGATCAAAATAAGTTACCAAGAACACGGACAGGAGGATGGCGAATAGGGATAGAAAAATTTGGGAATAAGCCCGACGAAGGGAAGAATCGGAAATTTCACGACCATAACACTCTATTCTATCTTTTCCACGAGCCAAAGCAAAAGCGTTCATGACACTGATGGCAAATGTGCTGGTCTTGATACCGCCACCGGTGGATGCAGGAGAAGCCCCTATCAACATCAGCACGTACAGCAACAAGATGGTGCTCATATGAACCTGTGTATAATCCACCGAACTGAAACCTGCCGTTCTGGGTGTCACAGACCCGAAAAAGGCAGTGACTACTTTTCCAAACAATCCATGCTCAGCCAATGTGTTGTCGTATTCAAAAATGAAAATCAAAACCGTTCCTACCACCAGCAGGATGAGTGTTGTGATCAGAACAATTCGCGTGTTGATATTGATGATCCACGGAGAATGAATGTGATTCTTCTTGAAAATCCGATGTCTAAACACATGTTTCAAATACTTGGCGAAATTGAACATAATTGGGAATCCGATACCACCAATAATAATAAGAAAGGCAAGAGTCAGATGCAACGGATAATTGAAGCGGTAATCCAGTTCATAAAAATTGTTCGTTAATGTGGAGAAACCAGCATTACAAAATCCAGAAACTGAATGGAATATGGAGAAAAAAACACGGTCACCAAAACCAGGCAACACCGTTGGGTTCAAGCTGAAATAGATAAAAAAAGCACCAATTATTTCTATGGTGAATGTAAGCACTATGACCCTTTTTAAGGTACTGAACACGTCTGAAATCTTGTCTGAACTCGTCATTTCCTGTATCAACAGCTGATTTTCATACGAAGACTGCCCTGTGAAAAAGTAACTGAAGTAACTTGTGAAGGTCATGATACCCAAACCTCCCAGCTGAATCAGAATCATGATGGTGGTCTGCCCCATCGGCGTAAAGAAGGTCCCTGTATCCACCACCGTCAAACCGGTCACACAAACTGCACTCGCAGAAGTAAACAGAGCATCAATAAATGAAATTCCGTGTATGGTGGCATTGGGGAACATCAAGGCGTACGCACCAACCAGGATAACAGCCATGAAACTGAACATAAACAACTGGGCCGGATTCACATAACGACGTTTAAATTCAATCCGTTCAGCAGATAATTCCCGTATGAAGATGACCAGAAATACAAAAGTAAGCCACAATTGAGTTGTAAAAAGTTGAAATTCATAGACTTTCAACAGAGCAGGCAAAGTCAAAACCAATAGTATGCTTAAGAAAACGTCAAAAACAGCGACTTTAAGAGCCTTCTTATGGTGAAAAAAGAAATACCTCAAGACGAGGAAAATGCACTGAATGCTCAGCAATAGTATGTAATACAGATCTAGAAATTGCTGAATCTCATCCGATTGATTGAAACCGAAATCATAGAAAACAGCAAGTACACCCAACAAGGTAAAAAGAAAGGGTAGATGTCTCAATACACGGTATGTTTGTGAAAATTGGAATTCCTTCCAAAAATCATTCGGAATTGATCCAAATCCTCTACCTGCACTTTTCATTCAACAACGTTTTTTTAGGTCAAAAAAACTGGAGCCCAAACGGGAAAAAACCGTGAACTCCGAAGCGACACAAATATATCCATAAATCCACCAATTCGATACGAGGCAACCCATGAAAAAAACACGGACACTCTATTTTGTAAATCCACGGTGAGCGACTATCTTTGAGCATGTCCAACCAACACCGGAGCCGTATGTATAACCGTCTGATTCACATCATACATCGACCTCGGGCAAAAGCAAATCACCTGATTCGGGCAAAACGGGCTAACGGAAGAGGCATTCACTCGCCGTACCTTTTTCGGTTCGTTACCATGGTGCTTAATACCAACTGTACCTATTATGCCTTCGAAGCGTTGGAGGCAGTCCACCAAAAAGAAAAGGGCCACCGGTTCATCAGGCTCAAAAAGAAAGAGCCTCATCATGTGGAACGGATGATTTTCCGAATTGTTCAAGATCATCAACCCGACACCATGCTGGAGATTGGCAACCGCACAGGCATCGAAACCCAGTACATGGTCAATGCCTGTCCGAAAGCCGCCTGTAAGAGCATAACCTACGGCCCGAATAAAGAGGACGACAATTCCCTAAAATTGGCCCTTGCACAAATGGAAAAGTTGGATTTCGTGCTCTTTAATGCTCCTGCCGAACGATCCGAACGCATGAACGAGTTCCGACTGTGTCTCCAGAAAATGCACGAAGGCTCTCTTTTTGTGGTCAATCACATTCATAAATCACCTGAGCTTGCATTGACCTGGAAGCTCATGCGAAACCACGCCGAGGTACGTGCAAGTATTGACCTCTATTCCATTGGCATCTTGTTTTTCAAAAGCGATTTGCCAAAATGCAGATTACGAATTAAATCGAATTGACATGACCATTTACACCAAAACAGGCGACAAAGGCTCATCAGGACTCATTGGTGGAACCCGCGTTTCCAAAGATGACATCCGGCTGAATGCATACGGTAGCGTTGATGAATTGAATTCTTTTTTAGGATTGCTCCTATCCGAAAGTCTCGATTCAGCAGATGACGCATTCAACAGAAACATTCAGCACCGACTATTCAAAGTCGGTTCCTACCTGGCAACCGACCAAGAAAAGACGACCTTAAGCTTTGCTGAACCCATTACGGAGGAGAATCTGAAGGAAATTGAGGCCGAAATTGATCGCATTGTTTCCAAATTACCTGAGCTCAACCGGTTTATCATACCCGGCGGAAACCGGAAAGCCGGTTTGGCGCATGTGTGCCGGACCGTTTGCAGGCGGGCAGAGCGTTGCACCGTTACTGTTTCTGAGCATTTTCAGGTTCATCCGAACATCATCACGTACCTGAACCGACTTTCAGATTACTATTTTGTACTGGCAAGAAAATGCTGCCTGTCAGACAGTTCAGAATTTTTTTGGGACAACACTAAATAAAAGCTGAAGCAATACTTGTTTTATCAGTATAATCGTTTATTTTTGCGACAAAATTGAAAAAGGCATTAAAAAAGAAAGCTATGTATTGGACACTGGAATTGGCATCAAAACTGGAAGACGCACCCTGGCCCGCCACAAAAGACGAACTTATTGATTATGCCATGCGTTCTGGCTCCCCGCTCGAAGTCATCGAAAACCTCCAAGAAATGGAGGACGAAGGTGAAATTTACGAAAGCATTGAAGACATCTGGCCCGATTATCCCAGCAAGGAGGACTTTTTCTTCAACGAAGAGGAATATTGATTTCTTCCTGTTTTAAATAGTTAAAAGGTTGCATTTTAATAAAATGCGGCCTTTTTCCATTTTGTTTACAATTTTTCGGCTATTTCTCTGTTATATAGGCTGTACAACAACCAAACATGCCCTTTAGACTTCCACATATCCGCCGAATCGCATTTCTTTCCCTCCTGCTTTTTACAGGCATCAGCGCTTCTGCACAATACGATGCACAGACGAGCCAATACATGTTGTCTCCGGGCACCTTCAACCCTGCGGTAGCCGGTGAGGGTAACGATTTGTTGTTGACCCTTCAGAACCGTCAGCAATGGGTAGGTATCGACGGAGCCCCTAGCACTTTATTAGTCAACTTGACCATGCCCTTTGTGTTTGGCAATCGCAAACATGGATTTGGTTTGATCTTATCCAAAGAATCGATCGGACTGTTCAGCACACAAACGCTTCAATTGCAATATGCCTGGAAAAAGCAACTCAAGTCTGGCGTGTTAAGCATTGGTATTCAAGGTGGTATCCTTCAGGAAGGCTTTGATGGGAGTGGCGTTTACATCCCTACCAGCGAATACCACATTAAAACCGATGTTAGCATTCCAACAGGAACATTGGAAGGAATCATCCCAGATTTCAGTGCTGGAGCCTGGTTTCAAAACGATAAACTTTATGCAGGTTTTTCCGTTTCTCACCTTTTGGAAACAGTTGTCAATTTGAAAACCGGACCGGATGATACGAGCACGGACAACCCCCAAATGGTGGCTTCCAGAACCTACTATTTAACAAACGGATACAATATTGTTTTGCCAAACCCGTTATACACCGTGCAACCGTCCTTCTTAATCAAGACGGACCTGACAGCATGGCAACTCGATTTGACCGGAAAAGTCTTTTACAAAGATAAATACTGGGGCGGTCTGGGTTGGAGGTTTCAGGACGCTGTCATCGTGTTTGCAGGCATTAAGTTACCACAAGGATTGAGCATTGGTTATTCTTACGATATATCCACTTCGGCAGTGGCAACGTTTTCAGGTGGAAGTCATGAACTGTTCATGAGTTACACCCGAAAAATCGGCACCGCTACCGTGAGCAAACGACAAAAAAGTGTACGCATATTATAAACTTATGAGAAAAACATTCATTTTAGGTTTGACCAGCATCCTACTGTTTTCTTGCCACAGGTACGACAACGGTGAACTGACCAGCGTAAAAAGCACCCCTTGGAGTGAACCTAATCCTTACGGTATGGTTCTGATCCAACAAGGATCATTTGAATTGGGGCAGTCTGAAAAAGATAGCATTTTCGGATTAAACACCCCGACCAAGAATGTTTCCGTCGCACCCTTTTGGATGGACGAAACCGAAATCACCAACGGTCAATACAAACAATTCATCAAATGGGTTGTCGATTCCATCATTCGTGAAAAGATGGCCGACCCTGCATACGGAGGCAATGAAGAATATAAAATCACGGAAGATGCCAAGGGCGAAGCCGTTACACCGCATCTGAACTGGAAAATACCCTTGCCTGATGCAAAAAGAGCAACCGAAGAAGAATTGACCGCTCTGAATTACTTGCGTGAAAAAGACCTTGTACTCGGTGGTTACAGAACCAATGTAGATAAAATACTGTACAAGTACGAATGGTTCGACTATGGGGCAGAAGCAAAACGTGCCAACCAACTTAACGCCATCAAACGAAACAGGAACACGGATGTTATCGCTGCCAATTTGCCCAATGTCATGATTACAAAGGATACCGCTTACGTTACCGAAGCAGGCCAGGTAGTCAATACATCCATCACCCGCCCCTTGTCCTCTCGATTTGACTTCCTAAATACCCGTATCATCGCCATTTATCCGGACACCACCTGCTGGATCAATGATTTCACCAATGCCTACAACGAACCTTACCTGCTCAATTATTTCTCACATCCAGCTTATACTTCTTATCCGGTAGTCGGAGTCTCTTGGGAACAAGCCAACGCTTTCTGCCATTGGAGAACAGCTTATCTGAACGCTTCATTGAGCATGCGTGGCCAGAAAGCCATGGAATACCGACTTCCAACCGAAGCAGAATGGGAATATGCTGCCAGAGGCAAACAGAAAGCTGCCAAATACCCATGGAATAGCGATAAGACAGACACGGAAAGAGGCTGTTACTACGCCAATTTTAAACCGACCAAAGGTGGTTACACCAAAGATGGCCATATTGTCACTTCAAAAGTAGCATCCTACCCTGCCAATGAATATGGGCTCTCTGACATGGCCGGAAACGTTTCCGAATGGACGTCCACAACATGGAGTGAATCGGCCTTCGAAGATATGAATGACCTAAATCCGAGCATACAAACGAATGCCAGTGTGACCGATGCCTACATCAACAAACGCAAAGTTGTTCGCGGAGGATCTTGGAAGGATGCCGCCCGCTTCGTTCAAGTGAGCAACCGTACTTACGAATATCAGAACGAAACCCGTTCCTACATCGGCTTCCGCTGCGTTCGCAGCCAGATCGGTGAAACCAGACTAACAAAATAATACGTAATCCTATGATATCAAAAATCAAAAGGCTTCGCATACGCCTTTCCATTTTCTTGGGAAGTTACCGTGGAAAAAGCATTTTCAATCTGTTTTATGGTCTTGGTGCCGCTGTGGCCATTCTTGGAACGTTGTTTAAACTGTTGCATTTGGACGGGGCCAACATCATGCTTTCACTTGGTCTGGGCACGGAAGTATTCATCTTTGCCATTTCGGCCCTCGAACCGCCGTATCGCAACTACCATTGGGAATATGTTTTCCCGATATTGAAATCTCATGCCGATGGGGACCGTCCAGATTTCCAGAACTTGCCAGGTGGGCAAGCCACCGGGGGCATGACTCCCGAAGTATATGTAGGTGATACATCGATTCCAGGTGAGTCCTCAACCACCAATATCCAGGGTGGCACACAAGCAGGTGGTACCGTTTATGTCGGAGGTGCTCCTTCTGGAGGTGGTTCGATTTCAGGTGGAGGCGTTCCATATACCCCGCATCGCAATTCAATGGCTGGTGTAACGCCAGAACAAGCCCGTGAAAACTACGGCATTCCGCCACAAGTACCCATCTCAGACGAGGATGCTGCAACCTTGACCGACAGCATCAAGAAAATGGGTGAAGCCGTTTCGCAGCTCAACAACTTGGCTGACATCACGATGGTCACAGAAAATTACATCAGCAAGCTTTCTGGCATGGCCGACAACCTGAATCGCTTCAGCGACGCAACTGGTTCCTTGGCTGAGGTTTCCAACGTTCTGCTAGACTCTTACCGAAACGTCACGGAGAACTCCGACGAGATTTCCGCCAATTCCAAAGGATATGTGGAACAAATGGGCAACTTGAACCGCAATCTGTCCGGTCTGAACACCATTTACGAAATACAACTCAAGAGTGTTAGTTCCCAGATCGATACCATCGACCGTGTCAACAAAGGACTTGTTCATATCCGTGAAATGTACGAAAGCTCCACCGGCGACAGCGATCGTTTCAGCAAGGAAACTGAAGCCATGGCTGACAACCTAGCCAGGTTGAACATGGTGTATGCCCGCATGCTGGAAGCCATGTCGCCCAACGCTATTTTCGCCAATATGATGGCTGGGAGCATGAATGCTGCCCAAACCCCACCAGCACCTGCAAAAGCTGAAGAAACCGACGGAAAAGAATCTTAACAATGACTTGTAAATTAAAAACATACAGTAATGCCAGCCAGTAACGCCCCCGAGACTCCGAGGCAGCGAATGATCGGCTTGATGTACATCATGCTGCTGTGCTTGCTGGCGCTGAACGTTTCCTCCGAAGTCCTCCACGGTTTCGAGCTGGTGGATGACAGCCTGACGACCAGCACGCAGAATTCAAGTGCCCAGAACAACGTCCTTTACGAGGATTTCAACAAAGCCAACAAGCAGAATCCCGACAAAGTCAAGGAATGGTATCAACTCGCACTTGACCTGAAACGTCGCTCTGGCATCTTATACAATCAAATAGATCAATTGAAGTTGGAAGTGGTCCGTGAGGCTGACGGTAAAAAGGCAGACGTACATAACCTCAAACGTGCAGATAATCTGGATGCAGCGGCCAACGTCTTGTTGCCGCCAAACAGTCACAAAGCCAAACAGCTGAAACTAGCAATCGAGAAATACCGCGATTACATCGTCAAGCTCGTGAGCGACAGCCTAAAACGAAAAGTCATCCTCGACAATTTCAACACGAAACCTACTCCTCGTGCCAAGAAAGCTGGTCATACCTGGGAAAGTTCGATGTTCGAAAACATGCCGGTTGGTGCCGTCGTGACCATTTTCACCAAAATGCAAAACGACATTCGATATGCAGAAGGGGAAGTCTTGCATGAGCTCATCAACAACATTGACGTCAAGGACTTCCGCGTGAACCAGATCAAGGCCTATGTAATCGCCAATTCCGAAAACGTGATGCGTGGAAGCGCTTATCGTGCCCACATCGTTCTATCTGCCGAAGACTCCACTCAACGTCCCAATGTCTATGTCAACGGAAGGATGCTTGACGAAAGCCGAAGAGGCCTCTTTGAAATAACCACCAGCAAATCGGGTATTTTCCCGGTAAAAGGCTACTTAGAATTGCGTCGCGGTGACGGAACCTTGCAACAATACCCATTTGAACAGAAATACACGGTGGTCGAACCCATGGCTACCGTTTCCAACACGATGATGAATGTATTGTATGCGGGAATCAATAACAAGGTAAGCATCTCGGTACCGGGTGTGCCCAACAATCTGATTACCGCCAACATAAGCAATGGTAGTTTGTCTCGTTCGGGTGATGTATGGATTGCAAGGCCTACTGCCATCGGCCAACCCTGCGTCGTGACCGTTTCAGCCACCATGGATGGAAAAAGTCGAGTGGTCACCACTTCGACCTTCAGGGTTCGTCCTTTACCAGAAGCAAGAGCCTTTATTCTTTACACGGACAACAATGGTGTTGAACGCCGTTATAAAGGTGGAACGGGATTTTCAAAAGCAAAGCTACTCTCCACATCGGGCATCATTGCCGCATTGGACGACGATCTATTGGAAGTTGACTTCACCGTTCTTTCGTTCAAAACCACCATTTACGACTCCATGGGAAATTCAAAAGACGAAATCTCACAAGGCTCCAAATTCTCGGACAATCAGATTTTGCAAATTCGTTCCTTATCCCGTGGCAAACGCCTTTGGGTAACAGGCATCCGTGCAATCGGGCCCGATAAAGTAGAACAAATGCTTCCTCCGATGGAAGTCATCATCAACTAATTAAACCATTGCCTCATGAATATGAATCGCATAAAGGGAATAATCATTGTATGCACGTTAAGCTTAACAGCAACCGTGTTCTGCCAGACAACGCAAACCAAACAGGCCACCTCCGTCAATCAGGATGATTTTCCTGAGGTCTCCATTAAAAAAAGTAAGATCGGCGAAACCCAACAAACCAGAGGCGAAGATGTTTTGTGGAAACGCGACGTTTACCGCATGGTTGATCTTCTGAGCGGGAACAACGGTGCCCTCTACTTCCCCGTAGAGCCAACAGCTGAACGCCAGAACTTGTTCTGCACCATCTTCAGTATGGTTGCAAAAGGTCAGTTGACAGCGTATGAATACCCAATGAGCGGAAGTGAAGTTTTTTCGGATGAATCTGCAGTGAAATTCAAAGATCTCTTGAAGACATTTGAAATACCTTACAAGGAAAAAGCCGATCCGAAAAAAGCTGGTGCTTTCATTTATGATATCGACGCCATTGATTTTCCAAGCAGTGAAGTCACCCTTTTTTACGTTAAAGAAGTGTATTACCTCGATCAGCGAAATTCGACCATGCATATAAAGACCATGGCACTATGTCCTGTTCTGATTCGAGAAGACGAAACGGGGCAAATAGGAAAAAAGCCCATGTTTTGGGTTACCTTTGAAAACCTAAAAGAAGTGTTGTCTCGAATTCCGGTTTCAGCCGACACCATCAACAGTGCAAGTCGCATGACTGCTTACGATTTCTTCAAACAACACCGCTACAAAGGCGATATTTACAGGGTTTCCAATCCTCGCAGTCAAACACTGTACGATTATTGCCGAACTCCTGAGGAAATTACTAAAGAGCAGATACGCCTTGAAAAAGAGCTGAAAGATATGAGCGACAAACTTTGGGAACCCAGCCAACGTGACTTGCGGGAAGCCGAGGCTAAGAAAGAAGCTGCAGCAAAGGTTGCTGATAAAAAGGCTAAAGACGCTGCTGCAAAAGCTCCAAAGAAAGCGGGATCAACTCAAAATAAAAAAGTTCCGAAAGCTGCTGCCGTGGCACCTAAAAATCCTTAAAAAGATAGTATCTTTTCGGTGATTTGAGTATCTTTGAATGTCTCCTCTACATAATCAATAGTACATGAAGAACAATTACTGTGTTATAATGAGCGGTGGCATCGGATCCCGCTTTTGGCCAGCCAGCCGGACTACGTACCCCAAACAGTTTCTTGATTTCTTCGGAACCGGCCGCTCTCTGTTGCAGCAAACTTTTGACCGCTTTAGCCAAATCATTCCGGTTGAAAACATTTTCATCGTCACCAACAAGATTTACAAAGATCTGACGATGGAACAGCTTCCGCAGTTGAAAGAGAGTCAGATCCTTTTGGAACCTCAACGCCGGAACACCGCCCCATGCATCGCCTTCGCCGCACACCGAATAATGGCCATCAACCCCAACGCCAATATGGTTGTGGCCCCCTCCGACCATCTCATCCTTAAGGAGCAAGATTTTTTGTTCCGCATCAACGAAGGCCTTACCTTCGTGAGCAACCACAAGACCCTTTTGACTCTCGGCATGAAGCCCAACCGTCCTGAAACCGGCTATGGCTACATCCAAATCGATGCCGAACAAATCGACAACATCAATAAGGTCAAGACCTTTACCGAAAAACCAGACGTCGCACTTGCCAAGGTTTTCGTCGAAAGTGGGGAATTCATGTGGAACTCGGGGATTTTCCTTTGGAACGTGCAAACCATTTTGAACGCCTTTGACGAATTGCTTCCTGACGTCGCCAGCCGTTTCAACAGCGGAAAGGAATATTTCAATACTCCGGGAGAAGCCAAATTCATCGATTCCATTTTCCCAGCCTGCCCCAACATATCCATCGACTACGGTATTCTAGAGAAAGCATCCAATGTTTACGTCATTACGGCAGACTTCGGTTGGTCCGACCTGGGCACTTGGGGTTCCCTTCACGATTTGTCGGAAAAAGATGCCGAGAACAACGCCGTGTTGAAATGCAGAGCGATGTTTTACAACAGTCACGACAACCTCATCTCATTGGCCAATGGCAAATTAGCCGTGCTTAGTGACATGGACGGCTACATCGTATCCGAATCCGAGAACGTCTTGTTGATTTGCAAAAAAGAAAAGGAGCAGGAAATCCGCCAGTTTGTTATTGATACCCAGATGAAAGTCGGGGACGACTATGTATAATGGATGGCGTTTGATTAACGTCCCATAGTTACCGGCGATGAGTCTTCTTTTTCAATTCAAAACTGACACCCAAATACTTACGGCGTACGATTTCATTCGCAGCCAATTCTTCAGGGGTTCCCTGAAATTGAATCTTCCCCTCAAACAACATGTAAGCCCTGTCCGTTATGGATAGGGTTTCTTGTACATTATGGTCGGTGATGAGGATTCCGATGTTCTTAGTAACCAAATTGGAAACAATTTGCTGAATGTCATCGACGGCAATGGGGTCTACCCCTGCGAACGGTTCGTCCAACATGATGAATTTTGGACTGATGGCCAGACAACGGGCAATTTCCGTACGACGGCGCTCTCCACCTGAAAGACGATCACCAATATTCTTACGAACTTTTTCCAAATGGAATTCAGCAATTAGACTCTCCAGTTTATCTTTTTGGTCAGCCTTTGTCATCTTTGTCATCTGCAAAACCGAACGGATGTTGTCTTCTACGGTCATCTTACGAAAAACAGAAGCTTCCTGAGCCAGATATCCGATTCCGCTCTGAGCCCTTCGATACACCGGATAGTTCGTGATGTCTGTCTTGCCTAGGAAAATATGGCCTTCGTTAGGGATCACCAACCCCGTGGTCATATAAAAGGTGGTCGTCTTACCGGCTCCATTCGGACCCAAAAGCCCGACGATTTCACCCTGATGGAGTTCGATCGAGACATGATCGACCACTGTTCTGTTGCGGTAGCGTTTTACCAGATTTTCAGTGCGCAGCACCAACTCCTCTTCAGGTTCCGGTTGATTCAGTGGTGCCTGATCAATGGGTGCCTGCTCGGTCATTTCAAGTTCGGAGTGTTCCAGTTCGGACATACAGTCTTCTGTTTAACGCGGTTTCGCCTGCAAAAATACGAAAAGTACACGGATTTTACGTGCCCTTTACTAGGATTAAAGTATATTTGCATGAATATGGAAACGCTTTATTTATGAACCTTATAGAACACGTCGGGAAATACAGCCTATTGATGTACCGTACTTTTTCGGTACCTCAACGATGGAATCTTTTTTTCAGGCAATTGTGGCGAGAGATCGAAAAATTGGGTGCGGACTCCTTGTTCATCACATTGATCGTATCCATTTTTATGGGCGCCATCATGGCCATGCAAACTCAAAACAACATTGAAAACCCGTTACTTCCAAGATATACGGTAGGTTTGGTCACCCGTGACACCTTGCTGATGGAGTTTTGCTCCACCATCATCTGTTTGCTCCTTGCAGGAAAAGTCGGTTCCAACATCGCCTCTGAAATTGGCTCCATGCGCATCACGGAACAAATTGATGCCATGGAAATCATGGGAGTGAACAGTGCCAATTTCATCATCCTACCCAAAATCGTCGGCTTCATCCTTTTCATCCCTGTTTTGGTCATTTTCAGCATGTTTTCGGGTATCCTAGGCGGTTACTTGCTATCTGTCATCACCAATATGATCGTTCCGGCCACCTACGTTTACGGTATCCAATACTGGTTCATCCCTTGGTATGTGTATTATTCCATCATCAAATCGGTAGTTTTCGCCTTTGTCATTACATCGGTTTCCTCCTATTATGGTTATTACTCTTACGGTGGCTCGCTCGATGTTGGTCGTTCCAGCACCAACGCTGTTGTCAACAGCAGCTTGATCATTTTATTGCTTGATGTCATATTAACCAAACTGCTTATCTGATGATCGAGCTTACAAACGTCCACAAACAATTCGAGGATAAGGAAGTGCTTAAAGGCATCGATACAGTCTTCGAAACAGGTAAGACCAACTTGATCATCGGTCAAAGCGGTTCAGGAAAGACGGTACTCCTCAAATGCGTAGTCGGGCTGATGGAACCCACCTCTGGCGATATCGTCTATGACGGACGGAGCCTTGCCGCAATGGGGAAAAATGAACGCACGCAACTTCGAAGCGAACTGGGCATGCTGTTTCAGGGCTCAGCACTTTTCGACTCCCTCAGTGTCGAAGAAAACGTGTTGTTTCCGCTTCAAATGTTCTCAGAAATGAACGACAAGGATAAGCTCAAGCGGGCACGTTATTGCCTTGATCGTGTAGGGCTAAGCGGTGTTTATACGAAATCTCCCTCAGAGATAAGCGGCGGTATGCAAAAACGGGCTGCCATTGCTCGAGCCATCGCCTTGAATCCCAGATACCTATTCTGCGACGAGCCCAATTCAGGTCTGGATCCACTAACATCGATCAAAATCGATGAACTCATCACCGACATCACCGAAGAATACCAAATGACCACCATCATCAACACCCACGACATGAATTCAGTCATCTCCATGGGTGACAAAGTAATCTTCATTTACGATGGTGAAAAAGGCTGGGAAGGCACCAAGGAAGAAATTCTTACTGCTACCGATGAACATCTGCGTGATTTTGTTTTTGCCTCCAAATTTTTTCAAAAAGCTGTTGAACCGCTAACCTAATAAAAACGGTCATGAAAATACTCTCCTACAACCTTAACGGCGTTCGCTCTGCCATCAGCAAAGGTCTGGCAGATTATTTAATTGTTGAGAATGCTGATATCGTTTGTTTTCAGGAAACCAAAGCGCAACCCGAGCAAATTGACACCAGTCTGTTTTGGGATGCCGGATATCCACATTGTTACTATCATTCCGCACAAAAAAAAGGATACAGCGGTGTAGCCATCCTTTCCAAGGTTCAGCCCGACCGGGTAGTCATTGGTATGGACAACCACAAATACGACAACGAAGGCCGTGTGATTCGTGCCGACTTCGGCGATTTCAGCGTGCTTTGCGTCTATGTCCCATCTGGAAGCATGGGAGATATCCGTCAGGATTTCAAAATGGAATTCCTGGCAGATTTCCTTCCCTTCCTCACTGAATTACGGAAGGAACGCCCCAATCTGCTCATTTGTGGAGACTTCAATATTTGCCACAAACCCATTGACATCAACCACCCCGAACGTCACAACAACATGTCCGGCTTTCTTCCCGAAGAACGTGCCTGGTTCGACCAACTGGTTGAAAGTGGCTTCATCGATACCTTTCGAGAATTCGACCAAAGTGCAGAAAAGTACAGTTGGTGGAACTACCGTACCTTTGCCCGCGAACGCAACTTGGGTTGGCGCATCGATTATCACCTCATAACACCTCCGCTGCGTGTCCGCCTCACAGGGGCACAAATACACGACAGCATTGTCCATTCTGACCATTGTCCTGTTTCAGCCGTGCTGAGCCTTTAAACCCTCCTCATCCATGGCACGCGCACACGATTCCTCCTTTGCCTTGCGAATGGCCTTCTTTATCGGAGCAGCCATCATAACCATCGCATCGACGTTGTTCTCAAACCGTCTGGCTAAAGACCTCGCATTGGAAGAACGCAAAAAGATGGAACTTTGGGCAGAAGCCATTCGCCTCATTGCGACAGAACCTACAGAGGGAGTTGAAATGGACTATACGCTCGGCTTGAAAGTAATTGAGGGCAATACCAACATTCCCGTCATCCTCGTCGATGACAAAGGGGCCGTTTTAAGCCACAACAACCTGGGTCTTAAAAATGAGAATGATACAACCGAACTTGGTGCGGCCACACGCAACATCATCTCACACAATCAATTCATCGAAGTGAAAATAAGCGATGATGTTTCCCATTTTGTTTATTACCAGGACTCTAAGCTGTTGCGAAAACTTACCTACTTCCCCTTCGTGCAGCTAATGGTCATGTTTATTTTCCTTCTTATCACCCTATTTGCACTGAATTCCTCCAATCGGGCTGAGCAAGACCGTGTTTGGGTAGGCCTCTCCAAGGAAACCGCTCATCAATTGGGCACCCCGATTTCTTCCCTAATGGCTTGGGTTGAATTACTGAAACTGAAAAACGTTGACGCCAAGCTTCTGGATGAAATGGACAAAGACACCCAGCGACTACAGACCATTGCCCAGCGTTTTTCAAAAATTGGGTCCAAATCTGAAACCACACCTCAAGACATCAAACCGGCACTTGAAAATGCCGTACAGTACATGCGCAACCGTAGTTCCCGTAAAATCACCATCACGACCCACACACCGACCGAAACACTTCCTGTTTTTTTAAATGTGCCACTCTTCGAATGGGTCATCGAGAACCTTTGCAAAAATGCCATTGATGCCATGGAAGCCACCGGGAAAATCGATATTACGCTCACACCGGAACACAAACACCTCCTTATCGATGTGACAGACACTGGGAAAGGAATTGCCAAATCCAACTTTAAGAACGTATTCAAACCAGGTTACACCACAAAAGCTCGTGGCTGGGGTCTAGGCTTATCCCTCGTCAAACGCATCATCGAAGAAAATCACAACGGCAAGATCTTCGTAAAGGCTTCCGAACTCGGTAAAGGAACGACTTTCCGCATCGTATTAAAAAAGGCTTGATCGTTACTAAATAAAAAAAGCTTTGGTAAAAAAGGGCTGCACCCCAATTGGCACAGCCCAAGTGGTTGAATCTCCGTTTTTGACGCTCTTCTGAGCTTACAAACGATTATCCCCATCAGGAATGGGAATCAAAATAATGACAGGAGGCAACAGCTTTTTTATCAATGTGGTAACCACACTGCCACCATTACAACTTTTTGATTCTTCTTCATTCAAAGATTCCAGGTTTTTGCAAAATTCAAGTTTCATACGATTCGTTATTAACTATTCTGAGCTTACTCTAAATGGGTTTTTCAGCATCCACCCACAATGTTGCAACGATTGTAGGTCAAAAGTAAGCATCAAGACTCTACTTTTATAAAAGTAAAGACTATTTTTTAATTTATTATTAACTATTTACAAATACTTATTACGGGTAATTCTTGTCTTCCTACACTAAGCAAAAAGGGCTGCAACCATTACGGTGCAGCCCTTTTTTATAAGAATATGTCCCTTGTTAGAGTTCGTCGTCACCAATTTCTTCCAGATCCAAAACGGTCTTTCTGGAAGCATTCAGTCGGTCGAAATCTTCCTTGGAGCCAACAATCAGTTTATCGAAATCACGTTGTCCGGTACCAGCAGGAATCAAGTGACCACAGATCACATTTTCTTTCAAACCTTCTAGGCGGTCAACCTTACCTTGGATTGCGGCTTCATTCAATACCTTGGTTGTTTCCTGGAAGGAAGCGGCAGACATGAAGCTGTTGATTTGCAATGCGGCACGAGTAATACCCTGTAGAATCTGGTTGGACGTGGCAGGTATGGCATCACGGGTTTCAACCAGTTTCAAGTCACGACGTTTCAGTGAGGAGTTTTCATCGCGCAATTTGCGGGCAGTAACAATCATACCAGGTTTCAGGTTGATTGAATCACCAGCTTCCAGCACCACTTTCTTGCCCCAGATACGGTCGTTCTCTTCCATGAACTCATTCTTATCAATGAGTTGTTGTTCAAGGAAACGCGTATCACCAGCATCCACGATTTCAACTTTGCGCATCATCTGACGAACAATAACTTCATAATGCTTGTCGTTTATCTTCACACCTTGCAAACGATATACGTCTTGAACTTCGTTCACGATGTATTCCTGAACAGCCGTCGGGCCCTTGATGGCCAAAATGTCGGCAGGTGTGATGACACCGTCTGAAAGCGGCGTTCCGGCACGTACGAAGTCGTTCACCTGTACCAGCACCTGTTTTGTCAAAGGTACCATGTACTTCTTGACTTCACCAGTTTTGGATTGAATGACGATTTCACGATTACCGCGTTTTACACGGCCGAACTCGATGATTTCACCATCGATTTCGGAAACCACTGCAGGATTGGACGGGTTACGGGCTTCAAACAGCTCGGTGACACGGGGAAGACCCCCGGTGATATCACCAGCCTTGGCAACCGCACGCGGAATCTTGACAAGGATGTCACCTGCTACGATGTGTTCACCGTCTTCTTTCAACAAGTGGGCACCAGCAGGTAAGTTATAAGTACGGAGACGTTCGCCGCTTTCGTCCAATACGTGAATGGACGGGATACGGGTACGGTCTTTTGGTTCGATGATGATCTTTTCCTTCATCTTCGTCGTATCGTCGGTGTAGGAATTGAAGGTCACACCTTCTTCGACAGAGTCGAATTCCAATTTACCGGATTGTTCCGAGATGATGGTCGCATTGTATGCATCCCATTCGCAGATCTTTGCACCCTTAGATACACGTTCGCCGGGATTGAAAAACAACTTAGAGCCGTAAGGAATATTCTGAGTAGTCAAAATCACTTTGGTAACCGGTTCGATCAGACGAAGTTCACCGTAACGGCCAACTACAATCTGCACAGTGGTTCCGTTGTCGTCTTTTGCATCAACAGCACGAAGCTCGTCGATTTCCAAGATGGCATCGTGGTTGGCGACAATGGATGATTCGGCCTTGACGTTACCGGCAACCCCCCCTACGTGGAACGTACGAAGCGTCAACTGCGTACCAGGTTCCCCGATGGATTGAGCGGCGATGACACCAACGGCTTCACCACGCTGTACGAGTTTCCCGGTGGAAAGATTGCGGCCATAACACTTGGAGCAGACACCTTTCTTGGATTCGCAAGTCAGTACGGAACGTATTTCGACGCGTTCGATGGGTGAATTCTGAATCTTGAGGGCCACCACTTCGGTGATTTCCTGTCCGGATTCAACCAGCAATTCGTTGGTGATGGGATGGTAAACATCGTGTACAGACACGCGACCAAGGATGCGTTCATACAAAGTCGCTACTTTCTTGATTTCAGTAGCGGCCAAACCACGGAGGGTACCGCAGTCTTCTTCGTTGATGATCACATCGTGTGAAACGTCAACCAAACGACGCGTCAGGTAACCTGCATCAGCCGTTTTCAAAGCCGTATCGGCAAGACCCTTACGAGCACCGTGGGTAGAGATGAAGTACTCAAGTACGGATAGACCTTCCTTAAAGTTGGAAAGAATCGGGTTTTCAATAACCTGACCACCTTCTGCACCGGACTTCTGCGGTTTGGCCATAAGACCACGCATACCGGACAGCTGACGAATCTGTTCTTTGCTACCACGAGCACCAGAGTCAAGCATCATATAAACGGAGTTGAAACCTTGGTTGTCGGTTTCCAACTGTTTCATCAAAATATTGGAAAGTTTGGCATTGACACCACCCCAAACGTCGATGATCTTGTTGTAACGTTCGTTGTTGGTGATGGCACCCATGGAGTATTCTGCCACGATGGAATCGACTTCGTCGTAACCTTCCTGAACCAGTGCTTCTTTTTCCTTGGGAACGATAACGTCACCTAGGTTAAAGGAAAGACCACCCTTGAAAGCCATCGAGTAACCCAGATCCTTGATATCATCGAGGAACTGTGCCGTACGAGCCACACCGCAAGCGGCGATGACGCGTCCGATAATGTCACGCAGCGATTTCTTTGTCAGAATTTCATTGATGTAACCAACTTTTTCTGGAACGAATTCGTTGACCATCACACGACCTACGGAAGTATCCGTGAGTTTTTCGACCAATTGACCGGTTTCGTCCAAGTCGTGCACACGAACTTTTACATTTGCATGCAGTGCTACTTTGCCTTCGTTGTAAGCAATGGTGGCTTCTTCCGGAGAATAGAAAATGAGGTTTTCACCCATAGCTCCCGGACGAAGTTTGGTCATGTAGTACAGACCAAGAACCATGTCCTGTGAAGGAACGGTGATCGGTGCGCCGTTGGCAGGGTTCAAGATGTTGTGTGAGGCAAGCATCAGCATTTGAGCTTCCAATACTGCTTCGTTGCCAAGGGGAAGATGCACAGCCATTTGGTCACCGTCAAAGTCGGCATTGAAAGCCGTACAGGAGAGCGGATGCAATTGGATGGCCTTTCCTTCGATCAATTTGGGCTGGAAAGCCTGAATACCAAGTCTATGCAGTGTCGGAGCACGGTTCAACAGAACTGGATGACCCTTCATCACATACTCGAGAATGTCCCAGACAACCGGATCCTTTCGGTCCACGATCTTCTTGGCAGATTTTACCGTTTTCACGATGCCGCGCTCAATGAGTTTGCGGATGATGAACGGTTTGTATAGTTCAGCGGCCATATCCTTAGGAATACCGCATTCATGCATTTTGAGTTCAGGGCCTACGACGATAACCGAACGGGCTGAATAATCCACACGTTTACCAAGCAAGTTTTGACGGAAACGACCTTGTTTACCTTTCAAAGAATCGGAAAGGGATTTCAAAGGACGGTTGGCATCCGTTTTAACAGCACTGGATTTGCGGGAGTTGTCGAATAATGAATCGACAGCTTCCTGCAGCATGCGCTTTTCGTTGCGAAGAATTACTTCGGGAGCCTTGATTTCGATGAGACGTTTCAGACGGTTGTTGCGGATAATCACGCGACGATACAGGTCATTTAAGTCGGAAGTAGCGAAACGGCCACCATCCAAAGGCACCAAAGGACGCAATTCGGGTGGAATCACTGGTACGATCTTCACGATCATCCATTCTGGCTTGTTGCGCAGTCTGGACATACGGAAGGATTCAACTACCTGAAGACGTTTCAATGCTTCAGTCTTACGTTGCTGAGAGCCGTCTGTGCTGGCACGGTGACGCAATTCGAAGGAAAGTGCATCCAAATCAATGCGTTGAAGCATGTCGTGGATAGCATCCGCTCCCATTTTCGCAATGAACTTGTTGGGATCGGAATCCTCCAACAATTGATTTTCGCGAGGTAGCGTTTCCAAAATATCCAGATATTCTTCTTCAGAAATGAGGTCGTCTTTTTTGATGCCATCATTTTCCTTGATACCTGCATTGATTACCACATAACGTTCGTAGTAGATGATGGAATCCAACTTTTTGGTCGGAAGACCCAACAGATAACCAATTTTGTTCGGCAGTGAGCGGAAATACCAGATGTGTGCCACCGGAACGACCAACTGAATGTGGCCCATGCGTTCGCGACGTACTTTCTTCTCAGTAACTTCCACACCGCAACGGTCGCAGACAATGCCCTTGTAGCGAATACGTTTGTATTTGCCGCAATGACATTCGAAATCCTTTACCGGACCGAAAATCCGTTCGCAGAACAAACCGTCGCGTTCGGGCTTATAGGTACGGTAATTGATGGTTTCGGGTTTCAACACTTCGCCGCTCGACATTTCGAGGATTTCCTCCGGAGAGGCTAAACCAATCGAAATCTTCGAAAAACTACTCTTTGCTTTTGTTTCTTTTCTAAAAGCCATATTGTGTATGCGTAATTAACCGTTTATACTTAATCCATTTGGATGCTCAGACCCAAACCTCTCAATTCATGCAACAGCACGTTCAGTGATTCCGGAATACCGGGTTGCGGCATCGGGTCACCCTTCACAATGGCTTCGAAAGCCTTGCTGCGGCCAACCACGTCATCGGACTTGATGGTCAGGATTTCCTGGAGGATGTGTGCGGCACCGAATGCTTCGAGTGCCCAAACTTCCATTTCCCCAAAACGCTGGCCCCCGAATTGTGCTTTACCACCAAGTGGTTGCTGCGTAATCAGAGAGTATGGACCGATGGAACGGGCGTGCATCTTGTCATCGACCATGTGGCCCAGTTTCAGCATGTAAACCACACCGACTGTTGCTGTTTGGTCAAAGCGTACACCAGTACCACCATCATATAGATAACATTTGCCATAACGAGGAACACCGGCTTTGTCTGCCCATGAATCCAAATCATCAAGGCTTGCGCCGTCAAAGATCGGAGTGGCGAACTTCAAGCCGAGTTCTTTACCGCACCATCCGAGAACCGTTTCAAAAATCTGTCCAAGGTTCATACGGGAAGGTACACCCAGCGGATTCAAAACGATATCGACCGTAGTTCCATCTTCAAGGAACGGCATGTCTTCCTGACGTACGATGCGGGATACGATACCCTTGTTACCGTGACGTCCGGCCATTTTGTCACCGACGCGGATCTTACGTTTCTTAGCGATATAGACTTTAGCCATTTGTATGATACCGGCGGGCAGTTCATCACCAATCGTGATGTTGAACTTCTTGCGTTTCATGAGAGCGTCCAGTTCTTTGTGCTTGCGCAGGTAATTCAGAATGAGGTCACGAATCATGTCGTTTTTGCCATTGTCCGTTGTCCATTTGCTAACCTGAACGGAAGAGAAATTCAATTCTCCAAGATTCTTGGCGCTGAACTTGGAGCCTTTGGCAATCACTTCGGTGCCGAGGTTGTCCTTGACACCTTGAGAAGTCTTGCCATTGGTAAGTACGATCAATTTTTCAATGAGAAGCGCTTTCAGTTTGATGGCTGATTCTTCAAATTCCTCATCAATTTTCGGCAGAAGGGCTTTGTCAGTGAGGCGTGACTTACGGTTCTTCATCGCTTTGGAGAAGAGGCGCTTGTCAATAATCACACCACGGAGGGACGGAGTTGCTTTCAAAGAAGCATCTTTTACGTCGCCGGCTTTGTCTCCGAAAATGGCACGAAGCAGTTTTTCTTCAGGTGAAGGATCGGATTCTCCTTTAGGAGTGATCTTACCAATCAGGATATCGCCCGGTACGATGTGTGCACCGATGCGCACGATACCGTTTTCGTCCAAATCCTTAGTAGCTTCTTCGCTTACATTGGGTATGTCTGAAGTCAGTTCTTCGAGACCGCGTTTGGTTTCGCGAACTTCCAAGGTGTATTCATCCACGTGAACGGAAGTGAAGATGTCTTCGCGAACCATACGTTCGTTCAATACGATGGCATCTTCAAAATTGTAACCCTTCCAAGGCATGAATGCCACTTTCAGATTGCGTCCAAGTGCCAGTTCACCATTTTCAGTGGAATAACCTTCTGTCAGCAATTGACCATCCGTTACGCGATCACCTTTATGAATGATGGGGCGCAAGTCGATGGTGGTGCTTTGGTTGGTCTTCTGGAACTTAGGTATGATATAGGTTTTGATCGAATCGTTGAAGCTTACAAATTCTTCTTCTTCGCTACGGTCATATTTAATGCGGATGGTCGTTGCGTCAACGTATTCAACTACGCCTTCGCCTTCTGCCATCAATTGGGTACGAGAGTCACGGATGAGCTGTCCTTCCAAGCCTGTTCCCACGATCGGCGCTTCACTGCGAATCAACGGAACTGCCTGGCGCATCATGTTGGATCCCATGAGGGCGCGGTTGGCATCATCGTGTTCGAGGAAAGGAATCAAAGCCGCTGCGATGGAAGCAATTTGTGTCGGGGACACGTCCATCAACTTGACTTCCTGAGGGCTAACGACAGGAAAGTCTGCATCCAGACGGGATTTGACGCGAGAACGGATAAAGGTGCCATCCTCTTTCAAAGGAGCATTCCCCTGAGCGATGATCTTGCCTTCTTCTTCTTCAGCTGTCATGTATATGACATCGCCCAAATTGACCTTGCCATTTTCGACATTGCGGTAGGGCGTTTCGATAAATCCGAGTTTGTTGATCTTTGCGTAAACACAAAGGGACGAGATCAAACCGATGTTCGGGCCTTCAGGCGTTTCAATGGGGCAAAGACGGCCGTAGTGGGTATAGTGTACGTCACGTACTTCAAAACCGGCACGTTCGCGAGACAGACCGCCAGGGCCGAGGGCAGACATACGACGTTTGTGCGTCATTTCAGCCAGCGGATTGGTTTGGTCCATGAATTGCGAAAGGGCATTGGTTCCGAAGAAAGAATTGATCACGGACGAAATCGTCTTGGCATTGATCAGTTCGACCGGAGCGAATACTTCGTTGTCACGAACATTCATGCGTTCGCGGATGGTACGGGCCATACGAGCGAGACCTACACCGAACTGATTGTTCAGCTGTTCGCCGACGGTACGTACACGACGGTTGCTTAAGTGGTCAATATCGTCCACATCGGCATTGGAGTTCACCAGTTCGATCAGGTATTTGATGATCTCGATGATGTCTTCCTTCGTCAACACCTTCACATTCATTTCTGTGGAAAGGTGCAATTTTTTATTGATGCGGTAGCGACCTACTTCACCGAGGTCATACCGTTTTTCAGAGAAGAACAGGTTCTGGATGACTTCGCGTGCACTTGCATCATCGGCAGGCTCTGCATTACGCAGTTGACGATAAATGTAAAGTACCGCTTCTTTTTCCGAGTTGCTGGGGTCTTTCTGTAAAGTATTGTAAATGATTCCGTAGTCGGACATGCCAGCATCTTCCTTGTGCAAGAGGATGGTGGAACAACCAGATTCAACAATTTCATCGATGTGATCATTTTCAAGAATGGTTTCCCGGTCAATGACAACTTCGTTACGTTCTATAGAAACCACTTCACCGGTATCTTCATCCACAAAATCTTCCACCCAGCTCTTCAGAACACGGGCAGCAAGTTTACGACCAATCAGACGCTTTAAGGCTGCTTTCGAAACCTTGACTTCTTCAGCTAGGTTGAAAATTTCCAGAATGTCCTTGTCGGTTTCAAAACCGATGGCACGCAACAGGGTGGTTACAGGTAATTTCTTTTTGCGGTCGATGTAAGCATACATGACATTGTTGATGTCAGTAGCAAACTCAATCCAGGATCCTTTGAACGGAATGATACGGGCTGAATACAGCTTTGATCCGTTCGCATGCAGACTTTGTCCGAAAAATACACCCGGTGAACGGTGTAGCTGTGAAACGATGACACGTTCAGCTCCATTGACAACGAAGGTACCTTTGGGAGTCATATAAGGGATTGCTCCCAAATAGACGTCTTGAAACTTCGTCTCAAAATCTTCGTGATCGGGGTCGGTACAGTACAGCTTCAGTCTGGCCTTCAAAGGCACGTTATACGTCAGTCCGCGTTCAATGCACTCGTCAATGGAATAACGGGGCGGATCGATGTAATAATCCAAAAATTCAAGAACAAAGTTGTTGCGGGTGTCTGCAATGGGGAAGTTTTCTGTGAAAACTTTGTAGAGGCCCTCGTTTTTACGTCTTTCGGGGGGTGTATCCAGTTGCAGGAAGTCCTGGAATGACTTCAATTGCACTTCCAAGAAATCCGGATAGTCGAGCGGACTCTGGATGGAGGCAAAATTAACTCTTTTAGTTTCAGTTGTTGAAGACATTTATGAGTGTATTTATGATCGTTTAGCGAATGTGGAAATGTTTGTCTTGTCCCGCCGGACAGTAGAAACGATCTTGTAAAAAGAACTTAAAATGAAATAAGACACAAAAAGGTTTAGAATCTCCTTCAAAGGAGACTCTAAACCAAAATACCTGATAATCAGGTAGTAATGTTATTTAAGTTCAACTTCAGCGCCAGCTTCTTCCAAAGTTTTCTTCAAAGCTTCAGCTTCGTCTTTGCCAGCACCTTCCTTCAAAACAGAGGGAGCAGCGTCAACGAGGTCTTTAGCTTCTTTCAAGCCAAGACCACAAGATTCCTTGACAGCCTTAACGACAGCAAGTTTAGCGGGTCCAGCCGATTTCAACACCACGTCGAAAGAAGTTTTTTCTGCAGGAGCAGCAGCTTCAGCAGGAGCAGCAGCAACAGCAGCAACAGCTGCAGCAGCGGGCTCAATGCCGTATACATCCTTCAGGATGGTAGCCAGTTCGTTTACTTCTTTTACAGTTAAATTCACCAATTGTTCAGCAAAAGCTTTCAAATCTGCCATTTTTTGTATGTATTAAAATTGTTATTGTTACTTGGTTTGTTGTAATTAGTTTTCTCTTTCACCCAGCGTTTTCAAAACGCCGTGGAGAATGGTACCTCCGCTTTGGAGGGCAGATACCACGTTTTTAGCAGGTGATTGCAGCAAAGCAATAACATCTCCGATGAGTTCGTTTTTGCTTTTGATGTGAATCAGTGCTTCCAACTGGTCAGGACCGATATAGAAACTTTCTTCTACGTATGCAGCTTTCAAGGCAGGAACATTCTTTCCTTTTGAAAATTGCTTGATCAGTTTAGCAGGTGCATTGGCTGAAGCGGAAAACATCATTGCGGTGTTTCCTTTCAATACGCCATTCAACTCGCTAAAATCTGTATCAAGGCTTTCCAAAGCCTTTGCAAGCAAGGTATTCTTTACGACCACGAGCTTGATGCCTTGGCTGAAACAGAGTCTTCTGAGCGCACTGGTGGTCGCTGCATTCATTGCAGTGATATCAGTGAGGTAGAAGCTTCCATATTCTCCAACCGTTGCAGCAATCTGCCCGATTACGGTGCTTTTATCTTCCTTCTTCATAATTCAAATTTGATTAGTTTTCCTCAACGGATTTGGGATCAATTTTGATACCCGGACTCATTGTACTTGAAAGATAAATGCTCTTGACATAAGTACCTTTTGCGGCAGAGGGTTTCAATTTCATCAGCATGGAAATGAATTCTTTGGCATTGCCAAGAATCTGTTCCGGGGTGAAAGAAACTTTTCCAACGGACGCATGTACAATACCTGTCTTGTCCACCTTGAAGTCAATCTTACCTTGTTTTACTTCCTTAACTGCTTTACCGACTTCCATGGTAACCGTTCCGCTTTTAGGATTCGGCATCAGGCCACGAGGACCCAAAACACGACCCAAAGCACCGATTTTACCCATGATGGCGGGCATCGTGATAATCACGTCGATGTCCGTCCAGCCACCTTTTATTTTCTCAATATATTCATCGAGACCAACATGATCAGCTCCGGCTTCTGTAGCCTCAGCTTCTTTATCGGGAGTACACAATACCAGCACTCGTACTTCTTTCCCTGTACCGTGGGGTAGTGACACAACGCCACGTACCATTTGGTTGGCTTTACGGGGATCCACACCGAGACGAACATCCACATCAACGGAAGAATCAAATTTGGTGGAAGTGATTTCCTTAACCAAAACGGTTGCTTCTTTCAATGTGTAATTCCTTCCAGCTTCAATTTTCTCAAAAGCCAACTTCTGTTTTTTTGTCAGTTTACTCATTTCAATTGAAGATTAGTTGTTAGCGGGGAAAACCCCGGTTACGGTGATACCCATACTGCGAGCCGTACCTGCTATGAGTTTCATAGCGGATTCAACGGTGAAACAGTTCAAATCTTCCATTTTGTCGGCAGCGATGACCTTAACCTGTTCCCAGGTTACTGAAGCTACTTTAACACGGTTAGGTTCGGCAGAGCCTCCCTTAACCTTGGCTGCTTCCATCAGCTGAATGGCTGCGGGAGGAGTCTTTACAACAAAGTCGAAAGATTTGTCGGAATAGTAAGTAATGACAACAGGCAATACTTTACCTGCTTTGTCTTGAGTTCTGGCGTTGAATTGCTTGCAAAACTCCATGATGTTTACACCCTTGGAACCCAGTGCGGGTCCTACGGGAGGGGAGGGATTTGCGGCACCCCCCTTTATCTGCAATTTGATTTGTCCAGCAACTTCTTTAGCCATTTTCTTTAAAAATTAAAAATTTTGTGGGAATTTCTTGAAAAGGAACAACACTCGCGTAACCTGTCGTTATTCTTTTTCCACTTGCATAAAACCCAATTCGAGCGGAGTTTTCCGTCCGAAGATTTTCACCATGACCTTGAGTTTTTTCTTCTCATTGTTTACTTCTTCAATGACGGCACTGAAGCCACTAAACGGACCGTGATTAACTTTCACGGATTCACCGACATAATAAGGGATGCTGAAGTCTTCGCCAGTTTCCTGGAGTTCGTCCACTTTTCCCAAAATGCGGTTCACTTCAGATTCACGAAGGCTTTGCGGGTTGTCCGTTCCGCCCAGGAATCCAATGACATTCGGTGTGTTCCGAAGAACGTGCGCCACTTCGCCTACGAGAGCAGCTTCTATCAAAACATATCCAGGCAAGTAGGAACGCTCTTTGAGCACTTTCTTGCCGTTACGCATTTGATAGACTTTTTCCGTTGGAATCAATACCTGAGAGACGTACTCGCTCAGCGATGAATTCTTGATTTCTGCTTCAAGATATTCACGCACTTTGTTTTCCTTACCACTCACGGCACGTAAAACGTACCATTTTTTTTCAAAATCAGACATTGCTTCTTTTCAGATTAAAGTACCTTATCGTAGATAATGGTCATGATGGTCTCAAAACCAGAATCGATGACAAAAACAATCAGTGCGATAACAAGGGAAGCTGTTAAAACAACGACCGCACTATTGCTCAGCTCAGACATTGTAGGCCAACTGACCTTATGTACGAGCTCTGTGTAGGACTCTTTAATATAAGAGACTACTGCGTTATAAAACTTTTTCATCTTCAACTAGGGTTTTAATGGCACGAAAGGAGAGGCTCGAACTCCCGACACTCGGTTTTGGAGACCGATGCTCTACCAACTGAGCTACTTTCGTGTGTGAAAAAAAGCTCCCCCTTCTGCAGTGGGAGCTTTTTTTATAAACTAACTACTTATTATTCAACAATTTCGGTAATCTGACCGGAACCAACCGTACGTCCACCTTCGCGGATAGCGAAACGCAAACCTACTGATAAAGCTACCGGGTAGATCAATTCAACATTGATTTCCAAGTTGTCACCGGGCATAACCATTTCAACACCAGCGGGAAGGGTGATTTCACCCGTTACATCCAAGGTGCGGATATAGAACTGCGGACGGTATTTGTTGTGGAAAGGAGTGTGACGGCCACCTTCTTCTTTCTTCAGGATATAAACTGAAGCTTTGATTTTGGTGTGAGGGGTTACCTTACCCGGGTGGGTGATAACCATACCACGTTTGATGGATTCTTTGTCGATACCACGAAGCAACAAACCTACGTTGTCACCAGCTTGGCCATCGTCCAAAATCTTACGGAACATTTCAACACCAGTTACAACAGACTTTTTGCCTTCAGCACCAAGACCGATGATCTGTACTTCGTCGCCAGTGTGTATAACACCGGTTTCAATACGACCTGTAGCTACAGTACCACGACCGGTAATGGAGAACACGTCTTCAACAGGCATCAAGAAAGGTTTGTCAACAGCACGGGGAGGAAGATCGATCCAAGTATCAACAGCATCCATCAGTTCGATGACCTTGTCTTCCCATTCGGGCACACCGTTCATAGCACCAAGTGCAGAACCGCGGATACAAGGAGTATTGTCACCGTCGAAATCATAGAATGACAGCAGATCGCGCATTTCCATTTCAACAAGTTCCAACATTTCTTCGTCGTCAACTGAGTCGCATTTGTTCATGAATACAACCAATTTCGGTACGTTTACCTGACGAGCGAGCAGGATGTGTTCGCGAGTCTGAGGCATAGGACCGTCAGTAGCAGCAACAACAATGATAGCACCGTCCATCTGGGCAGCACCGGTAACCATGTTCTTCACATAGTCAGCGTGACCCGGACAGTCAACGTGTGCATAGTGACGATTGGCGGTTTCATACTCAACGTGAGCCGTGTTGATCGTGATACCACGTTCCTTTTCTTCCGGAGCGTTGTCGATCTGATCAAACGACTTGATTTCACAAAAACCTTTTTTGGCTAACACCATGGTGATAGCAGCGGTCAAGGTCGTTTTACCGTGGTCAACGTGGCCGATGGTCCCAATGTTGACGTGGGGTTTACTCCTGTTGTAATGTTCTTTAGCCATAACTCAAAGATTATAAATTGAATGAAATAAATAAATTATGAGCCGTTGCCGGGACTTGAACCCGGGACCTCTTCCTTACCAAGGAAGTGCTCTACCGCTGAGCTACAATGGCAAAAAAAGAGCGGGAAACGGGACTCAAACCCGCGACCCTCAGCTTGGAAGGCTAATGCTCTATCAACTGAGCTATTCCCGCAATTTGTCGTTGTCTTCTCACCAGGGTGAATATCCTCCGACATTCCGCTCAAAATCCGGTACACTACCGGAATTCTTGCTGTGGGCAGTGATGGATTCGAACCACCGTAAGCTTACGCTAGCAGAGTTACAGTCTGCCCCATTTGGCCACTCTGGTAACTGCCCTTTTACCTTAAAAAACCGGGTCCGAAGACCGCAGCCGTCCCTCCCTTGCATAGGCTTTAGGAGAAACGGCTGCAAATGTATGACTTTAATTTGAATCCGCAAAGGGTTTTTCAGAAAAATTATTTGGGTTGGTTCTTTTCCTTGAACTTCAAAAGTTGTTTCTGCAAGGCCTCTACAGCATCGTCGACAGATTGTTCGAAGGTGTCGCTTATCTTCGAAGCGTACATCTCGGTATGGGATACTTTTATCTTTACCTGTGCCTCTTTGTTAAGGGCTGTTTCGGGTTTAATCACTTTTAAAATCACTTCTGCCTCCAGTATGCCATCGTAAAACTGACTTAGTTTCTTAACTTTCTTCTGAATGAACTGTTCCAATGCCACTGTGGCATCGAAATGAATGGACTGAATTCTGATTTCCATAAAAATCCTCCTTCTCTTTACGCCCTTGGATGGGCTTGTTTATACACTTTTTTTAATTCTGCGAAGGTCGTATGGGTATATACTTCCGTCGCCGATAGGCTGCTGTGCCCAAGGAGTTCCTTGACAGCGTTCAGCTCAGCCCCTCTATTCAACAGTGTCGTGGCAAACGTATGCCTCAACACGTGCGGACTATTCTTTGTCAACGAGCCCACCTCAGTCAACTTTTGATGCACCATGCGATACACCATTTGCGGATAAAGCGGCGTTCCGTCATTACGAACCAGCAGGTGGTCGCTGTTACGCTCTATCTGCTCATTCCGTATCTTGATGTACTTGCTGATCGAGCCTTTCAGCTCCGGTCCAAATGGGATAAGCCGCTGCTTATCTCTTTTACCGGTAACCTTGAGTGTACAGCCGTTCAGATCCAGTGTTTCATCTGTCAAGCCGATCAATTCGGAAAGACGCATGCCTGTGGAATAAAACAAGTCGATGATAAGCCTGTCCCTAACCTGAGGAAAGTTGTCTTCATCTAGTTCCTCGTCATTTAAAAGCACCTCCATCTCTGCTTCCTTTAGAAATACTGGCAGCGGCTTGGACGTTTTTGGCGGCACCACTTTCTTGAAAGGGTTGGCTGTAACCGTACCGGCACGTTGAAGGTAATGCCAAAATGTTTTTAGGCTGGAAAGTTTTCTGTTCACTGACCGAGCAGTCATTCCTCCTTCGAGAAGGCTGACCATCCAGGAGCGGAGCATATCGGAGTCCAACACTGTTGGATCGGCCACTCCGAACTGATGTTCAACGTATTCCAAGAATTGAGCAAGGTCACATTCATACGCAACAACGGTATGAGTAGAATAATTCTTCTCATACCGCAAATATTGTATAAATTCTTCGATCAACACCATAAGCTGCATCAGGATTCGATGCAACGAATATACTAAATAGATCGGGGAAAAGCAATAAAAAACAGGTTTATTCCTTCTATCCTCAGAAGGTATTAAAAGACGGTTAGTCTTCTACCTGCTGAAGCTGCTGTACGTAAACAGCTTTGATCTTCTGTTTTCTTTTAACAACAGAAGGTTTGCTGAAAGCCTGACGACTTCTGAGTTCTTTGACAACTCCTGTCTTTTCAAATTTGCGTTTGAATTTTTTCAGTGCTTTTTCAATGTTTTCACCTTCTTTGATAGGAACTACGATCATAATTTTTAATGCTTTATAGTTTGTTTAAAATCGGACTGCAAAATTAGATAAAGCGTTTGATTTACCAAACAAATATGCCAATCTTTTTTTCACTATTATGCCTATGAAGCTTAAAAAGGCGATTTCAGAGCGTTTTGGTTCGAATATTTCACTGAAAATAAACTACTTTTGCATAAAGCATTACCATTGACGACTATGATCACATCCATTCCAAACAGAATTTCATCCTTACGCAAGGAAATGGGAGACAAAGGTTTAAGCGCCTGCATTATCCCGACATCCGACCCTCATCAAAGCGAATATACGGCTGAATGCTGGAAATTCAGGGAATACATATCCGGATTCACCGGCAGCGCAGGCACCTTGGTTATAGGCATGGACGATGCCGGATTATGGGTTGACTCCAGGTATTTCCTTCAAGCAGAAGCCGAATTGAAAGGTTCCGGGATCACCATGTATAAAAGCAGCTTGGCTGAAACCATTACACCCGAAGCGTGGATTGCTTCCAAAGATGCACGTGTAATTGGGCTCGATGGCTCCATGTTTTCCATGAAAGAGGTGCAGTACTTATCTGAATACCTCAACAGGAACAACATCCATGTTGACCCCACGTTCGAACCATATGATGTGGTTTGGCCGAACAGACCCGAATTCCCCAAAGGTGAAATATACCTCTTCCCCGAAGAATTCGCAGGTGAAACGGTAGAATCCAAGTTGGTACGGGTACGTGAAGAACTTAAAAACAAAGGAACAGACGCCATGCCATTGGCCGCACTTGATGAGATTGCCTGGGTTTTTAATCTACGTGGCAGCGACATCGAGTACAATCCAGTTGGTGTAGGGTTTGCATTTATAGACCAAACCAAAGCTTGGTTGTATACCCAACCTGATAAACTGACTGACGAAACGAAAAGCAAACTGAAAGAAGCAGGAATTGATACAGCCGAATACGACGATCTTCCCATCCACCTTCAAAAGATGAATGGGCAACGATTGTTGATTGACAAATCTAGAATCAACCAAAAGATCTGCAGCAGCATTCCTGCCGGTAACAGCATCATTGAGGCAGCCTCACCCGTTGCCAGGATGAAAGCGCTCAAAAACGAGACTGAAATTGCCGGTTTCAGAAATGCCATGATTAAAGACGGCATCGCACTGACCCGTTTCTGGAAAGAACTTGAGGAACAATTGGCTGAAGGCGACGATACCATCACCGAATGGACCATCAGCGAACGCATTGCCGAACTTCGCAAACAGCAGGGCAATTATGCTAGTGACAGCTTTGGCCCTATTGTCAGCTATAAGGACCACGGAGCCATCGTTCATTACGAAGTCAGCCTCGAAAGCGCCTATCCCGTTCGGAAGAATGGAATCCTTTTGGCAGACACAGGTGGTCAATATTTTGACGGAACTACTGATATCACCCGAACGTTTTCCTTGTACGACCATACTCCTGAACTCTATAAAACAGACTACACCAGCCTGCTTAAAGGGGTCATCGCACTTTCGACCGCTGTTTTCCCCGTCGGAACCCGTGGCACGCAACTCGACGTACTGGCTAGGCAATACATTTGGAAACGGAACATCAACTACTTGCATGGCACTGGCCACGGTGTCGGTCACTTTCTGAATGTGCACGAAGGGCCCCACAGCGTCCGCATGAATGAAAACCCCGTTATTCTGGAAGCAGGAATGACCCTGACCAATGAGCCCGCCATCTACCGCACCGGAGAATACGGGGTTCGAGTGGAAAACGTCATGCTGATACGAAACGAAAACACGTCCGAATTCGGCAGTTACCTTTGTTTTGAAGTCTTGACACTTTTCCCACTCGATCACAAAAGCATCAACTTGAGCATGCTCACCCCAGAAGAAAAAGTTTGGATCAATGCCTATCATGACCGCGTTTTTGACACCCTCTCACCAAAATTGTCCAGCGACGAAGTTGTCTGGCTAAAAGAAAAAACAAAAAAAATAGATTAGACACCTTAATATATAGTAACAAAAATGGCATTAATCAGATCAGTCCGTGGATTCACTCCACAATATGGCGCAAAGTGTTTTTTCGCTGAAAACGCCACCATCATCGGCGACATCATCATGGGCGACGGTTGCAGCGTTTGGTACAACACCGTCCTTCGAGGCGACGTGAATTCCATCCGCATCGGAAACAATGTGAATATCCAGGATGGATCCGTTCTCCATACCTTATACAAAAAATCCACCATCGAAATTGGTGATAACGTATCCATCGGGCACAATGTGACCATTCATGGTGCAAAAATCGAAAACAATGCGCTGATTGGCATGGGTTCGGTGGTACTCGATCACGTTGTTGTCGGTGAGGGCGCCATTATTGCTGCCGGTTCGGTCGTATTGAGCAATACGATCGTAGAACCATTCAGCATTTGGGCAGGTGTTCCTGCCAAATTTGTTAAAATGGCCGACCCAGAACAGACCCAAACCATCAACAAACGCATCTCCGACAATTACCAATTTTACGCCAGTTGGTACATGGAAGAAGACGAACTTTAACATCCTGTTTCGAGTATAAATTTCAAATAATTGGTAAAGGGAGTGCAATTCAATCCCTTTTTACTAATTTTGCGGCTCAATTTCGCTTCTGTTTTCAGCTAAAATCGCTACCGATGTATAAAAATCTAGTTATTGTCGAGTCTCCTGCCAAAGCAAAAACCATTGAAAAGTTTCTGGGAAAAGACTATAAAGTACTTTCCAGCTTCGGTCACATACGCGACTTGAGCAAGAAGGATTTTGGGGTGGACATGGCCAATAACTTCAAACCCATTTATGAGGTTTCCCACGATAAGAAAAAATTGGTTTCCGAGCTCAAGTCGATTGCAAAAGATGCTGAAACCGTATGGCTCGCATCCGATGAAGACCGTGAGGGAGAGGCTATTGCCTGGCATTTGTATGAAGTGCTCGGATTGAATGGCGAAAATACCAAACGCATTGTTTTTCACGAAATAACCAAGGAAGCCATCTTGAATGCCATCGAAACGCCCCGCGCCATCGACTTGCATTTGGTGGATGCCCAACAGGCTCGTCGCGTACTCGACCGCATCGTTGGATTTGAACTTTCACCGGTACTTTGGAAGCGAATCAAACCATCGCTTTCGGCAGGCAGGGTTCAGTCGGTAGCCGTACGTCTAATCGTGGAACGCGAACGTGAAGTTCAGAATTTTCAGTCGGAGGCCTCTTACAAAGTGGTTGCAACCTTCCTGATTCAAGAACCTGACGGAAATAAAACCTCGGTAAAAGCAGATTTGCAAAAAAGACTATCCACTAAGGAAGAAGCCCTGGCTTTTCTGGAAAAGTTACGGAAATCGACCTTTACCATCGAAGATATTGCGACCAAGCCGACCAAAAAGTCGCCTGCGCCTCCCTTCACCACTTCCACCCTGCAACAGGAAGCGTCCCGCAAGCTAGGTTTCTCCGTTTCGCAGACCATGATGGTGGCTCAACGCTTGTATGAATCCGGGAAAATCACCTACATGCGTACCGACTCTGTCAATCTTTCTGGACTGGCCATCAATACGACCAAGGCTGAGATTGAAACCATAGCCGGCAAGAATTACGTCAAGGTCCGTCACTATCATACCAAATCCAAAGGAGCACAAGAAGCCCACGAGGCCATCCGACCAACCTATATGACCACCCATCAGATTGATGGTAATTCTCAGGAAAAACGTTTGTACGAATTAATCTGGAAAAGAACCATCGCTTCTCAGATGGCTGATGCCGAACTCGAAAAGACGGTGGTTCAGATTGGTCTGTCCAACGGTACTGAGAAATTTGAAATCACTGGTGAAGTCCTTAAATTCGACGGTTTCCTTCGTGTTTATATGGAATCCACCGACGATGAGAATGAATCCGAAAACAGCAGCAAAATACTGCCTGTCATGACATTGAATCAGGTTCTGCCTATGGAATCGGCCTCAGCTACGGAACGGTTCACCCAAAAACCGGCCCGTTATACAGAAGCCAGCCTGGTACGCAAACTCGAAGAACTTGGCATTGGACGTCCATCTACGTACGCACCAACCATTTCGACCATTCAGCAACGCACCTATGTTGTCAAAGAGGATCGTGAAGGTCAAGTCCGTTCATTCAATTTGCTCGAACTCAAAGATGATAAAATTACAGACTCCATTGGAACTGAGAATTTCGGCGCCGAACGCTCCAAACTTTTCCCAACCGATATCGGGCTGGTTGTCAATGACTTCCTCCTTGAAGCATTCCCCAACATTCTGGATTTTAACTTTACGGCTTCTGTCGAAAAGGAATTTGACCTCATTGCTGAAGGCAAACGCAAGTGGGAAACGGTCATAGGTCATTTTTACAAAACCTTCCATCCTGCAGTTGAAGAAGCAAGTACCTATTCAAAACAAAAGGTTGGTGAGCGAATTCTGGGCGAAGACCCGACCAGCGGCCGTCCGATTTCAGTACGCATTGGGAAATTCGGACCTGTTGTTCAGATTGGCACCGCAGACGATGAGGACAAACCCTTGTTCGCTTCCCTTCGCAGCAATCAACGGATGGAGACTTTGACTATTGAAGAAGCCCTTGAACTTTTCAAGCTTCCCAGAAAACCGGGTACCTTCGAAGATAAAGACATCACAGTGGCTGTGGGTCGTTTCGGCCCTTATATCAGGCACGACAACAAGTTCATTTCCATCCCGAAAACACTTGACCCGATGGAAATTACTGTGGAAGAATGCATCCATCTGATCCATGCCAAGCGTGAAACCGACAGCAAGAAACTCATCAAGAGCTTTGCCGAAGATGCAGCGATTCAAGTCCTGAACGGCCGTTTCGGCCCCTACATTTACAAAGATGGAAACAATTACCGGATACCGAAGACCACCGACCCCCACACACTCTCTCTGGAAGATTGCTTGAAGCTTATCGCTGAACAGGGTGAAAAGCCAACCAAAAAGGCTGGTGGACGTAAATTCGGCGCTTCCAAATCCGACAAGGGCACCACAAAAAAGGCACCGGCCAAAAAGAAGACTTCAGCAGCCAAAAAAACCACTACGGCAAAAAAGGCGACAGCCACCAAGAAGAAAGCCGCCCCAAAGAAAAAGGTGGTTAAAAAAGCAGAATAACAATTTTTTAGATCGTACTTTATTTCAGGGCGAGGATGTTTTTGAAGCATCCCCGTCCTTTTTGTAGATGCTCAACGCTGTTCACCAAATCCTTTATTTCCCTATCCAACCACTTTTATACTCAAATTTTAGTAAATTAGACTCCGCCCTCAAAAAAAAATTGCAGTATTAATTAGAGTGAAAAGTAATTTACTATTTTTGGGGCGTTCTTCCAGAAATGGATTGACACCTTAACCTGATACCGAATGATACGACAATTCTTTTTCTCTGCACAAGAGCACTTATCCTTTTCGACTAGCCTGAATGATTGTTTGGACCTACTTAAATCCATATACAACGATCAAACCGTTTTGGGGGTGATCTTTTTTATAGATTCCAAAACGGATTTGGATTATTTTGTTTGTAAGAATGACATTCAAAAAGTGTTGGATCATGAAAAGCTATTGATGCCTTTTAACGTCCAGGCACAATCAATCAACTCCATAATCTCCCTTGAAATCTGGACAGAGGACGCTGAAGTAAAGACAGAATACCTGAGTTTAAAAAACACACGTTATACACGAGTAACATCAGAAACTGGAATTTCCATCTGGGGAATCGGAATAACATCCAACCTTGAACTAGCACCATTGGCAGATCAGATTGACTATTCTTTCGATGCCGTTCGCCAAATACTGGAACTGGAGGGAATGTCCTTTGCTGATATTGTCCGCCAGTGGAATTACATACCTGACATCTTAAACATTCGATCAATTGATGGGAAAAATTTGCAACATTATCAATTATTCAACGAAATTCGTCAAAAGTACTATTCTGCTAGTGTGTTTAAAGATGGCTACCCAGCCGCAACAGGTATTGGGACTAGAAACGGGAACTTCAACCTTGACTTTTTTGCAATAAAAAGCAGCGAATCCATTCAAAAGATTGGTTTGTCGAATCCAAAACAACACAATGCATACGAGTACAATCAAAGCCTATTAGTAGGTGATTCAACTTCGGGACAGACAAAGAAAACGCCCTTGTTTGAGCGTGCAAAAATTCTGAAGTCCAACAAGGAAATCCTGATCTTCATTTCTGGAACTGCCTCGATAATCGGTGAAGAGACCATTGGCATTGGGGACATTAAATGCCAAACGGAGATCACGATCAACAATATTTTAGAATTGATTTCAAAAATTGACAACCTTCAGCTGAAGCAAATCACCTATTTGAGAGCCTATATTAAGTATGAGCAAGATTTCCAACTTGTAAGATCCATTTGTGAAGCAAGATTTCCGAACATTTCCATTTCTTACTTGCAAGCGGATGTGTGTCGGGAGAATCTTCTTGTTGAAATTGAAGGGGCAGCATTCAAAAAAATACTATGTTCCAATGAAAACTCAAACTCAGAAGCCTCGTAAAAAGGATGATCCCGTAATTACAAAACGGGACAAAAAACCTCATGTGATTCTTAATTGGTCAATATCAACGGTTTTTATTCTTTTTACACTTTATATGACCCTTGGTCAAAATCTTGATTTTCTTCGGAAATTGCAGGATCTGGACTTATTCGTATACGATAGTCAATTCTTTATTGATTCAATGCAAAAAGTTGGCGGACTTTCAATGTACTTAGGTTCATTTCTCTACCAATTCTTTTATTATCCTTTGGCAGGATCGCTCCTACTGCTATTATTCCTTTTTCTCGTTAGTTTACTGACAGCAAAAACCTTTAATCTTAAAGGATGGTCCTTTTCTTTAGCTTACATCCCTTCTCTCGTCCTTATATTGACAATGACAGAGTTGGGATATATGATCTATTTTCAAAAAATTGATGGTTATGTTTATGACAACATCATTGGTGTAAGTATCCTCTTAACGGGCTTACTATTCTTCCAGAAGATCAAAAAACTGCCCGTCCAATTGCTCTTTGCATGTGCCTATCTGGTCCTATTCTATCCTATTTGCGGAGCATATTCCCTATTTGGTGGCTTTTTGATGTTGCTGATATCGCTGAAACACGCCATCAAGGGCAAACAATGGATCTCGTTTATTCCAGTCATAGTGATCGTAACTTCGCTTATTTTGATTCCATTATTTTACTATAGAGTTGTTTTTGTTCAATTAGCCTCAAGTGATATTTTCACAGCCAACCTACCAGCTTTCTTGTTAAAAGGAACTGAAATGAAGCTATGGTTGCCCTTTTTGTTATTGGCCGTCTATTTCATTCTCGTGGTGTTATGGAAACGGGAAGTGGAGGTAAAAAAACAACGTCTTCTGTTAAAGCTATTACCGGCATTTCTATTTATATCCTGTATTTTAGTGGTCTATGGATTCTCTTATAAGGATAAAAATTTCAATACCGAACTTTCCATGCAAACAGCATCAGACAATGAAGATTGGAATGAAGTACTGAAACTAGCTAGAAATCAGAAAGACGTACCCACCAGGCAAATTGTGATGAATACCAATTTGGCATTGTACAAACTAGGCTTGGCCGGCGACAAAATGTTTCATTACAAAAATGGAAACAAGGAAATCAATACGTCAAGATTCATCGTGCCTGTCCAAATTGCCGGGACAATGTTTTATTATCAATATGGGGTACTGAACTTTTGCAACAGGTGGTGCATGGAGGGTATGGTTGAGTATGGATTGTCTGTTTCCGTTTTAAAATATTTTGTACTCAGTTCCTTGCTTAATGGAGATTTTGCCCTCTCACAGAAGTATAATGATGCACTTAAGTCAACCCTATTTTATAAATCCTGGGCCTTAAAACATCAACGGTATATTGACAATCCAGAATCCATACCAAATGCATTGGAATTTAAAAAAATCTTGGCTTTAACCGCATATGAGGATGATTTGACCTTAGACTTTGATCATTTGGAGCAATTTCTGAGACTTCATTTTTCAGAAATGCGTCAAGTGCCACAGGAATTGACCGAACTTTCGGTACTATTCAACTTGGACTTGAAAAATAACGAGCGTTTTTGGCCCAGGCTTTTCAGGTGGATTCGGTTTTATCCAACTAAAAAATTGCCCGTTCATTTTCAAGAAGCAGCTATCTTGTTTGGAAACATTGAGGGTAAAGATTTAACAGGCGCCCCTTTTGACGAAGCCGTTATAGCAAATTACGCACTATTTCAGAGTATGGTAAAACAATATAATGGATACCCCGAAGAATCCATGAAGACTGTTTTTTACAACCAATTCGGCAACACCTTCTGGTATTATTACTTTTTTTTAAAAGATCCAGAATCCAAAAAAAGGGAGGATAAGGGGTATCATAACTAACCTAAGCAATCATAAATACTATGAACGACTGTTTCAAAAACTTACTGAAAACATTCTCTGGTAAACCAATCCTGATTCTTTGTTTGGTTATATCGCTGACATCATGCAACAAGGAACCTGCCACATTTACAGAAGCAAAAGATTCACTTCTTCTCTATCCCGACTATTCCAATGTAGTTATTCCAACCAATATTGCTCCTTTGAACTTTCGAATCAACAACAAAGCGTCCGACTATTTGACCAAGATTTTTTCAACAAATGGAAAAACCATCCTAATTACGGGGCAAAACGTTCAAATAAGCATTCGCGATTGGAAAGCTTTATTGGAAAACAATAAAGGGGCTGAATTGTATTTCGAAGTTTATCTAAAGCAAGGCAAATTCTGGTCAAAGTATCCATTAATAAAAAATCACATCGCAACCGAACCAATTGATAACTATATTGTTTACAGGTACATTCAACCACTTTTTACAACCTATGAGGATATGTCCATTAATCAGAGGAATCTTGAGAACTTTGATGTTAAACCGCTGATTGATAACAGAATGTATTCCACAAATAGCAATCCGAACTGCGTCAATTGTCATTCCTATCAGAATTACAACAAAACAGGAAACATGCAAATGCACATTCGTGGTAAAAAGGGTGGAACTGTTTTGGTCCTAAACAATCAATACAGGAAGGTAAGTCCCAAAGCAGTTGGTCTTAAATCGGGAGCTGTATATCCTTCGTGGCACCCAAAATTGAATTACATTGCCTATTCTACCAATACAATCGGGCAAGATTTCCATACTAAGAATGCAGATCGAGTTGAAGTCCTTGATTCGAAGTCTGATTTGATTTTATACAATGCAGAAAAAAATGAAGTCACCAAAATAACGGATACGAATGACTGCCTAGAGACCTTTCCCTACTGGAGTCCCGATGGAAATTATTTGTATTATTCAGTTGCCAACTTTAAACCCGAAATAGATAGCATTGAAAAAGAAGTCCAAAGAGAAACAATTCAAAAATATCAAGACATTAAATACAACATCATGCGAAAGTCCTTCAACCAAAAAGACAAGACCTTTGGTGAGGCAGAGATGATAGTTAGTGCAGAATCAATTGGTAAAAGTGCTACATTTCCAAGAGTTTCACCAGATGGCAAGTACCTATTGTATACTCTGGCAGATTATGGTAATTTCCATATATGGCACAAAAGCAGTGATTTATACCTGATGGATCTTGCAACTCGAGAATTAAAAAACATGGATGTTTTAAATAGTTCCAATGTCGAAAGCTATCACTCTTGGTCTTCAAACGGCAGGTGGATCATTTTTAGTTCTCGAAGAGAAGATGGGACTTACACCAGATTGTATTTTTCGTATGTTGATAGGAATGGTACGGTACATAAACCATTTATTCTCCCACAAAAAAATCCTCAATTCTACAAAAAATCGTTCAAATCGTTTAATGTCCCAGAGTTCATCGTGAAACCGTCATCTACAAACAGGCACAAACTGTTTAAAACGGCGAAGTGTGAGGCTGGAGTGGCAACACTGGCAAATTAAGAAACAAAAAAAACGCTAAGCACTTTTTTACAAGCGTTTAGCGTTTTTTTGATGTGGTACCACCAGGAATCGAACCGGGGACACAAGGATTTTCAGTCCTTTGCTCTACCAACTGAGCTATGGTACCATCTCTTTAGCGGGCACAAAAGTACGATTCATTTTTGAATATACCAAGACTTGAGCACACTATTTTCCCCCTAAAGACGTTTTTTCTATTGGAGAAACTAATTCGTTTTTCTATCTTTGCACCGCATTTAGCTCGGGATGTAGCACAGTTGGTAGCGCGCTACGTTCGGGACGTAGAGGTCGGAAGTTCGAGTCTTCTCATCCCGACAAATTGAAAACGGCTTGGTCAAACAGATGACCAAGCCGTTTCATATTATTAGGAATTCCTACTTGTACAATTCAGCCAATTTTGCTTTCAATTCCTCACCGCGTAGATTTTTGGCAACGATAATGCCCTTTGGATCCACCAGTACGGTATGTGGAATGCCTGAGAAAGAAAAGACTGTTACCGCTTGGCTTTTCCAACCAGCAAGATCCGACATGTGATGCCAAGGAATTTGGTTCTTTTCGATGGCACCCTTCCAGGCAGCAGCATCTTCATCAAGGGATACTCCCACGATGTCAAAGCCTTTCGGATGGTAGGTCTTATAGCAATCCAGCACATTGGGGAGTTCACGCATGCAGGGAGCGCACCAAGAGGCCCAGAAGTCGATCAAAACGTAATTGCCTTTTCCAATAAACTCAGACAAGCTTACTTGAGCACCTTCGGGCGACATCATTTTCAACTCAGGACATAAACTGCCTTCTTGAACATTCTTTGAAAGGTCCAATTGAGCTTTAACCATCTTTACATTGTTATCTTTCAGGAATTCCGGTGTGGCTTTTGCTAATATTGCTTCCAGGTCGCTGGTTTCTAGAGAGCTCAATGCGGCTTGAAAAATGTGAACACCTAGTGGATTTCCCATATTGTCCACTATCGTCTTTTTGGAAAGTTCACGGAAAGATTTCAAAAAAGTGGCGTATGCAGCATTGAACGCATTTTTGGTCGCTTCGTCCCCAGGATTTGCCTTTACGACTTCATTAAGTTTAACCAAATCTGCCGTCATGACGTTGTACTCGTCTTCAAAAGATTGGTAGGTGTCATTGACGCCAGAGCCTGTAATCCGGATTTTGTCACCCTTAACCTTGCAATCGAGTTTCCCACCAACATAGAAATCCTTGTAGATGGGTTGTGCTTCACCGTTTTGAATCATTAGGACATACCAACCGGCAGTATCCACTTTCCCTTTCAGACTGAATGCATTCTTTTCGACGACTGCAGAATCCAAAGCGACCAGACCAGTGGCTTCATTGATGCCATAAAGAAGCACTTTCTTTCCATTCCATTTGGCGTCGTCAACACTTCCTTTGAGATTGTAGGAATTGGGGGTTGCACATGCAGTCAGGAAGAAGGTCAATAAAATAAATGTAATAAGATTTTTCATTCTAGTTTTGAGTTTGGTGATTTAACTATTATTTGTTGAAAAACGTGCAAAAACACTGAGCGGCAACTTATTACCAGATCGGTCCGGTACGATAAGCTCACCATATTCAATGGAATGGGCTTGAGGGAAATACGATTTTAGCAAATTGCTGGCAATTACTGCTGAGAAGCCCATGGAATATAAATTCAGAATCAGAAAACCGTGCTTGGGATCAAGCAATTGACTGCACGCTTCCATGAGTGGAGAGATGCTTTCTTCCAATACCCATTTTTCCCCGTCGGGGCCACGTCCATATGCGGGAGGATCCAGGATGATTCCTTCGTAACTCTTGCCACGTTTCACCTCCCTTTGTACAAACTTGAGAGCATCTTCCAGCATCCAGCGGATGCCTTCCATGCCGGAAGCTTCCATGTTCTCACGGGACCAGGTCAACACTTGACGGACGGAATCCACATGGGTGACTTCGGCGCCGCAGCACAGGCGGCTAAGGATGCGCCACCGGTATAAGCGAAAAGATTCAGCACACGGGGTTTTTCAACACCCATGGATACAACTTGATCGTAAATGAAATCCCAATTGGAGGCTTGTTCCGGAAACAAGCCGACATGCTTGAAGGAAGTCATGCCCAGACGAAATTTCAGATGCATGTCCTTATAATCGTAGTTCATGAACCACTGACCGGGCATCGAGGGTTTCTGAAGCCATTCGCCCCGTTCAAAATCTCCAGTATCCTTTCCTTTGGCACGTTTAAACCAGGCTTGAGGCATTTTATCCCAGTCATCCTCAGGCAGGCTTTTTTTCCAGACAGCCTGAGGCTCAGGGCGACGGAGGCATTGTTTACCAAATCGTTCGAGTTTTTCAAAACCACCGGAATCGATGAGTTCGTATTCGGTCCAGCCGGTCGGTTCAAGTTCAAGCATGAAAGGGAATATTGGAGGTATGCGGAATCAGACAAACATAGCGTTTTTTTTGGGCACCTCAAAATCTTTTCGCACTTTTGAGGCCTCAATAAAATCGAGCCATGGAACAAATCACCAGTTTACAGAATCCCCGAGTAAAACAGATCGTGCAGCTTTCCAAAGCACGTGAACGTCGGGAACAAGGATTGGTGGTCGTGGAAGGTGCCAGGGAAATCGGGTTGGCCTTGGAAGCAGGATATGAACCCGAAGTTGTTTATGTTTGTTCCGAGATTTATGCCAAAAGCGAATACCCTGAACTGCTGAATCAAATAGCTCCTTCCAAAATAATCACCTTTACACAAGCAGTATTTGAGAAGGTCGCTTATCGGGAGGGTTCGGACGGGCTAATCGCTTTGATAAAACCTAAGGGACACCGCCTCGAGGAACTTCAGTTGAATGACAATCCCTTTATAATCGTACTTGAATCGGTTGAAAAGCCGGGAAATTTGGGTGCTGTTCTTCGTACTGCAGATGCCGCCAAAGTAGACGCAGTAGTGATTTGTGATCCACTGACCGATCTTTACAATCCAAATGCCATCCGTTCCAGCGTAGGCTGCCTTTTCACGGTTCCAGTGGCCGTCTGCTCCTCAAATGAATGCTTTGATTGGATGAAATCCATGAAAATCCAATCTTTTGCTGCTGAACTGCAAGCTTCAGAATGGTATCACGAATGCAATTTCAAAGGCCCATCGGCCATCATTATGGGTACCGAAGCCGATGGACTTACCGATTTCTGGCTGGAAAATGCCGATAAGCGGATTAAAATACCGATGCGTGGAGCAATTGATTCCCTGAACGTTTCTGTATCTACCGCTGTGCTCACCTTTGAGGCTATGCGGCAGCGGGGTTTTTAGCCCAAACGAACGTGCTCGGCCCGAACACGATTTTTGATGAAGATGGTTGCGTTCTCTTCAAACTTCTGAACAGACTCTGTTGTCAGATAATGAACTTGTCTACCTTTACTGCAACGTGATTCCAGATCTTGATGCCTTCCCAGGTAGTCAATAAGGCTCTGTGCGACGTATTCGCCTTGAGAAACGATGTGTACCCCTTTTGGAACGAATCGTTGGATAAGCGGCAGTAATAAGGGGTAGTGTGTGCACCCGAGGATCAACGTATCGATCTCAGGGTCGCATTCAAACAAATGATCCAAGTTTTTCTGTACAAAATACGCAGCGCCTTTGGATTCATGTTCACCGTTTTCGACCAAAGGGACCCACATGGGGCATGATTCACCGGTAATGACAATATCGGGGAATAATTTGGTGATTTCGATGGGATAGGAACCCGACTGTATGGTTCCTCGTGTTCCAATCAAACCGACATGTCGAGAATGCGTCAGAGTGCCTAAGGCTTCGACAGTTGGTCTCAAGATACCCAAGACCCTACGATTGGGGTCTAGCGTTGGCAGATCCACTTGCTGAATGGTTCTCAGGGCTTTTGCAGAAGCGGTGTTGCAAGCTAAGATTACCAGTTGGCATCCCTGATCGAATAAATATCGTACTGCCTGCCGTGTAAATTCGTATACCAAATCGAATGAACGATTTCCGTAAGGTGCACGGGCATTATCTCCCAGATAGAGGTAATCGTATTCAGGAAGCTTTTTTTGAAACTCCTCAAGTATGGTCAAACCTCCGTAACCGGAATCAAAAACACCAATAGGTCCTGGCTTGATATTCATGGTTATAAATTTTGACTGAAAACAAAGAAAGGATGATTCAGAACCATCCTTTCTTTCAAATCAAAATATCCTATTTTAAATTGAGCTTGGCGCGTACCAGATTGGTAACATCCACACACTTGTCGACAGACCAGTACATGAGACCTGCATTGGCGGAAGTATCAAAGATGTAAACGAATCCCTGATCCTGGCCAACCGTTTTCACTGCATTCATCAACTTGGTATTGATGGGAATAATCAAGTCTTGTTGGGTCTTTTTTATTTCGGTTTGTGAATCGGTATAAAAGGATTGCAGACGTTGTTCCAAATCTTGGATTTCGGTCATACGACGCACTTTTATGGCTTCGGGAAGGCTATCCTTGGCTGCAACGAAATCAGAACCTTTCTTCTGATATTCTTCCTGCATTTTCATCAGTTCGGTTTCGTAATTCTTGGATATTTCGTCCAGCTTTTTGGTGGCAGCAACAGTTTCAGGCATGGCTTGAAAAATTTCGGCACGATTGAAGTAGCCAAACTTAAGGTCCTGGGCAAAAGCTGTCAGAGGCAAAATCAAGGCTATCGCAATGAAGAGTTTTTTGGTCATTTTTTCTATATTTATTGTTGAATTTCTTTATTTTGGGCGCAAATATACCGATTAATATCCTAATTTTTGCAACACCTCGTCGCTGATATCCATTTTGGGGGAAGCAAAAATTATGTTTTCACCGGAGGCACGATCGAGAATGAGCGAGTATCCTTTTTCTTCGGATAAAGCCTTGATAGCGTTGTAGATCTCATCCTGAATTGGAGTAAGTAAACTTTGACGTTTCTTGTAAAGTTCACCTTCTGTACCGAAATAAGTTTTCTTGAGTTCAGCGGCAGCTTTTTCCTTGGCTAAGATTTCAGCTTCACGTTTGGCTTTGAGATCGTCAGAAAGGTAGACCATTTCAGACTGGTATTTGGTATAAAGATCTTTTGCCTCCTTGGTGAGAACATCCACTTCGGCTTGCCATTTCTTGGAAACCTGCCCCAACTGCTCGTTGGCCATTTCATAAGCGGGAATTTTCTTCAAGATGTATTCCATATCGACCAGTGCGATTTTCTGGGAGAAAGCGGTCAAACTGGTCATCAAAATTGCAACGAAAATGAACACTGCTTTTTTCATAGCTTTAAATATTGATTGTCAATAAATCAAAAGTACGACAAAATAATTAACTGTAAAATTATGTTAACAATCTTTTTGTAACGTTTTTACAAATTTTAAAACTCTTGTCCAATGATGAAGTGAAACTGGCTTCCGCTAGGTGTGGATTGTCCCTGAACCTTATCAAATCCGTAGGCCCAGTCAATCCCCATCAGCCCAACCATGGGCAGGAAGATGCGAACACCCAAACCCGCTGAACGTTTCAAGTCAAAGGGACTCCACATTTTGGGTTTGCTCCAACCATTACCAGCTTCTACAAACGCCAAACCGTAAATCGTGGTGGAGGTTTCCATCATCAACGGATAACGAAGCTCCATGCCTACGCGTTCGTAAATGTAATTGGTCCCCAAGGCACCGTTTTCATAACCGCGCAATGCCATGGTTTCATACGTATAGGTGCTGCTGTAGCCTGTGGTTCCGTCACCTCCGAGGTAGAACATACCGAAGGGAGAAAGCTTGTATTCGTTGAAAGAGCCTAGATACCCTAGGTCAAAGCGGGTCATCAGAACCAACTTGCGATTGGCGGAAAGTGGTGTGTAGGTTTTACTCTTAAATTTGATCTTATAGTATTCAATCCACTTGTATAGCTGTTCATACTGCTTGTTATCAACCATTTGCTTGTAATCGGCCGTGGTGTTTTTACCAAAAAGCGAATAGGGCAGAGTCGACTGAGCTGATAATGTGAAATTAGAGCCGAAACGAGGATACAATGGATTGTCCGTCGTATTTCTTGATAAAGTCATTGAAAGGCTTAAATCGTTGCTTCTGCCATTGCTGATCACGAAATAGCTCCAGTTCTGCAAGCTGTAATGTTGATAGGACAACTCTCCGTAAAGTTGGAAATAGTCGTCCGGCCAGGTTAAACGACCACCAAGACCCATTGACAAACCCCACATCTTGAGGTATTTATCCGGGTCAAGCTCGTACATATAGGAGCTGTTTCCACCACCGTAACTGTTGCCGCCATAGCCACTACTACCATAACTTCCACCGCCATAGCCACCTCCATAGTAATTATAGTTGTTGTACATGTTGCTGTAGTTGCTGTAGTAACGGGAGCTCACATCGCTCTGATGGGAATAATACCCTGAGAACGAGAATGAATTCGGGCGTTTGCCACCCAGCCATGGTTCGAGGAAGGAAAAACTGTAGGAACTGTAATAATCACCATTGGAGCGACCAGTAATTGAAAATGTTTCACCGTCTCCTTGTGGAAGGATTTTATAGGTCCCAAGGTTGAGTAGGTTTCGAATGGAGAAGTTAGTGAATTTCAGGCTGACCGATCCGACAATACCGGTAGAACCCCAACCGGCAGAAAATTCTATCTGGTCGTTGTTCTTGGGGGTCAGGTTTAAGTTGATATCTACCGTACCTGCTTCATAATCTGGCACCGGATCCAGGCCCATCTTTTCGGGGTCGAAATGGCCCATCTGTTGGATCTCACGGGCAGAACGCATCAAAGCTGATTTGTTGAACAATGCGCCTGGTTTGATGCGAAGTTCACGACGCACGACGTTTTCATACAGACGGTCGTTCCCAGTGATGTTTACACGACTGATGGTGGCCTGACGATCTTCACGAATGCGCATCTCAAGGTCGATGGAATCACCTTCTACACGAACTTCAACAGGATCAACTTGAAAAAAGAGGTAACCATTGTCCATGTACAAATTGGTGACTGCATCTTCATTCTGTGAAGTTTTCAACCGTTCGTCAAGACGCTTCTGGTTATAGATATCGCCTTTGGTAATTTGCAGGGTGCGGTTTAGTTCTGAGGCTGGATATACGGTGTTTCCAACCCAGTCGATATTCCTGAAGAAGTATTGCTTGCCTTCACTAATCTTTAGGTAGACATTTACTGACTTTTCATCGAAACGATAAACCGTATCCTCCAAGATGATGGCGTCTCGATAACCAAATTCATTGTACTTCTGTATAAGCAATGCCTTATCTTTTTCATATTCGGATTCAACAAACTTCTTGCTGCTGAAAATATTCTCAATCTTGCCTTTCTGTTTGGTTTTCTTCATGGCACGGGCAGCCTTGGAATCGGAAAATGCTACGTTACCGTCAAAAATGATCTGATTGATCTTGATTTTATCCTTTCGATCGATATTGACTTCGACAATGACCTTGCTCTTATCGGCAGGATCTTCCTTTTGTAGGATGTCCACTTCGGCATTCTTGAACCCTTTTTCGTCGTAATGCCTTTTTATCAGCACTTTGGCCTTGTCAGCAATGTTTGGAGTAATTTGATTTCCGACGGTCAGGCCGATGCTGTTTTCAAGGTCATCCTTGTCGGATTTCTTAATACCGCTGTATTTTATGGATGAAATCTGCGGACGAGGTTTCAACTGGATTTCAAGCCAAATCTGACTGCCTTGAATCTTGGTTGCCAAAATCTTTACATCCGAAAACAAACCGTGCTTCCAATAGCGTTTCAGAGCTTCGGTAATTTCATCTCCAGGAACCTTGATAACCTGGCCAACACTCAGGTTGGACAATCCGATGAGCACATAGTCCTCATAATTATCCATTCCAGTGACCGCGATGTCTGCAATCTTGTATTCTCTGGGTGTGGCATAAAATATTTCGGGCAGCTTGTCTTCGGTCGTAGCTGCTTCTGCCTTCTGCAGAAAAAGGGTCAACGCGCACAAAGCAAAGAAGGAAGCAACGGTTTTTCTAAACATCATATAATCTCGGGATTGTCTATTTTTGGACTTGTTCACTGGTCTGGCCAAACCGCCTTTCACGGTTCTGAAAGCTATATATTGCTTCCCATAATTCTTCTTTACGAAAAATGGGCCAGGGAATTTCAGAGAAATAAAGCTCCGAATAGGAAAGCTGCCACATAAGGAAATTGCTGATGCGCAACTCGCCTCCGGTACGAATGAGCAAATCCGGTTCGGGGTAATTTTTGGTAGTTAGGTAATTGTTGAAAAGGTCCACATCAATGTCGTTCTCGGTGAATTTTCCAGCCTTTACATCGTGTGAAATGGCCTTGATCGCCTCTAAGATTTCCCAACGGGATGAGTAGCTCAGTGCCAATATCAGTGTCAACGCTTCTCCTCCTGCTGTTTCGCGGATGCATTTTGAAGCGCGTTCTTGCAATTGCTCAGGAAGTCGATTCATTTCGCCAATAATCTGTAGACTGACACCGAATTTGATCAAATCGGGCGTTTCATGCTCAATTGACTGCATCATCAGATCCATCAGGCCAATAACCTCAGACTCAGGACGGTTCCAGTTCTCCGTAGAAAAAGTATAAAGGGTCAAGTAGGAAATGCCACATTCACGGGCTGCTTCAACAACTTGACGCACGGAAGCAACGCCTTCCATGTGGCCATATGCTCGTTCCCGGCCTATGCTTTTAGCCCAACGCCCGTTTCCGTCCATAATGATGGCAACGTGCTTGGGAACCCTTGTTTTATCTATTTTCTCGAGATAGGACATAATCATTTGTAACAATCGGGACCTGTACCATACAGGTCTAGCGTGACATATAGCATCAAGACTGAATACCAGTCTTTGTTTTTATTCCATGTTCCGGTTCCTGCCCAGTTGTTGTTGAGCTGAAATGCGGTTGTTGAGTTGGCGTAATCCAGGTCATCGGCAAGCGTCTTTCTAAAAGACCATTCACAACCGAAATTCAGCCGTGGCATCACTTTAACCTTGACGCCTACTCCGAAAGGGATGTTCGCACAAAGCCTTGTTTTATCCGACGAATAGCCGGTAAAACCCAAGCCGGCAGAAATATAGGGGCAAATGCTGCTCGAACCTGCCCTATATCCAGGGACACCATATTGGTAAAACCCAAGTTCAAACTGAATTCCTGCATCCACAAAGCGGCGATTGAACTGAAGCTCTTCACCGTTGAGGTAAGCGTTGGCATCACCTATTGTCGAACCGGCAATTCCACCTGACAGTACATTGGCTTTCAAAGCCATGCTACCATTTAGGTTGTATCGACCGATCAAACCAAATGCAGCCTGTTCATTCATCACAGGTTTCGCGGAATTGGCATCCCCCATGTAGGAAGAAGCACCACCCAACAAACCCAGCTCCATGCGATAAGCCTGACCTTTCATGCCCGCTGGCAAGAAAAGGAGTACCGATATCAGAATTGTCTGTATGAGTCGTTTCATGCGTACATTGTCTTTATCAGGAATAAACGCTAAAAAACAACTTTAAGTATTTTTTGCCTTAAACCGTTACCGGCGGGCAAAAACCATTTTATTCAGGTAGCCTTTCCAAATGGTGGAGGATGCACCGTCCGAACGGGTTCCACCAAGAATCCAGATAATCTCCCTGTCTTTATCGTATACCAAATCTGGAATATGTTGTACATATATACCAGCCCCAGCCAATCCACTGTCCATTTTCAAGAAAGCCCAGTTGTCATCAGCATCCTTCCAGGTTTTCCCATGATCCGGAGAAACATACAAGTCCTTATACAAATTCCCAGCCGCATCCTGCCCACCAAAGCTGACCAGATAACCGTCGTAACGGAAAAGGGCTGCATTTATCCTTTTAGGCAAGGTATTCAAAGTAAGACTTCCGTCATTCACTGAAATCCAACTTCTTCCGTCTTCTGTAGACCAAACACTGGCACTCTGTTCACCCGAGACATTCATTCCACCAGCTATGGTATAGAACTGAACGTTTGTTACGGTCGCACTTTTAATCAACGAATATTCCGTAAACGGAAAATTTGCAGGGACTTTGGAGCCGATGGTCCAGTTGATACCATCCGTGCTTCTCCCAAAATAGATATCCCCAGCGGCAGTTTTGAGCATTCCGATCAAAGCCGACGGTTCGGGATCGTTGATGTATTTTTTACTGATTTCACCGTACAAAGTAAGTACAGTTACTGCACCACTACTAGTCATCGGGCTTAGGACAGACCAAGTCAAGCCATCGTCCGAACGGTAGGAAAGGTGGCTTTTAGAAGTGACGTAAAACTTTGATCCAAACGTGCAAAGCGATTGAATGTTCATATCACCAGTAAGGCCAGATACAATCTGAGCGGCCCAAGTCTTGCAAGTGTCGGCAGAACGAAACAGATTAAGACCTCCGCCAATAGCAGGTACATAATCAAGCAGAGCCCCATTTGATTCAATGACCTTATTGGCAGAAGCAGTAGAAGGCAAAGCAGAAGTGGTTGGCTCAAGACTCATGGAGTCTGGATCTACCTGATGCACATTGATTGTTACGGTATACGACTTGGTGTAAAGCCCGTCGTAAGAGGTATTCTTAATAACTACAGGACTGGTGAAATCGATGGAGTCACCATCTTCCCACAAGGAATCGTTGATGTAGATGTTCCCGTTGGTGGATTGGAATGTGACTTTCGGATACAAGGCATTGATCGTACTTCCGTATGGCAGTGAATCAAGGTTCTGTATATTGCCAGTAGTGGAGTCAGCAGCAACCCCTTGGTATTGATTGATGTTGAAAATAAAATTCTGAATGCCAGGACAGTTTTCGTGTGCGTCGAAACTAAACTTATTAATGTTGGCAGAATAGAAAGTTCGTTCCTCGAAATTATCCCAACAAGAGACAAACAAAACTGATATCAGCAGAGAAAGGACGTATGAATAGTTCCTTTTGATGGTCATATAGGTTTTTTTACATGGACTGAAACAGTTATTGAACAGTCATTTTATTATATCCGTTTCCTTAATCCGCAAAAGTACTAAGAATTTTATCTTTTGTGGGTTTGGGTCTGAAGTTTTATGAAAAATTAGAGATGTATCATTTAACGGGCTTGCTCGTAAATACGGATCTCGCGATATGCAGCACCATTATCGTATTTCTGGATGCTACCAGATTTCGTGATCCTATTTTCAATATTGGGTGCGTTTACACCTGTTCCAGCTAATTGTGAGGAGGTTTCCACCTGAATTTCATCCCAAAGATCGGCATTAAGAAATGTCTCATGCAGGAAAGCTCCTCCTTCCACTAAAAGGCACTGAATCTTAAGGTGATGCAACTCTGCCATCATTTGAAACAGGATGTTTTGGTTGAAATCGAGTAAAATCCAAGTGGTTTTCCCCTCTCGACCTGATTTTACACCTGAAAAAACAACTGTTTCGAGGCTACCGTCCAATAATTTCGCAGTATCAGCTAGGACTCCCATCCGATCAATGACCAACCGCAATGGATTTTTTCCTGACCAAGAGCGGACATTCAAACTAGGATTGTCCAGCAGTGCCGTATTGGTTCCGACCAAAATCGCATCGCATTCAGAACGCAGCTTATGGGTGACCAATTGTGTAAATGGTGTTGATATTTTCAAGGAGGGTTGATTGTCTTCCACAGTACGGATCAAGTCGATAAAACCATCCGCTGTCTGCGCCCATTTGAGGATGACCCGAGGACGAGCAGAATTCAGGTAATGAAAATAGGATTTGTTTAGGCTTCGGCAAGCATCTTCTTCCACACCCACAACAACCTCGATGCCTGCTTCCTTCAACTTGGCCACACCACGTCCGGCTACTAAGGGAAACGGATCTAAGGTTCCGATGACTACACGAGGTATGCCCCATTGAATAATGAGCTCTACACACGGTGGGGTCTTTCCATAATGTGAACAGGGCTCCAGACTAACATACATGGTCGATTCACAGAGCAATTCGCATTCTTTCACAGAGCGGACCGCATTGGGTTCGGCATGTGGTTCACCCGCTTTCCGATGCCAACCCTCACCGATAATCCGACCTTTATGAACAATGACAGCACCGACCATGGGATTGGGGGAACAGGTTTGCTTCCCGTTCGCTGCGAGTTGTATGCAACGTCTCAGGAATAAACGATCGTCGGCTTCAGACATCTTTGCTATTAATTTTTTTTTTTGAAAAAAAGCCTTAGCTTTGTAAATAAATTGTTAAACATGCAACGCTATTTAGCCTATCTACATCAAAAGTTGGACCCCATTTACCCATCGGTGGAAATTGGATCTTTTTCACGACTTTTGCTGCGTAAACTGGCCAATATGAGCAGTGTGCAAATTTACAGCGACAAAGATAGGAATTTTCCCGAGCATACCTTGGAGAAACTCATTTCCGCCATCGACAGGCTTGAAAGCAAAGAACCCATTCAATACATACTGGGGGAAACGGAGTTTTGCGGTTTGACTTTTCATGTCGGGCCAGGGGTCTTGATTCCAAGACCAGAAACAGAAGAATTGGTCGAAGTGATTTCAACAGATATTGGAAACAGAAAAACCAACATCTCGATCTTGGACATTGGAACTGGAAGTGGCTGTATTGCCATTTCGCTCGCAAAAGCGTTGCCTTTTGCTACGGTTTCAGCTTGGGATATTTCCCCGGAAGCCTTAGTTATTGCATCTGAAAATGCAGTATTCAACAACGTCAAGGTCCTTTTTGAAATCACTGACATTCTAAATTTTACTCCCAGCATCCATCATAAAAAATCGTTGGAAGTCCTTGTAAGCAACCCTCCTTATGTGCGTTTCAGTGATGCTTCCGAAATGGATACCAACGTGTTGGAACACGAACCGCATACCGCACTTTTTGTTGAAAACTCAGACCCTTTGCTTTTTTATCGAGTTATCTCTGGTCTGGCCATCGAACTATTGAAACCAGGGGGCATCCTGTATTTTGAAATTAACAGTTATCTGGGAACAGAAACGCTAGAATTGGTTAAATCGTATCCCTTTAGAGAAGTCCAATTGATACAGGACCTTTCCGGAAAAGATCGCATCCTACGAGCCATCCTTTAATTATGAGCAACTACTCCGAAGCCCTTGCCTCTGCAGCCAGCTATTGTTCACTGGCTGAACACTGTATATCTGAAGTTGTTGAAAAACTGAAAAAGTTTGAACTCACTTCGGAAGACCAGGCAAAACTTTTAAGGCGTCTGCAGGACGAAGGTTACCTCAATGAAAGCCGATATGTCAAAGCATTCGTAAAAGACAAATTCCGTTTCAGCAAATGGGGGCGAATCAAAATTCGATATGCATTACGTCAAAAGGGAATATCCGCAATGCTGGCAGAGGAAGGCATTTCCGAAATTCTGGAAACGGACTACCAGGAAATGCTTACCGATCTGCTTCGACAAAAAAAACGATCCGTAAAAGCCAATTCATCTTACGAGCTTAGGGGAAAGCTGCTGCGATTTGTGGCAGGCAGAGGGTTCGAATTGGAACAAGCGGGTGCAATTCTGCGGAAAATGGGTATTGATGATGAGGAATGACAGCCTTTCCAACCTACACAAAACAATCAAAGAAATCTTCGCCGGATTGGCAGATATGGCTTGGCCGAATCTTTGTCTGCTTTGCGAACACCCACTAATGAGCGGTGAGCAACAGGTGTGTTTGAACTGCTTGTATGAATTACCCGCCATATATGATGCTTCCTTTCGTGAAAACAACACCGCAGATCGGTTTTTGGGCAAGATTGAGTTTGAGCGTGCCGCTTCTGGATTCCGCTACAACAAGGATTCCAGCATCCAAAAAGCGCTGGAGCTTCTGAAATACAAGGGTGAAAAGGAAATAGGAAGTTGTCTGTCAAGTGTTTCGGCACTGCGACTCTCCGAACAAGGCTTTTTTAAAGACATCGATGCGCTTATTCCGGTACCCCTGCACAAATTGAAACAAAAAAAACGTGGCTACAATCAGAGCGAATCGATTGCTTCAGGCATCAGCAAAGTCACCGGTATACCGGTTCATTCAGAAATTCTCGGAAGAACGGTGCACAATGCCTCTCAAACTACCAAGAATTTATGGAACCGTTGGGAAAATGCACAAGGCCTTTTTGAATTAAAAAACATCGGTGGATGCAGTGGAATGCATCTGTTGCTGGTAGACGATGTCTTGACAAGTGGCTCAACACTGGAGGCCTGCGGACAGGTTCTTTTGCAAATACCAGACGTCAGGATCTCGTTTTTCGCTCTTGCATTGGCTTAATACATCGTGTAAAAAACGACTGCATTTGGTGATTTCATAGAATCCTCGTATTTTTAGATTTCATTACCATTGTAAATCTAATCCAAAACACCATGAAGAGGAACACAATCTTGGCCTTATTAATTCTGAGCTGCACCTGCCTTCATGCACAGGAGTCTGCCAAAAAGGGGCTCAATCTAGGTGTGTTACCAGCTGTTTCCTACAATTCAGACGAAGGCTTTCAATACGGAGCAGTGCTGAATTTATTCAACTACGGAGATGGTACGCGCTATCCTAAGTATGACCAGACCTATTATCTCGAGCTTTCCAAGTTCACGAAAGGTAGTACCGTCATGCGCTTCTATTTTGACTCTGACCAATTATTAAAGGGAGTCCGCACCTTTGTAGACCTGAGTTACATCACCGAAGATATGTTGGACTTTTTCGGTTTCAACGGCTACCAAAGCAACTACTCAACTTTCGAGGAGAGTGGCAATCGCGCCTTATATAAGATGTCACAGAAACAACTTCGTTTCCTGGCCGATTTCAAAGGGGCTCTGCCTATTGAGCACCTCTATTGGGAAGCAAGTTATAATTTAGTCAACTACTTGAATGGAGCTGTTGATTATGACAAACTAAACGCAACAAGTGACCTTCCCGACATTACAACCAGTCTTTATGACAAATACGTTGGGTGGAACATCCTGAGTGCCAAAGAAGCGAATGGAGGTTTGGTAAGCGCATTCAAGGCCGGCGTTTTATACGACACCCGCAACGCGTTGAGCAATCCTGACAAAGGCTTTAGTTCCGAAGCTCTGATTGAAGTGGCTCCAGGATTTATGAATGAAAGCCCTTATGCCCGATATTCTTTGATGCACAAACACTACCAAAGCATTATCAAGGATCGACTGAACCTTGCCGTACGACTGGGTGTTCAAGGAAAAATCGGCAATAACGACATCCCCTTCTACCGACGCTCCGTATTCATGTCACCATTTGCCACACGTACCAGTCCTACTGGTTTGGGAGGGGCAAACAGCCTGCGAGGGGTCATGCGAAACCGAGTTGTAGGAGACGCTTTTGCCTTGGGCAATTTTGAACTCCGCTGGAAAGTATTGAATTTCAAATTCATCAATCAAAATTTCTACTTAGGACTTAACGGATTCTTTGACACCGGGTACATACTGGATCCTGTAGACTGGGATTTGTCCAATCTTACCCCTTCTGAAAAAACAGACTATTTCAAACTAGATACGAAAGACAGTTTTCATTCCTCTCTTGGCGGTGGGCTCAAAGTGGCGATGAACCAAAACTTCATCATATCCTTCGAAATGGGCAAACCACTGAATAAAAGTGACGGCTCCAAGACAGGTACGTACATCAACCTGAATTACCTCTTTTGACAAATAATCCTTGGAAAATTACCATTATTTACGACCCATCTTTCTGAAGGATTGATTACTTTTGCAAAAGATATTAAGCAATTTCAACTCCAATCCAATTCATAGTACCAAGATGAAAAAACTAGACCGCATCGTTGCTGCCAAATTATTGAAAATCAAAGCTGTCAAACTACAACCCTCCAACCCATTCACCTGGGCTTCAGGCTGGAAATCACCCATATATTGTGACAACCGTAAGACGTTGTCTTACCCAGACCTTCGCAACTTCATCAAAATTGAATTGGCACGCCTCATCCGTGAGAAGTACGACAGAGTGGATGCCATCGCCGGCGTCGCTACCGGAGCCATCGCCCAAGGCGCTATGGTAGCCGAAGAACTTGGTTTGCCTTTCGTCTATGTACGTTCCTCCCCCAAAGATCATGGTTTGGAAAATCTGATTGAAGGAGATTTGAAACCAAAAATGAAAGTCGTTGTCATCGAAGACCTCATTTCGACCGGTGGCAGCAGCTTGAAAGCAGTAGAAGCCATCCGAAGAGACGGCAGTGATGTGATTGGCATGCTTGCCATCTTCACATACGGTTTCCCGGAAGCAGAAGAAGCATTCCGAAAAGCCAAAGTGGAGTTGACAGCATTGAGCAATTACGATGCTGTCCTCGAAACCGCCTTGGCCACCAACTACATCCACGAGTCTGAATTGCAGACCTTGCAAGAATGGCGTCTTTCGCCCTCTACCTGGCAACCCAAATAAATCCCGTCATGACAGAATACACCAGCGACCTTCAGCAAATTCCCTTTTCGGCTGAACGTGTCTTCTCAAAACTTTCCGATCTGAACAACCTGGAAAGTGTAAAACCTTTGATTGAAGGAAAAGTCAAGGATTTTACATTTGATGCCGATTCTTGCCAATTCAAGGTGGATCCGGTCGGCATGGTCGGCATTCGGATTGTAGAGCGGGAACCGTTCAAAAACATTAAATTGGAATCCGTCAAATCACCTGTTGAATTTATTGGATGGATTCAACTGCAAGAAGTTGCGCCCGAAACAACAAGTCTGAAATTGACCTTCAGGGCTGATATTCCCTTTTTTCTGAAAGCCATGATTTCAAACAAATTGGAAGAAGGCATCAACAACATGGCTGAAATGCTAGCCAAACTTCCTTACTAGCCAGTCCAATTTAATCGCTGTTCGTATGAAATTATGGGAAAAAAGTACCACCGTTGATAAAGCCATCGAGCGGTTTACTGTCGGAAAGGATCCCGAAATGGATCTGTATCTTGCCAAATACGATGTTTTGGGCTCTATGGCGCACATCACGATGCTCGAAAGCATTGGATTGATTGAAGCAGATGAATTGCCCTTGTTGCTTAACGAGCTTAAATCCATTTATCAGGATATTGAAGAAGATCGATTTGTAATCGAACCAGGCATCGAAGATGTACATTCTCAGGTCGAACTCCTACTCACACGTTCCTTGGGCGATATCGGTAAAAAAATTCATAGCGGCCGTTCTAGAAACGATCAGGTTTTATTGGATATGAAATTGTTCACACGGGCTGCCATCAAGGAAACTTTTGATGCCGTACAGGAGCTTTTTGATGTCCTGATTTTGCAAAGCAACCGCTATAAGGAAGTGCTTATGCCTGGTTATACACATTTGCAGGTAGCCATGCCCTCCTCCTTCGGATTGTGGTTTGGCGCTTATGCAGAATCGTTGACAGACGATCTGCAGGTCTTGCTATCGGCCTACAAGGTCTGTAATCGGAATCCATTGGGCTCTGCAGCCGGCTACGGCTCATCATTCCCTTTGAACCGGCAAATGACAACCGAATTGCTGGGATTTGACGGATTGAACTACAACGTCGTATATGCTCAAATGGGTCGTGGCAAGATGGAACGGACGGTGGCTTTTGCATTGGCATCAATTGCCGGAACCGTATCCAAATTAGCGTATGATGCCTGCCTTTTTACCAGCCAGAATTTTGGTTTCATCAAGCTTCCTTCTGAATTCACCACAGGTTCGAGCATCATGCCGCACAAAAAGAATCCGGATGTCTTTGAATTGACACGTGCAAAATGCAACAAGATCCAGAATCTTCCTCAACAGATTTCAGCCATTACAAACAATCTCCCTTCAGGTTATTTTAGGGATCTGCAAATCATCAAGGAAGTTTTCTTACCCAGCTTCGGAGAGTTGCTCGATTGCCTACGGATGACTACCACCATATTGGCCAACATTGAAGTCAACAAACACATTCTGGACGACACTAAATACCTTTACTTGTTCAGTGTAGAGGAAGTGAATCGTCGTACGACCAATGGACTACCTTTCAGAGACGCCTACAAGCAAGTTGGTCTGGAGATTGAAGCCAATCAGTTTAATCCAGTCATGACAGTAAACCACACGCATGAAGGCAGTATTGGCAACCTTTGCAACGATAAAATTGTTGAACACCAAAGGGATATTGCCAGTCAGTTCAATTTTGAGCAGGCAGAGCAGGCTGAAAAGCAACTTTTGAAAAAGTGACCGCTAAAGGTAAAGGGGGAAACAGACTCGTCTGCTTCCCCCTTTTTTTTGCATTCTTAACTACACTAATGATGATTTTGCCTTCAACATATCCATGTATTCCTTCACAGGTTAAGTATGCATTCGTTGTTATTATTCCTTTTCGCTGAAGAAACTTTTTCACAAAAGCTATGGAGATTTCAGCGCTTCATTTTTACACGACAAATATACAGACTCCATTTTATGGATAAAACGCACAATCGCTCATTATCACTTCTTTTTAGGTTAATGTATTGTTGCTTTTTTTGTCGATCTACTATTTATTGTTAATATTACATATTCTTACATTCTACTATTTATGAGACACTTGCTCCTAGTCGAAGATGACCCGTTCCTAAGAAATCTCACCTATGAACATCTAATTGGTGTTGGTTATGATGTGAAAATGGCTATAAACCTTCAAGTGGCAAAAGAATTGTTCCATATCCATACATTTGACTTGATCCTTTTGGATTTGACATTGCCTGACGGGGATGGTTTTGACTGGGCGAAGGAACTTATACACAACCCATCAAGGCCGCCAATAATATTTTTGACATCACACACGCACATCTCCGATGTAAAAAAGGGCTTTGAACTAGGAGGAGCCGATTACATGAAAAAGCCCATTGACATGGAGGAGCTTACCGTTCGGATCAAACATACCTTCAGCGATTTCAATACCGGGTCCGGACTAGAAAGACAGATTGGTGAATACATTTATAACCCGACTTCTCATTTATTGACTTACAAAGGGACCAGTTTGCATTTAGGTCAACTGCAAGGTGTCGTACTGAACGAGCTGAGCGCTTGTATTGGTAATGTCGTAACAAAAGACGAACTGCTCGTCAAATATTGGGGAGAATCCAATTATTTCACTTCCCGCAACCTGGATAGTGTGATCGTAAAACTTCGAACTCAGTTTAAGCAGGATCCCAGAGTCTTCTTTGTGGCTCTTAAAAGAAAAGGTTATCAATTGTTGATTCACGACATTCCACTCAAATAAACAATCAACAAGAACAAAAAAAATAGGCTGCATCAATTGATACAGCCTATTTTTCAATTTGATCATTCGTTATTTAATACCGTCGTCGTAATCGTCGTTCGTGATCTTCAATTGACGTTTCTGCACTTCGTATGCAATAGGTGTTGCAATGTACAACGTGGAGTAAACACCAGTGATTGTACCTACCAACATCGCAAAGGCGAAGCCGCGAATGGTATCACCACCAAAGAGGAACAATATCAACAAAGTCATCATCACGGTCAATGACGTACTATATGTACGCAAAAGAGTCTGATTAAGAGCTTCGTTCAACACGCGTTTCTTGTTCCGCTTCGGATATAAAGCGAGATTTTCACGAACACGGTCAAAAATTACAACCGTGTCATTTACAGAATACCCGATGATGGTCAGGATTGCTGCTATGAAGTTCTGGTCCATCTCAAGGGAGAATGGCACAAAGCTGTAGAAAAGTGAATAACAACCGATGATCAGCAATACGTCATGGACGAGTGCCGCAACGGTACCCAAACTAAATGCAATATTCTTGAAACGGATCAAAATATAAATACCGATCACAATTACCGCCAAGAACACTGCCCAATAGGCCGATGTTTTCACATCATCGGCTACCGTCGGGCCAACCTTTTGAGAATTAACGATGTGCTGCTGTGTAAACTCAGCTCTGGTCACATCCGCTTTCATATATGGCTTCAAGCCTTCAAACAACATGGATTCAATCTCGTTGTCAATGGTTTGGCTTTCGTCTGCAATCTTATAATTGGTGGTGATGCGAACCTGGTTTTTTCCAGTACCAATTGTAATAACTGATACTGATGATTCCTTGAACACGGTTTGCAACGAATTGCCAATATCACCGGTTTTGATAGGTTGATCAAAACGAACAATGTAGTTGCGACCACCGGAGAAGTCTACACCCTGATTAATACCATGGAAAACCAACGAAAGAATACAAATGGTTAATACAGTTCCAGAAATGGCGTATCCCCATTTGCGCTTTCCGATAAAATCGACTTTCGGTGCACGTAGCAAGTTCTTGGTAAGATTCGTGGTAAAGTCTTCGTTTTTCAGTTTATCCTTGGCAAGAAGCGCTTCATAGATAAGGTGTGTTACGAATACACCGCAGAATACGGAGGTGATGATACCAATGATCAGGGTCGTGGCAAAACCACGAATAGGACCTGAACCAAAGTAGAACAGAATGATACCCGTAAGCAGGGTCGTGATGTTACCGTCCAAAATGGCCGAAAGGGCATTCTTATAACCGTCGGCTACAGCCTTCTTGATTGTTTTCCCCGCATGAAGCTCTTCTTTGATACGCTCATAGATAAGCACGTTGGCATCTACCGCCATCCCTAGAGTGAGCACCATACCCGCGATACCAGGAAGGGTGAGCACAGCTTGGAAGGAAGCCAATATACCCATGATAAAGAAGGCATTGATCAACAAACTGGCATCAACGATGAGTCCAGGAATGAGACCGTAGTTGATTTGCATATAGAGCAGAATCAAGATAAAAGCGACCAAGAATGAAATGAATCCAGCTTGAATGGCTTCTTTACCCAAAGAAGGTCCAACAACGTCTTCCTGTACAATGTGCGCAGGTGCCGGCATTTTTCCAGATTTCAGCACGTTTGCCAAGTCTTTTGCTTCAGCTGCAGATTCAAGACCGGTGATTTCTGAGCTTCCTCCGGTGATTTCTCCCTGAACACGGGGGAAAGAATAGGCATATCCATCCAATACGATGGCGACGGATTTACCAATATTATCTTTAGTCAGTCGAGCCCAAGCTTTGGAACCTTCTTGATTCATGGTCATGTTTACTTTGGCTGAACCAGTCGTTTGGGTAAAGTCGTCGGAAGCATCCGTTATAACATCACCACCTAGAGCAGGTTTACCTTCACGGTTGGTCACTTTCAGGGCAATAAGCTGATAAAGCGGGGTCTTTTTGTCGACAGAGTTTACGCTCCATACGAATTTAAGGTCGCGGGGCAGCAGTTCTCTGACTTTCGGATTGTTCAAATATTTGTTTACCGTTGAAGTATCACGGCCTAATGTATAACCTACAACAGGACCTGAGCCAACACCTTGTTCGCTTTGGTTGATCTGTAGTACCGCAAACAAGGGATATTCAGCTTTCCATTCATCAGCAGTCTTTTCCTTGGCTGTCGTGTCGGTTTTACCCAACTTGGCCAATAGATCGTTGCCTTTGATTAGACTCTTAGTTGTATCCTTAACTGCTACTGCAGCCTTGAACATGCTGTCCTTAGCCGGTTTTACAGTCTGGTTCAAGTCACGAATCAGGTTGTTGGCAGAAATCATGGATTCATAAATTTCACCCAAGTCGTATGTTTCCCAAAATTCAAGATTGGCTGAACCCTGAAGCAATTTACGAACACGATCCGGTTCTTTAATGCCCGGAAGTTCGATCAGGATGCGACCGGAGGTTCCCAATTGCTGGATATTCGGCTGAACCACACCAAAGCGGTCAATACGAGTACGCAGTACATTGAAGGAGTTTTGGATGGCACCCTGCACATCTGTTTTGAGAACAGTAATGACATCTTCGTTGGAAGTAGTAGGGTCTATTCGGCCTTTCATTTCAAACGTACTGAACACTGCGGAGAGACGAGCTCCAGGATCAAGTTTTTTATACTCTTCCACAAACAAGTCGATATAGTCTTTCTGACTTGATTTTTCCCTGATGGCAGCATTGACCAACGCTTTATTGAACGTTTCATCCTTGCTGTTGTTTGAAATGGCACGAATAATGTCCGGAACAGAAATTTCCAGCGTCACGTTCATACCACCCTTTAGGTCAAGACCCAAGTTGATTACTTTTTCACGACATTCTGCGTACGTCAAACCCATGTAGACTTTCTCCGTTTCCATAGAATCGAGGAGATAAGCCAGTCTTTCCGGGTTTCCTTGGGCCATTTTTTCTGCTTTTTTCTCCACGCGAGTGTTCATGAAAGAGAAAGACAGATAATAGGCACAGACAAGGGTCAAGAGTATCGCAAAAATCTTTACAAATCCTTTGTTTTGCATGTTATACTACGTTTTTATTGATGTGATTTCTAGTAGATTTTTTACCGAACCGCAAAGATAAACTATTTTTTTATAGTCAGGGGCACCGTAAAGAAAAAAATCAAAGCCCGCGACGTTTCAACAATGCTTCCGGGTTGGGTTCGGCACCTCTGAACCGTCGGTACAAAACCATTGGGTCCTCACTATTCCCTTTTTCAAGAATGTTCTTGCGAAAGGAGGTCGCTGTTTGTTGGTCGAAGATTCCCTTTTCCATAAAGGCGTTGAAGGCATCGGCATCCAGCACTTCTGCCCACAAATAAGCATAGTAACCTGCTGAGTATCCGCCACTGAAGATGTGGTTGAAGAACGTGCTGCGGTAACGGGGGACGATTTCAGAAATCAAACCGAGGTTGTCCATGTCTGTGCGCTCGAAGGCACGGACATCGAAATCCTGTTTTTTGGTGATGGTATGCCAATCCATATCAAGCAAAGCAGCAGCGACCAGTTCGGTCGTTTCAAAACCTTGATTGAAGGTGCCAGATTTTTGAATTTTCTCAATCAATGCATCCGGTATGGTCGCACCTGTCTGATAATGTTTGGCATAAAGCTTCAACACCTCGGGATTCATGGCCCAGTTTTCCATGATTTGAGAGGGAAGCTCAACGAAATCGCGAGGGACGCTGGTTCCGCTTACGGAAAGGTAATGACATTTGGTCAGCATGCCGTGCAATCCATGCCCGAATTCATGGAACAGTGTTTCCACTTCATCCTGGTTCAACAACGAGGGAGCATCAGCAGTAGGTTTCGTGAAGTTACCCACATTATAAATAAGAGGTCTTACTTCCTTGCCTTTTAATACGTATTCCTCTCTGAAATTGCTCATCCAGGCGCCTGCGCGCTTACCAGGACGGGGAAAATAGTCGGAATAAAACAAGCCTAGAAAGGAGCCATCGGCATCCAACACTTCAAATACCTCGACATCCTGATGATAGACAGGAACATTTTTAACAGGTTTGAACTGCAGACCCCAAAGCTTATTGGCAACGGTGAATACACCCTGACGCACATTTTCCAGTTTGAAATAGGGACGAAGTTCTGCCTCATCCAAGTTGAATTTAGCTTTGCGAACTTTTTCTGAATAAAACCACCAATCCCAAGCTTGAAGTTTAAAATTACCGCCTTCGGAATCAATCATCGTCTGCATTTCGGCGACTTCCCTTTTAGCCTGTGCAACTGCCGGTTTCCAAATTTTTTCGAGAAAAGGCATTACTGTTTCAGGGTTCTTAGCCATGCATTCGTCCAAGACATATCCTGCATGTGTTGTAAAACCGTAAAGTTTGGCGCGTTCCAAACGCAAATTGACAATCTGATTGATAAGCGCCTTGTTGTCGTTGGCATTGTCGTTATCACCTTTATTGATGTACCCTTTAAACATCTTTTCCCGTAGTTTGCGGTTTTCTGCATATTGCAGAAACGGAATCAGGCTGGGTTTTTGAATGGTAAACAACCACTTTCCTGTAAGTCCAGTAGTGTTGGCTTCTTCTGCAGCTGCATCCACGGAGCTTTGAGGAAGTCCGGCCAAATCGGCCTTATTGTCAACTACCATGCGGAACGCATTGGTTTCCTTCAAAACGTTATCAGAGAACTTCAACATCATGGAAGACAAGTCCTTGTTAATTTCACGCAAACGTGCCTGGTCAGTAGCATTCAAGCCTGCGCCCGAGCGGATAAAATCTTTGTAGCATTCACTCAAAACACGCTGTTGTTCAGAAGTGAGCTTAAGCTTGTCGCGTTGATCGTAAACGACTTTAACACGTGCAAACAGTTTGGCGTTCAAGTAAATGTTGTCGTTGTGTTCCGATAGCATCGGAGTCACTTTTTCTGCAATTTGATCCAGGTCCTTGTTGGTTTCCGCTTCGGTCAATGCAAAAAATACGGCACTGACTTTCCGCAAGAGTTCGCCTGAAAAGTCGAGCGACTCCAGCGTATTCTCAAAAGTTGGCGCATTTTTGTCGGCTACTATCGCTGCAATTTCTGCATCGTGTTGCTCAATACCTTTCAAAAAGGCTGGCATGTAATGTTCTACCTTGATTTTGTCGAACGGCGGTGCGTCATAAGGGGTTTTGTAAGGGCTGAAAAATGGGTTCTCAGCAGAAAGGGCTGCAAGTGTTGTCATGGTGAACACGCTTAGCAGGACGAAAAAACGTTTTCTCATATCCTGTGTTTTAATAGAATGAATGAATTCAGAACCGCAAAATTAAGATTTCTTTTCTACCTTTGAATCCTACAACTCACAATTCTCCTTAAAAGATGGCTTACACACCCTCAATTACCCGTTACAGCAATGGAATGAAGTATTCCTACTGTGGAAAAAGTGGCCTGATGCTCCCAAAAGTATCACTAGGGCTCTGGCACAACTTTGGGCACACCGACGACTTTGAAAATAGTAAATCCATTATTGAATTTGCATTTGACCAGGGAATCACCCATTTTGACCTGGCCAACAACTACGGTCCCCCCGCGGGTTCTGCCGAGGAAAACTTCGGAACAATTTTCCACAAGTCCTTAGCTGCGCACCGAGAAGAAATCATCGTTTCGACCAAAGCCGGACATTTTATGTGGGACGGGCCCTACGGCGACGGAAGTTCCAGAAAGAATCTGATCTCCAGTCTAAATCAGAGCTTGAAACGTCTGAAGTTGGATTACGTTGATATCTTTTATTCCCATCGTTACGATGGAGTTACGCCCATCGAAGAAACTATGCAAGCCCTCATCGATATCGTCAAATCCGGCAAAGCGCTCTATGCAGGCATCTCCAAATACCCTCCCGAACTGGCTGAGAAATGCTATCGAATGCTTGAATCACAAGGCGTTCGTTGCCTCATCTACCAAGATCGCTACAGCATGTTGGCGCGTGAAGTCGAAAATGGAGCACTTGAAACAGCCCAAAGCAACGGCATTGGATTCTGTGCTTTCAGTCCATTGGCACAAGGCCTGCTCACCGATCGTTACCTAAATGGCATCCCCTCCGACTCCAGAGTTGCAAAAAACGGTTTTCTTAAAAAAGAACAAGTGAGTCCTGAGCGCATCGCCATTATCCGCGAATTGAACGACTTGGCACTGAAACGCGGTGAAACACTGGCACAAATGGCACTAAGCTGGTTATTGAACGATGCCCGTGTCACCACCGTTTTAGTTGGCGCCAGTTCCGTGGAACAACTAAAAAACAATCTGGAAGCTTTAAATGCACCGGCTTTTGAAACCGATGTCCTTGAAAAAATCCGTGAGATCGTTTCTCGCTATCCAGCTAATATGCCCAAATAAGTTCCTTATGAAGAAAATGTTTGCTCTTTTAACAATCCTTTTCGTCTTGATGGCTGGTTGCACCGGTTATGTTTCGAGCATACCCGACAGAGAAGTCTATTTCAAGCGCAGCATCAATACGGAAAACCTGACACCCTTCGGAGCCTACATGTATGTGACTGCGCCTGTCTTTAGCGTTGACAGAATTGGATTTGGGGGCTTGCTGATTTATCATGCACAGGACAATGTATTTTACGCTGTCGATCTTGCCTGCCCCAAAGAAGTGACTTACAATATCCGCATCAGCCCCCCTGACGACCTCGGCATGTGTAAATGTGTGACGTGCGGTGAAGTCTACGACATGACCTTCGGCCAAGGCTCTCCAACCAAAGGCATCTCCAAAGAGCCCCTTCGACACTACACCGTCACCTTCGACGAAAACGATTTCATTTTCATCACCCGCTAACCCTTTTCATTTTTAAAGAAATTTCATACCTTTGCGACCGCTCCATTAAAAGAGCGCAACTTTTCTTCCTAGTTGCCCGAATGGTGAAATGGTAGACACGAAGGACTTAAAATCCTTTGGCCATAACGGCTGTGCCGGTTCGAGTCCGGCTTCGGGTACGAAGACTATAAAGCCCTAATTGATAATCAATCAATTAGGGCTTTTTGTTTGGGGTTCTGCACCTTTTATGCTCGCGAATAATTGGAATAGGTGTCATTTAATACTTATCTGGATAATATGGTTACATTTGCCGCTTAATTATAAATAATTAATATTCAAAGCACTATGAAAAAAAACACTATACTTTCTATTATTGCCATTTCCATTTTGGGGATGATTTCAGTAATCCTTCCAACTCTTTTTCTAAAAGATTTGAAACCCTATGATTCTCCTGTTTTCCCGTTAATTCGTATTGGGATAGAAGGGCTTTCCATTTATAGTTTTATATTCCTTCTTTTATCTGGATTCATAGTAAAACAATGGAGCAAAGTCTCTAGTTGGAAAATAGGGTTGATGAGTATGATCTTATTTCCATTCGCAGCAATAATTGAAATGATAGTTGATTCCAGCTCCCATAATTTGTTCCCATTCGAGTTTTTAATATATTTATTAATGGCCATTCCATCATTGGCAGGGGCTTATTTAGCTCAATTAATTTACAAGATTATTCCTAAAAAATAATCTTGTAAATATGGTAATAGAGGTCAATATCTGGTGGTGGATGATTATTATACAAAATGGATGAATTTCCCATTTGGCACTCGACTTCGGGTACACTTCCAACTAAACCCTAATAGACAAATATGTCGGTTAGGGTTTCTTGTTTTTGAAAATTGGAATGTATCCATACAAAAGTTCATTATCCGTAGGTATTTTGAAAAGAAATCCAAAATAGCGGTAGAAAAGGAAGCATTTGAAAAGCTTAAATTTACCTAATAAATTGTTATCAGCAATTTTGTGATTAAGTAATAACTGAAACACTTGATTAATCCATAGAAACCACCTTAAAACAAAGAATTTATGTAACTTTTTCCTAAAATTATGTAATATAACTTGTTTAAATAATTTGGATATTGCACGATGCGGTAATAAGAATAAAGGACATGGATGCACATACTCAAAAATACAAAATTAAGCTTGGGCTTTTCATTATAGGCGGATTGGCACTTTTTATGCTGGCCATCTTTATAATAGGAAAACAAAAAAACTTGTTCAATCCAGTGTTTACTCTGACTTCTACCTTTTCAAATGTAAGTGGATTGCAAGTAGGAAATAACATCCGTTTTTCTGGAATCAATGTTGGTACGGTCGAAAATATCATCCAAATTAACGATACGACGGTACGAGTCGATCTGATGCTAAAAAAGGATGTGTGGCAGTTTATCAAATCGGACTGCAAAGTAACGTTGGGTTCAGAAGGCATCATAGGTGATAAAATAATTATAATAATGCCTGGCAGTACTGATGCTCCGTTAGCAATTGAAGGTCAACGACTTAAAACAATCGAAACTATTGAAACAAATGCCATTATGGCACGACTGGATGCAACCACGGCAAATGCAGAAAACATTTCGAAACAGATTTCCGAAATTACAGATAACATAAATGGAGGAAATGGAACCCTTAGTCGATTAATCCTAGATCGGAAACTTGCCGAAGATTTGAGTCAAACCATCTCCAATCTGAATCTGTTTTCCAATGGTTTAAAAGGTTCGGATGTAGTGATGGCAAGCTTGAAAGTAACGGCAAGCAATGCAGAGTATATCTCACACCAATTAGCCGAGATAACAAACAAAATCAACAAGGGTGATGGAACGCTCGGTCGGCTCATTCAGGATTCAACCATAGCCGAGAATCTAAATCAAAGCATATTGAATTTTAAAAGGGCGTCAGAGGGTTTGACAGGGACTGATACCATGATGGCAAAATTGAATGTTACTGCAAGTAATGCGCAGGTCTTGTCAAAGCAACTCACCGAAATGATGCAAAAAATCAACAAGGGAAATGGGACGCTCGGTCGGCTCATTCGTGACACTACTTTTGCCGAGAATTTGAATCAGACCATGATCAATCTTAGAAGCAGTTCCAAAGGTTTGGATGAAAATATGAATGCTGCCAAACATAATTTTCTTTTCAGAGGATATTTTGAAAAGAAAGCGAAAGTAGCGGCTGCTAAAAAGGATGCATTAGAGAAGAAAAAAAAGAGTGAATTGGAAAATCGAATCAAACAATAGATCATAATGATGGTTTATTGGCATTATTAGTTGTACTTTCACTTCAAATGATTAAAGAATGGGTACACTAGATTACGGAGTTGTTGGCAACTGTAGATCTGCCGCACTAATTTCCAGTAATGGCAGCGTCGATTGGTTGTGTTTTCCCGATTTTGATTCACCGTCCATATTTGCACGTATATTGGATGATTCCAAAGGTGGTCACTTGAGTATTGAAGTTGCGGCATCATATACCATCACTCAAAAATACATCAGCCATACAAATATTCTTATCACTCGTTTCGATTCAATGGAGGGTTGTTTTGAAATCATCGATTTCATGCCACGCTACACCATCAGTGAATACAACAGCCATTATCTTCCTCCTGAATTGTATCGCTTAATACGATTGGTGAGCGGGGCTCCTCGCTTTCGGATCGAGTATGAACCGAAATTAAACTATGCCAGAGATGATTCCTATCACAAGTTCGGACCGGATTATATCAAGACCATTTCAAAAGAGAATGTCAGGGATACCGTTTATCTGTACTCCAATCTGAACCTGGAAGCCATCATCAATAGAGAGGAATTGGTATTGATGAGCGACAATTATGTTTTAGTTTCTTACCATCAGAAACTTATTCCTATTAACCAAGACAGGGTCGAATTAGAATACCAGCGCACACGTGTTTATTGGTTGAACTGGACCAACAGAGCAAAAAAATTCAACCTTTTTTCGGAAGAGATTGAGCGAAGCATGCTGATTCTAAAACTGATGTCGTATCATCCGACCGGAGCAGTTTTGGCAGCACTTACGACCAGCATTCCCGAGACAGAGGGGGAAGTGCGAAATTGGGATTACCGGTTTTGTTGGTTGCGTGACGCATCCATGTCCATAAAAATACTCCTAACACTGGGGCATCGAGGAGCAGCGTTTCGTTTTATGGATTTTATCAATGGCATTCTAAAAAGTAAAAGTGAAACTTTTCAGATCATGTATGGCATTCGTGGTGAGCGAATTCTGTCAGAAGAAATTCTTGAACATCTTAGCGGATTTGCCGATTCAAAACCTGTTCGAGTCGGTAATGCTGCTTACTTTCAGAAACAGAATGATTCTTTGGGCTATCTGATGGACGTCATTTGGCAGTATTATCAACACTTTCCAGGTACATTGAACGAAATCGAGGAAATGTGGGAAATTGTAAAGAATATCTTACGAACCGTACAGGATGAATGGCCCAATCCCGACAATGGTATCTGGGAGATCCGAGGGGTGCAACAACACTTTGTTCACTCCAAGGTCATGAGTTGGGTCGCTTTGGACAGAGGCGTTCGAATTGCGGAAATGCTCCATGAAAAAAGATATGTCGATAAATGGAAAAAGGAAGCTGGGCTCATTCGCAAGGAAGTCCTTGAAAAAGGATGGAAAGAATCGATCCAAAGCTTTTCGCAGACGTACGAAAATGAAGAATTGGATTCCTCACTTTTACTGATGGAAATGTATGGTTTCATCTCAGCCAACGATGAACGATTTATCAAAACAGTACGCTCCATACAAAATGTTTTATTGCACGAAGGACTACTTTACAGATATAGACACCAGGATGATTTTGGTCATCCCAAGTCGGCTTTCACCATTTGTACCTTCTGGTTGGTACAAGCGCTGTTTGCCATTGGGGAAAAGGAGGAAGCACTTTTAATATTTCAGAAAATCTTGACTTACTCCAATCATGTGGGACTTTTCAGTGAAGATATTGACTTTGAAACCAAAAAACAATTAGGTAATTTCCCACAGGCCTATTCCCATTTGGCGCTTCTTCACTCCGCCATGCTGTTCGCTGACAAGGTAGAGATATCAAGATTCATTCGACCCTGAACATGTTATCAGCGATTGAAGCAACGGCAACGTTTCCGATTGAGAAAGCAAATAATAATTGGCCGATTTACAGGGGCCGCCAACTTTAACTGTAAAGGCTGAACGTGGCAAGGCATTGAAAGTATCTTCATCCGTCGTATCATCGCCAATAGCGAGAATAAAATCGAACGGATCTTCCTGCAACAAACGCCTCGCTTCGACTCCTTTGTTGTAAATAGGTGATTTTACTTCCAAAATCTTGTTGCCCCGCATAATCTGCAGACGCAGGTGTGCACATGGTTTCATCAATGCATTGATAAGTTGTTGCTCGCGAATGGAAGCCAACCAGGCATCCACCTTTCGGAAATGCCATACCAATGCGGTGTCCTTGACTTCCAGTTTTGACTGTGGCGTCTTATCCAGAAATTCCTGAAAAATATGCAAAATTTCATCATCCCAGGAAATCGTACTCGTCTTTCTATTCCATACTCCATTTTCCTTATAAAAAGCACCGTGTTCAGCAGCCATATCCAATGGAAGATGACCAAGCCATTTTTCAAGGGTCTGCATATCTCTACCACTACTGATCACGACTCTATTTCGTGGATCAGACGCCAATTGAGTTAATAGTTGCATCAACACTGAAGTTGGAAAGGCATCCTCAGGCTTGTTTTTGAAAGGTGAAAGGGTACCGTCATAGTCTAAAATCAACAGTCTTTTCTCTGCATTTCTATAAGAATGACATAAAGGCTTTATGCGATTTGGAAGAATTCTTTTCCGGTCGTTTTCTTTATTTCGAAGACAAATACGGGTCAATTCAGTTATAAAATCATTTGCCCACTTTTTAACGTTCTGACGAGAAATCACTTTTTGCATTTTTACCATTCTGGCAAATTGCTCTTCTTGGCTCATTTCCAAAGCATCTATAAGGGCCCATTCGATTGCCTCGGGATTATTCGGATTAATTACGATGGCATCGCTCAACTCCACTGCCGCACCTGCCATTTCGCTTAGAATCAGGGTTCCTGGCTTATCCCGTTTGGCGGCGACATATTCTTTGGCTACCAAATTCATTCCATCTCGCAAAGGGGTCACCAAAGCGATATCAGCAATGTGATACAATGCAGCCAACTCTTCAAATTCCAAACTGTGGTAAAAATAATGAATGGGCGTCCAATTGATGGTCGAATACATGCCATTGATGAACCCAATTCGTTCGTCAACCTTCGTCTTTAATTCAGCATATCTTCCGACCGAGTCCCTGGAAGGCACAAGAAGCATTACTAGAGACACTTTCCCATGGTACTCAGGATGATTTTCAAGAAAGTGAACAAAACCCTTTAAACGATGCAAAACACCTTTGCTATAATCTAAGCGATCGACAGATAAGACCAGTTTGTTTTCTCCATAATTATGGCGTAATTCCCTTGCCTTTTCCTGAATGACTGGATTCAAAATGGCGTCATAATACTGCAAATAATTGATGCCCATTGGATAGGCTCCAACATGTACCATCCTATAATCAATCAAGACTTTGTCCAAACGGAACTCCAATTCCATAACCCTTTCCACAGCGCTTATAAAATGCCTCATGTAGTCATGGGTATGAAAGGCGATTAAGTCTGCGCCTAAAAGCCCATCCAAGATTTCAGCACGCTCTGGGAGTACTCGGAAAAGTTCATACGATGGAAAAGGAATGTGGTGAAAATAACCGATACCACCTGCTTTTGTACTTTTACGAATCATTTTTGGCAAAAGCATTAACTGGTAATCGTGAACCCACACCATATCTCCGGCTTTAATTAATCCTGAGGCAATACTGGCAAATAAAAGGTTTACTTCTTTATACGATTCCCAATAATTGGTATCGTATTCTACAAAAGAATAAAAATAATGGCAAAGAGGCCACAGAATACTGTTGCTGTATCCCTCATAATAGTTGACAATCTGTTTCTCGGATAAAAAAACAGGATGGAAATTAAATGATTCCAGATGTCTGGTCACATCATGACGTTCTTCTTTTGAATCTAAAAAAATTCCAGGCCAACCTATCCAATGCCTTTCAATAGTTACTTCCAATGAACCAAGACCGGTTGCCAGCCCTCCCTCGCTTCTTTGATATTCAAAAGTTTGATCTTCATTCCTGGTCACCTTAAGCGGCAACCGATTGGAAATGATAAAAAGTTTCATTATACTATTATTAGTTTACTAAGATAGATGCTAGTAGAGGTGTCGTGGCCCAGAATGAGGGCAGGATCGTGCAGTAACACCAAATATACACAAAAAAATGAAGAAAAAGGTAGTTAAACCCTTATATATCAAATAGATTTATCTTAATAAATACTAATTCCGACACATTTGAATTGAGGTTTGAGCAATTATCCAAGTCGTTTTTTGCATCTCGGGGTTAAAATGTATATCTTACATCTCTTAAACGTAAATGATCCTGTGAAAATGGCACATCAAAAGAAGTATTATTCACTGATTCTTTTCTTGTTGGTAGGATGGCTAACATCTGCTCAGTCGAACAAAGCAAAAACACCAAATGACTCCATTCCATCGGTTGAATTGCAAATGCTGAACAAGGGATATCCAGTTACTGGTGTTATGAAAGATACCCTGTTCTATATCCACTCAAAGCTTGCAGCCACCTTACCCAGGGAAAGGGCAATCAATATCACCAAAAGGATTCAGAAATTGTATGACGAAGATTTTCTGAAAATTGATTCGATCTACACCTCCCCTTCTGAACATAATATGGACATAGTATATGGTGATTTTATCATCATGAGTGTTTCGGAAATGGATGCACGCTGGTATGGGAAAAGTATCTTGGAGGTGTCCGACAATTACAATAAAATCATAAAAGCATCTTTAAGGCAGGCAAAAAGTGAAAATAATTTAACGAGGTGGCTCCTTCGGATTGGGTTGATCCTGTTAGTAGTAGGATTGACTTGGTTGGTCTTACATCTGATTGGTAAGGGTTATAAAAGGCTTTATGGATATCTCGACCGAAAAAAGGATGCATTTTTCAAAGACTTTATTTACAAAGACTACACCTTTTTGAAAGCTGAGCAGGAAAGTCGCGTTATCTTTTTTTTAGTTCGAATATCCCGATGGTTGGTCTACTTATTGTTAGGCTATGTGACTCTGCCATTGATTTTTAGCATTTTCCCATTTTCCAGACAATGGGCAGGTATTCTTTTTAATTTGATTTGGTCACCCTTAAAAAGTGCATTTTTAGGCATATGGAATTTTATGCCCAACCTATTCAGCATTTTGGTGATATTTTTTGTAATGAAATACCTCCTAAAATTCGTCAAATACATCTTTTCAGAAATTGATGCTGAAAACTTAAAGATATCTGGTTTCCATCCCGATTGGGCAAAACCGACCAACAGTATAGTGACTTTTTTACTATATGCCTTCATGTTTGTATTGATCTTTCCCTTACTTCCGGGATCCAGTTCCCATATATTCCAGGGGGTTTCGGTTTTCATCGGCGTTTTGCTTTCATTAGGTTCTTCCTCTTCCATTGCAAATGTTGCAGCTGGATTGATTATCACCTATATGCGTCCGTATAAGATTGGAGATTTCATTAAAATCGGAGATGTTATAGGTGACGTTGTAGAAAAGAATTTATTAGTTACCAGGCTAAGAACCATAAAAAACGAAGAAATCACCATTCCAAATTCTACGGTATTATCTGGGAATACCATCAATTACAGCACACTTTCCAAGTCTAATGGTTTGATAATCAACACAAAAGTCACTATCGGTTATTCAGTCCCTTGGAAAGACATCCATCAAGCATTACTGACAGCTTCTGATAGAACAATCGGATTGTTGAAAGAGCCAAAACCCTTTGTGTTTCAAACAAGTCTCGATGACTTTTTTGTAACCTACCAAATCAATGCCTATACACAGGAGGCGAATCGACAAGCATTCGTTTATTCGGAACTACATCAACATATACAAGATTGTTGCAACGAAATGGGTATCGAAATCATGTCACCGCACTACCAGTCAAATCGCGATGGGAATACAACAGCCATCCCAACCGAATATTTACCGAAAGGCTACAAAGCTCCTGGGTTCAAAGTGACTTCTGATTAAAGAGAGGATTCCTTTGTATCATTTTTGGTATGCGTCCTCATCAATCCGTACATCATCACCAGTGAAGACAAAACAATAACTTGTACGATTAACGACTTATTGACTATGGGAATAGTCTGATTCAAAGGGATGGACAAGAACAACAAAATGGTTATAAGCCCTCTGGGAGCCATAAAAAATAGAGGTTTAAAGGGCAACTTGAAAAGCCAAATAAGCAAACCTCTGATTAGGAATATACCTGCAGTAATTGCAATCGCCCAGACCAAAGTGTTCGTATTCAACAACTCGGATGTTTCCAAAAGATAACCAAACAACAAGAAAAAAAGCGTCCTGATCAAAAAGGTCATCTCGCTGGTAAGTTCTTTGAACTTCTGAACTTCCTTATTCAATATTTGTGGCTTTAGTACACGAATGATCTTGAATTGCTCCAATTTATCCAGATTACTTATGAGTATCCCGAATAATAAGATAAAAATCAAAGAGGGTAAGTGAATTATTTTGGAAAGTGAATAGATTAAGATGATCAGTAGAATGATTGGGGTAAATTTTACGTGATGCTTGATTTTGCTTAATAAGTACGCCAGCACCAATGTTGATAAAAAGGACAAGAACAACATGAACACTATTTGCAAAGAGAACGTACTGAAAGTCTGAAATCCGAATTCATTATTGAAAGCTATGAAATTAAAAAAGATCACGCCAAAAATATCGGACAGGCTGCTTTCGTAGGTAATGAATTCTTTGTCCCTTGTCAATAAATACTTTGAACTGGGAATCGCGATGGCACTGCTTATAATTGCCAATGGAATGGCATTAAGCAATCCAATTTTATAAGTGGAATTTTGAAAATAATGAAAAACAAACATCAGTGCGAAAGAAAGGATGATGATGGGAATAAATGCGATGGCTGTTGATTTTAAGATGATGGTTGTTTTTGATTTTTTGAGTTCAAGCTCCAGGGAGCCTTCAAGCACAATTAAAACCAGGCCGATGGTTCCTAAAATCGGGAGCGCGGATGTTAAATTCGGCACTGGAATATTAAAAAATGAAACAATCTGCTTCACTCCCCAACCTAAAAGAAGAAGCAATATGACAGATGGCAATTTTGTCCTAGATGAGCTAAGGTCAAATATATACGCCAAGAGTAAAAGTAAGCACAATGTTATGATGATACTCATATTTAAGATTTGAAATACGGCAATAAGATATCTTCAAAAGTATACATCCCAATTCCTTTGTCAAGAAGATTCTCTGCAACAAAAATGACCCCATTCCCAAAAGCTTCCCTTGATATTGACTCATGAATCAATCGGACAGTTTGATACGGAAAACCAAAAATAACTTCGTGTTTTCCAACAATCCCTCCTGCCCGTACAGAATTAATGTCCGACTTCTCCAAATCCAATGCTTCAGCAATTTTAATTGCAGTACCCGAAATCCCTTCTTTACCCTTAAAGTGTTCTTCAATAATTTCAATATCGACCCATGGAGCAATTTTCTTGAGGAACTTTGCAGCAAACATCAAATAATTCACCCCTAAAGTAATATTGGGACTCCAAAAAACGACTGTTTCTTTTGAAAGTTCTTTTAATAATTCCTTTTCTTCGTCATTGTAATGCGAAATTGCGGAAATAATCATAATCTTTCGCTTCGCAGCAATCTTACCATAGGTGTAGATACCAGATTTAGATGAAAAATCGATGATAATATCTACGGGATGACTTTCTATCAAATCCTGAAATTCTATAGTGAAACTAGAATAGATAAGACCGGGTTCATCTGATTGTACACCCAAAAATTCTGGGACACTTCTATGTTCTAACAGCGTACTCCTTCTAAGGACCCATTCCAAACAGAATTCTTTATTTTGAAGAATGACATTAGCAACCGCTTTCCCTGTTTTTCCAAACCCAATTAATCCAACTTTCATCTTCTTATTTGTTAAGTTAATTTTAAAGCGTAAAATAGTTATTTCAATCAAATTTTGCAAGCCCTATTTAGAAAAGGTGTTGGTACATTTCATCTAAAAATGCTATATTGTGGCATTTATGATGATCGTTTGCTGATAGTAGCAAGTTCGCTCCCCAACAACTTTTATATCATTTAAATTATTTAGACACGAACTTTTTTACCATGATTATACTTATTGCAGTCATTTTTATTATTGGTTATGCTGGTATAGCTTTTGAGCATCCCTTAAAAATCAATAAGTCGGCTACGGCTCTTATCACAGGGGTATTATGCTGGACAGTCTATATTCTGAATGCACCGGATAAAAGTCTGGTTAACACTGAGCTATCCGAAAGTTTCAGCGGAGTGGCTCAAATTTTATTTTTTCTGTTGGGCGCCATGACCATTGTAGAGCTAATCGACTCACACAATGGGTTTACCATAATCACGGAGAGAATAACCAACACGAAAAAGACATCACTTTTGTGGATGATTTGTTTCATCACCTTTTTTTTGTCAGCAGTATTAGACAACCTTACTACGACCATTGTTATTGTTTCATTGTTACGGAAACTGATAAAGGATCCGAAGGAAAGGTTGATGTATACTGGTATGGTAGTCATTGCAGCCAATGCAGGGGGAGCATGGTCGCCAATAGGAGACGTAACAACAACCATGTTATGGATAGGAAATCAAATAACGACTGTCAATATAATGCTGAAACTCCTATTGCCGAGTCTTGTTTGCCTCATAGTGCCATTGTCCATTTTGTCATTTAAAATGAAAGGAAATTTGGAACGACCCAATGTAACTATAGAAAAACATAAAGAGGTTCTGTCTTTGAAACAACAGAAAATTGTGTTCTATTCCGGTATTGGCTGCCTAATTATGGTCCCCATTTTCAAGACCTTTACTCATTTGCCACCATTCATGGGCATTCTACTTGGTGTTGGTATCTTGTGGGTCCTGACAGAAGTTATGCACAAGAAGAAACCCCATGAAATGCGAATGCCCTTTACCGTTACGAATGCACTAAATCGCATAGATACTACTAGCATATTGTTCTTTCTTGGAATCTTGATTTGTATATCAGCCTTGGAATCGGTTGGTATACTTCCTGCTGTGGCTCAGTGGATGGATAGGACGATTCACAACGATAGCATCATTGCGATGACCATTGGGTTACTTTCCGCCATAGTGGATAATGTGCCCCTTGTAGCTGCAGCACAGGGCATGTACAGTATGGTCCAATATCCAACAGATCACTTTTTTTGGGAGTTTTTAGCATTTACTGCTGGAACTGGTGGTAGTATCCTAATTATAGGCTCTGCTGCAGGTGTGGCTGCAATGGGCATTGAGAAGATTGACTTTATCTGGTATCTTAAGAATATCAGTTGGTTGGCGGCCATTGGCTTCTTTGCTGGTTGTGGGACGTACCTGGCACAACACTACCTACTTCATATTTAATGCATTTTTAAACCGACTGCTGACAGGATGGACCTTTAAGCGATTTTATTAAAAAAAATTGATCCCAAAAAGCCATTTAACGGTCAGAGAAATAGCTTCCACCCAAAAAGCTTGGTAAACGTAAAGACACTCGTAGACAATGGTAAGTTAGTGGGTTTGAAAATGGACTGTTACCATCTGGAATACTTTACAAATCCATTCCATTTTGCCGGACATAATGCCACAATTTATGGTTATGACAAGGAATCAGCCTATTTGGTTGATACAAACCAACAAGGCGGAAAAGGGAAAGTGTGGCATGTAGCTTTTTTAGAAATCACTTCTCCATAGAGTTCAGACATCGATTTGTTTGAGAAAGTAAGCCAAACGAAAGACGTCAAATACATTTTGGATGCTTCAGCTATCTTAAAAAAAAGAGCTTGTTTCAACCCTCTATAAGTTAAGCACAAAACATGTATTCTCATAGGTGGTTTTTATATTAATTCTTGCTCCCATTCTGCACCCAGATCGTAAAATATACTGAAATACAGACACTTATAACCCCATCAAATTAATTTAATTTTAAACGATTGAAAAACAAGTAAATAGGAAGGTTTTAATAGGTAAATCCTTAAAGTGGAGTGAGCATTTGTAAAGAATCAATTTCATTGAATTACACCACAATATGAGTATAAATAGTTGTGGATGTGGCTGTTAAATGAAGTTGAAATCTCACCACTCACGCTCGGCTTCGGGTACGAAGACAACAAAACCCTAATTGATATTCAATCAGTTAGGGTTTTTTGTTTGGGGTTCTGCACCCGTTTGGCACCTACTTGTGTAGGAATAGCATTTTAATGCCATTAATCACGATACCGGTACATAGAAACGGTTGAGGCATATTCTCCCCTTCCAAGACCTACCATCAGTGTATTGTTATAGTTGAATGCGACACCATTGGTAGCTCGTTCAGGGAGATGAGCTATCTGAATCCAAGATTGGCTCACTTCGTCATAAGTATAACAATAATTCAGGCTGTATTCAAATCCTGAACCAAGTTCGACACCGCCTACATAGAAAATCTTACCATCATGGAGAGTTGCCATGCCACCAAGCGTGAAAAACGGAAAAGGCATTGCAAAAGACGTCCAACTATCAGTTGCTTCAGTATATTTCCAACAATTAAGGTTCATATAATCGGTCGTCAACAAATATGCCGCAGTATTGGTCGAGAACGTCGTGAAGTATTCGCTGGTCCCGATAAAGTCGAACGGAACATCGTGGTTTTTGACTGACCAAGAGTTGTTCCGGATATCATAACAAACAACTTTCCTTGTTGGTGAAGAACCGTTCGTTAGCCCACCAGCCATATAAATCTTATTGTTAAGAAAAAACACAAGGGAATTCTGTGCCATCATTTCCTTATATGGCATTTTTGTAAAATTGCTCCAAGTATTCTGAGAAAGATCATACTTCCATATATGGTATTGAGCAAATTGCATGGTGTCATTCAAATTAGAAACATTCATGACCGTATAGGCATTATTATCCACAATGGCACCTCCATACTTGTCCATCAGAGTATTCGGTTGCACATTCAATGTTTTCAATTGCTTCCACGTGTAATCTTCCATATTGAATCTCCAGAAATAGACCTCTTCCTGGCTAATAAAACCAGGATCGCCCATACCAATGTATCCATACTTGTCGGATTGGAAATAAAACTTAGTACCAATCATCCTGGGTCCGGTGTATAATGATTCCATGCGTTCCCACGAACCCGAAAGTTTGTCTAAAACAAGACCAGTAGTATTCCAGGATGTGTTGTCAAATATTTCAATGTCATATTGGCCCGAGGTTAGTTCCTCTGGAACATACATACTTACCATGTAGGAGTACTTTTTATCATAATCGCTGGAAAAGGAGGTTGAAACTTGTATGTCATCAACCACATGACCTCCAATCTTCAATAAAATGTTTTCAACATTCAGAATTTCGTCAGAATGTATAAAAAAACCAAACCACTCATCACTATTCTTACTGAATATTGACTTGCCTGTACTCGCTACGTAGGTCGGATAGCATGAAATTAAAAAATCTGAAAAATCAGTGACAGAAACCAAAATACTTTTTTCATTGCTGTATACCGTATCGTTTAAATTATGAATCAAATACGATCTGACCAAGAAAGTGCCTGACGTCAGACCCTCAAAATAGGCGGATTCCTTAGAATGCAAGGAAGATAAATCAAAGGTCTGCTTCTGCTTTAGGGAATGGTCATTCTTTTCTAGTTGAATTCCCACTTCCTTCAAAGTTGGATCATAATCCAAGTTGAAAGTCATATTTACCTTAACGGATGAATACGCAGTCACAGTCCAATCATCAATGGTCAAGACATGTTCCGGGGTATCAACAATGACCTGTTCTTCTACTTGTTCACAAGATAGAAGACAGAAAATCGGAAGAATGGAAATGAGAAGTTTCCGAAATCGTTTCATAGTCAATGATTTAACAAAGCAGTATTCAACTTGTAAAAGTATTTGTTTTCGTAATCCTCATCACGACCGATCAGATAAACATCATCTCCAACTGTAAACCATGCTGTCAAAATCAAATGATCGGGACAGGGTGGAATCATCTCCCAAGTTCCTGTCATTTTCTTGAATTCCCAGACATCATTGGCACAGTAAGTCGGCCAATCCATATTTGAACCAAATCCCATGAAAACCCGACCTTTGCAAGTGAAGGAAAAACGGCTGAAGTCATCTTCGCCAGATGGATAATCGCTGTAGGGCGTTTCAAAATCCCATGACCACAGGTCATCGGTTATCGAATAACTCCAAATACGTCTGTTAGATGAAAAATCATACGCCACATTGGACCTTCGTACACCAATATGAATTTTTTGATTTTGTTCGAAAAGGAAGCTAGACATGACACCACCGTTTATCTCCGGCATGGGGCTCAGCGTTTCCCAGCGGTTTTCAGATAAGGAATACCGTTTGAATTCTCTTATATCAGTTTCCCCGAAACTTTCTACCATAAATTGAAAAAATCCGATATACAACCAGTCCTCTTTCAAATAGAAAAAAGGTTTGTTAAAGGTCGGATATGCTGAAGGATATTGTGTGACAAGGCTCCATGAATTGCTCCCCGTTGGACTGGAATAGAGCTTGCCATTAAGCAAGACATATTGATTTCCAGTCCTGTTGAAAATTAGATTGGCAGAACAAAAACCATCTGGCAGCTGTGTTCTTGTCCATACACTACTCTCGGTATTAAAAGAGTATAGAAAATCACCTCCTCGTTCAAACACGACAGAACCTTGCTTGTCCAAACTCGTTCCTGTTCCACTGGTCAATAAAAAAGAATATGGGAACGAAGAATCAAATGGCAACTTTGTCCATGGACAGAGTATTTTACATGGGTTGCTGACGGGGTATTCCTTGCCGAAAAGGATTAAGGTGGCATTCAGTTGATAATTAAAGTCATTGGCTGACACGCATTCGCTAGACAACTTGAAATAAACTGCATCTTCTAAAACAGAATCAGGAATGATCACTTTCTGATTTATTCTTAATTGGCAATAGGCTGGATTATTGGTTCGTACGAAATTGGATCCTTTAAGCACAATCTGTTCGTTAAACAAAGGTTTCTCAGGAAACCAGCCATTAAAGACTGGTGGTTCACTATGAACATCACTCACAGTAACAAATCGACTGTAAAAAATCTGACCATTTACCTTAATAAATGCTCGCAAATAAAACGTCTGGCTAATGGGTAAACCAGATTTAAGACTAAAAGTGACAATGCTTTTATCAGGTTTTCCATAATACGACTTGACGCAATGACCGAGCAATGAAGTATCTTCTTGAAGATACCATACCATTCCATACTCACTAATTGAAGGAACAATACTATCTCCAAAATTAAACTGTATCGACAAAGAGTCTTCTGTTACTTGAAGTACTTCAGGTTGGGTTAGGCTGAAAGTGGGGTTCTCGACCTTTGGTTCCTCGTCGGTCGTGTTTTCTGGAGAACAGGCAAATAGGCACATCATCATAAAAACCAACACGAAAAATCTTGGTGTTGCATAGATAGCTGGAAATATCATATTTTTTATTTTATCAAGTAATTAGAATTAATAAAACGATTCAAATTTAATACTATTTTATTCTAAAAAGACAAGATTATTCAAAAAGAAAAGCTGAGGAATAGTAAAAGTTACAACTAAAATCTTTTGTTTCAGGGCTATCATGTTGCACATTTGATTAATTCTTATCGTCTCCAAACAAGAGTATATCATTAAATGTACTCCTATCTGGGGTAAAGGGTTCCCAAAATCGTCGATTTCCAATGATGCAATCATCGATGTTTCTAAGCTCCAATCTGGGTTGTACCTTTTAAGAGTTCAGACAAAAGACAATCAAATTTTGACCCGCAAATTCATCCGAAAATGATCGGATAAATTCCTCCATTAATATAAGCACCCAGCAGATTGATCCGTTCGTTTGCTGGGTGTTTTAAAATCAGAATAGGAAACGCACCCACACTGTTGCACTAACCCATCAGCATTGGGGATTCAATTAATTCGGATGGAAACGCAGGAACCTCACTTGGTCCACCGGGCGGCGAAATCATTACGAGTGAGATGTCCTTGTCCAGCAGTACACGATCAATTAATGGAGTATTGTATGTCTTTCTATTGCTTTTCATAATTTGGCTCTAATTAAAAAATGAACTTTTGGGAAAGGCGCATGCCGGAAACATCCACCACGATGACATAAGCCCCTGGATGGATTGGTTTCTCCATTACAAGGTTAGTGCCACTCATGTTTGCAATTGCAATCAACTGACCCAATGCATTTACAACACGAACAACTGCTGTTGTCGTTGCATGTTGCCTTGTAATTACCAATTGATTTCTTGGATTGGTTTTAACAACGAAGGATTGTCCTTTGGTTTTCTCTTCAGTTAAATTGGTTGTGGATTTTAATAGCAAATAGAAGCGATTGTCTGTATTGGCGACATCCGACACAAATGTGTATGAATTGCCGTCAGTGATATCTTGTTCACGATTCAATAAGGAATCTTTCAGTATCACAAGGGTATTGTCATCAAAGTTTACTTTATCGGTCAGTTTGAGACAGAAAGTATCTGCGATTCCAGTTTTGAACCCGATTGGGATCATCGTGCCAGGGTTTAGATTCTGCAATCCGTTGATGGCCACTTTCTGTTGGCTAACAAATGAACAAATTTCAGGGACTTGAGCATTATCGTTCGAAATTTTGGGCGAATCCCACACATCCAATTCATTTGACGCATTCGTATGAGTATAAAGAATTAACTCATCAGCATTCTTTCGGTTGGAGACCTGGATTTGAAGCTTTTGACGAATACCTTCTTCTAAAGTTCTGAACAAATTGGCATCTGACTGATGTAATTGAAGGGTGTTGTTAAAGCTAAGGGTGGTGGATTCAATGCCTTCTGCAATACGTATCCAGAAAGATTGCAAGGGAGGAACCATTCCTGTGACACTACCTGAACCATTGTTGTTTGTACCCAGTCCAGAGGTTGTATTAACAACATCGAAAACATAATTGCTTGAACCATTCTTGGTTCTAAACCACAACGATTTATCCAATGAAGCATTGTTGTTTATAAGCGTGTTGGCATTTAAATAGGAAGGATATGGGTTTCCAACCAAATTGAAGCCAGGCTTACTATTGCTTGCCGTTCTTGTCAGAATAGGGGTTGTTAAAGCTCCGAGATTGAGCAAATTGCTTGCAGAGCCTTGCAATACAAAGGTAGATGGAGCAGTCGCTTGAACGATGTAACCTACAGTAGGAACAAGAGTTGCACCTGAACTTACGCCTTCCCATGCTCCTGTCAATTCATTATACTTATAATAAGTAAATCCACTAGGTGCGGTTGCGCTTGCAAACGGACTTGACATGTACCAGTTCCGAGCCGATGTCAAATATTGTTCCACCGAAATGTTTCCGTTTATTGTCAGAATACCGCTGTTCAACAATGTTGCAGATCCAGTCGCATCACTTTTTAAAGTCAAGTCTTTTCCAACCAACATCGTTCCAGAAGAAATCGTCAGTTGTTTCCCTGCATTGACAATCAAATTGTTGCAAACAAATCCTGCCCCACTGTAGTGACCAGACAAAGTCACATCATGCTGCTGGATGGGGGTGGACGAACTCCATGTAGTACCATTCCATGTATTACTAATGGGGCTTAGAATGCGAATCGTATAATCTTCGGCCTCACTATACCCATTTTCATTGATTGGTGTAGGTGCAGAACTATATCTGGTACGAATCCGCATCGAATAAAAACCTTCGACAGTGCCAGGCAATACTGGAATTTGTATCGACAATGGCGTTGAGCTACTTGTTGTTGAACCTAGATCGTATGCCTCACTTTCTTCGAATAAGCAATCGCCGTCCCAGTCAATCCACGCTTTTAACCTCACGTTGTTACCTCCGGTATATACCTTGACCGTCAGTGGATAGGTAGTGCCAGAAACGAGTTCGACAATATCGGAAGTGTAATCACTATAACCAGTAGCTGTAGTGACCGAACCCGTCGATGTTATATTCAAACTGTTCAATTTTACGTTTGATATGTACATTTGCCATTGTCCCGCAACATGACTTGGAATGCCTGGGGTACAACCTGTCGTTGAAAAACTGCCTGTCAACTCGGGTGTAAGGAACGCTTGGTGTTCTGAATTGTACTCTAAAACGGCAAGATAATACGTTTTGTTCTTCAACAAACTGGTCAACTCGACATTGGTGCCGACTCCGTCATAAATCACATATGTGTTGTCCCCAACCATACTGCCAGCGAGAAATCTTGAATCGGGAATTAAGGTTTGAAGGTTGACTCCATCGAGGTTTACAGCTCCAGCCATCTTCATTAAAACCACTACCCTTTCTCCATCGCCTCTTACCCACGAGATGTTCGCTGTGCTTGCCTGTATGTTGGAGATTCCCAAACCCGAAGCTTGAATAGTTGGCAGTGTTCCTTGTCTAACTACTTTAAGAAGATAGTCTTCGGATTCACTGTAGCGATTACTGCCACATGCTGTGGGTGCAGTATTCCACTGTATCCTGACTCGCATGGTGCAATACCCAGTCAACGCATTGATGGGCACATAAATTTGTTTCGTCAAAGTTCCTGTTGCATTTAATGACCCCAAATCATATTCCTCACCTACTTGGAAGTTACAATCTCGGTTCCAATCAATCCAAGCTTTGACAAAAGCCAGATTGTTACTTGGATTGGATGTCACCGATAAATTGTAGGTGCTACCAGTGTAAATTTGAGTATATGAGTCCTTATAACTGGAATATACTGCATTACCCGTTGAATTGTTCAATGTTCCAAACGAAACATTCGTAATACTAAATGTCCATGAATCCCCCGTAGTTGGTAAACAGGGCGTGCATCCAGTAGTAGTTATACTACCCGTCAAACCGGGTGACAAATAACTATGATCTGCCAAATTGTATTCATAAACACCAAAATAATAGTTGGACGAACTCAATAGGTCCGACACGGTAACACTGGTGCCAGTACCGTCATAAACAACATAGGTACCTGGATCTACCAACTGTCCAAGCATGAAAATATTATTTGCTGAATAACTTGTTCCATTTGTTGGTGAGACTTCAACAGGGTCAACCCTTCTGGCCAAAACTAGAACTCTGTCACCACTACCTCTAGTCCAACTAATAGTCGCTGCATAATCTGTTACATTTGTTGATAAAAAGTTGGAAGCCTGTGATGTAGGCGGAGTCGCATCTGGATCCATGAACTTGAATGAAACAGAATTGTCGGACGCATTAAAAGAAATATTCCGTATGGGTTTGTTGGTATTTTCGCCACTCCATGAAACGGAGCCTGGGGTTGAAACATCCGAGAATTCGGTCTTACCAGTTCCAGTCCAGGCACAACTAGCAGCATTGATACTGCCATAATTACCTGCAATATAAGGGTTTTCAGTCGCATTCTGCGCTACCGGATACATACGCATCGGATGAGTGGCGTTGATTCCTCCCACTCCACCAACGACACTTTTATGTACATGATAGATGATCATCCCACTCCCAGGTATGTAACTGTCAAACTTCAGTTTGGCCCTATTCTCAACCATGAAAAACTCACCATCTGTCAATGTTTTTACTTTTGCAAAGCCATCATTAAAATCCTCGGAATTCTTTAAAGTGACATTTCTGGGAGAATTCAATAAGGTGGCTGAAGCCCATCCATATTTATAAATCTTAGTCCAAGGATTGTGATGCGCAGGAGTCGTTCCACTATTGTTCCATGTTCCGCCTGCCATGATGTCCCATGAGCCAGTACCTGAATAGCTTCCACCAGTTTCATAATCGACATCGTAAAAATCGGGAGAGCCCAATACATGGCTGAATTCGTGGGAAATAACACCAATTCTCGTAATATTGAAACCTTCGTTTCCACGTAGTTCAGGTGAGCAAGAATAGCTTTTTGCAACGACATTGTCTACAGCTAAGTTCAAGCCTCCTGCATGAGACCAGATTGCATCGGCGCCTCCGCCACTTTCTTCACCTTTACCGGCAAACAGGATATAAACCCCATCCACTTCTCCATTTCCATCGTTGTCGTAATCTGCAAAATTGACCGAGGAATTGGCTTTATTGATTGCTTCTACCATCAAAGCATTGCCATTACCATTCGTATTGTTTCCATAATAGGCCATGGGGTAATCCGCAGTAAAAGGACCAACAACATCCACCGTCAAATCATATTGATTATAGGAATTCTCCAGAAAAAAGTCCTTGACACTACCGGTTGCACCATCTGCATTATAGCCGACTTGATTGAAAAGATTTGCAAAGTCGCTTTGAGCAAAATGGAACGTCACATCTGTAAAATTCATCAAAATGCAAATGAGTTTTCTGCTACCGGTAGTAGGTACAGCGACTGAGGATCTCAACATTGAATTTTTACCGCTAGTCTCATCGGTCAATGGCATTTTTGAGATACTTGGAATACTCTCGTCTCTCACCCTCATTCGAACTCGTGCAGTATCCACTTGGTTTCTTCCAAAACTCAACTTTCTAGGTAGCCTCTGTAGCAACCTTCGTTCAGCATTTGTTCTGTTTGGAGCATTTCTTGCCAACACACCCGATGGTACCAGATTCGAACTATCATTAAGCATCCCATATTCCAGGTCACCCTTTTTGTTATGCAAAAGGGTATAGCCGTCATCCGATTCTTTCCAATTCAGAAATTCATCACCTTTTATGAAAACATTGATTTTGGTTCCATCCGATTGGGTAAACACTATTGGAAATGGATATGCTGGTGACGATTCAATCACAAAATTCGAGACAGCCAAAAAGAAAATAGCAATGCTGCAAGCTTTTGATAATTTCAAAAGTTTCATACGTTGTTTAGGTTAGAATGACAAAATGTTTTTTCCGTTACGAAACTACAAAAAATAATCGAGGAGAAAAGTCGTTTTCAATTATGATTCCATCTTATAGTAGGTGGATACTTCGACTTTGTATTAAACACACTAAAAATAGACCTTAAATCAAAACAACAATTGACTAATTGGTAATTGGATTTTAGTCCATCCGATTGGGCTTTCTGCATGAGAGCCATCCATATCTCGATTTTTTTTCCTTTATTTGAGGCTACCTTTTAATGCTAATACGATGGACCTAAAAAACAAATCATCACGCCGTCAATTTCTCAAACAATTATCCATTCTCACAGCGTCGGCGGCCTTTGCACCCTCGTTATTGAACGAATTGTCCGCCCAAAATGCGATGCCTCGAAAAGTAGGCACCAACGAAAAAGTGAATTTGGCGTGTATCGGTGTAGGCAATCGAGCAGCCGAAATCATCAAAGCGTTGCATCAAACTGGGCATTGCAACATCGTTGCACTTTGTGACACGGACATGGGAGCCAGCCATACCCTGGAAATCATGAATAAGTTTCCGGATGCGCCTCGGTTCCAAGATTTTCGCAGTATGTTTGACAAAATGAGCAACCAGATTGATGCCGTTGTCATTGGAACACCCGATTTCAGCCATTTTCCGGCAACAATGTTATCGATGTCGCTGGGAAAGCATGTGTACGTTGAAAAACCAATGGCACATACGTTCAATGAGGTCGAATTGATGATGCGTGGTGCCAAAAAATATGGAGTTGTCACCCAAATGGGCAATCAAGGACATTCAGAAGCCAATTATTTTCAGTTCAAAGCTTGGAAAGAAGCCGGAATCATAAAGGATGTAACGGCCATCACGGCGCACATGAATAATTCGCGTCGTTGGCACAGTTTTGATTCAAACATTAAAAGCATGCCAGCTGCCGAGCCGGTTCCATCCACGCTGGATTGGGATTGCTGGCTGGGCACCGAACAGTTCCACGATTACAACAAAGACTACATCAACGGGCAATGGCGTTGCTGGTATGATTTTGGGATGGGAGCATTAGGTGACTGGGGCGCACATATATTGGACACCGCTCATGAGTTCCTCGATCTGGGATTGCCGACGGAGATCAGTTTGATTAGAGAGAAAGGGCATAACCCCTTCTTTTATCCCTATTCATCGACCATTTCTTTTAAATTTCCGGAACGGGGCACGATGCCAGCTTGCGATGTAACTTGGTATGACGGTTTGGACAATTTGCCTCCCATTCCCGAAGGTTATGGAAATGTGGCGCTTGATCCAACCATTCCACCGCCAAGCAATGGGAAAATTATTCCTTCGAAGCTCAATCCTGGGAAAATCATTTACAGTAAGGAATTGACTTTTAAAGGTGGCACCCATGGTAGCACCTTGTCCATCATTCCGGAGGAAAAAGCCAAAGAGATGGCATCCAAGTTGCCTGTAGTTCCAAATAGTCCCTCCAACCATTTTGAGAATTTCCTATTGGCTTGCAAAGGACAGGAAAGAACACGTTCACCTTTCGAAATAGCAGGCCCGTTGAGCCAAGTTTTCTGCCTGGGAGTACTCGCGCAAAAGTTAAATACGAAGCTCGCATTCGATCGTAACAGCAAGCAAATCACTAACAATGCGTTGGCCAATCAATTATTGGTCGGTGCTGAACCACGTCAAAGTTGGAAACAGTTCTACAGATTATAAAAAACCACGTACAAAATGAAAAAAATAAATTTAATCCTACTCGTGATGTTTGCAGTTTCATTTAGTGCCTTTTCACAAGAAAAATGGGAACTCCCTTTTAACGGCAAGAACTTTAAAGGGTTCAAGAAGTTGAACGGAACAGCGGAGTATATCGTAAAAGACGGCGTCATCATCGGAACTTCCAAATTGAACACGCCCAATACCTTTTTGGCTACCGAAAAGAATTACGGAGACTTCATCCTTGAATTGGAATACAAAGTGGATAACGGTTTGAATTCAGGCATTCAATTCAGAAGCAACAGCCTGAAAGAGTATAAGGATGGCCGAGTTCATGGTTATCAATATGAAATTGACCCTTCAGAGCGAGCGTGGAGCGGAGGTGTTTATGATGAAGCCAGACGTGGCTGGTTATACACCATGGAAAAGAATCCCACTGCTAAATCGGCCTACAAAACGGGCGAGTGGAACAAAGTACGTATTGAAGCCGTTGGCTCGTCCATTCATACATGGTTGAACGACATTCCTTGTTCCAATTTGATCGATGATATGACGTCAACTGGTTTTATTGCTTTGCAAGTACATGCAGTCAATAAACCAGAGGATGAAGGCAAAACCGTTCAGTGGAAAAACATCCGGATTTGCACCACAGACGTTCAAAACTTCAGAAAACCTTTTCCTACCGGAATTTATCAGGCTAACTGCATCGATAACTCACTCACGGAAGCTGAACGCAAATCTGGTTGGAAATTGCTATGGGATGGAAAAAGCACAGATGGCTGGCGTGGTGCCAAACTTACTGCCTTCCCTTTAAAAGGATGGGTAATTGAGAATGGAGTTTTAAAGGTATTGAGTTCAACAGGTGGTGAATCGACCAATGGAGGCGATATCGTTACCACTAAAAAATACAGGAATTTCGAATTGTCTGTCGACTTTATGATTACGAATGGCGCCAATAGTGGCATTAAGTATTTTGTTGATACAGAATCAAATAAAGGCGAGGGTTCATCTATTGGGTGCGAGTATCAAATTTTGGATGACAAATTACATCCGGATGCAAAATTGGGCGTCAAAGGAAATCGTACACTGGGTTCACTTTATGACCTCATTCCTCCAATTGAAAACAAACCTTTCCGTAATGGTTTTTACAATACTGCACGCATTGTGGTAAAAGGCAATAAAGTGGAACATTATCTGAACGATGTGAAGATTGTAGAATACGAACGTGGCACCCAATTGTGGAGAGCCTTGGTTGCATATAGCAAATATTCCAAATGGCCAAACTTTGGAGAAGCAGCCGAAGGAAACATCCTTTTGCAGGATCATGGAAATGAAGTCTCTTATAAGAATATAAAGATCAAAGTGTTATAACGTTTCTTTTGAAATCTTTGACTTTGATGGCATTGGTTGATCGAATTTCAACCCCAATTTGATGTCAAGCTGATTAAGGGAGCTGAACTCACTTGTTTATGATTACCTTTCTGGAGACCGAACATCCTTCGTGCTTAACTTTTACGATATAGACACCAGGTTTGAATTGGTGCATCAGTGTGGTTTTACTGCTGAAAGATGTTGCTGAATACGTTTCTTGGCCGAGTAGGGAATAAACATTAATCTTGATTGGTTTGGCTGAACCAGCTTGTACCACCAACCGGTTGTTGCCATCACTCCATACATCAAAGTCTAGTTCGTTGATAACACCCACTGCCGTGGGCGTTTTACCGATGACGATACTGAACCGGTCCGTCGTGTTTACGCTGTCTGAAGTGAAGCTGTATTCCGGATTCAACTTCAGATCGTGCAAAATATGCAGCTTTTTATCGTGCAGAACAACGTTCTGATCTGCCTCTAAGTTTTGAATTTCTATGGCTTTGAGGGAAAACGAACCGCCAGTTTCAGTCTTAAAGCCGAGTACCAGCTCCTTTTGACCGGTAAGGGGAGCAGCCAGGCTGTTGATGGCCACCTTCTCCGTACCGGCAAGAGTGTAGATCTCAGGAATCAAGGCATTGTCATTGGTTAGTTTGTGCGAATCGAAGTTGTCGTAGCCGTCCATAGACTCCGAGTAAAATCCAATCAATGCCTGATCGATGGCTTGACCGTTGGATATTTGCAAACGAACCTTTTGTATTTCTGCCGTTCGGGTGCTTCTCAATCGATTGCTTAAAGTTTGGTGCGATCGCATGCTGTTATTGAGCGCCAGATTCCCGCTTAATCCGTCGGTGGATGCTCGGACCCAAAAAGCTTGCATGGGTGGCATGTTGCTGGAAAAGATCGGTCCATTCGTACCCAAGGAAATCTGTTCACCATTGGATGCATTGAAGGTATCAAAAGCCATCAGGTTGTTCAGAATGTTGAATGAGCTGTACCAGATCGATGTTTCCAAATTCAAAGTACCGACATGGAGAAAAGAAGAATGAATGTTCAGATAGGATGGATAGGGATTTCCAACTAGATTGAATCCGCGTTTGGGGTTCGTTCCAAGTCCATTGTCGTTTGCACGGGTGATCGTTATGTTTCGATCTCCGTCATTCAATGCCGTTCCCGACAAAGTGAAGGTTTTGCTGGCACCCATACGGGCAACATAGCCCATACCTGGGGTAAGCGTTACAGGATTTGCACTGGCTAGCCGTGCATAGCTGTTATCGGCTTCCGTATAGGACCAAAGTTTGTTCAAGGGATTGGCTGTTTCCAATATCTCAAAGTTACTGCTAGAGGCATTGGTCAAAGGGCTAGAAACGTACCAGAAACGAGCGTTGGGCGTAGCTCCGCCACCTCCTGTCAAGCAAAGTTCAACCGCAGATGTTCCAGTCACACTTAGGGAGCCGCCATTGGTCAAGATGGTCGGTGGTCCGTTGACAACATCGCTTCTAAGTAAAAGATTGCCAGTTAGAGACAAAGTGCCTGATGTGACGGTTACTTGTTTGCCCGGATGGACAATCAGATTTCTGCAGGCAAATCCTGCACCGTCAAAAGTCCCGTCAAGGGCGGCATCGTCCAAAACGCCGGGTGGTATTGGGTTCCAAGCGGCTCCGTTCCAAAGGGTGTTTACGACCGCCAGACTGGTCGTTGTGGTATTGCTTCCACCGGCATTGGCTGCGGTTACCGTATAGGTCGTCGCAAATCTGGCCACGGATGGCGTTCCTTGGATGACACCCGAAGTTGCGTCCATGCTTAATCCGGCAGAAAGGGCGGGATTGATACTGAAACCGGTTTGCACCAGTTTGCGAATCGTATGATTGTTCATATCTCCAATATACAGATTTCCAGATCCGTCCACGGTTATTCCGCAAGGATAATTGAACCTTGCAGTTGCACCATCTCCATTGGTAGTTCCAGAAGTGGTGCTGCCGGACAACGTGGTGACAACTCCCTCAGGTGTAATTTTTCGTATTAAGTTGTTGTATTCGTCGGTCACATACACATTCCCAAAAACGTCCACAGCCATATCGGCCGGGTAGTTAAAACTGGCAGCGGCCCCTGTGCCGTCGGCGTGACCAGAGGTAATGCTGCCTGCAAGCGTGGTGACCACACCGTCGGGCGAAATTTTCCGTATCATGTGATTGGACATGTCCGCCACATACACGTTTCCGGAACCATCCACTTCAATACCCCATGGATAATTAAAACGTGCGGCAGCACCCGTAGCATCTACGTGACCAGAGGTTGTACTTCCGGCAAGTGTCGTTACCACACCAGCAGGTGATATTTTTCGGATCATGTGATTGCTGCAATCTACGACATACACATTTCCACAACCATCAACGGCCACATCGGAGGGATAATTGAAGCTAGCTTCCGTGCCGGTTCCATTGGCACTTCCCGCAGCGTAACTGCCTGCCAAAGTGGTAACAACTCCATCTGACGAAATCTTACGAATCTTATGGTTTTTATAATCGGCCACATATACATTTCCAATGCCATCAACAGCAACGCCCCATGGGTTGTAAAACCTGGCTGCAATACCGGTGGCATTGGTACTGCCCGATGAACCGACCATCCCTGCAAAAGTGGTGACGTCCCCGGAAGGCGTGATTTTCCGGATGGTGTGGTTATAGGTGTCTGCAACAAACACATTGCCAGAGCCATCCACAGCAACTCCAGACGGATATTTGAAACCGGCTGCGGCACCGTTCCCGTTGGCTGTCCCATAGGTACCCCCTGCCAAGTTGCTAGTGCCCGGCACAGTTGCCGGAATGGCACCCCCGTTATTGATAGGCGTCAGGGAAGTGATGGCTGAACCCACCAAATAAGTAGACGGGCGGAAATAACTGATGGATGGAGTGGGTGGCAAGGTGGTAAAGCTGAGCTCTTCCCCATAACTAGTGCCGAAAATAGTGGTCGCAAACGCCCGAATGTGGTAGATAGTGCTTGCTGTAAGGCTGGTCATAGGGACTAAATATCCACCTACGGCACTGGCTGCACCCAAGCTTGTACTGTTGTCAGCTATAGTTGGTGTACCACCGGTATTCCAGCAAACACCATATGCTGATGAAGCGGGTTCTCCCAAATTGGAAAGATGGACGATGGCAGTGGCAGTTGTCGTCCCAATTTTGAAAACAGGAGGTGTTGTCACAACCGATGGTCCATTAACCGAAAGGGTTACGGCAAAAGTACTGCTGCCAAATTCATTGGCCGCCTTGACGGTATAGACCGTAGCTGGGCTTGCCGCAGTCGGTGTGCCGCTGATGGCGCCTGTTGTCCCGTCGAACAGCAAGCCGGCAGGAAGTGTTGGGCTGATGCTATAGCCATACAAAACGACCTTCCGGATGAGGTTGTTGTTTCGATCTGCCACATAGATGGCACCAGAGCCATCCACCGCCAAATCTGTAGGAAACCAAAAAGTGGCCTCTGTCAAGCTTCCATCAGCGTTTCCAACGGAACCAGTTCCTGCCAGCGTGGTGACAATCCCATCCGGTGTGACTTTTCGGATCAAGTTGTTGTAACTGTCGGCTACATAGACCGTACCCGAACCATCTACTGTTATTCCCCACGGATAATTGAAAAGTGCTGCTGCGCCTGTTCCATCTGTTCTACCGGTAGTACCTGCCGTACCTGCCAAAGTGGACACCACCCGGTCACTGGTAATTCTACGAATCGTATGATTTTGATTGTCTGCCACATACACATTACCGGAACCATCTGCCGCCACACCAGTTGGCAGATAAAATTTTGCAGCGGCTCCGATGCCGTTTGTACTACCAGAAGTTGCACTTCCTGCCCAAGTGGTGACCACTCCTCCAGCCGTGACTTTACGAATGCAATTGTTTGATACGTCCGCCACATACACGTTGCCGGCTCCATCCACCGATACGCCGCGTGGAAAATTGAACCGTGCCGCCGTACCCGTGCCGTCGAGATAGCCATAAATTGTACTGCCCGCCAACGTGGAAACCCAGCCCTCAGAGCTTATTTTGCGAATCATATCGTTTGAAGCATCGCCAACATAAAGATTACCAGCACCATCCACCGTTATTCCTACTGGTTGGTCAAACCGCGCATCGACACTATTGCCATTAACACTGTCCGGTGTCGTATTGCCAGCCAGCGTAGTGACTATACCTTCTGCCGTTATTTTTCGGATCATATGGTTGTAAGAGTCTGCAACAAAGATATTGCCAGAGCCATCAACAGCAACACTGGATGGTGTGTAAAAACTTGCCGCAGTGCCCGTTCCATTGGCACTACCTGACAATCCGCTCCCTGCCAGCGTTGTAACACCAGGCACGATGGCCGGCACCGCACCACCGCTATTGGTTGGCGACAATGCGGCAATCGCTGAACCCACCGTATAGCTGTGTGGGGTTGAATAACTGATGACTGGCGCTAATTGAGCTTTGGCAACCTCTGTAAAAACAAGTAAGCAAGCGAACATGATGCTCATTCCCAAACGTTCTTTCATGGCAATAGGGTATTAAGGAATCGAGAGTGGTAGAAGGGATTAAATGTCGTTAATCCTTGATAATCACGAACTAAATATACAATTGGATCATCTTTAAAAAAAATAATTAGGAAACTTTTTTCACTCCAAATCGTGTTCAAAAAATATTGTCTGATCAAGTAGTTCTCTAACTATTAAGTGTATTTTTGCAACTGACTTTTCGGCAAAAAGTCGGTTACGAAAATATTCAAAAAATGAAATACAACTATCTGTTTTTCTGCAGTTTACTTCTTTTTCAATCATTAAGTGCTTTTGCACAAACGACATCAACCGAAGCAAGCGGCTCCAACATACCATCAATTCCAATTTCCTTGCATGGTAGAGTTATCGATGCAGTTAGCAAGGAGCCACTTGCCTATGCTACGCTGAGCATCAATAAACTCGGCATTGGTACTGCCAGCAACATGGATGGTGAGTGGACGCTGCAGGCACCCGCTTCAGCTTCGGCTGAAGTCCTGAGTGTTTCATTCATGGGATACACCGCGCGAACTGTAACAATTTCATCGTTGTCTGAAAACGCAACGATCCTACTCCAACCAAAAAGTTACCAAATGACGGAGGTCGTGGTAACACGAAACGATTTTTGCAAAGAATTCCTGCAAAAAGCATGGGATGCCATTCCACAAAATTATCCGTCGGAACCAACTTTGTGCCAAGGATTCTACCGCGAGACACAGCGGCTCAAAGACAGCACTTTCCTCTATTTCAACGAAGCCGTTCTGGATGTTTACAAGAATACGTATAAGAACACGACCAATTTTGGGCAGATTCGCGTGGAGAAATCACGCAAGAACGTATTTCCGGGCATAGACAGCATCAATGATATCCGTTATTATGGTGGTCCCCATTTTCCGAACGACCTCGACATCGTTTTCAGCCGTTGGGATTTCATTCGGCCTTCGGAATACCGTAACTGGAAAATTGAGCTGGTCGGTTCACTCAAGGACAGCATAAGCAACATTTACATTCTATCCTTTAAGAACAAGAAGCTGCCCAACTCCAGTTTTCAGGGAAAAATGTACATTGACAGAGACAATTACGCTTTTGTGGGTTTCGACTTTTGGCGGGCAGGGTTCAGCAATTTGAACATGAACCAGTTGCCCGACATGGACTATGTACCTGGAATGACGAGCATTAAGATTGGTTACACCGAGCAAAACGGAACATACAACCTCGGGTACATCAACTACAAAACCAGTGGTTTGAACACGGCGAGTAGAAAACGCGTCTTCAAGGACATTGAATATGTGACCACCTCCATTCAAACGAAAGAAGTCTCGCCAATCCCCTTCAGCCAACAGTTTGCATCTGGAGCCATCCTTTCCATCGAAGCGCAGCCTTACGATTCCAGTTATTGGAAGGATTATAACATCTTGGAGCAGAGCAAGATCATGAACAATCAGGCAACGCTCAGCTATAAAAAGGAAGATGCGCTGAAACAGCTCACAATGACCTACAATAAGGAACTCACAGCAGATGAAAAAGCACTTCTCTTCCTGAAGCGATTTACCTTCGACGGTGGCATAGCCTACCTGCCAGTTCATTATAATGGAGGAGCACACGACCTAATTTACAATGGCAATACTTTGGGAACAACAAACGTAAAAACGACTGAATTCGGAATATCCACCATGGATGGCATCCGTTTCGAACTGAACAAGAAATGGTCGTTGACTGGAACAATCTCTACTGCCCTATATGGAGTCGAGCAACTACAAATGGACCTTGGTGCTGCATATCGGATATCACTGGCACCGAGTGGTCGTATGATCTTTATGGATCTTGGCTTGGCTGCTTCCACCATTACCTCCAGGCTGGAATTGGGCCGCCTCAGCAATACCGGTGGCAATCTGGTGCTGGATGGCAAAACCTTTGACTCCGAAAATCTGGTATTGAAAGCAAGCAAATCCGGTTTTGGGTTGAAGCCATCCATTGGCTTTTCAGTTCGTATGGGGAAACAATACGAGTTGTTTACAGATGCCTCCTGGTTTCAGGCATTGCTGTTCAAAAGAGACTACCTGCAATTGAAAGAATCCGACGGTTTTTTCCTTACACGCCAAAGTGTCAAAACAGATTGGAACAACCCAGCCTTGCAATTGAAAGTGGACGGACAAACCGTCAACTCACCCCGCTTCGAAGTTCAGCCTTGGAATATCCGCATCGGCATCCGTTCAGGATTCTAAGCTTTATTTACAGGATCTGGTGTCGTCGGTGATTCTGGATACGCTATTCGTGTGTGGTAAATGGACTGCAATTTTGCCTTGAACACGGCCTTTACCTTCTCCATATCCCGAAAGGTAATAGGAACTTCTTTAAACGCACCGTCCTGAATCTTGGCATTAATGATCTTATCCACTAGATTGGAGATGTTTTCTTCCGAATATTCAGTCAAACTCCTCGAAGAAGCTTCCAATGCATCGGCCATCATAAGAATCGCCGTTTCCTTGGTCGTCGGATTCACTCCAGTATAAAAATAGACGGTAGGAACGGGCTCACCTGGATGATCCTTTCGATACTTATTGTAGAAATATCGGATAGGCCCTGTGCCATGATGCATTCTGATAAAGTCACGAATAACCAATGGTAGGTTGTGTTTATGTGCCAATTTCATCCCTTCTGCAACATGGCTGGCTATCATCCTGGCACTTTCTTCCGGCAGCATTTTATCATGCGGATTCATACCCGTCTGGTTTTCACCAAAGAAAATCGGATTACTCATTTTACCGATATCGTGATAAAGCGCACCCGTTCTAGCCAGCTGAACGTTGGCATTGATCTCCTGCGCGGCAGCCGTAGCAAGGTTCGAAACCTGGAGGGAATGTTGAAAACTCCCAGGACATGTTTCTGAGAACTCCCTAAGCAAGGGATTATTCATATTGGATAGCTCAACCAATGTCACATTCGACGTATAACCGAAAAGCCATTCAAAAAAGTAAATCAACAAATACGAGGTCATCATCAGGCCTCCATTGACAAGAAAATACAGGAACATCTTCCAGTTGATCCTACTGACGAATCCCTCTTGAATCAAGGAAATGCCAAGGAACATCACTCCATAGGTGAGCAGCACCAAGAGGGCGCAAAGCACCAGCTGTGATCGTTGCGTCAGGTCTCTGAGTGAATAAACGGAGGTCATACCAGCCGCAATTTGCAGCAACAAAAATTCGTATGGTGATGCCACTATGGTCGATGAAATCAATACGGTTATGATGTGTGCGAACAAGGCAGTACGAGAATCGAAGAACGTTCGAATCATGATCGGCAAAATGGCGTATGGAATCATATACACACTGATGCCTCCGGTATGGACCACCAGCGAAGTGAGCAGCACCATTCCTGTAATGAGAATCAAGATGAAAATAACATTGGCTTTCCGTTCATACGTAAATGGCCGGAAGAACCATAAGAAGAGAAATTGCAGGATGAAAAGGCCAAAAACAAGTACCAGCTGGCCAATCATAACGCCACTACCACCAGAGGCGACGGAGCGAACCTCTGCTACTTTTTTCAGCGAGTAAAGAATTCGATAGGTGGCTGGAGAGATAATCTCACCTCGGTCAATGATGCGTTCTCCCCGTTGAACAAGGCCCTCGGTCTGTGAAACCTTTTTCTCGAAATTATCTTTGGCTTTTAGATTGGAATGCTCATCCGGAATCATGTTTTCCAGAATGTAATTATTCAATTTGCAGGTTTTCAGAACGCTGGAACTGATATTGGGAGGAAGTTTCTCAAAAAGAGCTTCATAGGCTGCAGTTGTCGTGTAGAGCGAAGTCAATGGCTTTTCCATGGCCAATCGATTCCTGAGCACCAAAACATATTGAACGGAATCCTTAACTAAGGCCGAATAATCGGTTGCTGACAAGATGCCAGTGGCATAGATTTCAGAAAGTCGCTTGGAAAGGAACCCAATGTATTGAGAGGGAATCTTTCCATAAAAATTTTGGATGAAATCGCTCTGAAGCTTTTCTATAATGGTGGTTGAAACTGCAGTATCCATCCTCAAGTAGGGCTTAAAACCGAGCATCACACTGTCTGTTTCGGTCTTTATTTCCCCTTCCGTCTTATAAATCTGGAAATCGTAAGGTGCGGTCATCAGGCCATACCTCCAGGGTTTCCCCTCCTGAAAACTGTATCGGAAACGACCTTCTCGTGGAAATGACTGAACAATCAAGAGCGCGGCCAGTACAAAAAAAGTTATTTTTAATAGGTTCTGGGAGAGGTCCTCCCTGAATTTCTTCCGTTTCATAAGGATGTTCTTTGTGTATAAAAGTACAATTAAATTATTAAAAAAGCGTACTTTTGCAGGCTGAAAACCAACTACAAACAATCCACTATGTCTGAAACCAAACGTGTACGGGTCCGTTTTGCTCCCAGCCCGACAGGCCCGCTTCATATCGGCGGAGTCCGTACCGCCCTATACAACTATTTGTTTGCCAAGAAAAACGGTGGAGATTTTCTCCTTCGAATCGAAGACACCGACACCCAACGCTTTGTACCAGGAGCTGAAGAATACATCATCGACGCTTTGAATTGGTTGGGCATCCCCTTTGATGAGGGTGTGGGGCGCGGTGGTGCACATGCACCCTACCGTCAGTCCGAAAGACGCGAAATCTATAAAATCCATGTGGACCAACTTTTGGCTGCAGGCAAGGCTTACACAGCATTCGACACACCCGATGAATTGGATAAAATCCGCGGTGAAATCAGTAATTTCCAGTACGACGCCTCTACCAGGATGCAACTAAAGAATTCGCTCACGCTTACGGCAGAAGAAGTTCAAGACCGCATCTCCAAAGGTGAGAACTATGTGGTTCGTTTTCTGGTTCATCCTAACGAAACGATTCTTGTCAATGACATCATTCGCGGAGAAGTTCGTGTCAATTCCTCCGTATTGGATGACAAGGTACTTTATAAATCGGCCGATCAATTGCCCACCTACCATTTGGCCAACATCGTAGACGACCATTTGATGGAAATATCCCATGTGATTCGTGGTGAGGAATGGTTGCCTTCAGCACCCTTGCACGTCCTGCTTTATCAGGCTTTCGGCTGGACAGACACCATGCCATTGTTTGCACATCTACCATTGCTGCTGAAACCCGATGGCAATGGCAAACTAAGCAAACGCGACGGAGACAGGCTTGGATTTCCGGTTTTCCCATGCGAATGGACAGACCCCAAGACTGGCGACAAAAGCTCTGGATATCGTGAGTCTGGCTACTTTCCCGAAGCCGTCGTAAATTTTCTCGCCTTGCTTGGTTGGAACCCCGGCACCGAGCAAGAATTGCTTTCCATCGAAGAACTCATCGAACTTTTTTCGCTTGAACGCTGCAGTAAAAGTGGCGCAAAATTTGATTTTGAAAAAGGAAAGTGGTTCAACCACCAATACCTACAAAAGAAATCGAACGAAGAACTGGCTGTTTTGTTCGATGAAATCTTGATTAATAAAGAAATTTGCACCACTTCCCAATCCGATTTGCCCGATTTCAACGGAGTTTGTTTCTCAAAACACTATGTGGAAAAAGCCATTGGATTCATTAAGGAGCGCGCCGGTTTCGTCACAGAATTGTGGGATCAAAGCTTCTTCTTCTTCAAACGTCCAGATGCGTACGCCGAAAAGAACGTCCAGAAATTCTGGAAACCGGAAACAGCTGGTCAGATGAATGAATTAATCAACGTTTTGGATTCGGAAATTGATTTTTCTTCTGAAGCGTTGGAACCGCTGGTATTGGATTGGATCACTCAAAAGGAATACAAGATGGGGGCTGTCATGAACGCGTTCCGCCTATCGTTGGTTGGCGAATCTAAAGGGCCGCATTTGTTTGACATTGTCGGAATGATTGGAAAGGAAGAAACATTGCTTCGGCTTCGTCAGGCCATCCGAATACTGAACTAAATACACGTACATGTACCAACTCGGCATTTTGCTTTATGTATATCTATTCCGTTTAGTCGCAATTTTCCATAAGAAAGCTCGGAAAATGGTGGTCGGTCATCGGAATTCATGGCGTATTTTACGCGATGGAATCGACAAATCCAAACCGTGGCTCTGGTTTCACGCCGCCTCACTTGGAGAATTTGAACAAGGTCGTCCCATCATGGAGCGAATCCACAGCGAACATCCAGAATATGGCATCTTGCTAACTTTTTTCTCACCGTCTGGCTATGAGGTTCGAAAAAATTACGCTGGAGCCGATTTGGTTTGCTACCTACCCTTCGACACCATCTTGAATGTACGGCGCTTTCTGAACTTAGTACAGCCACAAAAAGCCTTTTTCATCAAATATGAATTTTGGCCCAATTACCTAACAGCACTCAAACGCCGACAGATTCCTACTTATTTGGTTTCAGGAATTTTCAGAAAAGAGCAATTGTTTTTTAAAAATTATGCCCCATTTTATCGACGAATGTTGAATTCGTTCACCCATCTTTTTGTACAGAATCAGAACTCGATCGATTTGCTTCAATCAATTGGACGTACGGATGAAGTCAGCATATCTGGTGACACACGTTTTGATCGGGTACTGGAAATTCAGGCCGTAGCTAAAGATCTGCCCATTGCTGATCAATTTGCAAAAAGCGCCAAAGGTAATGTGCTCATTGCCGGAAGCTCCTGGCCCAAAGACGAAGCGCTTTTCATCCCCTATTTTAATGCGCATCCTGACTTGAAACTCATCATTGCACCGCACGAAATTCACGAAGATCATCTTTTAACGATTGAAGCACAATTGAAAAGACCCTTTCTGCGTTATACAAAAACCACTCCTGAAGAAGCCGCCACTAGTGATTGCCTCATCATTGATTGCTTCGGTTTGCTTTCTTCCATCTATCGTTATGGTGACATGGTCTACATCGGTGGTGGGTTTGGGAATGGGATACACAATACATTGGAAGCAGCCGTATACGGCATTCCTGTCCTATTTGGCCCCAACTTCGGCAAATTCCACGAAGCGAAGGAACTGTTGGCTTGTGGTGGTGCATTCACAATAGACTCCGAGTCTGCATGCAATGAGCAGCTTGAGAAACTTGATACCGATACTCACTACCGCCAAGAGGCCGGAAAAAAGGCCGGTGAAATGGTACTTAATGGAAGTGGTGGAACTGAAAAAGTAATTAACTATCTTCGTTTATAATTCCTTTCCATCTAATGGAAAAAACCCTGAAACAAAAAACAACGACTGCGCTGGTCTGGAGCTTTATCGACAAGTTCGGGCAGCAAATCCTGTATTTTGTCACTGGTATCATTCTCGGACGAGCCCTAACTTCCAAAGACTACGGTCTGGTCGGATCCCTGATGTTCTTCAGTGCCGTTTCAATTGCCATTGTTGGTAGTGGCTACGGCAGAGCCATCATCAATCAGAAAAAGGCCAGCCAGGATGAGTTGCAGACCATATTCCTTTATAATGTCGGAACAAGCCTGCTCTTTTATTGTTTACTTTTCTTTTCTGCCCCACTCATTGCTCAGTTTTTCCATCAACCGGAATTGGTGAGTCTATCCAGAGTCTTATTCTTAATCGTACCCTTGAATGCCTTGTTTGTAGTTCAGGAAATCGTTCTAAATCTGCGGATGGATTTAAACGGTTCGGCCAAGGCAAACATTTATGCCCTGATTCCAACATCCATTTTGGCAGGAGCTGCCGCCTTGATGGGCTACGGCGTTTGGGCATTGGTGATACAAGCCGTTTCACTTTCCGCTTTCAAAGTTATCTTTTGCTGGCGATATGGCGGTTTTCGTCCTGGCGGAACCTTCCGCAAAAAGGTTCTCAAGGATTTGTTTCCTTTTGGAAGTCGAGTGATGTTCACCAATTTGATCAATGCAGCATTCACCAATGTTTACTCGCTGATTATCGGTCGTTTTTACAACGTTGCCCAGCTCGGTTTCTTCAATTTTGCAAGCAAATACCAAGACATTCCTTCAGGTTTGATTTCCAACACCTTTCGTGCAGTATCCGTACCGCTGCTCTCTCAGTTGAACGAAGAAGACGACCGGCTGAAACGCATCCTGGGCAAACTCATTAAAACAGTAGCATTCGTTGGTTTTCCAGTTATGTTGGGCGTGGTACTTATTGCAAAACCACTGATTGTTTTCCTGGTGACTGAGAAGTGGCTGGAATCGGTACCCATCTTTCAAATTCTCTGTTTTTCGGGAATTTTTACCGCTTTCAACGCTGTTTTGCAAGAATCCGTTTTGGCAAAAGGTCGTTCAAAAGCTGTATTGTATGTTGAAATCTTAAAAAAGGTAGTACTGGTTGCATTGATCCTTATCACCATCAACAAGGGCGTCATTGGCTTGGCCATTGGTTTGGCTTTATCGTCTTTGGCTGCGCTACTGCTTTCCCTATTGCTTTCTGGCAAGGTTGTGGGTTATACAATCTGGCACTATATTAAAGACTGCACACCGTATTTCGCCATTTCATCGATACTTTGTGGTGCTGCATACTTTATCAGCATGTCAATAGATAGCAATCTTCTCAAGCTAAGCATCTGTATCTTATTCGTAGGATCATTCTATGTACTGATATGCCGCCTTTTAAAACTCGAGGCAATGATGGAAGTTTGGGGTTGGGTTCTTAAGATTGTCAATCAGCGGAAAAAGCATTAACGCCTTTTCATTCTCATTTTTTGATCGTACAGGGCGGTTTTCCATTTCCCCAAAAAGGGATATTTGGTAAAATCCCGGATTACTTTTTGCCAACCCGGATCGATGGTAGAAGTTAAGGGAAAGCTGTTTATCGGTTCTACAGTGTTGATTTCCAGCTTAGAATAGGATTCATCTTTTCCGCAATGCTCGCCGGATCCATCCCAACCCGTGTTGTAAACGAGTGATTTGCATGGAAACATACACACCAATTTCTGCTGATACAGATAATGAGTCACTTTGGCATCTCCCCAATTTGCTCCTTGCCGTACCATTCGCTTCAAGTTGTTGGCCGATTTTTCCAGGTAATGGAAATAGCCCTTAAACTCCTTGCTTTTGAAATCGGGCAACGTATAGTTTTCCAAGAATGGAAGATACTTATGTTTCCAGGTTCCCCAGCCGTTGGCTGAAATGTAATTCATGAAATACACATCGTACGGATAACCCTCTGGAATCTTTACATTGACATTGAAACCGCAAACGCCGAACACTGATGGATTAACCTGATAACGTACCAATCCATCATTCATATAAGAGAGGAAAAGCGGCGAAACGATGTTGTCATCCTCCATATAAATAAGGCTATCGAATCGATCGAAGATTTCCTTACGGGCCCTACGAACAGATTCTGCTCCACCAAGATTTTTCTCCCATGCAAAAAGTGTAACGGATTTAAAACCTTTTACTGTCCGAACATAGGCTCGAATTTGCTCGATAGTTTCTTGGAGTTGGATAAGATGAGCCCCATCCGATACTACAAACAAGTCCGTTTCCTTAGCCAACTCATTTTCCTTCAATGAGTCGATGCAACCCTGTAGGTGTTTGAGGCGCGCATAAACAGAAATCAGTATCGGAGCAGGCATGTTTTACTTGGATTCAACGATGAAAATTGGTCTTCTATAGAATTCACTGAAGCTAGGAAACTCAGTCAAATCAACCAACTTTTCGATCAACGATTTTTCTTCACCGAGGGAACAACAGTTGATTTGTTCCAGAATATCTGTTGAAATGGCACGATATTCGAGCGAACCGTTCAATCGTGTATGAAGTGAAATATCAAGGATTTTCCAGCCAGCATTTTTAAACAGACGTGCATTGAAAGCAATCTTTTCGGCATCATCGCTCAATGGGATGATGGGCTTGAGTTTATTTCCACCCCAATTTGATCCGATTTGGAAGACCATCTTCTTTGTCTTGGCAGCCATACGCTTAAGATATTCAATTGCATAACCTTCGTAGTCTTCTACTGACAACAATTTATCGGTGTCAAAATCTACACCAGCATGATGCAAAACATTGTAATTCAGAAGAATATCATGATTTTCCATCAAGGCGATGCCTTCCATGTCTACACCTTGTGATTTGACAACCAGATTTTTCATTTGAAAACTTTCACCAATGTCCTGAATGAAAGCCGCATGAGTGGGATTGATTTCGTATGCGTAAAACGTAGAAGTCGGATTCGAATGGGCCAGGCTTAATGTAAAGAAACCTGTATTTGCACCGATTTCACCGATACTTTTCCCATCTCCAAATGAAAGCGTCTCGGTTAGATAGGTATAACGTGCCGTATCGCCGCGCCAGTTTTCATCGATGGTTTCCGTGTATCCCAATTCATTCCGAACAAACGCAGGAATGTTCTGATATCTGGAGTGTTTCGAACCGTCGTTGTACAACGCTTCTAATTTTTCTTTCAACATATACCTTTGGATTCGTTATAAAAAATGTCTTTCGTATCTTCTCTTAAATAGACTTCACATGCCAACAACTTTTCTAGATTTTCATCCAGTAATTCAGGTGTGTACTCATGATAAGCAATTTCTTTTCCGTTTTTTTGGTCTTCTGCCATTCCACCGTGCCAAAAGTACATCACCTCTTTGATTTCTAAAAGTCCAGAGGTCTGAATCTCAAAACCCTGATCTTTCATGAAAGCTTCAAAAATGGGAACACCTGCGTCAACAAAAAGTTGTGACGGCCCCCAAAGTCTTGGATTGGCTTCAATCATGACGAATTCATCGCCTTTTTTCTTGAGTTCAATCATGATGAGTCCTTCAAAACCCTCCTTTTTAAGCATGTTCAAATACTTGTTTCCTATTGGCAGATTATGTACGTCGGAACTCCGCGCAACAATCATCGATTTACCACCAGCCTGTTGAACCAGATTTTTCTGTGAATAACAAACGTCATTTTGCTTATTGCTCAAATAATAAAGCAAATAATAGCAAGCACCCGTAATGAACTCCTGATAATAAAACGCATCTGTTTCTTCCTTATTAAGGAACTCACTCCAATCAGCTTCCTTTAAGATCAGATACGGGTTTAATGTTCGAGCTCTACTATTTGAAAAATACAAACGCGGTTTCGCAACGAACGGATAGGGAAGGTTCTCTGGTTTTTTAAATTCCAAGGGTATCAACAAATCATTTTCCTCACATAATTTCGCAAAGGAGTATTTGTCAGAAACTTTTGCATAAAGTGTCGATGAAACCAGTGGAACTGTACAATTCAAAAGCTCATAGTAGGATCTATTCTCAAGAAAAAAACGAACCAAAAACTCTGAACTGGGAAGGATAATAAAATCCGTGAAATTCGTAGCTGTTTTGGTTTTTGCAATACATAAATCCAAATCAGCTTTCAAGAGCAGTTTTTCAGCACGAATAGCGTAAACCTGCTTCTTATAGATCGTTTTCAATATGGTGTCTTCTTCCGATTTTGCAAGAATGCAAAAAGGCACATTCAATCGAGTCGCCTCTCTACAGAAAGCAACAACAGCCCGTTGATTGTAACCGGAAAAAATCAGAAACGCTTTTTTATTCAACCCTGACATGCTTCTTTGATAGAATTAACGACCTTGTTCACATCTTCAAAAGAAAGCTCCGGATAAATTGGCAAGCAGAGAACTTTGCCAGCGACACTCGTAGCAATCGGTAAGTTTTCGGGTGCGGCCGAAGGCAAACTGCTGTAAGTTTCGAAATGGGAAATAAGCGGATAAAAGTAACGGCGACAAAATATGGACTTACTCTTTAAGACATCATATAAGGCATCTCTTGATATGCCAAAGGCCTTTTCATCGACTAAAACGGGAAAATAAGAATATGCATGTCGAACTCCGGGGAAGTCGTGCAACAGGGTCAATCCTGAAGTTTCTTTTAACTTTTCACGGTACATTTGTGCGATGGAACGGCGCTTTTCGATGTAGGAATCGACATATTTCAAGGATAGAAGACCATATGCTGCCTGCACCTCGTTGAGCTTGGCATTGATGCCAGGTTCTTCAACTACCAATTCACCACGAAATCCAAAATTCTTGAGATTGTCAATGTGGTGTTTCATCTGCTCATCATGGCAAATGATGGCGCCACCTTCGATGGTGCTGTAGACCTTTGTTGCATGAAAACTCAGGATGGAAAGGTCGCCTTCAGCCAAAATGGATTTTCCATCCACATTTACACCAAAGGCATGAGCGGCATCGTAAATGACTTTCAGTCCATGCTTGTCGGCAATGCGTTTGATTTCTGAAGTATTGCAAGGATTGCCATAAACATGAACAGGCATGATGGCCGTCGTTTCCGGTGTGATGGCTGCTTCAATTTTGGAGGGATCCAGATTGAACGTTTCAGGATCGATATCGACAAAAACCGGTTTGATGCCATTCCACCAAAGCGAATGAGTGGTTGCAACAAAACTGAAAGGAGTCGTAATGACTTCTCCCTTGATGCCCAAAGCCTGCAAGGCACTGATCAATGCCAAAGTCCCGTTCGAAAAAAGGGAAAGATAATTGACGCCCAAATAATCAGCCAGTTCCTTTTCCAACTTCTGGTGCATGGGCCCATTGTTCGTCAGCCAGCAATTATCCCAGATTTCCTCCAGATAGGGCAAGAATTCACCCAAAGGCGGTAGCGCTGGCTTGGTGACGAGGATGGGTTTCTCAGAACTCATGGACTTTATTGATTAAGTATGCAAATGTACGTGATAAAAATTGTTTTCACGCAACGGTGCATAAAAATTGAGGTTCGCGCGCGTACTTATTAAAATGGGGGTGCATTTTCTACTTGAAAAATGTATCTTTGCCGAACTTGCATCCCTATACCGAAGGACATGGACATCTACGAAAATTACATCAACATTGGCTTGGGCGCCGGCCAACAGACTGTTGCCAAAATTCGCCAGTTTGAAAAGAATTACAGACGATTTTTTCCAGCAGACAAAGAAGCCGGCATTCTGGACATCGGGCCTGGCAAAGGTGAAATGCTTTCTTGCCTTAGCGGACTGGGCTATTCAAACCTTCAGGCAGTCGATATTTCTGCTTCGGTGGTCAATTATATCAAAGAACTGGGTTTCAATGGTTTTTTGGCAAACGACCTTCCCAATTTTTTAAAAGGACAAAAGTATTCCCTCATCACCATGTGCGATGTAGTCGAGCATATTCCTAAGAATCAGGTTATTGAAATCTTGACTTCTGTACGAAGGGCGTTGACCGAAGATGGTATACTGCTAGTCCAGGTTCCCAACATGCAATCCATCACCGCTACTATTTTCCTCTACGACGACTTCACACACGAAACCGGGTATACGGAACGGAGCCTTGCTCAATTACTTCAACTTGCTGGATTTTCCTCGGTGGAATGTCATGGATTTGACTTTCTGGACAACAGCCTTAAATCTAAGGTCCAAGCCGTTATGCAAAAATGCCTCTGGTTCTTTGTAAGAACGGCCAGAAAAATAAACGGTACCATGCCGCATCGCCTTTTGCAACCCGTTTTTTTCGCTGTAGTCCGCAAATAGAATGCAGGTCAACGTCGTCATACCAGTTTACTTACCCACCCTCAGCCCGATGGAGGTCCTTTCACTGAATCAATGCCTCAGGGTATTGAAAAACCATCCGATTACCTTGGTCACGCACCGAGAGGTGGATATCAGTGTCTATCAGGACGCCTTTCTCCAAGCAAAAAAACCCTTTAAAGTAACCTACTTTGATCAAAGCTACTTTGTCAGTGTCTTCTCATACAGCCAATTGCTTTTAAGCCGGGATTTCTACGACCGTTTTAAGGATTATGAATACATGCTCCTTTATCAACTGGATGGATTTGTCTTCAAAGACGAACTCTCTGAGTGGTGTGAAAAAGGCTACGATTACATTGGTGCACCCTGGCTAAAACACTATGGTTTCAATTATCAGGGCGATGAATTTTGGAAAGTCGGAAATGGTGGAATTTCCCTTCGAAAGATTTCGACTTTTCTGAACGCTTTTGATAAGAACTTCCCCTATAAATCCTCCTGGTTCTTCATCAAGAGCTTGCGAAAAAAACAGTTGTTGCCAATGCTGCTGAAAACGCTTCAGATGCTTTTGGTGCTTACTTTCACTCGAAAAACGGTGGAATACATCCTGCAACATTATACGGATGAACGGGTAAATGAAGATTGTTTCTGGGCAGAAGCCTTCCAAGGAACGTCCATGTCCTTTAAAATTCCCGATGTACCGACCGGTGCCCGCTTCTGTATGGAGCAAAAGCCATCCAAACTATACACTCTGATTGGCAATCAGTTGCCATTTTCTTGTCACGCTTTCGAGAAATACGAATATGAAACTTTCTGGAAAGAAATCATCGATAAAACCCGTAAAAACCCATAAACATGAAAGGCTTTAATTTTAAGAAGTACCTCCCTCACATCCTTGCCATTGCGCTATTCAGTAGCTTGGCCATTTTCTATTTTTCACCGATCATGTTCGAAAACAAGGACTTACCGCAAGGTGACGTCACCAGCAGTTTTGGTTGGGGGCACGACCTACGTACGTATCACGAACAAACCGGAGATTATGCCATGTGGTCCAATGCCATGTTTGGCGGCATGCCAGCCAACTACGCCTATATGCCACCGTCCAACAACATTTTCGGAAAATTCGCCAATGTCATCATGCTGAATTTGCCACCGTTTCATGTCGGTGTCGTTTTCCTTTATTTACTTGGGTTCTACATTTTCCTGCTAGCCCTCGGTTGTACTCCTTGGCTTAGCATCATCGGGGCAATTGCTTACGGACTAGCCTCTTACAATCTTATCATTATTGATGCCGGTCACGTAAACAAAGGTTTGGTCATGGCCACGATGGCCCCGATCATCGGTGGTATCATTCTGACCTACCGTAAGAAATTCCTTTTAGGAAGCCTCATCACCCTGTTCTTCACAGGCATGAATGTGCTTTGGAACCATCAGCAAATCAGCTATTACCTATTGCTGATCATTGTGGTGCTTGCCATCGTGTATTTCATCTACGCCTTGAAAGAAAAAACGGGCAAGGACTTCTTAAAATCCTCCGTAATATTGGTAGTGGTCGCTGCTTTGGCGGTTTTGCCGGCAGTGGACCGTTTGATTCCGACAGCTGACTACTCAAAAGAAACCATGCGCGGTGGAGCCGTTCTGAAACAGAATGCCAACGGGAAACAAGAAAATTCAGGTCTTGATATCGACTATGCCTATGCGTGGAGCTACGGCAAAGCAGAATCCATGACCTTGCTGATCCCGAATTTCTATGGTGGTAGCTCGCAATACAATCTAGGAAAGGATTCCAAGACTTACGAAGCCCTTAAACAGACAGGTCAGGCTGATCAATACATCAGCCAATTCCCAGCATATTGGGGTGATCAACCTGGCACATCAGGCCCAGTTTACATAGGTGCCATCATTTGCTTTCTATTCATACTTGGTCTGATCATCGTCAAAGGACCAGAACCCTGGTGGATACTTATTTCAACAATCATAGCCCTAATTCTTTCTTGGGGACGCAATTTTGAAGCAGTCAATGAATTCCTTTTCAATTATTTACCCCTTTACAACAAGTTCCGAACGCCATCCATGGCACTGGTCATTGCGGAAGTGACCATGGCGACACTGGCCATTCTGGCCATCAAGGAAATCTTGACACGTACAGATAAGAAAACACTCCTGAAACCCCTTTACATTGCAGTTGGTATCACCGGCGGTCTTAGCCTTTTCTTTGCATTGTTCGGTGGTGGCATGTTCAGTTTCACAGGGGCAACGGATGCCAGTTTCCCAGCCTGGTTGATACAAGCCGTACAAGAAGACCGCAAGCACATGCTAACTTCCGATGCATGGCGCTCGCTCATTTATATCTTGCTGGCAGCGGGCACCATCTGGTTGCTCATCAAAGCTAAAATCAAACCGACCCTGCTCATCGGCATACTCGGCTTACTTATTCTTGTCGATCTTTGGTCTGTGGACAAACGCTTCCTGAACGATGACAGCTTCATGCCAAAAAGAGAGGCAAAAGCCATTACTCCAACCGAAAACGACCTGAAAATCTTGCAGGACAAAGATCCAAATTTCCGTGTTTTGAATTTGGCCTCAAACACGTTCAATGAGTCCAGAACCTCCTATTTCCACAAATCAATCGGTGGTTATAGCCCTGCCAAATTCCGCCGCTATCAGGACATCATCGATTACCACTTGTCCAGTAAAGGCATCAACATGAATGTTTTAAACATGCTGAATACCCGCTATGTCATCGTTCCGACACAAGAAGGCGGTTCGACCGTTCAGCAAAATCCTGGAGCTCTTGGCAATGCCTGGTTTGTGGAAAATATTCAATGGGTGAATTCACCCGATGAAGAAATCGTAGCCCTGACCAACTTCAATCCTGGTAAGGTTGCCATCATCGACAAGGCTTGGCAAAAAACACTTGGCATGGACGTACTCAAACAAGCTGACACCTCAAAAATCCTGTTGACTGAATACTCTCCTAAGAAACTGGTATACAGTTACGAGGCAAAAAACGAGAACTTGGCTGTTTTCTCCGAAGTCTTTTACAAGACCTGGCGTGCATACGTTGACGGCTCTGAAGTGACTCCGATCCGGGTCGATTACATCCTTAGAGCGCTAAAAGTTCCTGCAGGAAAGCATCAGATTGAATTCCATTGTGAAGACACACTCTATGCAAAGAGTGCAAAAATTTCACTTTGGGGTTCCATTTTGGTGAGTCTCGTCCTAATTGGCCTATTGGCAGGTCTTTTTCTTGAGTACAGAAAAAAACGCATCAACTCCAAGTAAGTCATGAAGGTTTCCATCATCACCATCACCTACAATCCGGGCGAGCTGTTGGATAAAACGGCACAAAGCATCTTGGGCCAAAGTTATAAGGACTTTGAGTGGGTGATTGTTGATGGTAAATCAAGTGACAATACCATCGAAAAAGTTCAGAAATACATTCCTTTCTTGGATAAAAGTCATCCGGTTCGCTGGATCAGTGAACCGGACAAAGGCATTTATGACGCCATGAACAAGGGCCTCCGGTTGGCAACGGGTGACTATGTCTTATTTTTAAATGCTGGAGACATTCTTGCTGCTCCAAGTACCTTGGATGCACTTTTCAAGTCCATTCCATCGGGTAAAACAGAACCTGATTTTATCTATGGTGAGACGCTGATTGTGGACTCGAAAGGTTCAGTAATGGGGAAAAGACGTCTGAAGGCTCCTAAAAAGCTCACTTGGAAAAGTTTCCGGATGGGCATGCTGGTTTGTCACCAATCCATGCTGGTCAAACGTTCACTAGCTCCTGAATACGATTTGACATACCACTATTCCGGGGATTTTGATTGGACCATTCGATGTCTTCAAAAAGCAACGAACATACATAATACCGGTCTTGTACTCTCCCATTTCCTTGACGGTGGGGTTTCAAAGAAAAAAATGAAGGCTTCCCTCAAGGAACGATTCAACATCATGGTCCATTATTATGGTTGGTTGCCTACCGTGCTTCGACACCTTTGGTTTGTTTGCAGGGCGGCATGGTTTAAGCTTTTTCACGGTTGGATATGAAAAGTATGAATACGATACAAGTTAACGTCCTGTTGGTTTGCTACAACCAGGAAAAATACATCGGACAAGCCGTTGAAAGCATCTTGATGCAGCAATTCGACGGATCGTTAAATCTGGTGATTGCCGATGATTCATCCACCGACAACACCATGGACATCATTCGTTCTTACGAAGCCAAGTCTCCTTTTCCATTCATTTATCTTCCTAAAGAAGCCAACGTGGGCATCTTTCACAATTACCGCAGAGCTTTTGCCGCCTGCGATGGTGATTATATTGCCGTGATGGAGGGGGATGATTATTGGCTGGAGACGAATCGCATCCAAAAGCACATTGATTTTTTGGAAAACCACCTCGATTGCGTGATGACCATGAATCGGCTGAACAACCTGTATCATGAACAAGGCCTTTTTATCGCTCAAAAATGGCCCTTCAAAGAGGACTATCAATACATCAGCGCACGCATGTTGGCCATGGGGAACCTACTGGGTAACCTTTCAGCCTGCGTTTTCAGAAATAGTGCCATTAAGAAATTAAAGCCCGAAATCTTCGACATCAATACGGCAGACTGGATGTTGGGTCTTGCCTTGGGTCAGTGGGGTTATATCGCCAAACTCAAAGATCTTTCATCCGTTTATAGGATCAGCCAAAGTGGTTTATGGTCCAAAAAAACAAAGAAACAACGAATGAACGACCTGAAAGAAACTATAAACCGTTACGATAAATTTCTGGAATATCGCTACACCAAAGAGTTTTCGACACTTAGACGCATTCTTTGGCTCGAGCAATTCACCCCAGCCCTCTTTATGAAGGTTTTCAGACGCTTGTATTTTCCGATCATCAAACGTAAATTGCACCAATAAATTCAATTTTTAGCACCATGAAACCCAAACCTTCAACCTCTGGCAAGAATCAAACGACCACGAAGAAGGCTTCGTCAGGAAAACCGCTGCAACAACCTAACGTTGAAAAAAGCGCTGGTTCCGGTAGCTGGTTTACCTTCCTGTTCAAACCATACAACCTGCTCTTTGGTTTGATTGCCGTGATGTTTCTGGTGTGGTGCAACAAAAATGTCCTTTCTTACAACTGGGTATACAACAGTCTTCTGAAAGATGGCTATAAATATTGTGGATTGGTACAAAATGAGATAAACAACCGTTCACGGGGTGTGAGCGATCCAAAAATGAAAAGCCAGATTGCATACGATACCAAATACGAAGCTAAAATCGGTGTGGAATTCATGGTCCTCAAAATGATACGAGACAATACACCGCCCAACGCCATCATTTTGTTCCCTCCTCCACTCATTCTAACGCAGAAAACCACAAACCTGACACTAAGGTATGAGATCGGTATGAAACCCTGGGCATCGCACTTCCTTTACCCGCGAACCATCGTTTACGATCAGGAAAAGGGCAAAAACCCCTTCTATGACAAGGCCCAATATATTTTTGTACTACACGGCTGGGGTTTTGACCGTTTGGATTACGAACCCAAGCAACGTAATCAGGTAGACATTCTTCCACTCCATAAGTCCCAAATCCGTTAACGCAATCCAGTCATGATCCTACTAGGCATCTCCCTTACGATACTCATTGGACTGGCCATCATGCTGGCTATTTCCACCAAATTCACCTTGTTGGAATACCTTAGTCTTTCTTTCCCGCTTGGAATGGGTTTCCAGACATTTCTGATGTCCTTGCTCGACTGGAGCAACATCGGTATCACCCTTGGTGGAACCACGCTCATTAGCCTGATCACACTGGCCGGCTTGTTGTTTTTGGTTTTCAGAAACCTGAAAAAAGATTCTGAATTCTTTAGTCGTTGCAACCTGAAGAATTTCAAATTGCCGAAGCCAAACATAGTATGGATCCTATTCACTTTCCTGATCGTTTGGTTTGAAGGCATGAACTTCTACAAAACCGTTTTTTTCCCTTCCTTTGACACTGACAGCATTCGTGGCTTCAATTTCGTCGGTATGGCCATAGCTGCCGAAGGAACACTCAAGGGTCTTTCACTGTTCAACAGCCCAAACTACAACTTCCAGTCGGATGCAGGGTTGGCTGCATACACCCCTTTTGCGCAGCTTTCCTACGCTTACGTATACCTATTTGGCGCCATGGCCTCCAAGATTGTCAATGCGATGATGTATTTGAGTTTTCTGGGCATTTTTTACGCCCTCCTCAAGCGTGTCACGACCCATACAGCAGCAGCCATCTTCACGTTCATGATGATGATCACACCAGAAATGCTGGCTTTTTCCGCCCTTTCAGGCATCAATTTGCTGCACACCGTCTATGCCGCTTCAGGCCTGCTTTTCGCTGTGCTTTGGTTTGATAAGAAAGATCCAAAATTGCTGGTGCTTTCTGCCATCCTACTTTCCATGAACTGTTTTACCCGAAACGAAGGCATTGTTTTTTCTGGAATGGCCAGTTTGTTGGTACTCTATCGGTTCTTTAAAAAAGACATAGACTGGAAAAAAAGTTTGTTGTTTTTCGTGACAGCTTTTTTCGGGTTCATCTATTGGATTCTCTTTCTTAAAGCGAACCAGATCCACTCAGGTAGCAACTTGATCATCACTCACTTGTTCTGGGACGGTGATAAGCTAGCTACCATGTATCGAGAGCTGAAACCACTTTACCTGAACACCCAGTATTACGGCATCGGGGTTGTCGTTTTTGGTCTGATGTTATTGGTCAATTTATGGAACGTGTTCCGAAAAGGAGATCAAGCAGCTTTGTTATTTGCTACATTTGGAGTGATACTTTTATACACCCTCCTCATCTATCAGATTGATTATGTTTGGGACAAAATCGAAAATGTGTTGCGTTATTCCTACAAACGATTCTTTTTCTCGTTCATCCCATTGATGTGGTTCTATATTGCCACCAACGGCATTACGATGTGGGCGACCAAAAAGGCAGACAATTTACTGTATCGCAAATAGCACTATAACTTATACAAAGATTCCTGCTCCTTGATCTTCTTGGAAGCGCGACCGGTAAAAGCCTCATCCAGAAAACCGATGCCATAACCGAACAATTGGGTATAGGCCGTTGCAACAGATAAAATTGCTATTCTCAGGCGTTTGTTTTTAATCCAAGAATCTGTGAAAAGAAGCAGTATATAAAGCGCTACAAAAAGTAACCACAGCGGTGTACAAAATAGAGCCAACATTAAGAGTGTCAAATGGCCGAGCACAAAGATGACAGGCATCGTATGAACCAACTTTAGAGAACCAGGATGTGCCTTAGTAAGTACGATGCGAGATTTTCCAAACGTATTGACCTGTAAGAAAAACCGACGAAGGTCCACACGACGTTTGTGATAAACAAATGCATCCCGGTAGAGTTTGGTTTCCATCTCGTTTTCACGAACCCGAAGGCTGAAATCGATGTCTTCACCAATCATGGATCGAAAACCCTTGGTCACTTCAAATGCCTTTCTGGATATCCCCATGTTGAACGAACGGGGATTGAATTTCTCCATTTGTTTGGCTCCGCCTCGAATTCCACCCGTCGTAAAGAACGAAGTCATCGAATAATTCACTGCTTTTTGCATATCCGAGAAACTGTCGTCTGCATTGTCCGGGCCACCGAAGCAATCCACTGGTTCTGCCAACAATCCGGCTTCTACAGCATCAAAATACCCCGATGGAATCACACAATCTGAGTCATAGAGGATAAAATATTCACCCTTGGCCTGCTGCATGCCGTAATTTCGGCGGAAACTCCTGTCTGTACCAGGTAAAAAGTAATAATGAACATCCAAACGATCCTTGAAGGATTGAGCAACGAGGTCGCACTTATTGGGAGAATTGTCCTCCACGATGATCACTTCAAAATCCTTGTACGTCTGAAACGTCAAACTTTCAAGCAATTCGGCCATTTCATCGGGCCTATTGTATATGGGAACAACGACACTGTACTTAGGCATTGTGCGCATGATTTTCAAAATACTGGAAAAGTTGACGGATGCCCTCGTGCATATCGCATTTCGGTACAAAACCCAATTCTTTCAAAGCGGAGTTGTCAATCTGATATCGTGGATTCTTAGAAAAGTGGTTGAAATCCTCAACCGACATGCCGCTCTGTGTATGCACCGGAATATCCAGTCCGTATAGCTCCTTGTAAACTTCTTTGACCAAACCGGCCAGCTCCAAAAGTGTATAGGTTTTCGAAGAGGAAATATGGTAGGCAGGACGTTTCTTGTCTTTGGGTGCGTGTTCGAGCAACAGCTCTACAGCCTGACATACATCGCTACCATGTATGAAATCACGTTGAGGCGAACCGTCTGAAAGCAATTTTATGGTCTTTTCAAAGTAGGCCGTACGGCACAAATCGTTTACTGCCAACCACCAGCAATTGTTTTCTGGGAAAACGGGCTGCCCATAGCTGTTTGATAAACGTACGTTCAGGCAATTCGCACTGGTAGTTCTATTGAAAAAATCGCATATTTGCTCCGACATCACATGTGTCAACGCGTAGACATTGCCAGGGTTCAATGGATTGAATTCATCGATGAAATGAGCGGGAAGCGGACCGTAAACATGGATGGTGGAGAAAAAAAGAAAGGATTTAAGTCCTTTGCCAGAGAATGCATTCAATAATGCCCAACAAGGTTGAACGTTTATTTTCAAGACTTCCTCCAAAGCAAAAGATTGTGACTGGTGATGATCCAACGATACCATGTGGATGATGCTGTCAAAAGATCGCTTCTGTAGCATTTCAATGGTTGAGGAGTCCGCTATGCTTCCAACAAGCACTTCATCCATGGCATAACACCAAATTGGATCGTTGGGCGCATCGGGATAACAAAGGGCCGTTATTTTAGCACCCTGATTAGCCAGATATTGACTGAGTTGAGCACCCAGATAGCCATTAGCGCCAGTAATCAGTATCTTTTGATTTCCGTTCATGGTCGGCTTTAATAGGGGTATTGGAATCGATCCAGTTCAGCACGTTCCACTTCATCGGGATCATGCTCCATATCTGCTAGGTTCAGCAATAGATTCAAACCATCATCCAAACCTTCGAATGCCATCCATATACCAGGTGACACTGTCAATCTCTGATAGTTATCAGACCCGATTTCAACGGCAAAAGTTTGACCTTTTGTTGGACTATCCGATCGATCGTCATACATCACAAAACGGATTTTGCCAACTGGAACAATCAAGTTCAGTGTCATACGAATGTGCTTTTTCCAAGGTTTGATATCGCCTGAATGTACGCTTGAAAAATAGGCTTCACCAAAATCAGAAAATCCGGGATCCGATTTTTTCAAACCATGAAAGACATCTCCTTTGGGATGATAAATCTGTTTCAGCGGAGTTAATAGGACACCTTCCATCGGATAGCTTTTTTAGTCGGCTAAAGTCCAGATCTGAGCCCGTTCTGCAGCTTTCGTCTGATAGGTTTTAAGCTGTGCCATTGTGAACGCGTACATGTTGGAGGAGGTCTGATTACAGGCCTTGTACCATTCGGCGGTGAATCCAATCAGTTCCTTATAATCGAGCGTCGGAGTCCATTTGAGAAAGAACAATGCTTTATCGCAATTGAGCTTTAGCAAACCTGCTTCGTGGAAAGGGATGTTGCCGGTGATGGTGTATGGTTGTACACCAGCAGGCATGCCAAAAATAGAGCCGACAGCTGATAAAAGTTCAACCACCGTATGATTGTTTTCTGCTTGAGGCCCAAAATTGAAGGACTGTCCGTGCAGGTCCTTATCTTGGGAAAGCTTTTGTCCGAGCCTCAAATAACCACTCAGAGGCTCCAACACATGTTGCCAGGGGCGGGTAGCTTTAGGACTTCGGATTTCAACAGGCTGTCCTTTGCTCCAGGAGCGGATGCAATCCGGAATAATTCGGTCCTGTGCCCAGTCACCGCCACCGATGACGTTTCCGGCACGGGCAGTGCAAAGGCGAACTTTGCAACCTTCTTTTTGAAAAAAGGAATGAAAGTAACTTTTAAAGACAATTTCCGCGGCACCTTTCGAGCCGCTGTAAATATCCTTTCCGCCCATGGGGTCGGTTTCCTTGTAACCCCAGACCCATTCGACGTTGTCGTAACACTTGTCACTGGTAATGATGACTGCCGTGCAATCTGGATTCTCTAGACGCAAAGCTTCCAAAACATTGGCGGTACCCATTACATTCGTTGAAATGGTATCGAGTGGTAACTCGTACGAAATGGAAACCAATGCCTGTGCAGCCAAGTGAAATACAAAGTCAGGTTGAATTTCGTGGACGATTTCCTGCACTTTGGCAGCATCACGAACATCTGCCCAAAAATGATGAATTTTTTGTTCGATTCCCAATTGATTGAACATACAGGGTTCACCTGGAACATCGTTTGACAAACCATAGACTTCAGCACCCATTTCGAGCAACCAAAGACTCAGCCAACTGCCTTTGAAGCCGGTATTGCCTGTCACCAGAACTTTTTTACCTGCATAAACGCCGTTGAAAAGGGCATTATTTGTTACCACTTCACCCATGGTGCTTGCTTTTTTTGATACATTTCGTTGAGCAGACTATATTCGCGTGACGTATCCATCGGTTGCCAGAAGCCATCGTGTTCGAAAACTCGCATTTGGCCATCAGCCACGAGTTTGCGAATGGGCTCCTGTTCAAACACCAGACTTTCGTCATCCGACAAATAATCGAAAACGGCACGGTTCAATACAAAAAAACCTCCGTTTATCCTACCACCGCTCACTTGAGGCTTTTCATTGAAGCCCTCTGCTTGCTTGGTTTCAGCATTGTATTCGAGTTCGCCAAATCTTCCTGGAGGATGTACCCCAGTAACCGTAGCAATTTTACCGTGAGAAAGATGAAACTGAACCAAGGCTTCGATATCGATGTCACCAACACCGTCGCCATAGGTCAGCATGAAGTTTTCATCATCACCGATGTATTCGCGTATTCGTTTCACGCGAGCACCAGTCATAGCATTCAGTCCGGTTTCGGCCAAAGCAATTTTCCAACCGTCTTCATCGGTTTTCAGCCTTTTCATCGGAGGAACTTCTCCTCCGATGGTTAGGGTCAGATCCGTTGGTTTGGCACCGTAATTCAGAAAGTAATTCTTAATGACCTCGCTTTTATAGCCCAGACAAAGTACGAAATCGGTATGTCCGAAGTGGGCATAATATTTCATAATGTGCCACAGAATCGGATAATCGCCGACCGGGATCATGGGTTTAGGTAAGTTTTCAGCCACCTCGCGAATGCGGGTTCCGTAACCGCCGCAAAGAATTACCGTCTTCATACGATTAGTATCTGTAATGTTCAGCTTTGTATGGACCGTTCACGTTCACACCGATGTATTCAGCTTGATCAGGGGTCAATGTGGTCAGTTTTACACCAATTCGTTCCAAGTGCAAGCGAGCTACTTCTTCATCCAAGTATTTGGGCAAACGGTAAACATTCACTTCGTACTTCTTGGTCCAAAGTTCAATTTGAGCTAGGGTTTGGTTGGTGAAAGAGTTGCTCATCACGAAGGAAGGATGACCGGTTGCGCAACCAAGGTTTACCAAGCGGCCATCGGCCAACAGGATGATGGAATGGCCTTCGGGGAAGAAATATTGGTCTACCTGAGGTTTGATGTTGCGAGCCTTGATGCCAGGATAGGTTTTCAGTTTTTCAACTTGAATTTCATTGTCGAAGTGACCGATGTTGCAAATGATGGCATTGTCCAGCATCTTGTTCATGTGGTCGATGCGGATGATGTCTTTATTACCGGTGGTGGTCACATAAATGTTTCCTTCCGCCAATGTTTCCTCAACGGGTTTCACTTCAAATCCTTCCATAGCTGCTTGCAGCGCACAGATTGGGTCGATTTCGGTCACAATGACACGTGAGCCGTAGCTGCGCATGGAATGAGCGCAACCTTTACCAACGTCACCGTAGCCGCAAACAACCACGACCTTACCTGCCAACATGATGTCCGTGGCGCGTTTGATGCCATCGGCAAGTGATTCGCGGCAACCATACAGATTGTCGAACTTTGATTTGGTCACAGAGTCGTTTACGTTGAAAGCAGGGAACAGCAGTTCCTTGGCTTCCATCATCTGGTACAAGCGGTGAACACCAGTGGTGGTTTCTTCCGAAACGCCCTGAATGGCAGGAACACGATTGGTCCAGAATGATTTGTCTTCTTTAAGTAGGTTTTTGAGGATGTCCTGAAGCAATTTTTCATCTTCCGTTCCTGCAAAAACATCCAATACGGAAGGGTCCTTTTCAGCCTTGAAACCAAGGTGGCACATGAGCGTGGCATCGCCTCCATCGTCAACGATCAACGTTGGGCCTTGACCATTCGGAAAATTCAGTGCCTGAAGTGTACACCACCAATACTCCTCAAGGCTTTCACCCTTCCAAGCAAATACGGGAACACCTGCGGCGGCAACTGCGGCGGCGGCATGATCTTGAGTAGAGTAAATGTTGCAACTAACCCAGCGTACGTCAGCACCCAATTCAACCAATGTTTCAATCAACACGGCAGTCTGAATGGTCATGTGCAATGAGCCCATGATGCGGGCATCTTTTAGCGGTTTAGTCTGACCATATTTGGCACGAAGAGCCATCAAGCCGGGCATTTCGAATTCAGCCAGTTCAATTTCCTTGCGACCGAAATCGGCTAAATTGATATCGGCAACACGGTAAGTTTCTGCAGTGAACAAAGAGTTTGTTTCCATGAATGAAAATGAATTATTTTTAATTAGAATTGATATTATTAGGATTTTCGATACAAAGATACAAAAACTGCCAAACTAAAAAGAGAGCCGCTTCAACGAAATGATGAAACGGCTCTCTTTTTAAGTATGTTGATGCATTAAACCACGTAAGTGGAGGAAGCAGTGTCGCCACCTTTTCCCGTCCAGTTGGTATGGAAGAACTCCCCTCTGGGTTTGTCAACACGTTCGTAGGTATGTGCACCGAAGTAGTCTCTTTGAGCTTGCAAAAGGTTTGCAGGCAAACGTTCGCTGCGAATGCCGTCGAAATAGCAGAGGGCTGTGGTCAGTGCAGGAACCGGAATTCCGTACATCATGGCCGTGGCACAAACCCTGCGCCATCCTGCTTGAGCGGTTTCCACCTTTTCTTTAAAATAGGGATCCAACAACAAATTGGTCAGGTTGGGATTCTTATCAAATGCTTTTTTGATATCAGCCAAGAATACGGAACGGATGATGCAACCACCACGCCACATCAAAGCAATTCCACCATAGTTCAGATTCCATCCGTAATCCTTAGCTGCTTCCATCATCAGGTTGTAACCTTGTGCATACGAAATGATCTTGGCACCAAACAGAGCGTCTTTAAGGTCGGAAATCATTTGAGCCTTGTCTCCGCTGAATTTTTCGGCAGGGCCACTTAGTATTTTAGAAGCCTCCACGCGGATGTCTTTTTGAGCGGACAAGCAACGGGCAAACACGGATTCTCCAATCAAGGTCAATGGAATACCCAAATCGAGAGCAGCAACGCCAGTCCATTTTCCGGTACCTTTTTGGCCTGCAGTATCCAAGATTTTTTCAACCAGCGCCTCGCCATTTTCATCTTTGTAACCCATGATGTCCCTTGTGATTTCAATCAAATAGGAATCAAGCTCGCCTTCGTTCCAGTTTTTGAACACTTCGTGCATTTCGTCAGCGTTCATTCCCAGCATTTCTTTCATCATCTGATAAGCTTCGCAGATAATCTGCATATCGCCGTATTCAATGCCATTGTGTACCATTTTTACAAAATGACCGGCACCGCCTTCGCCAACCCAGTCGCAACAAGCTGAACCATCCTCAACTTTCGCTGAAATGGCCTGAAAGATCTCTTTTACAGCAGGCCAAGCGGCAGGTGAACCACCTGGCATGATGGACGGGCCGTTCAGTGCACCCTCTTCGCCACCTGAAACACCGGTTCCGATAAACAACAAGCCTTTGCTTTCAATGTATTTGGTTCTGCGAATGGTATCGGGGAAATGGGAATTACCGCCATCGATGATGATGTCGCCAGGTTCCAAAAAAGGGATGATTTTATCGATGAAATCGTCAACTGCCTGACCGGCTTTGACCAACATCATCACTTTGCGAGGTCTTTCAAGTGAAGCACAAAGTTCTTCGATGGAATGTGCACCGATAAAATTCTTGCCGGCTCCGCGACCAGCCATGAACTGATCCACTTTTTCTACGGTACGGTTGAATACTGCCACAGTGAAGCCTTTGCTCTCCATGTTCAACACCAAGTTTTCGCCCATGACGGCCAACCCGATTAATCCAATGTCTGCTAATTTTTTCATACTATTTGTTTATGGTTTTACGTTAAATCATTCGGTTATTTTGAAGCCTAGCGCTTTTAATTTTTCTTGAATAGTTTGTCTTACATTTCGGCAATGGATGGAATATACGGGATATTCCCTTCTTACTGGGTAATCACCCCTCAATTTCTCAAACAATTCGGGATTTCTGCGTAAATCGGCATCATCAACCCGAATATCATAAGTTGCTAAAACGGCTTTAGAAAGCATTTCTTCATCGGACAGTTCGTTACCGTCCATTTCAATCAAGGTAGTTGAAGGAAGTTCCACATTTTGTGCTTTCCAATCGTCAATACCCAAACCAAAAAAGCGACTCAAAGCTTGAATGCTCATGGTTGTACCGTTGGCTTTACCATCCTTGGAATAACCCGCAATGTGTGGTGTCGCCAAATCAACCAGCTCTAGAAGCTCAAGATCCAAAGCTGGTTCGTTCTCCCAACAATCAATCACCAACCCAGAAATCAGGTTGTTTTTTATTGCAAATTTGGCTGAATTTGTATCCAATACCTCACCCCTGCAGGAATTAAAAAGGAAGGGCTTGCGTTTAAGCGCTTGAAAGAAAAGTTCATCAGCCAAATGAAAGGTTGCGTCCACTCCTTGCATATTGAGCGGCACATGAAGCGATATAAAATCTGCCTCTTCCATGATTCGCTCCAAACTGCAAAATTTATCTGGTCCTTCTTGTCTGGCGCGGGGAGGGTCATTCAGCAAGACGTTCATTCCGAAAAGTTCACAAACTCGGGCCACTTTCGATCCTACTTGCCCTACGCCAACGACTCCGATGGTTTTACCCTTTAACTCAAAACCCTTGCGTTCAGCCAATACAAAAAGAGCCGATGCGATGTACTGTTCCACGGATTTGGAGTTACAGCCAGGAGCATTCGTCCAAAGAATTCCTGCCTTATCGCAATATTCCGTATCAATATGATCAAAACCAATGGTGGCAGTTGCAATGATTTTCACAGAGGAACCGGCTAGTAATTGTTCGTTACAAATGGTACGTGTGCGGGTGATGATGGCGTCGGTATTCCTGGCTATTTCAGGAGTTGTTTTGGGGCCTGAAAGATACAGAACCTCACCAAACGGCTCCAACGCTCCCTGGATATAAGGAATCTTATCGTCGATAATAAACTTCATAAAACTAGATTTGCATTCAACGGCTTAATAATTAAACCGGTCTTTAAACGCCCACAACCCCAAGGCGGGGTTGGAGATGTAATAGATTTCCTCTCCGTCCGGCAATGTATTGTACCCGTCTCGCAACTTTGAGGGGTCATATTTTAAAGTCACTTCATCGATGTCGGCATACTTGAATCCAACACTTTCAATTTCCTCCTTGGTCAAATTCTCTGCGCCCTTTCCCGGACAATAGGTAATGCTGAAGCGGCCTTCCGAGGAACCATGAATCAAATGGGCAGCCGCACTCAGATTCTTTCTCAGTTCGACATTTTCTTCACAAGACTTGAGTGTGGCTGGAGTGCCGAAATACCCATATTTTCGTATCAATCGGTCAATTTCTTTGTCTTCACCAAATTCCTTCAAGGCCGGAGCCAGAATAATCAATTCACCGTGATCCTCAATGGCCATCCGAGTTCTGTAAACTGACTTGTTTCCAAGCCAGGTACTCTTGAACTCAGTTGGATCCAAATAAACAACAACCTTTTTCAAAGGCTTGTCCAACATGTCGAAATTGACTTGCAAAGAAAGTTTTGCTGCTTTGTCAAATACTTCAAAATCATCACCGATGTACAAGCCGCGAGTTTTGACTTTACCATCTTTTTTATCCAATCCAACTACTGTTTGTACGTAAACAATAGGCAACTGATTGGTGAAATGTTCAGATGCATAATTGAATATCCTGCGGACAGGTGTATCAGCATGGCCCATCATTCGCTCCATCCCGTAGGAAGCGCCGACAAAATGGCTTTTATTGATCCCTTCCACACCACCTGTTCCAACAAAAATATTTTTATTGTAGTTGGCCATACCCACTACTTCGTGCGGTACAACTTGCCCAATGGACAAAATCAAATCGAAATTCCCTTCAATCAACAATTTGTTGACTTGAGCCGGCCATGGAAAATCAACGGCACCATCGGAAACTTCCTTAACAAATGCCGCAGGTACAGTGCCCACAGTCACTACGTCGTGCCGCCAATCGTGCTCACGAATCAACGACGCTGGCATCTTTCCGAACATATGGCTGATTTGATGTTGGGTCATGGGCGAATGAGTGCCCAGTGCAGGAAGAACATCTGTAAGAAGCGCCCCATAATACTCCCAGGTGAATTCTGTCAATTCACCTGCACGACTGGGCAATCGGGTGTAATCTGGCGGTATCGCCAGTACTTTCCGCTTTTTGCCCATCTTGTCCAAGGCTTCAAACAACCCTTTTTTCAAATCGTCCGGGCCTAATTCCAAATCGATCGAACCTATTTCGTAATACAGCATTAGTTAGCGTTTTACCCGTGCATTTCCCTTCCAAATACTCCAAACCATATCTTCATCGGCTGGCTGCGCATAGTCTGTCAGAAATGTTGTGGCCAATGCACCGGTTGCCCATCCAAATTGCGGCCATTTCTCAGGAGACCATTCTTTCAGAATGCCATAAAGCAAACCTCCGACGAAACCATCACCACCGCCAATACGATCCAATACCGTTATTTTACGTGGTTCGATTACTTGCCAATCATTTCCTTCCAGCATAATTGCACCCCACAGATGTTCGTTGGCGCTGATGACTTGACGAAGTGTTGTCGCAAATACAGAGGCATTGGGATAGGCTTTTTTAACCCGACCAATCATACCTTTGAAACCTTCAATTTCAGCCTCGATCCCCTTACCACCGGCTTCAGGACCTTCTATGCCGAGGCACAATTGGAAATCCTCTTCATTACCAATCAGAATATCAGAAACGGAGGCGATTTCAGCGAAGCTTTCGCTGAGTTGTTTTTCACGACCCTTCCAAAACGAGGCACGGTAGTTCAAATCAAAAGAGATGCGGCTCCCGTATTTTTTAGCTGCTCGCGCAATTTCGAGGCAAAAAGTCGTCGTTTCGGGTGAAAGGGCAGCAATCAAACCAGACAAGTGTACAATTTGCACACCTTCTTTTCCAAAAATCCGCTCCAAATCAAAATCCTTAACATTCAAGGTCCGACCAACTTCACCGGCTCTGTCGTTTTGAACACGAGGTCCGCGTGAGCCATATCCACTGTCGGCAATATTGAACTGGTGGCGATAACCCCAAGGGTCACCTTGCGCGACTTCCGGCCCCTCAAAGTCCATGAATCGGCTTTTAAGGTCGCTTTTTATAAATTGTGCTATTGGACTGTCTTTTACAAACGTGGTCAGGACCTTGACAGGCATACCAAGAAAGGAGGCGATGCTGGCCACATTGGTTTCCGCACTGGTTGCCTGCATTTCAAACAAGTGGCTGCTATGAACCGGCTGTCCGTTTACAGGTGTGATGCGAACACCCATGCTGGTTGCAACCAAAAGGGAATACTTACAATCTTTTTTTAGTTCTAGGCTCATAATAAAATATTTAGGAAGGATTTTATCAGGAAAGTTTCAGACTCTATCATTACAAAGATATATAAAACCTCAAAAACTATCCGTACTTTCGTCGTTTACTTTGTGTAAAAATTGACCAAAATGCATAAGAATTGTTGCAGATTTGCACTTTTGTTTTTTCTGCCCTTGTTAGCCGTTTCAGTAATGGGAACTGTACCTGATTCTGCAATAATTGCAACAGATTCCACCTTAACTTCGCATCAAAAATCGTGCTGGATGGAAAGCAAATATTTCCGACAATCCGTCATTCCATTATCCCTTGCAGCTTCCAGCCTTTCCATTTTAGCCTTCCCCGACCTTAAATATCAAATGCAGGCACAACTTAATTGGGACAGAACGGACAAAGTCAATCTGTACGATGATGAATTGCGATTCGCTCCGATGGGTGCCGTAGTATTACTCTCTTTGACTGGCCTGAAGGGTAAACACAAAATTTTAGAGCAAGTGGCCGTCGGTGGCATGGCTTACATTCTTGCCGATTTCATTGTTTACCGAACCAAACTGGCTACCCATGTGGCACGACCTGCGCCTTTCACAGAACATAATTCTTTCCCGTCCCAACATGCGTCCATGGCTTTTGTTGGTGCAACACTGCTTCACCGGGAATTCGGTAACATCAGTCCATGGATTTCAATTGCTGGTTATTCTACGGCGGCTTGGGTCGGATATGCCCGTATAGCACGAAACCGACATTTTGTCCCAGATGTGTTAATGGGTGCGGCAGTTGGAACCTTAAGCACCAATGCCACCTATTGGTTGTATGATGCACTGATGCCTCTTCTAAAAAACAGGCTTACTTTGAGCCCGAATTTGGGTCCTGAAGGAACAGAGATCCAATTGAGCTATCAATTCTAAAAAAAATCCGATTTGCTGTAGCGTTTCTTCAAGGACTTGCATCTATACTGTATTGGAAAACATCCCACCGAAGTTTTCCTTAGAATAGAACTCTTTTTAATTTCCTCTATATAGAAAGAAGCCGCTCCAACGTGATGTTGTAACGGCTTCGTTTTTTTTCTATTCCAACGACCTGCAGATGCCCAATTCCAGCCCTCTTAATTCTGCCAGCCCACGCATTCGACCGATACCTGAATAACCGAAATGCTTTTGTGTTTTGTTTAGGTCATCCATCATCTGATGTCCGTGATCGGGACGCATTGGTATTTGCGCTCCTCGTTCCTTAAGTTTGATGATGAGATTCTTCATAACCTGATACATATCGACGGAGCCCTCCAAGTGGTTGGCTTCGAAGAAATTGCCTTCACTATCCCGTTGGGTGCTTCGTAAATGTGTTGCGAAAATCTTATCACCCAAACGTTTAGCCATTCCAGCCAAGTCATTGTCCGGTCTGGCACTTAAAGAACCGACGCAAAAACAAATACCGTTGGAAGGATTTGGCACGGCATCCAACATTTCTTGAAAATCGGCTTCTGTACTGCTTATGCGAGGCAAACCCAAAACGGAGAATGGGGGATCATCCGGATGGATGGCCATTTTCATGCCCAATTCATCGGCTAAGGGACAAATATCTTGCAAAAAAAGAATCCGATGCTCTTTGAGTTTGGCTGCGTCGATTCCCTTGTACTTGTCCAAGTCGGCCAAGATCTGCTCAACAGTATATTGCTCATCGGAACCAGGAAGTCCAGCCAACATGACACTCATCAAAACTTCCATTTCAGGTTTGGTCATCGTTTCAAAACGCACTGTCGCTTTTGCAATTTCCTCAACCGAATATTCTAAAGTCGCACCTGGACGTTTCAAAACAAATAAATCAAAAGCTTGAAAAGCCGCTTTTTCAAAATACATGGCCTTCGACCCATCATCTGTCGTAAAATACAAGTCTGTCCGAACCCAGTCGAGGACGGGCATGAAATTGTAAATTACTACGTTGATGTCGCATTCAGAAAGGTTCCGAAGGGTCATCTTGTAGTTTTCAACATATTGTTTGTAATTACCAAACCGACGCTTTATATCTTCGTGGACATTGACACTTTCCACTGCTTCCCATTCCAAACCAGCTGCACGAAGCATGTCCTGACGTTCACGAATGGCTTCCAAAGGCCAGATTTCTCCAGGTGCATATTGATGCAAAGCGGTTAATACTCCAGTTGCTCCTGCTTGACGGATATCACTCAGGCTAACTGGATCACCAGGTCCAAACCAACGCATGGTTTGCTTAAAACAAAGACTCATTATAAAAGGATTTTTTTAGATGAATACGGCTCTTGGCCAGCAATGCAAAGGTATGAAAAGAAAAAAAATCCTACGAATTGAATCTTAATTTTCGTTCAGAATGACAAAATTTGCATCCAGATTGACAAAACCATTGTAATTTATCCCATTAATTCTTGCTTGAGCATGTGCCAATCCATTGCTGAATTCTCCGAGTTGGAAAATCGTTCCTGGAGACAAAATAACTTCGCCGTTGGTACGAATCAACCCAATTCCCCAAATTTCCGACTTCATCCATTTTTTTGTGGCGACCAAACCGTTTTGAAGCATCCTGATTTCTGCCGATGAATCCCCGATTTTAAGGTTTTCTTTGCCCAAAATCGAGATAGAATAATACACACCATCCCGGCATACAATGGCATTACCTTCAAAAAATGGCAATCCGTTCTGATTGGAAATGGGCTCATAGTGAAAGGGAATGGCAAGATTCCCAGCCTTGTCGATGTAGCCAACCTTATTATCTTGATTTCTAACTGCAGAAAGGCCATCCGAGAAATCAGCAGGTCGATTTTCGTACATGAAAGGGATTATTAACGCACCTTTGGTATTGATGCATCCCCATTTATTCTCGGTTGATTCCTGAACAAACGCAAGCCCTTCATGGAAATCTCCTACAGCCTTATAGTTGTTTTCGGGCTGAATTGCCCATTTTCCACTAGTATTGATGAAACCCCAGGCTTTTGACCTGTTATCACAAATGGCAGCAAGACCTTCATGAAAACCGCGGAACTCCAACATCATTCCTGAAGCATATCCAGGTCTTACAGCACCAATTAGTGGTTTACCCAAGCTATCAATCAGAGCAAGAAAGGGGGGTTTGGAGGGCTCTGATTTCTCCACGATGGCCAATCCGCCAGAAAAAGCAGTAATTCCACTGAATTCTTGATTTGGGAAAAGCACCGTCCCGGACTTATCAATATACAATCGTCTCAAATCCTCTTGATCTGTCTTTATGGAAACACAACATTTGCCTTCATGAAAAGCAGGAATTTCAAAACCGTTGTTTCGGAACCGAAAATCAATGACGACCTTGCCTGTCGTATCCATAAATCCCCACAAATGATCCCTTTGAATGGCGCATAGTCCCTCACTGAAACGATATTTTTCATTATCGTCATAGGAGACAACAGCCACATCGTTGTTCACAAACGATTGAGCAACTGTTAATTGCAAATTGGATACCATCATTAGCACTGATGGTATCCAACTACACTTGTGTTTAAATAAAATCGGCACGAAAGAATTAGACTCCGCTGAATGCGACAAAACCGCCGTCCACAATGGTGGTGGTACCCGTTACGAATTTGGAGGCATCACTTGCTAGATAAACAAGTGCACCTTGGATATCTTCCGGTTTTCCCATACGATTCATGGGTGTTCCTTGTACGATGAGTCCACCTCTTTGGGTAAAACTTCCATCGGGATTGGTCAGAAGGAATCGGTTTTGTTCCGTCAGGAAAAAGCCGGGAGTCAGTGCATTGACACGAATGTTTTCACCATACTTATGAGCAAACTCCACAGCCAACCATTGTGTTAGGTTTTTGACGGCAGCTTTGGCTGAAGAATAACCCAAAACTCTTGTTAAGGGGCTTTCTGCAGCAGCAGACGTGATATTTATAATATTCCCATGACCCTGTTTTACCATTACTTCTCCAAATACACGAATGGGATATAGTGTACCGAAATAATTTAATTCGAATACTGTGCGGATGGCTTCCATATCTACGTCAAAAAGGCTCTTGTCAGGTTGCACACTGGCACCCGGCATATTTCCGCCAGCGGCATTCACCAGAATATCAATTTTTCCGTACAACTTTAGGATTTCATCTTTAACCATGCTAAGTTGCTCCATATCCAAAACATCGCATTTACAGAAAATGGCATCACCACCATTTGCCTTCAATTCGGCAACGACAGCCTCACCGCTTTCTATCTTACGGCCAATAATGACCACTCTAGCACCTTTATCACACAGTCCGGCACACATGGAACGTCCGAGAATGCCGTTACCACCGGTTACGACAGCAACTTTGCCTGTCAAGTCAAACAGATCTTTCATACTAAAAATATTTATTGGTTTAAGGGCATATGGAACTCGCCTGCCAATGCTCGTTTCATACTCAAAATTGATTAGGTGAAAGACCAAAGATACAAAAATCTGTCATTGGTTACAAAATCCAGACTGGGAATCTATTTTGATACACGAAATCATCGTAAAATCAATTTCAAACGGTTTTCATTGATCTTGACAATGTACATCCCACTAGGTAACGAACGAACATCCAGCGTCTTTTCAGATTCATTTTTCAGTGTTTCTCTCAGCCAAACTTTACCGTTCGCATCGCAAACAATAATCGCTGCCTTAGCAGGCTGATTGGTTTTGAGCTGGATAAAATCTTTACCTGGATTTGGATATACACCCACATTTGAGGCCCATTCCTTTTCACTCATTCCGGTTGAAATGGTATCTACTACCTGTGGCACATCTTGTCCTGTTGGTATGATGAACACCGGATTCGAAAATGCAAACCGATACCATCTGTCCGTACATTCCATTCGGTAGAAATCACCTGGAATAGCCTCGTCGTAAACAACTTGTTGTACGTTCGTTTTAAAATCAGAATAGGGAAAACCACTAATCAAAACACCATTCTTAAGCAAATACATGGAATCAATACCTTGAGCGGAATAGGCTTTCATACTGATCTTGACCAAACGCTTGGATGTTACTGGAAGGGAGCCACCCATCATGACAGTATCTACCGTGAAACGAATTGCCGGGCCATCCGATCCATAAAACTTACCATGTCTTAATGCATTCTGTACCTCTTCTTTTGAGAGATTTTTCAAATGTGCAACAATGTGTGGTTTGCCAACCATATCCAGATTGTGCGCATCCGATTCTGCAAATCCGTATTGTTTTAAACCGGCACTATTTTTTTTGTCCCATAAGCTAAAAGCCTGAAGGGAATACGCTCCATAAATCGGAGTAAAGCACGTCCATACCTCCACACCCTTAAAACCAGTCACATTGGTATAGGTCCAAGGGCAACCCTTCAGATAGGGATGCGCCATGATCGCAAATCCTTTTCCATCGTTTAAAGCATTGATGTTGTTTACGATTGCCTGTGCATTTGCCTGACTTGGAGTATTGGAGAATGGTATCATTTTGTTGCTGAAAAGTGAAACCGCATGACCCCAGTTGTTTGCCAATTTGTAGTTAGGGGTGACTTCACAACCGGTCATCACTAACATTTCCGGGTTGCAGTTTGCATTGACTGCTGAATCTTGTAGGGTTGTATTGTGGTCGGTACAACTTAAAAATGAAAGTCCGTTCAATTTGGCTGTAGTAGCAACCTCTGATACGGTGCCCCATCCGTCACTATATTTTGTATGAGTGTGGTTATCACCAGCATACCACCCTTCACCACTTACAAAAACGGTTCTTTCCGAATTGGTGAAAGGCTCATGCCAAGCCAAAGCCTGAGCAGTCAGTACGGTATTGCCACATCCTTCGGTCGCTACAATTTCCCAAACTGCCTCTACACTTTTAAGCGGCATCAAATTACCGAAAAACAAGGTATCTGCATTCCCCTTCCAGAAAGCAGGCAACATAAGCGTAGCGCCCACATCCTCAAAAATATTGTACTTGGATAAATTGGTGATGGTTAAGGAACATTGAATCGTATCCCCAGGGGTTACATTGGTCTCGCTCACACGCAAGATTGATCCCAATCCCCAATCATCATAGGTAGTTTCAAAACAAGATCGTAGTGCTACGGAATGTGTTTGGTCGGCTTTTACAGGAACTGCGGCGATTTGTCGAACCAAGGTATAAATCCCTCCTGGTTGTAAAATTACGAATTTTTGAGAAACGGTTCGGTACGTATTCGCACTGATGAGAAAGCCCTTGGCGAAATCCCCTTTATAGAAAATACCGAAGACCTGATTCGATTTTCCAAAGCAACCCATCCAAGGTTCTGCAGGAACATATTCATCAAATTCCTCATCGTTCGAAACAATGACAGACGTATTGAACCGCTTGATTGGATAAACCGACGTTTGGCCACTTTCATCATTATCCATTGCGTCACCAAGCCAAAAAGACACGGCAGAATCACCAATATTTTGAATCGTCGTTGTCACATCAAACCATTCCTGATTGGGCTTGACAACGTAAAGATTCTTTACTTTCAATGGAAGGTCTGTACAGGCACCCTCCGCCAAAACTTTGGAGGTAGTGGATGTTGAACTAAGTATTTGAACCGTATTGAATTGAACATTCTTGCTCTGACTACCCAACGAGCCGGTCATACCACTCAATTTCTTGGTGGATATCAAGGGCAGGTTTATCCAGTCAAAGCCGTCCATACCAGCAGTCGTACTCAAGTCCAATGGTTTTCCCTTGGTTGCCAATCCGAGCTGCTGATCCTGTGAACCATCCGCAATACTCATAGCCACTTTATTGTTTTCCAAGGTGATATCTTTCAGATTTCCTTCGGCAAGAGCACCTGTTAGTACTTGCATGTAACCTGCACTGGTCGTTATTGGCTGAAGCTCAAAATTCAAACTCATGAGAGTGTCACTGGTCACTGAAATAGTTTTGGTTTCAGCAATATACTTCAGTTTTGAAACAGCAATCGAGTAGTTACCCTTGGGTAGTCTGAACTGATAGGTTCCGGTGGTATTGGTCTCAGTCGATGCAATGACTTCTGACTCAGTGTTAAGGCAAAAGACCTGAACGCCAATCAACAGGGTTTTTTCAGAAGCATCATAGACCTCTCCGTCTACAATTGAAGAGGCATCGTCACATACGATGGCAGAGGAACTTCTCAAAGAAGCTTTTTGGCTGGCAATGGAAGGGTATACCGGATCATTCCAATTCAAAAGATCCGTCGTAAAATCATCTCCATGTGTAAAAACGGGATTTTGAGCATTGCCCAAGAAGGGTAATGCCACAAGTATTGCTATAAAAAAGAACACGAAGGTAGGTCGGGTTCGCCTTACATTAAACATACAGGTCCAATTCTCAAAGGGGGCCTTTGTCTGAATACTTACACTTAAAAAACGCTCAAAACTTTCAATGAATCATCTTCTTCGGCGGTAAAGATAAAAAAGAATTTCACATTACTTTTGAATGGAAAATATTTATTTTCTTTTTTTGGAATAAAAATCTTTAGACTTATTGCTTCCTTTTGAGGATTTTCTTTTGTAGTCTGAATTTTCGTTTATACGTGGCTTACCGCCTCCAATAACACCTTCTTCCGTTGCCAAGGCAAAATCAAGCTGCTTGCGTTCCATATTGGCTCTAACCACTTGGATCTTAATGGCATCTCCCAGTCGGTACGACTTGTGATTACGACGACCGGCCAAGCAATAATTCTTTTCATCGAACTCGTAATAATCGTCGTCCAAATCGCGAATCGGGAGCATGCCTTCGCACTTGTTCTCATTGATTTCTACATAGAGACCCCATTCCGTCACACCTGAAATAACACCGTCATAGACGTTACCCAAGCGTTCTGACATGAACTCAACCTGTTTGTACTTGATTGAAGCCCGTTCAGCTTGTGCTGCCAGTTGTTCCATATCGGAACTGTGCACACAAAGTTCTTCCCAACGCTCAGCAGAAACACTTCGACCACCAGCCAAATAGCGTTCCAGCAAACGGTGCACCATCATGTCCGGATACCGGCGAATCGGTGAGGTAAAATGCGTATAATATTCAAATGCCAATCCATAATGGCCCTTGTTTTCGGTCGAATAAATGGCCTTGGCCATGGCGCGTATTGCTACCGTTTCAATTAGGTTTTCTTCTGGTTTGCCCTGCACTTCATCCAACAATAAATTGATGGATTTTGAAACGTCTGTGTTGCTACCGCTTGTTTTTAGTTTATATCCGAAACGACGGATGAATTCAGCAAAATTCTCCATTTTTTCAGCATTCGGCAGGTCATGAATGCGATAGACAAACGTTTTAGGAGTTTTTCCCCTGCCGACAAATTCTGCAACCGTGCGGTTTGCAAGCAACATGAATTCCTCAATCATCTTGTTGGAATCCTTGGCAACTTTGAAGTAAACACTAAGTGGCTTTCCCTTCTCATCAATATTGAATTTGACTTCCCAACGATCAAAGTTGATGGCTCCGGCAGCAAACCGTTTTTTTCGAAGGATTTTGGCCAGACGGTCCAGCGTCAGTACTTCAGTTGCTAAGTCACCTTCACCGTTTTCTATGATGGTTTGGGCTTCTTCGTATGTAAACCTTCTATTGGATTTGATGACTGTACGGACTATGCGATGCTTGATAACAGAACCATGATCGTCCATTTCAAAAATGCAGGAGAAACACAGCTTTTCTTCGTCCGCACGAAGCGAACAAAGCTGATTGCTCAAACGCTCCGGAAGCATCGGGACAGTGCGGTCCACAAGATAAACGGAGGTTGCACGGCTTTCGGCCTCCTTATCAATTGCTGTTCCGGGTTTTACATAATGCGTCACGTCAGCGATATGAACACCGACCTCCCAATTTCCGTTGCCTAGTTTACGAACTGAAAGCGCATCGTCAAAGTCTTTTGCATCGTGCGGATCCACTGTAAACGTGACCACTCCCCGAAAGTCTTCCCGTTCTGCAATGATTTCTGGTGTGATTACATCGGGAATATTCTCCGCCGCTTTCTCCATTTCAACTGGATAGGTATACGGCAATCCGTATTCTGCCATGATGGCATTCATTTCGGTATTGTTGTCACCGACTTCACCCAAAACGTCTACGACTTCGCCGATGGGATTCTTGGAACGTGTCGGCCATTCAACGATGCGGACCACCACTTTCTGGCCAGACTTAGCTCCGTGAATTTTATCTTTAGGAATGAAAATGTCGTTCGCCAACTTCTTGCTGTCCGTAATCAGAAATGCATAATTCTTATCTACATCCAAAACACCGACATAGGTGTTGTCCGAATGCTCCAGCACTTCCACTACTTCGGCCTCAGGGTCGCTGAAGGCCTTTTTGGCCGAATGCATTGCTCGGACACGATCGCCATCCATGGCATGACCCGAATTACGCTCAGCAACAAATATGGGTGTGCCACCATCGTCTGGATTCAGGTAATTTTTTCCATTGCGGCTACGTTTTATGGTTCCCTCAATGAATAAGCCGCGTTCGTTGAACTTGTACTTGCCAGTAGAGATCTCAATAAGATAATCCTGCAAAGTCAGTTCAGCCAGACACTCAGCTACCATAACTTTCAGAGCCTGTTTTGTCAACCCCAAAGCATTGGAAACTTGCTGATAATTGTATGCTCTTCCAGAATCCTGTTGAAAGAATGTCATCATTGCAGCGATCAAATCCTTTTTCTTAATGCGGCCAGCACGGGTCTTTTCCATATTCTTGATTATTTGACGTGTTTCTCAAAGGTACTCAATAATGAATGGAAAAAAAATAGTCCCAATACGGATACTGGGACAAATTTTAGAATTGATGTTGTATTGAATCAAACGACTTCCACTCCTTTTTCTTTCAACCATTGGAGACCAAGGTCACGAAGCTTGAATTTCTGGATCTTACCGCTACCAGTCATCGGGAATTCTTTGATGAAAAAAATATATTTCGGTATTTTGTGACGGGCAATCTGTCCACGACAGAATTCACGAATGACTTCCTCATCCATTGATACCCCTTCTTTAAGAATGATAAAGGCACCGACTTCTTCGCCATATTTCTCGGAAGCAATACCTGCAACTTGTATGTCTTTAATGCCCTCCAAATGATACAGAAACTCCTCAATTTCACGAGGATAAATATTCTCTCCACCACGAATGATCATATCCTTGATGCGACCTGTAATCCGGTAATTGCCCTGAGCATCGCGTATGCCAAGGTCACCACTATGCAACCAACCTTCTTTGTCAATGGCTTCGGCAGTTGCATTCGGGTTTTTATAATACCCAATCATATTCAGATAACCGCGGCAACAGATTTCACCTTGGACTTCGTCCGGCAAGATTTCGCCTGTTTCAGGATTCATCACAATAACCTCCGTAAATTCATAAGGACTTCCGACGGTTGTCGTTCGAACCTCGAAGGAATCGTCGATACGAGTTTGTGTCATGCCCGGAGAACACTCCGTCAGGCCATAAACACTGGTGATTTGCATATACATCTTCTCACTGACTCGCTTCATCAGCTCAATGGGACACAGGGCACCAGCCATGATTCCAGTTCGTAAGCTCGACATGTCAAACAGTTCGAACATCGGATGATTCAATTCAGCAATGAACATGGTTGGAACACCATACAACACTGTACAGCGTTCTTTATGGATGGAAGCCAACACGACCAGGGGATCAAACCGTTCCACCATCACCTGTGTGCATCCATGCGTCAGGCAGTTGGTCGTAGCCAACGTAACTCCAAAACAATGGAATAAAGGGACACATACGCAAAGCTTGTCCACGTCTGTAAATTTCATGTGCTCCCCGGTCAAATATCCGTTGTTGGCCAGATTGTAATGTGAAAGCATCACTCCTTTAGGAAAACCCGTGGTGCCCGAAGTATATTGCATCATCATCACATCATCTGGCACTACCGTTTTCTGAAAGTCCTTCAGTGTCTGAACATCCATGTTTCTACCCAGTAGAAGCAATTCCGATGCACTATACATTCCACGGAACTTTTCCTGACCGATGTAGACCACATTTTTCATTTTCGGGAATCGCAAGCTTTTAAGCTGACCTCGTTGACTTTGGCGCAACTCAGGCAGCATCTCATAAGTCATGTTTACGTAATTGGAATCCCAAGTTCCATCTGTAATACACAAGGTGTGCATGTCCGAGTTCTCCACCAGATATTCCAATTCGTGCTGTTTGTAACTGGTGTTGACAGTCACATAAACCGCACCTATTTTAGCACAGGCATACATATAGGTTAGCCATTCAGGTACATTTTGAGCCCAGATGCCCACGTGATCTCCCTTTTTAATTCCAATGGCGAGGAACCCCAATGCAGCCTCATCCACACGATTATTGAATTGCGCCCAAGTAAATCGCAAATTGCGATCCGAATAAACGATGTACTCTTTATCCGGTGTGTTTTTTGCCCAATGCTCCAACCAATCTCCAATGGTTTTGTCGAATAATTGCATGTTCAATGGAATTAAAAGGGTGTGTAAACCACCGCCAGAATTTTGGCCTTGGATTCGTTGGCAGCGTGAACATTGTGTTCGACAATGGAATCGTAGTAAATGCTTTCACCAGTCTCAAGTAAGTATTTGGTTTTACCATAAGTGACTTCGATAACTCCATCCAGTACAAAAAGGAATTCTTCACCTTCGTGTGAGGAAAGTTGATATCCGACGCTCGATGCAGAGTCGATGTCAATCAGGAAAGGCTCCATGTTTCGGCCGACTTTGGACTGTGCAAGAGAAAAGAAATTCAGGTTGTTGTGCGAACTGGCAGTTTTGCTCGAAAAGCTGACACCCTTGGGTTGATCGCTCTTGCGGCATACAACTGGACCGAGATCCTGACTGTCATCCAGAAAAGTGCCAAGTCGTACACCCAAAACGCGTGCAATTTTTATCAGTGGTGCTAGTGAAGGCAGATTTTGATTTTCTTCGATAAGTACGATTTGATCGACAGTAAGACCTGAACCCTGGGCCAATTGTTCTAAGGACATACTTTTTGATTCACGAATTGATTTCACTTTCTGGCCAATAATGGTCGAATTTTGCATAAAACGTGTATTTAAGGTTTAAAATGTTTCAATCTGATATCAAAGTTGGCAAAAATAAGCAAATAATTGATATTTACACCGACTTTTAGAATGAATTAAGGGCATTTTGACATGGAACGCGATCAATCCGTGGAAATCGCCAAAATTCTGATTAGGAGACTCAAAACCTTTCAGATTAAATGCTACTTTTGTCTGAACAACAGCTAAATTCTTCAACAAATGCTAATACCCCCGTATTTAGTAAAAGGTTCCGTTGTGCGCTTGGTTTCACCTGCTGGTGTCATCGATTTTGAATTGGTGGAGGGTGCTCAGAAATGTCTTCAGAACTGGGGGTTGATCGCTCGTATCGGGAAATATGCTCAATCCAACTTTGGTCGCTTCGCTGGAACCAACGAACAACGGCTTTTTGATTTGCAGGAAGCTCTGGATGACACGGAATGCAAAGCCATTTTCTTTACCAGAGGAGGTTATGGCACCATTCAGATTTTGGACAAACTGGATTGGCACACCTTCAACAAGTATCCAAAATGGCTGATTGGCTACAGCGACATTACCATGTTGCACGCCATTTTACAAAAAGAAGGCATCGCATCCATTCATGGTGGTATGGCAAAAGCATTGGCTGAATCGATGAAAAGCGAGCAAGAGCACGTACGAATGCTACAACAAATTTTGTTTGGGACTCTGCCAACCTACTACTGTGAATCCCATGTTTTAAATCGGATTGGTTTTGCCGAAGGCATTTTGTGCGGAGGCAATCTTTCCATCTTATACAGCTTGCGCGGCACGCCATTCGATGTTATTCCTGAGGAATGCATCCTTTTCATCGAAGATATTGGTGAGAAACCTTATGTCGTGGATCGAATGATGCACAACTTGAAGCTGGGTGGAGTTCTCTCCCGGATTTCAGGACTCATCGTCGGAAACTTTTCAGATTATGAAGAAGATCCATTGTTCGGAAAAACAGTGCGAGAAATCATCGCGGACGCCGTTTCTGATTACACCTACCCTGTCTGTTTTGATTTCCCAGTCGGACATGACGGTAGGAATCTTCCGCTGATTTGTGGAGCCAGGACAAGGCTCGATGTCAACAAAGAAAATGTATGTCTCCAATTCTAAACTCAACATACCATGCATAAATCGCTACTAGTTGGTTTAACCGTTTTAATCGGGACTTTCGGCATCCTTTCTTGTGGTGCCGGCTCTCAGAAATCAATTGTAAAAACTGAAACAGCCACCGTTAAACCAACGTTTAATGCTGACAGTTCTTACAGTTATGTTGAAAAACAGGTTGCTTTTGGTCCTAGGGTTCCGAACACCAAAACTCATTCTGATTGCAGAGACTATTTATCTGAAAGAATGAAGGCCTTTGGTGCAAAAACAACCAATCAGGATTGTGAGTTAATTGCTTGGGACGGTAGCAAATTAAAAGCAACAAACATCATCGCATCCTACCAACCGGAAAAAACGAAACGCATTCTTTTGTGTGCCCATTGGGATTCCAGGCCTTGGGCAGATCAGGACGCCAATCCTGCCAACTGGCGTACTCCGATAGACGGAGCCAATGACGGAGCAAGCGGTGTCGGTGTGCTCATGGAGGTTGCACGTCAGTTGCAAGCTGAAGCAGCCAAAGGAAATTTACCTGCTTTTGGGGTAGACATCGTGTTCTTAGATGCAGAAGATATGGGAACTCCGAAATTTTCAAGTAAAAAAGACAACGAAGACTCTTGGTGTTTAGGTACACAATATTGGGCAAAGGAAGCTAAAAAATCAGGTTATCAAGCAGCATTCGGAATTCTATTGGACATGGTCGGTGGTAAAGCTCCCAATTTTATGTGGGATTACTATTCCTTGCAGTATGCACCTCAGGTTTTGCAAAAAGTTTGGGCAACAGCGGCATCGCTTGGTTACAATGCCAGTTTTGTCGCAACCGAGGGCGGGGCCATTACAGACGACCACCTCTTCGTGAACCGCATTGCTGGAATCCCTTGTATTGACATCATCGATTACAATCCTGGAAGTGGAACTGGATTTGTACCTTATTGGCATACGATGGGTGATACGATGAAAAACATCGATAAAAACAGCCTAAAAATGGTAGGTGAAACCTTATTGAACGTCATTTTCAATCCATAACCCAAACCTTCTATCATGCTGAACGCCTTTTTGAATATGAATCTGCTCGAAGCCGGCTGTGATGAAGCCGGTCGAGGTTGTTTAGCCGGGCCCGTTTATGCAGCAGCAGTCATTCTGCCGAAAGACTTTCAAAATGAAGAGCTGAATGATTCCAAACAACTCAGTGAAAAAAAACGCTACGAGCTACGCGAAATCATTGAAAAAGAGGCGATTTCTTGGGGATTGGGTGTTGTGGAAGCCCATGAAATTGACAAGCTGAACATACTGAACGCTTCATTCCTGGCCATGCACCGAGCTATCATCCAATTGGAGCCCAAGCCCGAATTCCTGCTGATCGACGGAAACCGTTTTCGTCAAATCAATCAGATTCCATTATACCGATTATTACACCAGAAAGCAGAAGAAAAGCGGTTCGAACATTACTCGGACATCCCTTATTTTTGTCAAGTCAAGGGGGACGGAAAATACATGAATATTGCTGCAGCATCGGTTTTGGCCAAAACCTATCGCGATGACTACATGCAAATGCTGCACGAACAAAATCCTCATTATAATTGGAAATCAAACAAGGGTTACCCAACATTTGATCATCGGAATGCCATCCGAAAATTCGGACTAACAGAACATCACCGGAAAAGCTTCAGACAGTTGGAAGATCAGCTTGCTCTTGTTTTCGACGAATAAAAAAATCCTAGTTTTCTTTCAATTTGTAGGCTAGGGCATAATTCCGGATCTGTCGAACCATCGAAACCAATCCATTGGCTCTTGTTGGCGAAAGATGATCCTTCAAACCAATTCTATTGATGAAGTAGAGGTCGGCGTCCAATATTTCTTGAGGTGTTCTGTCAGACAGTACCTGAATAAGCAACATGACAATCCCTTTCACAATTACAGCATCACTTTCAGCCTTAAAAATAACCTTTCCACCGATATAATCCGCATGCAACCATACGCGACTCTGGCAGCCTTCGATGAGGAATTGCGTTTGCTTGTATTGTTCATCGATGGACTCCAGACTATTTCCGGTGTCAATAAGTAACTGGTATTTGTCCATCCAATCTTCAAATTCGCTGAATTCTTCGATGATGGCGTCCTGGGTTTCGTTGATGGTCATAATTCTTACAGTTAAAACATATTTTTTATACGGTATAACGCCTTAACCATGATGTCCACTTCCTCTGGCGTATTGTATATGGCAAAAGAAGCCCTGACGGTACCATCAATTCCGAGACGGTCAATGAGCGGCTGGGCACAGTGATGTCCGGTGCGGACGGCAATACCCAAATGATCCAGCAACGTACCAGCATCAAAGGAATGGATGGAACCAAGTAGGAACGAGATTACAGCGCTTTTATCATGTGCAGTTCCAATAATACGCATTCCATCGATCTTTTTCATTTCTTCAGTAGCGTAGTCCAGCAACTGATGTTCATAATTGGCAATTCTGTCTAGTCCGATTTCATCGACAAAATCGAGTGCTTCTGCCAATGCGGTCGAACCAATAAAATCCGGAGTACCAGCTTCAAACTTATAAGGTAGTACGTTGAAAGTCGTTTTGTCGAAATGAACTTGATCGATCATTTCACCACCTCCTTGGTAGGGTGGCATGAGATTCAGGAAATTTGATTTTCCATAAAGAACGCCCATCCCGACAGGGCCATAAATCTTATGGGCCGAGAATGCGTAGAAATCGGCATCAAGCGCCTGAACATCGACTTTTAAGTGAGGAACCGACTGAGCACCATCCACCAAAACCGGAATACCAGCGGCATGGGCTTTCTGAATCATGTCTCCCACAGGGTTTACCGTACCCAAGACATTGGAAACATGTGTGATCGCTACCAATTTCACTTTCGGCGTAAGCAAGGCTTGGAAATCCTCCTGAAGCAATTCTCCTTGATCGTTCATTGGAATGACTTTCAGGGTCATTCTTTTCCGCTCGCACAACATCTGCCAAGGCACAATATTGGAATGATGCTCCATCACCGAAACAACTAGCTCATCGCCTTCCTGACAGAATGCTTCTCCGAAAGAAAAAGCAACAAGGTTGATGGCTTCCGTAGTACCTCGGGTAAAGACAATTTCTGTTGCCTGAGCAGCATTGAGAAAACGGCGAACACGCTCACGGGCATTTTCGTGGGCTTCCGTTGCCCGTTGACTTAAGAAGTGAACGCCGCGATGGATGTTGGAGTTGGTCGTATAATAACCGTATTCGATTTTCTCAACAACTCGACGTGGCTTTTGAGTGGTCGCTCCATTGTCAAAATAAACCAACTCTTTACCGTACACTTTTGTCGATAAAATGGGGAATTCCGCACGAATGTCCTTGATAAAGTCTTCCATAGTCTATCTTATTTACCTGCCGCTGCACAACCGGCACATTTTGCCAACTCTCCGCGAAAACGTTTCTCAACCAACATTTTCATTCTGTCCTTCAAGGGTTCCAAACGTATGTTGTCAATCACATCAGCTGTAAAAGCAAATTTAAGTAGCAACCGTGCTTCCACCTCCGAAATACCGCGTGTCCTCATGTAGAAAAGTGCCTTTTCATCGATCTGTCCTGTAGCTGTACCGTGACTGCACTTAACATCATCCGCATAGATTTCCAGTTGCGGCTTGGTGAACATCCGAGCTTCACGAGTGGAGCATAGGTTCTTGTTGGACTGAAATGCCGCAGTTTTCTGTGCATTCTTTCGCACAAGGATGCGTCCTCCAAAGACACCACGAGCCTGATCGTCAATAACATATTTGTAAAGTTCATGACTGGTGCAACGTGGAGCAACATGATCGACAAACAAATGATTGTCCACTACATGTTGCTGATCGGCCAGCGCCATTCCTGACAAGTTAGTTTCAGCGTATTTACCGGCCAATTTCACAGTTATGTTGTTCCTTGTCTGACCGTTCTGCAAGGTGATGCCATTCATTAACAAGGAAGAGTGCTCGTCCTGCTTAACGAACGTATTCGACACACGAACAGTATCGTCATGGTCCATCTCCAGTTCGTAGTATTCCAATGAAGCATTTTTTCCGACAAAGATCTCAGCGACTTGATTGGAGAAGAATTTCTTCGATGAAAGGGCATGGTCGCAAACCAGCAACTGTGCGTGGGAACCTTCTTCCGCAATGACCAGCAAGCGACGATTGACCATTCGGTCTTCCTTACCATGAAGCACCTGAATTAACTGAATGGGTTTGTCAATTTGAATGCCGGCAGGAAGGTACAAAACAAAGCCATCCTGAGCAAACATGGTATTCAAAGCAACCATTCCATCGGTGGAATCGGCCGATAATTGACCATAATAGGGTTCGAGCAACGCAGCATGACTTAGAGCAAAATCCTGTAGGCTTCCACACAAAACGCCCTCGGGCAAAGCCACCTTCAAGGGTTCTTTGGAGCATTGGTCGTTCACAACAAAAAGCAAACGCGTGGAAAGATTGGGAACATCGCAACAAAAAACATCCTGAGGATTCAGCTTGGTAAGAAAACGGTTCAAATTCATACCGTAATCGACAGCCAGCGCTTTCTGCAGGTCAAAATGCCGATATTCCTCTTGAGAAACATCAGGTATGCCGCTTTCTTTCAATACTCCAAAAGCAGCCTCACGTCGATTGTTCAGCAATGGGGCCGAGTGTTTCGCCACTACATCGCTGTACTGTCCGTAGATTTCCAAATAGGTTTCTTCCGCTTTCATTTTTCGTCCACTTCTTGTTTGATCCAGTCGTAACCCTTTTCTTCCAGTTCGAGGACTAGTTCACGACCTGCGGTTTTTACAATCTGCCCATTGTATAAGATGTGAACTTTATCCGGAACGATGTAATCGAGCAAACGTTGGTAGTGGGTAATCACTATGGTTGAATTCGTGGGTGAACTCAGTTTATTAACCCCCTGAGCAACGATTCGAAGCGCATCGATATCCAGTCCGCTGTCTGTCTCATCGAGGATGGAAAGTTTGGGTTCCAACATGGCCATCTGAAAGATCTCATTGCGTTTCTTTTCACCTCCAGAGAACCCTTCGTTCACAGAACGATTGGCCAACTTGCTGTCCAACTCCACAACTGAACGCTTTTCACGCATCAGTTTCAGAAAGTCGGAAGCCGACAAAGCAGGTTCATTGCGGTATTTACGGTGTTCATTCACCGCTGCACGCATGAAGTTGACCATACTGACGCCTGGTATTTCCACGGGATACTGGAAACTCAGGAACAAACCCTCACGGGATCTGTTCTCAGGACTCATTTCCAAAAGATTCTTACCATTGAACCAGATTTCACCTTCCGTCACTTCGAAAGCCGGATTTCCGGTCAGGACGGCTGAAAGGGTACTTTTACCTGAACCGTTCGGGCCCATGATAGCATGAATTTCACCTTCATTGATGGTCAGGTTGATGCCTTTCAGGATTTCCTTTCCGTCAACGTTGGCATGCAGATTTTTAATTTCAAGCAACATATTCTGAGTTTTACTGATTATTTATTTCTTTTTCGAAGCTCTTTTTCGTTTGGCAGGCTTACGTTTTGCCGATTTTTTTGAATTGATGGTTGGTTTATACAACCTGATCAGGAAGAAAAACACAGCAACGGAGAAAAGAATCACTCCAATTCCACTTGCAGCCATACGCTTCATATCCAACATGTCCTGAGGCCCTTCCGGAGTCTTTAGCGCTTCCACCAATAAGAAAACACCCAACACCAGTAAAAGCAAAAGAATCAAGATGCCACCAGCCAAAACCCAGGGGCTTTTGCGGACAGGCTCTTCGATGTCGTCATTCGTATGCTTCATATATCTTTTTCCATTTAACGATTGCATTCAAGGCGATGAGGGTGAACGTTCCGAACATAAAGGCGGTGAACACCATGCCAATGGATGCATACATCACGGTACTGATGCTATCCAGAACAATCCACAGAATCCAATTCTCCCATATCTTTCTGGAAAGCAAGTATTGTGCAACGATGCTGCCCATGGTCAAAACGGCATCCAACATTGGAAAAGCTGGCGGAGCAAAATACCCCGGATATTGGGCTTGAAAATGGATGACTCCAAAACCCCAACCTGTTCCAATCACCAAAATGCCAATAATCCAAAAGATCCTTGCTCTCCAGCTTAATAAACCAATCCTTAATTCCTTTTTCCCATCTGCATCATTGGCCTTCGGATGTTTCCAATGGTAGTATCCGTAAATGCTGAAACTGAAGTAAAAGAGTTGCAGCAGCATCACCGAATACAGTTGATTTTGGAAATACAACAGAAAATAAGCGATGGCATTAACCAGAGCGAACAAGAAATTGACCGCCCATGCTTTGGATGCCAAAAAAACCGTTGTAAAACCGGTCAGCACTCCAACCAATTCCAGCACACTGAGTGGATAACCCCAAAGTGTGAACAACGTATAATTCAATACCTCCATTTATCCGACGCTGCCTTCCAAAGATATCTGCAAAAGCTTTTGAGCTTCTACAGCAAATTCCATTGGCAACTTGTTTATGACCTCTTTAACATATCCGTTTACGATCAGCCCGACAGCATCCTCGGTGGAAATACCCCGTTGATTGCAATAGAAAAGCTGATCTTCATTGATCTTTGACGTAGTGGCCTCATGTTCCACCACGGCCGTTTCATTGTTGATGTCAATATAGGGGAACGTATGCGCACCACATTGATCACCCAGCAACAGACTGTCACATTGCGAGAAATTTCGGGCATTGTCCGCTTTGGGCGAAACCTTGACCAGGCCTCGGTAACTATTCTGACTTTTACCGGCCGAAATCCCTTTGGAAACGATTCGGCTTCGTGTATTCTTGCCCAAATGAATCATTTTTGTACCGGTATCTGCCTGTTGGTAGTTATTGGTCACAGCCACGGAGTAAAATTCTCCTTGTGAATCGTCTCCAGCCAGAATGCAGCTTGGATATTTCCAAGTAATGGCCGAACCAGTTTCCACTTGCGTCCATGAAACTTTGGAATGATTTCCTTTGCACAAAGCGCGTTTGGTCACGAAATTGAAAATCCCGCCTTTGCCGTTTTTATCACCAGGGTACCAGTTCTGAACGGTGGAATACTTGACTTCCGCTTTTTCAAGTGCGATGATTTCAACGATGGCCGCATGCAATTGATTCTCATCCCGCATTGGAGCGGTGCAACCTTCGAGATAGCTGACATAGGATTCGTCATCGGCTATGATGAGCGTTCGTTCAAACTGACCAGTATTGGCGGCATTAATGCGGAAATAAGTGGAAAGTTCCATCGGACAACGCACTCCTTTTGGAATATAGACAAAAGAGCCATCGCTGAAAACGGCACAATTGAGTGCTGCGAAGAAATTATCCCGATAGCCCACCACCGAACCGAGGTATTGACGGACCAAATCAGGGTATTGTTGAACCGCTTCGCTGAACGAACAAAAGATGATGCCGAGTTCAGCCAGGTTTTCCTTAAAGGTAGTTTTTACCGAAACGCTGTCCATGACCGCATCCACAGCCATACCTGACAACAGCTTCTGCTCCTGAAGGGAAATGCCCAATTTATCGAATGTTTTCAACAATTCAGGATCTACTTCATCCAGACTTGTTGGAGCGATTCTAGGTTTGGGAACCGAATAAAAAATAATCTTCTGATAATCGATTTCCGGAATAGTCAGATGTGGCCATTCAGGCATTTTCAACGTCAGCCAGTGTTTGTAGGCTTTCAATCTGAAGTCCAGCAACCATTCAGGTTCGTTTTTCTTCGATGAAATCAACCTCACAACATCTTCGCTCAGCCCGGAAGGGATGCTATCCGAGGCAAAGTCGCTGACAAAACCGTATTTATAATCACCACTGGTGACTTGATCGAGTATGGTATCTTGTTCTACTTCCATAATTTTCTCCATTTGTTACTTGTCTTCTTTCAAGGGATCTTCGGGGTGTTTAAACAACCGAACGGTTGGAAAAATAGACGAAGCAAAATTACGAATTGGTTTGTAAAAAACCGACGCTTTTACCTTTTCTTTTCCAATCAGGCTACAATCCTTATCGACAGCCTGATACAGGTTCAAAAAGATGCTCAAAACCAATACCCCTTTAAGAAAACAAAAGAATCCGCCGGCCAGTTTGTTCATCCAACCCAAGGCAAGCGCATTCAGAAAACCTTCAAAAACCTTTGACAAGATAAGAATTAGTAGAAGGACCACCAAAAAAGTCGCTAGAAAACCAAGAACACCACTCCATTGAGGGGAGTTTCCACAAAAAGGCAACAAAAAATGACCCAGGGTATTGCCCAGGGATGAGGCTACAAAAAAACCTGCCAAGATGCCAACAATGGTTCCAGCTTCGGAAGCGAAACCATTCTTCACTCCCTTTACGATTTCGAATATTAAAAGCAGTCCAATGACTGCATCGATCCAGACCATACTACTCTTTTCAATAATGAACAAAGGTACCAGAACGAGAAACTGCTTTCCGCACGGTACCTTTATTTAGAGATTTTGTCCTGACTCAATAAACTGAGCCGGTCGTCTTATAAACTTTTACGAACTTCGATTTCCTCAAACGCTTCTACAATGTCACCAACTTGAAGATTTTCATACTTGGCAAAACTCAAACCGCATTCATAACCAAAGTTGACCTCTTTCACATCGTCCTTAAAGCGCTTCAAAGCACCCATTTCACCGGTGAAAATAACAATGCCGTCACGGATAAGGCGCAGCTTGTTGCCACGTTTCACCTTACCTTCTTTCACCATACAACCGGCCACGGTACCAACCTTGGTAATCTTGAATACGTCTCGGATTTCGATGGTGGCAGTAATTTCCTCCTTGACATCCGGGGTAAGCATTCCTTCCATAGCAGATTTCACTTCTTCGATGGCATCGTAGATGATGGAATACATGTGCATGTCCACACCTTCTTTGTCGGCCAAACGGCGAGCAGCCTGTGAGGGACGCACCTGGAAACCGACGATGATGGCATCGGAAGCCGAAGCCAGCGTTACATCGGATTCGGAAATGGCACCCACCGCCTTGTGGATCACGTTTACTTGAATTTCTTCGGTGGTCAGCTTGATCAATGAGTCAGACAACGCTTCGACTGAACCGTCCACGTCACCCTTGACAATGACATTGAGTTCCTTGAAGTTTCCAACAGCAATACGACGACCGATTTCTGCCAGTGTAAGCAACTTATTGGTACGTAAGCCTTGTTCGCGTTGCAATTGTTCGCGTTTGTTGGCAATTTCACGAGCTTCCTGTTCGGAATCAAGAACGTGGAAATTATCACCGGCTTGAGGTGCACCGTTCAATCCAAGAATCATTACTGGTTCAGCTGGTCCAGCTTCCTTAACGCGTACGCCACGTTCGTTGAACATAGCTTTGATACGGCCATGGTTGGTGCCGGCAATGACGATGTCGCCAATTTTGAGGGTTCCGTTTTGTACCAAGACCGTCGCAACATATCCGCGACCCTTGTCCAGTGACGATTCAATGACGGAACCTACAGCTTTCTTGTTCGGATTCGCTTTAAGTTCCAACATTTCTGCTTCCAAAAGGATTTTTTCCAGCAACTCTCTGACATGCAAACCCTTTTTGGCTGAAATGTCCTGAGACTGGTATTTTCCACCCCAGTCTTCTACCAGGTAATTCATTTGAGCCAAGGTGTCTTTGATCTTTTCAGGATCTGCACCAGGTTTGTCTATCTTATTGATTGCAAAAAGCATGGGAACATTGGCAGCTGCAGCATGATTGATGGCCTCAATGGTTTGAGGCATAACGTTGTCGTCTGCGGCAACAATGATGATGACGATGTCGGTTACCTTTGCACCACGGGCACGCATGGCGGTAAACGCTTCGTGACCAGGAGTATCCAAGAAGGTGATCTTACGTCCGTCTTCCAACGTAACGTTGTAGGCACCAATGTGCTGTGTGATACCACCAGCTTCACCGGCAATAACGTTGGCACTTCGAATATAGTCCAACAAAGAAGTTTTACCATGGTCGACGTGACCCATGACCGTAACAATCGGTGGACGAGGTTTCAAATCTTCTTCCAGATCCTCTTCGACCTGAATGGCTTCCATGACTTCGGCACTTACATACTCTGTCTTGAATCCAAATTCATCGGCTACAAAATTGATGGTTTCGGCATCGAGGCGTTGGTTGATGGATACCATCTGGCCAATGCTCATGCACGTTGAAATAACCTGAACGGCAGGTACATCCATCATGTTGGCCAAATCGTTAACGGTAACGAATTCGGTAATCTTGATTGTCTGGCTTTCGAGACGTTCCTGTTCGGCCTCTTCCATACGACGTTGGGAGCCGGCTTCACGTTTGTCCTTGCGGTATTTGGTACCTTTCTTGGGTTTGGATGTCAAACGGGCTAGGGTTTCTTTGACTTGCTTGGAAACGTCTTCAGTGCTGACTTCCGATTTGAGTACGGGTTTCTTAAGACGCGACTTGACATCGGAACTGCTTTGAGCAACTCTGGGAGTGCCAGGAGTCTGCGTATCATTTATTTTTACTTTGCCGTCCTTGATGCGACTGCGTTTCTTCTTTTGGAAATTCGGGTCTGCACTTGCAGCAACCGGTTTCGGTATGGTGGATTCGTTGGTGCGAACACCAGGCATGTTTGGTTTCGGACTGGCAACCTGAATCTTTTCTTCGCGTTCCTTTTTCTTTTCAGCCTGAGTTTTTTTCTTGGGGCGGGTAGACTGGTTTAACGCATCCAAATCGATGGTCTTAATGACCTTGATGTTGGATTCAAGCTTATTTCCACCAAGTGTGAAGATGGCTGGTTCTGAGGGAGCTTCTTCAACTTCTGGAACTGGTGGAGTAACAACAACGGGTGGTTCAACTTTGACCTCAGGAACCTTTTCCTTGGGCTTTTCAGGAACAACAACAGGTTTTACAGGTATGGGAGCTTCTGCCACAACTGGTTTTACAGGCTCTAGCACAACTGGTTTCACCTGCTCTTTTACAACCTTCGGCTCCATCGGTTTTGGTTTTTCAATAACCGTTTCAACCTGTTTTGCTTTCGGTTTGAACTGATCCAAGTCAATATGCCCAACCGTCTTAATATGCGGATGCGGCTCGTAAATTTCTTCTTCCTTTTTGACAGCAACAGGTTTTACAACTTCGACAGGTGCAGGTGCAGGCGTCGGAGTCGGAGTGTGTTCAGGGGCTGAAGGGTGAACAGAAACAGGGGCTGCAGTTTGTGGTCTGTCGCGATTGATGCGTTCGTGTACCAGACGTTCCGCTTCCTGTTTCAGCGTCATGTCTTTGCTGTACTCTTTGACCAGCATTTCATATTCTTCTTCCGTGATCTTTGTGTTGGGGTTGTTTTCCACCACATGACCTTTTTTTTGCAGGAAATCCACCAGTGTGGTCATCCCTACGTTCAAATCTCTTGTAACCTTATTTAATCGAATCGACATAAATTGGTTTTAAAAATAAACAACTATATACAAGCGTGGAAACCCTTCCCACGGGCAAAACATCCGGTACTTAATCTTCAAATTCAGCACGCAAGATGCCAAGCACTTCATCAACCGTACTTTCTTCCAGGTCTGCTTTCTCAATTAATTCTTCACGCGGAATGGCCAGTACGTTGCGAGCTGTGTCGCAACCAAGCTTCTTGAGCGCTTCGATGACCCATGCATCGATTTCGTCCTTGAATTCTTCCAAGTAAATGTCATCATCTTCAATATCATCTGTTTCACGGAACACATCAATTACATAACCAGTCAGCATGGACGCCAACTTGATGTTCATCCCACCCTTACCGATAGCTAAGGAAACTTCTTCTGGCTTCAAGAACACTTCGGCCTTTTTGTTGGCTTCATCCAAACGAATGGAGGAAATCTTAGCCGGGCTCAAGGAGCGCTGTATGAACAAGTTGATGTTGGATGTATAGTTGATGACATCGATGTTTTCATTACGCAACTCGCGGACGATACCGTGGATACGTGCACCTTTCACACCGACGCAAGCGCCGACCGGATCAATACGTTCATCGTAGGATTCCACAGCCACTTTGGCGCGTTCTCCAGGGATACGGGCAACCTTCTTGATGAGGATCAGGCCTTCGTGAATTTCTGGCACTTCCAGTTCGAACAAACGTTCGAGGAAAACCGGAGAAGTACGGGAAAGGATGATCTTAGGGTTGTTGCTTTTGTTTTCAACGCGTTCAACGACTGCGCGGACGCTTTCACCCTTGCGGTAGAAATCGGAAGGTATCTGTTCCGTCTTGGGAAGCAGCATTTCATTGCCTTCATCGTCGAGCAGAAGAATTTCTTTTTTCCAAATCTGATAAACCTCAGCGCTTACAATCTGACCGATGCGTTCAACAAAACGGTTGTACAGGCTGTCTTTCTGAAGTTCAAGGATTTTTGATGCTAAGGTCTGACGAAGATTCAGAACGGCACGACGACCGAAATCGGCAAAATGGACTTCGTCTGTTACGTCTTCACCTACTTCAAAGTCGGCATCGATTTTTTTTGCTTCCGTCAAACGGATTTGCAAGTTTTCATCTTCCAATGCATCGTCTTCTACAATTTGACGGTTGCGCCAGATTTCAAAGTCTCCTTTGTCCGGGTTGATGATGACGTCGTAATTCTCGTCGGTACCGAACATTTTTGCAAGCACGTTGCGGAAAGACTCTTCCAGCACGCTCACCATGGTGAGGCGGTCGATGTTCTTCAATTCCTTGAATTCGGAAAAGGTGTCAATCAGACTGATAGTTTCAACTTTTTTAGCCATTGGTCGATTAAGTATGTTTGTATAAAAATTTCAATATTTTAGGAAAAGCGGATGAGGTATTTCACGGATTTCACATCAGCGAACGTATAGGTTTCATCCACTTCCATGGTTAGGGTTTTCTTGCTGCCCTCAATTTTTGTTTTGCGAATAACAGTCACTGTAAAACCTGTTTCGTTGGCATCCTTTAAAATGCCAGAAAACTTTTGTCCTGCCTTGGAAATGATTTCAACTTCCTCACCGATGTTGATCAGATATTGTTTCAGAACCTTGAACGGTTGACCCAAGCCTGCAGAGCCGACTTCAAGTGCAAAATCCTCCTTTTCACGGTCCAGTCTTTCTTCAAGAAATTTGCTGAGATCCACGCAATCATCAATACAGATCTCTTCTGCTTCAGATTCAAACTCGACTTCAATTTCGTTTTCGGGCGTGATCTTAACGTCAACTAAAAAGAATGGAGTTTGTTCCATCCACTCATTAACAATCTGAATTACAGTCTCTTTAGCTATCATTACTTCCTTTTTGGGAACAAAATAGGGGAACCAAAGCCCCCCTCACATCGTCATTAACGGGTGCAAAGATACAAAGAATCAGCGTTTTTGCAATAAAAAAAGGAAAAAATCACATTTAAAAGGTTGGTAATCCAATTGATATACTTGCGGAAAAAAAACAGAGGTCCTCTCGATGGGAGAAGGCCTCTGCTAAATTTGTACTGAAAAAAGCCTGGACTACAATTCGCCGTTTTGTGCTTTTTTCAACATTTCTTCGTTGGCCGTGATAGCTACTTCAACGCGGCGGTTTTGAGCGCGACCGGCGTCCGTATCATTCGTGGCAACTGGTGCGGAAGAACCCATTCCTTTAGTGGTGATGCGGCTTGAGGCAACGCCTTGAGCAACCAGAAAATCCCGTACTGCATTGGCACGGTTATCGGATAGTGGCAGGTTGATGTTGTCTGAACCCGTGTTGTCTGTATGACCGTAGATCATCACGTTTGTGTCGATGTATTCTTTTAGAGTGGCGGAGAATTTGGTCAGTGCGGTTTTTGAAGATTCGCTGAGAACTGATTTGCCGGTAGCAAATAGGATTCCTGATTCAAATGTAACCTTGATACCTTCGCCGATGCGTTCTACAGCAGCGTTGCTTCCAAGTTGGGCTTCCAGTTCGGCAGCTTGCTTATCCATTTTATGACCGATCAATGTTCCTACTGTTCCGCCGACGGCAGCACCAGCGATAGCACCGACAGCTGTATTTCCAAGTAATTTTCCGGCTCCTGCACCTACGGCGGCACCTGCCAATGTTCCAATTGCACCACCTTTCAGGGCGTTAGACCAAGTTTTGCAACCTGAAAAGATTAATGTTAGGCTAAGAAAGCTAACCAATAAAAGACGTGACTTCTTCATTTTATTCAATTTTAATTGTGACGATTTCGTTTTGTTTTTTAGATTAACAAAGATACTAATAAATTCTATTTATCTACTCTTCGATAACTTTCATTAAGTTCTGAGGAGCCTGAAACGACAATATTTCACTAAAAACAACTATCTTTACAACGTCATTTTATGTATACACATTATGTAACTCATTCAATAGGTATGAATAAGAAAGCCATGCTGATGATCCTGGACGGTTGGGGTATCGGACATCACGGCAAAGAAGACGTAATCTACAACACCCCAACTCCTTACTGGAATTATTTATTGGAGAACTATCCTCATTCCCAACTTCAGGCTTCTGGTGAAAACGTCGGTTTGCCCGACGGTCAGATGGGAAATTCGGAAGTCGGACACCTCAACATCGGCGCCGGCCGAATCGTTTTCCAGGATTTAGTCAAGATTAACGCTGCCTGCCGCGACAACAGCATTCTTAAAAACCCAGGCATCGTAGAAGCCTACACGTACGCCAAAGAAAACAACAAGCAGATCCATTTCCTGGGTCTTGTTTCCGACGGAGGCGTGCATAGCTCCTTGGATCACCTTTTCAAGCTGATCGAGATATCAAAAACCTACGGCGTTGACAAATCGTTCGTACACTGCTTCATGGATGGTCGTGATACCGATCCCCGCAGTGGAAAAGGATTTATTGAAAGCCTCGAGGCCCATCTGGCTAAAAATACCGGTGCCATCGCCTCCATCATAGGTAGGTATTATGCCATGGACCGCGATAAACGCTGGGAACGTGTTTTTGAAGCGTACAACCTCCTCGTAAATGGAGCAGGAACGCCTTCCACCGATATGGTTGGATCCGTCCAATCATCCTATGACGCTGGCGTAACCGATGAATTCATCAAGCCCATCATTCACACAGACGCAACCGGAAAACCTCTTGCAAAAATCGAAGAAGGTGATGTTGTGATCTTTTTCAACTACCGCAACGACCGTGCTAAAGAGCTCACCATCGTACTCACTCAAAAGGATATGCCAGAAGCAGGCATGAAAACCCTGCCCTTGCATTATTACACCATGACGCCTTACGATGAAACCTTCAAGGGCCTAACCATCCTTTACGATAAAGACAACGTACAAAATACGCTGGGGGAAATCGTTTCCAATGCAGGCATGAAACAGCTCCGCATCGCTGAAACTGAAAAGTATGCTCACGTGACATTTTTCTTTTCGGGCGGTCGTGAAAGCCTGTTCGAGGGTGAAGAGCGTATTCTTATACCTTCTCCAAAGGTGGCCACCTACGACCTCAAGCCTGAAATGAGTGTGAATGAAGTTGGCGATGCATTGAAAGAAGCCATCGAAAGCGAAAAATTCGAGTACATTACGGTCAACTATGCCAATGGAGACATGGTGGGTCACACCGGCGTTTACGAAGCCATCCAGAAAGCTGTTCAAGCGGTGGATTCCAATGTGAAGAAAGTGGTTGAAGCCGCAAAACTACATGGATATGAAGTCATCATCATCGCCGACCACGGCAATGCAGACAATGCAGTGAACGAAGATGGATCACCCAATACGGCACATTCGCTGAATCCGGTTCCCTTCATCTATGTGACCGAAAACAAGATGGCGAACGTATCGGATGGCATTTTGGCCGATGTCGCGCCCTCCATTTGCAAGATTCTCGGCATCGAGCAACCTGTTGAAATGACAGGCAACTGTTTAATTCATTGATCCCACATTAATGATCTTAAAATGGGCTGAATCAAAAAATTCAGCCCATTTTTAAAACTTATTCACCCAAATGCTTCAAATTCAGGATACCCTCATTAGTCTCGACGTCATCGATCAAAAGTTTTGCTGCAACCTCGCTCATTGTCGTGGCATCTGTTGTGTCGAAGGAGATAGTGGAGCACCAGTAGAGTTGGAGGAAGTGGCCGAACTCGAAAATGCCTTGCCGCACATCTGGAATGATTTATCCGAAGAAGCCAGGCAAGTAATTAAAGAACAAGGCGTTGTTTATGCAGACCGCCAAGGTGAATTGGTTACCTCCATCGTGAACGGCAAAGATTGCGTTTTCACCTGTTACGATTCAGTAGGGACTTGTTTATGTGCTGTTGAAAAAGCTTGGCGCGAGGGAAAGATCTCGTTTATGAAGCCCATCTCCTGCCACTTATATCCCATCCGCACCAAAAAATATCCGGATTATACAGCAGTAAATTACCAAGAATGGAGCATCTGCTCAGGTGCTCGCCTGTACGGTCAACAAATCGGCTTGCCGGTTTATACCTTTCTCAAGGTGCCACTTATCCGAAAATTTGGTCAGGAATGGTATGACGAACTTTGCCTCGCGGTAGAACACTTGAAAAAAGGGATGAAATAGACCTACTAGAACCAAAAAAAACAGGCTGAACTCTTTAGAATTCAGCCTGTTCTGTTTTATAAACAAATGCTTATTTTTTACGTTTCCGCTCCGTTTCATCGAGGATGATCTTGCGCATACGCATGTGCTTTGGAGTCACTTCGACGTATTCGTCTTCCTTGATGTATTCCAGCGATTCTTCCAGCGAGAACAAGATAGGTGGCGGCAAGGATGCTTTGTCATCCGTTCCTGAAGCACGGACGTTGCTCATCTTCTTGGTCTTTGTCACATTGATGACCAAATCGCCTTCCTTATTGCTTTCACCAACAACCTGCCCAGCATAGATGGCATCTCCTGGGGTAACGAAAAAGCTTCCGCGGTCTTTAAGTTTATCCATACCATAAGCAACGGCAGTGCCGGTTTCAATGGCGATCATTGATCCATTCTCGCGTTTTTCGATATCGCCGCGATAGGGCTGAAAACTGTTGAAACGGTGAGCCACAACAGCTTCACCTGCAGACAAAGTCATTAGCACGCCACGCAGCCCAATGATACCACGGGCAGGGATGGTGAATTCAAGATGAATTCGGTCGTTTCTGGTTTCCATCATGGTGAGTTCCCCTTTGCGACGGGTCACCGAGTCAATCATTTTGCTGGCGAATTCTTCGGGGACATTGATGGTCATGTCTTCGATCGGTTCGCATCGCACACCGTCAATCTCCTTGAAAATTACACGTGGCTGACCAACTTGAAGCTCATATCCTTCGCGACGCATGGTTTCAATTAGGACCGACAAGTGCAACACACCACGGCCAAATACTGTCCACAAATCAGAGTCCATGCTTTTTTCGACACGGAGGGCTAAGTTTTTATCCAACTCCTTCATCAGGCGGTCGTGAATGTGACGCGAAGTCACAAATTTACCATCCTTACCAAAGAAAGGGGAATTATTGATGGTGAAAACCATACTCATGGTCGGTTCATCAATAGCAATGGGTTTGAGAGCTTCGGGCTCCAACAAATCGGCAATCGTATCACCAATTTCAAAACCATCGATGCCGACTACGGCGCATATGTCGCCTGAACTCATTTCAGAAACACGTTTGCGACCAAATCCGATAAATTCATGCAGTTCCTTGATGCGAACCTTAATGACTCGGCCGTCGCGTTTTACGAGGCTCACATCGGCGTTTTCTTTCAACGTTCCACGATGTACACGACCCACTGCAATACGACCCACATAAGAAGAGTAGTCCAATGACGTGATGAGCATTTGCGGCGTTCCTTCCGTTTGAACTGGAGCCGGTATGTGCTCGATGATCTGATCGAGCAGATACGTGATGTTGTCGGTTTCATTCCGCCAGTCTTCGCTCATCCAGCCTTTCTTGGCAGCGCCGTAGACCGTTTGAAAATCGAGTTGATACTCGCTGGCTTGCAAACTGAACATCAAGTCGAATACAGCTTCCTGTACTTCTTCAGGACGGCAATTGGGTTTGTCCACCTTATTGATTACTACGATCGGCTTCAAGCCAATCTCCAGTGCTTTCTGCAGCACAAAACGGGTTTGGGGCATGGGACCTTCAAAAGCGTCCACCAAGAGCAATACTCCGTCGGCCATGTTCAACACACGTTCAACCTCACCACCGAAGTCTGCGTGACCAGGGGTATCTATGATGTTGATTTTCGTTCCTTTATACTCTATGGAAACGTTTTTGGAAAGGATCGTGATGCCACGCTCGCGTTCCAGTTCATTGCTGTCGAGAATCAATTCTCCGACAGCTTCGTTCGTCCTGAACAACTGGCCGGCCAGCAGCATTTTGTCCACCAGGGTTGTTTTACCGTGGTCAACGTGTGCAATGATGGCAATGTTCCTAATGTCTTGCATTTTGTCTTTTTCCTGTTTTTACCTCTAAAACCTTATAGCCTGCAAAATTACGTGTTTTTTTGCAGATAAGCATTGTCTATCTAAAACTATTGTTTACTTTTGTGCCCCGATTTGTTTATATTCACATCAAAAACAAACTTTTATGTATTTAAACCCTGAAAAAAAGCAGGAAATCTTCGGTCAATACGGAAAGTCTAACACTGACACTGGTTCTCCCGAGTCCCAGATAGCATTGTTTTCGTACCGTATCAACCATTTGACTGGCCATCTCAAGTCAAATCACAAAGATTATAGCACAGAACGCGCCCTGAAAATGTTGGTGGGTAAACGTCGTCGTTTACTTGATTACTTGAAAGAGAAGGATATTGAAAAATATCGTTCCTTAATCAAAGAACTGGGCATCAGACGTTAAAAATCTGATACGCGAGGAAAAAATGGTCGGACCTTCACAGGTTCGGCCTTTTTTTTATCCCCAATTTTTTATTTATCTTTGGTCGTTTTTTAGAATTAAGAGGAGATTAACAACGGTTTTATACACTAACCTATAGCATTGCCATGAGTTTAGAAATCAGAGAGATTCGCACTGCGAAACAAATGAAAGCATTCGTCAAATTCCCTTTGTCTTTATACAAAAACCATCCCTACTACGTTCCCGCTTTGATTTTTGATGACCTTGCCACGTTGGATCCAAAAAAAAATCCCGCCTACGACTTCTGTGAATCTATTTGCTTTCTGGCATACCGAAACGGAAAAATAGTCGGCCGTATTGCCGGCTTGATCAACAACAACGCCAATGCAGGTTGGAAAGTCAAAAACGCACGCTTTGGTTGGTTCGATGCCATCGACGATCTGGAGGTTTCCAAAGCATTGATGGATGCCGTAGAAGGTTGGGGCAAGCAGAAAGGCATGACCGAACTCATCGGCCCGCTGGGTTTCACCGACATGGATCCTGAAGGCATGTTGCTTGAAGGTTTTGAACTTTTGGGAACTTTGGCAACCATTTACAACTATCCGTACTACCCAGTTCACATGGAGAAACTTGGTTTCGAAAAGGAAGTGGATTGGAAAGAATACCGTATCACCATACCAGAAACCATACCTGACCGCTACCAACGAATGTCAGCCATTGTTTCTGAAAAATTCGGTTTGCGTGCGGTTCAAGAAAAATCGCTCAGCAAGCTTGTCAAACTTTATGGAACCAAGTTGTTTCAACTTGTCAACGAGACCTACAATATTTTATACGGTTTTTCCACGCTTACGGAACGACAGATGAAATACTACATCAAGATGTACCTGTCCTTCGCACGAACCGACCTGATCAGCATCATTGTTGACAAAGAGGACAACGTGGTTGGCATGGGTATCACGATGCCTTCGCTAAGCAAAGCCATGCAGAAGTCGAAAGGCAGCTTGTTTCCTTTCGGTTTCCTACATATGCTGAAAGCATTGAAAAAGAACGATGTCGTTGATTTTTATCTGATGGCCGTGCATCCCGATTACCAGAACAAAGGAGTCAGCGCAATGATTTTTGCCGATTTGTATCCCGTCTTTCACAAAAACGGCTTTAAAATGGCTGAAACCAATCCAGAGTTGGAAACGAACTCCAAGATCCAGCTGCTTTGGAGTGAATTCAATCCACAGCCGGTCCGCAGACGCAGGGTCTTTAAAAAAGAGATCGTCTAAACAAAATTTGCCAAAAAAAATAAACGGTTTCTTTGTACATTTGCAGGACGCACCAGTATTTTAATTTTCTATGGAAGATTTGATTTCGACCCATACCGTCACTACGAATTACGACGAAGAAAACATCATTACCCTTGAATGGCAGGAGCATATCCGTCGCCGTCCGGGGATGTACATCGGGAAATTAGGTGACGGATCCTCTCAAGATGACGGGATTTATGTGCTTCTGAAAGAAGTGCTCGACAACAGTGTGGATGAATTCATGATGGGCTACGGTAAAACCATCGAAGTCTCCATCAAGGAAGGCTTTGTTTCCGTACGTGACCATGGCCGTGGGGTTCCACTGGGAAAGGTGCTCGATGTTTCCTCCAAGATGAACACTGGCGCCAAGTACGACTCCAAGGCTTTCAAGAAATCGGTTGGTCTGAACGGAGTCGGGATTAAAGCGGTGAATGCACTTTCCTCTTATTTCCGCATCCAGAGTTTTCGTGAAGGCGAAACCAAAATCGCAGAATTCTGCCGTGGCATGCTTACAAAGGAAACCCACAAGGAACCTTCCAAAGAGAACAACGGCACCCTTATTGAATTCATGCCCGACCTGAGCATTTTTCCAAGCTACGGTTATCAAGACAACTACATAGAGTCGTTGCTCAAGAATTATGTATTTCTGAATACTGGGCTGAACATCTTTTACAACGACAAAAAGTTCTTTTCCAAAAACGGATTGGTGGACTTGCTAAACGAGAACATCACTTCAGAACCACTTTACCCGATCATTCACCTGACTGGAGAAGACATTGAGGTGGCCATCACACATGGCAATCAATACGGTGAAGAATATTATTCCTTTGTGAACGGTCAACATACCACACAAGGAGGCACGCACCAGTCGGCTTTCCGCGAAGCACTTTCCCGTACCATTAAGGAATATTACAACAAAAACCACGACTATTCGGATATCCGTATGGGCATCATCGCGGCCGTGAGTATCAAAGTAGAGGAGCCCATCTTTGAATCTCAGACCAAAACCAAGCTTGGATCTCGAGACATGGGGCCGAAAGGTCCTTCGGTGACCAAATTCATCAGTGACTTCCTAAAAAAGGAACTGGATAATTTCATGCACAAAAATCCGGACGTTTCCGATGCACTGCTGCGAAAGATTTCTGAGTCCGAAAAGGAACGCAAAGCCATCGCAGGTGTGACCAAACTGGCTAGGGAGCGAGCAAAAAAGTCCAATCTTCACAATAAGAAACTTCGTGATTGCCGTTTTCATTTTAACGATTCAAAGGGAGATTTACTCGATGAAACCAGCATTTTCATAACGGAAGGAGATTCTGCCAGCGGCTCCATCACCAAAAGCCGCGATGTGAACTATCAGGCGGTGTTCAGCCTACGTGGAAAGCCGTTGAACTCCTACGGACTAACTCGAAAGGTGGTATACGAGAACGAAGAGTTCAACCTTTTGCAAGCAGCTTTGAACATTGAAGAAAGCATCGAGGAGCTGCGTTACAACAAAGTGATCATTTCTACCGATGCCGATGTGGACGGAATGCACATCCGTTTGCTACTGATGACATTTTTCCTGCAGTTCTTTCCGGATTTGGTAAAAAAAGGGCATGTGTACATCCTACAGACGCCTCTTTTCCGTGTTCGTAATAAAAAAGAAACTCGTTACTGCTATTCCGAGGAAGAACGTCAATCTGCCGTTGAAGCATTGGGACCCAATCCCGAAATTACCCGATTCAAAGGATTAGGTGAGATTTCCCCCGATGAATTCAGGCATTTTATTGGAAAAGACATCCGCTTGGATCGTGTCACTCTTCGAAAAGAGGACGTCGTGAAGGAGCTGTTGGAATTCTATATGGGTAAGAACACCTCCGAACGGCAGATGTTCATCATAGACAACCTGGTCATTGACGAAGAAATTTAAGCGATGAAAACAGCACTTTTCCCCGGGACTTTCGATCCGTTCACCCTTGGACATGCATCCGTGGTTCGCAGAGGTCTTGCGCTTTTCGATCGTATTGTCATCGCCATCGGCATCAACGATGCAAAGCAAACTTTTTTTTCCATGGAGGAACGCCTTGAGCAAGTTCGGGCATGTTATACCGAGGAACCCAGGGTTGAAGTTTGCAGCTACGATGGAATGACGGTTGAGTGCGCGCGAGAGCATGATGCCATTGCCATACTTAGAGGAGTCCGCTCATTGACGGATTTCGAATATGAAAGACTACTTTCCGATATTAATCTCAAGATTTCAGGCATTGACACTGTCTGTGTCTTTACTGAACCCGAGTTGGCCAGTTTACAGTCCAATGTGGTACGCGACCTGCTCAAACATCACCAGGACGTTCGGGCATTTGTTCCTGAAGCAATGGCCGAACTACTGAAAAAATGAATCTATGAAGAAGAACCTCTTATGCCTCGCCGTCAGCCTGATGCTGGCCAATATCGCCTTTTCACAATTCCAAATGACGCCGGGCACCCAGAAAATGGGCTTGGCCATGTACGCCATCAAAAATTTGTATGTGGACAATGTGGAAGAAAATAAGCTCGTCGAAGAAGGATTACGATCCATGGTCAAAGAGCTCGATCCGCATTCAGCCTACATGACAGCGGATGAAATGAAGGAAATGAACGAACCTTTGCAGGGTGGATTTGATGGCATTGGGATTTCATTCAACATGATGAACGATACCTTGTTCATCATTGAAGTCATTTCAGGAGGCCCCTCTGAAAAAGTCGGTCTTTTGCCTGGTGACCGCATTTTATTCGTAGACAAAGAACCCATTGCCGGTGTGAAAATGCCCAACAAAGACGTTATGAAACGGCTGAAAGGGACAAAGGGAACGACGGTGACAGTTACGGTTAAAAGACGGAGCAACCCTAAGCTGATGGATTTTAAAATAATCAGGGATAAAATTCCAATTTACAGTCTTGATGCATCCTTTATGGTTGATAAGAAAACCGGCTACATTCGACTGAATCGTTTTGGTGCGACTACAGCTGATGAATTCAGGCAAGCTTTTGGAGACCTTCAAAAACAAGGCATGTCTCAACTGATACTTGATCTTGAGTCTAATGGAGGCGGTTATATGAATGCTGCCATAGAAATCGCCGATGAATTCCTACCAAGCAAGAAGTGCATCGTTTATACAGAAGGTCTACACAGCCCACGTCAGGACAACGACGCTACAGCCAAAGGATGTTTTGAAAATGGTAAGCTAATTGTAATGATCGATGAATACTCGGCTTCTGCCAGTGAAATCCTAGCAGGTGCCATCCAGGATTGGGACCGTGGCGTGGTTATTGGTCGTCGGAGTTTCGGCAAGGGCTTGGTTCAACGTCCAATTCCACTACCAGATGGCTCAATGCTGAAACTTACCATAGCCAGATATTACACACCTAGCGGCCGCTTTATTCAGAAGCCTTACGAAAATGCGGAGAATTATAGTCGCGATCTTATCAACCGTTATAATCACGGAGAAATGGGAAATGCGGACAGCATCCATTTTCCCGACTCATTACGCACCTACACACTGGAAAACCACCGCACCATCTATGGTGGCGGAGGCATTATGCCTGATGTGTTCATCCCGATCGATACCTCCAAATATACCCCACTTCATCGCGCAATCTCCAATTCAGGCGTCATGAACCGTTTCAGCATGAAATATGTGGATGATCATCGCGCTGAATTAAATTCCAAATATCCCAACATCGATTCTTTTGTTGAAAATTTCCAAACAGATCAAGCAATGACGGATGAACTCCTTCAATTTGCCTTGAGCGAAAAAGTAAAACTGACCGCAAAAGATTCAGCTTCAGACAAGACGTTGATGATGAAGCAACTCAAAGCCTATATGGCCAGAGACCTTGGGAAAAGCACCGACTTCTTCAAAGTAATGTGGAAAGACAATGAAACACTCTTGAAAGCCATTGAAATTATCAACGACAAAAAGGCTTACAACGATCTCTTAAAACGCAAATGAATTCTTTATGAGCATCACTGAAAAAATACTTCAAAGCAAAACTACCGCCTTTTCTTTTGAATTGCTGCCTCCATTAAAGGGCAACACCATCGACACCGTTTACAAGACCATCGATGCTTTGCTGGAATTCGATCCTAAATACATCAACATCACCACTCACAGAAGTGAAATGGTTTATCACGAACTTCCAAACGGTTTGTTCGAACGCGTTGCAGAACGTCACCGTCCAGGAACAGTAGCAATTGCAGGTGCCATCCGCAATAAGTATCAGATCCCGGTTGTTCCACATGTTCTATGCAGTGGCTTTTCTGAAAGCGAAACGGAATATGCTCTGATCGACCTACAGTTTCTTGGCATCACCGAACTGCTGCTATTGCGTGGAGACAAGGCAAAACACGAAAAGTCTTTTGTGCCCACCGGCCATGCTCATGCCACCGATTTACAGAAACAGGTGAATGCTTTTAATGAAGGCTTTTTCATAGACGGATCCAAGATGAAAAAGCTGGGAGAACCCTTTTCTTACGGGATGGCCTGTTATCCTGAAAAACATGAAGAAGCTCCAAATTTGGCTACGGACATCCGTTATGCCAAAGAAAAGGTGGATGCCGGTGCGTCCTATTTGGTAACTCAAATGTTTTTTGACAACCAGAAATACTTTGATTTTGTAGATGCCTGTCGCCTGGAAGGTATTAATGTGCCCATCATTCCTGGTCTGAAGCCCATTAACATGCTTAGCCAGTTGAACGCTCTACCTAAGATTTTCCATGTGGACTTGCCCGAAGTTCTTGCTAAAGAACTGGCCAAATGTACAACGGATGCGGAAGTCACGGAAGTAGGCGTGGAATGGTGTACGATGCAGGCAAAGGAATTGAAAGCAAGGGCTGTTCCAAGCATTCATTTCTATTCCATGATGGCTACCCAAAGCGTCAAGCGGGTTGCCGCGAATGTCTATTAAATCGGCGTATTATTGAGGATTTTCCTCCACTGAATCAATGATTCGGAAGAGTTCGGCCACCGTTTCGGCACGGAGCATGGCTATTCGGGTTTCCCTGAAATTCGGAATACCCTTGAATAGGGGAGTGGCTGCCAAGTGTCTGCGAATATGTGTGATCCCTCTCCTTTCATCCAATCTTCGCACACTGTCCTCTACTTGCTGCTTGATGATTTCCAATTTCCATTTGAAGGAATGAGCTAGAATGGAATCCACGGTAGTTCCATGTTCTAAATACTGCTTTATTTCTTCGAAAATCCAGGGTCTTCCTATACTCGCACGTCCTATCATTACGGCATCTACGCCCGTTTCATCAAAACGACGGCGTGCGATTTCTGGAGTGGTAACATCTCCATTCCCGATGATGGGTATGTGCATGCGTTGATTGTTCTTTACAGCTCCAATCAACGTCCAATCTGCTTCACCAGTGTACATTTGCGCCCTGGTGCGCCCATGAATGGCTAAAGCTGCTATACCGCAATCCTGAAGCGATTCTGCCAGGTCTACAATTATTTTGGAGGAATCGTCCCAACCCAATCTTGTTTTAACGGTCACAGGAATCTTTACAGCTTCTACAACCCGCTTCGTGATTTCCAGCATCTTTGGCACATCCTTAAGCATACCTGCTCCTGCCCCTTTTCCGGCAACCTTTTTAACAGGACAGCCAAAATTGATGTCAATGATGTCCGGCTTGGCTTCTTCACAGATCCTGGCTGCTTCTTCCATGGCTTCCGGGAAACGGCCATAAATTTGAATGGCAACGGGACGTTCTTCATCACAGATCTTAAGTTTTTGCTGCGTCGAGTTGACGTAACGCACCAGCGCATCCGAAGAAACAAACTCAGTATAGACCAAATCGGCTCCGAAACGTTTGCACATCAGCCTGAAAGCAGGATCCGTGACGTCTTCCATCGGAGCAAGGAGCAAGGGGTATTTACCTAAATCGAGTGAACCTATCTTCATAAAGTTATCATAGCTTTGAGAGCGCAAAAGTAGCCTTTTTTGACCAAACGGCCACCTTCGAGTTTGGTTTTCGATGGTTTGTAGTACTTTTGCAGTCACTAACAAGGTAAAGAACATGCTCAAAGTGCCCAATTATAACCGCTCCGATTTTGAAATCATGGCTCCAGCTGGCTCATGGGAGTCTCTGGCTGCGGCCTTTCAAGCTGGAGCCGACTCTGTTTATTTCGGAATTGAAAGCCTTAACATGCGGTCACGTTCCTCCAACAATTTCAGCATCGAAGACCTCAAAGAAATTGCACGCCAGTGCCGTGAAAAGGATGTCAAAAGCTACCTCACCATTAATACAGTCCTCTATGACGGAGATTTAACTCTGATGGAAATGATTGTAGATGCGGCCAAAGAAGCTGAAATCAGTGCTATCATAGCGGCCGACGTCTCTGTCATGAGTTATGCCAGCCAAAAGAATGTAGAGATTCACCTTTCCACCCAATTGAACATTGCCAATATTGAAGCTTTAAAATTTTATGCTCATTTCGCCGATGTGGTGGTTCTGGCCAGAGAATTGAATCTTGATCAAGTGGCTGAAATCTACGATCAAATCGTTGCTCAAGACATTCGAGGACCACACGGAGGGCTCATTCGCATCGAAATGTTTTGTCACGGTGCTTTGTGTATGGCTGTATCTGGGAAATGCTACCTTAGTCTACATGAATACAATGCCTCTGCCAATCGGGGAGCCTGTGTTCAGATTTGTAGACGTGGTTATACCGTAAAAGATAAGGAAACCGACGTTGAAATGGACATTGACAGCTCCTACATCATGTCTCCGAAAGACCTGAAAACGATTCACTTCATGAACAAGATGATGGATGCGGGAGTTCGGGTTTTCAAGATTGAAGGTAGGGCAAGAGGAGCTGAATACGTTAAAACCGTAGTCAATTGCTACCGTGAAGCCATCGATGCACAGCTTGATGGAACTTTTGATTTATCTAAAATTGAAGACTGGGATATTCGACTTTCCACCGTTTTCAACAGAGGTTTTTGGGATGGTTACTACTTGGGGCAGCGACTTGGGGAATGGACTCACCAGTATGGCTCTTCCGCCACAAAGCGTAAAATCCTGATTGGAAGGGGCATCAAATATTACTCTAAGTTAGGAGTGGCCGAATTCCTGCTTGAGAGCAACAGCCTGGAGGTGGGTGATGAAATCTTGGTTACTGGACCAACCACTGGAGCACTGGAAGCAAAAGTTAAAGAAATTAGGGTGGAAACACATGCGGTACAAAAAGCGGTCAAAGGACAGCACATATCCATACCTCTTACCGAAAAAATTCGTCCTTCAGACAAATTGTACAAGGTAGTATTAGCTGAAAATAATTAATATTTTATTTATATTTCTTTATTATTAATTTATTTGTTACTTTTGTAGCAGATTCAACATTCGAATTATGGAAACTTACAGCCTCGAATTTAGTGTACGCGATTATGAATGTGATATTCAGGGTATTGTGAATAATGCCAATTACCAGCATTACATTGAACATGCACGTCACGAATACATCAAGACATTGGGGCTTAATTTTACAGAACTTCATCAACAAGGTGTTGACATGGTTGTCGCCAAATTGGAAATGGCTTTTAAAACGCCATTGAAAAGCAACGACAAATTCCTAGTCACCGTTTCTTTGAAGAAAGAAGGCATTCGTTGGATCTTCCTGCAGGACATCCTGAGGCTACCAGACCTTAAAGTGGTTGTAAAAGCTCGAGTGGATACCGTTGCAGTAGTAAACGGCAAACTCACCGACTACAAGCCCCTGGAGGAGGCTTTTGGTTACAACCCCTAAAAAATGAATGACGAGCAATTGTATCAGGTAGCACTTTCACTTATCCCAGGCATGGGGGTAAAAGACATTCGAGTATTACTTAATAACTTTGGCTCTGCAGATGCCGTTTTCATCAAGGATTCTATTAAGCAAATCCCCGATTTACCATTCGAAGCCCGAAAAGCTCTTTTAAACGGAAGTTTGCTTTTAGAAGCTGAAAAAGTACTTAAAAGTATGGGTGAAAACGGAATAAATGGCCGTTTTATTCTCGCAGATGATTACCCATATAGACTCAGAGAATGTCCAGACGCACCGATCATGTTGTATAGTCGCGGATATTGCAACCTGGATGCTCAAAAAGTCGTTTCCATCGTTGGAACTCGAAAAGCAACGCCTTTAGGCAAAGAGACCACGCGCTTATTGGTCAAAGACCTTTCCACTCACTTCCCAGAGCTTCTGATTGTAAGTGGCTTGGCTTATGGCATTGATGTCATCTCCCACCAGTCAGCTATGGAATACGGTCTAAAAACAGTTGGAGTATTTGCACATGGACTTCATGAAGTATATCCACGTTCCCACCGTAGAATAGCCGATGAAATGGTAAGAAATGAAGGATCATTACTGACAGAGTACCCTTGGGGAACGCCCTCACTCCCTTTCCGCTTCCGGGATAGGAACCGAATCATTGCCGGTTTAAGTGATGTCTGTATTGTCATTGAATCGGCAATGGATGGTGGTTCGCTAATAACGGCCAAGTTTGCTAGAGAATACAATCGAGATGTCCTTGCATTTCCTGGACGTTCCATCGATAAACTATCAAGTGGGTGTAACGATTTCATAAAAAAACGAATAGCGGCGTTGATTGAATCAGCAGAAGATGTGATACGTGAAATGAACTGGGTTTCACCGATAACAAGAAAAGCCAGACAACAGAAACTATTATTCGAATTGCCTGTTCAGCAGAAAATGATTTTAGACGTACTTAAAATCGGAGAAATAATGACCGTGAACGATCTTTCCATTCAGACTGACCTAAAGGTAAACGAACTGCTTTCGCATTTACTGGAGATGGAGATGGAAGGAATGACAGAATGCCTGCCGGGTGGTCGATATCGGAGAAAGTCTCGGTGAAATCTAGATTTTTTCGAACGAATAGCCATTGGCGAGCAAATATTCGATGGCCTTGGGCATGGCATAACGCATGTTTTTTTCCGATTTCAAGGAATCGTGAAAAACCACGATGGAACCGTTTCTTGCATACCTTTTTACAATGCTTAGCACTTGCTCTCCAGTCAAATCTGGATTGTAGTCTCTGGTAATGACATCCCATTGAACAATCCGATAGTTCTTACGCAACTTCAAATACTGACGAGAACGTAATTCTCCGTGGGGAGGACGAAACAAATCGGACTTGATGAATTGAGCTGCTTTCTCCACATTCTCCAGATAGCGTTTCGAACGCGTGAAAAATCCGCGCAAATGGTTGTAAGTGTGGTTACCAGTACGATGACCTCGGCGCAAGATGTCTTCATAAATTTCCGGATAACGCCAAACATTCTCACCCACACAAAAAAAGGTGGCTTTGATGCCGTATTTATCGAGAATATCCAATACCCAAGGAGTTACCTCAGGTATTGGACCATCATCAAATGTAAGGTATATAGTTTTCAATCGGCTGTCTTTTCTCCACGTCACCTTACGGTAAACGCCGCGAAAAAAGCCAGGTAGTTGTTCTATGATCATTTCTTACTGATTGGAACCGCCTGCTCCGCCTCGCGTGGCACTGTACTGCTGGTAAACCTGTCCGTACTTCTGGAATGCAGGCATATAAAGGCTTACCTTGGTCTTATCGAACTGTTCGAGAAGGGTCAATATTTGTTGCAACGTATATAGGTTGGTGTTTACAAGCATGCTCGCCGATTGATATTCTTTCGGCTTCAAGCTGTAGGTCCATTCTAAATTCTCCATACAAATGCGGGCCACTTCCTGAATGATCGGGAATGCTTTTTCAGGTTTTCCAACACGGTAATAAACATCGGCAATATCCACGTTGTGATAATTCCCCTGAACCGTTTCCATTGGGATCATTTTCTGGCAATAATCAGCGGCTTTCTCGGCCTTTTCATTTTTACCCTCCGTGTACAGCGCCTGAATGAGTTGAACAAACATGGCACGGTGAGTCCGGCACATGCGCAAAACGTTTTCATCAAGGTAAACCTTCTTATCTTGGATGTTTCCGTATTTGAACTTATTAACCATCAAGTCATACATCTTATCCGTATTGACCGTGGCTCTTCCACTGGCACTGCGCATCGGGGTTACTTTATAAGCCAAACCTTCCTGCAGGAATGAAGACTGAAGTCCCAAGAACTGTGATTCCTCAACCGTTACAGCATAATAAATTGGACGTTTCCACTTATTTTCCTTAAGCATTTCAAGAATCATGATTTCTTGTTTGCCCAAATACTGCTTTCCAGCCAAATTGATGTTGAGGCGCGGTACAATGTTGTTGTCGTACTTCGCATCCATGTACTTGTTTTTAACCACCTGGTCCTTATCAACGTCCAGGTAAATCTTATCTGCTGGTATGTAATCGAGTGCTTCGTCGTAACCTGGCACCTTTTTGTACTGCGGATCATCTGTTGCAACCCAATTCATGGCCATGTCAAGACTGATCGAATCATCTGTCAGTTTGATGATGCGGGCAATGTCTCTTTTTCCATTGGAATACATGTCTTCGGTCCAACTGATGGGAAGGGCACTGGATTCATAATAGGGTCGACGCATTTGACTGACGTACCAGTCGGTTTGGAAATAACTGAGGTTACAGACTCGGACATCGGTTCTAAAGCCTTCGACCTCTTGGACATACCACAATGGGAAGGTATCGTTATCTCCGTTGGTAAAGATGACAGCATCCTTATCGCAGGATTCTAAATAGTTTTTTGCAAAGTCTCTGGTCGTATATCGGTTGGAGCGGTCATGATCATCCCAGTTTTCAGTCGCCATTAGTGTTGGGACACCCAAGCATATTAAAGTTACGGCAATGGCAGCAGGCGTTTCCGGCACAAATTTCTTTAACCCATGTACCAATGCCGCAACACCCAATCCAATCCAGATGGTGAACGCATAGAACGAACCGGCGTATGCATAATCTCGCTCGCGAGGCTGAAGAGGTGTTTGGTTCAGGTAAAGCAAAATGGCCAGTCCTGTCATGAAAAACAAGAAGAAAGTGACCCAGAAATCCTGAATGCCTTTGTCCCCACGCATGGCTTGGAACAACAATCCAATGATACCTAGCAGCAACGGTAGGAAATAATATTTGTTGTGCCCCTTATTGTTTTCAAGATCGGAGGGCAATTTTGATTGGTCACCGACCATCAAGTTATCAATGAAATTGATTCCAGAGATCCAATTCCCGTTCTGAATTTCTCCGTTACCCTGAATATCGTTCTGACGACCTGCAAAGTTCCACATGAAATAACGCCAGTACATGAAATTGACCTGATAGGAAACAAAATAGCGTAGGTTTTCTGCCATGGTCGGCTTCACAACGGTCTGAGGCGTTCCGCATCGGTCAAACGTAACCGTTTCACCCTTAAAGTCGGACCACATCTTATATGCTTCCACATGATCTGCCCGTTTGCTGTACATACGGGGAAAGAACATATTGCATTCTGAATTCATGGCTGGAGTTTCCTTGTAACCTGTGATGAGATACTCATCCTTTTCATCGGCCGATTTCTTGGCTTTTTGATTCCACAAGGCACCGCCTTTTTTATACACCGGCACACAGTTTCTTCCTTGAGCTTTCCAGCTGATGTCGGAAGCAAAGGATTCACCATATATAAGCGGGGTTTCACCATATTGTTCACGGTTTAAATACCGTTCCAGTGAAAACATGTTGTTGGGTGAATTCTGGTCCATTGGAGGTTTCGCATTGGAACGAATCACTGTCGTACCATAGCTGGCATAACCGATCACCATGACCATCATGGCCAAAAGTGTGGTGTTCATTAAGCGGGGGTTGATCCCTTTCCAGAAAAATGTAAAACCAATGACAGCTGCACAGAGAACGATCCAAACCAAGAAACTGTCGCCGAAGAAAGGAATACCTACCAGTATGATATTGGTAGCGAATGCGATTTTCATGCGTTTGTCACTCTTGCCCGAAAATGTTTCATAGAGGCCCCAGATGATGACGCCAGCCATTAATATAACATAAAAGACAGCACCCGAATTGAAAGAGAAGCCCAATTCATTGACAAAAAGCAAATCAAACCAGCCAGCCATGTTTACAAAACCGGGCACGATGCCATATAAAACGATGGCAACCAAAACAACTGAGCCCAACAAAGCAAGTAGTGATCCTTTGGCGTTGACAACTTTGGCTTTCTTAAAATAATATACCAACACCAATGCTGGGATACAAAGCAAATTAAGCAAGTGGACACCTATGGATAGGCCCATCAGATAGGCGATAAAGATAATCCAACGGTCACCGTGGGGCTCGTCAGCGACCTCCTCCCATTTCAGCATCGCCCAAAAGACGACGGCTGTAAACAGAGAAGAAAAAGCATATACTTCTCCTTCGACAGCAGAGAACCAGAATGTATCGGAGAACGTGTATGCAAGAGCTCCTACTAGACCGGAACCAATGATGGTAATTATTTCTCCGGTTGTCATATTGATTTCATCCTTGGCCACAATCTTGCGGGCTAGATGCGTAATGGACCAGAAAAGGAACAGGATGGTCAACGCACTGAACAATGCGGACATGAGGTTGATCATCATGGCTACATGCTGGCTGTCTGATGCAAAGTTGGTGAAGAAACGCCCCATCAGCATAAAGAAAGGAGCTCCTGGGGGATGTCCTACATCGAGCTTGTAAGCAGTCGAAATGAATTCTCCACAATCCCAGAAACTGGAAGTGGGTTCGATGGTTAGGAAATAGGTTACGGCAGCTATTGCGAAGGCAATAAAGCCGAACAGGTTGTTCACTAACTTGAATTTTTTCATAGGGTGGTTTAATTTGATACCAATGATACTAGCAACATGGAGAAAATCAACGTTATGGAGTCGTTGTAGCACACGATTTAAGATCTGTGTTCAAGGCGACAAAGATAAAAAAAAGCGATTAGAAAAAAACGTTTGGAAGTGGTTGACAATCTTTTTGACGAACAAATAACGAAAATTAAGTTTTATTCGTATTTTTGCTGACAATAATTTAACTTGACTCGTATGAAATCACTAAAAATTTTGATGTTTCTACTTTTTGCCTGTACCCTTACCGTATTGGCACAAGGACTTCAGCCAGCGCCAATGGATACTGCAATCCGCTATGGGAAACTGAGCAACGGATTGACCTATTACATTCGTCATAACGAACAACCCAAGCAACGGGCTGAATTTTTTATTGCCCAAAACGTAGGAGCAATCTTGGAAGAAGATTCCCAAAACGGTTTGGCGCATTTTCTGGAACACATGTGTTTCAATGGCACCAAAAACTATCCTGGCAAGAATTTCCTCAATGGTTTTGAGAAAATGGGTGTGAAATTTGGTGATAACATCAATGCGTATACTTCCGTGGACGAAACTGTCTACAATTTATCGGAAGTACCCACAAACAGACAAGGCATCATTGACTCCGCACTTTTAATTCTGCACGACTGGTCGGGTTTCGTCTCATTGGAAAACGCTGAAATTGATCAGGAACGTGGTGTGATACGTGAAGAATGGCGTCAGGGGCGTAATGCCGCCCGTCGCGTCATGCAGGCCCGTAACAAAGTTATTTTTGCAGGTTCTCCATATGCCGTTCGTGACGTCATTGGTGATACCGCCGTTATCAACAATTTCAAATATGAAGACTTGCGTTCTTACTATAGAAAGTGGTATCGTCCAGATCTTCAGGCTATATTAGTAGTTGGTGACGTCAATGTAGACCAGATTGAATCAAAGATCAAAACGTTGTTCTCGGATATACCTGCACCTGTCAATCCGGCTGTGCGCACCTATTATAATGTGCCAGACAATGAAAAACCAATCGTCGGAGTCTTTACCGATCCAGAAATGACCAGCACACAAGTGCTGATGTTTTGGAAAAAGCAAGCTTTGCCCGATGAAGTCCGAAAATCTGTCCAGGGCTATGGATTGAGTCGTATCAACGGCCTTATTTCACAAATGGCCAGCGAACGATTGAACAATATCTCTCAGGAACCCGGATCGCCATTTGGAAGTGCAGGGGCCACAGTGACGGATTTTTTACGTACAATGGACGCCTTCGCATTCTATTGCTCACCCATTCAGGGAAAAGAAAAAGAAGCCAGAGAGCGACTACTCAAAGAAGCTGAAATCATTAGGCGTTTTGGCTTTACAGCATCGGAGCTGGAAAGAGCAAAGACGGACGTCCTCAGTTTTTTTGAAAAGGCTGAAAAGGAACGCAATCAGCAAAAAAACAATAAGTTGGTACAGGAATACGTTCGCAATTTCACTTCTGCTGAACCCTGCACTGGTATTAGTTGGGAGAATGAAATGGTTAAGCAAATGATGCCCTCCATTACCCTACAAATCGTAAATCAGATCGCAGCGAGTTATTTGCCGGAGAAGAACATGGTTTTAACCATTTCCGGACCAGAAAAAGCGGGATTGACCTATCCGACAAACGACGAGTTGCTTTCGGAAATTGCATCCGCAAAAGCAGCTACGTACGAAGCATTCAAGGACAGCGTTTCTAATGACCCGCTGATTCCGAATATGCCCAAACCCGGAAAAGTAAAGAAAACAGTCGAAAACAAGGAATTTGGAACCATCGAATGGACACTTTCCAACCGCATCAAAGTTATTTTGAAGCCTACCAAATTCAAAGACGATGAAATCAAAATGAGTTCCTGGAGCAAAGGTGGTATGAGTTTGGTCGCTCAAGAGGACCTGATATCTGCAACATTGGCCACTGATGTAATCAATCAATCTGGAATCGGTACATTCAACATTACGGATTTGGGGAAAAAATTGAATGGTAAGATTGCATCTGCCTCACCTGTTATCGGCAATTATGATGAAGCCATGAATGGGGCATCTTCCGTCAAAGACCAGGAAACAATGCTTCAACTAGCCTATCTTTATTTTACAGCGCCCCGAAAAGATGAGAATGCTTTTGAATTGTACATGAAACAGGTAAACACGTATCTTGAAAATGCCGCACAAAATCCTCAGAAAGCATATACAGACTCTTTAAATCTGATCTCTTACGGATACAACCCACGTATACAGATCTTAAATCTGGAAACAGTAAAGAAAGCGGACTTGAATACCATTCAGCGTATTTATAAAGAACGGTTTGCAAATCCTGCCGACTTTACGTTCATCTTTGTTGGGAATATTGATGTTGCAACTTTCAAACCATTGGTCGAAAAGTATCTTGGAGGTCTCAAGACTACCACTAAATTTGAAAAATGGAAAGACAACGGCCTCCGCTTGCAAAAAGGACAGATTCGTAAGGATATTGTCAAACAGCTCAAGGTGAGTAAAACAACCAGCAACATCCGATATTCCGCTGAAATGCCCTTTAACATGGACAACATGGTTCGGATGGAAGCGCTGTCATCCATTCTAGACCTGAGATACACCGCCACCATTCGTGAAAAAGAAGGAGCAACGTATGGTGTCGGCCTAAGAGGCAGCATGCTGAACACGCCAATTGACTTGGCTACATTGGCCATCCGTTTCGATACGGATCCCAAATTGGTTGACAAAATGCTGGGAATCATCCACAGTGAGCTAGATACACTGGCACTTATCGGCCCGAAACCCGAGGACCTGAACAAAGTCAAGTTGAACATGTTCAAACAATACAAGGAAGACTTGGAAGAAAATAACTTTTGGTCGTCTGCCATAACTCGCTATTACAAAGACAAGCTGAATTATGTGGCTGATTTTGAAAAAGCGGTGGAAGCCCTGAGCGTCGAAAGCATCAGCGCTACTGCAAAGGAATTATTGAAACAAAACAACCGTATGGAAATTCTGTTGCAGCCTCAAAACTAAAATTCGAATAAAAAAAAAGCTGGGCGGAATCTTTAAAAATTCCGCCCAGTTTATTTTTACTTTTCGATGCTGCTCTTCTTAAGCAAATCCCTGATTTCGGTCAGTAAGATTTCTTCTTTGGAAGGTTCAACGACCTTGGGCGTTTCTTCCTTTTTGATTTCGCTCCTGCGTCTAGCCATTGCCAAAGCCTTAACAACCAAAAAGATGGCAAATGCAACAATAGCAAAATCAAATACCACCTGAATGAAGTTTCCGTAATTAAGGGTAACTGCCGGTGCTTCACCAACTGAGGCTTTCAATACAATACTCAGGTCCTTGAAATCCACTCCACCAATAACTACGCCAAGTGGAGGCATGATCACATCGGTCACCAAAGAAGAAACAATTTTTCCGAATGCGGCACCGATAATGATACCGACAGCCATGTCAACCACATTGCCCTTCATGGCAAAGGTCTTGAACTCATCCACCCATTTAACCTTAGGCAGTTTTGCATTCATCAAGTCTGGCATTTCAATTAATTTCTTCATTTTTACCGAATTGGATTCTTATTTGGGTAATCTATGGTATAATGCAAACCACGGCTTTCCTTGCGCTCTTGGGCTTGTTTTATCACGAGATATCCCGTATTGATGATGTTTCTAAGCTCGCAAATTTCCTTGGAAACGACAGAGCGGATAAACAAGCGCTCTGTTTCCTGATATAAAATGTCGAGGCGGTCCATGGCGCGTTTCAGACGAAGATTGGATCTTACGATTCCTACATAAGAGCTCATGATTTGACCCACTTCCTTGGAACTTTGAGTAATCAGAATCATTTCTTCGGGCAGCCGGGTTCCTTCATCGTTCCAAAGAGGAATCCGTTCCTCGTATGAAAGCTTTTCCAAGATGGAGCAAGCATGTTTGGCAGCAGCGTCCGCATAAACAATGGCCTCAATCAATGAGTTTGATGCCAATCTATTGGCGCCATGAAGTCCAGTACATGAACACTCGCCGGCTGCATAAAGTCGATTGATGGAAGTACAGGCATCTTGATTCACCGTAATGCCTCCGCATAAGTAATGTGCAGCAGGTGCAACAGGAATGAAGTCTTTTGTAATATTAATACCCAATTCCAGGCATTTTTCGTAAATCATGGGAAAATGCTCCATCGTTTTTTCGGCCGATTCATGAGTCACATCCAGATATACGAAATCATCGCCCCTGCTTTTCATCTCTGTATCGATGGCACGAGCAACAATGTCGCGAGGAGCCAACGAGCCACGCTTGTCGTATTTTTGCATGAATTCCTCCCCATCCTGGGTACGAAGCACGCCGCCATAGCCACGCATGGCTTCGGTAATCAGGAAGGACGGGCGCAGTCCCGGGTGATACAAAGCCGTTGGGTGAAATTGGACAAACTCCATTCCATTCACGGTGCCTTTGGCACGATAGACCATGGCTATGCCGTCTCCAGTTGCAATAAGCGGGTTTGTGGTGGTTTGGTAAATATTACCAATTCCTCCGGTAGCCATCAGAGTTGTCTTGGCCAGAAAGGTATGAATTTTGCGGGTATGCATGTCCAAGACATAGGCGCCATAGCACTCAATGTTTTCAGAATGGCGGGTCACATTCTGACCCAGATGGTGTTGTGTCAGAATTTCAATGGCAAAATGATGGTCGAACAAATCGATGTTGGGGTGTTTTTTAACCCTCACAATCAAACTTTGCTGAATTTCGGCACCCGTGGAATCCTTATGATGCAGGATTCGGAATTCAGAATGCCCCCCTTCTCGATGCAAATCAAATTGTCCATCCTCATCTTTATCGAAATCGACACCCCATCGTACGAGTTGATCGATTTGTTCTGGTGCCTCACGCACAACCTTTTCCACCACGGCACGGTCGCATAAACCATCACCAGCAATGAGTGTATCTTCAATATGTTTGTCGAATTGGTCGCTTGCCAGCGTCACAGAGGCGATACCTCCCTGCGCATAAAAGGTGTTGGCTTCTTCCAGGCCAGTTTTGCAACATAAGGCAACACGACCCTTATGGGCTACTTTCAACGCAAAGCTCATACCGGCCAGGCCAGAACCGATAACCAAAAAATCATACTTTTTTACCATAGCAGCATCATATGAACTGCAAAAATAGGTCTTTTTTGCTCAGGTTGTCTCCAAATTCGTACCTTTGCGGGAAATTTGCAAACCGCATTCATTTTCACATCCGATGGAATACAATTTCAAAGCTATTGAACAAAAATGGCAGGCAGCCTGGAAAGCCAATCAGACCTATAAAGTCAAGGAAGACACAAGCAAACCCAAATATTACGTGCTTGATATGTTCCCTTATCCGTCAGGCGCAGGTTTGCACGTCGGCCATCCATTAGGTTACATCGCATCCGACATATTCTCCCGTCACAAAAGACTTCAAGGCTTCAACGTGCTTCACCCGATGGGTTATGACGCCTATGGTTTGCCAGCTGAACAATATGCCATACAAACCGGCCAACATCCAGCTGTGACAACTGCCACGAACATCGCCCGTTACCGCGAACAACTCGATAAAATCGGATTCTGCTTTGACTGGGACCGCGAAGTCCGCACTTGCGAACCCGATTACTATCATTGGACACAATGGGCATTCATTCAGATGTTCAACAGTTATTACGACAACAAAGCCGAGAAAGCTCTTCCCGTCTCTGAGTTGGTTAAAACGTTTGAGGCATTGGGAACAGACGGACTGGACGTTGCTTGTTCCGAAGAATTGTTCTTCACTGCAACTGAGTGGAAAGCAAAAACAGAAAAAGAACAGCTCGAATTGCTCATGAATTACCGCATCGCCTATTTGGGTGACTCCATGGTAAACTGGTGTCCCGCGCTCGGCACAGTCTTGGCCAATGATGAAGTGAGCGAGGGCGTTTCCCTACGCGGCGGCCATCCGGTGGAGCAAAAGGTGATGAATCAATGGTGCCTCCGCATTTCAGCATATGCCCAGCGGTTGCTGGACGGTCTGGATCATCTAGATTGGACCGATTCTCTCAAAGACACCCAACGTTATTGGATCGGTCGAAGCGAAGGGGCCGAACTGAACTTCAAAGTGAAGGATTCAGACCTTGGCTTTACCGTATTTACCACACGAGCCGATACGATTTTCGGCGTTACATTCATGGTATTGGCACCTGAAAGCGAATTGGTCGCGCAGCTTACAACGCCCAACCAACAGGCTGAAGTAACCACTTACATCCAAACCACCAAGAAACGTACGGAACGCGAACGGATAGCCGATCGTAGGGTGACGGGGGTATTCTCAGGAGCCTACGCCATCAATCCATTGACAAACTTACCCATCCCCATCTGGATCAGCGACTACGTACTGGCCGGCTACGGGACTGGAGCAATCATGGCGGTTCCAGGTCACGACTCCCGCGATTATGCTTTCGCCAGACATTTCAATTTGCCCATCATTCCGTTGATTGAAGGCGCAGATATCAGCACCGAAAGCTACGATGCCAAGGATGGCATTTTGATGAATTCAGGATTCTTGAATGGACTGACCGTAAAGGAAGCCATTGCCAAAACTAAAGATTATGTACGAGATAACGGTCTTGGCCGTGTCAAAGTGAACTTTCGTCTGCGTGATGCCATCTTCAGCCGCCAGCGCTATTGGGGTGAGCCGTTCCCTGTCTATTACAAGGAGGGCATGCCCTATATGCTTGACGAAAGCAAATTACCGCTTGAATTGCCAGAAGTGGACAAATTCCTACCAACCGCTACCGGACAGCCCCCACTCGGCCATGCAAAAAACTGGAAAACCGAAGAAGGTTACCAATTGGAGCTGAATACGATGCCAGGTTTTGCAGGTTCTTCAGCCTATTACCTCCGTTACATGGACCCACACAACAGCAACGCTTTGGTGAGTAAAGAAACCAACGCATACTGGCAACAAGTGGATTTGTACGTCGGAGGTACCGAACATGCCACCGGACACCTCATTTACAGCCGATTCTGGAATAAATTCCTGTTTGATTTAGGCTTGATTTGCAAAGATGAGCCTTTCAAAAAACTGGTCAATCAGGGCATGATTCAGGGCCGCTCCAATTTTGTCTACCGCATCAAAGAAACCAACACCTTTGTTTCGTACAATTTACGCGAACAATTCGATACAACACCCATTCATGCCGATGTGAACATCGTCCACAACGATGTGCTCGACATTGACAAATTCAAAGCATGGAGTCCCGATTACGCCAACGCCGAATTCATTTTGGAGGATGGCAAATACGTCTGTGGCTGGGCTGTCGAAAAGATGTCCAAGTCCATGTACAACGTCGTGAATCCAGATGACATCGTTGAACGCTTCGGTGCAGACACGCTTCGCTTGTATGAAATGTTCCTTGGCCCAGTGGAGCAATCCAAACCTTGGGACACCAACGGTATAGATGGTGTACATCGTTTCCTAAAGAAACTTTGGGGACTTTGCACTGACGAGAACGGTTTCCACTTCAGCAACGAAGCTCCTTCCGCGGCAGAACTCAAAACGCTGCACAAAACCATTAAAAAGATCAGCTGGGACATCGAACATTTCTCGTTCAACACTTCGGTGAGTGCCTTTATGATCTGTGTCAACGAACTGGCCACCCTGAAATGCAACAAAAGTGCCGTACTTAAGGAACTCATTGTTCTTTTAGCGCCCTTTGCACCGCACCTTGCCGAAGAAATCTGGGCAGCACTTGGCAATTCAGTCAGTGTATGTGATGCAAAATGGCCGGAATGCAATGAAGCTTACTTGGTGGAATCGACCTTCAACTATCCGGTATCCTTTAACGGCAAAACGCGCTACACGCTGGAACTCCCTACAGACTTGAGTATTCCTGAAATTGAAGCGACCATCATGAGCCATCCTTCCTCCCAAAAATGGTTGGAAGGAAAAACTCCCAAGAAAGTAATTATCATTCCGAAGAAAATTGTGAACATCGTTTTGTAATTTTACGCCTGCATGGCAAATAAGTTTAAATCGGATACTTTTAAAGAATACGTGACCATCCTTTTCGGATTGGCCCTGTACGCCTTGGGATGGACCGGCTTCCTGTTGCCGCATCAAATCACAACTGGCGGCATCACCGGCCTCGCAGCTCTGGTCTATTTTGCCAATGGCCTGCCAGTAGCTGTCACCTACCTTTCCATCAATCTCGTTTTATTGGTAATCTCCATCCGCATGTTCGGTTGGAAATTCAGTTTTCGGACCATTGTTGGCGTGGCAATACTTACCCTGTTTTTATCGGTGGCCCAAAATTACATCCACAAGCCACTGTTGGTTAACCAGCCGTTTATGGCTTGTGTAATCGGTGGGCTTTTAGCTGGCGCTGGAGTTGGAACAGTGCTCACTGCCAATGGAAGCACTGGTGGAACAGACATTATCGCCCTGATCGTCAACAAATATCGGAACATCACACCCGGCCGGGCGATGCTCTATAGTGACCTGATCATCATTTGCTCTTCGTATTTTTTGTTTCATAGCGTCGATAAAATTATTTACGGGCTAACAACCCTCGCTGTCAGCTCATACGCGGTGGATATGGTCGTGAACGGCGATCGGCAATCGGTTCAGTTCTTTATTTTTTCATCAAAATTCGAGTCGATTGCTGAACGCATCAACAAGGAGGCACACCGTGGTGTCACCGTACTGGACGGCATGGGCTGGTATTCCAAAGAACCTGCCAAAGTACTTTGCGTCATGGCCAGAAAAAATGAATCGGTCAAAATCTTTCGTATTGTAAAGCAAGAAGATCCGAATGCCTTTGTTTCGCAGGGTTCAGTCATCGGTGTTTATGGAAAAGGGTTTGACATCATGAAATCAAAATAAGAATGAGAAATTCCATCGTTTTGTGGGCAATGCTGTCCGTTGCCACTGCCAGTTTCGGTCAAAAAGGTTTCGGACTGGATGGCAGTCTTGGCTTTGGGATGAATGGCAGTGAGATGATCAACCCAGTGTTGCTGGAAGGAAGGGTTCAATGGAATGATTTTTTCTCTACGAATTTGGGCCTTGGGCTATGGAATTCGGGGTACAAATCCGTTTGGAATGAAGAGGTTGGAACCACTGCTACCATTTACAAATTAACAGACAACAAGGCACTTCCAAGCTTACAATTCAGCGTAAAAGGACAAGCCCCCATCGGAAAGTTGTTAGGTCATGACTTAACGATTTTTGCCGAGCCCAAAATCATTTTCTTACCCTTCTCTGCAAGAACCACCTACTTGAATGAACTGTATTATACCATTAATACGGATGGAGAAAAAATTCCAGGTCCATCTGAGAACAATGTTAAAACAGCTCTGAAAAGCGACTGTCATGCTCGTTTCTATTATGGCATACAAGGTGGCCTAAGTATTAATATTCATGATAATTTCGACCTTTCTGTGGGTTATGGTTACTCGAATATCGATCTGTTTAGAGACTTGCGAGGTCGTAGCATCAAAAGTTTCGGTCTGAACAATTACTTGCCTGCACCTGGGATGCAACTCATCAACATCACTCTTCATTACAATTACTTTCTGAACTGAGATCTACTCTATTCTTGAAAATTTAGCACTTGTTAAGTTGCATCCTAAAGAAAAGTCGTATATTTGCAATGAATTTGTGGAAGGATTTGGACGCTTGCAACCACTAGAAAAAATGCTAAAGATTCATCTTAGTCCGCACCTATTGGTGCATATCCTCCTCCAAATTTTATAATATCGGAAGGTTTGCCTTAAGCAAATCGTCCAAGTTATTTACTTAATCCATATTATAAAATGGCTTATCTATTTACGTCAGAATCCGTGTCCGAAGGACATCCGGACAAAGTAGCAGACCAAATTTCGGATGCGCTGCTTGATGAATTCCTGGCCTTCGACCCAGAGTCGAAAGTGGCCTGTGAAACGTTGGTGACTACCGGTCAGGTAGTTTTAGCCGGCGAAGTAAAAACCAGCGCATACGTGGATTTGCAGGATGTTGCCCGCAAAGTCATCAACCGCATCGGTTATACCAAAGGCGAATACATGTTCGAAGGAAATTCCTGCGGCGTGTTTTCTGCCATCCACGAGCAATCTGCCGACATCAACCGTGGTGTGGACGGTGCTGCAAAAATCGATCCGATGAATCAGGGAGCCGGTGACCAAGGCATGATGTTTGGTTACGCCACCAACGAAACCGACAACTACATGCCGTTGGCATTGGATTTGGCCCATCTTTTACTCTTGGAACTTGCCGACATCCGTCGTGAAGAATCCATTCCATACTTGCGTCCGGATGCCAAATCACAAGTGACCATCGAATACGATGACGACAACAAACCCGTTCGTATCGACACCATCGTGATTTCAACCCAGCACGACGATTTCATCAAACCGGAGAACGACAGCCAAGAAGCCATCGACAAAGCAGATTCAACCATGCTTAAGAAAATCCACGATGACATCGTGAGCATTCTTATTCCACGCGTTGTTGCCAAACAAAAAAAGGAAGTGGCTGAACTGTTCAAAGGTGACATCAAATACCATGTGAATCCGACCGGCAAGTTCGTCATCGGTGGCCCGCACGGAGATACCGGTCTTACCGGCCGCAAGATCATCGTTGACACCTATGGTGGCAAAGGCGCACACGGCGGTGGCGCTTTCTCCGGGAAAGATCCCTCGAAAGTGGACCGTTCAGCCGCATACGCTGCTCGCCACATCGCAAAGAATATGGTTGCTGCAGGAGTAGCGGACGAAGTGCTGGTTCAGGTTTCCTATGCCATTGGTGTAGCCAAGCCGATGAACTTGTACATCAACACCTACGGTACATCCAAATTGAGCATCCATGACGGCGAACTGGCCGACAAGATGTACGAATTGTTCGACATGCGCCCCAAGGCCATCGAACAACGCCTGAAACTGCGCTTTCCGATCTATTCTGAAACCGCATCTTATGGGCACATGGGCCGTGAACCCAAAACAGTAGTGAAAACTTTTAAATCCCGTTATGAAGCCGAGGGTTCAAAAACCATCGAAGTAGAACTTTTTACTTGGGAAAAATTGGATTTTGTGGATGCCATCAAAAAGGCAGTAGGATTATAATCCTTCAAACCCACTAAGAATAAGAAGGGCGCCTCAACGGGCGCCCTTCCTTGTTTATTTTATATCCATTGCTACAACTGACCTTGCTCAATTTTTATTACAATACGTTCCAGTGTATAATCCTTTGTCGCCGGATCGTAACCACTTTTTAAATCGGCATGGAAAAGCGAACCTACGCCCTGCCAGAAAGAAGCTGAAAACGAACCACGATAGGCTTTGATTAAATCGTATGGTGATGAATTGCACTCCCTATTTATGAGCTTAAGAAGAATTTTTCCCTGTGTATAAGTCATTTTCCTAAGGACAGGTTCATATTCCTTGATCAGATCTTTTTCCATCCGCCGCAAGTGCCTTTCTCGAACCTTTGGATCGGGGAGGGTTTCGATATAATTCATGGTTTCCAGCAAAGTGAAATAAACAATTCTGGACAAAGGATAAACAATTTTCACGTCTCTGACCAATTTCCAATAATAGCGTTCCTCAGAAGCACTTTTAAAATTTTCTTTGGGAAAGGAAAAGACCGAACCAAGAACTGCCACAGGGACAGTGTCACCATTGATGACTTCGGCAAAGGTCGTTTTTTGAGGTTTTTTTTCTGGTTGAATGCCACGTACTTCCTTAAAAGGTTGCTTTTGAACAACAATGGGATTTTGCTGCGCCATAATTAGGGGCAGAAATAGGATTGGGGACATTAGTAAAAGTAGCCCTCTTCGTAAGAATGACATGCAAGTACGCATTTTCATGGATGCAAAAGTACATTTTTTCTAAGGGATAATGCAGATGCCTTCGTTAAAATATATTTCTGCCTATTATTTTTTTATTGTTATTTTATTGTATTTTTGCGGTAAACTATATGCCCACTTACCGCTTGTGAAAAATGTTTGCTTTCTACTATTCTTCTCTATTATTCAAGGCCTTTGTGCCGAAGAATACGTATTGAATGCATCTGCATTGCATGTAGACGCACGTGACTTTTCGATGGGTGGCCTGGTGGGTACGTTCGAACCCTTTTCAGACAATGAATTGGAGATCACCTACCTGATGCCTTATCTGCTGAAAGAGCTTTCAGTTCGAAAATTGGAGTTCAATAAAAAAGTTTTTGATCTTGAATGGACCCTTGGTTGGTGTCAAAGTGGCAATACGGACTGGATGGAAAACACGTTGAGCATTCATTCGGGAAAAAGACTTAGCCAATACTTATATCTAGGCGTGGAAGTCAATTTACTGATACTGGACAATGCAGTGGATGGACCAACTTCTGTTTGTTTTGCAGAATTGGATTGCCACTATTCGCTAAATGAAAAAACAACCATCGGTATGACGTTGATAAATCCGGGAGGCGCTCGAATTAAATCAATAAATGATTGGATACCATTAAGTAGTTCCACCTATTTAGGAATTCGCCATTCACCTGCAAAAAAATGCCTGCTTTATGGTGAGTTTGAAGTTCGGTTAAACAATCCGATTCGTGAAAGAATGGGAATAGAATATTTGCTGAATGATTTCCTGATTCTTCGAACCGGATTTAGTACAGGGCCTTTGATGCCTTCCTGGGGAATTGGTGGCAGGCTGAAAAGATTTCACTATTCTTGGGGAGGAAATATGCATCCCATCCTAGGAATCAGCAATGGGTTTACACTGAACTACTACTGGTAAATCATGTATAAGCAACAACCTCTTTTCCTCGGTGGATTAATCGCTTTCATCGTACATTTTTCGATACATGCAGCATCATTTAACACAGACAGTATTCCTCTTTCTGCCAATCTCAAAATTTCAAGTTCCCATTTCATCGATAGTTCTGCTACATCCATCGATAAAACGGAAGATTGGCAGCTTTTACTCGAAGAAATGGCCGAAAATGAAATCGACACAGAACAATTGGAGGAAGTTCTGACAGATCTTGCGAACAATCCTATTCCGTTAAACAATGCCAGCAAGGAAATGCTCGAAAGCATTCCTATGTTGAATGCCGAGCAGGTCGAGAACCTTTCTTATTACCTTTACCGATACGGACCAATTGAAAATATATCAGAGTTGATGTTGGTGGAAGGGATGGATGCGCGAACGATGAGGTGGCTAAAACCGTTTGTAAGTATTGGATCCATTCTAGAATCTCCAATTGTCTATCCGCAAATGAGAAAAGCACTTAAGTTTGGCAAACAGGAGTTTAGGTGGACAATGGGTCGTACTTTTCAACAAAAGCAAGGGTATAAAATCCAGTCTGACAGTACAGATCGTTATTTGGGGGATGCACTTCATGCCTGTTTTCGCTATGGATTCGATTACAAGGACCTACTACAATGGGGTGTCGTATTGGAAAAAGACCCCGGAGAAAAGTGGTGGGACAACACTCATGGTGGTTTCGATTTTACATCCTTTCATTTGTTATTAAAAGACTCTAAACGCAAGAACACGTTGATTCTAGGCGACTATAATGTTCGTTTCGGGCAAGGACTGGTCTGTGGAAGTGCTTTTTCCTTAGGGAAGAATTCCTCGGGAGGGATTCCGGAACTGACTGGACCTCTAATCAGCAGACACTTTTCTGCATCAGAACTGAATTACTTTAGAGGTGCAGCTTTAAGAGTAACACTAAAACCTTCGATTGTGAAGGATGGTCGAAGATTTGGGGTAGATCTTAGTGCATTCCTTTCGAGTCGGCAGTTGGATTCTTCCGTTGAAAACGGTCTTTTTAGCAGCATTTCAGAAACAGGACTGCACCGAACCCCTTCAGAAAAAAACATCCAGAAGAAATTAAAACAAACGGTTATCGGTAGCCATCTCGAGTTCAAGTGGACAAACTTAACCGCTGGAATTACTGCTTTATCGTGGCTATTGGATGCGTCAACTGTTGAATCGGCAGATCCATGGAGGCTTTTCAGTTTAAAAGGGAACAGGGGTGGAAATGCTTCAGCAGATTTCCGGACGGTATGGCAGGGATTGTTATTTTTTGGTGAGCTCGCTTTGGATCAAAATGGACACACAGCCCTTTTAGGAGGGACCTCATTCAAACCGCACCCAAGGATGAGCGTTTCCATTTTGGGAAGAAAGTACGCACAAGATTATCAGGCAGTGTTCAGCAATGGATTTTCGGAGGGAACTTCGACAAGAAATGAAGAAGGTTTGTATGCATCGACAGATTTTCAATTGGCGGCACGAGTCCGATTTTCAGGTTATTTGGATGTTTTCCGATTTCCATGGTTGGGTTACTCTGTCAGCACACCTTCGTGGGGACAGGAAGTCGCGGCAGAACTTAACACCACGGTAGGGCGAAACGGCTTGGTCAAACTGCTGATGAAAAGCAAAACAAAAGAGAAAAATACTTCTTCATCAGGCCTACCAATCAATCCGGTCCAACCCTATTTAAAAACGCAATTGCGGCTTCAGATTTCCAATAAACAAGGAATATGGTCGATGAAAACACTCTTTTACGCCAACAACTATCGTTTGGGATCTCAATCGAGCAATGGATATGCCATTGCACAAGACTTAGGTTTGGAGCCCTTCGGAAACAGGTTTTCAGTATTGTTGCATGCAGTGCTTTTTAATACCTCGTCTTGGGAAAACCGAATCTACCTTTGGGAAAAGGATTTGCCGGGTGCGTTTTCCATGCCCATGCTCTATGGACAAGGATGCCGCATGTCACTGTTTGCCAAATACAATTTTAAAAATGCAAGCATACTAATTAAAATTGCGGACAGCGTTCAGCCGGGAATGGAAGTTCTAGGTGTTGGCCCGGAGCAACTAATTGGAAACCGCAGAACGGAGGCACGGGTGCAGCTTAGCTGTAAATTTTAAAGCCGTTCGAATAAAAAATTCTACCTTTGTAAAAAAAACATGGCTACCATACTTTTTAATGAGATAGTTTTTGGGCCTATCAAAAGTCGAAGATTGGGGGTTTCGCTCGGAATCAATCTGTTGCCTGTCAACGGAAAGGTCTGCTCCTTTGATTGCCTTTATTGTGAATGTGGGCTGAATGAAGCGTTCAAAGGTGGTCGGCTTCCAAAAACAGCCGAAGTGCTTGAAGCACTTGAAACAAAACTGATATCACTGCAAAAGGAGCATGTGACACCCGATGTCATCACGTTTGCAGGTAACGGAGAGCCAACGATGCACCCGGATTTCTCTCTGATTATAGATAAAACCATTGAATTGCGCGACCGATTCTTCCCCAACGCCAAAGTCAGCGTCCTTTCCAATGCAACGGGGCTCGATAAACCAACGATCTTCAACGCCTTGCTTAAGGTTGACAATGCCATTTTGAAACTCGATTCAGCCTTTGACGAAACGATTCGCATATTGGACCGACCGACATCAAATGCCTATACCGTCCGCCAACAAGTTGACAGCATGAAAGCCTTCAAGGGCAAATTGATCATACAGACCTTATTCACTCGAGGACAGTACCAAGGGCAAGCCTTCGACAACACCACAGAAAAGGAAGTCTCCGCTTGGATTGACTTGATACAGGAGATTCAACCTGAATCGGTCATGATCTACGCCATCGACCGCGAAACGGCAGTTCAGGGCGTATTTAAAGTCTCTTTGAAAGAACTCCGCGACATCGCAAAAAGAGTGATCAATGAAACAGGCATTCACGTTTCTGTTGCCGGATAAACGCTTTTTCTGAAATGAATCCAAAAGGATTTTCCTTGAAACTGACCGGAGATGGATCGGGTACACTGTATTCAAGCGAAATGCAGGAATCTTACCATTCACTGAACGGTGCGGTTCAAGAGTCAAGACATGTTTTCATTGAAGCTGGATTAAAACACTGCATCAAAAAATCCATACACGTTTTTGAAATCGGATTCGGCACCGGATTAAATGCCTTGCTGACGTGGGGCGAAGCCAAACGAAGTCGTCTGGATGTTACATATACGGCGATAGAGGCTTTTCCATTAGCTCCTGAAACCACATCGGCACTTGGGTATGATTCACTGGAGCCGATTCTGCCCGAACATGCCTTTAATAGGTTGCAAAGTTCCTCGTGGGGAAGCTTGGTCCTACTTGAAGCGGGCTGTTTCTCACTTTGCAAACTAAAGGGTGATTATACATCCATGACCTTAAAGAGTCCTTTCGATCTCATCTATTTTGATGCGTTTGCACCAGAGAAACAACCTGAAATGTGGGAGGAACATTTATTCAGCAGCTTGTTCGAAAACATGAATGAGAATGGCATCCTGGTTACTTATTGTGCAAAGGGAGAGGTGAGGCGCCGCTTGCAAAGATGCGGATTTAAGGTTGAGCGTATCCCTGGACCTCCAGGCAAACGTGAAATGATTCGTGCTATAAAAATCACGCTTTAAAAAGACAGGTAGACAGTAACCGAAAGTCCTAAGAGTGCAAAAAACAAGATTCGAGCAAAGTGCGAATCGACTAGTGAGAAAAAATGCGCGATGACCAGTGAAGACAAGCTAAGCAATGGAAGCATGTAGCTTTCGTCGTTTGCAGAAAAAAACCACAGTACCAACAACGCAAACCAAATCAACAGAATACTGTTTAAGTAGTTTCTAGTCTTGAGTTTATCCAGATGTTGCTTCGGCCAAAAAGAAATGATGGCAGAAATCATCAACACTGCCAAAAAAGCGATATAGGAAATCTCGGAAGAGGTTAAATCGGAAAGACTGAACATGTGGAAACCGAACAGATCTTTGGAATAAGCACTAAGAAAACCATAGTCCCCGATTAGGAAACTAATTCCCCCAATAATCCAAAAAACACTGAGCATCCCGAGTATGGATGCTAAAAAACTGCGAAGGTTAAGCACTTGTAAAACGCCCATTACCAACCAAATGGCAGGCATCAACCACAGATATCGACTTTGAAAAACCGAAGCCAGCGAAAGTAACACAGAGGCATCAAAAACGGCTCTGCTCTCAAAACCTGGATCCAACGAACGAAACAAGCGGTAGCAAGATAGTGTAAAAAGCAGGCAGGACACTGCAGTTCCATCCAACGGGAGCACAGGCAAAATGGTACTGCTCAACAAACAGAAAAGGAAAAAAGGGAAAAAGCTCCGTACTCTTATCAATCGAAACTCCGAGGACATGTATTGTAAAGCCAAACCGATGCCCAACAATAGTAAAAATTGCATGAAATGATCGAGAAGCGGGAACTCAAAAAAATCATAAAGTGATAAGCCTAAAAAAGTGTAGCCGCTCAAGGCTTCAATAAGATCGCTTTCAGCACCGACTGACACCCCCCCCAAAACAAAATGGTTCACCGAGGCAGCAGCTAAAAGCAGCAACACTCCCGCTCCCCATAGGGCATTGGAATAGGCAATCGTACTTAGAAATCCACGTCTCATTATATCATAAATCAAACCCAATATCGGCACGGAAATATTTTCCTTCAAATTGGATCTTACCTGCATTGGCAAAGGATTTCGACAAAGCCTCATCTTTGGTCGCTCCGTAGGAACTGACTGCAATCACACGGCCGCCATTTGTCAGCACATCATGCTCGTCTTGCTTGGTACCTGCATGAAAGACTATGCTACCTTCCACCTGATCAAGCCCTGCAATAACCTTACCTTTTTCATAGTCGCCTGGGTACCCGCCCGAAACAAGCATGACCGTCACAGCCGATCTCGGATCTGTAACCAGAACACGTTTATCCAAATCGCCCTGAGCAATACCTTCCAACAAATCGACAAAATCCGACTGAATGCGAAGCATGACTACTTCCGTCTCAGGATCCCCCATTCGTGCATTGTATTCAATAACAACAGGCTCACCGTCCACTTTGATCAGGCCAAGAAAAATAAAACCTTTATAGACAATGCCTTCGGATGCCAAACCTTGGATGGTTGGCTTAATGATACGCTCTTCCACCTTAGCCATAAAGACCTCATTGGTGAAAGGTACGGGTGAGACAGCACCCATTCCACCTGTGTTCAAGCCAGTATCACCGACACCAATCCTTTTATAGTCTTTCGCCTCCGGCAGAATGCAATAATGTTGGCCATCAGTCATTACAAAAACGGAACTTTCAATACCATCCAAAAACTCTTCGATGACAACCGTCTTGCTGGCATTTCCAAACTTACCTTCCAACATGGATTTCAACTCAGCAATCGCTTCATCAAGATCATTCAGGATCAGAACACCTTTACCGGCAGCCAAACCATCCGCTTTTAGGACGTAGGGTGCTTTCATGGAATGCAGGAAAGCAATGCCTTGCTGCAGCGTTTCTGCCGTTACGCTCTGGTAACCTGCTGTCGGAATGTTATGGCGTTGCATGAATCCTTTTGAGAAATCTTTGCTGCCCTCCAGCTGAGCGCCTTTTTGTGAAGGAGCAATAACTGGAATGGATTTCAACGCCTCATCATTGGCATAATAGTCGTAAACACCGTTTACCAGTGGATCTTCAGGGCCCACCACAACCATGTCTATTTGATTTTTCAGAACAAATTCCTTTTGAGCGGCAAAATCATTGATGCCTAATGCCACATTTGTTCCGACAAGCGATGTTCCAGCGTTTCCGGGAGCGATATAGAGTTTTTCGACTTTGGCACTTTGAGCAATTTTCCAAGCCATTGCGTGTTCACGACCTCCAGATCCGAGCAGTAATATCTTCATAAACAGATTTTTGATTTGATGCTGTAAAGATAAGTCATATTGTCGGGTTGTTTATGGTTTTTGCCGTATTTTTGTCCAATGACAACGACAGAACTATCTCTTTTTGTAAAGGAGCAGGCAGGCCTACTAGGGTTCGAGTCCTGCGGTTTCGCACGTGCTGATTCCCTTCCTCCACAGGAGATCTTGAATGTGGAAGCTTGGCTGAAAGAGGGCTTCCAGGGAGAAATGACTTACATGGAGCGTAATCTGGACAAAAGGCTTGACCCTCGCTTGCTGGTGGAAGGCTGCAAATCGGTGGTGGTGGTTGCACTTAATTATTACCCTTCTGCAAGTCAACTGCCGAGTGCCCCAAAAATTGCCAAATTCGCTTATGGATTGGATTATCACTTCATTATCCGCGGAAAACTCAACCAGTTGATGGACAAAATTCGGGAACAAAGCATTCAAGTGAACGGACGGTCCTTTTCCGATTCTGCACCAATCATGGAACGCTTTTGGGCATGGAAAGCAGGACTTGGATGGTTGGGGAAAAATCAAAATCTCATCCTGCCCAGCAAAGGCTCCTACTTCCTGCTAGGGGAATTGCTAATTGACCTGGAGCTGGATTACGATAAACCAATGGAAAATCGCTGTGGTTCTTGCAGCAAGTGCCTGAAAACATGCCCAACACAAGCACTCAACGGGAAATGCTTGGATGCCCGCAAATGCCTCTCCTACCTGACCATCGAGAAAAAGGGTGCCTTTTCAGCAGAAGAATTAAAAATGGTGGGTGAAAATGACTGGATCTTCGGCTGTGACATTTGCCAAGAGGTCTGCCCATGGAACCGTTTTGCCACAGCAAATTCCATTTCTGAACTTCAGCCGACGGAACACTTTCTACATCTTGATGAAACGAAACTTCGAAAGCTAAACGAAACCTCCTTTAAAGCCTACTTCTCTGGAACCTGTATTGAACGAACAGGCCTAGACGGTATACAACGGAACCTGGCGGCAAAACAAAAATCCCGGGATTCTATTTAAATACCGGGATTTTTGCAACTATGTTTGATGTTATAATGCCAGCTTGTATAGCTTGTCGTCCGTTCGTATCAAATAGATTTGATCCGCATCAACTGGTATTCGCTCCAAATCGGAATTCACCATGACCGAATGTAACAATTTTCCAGATAATGAATAAACTGAAACCTTCGTCCCCAGTTCTGCACCCTTCACAACAATGGATTTATCCTCCGTATAGACTTTAACCAAACTTATCATACCCTGAGGCATTGAAGTGAGCGCCTTCTCAAAACTCACATTCAACGTTGAATTCGTGGTCAATGCCGATGTTGTAAATAGACCCATACTATCGACACTTGCTGTTACATCTGAATCGTTCAATAGAACAGTATTGATCTTCCAACCTTCGTTTGCCACTAAGTAGCAGGTAAAAACACTATCCTTTGCAATCTTCTGTTTCAGATAGCCATTGTCAGCCAACTTGATGCTAAGATAGATGGAAGGCTTTGGCATATAACCGATTGAAAGAAAATCTTTCCAATAATTGGCAGCCTGATACACGGCTAAAGATCCATGAGGAACGTACACTTTGCAGGTGGGTCGAATGGCGGAAATAAAACTGGTGGAACTGAGTGTGGCAGGAACCGAACCTTCACAAACAATAGTCTCCAACGACGTGGAATCGAACGCATTACTCGAAATGGATGTGATCGAAGCGGGTAGTTTGATTTCCTTCATCACTTTGCATGTACCGAAGGCGTATGACCCGATGGTCTTGACGCCCGAGGGCAAGTTAATAGTCTTCAACATGTGGCAAGACTTGAATGCATATGGAGCAATGGAGGTCAATCCTGAAGGCAATTTCACAGAATTCAGAACAAAACACTCACGGAATGCATCGGTATTCAGACTGGTCAGACTGTTTGGCAACGAAACGGTAGTCAGTTTAAAGTCCGTTTCAAACACTCCTGAACCAATGGAGGTAAGACCTTCCGGTAGTACCACATTTGTTAATGCAAAACATCGGCTGAACGCATGATCCCCGATGGACTTCAATCCAATCGGCCAATTGATGGACTTCAATGCCACACATGCGTACAAGGCTTCCGTTCCCAAACTGGTCAATTTTGCAGGAAGGTGGACAGAATCCAATTTATAACAGGAGGTAAACATGTAATCGCCCAGGGTCGTGACATTGTCGGGGATGGTTATGGTTTGAATTTGCCTCCACATGAAAAAAGAGCCAGCGCCGATGGACGTGATGGTTTGAGGGAGCGTGACCGATTTAACCGCAAGGCAGGTCCAGAAAGAACGTAGACCAAGCGTCGTGGTTCCTTCAGGTAAGTTTACCGTATCCAGGACTACGCAATTGGAAAAGGTATAGCTTCCTATAGTCTTCAACTTCTTAGGAAACTTCACCGAAACCAAAGTAGAGCAATTGGTGAATGCATAATCGCCAATAGTGGTCACGCTATCGGGTATAAGGAGCGATTTGAGGCCCAAGCAGTCTCCAAAAGCGTATCCTCCGATGCTTGTGATGGCACTAGGCAGCAAGATGGATTTCAACTGTGTGCATCCATTAAATGCAGACGAAGGAATTTGATTCTCTGTGGTATAGATGGAGCTACCTCCTGTCGTGATCTTGGATTCTGACAAATCGATGGTTGTCAACTTTCCAGTTCCATTACCCACTATATTCTGTTTCAAGAAATAGAGGTCATCACCATTTATTGAACCAGTTACTTTCAAATTGATAATCGTCAGCTTATCCGAAGCAGGAATCAGCGTTGAAAGCGTACCAGCTGTATTCACATGGATCGTATCGGAAAGCACTGGCGTGGAAGGAATGTTGCCGGATATCGAAACAAAATCCTTCCAATAGCTGGATGTTTGATAAGCAGGCAAAGACCCTGTCGGAACTTTCACCTTGCAAGTCGTTCGTATGGCAGGGAAAAAACTAGTTGAGCTCAAGAGGGCTGGTACGGATCCTAAACAATCAATCGTATCCAATGCGATGGAGTCAAACGCATAACTTGAAATGGAGGTGAGTGAAGCGGGCAGTTTTATTTCTTTTATTGCTTTGCATGAACCGAAGGCGTACGAACCGATGGTCTTGATGTTCGAAGGTAAGTCAATGGATTTGAGCAGATAACAGGATTTAAAAGCATTGGACGGTATCGACATCAGCCCACTGGGCATTTTTACGGAATCCAGCATGTTGCAATCCATAAAGATGTCGTTGCTAAGACTCATCAAGCTGTTTGGCAGCGCTATCTTTTTGATCTTAACATCCCTTTCAAAAGCGCCAACACCAATAGAAGTCAGTCCTTCAGGAAGTTGCACGTCTGACAATTCAAAACAATATTTGAAAGCATGATCTCCGATGGATTTCAAACCGGTCGGCCAATTGATGGACTTCAGGATTTTACAGGCAAATAAGGCTTCAGTTCCCAAACTGGTCAATTTTGCTGGAAGATGGACAGAATCCAATTTGTAACAGGAGGTAAACATGTAATCGCCCAAGGTTGTAACGTTGTCGGGGATTGTTATGGTTTGAATCTGCCTCCACATGAAAAATGAGCCAGCGCCAATGGACATGATGGTTTGAGGGAGCGTGACCGATTTAACCGCAAGGCAGGTCCAGAAAGAACGCAAGCCAAGCGTCGTGGTTCCTTCAGGTAAGTTCACCGTATCAAGGACGATGCAATTGGAAAATGCGTAACTCCCGATGGATTTCAACTTTTTTGGAAACTTAACCGAAACCAAGGTTGAGCAATTGGTCATTGCATAATCCCCAATAGTGGTCACACTGTCTGGAATGAGGAGTGATTTGAGACCCAAACAGTCTCCAAAAGCGTTACTTCCGATGGAAGTGATGGCTGTGGGTAGAATGATGGATTTCAATTGAGTGCATCCACTAAATGCATTCGATGGAAATTGATTCTCCGTGGAATAGATGGAGCTACCTCCTGTCATGATTTTGGCCTCTGACAAATCGATGGATGTCAATTTTCCTGTTCCAGAACCTACTATATTCTGTTTCAAAAAGTAGATGTCATTACCATTTATCAAACCGGTTATTTTCAAATCGGTGAGTGTCAGCTTATCGGCTGCAGAAATCAGCGTTGAAAGCGTACCTGCCGTCGTTACCTGAACGGTGTCCGTGAGCACCTGCGATTGTGCAACGTTCATGCATGTGAAGAACAAAACAAAGCTTAAAGAAAGTACGGATCTTGATGTTTTCATGGTGAATTGACATTTAAGCATATAATTTGTCAAATATCAAACAATTATTTTACACCTGCAAAAATTTATTCCTTTAACTGAGCCGTTTTTGTCAAAAAAAAAGTCCCAGTTCCAAAAAAGGAACTGGGACTTTTAAGATTGTTGTCTCACCAGGATTCGAACCTAGACAGACAGTACCAAAAACTGTAGTGCTACCATTACACCATGAGACAATCCTCATTGCTTTCCGATGAAAGCGGGGGCAAAAGTACGCAAATTCTTTTAGCCTGCAAATAGTTCGAACCAGTTTTTACTTCGCTATGAGTAGGAAATAGTTCTTTTTTCCTTTCTGAGCCAGCAAATAACGCCCGTTTAACAAGAAAGACGCATCGATGGTGCCATCACTTTCGACAAACTTCTCCTTGTTGATGGAGAATCCACCAGCCTGAATCATCTTTCGCATTTCGCCTTTGGAGGGGAAAACAGCCGCTTTTTCGGTAAGCAGATCCAAGGCCTTGACACCAGCATTAATTTCATCCAAAGAAACCTCAAACGTAGGAACGCCTTCAAAAACAGCCAGCAACGTTTCTTCATCCAGATTTTTCAATGCATCGGCAGTTGCGTTCCCAAAAAGAATTGCGGCAGCTTCAACGGCAGCATCATAATCCTCCTTGGAATGCACCATGTAGGTGATTTCCTGAGACAGACGTTTTTGCAACAAGCGAAGATGAGGCGCTTGCTGGTGCTCAGCAATAAGCGCGTCAATTTCCTCGCGTGAAATGAAGGTGAATATTTTTATGTATTTTTCGGCATCGGCATCGCTGACATTGAGCCAGAACTGCACGAATTTGTAGGGTGATGTATAACGACGATCGAGCCAAACATTTCCAGATTCCGTTTTACCGAATTTACCTCCGTCTGCTTTGGTAATGAGCGGGCAAACCAAAGCAAAGGCTTCACCACCTGCAACACGGCGTACAAGCTCCGTACCAGTGGTGATATTCCCCCATTGGTCGGAGCCACCCATTTGAAGCTTGCAATTCTTTTCGCGATAAAGATGCAGGAAGTCATAGCCTTGCAAAAGCTGATACGAGAATTCCGTAAATGACATTCCATCACTCGACTCACCACTCAAACGCTTTTTTACGGAGTCCTTGGCCATCATGTAATTGACCGTAATGTGTTTCCCGATGTCGCGTATAAAATCCAGGAAAGAATAGTCTTTCATCCAGTCGTAGTTGTTGACCAGTTCGGCGGCATTGGGTGCATCGCTTTCAAAATCCAGGAATTTGGACAACTGCTTTTTTATGGATTCCTGATTGTGTCTAAGGGTTGGCTCATCCAACAAGTTGCGCTCCTGAGACTTCAGTGAAGGGTCCCCTATCATGCCTGTAGCACCTCCGATCAATGCAATCGGCTTATGACCACAACGTTGAAAGTGCCTGAGCATCATGATACTGACCAAGTGTCCGATATGTAAGGAATCTGCAGTAGGATCAATTCCTACATAGGCAGTTGACATTTCTTTTTTAAGCTGTTCCTCTGTTCCTGGCATGACATCGTGCATCATCCCTCTCCACTGCAATTCTTGAATGAAATTCATTGAAATAATCTGTTATTTTATTTTAGAAAGGTTAAATAATGTTATACCACAAGGGCTTAGCATCATTGTTAACCTTTTGAACCGCAAAAGTACTTCTTATTTGATAATTAATAATAAAAGGATTGAAAAATTTGCTTAAACGAGTTTCATGAGTTATTTTTGTGTGTTATTATTCTTTTGGTATTAGCCATTTATGGCATATTACATTTTTCGTTTTTATTTATTTATTTAAAAAATCAAACATTTATGAAACCACTCCAAAGTAATGTGTTGATTTTTTCTGTGAAAGGTTCGGTTCTCGGCACTAAGATTCAGGAAGCATTGGCAAACACAAGAGCTGTAGTAGAATACACCTACAGTGTTCAAAAAGCATCTGAATTTATCGCTGAAGAAAACCCCTGTTTGATCGTTATTGACACGCCGTCTGACGATGCTAAGGCAATTGAACTTTGCAAGAAAATCAAGAAGACAAAGGAAGAGCAGAAAATCAATGTGTACTTCCTTACTGACAACAACCAAAATCTGACCGAACAGCTCGAATGGTTCGACCTGGGCGTAGACGAATTTGGAACACGCGACACCAACTCTGCTTTAATTACCCGTCGTGTGATGAACATTTTAGGCAAATATCTGGGTAACGCCAAGGACGTCGTACCTCAAAAAGGTATTGTTATCGACCGTGAACGTTATTTGGTATTCAAGGATGGAAAAGACATCTTTCTGCCACGTAAGGAATTCGAACTACTGGTTCTCTTAGCTTCCAAACCACTTAAAGTATTCACTCGTGAAGAAATATTCAAATTGGTATGGGGCAATAAGTCTATAGTTGGCGATCGCACCATCGATGTGCACGTGCGTAAGATCCGTGAAAAAATCGGCGAAAATTACATCTCCACCATTAAGGGTGTCGGTTATAAGTTCGTTGGTTGATCCTCCTTATTAATAGTTTCAGAAAGGCTGCAGAAATGCGGCCTTTCTTATTTTAAAAGAATGGATTCAAGGTTTCTGGAAATGGAAGATTCCAGATCAAATGCGGTTAGATTGAGTTCCTTCGCCACTTTTTGATAAAGGCTTTCAAGTGCCGTACTCGATTCGTCTGTTTCCAGAAAGAGTCTATCCATTGGACAGAAATGCAAGGCTTCTTTTTGATGGTTCAGTCCAAAGGAAATATAAAAGCCGCACTTCAAAAACTGTTCAGCCGTTTGTGCCTTACCTCGAAATCCATGCAGGATCCATGCAGGGATGCGCTTGTATTTACGTTTCATAGCGAACAACTCAGCTTGATGACCAACATTATGAATCAGTACGGATTTGCGTATTTCATCGGCTATTTGCAACTGCTTTTCAAATACAAACAACTGTTCTTCCAGAGGTACACCACAGGCATTGTCCAAACCAATTTCACCGATAAACGCAATTCGCGAATGTGCAAGCGCGGCTTCTATACCAAGTATATTCGCAGGATGCCATTCGTTGGCATTCCATGGGTGTATACCTGCACTTATCAAAAGTCCGGAGGGCAGGTTTTCCAAGACCTCGGAGAGGTTTGTTTCGGGGTGAAGCTGGAGGGATAGAACTTTGTTTTGTTCTGGCTTCATCTGAGGATCATGACTATGAATATCTGTCATCATCGCTAATAATCGTTAGGGTACAGGATCGTAACCATGGCCTCCCCATGGATGGCAGCTAAAGATGCGGCGTAAGGCTAGCCAGCCTCCTTTAAAAGGTCCATGTTTGCGGAGAGCCTCAATGGCATATTGAGAACAAGTCGGCGTATACCTGCAAGCGGAAGGCGTATGCGGCGAGACGACCAATTGATAAAAACGGACCAATCCGATTAACAATGCTGATAAAACTTTTTTAATCACTTGCAGATTCTTTAATAGTCGGTTTTTCTTCCTGCTTTTCTGAAGACAGCAATTTTTGCATTTTTGAAAGGGCATCGAGTACCTTCTTCTCCACTTTGGCATAGTCCAAAACCTCATTGGGTATCCATACAAATGCCATCCGGACCTGGAGATGCTGCTCAGCCACCAGAATTGTCAATTCTTCCTTCTGAAGGCGATAGGCCTCTCTAAGCAATCGTTTAACCCTATTACGGTCAACAGCATGTTTTAATTTCTTTTTAGGGACACTCATCAGCACTTTCAACGATGGAGAATCCTCCGATTTCGAAGCTGACCAGACAACACGAACCGGATAAGCGATGAATGAAGCACCTTGCAGGAAAAGCTCCGTCACCACAGTTTCACCAGTAAGTTTCTCTTGTTTTGTGAACCTAAATTGTTGTCCCATACTATAAAAAAGCAACACGCTGTTTCCACAAAGGTAGGTGATTCTACCGGAAAACAGCGTGTTGAAAATTTGATACTTAAATTAAGCCTTTTTGGCCGCCTTGTGGTTTTCTTTGATGTACAGGTCAAGAGCGCCGGTCATGGAAGGAGCTTCGGCTATCGGAGCTTCGCAATCAAGACGTAAACCGGCATCACGAACAGCTTTAGCTGTTGTTGCTCCAAAACAACCGATCGAAATCTCTCCCTGAACAAAGTTGGGGAAATTCTTGAGTAAGGAGGCAATACCTGCAGGGCTGAAAAATACGATCATGTCGTAATCAAAAGGCTCTCCTTGCTCGAAATCGTTGCTTACGGTGCAATACATGATGGCCTTCGTGTAGGAAACCTTCTTTTCATCGAGTTTCACCATCAGGTCATCTTTGCTTACATCGGAAACTGGTATCAGGAAGTTCTCCGTGCTGTGTTTCAAAATAAGCTGAACCAATTCGTCATTCTTGCCTGTCGAAGTATGAAAAATCTTGCGCTTGCGATAGACGATGTATTTTTGAAGATACAATGCAACCTGCTCATTGATACAGAAATACTTCATTTCTTCCGGTATTGTGATGCGCATTTCCTCACAAAGACGAAAAAAATGATCAATACCGTGACGAGCATTAAAGACGACGGCGGTATGATCAAGAATGGAAACTTTCTGTTGTCTGAAATCTTTAGCGGCAAGACCTTCCACTTTGATAAAAGGGCGGAAATCAATTTTCAGACCATATTTTTCAGCCAAATCAAAGTAGGGAGACTTTTCAGTCGCAGGCTTTGGCTGGGAGACTAACAAATTCTTGATTTTCAAAATAGTATTATTAAATTGAACGATTGATATTTACAACAGAAATAAGCCTCTATAATACAATAAAATAGGCAATATTTCCAGCGCACAAAGGTACAAAATCAAATAGAAAAAATAGCCTTTGCCGATAGAAAAAATTTGTATGGTTTTGCTGAACATCCAAACCCTTGCCAAAAACAAGAATCCCAAGGTCCAATAAAAGATAAAAGAAGCGTTGGTAATGGCTCCAATTTCTGCTCCAATTAGAACCGGAGACAAGACCATTGCGTAAAAGAACAGCACCGTCTTGTTGTTGGCTATCCAACGATTGGTTTGCATGGGAGAAAAGAAAATCTGACCAAGCATTTGATACAATAACCCTTGAATAAGAAAGAAAGCGACTGTAAAAATCAACAAGCGTAAAAGAACGTACGAATCAAGGCCATAGCCCTGACTACCAAGCTTAGCATTCAGCAAGACATGCCCCATCAGTGAAAAAACCACCAATGTCAACATCCATAAAAAAACGCTGAAGCGGCCACTTTGTGAGGATTCATTTGCCGAAGCCGTGCGATCGGCAGGAGTAATAGTAATTTTGGTGTACTGAGTGATAAGCTTCATTCCTCTTTTAAACAGAAATGCGACCAGAAAAACTTCAAAAAGGAGGAGTATCAATAACAAACTTTCAGAAATCATTTTATCAGGACGCTGTATGCCTTGATGACGTTCAAATCCGAAATTGTCCCGTTGCCTGAAATACTGCAGAACTTCCTTAAACCAAAAGCCAGAACCATGATACAAAGCGGAATCATGACTGTAATTCCATTGTTTAACGATGGCAATGGTGGAATCGTTGGAAACAGGTCCGCCCCAATGGACTGTATTGTCAATGATTGTGAGTGAGTCTCCTTCCATCCTCTGACTAATTGGGCTCTGCTTGGTGAATTTATTCGCAAAAATACGCATTCTTTTCGTAATTTTGTACTTCAAACCTTTGTAATGAGCGCATCTGGAAACAATTTGGTATTACTTACAGGCTCTACCGGTTTAGTTGGTGGTCACATGCTGGTACACTTGCATCAAGCTGGTAAAAAAGTTCGATGCCTTATCCGGGCCACCTCTTCATTTGAGCAATTAAATCGGATTTGCTCCTTCTACCATGAGCCCTTTGATACACTAAAAAACTCGGTGGAATGGGTAATAGGCGATACTCTGGACTTCATGGATCTGTGCGATGTGATGGAAAACGTGGAGGAAGTTTATCACTGTGCCGCCATGGTGTCTTTTAATTCAAGGAACCGTGCCGAACTACTTCAGATCAATGTACAAGGCACGTCCAACATGGTAGATGCCGCACTGAAAGCAGGAGTAAAAAAATTCTGCTTCATAAGTTCCATTGCTGCTCTTGGCTCCACCCCAGACCATTCACCGATAAAGGAGGATACTCCCCGTAAGAATGATGACAGGACCTCCGCCTATTCTGAAAGCAAATTTAGGTCGGAGCTCGAAGTGTGGCGTGCTGTCAGCGAAGGGTTGAACGCTGTCATTGTCAATCCTGGAGTCATACTTGGGCCTGGAAATCCCGACAAAGGTAGTTTGTTGCTTTTCAAAACAGGGCGAATGGGAATGCCCTTTTACACGAAAGCCACTACTGGTTATGTTGATGTTCGCGATGTTTGTAAAATATCCATTGAATTGATGAAAGAAGGAATTTTCAAAAAACGGTTCATCCTTGTTTCTGAAAATGCCCACAATGGCACTATTTTTGGACTAATTGCGAAAGAATTCGGCAAAGCAGCTCCAAGGTTTCTCGCTGGAAAAGCCCTTCTTCAACTGGTTGCCTTTTTTTCCACTCTCATAGGCTGGATAAATGGAAAAACACCTCAACTGACCAACGACACCATCCGATCCGCTCAAAATCCACAATCCTATTCCAATGACCGTGTACGCAAAACCCTGAACTACACCTTCATTCCTCTATCCGATACCATCCACACTACTGCCGATTTCCTTAAGAAAAACCAGTTGTAGAAATAAAAAAAAATGGCTGAATCGATATGACTCAGCCATTTTTTAAAATACTCCGCTTGCTTAATCCTTAAATTTTGCTGACAAAAATTCGCGGTTCAGGCGGGAAATATTGGTGATTGAAATATTCTTAGGACATTCCGCTTCACAAGCACCCGTGTTGGTACAGTTACCGAATCCCAGCTGATCCATTTTGGCAACCATGGCCTTGGCACGACGGGCGCCTTCAGCCTTGCCCTGAGGAAGCATCGCCAATTGGCTGACCTTAGCAGAAACGAACAGCATGGCTGAACCGTTTTTGCAAGCAGCCACACAGGCACCACAACCGATGCAGGAAGCAGAGTCCATAGCCTCATCGGCAATAACCTTGGGGATGGGAATTGAATTGGCATCAGGTACACCACCGGTGTTTACGGAGACATAACCACCAGCCTGCATGATCTTGTCGAAAGCCGTGCGGTCTACCATCAAGTCCCGAATGACCGGGAAACCATGGGAACGCCACGGTTCGATGGTGACAACTTCGCCGTCTTTGAATTTGCGCATGTGCAATTGGCAAGTAGTCACATCTTCATCGGGGCCATGGGGGTGTCCGTTGATGTAAAGCGAGCACATGCCACAGATGCCTTCGCGGCAATCGTGGTCGAAAACGATGGGTTCCTTGCGTTCCTTCAACAACTGCTCATTCAACATGTCAAGCATTTCGAGGAAGGAACTGTCGGTGGAAACACCGTCGAGTTTATAGGATTCAAATGCGCCTTTGGTCTTGGGACCACGTTGACGCCATACTTTGAGGGTTATATTGATCGTTTTTTCCATGACCGTAGATTATTTGTAATTCCGTTGTTGCACCTTGATGAATTCGTAGTTCAGATCTTCCTTCAGAAGTTCAGGTTCCTTTTCTTCTCCGTTGTATTTCCAGCAGGAAACATAGGAGAATTTATCATCGTTACGAAGAGCTTCGCCTTCTGGAGTCTGATATTCTTCACGGAAATGACCTCCGCAAGATTCTTCACGAAGCAGCGCATCGCGAGCCATCAGTTCACCTACAACCAGGAAGTCGGCCACACGCAGTGCTTTTTCAAGCTCGGTGTTTTGATCGGCTCCGGATCCAGGAATATAGACGTTGGACCAGAATTCATTCTTGACACGCAGAATTTCCACAAGCGCTTTTTCCAAGCTTGCTTTGGTGCGGCCCATACCAACATTATCCCACATGATAAGACCAAGTTCCTTATGCAGGGAGTCTACGGAGCGTTTACCCTGAATTTTCATCAGTTTTTCGATACGGTCTGATACGGCTTTTTCAGCATCCTTGAACTCAGGAAGGTCGGTAGAGAAGCGCGGAGTGCGAATCTCGTCAGCCAAGTAATTCTGGATGGTATAAGGCAATACGAAATAACCGTCGGCCAAACCCTGCATCAGAGCGGAAGCACCCAAGCGGTTGGCGCCGTGGTCGGAGAAGTTGGCTTCACCGATGCAGAAGCAACCGGTAATGGAGGTCTGTAGTTCATAATCCACCCAAACGCCACCCATGGTATAGTGAATGGCAGGATAAATCATCATCGGGGTTTCATATGGATTTTCATCTACAATTTTCTCGTACATCTGGAAAAGGTTGCCATAACGGGCTTCGACAGTGTCGCGGCCTAGACGGTTGATGGCATCGGAGAAGTCCAGGTATACAGCCAAGCCAGTTGCACCGACACCGAAACCAGCGTCGCAACGTTCTTTGGCAGCACGGGAGGCAACATCGCGTGGAACAAGATTCCCGAAAGCGGGATAACGGCGTTCCAAATAATAATCGCGGTCTTCCTCAGCAAGCTGGGAAGGTTTGAGTTTGCCTGTGCGGATGGCTTCGGAATCTTTTTTATTCTTAGGTGTCCATATACGACCGTCGTTACGAAGAGATTCGGACATCAAGGTCAACTTGGACTGGTTTTCCCCGTGAACGGGAATACAGGTCGGGTGAATCTGAGCGTATGCAGGATTGGCGAAATAAGCACCTTTTTTAAACAATTGAATGGCAGCCGAAGCGTTTGAGCCCATGGCATTGGTAGAAAGGAAGAACGTGTTACCGTAGCCTCCAGTTGCAACAACTACGGCGTGAGCAGCGAAGCGCTCGATTTTACCGGTAACCAGATTGCGAGCGATAATGCCCCTGGCCTTACCTTCAATAACGACGAGGTCAAGCATTTCATAACGGGTATACAACTTCACGTTTCCTTCATGAACCTGACGGCTTAGTGCAGAGTAAGCACCGAGGAGCAATTGTTGACCGGTTTGACCTTTGGCGTAAAATGTACGGGAAACTTGAGCGCCACCGAACGAACGGTTGTCGAGCAGGCCTCCGTATTCGCGGGCAAAAGGAACGCCTTGAGCCACACATTGGTCGATGATGCTGTTGGAGACTTCTGCCAAACGATAGACATTGGCTTCGCGAGCACGGTAGTCACCACCTTTAATGGTATCGTAAAACAAACGGTAAACGGAGTCTCCGTCGTTTTGGTAATTCTTTGCAGCATTGATACCACCCTGTGCAGCGATGGAGTGCGCACGACGGGGGGAATCCTGAATACAGAAGTTCAAAACGTTGAACCCAAGCTCTCCGAGTGAAGCGGCAGCGGATGCACCAGCAAGTCCGGTTCCTACGACAATAATGTCAAGGCGGCGTTTGTTGGAAGGATTCACCAGTTTCTGATGGGCCTTGAATTCGGACCATTTCTCAGCCAACGGTCCTTCAGGAATCCGGGCGTCAATCTTTTTAGTGTCTTTTATTGCAGTCATAATGAATGGATTTTATCCCAGAAGGTTGGTGATGAGGTAATAAACAGGGATGGCCATGAACATCAAGATGATAAGTGTAGCAATGATGTTCGAAATCATCTTGATGCGAGGCAACCAGGTGTGGTTGCTACCACCCAGCGACTGAATGGCACTCCATACCCCGTGGGTGAGATGGAACCAAAGTGCGCCCAGCCAAACCATGTATAAAATACAATATGCCGGCATCTGGAAAAGTCCTGACACGATTTCAGAACCAACGGCAGGCTCGCCACCCATTAATTCGGGCAGTTGCATCTTGAACCAGAAATTAAACAAATGCAAACCCAGAAAACCGAGGATGATGAAACCCAACACCAGCATGTTTTGGGAAGCCCAATCCACACCGGGAGCGCGTTTTGTTACGGCATAACGATCTTTGCCCCTAGCAATGAAGTTTTGCAGTGACAGCCAGAAGGCATAAACCATGTGGATTACAACTAGGGCAGCCAGGCCCAATGTACCAACAACAGCATACCAGTTCGCACCCAAGAACTCAGCGATCTTGTCATAGATTTCCGGTGAAATGATCACGAAGATGTTCATGATGCTGTGGAAGGTGAGAAACAGTACGAGAGCTATACCGGTCACACTCATGACCAGTTTACGCCCGATGGAAGAATTGAAAATTAATACACCCATACCTTTGAATAATTAGTGATTATAGAATTTTGGCGGATTTCAGAGGGTCTTTTTAAAAGAGATGCAAAATTACTTCAAATAGACTTCCCCCGCAAGCGATTACGGAATTTTTTCCAGACTTCACTTTTGAATTCCGCAATAAAAACCCTACTTTTGAAGATACAAATCATTCATTCAACTAAAAATCCCACTTCCACATGGAAAAAAATCCTGATTGCCTGTATTGCACCAAAAATCAACTGCAACACGACCTGATGATCGAAATCTGCGACTTAAGCGCTTCTACCCTGTTTTTATTCAAGGAACAGACGTATCACGGTCGTTGCGTGGTGGCTTATAAAGATCATGCAAACCAGCTTTTTGAACTTACGGATTCGGACCGAAATGCCTTTATGGCCGATGTGGCACAGGTGGCCAAAGCAATGAATACAGCTTTCAATCCGGTGAAAATCAACTTGGGCGCTTATTCTGATAAACTCCAGCACTTGCATTTCCATCTTGCACCCAAATATGTGGACGGCCCCGATTACGGTGGTATCTTTCAAATGAATCCCCAAAAGGTTTATCTCTCTGAGGAAGCTTATGCTGAAATGATCACCAAAATCAAAGCCGCTTTGTAGATTAATCGGTTCTAAAAATCGCATGAATTCAACATTTGATTGCATCATCCCGGTTGCCGGTAAGGACTGCCCCTTGCTAAAGAATCTGGTTTCTTTGGTGTTTAAAAATTTGGCTCCCAACAAACTTTACATTATTACTAAGGCGCCCTTCTTTTTTTACTTTAGGCATTTGGATCCAACAATTGAGAAAAAAGTCGTACTTATCAATGAAGATGAATTGTTGAACAATGTCAATTTTAAGACAGTTGCTCGTTACCTGGACAAGGTTGGCTTAAATGCAGGAACAAGAGGATGGTATTTTCAACAATTTCTAAAAATGGGGTTTGCCCTTTCAGAATATGCAGACAAATACTATCTAACCTTTGACGCAGACACCTATCCGGTTAAGCCGCTGGTTTTTTTCAATGAGGAAGGTTTGCCCTATTTTAGTATGAAAGAGGAGAATCACCAGCCCTATTTCCAGACTATGGAGAAGTTGCTGAGTTTGAAAAAATCGACGAAACAATCGTTCATTTCGGAGAATATGCTGATTGATGTTCAGAAAATGAAATCATTGATCTCTGAAATTGAGCAAAGTGCTGTTCCGGGTGACAATTGGTGTGAGAAGATAATCAATGCCATGCCTGCAAATGAGATCAATGCCTTTTCGGAATTCGAAACCTACGGCACGTATGTATTAAACCGCTATCCTGGTACTTACGTCATGCGTACGTTGAATACCTTTCGAAGAGCTGGAAAAAAATATTCGCGCTTCATTTCTCCAAATCGACTTGAAAAAAAGGCTTCAGCATATGATATTGTGACCTTGGAGTATCGAAACAGTCCCAATAACCTTATGGGGTTGTACTTGAGGATTTACAAAAAAATGCTTTTATCCAAAAATGCCAAATTGGCTTCCTCCTATTCAAAAGACTTAGAAAACCAAAACAATTCCTTACTTTTGTGATGGCACCAAATGCTAGAATATGAACCCCATCCATTCAGAAAAAATAACCAAAGCTATTCAGGATCTTTCCGAATACGATTTACTTAAGGGACTTTGTCATGAGGAAATCGAATCGAGTCCGATACCATCAGCTCCGGTTTTGTTGGAAGTGGTGAATCTTTGCCGTGCCATTATTTTCCCAGGGTATTTTGGAAATGCTTCCGTAACCAGACAAAATCTTTCGTTCCACATCGGATTGAATGTTGAGAAATTGCATCAGTTGCTTAGCTCACAAGTTTTGGCAGGTCTATATTTTCAGAAGCAGGTCGAAGCCCACATAAAGGGTGACTGCGATGATTTGCCCAAGAACCGTCAGGAACAACAAATTATGAAGGACGAGGCTGAAGTCATTTCTGCCGCATTCATCGAATCGATGCCACAACTGAGGGATTTGCTTGCAACCGACGTGCTGGCTTGCTACAATGGAGATCCTGCAGCCGAAAGCATGGAGGAAATCATCTACTGCTATCCGGCCATCAAAGCCATCAGCAATTACCGCATAGCTCATAAACTGATGGAACTGGGTGTTCCTATGATTCCTAGGATGATTACCGAGATGGCACATTCTGAAACCGGCATTGACATTCATCCTGGTGCCACCATCGGAACTCATTTTGCAATAGACCACGGAACTGGTGTCGTGATTGGCGCCACAGCGGTAATTGGCAACAACGTCAAGTTGTATCAGGGTGTGACGCTGGGTGCCAAGAGCTTCCCGCTGGATGAAAACGGGCATCCCATCAAGGGTGTTCCACGTCATCCCATCTTAAAGGATAATGTCGTCGTATATTCAAACGCGACCATTTTGGGTCGTATAACGATTGGAGAAAACGCCACGGTGGGTGGAAACATCTGGGTAACCGAAGATGTTGCACCCAATGCGCGCGTTGTCCAATCAAAAGCAAAAAAATAATGTCTTTCGAACTCGTTGCCAAAACCATGCAAGGGCTGGAAGAAGTCCTTGCCAGAGAAATCACTGAACTGGGTGGAAATGATGTGCAGATTGGTCGCCGAATGGTTTCCTTCTCAGGTGATCAGCGCCTCTTGTACAAATCCAACCTATACCTGCGAACAGCAGTCCGAATCTTAAAACCAATCGCTTCGTTCAAGGCCAAAAACCCAGACGAAGTGTATGAAAAGGTTCGAAAAATACAATGGGAAAAATATTTCTCACCGAATCAGACGTTCACCATCGACTCTGTTGTCTTTTCGGAACTATTCCGCCACTCCAAATTTCTTGCCTATCGGGTAAAAGACGGTATGGCAGACTATTTTATGGAGAAATTTGAAAAACGGCCGTCGGTACGTCTCACCAACCCGGATGTTTACATCAACGTTCATGTTTCGCACGAAACGTGTACCATTTCATTGGACAGTTCCGGTGAATCACTTCACAAAAGGGGATACCGAGTGGACCAGACGGAAGCGCCACTTAACGAAGTCTTGGCAGCAGGAATGTTGCTTCTGGCAGGTTGGGAAGGACAATGCAATTTCATCGACCCCATGTGCGGGTCAGGAACTTTATTGATTGAAGCTGCGTTAATCGCCTTAAAGATTCCGCCCGGAATTTATCGCAAAGGCTTCGCCTTCGAAAAATGGCCGGATTTCGATGCAGACCTCTTTGAAGAACTATGCAACGAGGAACCTGACGAAAACCCTTTCAAATTCAAGATTTACGGTTCAGACATGTCTGCACAAGCCATTTCCATCGCCCAGAAAAACGTGAAAAGCGCCAGCTTGGGCAAATACATCGAGCTTGAAACCCGTTCCATTCAAAAAATAACGGAAGCACCAGAAAACGGCATGTTGGTGATGAACCCACCTTACGGGGAACGTATTTCCTCGAACGACTTGCTGGTGCTTTATGAAACCATCGGCGAGCGACTCAAGCATGCTTTTATGGGTTACACCGCCTGGATTCTCAGTTACCGTGAAGAATGCTTTGACAAGATCGGCTTGCGTCCTTCTGCACGCATTCCTCTGATGAACGGTGCTTTGGATTGCGAATTCAGAAAATACGATATCTTCCGTGGCAAACGTAAGGAATTGTACGAGGACAAACCTGAAAAACATGGCGAATAAAGGGAAATTCTATGTGGTTTGGGTAGGGCATACTCCGGGGGTATATACAGACTGGGCTAAATGCAAGGCTCAGATTGAAGGTGCGGAAGGAGCCAAATACAAAGCATTCCCAACCAAAGACGAGGCTGAAAAGGCGTTGGGAAAAGGTTGGCATTCCTTTTACAAACAAGCCGCCCAAGCGCGTCCCACAAAAAATTCAGCTCGACCTACTGGTGACTTCATCGCTGTGGATGCTGCTTGCAGCGGAAATCCGGGTTTGATGGAGTACAGGGGCGTCTTTAGGGAAAATTCCAAGGAAATATTTCATCAAGGGCCCTTCCAAGAGGGAACAAACAACATCGGGGAATTTTTGGCCATCGTACATGCCCTGGCATTGCAAATTGCCAAAAACACCCATTATCCAATCTATTCAGACAGCATGAATGCCTTAGCTTGGATCAAGAAGAAAAAGTGCAACACCAAGCTGGTTCAAACGACGGCCAATGAACCGATTTTCGATCTGATAGACCGAGCCGAGAACTGGCTTGCCACGCACACTTGGAACATTCCTTTGTATAAATGGGAAACCTCCTCCTGGGGAGAAATTCCAGCCGATTTTGGTAGAAAGTAAGCTGTTCACCTGTCTGAAAAGTCATGAGTACAACAAAAAGAAGACCCAAAACGATAGGTGCGATCATTTCCACCTACAACAACCCTGCATGGTTGGAAAAAGTATTGTGGGGGTATACTTTGCAATCGGTTCAGCATCTTGAAATTATCATAGCTGACGACGGTTCGGGCCAACCGACCAAAGATCTGATCAATCGTTTTAGTACGGAATTCAACCTGAACATCAAGCACGTCTGGCAAGAAGACGAGGGTTTCCAAAAAAGCCGCATACTCAACAAAGCCATTTTAAGTGCTGAATCCGAATACCTGATTTTTACCGATCAAGACTGCATTCCTCGCAAGGATTTTGTGGAAACGCATCTGAGCTTGGCGAGCGAAGGCTATTTCTTGTCTGGTGGTTATTTCAAGCTTCCAATGTCCATCAGCCAAGAACTAACCCTTGAGGACATACAAAAAGAATCGGCGTTCAATCTGAATTGGCTTTTTGCGCACGGTTTGAAAAAAAGCTTCAAGTGTACAAAGCTTTGGAGAAGCAGCCTTTGGGCTAAAGTACTGAACCTTGTCACACCTGCAGCAGCCTCCTGGAACGGCTGCAACGCTTCCGGCTGGAAATCTGACATGCTGACCATCAACGGATTCAATGAGGACATGCAATATGGTGGACAAGACAGGGAGTTTGGAGAACGTCTTTGGAATCTTGGGCTGAAATCCAAACAGATTCGCTACTCGGCCATTTGCCTGCACTTGGATCATAAACGGCCTTATAAGACAGAAGAAACCATGCGTAAAAACAAGGAAATCCGAAAGGAAACCCAACAGTCCAAACGAATCGAAACGCCCAACGGAATTCGCAAACTACGTTGAAATGGAACAACCTGAAGCAACCCTGATCATTTCGGTCTACACCAACACGATTGCCCTGAAAGCAGTGCTTGATTCGATCAAGAAACAGTCTTGGAAGAACTTTGAAATTCTGGTTTCTGAAGATGGAGAAAGCGCCGTTATGAAAGAATTCCTTTCTGCCTATCCATTCGAACAACCTTGGCAACATCTCAGCCAGGAGGATCTGGGCTGGCGAAAAAACCGGGCATTGAATCGAGCCATTCTCGCTGCAAAATCCGATTATTTCATTTTCATTGATGGAGATTGCGTCTTACACCCACGTTTCATGGAAATGCACCATCGGTTTTCGAAAGGAAACCGGATTTTGGCAGGCAAGCGGATAAAGTTGAATTCGTTACTTACTCAGGATTTGTTGAATGAGAAAATTACAACGTCCAACATACAGGAATATCTGTTCAAACAGCTCTTTTCACTTCGAAAAAAAGGACTTCGATTTCTGGAGGAAGGTTTTTTCATCAATCCGGATACCTTGTTGGGATTTATTCCCCGTCTTCGGAAAATGACCCAACTAAAAGGATGCAACATGTCTTTTTCAAGAAAGGCCATAATGGACATCAATGGATTTGATGAAGATTTTATACTGCCGGCAATTGGTGAGGACATTGATTTGGTCTGGCGATTTGAAAAAGCTGGCTATGAGCTTTTTTCCTTACGGAATCTGGCTGTACAGTACCATTTGCACCATGCTGAAAATTGGTTTGATCAAGCTGAAAACATTCAAATGATGAAGGAACGCCAAATGCTCAATCGCTACTTCTGCCTGAATGGCATTAAAAAATGACGATTTTTTTTCTTTCGCTCCATTTTTGCCCGAAAAGCCAATACACTCCTTTTTTGATAGTACCTGATTTTGTCCAGGCATTGGTCCGAGTTAAAGTCGCGCTCCTTGGCATAAGAACTTGCAAGCAATTCAAAAAAAGCGTCGCAGCCACGGAGACGTTCAAAGTTCTTACAACCTTTTTCCAGATCAATCTTGCAAAACCGCATTCGATTTAGGTCGACCAACCAGAAATGAATGTCCTTTTCTTCCTTTTTAAATAGAATATTTCCAACGGAAAGATCAAGGTGCAGAATGCCTGCTTGATGTAGGCGGGCCACATAAACGCCCAAAGCCTCAATGATGTCCTCACGTCCCGTGATCGAAGATCCATCAGCAAACTCTCGCATCATCCGGAAATCGGAAATTTGTCTGGATACAAAATAGGATCCGCTAAGCAAACCTTTTGACTTCAACTCCAGGTAAGCAATTGGCTCTGGTGAATCAAAACCTTTTTCCCTCAGAAGCATGGCATATTCATACGCCCGACTAGCTTTTGACCTTCTAAAAAAGGTGTAGATGATTCGGTTAATGAATATGGGTATGCGATATTGTTTCACATTCAAAGACAAATCATGAAGATCTATAACCTTCAACTCGTTGCGCGACTTATAGATGGTTCTACCTTGAAGCGTGAAAAGTTCAGGAAGTTTTCTTAGCGAGGGCTTTAAATGGGCATATGCTGCATTGACAATAAGTTTCATAAACCGACTTCTTTATGAATGTGCTGTATGATCTTATCTGGATTAATTTCATTCATGCAAGCATAATCTCCTCTATAGCAGGGTTTGTTCCCAAAAACAGAGCAAGGTCTGCATGACAGTGTTGATTGAATCATATTTCGTTCCGATTGAAAGAGACCATAAAAACCCGCATAGGAATGTGTGGCACCCCATATGGAAAGGACCGGGGTATGCGCCAGTGAACCTAAATGCATGTTGGCAGAATCCATCGCAAACATCAGATCCAAGCAACTCATGAGCTTAACTTCCTCCGAAAGATTTTTAATTCCGGGCAAGACCAAGGAAGGATACTTTTTTTTCCACTGTTTCATTTGATCGATTTCCACTTGGCCACCACCAAACAAAAAAACCGTAAATCTGGGGTCGGCAGCGAAATGTGCAAGTACTTTCTCCGATAGATTTAGTGGATATACTTTCCCTTCGTGTTTGGCGAATGGGGCAAAGCCAATCCATTTTGTCTGTTTGGGTCCGAATTTGGTCTCGATGTATGGCAAATTATCGGCTGAGGGAACCATTTTCGGCCAAAAATCGAAATAATTGAGCGACAAGCCAGCTTTTGCAAAAACTGCTCGATACCGTTCAAAAGACGTTTTAAGCTGTTTGAATACTTTATTTTTACGTTGGGTGAGACGGCGTCTTTCGCTTCGTTCTTTATCAATGCAAAAAACTGGTAAACGATGCAACCTGAAGAAAAAACAGAAAACGCGTGTGCGAATGACATGATGCATGTCACAGATGACATCGACGTTTTTTACGCCAATTTCTCGATAAAGCTTGTAGATACCCAAGACGCCCTTGTGTTTTCCATCGACCTCTGCAGCCTTGAATTTCACATTGGGTGGGCAATCCTCAAAAAGGCCTGCCATCATAGGCTTTGAAATCATGAGAAACTCATGCTCCGGATATTGCTCGGCTATAGCCTTAACCAATGGAACGGAGATGGCGACGTCCCCTAAAGCAGAAAGTCGTATGACCAGAATCCGTGCCATAATTTATTTTTTTGCGTACAACACCGGATTCAAAGACGGATCATTGTACATTTTCATTTGTTTGTAAACTTTCATATACCGTTTGCCAGACTCAATATCCGAAAGCAATTGGTCTATCGCCAAGGACAGGTCAGAGAGCTGATCGTTCAGAATATCCAATTTCTTTTGGCATTGTGCACGGTGTTCGACTTCAGCTTCCGACCGATCGACTTCAGCCTGCATGTGCCAAATCTTCAGGATTAGGATAGACAACCGATCAATAGCCCAAGCTGGGCTTTCGGTATTCAGGACGGCTTCGGGCAAAACCTTTACGTTCTGATAGTTGCCCCAAAAATAACTGTCAATCCGTTCTACAAGATCGGTACGGTCCTGGTTGGATTTGTCAATCCGTCGCTTCAGAGCCAACGCTTCTATAGGATTAATTCCTGGATTTCTGATGATGTCTTCCAAGTGCCATTGAACTGCATCAATCCAATTCTTAAGGTACAAATCACACTCAATGGTGTTGGATGTGTAAGGATTCTTTAATAAAGCATCCACATCGTCAGTCACATGGTAATTTCGGGTTGCTTCATTAAAGATGGAAGCAGAGATGGCGCTAAAGGTCATATTTCTTTTCTTTTTGATGGTAATGCAAAGATACAATTGGGAATGTTATGTTTCCCATATTATTAATAACTTTGCCGAATTAAAACAAAAAAATCGACCCCCTCACGAAATGATCTCGATCATCATCTGTTTAAGGACATCAAAAATCACCGCTGCTCTGGAGGCAAATATCAGGGAGAAGATCGGAGTTCCTTATGAAATCATCGGAATTGATAATTCCAAAAACCAATATTCAATTTTTTCTGCCTATAACGAAGGTGTGGCGAGAAGCTCTTTCGACATACTATGCTTTATGCACGAAGATCTCCTTTTTCACACCAATGATTGGGGACAAAAGATCAAAACCCATTTAAATGCGCCTGATGCAGGCTTCATTGGCCTATGTGGCGGTTCAACACTTACCAAGGTGCCGGCATCTTGGAGTTTGTTCGACCAAAAAATGTACATCTTGCAATCGAATACAGGGGGAGGCAAATCCGTACTACATAATAAAGGTCATAACAGCCAATCGACATCGAAATCTGTTTTGGTTTTAGACGGTGTATTTTTGTGTGCTAAAAAATCGTTGTTCCAAAAAATCCGCTTTGACGACGTATACTTTTCCGGATTTCACGCTTATGATCTGGATATTTGCATTCAAGCACATCTGGCAGGGTATAAAAATTACGCCATCAACGACGTTTTGATTGAGCATTTCTCCAAAGGGCATCACAACAAACAATGGATTCTCAACACCATGAAGCTTTCCGATAAATGGGATACTCATTTACCAATAACCCTGAACCCTTCTCTTTTGGGGCACATGGAAAAAGTGGAGCTCAAATACATGACTGGCCATTTCGCCAAATGCTTGATACGCGCAGGCTATAATAACGAAGAATGCCTGCATATAATAACCAACTATCTGAAACATCATCCGCTATCACAAGAAAAGGCCTTTATTCGAAACGTTTTACTGAACATTCTGTTGGTTCGATTGTCAAAAAAGCCGCATTCTCTGTTTACTTCCTCCTCAAAAAACAAGTAAGCCTTTCGTTCAGGGTAATTTTCCCCTGTCAAAAAGTTTAAGTACCTTTGTACCCCGAATTTTTGTGTTCAATCATCCCTATGAAAATTGTCGCTGATAATAAGATACCCTATTTAAAAGGTCTACTTGAGCCTTTCGCCGAAGTGGTATATCTTTCTGGAAAAGAAATCTGTAAATCGGATCTTTTGGATGCGGATGCCTTGTTGATCCGAACTCGTACAACGTGCAATAGAGAATTGCTGGAAGGTACGAGTGTTCGGTTTATCGGTACGGCGACCATCGGATTCGACCATATTGACACCGATTATTGTGCCGTTAAAAACATCAAATGGGTGAATGCTCCGGGATGCAATTCCAAGGCTGTCGCTCAATATGTAACCTCTTCCATTCTCTGTTTTTCCAGAAAATACAATTTCAATCCTTCGGAAAAGACCATTGGAATTATTGGGGTAGGGCAATGTGGTCAGAAAGTGGAGCGCTCTGCACGCCTTTTGGGCATGGATGTCCTTTTAAACGACCCTCCACGTTCACGCAATGAAGGTGAGAAAAATTTCATCAATCTTGATCGTATTCTCACTGACAGCGACATCATTACCTTCCATCCAATTTTAGAAAAAGAAGGGCCGGACAAAACCTGGCACATGGCAGATACCAATTTCTTTGCCAAATTGAAGAAGCCGATTTTTTTAATCAATACGGCTCGTGGCAGCATTGTTAAGACCGAAGCTCTGAAACAGGCCATACGTGACGGAAAGGTGATTGATTGCGCCATAGATTGCTGGGAGAACGAGCCGGACATTGACCTGGAGCTTCTTGATAGAGCGCTTATCGCAACACCTCATATTGCCGGGTATTCCTCAGATGGAAAAGCTAGTGCCACCAGAACAATTGTTGAACAATTGAATTCGTTCCTGGAGCTGAATATGCCTCCCAAAATAACTCTGGAGCTACCTGTCCCAGAAGAGCCTGTACTAAAGATTCATAAAAACAGTCCCCATAAGATTGCTTCGGCATTATTATATGCCTATGACCCGATCAAGGATTCGGAAGAACTGAAAAAAGCGCCTGAGAAATTTGAAGAAATTCGGGGCAAATACGTATTCCGCAGAGAATACAAAGCTTTCAAAATTGTCAACCTGGCAGAAACAGAAGCAGAAATTCTACGTGCATTGGGATTTCAGACACCGCTCCGCGCTGAAGTGAGCAATACGGATGAATACAGGGAATAGCATTACCCTTTAAATTCCTTTCGAAGCAATTGCCCAATAACTTCCGGGTAATGCCTGTGTTCCAGTATATGCACTTTTTCCGCAACATCATCTGCCGAATCTTCCTCATAAACGGGGCATTTGGCTTGAAAAACGATGGATCCTTCGTCGTAGTTTTCGTTTACCATATGAATAGTAATTCCTGATTCGTGCTCTTTGGCATCGACGACTGCCTGATGCACGTGGTGCCCATACATGCCTTTGCCCCCGTATTTTGGCAAAAGAGCGGGATGGATGTTGATAATTCGGTTTGGAAAAGCAGCAATAAGCTCCGATGGGATTTTTAGAAGGTAACCCGCCAGGATAATAAAATCAATTCGTTCGTTTTTGAGTATTTTGGCAAATGCTGGCCCGTCAGTAAGTGTTTCTCTGGAAAGAGTCGCAGAGGGAATTCCCAATCGTTCGGCGCGTTGATGGACCTGAGCCTCAAGCTTATTTGAGATGATAATCCCAATTTTCACCCGATTTTCTGAAGAAAAAAACCGGCAAATCATCTCCGCATTGGAGCCGGATCCTGAGGCAAGAATGGCTAAACGGACATGCTTCATATTTCTTTAAATTTTGGTTTTACCTTGCACAAAGTTCCTCTTTCTGTGCAAAATATTGCACTTTTCAGGAAAATTAGTAGGTTAATTCCATTTTTTATTCGTTCCTTTGTGCCGCTAAAATACGAATTAGATTTTATTATTAACCTAAAAAATGACCGTTATGTCTGATGTTGCTGCAAAAGTAAAAGCCATTATCGTTGACAAATTAGGCGTTGAAGAAACTGAAGTTACTCCGGAAGCCTCCTTCACCAACGACTTGGGCGCAGACTCACTTGACACTGTGGAACTGATTATGGAATTCGAAAAAGAATTCGGAATCTCTATCCCAGATGATCAAGCAGAAAAAATCACCACTGTAGGTGAAGCGATTGCTCATATCGAAGCTGTTGCCAAATAATAAAGGCAATTAACGTATGGAATTAAAAAGAGTTGTCGTAACAGGCCTGGGAGCCATTACACCCGTGGGCAACAATGTGGCCGACACTTGGTCATCGTTGATCAAGGGTGTAAGCGGAGCCGGGCCTATTACGCACTTTGACTCGTCAAAGTTTAAAACAAAATTTGCCTGCGAAGTTAAAAATTTCGTTCAAGGTGACCATTTTGACAGAAAAGAGGCCCGCAAATTCGACCAATTTGCCCAATACGCCGTCATTTGTGCCAAGGAAGCCATTGAAGATTCAGGCCTGGACATTGAAAAGGAAGACCTCGATCGCATCGGAGTCATCTGGGGTGCAGGTATTGGAGGAATTGAGACCTTTGAGCAGGAAGTCATAGAATTTGCAAAAGGAGATGGAACACCACGTTTCAGTCCGTTTTTTATTCCTAAAATGATTTCTGACCTTTCTGCTGGCCACATCTCCATGTTGTACGGTTTCAGAGGTCCAAATTTCTGTACGGTTTCCGCATGTGCATCTTCTTCAAACGCCATAGCGGATGCATTTAACTACATTCGCTTAGGAAAGGCCAACGTTTTCGCTTGTGGCGGTTCGGAAGCGGCCATTACAGCCGCCGGTGTCGGTGGTTTTAATGCCCTGCATGCGCTCTCCACCCGCAACGATGATCCATTGACTGCTTCTCGACCATTTAGTAAAAGTCGCGATGGCTTTGTCATGGCAGAAGGTGGAGCTTGTCTTGTTTTGGAAGAGTTAGAACATGCCTTGGCGCGTGGGGCAAAAATCTATGCAGAAATTGCTGGTGTAGGCATGTCCGCAGATGCACACCACATGACAGCCCCTCATCCCGATGGATTGGGAGCTTTGAATGTGATGAAAAATGCATTGGAAGATGCTGAAATGCAACCATCAGAAATTGATTACATCAACGTTCATGGCACCTCCACACCGCTTGGAGACATTGCAGAAACAAAAGCCATCAAGGCTGTTTTCGGTTCTTCGGCATACGATTTGAACATCAGCTCAACCAAGTCTCAAACAGGTCACATGTTGGGTGCTGCTGGTGCTATTGAAGCACTGGCCTGCGTATTGGCTGTTCAAAACGACATCATTCCTCCCACGATTAACTTTACGGAAGGTGATGAAGATCCGGAAATCGACTACAATCTGAATTTCACGTTTAACAAAGCCTGCAAACGCGAAGTACGGGCAGCATTGTCCAATACGTTCGGTTTCGGTGGCCACAATGCCAGTGTCATCGTAAAGAAATGGAAGCCAAACGCTTGATTTCAGACTTCCTCATTCAAATAAGGCTCCTGACTGTTAAACAGAAGGAGCCTTATTTGTTATTTCACCGTATTCTTGGCTTCTACCCCTACAAGCTGGAGTTGTATCAGCAGGCACTAAGGCACAAATCCTTGTCTGTTCGAACGAACGACGGCCTGCTCATTAACAACGAACGGCTCGAATATTTGGGTGACGCCGTGCTAAACGTCATCGTTGCGGATATTCTGTTCAAACAGTTTCCTGCTTCGAATGAAGAATTCCTTACCAAGACCAGAGCCAAGATCGTTCAACGCCAAAGTCTAAACAAAATCGCCATAGAGCTGGGTTTGAACACCTTGATTCTTTCTTCGGCATCATCTGCCCCCGACAGCCATCTCTCCATTTACGGCAATGCGCTCGAAGCTTTAATCGGGGCTATTTATTTGGATCAGGGTTACCGACGTTGCAAACGTTTCTTGGAAAAGAAGATCTTAGAACGGTACATCGATCTCGAAGGCGTAGTCAGCACAGAAGAAAATTTCAAATCCGCACTCTTGGAATGGAGTCAGCAAGAAAAACTTTCGGCCGAATTCCTAATGACGGAACTTAGTAAAAGTTCAGTCAAAGGCCCACGTTTCAGAGCGGTGGCACTAATCAACGGACTAAGTTTCGGACAAGGTGAAGGTCTTTCCAAAAAAGAGGCTCAGCAAAAAGCTGCAAAAGAAGCACTGTTGTACATTAATGACCCCTATGTCAACCTAGCCGAGCTATTGAAAGAAAGTCAACAAGCAGCTTTTGTAGAAAATACGGAGTCCGGCCACGAAGAGCTCAACTAACCTCATTTTTTAAAGTTTTCACATACATACAAGCCCAAGACTGCAAAAAAATAACTAATTTTGGCAGCGTTGACCGAAACCTGTAACCCCATGGATTTATTGTCAGGATTATACAGCATGTACCTCAAAGATCGCTTTGGGGAAATTCTGGACTTTGCTCAGGATGCCAATGATATCCAAAACGAGCAACTGTCCAACCTCTTGTTGGAGGCGGCTGAAACCGAATGGGGGAAAAAATACGACTTCAAGACTGTCTATAGCTACCAAGAGTTTAGAGAACGACTTCCCATTCAACGACTTTCAGACCTAAAACCCTATCTTTTAAGGATAAGCAATGGCGAAACGGACCTAATCTGGCCCGGAAGTCCCAAAGATGTGATTTGTTCCATGAACGACACCTTGGTTCCGATTACAGCTCAGGCTATAGAAGAAACCTTTCAGCAAGGCATCAGTGACAGCTACACCATACACATCAGTAAAAATCCAGGCAGTAAATTACTCGAAGGCTTTTCAGCCAATGTTGGCAATGGAGTCGATTTACCGTACATGAACGAATTACATGCCTTGTTGCGCGCCAACGAACCTTTTTTAAACTCCCTGCTAAACCTGCCAAAACGGGTTGGAGATGATAAAGACGGGAATCCATCAACAGAATTAGTTTTAAAAGAAGCACTTGGTCAGAAAGTCACCAGCTTTAAAGGAACCACACTACGATTGCTGGAACTTTTGAAAAAAGCATACCGGAAAACAGGGAAAAAATCCTTAAAAGAAGTCTGGCCTGAAGCTGAAGTTCTGTTTGTTCGCAGTCCATTAAATTCAGCATCTCTAAAGGTTTCAAAGGGGCTCTTGCCTGAGGGTCTAATTCAACAAGCAACGTACTGCACTCCGGAAGGATTGTTCGGTATTCAGGATAATTCAGACGATGCCTCCTTTTTGCTCATGCTCGATTTGAGCACCTTTTACGAATTCATTCCTGCCGGTGGTTCCAATCAAGACATCGTACCTTTGGAAGAAATCGAAACAGAAATCGATTATCAAATGGTTTTGACCACTTGTTCCGGATTATGGCGATGTTGTTCAGAAGGTCCTCTACTCCGATTCGTTTCCATTCGCCCCTACCGCTTCATCCTACTTTAGTTTTTTAATTTCCCCTCCTATGCAGAACGATTTAGTCCTATACAATACCCTACATCGTAAAAAAGAAGTATTCAAACCCATTCATGAAGGTCGAGTTGGTCTTTACGTTTGTGGCCCAACTGTTTATGGCGATGCACACCTTGGACACGCTCGTCCCGCCATCACATTTGACTTGCTTTTTCGCTATTTGACCAATATTGGTTACAAAGTTCGGTATGTTCGCAACATCACCGACGTTGGTCATCTCGAAAACGATGCCGACGAAGGCGAGGACAAGATCGGCAAAAAAGCAAGGCTGGAGCAGTTGGAACCGATGGAGGTAGTTCAATTCTATGTCAACAGATACCATCAGGCCATGGATGCGCTTCATGTCTTGCCGCCCAGCATTGAGCCTCATGCTTCAGGCCACATCATCGAACAAATTGAATTTGTCAAAAAGATTTTTGCAAACGGTTTGGCTTACGAAAGCGAAGGATCCGTCTATTTTGATGTGGAGAAATACAACAAAACACACCATTACGGCAAGCTTTCAGGTCGAAACATCGACGAACTCTTATCTACAGGACGCGAATTGGACGGTCAGTCCGAAAAGCGCAACAACGTAGATTTTGCGCTATGGAAAAAGGCTTCGCCTGAGCACATCATGCGTTGGCCCTCCCCATGGAGCGACGGTTTTCCCGGTTGGCACTTGGAATGCTCTGCCATGGGCACCCGCTACCTTGGCGAAGAATTCGACATTCACGGAGGAGGTATGGATCTGATGTTCCCACACCATGAATGCGAGATTGCACAATCCGTAGGCGCTTTAGGTCACGAAACTGTACGTTGCTGGATGCACAACAACATGATTACCATCAATGGTCAGAAAATGGGTAAATCTTTGGGAAATTTCATCACCTTGGAAGAATTCTTTGAAGGCAAACATCCAGCATTGACGCAGGCTTACAGCCCCATGACCATTCGGTTTTTCATCTTACAGGCCCATTATCGCAGCACGGTGGATTTCAGCAACGAAGCACTCCAGGCATCCGAAAAAGGGTTGGAACGATTGATGGATGCTTACGTCCGGTTAAACAAAATCACTGCATCCGGCGCTTCCACCGTTGATGTAAAAGGACTTCGTGAACGCTGCTTTGAAGCCATGAACGATGATTTGAACAGTCCTATCGCGATTTCTCACTTGTTTGACGCCAGTAAGAGCATTAATCTGATCAGTGATGGCAAAGAGACCATCAACGCGGCGGATCTGAAAGAATTGAAGGAAGTCTTCGACCTATTCATCCTGGATATCCTCGGCCTTGGTTTGGAGGAAAAGTCTTCTAAGTCCACCAGCGAAGGGTACAAGGGTGCTATTGATCTTCTGTTGAATATGCGGATGGAAGCCAAAACCAACAAAGATTGGGCAACCTCCGACAAAATCCGGAACGAACTCACGTCCTTGGGTTTTGAGATCAAGGACACCAAAGAGGGTTTTGAGTGGAAACTGGTGAAATAGAATTTATTTCACCGTAGATCGACCAATCGGATATTTTGTATTTTCACCGCTTCTGAATAGTGCTTTGACGAAACCTACTCGGATGGGCGATTCGATGAGAAGCGGAATGCGGTTTCGATCATCCGATATCCACATTTTAAGCACATCTCCACGTTTAAAGATGTTGCCCTCAATCATACTGAGGGTAAAAGCATGTGCTTTGTAAAAACCGTCACCATAGAGCTTGATGCGCTCCTTCCCGAGGTATGTCAGGTGAACGAGGTATTCACCGTCATCCAGGCGTACGGGAATGTCGAGCCGCTTGCCTACCACATACATGTCCGGACTGGCAAAAAAGCGCAAGCGGTAAATGCTGGTGACAATATCAAAACCACAACGTTCAGATTCGGATTCCACAGGCGGTTTCCAGCCACGTTTGCGCTTCAGTCGTGTGGTAATACGCCAATCATCGTTGATTTTCCGGAATGTAAAGTCATCAATGCCGTTCCAATTGTCTTCGTGTGTGTATTTGTAAGCTCTGAAAGGTGTCAGATTCTGGGTATCGACGTATGAAATCAGCGTATCGCGAACCCTGTAAAAAATATCAAAAGATTTATGCGATTTCCCCTGAGCTGAAAGTTGATAGGCTGGCAGTTTATTGTAGGTCGCATTCCGTACGCGGAACTCACAGGTACCGGCAGGAATCCATACAAATCCCACGTTGTAATAAAGCTGATAATCCAAACGTTCACTAGGAACCAATAGCTCTTTGCTGACATTACATAGGTATTGCGCACCTCCGTTGAAAGGCAAGCACAACAGCAAAAAACAAAAAAGCAATCGTCTTTTCATCATCAAAACTGCCCCTTTTCCTTTTGAATCAATTCAATGGGTTTTTGCTCCAACAAAGGGAGTTCACGAACATTCCAAAGTTCTTCCACATCCCAGTTTGCACGTAGAACCAATGCATTAGAATCATAGAAAACATTCTCTGGCTGTCTTCTTTCAGCAAAATTGCCAGTATCCCAGCGAAAATTCCCGTTCAAATCTTCGATGGCACGCAGGTAATAGGTACCAGGTGCAAGGTTCTTGAAGTCGGCTACATTCTTTTCTATTTGAAGCCTTCGAACCACCTTGTCGGATTTGTCCAACAGCTCGGCAAAACCAGGAGACTGCATGCCACTGATCTTAACGATCAATCGAGCATATTCCTCTTCAGCACGAATCTTAAAAGTTTGGTTCAGCAAATTGTTCACTTTACCGTAAACACCTATGATGGCAGCAGAATCGATTACGAACCGATATTCCGCTTCAAATTTCCATTTGGAATCCAACAGGAATTCTCTAGTTTTCAAGGTATCCCTGCTAAAAGAAAATGCGGTCTTGACCCATACGGTATCTTTCTTGACAAATAGCTGTGCAGGTACGTCCAAAACTTCACGAATGGGTTCATCCACTTCAAATCGAGGTCTGCAGTAAATCTCCATGATACTTTGAATGTTCGATTTCAAACCAAGAGGTGGCAATACAGGGACCGGAACCGGCACCTTTTCTTCCATTTTTTTTGGAAGGATGGACGAACTCTTTTTTGTACTTATCGCTTTTGGTTTATAAGACCTTGAAATCAGGGTTAAAGTATCTGTCCAAGGACTTAACGCATTCAGGGAATCCGTTTTCAAATAGTCCAACTTCAACTTGAGCGTATCCATTTGGGTCACCAGTGTATCGGTTATCCAGTATGAAAGGGTATCTTTCGTCGGATTTTTTTCGAGGATGTACCAATCTTCTACCTCTTTGTTGATAAGTGTCAAGGTAGGCAACGTCTCTGCTTTGTATCCAAATGTCAAGTTAATCTTGTTCCTGGGCGCACGCTCTTTTTTTGCCAGATATTGTCGGCCAAAAACCTCCGTAAAATAGCGAAGAATTACGTTGTCGGGCTTATAACAGGTGATGGGTACCACTAGAATCGTATCGACTGTAACGGTATCCTTCCAGATCGTATCGTTTCGGGTACATGGTTCTGTCCAGGGAATGAGCGCGGAATCCATAAAGGCAATGGCTTCACCAGGTTGATCAAAAGCATAATCCCTGTTTTTATCATCCAGCGCATAAACATATGCAGAGCCATTAGGTAGTCCTTTCAAGACAAAACGGCCGCCTTTGGTCGATTTCGTAATGCGATCAAATGCCTGATTCCGAAAGGACGAGTCCGCTGCGTTTGAATGTGTTCCGACGATGACTCCTGTCAATGGATTTAGATTGGAGGCATCCAACACATTGCCGGAAATCCGCATGGAATCGATGTGGTCTCCTGTTGAAAAAGAAAATGCATAATCCCCGTATTTGTTTCCTTCATTGAAGTCAACAATGGCATCGGTAAAATCGATCGTGTAGGTTGTGGCAGGAATCAGACTGTCCGAAAGCAGAACCACAACCTTATTGCCGACACCCTTTGCAACAGGAGCCAGCTTTTGAGGAGGTGAAACAATCACTTTCTCCGAGGGAGACTTTAAGGAAATCAATTCGTCAAACGAAATTTCAATGCGTTTCTTAGCGTAATTCACCGTATTCTCAAGCGGTATGGAGCCGGTGAGTTTAGGTGGGGTTTCATCTTTGGGACCACCGGTGGGATTCCCCACACTGGCACAAGCCGACAACATCGTCAGTACAAGCAGGGCCAAACCAAATGATCCGTTCGTTTTTCTCATAACAACTTTGACGGAGCGGCCCGTCCTATACAGTTAATTTTTACAGGATTTCGCTTAGTCTTCTGATCCTGTGACGCAAATGTACGAGTATTTTGACTACGTTTTGGTAAGGGCTTGGGCTTTTTTAACAGTTAGTGAGCATTCTTAAAGGTGCCTGCCTATTTTTTTCTGTATCTTTGACTCTTGAATTTGCAAATTAACAACATTTTATGAAGATTGCTCTGATCGGATATGGCAAAATGGGCCATGAAATCGAACGTATCGCCCTTGAACGCGGGCACGAAATTGTATGCACCATTGACATAGACAACCTGAAAGACTTCGAAACAGACTCGTTTCGTTCGGCTCGGGTTGCCATAGAGTTCACCCGTCCTGAAACCGCATTGGATAATTACCGTAAATGTTTTAAAGCCAATGTCCCAGTCGTTTCAGGTACGACGGGTTGGTTGGAGCACATTACCGAAGTAAAGACGGCTTGTGAAGAGGGTCAGACCTTTTTTTATGCATCGAATTTCAGCTTGGGTGTAAACCTGTTCTTTAAACTAAACAAGCTATTGGCTGAAATGATGAATGCGTTCCCTGTATACGACGTTCGTATGAAAGAAGTTCATCATACACAGAAACTGGATGCACCTTCAGGCACAGCAATCACTTTGGCGGAAGGCATACTGGATAATTTGGATCGTAAATCATCCTGGGTAATGGAAGTAGCCAACAAACCGGAAGAATTGGCCATCGCTTCTGAAAGGACTGGTCAAGTTCCAGGTTATCATGAGATTACATGGGAATCGGATGTCGATACAATCACCATTGCCCACGACGTCAAGAATCGTGCAGGTTTAGCATTAGGTGCTGTTCTGGCTGCCGAATTCACTGCCGGAAAAAAAGGCTTCCTTGGCATGAACGACATGCTGGGTTTCTAATCGATCCAATCATTTACAAAAAATAATTCGCCCAATGAGCACACCTCTTAAAAACCGATTTTCAGCCACACGTGCCAAATGGATCCGTTTTACCGTCTGGGGCCTCATCACCATCCTTTTCTCCCTATGGACGAGCAGCGGCTGGTGGCTTTTGGCTTTGCCCTTCTTTTTGGACCTCTACATTACTCGGATGCTTCCATGGGGATTCTGGAAGAATTCGAAAAACAAGACGTTCAGAAGCGTCATGGACTGGGTGGATGCCATCGTCTTCGCCATGGTTGCAGTATACATCATCAACATTTATTTTTTCCAAAATTACCAAATCCCTTCCTCTTCATTGGAGAAATCGCTGTTGGTTGGAGATTTCCTGTTCGTAAGCAAAGTGGATTTCGGGCCCAGAGTACCCAACACGCCACTTGCTTTCCCGCTGGCGCATCATACCCTGCCTATTTTGAATTGCAAGTCGTATTCTGATTGGCCACATTGGAGTTACAAGCGTATTCCCGGCCTTTCACGCATCAAGCGCAACGACATCGTTGTGTTCAATTTCCCTGCTGGCGATTCTGTTCCTGTCAAGTACTCCAATCCGGATTATTATTCCCTGAGCACTTACATGGCACAAGAAAACAATGTCACGACAGAAGTAGCTGGCCAATACATCAAGAGCCATCCTGAAACATTCGGAAAGATGGTGTTCAGGCCGGTTGACAGACGCGAAAATTATGTGAAGCGGTGTATCGGTTTACCCGGTGAAACCCTACAGATTAAAGACAATGTTGTCTTTATTAACGGAAAACCCATTGAAGATCAGCCCGGTGTTCAATTCAACTACTACGTTCAGACCAAAGGAACCTATATCTCCGAAGAACAATTCCGTAAATGGGGCATCAGCAAGGATGATGACACCATGATTGCCCAAACCGATTACAAAGCCACGATGCTGCCTTTCCACAAGGATGCTAATGGAAGAATGAATCCTGTTTACCAATTCCCAGCTACCAAAGCCGTGATTGAACAGATTCGAAAAAACCCTGCCATAGACACCGTCATCCTAGAACCGGATGTACTTGGAGAACTGGAAATCGGCGGACTGACTTATCCGTTAAGCCCTGAAATAAAATGGAAAAGGGACCATTTCGGTCCGCTTTGGATTCCTAAAAAAGGAGCAACAATTGCTTTGACACCTCAAAATTTACTCCTTTATTCCCGCGTCATTCACAATTACGAAGGACATAGTCTGGTAGTTCGTGACGGAAAAGCAATCATTGATGGAAATCCGGCAACCACCTATACCTTTGAAATGGACTATTACTGGATGATGGGTGACAACCGACACAATTCTGCAGACTCCAGAGCATGGGGGTTTGTACCCGAAGATCACGTAGTTGGCAAACCGATTTTGGTCTGGCTGTCGTTAGACAAAGACAGAGGCATTTTGGACGGAAAAATCCGTTGGAAAAGATTCTTTAAAAAGGCCTATTAATTCTTGAATTCCCGGCCCCATGAAAACCAGACAATGGATTCTGATATTGATTGGTGCAGCCCTGCTGGCATTGACTATTCGTGTCTTCCTGTTTGAAACCATTCGGGTAGCCAGTCAGGCAATGTCCGACAGCCAAGAAACGGGAGACAGAATCTTTATCGAAAAATGGACCTTGGGAGCCCGATTACCCATGTCTGTTGGGCTTCCATTCGCTCCTGACAGCCTTTTCGGAAAGAAAACTTACCTGTCGTGGGGTAAGGAACCAAAACGCAGTCATGCCTTTGGTACCATTAAGAGGAATAATTTGCTGGCTTTCAACGACCCAACCTCTAAATTATTCCCAGATAGGTCTCCCATTCTTTTAAGCCGTTGCGTCGGTTTACCTGGTGAACTCTTGTCCCTGAGTAATGGAAAAATCAACATCAATGGAAAAAAGGTGCCAAGAGTACTAGAGGTCTCTTTTTGCTACAGCTACCCGTTATCTCTTCAGAAAACGTTGCAAAAAGTCATGGCAGCCTGTAAGATCAAACGTCCGGTTTATCAGGAAAAAGATTCAGGATACGTTTATCTGACGCGCCACGAATGGCTTAGTTTGTATCGGATTAAGGAGCAGGTTAATCTGAAACTTAGGCTTCGCGTCTCCAAATTTGATGAAAAGATAATTCGGATTCCCACCAAGGGACTGAAAATTGAATTGAACGATAGCACATTCCCTATTTATGCACAACTGATCAACCGCTTCGAAGGAGTGCAGTTGAAACTAGATACAGCTGGCAACATTCTCAAAAACGGACATAAGATTCGTTTCCACACGTTTAAGGAAAATTACTATTTTCTCATCAACGACCATCAGGGTTACCTCAACGACAGCCGCAGTTTTGGATTGCTTCCAGAACGCCTCATCATCGGCAAAGCTTGGATGGTGTTTCTTTCACCATCCCATAAGCGCTTCTTGGAAATAATCTAGTACAATGCTTCGATTTCATCGGGTGAAATCGGAAGCCTTTTACCTGGCATCCGGCAACCATCTTCGGTTACGATGGCATCATCCTCCGTTCGAATACCTCCCGTTCCGATGAATTGTTTGGCACGCTCGTAATCGACAAATTGTGGTAAGATTTTTTCAGCTTCCCATTTTTGGATGAGCTCGGGCATGAAGTACAAACCTGGTTCGACCGTCAATACGAATCCTGGCTGAAGGCGGCGGCCCAAGCGAAGGCTGCGCAAACCGAATTGGGTGCTTCTAGATATTTCATCATCGTATCCCACGTAGTTTTCTCCCAAATCTTCCATATCATGAACATCAAGGCCCATCATATGGCCCAAACCGTGGGGCATGAAGAGCGCCTGAGCACCGGCAGCAACAGCCTCATCAACATCCCCTTTCAGTATTCCGACAGACTTCAGACCTTCGGCCAACACTTTGCCGGAAGCCAAATGAACATCTCTGTAAAGAATTCCCGGACGAATCAGTTCAAATGCTTTGTTATTGGCATCCACCACCATTTGATAGAGTTCTTTTTGCTGTGTCGTGTACTTTCCACCAACGATGGCTGTACGAGTAAAGTCGCAGGAATAATGTTCAAGTGATTCAGCACCGGCATCGCATATCACAAAGCGGCCTTTTTCCAGTGTGCCTTCGTGACTGTGTCCGTGCAACACTTCTCCGTGCTGTGAAAGTATGATGGGGAATGCGAGCCCAAAACATTTGGAAAGAGCAATTCCTTCGATGAAACCGGCAATATTGCGTTCCGTTTCTCCCGGCAATGACATTTTTAAGGCCGCAAGATGCATTTCATAACCGACAGCTGATGCTTTCTCAATTTCTACGATTTCTTCGGCACTTTTGACAGATCGTAATGCCACGACGGCACGGATGAGCACTTCTGAAGCCTTCGACTTAAGTTGCATGGCGGGGATGCCTGTCAGTTCTTCGAGTTGCAACATGGTCCATGCTCTGTGTTGAGGAAGGAAATGGATGTTCCGGTTCAGCCCTTGGGCTTTTTTGATGTAGTCTCCCAAGGTCGAGGTTGGTCTGGTTTCGGTGATTCCAGACTTCAGGGCCTGTTCTCCGAGGCTGGGCATCGGTCCCGTCCAGATGATGTCGTCCATGGTCAGCTCATTGCCAAACAAAATCGTTTTGCGTTCATCCACATCAATCACTACAAACAGATCCGGTTGGTCCATCCCTACAAAATAGATAAAGTGGCTATTTTGTCGGAAACGGTAGGTATTCTCCGGATAATTCATTGACGCTTCCTTACTTCCGGGCAATAGGATAATTCCTGAACCTGTTTTTTGACACAAAAGGTCGCGGCGTTGTTGATAGGTTTGCGGTGAAAACATGATGGTTGTTTTTTTGAGTGAATGAATGATCGTTTAGGAAACTAAAATCAGTTTTTGAAGTTCTGCAGAAATTAATGCCAACTCTTCCGAACTCAGGTGAACCTGAGCTGCCGCTGCATTTTCAACTGCCTGGGCAGCATTTCGGGCACCAACTAATGCGACGGTGATACCGGGCTGTTCGATGGTCCAGCGAATTACCAATTGTCCGATGGTTGCATTTTTTGCTTCTGCAAGAGGTTTCAATGTTTTAAGGAAGGTGTTGATCCTTCTCAGATTCTCATCTTTGTACCAAATCTGACCGATCCTACTGTCATTGGGCTCAAAGGTATGTCCAGGACGCATTTTCCCAGTAAGCAATCCCCGCTGTAGCGGGCTGTATGCCAAAATCCCCAACTCATGACTGAGGCAATAGGGTACGATTTCTGCTTCTATGCCTCGTTTGACCATGCTGTAAGGAACCTGTTCGGAAACCAGTGGTACGTAGTTTGAGGCTTCCTTCATAAGGTCTACGGAATAATTGCAAACCCCGGCATAACGAACTTTCCCCTGCTCAATAAGTTTTGCAACGGCTTCCATCGATTCGCTGACCGGTGTGGTCGGGTCCGACCAATGGATCTGATACAAGTCGATGTAATCTGTTCCGAGATGTTTCAAGCTGGCCTCACATTCCTTAATGATGAACTCTTTTCGTGCATTTCTATAAATGCTCACCAGCTTCCCATCGTTGCTGACGGTATCAAAATAATACTCGCCGAGTGTACTGTCCCAACTCAGTCCGAACTTGGTGAGAATCTGTACTTTGTCGCGAGGCAACCCTTTGATGGCTTCACCCACCAGCTGCTCGCTGTATCCCATTCCGTAAACCGGAGCGGTGTCAAATGTGGTTACACCCAAATCGTAGGAAGCGCGCATGGCGTCGACTGATTCTCGGTGATCGGTACCTCCCCACATCATTCCTCCGGCAGCCCAAGCACCGAAAGTCACTACCGAAAGGTCAAGTTCGGATTTTCCAAGTTTTCTATATTCCATATTTTAAATTCTTTATGGTAGACTTTTTAGAATTACGAATATACATCTTTTGAACTAACTTTGTATCCGAAAATAATCCAATGCATACAACTCTATTCTCGACAGCCTATTTCGCACCCGTACAATATTATTGGCACTGGCGACGAAGTGAACAACCAATGGTGGAAGCCTGCGAACATTTCGTCAAGCAAACCTGGCGAAATCGTTGTATGATCGGGACGGCAAACGGCCCAATGACACTTTCTCTACCGGTTGAAGGAAATTTGGGGAAAAGCTCGATTCGCGACATGCGATTGTCAGACCATGGGAACTGGCAACACTTGCACTGGTACAGCATCGAGTCGGCCTATAACTCCAGCCCATTTTTTGAATACTATGCTGACGACTTGAAACCTTTCTTTGGTAAGAAATACCCCTTTTTGTTCGATTTCAACGAAGAAATCCGTGAAAAGATGTGTGAATTATTGGAAATACAGGAAACGTCTAAAATCACGACAGCCTATTTACCCGAAACGGAAATCTCCGATGGATTGGTTGATTTTAGAAACATCATTCATCCTAAGAAAAATAGGGACATCGTTGATCCTTTGTTTAAACCGGAACCTTATTATCAAGTATTTGACCGTAAATTTGGATTTCAGCCCAACCTCAGCATCCTGGATTTGCTGTTCAACATGGGGCCAGAAGCCATTCTTTATTTATAGATCAGCATCGACAACGAATCGGGATCCAGAATTTCGTTGGCTATCTCACGCAAAACTTCTGGAGTAAAACGCATGACTTTGGCAGCCACTTCATCCATTGAATCGAAGCGGTTGAAATGCAACATGCTCTTACCCATGGTGAGCGTACCATTTTCTTTCTGCTCGGAGGAAATCATCATTTGACCGAACAGTTGTTTTTGAGCAGCATGAAGCTGAAGTGTAGACAGGGTTTGCTCTCTGAGCTTTTTAAGTTCCTTATGAACCAATGTAAGACAGCGTTCCGTTTGTTCGGGATCGGTGCCAAAATAGATGGTGAAAAGGCCAGAATCGGTGTAGGATGTTACATTTGATTCAATCGAATAAACCAAACCCGAACGTTCCCGTAAAGAAACATTGAGCCTGCTGTTCATTCCAGGGCCACCTAGAATGTTGTTGAGCAGATACATGCCAATTCGATTTGGGTGACTGAATTCGTAATTTCGGTTGCCCATAATCACATGGGATTGATGGGTTTCTTTATGGAAGGTTTCTCTAAACCCTGTCAACGGTTTGGGTTTATCGGATAAAATTGCAGCATTGGCAGCACCTGGAGTCAATTGCCCGATGTGTTTCTCCACCAATTTCCGCCACCTCCTCAATGGAATGGGCGATTGCGAAAAGAAAACGATTCGGTCTGCCGTATAATTGCGGTTGTAAAAATCAATAAACGAATGTTGATCGAACGTTTTCAGGCATTCAGGAGTACCTAGGATCTTTCTCCCGATGGGATGATGGGCAAACAACAAATCCTCGTAATCATCGAAAATCAATTCGGAGGGCGAGTCTTCATAGGAATTGATTTCATCCAGAATGACATCCCTTTCTTTCTCGATTTCCTCCGATGGAAAGGTGGAATGGAAAAACAGATCGGTGAGGAGTTCCAAGGCTCGTTCGTAATCGTTTTCCAGAAAAAGGGAGTATAGAAAGGTTTCCTCTTTGGTCGTATAGGCATTCAATTCGCCTCCAACAGTCTCCATTCGGTTCAGGATGTGGTGGGATCGGCGTTTCTCTGTCCCTTTGAACAATAAATGTTCGGTGAAATGGGCAATGCCTGCTTCGTTTGAAGCTTCGTGGCGGGTTCCTGCATTGACGGCAAAACCACAGCAAGAAACCGACCCGTGGCACGAACGGTGAATCACACGGATTCCGTTGGGCAGGGTAAAAGTAATGGGAGCTATTTCGTCGAAATGCATGGGAAGTCTTTAGAAAATGAGCGATGTGCAAACGTACAAAAAAAACGAACTATATTTGCTTAAAATTCAGAAAGACATGCAAACGATTGGAATCTATTGCTCAGCCAGTACTCATATTCAACCCTTATTCCGCGAGGAAGCCATCAAACTGGGGCTTTGGATGGGCAAAAACAAAAAAACGCTGGTAAATGGTGGCTCCAACCAGGGCTTGATGGAAGTGTTCTCCCAAACAGTCCGAGAAAATGGGGGCGATTGCGTCGGCGTCATTCCGGAGGACTTTTCAAACCGTGGCTGGCACAGCAGCCATACCGACCGTAAGATTCTGGTCAAAGATTTGAGTGAACGTAAGGACATCATCAAAAAACTCAGCGACATTCTGATTGCCTTCCCAGGCGGTGTCGGCACGATGGATGAGCTGTTCGATGCTTGGTCATCCTACAACCTGGGCTTTCACAACAAACGGATCATCCTGCTGAACATCAATAAGTTTTTCGATCCGCTACTGCAACAACTGGCACTGTTCCGCGACGAGAAATTCCTGCATGAGTTCCTTCCAAATCCTCTTTTCATCGTGGATACGGTCGATCAATGCATTGAATTGCTGGAGAGGCTGGAAAAGCGAACCGATGAAAACGAGGCGATGGGCTTTGAATTTCAAATGCGGTAGGCAGCAGCAAATTCCTTGGAAATGTAATTGTCGTACGACTGACAGACTTCAGCGGCAAAGTCCAAACCACACTGGATGATGCCGTCCCAATCTTTTTCGGTCAAATTGGGCAAATCGGCTCGTCGAATCCCAGATCGGAAAAGGCCGAATGCCACACCGGCGTTGAAGTTATCGCCAGCGCCTACCGTACTGACCGTTTTGATTTTTTTGGCATCGTAATGCTTGCTGAAATTGGTGCCACGGACATCGACCCCGTGTTCAGCAGCCGTGTAAATAAAGTTCGGCGAGTAATAACGGATTTTATCCTTGTAGATTTTATCCACATCGATGGAATTGTATAGATATCTGAAATCGTCAGCCGAGCCACGTATGATGTCTGCAAACTCAAAATTCTCTATAAAAGTGGAAGTCAATCGGATGGCTTCGTTTGCATGTGTCTGCCGAAAATTCACATCGTAGTAGATGATGGCCTTCCGATCCGAAGCAAACTGAAGCAATTCCAGTACACGAGGCCTCAATACCGGATTCAACGCATAAAAGGAACCGAAAATGACTATGTCATCCGCATCGATAATGGGGTAAGCCGTATCCAACCGATTCGAAGGATAGTCCTTGTAAAAAAGATATTCGGCGTCATTGTTTTCGTTGAGAAAAGCCAATGCAACCGGGGATTTACCATCTGGAAAAGTATCAATATATTCGGTGGAAAGGCCGCTATCCACCATAAAATCCTTAATGATCTTACCAACTTTATCGTTTCCCGTCTCACTTATGAATAACGCCGGAACTCCAAGGCGTCCCAATGTGATCATTCCGTTAAAGACAGAACCTCCAGGAATGGCTTTGGTCGGTTGTTCGTTTTTAAAAAGAATGTCAAGGATGGTTTCTCCAATACCAATGATTTTACGCATACTTAATGTTACTAATGAAAAACAGATTCAAACATAACGCATTCATACAGAATAGACAAGCAAAACGAATTATTATTTGAAAAATATACCTACCTTTGCGCCCGCTGTTGCTGATAACAGCATTTAAACCAATTTAATGAAGACATTTGAAGAATTGGGAATCGCGCCCGCCATCCTGAAAGCGATTTCCGAAATGGGCTACGAACAGCCCATGCCCGTACAGGAAGAAGTGATTCCTTTCCTTTTGGGCGAAGAAAACGACGTTATTGCACTCGCACAGACCGGGACCGGTAAAACAGCCGCCTTCGGTTTACCCATTATCCAGAAAATCAATCTTTCCGTACACCAACCACAGGCACTGGTTTTGTGCCCTACGCGTGAGCTCTGCCTGCAGATTGCAGACGACCTCAACGACTATTCCAAATACATTGACGAGCTGAAAGTTCTGCCCGTCTACGGTGGTTCCAGTATCGAAAGCCAGATCAAGACCCTCAAGAAGGGCGTTCACATTGTTGTAGCCACTCCCGGCCGTTTGTTGGACCTGATGAACCGCCGTTGTGTGGATTTGTCCGGCATCATCAACGTCATTATGGACGAAGCGGACGAAATGTTGAACATGGGCTTCTCTGAAAGCATCGATGCCATCTTGGCTGAAGTGCCTGTTGAACGCAACACCTTGCTTTTCTCCGCAACCATGCCGGCCGAAATAGCCCGCATCACCAAAAAATACATGCGTAATCCCCGTGAGATCACCATTGGGAACAAAAACGAAAGCACGGCCAATGTAAAGCACGTCTATTACATGGTTCATGCCAAGGATAAATATCTGGCACTCAAACGCATTGCCGACTTTTACCCCAACATCTACGGCATCGTTTTCTGCAGAACCCGTAAGGACACGCAGGAAATCGCCGACAAGCTGATTCAAGACGGTTACAGTGCCGATTCGCTACACGGCGACCTTTCTCAGCAACAACGCGACTATGTGATGAACAAGTTCCGCTCACGAAACATTCAACTGCTGATTGCCACCGACGTGGCTGCTCGTGGTCTGGACGTGAACGACTTGACGCACATCATCAATTACAGCTTACCCGATGAAATCGAATCGTATACCCACCGCAGCGGTCGTACCGGTCGTGCAGGCAAAACGGGAACTTCCATTTCCATCGTCCACATCAAGGAAAAAGGCAAGATCAAAGACATTGAACGCAAGATCAGCAAGACTTTTGTTGCCGCCAAAATGCCGACCGGTAAGGAAATCTGCGAAAAGCAGGTGTTCGCTTACATGGATAAGGTGGAAAAAGTGCAGGTAAACGAGACGGAAATCGAAGCATTGCTTCCCGCCGTCTATCGCAAACTGGAATGGTTGGAAAAGGAAGACCTCATCAAGCGTGTGGTTTCTTTAGAACTGAACCGTTTGATCAATTATTACCAAGATGCCAACGACATTCAGACCATCGACGGTGAATCGAAAAAAGATCGCAGAGACGTTTCCACAGAAAAAGGCATGGGCCCTGAATCCGGTTATACCAAGTTGTTCATCGGTTTGGGAAAAATGGACGGCATCACCCCAAAAAATCTGATGGACCTGATCAACGACTATGTTGAGGGTCGTGTACAGATTGGTCGGATAGACTTCTTTACCCGTTACTCTTTGTTCGATGTGGAAGAGCAATCCTCTAAAAAGGTTGTTGCAGCGCTGCGCGAACTGGATTTCTTGGGTCGCAACGTCAAAGTGGAATTCGCAACCGAAGAACAGATTGAACGTGGCACCAAAGATCGCGCCGAAAGCGATGGCCAACGTAGTGGTGGTTACAAAGGTCGCCGTGATGACGGAGGCAGCAACTACCGCAGCAGCAACCGCAGCGAAGGTGGTTACAAAGGTGGCAACTACAAAGGACGCAGTTCTGAAGGTGGTTACAAAGGAGGCAGTTCAGAGGGTGGTTACAAACCGCGTTCGGAAGGTGGCTATAAGGGTGGCAATTCGGAAGGTGGCTACAAGCCGCGTGCTGAAGGAGGATACAAACCCCGTGAAGAGGGCGGATACAAACCCAAAGCGGAAGGTGGTTACAAGCCACGTGCTGAAGGTGCGTATGGTGCTGCCAAGCGCGATGGTGGAGCCAAACCAAGCTATCCAGGCAAGGACAAAGGCTATACCGGCAACAAGAATAAGGACGGTTTCAAGAAAAAGAAATACTAGTCTTAAGGCTTTTTTAAACAGCCCGTATCTTTCGGTTCATCCGACAAGATCGTTTTATAAACGAAAAGCACTTTGGAATTTCCCGAGTGCTTTTTTTTAATAACAGCCCCTATTTATGATTTCAGTAGAAGGACTCTGTGTCGAATTTAGCGGAAGCACCCTGTTCAAGGATGTTTCCTTCGTTATCAATGAAAAAGACCGCATCGCCTTGATGGGCAAAAACGGTGCTGGAAAATCGACCCTGCTCAAACTTTTGTCAGGTTTGCGGGAACCGACAAAAGGCAAAGTCTCCATTCCAAAAGAATTGGTGGTTGCCTATCTTCCTCAGCACCTGATGACCGAAGACCACAGAACGGTTTTTGAAGAAACCGCCCAAGCGTTTTCGAACATACATTCTCAAGAGGCTGAAATCAACGCAATCAACCATCAGCTGGAAACCCGTACCGATTACGAGTCGGACGAATACATGGCATTGATTGAACGCGTATCGACCCTGAGCGAACAGTTCTACAGCATCGAAGAAATCAATTACGACGGTGAGATAGAGAAGATGCTCATCGGTCTAGGGTTCGACCGAAGTGAATTCAACAGGCCGACCAAAGAATTCAGTGGTGGGTGGCGCATGCGCATTGAGCTTGCCAAGCTGCTGCTTCAGAATCCGGACGTCTTGCTGCTCGATGAACCGACCAACCATCTGGACATCGATTCCATCCAGTGGTTCGAGGATTTCCTGATCAACAGCGGAAAAGCGGTTGTCGTCATTTCACACGACCGTGCCTTTGTGGACAACATCACCACCCGCACCATCGAAGTGACCATGGGCCGCATCTACGATTACAAGGCCAAATATTCCCATTACCTGGAACTCCGTCGGGAACGTCGGGAACAACAACAAAAGCAGTTCGACGAACAGCAGAAATTCATCGCGGACACGACAGATTTTATAGAGCGCTTCAAAGGTACTTACTCCAAAACCTTACAGGTTCAGTCGCGTGTGAAGATGCTGGAGAAGCTGGATCGAATAGAGGTAGACGAGGAAGATTCATCCTCCCTTCGCTTACGCTTTCCGCCATCTCCTCGCTCCGGTGCCTACCCTGTTATTGCAGACGGTGTGACTAAAGTCTGGGGAGAAAAAACCATTTTCCGTAACGCCAATTTCACCATCGAACGTGGTGAGAAAATCGCTTTCGTAGGTCGGAATGGGGAAGGAAAATCAACGCTTGTCAAATGCATCATGAGCGAAATCCCGTATGATGGAACGCTGACGCTTGGCCACAACGTAAAAATTGGTTACTTTGCGCAAAATCAGGCGTCACTGCTTGATGAAGACCGAACCGTATTTGAAACCATCGACGTAGTGGCTGTCGGTGACATACGTACGAAAATCAAGGACATCCTGGGCGCCTTTATGTTTGGCGGCGAGGCTTCCTCCAAGAAAGTGAAAGTTCTTTCTGGTGGAGAACGAACCCGATTGGCCATGATCAAACTACTCTTGGAACCGGTGAACTTGCTGATCCTGGATGAACCGACCAACCACTTGGACATGAAGACCAAGGACATTTTAAAGCAGGCGCTGTTGGAGTTTGACGGTACGTTGATTGTCGTTTCTCACGACCGTGATTTTCTGGACGGATTGGTGGGCAAAGTCTATGAGTTCGGCCAGCAAAAAGTGACAGAGCATTTGGAAGACATCTATGGATTTCTGGCTAAAAAGAAACTCGAAAACCTCCGCGAAATCGAGCGTTCACAAAAGTGAGCTCCTCGTGGAAGATCTGGTGATCCAACTTCACCGGAAGGCTATGCGCAGTCTGAGACTGACGGTTACGCCTGAAGGTGAGGTCAGGCTATCCTTGCCCCTTCATGTCAGTGACCAAGAAGCCCGCAACTTTCTTTCGGACAAAACCGACTGGATTCGAAAACACCTCGTACGCATCGACAAAATCAAAGAGTTGGAGCCTTCCGACTTCAGCTCCATTCCTTTTTTAGGTACCAACTATCCTGCAGAAATACTTCATCATCCGATTGCGCCTAGAGTCCTGTTGGATACGGAAGGCAAAATTACGGTCTATTTGAAGCCTGGAGCCACCAAGGCGACGGTAGCAGGTGTTATGGATACGTGGTATCGGATCGAGCTTAAAAAGCGTGTGGAGGCGCTGGTTCGGGAATGGGAACCCGTGATGGGTGTTCAGGTGAAATCCATCCAGCTAAAGCGCATGAAAACTCGCTGGGGCACCTGCAATGTCGTAGACCATCGGATTTGGTTCAACGTGGAGCTTGCCAAAAAGTCATTCCCATGTATTGAGTATATTGTGGTTCATGAAATGTGTCATTTGCACGAACGCGGTCATGGGCCCAAGTTCAAGGCTTGCATGGACAAATACCTGCCACATTGGAGGCTGCTGAGACATGAGTTGAATGGAAAAGGCGCTAAATACTTGTAAGTAAGCCTTAAAGAACGAAGGCCTTGAGGTTTTGGGAGGTTTTTCCGGCGCTGATCTTTAGGATATAGAAACCGTGTTTCAGTTCAAGATCTTGGGTTTCAGCGTGAGCAGTTTTGTTCAAAACCAATCGGCCCATTGTGTCATAGACGTTCAGGTCCATGCCCAAAGCAAGACCACGTAGAGAAAGACGGCCAATTGAAGAAATTGCACGTATGCCCAAATCGGCGATAGTTTCGGAAAGAGCTGTTGGATAGGCACCTGCAGCATTTGTCAATTGCATTTCCTTTACAACCATCGTGCCTGAAATACTTATTGGGACGATCTTTACAAATTGAGAAAGCGGATTCAGATAAAATTCCATATCCATCGGGAAATTAGCCTGAGTCAATTGGCGTATGGTACGCCATCCGGGTGTTCCATCGGGATTTCTGGATTCCTGAACTTTAAGGGTCACTGTACCGGAACCAATCATATTCGCCTTCACACGCAGGATCTTTGCCTTATCGCTGAAATAACTCATCATTTTGTCGGAGGTCGAAGTCATTAGAACAGAGTCTGCCGTGATTGCACCAGCAGCAGTAATCCAATGGGGGAAATCAGCGGCACTAGTTTGAGTCAGGCCACCAACCGTCGTGAACGGAGAAACTACATTGAATGGCTTGAAAGTCAACGGAAGTGTCACAGCGGCCTTTCCGAAATGCGTGTCGCCTGTAATTTTAGTTGGCAAAAAATCACTGGTTCTAAAGGTGAATTCATTGCTGAATGATTTTGTATTGTAGAAATCCGTAATGGATCCATCCGGAAACTGAATGACATAATCCGTGTTTGCATCCAGTGCTGTGTAATTCACACTCAAAGTCGTCCCACCTCCTGACGCCGACACTTGTTCGAACTGGTCACCGTTTATGAGAATTCCGCCATTGTAACGTATCGTTTGATTGAAATTCAAGGTCATAGCTCCATCCATATAATTGATGTTTGATGTATCTGGTGATGAAGTAATGGCAATTGGATCTTCCGTGACAATTGGGACAAAAGACTCGATCAAAATATCGTTCAGATTGATTTTTTTTCCGTTGGCATCGACCTTGAACACAACTTTATCTGTCCCAAGATAGGTGTACTGAAATTTGAACGCCCTTTTTGCTGCAGCCATGGAGAAGGTTGTTGCCCTGGTTTCAGTTCCGTTGATGATGGTATTCAGGTAAAATGAGCGGGACGCGGCAGAGGTGTTACCTATCCAAAGTGTTATGGTACAAGGGCCTTGAACCTCAGGAAATTTGACATAGCCACCAGATGATTCTGTTACAAACTGCACACAGCCGTAAGTGGAACCAGTGTCTGCAAGGGTGTAGGGACCATAGTCGGAAGTAAGTGCGCTCGGATTGCCTTGTGGGATATAGGCTATGCGGATGGATGTAGCACCACAACCAAAGGTCATTCCACCTACCGTTTTCAATGCATTTGCCGAATAAACAATGTTGGTCGTTGCGGCTGTAGAGCCATAAGAAGTGTAAAAGGCGGCAGGAACTGTATAGAAATTGGTTGTGAACAATTGTCCGCCTTGTATGGTTTCAAAAGACCAGACAGATCCTGTTGTCCTTCCCATTGTATTTCGTGCATCGACTCGCCAATAATACGATTTTCCGGCTGGAACCGTCGTATGGGTAAAAGTCGTAGCGGTGATGCTATCAGCGACGAGTTGCATGCTGTCTTTGTTGGTCCCCAGATAGACAAAATAGCGCAAAGTGCCTCCGAACGGTGTCGTACCATTCGACCAAGTTAGCTTCAAAGCATTTGCCACACCGTAAGAACCGGCATCGGAAGGCGACGGATTGGAACACGCCACCGGAATCGTAGGATCACCCCAGGTAGAGGTACTGAAAACAGTGCTGTAGGGCGAATTCAATGTCGCATTATAAGCCCGAACACGGTAATAGTATTTGGTTACCTGAGGCAAACCAGTATGCACAAACGTGGTCACATTGGCACCAACCGTAGCAAGTACGGAAAACGTCGTTCCGTTGGTTGAACTTTCAATATAAAAGCCCGTTTCATCGGAAGAATTGTCAGTCCATTTCAACTGAATGCTGGAAGTGGTCTGCGTAGTTGAGGTTAGCCCTGACGGAGATTTGACGTATGGGTAAGCGGCATTGATGGTAAAGGAATAATTTTCAATGTTGGCGTAGCCGTTTGAAGCGATGAGCGCAGCATCAGAAGCATTATTCGGATTCAAACCGTTGGCGGATTCCCATGCATCGGGAATACCATCACCATCCGTATCAGTCGGCTTATAACCTACATATAAAACACCTGTTCCCCCATGTGGCAAAGTGCGTTCAGTCGTGATTCCGCCTGTTGTTCCTCCGGTACCATAAGTTTTAAGTTCATCGATGATGTATTTGTCTACATCATCGCGTGCAGGAAGTGATGGACCGACGCTGTCGATAATCCAGGCAAGTGCATCTTTAGCCGACATCATGCTTTGAATGATGGGATGTGGTTGCGGGCGGGTTGTTGAATTATCCCAAGTCGCAAAATTGGTGACCGGCGTGCTTCCTGAATATTGGTCTGAAGTCATTTGAACACCGTCTATGACTCCGTTTTGATTGGCATCCCAGTAATTTCCTTTTCCAAGGTAGGTAAATGTAGGTGTTCCACGTGAAAAAGGAGAAGTAGCGCCATTCCACGGCCCATTGATGAAATAGTTGTTTTCCAGATGAGCCCAGGAATTTCCTTCGGTATCGCCCATGATGTAACAACCACCATTTCCCCAATTGTAAACTACATTGTTCACATATTGGTTTAGTCCTTTCACCTTTGGATTACGAGTTTTGTTTTCGATGTAAAGGTTTCTGAACAAGGTGACACCTCCATCTGTTTGAATGAGTCCACCGCAGGAATGCGTTTGCAAGCCTTGTCCGATGATCGAGTTTTGAATGGTGATGTTCCCTGGCTCGGTGCCTTTGCTATCCCAACTGACGGAGAAGTTTTCGTCCCTGCCCCAAAGGACTGACATGTGATCAAACATCATGTTGGAGCCATTGGCTACACCAGCAGCATCTTTGGCACTGGTGCCACCAATGCCCATCCGAATGCGCAGATACCGAACAATGATGTTGTTTGCACCTGAGAAGGAAACCCGTTCTCCATAGATCTGAACGCCTTGTCCAGGAGCAGTTTGACCCAAAATGGTCAGATTGTTTTTAAAAATCAAGGGGTCGCCAACGGTCACTTTAATAATGCCCGAAACATCAAAAACGATGATTCGGTTTGATACGCTGATGGCATCGCGAAAGGAGCCTGCACCTGAATCGTTCAGATTGGTCACATGGTAGATTGCTCCGCCCCTACCGCCAACTGCGAAACGGCCAAAACCCTCTGCTCCTGGGAATGAAAGTTGACCTGCAGCTTGAACGCCCATACTGATTGACAGCAGGACGACAGTGAACACAAATAATAGTGATTTCGAATTCATGGTTTCCTTAAGTTGAAAGATATGGAGGCAAAGATAAAGCCTTTTCACATCCGTCAGGTGCACCATTCGTCCACTTTGAGTGTGTTAAACGGCTTTCGGTCAACCTTTTTTAACCAGCTTGTTTAGGATTGGAATGGATTTGAGTGGCAAGTCCTTTCGAATGAAATAGGCTCCAAAAACCAACAAAAGAATGGTGCGGTAGGTCAATCGGAGCCAAAAGGACTCGATCGGCACATACATTCCGGCAATATAAAACAGAATGCCCAGCACTGTATAAAGACCAGCCGATTTCAAGTCGTATTTAATCGGATAGTACTTCTGCCCCAACACCCATGAAAGAATCATCATCAAAAAGAAACAGACAAACACGACCCAGGCTGAGCCAACGTAACCGTAAATTGGAACAAAAATGATATTGCCCGCAATGGTGGCTACACTTCCGATGATTGCAATAATGGCACCCCAGTGTGTCTTTTCACTCAGTTTGTACCAAAAGGATAAATTGAAATAAATGCCTTGGAAAATAAAACAAGCCAGTACAATGGGGACTACTACCAGACCGACCCTATAATCTTTTGATATGAGGTATTGGAGAATATCCAAATAATACATGACGCCCAAGAAAATGAATATGGAAAAAATGATGAAATATTTCATTGCATCCGAATAGGCTTTTTGATTGTCCACATTCTTTTGTTTGGCAAAAACAAAGGGTTCATAGGCATACCGAAAGGCCTGTGTAAACATCATCATGACCACACCAATTCTGAAACTGGCGCCGTAGATGCCTAATTGTTTGAGGGCTTCCTGCTGATCGTCAAACAAATATTTGAAAACAATTTTGTCGAAGGACTGATTCATTATGCCGGCCAAGCCCAGAACCAAGAGTGGTAAGGAGTATTTGAGCATCCGCTTCCATAATGCAACGTCAAAAATCCATTTCACCCAGACGTAGGGCAACAACGTCATCAAACTGATTGTGGCCGATAATAAATTGGCGACGAAGGCATATCCCACACCATAGTTAGGTACGAAAAACCAATTGATCAAAGATGGTTTCCAGTCATAAATTAACGGACAGATCCAGAGTAAGAATATGTTCAACAGGATGTTGGAAATGATCATCACCATTTTTAGGGAAGCAAATGCTACGGGGCGTTTTTTGTAACGGAGAAAGGCAAACGGGATGGCGCTGAAGGCGTCGATTGCCACGATGACGCACATCATCCAGATGAATTCCGGATGAGCTCCATACCCCATCGCTTTGGAAATCGGCGAATTGAAAAGCAGGCAAACGATTATAAAGAATAAAGAAGTGGCTGCTACGCTCGTCAAGGTCGTGGAATAAACCTTATGCGCATCCTCCTCCGATTTGTTGACAAAACGAAAAAATCCAGTTTCCATGCCATATGTGAGCAGTATATAGGCAACGGCTGTCCAATTGTATAAGTCGGTGACTATTCCATAATCCCCTGTTGTTGGAAGTACGTAACTGTAAAATGGCACCATGCACCAACTCAGGAATTTACCAAGAATACTGCTTACACCATAGATGGCGGTATCTTTTGCAAGATTCTTCATATCAGCCATAAAAAACCTGATTTTTAGATGGGCATAGCCCTAAAATTTAAACTACAATCCTACTAATAGTTCTAAAAAAGCTCTTGTGATGCGCCCTGCCTGAATCTTCCCAAATGTTTCCAAGCCAATTCCGTCACTTCCCTCCCACGTGGAGTCCGTTTTAAGAATCCTTCTTGAATGAGGAATGGTTCATACACTTCCTCGATGGTTCCAGGATCTTCGCCCAAAGCGGTGGCAATGGTGGTTAATCCAACGGGGCCACCTTGAAATTTATCGATCAAGATGCTTAAAATCTTGTTGTCGACCTGATCCAGGCCGTATTTGTCAATATTCAACGCTTCCAAAGCAAAGCGGGCAATGGCGGGATCGATTTCTCCATTTCCTTTTACCTGTGCAAAATCTCGAACCCTGCGAAGCAAAGCATTTGCAATACGTGGCGTTCCGCGACTTCGTCCTGCTATTTCATCGGCCGCATCCTTGCTGCAAGCGACGTTAAGCAAACGGGCAGAACGCAGAATGATGTTACTCAAGACCTCTGCTTTATAATATTCCAAATGGCAGTTTATGCCGAATCGAGCACGGAGCGGCGCGGTGAGCAAACCACTTCTGGTAGTGGCCCCAACCATGGTGAATGGATTGATTTCCAATTGTATAGACCTTGCAGAAGGGCCTTTGTCAATCATGATGTCAATGCGGAAATCCTCCATGGCTGAATACAGATACTCTTCCACGACAGGACTCAACCGGTGAATTTCATCGATGAAAAGCACATCATTGGGTTCCAATGCAGTTAAGACTCCTGCCAAATCGCCTGGTTTGTCGAGCACAGGTCCCGACGTCACTTTGAAGCCGACGCCGAGTTCATTGGAAATGATGTTTGAAAGGGTGGTTTTGCCCAATCCGGGAGGGCCGTGCAATAGGACATGGTCCATAGCCTCTCCCCTCATTCGGGCTGCAGAAACAAAGATTTTCAGGTTCTCGACCACTTTTTCCTGACCTTTGAAATCAGAAAATCGGAGCGGGCGCAGCGCTTTGTCTGCCTCCTTGTCCCAGTCGCTTTGTTGTTCCTCGCGAATATCGAATTCCTCCCGCATGTTTCCTTGTTTGAGTGGCAAAGTTACAGAAAGTTTTACAATTAACGACCGACGCTTCTTTTTTGTACTTTTGCAAACAAATCCCCTATAACTATGGCATTAAATTACATTTGGGTCGCGTTTTTCCTGATTGCTTTTGTGGTAGCACTGGTTCAACTCATCTTCTTCCAGGACTACACCATCTTCGAACGCATCATGTCAGCCAGTTTCGATTCGGCCAAAAACGCGGTCATGGTTATCGCCTTACCCTTGGCAGGCATCATGACCTTATGGCTTGGCATCTTGAATATTGGGGAAAAGGCCGGTGCCATCCGATTTCTATCCCGTATTGTCGGCCCGTTTTTCAGCAAACTGTTTCCTGAAATTCCAAAGAACCACCCGGCCAACGGACAGTTGCTTATGAACTTCTCCGCAACGATGTTGGGTCTGGACAATGCCGCCACACCCATGGGATTGAAAGCCATGCAAAGCTTACAGGAAATCAATCCTGACAAGGAAACCGCCTCCAACGCACAAATCATGTTCCTGGCTTTGAATACTGCCGGCATGACCATCATCCCCATCAACATCATCGCACAACGCGCCATCATGGGCTCCACAAGCCCAACCGATGTCTTCATCCCCATTTTAATTGCAACCTTTGTTGCGACGCTTTCTGCCATCCTGTTTGTAGGAATTCGTCAGAAACTTAACTTGTTGAATCGCACTGTTTTGGGTTGGATTGGTGGAATCGTTCTGGTTCTGGCTGCATTGGTCGGGTGGTTTTCCACCATGTCCAAAGAAGAAATGGCCACTGCATCGAGTGTTTTGAGCAATGTCACCATTTTCGGTATCATCGTTACATTTATATGCGGTGCCCTGTATAAAAAGGTAAATGTTTGGGAAGCCTTTATTGATGGGGCTAAAGGCGGATTTGAAACCTCCATAAAAATCATTCCGTATTTGGTCGGGATGCTGGTTGGTGTCGCCGTTTTCCGTGCGTGTGGAGCCATGGAGCTCTTGACAGACGGTATAAAATTCCTGATTTCATCGGTTGGATTGAACACCGATTTCGTGGATGCATTACCCACCGCATTCATGAAACCTCTAAGCGGAAGTGGTGCTCGTGGGATGATGCTCGACTCCATGAAAACGTATGGTCCGGATTCTTTTGTAGGTCACCTATCCTGTTTGTTCCAAGGGGCAGCGGATACGACTTTCTACATCGTAGCCCTTTATTTCGGTTCTGTTGGAATCAAAAGAACCCGATATGCCATCTGGGCAGGTTTGTTGGCCGACCTTGCAGGTGCTTTGGCCGCCATCTTCCTGGCTTATGCCTTTTTTAAATAACTGAAATCATGATCCGATTTGAAACCGAAGATTGCATGATGCCCTCCATCAATCAGGCACAAGTGGCCGGATGGATTGTTGGTGTAGCTGCATCGCACGGGAAAAAGGCCGGTGAAATCAACTACATCTTTTGTTCTGACTTCAAAATTCTGGAACACAATACGCAATTTCTGGAACACGATTTTTATACGGATATCATCACATTTGATTATTCGAATGAGAATAAAATTTCAGGCGACATCTATATTGGTGTCGAAACGGTTGCCAGCAATGCTTCACTTCTAGGTCTGAATTCTGATGTAGAGCTTTTGCGTGTGATCATTCACGGCGTATTGCATCTTTGCGGATACAAGGACAAATGCCCTGAAGATGAAGCCATCATGCATCAACAGGAGGATGTTGCATTGTCCTATTTATAATTTATTATTAATTTATAGCACACTACCCATATGAATTTTTCTTACGACGTTATCGTTATCGGTGCAGGTCACGCGGGATGTGAAGCCGCAGCCGCAGCGGCGAACCTGGGTTCCAAAACCCTATTGATAACGATGGACATGAACAAAATTGGTCAGATGAGCTGTAACCCCGCCATCGGTGGCATCGCTAAAGGACAGATCGTCCGTGAGATTGATGCGCTTGGGGGTCAGACTGGAATCATCACAGATAAGACTGCCATTCAATTTAGAATGTTGAATCGATCTAAAGGTCCGGCCATGTGGAGCCCACGCTCTCAAAGTGACCGACAGAAATTCATTATCGCCTGGAAAGACGTTCTTGAAAACACGCCAAACCTGAATATTTGGCAAGATACCGTAGTGGGATTGGAGGTTTCGAATGGCGAAGTTTGCGGGGTGAAAACGGCAATTGGAGCGTGCTTTTCCGCCAAATGCGTCGTCATGACGAACGGGACTTTCCTCAATGGTTTGATACATATCGGCCGAACCCAATATGCAGGTGGACGGATGTCTGAACCGGCTTCTTTCGGATTGACCGAGCAATTACGTTCCTTGGGATTCAAAACCGACCGAATGAAAACAGGTACGCCGGTTCGAATCGATGCACGCAGCGTTCACTTCGATGAAATGGAAGAACAACCAGGCGAAAACGACTTTCATAAATTTTCTTTTTTGGATTTCAAGCCTCGGACTTTGCAACAACGGAATTGCTGGATTTGCTATACCAATCCCAAAGTCCACGATGTTTTACACGGAGGCTTAGAAGATTCTCCCCTTTTTAACGGGCAAATTCAAAGTATTGGACCTCGATACTGCCCCAGTATTGAAACAAAAATCTTTACGTTTGCCGATAAAGACCAACACCAACTCTTCCTGGAACCAGAGGGTGAAACCACACAGGAAATGTATCTGAACGGCTTTTCCTCTTCCTTACCATTGGACGTCCAATTGAATGCATTGAAAGAAATCCCTTGTTTTAAAGATGTTCATATTTATCGCCCAGGTTATGCCATCGAATATGACTTTTTCGACCCGACACAACTGAAGCACAGCCTCGAAACCAAGCTGCTAAAAAACCTATTTTTTGCCGGTCAAATCAATGGAACGACAGGGTATGAAGAAGCAGCCGGTCAGGGTCTGATTGCCGGAATCAATGCGCATTTGGCATGCCATGGCGCAGAACCGTTCATATTGCAACGAGATGATGCTTATATTGGCGTTTTGATCGATGATTTAGTAACCAAAGGTGTTGATGAACCGTATCGCATGTTTACTTCAAGAGCCGAACACCGCATATTATTGAGGCAAGACAATGCAGATACCCGTTTAACGCCCATGGGCTATCAGTTGGGATTGGCCACTTCAGAAAGATACAACCATTTCCAGAAGAAAAAACAAGAAGTGGACGATCTCATCGGCTTTTGTGAAAGCTATTCCATCAAAGCAAAATACATCAACGAGGCCTTATTGGGGTTTGATACGGCACCTTTGAAGCAAGGACTGCGCTTAATTGACTTGATTGGACGCCCACAATTGGACTTTGAAAAGCTCACACCACACATTTCGGCACTTAAAGAAAAAATCGATGGCATTCAAAACATACGCGATGAAATCGTAGAATCGGCAGAAATCCATATAAAATACAAAGGATACATAGAACGCGAGCGCGGAATTGCAGAAAAAATTCATCGCTTGGATACAATTCGCATCGTCGAACGGTTTGATTATGACAGTTTGCAGTCATTATCCATCGAAGCGCGGCAAAAATTGAATCGAATTCAACCAGAAACGATTGGACAGGCCAGTAGAATACCAGGAATTTCACCGAACGACATCAATGTTCTACTGGTTTTGCTGGGGAGATAGGCAGTTGTTCCACGTGGAACAGCTGATTTTTTAAAGACTGAGCAGAGGGCAAAATTGCTGAAAATGCTTATAAACAGACTGTTTACAGAATGAAGAATCCATACCCAATACATGAACGTGTTCAGGAAATCTTAAAAAGAATACCTGAAAACCCAGGTGTTTATCAATATTACGATGAAACAGGCACGATCATTTATGTTGGCAAAGCAAAGAATCTCAAAAAAAGAGTTCTGTCCTACTTTTCAAAAGACCATGCCGATTCGCCTAAGACACGAATTTTAGTTCGAAAAATTCAAGATTTAAAGATTATCGTCGTTGAAACGGAGGAAGACGCTCTACTTCTGGAAAACAACCTGATCAAGCAGTACCGTCCGAGATACAATGTCATGCTTAAGGATGACAAGACCTATCCGAGCATTTGCATAAAAAAGGAGCCTTTTCCCAGAGTATTTCAAACACGAAACATCATTCGTGATGGATCGGAATACTACGGACCATACAGTTCAGTTCCTATGGTACGAGCTTTATTGCAGGTGATCAAAAAGGTTTACCCCATCAGAAATTGCAAGCTACCCATGCTTGATCAGCACATACGTAGTGGAAAATACAAGGTATGCCTGGAATATCAGATTAAAAAATGCAAAGGGCCCTGCGAGGGTTATCAGTCTTTGGCGGATTACATGGAAAACATTCAGGAGATTCGAGAAATCCTGAAAGGAAACATTCATCAAATCAGTAAGCATTTATTGAATGAGATGAAGGCGCTTGCTAATGACTTGAAATTTGAAGAGGCACATTTAATCAAAGAAAAATACGATTTGATTGAGCAATATCGCAGCAAATCGGCCATAGTAAATTCCGGCTTGCATAATATTGAAGTATATTCATTCGATGAAACGGACCAATCGGCCATTATCAATTACCTCTATCTGGTTAACGGTTGCATTGTTCGTGGAATGACGATTGAGTATAAAAAACGGCTGGAAGAAGAAAAAGAAGAGTTGTTGAGTACGGCCATTTTTGAAATCAGACAACGGTATGCAAGCCCTGCGAAGGAAATTATCGTACCCTTCCACCCCGAACTGGAACTGGAAGGCATAACGTTCACCATTCCACAGCGCGGAGATAGAAAGAAAATACTGGACCTTTCGCTTCAGAACGTAAAACAGTATAAATTGGACCTTCTGAAACAGCAAGAGAAATTAAATCCGGAACAACGAAGCACCAGGATCTTAAGCACCGTTAAAAAGGATTTGAATTTGCACGAATTACCCCTTCACATCGAATGTTTTGACAATTCGAACACACAGGGCAGTTTTCCGGTTTCTTCGTGCGTGGTCTTTAAAAATGCGAAGCCATCAAAAAAAGATTATCGACATTTCAACATCAAAACGGTAGTGGGCCCTGATGATTTTGCTTCCATGGAAGAAGTGTTGAAGCGCCGATATAAGCGACTGTTGGATGAAGGGCAGTCCTTGCCTCAATTAGTCATTGTTGACGGTGGAAAGGGTCAATTGTCCTCAGCAGTAACAGCATTGAAAGAAGTAGGCGTCTTTGACAAACTTCAAGTAATCGGTATCGCAAAGAATCTCGAAGAATTGTTTTTTCCGAACGATTCGGTGCCAATTTATCTGGATAAAAACTCCGAAACACTTCGATTAATTCAGCAACTTCGGGATGAAGCGCATCGTTTTGGAATAACCCATCACCGGAAGCTAAGAAGTAAAAACCAAACCGCGTCGGAACTTGATTCCATTATCGGTATCGGTAACGCAACAAAAACCCTGCTCCTTAAAGAATTTAAAAGTGTAAAACGAATTCGGGAGGCAGATTTGGAACAACTTCAAAAAGTTGTTGGGGTGTCAAAGGCTCAGAAAATATCGCTATTTTTACATCCAATAAAAGAAGAATGAGAGCGGTAATTCAGCGAGTATCCAATGCAAAAGTCGAGATTGATGGAAGCGTTAAAGGCGCTGTCAATAAAGGCCTATTGGTCCTAATAGGCATTGAAAACGCTGACAATCAAGATGATATTGAATGGATTAGTAGCAAAATCGTACAATTGCGAATATTCAGTGATGAAAACGGATTGATGAATGAATCCATCATGGACATTGGAGGCAATATATTGTTAATCAGCCAATTCACGCTTTTTGGACAAACAAAAAAGGGGAATCGCCCCTCGTTTATCAAAGCAGCCAGACCAGACATCGCCATCCCAATTTACGAAAAGCTCATAGAAAAGCTGAATCTTAAACTTGGCAAACCAATCGAATCTGGCCAATTTGGAGCTGACATGATGGTCAGTTTAACCAACGACGGGCCTGTGACACTGTATCTGGACACCAAAAACAAAGAATAAAACCATGACAATTTCTGATGCACAACAAAAGGTCGACGAATGGATCAAGACGTATGGCGTCCGCTATTTCAGCGAACTGACAAATATGGCGATTCTAACGGAAGAAACTGGCGAAGTTGCCAGAATCATTGCCCGAAAATATGGAGATCAATCCACAAAAAAGGAGGAATCCACCGAAGATTTGGGAGATGAGCTTGCTGACGTTCTTTGGGTGCTGATCTGCTTGGCAAATCAAACAGGAGTGGACTTGACGAAGGCTTTTGAAAGCAATCTTCGCAAAAAAACCGAAAGAGATAGTAACAGACATTTGAACAATCCAAAATTACATTGAAATGGAAAAGATTACAAGCGTACTGAAAGAATATGCCTCATACAATGAAGCAGATGTGCTTAAAAACATTGAAGAAATTCTACAAAGAAAGAAAGCGGGAAGTCACCACAAAGAGGCTTACGAAACCATCTTGAGCTGCATTGACCTCACAAGTCTGAACACTTCTGATACAGAAGAAGGCATTGCAAAAATGGTACAAAAGGTGAACGCATTTGGGGAGAATTACCCAGAACTACCAAACGTTGCTGCCATTTGTGTCTACCCGTCCATGGTCAAGACCGTTCGAGATTGCTTGACAGAAGGTGTTGAAATCGCTTCCGTGGCAGCTGGCTTCCCACATTCACAGACTTTTGTCGAGGTGAAAGTTGCCGAGACTTCCCTTGCGGTTCTTGATGGGGCAAGTGAAATTGATATCGTCCTTTCCATCGGAAAATTATTGGAGAAGAAATACGATGAAATCGTTGAAGAGCTTCAGGAAATTAAAGCAGCCTGTAAGGATGCGCATCTTAAAGTCATCTTGGAATCAGGGTCGTTGAAAGTGGATGAATTGCGAACTGCCTCCATCCTATCCATGGAATCTGGCGCTGACTTCATCAAAACCTCTACTGGAAAGCAACAACCGGCGGCTACGACAACTGCTGCATACGTCATGTGTAAACTCATCAAGGAATTCTATGACAAAACCGGCAAAAAAGTGGGTTTTAAGGCTGCTGGTGGCATTGCAACCACCGAAGAGGCGCTGGACTACTATTGCATCGTAGAAGACGTCCTAGGGGCCGAATGGCTGCATAAAGACCTTTTTCGGTTCGGTGCCAGCCGATTGGCCAACAACATCCTCACAGAAATCATGGAAAAACCGACCATCGCTTTCTAAAACAACATCGAACAAAATGAAAAAGGTTGCTTTGGAGGCAACCTTTTTCATTTTGTTCTTGACATTGCGTATTCTAGGCACGCCAACAATGAATCGTGAAATGGTGATTTGGGATATTCCTCCAAGTTGGCCTTGGCACTTTCTCCGAATTCTTTCATCCTCTTCTCAGCATATTGAATACCACCGGCCTTACGCACAAAAGCACTCATTTTCTCTAAGTTTTCGGGGGTAAAATTGCGGTTCCGAATCATGTTCAAGTAAGGTCGCTTGTCTTCTTTGGTGGCATTATCCAAAGCAAAGATCAATGGAAGCGTCATTTTTCCTTCTTTCAGATCATTTCCGGTAGGCTTACCAATGGAGTTCGATTGAAAATAGTCAAAAATATCATCCTTAATTTGAAAGACCATGCCTAAATTTTCACCAAACAACCGAAGGTTTTCCTCCTGTTCCGGCGTCGCTTCAACGGAGATTGCACCGGCTTGAGTACAGAAAGCAAAAGTCTTGGCAGTCTTTTTACGAATAACATCCAGATAGGCGGATTCATCGATTATAAGCTTTCGTTCATTGGAGACCTGCAACAACTCACCATCAGAAAGGTCACAACCCAACTGGGACAGCATGGTTGTTACACGTCTGGTTTTCATTCTTGCTGTGACGAAAGCAGATTTGGACAAATAATAATCGCCTACCAAAATAGCTATACGGTTATTCCACAATGCATTGACAGAAAACTTGGAGCGTCTTTCATAAGTTTGATCGACGACATCATCGTGCATCAGACTGGCAGTATGAAGCAATTCAAGAGACACTGCAGCTGTGATGGTATCATCATTTACTTTTCCAAACATTCCGGCAGCCAAAAGGGTTAAGATGGGTCGCAATTCTTTTCCCTTTGTGGTCCTTACGTAAGCCAAAATGGTCTTCAACAATGCATTATCTGTATGAATGGCCTCTTTAAAGGCCTTTTCATAGCGTTGAAAGTCTTGGTCGACCGGTTTTCGGATCTGTTCTATCATCTTGTTGGGTATGGAATTACAAAAATAATAAAAAAATGTCGCTTGCTCATTTTTTAGTACTTTTACGAAAACAAACATCAGGTTCAAATGGACACCTCCAAAACACTCTTCCTGCTCGATGCTTATGCATTGATTTACAGGGCATATTACGCATTTATCAACAACCCCAGAATGAATTCGAAAGGCCAAAACACTTCGGCTATTTTTGGATTCCTGAATACATTGGAAGATTTGCTCCGACGTGAAAACCCGAGCCACATCGCCGTTGGCTTCGACCCTCCCGGTCCTACTTTCCGTCACGATGCGTATGAAAAATACAAGGCCCAACGGCCAAAAACACCGGAAGTAATCACCTGGTCGGTGCCTTGGATAAAAAAAATTATCGAGGCGTTTCACATTCCCATCGTAGAAGTTCAAGGATTTGAGGCAGACGATGTCATCGGCACCATGTCCGTAATGGCTGAAAAAGAGGGTTTTACCGTTTTCATGATGACCCCCGATAAGGACTACGGACAATTGGTGACCGATCACGTGTTCATGTACAAACCCAAGTATGGTTCCAACGAATTCGAGATTATGGGGCCTGAGCAGGTGATGAGCAAATATGGATTGACTAGTCCGTCACAGATGATTGATTATCTGGGTTTAGTAGGTGACACGTCTGACAATATTCCAGGTTGCCCAGGCGTCGGTGATGTATCGGCCAGAAAATTACTCGATCAATTCGGCAGTATTGACAATTTGTTGAAAAATACAGACAAGTTGAAAGGGGCACTAAAAGAAAAAATTGAGAACAATAAGGAACAAATTGAATTTTCCCGATTTTTGGCCACCATCAAAATCGATGTTCCTGTTGAATTCAATGAAGTCGATTTGCATCGGGATCCGGTTGACGAAATTGCTCTTCGGCAAATTTATGAGGAGTTGGAATTTCGAACCCATTTGAACAAACTTCAAAATTTGCGTTCGGCAGTTACAGAAAAAAAAGTGGAGCAACCTGAAGTACAAAAAGCGACGGGTAAGAAACAAGCGGTCCAGGTTGGACAATTTTCACTTTGGGATGCGCCCGCTTCGTCGGAAGAAAAAATGGAGGCTGAAAAGGCTTATGAGAGTTCTGTAAATGCGGGCGAATTGTCGAACTCAACGGAATTTTCGAATCTCAAAGGCTTAAGCGACGTGCCTCACTCCTACTATCTACTTGATTCAGAGGCAAAATTAAGTAGTTTTTTGGCCGAAATAAAGATGCAGGATTTTTTCGCATTTGACACCGAAACCACGGGTTTGGATGCCATGGAGGCAGAATTGGTCGGTATGTCGTTTTCGTGGAAGAAAAACGAGGCTTATTACCTTCCCGTTCCTCTGGGTGAAGTCGGATTTCAAAAAGTTCAGCCGATTAAAGAAATTTTAGAAAAAGCCAAGGTTTTGAAAATTGGTCAGAATCTCAAATACGACATGGTTGTTTTGAAAAAGTACGGAATCGATGTTCAAGGTCCGTTTTTTGACACCATGATCGCCCATTATTTGCTCCAACCCGAGCAAAGGCACAACATGGATTTGCTTGCCGAAATATTTCTGGGTTACCGAACCATTCACATTGATGAATTGATCGGTCCGAAGGGCAAAAACCAGAAAAACATGCGGGATCTCGCTCCTGCCGATGTGTATGAATATGCTGCTGAGGATGCCGACATTACCATGCAATTGAAAGAAATTCTTGAAAAAGAAATTCATGACAAGGGGCTTGACTTTCTATGTTATGAGGTTGAAATGCCGCTGGTAAAGGTTTTGACCGATATGGAAACGAACGGTATTGCCATTGACAGGGCTGCTTTGAAAGAAACGTCGGTCATTATGACGGCTGCGCTTGAGAAGATGGAGGCAGAAATCCAGGAGCTGGCAGGAGTACCTTTCAATGTGAATTCACCCAAGCAAATTGGGGAGATTCTCTTTGATACCCTTGCTATCGGAGGGAAGGCCAAGAAGACCAAAACAGGCCAATATTCCACTTCTGAAGATGTGCTGGAAACCCTGAAAGGCAAGCACCCGATCATTGAGAAAATTCTCGATCAACGGGGCATGAAAAAACTATTAAGCACCTATATCGATGCTCTTCCCGAACTGATCAACCCGAGGACAGGAAAGATACATACCTCATTTAATCAGGCTGTTACAGCAACAGGTAGGCTTAGTTCGAGCAACCCGAACATGCAAAACATACCGGTGAGAGATGCTCAAGGTCGTGAAATCAGGAAGGCCTTTTCTGCTGAACCCGGAACGCTTTTTCTCTCTGCCGACTATTCCCAAATCGAGTTGAGACTCATGGCTCACTTGAGTCAGGATCCTACCATGATACAAGCCTTCAAAGAGGACTTGGACATCCATGCCGCAACCGCTGCGAAGATATATAAAATCCCTTTGGAGGAAGTGTCTTCGGATATGCGTCGAAAAGCAAAAACAGCCAATTTCGGAATCATCTACGGCATCTCAGTTTTTGGACTTGCTGAACGGATGGGCGTGTCCAGAACGGAAGCAAAAGAGCTGATAGATGGCTACTTTGATACGTATCCGCAAGTCAAAGCTTATATGGATGAATCTATTGCGAAGGCTAGGGAAAACGGTTGGGTGGAAACACTGTATCACCGCAAAAGATACCTGCAGGACATACTGTCACAGAATGCCAATGTGAGAGGGTTTGCAGAACGGAATGCCATCAACGCACCCATACAGGGAACGGCGGCCGACATCATCAAATTGGCCATGGTCAAGATTGCCCAAGCACTGGAAAAACAAGGTCTCAAAACCACCATGATTTTACAGGTACATGATGAATTGAATTTTATTGTTCCGGAAAACGAACTTGAAAAAGTAAAGGAATTGGTGACCTATGAGATGGAAAATGCTGTCCAATTGGATGTTCCATTAAAAGCTGACGTTGGCATAGGGAAGAATTGGCTCGAGGCACATTCGTAAAAGTGGCTGATTTTTTGTACTTTTGCCGCCCGTAAGCCTTCCTACTGAAGGTCTTCTAGGTTTCATAGTAAAGGTTTCATACACAAATTAGTTCCATATGGCATTACAATGCGGCATCGTCGGCCTGCCAAACGTCGGCAAATCCACCCTATTCAACTGTCTTTCAAACGCTAAGGCTCAGGCTGCAAATTTTCCTTTTTGCACGATCGAACCCAACGTCGGCGTCATCACCGTGCCCGATGAACGGCTGAACAAGCTGGCTGAATTAATCCATCCCCACCGCATCGTTCCTACAACAGTGGAAATCGTTGATATTGCCGGGTTGGTGAAAGGTGCCAGCAAGGGTGAAGGATTGGGAAACAAGTTCCTGGCCAACATCCGTGAAACAGACGCCATTTTGCATGTGCTCCGCTGTTTTGACGATGAAAACGTGACCCATGTGGACGGTAGCGTCAATCCTGTCCGCGACAAGGAAATCATTGATTACGAACTGCAGATCAAAGACTTGGAAACTATTGACAGCCGCATTCAGAAAGTGCAGAAACAAGCGCAAACTGGTGGAGACAAGCAAGCCAAGCAAGTTCTGGAAGTGCTCCTGAAATTTAAGGAAGCGCTCGTACAAGGCAAATCCACCCGTTCCGTACAATTCGACACCAAGGACGACGAAAAAATAGCCCGTGACCTTTTCTTATTGACGAACAAACCTGTCATGTACATCTGCAACGTGGACGAAGCTTCAGCCGTGAGCGGAAACAATTATGTGGATATGGTTCGTGAGGCGGTCAAGGATGAAAACGCAGAAATCTTAGTGGTGGCTGCAAAAATCGAATCGGAAATCGCTGAATTCGAAACGTTCGAGGAGCGCGAAATGTTCTTGAACGAAATCGGATTGCATGAATCAGGCGTTTCCCGCTTGATCAAATCGGCTTATAAACTGCTGAATTTGAGCACCTACCTAACGGCTGGCGTGCAAGAAGTTCGTGCCTGGACCTTCCATACCGGCAGCAAAGCACCGGTTTGTGCCGGAGTGATCCACACCGATTTTGAAAAGGGTTTCATTCGTGCTGAAGTGATCAAATACGAGGATTTTCTCAAATATGGCTCGGAGGCCGCTGTGAAAGAAGCTGGCAAAATGAGTGTGGAAGGCAAGGAATACATCGTCCACGACGGTGACATCATGCATTTCCGCTTCAACGTATAAACCTTATTTTGTTCATTCTGAACAGTCGTTTTTCGTGACTCGGCATAGCCAATGTTTACATTGTCTCTGCGCTCGCTACTCTTAACGATTTCCTTTTAGAATCCTCTTGATGTCGCTCAGTTTGTTGAGCGCTTCCAGCGGAGTGAGGTTGTTCACATCCACCTTGATGATTTCGTCGCGGATCTGTGAAAGGATGGGGTCGTCCAATTGGAAAAAACTTAGTTGCATCCCTCCTCTTTCACTGGCAATTTCTTGAGTCGGCTTATGGATGCTGCCTTTGCGGTTTTCGGTTTCCATCTGACTTAGGATTTGGTTCGCCCGTTTTAGGATGCTTTGGGGCATACCGGCCATTTTGGCCACGTGAATACCAAAACTATGTTCGGTTCCACCGCGTTCCATTTTGCGCAGGAAGATCACTTTTCCGTCTGCCTCACGCACCGTCACATGATAATTCCGGATACGTGAAAAGGATTTCTCCATCTCGTTGAGTTCGTGATAATGCGTGGCAAAGAGGGTTTTAGCTCTAAATTTTGGGTGCTCGTGAATGTATTCCACGATGGCCCAAGCTATGGAAATACCGTCGTAGGTGGAAGTGCCTCTACCCAATTCATCGAACAAAATCAAGCTTTTCTGTGAAATATTGTTCAGGATGTCGGAAGCCTCGTTCATTTCGATCATAAAAGTGGACTCTCCAGACGAAATGTTGTCGGAAGCCCCTACCCGAGTGAAAATTTTATCGACCAGTCCGATGTGTGCTGCATCTGCCGGAACAAAAGAGCCGGTTTGTGCCATCAGAACAATCAAGGCTGTTTGCCTCAAAAAGGCAGATTTACCGGCCATATTGGGTCCGGTGATGATGTGAATCTGCTCGGAATTGCTGTCCATGCGGACATTGTTTGGTATATACGGTTCACCCGAAGGCAATTGCTTTTCAATGACAGGGTGACGGCCATTGATGATTTCAAGGCGGTCGCTTTCTTCCAATACGGGGCGTTGATACTTATTCTTAACGGCAACCAATGCAAAGGAAATTAAACAATCCAACTGAGCGATCTGCAAGGCATTTCGCTGTATATCAGTCATGTATTTGGAGAGTTCAGCCGTCAAGGCAGTAAAGATCATCAACTCGAGCGCTTGAATTTTTTCTTCCGCACCAAGAATTTTTTCTTCGTAAATCTTGAGTTCCTGGGTAATATAGCGTTCTGCATTGACCAATGTTTGCTTACGAATCCATTCTACAGGAACCTTGTCTTTCTGCGAATTTCGTACTTCGATGTAGTAACCAAAAACGCTATTGAAACTGATGCGCAAACTGGAAATTCCAGTTAGGTTGGCTTCGCGTTCTTGAATTGCCAATAGAAAATCCTTGCCAGAAGTGGATAATGCTCGCAACTCGTCGAGGTCGGCATTCACTCCGTCACGAACCACTTCACCCCTATTCAGTGCGATGGGAGGAGTGTCCACAATTTCGCGGTGGATGCGTTCACGAATAGAGTCGCATGGATTCGTTTTGTCTACCATTCGCAAAAGGGCCTTATACCCAGGATCATCCAAATTCGATGCGTCTTCCTGAACGGCACGACGAATGTCATCAACTGCCTGGAGGGATGTTTTTAGATAGACCAATTCACGCGGAGATACCCGACCAACAGAAATTTTAGAAACGATACGTTCCAAATCGCCTATTTGTCCGAGTTTCCCGGAAATGTATTCCCTGAGTTCGGGATTCTTAAAAAAATAGTCGATGATGTCTTGACGCTCCACAATGGGTGCCAATTCTTTAAGTGGAAAAAGCAACCAACGTCGAAGAAGCCGCCCCCCCATGGCGCTTTTTGTTTGGTCGATCACACTCAACAAACTGCGTCCGCCTTCGTTGATGGTATCGCACAATTCAAGGCTGCGAATGGTATAGCGGTCCAATCGTACAAAACGGTCTTCTTCCACTCTTGAAATCGATTGAATATGACCAAGTTGGTTGTGTTCGGTCAGATCCATATAATAAAGGATGGCTCCTGAGGCAATAATGCCTGCCGGTAGGTTTTGGATGCCGAATCCTTTAAGGCTTTTGGTCTGAAATTGTTTTAACAGTCTGTTGTTGGCTGAATCTTCATTGTAAATCCAATCGTCCAATTCGAATTTGGCGGAAGTATAATTGAAATGCTGTTTGTAAAGCTCTTTTTTTCCACGTTCATAAAGAACTTCCTTTGGTAAGAAGGTGTTCAGCAATTTATCCACATATTCGAAAGATCCTTCGGCTGCTAAGAATTCACCGGTTGAGATATCCAGAAAAGCGACGCCGGCATGTGTTTTTTCTAGATGCAGACTGGCTAGAAAATTGTTTTCTTTTTGATCCAGAATGTGTTCATTGGTGGAAACACCTGGAGTAACCAATTCGGTTATACCTCGCTTTACCAATTTCTTGGTTTGTTTGGGGTCTTCCAGTTGATCGCATATGGCTACTCGCCTACCTGCTCGTACGAGTTTTGGAAGAAAATTGTCCAATGCATGATGGGGAAAACCGCACATTTCAATGGGTCCGGAACTTCCATTTGATTTACGGGTCATTGCAATACCCAGTATATCAACAACTTCTACTGCATCTTTACCATATGCTTCGTAAAAATCACCTACTCTAAACATAAGAACAGCATCGGGATGTTTGCTTTTCATCTCGAAATACTGTTTGATCAACGGGGTATTTTCGGCTATGGTATTCAATTGAAATTTCGTTTATTCTAATCAGTCGTTTATTCCAAACAGTCGTTTTCAAGACTTTTTTGGTTGACAAATATAGGAAAAAGGATGTTGATAAGTTGTCAACTGCTGTGGATAAGTATGGAAAAATGGTGTGATTGTGTGAACAACTTTTAGGAGAGCAACGATTTGCAAAAAACCATGAACGATGTAAACAACGATATCAACAAAAGTAAAACCCCAAATGTATGAACACGCAGTTATTTGTATAAATATTGAAATGAATGAATAAAGGTTGCTATCAGAATCTTACGATTTTATGGATGGTTGATAACCTGTTCATAAAGTATAAAAACTATTCACAACCTGTTTGGACAAAAATATATTGAAAAAACAGTCAACACTTTCAACAGTCTATTATACTATCTTTTCTTTTTAAACTTTAAAAACTAAATAATAATAAGAGACTGTTGTTTGTTTCCTTGTTTAAAACTTACCAACGTTTTGAGTAGCGAGTGCAGAGGCGAAGCTTGCTTAGACTATGCCGAGTCACGAAAAACGACTGATTAGAATAAACGAAGACTTTTGAAAAAAGACCAAAGTACGATACCGGATGCAACAGATACATTTAAGGAATGTTTGGAACCATGCTGTGGAATTTCCAAACAAGCATCACAAACATCAACCACGGATTGTTGCACACCTTTTACTTCATTACCCAAAACCAAGGCATATTTATTCATTGGATCAATTTTTAAATCGTTTAATGAAACACTGCCGTGCGCCTGTTCAATAGCATAAACAAAGTAAGAATGTTTTTTAAGCTCCAGAACGGCATCCAAGGTACTTTCGACATAAAGCCAATCAACTGTGTCCTCAGCTCCCAATGCTGTTTTATGAAGTTCGGGATGAGGGGGTGGGCAGGATACTCCGCAAAGTATGATTTTTTCAATTAAAAAGGCATCGGCAGTACGAAAAACAGATCCGATGTTGTGCAAACTACGGATGTTGTCAAGCACCACAATCACTGGAATTTTTTCAACTTTTTTGAATTCATTTTTAGATAAACGATTCATTTCCAATATACTGCGTTTTTTCATCCGATTATTGTTTAGTTCTCAAAATTAGGAATAAAATGCCTAATTTTGCATCCTTAAGTAAGTTGATATGGAAAAGATAGCACTCATTTCTGAAATAAACCGTCTTAAAAAGGATAAGAATGCAGTCATCATGGCACATTATTATCAAAATGATGACATTCAAGATCTAGCGGATTTTATTGGAGACAGTCTGGCTTTGGCACAACAAGCGGCTAAGACAGATGCTGAAATATTGGTGATTTGTGGTGTTCATTTTATGGGTGAAACCGCAAAGATTTTATCACCTGGAAAAAAAGTATTGATACCCGATTTGGAAGCTGGATGTTCTTTGGCAGAAAGTTGTCCGGCAGATGTTTTTGCTGAATTCATTAAAGAACATCCTGATCATAAGGTTATTACTTATGTGAATACATCGGCAGCCGTCAAAGCACTTACGGATGTTGTGGTCACCTCCACCAATGCAGTAGTCGTTGTACAAAGTTTTCCAAAAGAAGAAAAACTAATTTTTGGACCAGACAGGAATTTGGGAAATTACATCAACAGCCTGACAGGTCGAAACATGTTGCTTTGGGATGGCGCTTGTCATGTTCATGAACAATTCTCCATCGAAAAATTGGTGCAATTGAAAAAGGACCACCCAAAAGCACTAATTCTGGCTCATCCCGAGTGTAAGCAGGTTTTGTTAACCCTAGCCGATTTCATCGGATCGACAGCAGCTTTGCTCAAGTATGTGCAAAAATCGGATAATCCGGAATTTATAGTTGCAACAGAATCTGGAATATTGCATGAAATGATTCGAACCTGCCCCGATAAGAAGTTTATACCCGCTCCTCCTAACGACAGCACCTGCGCCTGCAATGAGTGTTCGTTTATGAAACTAAATACACTCGAAAAATTATATAAATGCCTTCTGAATGAAACTCCATCCATTGAAATACCAGAGGAAATTCGAGTAAAAGCGGAAAAGCCCATTCGAAAAATGTTGGAGCTTTCAAATAAATTGGGGCTTTAGTCGTTTAGTAATCATGCATAACATAGTTTTCGCCACCAACAACGCTCACAAGATGAGTGAAGTTTCCGATATACTGGATACCCGATTCAAGCTGATCAGTTTGAAAGAAATCGGTTGTTTCGACGATATCCCTGAAACGAAGGATACCATAGAAGGAAATGCCATTCAGAAAGCGATGTATGTTTGGGAAAAATACGGAACAGATTGCATTGCGGATGATACTGGTTTGGAAGTGGAGGCGTTGAACGGAGCACCTGGGGTTTATTCTGCCCGTTACGCAGGCCCAGAATGCATTGCAGAAAACAACATCCAAAGATTGTTGAAGGAATTGGCAGGTGTTTCGAATCGAAAAGCTCGTTTTAAAACAGTTGCAGCGTTGATTCTGAGTGGCCGTGTTCATTTGTTCGAAGGAGTCATCGAGGGAAAAATTCTGACAGAAAAAAGGGGTTCGGATGGTTTTGGTTATGATCCCATTTTTGTTCCCGATCATTGTGAGGAAAGCTTTGCAGAAATGTCTGCCAAACAGAAAAATACCATCAGTCACAGAGCTTTGGCTTTCCGGTCTTTAGCTGAATTCATGAATCAATGAATAAAAAACTGAAAGTCTGGTTGGCTCTTTTTTCAATTGCTGTGTTGGTTAATGCTGAGCCAGCAATTGGTGAATGGCGCACGCATTTTTCTTATAAAACCACAGATCAAGTTGTTTTTGCCGATGATAAAGTCTTTGTGGAAGCAAGTGGGAAATTGTTTTCCTACCGAATTTCGGACGGTCAAATGCAAACCTATACCACACTGGATGGCCTGAACGGTCATACGGTAACGTTTTTGGGTTGGAGCACCGTTCAAAAAACACTGGTGATTGTATATTCTGACGGAAATATTGATTTTCTCAATTCCAAAGGGCTAATAAATTTGCCTGATTTTAAAAACAAATCTTTGACCGGTGATAAAACCATTTACGGTTTGCGCGTTTTGGGAGATGAAGCCTTTTTGTCAACAGGTGTAGGTTTGATTGTTCTGGACATTGCCAAGAAGGAATATGCTGAAAACTATTATCTGGGTTTTTCATCCTCCTATACCAAATGCGTTGATGCAACAGTGTGGGCTGACTCCATTCTGGTTGCAACGGTCAACGGACTTTATTCGGGCTGCAGGTCCGATAACCTACAGGATGTTTCTTATTGGAAGACCGCTTCCTTTGTTTCGGGAACTCAAGCCAAAAAGTTGGTAAGGTTTGGCAATCAATTTTTTGCATTGGCACAGAACGGTGTTTTGTATAAAGGTTTGCCAGGTAATTGGCAAGCTTTTGTCAACGATGCTGGCATAACCGACATAACCGTACAAGACAGTGCTTTATTCGCATGTTCAGGTACGACGACCTATATGTTTGACAAAAATCTGAACAGAATTTCGGTTGAATCTGTTATAGATTATTCGGTTTCCTGGGATTCAAAAGCACAAGCGCTGTACATAGCCTCCGGTGCTTCGGGATTGACGCTTTTAAAATTGGTAAATAGTTCGTATGTCTTGGTCAAGGATTCCATCATACCGGACGGACCGACCCAAAATACAGCCTGGAATGGTTTTTTTAAGGATGGAGTATACTACGCCACCGCTGGAGCGCGTTGGGGTAATCGAGAGTTTTACGACGGAGACCTACTGATTTTAGAAGACGATCAATGGCGCGGACTGAACGACAAGCAAGCAATGATTGATGCCCTTGGCTATCAGCCTCTGGATTTCATGAACATGGCTATAGATCCTGCCGATAATACCCATTATTTCATTACGACATGGGGAGATGGCATGATGGAATATAGAAACAATTTGTTTTATAAACAGCACGGTCCCAACAATAGCCCCTTGAGGAATATTATAGCAGGAAGATATTGCAGGGTGGATGGAGCAAGCTTTGATGAAGACGGAAATCTTTGGGTACTAAATTCAAAATTTTATCCGGTAGGTTCCGAATCAATCTACTCTTTACCCGATTCGGCCTTGTGTATTCTGAAACCTGACGGAAGTTGGTTTCAGCCCTTTTATCGCGAATTGATGACGGCACCGACGTGGAATTCCATACTCTTTACTTCACGAGGACAGACCTGGATGAATTCTGTGCGCGTTCGATTTGGCATTTTTGTTTTGGACAACAACGGAACATTGGAAGATTTGAGCGATGATCGAAAGAGGGCTTTCGGTAATTTTACGGACCAGGACGGCAATGTATTGACTCCCTTTACCATATGCTCCATGGCGGAAGACAAAAACGGAACGATCTGGTTGGGTACACAGTCGGGACCCATTCTTGCCACTGGTGTAAACCGAATTTTCGATTCGGATTATACCTTCACCCGCATCAAGATTCCCAGAAACGATGGCTCAGACAACGCCGATTTTTTGTTGAACGGCACTCGCATCAATAGTATTGCAGTGGACGGGGCAAACAGAAAATGGTTGGGTACGAATGGGAATGGCATATATCTTTTGTCTTCGGACGGCTTGGAAACCATTCATCATTTTACCACCCAGAATAGTCCGCTTCCGTCGGATTATATTTGGTCTATAACCATCAATCCTGAAACAGGCGAAGTCTTTATTGGAACGGACGCCGGATTGGTTTCCTATCGCAGTGATGCGACCGAAGGATCGGTGAGCTATAGGGACATTCATGTATTCCCAAATCCGGTTCGCCCTGAATTCAACGGACAAATAACAGTTACCGGCTTGATGGAAAAGACGCAAGTTCGAATAACGGATTTGAATGGAAATGCTGTGGTGAGTGGAACCTCCTTGGGTGGCCAGTTCTCTTGGAACGGTATTTTGAAAAACGGAAAAAAGGCTTCAAGTGGCGTTTATCTGGTGTTCTGTGCGTCCGAGGACGGAGCAGAATCTCAAGCCTGCAAGTTCATGATTGTCCGATAAGATCGGATTGAAGTTCCCGTATCGTTTTTTTGAAAACCGGATGAATTAGATCTGGTGCAATTTCTGCCAATGGCGTCAGTACGAAATTCCGAAGATGCAACAACGGATGCGGAAGGATAAGATTGGAGTCTTCCAGAACCAAATCGTCGTAAAAAAGGATATCCAAGTCGATCACCCTGTCCTTGTACTCGCCTGAAACCCTTTCCGGACGCCCCAGGGCCTTTTCGAGCTGCTTCAGCCGCCGAAGACATTCCATAGGGTTGAACGTTGTGTCAGCGGCCACGCAGGCGTTAATAAAGGTGTTGTCTGAATTGAACCCCCAAGGCTCTGAAACAAAAAAAACAGAACGGGCCGCAATGGGTCCGATCTGTTTTTCTATTTGTTCGATGGCTTTTAGGAGATTTGTTTCCTTGTCTCCCAGGTTGGAGCCTAGTCCAAGGTAAATCCGGGCCATATCAAATAATCAGCATGGCGTCACCGTAGACACCGAAGCGGTATTTTTCCTGAATGGCCAATTCGTATGCTTCCATGATCAGATCGTATCCGCCAAAGGAGGCTACCATCATCAAGAGGGTGGAAAGTGGTGTATGGAAGTTGGAAACCATCGAGTTGGCTACACTGAATTCATAGGGGGGGAAGATGAACTTGTTGGTCCATCCGTCAAAGCTTTTAAGGTGACCCATGGCTCCAACGGAGCTCTCACAGGCACGCATCACGGTGGTGCCGATGGCGCAAATCCTTCTACCTTCGTCTCTGGCTGTATTGACCGTACGAACTGCTTCTTCGGAAATAAACATTTGTTCGGAGTCCATCTTGTGTTTGGTCAGATCTTCCACGTCAATTTCGCGGAAGTTGCCCAAGCCGGCATGCAGGGTGACGTATGCAAAGTTGATACCCTTGATTTCCAGTCGTTTCAGCAATTCACGGCTGAAGTGAAGGCCTGCGCTCGGTGCGACAACCGCACCTTCGTTGCGGGCGAATATGGTTTGGAAACGGGATTCATCCTCGGCTTCCACAGGACGTTTGATGCTGCGTGGCAGTGGAGTCTCTCCTAATGCGAAGAGGGCCTTCTTGAACTCCTCATGGGTACCGTCGTACAAAAAGCGAAGGGTGCGTCCACGAGAAGTTGTATTGTCGATGACTTCGGCCACCAGCGAATCGTCTTCACCAAAATACAACTTGTTGCCGATGCGGATTTTACGAGCCGGATCGACCAATACGTCCCAAAGGCGCAAATCTTGATTCAGTTCGCGAAGCAGGAAAACTTCGATTTGGGCACCTGTTTTTTCCTTGTTACCATACAATCGGGCTGGAAATACACGTGTGTCGTTAAAAATGAACACATCGTGGTTGTCGAAATAACCGGGCAACTCTTTGAACAGTTTGTGTTCAATGGTTTTGGTGGCGCGGTCTACGACCATCAGGCGCGATTCATCCCGGTTGTAAGACGGATACTGAGCGATCAGTTCTTCCGGGAGTTTGAATTTAAATTTGGAAAGCTTCATTTTTTATAGAATCTAGTAAAATTATTTCTCATCCAGCATTTCTTTCGTAAACGCGTCTACATTCAGACAGTTTTCCAGTCTGATTTCGCCGATGCGTGTGCGACAAAGTGCAGTCAGGTGCGCACCACAGTTAAGCGCTTCTCCCAAATCACGGGCCAATGCCCGGATGTAGGTGCCTTTGCTGCAGACAACCCGAATTTTTACCATCGGAAGCCGACATTCCAGCAACTCGATCTCTTCGATGACCAGCACTTTCGGTTTCAGAATTACTTCCTGACCTTTTCTGGCCAAATCGTACGCTCGTTTCCCGTCCACTTTGCAGGCAGAGAAGGAGGGAGGTACCTGCTCGATACGTCCGACGAACGTTTTCACTTTTTCTTCAACCATTTTTTCGGTAACATGGCTGAAATCGAACCGTTTATCTATTTCCTTTTCCAGATCGTAGGAAGGTGTCGTGGCGCCCAGCTCCAAAGTGGCGACGTATTCCTTGGTTTGGTACTGAAATTCTTCAATACGTTTGGTAGCCTTGCCGGTACAGATGATCATCACGCCTGTTGCCAACGGGTCCAACGTTCCTGCGTGTCCAACCTTTAACTTCTTGATGTCGAGGTGGCGGCAAATGGTGTTGCGCACTTTATATACCAACTGGAAAGAAGTCCAGGTCAGGGGTTTGTTGAAATACAGAATTTCTCCTTCAATAAAATCCATTCTGTAGTTTTACGCGTCTTTGCTCTTTTTGACAATGCCGAAAATGACAAAAATGAATCCAAACAGAGCGATGCCAGGAGCCAGGACGATTCTTCTGAAACTAAAGATATCCGGATTGTATTCGGTCTGACCGGAGGGCGCACCCATCATCAGCAGAAAACCTAGGATCACAAAGGCTACGCCGATGCCGATCAGTATGAGGTTTTGTTTTCCAAGAGCGAAATTCTTGTTCATTTTATTTCAAAAATAAGTGGTTTCTAAACGTAATAAAGGTCGCTGACATTCATTTTTAGATAGCGGGTCACAGCCAACCAAGTGGCGCTGATGATGATGAGCAGTCCGAAAAGCAACAGAGCAAAGAAAACGATGACCATGGTTCCGAAATCAAGCAATTGCAAGCTTCCATTGAGGCGTTGTTCTACATAAATCATCAGTCCGGTCAGTAGGGTTGTAGCCACCACGGCAGAAATGATGCCAGTCCAAAGGTTTTCGATCAGGAAGGGTTTTCGGATGAAATTATTGCTTGCTCCTACCAGTTGCATGGTTCGGATGAGGAATCGTTTGGAATAAATCATGAGCCGAACCGTGTTGCGGATCAATGAAAAAGAAATGATGGTGAGGAAAAAAGCCAAAACCAAAAGGATCACGCTGATTCGGCGGACATTTTCGTTTACAAGATGAACAAGGTCTTTGCGATACAAGACATCTTCCACCCCTTTGTTCAACTTCAAAGCCTTTTCAATGACGTTGATGCTGTCGGTATTGGCGTATTCGGCGTTTAAGAAAATCTCGAAGGAGGCCAGCAGTGGATTGGATCCCAATAAATCTTCGGGATTTTCACCTAGGTTTTCCTTCAGATCTTTAAGGGCTCGCTCTTTGTCAATGTATTCGACTGATTTCACCCATGGAGATGCTTGCAAGCGTTGTTGAAACATTTTGGCGTCAGGCAGATGCATTTCGTCATCCACAATGACGGAAAGCGTGATGTTTTCTTTGACGTGTTTTGAAAGTCGGTTCGCAATAAGTCCGAGAAAAAGCATGATTCCTGTCAACAACAGCACTAGGCTGATGCTCACTATCGAATTGAACCTTGCATTGAAAACCCTTGTTGCGTTAATTGTCTTTTGTTTGTTCATGAGCGCAGTATCCCCAAAATTGGCGCAAAAGTGCGAAAATTATCACAAATATACGATGAAAACACCCGTTTTTTACATTTTATTATAAATCAATTCTCCTAAAAGTGTTGCAGAGGTGGAACTGGTCACTTTAATCAGGCGGAATTGACCGATGTGTGCGTCTTCTTTCGGAAAAACGACGACTTTGTTTTGTTGGGTTCGGCCGAAAAGCTTTTCACGGGAACGTTTTGAAAAACCTTCCACCAGGACTTCAAACGTCTTGCCGATATCTTTGTGGTTGCTTGCTGCTGATAGCTCGTTCTGAAGGGCAATCAGTTCGTTGATTCGTTGGATTTTAAGTTCTTCTGAAACGGTATCGGGGAGTTTTTCGGCGGCGAAAGTACCCGGGCGTTCAGAATATTTGAAAAGGAAGGCTGAGTCGTAACCGACTTCTCGCATGAGCGAAAGTGTCATTTCGTGGTCTTCCGGAGTTTCGGAATGGAAGCCACAGAAGACGTCGGTTGAAATGCCACACTCGGGCAGGATGCGTCGAATGGCTTCGATGCGTTGGAGGTACCATTCGCGGTCGTATTTCCGATTCATCAGCTTGAGGATGCGGGAGCTTCCGGATTGAACGGGCAAGTGAATGCTGTTACAGATGTTGGGGTAGGCAGCGATGGTTTCCAGGATGTCGTCGGTCATGTCCTTGGGGTGGGAGGTGGCGAAGCGGATGCGCATGCCTGGTTGGGCTTGGGCGACTAAAGCCATGAGGCCGGCAAAGTTCAGTTTTTTGCCATCGGCGTTTTCGTAGGAGTAGGAATTGACGTTTTGCCCGAGCAGAGTCACTTCCTTATAGCCTTTTTCCCAAAGGTCGTTGAGTTCTTTCAGGATGGTTTCGGCTTCGCGGCTGCGTTCGCGGCCTCGGGTATATGGGACGATGCAGTAAGTGCAGAAGTTGTTGCAACCGCGCATGATGGAGATGAATCCGCTGATGCGGCCCATGCCAAGGCGGGTCGGTATGACATCTTTGTAGGTTTCGGTCGTGGAAAGATCGATGTTGATGGCTTTTTGGCCTTGTTGTACGGCGCCGATAAGGTTGGGCAGGTCCATGTAGGCGTCCGGACCGACAACCAAATCCACGTGATGGTCACGGATAAGTTCGTCCTTGACGCGTTCTGCCATACAGCCGAGTACGCCGACTACCGGCTTTATCCCTTTTTTCTTGAGTGATTGAAAATACTGGAGGCGGGAAATGATCTTTTGTTCGGCATTGTCGCGGATGGAACAGGTGTTCATCAAGACGAGGTCTGCTTCGGCAAGTGTTTCGGTCACTTCAAAGCCGTCCATACCGAGTATGGAAGCAACGACTTCGCTGTCGGCCACATTCATTTGGCAGCCGTATGTTTCTATAAAGACTTTTTGATTCATGATGGATGGATTAAACCGAATAGAGGGCGAATTTGGCCATCACCCGCTCCGTGTAAGTCTTGGATACAGGGATGTCGGGAATGTTTTCTTCTTCCAACGCCAGATAAATACCATCCTTCTCTTTTCGCAAGACTTTGACTTTATCAAAGTTCACCACATAGGAGCGGTGGCAACGGATCATGGGGGTACTGGCAAGGCTGTCGTCGAGATTTTTAAGGGAGTTCCTAAGCATGAAATGCGTTATTTTCCCTTTGTTCAAGTAATGGATTTTGACGTAGTTGTCGGCAGATTCGAGGTAAAGCAACTGGTCGGATTGAACGGAAAGCTTCAATTCCCCCTTTTCGTCGTGGAAACTGAGCATGCTTTTTTTGGCTTTGAGTGGAATGTTGTCCTCCTGATCGATTTGCTCCAGTTTCTTTTTTTTGTCTGCCCAGGCAAAATAGAGCCAAAGAATGGTATAAGGTAGTAAGAGCACCAGGCTGGTGTTCAGGGCTGAAATCTTCATCAGTTCCTCAATGGAACGTAAATCGTTCAAGGCCAATTTTTCAAAAAGGACGAAGAAGGAAGACATCGCCAAAATTTCGACCAAGACCCAAAGGCCGTAATAGAAGAGTGACAGGTTTTTCTTCTTGCAGTAATAGTACATGATGATACGACTGATGACCACTACCAAAACCCCGGTCAGAGTAATCAGGCTGGAATAGAGGAAAAATACGGATGGTGTGACTTCAAACGATTCGAAAAAGCCAAAGGGGTGATAAATGTTGATGAAGCCAAGCGCAAACACCGCCGTGAAAAGTATCAAACGGACAATGTTGTTCTTTTCATACAGATAATCAGGAGTTTTCTGAGGCATGGGGTCGTTGGGACGCTAGTGAAATAGAGTATGCAAAAGTAGCTGATTTATTCAGTTAAAGCAAAATGAACTCCCTTTTTTAGCATTTGTTCACCCCGCTGATGCCAATTTCACCCCGGATTGGGGCAAATGCCCCCAAATAAGTGTACAAAAGACCTTTGATTTGGAGGAACCGTTGATGCTCATCAACTTTGCATTCCAAATTCGTACCTACTATGTCAAAATCCATAAAAATAAACGTACTCGATTTCGTAAAACGTCAAAAGGAGATGCTTCGGCTCTTTGGAATGGGCAAAAATGTTGCACTTAAAAAGTCAGGTGTCGACATTCGTTTTTTTCCGTTCGAGTCTTCCTATAATTTCCAACTGGCCGCCCAGGTTTCCAATCATGCTTTGGAGGATGGGGCCATTGTCGAAAACAACCGTTTCAATTATCCCGTGTTTTTCCCCAAAGGATGGAAAAAAGCGACCAATGTCATTGTACTGCTCCATGGTCTGAATGAGCGGAATTGGGACAAGTATCTTTGTTGGGCGGAATACCTGGCAGAGCACACCCACAAGGCGGTGATCTTGTTTCCCATTGCGTATCACATCAACCGTTCGCCTGGTTTGTGGAGCGATCCGCGCAGTATGTCGATGCTCGTTCGCAAACGACAGGCGTCGGTTGGACCGGACCGTTCCTTGTGTTTTGCCAATGTGGCCATGAGCGAACGGCTTTCGGAAGATCCGGTTCGTTTTTACACTTCTGGCCGTCAAACGGTGGAAGATTTGCGCTTGTTGGCCACCTCGCTCAATAGCGGAAAGCACCCTAAGTTCAGAAAAGGCACCAAAGTTGATTTCTTCGCTTATTCCATCGGTGCCTTTTTGGCTGAAATTACGATGATGGCCAATCCGGATCATTTGTTCGACCAATCCAAACTTTTTATATTTTGCGGTGGTTCCATTTTTCAGTCCATGATTGGCGAATCCCGCTGTATCATGGATAAGCCTGCTTACGACCGATTGTTGAGTTTCTACATGAAAGAATGGATGGAAAAGGAACAATCACCGATATCCGTTCATAGGGAGGGTATGGATGAGGCCAGAAGCGCCTTTGACACGATGATCGCACCGGAAGTGAATCGTGAAAAAAGGGAGGGGTTCTTCAAAAATCTCGGAAACAGGATCAGTGGAATCTCTCTTCGCAAGGACAAGGTCATGCCTTACGAAGGGGTGGAGGCTTGCATGGGGAATGAAAATGTCGTTCAGCAATTTCAATTGCTTGACTTTCCGTTTGAATATTCACATGAGTCGCCTTTTCCAATGAACTCAAGCATTGAGCCGGCACTTTTGAATGCTTCCTTCAATCAGGTATTTTCGAGAGCAGCTCAGTTTTTGGCTTCCTGATGTTTTAATTTGTGTTTGACGGGAGATTGTGCTATTTTTGAAAAAAATCCTGGGTTATGGAAAGCAACGATTATTTTTTCTACTTGGTTATCGCCTTATCCGTGGTCGGATCCATTGTGAAGGCGTTTAAGAAAAAGCCTGTTGAAAACCAGACTGAACCCAAAACTTCTGTTGGTGGCGACATTCTAAAAAAATTGCTGCAGGAAATGGGTGATAAAGACGATTATATACCTAGGAATCCTATTCCTGTTCCAACTGCGAAGCCAGTAGCAAAACAACCCGTGCATAATCCTTCTGCAAAAATAGTTAAGTCTCCATTCGACCGTTCCAAGAATGCAGAATTGGGTTATGAGGCTCCAGAGGTAAAGGAACGTCATTATAAAGCCACTTCCGCAACTAAAAGTCAGATTTTTGAGCCCATAGAGGAATCTGTGGATCCATTTATGGCTTCCATAGACCTTTCCTCTGGTGATGAAATGAAAAAAGCCATCATTTACAGTGAGATTTTTAGAACTAAATTTTAAAGAAATTTCATACCTTTGTGGCGTTTTTTAAAACCCCCTGACGTATGTCCTTAAAATTCATTTCTGCCGAAGAAGCAGCAACTTTCGTCCATCACAACGACCGTGTTGGATTTAGTGGTTTTACCCCTGCCGGTGCCCCTAAAATCATTCCAAAAGCTATCGCCGAAAAGGCCATCAAAGAACATGAAGCAGGCCGTCAATTCAAGATCGGCATGTTTACAGGAGCATCGACCGGTGACTCCCTGGATGGCGAGCTTTCCAGAGCCAACGCCATCTTGTTCCGTACACCTTATCAATCGAATGCGGATATGCGGAAAAGCATGAACAGCGGCGGCGTGCCATATTTTGACATGCACCTGTCAATTCTAGCTCAAGAAATGCGTTACGGTTTCTTCGGAAAACTGGATGTTGCCATCATCGAAGTGTGTGACGTGACGGAAGACGGTGAACTCGTTTTGACGTCCGGAGTCGGTATTTCTCCCACGATTGCCCATTTGGCCGACCGGATTATTCTGGAACTGAACACCAAACACCCCAAATACATTAAAGGCCTTCACGATATTTACGAACCGATGGATCCCCCATTGCGTCGTGTGATTCCTGTTTTTTCACCGATGGATCGCATCGGCAGTCCGGTTTTGAAAGTGGATCCTGCTAAAATCGTAGGTATTGTTCAAACATGCGAAAACGACCAGGTCGGTGGATTTACTCCTGCCGATGCTGTGACTGACGCCGTCGGTGACAACGTGGCCAACTTCTTGGTTAAGGAAATGAAAGCTGGCCGTATTCCTGCATCTTTCTTGCCCATTCAGTCTGGCGTAGGCAATATTGCCAACGCGGTACTTGGTGCTTTGGGCTCCAATCCTGGTATTCCTCCTTTCCGGATGTATACGGAAGTGGTTCAGGATGCGGTGATCGATTTGATGCGTTCGGGCGATGTTCTTTCTGTAAGCGGATGTTCACTGACGATCTCGCCAGCACAATTGGATGGAATTTACAAGGATTGGGATTTTTTCAAAGACAAAATTGTATTGCGCCCTCAGGAAATTTCCAACAGTCCTGAAGTTTCACGTCGCCTCGGCTTGATTACCATCAATACGGCGCTTGAAGCCGATATTTTTGGGAACATCAATTCCACACACGTAATGGGTACCAAAATGATGAACGGTATTGGTGGTTCTGGTGACTTTACACGCAACGCTTACTTGTCCATCTTCACGTGTCCTTCCGTTGCAAAGGGTGGTAAGATCAGCGCGATTGTTCCGATGGCTTCACACATTGACCAAAATGAACATTCGGTTAAAGTGTTGATCACAGAACAAGGTGTGGCTGACTTGCGTGGCAAATCTCCAATTCAGCGTGCCAAGACCGTTATCGAAAACTGCGTGCATCCGGATTACAAACAATTGCTTTGGGATTATGTGAAGAAGAACAAGGATTCACATACGCCGCATACGTTGAGTGTTGCACATGCCATGCACCTGGAGTTCTTGAAGTCGGGGGATATGCGCAACACCAAGTGGGAATAAGATGGATCTAATAATGATTTTAAAGGCGATTTTGATTGCCGTTGTAGAGGGAATAACGGAGTTTTTGCCGATATCGAGTACGGGCCATATGATTCTGGTGGATGAGTTTTTAAAGCTTTCCTCCAACAAAACCTTTACCTCCGCTTTTGAAGTCATTATTCAATTGGGTGCAATTGGCTCAGTCATTGTGTTTTTCTGGAAAGACTTATGGCCTTTTGCTGGGACTCCAGAACGGCAGAAAGCGACTTGGAGCCTTTGGATGAAGGTTCTTGTTGCAGTTTTGCCAGCGGTTGTGCTTGGCTTGCTGTTCGACGATGCCATTACAGAGCATCTGTTCAACTCCAAAGTGGTAGCGATTACCTTGATTTTTTATGGTATCGTTCTAATTGTATTGGAACGTTTCAATGCCAAAAAGACGTCCTTTAAAATTGATAAGGTTTCGGCCATTCCGTTTGGATTGGCAATTGCCATCGGTTGTTTTCAGTGTTTGGCCATGATTCCTGGTACATCGCGTTCTGCAGCGACCATCATCGGTGCCATGTTGTTGGGTTTTTCCAGAGGTGCAGCTGCCGAATTCTCCTTTTTCCTGGCCATACCGACTATGGCCGGTGCCACCTTGTTGACCATCCTGAAAAATGGTACGACTTTTTCGTCGTTCGAATGGCTGGTCATTGCCATCGGATGCATCGTTGCCTTTTTAGTGGCATACGCCGTGATAAAGTTCTTTATGGACTTCATACGAAAACATGATTTCAGTGTTTTCGGTTACTACCGCATTGCATTGGGGATTATCGTATTAATAGTCCTTTGGAATCAATAAAGGATGTCAAGTCCTTAAACAAACAGAAAAAAGCAGTGAACCTTTTGTGTTGGCTGCTTTTTTTTGTATCATTGTTGCCCCAAATTAACTACTTACCACTGAATTGAAACTATGAACAGCTTTTTTTTAATCGGATATATGGGCTCAGGCAAGACCACTTATGGCAAACTGATGGCCAAAGAATTGAAATTATCGTTTGTCGATTTGGATGCGTTCATTGAACAGAAGTTCATGAAATCCATCAGTGAATTGTTCGATGGGCTGGGTGAGGAGGGCTTTCGCAAACTGGAACGGGAGGCATTGCACGAAGTTGCACAATTTGATAACACGCTTATTTCCACTGGTGGTGGAACTCCTTGTTTTTTCGACAATATGGAGTACATGAATGGGCATGGAGAAACCATTTACCTACGTACTTCAGTTCGTGAATTGCGTGACCGCCTAAAGATGTCACGAACCAAACGTCCGCTGATAGCTGGTAAAGACGACAAAGAGCTTGAGTTCTACATTGCCAAGTCGCTGGAAGAACGGGAGGGATTTTACCTCAAATGCAAGTACATCATGGATACGGACGATTTGAATCCCAACAACATCAAGTCCAGCTTCATGGAATTGTTGGAAAGCTGATTTTATTATTTCCCCCAGTTACCTCGATCCAACGTACGGTATTGAATGGCTTCGGCCACATGCCTGGATTCAATGTGCTCATTCCCATCCAAATCGGCGATGGTGCGTGATACTTTTAGAATGCGGTCGTAGGCTCTGGCAGAAAGATTCAGCCGGTCCATGGCCGATTTGAGTATTTTCCGGCCTGCTTCGTCCGGTTGTGCAAATCGGTTAATTTCCCTTGTTTTCATTCTTGCGTTACAGGTCGTATCCGAATAGTTGCCAAACCTTTTTTCCTGCACATCTCTTGCCTTAACAACCCGATCTCGGATGCATTGGCTGGCTTCGGAGGGTTTAATGTCACTTAATTTCTCATAGGAAACTGGTGATATTTCTATGTGCAAGTCGATGCGATCGAGTAGGGGTCCTGAAATCCGTGTCATGTACCTTTGAATTTGACCTGGCGAACAGACACAAGCTTTATCGGGATGGTTGTAATAGCCGCATGGACATGGATTCATAGAAGCAACCAGCATGAATCCGGCCGGATAATCGACAGAATAACTTATTCTAGAGATGCGGATGCACCGGTCTTCCAAAGGTTGTCTTAAGACTTCAAGGACGTTTCGTTGAAATTCCGGAAGTTCGTCCAGAAAAAGGATTCCGTTGTGGGCCAACGAGATTTCTCCCGGTTGGGGCTTGCTCCCGCCACCGGTTAGGGCCACTGGACTGATGCTGTGATGGGGAGAGCGAAATGGTCGTTGGTGCAGTAGGCCGAAGCCGATGGCTGTTTTACCGGCAACCGAATGGATTTTGGTGGTTTCGAGGGCTTCCTGCCTGCTCATAGGTGGGAGAATGCCTGGAATGCAATGGGCGATCATGGTTTTGCCTGCACCAGGAGGGCCAACAAATAATAAGTTGTGACCTCCAGCACAGGCGACTTCGACCGCACGTTTGACATTGTCCTGACCTTTCACATCCGAAAAATCTTCTGTGCGGGAAGTCGTTTCAGTTGGTGGAGGTAGCAAATTAGCCTTGGTTGGGGTGAAGGAGGATTCGTCTTTGAGCAATTGAACCAAATCGAGTATGGTTTCCACACCGAAAACATCCAGACCCTCTACAGCGGATGCTTCTTGTGCATTGGCGGCTGGTAAGATTAGACGTCTGAGACCTGATTCTTTGGTGAACATGGCTACTGACAAGACACCGCGAATGGGCTGAAGCCTGCCGTCCAACGAGAGTTCGCCGATAAATAGGGTGTTCTCGACGGATGAAACAGGGATGTAGTCTCCAGCAGCCATGATTCCGACCAACAGTGGAAGATCGTAGGATGTGCCTTCCTTGCGCAAATCGGCTGGTGACATGTTGATGACAATCTGTTTGCGAGGTAGGTCCATGCCGTTTACCTGCAAAGCGGAGACGATGCGTTCATGGCTCTCTCGGACGGCATTGTCGGGTAGGCCGACCAGTGAAAATCGGATGCCTCTGGAGAGATGAACCTCAATTTGAACGGGTTTGGCATGGATGCCTTGAATGGCAGCGCTGGCTACTTTGACGAGCATAGGAATGGGTGTTGATATGCTGCAAAGTTATTCAAATATTAAATAAAAACAAACAAATAATAAATTAATATTATTTTTGGATGCCGTATTGAATCATGTTTGCTAGAGTCAAATTGCTGGCAGGCCTTATAAACAAGGCAAAAAGATGGCCACTTTGCATTGAGGAGATTCAATGATGGTTCTTTTTTTTGAAAAAAGTACAGAGAAAATTTGGAAATCAATAAATTGGCAATCTATATTTGTGATATCATAATAATATCATTTTAGTTCAATTAATCCATCTAAAGAAAATGAAAACAACTGAAGTCGTCTTTGGCGGAACCAAGCTCAAAGGCATTCCTGTGCTGATTCTCAACATCCTGTTCCTAATTGTGATCTGTGTTTTGTTTGGCTGGTGCGTCTCCACGTACAATGAACAAAGTGGATTAAAAATTACCTTGTTGATTGTGGATACCATTTTTCTACTGCTGAATTCCTTAATTTGGGGCGGCTTCATGCAAATCGAACCCAACGAAGCGAGGGTGATGGTTTTTTTCGGTGAATACGAAGGTACCGTGAAGGATAACGGTTTCTTTTGGGTGAATCCGTTTTATACCAAGAAAAAACTGACCCTGCGTGCTCGTAACCTGGATGGCGAACCCATCAAGGTAAACGACAAAACCGGAAATCCGATACTTATCGGACTAGTATTGGTTTGGCGTGTGAGCGATACCTACAAGGCAGCTTTCAACATTGACAGTTCTACGGAATCACCGTTTGTGAAGGCGCAAAATGGGACCATTATTGATGGACTTGGAGATCGGATGAAATCGTATGAAAAATTCGTAAAGGTTCAAAGTGATGCGGCTTTGCGAAGTGTGGCCGGGATGTATGCGTACGACCAGACGGGCACTGCCGATGCAAAGGATCTGACCTTGCGTTCAGCAGGGGATGAGGTGACGGACATTCTTGAAATTCAGCTGAACGAACGCCTTTCCATTGCAGGAATCGAAGTTGTTGAAGCTCGGATCAATTACTTGGCTTATGCGCCTGAAATCGCTGCTGTCATGCTGCGTCGTCAACAGGCTGATGCCATCATTTCAGCCCGTTCCAAGATTGTTGACGGAGCTGTTGGAATGGTAAAAATGGCTTTGGACAAGCTGGCCGATGAAAAAATACTTGAATTGGACGAAGACAAGAAAGCCGCCATGGTGAGCAATCTTTTGGTGGTGCTTTGCAGCGAAGAGGCCACGCAGCCAGTCATCAATGCAGGAACGTTGAACCATTGACGTCGTGGCCAAAGACACTAAAAACTTTGTACTAAGACTTGATGCCGAAATGATGGAGGCGATTGAGAAATGGGCTGCGGACGAATTTCGCAGTACGAACGGGCAGCTTCAATATCTGCTGGATCAGGCTCTAAAAAAGGCAGGTCGTTCGCCAAAGAAAAAGTCGGGTTGAATTCAGGACGCGCAACCCCGATGCTTGCAACGAGGAGCTTTAATTTGAGTGTTCGAATTCACAGCTGTATTGAAAATCTTCTGGATAGGCTGATTATGGAGGTCAGTGCGGATAGCACTGGCCTCTATTTTAAGAAAATAGTGTACTTAGGACTGTGAAATTCAAAGGAATCTTTTATCTTTGATTCACTTAGAACCTACCGAAAAACAAAAAACTATGAGATTCCCTTCGCGATCTGCGAATCTAATCGTACATGGATTTGCTCTGGCACATGCTGCACTAGCCGCCTTGATACTGCAACAGGGATCGGACCCAGGCATTTATCTGACCATCCTGACGATTTCTATGATTGTCATTTTAGCCAGAATGAACGAATACCCTTTGGATGTAACGGCAGCGCTGACGTTGGTCTGCATTCTTGGTGGATTTTTCATGGGAACGAAAGGAGCCGAATGGTTTACCGATTACTTGGACACCACAGAAACAATGGCTCAGATTTATACAACGGTGTTGGTCACAGAAATACTTGGCTGGATCACCTACTTCATTGTCAGACGAACTCAGAAGAAAGACTAGGATGAAGTTCCTGAGTAAAACCAGCAAATGGCGTGAAATAGTGATATTGGCTGTTGCCGTACTGCTTTTCCGCATTATTTACGTGGATTTGCTCAATTATTTGCAAACCGATTACCAGTACGATGTCTTTGATTTGATTTTTCAAATATTCCAGAACATACCAGTTGTGTTGTTCTTGTTTATCGCAGGTTTTCTGTCCGTTCATTACATCAACAAATATATTTCCTGGGGTCAGAATCCTACGAAGCGGGTTTTCTTTTTCATCCTCTCCTTTTTCGTCATCACCCTCATAGTAACATTGATGCTGTGTATTCCAAAACTTAAGATATACAGTTGGGGGGAATTGTTTGCCAGCAGACAGTTTGAAGCCGTATTCCTAGTGGCAGCCATGTTGAATATACTGGTGATGGGGGTAACGGATGTCATTTTGTATTATAGGACGTCACACCGAAAAGCACTTGATGCTGAAATTACCAAAAAGAATAAAGCCAAGTATCAATACGAACAGTTGAAGCGTCAGTTGAATCCGCATTTCCTTTTCAATAGCCTGAATGTGTTGGATTACCTGGTTCATACCGATCCAGATCGTGCCAGTGATTTCATCGGAAAATTAGCCGGCGTGTATCGTTACTTGTTGAGCAAGGAAAGCGAGCCGGTAGTGACGTTGGAGGAGGAACGTACTTTTGTGAACATGTACGTGGATCTACTCAAAGAACGCTTTCCGGAGGGGCTGGAGGTGGAGATAAACTTGGACGCTCGATATTTGAAAACGTATGTGATTCCTTGCAGCATTCAGTTATTGGTGGAAAACGCTACGAAGCACAATGTTATTAGTAAGGAGAATCCGCTTCGAATTCGAATTTATATTCAGGGTCGGTATATTCGGATTGAAAACAACCTTTTTCCTCGTGCGCAGGAAACGGATTCCAGCAAACTTGGTCTAAAGAATATTCAAGGTCAATATCAGGCATTGTTCGGGAAATCCATCCTAATCCTTAAAACCGACGAACTTTATTCTGTAAGTCTACCAATTATCGATAAAAGCGTTGTTTAAGCCTATGAAAGTCCTTATTGTAGAAGATGAAATCCCTGCTCAATTGCAATTGGAACGATTGCTGAAAGCTCATTTCCCAGATACGGAGATCATGGCTGTTTTGACTTCCATTGAAAAAGCGACCGACTGGCTGGCGGTTAATTCGCCAGAATTGATATTCATGGACGTGGAACTCTCCGATGGTCAATGTTTTGAAATTTTCAAGCGGGTGGATGTTAAAGCGCCAGTTATCATCACGACGGCTTATGACCAGTTTGCCATCAAGGCCTTTAAGGTGAATAGCGTGGATTATTTGCTCAAGCCCATCGAAAGCACTGAATTTGTAAAGGCTGTGGAGAAATCGTCCCGTGTGAGCAAATCGGGTCAGACCGATCTCAAGGCTCTGGAAGAATTATTGATGAAATCGACTCCAAAGGAATACAAGAAACGCTTTATTACCAAACAAAACGACCAAATCATTGTCCTTCAGGTGGAAGAAATAGCCTATTTCTATTCGGAAGATAAAGCAACGTTCATTGTCAGTCGCTCTGGCAAACGTTATTTCTCGGAATACTCGCTGGACAATCTGGAAGATCAACTGGACCCCAAAAGTTTCTTTCGCCTTTCAAGAGGTTGCATTGCCAATATTCAAGCTGTCAAATCCGTTTCAAAACATTTCAATAGTCGGTTGAAAATTAAATTGGAACCAGCCCTTATTGAAGGCATTTTGGTAAGTCGCATTCGCATACCAGACTTCTTGAATTGGTTGGAGGGGAATTAGTGTCAATTTGACACTTTGATACTTTTTATAGTCATTATGACTATTCATCAAATAATTTAGTCGGTTATTTGTTCATTTCATCCCCCAAATTGTTCATTTCGTCAGAATTAAGATATTTATTAAGCATTCCTGTTTGATATTTGCGGTTCAGAAGACCTTGAACTGTTTACCGAATGCCGAATTATAAATCTGTTTTGACATTTGTTTTGTTTTTGACATTATTGAGTACCTCCACTCATATAAATGCAAAATCTTCGAAAGAAAACCTTTCGTACCAAGAACTTACCTATTCCCCTTCTTCTTCCACATTTATGTTATGGGCACCGTCGGCTGCGCAGGTTCGAGTGAATCTTTACAACGATGGCCTTCAAAGTACTCCTTATCAGACGCTTGAACTTAAAAAAGCTGCTGCGTTTTGGTCCAACAATGTTAAAGGTAATCTTTCTGGTAAATTCTATACGTTTCAAATCAAACATCAGGGCGCATGGCTTAATGAAACTCCAGGTATTCAGTGCAAGGCGACAGGTGTCAACGGCAAGCGTGCCGCGATACTTGATCTGAAAACGACAGATCCTCAAGGTTGGAGCAGCGAGCATCGTCCGGTTTTGAAAAACTTTTCGGACATTATTATCTACGAAATGCATCTTAGGGATTTTTCCGTGGGTCCGCTTTCAGGTATGAAAAACAAGGGTAAATACTTGGCTTTGACCGAAGAGAATACAAAAGTCGAAGGTTTCTCCACAGGAATCGATCACTTAAAGGAACTAGGTGTGACGCATGTGCACATCTTGCCTACTTTTGATTTTGGTTGCATCGATGAAACGAAACTTTCCGACAAAAAATACAACTGGGGTTACGATCCTCAGAATTACAATGTGCCTGAAGGTTCCTACGCCACGGATCCCTTTACACCTGAAGCGCGTATCCGTGAATACAAACAGATGGTCATGGCTTTGCATCAAAAGGGCATCCGTGTGATCATGGATGTTGTTTACAATCATACCTACCGTCTGGCAGGTTCGAATTTTGAATTGACAGCTCCTGGTTATTTTTATCGCTACAACCCAGACGGAACACCCTCCAACGCCTCGGGTTGTGGCAATGAAACCGCTTCTGAAAAGGCGATGATGCGGCAGTACATGATTGAATCGGCGCTGTATTGGGTAAAGGAATACCATATTGACGGGTTCCGCTTTGACCTGATGGGTATTCATGACGTTCAGACCATGAACGATATTCGAAAGGCATTGGATGCTGTTGACCCCACCATTTTTATTTATGGCGAAGGCTGGACGGCAGGCGGTTCACCGCTTCCGGAAGCACAGCGGGCGATCAAGCAAAATGGACTTCAGTTGCCTCGAATTGCCGTGTTCAGCGATGATTTCCGCGACGCAGTCAAGGGAAGCTGGAACGACCATAAAGCGCCGGGTTTTGCAAGTGGTAAGACAGGTCTGGAAGAAAGCGTGAAATTCGGTATCGTCGGTGCAGTGGCGCATCAGCAAGTTGATAATACGAAAGTGAATTATTCGAAAGCGCCTTATGCCAACAATCCGGGCGAGGTAATCAACTACGTTTCTTGTCACGATGATATGTGCTTGTTCGACAAACTTAAAGCTTCTGCTCCGGAAGGTTCCACCACCGAGGATTTCATTCGCATGGACAAGTTGGCCCAAACGATGGTTTTCACTGCCCAAGGAGTGCCCTTTATGTTGTCGGGTGAGGAATTGCTCCGGACCAAATTCGGCGTTTCCAATTCTTTTGAATCGCCGGACTCCATCAATCAGCTGCATTGGGAAAACAAGCTTTTGAAGGCAGATGTGTTCAACTATTACAAAGAATTGATTCGTTTGCGAAAGGATCATCCTGCTTTCAGGATGAGTCTGGCTTCGGAAGTCAGGAAAAATCTGTCATTCTTGGAAAACACGCAACCTGGAGTGGTGGGTTTCCTTTTGAAGAATAATGCCAACGGTGACAACTGGAAAACCATCTTGGTGATTCACAACGGAAATGATTCTGCAAGGGATATGGAAATGCCTGCCGGAACATGGACAACCGTGGTTTTGGACGGAAAAATTGATTTGAAAGGCATAACGACCTTTTCTGGCAACAGGGTGACAGTGCCTGCCGTTTCTTCGCTGGTTGCATATATAAATTGAAACGAATGACACAAAAACCGAAACTCTCTTTTTGGCAAATCTGGAACATGTGTTTCGGGTTCCTTGGCATTCAGGCAGGTTTCGCCCTGCAAAACGCCAACGCTAGCCGTATTCTGCAAACATTTGGCGCGGATGTGGGCACGCTTTCCTGGTTCTGGATTGTGGCTCCGCTTACCGGTTTGATCATTCAACCCATCATCGGTCATTATTCCGACCATACCTGGAATGGTATGGGACGGAGGAAGCCGTATTTTCTGGTCGGTGCGATTTTGGCTTCGTTGGCTTTGGTGTTCATGCCTCATTCGGCTGGATTATCCGCCATCATGTCGCCGCTTCTGGTCGGTGCGGGCATACTTACGATTTTGAACGCTTCGTTCAATGTTGCCATGGAACCGTTTCGTGCTTTGGTGGCTGACCAGTTGCCCAGTGAACAACGGACGCTCGGGTTCTCCATACAGACTTTTCTGATAGGGATCGGTGCCGTTCTAGGAAGTTGGTTGCCGTACGCTCTGTCTGAATGGACGGGCATCGGTGACACGGTAATTGCCGGTGGAATGCCGCTGAATGTGTTGGTTTCGTTCTATATAGGAGCTGCACTGATGATGGGCACCATCATATGGACCATCATTCGCACCAAGGAATATCCTCCTGAAATGCATGAAAGCTTTTTCACTGACGAAACAATTGTTGATCCAAAGACCAAGGAAAGTAGGAGTTTGATGGTGATATTCAAGGACATCGCCAAAATGCCCAAAACCATGAAGGAATTGGGAATCACACAGTTTTTCTCTTGGTTCGCACTGTTTACGATGTGGGTGTATACGACTCCTGCCGTGGCTTCAGCCGTTTATGGAGCTTCCGACCCGTCTTCTCACGAGTATCAGAAAGCAGGTGACTGGGTTGGTGTTTTGTTCGGTGTTTACAATCTGGTGGCCATGTTCTATGCTTTGGCTTTGCCTTGGATTGCAAAGAAAACGAGCCGCAAATTCACCCATGCTTTTTCATTGGCGGTTGGTGGTGCTGGACTGATTTCCATGTTTTTCATCCATGATTCCTATTGGCTCATTGCGTCAATGGTTGGGGTAGGTATTGCTTGGGCCAGTATTTTGGCCATGCCGTATGCCATTTTGGTGGGCTCCATTCCTTCCGCCAAAATGGGTGTTTACATGGGCATCTTCAACTTTTTCATCACCATTCCACAGATTGTAAGCAGTTTGGTGGGTGGTCCCATCATTGAACATTGGATGGGCTCCAATGCCATGGGTGGGATTCTGATGGCAGGAGTTTGTCTTTTGCTTGCATCTGTTTCCGTTGTTTTTGTACATGATAGAGACTAAAATTCTATATATTTTCTTAATTACTAATCTAATACGCTACCAAAAGATGAAAAAAATCAGATTTATGCTTTCGGTGTTTTTTCTTTGTCTGGGGCTTTCGGCCTTTGCTCAGAATAAAACGACCATTCGCGGGACGGTGCTCGATAAGGACAACGTCGCGATTGTCGGTGCCAACGTCGCCGTCAAAGGAACCAGCAATGGGACCATCACCGATGCTAATGGGGGGTTCTCCATCAGTATCACTTCCCCTTCTTCCATCTTGTTTGTGACCTGCATGGGTTACCTGCCAGTGGAAATTCCAGCATCAGAAATTAAAGGTACGGCCAAGATTGTCCTTCAGGAATCTTCCGTTTCATTGGGTGAAGTCGTAGCCATTGGTTACGGTACGGTCCGCAAGAAAGACGCTACCGGAGCTGTCGTATCGATTAAGGCTGATGAAATCAACCGTGGCTTGGCCGTTTCTCCTTCTGATTTGCTTCTTGGCAAAACGGCTGGTGTGAGCGTGACCACTGGCGGTGGTGCTCCGGGCTCACCTGCCACCATTCGTATTCGTGGCGGTTCCTCTATGAGCGCCAGCAATGATCCGCTCATCGTGATTGATGGTGTGCCCATGGACAACCGTTCCATCTGGGGTGCCAGCGACCCGCTTTCAACCATCAACCCGAATGACATTGAAACATTCACCATTCTGAAAGACGCTTCTTCCACTGCAATTTATGGTGCAAAAGCCTCCAACGGTGTCATCATCGTAACCACCAAAAAAGGTGCAGCAGGCAAGGGGACCACGAAGCCAGAGATTGCTTACAACGGAAGTTTTTCCGTAGGCACCATCGGCAATAGGATTAAAGTAATGACTCCAGATGAATTCCGTGCCCACATCACCAATTACTATGGTGCCGGTTCTGCTGAAGAAGCTTTACTGGGAACAGCCAACACAAACTGGCAAGATCAAATTTTCCGGAATGCCATCAGCACGGATCATAACCTAAGTGTAACCGGTTTAGTCAATAGCATTCCTTATCGTGCCTCTGCCAACTTCATTTCTCAGCAGGGAGCTGTGATGAATTCCAACATGAACCGTGGTACATTCTCATTGGGCATCAGTCCTTCTTTTCTGGATGACCACCTGAAAGTGAATGCCAATATGAAGGGTATTTACATTAAGAATCGTTTTGCTGACCAAGGAGCCATCGGTGCTGCTCTTGAAATGAATCCAACAGTTCCTGTAATGGAAAGTACTTCATTCGGAAATGGATATTTCATGTCCCTTGATGGAAATGGTAATCCCATACCTATCGGTATTGCAAATCCAGTCGCCATTCTTGCTCAAAAGGAAGACTTTTCCACTGTTATGAGAAGCATCGGTAATGCTCAAATCGACTATACTTTCCATGGTCTGCCTGAACTGAAAGCCAACCTGAACCTGGGTTATGACGTGACTTCAAGTGAAGGAGAAGTGTTTATTCCCAACAATTCAGTTCAATCCTATGTTTGGGGTGATATCAAAAACGGTACTGGTGAACGGAATCCCTATGGACAGAAAAACAGCAACACGCTGTTGGATTTCTACCTGAATTATGTCAAGGATATTCCTTCTATCGACAGCAAAATTGATGTGATGGCTGGTTATTCATGGCAGCATATCTACCGCAGTGGTTGGAACAAATATTTCTTGGCTGATAGCGTCAATACGGTTCGCAAGGCCATGACGGATGATATCACTGAAATGTATATGGTTTCCCTGTTTACACGTGTGAATTATACCTATCAGGGCAAGTACCTTTTAACCTTCACGTTGAGAAGAGACGGTTCCTCCAGATTTGCTCCCGACAACCAGTACGGTTTGTTTCCATCCGCTGCTTTGGCATGGAGAATGAGTGAAGAATCTTTTTTCAAAGATATGCCCAATTTAAGCGACCTGAAATTGCGTGTTGGTTACGGCGTGACCGGTCAGCAAGACATCCTGGATGATGACTATCCTTACTTGGCTCAGTATGAATACAGTACTTCAGGTGCATACATGATGTTCGGAAACAGGGCAATTCAATTGGTTCGTCCTAGAGGATATGATTCTCAGATAAAGTGGGAAGAAACCGAAACCTACAACGTCGGTTTGGATTATGGCTTTTTTAATGGACGCATTTCGGGTTCCATTGATGGATATATTCGTAAGACCAATGACATGATCAACAAGATTCCACCGGCAGTGGGTACCAATTTTACGAATTTGTTGACAACCAATGTGGGCAACATGACTAACAAGGGTATCGAATTCGTAATAAACACGAAGCCTGTTATCAGCAAAGACCTTAATTGGGATCTTGGATTCAATCTGGCCTATAACAAAAATGAAATCACCAAACTGACCCGTTATGCCGATGCAAGTTATACCGGTGTACAGACTGGTGGTATTTCAGGAGGTACTGGTAATTACATCCAAATGCACAGCGTGGGTTATCCAGTTAGTTCATTCTATGTATATCAACAGGTTTACAATGACAATGGTGATCCTATTGAAGGAGTTTATGTTGATCGCAGTGGTGATGGCAAAATCACAGCAGCCGACCTATATCATTATAGCAAACCGGCTCCAGATTTCATCATGGGACTAAATTCCAAATTGACCTACAAGGAATGGGATTTCAGCCTTTCTGCACGTAGTAACGTTGGTAACTCAGTATACAACAATGTTCAGGCTACACGTGAACCTTTGAGCGACTCCTATTATGGTGGTTTCCTGAAAAACAGACTGGCTAGTGCTACTACAACGAACTTTGATGCTACCCAGTATTTCTCAGACTACTACATCCAGGACGGTTCGTTCTTCCGTATTGACAACATCACATTGGGTTATTCCTTGGACAAACCTTTCCAGACAAATGCACACGCACGCGTTTTCTTGACTGTTCAGAATCCTTTGTTAGTGACCAATTATAAGGGTCTTGATCCGGAAATTTATAGCGGAATTGACAACAATGTCTATCCCAGACCTACTACGCTCATCGCCGGTGTGACCATTAACTTCTAAAAAATTCCAGAAATGAAAACGAAAAATTTAAAATATCTTTTATTTTCGCTGGTAACGGTTCCGTTCATGACTTCGTGCTTTAACGATTTGAACACCGTTCCAATTGATCCGGACAAAATCACCTCTGCTGTCGTTTTTGACAACGATTCCGCTTATGTGAAGTTCATCGCGAAAATTTATGCCGGTTTGTCCATCTCCGGAAACCAAGGGCCTGCCGGTCAAGCCGATGTCATCGGTTTGGATGAAGGTAGCCAAGCCTCCTATCTACGTGTTTTGTGGAACCTGCAGGAACTTCCTACAGAAGAAGCTGTTTGTAAGTGGAATGACCAGACCATTCATGATTTTCATGCTATGAATTGGACCGCTTCGGACGTGTTCATCAAAGGATTCTATTATCGCTTGTATTATCAGATCACCCTAGCCAGCGAATTCCTTCGTGAAACTACGGATGCCAAATTGGCTGACCGCGGTGTTTCCGATGCTATGAAAGCTACGGTTAAGACATACAGAGCCGAAGCCAGATTCCTGCGTGCATTGTCGTACTACCATGTCTTGGATCATTTCCGTCAGGGACCATTTGTAACCGATGCCTCCAAGATTGGATCCATACCTCCGCCAATGGCAAATGCTTTGACCATCTATAATTATGTTGAAACAGAACTCAAGGCCATCGATGTTGATTTACTGGATCCTTGGACTGGTTTCGACACTGAAAACTATGGACGTGCCAACAAAGCGGTAGCCAAAATGTTGCTTGCAAAATTGTATTTGAATGCAAAAACCTACGTTGATTTAGACAAATACACCGAATGTGTTTCTGCCTGTAAGGATATCATTGCTTACAACAAATATTCATTGGATCCTGTTTATGCCAATCTTTTCAAGGCTGACAACAACACGTCACCTGAAATCATCTTCCCGATGGTTTATGATAAAGCAAACTTGCAGTCATGGGGTGGCATGATGTTCTTGATTTGTTCTGCCGTAAATAGCGACTTACTTCCCAATACTGGTGCACAAAGTGGCTGGGAAGGCAATCATGCTACGGAAAGTATCTACAAACGCTTCCAGGGAATGGAATCCATGGACGAACGTTGTGCGCTCATTTATACTGGATACAACAAGTTGGAAATGAAAGATGTGGACGATTTCAAGCAAGGTGTTCAGGTCATTAAGTTTAGCAATTTCACGAGTGGAGGTGTTAATCCCGGAGGTTCATTCCCGGATACTGACTTTCCTTTGTTCCGTCTTGCCGATGTCTATTTGATGTATGCCGAAGCCATTGTTCGCGGCGGCACAGGTGGCAGTACTTCTGATGCACTTGGATTTATCAATGACATTCGCGACCGTGCTTATGTAGTGGATGCTGTTGGTGAACTTGCCTCTTGGAGTGATGTTACGCTGGACTTCCTGTTGGAAGAACGCGGACGTGAACTTTTGTGGGAAGCGCAACGCAGAACCGACCTGGTTCGTTTTGACAAACTTACTTCGGCTACTTACTTGTGGGCATTCAAAGGTGGTGTAAAAGATGGTGCCGGTGTAGATGTCAAATACAACATCTATCCGATACCTGCTGACGACATCAACGCCAATCCCAACCTTTCACAACTGGCAGACTATTGATCGTACTAACCATTCAATCCTACAAATAAAATGAAAAGAACAAATTTATTGCTCTCCCTGATGTTTGGAGCAGCTTTGATGGCTTGCGACAATAGGGAACTGGTCACGCTGGCTACGACTGTCACACCGCCGGTAATGGATGCAGCTCCGGTCGCCTCCCTGGTCATGACCGAAGCTCAAAAAGACAGCACACTGACCTTCAGCTGGCAAGCACCCAATTACGGGTATGATGCAGCGGTGTCTTATACGCTCAAAATGGATCTGGCAGGTGCCTCTTTTGCAAATGCAATTGATATTGCAACCGGTACTACCACTTCTGTAAATGTTACTTACGATAAGATCAACACTGCTCTTTTGACCCTTGGGGGTCTGAGTGGGGTTGCAAAGACGGTAGAAATTAAAATTGTAGCCAAAGTCACTGGGCTTACTCCTGATAAGATTTCCTCCGACTCCATTTCGATGGTCTTAACTCCGTATGAAGTGGTCATTGTTTATCCGCATCTGAACCTTCCAGGTAACTTCCAGCCATATGGTTCTGGAGCCTGGAGTGGTGTAGGTACCGATTTTAACCGCATCTACTCGCTCAAATCGGACGATTCATACGAAGGCTATGTGAACATGGTCAGAGATGGAGATCCTGCCAACAATGTGGAATTCAAGTTTACGAAAGTGGACTGGGGCAATGGTGAATACAGCTACAGCAGTGCCGGTAAACTGGTGGCTGGTGGCGGTGGAAACATTGCATTGGCAACAGGTGGATACTACAAGGTAAGTGCTGATTTGGTTGCATTGACGTATTCCGCAACTAAGATCACCCGATGGGGTTTGATTGGAGATGCCACTGCCGATAGTTGGAATTCTGATCAAGCGATGACCTATGATCCTGCTACAAACAAATGGACGATTACTCTCGCACTTTCTGTAGGAAAGATCAAGTTCCGTGCCAATGCTGGTTGGGACATCAACTATGGAGATACAGGTGCTGATATGAAGCTAGATGCCGGTGGTACCGACATTGATGTTCCCGTAGCCGGAACGTATACCGTCACCCTGGACCTGGTTGGTCCGGTGTACAGATACAAACTGCTTAAGAACTAACGTTTTTTAATTGATTATCTTAAAGAACCCGGCAGACAGCCTGCCTGTCGGGTTCTTTTTTTCACCTTTCTCAACGTTGCTAAAAAAAAGATTCATGAAACTACCTGGAATTCTCTTTATCTCCCTACTGCTGAATAGTTACTTTTTACAGGGACAGGTAGTTGTATCCAATCCTTCCTTTGTAACAGAGGCCGACAACTGCGTATTGACATTTGATGCCACTCAGGGTGACAAAGGTCTTTTGGGTTTCACTGGTGAGCTTTGGGCACACATCGGCGTCATTACCAATCTCAGTACCAGCAATTCAGACTGGAAATATGTCAAATCGACGTGGGCAGTAAACATTGACGCCACCAAGTTGACCTACATTAGTGCCAACAAATGGCAATTGACGTTATCTCCCAACCTTCGTAGTTATTTTGGTATCACCAATTCGGCTGAAACCATTCAAAAAATTGCACTTGTCATTCGAAATACCGATGGTTCCAAAACCGGCCGGGATGTTGGCGCAGCGGATATTCTTCTGCCTGTCTACAGCGCTGGACTGAATCTGACGTTGAACACGCCTTCCACGGCTATTTCCTTGGTCACACTTTCTTCCGCCCTTACCCTTAAAGCTACGGCTTCTCAGCCTTGTACCTTAAAGATGTATCTGAACAGTACACAAATAGGGACGACCCAAACCAACGCAACCACCATTTCGGTTGCACAGACATTTTCAACTTCGGGTTCTTTTTACATCATTGCCGAAGCCAGTAACGGGACAACTACCGTTCGTGATTCTTCTTACATTTGTGTGCGGCCAACTGCCGTTCCCACCGCTACCCGTCCTGCTGGCATCAGCGACGGCATCAATTACATCAGTGATACGAAGGTTACCCTGTCGCTCTTTGCCAAAGGGCATTCGTATGTGTATTTATTGGGTGATTTCAACAATTGGAAGCCCGACAACAATTACCAGTTGAGCAAGGACGGTGATTACTTCTGGATCAGTCTGAATGGTCTGACGCCGGGCAAGGAGTATGGTTTTCAGTACTTTGTGGATGGTGCCATCCTTTGTGGTGATCCGTATTCGGAAAAAATACTCGACCCGTGGAACGACAAATGGATCAATGAGAAATCGTTGGTCTATCCGAACTTGAAATCCTATCCGGCTGGTTTGACAGAAAGTGTCGTTTCAGTGTTACAAACCGCCAAACCGGTCTATAACTGGCAGGTAAACAGCTTTACTCCACCGACATACGGCAATCTGAGCATTTACGAACTGCATTTCCGTGACTTCACGACAGAAGGCACCGTGAATGCGGCTATGGCAAAACTCGACTACTTGCAGCATTTGGGAATTAATGCCATTGAGCTGATGCCGATCAACGAATTCGACGGAAACGACAGCTGGGGGTACAATCCCAATTTCTGGATGGCCCCTGACAAAGCGTACGGCACTTCGGATGATTACAAGCGCTTTATCGATGAATGCCACCGCAGGGGTATTGCCGTCATTTTGGATGTGGTGTTCAACCATACTTGGGGACTTAGCCCTATGGCCAAAATGTGGTGGGATGCGACCAACAATCGACCTTCGGCCACCAACCCTTATTTATTTCCAATAGCCATGCATCCGTACAACGTGGGTTCGGACTTCAACCATTCCAGTACGTATACCAGGGCTTATTTCAAGACCGTAATCAAATACTGGCTGAATGAATTCAAAGTGGATGGGTATCGTTTTGACCTTTCCAAAGGGTTCACCCCCAGCACCTTTTATACGACGGATGTGGCTGTCTGGGGCAATTTCAATCAAGGACGCATCGATATTCTCTGTGACTACAACCGCGCTGTGAAAGCGGCCAATCCGAAAGCATACCTTATTCTGGAGCATTTTGGTGCAACGACCGAAGAAAAAGTGCTGGTGGATTCTGGTATGATGGTTTGGGGAAATATGAACTATGCGTTCTGCCAATCGGCCATGGCTACGCAGACGGGTAGTGATTTCAACAGTCTGACCGCTGCCAGTAGGGGTTGGACGCTCCCCAGGTTGGTCGGTTATATGGAAAGCCATGATGAGGAGCGTATGGGATACAAAGCCTTAGCTTTTGGAACCAATGGCATCGCATCGGACAGTTTGCTTCGGATGAAACAACTGGCAGCCAATGCAGCGATGTTCCTTCTGACACCTGGCCCGAAAATGATCTGGCAATTCGGCGAGTTGGGTTACGATGTGAATATTGATTTCAATGGACGTACTGGCAAGAAACCTGTTCATTGGGATTATTTTGATAGTGCTCCGAGGCGGGAATTGTATGAAACCTATGCCAAACTGCTCAGCTTGCGTAATCAGCATCCGTTGATGTTCTCTCAACCAACTAGCTGGGATTTTAAGGCCAGTTTTGTCAACTGGGCGGCAGGAAGGCGCGAATACCTTACGGACGGAACGCTGTCCACCATCATCATCGCCAATTATACCGGAACAACCATTACGTGTTATCCGCTTTTCACCAAAACCGGCAATTGGTACGACTTGATAACCGGAGGAGCGCTGAACGTGACCGATGTCGCTATGACTTTAAGTCTGGCTCCAGGTGAATTCCGAGTTTTCACCGATCAATTTGTCAATGGATTGGAGGAGAGACCGTACGAAAAAAATTGTATTTTGTATCCCAATCCGACGGCGGGAATTATTGGCTTCTATGGCCCTGAAGTGAATTCAATGGAAATCATTGCCTTGAACGGCTCAAAAGTGCTCAAAATGAAAATCCACAACCAACAGGCGGATGTTTCATCACTTCCAACAGGCTTGTATATTTGCCGCTTGCAACAGACTAACGGAAAAACGACGACAATAAAACTGAATAAAATTTAAAAGGTATGAATATTCAAAAACTAACAACTCTGATTCTGGCAGGGGCTTTGATTTTCAATGTACAGGCGAAAGATGCCCGTGACGGTCTGATCGCACCGGAAGTTGCGGTATTTTATCCGTCCGACTTTAATGCGAAGGCACATCTACCATCTTTCGCTTTGGTACAGGAGCCCAAGGTGGTTAAATCAGTTCCTGATAACTGGTCGATGACGCCTTCCTTTTACAACAAAGATGGAAAAGCGGTGGTTTCCATTGCCGTTCCCAAAAATGCTTATTTGTACGGGACTGGTGAAGTGACTGGTCCGCTTTTGAGAAACGGCCAGGACATCATTCTCTGGAACACCGATAACTATACTTACAAGGATTACAATGGCAAGCGGTTGTATCAGACGCATCCGTGGGTTTTGGGAGTCAATGCCGACGGCACGGCCTTTGGTGTGCTTTCAGACAATACCTGGCGTCAGGATTTGGTGCTGAACGATAGCATCACATTCTCTGCACTTTCGCCAGCCGCACGTATCATCGTCATTCAAAAGAAATCGATCGAAGCAGTGATGACAGCGCTCACAGACCTGGTGGGCAAGATGGAACTGCCTCCGCTTTGGAGCCTTGGTTACCAACAAAGCCGATATTCCTATGAGCCGGACAGCCGGGTGCTCCAAGTGGCACAGGAATTCAGGACCCGAAAGATTCCTTGCGACGTAATCTGGATGGACATCGATTACATGGATGGATACCGCATTTTCACCTTCGACAAGACTAAATTTCCGAATCCGAAAGCCGTCAATGACGGTTTGCATAAAATCAATTTCAAGGGTGTCTGGATGATAGATCCTGGCGTCAAACAAGACTCTGCTTATTGGGTGTATCAACAGGGTCAAGAGCATGACCTTTGGGTGAAAGATTCTACAGGCAAGGATTTTGTAGGTGGTGTATGGCCTGGCCCTTGCAAATTCCCGGATTTCACCATGCCAGAAACCCGTCAATGGTGGGCAGGTCTATACAAGGAGTACATGAACCAAAACATTGACGGCGTGTGGAACGATATGAACGAACCGGCGGTGTTTGACGTCCCTGACCATTCGATGCCTGCCAATAACTTCCACCGAGGTGGCGGAGGCTTCGAACCGGATTCCCATTTGCGCTATCACAATGTATACGGTATGCTGATGATTCGTGCTTCCAGAGAAGGGATCAAAGCGGTGAATCCTGAAAAACGGCCCTTCATTCTGTCTCGTTCCGGCTATCTGGGAAGCCACCGCTATGGTGCGACTTGGACTGGAGACAACCAGGGCACTTGGAAATACCTCAAATTATCGGTACCCATGTCCATCAATTTGGGGCTATCAGGGCAAGGTTTTTCCGGCCCGGATATCGGCGGTTTTGACGGTAATACGGAAGCAGATTTGTTTGCACACTGGATTGCTCTTGGTGCATTCTATCCGTTCTCAAGAGGCCATGCCTCCAAAGGAACCAACGAAAAAGAGCCTTGGGCCTTTGGCCCTGAAGTGGAAAAGGTTGCTCAGATGGCTATGAACCGTCGATACAGACTGTTGCCTTACAGTTATACCTTGTTTCATGATGCCTCCATTACAGGAATGCCGGTGATGAGGCCCTTGTTTTTTGCAGATGTCAAAGACACGTCTCTGCGTAGAGAAGAGCAAGCATTTCTTCTTGGTGCGGACTTGATGGTGGTGCCCAAATGGGCGGTTTCTCCTGCCAAGCCGAAGGGCAAATGGCGCATCGTTTCCATTGCTGGCGAAAAAAGCCTGACCGACAAGTATCAACCTGATGTAAGCATTCGGGAAGGTGCCATCGTGCCGCTGTGCAATTTGGTTCAGAGCACTGTTGAGTATCGTGCAGACTCCCTTACTTTGCTGGTTTCCCTAAATAAAAAGGGCGAAGCCTCTGGCAAGCTTTATGAAGACGAAGGGGATGGTTATGGCTATCAGAAAGGTCGCTTTGCAGAATATTCATTCAAGGCTTCAACCAAAAAAGGGACTGTAACTTTTGAATGCCGCTTAATGAAAGGCATGTCCTTTACAAATGAAAAACGGTATAAAATTGTTCTGATCGGTAATAAAGGAAAAACGGAGAGCGGTTGGTTGAAAGGGCCGGTTCTTTCGGTTCCCAAGACAAGATAATTGTGTAAGAATCGACGACTCATGAAAACAACAGCAATTCTGATTGCTTGTTTATTGGTGATGTTTACGGCTTGTGAATCCCATGGCCCACTGAAAGGGGTATGGAAAGTAGCCAATGAGTCGTTGCTGGCCAGTGTGAAGTTTCATCATGAAGTGGACACGTTGAATCTAAGCAATTGTTTACCTGACAATACTTGCCCAGACTCGATTTGTGCGCAGGGATTTACTGTATTTCCGATGAAACAGAGTCCCTGCATTTTTCAACTTATTCAAAAAAAGACCAAAAGAAATTTGCACCCGATTCGTATTTGGAAAGATGGGAAAAGCATCATCCTAATGGCAATCGACCAAGCATCCATTGATTCTCTGACTCCAAAGGAGCTGAAAGCCAAAGGGATGTTAAACAATCGGCTGTTGTTGGATTGCTCGGGACGTCCGTCGGAATTGTATGTGTTGTGGCAGAACGTTCAGCTTCCGAAGTCTTTTCTTGTTTTTACCAAAGAAGGTTTTGCAACACTGATCCCGAAAGAAGCCAAGTCGATGGAACGCTCGGTATTACGCATTTTTGCCGTTAATGACAGTCTTCTGATTTTAGATAATAAGGTAACCTTGATTTATGGGGTTCCCGAACTTTGAAAAATAATTGTATTATGAAACGAATTCTTCTTTCCCTCATCCTTCTTTCCTTCACCCTGAGCCTCACGGCAGCCATCCAGATTCGCAAAATGGAACCCGCCTTTTGGTGGGCAGGTATGAAAAATCCCGAACTGCAAATCATGGTTTATGGTGACCAAATTGGGACGTCCGACGTTCAAGTGCTGAACCCTGAAATCAGGATTAACAGGTTGGTCAAGGCTGATAGCCCGAATTACCTCTTTCTGTACCTGGATTTGAGTCAGGCCAAACCGGGGATGATCAACATGGTTTTCAGCCAAGGAAAAATTAAAAAGAAAGTTGCGTACGAGATTAAAGCGCGCGAAATCGATCCTGCCAGTCGTATCGGGTTCGACCGCTCCGATGTGTTGTATTTGATGATGCCAGACCGCTTTGCCAATGGAAACCCTGCCAGCGACAACTTACCAATGCCATACTGCACCGTGCAGACGAACCGGAATGAACCGAATGGACGTCACGGTGGCGACTTGGCTGGCATTTCGCAGCATCTCGACTACATTTCAGACCTTGGAGTGACCGCCATCTGGCTGAACCCGGTACTCGAAAACGATATGCCGGGCGGCTCTTATCACGGCTACGCAACAACCGATTATTACAAGGTGGATGCTCGATTCGGCACCAATCAAGAATACGCTGACCTTATCCGCCAGGCTCATCAAAAAGGGCTTAAAGTTGTCATGGACATGATTTTCAATCATTGTGGAAGTGAGCACGTCTGGATCAAGGACATGCCTTTTGCCGACTGGATCAACAACAATGGTAAATTTGTGCAGACCAACCATGACAAATTCGTGAGCTTCGACCCTTACGCGTCCGAAAAAGATACTAAGGGTATGACAGACGGTTGGTTTGTGGAATCCATGCCCGACCTGAACCAACGCGATCCGCATTTGGCCGCTTACCTGATTCAGAACAGCATTTGGTGGGTGGAATATTCAGGTATCGACGGAATTCGTCAGGATACGCACCCCTACGCCGACGAAAAAATGATGTCGCAGTGGTGTAAAGTCGTAATGGACGAATATCCCAACTTCAACATCGTGGGTGAAGCTTGGATCAATTACATGCCTGGTGTCGTTTATTGGCAGGCCAACAGCCAATTGAACAAAAAGGGGAATTCACATCTGAAATCGGTCATGGATTTCTCCTTCATGCTGGAAAGTCACAACGCTTTCCACAAACAAACGGATTGGGACAACGGCCTTACACGAATCTATGAATTGCTGAGTTTCGACTTCATGTATCCGGATATCAATAACTTATTGGTGTTTCTCGAAAACCATGATACGGATAGATTCTTGCTGGAAATGCCTACCAATCTGAATGTTTTCAAGCAGGCATACACCTTCTTATTGACATGCAGGGGCATACCTCAAATTTATTACGGTGCAGAAATCCTGATGAATGGGAACAAGAAAATTGCAGACGGAAACATTCGTAAGGATTTCCTAGGAGGATGGTCTGGAGATACACTAAACGCCTTTACTCCTCAGGGACGAACAGCCCTACAAAACGAAGCGCATGACTTTCTTCGTACGTTGCTCAAATGGCGCAAAGGGAATGAGGTTATTTCCAAAGGCAGTTTGAAACATTTCGTTCCTAGAAACGGTGCATACGTCTATGTGCGTGATTACCAGGGGAAAAAAGTGTTGGCGATACTCAATGGATTGGATAAGAAGAATACCATCAGTCTGGATCAATATCAGGAAGTACTTGGCGGTCCCGTAAGCGGACGCGATGTAATAACAGGCAAAACGGTTCTGTTGGACAAGACTTTGACTTTAGGTTCCCGCGAAACGCTGCTTCTCGAACTTTAACAATAAAAGGCGATGCTCGTATGCATTAAAACGCTAAATTTGTATGATTCAAATTAAATCCTTAGAAAACCTCATGAAAAAAGTAGCAATCGGTGTTGATATCGGTGGAACCAATTCTGCCATTGGCGTAGTAGACGAACAAGGTAATGTACTGGTAAAAGGGAATATTCCTACTCCAAACCACGGTGACATCAACAAATATGTCACGGATTTAGCTGAGGCCATACGAGAATTAATTCACTCGGTCAGTCTGATGAACCCTGAATCTGAAATACTTGGAATTGGCATTGGTGCTCCAAACGGAAATTACTACAATGGGACTATTGAGTACGCACCAAACCTTTCTTTCAAAGGCATCGTTCCGTTGGCAAAATTGCTCAATGAAAAGTTTCCAGAATTTAAAGCCGTTGCTTTGACTAATGATGCAAATGCTGCAGCTTTGGGTGAAATGATTTACGGAGGAGCCAGAGGGATGAAGCATTTTGTAATGTACACCCTAGGAACTGGTGTTGGAAGCGGTATCGTAGTAAACGGTGATCTGGTATACGGACACGATGGTTTTGCAGGGGAGTGTGGTCACACCACGTTGATTCCTGGTGGACGACTTTGCGGCTGTGGCGGAAAAGGACATTTGGAAGCTTATTGCTCTGCTCCAGGTATGAAGCGGACAGCTTTCGAAATTATGGCTCGGGACAATGCCGTAAACAGCATTTTGGCTAACAAATCCTTTAATGAGCTCGATTCTAAAATGATTTTTGATGCGGCTGAAATCGGTGACCCAGTAGCACTGGAGGTATTTGAACAAACGGGCAAATGGTTGGGTCAAGGCTTGGCCGATACGGTGCATCATACCAGCCCGGAAGCCATCTTCCTTTTTGGTGGCCCCACAGCAGCCGGCGAATACATTTTCAAGCCTACACGGAAAAGCATGGAAGAGCATCTGCTGCCCATTTTCAAAAACAAGGTGAAGATACTTCCTTCGCAGCTCAAGGCTGGTGATGCCGCCATAGTCGGCGCCAGTGCCTTGGTCTATAAGGAATTAGAAAAGTACGGATTATCGTAGGCTCTAGTTAGTTGTAAAAAGTGCACCAATTTTTGAGTTGGTGCGCTTTTTTTTATCCTCGTTTTTGGATTTCTTTCAAGTGATCGACATCCAGAAGTACGATGTCTTTTTCCTGCAATTCAAGCAAACCTTCTTTCTCAAAACTCTTAAGCAACTTGACCGTGCTTTCGGTGGATATACCGGCAAAATCGGCCAGGTCCTTGCGCGTCATCAGTTGGAAAATTATGGGAAGAGTGTTTTTAAGGGCATTCAAATAAAGCAGGGTGCCAGCAAGTCTTCCGTGCATTTGTTTGAATTGTTGGTTTAGCAAGACTTCGTGCAAATCGGCATTCTGATTGAAAAAACGTTGAATGAGGTGATAACTAAAAGTTCCGTTACCCTGAATGATGCCCGCAAGGCTTTCTTTCCCGATGAGCATCACTTGGCAATCGGTTAATGCTGTGGTAGAATAGGTATAAACGCCTTTGGAGAAAACGGATGAAAGTCCGATAAAATCGCCTTCCTGAACGATGCGAATGTTGAAACTACGGTTGTCGCTGCCTTCGATGTATTGCTTGACCACTCCGCTGATAAGGAAGAGAATGTAGGAAGCGAATGCACCCTGCTTGGTCAACGTATCGCCTTTGCGGAAAAGCACTTGTGTCCTGCTGTTCCGTACCATTTCGGCCTCTTCTCCAGTCAACATTTGAAAGCAGGGTGCCTGGATATCGCAAATGAAAGCTTGATCTTTGTCGGTAATGGTTTTCATTGAAAAATGATTCAGCCCGACAAAGATAGCTATAAATCCAGATAAAGGTAGAGGGCGCTTATTCCTTTTTCTTGCACGTGCTGATGCCAAAAGGCCAATACAGCGGGCAGAAGCTGATGAGACTGGTTAGTACAAAAACGCCAGCGAGAACTAATAATACGATACCAAGTACGCCAGTAATGACATTTGTAAAGAAAAGCACAACTGCGACAAGTGCCAGTACGATTCGTACACTCTTGTCAATGGTTCCCATGTTCTTTTTCATTCGATTGTAAAGTTGTTGGTTTATAAACGTAAATATACAACTACAAACGAGTTTTGGTGCCGATGGGTGATTGAAATTAAACAAGAAAATAATTGTTTTAAAACAATTGGAATGCTTAATTGCAACAAAGGAAGTATCTTTGATAAAATTTTCACTATGATGACTGAACAGGAAATTTCTGATCGATCTGCACAAGCAGTACAGTTTTTTAAGGAAGGGTACACTTGCAGTCAATCCGTGGTGTTGGCTTATTCCGACTATTTCCCCTTTGATGTAGAAACATTAAAACGTGTTTCTGCTCCTTTTGGTGCAGGAATGGGACGCTTACGCGAGGTCTGTGGTGCAGCAACCGGAATGTTCATGGTTTTAGGCATGGAAATCCCTGCATCGAACCCTGATGATATTGAGGCAAAAACCAAGAATTACGAAGCGGTGCAACGCACTGCTGGTGAGTTCAAGCAGAAGCTAGGCAGCTATATTTGTGCTGACTTATTGAATATTAGCAGAGTACCTCAGTCTGCGACTCCCGACGAGCGAAATGCAGCCTACTATGCCGAGCGCCCCTGTGCTTTTTTTGTAGCTGTTGGAGCTGAAATTTTAGGAAAAGAACTTGCAAAAAATACCAACCATGACTGATTTTAACAACGCAGCGCGCAGCTGGGACAGCAATGACATTCACGCCCAGCGTTCTGAAGCCATTGCAAAGAACATGCTTTCAAGATTATCCATTCTGCCGGAAATGAAGGCGTTGGAGTTTGGTGCAGGAACGGGCATTCTAAGTTTTATGCTGGCCGATCGTTTCAGCAGTATTACCATGATGGACTCTGCATCTGAAATGGTAGCTGTGATGCAGGAAAAAGTTGGAGCGTCTCCATTTAAAAACCTTCAACCCCTGCTTTTTGACCTGACAAAACAGTCCTATGAAATGGAGGCTTTCGATTGTATTTTCAGCCAAATGGCTTTGCATCATGTGGATGACATTCAAGGTATTTTAAGTCGGTTTTTCGAATTACTGCAGAAAGGTGGATGCCTGGCAGTTGCGGATTTGTATGCGGAGGATGGCTCCTTCCACGGAGCTGGTTTTGACGGGCACAACGGGTTTGAAGTTGTTGAGCTGGAGGAAAAGATGAAGAAAGCAGGCTTCCAGAATGTTCAAACGGAGACCTGCTTTACGATGCGGAAAATGACTTTGGATGGACCAAAGGACTTTCCGATATTTCTGATGATAGGACGAAAATGATTTAGGCCTTTAAACCGGACGCTGCGCCTTTATCCAGAAGCCAAGTGAGTTTCCCTGAAACTGGGGAAACTTTTGCTGCTGGATAATCCACCTGTTCAGGTGTTTCTGCTAGTTGTGAAACGATTCCTGCCTTTGGGGTCCCTGTTACCAAGAATGCCACTTCCGCAGCATGGTTGATCACGGATCCCGTCAGTGTGATTCGTTGCTGGCCGCTTTGAGGATGTTTGGCAATAGTGCAAAATTGGGTCGTCGCAAAAAGGCTGTTGTTTCCTGGGAAAAGGGATGCCGTGTGGCCGTCTTCGCCCAATCCCAACAAAACGAGATCAAATTGAGGGTACCCATCCACTATGGGTAAATGTTCTGCCAAAAGCTGACTGTATCGTTCTGCCTCCTTTTCTGGATCAACTTCTCCATGCATTCGAAAGATGTGTTCCTCTGGAATATCCAGTGGTATCAAGATGCTTTTTTGGGCACTTCGGAAATTACTGTCGGTGTGTTCCGGCGGAACGCAGCGTTCATCACCCCAAAAAACGAGAAGTTTGTTCCAGTCTACGGTTCCCTTATCGAGTTTGACAATCTTTTCAAACAGGGCTTGTGGTGTGTTACCACCGGATAGGGCAACGGATACCGTATCTTGGGCTTCGGTTTTTTCCGTCAACCACTGGAGGGCTTTGAGCGCCATTTCGTCCAGCGATTCAAAAATGAGTATTCGAGGGCATTCCATATGTTTATAATTCACAATATTGACCATCATCAGCTAAATTCTTGCACGGATAACGCCAGCCTTCGGGGCAGCCCTTCATCAGTTCATCGGCGTGCTCGGGTCCCCAGGTGCCGGACGGATAACCATGAACTTTCTGATTGGGATCCGAGGCCCACACCTTTTGGATGGGAGCAACGAATTTCCAAGCGGCTTCAACGGCGTCTGCTCTGGCATACAGGGTGGAATCTCCTATCATGGCATCGTGCAGCAACCTTTCGTAGGCTGAGGGCAAATGCTTGTCGGATAAATCGGTATAGTGGAAATCCATGTTAACTGGCTTTACGTTGAAACCTGCACCTGGTTGCTTCATGCCAATTTTGAGCAGGATCCCTTCGTCCGGTTGAATGCGGATGATCAGCTGGTTGCTGTGTTGACAGACTTCATCGTTGGCGAACAGCACATGCGGTGTGGGTTTGAAATGCACCACGACTTCGGTAACACGGGTGGGCAAGCGTTTTCCAGTGCGAATGAAAAATGGTACGCCGCCCCATCGCCAATTTTCAATGAAAAACTTCATGGCCACATAGGTTTCGGTCCTTGAGTTCGGATCGACGCCCGGTTCATCGCGGTAACCGACCATTGCTTCGCCGCGAACTTTGGATTGGACATACTGTCCACGAATCACTTGTGAAGCCACATCTTCTTCCTTTAGGGGTTTGAGCGATTGCAGCACTTTCAGGGTTTCGTTTCGGATGGCATTCGCGTCCATCGAAGACGGCGGCTCCATGGCGACGAATCCGACAACTTGGAGCAGATGATTCTGGAGCATGTCCCGAAGGGCGCCAGAGCCGTCGTAATAGCCTCCGCGGCCCTCCATTCCAAGGCTTTCGGCCGAGGTTATTTCAACACGATCGATAAAGTTCCTATTCCAGAGCGGTTCGAAGACACCGTTGGAGAAACGCATCACCAACAGGTTTTGTACGGTTTCCTTACCAAGATAGTGGTCGATGCGGTAGATTTGTTCTTCTTGGAACGCCTCGTGCAGTTCCTTGTTCAGTTGTAGTGCAGACGCGAGGTCATAACCAAAGGGCTTTTCGACGATGAGTCGGCGGAAGGATTCCGTAGAAAGTTGTAGCCCAGACTGAGCAAGATTTTTGGATATGGGGCCGAAGGCACTAGGCAGAAGAGACAGATAAAAAAGGTAGTTCGATTCGGCTTGTTCTCGTTCACACCAAGTTTCCATGTACGATTTCAACCGAAGGTATTCTTTGGGGTCATAAACATCCATTTGAAAATAGGAAAGATGCTGACTAAAAGCTTGGACTTCCTCCTCATTCAGATGGTTGCTTTCTGAAAAGGCACGGATGCCTTCGACCATCTTTGCTCGATAGTCGTCTGGATCAATTAATGACCGACCGACTCCGATGACTTCGAATTTATCAGGCATCATTTTCTGGTCGTACAAAGCGTACAATGCCGGAATGAGTTTGCGATATGTGAGGTCGCCTGAAGCGCCGAAGATGACCAATAGGAGGTCTTTGGGCTTTTTCATACTTTTCTTTCAGTTAGTTAAAATACTGAATACTAAAGTACATCATTTTTTTCGTCTTTATACGAGTTTATGGCCGCATTGACATAATCTATTTAAAAGGCGCTTTGATATAAAAAATCAATCCCCGTTGTTCAAAACAACGGGGATTGTAAAAAAGATTCGGTTGTACCGATTAGATCTGGGGGCCGGAGGGGATCAAAGCAATGGCTGCATCGTTGTCACAGTATTGTTTGAAGTTCTCGATGTACATGCCGGCCAGTTTCTTGGCTTTGGTTTCCCATTCGGTAACGTCTGTGTAAGTGTTGCGGGGATCAAGGATATCGGAAACACCTTCCAACTTAACAGGTACGGTCAAATTCATAACAGGAATAACTTTCGTTTCTGCCTTTTCGATACTTCCGTCGATGATGGCGTCGATAATGGCGCGGGTGTCTTTCAAAGACATGCGTTTGCCGGTACCGTTCCAACCTGTGTTTACCAAATAAGCCTTAGCGTTGTTTTCGTTCATTTTCTTAACCAACGTGCTTGCATATGCGGTCGGGTGCAGCGTCAAGAATGCTTCGCCGAAAGCAGGAGAGAAGGAAGGAACTGGTTCGGTAATGCCGCGTTCGGTACCTGCCAATTTGGAAGTGAATCCGCAAAGGAAGTGGTACTGAGCTTGGTCGTTGTCCAAGATGGAAACCGGAGGCAATACTCCGAATGCATCGGCTGACAAGTAGATGATCTTGTTGGCGTGACCTGCACGTGAGGGAGAAACAATCTTGTTGATGAAGTAGATGGGGTAGGAAACGCGCGTGTTTTCCGTAACGGATTGGTCGGTGAAGTCGATATCGCCTTCGTCGTTGACAGTAACGTTTTCCAACAGGGCGTCACGACGAATGGCACGCCAGATATCCGGTTCATTTGCTTCGGTAAGGTTAACAACCTTGGCATAGCAACCGCCTTCGTAATTGAATACGCCGTGATCGTCCCAACCGTGTTCGTCGTCACCGATGAGGTAACGTTTCGGGTCGGCCGAAAGGGTGGTCTTGCCGGTACCGGACAGACCGAAGAATACGGCAACATCGCCATCTTTGCCTACATTGGCAGAGCAATGCATGGAAGCAATGCCGCGTTGGGGCAAGTAGTAGTTCATCAAAGCGAAAATACCTTTTTTCATTTCACCGCCGTACCAAGTACCGCCGATTACTTGCATGTGTTGTGTCAGATCAAACAAGGTAAAGTTTTCGGAGTTCAAACCTTGTTCTTTCCAGTTCGGGTTGGTGGTTTTGGAACCGTTCAACGTCACGAAATCGGGTTCGCCGTAGTTTGCCAGTTCAAAATGAGAGGGGCGTATGAACATGTTGGTCACAAAGTGAGCCTGCCATGCAACTTCCATGATGAAACGCACTTTCATGCGGGTATCTTCGTTGGTGCCGCAGAATGTGTCGACTACATAAAGTTTCTTGGCAGAAGAGAGCTGTTTGGTTACCAAACCTTTGCAATGTTCGAAAACTTCGGGTGTTGTCGGGCGATTGATAACGCCATCCCACCAAAGTGTGTTTTCCGTGCTTGCATCCTTGACAAAGAATTTGTCTTTGGGTGAACGGCCAGTGAATTTGCCGGTGTAAACAGCGGTAGCGCCGGTTTTGGTCAACTTGGCTTTTTCAAAGCCTTCGTTTGCTGGGTTCATTTCATCCTGATACAACACTTCATAGGAAGGATTGTGTACGATTTCGAAATTACCCGAAATGCCGTACTTGCTCAAATCTAAATTTGCCATTTTAAAATAATGAATTGATTTATACTTATTTAACTACTCTATCGAAAACCTTCTTTTGGAAGGACAAAGATAGGGACAAAATTCCAAAAAACGAAGTTAATTAAAGAAAAATTTCTTTATTGCACGAAATATTCATTTTTGTGCATTTTTATAATATTTGGAAGAAATCGAAGCCTTCAAAAACCTTTTTTATACCTTTGTAAAAACATTCAAATTTATGCAAGTCGTCAATCTTTCCCAGAACAATTCCCTGCTCAATCAGTTCCTACTTGAAATACGAAGTGTAGACATTCAAAACGACCGTTTGCGTTTTCGCCGCAACGTGGAGCGCATTGGTGAAATCATGGCATATGAAATCAGCAAAGTGTTGACATATAGCGAGAAGAATGTGAAAACTCCGCTGGGTTTTGCACCGGTGAGTACCATTGACGACAGAATAGTCTGTTCAACGATATTGAGAGCAGGCTTGCCCTTTCATCATGGTTTCCTCAGTTATTTTGACCAGGCAGAAAACGCCTTTGTATCTGCTTACCGTAAATACAAAGATGCCCTCAAATTCGAAATAAACATTGAATACATCGCTTCGCCTTCCGTCGAAGGGAAAACGCTCATCATCACCGATCCGATGTTGGCAACAGGCAGTTCGCTGGAACTTTCGTACGGAGCCCTCTTATCAAAAGGCATGCCGGCTAACCTACATCTGGCCACCATTATTGCCAGTCAAGCCGGTGTGGATTATGTCAAAGCTTGTTTCCCAGAAAATACGACGCTTTGGTGTGCAGCCATCGATCCAGAATTGAACAGTCACTCGTACATCGTTCCAGGTTTGGGCGATGCCGGTGATTTGGCATACGGAGAGAAGGAATAACACAAACTCCTAATTGAAGAAGGGCAGCCCAAACGGGTTGCCCTTCTTCAATATATACGGTCTATGAAAAGTTTCGATCAATACCAACGCGGGTCACCGGCAACGCCTTTCCCTGCAAAAGCAGCGTCCTTAATGGTGAAGATGCCGTTTAATGGATCATTCCACAACCCTGTAGAAGCTCCTGAATAGGAGGTCATTTTACCTTTGATGGAATAGTTAACACCTCCAACAGCCGTTTCGTCAATATAATCGGTGGTGAAGTAGCAACCCGTTATTGTGACAACTGCAGTTGAAGACCTTAAACCTGCGGCAATGGAACCACCGGCTGTTGGACCTGTACTTCCGAAAATGCAGTTTTTAATGGTAATGCCGTCTGTAGGGCTAAAGGCAGCAGAATTGAAGTCAAAAAGCAACCGAGTTGCTGGGTCTTGGTCGGCTTGATTGATGGTGCAGTTTGTCAAACTGACCTTACCCATTGGATAAGCGCCAGTCTTTAGAATCAATGAGCCTTTAAAATTGTACAAGGTGCAATTGTTGAACGTGATGTTGGTGATGTAGTCCTTAGTATTTACGTTTACGAGTGCATACGTACTGCCGAACCCAATTTCGTTGATCACGCAATTGTCGTAAATGAGGTTGGTGATCCGTTGCTCTTTGCCATCCTTCAGGCGCATAGGCGTCCTTCCGAAATTATGCATTCTGCAGTTGGTAAACGAGAGGGTTTCCAACGTAAACTTCGCACCATTATTGATTAAGTAATCAATTTTGGTGGCACTCGGATTATTGGTGACATAGCCAGTGAAATTAATGTTCTCGAACGCGACTTTGTCAATGGTAACCGTATCAATACCCAACATGGCAGTACCGGAAGTAGTACCTGTCGACATGCAGATGACAGGAAGATTGGTTCTGGTTCGACCCATTACTTTGATGTTCTTCTTGAAAAGATAGGATGCAGTTCCAATGGTATAAACGGCGCCTGAATCGAGCACGATGACTTGCCCGGATGTCGCGTTGTTCAGTGTAGTTACCAAATCCCCTGTTTGAGCGGAACTTAAAAATACATCACCTTCAACAAGCACCTTGACATTACCACGCAGATTTGTTCTGTTATATATTTTTACCGTGTAGTTGGCATTTGGAAGTGCTGAAACTTCTTTTTTACCGGCAAGAGCTTCGCTTGCTGTAACGGTTACCGTCGAGTCAGGAAGACCGATGGCCGTATAAACCAGATGCGTGACATTGGCACCGGGCAACCATTTGATCTCCGTCTTATGAATGTCGTTCATATAGGATTGATAGCCATTGAAAATGTTTTCAGCCGGAGTTTTGAAAGTCAAGGTTCCATTGTACTTTGAACTCTTGGTCGTATCACTGGCGTTGGCCCGAATCCGTGCCGAGTACCTGGTTTCACCGCCTAATTCCACCAAATACGAAGTACTGGATGTTGTATCTCTCAAAACAAGGTTGGTGCTATCATAGGCGAGGCTATCCTGATAGATTTCGATCGTATAGTTGGTGGCGTTTTCAACATTGGACCAGGTGATAGTCGCATTCACCCCGTTCATAGTCGCATTGACATTGATGGGGCGGAACAAATAAGGCAGGTTCAATGGTGTCAAATCCTCCGTGCAGGAGGTAAACATCCCACCAAAACAAGTTGCGGCCAACAATGCCAGCAACATATAGGTTGATTTTATTTTTTTCATGTTTATATAGGTTGAAAGATGTTTAATTGCCATAACCGTAGTCGTTTGTCAGTTTGCCGTTGCTTCCGAGTATGATTTGGTGCATGATGGGTAACAATTGGCGTTTGTCTGGATTTTGGAGGTAAAAATGGGTGTTAAAACCATCGCTCAGGTAAAAATCATTCGAGGTACTTGATATACCGATGGTCCAATCCTTCTTAATCCATCCACCTGCCGGGTCGGTCGTCGTTTTTACATCCGTTTCACCACGGTTCAAGCCATAAATGACCAATACGCGTTCACCAGGAGCTATTGTGCTGTCAACTTGGTATTTGTAATAGAGGGTGTTTGGAACCGTGGCATAATTCCCAATTCCATCCCGAAGTTCCCTAAGGTTGTCAGAAGCCGAATCAATCTTTGCCTTGAGTTCACCCCAACGGATCAGATCAAACTTGCGGATATTCTCGCCGCAAAGCTCAAAGGCTCTTTCCTGCTTGATATTGCTAAGTGTCAGTGACAAATCATAAGCAGAGGCAGTGTTGATTGGCTGTCTGAATGCACGTCTGCGAACTTGATTGAAATAATTGGCTCCATCGGTACCGTTCAGGAACAGATCGGCTTCGGCAAACATCAGTAAAACATCGGCATATCGTAAAATGATGGGGGCAACGCCGTCATCGGTGCCGGTAACTGCCACGCCAAGCCATTCGGCACGCCATTTACCAATATTGAAGCCAGTCACACCACTTGAAAGGGATTGTTCCATCACGCCTAGGGTGGCGTTTTTCACTACTTTATAGGGCACTACGGTAACATCACGACGTGTGTCGTTCATATCGTAATCGTAGAAGAAGCTGGGCATCACCTTAAATTGACCGCCTACGGCAACTGTGTTGTGAGAGCCGGTTCGGCTGTCTGCTTCCCGAGGTAAGCCAAGATTGTACAGCATACGACCGCGTGAACCAAACTTATAGGGCAATTGCCAGATGACTTCCCTTCCGGGGGTCACATTGTTCTGACATTGTTGATAGAAGATGGTTTTGAAGGTACTGTCCAAGCTGTAATGATCATCGGAGATGATGTCGCGACAGGCATCGCGGGCAATTGTGTAAAGCTCAGTTTTTCGAGCCTCCGAAACCGTTATTTTTATTGCGATGGAATCGGAAGCAGTGCTATCTGGTCGCATGGAGTAACCGGCGGCAGATAAGCAAATTCTCGCCAATAAACCTCTTGCGGCATCTTTACTAACTCTTTGCGTTGTGGTTGTAAAGGTTCCTCCTGGAGCAGAAAGCAATGTTGAAGCTTCCTGTAAGTCTCCAATGATTTGATTGTATATGATATCCCTGTTTGTTTTTGCAACATAGATGTTGGTGGCATTGACAGGAATGAAACGTGCGGGAACATCGCCCCACCATTTGATTAGATCGTAGTAGAAAAAGGCTCTCAAAGTCAGAGCTTCACCCAACAACTGACCCATATCGTTTCCTGCAGCAGGGCTGCCGTAGGTGCGAATGCCTTCGATTGCCAGATTGGCACGTTCAATGCCGTTGTAAACGCGGTTCCAAGGATTGTCATCGGTGTTGTTGTAGCCTTCGGCAACAGTAGTATTCGCAGCGTATAGTGAAAACAAGTCGTCTGCTTTGGTATAGGTGCCCACTCTAGTGTCTGCCCAACCGGAACGATATTCCAGGTCGGTATTCGTTCCCATTTGCAACCAAAGGCGGTTGCGGTAGGAATTGTTCTGATTGAAAATTTCATAGATGGATGCAATGGCAATATTGGCTTGATCGGGCGTTCCAAATACGATATCATCGCTGAAGTTGGACGCGCTGGATACGTTGAGGAAATCTTTGCAGGAAGTGAAAGCTCCTAATGCCAAAAGCACAAATAATGGAATGATACTATATTTTTTCATTGTGTTCCTGGATTTTATAAGGTGATGTTAACTCCAAAATTGAATGACCGGCTTTTTGGATAGGCAGAATAATCAACGCCAGGGGTGGCCGGAGATTTACGTCGGGAATCGACTTCAGGGTCATAACCAGAGTAGTTGGTCAGCATGAAAAGATTGTATGCTGAGCAGTAGATGCGTAGTTTTTGCACCTTCAGGTTGGACATCAGTTCTTTGGGTAACGAATAACCGATGGTCAGATTATTCAAACGTAAGAAAGATCCATCTTCGACTGCCCATGAGGTGGTGGCATATCTTCCGGTAGGAACAGCCCAGATATCAGCACTTGCATTGGCTGCTTCCAAAAGGCTGGGATCTGTAATGCGTGCTCCAGTACTCCAATCCACCTGTGAATAGGAATGCTCCATGGTGGTTAATAAATTTCTGTACTTATAATAATTGGTGGACATCTCAATCTTATTGGCGTTGTAGATATTGTTTCCATAGACCCAATTGAAATTGGCTGAAATGTCAACGTTTTTATAGTTGGAAGAGAGGTTGAACGAACCGTAATGTTTCGGATTGGTATTACCGATGACCACACGGTCAGCTTCAGAAATTGTTCCGTTACCGTCATTATCTAAAAGCTTCATAGCACCTGGTCCCCAGCTTAGGCCGGTTATGGCGCTGTTGTTTACAACTCCTGGATTGGCCACCCATTTGCCGTTGGACCATGTAAAATCGGAGGCATCGTACCTGCCAATATTCTTAAAACCATAAATCAAACCTACGGGTTGGCCAGGTGTTACGACGTAGCTGTTGGATGCTTCAGACAGACTGGTCCATGCTTCGTTGAACTGGTAGGAGCTGAATGTTCCCAGGTTGTCGACATTGTTGCGGTTCGTACTGAAGTTAAAACCAAGATCGAGGTTGAAGTCTTTGCTTTGAATCAAAGCGGCATTCACATTAAATTCCAAGCCTTTGTTGGAAGTTTGTCCCATGTTCAGCCATTGGTAAGCATAGCCAGAACCGGAAACAGGCAGTGGGATCAACAAGTCTTTTGTGGTGTTCAAATAGGCCTCGATGGTACCGTTGATCCTATTGTTCAAAAAGCCCCAATCCAGACCAACATTTCGTGTGATGGTTGTTTCCCATTTTAATTCTGGATTTGGCATGACTGCAACCAATACATCACCAATGTAGGAACCGACTGTCATGATGGACTGTGGGAAATCGTTCGGAAGCCAATTGGTCGTTGACGTAGAGTAACTGCGCATATAGGCCGCATTGCTGATGTTGTTGTTCCCAGAGGATCCATAACTGGCACGTAGTTTAAGGTTGGATAGCCAGCTTTTCGAATCGACCATAAACTCTTCGTCCGAGATGCGCCATCCAGCGGAAAATGAAGGGAAATAGCCCCATCTGTTTCCTTTGGCGAATTTGCTGGAACCATCCGCACGGAAAGTTGCGACGATGAGGTATTTGCCTAGAATGTCGTAATTCAAACGTCCGAAGAACGATAGGAGCGCTTCGTCCGGGAAAGTGTAATCCTTCGTTTTGAGGGCACCGGAATCGGGATTTGCCCATGCCTGATGTGATAAGTATGTCTGAGGCATGCCTTGAACATCGTCCAGGTGGTAGTTGGACTTTTTGAGGTAGGTTTCTTCACCTACGACGATATTGAGGTCGTGACCTTCCAGGATATCGTCCTTTTTAAAGTTGATGGTATTTGAGTTCTGAATGACTGTGGTATAGGTATTTCTCAATAAAATGGCCGGAGCAGGCAAGTTGTTTCTTTTTCCGGCGCCACCGTCTTTCACGAAATAGGAACTCAGCCCATAAAAGCGTTCGTCATTTTTCGATGTCTTCTGCCAACCGATGTTGGAGTTGAGGCTCCAATTCTTAGTCGGAGTAACCGTCAATCCGCCATTCAGTCTATAATCGCTGGTGTTTTGATATCGGTTGTTGTCCTGTGAGTTGACAATGGGAGAATACAAATTGGAAATGGCATCTTCGTCATCGTTCTGAGCGATGAGGTTGGTCAGATTGATGGGTTGATAAACCACGGCACTTTTTACACGGGAATCGTTGGTCGATTTTTCAGATCCTGTCACGTCGTTGGCACCTGAGCCATTAACCACTGTATTTGAAAAACGCGCTGCCAAGTTGACTTTGAGCCACTTCACAGGTTTGATGTTGAATTTGGCACTGGCGTTGTTTCGGATGTAATCGGACATGATCATGATGGCCTTGTCGTCAATTCGACTGAAGGTGGCGTCGTAATCAAAGATCTTGGTACCTCCATTCACTGAAATACTGTGATTTTGCGTCGTGCCCGTTCTGCCAAAAGTCTCTTTCTGCCAATTGGTGGCGTTCATGTAATTGTACAAATCCAAATCGTCGAAACTACCAAAATAGGTTTCGTATTCGCTTTTCACTTTGTCATCACCATAAAGTGCCCGTTCATATTGCTTTCGTGCAAATTGGTATGGTGATAAAACGTCCAATATCTTGGTGATGTTCTTAATGCCAGCATATCCAGCATAGTTGACTCTGGTTTTGCCTTCTTCGCCCGATTTTGTAGTGATGATGAGAACCCCGTTTGCACCCCGAGAACCGTAAATGGCTGTGGAGGAAGCGTCCTTCAAAACGTCGCATGATTTGATTTCACTCGGAGATAGATCCCTAATGTCGTCTCTGGCAAATCCGTCTACTATGTATAAGGGTGTATTGCTTTGAGTAATGGATCCACCGCCTCGCACACGGATCTTAATTTCGGCATCGGGTGAACCTTCTGTCGTAGTAACTTGTACACCCGGCATTTTTCCGGTTAGCGCTTCAGCCACTGTTGCTACGGGTATGTCCCTCAATGATTTCTCACTGACTGAGGAAACCGAGCCTGTCAGATCTCTTTTCCGTTGGGTACCGTAACCAATGGCGACAACTTCGTTCAAGGAATAGGCATTGTCCATAAGAACAATAAAGATTACACCATCCTTGATTTCCACTTCTTTTTTATCCAGACCAATCGATGATACAAGGATGGTCTTGGCTGTTGTGGGTACGCTAAAGTTGAAATTTCCATCCACATCCGATATGATACTCTTGGTGGTTCCTTTCGCTACAATGGTAGCTCCAATAACAGGTTCTCCCCTTTCATCTTTCACATTGCCTTTGACCGTTTTCTGCTGGGCAAAGGTGAAAAATGAAAAAGCAAGAAACGCAATCAGTAAGAAAAGTCTGTTTTTCATTCGATCAAAATTAGATTTTCAAAAAGGTGTGTTTTGCACGACAATGATACGGCGGTTTTTTTTAGAATGTGTGGAATAAAATTATATTTTCTGTCGATTTTTTGACATTTTTTATAAAAACAAAAAGGGCCACCTTGCGGTAGCCCTTTTCAATTAGATTTAAAAAACAACTAAAGGATGGCCTTAATGTTTTCAGTTCCGATTTTTACAATGTAAATGCCCTTGTTCAAACCGGAGATTTCGTTGATTCCTTCAACAACATCGATTGAACGAACAGATTTACCTAATAAGTCATATACCGAAACACGTCCATTGCTGATTGCTTTTACGAACAGGCTGTTGCCTGAGGTATACACGGTGTTAATGGTTTTCACTTGGTTCTTGACAGATGCGCCAATTCGATACACAAATCCCATCATACCCATTTTGGAGCCTTCACTGAAGAAATAGTAGCTATTGCCTGCTTTTACAGGAATGGAATAGCTCGCGTAAGTTTTGACAGCCACCTGGAAGTTGCTGTAACCAGTCATGGCGGTAGTGTTCTCCACAATGTAAGAAGCTTTGGCAGCATTGATGATGATGGCAGCATCGAGTGCACCGTCGTAGGTCACATCAAATTTGTAAAATGCTCCAACTGTGGGAGGTGTACCACCTGCTGCAGAGAATTTCTTGCCGGTAGCGTCAACTGGGTTTACAGTACCGTTGATTGTGGAAATATACGTTGCCGGACCAAAAGTAAAGGTCGTATCGAAGTTTGACCAAACATTGGTCGGACCACCCAGTGTAAGCTTAATTCCAGGAACAGAAGTGATTTCCTGACCACCAACATAGCTTTCTAACGGATTTACACGCCATGAAGCACCGCCCATATCTAAGTCAGCCAAAACGACAACCTTTGAAATGTAGGCATATTCAAACTTTTTGTCTGAAGTAGGTACTGCTAAAATGGGGCTGGTAGGATCGGAAATCCAACGTACCCAAACCATATCTTTGTCTTGTGCCTCTACTGGCAAGTTGCCTTGTAAGGTTTTCCATTTGCTCCATAAGCTGGCGCTGTCGGTAGGCATCGAGTCGGTCACAAATGCCGTGTAATTGATGCTATCCAGAGAATATTCAATCTTCTGAATCTTGCGGATGTTGTTATCGGATGCTATTGCAGAGGAGACCTTTATTCCAGTTTTTCCTTTGGTAGAAAACTTAATGTAAAGATAATCTGGTAATGCTTTTGCATTGAAACTCTTGCGGAGTGCGCAATTGTTCAATTCAAGACCGGTGAACTTGTTGTTGCGGGTTCCAAAGTTGGCGGCTAGTGTATCCGGACCCAAAATCATGTTCATGACTCCCTTGTTGGCGGGATCTAGCGCGAGATTGGACACAAGGCTTTTATAAGTTGCATTGTTGCCAGTTAGGTGTGAGAAATCCCAAGCCAATAGATAGGGTTGTTGTGTGAATTTTGCTGTCAGAAGCAAGTCCGTATTGAGTGTGTCAACACGAACCAGTGTCGTCTTACCGTCGCTCCATCCTAAGAACGTATTGATGGCATGTGTATTCAGGGTGGTGGTGATGATGTCACCTGCATAATACGTCGTCCGTATAGGAGCGATGGTATAGGTGGCGGTATTGGTTCCCTTCAGGGTAACAGATACTGCTTTGGTTAAGAGCGCTTCGTAATGTGCTACCAAGTTGGTATTGGCTGAGATGTTGAATGTGTATGGATTAGCAGCAGAAATGACATTGCCCAAAGTGTCGCGCCAATTGACAAAGTTAAATCCAACAACAACAGAAGCAGTTACCTTGACGGAAGAACCGTCTTCGTAAACATCTTTAATTGGAGTAACTACTGCAGAGGCATTATCGGCAGAGACATTTAGGTATCTTGGAGTTGTGAACCTCAAGACCCAACGAGGGTCACCGATGGGCCCACCCGTGCTGCTGGCTGTAGCCATAGGATTGGTAAATAAATAGGAGTAGTTGCCCATTTTAGGATCGGAGAAATCCTCCCATTTTACGCCAAGACTTGCCATGGTATATTGAGGAACAGTATCCAAAGCGACAAAAGCACCTTCGCCTTCTGCATCAATACTCTGACCTGAAGTCCAAGTATTGTAACCTTGAACCAGATTGTTAGATGCTTGAATGATACCGTATTTACTAATAACAATTTTTGGATCGCCATATAAAGTGTCATGTAAGTTGGCTGGGTTCACCCAATTCGGAACTAGTAGCACGTTGTTTTTAATATTGAAAACGGATTCCTGACTCAAATAGTTACCAGTTGAAATCAATCCGCCCGTTGGGCCTGAAATACAGACCGTATTGTTCTCAAAATTGATGGTGGCATTTCTACCAACTCCAGGTACAGCATAATTCATCGTGAAAATGCTCTTCAGGTAAGGAAGATCATAAAATGTGTTGTTTCTGAAATTCATTTCAACGGGTAAATGGCCAAAATAGACCAAAGGCCAATTGTTTCCGGCATAGAATGTATTGTGCACTTTGCAATTGCTCATCTCGAAATAGTCCACATCTCCACAACTCGGATAAGGTAGGCCGGTACTGGGGTCAAGGACGGTGACAGCAGGTGTGATGCTTCGGAACAAACTACGAACAGTTTGAGAAATCTCACAACCTTTAAAGATTAATTTCGTAAAAGTTGCAACAGTACCTGAGTAATAGATTAGTTGACCAGAGGTACCTCCTGGAGAGCGGTATTGCAAATGCAGGTTCTCAAAAACCAGACCGCAGGTCTTTCCACTTGGTAGTGTCACTCCGGTAATTTCAATTTGAAGGAGAGGCAATGAATCTGGTTTTGCTGAACGCAAAGTAATACATCCCCCAGCTGAAGACATGGTGATTTTACCTGTATTGTAGATTAAACCTCCACTGGGGTTTATCGAGATGGAGTCGCCGTCCACTGCAGATGACCATGCAGTCTTAAGCTCTGTTACATTTGACACGACCGTGTTTTTGGCCGTTGCCATCATCGTACTTAAAAGCACGCTGAGCAAGATTAGAGATAGATGTTTTTTCATATTCATATTATTAAAGGTAAGTAATTAACAATTTAGTTGTTGTCACCGTTTAGATCCCAGTTCACCCAATAACCACCATTTTTGATTTTTGAATCAATTTCCGGTTGCATTGCTGACGGATATTTTGGCACCACACGGTCGGCAATGATGGATGCATCGTTGTATCGTTCTGCCAGTTTGATCAGGTAACTGTACGATTTGCCTTCACCGGTGTATTCCAATAAGTATTCATCGGCCAATGCTTCATCGTAGATGCGGATTCGCTGTTCCTTGGTGTATCCGGCATCCGTGCTTTTTGGCAGGGGGTGATCTGCTCCACGTACACAACCTACGATGCCAATTTCACCGTATCCTCCATTGTCACCAAACCAAACGGAGTATTTGGGGGACCAGGTTGCAGGCATATAACTTGCATAGGTGAATCTATTGGTAATGCCTTGATTCAAGATGCTTTCTGCTTGATCCCAGTTCCCAAGGTGATTTTCTGCTTCGGCCAGTAGGAAATGATAGTCGTGCCCACGTTGCAGTACGATGGTCGGTACAATTTCAAAAGTCTTGGTTTTTAGGAAAGTGCCACGGTGGTAGTAGTTTTTGGTGAAACAAGTGTCACCATTGATGACATCCATGCATAATTTCTGTGTCAAACTGCGAATATCTTCTTCACGATACTTACCAATGGCGTACGATGATGGTCGTAGGTAATATTTCCCAGGGTAGGCGGGGCAATAGTATTCAACCAGTCTATTGGTTTGGTCATTTAAGTAATCGTACATGATTCCACTTACGAATTGGTAATTGTAACCCATTTGTTCCGTATAGAACATGTTATAATAATTCCCGGTCAATGGAATGTTGCAAACGTACATATAACCTGGATACAGGTTAAATTGGTCAGCAGGAGCGGTCCGTGTTATGAAAAGAAAGTCAAGGATGCTGTCTCTGATCCATAGCCAGTCGGCATCTTGTCCGCGCCAGGACAAAAGCTCGCATCGCAAAAGCAACCAATTTGGTGTCAAATAATTCCAATATCGGTATTTGGCCTGATTCTGGCTTTCGGGATCGATCCATTTCACCCAGTCCATGACGAGTTGCGAGGATATCTTTTCGTTGTTAACCGTAATGCCTGAATCAAGAAGCGCAACACATTTTTCTACAATGGAGGGCATGTCATCCAATTGTGTGAATGTTGATGTATCGTTCAGGTTCTTAAGGTCTTCCAAAGGATCATCAAACCAGATAGCCTTTCCGTAGATGCGGCCAATGGTGTAATATGCCCACACCTTAATTCTCAACGTGCTACTTATCAAAGCATTGAAGTTGATAACGGATTTTTCGTCCATACTGGTTCCCATTTTTGCTTTGTATGCATCCATCTTATCGATGAAATCGTTGCAAGCAATGACAACAGCATAGTAACACAACGGATTGGCATAGGAGTTACCATTAGTTTCTTTGTAATTGCAGATATCCTGCAATTCAACAGGGGCATTGCCTGTAGTTTCCAAAAAATTGGCCCGAGTATCGGTTAGGAAGATGGCTTGATCGCCAGCTTGCTGCATTTTGGTCAATATCCCTAAAAAACCCTTGTACATCTCATCATCTTTCTGAATGTATTCGTCCGCATTGGTAATGTCGTCGGGATTGGTATCGAAGAATTCGGTACAAGCAGCTAAAGAGAAGATGCTCAGCACTAAAAAAAGATTCTTGAAAATTCGTTTCATGATTCGGATCGTTTTTTGATTAGAAATTCAGACTGAATCCTAATTTGAAAGTTCTTGGCATAGTCACCTTGGCGTAATCAAAGCCTTGCATGAAGGCTTCGTTGGAATAGGAGAATTCAGGATCTCCACCTAAATACTTGGTGAAGGTGAACAGATTTTCGCCCACCACATAAACCGTTCCTGAACGGAAAAGGTTGAACCAATTATTTTTGAACTGATAACTCAAAGTGAGGCTACGCAGTTTCAGATACGATGCATCTTCGAGCCATCGGTCTGAAAAGAGGTTGTTCCCAGCTGGATCTCCGTAAACAGCCCTGGGGGTAGATGTTTCCTGACCCTCCATTTGCCAACGGTTAAGCACCGATGTGGCTTGATTGTGGAACGTACTCATTGACTCCAAATCTCTACGTACTGCATTAAATGCAACATTGCCTAATGAATACCCGAACTGGGCCAATAAAGTTAGTTGATCGTACCTTAAAGATGTGTTTAAAGATCCAAACCAATCTGGAGTTGCATCGCCCAAGAGTTGTTTGTCTTTGGCATTGATGATTTGATCATCGTCGTTTGTATTGACAAAACGAATGTCTCCAGCTTGATAGGGTTTACCATACACATTGCTTAGCCCAGCAGCTTCTGCTTCTGCCGTGGTATTGAAAATACCATTGGTTCGTAGTCCATAGAATTGATAGGGAGACTCACCAATGCGAGAAATGATTTCAACGTCGTCTTCTCCAAAAGAATTGAAGTTGGAGATCAATTCACTGCTATTGCCCAGCGATTTGATGATGCTTGATGCTTTTGAAACAGAGGCGCCAACCATCCAGTCAAACGATTTTGTATGAATTGGGTTAATGCGAATGGAGAATTCCAAACCATTGGTCGCAATTTCGCCCACATTGCCGTAATAATCGGCAGAACCATAAACGGAAGAGATTTCACGTGCTACCAGCAAATCGAACGATCGTGCTGAAAACCAGTTAAATTGCATGTTTATTTTGTTGTCCTGCATGGAAAGGTCAAAACCCAAATCCACCTGATCTTTCTTTTCCCACTGTAATTTTGTATTTGGTACGCTTGATCTGGTGATGGTGCCCAAGTTAAAGAAATTGGAATTTCGGTAATAGTTTTTTCCATAGTTGGAAGAGAACCTACTGTTCCCGGTTCTGCTAACTTCGGCAGTGAAATTCAACAAGTTGATGGCTTCTGGCAAGTCTCCCGTATTGGCAGCCATATACGTCAAACTGAGGGATGGAAACAGCCCGAAGCGGTTTGTGTGAATTCCCGAAACAGAAGTCCCGTCTAACGTCATATTGACGGTTGTTTTGAGCAGGTGGTCAAAGATGTAGTCGGCATGAAGGAAATAACTGAGGGATTTCCATTCGTTGATGCTTCCGGAAATATCTTTATCGTCCGTCACGCTTCCCAGCGTTTCATAAAAGTCGTTGGCGGTGTTGTATCCCCTTGCAAAATCATATTCCAGACTTCTACCGATATAACGTACGCCACCATTCGCACGAAGTTGGTGTATTTCGTCGAAGGTCCGCTCATAGAGTGCGTTCAGACCATAGAAGTTTGTTTTATTTTCTGTAACGCCCATACGGACAGTATTCAAACCTGTACTGTAATATTGAGGCACGATGGCCTGATTGGTTACACCTGGGATAAAGATGCTTTCTTCGGTGTAATTGTAATACAGGTTCATCAAGCCAGTGATGGTCAGGTAGCGGTTCATCCGGTAGTTTAGTCCAAAACGAATGTTGGCATCATAGACTTTGTCGGTAGCTTTTACGGTATTGACAATGGCCAAGGCATTGCTCACATTGTCGTAGGGAAATTGAGGATTTTCATTTACATTCCAACCATCGAAGGTTGCGAAACTGGACAGAATATTTCCGTTGGCTTCCTTCATATAAGGACTTAGGACAGGCATCGCCCAATAGGCCGATGTCAGTGCATTGCTAGCCGATTCACGACCTTGCTCCTGCAATTTGCTGTTGACATAGTAAAGACCGACGTTGGTGAAGATATCCACTTTGCGGTTTACCATGATGTTTGAATTGATGAGCGTATGATAGCTGTCCGTATTGGTATTTCCCAAGACACCACCTTCGGACGTGTAACCAAATGAAATGTTGTATTTGGCTATTTCATCACCTCCCTCTACACGGAAAACGTTGTCTGTCACAAAAGAAGGACCTTGCACTTGCCTTATCCAATCCGTGTTGTTGTTAAACAGATAGGAGTTGTAATTTTCAGAATTTTCTAGAAAAGGGTAGTCGGAGCGCAGGGTGGATATCAGTTCGTAGCGGGTCATGCCAATGTCTTGAAGGTAGGTTTTGAATTCGGCAGGATTAAGCACCGGTACGGTTTTGCCCGGCAAACTGATCCCGAATTGGCTGTTGAATGAAATGCGTGTTTCTAGATTGTCGGAGGTTGCTTGCTCCGTTTCTATTAGCAATACTCCATTCGATCCAAGTGAGCCGTATTGAGCAGCATCCGCTCCTTTTAATAGGGTGACATTGCGGATATCTTCCTTATTGAAACCGAACAAGTTGTTTCTGGAATAACCATTGATGGTATTGGACGTTTTCTGATCTCCTAGATACGGGATGCCGTTAACGACCACAAGTGGATTGGATTCAGCCACAAACGTATGGGTACCACGAAGATTAAGGAAGGATCCTTCGCCAGGCATGCCACCTTTTCGAATCACTTGCAGCCCAGGTAATTCGTCCTGGATGGCCAAGTCGATGGTAAATCCTTTCTTCATGTCTTTTTTCTCAACAGCCTGAGTGCTGACACTCTTGTTTTCCCTATTTTGAGAGAATTCGGGGAAGCGCACCAGTCCATTGTATTTGACTGACGAAATCGGTACGAGTGTCATGGCTTTTGGCAAAAGGCTTTTGGCAACCCTATACTCTAGGTCGTAATAACCTTCGGCCACCACTTTTAGAAAACCCTTTTCAGGTAAAGTCGTCAATTGATAGACACCGTCTTTATCAGAAACCACCGATGGCATTCCGTTTGATGGCGTGATGATGGCACCCTGAATCGGTAACCCGTCCGTGCTGAAGACCTGCCCGGAGAACACTTTATTCTGTGCCCAGCTGCCGATGGAAAGCATGCATGAAATAACGACCAGTAGTATGGTTCTCTTCCTCATATCCTTATTCGTTTAATAGTTATTGGCGGTCGGCCTTAAGCACCAATGGTACATCATCAGCTGGGTGACATTGTTTTTTGTGCGGTTGTTGATCGGATTGTACAGATAAGACATATCGTTCGACTCGATGGTGATGGTGAAATTCCCACTGTGGGGAATGTTGACAATGGCCACTTGGTAGCCGTCCGTATCGTAGGCCACTGCTTTTTCATTCTTTTCGATCCAATCTCTCCAGTCGTAACCTTCCGGAAAACCAATGGAGGAGCTGCCATAATAATCCAGGTCACTAACCGATCCACGGTCGAAATGGAAATTCGAACCTTGTGCATACAACAGCATGTTCTCCACCAAAACCTCGTTGTTGAACTTGATGTTGATGGAATAGCGTAGGCTGTGTTTGAATCCCATTCGTAAGTAATATTCTCCAGCAGGCAGAAAACATTCGGTTAGCTTTTTGGTCGTATTATTATATAGCATTCCGTCATAGGTGACACTGCAGACCAAAGAATCTCGTCTTGCAACTAGAGTCGGTATTGCAGTGAGAACATGATAATACATGGTCGGTAGCGTTTCAGATAGCATGAATTCCGATTGTGCATCATTCACGATCAAGGGTTCCATCCAGTTTTGCCAACGGAAATACTTGATTTTTTGGGCATCGGTCATGGCACCCCACAATTCATAGAATTTTGCTTTAACCCGGTAAATCACAACGTGATTTGGAATTTTGAAGTTGGTCAAGTAGTAGGCTTTCCCATTGCTCAACGAAATACCCTGCGTATTCACTGTCTGTACGGAAGGTCGCCAGTAGGCTACATCGGCCGGTTTAAACGTTTTAGCATCTTGCGTTAAATCGATGACCATCTGATTGCCTGCTACACATCGAAAATCAGTTGAGGATGCAGCGACATCTTCGGCAGTGAGTCTTTTATCGACAAAACAGGATCGTACGATCCATTGTTCAAATTTTGCACGGTCTTCGGGTGTTGCCGTTCTGCCCAACCAAATGGGGATGCTGTCCATTGCTGCCTTGATCGCGTTGTTCACCAGGTTATTGGAAGGGATGAACATGGTGCTTGTAAAATCTTCGGAACGCATGTCCCAACTTTTCAAACCTTCAGCCGTGTAACGGTCCATCAGCGTATTTCGAACGGACATGACCGTGTCATACGTGGTGTTACCCATGGGATCAACACCCTTGGGCGTACTTAATACAGGATCGAAGTAAGCTTCTTCATAGCGTTCCACCAACGACTTAAAAATGGAGTAATCGTTGCCCAGATTTTTGAGCATGTCGTAAACGGAGGGGCGTACGGTGATGACACTGTCCACATAGTAGACGTAACCATTGCTGGTTTTGACTTTCTTACTCAGCCTGTAATTGTCAAAGTAAACGACGCTGTCTTTGACATAAACCCAAACATTCTTGTTCAAGCGGGTAAAAATGCTGAATCCATCTTTGAGTTTGGAAGGCGATATGGAAATGTCGGAGACACAACTTTTGGCCAAGAGGGTGTCGTTGCCTGCTGCTCTAACAGCCAATGCTTGGTTTTCGTATACAATGAAGGTGTATCCGCTTTCTGTAACTGTTTCAACATACATGTCCTGATCTTCCAACAAAGAATCCATGGAAGTCAGTTCAGGCCTGCTCTTAATGTAACTCTGAATATCGCCGTCCCATATGGTGAAGTTTTCTGACTCCATTTTTGAAAGGCCATAATGTTCATCCCATAAGTCTTGGCAGGAAATCATTCCAACTAGCATCAGGCAAGCTCCGAAAAATGTACTTATTTTTGTTGTTTTCATACGTTTGTTCAGTTTTTTAAATTGGAATGAATTCCAAATAATCCCACATCTGGCGATAGGAACCGCTCGTCTTGGCATTGATGTCCATCATCGTAGCCTTGAAGGTATGGCTTTTTGACGTGCTGAATTCGACCGCTTCCCAAATGACATCACCAGCAAGGCCGCTTGCATTGGAATTGAGCTGCTTGAGTGGGTCGGTAAATTTGGCAGGCAAGCCTTTCCATAGATAGATGGATTTCTGGTAATCGTCCAAATTGAACTTGGTAAGACTACCCCCCGTGTAATAGGACTTGAGTCCAGCCGCTCCTGCGTAATAAAACTTCACTTTGTACCTGCCTTTTACAATGGTCGGCGATTTGAGTTCCACCCAGCCGGCATACCCCAAGTTGAGTATCATCAGGTTGTCCATGTAAGCATTGTATTTGTTTATGGTTTTCAAGGTCGAACTCTCGTAAAAGCATTTGTAAAAACCGACTTTACGCCAAGCCGCTGTCGAAGATTTCCCCGGATTAGCCTTGTATAGGATGGATGAGATGGTCCCAAAATTTCCGTCTCGCATATCAGCACTTAAGTCAATTTGATAATCCTTGCCTGATAATGGGCTTGTATACAAGTCTCCTAAATTTTTTGCTGCTCCATAGGTATTCACAAAGGATTGAATGTCTGAGAAATTGGTGAAGTCCCAGCGGACTGTTACAGGAGTGGGTTCATAGACAGGCATGATGTGATCTATTTTGTGGATGATACCATTGCTTGCCTTAATGTCGCTCCGGATAAGGCGGACATTTTGATTGATGCAGTTGCCAATGTTGTCGTTATTCACTGCTATGACTTGACTGGTCAGATAGGTATCAAACAAAACAACCTGACCTGCTTCTTGAAAAGTGAATAGTTTGGAACGTTCATTTTCCTTGGTAAGGAAATGATACCGAACGTATTGGTTCATCTTGTTATTGGGATTCGTATAATCCACTCCTGCACCAATGTAAGAAGCCAAGCCCTCCACATTCATAATTCCAGACGTATTGTATACGCCATCGGGAACCGCAAAGCAGGTAAACCGAATATCATTGACAGAGTAACTGCCATTTAAATTATAGACGGTGTCGGCTACTACCGAGAAGGTGTCTTTCAAGCCAGTTTTATCCAACGCATCCAGAAAAATGGTATACTCTTTCGCAGTAGTAAGCACTTCTGGGATAGACTCTACTAAAGGACGTATGACGCCACTTAAGGCATAAACCTGACCATTTGATGTGGTTCTGGCCAGGGTCTTTAGTCTGGCCTGATTGTTCAGATAGATTGACAAGGTATCCTGAGGGGTGGAATTCGGAAGGTCTACATCATCCACATCGGTGTTTGTATAACCGTATGAGGTGGATATGTAGGTTCCAAAAATGGTTGGAATAGGTATGATACCCGATTCAACATAGGCAATAAAGCCGGATTCGATTAAGTTATTCGATAAAATGTGAACCTTTGCCACACTTTTTGCGTAGTTTTTATCCAATTCTTCCACGGTGGTAACTCCTTTCCAGGCCAGAAATTCCTCCATTGCATCGTTGTCCGGGGCAAACACCGTCGAAATGGAGCTTGCATCATTCAGTGCATTGTATAGATCAGCGTGTTTCAGCAATTTAATCCAGAGTGAAAACTGGTCGGCGTTTTTCTTCAAATAGGATGCATTGGTCAGTTCCAAATCCTCGTTAGTCGGCTCAATGTAGGTCTTGTCAATAAAGGGGTCCTTGCAGGCATAAAACGCCAACAGCAGTATCGGTAGGATCAACAGTAGTTTTTTCATGGCTGCATTAATAATAATATGGGTTTTGTACTAGCTTTTTGTTCGTTTCCAATTCTGTTAATGAAATGGGTAGGAACAGGGCGTCGTCGATGCTGAGTACGGATGTCAGCCAAGATTCCCCAGCTTGTTTGTTATACGCTGTCACATAATCGATCAGGAAAAGAGACTTGTATTTGTTGTTGCCTCTTCTGCCGAAGCGAAGTTCGTCGTACCAGCATTTTCCTTCACCCACAAATTCGAGTCTGCGTTCGTAAAGAACCCATTCCAACAAGTCTTTTTCTTTTAGGTCTTCCGTGAATTCACGTTCTTCCAGATTGGAACGTCTACGAATCTTATTGATCAGTTCGACCGCCGCTGCCCAGTCTTCTTGCGAACTACCGCGGAGGATCAATGCTTCTGCTTTCATCAAATAGACTTCGGCCACCCTATAGATGATGAAATTAGGGTCGTAATAAGTTTGCGTACGCTTGTCGGTTAGAGTTTTTGAACCGCAGTATTTCCAAACATAGCCACTAGTAGCTACTTCGTACGAAGCGGGCAAATCTGTAAAATAACCTCCGTACATGGAACGAACGGTCTTGTTGTTTTCAATTGTGCTGTTTTCAATTGTGTAGGTGTATTCGGTATTGAATTCAGCCAGTAAGGTTTGTGAAAGTTGGTACGTCCTACCTGTAGCGACATTGTCGAATAAAATGGGGAGGTTGTTTCTTTGGCCTTCCTGATAATTCCATTGAATTTCAAAGATGGATTCATTACTATTTCCCGGATTAAACATGGAAAACCATTTTTCATGCGTTGCCGTGGATAAAAATTTCGGAGCTTTGACCGAAGTGGAATTCAACAGATAGTCGCTATACTGCAGGGCATTTTCATAATCTTCGGACCAAAGGCAAACATCCGCCATCAAAGCATAAAAGGCCCACTTTGTGGCACGTCCTTTTGTTTCCCAGGTGGTATTGAACGATTCTTTGGTGGCACCCGATTCCAGAGCAATCCTTATATCCGATTTGATTTGTGCAATGATGTCTGCTTCGGCAGCTTTTGGCACCTGATAGGAATGCGAATCATCTTCGAACGGAACGGTCAACAACGGAACTTCCCTCCAGTTTCTGACCAAGTAGAAATAACACAGTGCTCTCAGAAAATAGGCTTCCGTATAGTGTGCATTCATCTCTTCCTTTTCGTAGGTATCGTCAAGGACCTGAGCTTTGGATGCATTGGCAAGCACCACATTGGCAATACCGATGATTTGATAAAAGGGTCCCCAGTCGCATAAATCCTTGTCAGTCGGTTTCACTTGGAAATTTTGCAGTTTATTGGCCTTGATGCTGAAAATATTTCCTCCGCGAAGTTCCCCAAGTGGTATCAATTGTGGCTCCACCAAGTTGCGCAAATTCAAGTAGCCTGCGTTCAAAACAGCTTCAACTTCTTCCTGTGTGGTCCAGTAGCCATCACTGACCTGTTGATTTTGAGGTAGTAGCTGAAGCCAATCGGAACAGGAACTGAATAGGACCAGGGTCAATGCAACGAAGAGTGTATGTTTGAATTTTTTCATTGGACGTATTCGCTTAGAATTAGAAATTGACATTTAGACCTGCAGAAAAACGGAAGCTACGAGGAGTTTGGGCATTATCCATTGCCAAGCCTGTAATTTTGCCAGGTAAACCGACCTCAGGGTCTTGCCCCGTATAATTGGTCCAGGTGAAAATATCGTAACCAGTGACATACAAACTGATGGTGTTGACATTAAGCGAACGGCATATAGGCTTGGGAATGTCACAACTTACGGATAGGGTTTTCAAACGTACAAAAGAGCAATCTTCCACAAATCGGTCGGAACCCAAATAGTTCAGACCATATTGCCACAATGCTCTGGGAATGGTTGTATCATCTCCTTCGTTTCTCCAACGCCTCAACACCGCTCTGCTCTGATTGTCCATCCCGTACATTGATTCGCTGTTGAGCCTGGCCATATTGATGATTTTTTGTCCAAGTCTGTAATGGAAGAAGGTAATGAGCGAAATACTCTTGTATTTAAGGTTGAATCCGCCACCTCCAATAACCAAAGGCATGCAGTTGCCTAAGTAGATGATGTCCTTTTCATTTATTTGACCGTCGTAATTGAGATCCTCGTATTTGGCATCTCCAGGATAAGCTGTGAATTTTCCGTTTTTCATGACGATGGGGTCACCCTTCAGGTTCACCATGACATTGCCTTCTTCATCTTTGGCGTAGGTATCTTCTTGGTTTTGATAAACTCCATCGTATCGGAAACCGAAAAATGAACCTGCTGGCGTTCCAACGCCTACCTTTTGTGCATATCTCCCGTTAGCCATTGAAAAGGTGGTTTCCTTCATGTTATCCGGAAGTTTTTCAATTTTGTTGACATTGCGGTTGAAGTTGAAATTGACACTGAACTTGAGGTCCTTGCTTCTAAGTACATCGTATTCTATACGGTATTCCCAACCTGTGTTGCTAAGCTCTCCAGAATTGTAATAGCCGATGGAATTCCCTTTGTTGTTGTAACCCGTAGACGAGGGTATGGCAACGCCAGATTGCAAAAGATCGGAAGTGTACTTGTAATAATAATCAAAAGTCATGGTGAGTCTGCTGTCAAAAACCTCCAAGTCAACACCTCCGTCCACTTCCGTCGAACTTTCCCATTTTAGATTGTTCAATTGCATGGAGGATGGAGCGATGGCTGCATTTGTAATGTACTTACCAATAGAGGCATAGGTGCCCATGTAAGGTGCAGTTCCGCTTGGAGCTTGGCCTGTCTGCCCAACTCCGGCACGTATCTTCAACTGGTCAAGCCATTCCACATCGCTCAGGAAAGACTCCTCTTGTGCATGCCATGCAAAACCCAAGGAAGGAAACAAACCCCATCTTCTGGATTTTCCAAGGCTGGATTTCCCTTCGTAACTGGCAGTACCATTGATGATGTACCGATTCAAGAAGGTATAATTGAAGCTACCGATACCTGAAAGCGACCTGCCTTCTGAATTCCCCGAACCAAGAGCCCGGATGGAGCCTCCCGTTGAAGGATCGGACATGCCAGCTGCAGATGCACCGTAGATTTCAGTCGAATAATTGGAGCTGACCGATTGTGATGTACGCCAAACAGCAGTTGCAACAATATTGTGTTCGTCATTCCAGTTCTTCCTGAATATCAATTTGTTCTCCGACTGTAAAGCTAAATTGTTGGAATAGGCATCCGTGCTTCTGTTGGCATAGCTATTGTCAATAGTCACATCGGTTGCAGCTTGGGGTAAGAATTTTCTGGAATTTCCGGTGTTGAATTTCATGGAAACATAACCGGTATAAACCAATCCTTGCAAGACATTATAGTTTATGCGGAAGGTCATATTCTCCTCTTTGCTACTTAGATTGTTGTAGCTTTCGGTAGCCATGATGATGGGGTGAAAATTGCTCGAGCCGTCAAATGCTCCTTGAAACTCCTCCGAGTTTTGACGGATAAAATAATTGTCAGTGGCCAAACCGGTCACGTCGTCAATCCAAAACGGACTTTTGTTCGGCATCTTGCTCAATGCTTCTGAACGTACCGATGAGGACCAATTGTCTTCTTTGTAGGAGTCTGCATAGGTGAAATCTGCATCGACCCTTAATTTGTCAGAAAAATTGTAGCCGATGTTTAGGCTGGAAGTTAATCGGTTCAAATGGGTTCCTACGGTTGTTCCGCCTTCGTTTAGATACGAGAGGGAGAAGCGGTAGGTAGCTTTATCACCACCACCAGACATCGAAAAACTATTGTCGGAGGTGAAGGAATTCCGTTTGACGTACGACAACCAATCGGTATTGGCATTGTACTCATCAAAGTATCTCCAGGACGGCATGTAATTGATTTCAGGCGTATCGAAAAGCAATTCCAATAAACCACCGGAGTTGGCCAGGCCCTGCGCATTGGCAGAATTCCAGATGGCATCTTGTATGAAAGCCACATATTCATTCCCATCTAAAACCGGCATTGGTTTTGGCTCAAATTTGCCAGTTGCTTTACTGGAAAACGAAAAACGAGTTTTGCCTTTTACGCCTTTTTTGGTCGTGATCAACAGAACACCATTCGATCCTTTGGTCCCGTAAATGGCTGTGGATGCTGCATCTTTGAGCACCTCAATGGCTTCAATGTCTTGAGGATTGATGTTCAGCATGGTTGCAAAGTCTTCGTTATTTGCTGTTGCGAAGTCAAAGCTGTCGTCAATATTGGTGGAATAGGGTACGCCGTTAATAACGATCAGCGGATCTGCACTCGAGTTCAGGGTCGCTGTCCCACGGATTCGGATGGAACTTTTTGCCCCCGGGTCACCGCCGGCAATAATATCCACACCGGCCATACGACCTTGCATGGCCTCTTCGACGGACGAAACGGGCAGACCTTCCATCGCTGCGTCCATACTGATCCGCTGAGTGGCAAACGTTTGTTCCCTACTGGTTATCCCCAATTCATTTTTCTCCAATCTCTTGGTGGAAACGACAATGTCCGTTAATGTATGAGAATCGTCTTCCAACGTAACATCCAACATCGTTTGGCCTGTATAGTTGTAGGTTTTGGGCTTCATACTGATGAAGGAATACACGAGTTTAAGAGTCCCTGTTTCAGAAGGGATTTTGAGGGAGTAATTACCGGATTCGTCAGTCGTTGTCCCTGACAAATTACGATTTTGAGCATTGGTTATGAAGACATTGGCACCAGCAAGCGGTTCTTTCCCTTTCGATGTGACTTCGTATACCTTTCCCTTTATATAACGAACGTTCTGTGCCTGAACCCATTGAAGTCCAACAACCAGCAACAACATCCACAATACAAGTCCTTTTCTATTCATAGTGGTATTTTTCATGGTTTACAGGACTTCGTCGATGAAATGAACGCAAGCATCATTAAAAATAAATGGAAAATAATGAAAGGTGCCATCTACGTCAACAGCGTTTCCTTTCAGAATTCCTCCTTCATCCATCAATTGGACAGTAAGTTTGGTCCCTGTATCAGTCACATTCACTCGAGTCGTAAAGGTCGTCACTTTCCCACTGGCATCCGTCTCATCGTATGCCTGCAAAGTCATTAGTCCACCAACCGTCGTTTCTTCCCATCCTACATAGGGGAAGTTGGACATCATGGCCGAACTGAGCGGAACAAAGTAATGTTTCAGATAGTATTGAAGATCGTCAAGTTTCGTGACCGTACAATTGGTGAAGAAATTGATATCTGTAACAGCTGTAGTGGCGGTGATACCTGGAATTCGACCGTCTACAATAGCCTGTTTGATAGCCGATGTCTTTGGTGCGAAAATCAGACAGCTTTCTATCATGGCATTGATGGATTGAGTTTCCGTATCAATCATATCGGCTTTGCTCAACAATTGAATGAAACCGTAATACATTTTGGATGCATCATTCCTGTTGCTCAGCATCATAGGCACAAATTTTGGATAAATGGAGTTGTCGAGTGTACCCTCCAATAAGTACGACTTGTTTGGATGAGAATAGGCATATGCCTTACCGTTCGTCCAACCGTTTCGGAATTCCATTTCTTCCAAATCACAGAAAACATCGGCTTCAGTGAGGTTTTGGTCATACAATAACTCGTTGAATTTTACACTGTTGGTTAGTTTTCCATCCTTCATGAACCAATACAAAACCAAAGGGTTGGAGAGTGTTCTGAAAACATGGTTTCCTGAAGATGCTCCAGTAGGCAATGATGAATAACTACCAGTAACGCCGTCAAGGCTTATGACGTGGCTGTAAACATAGGCTTGCTGTGCAGCGTTTGGGACAGGCGATACGCCGCGCATCAATACGTCCGCTCCGGTCATGGTGATGCCACTTTGATTCATCACCTCATTGCTCGGATAAAGCATGATGTACTTGGTTGCATCCGAACAAAGTGTCAAGATCAAATCCGCCGTGGTGAGCATTTTTAAGAAGTAACTGAATTTTTTATATTGGAATGCTGGCCCCGTAACCGATCCGAACATGGCAGGGGGAGTTAGTACGTCCGCTCCGTAAAGAGACCCGTTTACGCACATGATTCGGTTGGCTTGTGGAATGGCGTTCACATCAAATTTGATGATGGTCTTGTAGCTGTTCTCAATGAGCCCTTTGGTAATCTCTTCCGGAAAAACGACTGACTTGTCGTATACGCAGTTGTACAATAAGTACTGGATTGACTTCGTGCTTACTTCATACAAGGAATCATAACCGCCCACTTTCCAATAATCGTTGAAAAAGCCACTTAGAGCATTGTTGCTGGGAGCAAAAACGCTGTACGAGGCGTAGGCCAAATCGGTTACCTTTTTGTAATCGGTCACTGGCCATTCGAGTGCAATATTGGCAAGGGGGGAGGAATGATAATGTTGGTACAGATTTTTTCCGTTCCCGTATTCCAACGTCAGATTGTTGTCGATCAGATAATAATCATATTGATTGTAAAGTTTCAGGAAATCTGTATAATCCGGATTTTTGGAAAGCTCCTTATAAATCGTTTCCAAAGGTCTCAGAACCCGGTCGACCGGATAAACATAGCCATTGTCGGCTAAGACGGCATATTCATCCACACCTGCATTTGAAACGTTGAATCCCAAATTGTCTTTCCAGGGTGTGTTCGGAAAAAAGTACTCGTAATTGGTTTTGGCATCAATTTGCTTGGTTTGGAACATCCTGTAGGAAAATACCGGTAGAAAGCGTTCAAGATGATAGACATTCACTTCATTTCCGGCGGTGTCTTTTTCCAGAGAAATGGAGTCTTGGCTGTTGGTGCGAAATTTGTAATACAATCCAGCATTGATCATCTTCTGGTCCTTGGTAGCAGCATCCCCCTCAGCAGGTCTGAAATTCGTGAGCATGTTTTTATTGAAGGCATAATACATGATGTGAAAACCGATCAGTTTGCGGACTTCAGGTATCGGCAGATTTTCGATGGTAGTTCCTGCTCCATATTCATCTTCAAGATATCTGGATAGTGAACTGTCGGTTGGTGCCATTACGGTAAGGATGCTTTTCCCGTTGACCATCGGCTCATACCCCGCCCGGTCAATTCCTTTGATGAACATGGAATAATTTCCTTTGTCCTGAAGGACTTCGTAGATGCTTCCTTTAAGCCATCCAGGTTCCTTATAATAATCTTCAAGATTTCCAAGGCAAGAGGAAAACAGCAGAGGCGTCAGCAACAGCCATAGTACGCTCTTGATACACATTTGATTTTTCATGGAAGAGTCAGTTAGAACAATACAAAAATATTTTATTTTGTCTAAAAACAAGTTGAGATTTTGCTTGAAAAGGGGGTGCATTTCACTAAAATTCGGTAAACACTAGGTATTTGCAAAAAAAAAGGTTGCACCCCTTTCAGGGCGCAACCTTTTGAATTAGATGAGAAGTTGACTTACTGAATGAAAATATAGTTCAGCACAAACAATATTGCCAGAACATACATGGCTACAGAAACCTTCTTGAATTTTCCACTGATCATATTCAGAAGCACATAGCTAAGCAATCCAAGTGCAATGCCTTCGGCAATGCTGTACATGAGCGGCATGGCAATGATGCAGATGAACGCAGGAACAGATTCTGAATAATCATCCAAATCAATGTCCTTGATGGGAGAAAGCATCATCAATCCAACCAAAATCAAGACAGGTGCCGTTGCGGCACCTGGGATGGACAGGAATAAGGGCGCAAAAAACAACGCTAAAACGAAGCAACCTGCGGTAACCAAAGCAGTCAGACCAGTACGACCACCTACAGAAACACCAGCTGCACTTTCCACATACGTGGTTACAGCGCTGGTGCCAAAAATAGCACCCGAAGTGGTGCCGATGGCATCGGCGTAAAAGGCTTTCTTCACATTGGGTATCTGTCCCTTGGAATCCAACATATTGGCCTTTGAGCACACCCCAATTAATGTACCAACCGTGTCGAATACGTCCACAAAAAGGAACGTAAAGGTGACGATGAGCATATCGAATGTGAAGACCTGTGAGAAGTCAAATTTGAAGAAAAGTGGAGCAGGGGATGGAGGCATGCTCAAGATGCCACCGAAATTGGTGATACCCATAGGAATACCAATTACGGCTGTTGCAAGGATACCTATCAGCAATGCTCCTTTGACTTTGCGAATGAGCAACACCGATGTGATGACCAGTCCGATCAAAGCCAGAAGGGCTCCACCCTTGGTGATATCTCCCATTTGAACCAAGGTTGCATCGTTGTTCACTACAATACCGGAATTCTGTAGTCCAATAAAGGCAATGAACAAACCGATACCCGCGCTGATGGCGTTTTTAAGGGTGGCTGGAATGGCGTTTACAATGGCTTCCCGAATGTTCAGCATGTTCATAACGAAGAAAATGACCCCTTCAATCAAAACGGCTGTCAGTGCGAATTGCCAGGAGTAGCCCATGCCCAGAACAACGGTGAAGGCGAAGAAGGCGTTCATGCCCATTCCTGGTGCCTGCGCAAATGGCAATTTGGCCAGCAAGGCCATGGCCAGCGTACCGACGATGGAGGCGACTGCTGTAGCGGTGAAAAGAGCGCTTTGGTCCATACCGGCTGCTGCCAGGATGTTAGGGTTCACGGCCAAGATGTAGGCCATGGTCAAGAACGTGGTGATACCTGCCAGAACTTCCGTTTTTACAGTAGTTCCATTTGCTTTGAGTTGATAGAATTTTTCAAACATGGTATTCCTTTTTTAGAAATTCCATTTGACACCCAAGGTCGGGTTTACCTGTAGGCCCTTGGTCCCTGCAAAGTTGGTGGCAAATTCCACTTCGCCACCAGCAGAAAGATTCTCGGTGAAATTGTACCACAACTGGGGTTCGGAAATAAAGACAGTCTTAGTAGTTTCGGTTCCGAATGTATTGTCTTCCAGCCAGATATCGGCAAATCCAGTAAAGCTCAGTTTCTTGTTAAGCATGTGAATGCCCCAAACTGCGGTGAGCTGTGCAGAAGACTGCTTGCCTACGATTTGTTTGTACAAGGCTTTCAAGTTCAAAGTTTTTGAAAAGTCAGCACTGTGCATGAAGTAATCCACACCACCCAACCAAGCATTGTTGATGGCATAGGAATAGCTGGCACCACCGCCCAAAGGGCCACCGCCGATACCACCATTGTATTCAATATGTGCGCTAAATGGACCTCCCCATGTATTGATGCAACGGGCAATTTCCATGTACGACAAGCTGGGGTGTTTGTCATCACCGTAGTTAAAATCATAATCCACAAAGAAAAACGTGTTCCCCCATTTGTCGGGTTTAAACATTTCCAATGTGGTGGTCACATACTTACGGTTTTGTCCAAAGTCGTAATGAACCTGAAGGTTTGTCTGGGCTTGAGAAGCCAAGGAGGCAAAAAGAAAAAGGCCAAGGACGATTTTTTTCATGAATTTTAATTTAAGGGTGAATGGAATTGTTCAGTTCTCTTGTGTATGTCTGTTGTTTTCAATGCTATAGATGGTGCGCATAACGAAATCAGGCAAAATGCTGTATATGAAGGAAACCAAAAGGGAAAGGCTGTTGATGAGTGGAAGCTTCCACGAAAAATTCTTTTTGCGCGCTTTCAAGTTGTAATTCCAATGATTGTTAACCCGTTTTTTGGAAAGATCTCCGCAAACCCTGTAACTCAGGAGAAAATCGGGCATATTGGACAGCTTGAAACCGTTTTTACGCAAACGAAGCCAATATTCCAGGTCTTCTGATTTCTTAAAAGATTCATCGTAGAAAAAGCCTTGATCGACAATGCTCTTACGAAACATTACAGTGGGATGCGCCAATGGAGTTCTATATACGGATAGCCAGTTGAAAGCACAATTGCCGGTAGGATATTTTCTATAAGAGATGACTTGTTGATTTTCATTGATAATGTACATAGATCCACCCACGACACTAATGGCAGGATGCGAATCCAAGTATTCCACCTGTTTGGCTATCCGGTCTGGTAAAGAAATATCATCACCATCCATTCGGGCGATAAAGCGGCCTTTTGCCTGCCGAAGCCCTATGTTCAGGGAGTGTACAAACCCCATTCTTGTTTCGCCACGAATGAGTTGTACCCTTGGATCAGAAGAGAAGGAATCTAGTATCGAACGAGTCTCTGCCGACGTGCTATCGTCAAGAATTAGAACTTCCAAGTTTGTGAAAGTCTGATCCAGAATGCTTTGTACAGATTGTTGTATGATTTCCCTAGGTTCGTTGTACGTAGCAATGATGACTGAAACTTCAGGTAAGAGGGTAGAATCGAGCATGCAATTTTTTTAGTGGTTGCAAAAAATGTTCATCATGCAGTGATCCAGAACCATGTGTAAGTCTTCTGTTATCTGCATGTCGTTGATTGGGATATGTACGTTGTATTTGGCCAATTTCAGTAGTTTTCCTCCGTCAAAACCAGTCAGGGCAATTGTAATCCCTCCATTTTGATTGGCCCAATCAAAGGCCTTGACTACATTCATGGAATTGCCCGAACCGGAAATTCCAATGACTAGGTCGCCTTTCCGAAAATGGTTCTGAAGCGGACCCACAAAGATGTCATCCCAAGAAAGATCGTTGGCATAAGCCATCATTGTGGGGATATTGTCGTTCAGGCAGATGAACCTGAAATTCTTTTTATCATCATGCAGCATGCCTTTGTTAAAGTCGCAAACATAATGAGAGGCCGTGGCTGCTGAGCCACCGTTTCCCATGATAAATACATTGCGTTCTTCTTGACGGGCTTGGTCCAGTACATTCATCAGTTCATTGATACTTTCTACAGAAAGCGCATCGATGGTGTTTTTCAGTCTGGTGAAATAAGCGGTTATATCGTTATTATAAATCATTCTTGTCCCATATAAATAATTTTTGAGCCCGAATGGTCGAACTCAAATGGCAGTTCCCTATATTGTTGCATCTGATATCTGAAATGTTCTTGTTTTTCTTTCCGGCAATAAAACAATACAAAGCCACCGCCGCCAGCTCCCAAAAGTTTGCCTCCAAGTGCTCCCGCTTGGAGCCCTTTTTCATAGATGCGTTCAATCTGTTGGTTGGAAATGCTCTTAATAAGTGATTTTTTGAGCAACCATCCTTCGTGAAGAATGCGTCCGAAATTGTCGATTTCATTGTTGACCAATACCTCTTTTAAATTGTAAGCAAGATCCACCATTTTTTTTTGGACTTCAAATTTATCACTTTCTTCGATAACTGCACGCTGTTCTTCCAAAATTTTATTGGCCGACCTTGCATCTCCAGTATAAATCATGATTAAGTTCTCTTCCAATTCCTTCTTTTTTACCGGATCCATGATGATTTTTTCAACATGAACGGTCTCGTCCGGATCGAACGTGATGAAATTTAAACCACCATAAGCTGCTGCATATTGATCTTGTTTGCCGATTGGACTCTTAAGAATATCAATCTCAACGTGACATGCTCGCTGGGCAAGCATTTCAGCAGAAGCGGTCCTGTTTTTATAGGCTTCGATGGCATTCAGCAAGCCTACTGTGAAAGAACTGCTTGATCCTAGCCCAGTCCCTGATGGCACATCGGCAATGGAATTAATGTCCACTCCCGTCAAGTTGTACATGCTGAGTGCTGCGCGAAAAATGGGGTGTGCGACCTCGCCGATGCTGGAAACCATTTCAGTTTTTGAATATTTCAACTGAATTTTTTCAGGATGAAAAAACGGATGTATGGCCAAGTACATGTATTTGTCGATGGAAGTACTCAGTACGGCACCGGAAGATTTCCGATAAAATGCAGGAAGATCAGATCCGCCACCAGCAAAAGAAATACGAAATGGAGTACGTGATATTATCATAAGTCGATTGTTTGAACTAAGTTTTTTAATGCGTTATCTTCATTTTGTGTGATTAGGTAGGACGCCTTAAGATGTGCATTTTCACCGGCTTCTTTGTCGGAGCGTCGATCACCGATCAGGTAAGATTGGGAAAGGTCGATGTTCCAATCCATCGCTGCCTCAAGTAACATTCCCGGCTTCGGTTTTCTGCATTCGCAGACGATTTTGAATTCTTTTCGTTCTTCTGGAAAGCCACTATCCGGATGGTGCGGACAGTAATAGATTGCATCCACCCAGGCGTGTTCACGACCCAGCATTGTTTCCAATGTTGCGTGGATGAAATCGAGTTCCTCCATACTGCAAAGATTGCGTGCAATGACCGGTTGGTTGGTAATGATAATTGCAAGGTATCCACTTTGATTGATGCGATGAATGGCTTCCGCAGCGCCAGGAATGAGACGAAGTTGGGCCGGATCGGATAGCAAGTCAACATCCTCATTGATCACACCATCGCGATCTAAAAAGACAGCCTTCCGCTGAAATTGCCTGTTCAGACGAGCGACCTTACCTGAAATTACATCGTTGCAAACCTTTTCATAGCGATCTGGCGTGCCCATATCCTTGATGTACTCTGGTGAAATGTAGCCGAAAAGCTGAAGACCAGCTTCCAAACATGCTGGGAAAATATGTTTGCCGAAATCGGTTTTTTCACCCATTGGAATGTGGTCGATTATTTCTGGCGAAAGGATGTAAAGTGCTGCATTCACCAAGTTTCGACCAACAAAATTTTCCGGATGAGGCTTGGAATAAAAATGGGTGATTCTATCATTTCCATTTACCGCTACCAAGTCCGAATCGGAAGGGTGATCGTTTGGATGAAGAAATAGGCTTGCTTTGGATTGTTTTTCTTGATGGAACGCCAGGAACTGATCCAATGCGATGTCCATGATGGTGTCACCATAAAAGACAAAGAAATCTTCTGTCAGCTCTTTTTTTAATTCGGGAAGTGCGCCTGCTGTACCAAGAGGCGCTGTCTCAAAGTAATAATCAATGGACACTCCCCATTTGGAACCATCGCCGAAATAATCTTGGATTACATTACCTAAGTGTCCGATGATAAGAATAATATCGGTAAAACCGTACCGCTTGGCCAACTCGACCTGATACTCAAGTACAGGTTTCCCGGCCACCGGAATCATGGCTTTAGGTATCTCGTTATGGACAGATGCAATGCGGGTTCCTTTACCGCCTGCTATGATGACTACTTTCATTTTCCCAATGCTTTTTGGATGGCCAACCGGACCGAATCGTCGGAATTGTAAGCGGCATGCCAACCTAAGCTGTGTATTTTTTTAAGGTCGTATCGGAATTCGGGCACATCACCCACCCATCCACGATCTCCTCCTGTATAAGCGATCTCGGACTGAAGTCCCATTTCTTCAATAACCATCTTTGCGATGTCTCTGACCCTAGTCCGTGATTCGGAACCAAGGTTGTAGACATTGAAGCGTTCGGACGTGTTTTCACAGACGAACAGGATGCCTTCGACCAGGTCTTTAACGTACAGATAAGGTTTGTATTGTTCGCCGTTGCCCAGAACCGTCAAAACATTCGGTTCGGTTCTCAATCGGCCGATGAAATCGTAGATGACACCGTGTGTAAAACGCTCACCGACTACATTCGGAAAGCGCGCAATCCAAGTTTGAATCCCATATGAAGCGCTGAAGGCTGAGATGAAAGCCTCACTTGCCAACTTGCTTGCTCCATAGTTTGATACCGGCTGAAGTGGACCAAAATCCTCAGTAAGATTTTCGGTGGTTTCACCATAAATGGCTGAAGTGGATGCAAAAAACAATTTCTTTACCCCGAATTCCTTCATGCATTGAAGCACATTATAGGTCGTATTGAAAGTCAAGTTGTAATCCACATCCGGATCCTTGCCTCCTTTTTGAATATCTGAATTGGCTGCAAGGTGAAACACCATTTCAAAGTTCTTTTCTTCGAACAGCAGTCGTAATGCGGAGAGGTCAAGAATTTCCCCTCTTACAAAGCAAAAGTTTGCATTACCGTTTAGGTGGACGATGTTTTCCATTCTTCCCAGCGACAAATTGTCGATGACGGTCACTTGATGTTTTTTAGCCAAAAGTGCATCGCAAAGGTGAGAACCGATAAAGCCGGCGCCGCCGGTTACGAGTATGTTCATTTTTATTTCGATTTACTGTTTTTTGTCCATGAAATCACTTGATGTAATCCCTTTTAGGCCATCTAATATGCCTTTGTAAAATTGTAAGGTTCGATTGAAAGAATTTTTGAAAAGTAAATTCTTTAATGGAAGGAAAAAGAAACGAGCTACAAGAAGGCGTACAATCAAAGAAGTTTTTTTCCTGTTTTTAATAAGATACACAGTGTTGAGCCCCTGCATGTAAAGCCGCATTTCAGATGAACGAAATTTTGTCCCTAGAAGCGTGTTTTCAGGGTCCCCATAGGCATGCGTGTAGTTTTTGACTTCGATTTGTGAGATGACTCCACCTTTATACTGCAGAGTTTGAGCCAAATCCCAATCGCCATAATCCATGAACATTTTCGAATCAAACCAAAAATCGGTTAACTGCTCCACCCTTTTTTTGTGAAACAAGGTGGTAGATGTTTTGTACAGTGCGAAATTCTTATTAAATGGGTCGATTTTGGTTTTCACATCATAAAATGTCGTTGCTACTTGAGATTCACGCAAAAACAACTCAAAAGACTTTGTAAGAAAGGACGACGCTGTTTCAGAAAGTATGATTGTGTCCTGATCCCACAACCAATAATATTCAAAATTTGGGTAATGTTCAATTCCATAATTGTAAGCCGCAAGAGTGCCCAAGTTTTTCCCTGTGCCTATAATCATAACATCTTTTAAATCATTAAAAGGGGTCTCCATTAGACTGTTAGAATTGTCAACGACGAAAACGAACGAAAAATCAGATAGTATTTGACAAAGATTCCTAAGCCTTTCAATATTTGGGTTAAAAGAGGTTATTATGGAGGCAATTTGATGTTTGGCAATGATGTTTTTATTCATGGAACATGCTTGATTTGTTTTATAAAAGAGAACGATATACGCCCAAATGTTCCTCGGCAGATTTTTCCCAGGAAAAGTTCTTGATCCTTTGCTGCCCTAAGTGAATCAACTTATTTCGTAAATCATTAGATTCAAGTAGCTGGCTCATTTTCAAATAGATATCGTCAGTTTGATAGGGGTCGAAATAAAGGCCTGCATTTCCTGCTACTTCGGGTAAACAGCTGGTATTACTCAATGCTACTGGACAATCATAAACCATGGCTTCTAAGATTGGCATGCCAAAACCTTCAGAAAGTGACGGGTAGACAAAGAATTCTGCATCCCGATACAACTGAGCCATCGTACGTTCATTGGCCGAAATTTGTAAAACGTTTTGTGCAACATTCAATTCTTCCAATTGCTTCATTTCTGATACATCAAAAGTTTTTCCTGTACAAATTAGCTTTAACTCAGGGTTTTTTTCTTGAAGGAGTGAAAATGCAGTCAACAAACGATCGAAATTCTTGTATCCGGCTCGGTCGCCAACGAATAATAGGTAGGGAAAATCAACAATTCTTTCTGATGTAAGGTTTTGTATTTTGTTTTTGTCAACACCATGATGAATCACTTCAATTTTTTCTGGATTGATATCCCAATAGTCAATCAAGTCCTTTTTCGTCGCTTGGCTGATGGCAATTACTTTGTCAGCTCGTGCGATTGATTTTTTTTGAACTGAGACCATCCAACCTTTAGGGTGATAAAAATTGTATTGATACATTTCATGAAATTTGGTGAGATTCATGTCATGAAAAGTAGTGACCATTTTCTTTTTGCCTATGGCATGAAGGCAGTAAGTCTCAAAATTTGTTTGATGAAAAATATCGTAATCACCTCTTTTTAGTCTATAGAACGAATAAGGCTTATTTAGTGTATTCATTAAAAATGCTTTTCGCTTCAACTTCATTGATGGGCAAAGGTCGTGAATAGGGAAAAGATTCATGGACTTTACGTATTCGTTTTCCGAGAAAACGGTGGTCGTATCCCAACATTCTTTTGGTAAATTGCGTAAGATTTCGCAGTAATATTTGGATGCGCCACCATATTTTTGAATGGAGAAGATTTGATGATCGTACAATAATTTCATATTAAATGCTTGGTTGTAAATTAAACACCTTCATCGTAATTTCCTTCTTTAAGTCCAACTATTCGTTTTTCCTAAGAATAATATGTGAGCCTAAAATGCTTAATTCATCAAAAGTGTATTTTTTATATATTGCATTGATATTTAATTCATTAAGAGTGTTGATGTTTAATTCGGATGGCATTGTCGGTCTAATTTCCATAATCTGAAAATCTGTTTTATCGATAATATCCAGATAGTCTTTATGTCTCAATCTGTTTTGGTAATGGAGAGAAGGGTTGTATTTTTCCCACTCTTTCTCAGAATATTTTAAGAAATTATATGCGGAAAGTTTATTGTCAAAATAGGACCAGTGGTCTTGATAATCAATAATTAGTGATAAAATACCTCCTGGCTTGAGGATTCTATAGGTCTCATTAAGAATTAAAATCAAATCTTCCCCAGGTATATGTTCAAATGTTGCGGTCGAGGTAGCGAAATCAAAATAATCAGATTGAAACTTCGTATCTCTGGCGTCTAATGGAGCAGAATAATTGAACTTTAGGCTTTTCTGGAGGCTCGACAAAGGATTTCTTTCATCCTGTATCTGTATTTTTTTAATTGGGAACGGAATTTGTTCAATATTTTTATTGAATTTATGAATGGTATCTAGAATCAAATTCTTAAAAATGAGTTTTCTAATATCGATGCATGCTACCTCATATCCCATGGAGCCCATCGCCAGAGGCATCATCAAGTCCCAACCTGCGCCAAATTCATAGTACTTGAATTCATTTTTTTGAAGAGCTTGGTGCTCATTGAATTTTTGGAAATGTTTGTATAAGATGTCCACTTTGTATAAGAAGAAATCATTTGATACGGGTAATGTTCGAATCAAATATCTTTGAAAAAAATAGTTTAATATTTCACCCTTAGGAACCATCGAAAAAGTTCTCTGTAATAAGCACTTAATTTTAAAATTCATTGTTAAAAATATTTTTTGTGGATGTATTTTGTACTTCTAAGATTGTATGTAAATAAATTCAACGTACAAGCGGAAAGAGCTTCTTGGTACTTGAATACCATTTGTTGTGATACGAATTACTGCTGATTTAATATGGATTCGATATTATCATAAAAAATATCAGCTCTTTCTTCATAACTCACAATCCCAAAAATTAGGTTATCGTATCGGCATAATATGTTTGAGTTCATAGTGACGAGTTTAAGAGCACAATAAGTGATCATTGCAACAAGGACAATTATTTTGTGCGTAATTTTTTTAACTAAAAAGAGCAATTCAGGGTACAAAATCCAGTAAGAAAAAATAAAAATAAGCGTTAGGCGCTCTACTGCAATCATTATTTCAGAAAAGTAAAAGAAACAAAAAAAGTATAATACATACGCATTAATGAACATGCAATTCGAACGACGTTGTTCGATAAGTTTATTCTGAAAAAGAATGATTGCAAGAAATGTGACAACTCGTTCTATATAGCCAAGGCTAATTCCATAGGATTGATTATATAGATCAATAGCAAAATATAATTTAACCTGTACCGCAAATCGCCCACCAACAATATCCGCCATTTTTAACATTAATGGCTCAAGATAACTAATATGAAGAAGAAATAGTGCGTTGCCAATAATGAAAATTGCCCACATCAACCATTTTGGCCAAACTTTGTTAAGTATGAAATACATTGGGATAAATAGGAAGGCGCTTGAATGAAAAAGAATGCCAACCAGATTTATCAGCATGTATGGTAAAATTCTTCTCTCTTCAAGATACTTGAGGGAAATGAGAAAAAGAAGAATTGCTTTGACGTTTCGCATAAGATTGCATTCGATCATCATTCCTCCAAATGCAAAAAAGATGATGAATCCGAATACATAATATTTTGAATATCTGCGAAAAAAAATATCCAATAAGAATAAGTCAATTGCGGCATTTATAAATACCCATACAAAGTAATTGGGAAATATTGATTTAAAGAAATAGGTAAAATAAAGAAAACCGATTTCCATTCCAGATTTCCCTACATTTACATCCGTCGCAAATTGTTCAGAAAAGTCGCTTTTTGAAAATGAGCTTAACCCGCCCTCCCAAAATGTTGGGATTTTTTCAAAAAGATTGTAATATGAAATCCAATCTGAATATATAAAACCTCGTAAACCAACAAAAACAAGGGCACCAATTAAGGTCGCCCATCTCGTAAACGTCGTGTTTTTCCCAGCATTTATTTGCCGAAATTCAATAAAAACCAGAATTACTAAGTAAAACAGGAATATCAAATAGGGGATAGAGTATTGATAACTGGTGATAGGCATCCTATTTCACTTTATTTGATAGATAAAGCCTTATGCCCTCCGAAAATGCTTTGTTGCCAACTTTCCATTTATTGAACGGCCACTTAAACAAAATAACAAAATAGTGATAAAGAAGATGTAAAGACACGACGTAAAGTGCATAGATCAAACTATAGTTTTTAAAACTAAAATATACAAAGTTTCTAATTAGATATCTTATCGAAAAATCACTCATTACACCAGTTGAAGTTCCTTCTTTGTGGTGAACAACAGAATCAGGTATATACCAAAGGTTGAAATTGTGGGTTTTGGCTCTCCATATGAAATCGGTATCATCCCAATACACGAAATAAAGTTCATCCATTAACCCGACTTTCTCAAATACTTGCATATGAATCAACATGAAGCAAGTGGGAGCAAACGAAAGTTTTTTTTCTTTTTGAAATTGGCCAGAATCGACCATCCCACGACCAATATGATAGTTACGGCCAATCAATTTGTTGAAGGCGCCACCCGCAGCCCAAAAAACAGTGGTGCCATGATGATATATCTTTGGAACAGCCATCATTGCATGATGAAAAGTCATCCGTTCGTAAAGGACTTCTATCGTATCTCTCTCAAGCACCACATCATTGTTTGAAAGAAGTATATATTCGCAACCATCTTTGAGCGCGGCTTTGATGCCCAAGTTATTACCTCTGGCAATGCCGTCATTCGTTGCATTCTCAATTATTGAATATTCAAACGATGATTTTTTAAGCAATTCTCTTGATAACGAAAGTGATTGATCCGGAGACTTGTTATCAATGACATATAGTCGAAAATGAGTATAGATTTGGCTGTCAAGGGATGAAAAGAATTCAGCTAAAACAGATTCGCTGTTGTATAAAACAGTCACTATACCTATCATCGGTTTCATTTGTACAAGCCTTTCTTTTTCATTTCGAGAATGGATTCTTCATATCTATCTTCTTGTATTGCCTGAAAATCAACCCAATTTGTAAATGTTTCGATTCCGCTCTCAAAATCCCAAATAGGCTTGAAACCCAATTCCTTTTGAATCTTGGAAATGTCCGCATAATTATGTCGAATATCGCCCAGTCGATAGTTCCCTGAAACATTCAAGTCAACTTGTTTGCCATATTTCCTGCAAAGAGTAGTGGCTACCGTAATGACGTCAATGTTCACACCGGTCCCTACATTGTATACCTGGCCATTTGCGACTTCTTTTTCCAAACCAAGTATGGTTGCATTGACTACATCGTCAATGTATACAAAGTCGCGCGTTTCCGCCCCATCTTCAAAAATATTAATGGAATTGCCATTTTTGATGCGAGTAGAAAATATGGATAGAATCCCCGTATATGGGTTGGAAAGAGATTGACCAGGTCCATACACGTTTTGATACCTTAAAGCCACACACCCAATTCCAATTGATTCACCAACTGTGAGAACCAACTGCTCCTGAGTCTGTTTAGTGATGCCATAAACAGAAGTCGGGTGTATCAAACTATCCTCAGTTGTTGGCAGTAATGTTACGTCTTTATAGCATACAGGGCATTTACTATTGAAATCTCCGTTAGACATATCCTTGCCTGCTCGCACGTTGGGGTAAACGATGCCATGTTCGGAACAGCAATATTTACCTTCTCCATAAATAGCTCTAGAGGACGCGATGACAATTTTCTTAACAGTATGCTTTGCATTTGTTAGGTAATCAAGCATAATACCCGTTCCCCCAATATTTACATCAACATAACGCCTAACCTCATACATGGATTGTCCAGTACCTGTCTCTGCCGCCAAATGGACAATAGCATCCTGATTGGGCAACGCTTTTTCCCAATCTTCCCGATTGGTTACTGAGCCTTTAATGAAAGTAACTTTATCAGCAATTGAAAGATACAGCATTGAATTCAATTCTGGATTCTTACCATGTATTTGTGTGGATAAATTATCCAGAACGGTTATATGATAACCTTTACTTATTAAAGCAAGTGCCAGGTTTGACCCGATAAATCCAGCTCCCCCGGTAATCAAAATATTTTTCATTGGTTCAAGAAATTTCCAACGTGGTCGGTTTTTAACCACGATTGATTAGTGATGGAATAACGTTTAACAACTTTTGCCGGTGCACCCACGATAACTGAGAAATCAGGAAATGTTCCACTAACAACACTGTTAGCTCCTACGGTGCAATGCTTCCCCAATATGGTGCCTGGCAGAATTACAGCATTGTTGTATATCTTACATTCTTCACCAATTATAACCTCACGAGTTTGGATTGGTTGTTTCTCAATAGGAAGATTTATATCCTCATAGGGATGATGAATATCTGTAATAGTGACATTTGCCCCCAAAGAAGTAAAACGCCCCAATTCAATATGGGAGGCACACGTCATATGAAGATTTTGTTGAATTTGAACATGATCGTGAAAGACAATCCTAGGTTGGAACGACTGCCCTTCATAACTACAAACGGCTTCGATACGTGCATGGTCGTAAATGAGTACATGATCTCCAAGTGCCATTTCTTTTAAAGAAAGATAAAAAGGTGGCATGACAATAGTACTTTTTCCACATTTGCGTAGAAATATGCGATACCAAAACCTTGTTTTCAAGGCATGAAGCATAGCTTTTATTTTTTGTTTGCGTTGCGAATAGTCCATAATATCATCCATTTTCCCATGTTTTGTCTTCAGAAATCAACCTTGCTGGATTGCCAGCATAAACTCCATTCTCTTTTTCCAAGGGTTTATGCAAATGAGAATTGGCACCGATGATGCAGTTGTCTGGAATAACGGTACCTTTTAATATCAGACAACGACACCCTATCCAAACGTGATTCCCTACCTTAACAGGGCTGTCCGAATTGACTACGGTTCCATTTATGTCCTTGATGTTGTGTAAATCGGTGTCCATAATGAGTGTATCCCAAGATAATAAACACTCATCCCCAAAAGAAACGTGATGGAATGCAACAATGGATGACTGCCCTGTAATTGTAAAATTATGCCCAAAAAGCAACGTCCCATGCTCGCCAACTGCAATTTTGGTTCCATGCCCAAGTCTTGTTTTGCCCTTAAAGACCACGGAGCCTGAAACATCCCAAATGGTTCGTGAATAACGGTAATCAAAAATGCCAACATCCCCAAAACCAATTTGTATTAGTCCGAATCTAGCTGGTTGTTCCAAAATGACGCTTCCATATGTTCTTTTGAAATAGACTTTCTTGGAAATAAGAAAAGGCATGTGAAGTGCTTGAGAAAAGGGTAAATATTTAAAATTGAAGTAAATGGTCTTAAGGCTGATCCTAAACAAGAATCGAAGTCGTTCACTCCAAATGTTTGCTTTTTTGGTTTTTCCCATCGTTATAGGTCCATTTTGATAAATGTGTTTATATCGAGAAAATTTTCTTTATGTTTTTCGATCCAAGAAAGATCTTTATCCCACCATTTTGTTTTTAAAAGAATGTCCACACTTTCTTGATCAAAACGTTTTCTTATAAACTTGGCAGGTATGCCTCCCACAATGCTGTATGGTTCAATATCTTTTGTCACGACAGAATTAGCACCGACAACTACACCATCTCCGATTTTCACTCCATCTGCGATGACGACATTAGCACATATCCAAACATCATTGCCTATGATCACGTGCCTGTCTGGGTTGTGGTGGTCTTTATCGAAAAAATTCTTAAGACAATAAGTTGGATTGGAGAATAAGGCTGGATGTGTACTGACAAACTTTCTTGTGGGATGTTTGCCGGGCGCGACAAGAATGTTTGGTCCAAATGAACAAAACTTTCCGATGCTTGCTTCAAGTATGACACAATTATTGGAAAAGTAAGTAAAATCTCCGATGGTAGAATTCTCTATATGAACCCTTTCTCCTGTCCAATTGTAACGGCCAAATTTTACATTCCGTATGGAACTCATATACCCGATTCTCAGATGACCTGCCCTATATTTCCATTGGTAGGTGAGTTTGGTCTTCATCCATTGGAAGTAGGTTGACATAGGGTTCTGCAAATACGATCGATCCATGATTTCTACTTATTGGTTTTCATCAGTTTTGACTTAATGAAATTGTTTTTTAACAAAACGGGGATAAATGCGAGCAAAAGGGGAATGCTTATCAACGTTAATAAAGTTATACTACCTCCAATTGGAATAGTGGAATAGCCCCCAATGTTTATTCCCACTATCAAAAGGCTAATTAGAACAAGAGCGTTTTCGTTTTTACCGTAGATCTCCTTCAAATTTGTATTTTTGGTTTTGTTGTAGTTGACTACCAAAACAATGGAACCAATGATCAATGCTGATCCCCAACCCAAAATATTGCCATATCCTCCTAAGAAAAGTCCTAGAAGAAAACCTAGAGCAAGATTCAGGATCGCCATTAAAGCATGGACCACAACTAGCAAGCTCAATCGGCCTTCTCCCAAACTACTGAAATAGGAAGGACCGCAAAGTATATTAAACATGGAGGAGATGGCAAGCACATACATGGAAAAGCAGAAGTTCAGACTATTCTCACCTATCCATATGACACTTATGAATGGAGTTAAAACGATGAGGGCAGTTGTCATTGGAATGGTAAACAAAGCCATGATCCTGCTCATATTGATGTAAAAAAGCTTTGAATCCTCTTTCGATTTGGTTTTGGCTGTTTCGGCGACAACGGGGATGACTACTTGATTGGCATTGATTAGCAGTGCTCGGAATTGATTGATCAATCTACTTGCCATTTCATAATGACCTAGTAGCGTCAATCCTCCAAATTTGCTTAGTAACAGCTTTGTGGTGGGTTCGTACAACAATTGACAAATGGATACCGCTTGGAATTTATAACCGTAATTGAATATCTCCTTAAAGGTGGCAGAACACCATTTCCATCCAGTTATACGGTTTGAAGGGCTTATTTTTATCACCAGAAATGCCGCGGACAGCATCACAAAAAATGCCTGTATCAATTGTGCCATTGCAACACCTTCTAATCCATACTCAGGTGTTAGTAGGAGGGTCGTCCCAAACATGAGGATTCCAGAAAAGACATAGATGAAATTGCGGAGGTAATTCTTCTGATAGCCCTCCAAAACAGAGGTAAACACGCCTGACACTGCACTGATTGAAAGACTTGCCAGCGACCAAGGCAAAATCGTAAAGGCGATGGTGAGGAATTGTTTTTCAATGAAGAAATGAAGGAAGTATCTGCCACCCAGTAGCAATGCAAGACAAACGAATGCGAACAAGACTGCCAGCGAAATTAGCGATGTAAGTATCAGCTTTCCAATTTTTTGGGTATTGTTTTCGGCAATGTATTCAGCCACAAATTTGACCAACCCAGATGTCAATCCAAGATTGGCCATGTTAGCAATGGAAGAAAAAGAGAGTATCAAAGACCAGACTCCGAGTAATTTTACGCCCAGTGAGTCCAATAAATACTTATACAGAAAAAAATAAAGGAATGCGGTAAATACAACCTGAATGATTGCAGAAGATGCATTTATCGTGATTTTTTTATGCGTCGAATTCATTCTGGCACTGATTCTTCCGATTTCTGTTTTTTTGCAGATGCCAAGTAAAGTTTCACAAAGATAACTATACATCCCAAAGCTGCACCAAGAATGAGAAAGACCGTCAAAATCATGGTTTTTCTGGGTGCAAAGGGCTCAATAGGAACGACAACGGGCCTGATGATTACATAGACTGGAGTTACCCGTTTAACTTTTATTTTAGCATTCTCCAATTGCTTGGCCAATTCGGAGTATACAGAGTATGCCAGATTGTAATCACCCTGCAGCCGGGTTTCTTGACTGTTCCCAACAGCAGAAGTCACAAACAAATTTCTGTCTTTGTAGTTTGCCAACTGATTTTGAATGTGCATGTATTCCACTTTTTTCTCGTTGAAGCGCTTTTCAAAGAAAGAAAGTTGGTCGTTTGCGCGCTGGGTTTTATATGCTGTAATCCTTTCCTGGAGCATTTCCTGAGCTTTCTTCGCAACTTGTGCCGTAAGCAGGGCTTCTCCGAAAACGCAAGTCAATGTCATGTAACCTTCCTTCTTGTTCATGTTTAGGGTCACACATCCTTTAAGCATTTGGGCGATCGCTGATTCGTCTTCTGTCATCCGTGTGAGTCCGTCGTTGATTGATTTTCCTGGAGCTCTTTTTTTGGTCAATTGTCCCTTAATCAATCCAGGTAAGCCAAGCGTATACTTACGGACAATATCAATTATCCCAGGTTTTTCATATTTTGTCAAATAATCAAACAAGGATACTGGGCGATTCATTTGCTTGAATGTATAATTCGCATGCATCAACTCAATTAAAAATGGTTCAGACTCCACTATTTGAGGGAAAATGACGGGCGAGATATCCGACCCATTGTCACTTAGATTAATATCAAAACCTGCTATCGCTGCCAGTGAGGAAAAATTCCCCATACCTCCACCTTCTTCGCTTTGAGGTAACATCGTAGTGACGACCTTGTATTGTTTGGGAGATGAGAATGCGAAAATAAGTCCGAGTACAATACTGATACCGATACTCCAGAAAATGATTTTCCGCTCTCCCCAGAGCTTTTTAATGATTTCAAAGATGTCAATTTCGCTACCCCGAACGTTGGGCTTAGTGCTTTTTTGTAGTTCACTCATGATTCAACTATTTTCCTCGTTTACAATTATGGTAAAATGGCAGCAATGGCTACAGCTATTGAGGCAAAGGTGCTGGCTATTGCCAACCACATGGAGGGCTCAATTTTTGATTTGATGTCCTTTTCGGGAACGATGATTTTGCTGCCAGGCCCAACTGACGGGTAGGAAGAGAAGATAAATGACTTGGTCACTTTGGTGGTACCATCACTGTTGATGACGTAGACCTTGTTTTTGTTGGCATTTTCTGAAAAACCTCCGGCACGATCAATATAGTAATTGGCCCTGTGATTGGGTTCGTACGCCAGTCCGACTGGATTTAGGATGGCGCCGGCTACACGGACTTCTTCAGAAATTTCAGGGATGACGATTCTGTCGCCTTCTTTGAGGTGGTAATTGAAAGCGCTGTTCGAATTTTTAAGGATTTTGCCGAGTTGAAGTTCTACTCGACCATTGAATAGATGTTTGGCTGCCCTTATAGAGGTGGAGTCAACACCCAAATCGGAAAGGATGGTTGTATCCATTTCTGCATTTTTATCTGGCATGCGGTAGAGTGTCGCTCCGTTCACATACGCATGGGAGCTCAAGCCACCGCACCTTTTGAGCAAATCGGAAATTCGCTCATCTTTCGATTGAATGCTGTAAGGGCCGGGGTACAAGACTTCGCCTTCGATAGTCACTGTTTTCTGCTCAAAATACGAGGGCGCTTTCCGGACATAAATGTAATCAAATGGCTGAAGCAGGAACCGGCTGTCGTCCTCAACCACTTTTAAGTCACGAGTCACTTTCAGGGTGAAAAGATCAACCAATTTGTCGGTTGGTTTAGCTGCTGTTTCGAAATCGTGCCTTCTGGAAATCTCGATAAAGGACTCACTGGCACTTTCCTTGAGGCCGCCAGCCAAGAAGATAAGGTCACGGATGGACATGTTTTCGTTGTATTCAAATACTCCATTCTTTTGTACTTCACCGTAAATGCGTACATGACGTTTTTCACGCATGGCGAATTTGTCCTGAATGACTACGGAGTCTTCGCGTTGAAGATCATAATCTTTACTGCCATTTTGAACGTCGGACACCACAAACGACTGTGAGGAGGGCGTTAAATCGGGACCCAGACGGAAGATGATTCCACGGTTGGAATAAACATCTTCGCGAAGTCCTTGTGCGCTAGCTATCAAGTTTGACAACTTCATGCCTGAAGTAAGTGCATAGCGACCAGGTCGAAAGATCGCACCACTGATGCTAACTCGGTTTTCATACCGGTCAAGTATTTTGCCAGCATTGATGGAGTCGCCAGTTTCTGGCATGAAGGAGGAAAAATCAGTGGATTTTACATCAACCATCGATTTTTGGGAGCCATTTACTCTGCTGACAGAAACGGAACCTTTGAAAGCATCGCTGGCAAAGCCACCTGAATAATCCATCAGTGTTTCCATCGTTTCGCCCTTCTTAAGCTCGTACAATCCAGGACGTTTGAAATTTCCAGCCATGTCGACTCTATTTTCGTAGGTCGGAATCAGTAGAACATCCTGATCACGTAAAGCGATATTACTGCTGGCATCCGACTTTAGGAGGTATTCATATACGTCTATGACTTTAATGACCTTATTATCGCGGATGACACGGATGTTGCGGAAAGAGCCGTTTTCATTGGGGCCTCCAGACAGATACAATGCATTGAATGCAGAAGCAGTAGCAGGCAAGGTATAAGTGCCAGGAAGCATGACTTCGCCTACCACATTTACTTTAATGGAGTGTAGTGAAGAAACGCTGACATCGGCCCAAGTGTTGGGGTTTGAGCCGGCCATGCCCCGAAAAATATTGGTGAGGCGTTTTTTAATCAGTTTGCGGGCATCGTCAAATTGCATGCCAAGCAAGGATACAGGTCCAATATTCGGAATAATGATCGAACCATTCGTGTCAATAGTAAGTTGATAGGTCTGTTGACTGGCACCTGAAACATTGATGGTCAGTTGGTCATTGACACCCAAGACATAATCGTTTGACAAAGGGATGTTCAAAGATGGTTCGAACGATAATTTTTTTGAATTGAAAAGCTGATGCCCAAAAATGCGCTTGATTTTTTCGGAAAGTACAACATCTTCCTTTTGGGAATAATCTTTTGCATAGCTGTAGAGACCTTCAGAATATTCTCCTTTTTGGCCTGTTGCAGCTCCTGTTTTTGAACCGTTAATTCGCTTCATGATATCATCAATCTGAGATTGTGTAGCCCCACGGGATTTGGCAATCTGAATGGCCTGATCGACAGACATCCCTTGAGCAGAAGCTTGTTGCATGAGGGACTGTATTTGTTTGTCACTTAGTGAACTCACATCGATGCTCGTTGGTGAGCTTAAATCCATTGAGGTCTGAGCATCCAAGCTTGTTCCAGCCAGAAAAATGTAAAAGGCAAAAAAACCGATGATGAACTTAATTTTTTGTGACATGTTACGTTGGTTTAAACGGTATAGTGTGTGAAAAGGTTCGTCACTCCCATACCGGGTGTGGCGAACGGTACTCCTTATAAAAAGAAGAAACGTCAAAAAGGTTTAAAAATTGTCCTTCTTGACAACAATTATTAAAAGAAATGGAGACGAAGTTTAGCATCGTCCCCATTATTTAAATCGATATTGGTTCAAATTAATTAATTTCCCAAGTCTCCAATGTCTTCAGGAAATCACCAAGCTTTCGGTTGGGATATTTGGCTTTTGCTTCTGTAATTTGTTGTTCGACGGCTTGGTCGTAAACGGAGCCCTCCACAGCGCGGATCACACCCATCGCTTTCGGGAGATCGAGTCCGGTCATATTGCCAAGTTTGAAATGCAGGGTACGGTCTTCGCAATGAGCATCGTGAATCAAAATATCCTTTTCAGTGATGCCGTTCTCGCCTATTACGACAGCTTTTAGGTCGAAGCCATCGATTATGAGGCCTTTATCCTGATTCTTTCCATAAATCATGGGTTGACCGTGACGAAGCACAATGGTGCGATCGGCGCGGAAGTCCTTGTCGGAAAGGCTTTTGTGGGTTCCGTCGTTGAAAATGACACAATTGGTAAGGGCTTCAACCACCGAGCAACCTTGATGCCTGGCAGCAGCCAACATGACTTCCTGGGAAGTCTTCAAATCGATGTCGAGTGTGCGTGCAAAGAAGTCGCCGCGCGCACCGAAGGTGAGCTGTGCAGGACGGAAGGGTTCTTCGACTGTTCCGAAGGGTGATGTCTTGGAGACGAAACCCATTTTGGAAGTTGGAGAATACTGACCCTTGGTCAAACCGTAGATTTCGTTGTTGACTAGAACGATGTTGATGTTCACGTTGCGACGGACGGCATGGATGAAATGGTTTCCACCGATGGCCAAACAGTCGCCGTCACCGGTTACCATCCAAACCATCAATTCAGGGTTGGCGGTTTTCACACCTGTGGCTATGGCAGCGGCGCGACCGTGAATGGTATGCATGCCGTAGGAATTGATGTAATAAGGCAGGCGGCTGGAACAACCAATACCAGAAATGACAGCGGTCATGTGCGGTGCCACACCCAGTTCGGCCATGGACTTCTGAATGCTGTTCAGAATGGCGTAATCGCCGCAACCTGGGCACCAGCGTACTTCCTGGTCACTTTTAAATTCAGCGGGAGTATATGTTTTTGTTTCCATCATTTATGCATTGATCATTGATTTGACATAATCCTTGACTTCTTCAACCATGAAGGGTTGACCTTCCACTTTGTTGAATTGTAGCGGAGCGATTCCAGCGATTTTGGCGCGAAGATAGCCGGCAAACTGACCCATGTTGAGTTCGCAAACAAGCACTTTTGGGAAGCGCTTCAAAACCTCTTCCGTATTGCTGGGTAGGGGGCTGATGTAGTTGAAATGGGCAAGTGCGATTTTATAACCTTCGGCATTGAGTTCTTCAACGGCTGAATACAAATGCCCAAAAGTACCGCCCCAACCTACCAGCAACAAATCTGCATCGGTAGCTCCTTGTACGTCGAGCGTCGGAATTACATCGGCGATGCGGTCGATTTTTGCCTGACGCAGGTCCGTCATGCGTTGGTGGTTTTTGGCATCGGTGGAAATGGCAGAGGTGCAATGGTCTTTTTCAAGGCCGCCGATGCGGTGCTCAAAGCCTTCCATTCCAGGGATGGCCCAATAGCGGGAACCATTTTCAGGATTTCTAAAATAAGGTTTCCAAGTAGCCTGCATGTCTGCATGTACGAACGGGGGCACGATGGCTGGGTAATTATCCAGGTCGGGCAAACGCCAAGCGGAAGAACCGTTGGCTAGGAACCCGTCGGTAAGTAAAATGACGGGAGTCATGTGTTCCACGGCCAATTTTGAAGCCATGAAGGCATAATCGAAACAGTTGGCCGGAGTGCTTGCAGCCATAACCACGCAGGGGCTTTCCCCATTGCGTCCGTATAATGCCTGATACAAGTCGGATTGCTCTGTTTTAGTGGGAAGTCCGGTGGAAGGGCCACCGCGTTGCACATCGACTACGACCAATGGAAGCTCAGCCATGACAGCCAAACCGATGGCTTCGCTTTTTAATGCGAGGCCTGGACCGGAGGTGGAAGTGGCTGCAAGATGACCTGTAAAACTTGCACCAATGGCGGTACATACTCCTGCGATTTCATCCTCGGCTTGTATGGTTTTAACGCCCATGTCCTTACGGGCTGCAAGTTCCTGTAGGATTTCGGTGGCTGGAGTGATGGGGTAACTTCCAAGAAAAAGAGGCAAACCCGATTTCTCGGATGCAGCGATGAGGCCGTAAGCTGTTGCCTGGTTGCCTTTCACATCGGTATAGGTGCCCTTGGGCATATCGGTGGCATCGATGTGGTAGGTGGAAACGCTGGCGTGGGTGTTGTTCCCAAAATTGTAACCGTCCACCAATACCTTGAGGTTGGCACTCAAAATGGCTGGTTTCTTTTTGAATTTATTATCCAGCAGGTGCATTGCCGTATCTACAGGGATATTGAACAGCCAACAGAGCAGCCCCAATGCAAACATGTTTTTGCTGCGAAGAATGCTTTTGCCGTCCATTTCGCTTTCGGAAAGGCTGGCCTTAACCATGGTGGAAATGGGTGCGGAAATAAGCTGAATGCCAGTCATGCCCAGTTCTAAAAATGGGTTTTCCGTTTTGAAATGGGCTTTACCCAAGCCTGTCTTGTCAAAGGTATCCTCGTCAACGATGACGATGGCATTGGATTTGATGTGCTTCTTGTTTACTTTGAGTGCGGCAGGGTTCATGGCAATAAGCACATCGGCCAAATCGCCAGGAGTATAGATTTTGGTGGAACCCACATGGACTTGATATCCGGAAACGCCACTTAGTGAACCTTGTGGAGCTCGGATTTCGGAGGGAAAGTCAGGAAACGTTGCGATTTCATTTCCAGCAATGGCTGAAAGGTTTGAAAAAAGGCTGCCGGTAAGTTGCATGCCATCACCAGAATCTCCTGAAAAGCGGATGACTACTTTTTCAAGCGAAGTCATTTTAGCAGTATCTGACATAATTTTCTATTGAGGATAAAAATATGAAGTCTGATTGTGAAGGGCAAAGGAACAAAAAAACCTTTGTTTTAGCAAGGATAATACTCACAAACCGCCTTTTTGTGCATAAAAATGCACGATAGTTGTATTCTTTGCAAATAAAAAAAACTTCCAATTTTAGTTGGAAGTTTTTTTAGATTTTTCTTGGAGAAAACTCAAAAATCGCCTTCCCCTCCGCCGGAGTTTTCCTGATCGTTGCCCTTGCCTTCTTTCTCCTTCGGCTTCAGATTTCCGAAGTTCCAAGTGACATTCAGACGGATGGTTCTGCTAAAAAACTGATTGGAGGTGACTTGAGAGAATCCTGGGCCGTTTGTGGAGTTTTCGAACTTGAAAGAGTTCAGCAGGTTTTGCCCGTTTAGAGACACTTGCAAGGTCCTGTCCCAGAAGCTTTTGCGAAGCCCCAAATCCATCGAATAAGCTGCTTTCATCGAGCCTTGGGCTACAATTCTGGGTGCGGAGTAGAAACCGGAAACCTGGCCCATCATTCCCCAAGGCAACAAGATTTGTCCGTTCATTCGAAGATTCCAGGAAAATCCGTTGGTTCCATTGTACGTTTCTCCACGATAAGTGAATGCATCCATGTTCTGTTGATAAAGATTCAGTGTTGTGGTCGTTTCAAGGATCTTGAACAATTTGTCTTTGGCCACGAGTTCCAAACCGGACGAAGTGGAATTTGTCACATTTTCGGGTGTTTGTTTCATCACCCCGTTATCTAGGTAGCGGATGTCCTGAATGACCTGTTCGCTAATGCGGTGGTAAAGGGCTGCAGAAAGCGTATGTTCCGTCCAGGTCTTCAGGAAGTTCATCTCGAAATTGTTGGAATACTCTGGATTCAAGTCGGGATTTCCCACCCAAATATTGGAGGAGTCGGAGATGTTTACAAACGGGTTTAAGGAATGTCCACGGGGGCGGTTGATGCGTCGGCTGTAGTTCAACTGCATGTCCATGCCTTCTTTAAAGGTATAATTGGCGAAAATGGTCGGGAAAAGTTTCAGGTAATTCTTTTCGTGAGGTAAGGCGACATTGGTCAGCTCATTGGTCGAAGTGAAATTCACCAAGGTTTGTTCTGCCCGCAATCCAAGCTGGTAGCCCAGTTTTTCGGTAAGTTTACCAGTGAGCGTCCCGTAAGCTGCATGAATCTGCTCCGTGTAGTCAAACAGGTTTTTAGAATTCGTTATCCAGTTGGAACCGACTAGATTTCGGATCATGTCATCACCAAGGCGGCTTTCCATGGACGATTTCCAACCAGCTTCCAATTTCCATTTTTCCGAAAACTTACGCGAGTAATCCAGTTGGAAGTCCATTTCGTTTTCGTATTCGGAACCGCTGCCATCTTGTCTCAGGCTGCCAGTCTCAACATTGAAGCTGTTGTAGTCGGTTTGGGTGAATGTTTTTGATTCAGGTGAACCACCCGTACCGGCAGAAAGGATGGCGTGAAGGTTGTGTTCCGGCGCAATTTCCCATTGATAATCGAGCTCCAACTCGTAATTGTTGTGACCGCCAATATCGGTCGAATTTCTCAGCCGCTTTGAAGTAAGTTGCTTCAAGTTGTCAAAGTAGTCATACCGTATGGAACTTTCGGATTCACCGTTTCCGTTCATCCCAAAACCGCTGAGGCTGAGCGTATGTTTTTCATTGAAGTGGTAATCGGCACCAGCACGAAAAAATAAGCCACCATGGGACCTGTCGCGCTGGGTCAGCGAATTCATGTATTCTTCAGGGACGTTGCTGGTGGACGAAGTGTAGGTGGTACGGTTCGTACTGCCGCTGCCCTGACGTACATCGGCACGTGTTCCAAGATTGGCGTACAAATCCCATTTCGGAGAAGAGTAATTGTAGTTTCCTCCAAAATTATACCCGAGCGGTGAGCTCAAACCTGCACGCAAACTGCCGTAATAGCCAGCTTTTCGGTCTTTTTTAAGGATGATGTTGATGATGCCCGCCGAACCTTCGGCACTGTATTTGGCAGAAGGGTTGGTAATCACTTCAACACGATCGATGCTTTCGGCAGGCATTTGTTCAAGTACCTGTGCTTGGTTGTCGGAAGACAACCCGGAGGGTTTACCGTTGATCCAGATGATGACGTTCGTGCTGTTGCGTAACGATACCGTTCCCTCGGCATCCACATCCACCGAAGGGAGGTTTTTCAGAACGTCGCTGGTGCTGGCGCCTGCAGCTGCAACCGACTGATCTACCGAGAAAACCCGTTTGTCCACCTCCAATTTCATGGTGGAACGCAACCCCGTCACTTCAACAACTCTGAGCAATTTTGAATCGGTTTTCAATGGAATTTCACCAAGAAGCGTTTGCTGATTGGACAAAACCTGAACGATTTCCTCGAAAGGCAGATAACCAAGGAAGCCAGCTTCCAAGCGATATTCGCCAGGCAGCATGTCACTGAAGATAAAAACACCCTTTTCGTCGGTATTGACGACTTTAACGGGCTTTTTATTGACTCCCTGATAGATGAAAACAGTCACGTTGTCCAACGGAGATTTGGATTCCTGATCCAAGAGTTTTCCTCCCACGGTACCGGTTGGTACTGGGTCGGGAGTTGCAAAAAGTGGGGTACAGGAAAAAAGAAAAGCTATATATAGCAGTGTATACGATCGAATATTCATAGAACTTGATACAAATGAAAAACCTATTGAAAAGCATGCAAAGATAGTTAGAATGCGTTTCAATCAAATAGTTTAATGCAGCTTGGTTCTATGCGAGCAAACTTTAAAGCTCGAACGTTTCGTGTGGTTCCGGAATAACCACGTCTCTGAAGCCCTTCCGGAGAATCCGTTCGCGGAATTCCTCCTGAACATCCGGCTCACCGTGTACCACGAAAACTCGTTTTACACTAGATGGATCAAGTATGGACAGATATTGGATCAAGTCATTGTAATCGGCATGTGCGGACATGGATTCAATTTGGCGGATGTCTGCACGTACACGAAACATGTCACCGAAAATGTTGACCTCAGTCGGATGTTCCTTCAGCCTGGCTCCCAGTGTGTTTTTGGCACAGTAGCCCACCATCAGGATGGTGTTTTTTGGATTGCCGATGCTGTTGGCAATGTGGTGTTTCACACGGCCGGCTTCTGCCATGCCTGAGGCTGAAATGATGACGCAAGGTTCTTGTATGTCGTTGAGCGCTTGAGAGTCGCGTTTATCTTCAATAAACTCAAGTCCGCGAAAAGCGAAGGGATCATTGTCGAACTTCATAATTTTTTGGAGCGCACGGTTGAAGCACTCGGGGTGATCCTTAACCACATTGGTGGCCGCCACGGAAAGCGGACTGTCCACAAAATACCTCACGTTCGGAAGTTGTTTGTTCAGCTCCAATTCGTTCAACGCATAGAGCAATTCCTGGGTTCGGCCAACACTGAAAGCTGGGATGATGAGTTTGCCGCGCTTGTTGATGCAGGTTTCCACAATGAGTTCCCGCAAATGCTCCGGTGTTTCTTCAATTTTGTCGTGCAAACGGTTGCCATACGTGGATTCGATGAGCATGTAGTCCACCTGTGGGAACGCTTGCGGCGATTTCAGGATGGGGTCGTTGTACCGACCTACGTCTCCGCTGAAACCGATACGGGTGAGTTTCCCGTCTTCCATGATTTTCAAAAATACCGTAGCGCTTCCGATGATGTGGCCTCCATCAAACAATTCCAACTCAATGTCATCGTCAATTTTATAAGGGGTTTCATACGGCACCGGTTCAAACTGCAGGATGGCATCTTCCGCGTCGTCCGTTGTGTATAGTGGTTCCACAAGATCACGGCCTTCTGCGAAGCGCTTCTTATTCAGGAACTTGCTGTCCGCTTCTTGTATGTGTGCCGAATCCTTGAGCAGAATGGCCGTGAGGTCGAGTGTCGCATCTGTTCCGAAAATTTTGCCGGTATAACCGTATTTGACCAACATGGGTATGAGCCCTGAATGGTCGATGTGCGCATGCGAAAGTATCATGTAATCCACTTCCCGCACATCGAATCCGAACTCACGGTTCAGCGGGTAGGTTTCTTTACCCATGCCCTGAAACATGCCGCAATCCAACAGGATTTTTTTTCCGTTGTTCAACGTAATGAGGTGTTTGGAGCCGGTGACGGTACGGGCTGCGCCGTGAAAGGTTATTTTCATAGTGGAAAATGTTTCGTATTTTCCCAAATGTACTCGTTTTTCGGAAACTTTGACTCAAGTTCACGTTAAAAAAATAAAACCGGCAGAAGCTGTAAAGCCTGTCTGCCGGTTCATCTATATGGTGTGCCTTTCTACATGCGATCCGGAACCCGGACTCCGAGCAGGTCCATGCCGGTGCGGATGACCTTACCTGTGGTCGAAGCCAGCAACAGGCGGAAATTGCGAAGACCCTCGTCGGTTTCCTTCAGGATGGAGTATTCGTGGTAGAACTGATTGAATTCCTTGGCCAGTTCGTAGATGTAATTGGCAATGATGGCTGGGCTGAAGCCCTCTGCGGCGTCCTTAACCGTTGCTGGGAAACTGTCGATGAGTTGGATCAGGTAGAGTTCCTTGTCGGAAAGGCTCTTGGCGACATCTAGTGTTGCTTCTGCTTTCAAGCCAAGTTCCTCAGCCTTGCGAAGCACCGATTTGATGCGCGCATGGGTATATTGGATGAACGGCCCGGTGTTCCCGTTGAAGTCGATGGATTCCTTAGGGTTGAACGTCATGTTCTTGCGCGGATCCACTTTCAGGATGAAGTATTTCAGAGCGCCCATTCCCACCATTTCTGCAATGTCTTCGGCTTCGGCTTCCGTCAGACCGTCGAGTTTGCCCAGTTCGAGAGAGGTTTCACGGGCAGTGCCCACCATTTCGTCCACCAAATCGTCGGCATCCACCACCGTGCCTTCGCGCGATTTCATCTTGCCTTCGGGAAGCTCCACCATCCCGTAGGAAAAATGGACAAGGTCCTTGCCCCAAGAGAAGCCTACTTTATCGAGTAAAATTGAAAGCACCTGAAAATGGTAGTTCTGCTCGTTCCCTACCACGTAAACCATCTTGTCGATGGGGTATTCGCTGTAGCGCAGACTGGCGGTGCCAATATCCTGTGTCATATAAACCGAAGTTCCGTCACCACGAAGCAAAACCTTCTGGTCAAGCCCGTCTTCCGTTAGGTCAGCCCAGACAGATCCGTCTTCCTGACGGTAAAAGGTGCCTTTTTCAAGACCTTCCAGAACCACATCCTTGCCCAACAGATAGGTTTCGGATTCGTAATAGATTTTGTCGAAGCTAACGCCCAGTTTCTTGTAGGTTTCATCAAAACCGGCATAAACCCATCCGTTCATGGTTTCCCAAAGCTGACGTACTTCGGGGTCACCAGCTTCCCATGCCAGAAGCATCTCGCGTGTTTCAGCCATGAGGGTCGAAGCCGCTTCCGATTGCTCTTTAGTCATGCCTTTTGCTTGAAGTTCAGCCAGTTCCTCTAAATAATGTTGGTTGAAAGCGACATAATAATCGCCAACCAAATGGTCGCCCTTTTTACCTGAGGAAGCCGGAGTCTCGCCGTTTCCGTATTTTTTCCAGGCCAACATCGATTTGCAGATGTGCACGCCGCGGTCGTTCACGATGTTGGTTTTCACCACCTTGTTGCCGTTGGCTTCCAGGATGCGGCAAAGGCTGAACCCCAAAAGGTTGTTGCGAACGTGTCCTAAGTGTAACGGTTTGTTCGTGTTCGGTGAGGAATATTCCACCATCACCAGCGGTGAATCGTCATTGGCTTTTGTGAGGCCGAAATCGGGAGTGGCGGCTGCCAAAACCAGTTCGTTCAGCCAGTAAAAGGGAGAAACAGTCAAATTGAGGAAGCCTTTGATCACGTTGAAAGTGCTTAGCTCAGGCGTGTTTTCCACCAGCCATTTTCCAAGTTCCTCACCTGTTTCTTCCGGTTTCTTTTTGGAAACGCGCAGCAGGGGAAAAGTAACCAGAGTGAGGTCCCCTTCGAATTCTTTTTTGGTGGGCTGCATTTGGATTTGGGAAGCATCCACGGTCTGTCCGTAGAGGGTTTCAATGGCCTGTAGGGCTTTTTTCTCAAGAAGTTGGCTGATGGTCATGTAGTGAATTGTTAGCGAGCGGCAAAGTTACGGCAAAATTGACACAAAAAAAAGCCACAAAAAAAAGCTACCCTTGGGTGGGCAGCTTTTTTTATAGCGTCGTGTTAGATCTTAAATCTGACCGGCCAATTCAGCACCAGCTTTGAATTTAACAACCTTTTTGGCAGCAATGGTGATGGGTTGTTTGGTAGCGGGGTTAATACCGGTACGAGCGGCTTTGCTAACAACGGAGAATGTCCCGAATCCAACCAGCGCGATTTTATCGCCAGCTTTCAACGTTTCGGCAACACTACCCAAGAATGCGTCAAGGGCTTTTTTGGAGTCCACTTTGCTCAAGCCGGATTTGTCGGCAATTGCACTGATAAGTTCTGCTTTGTTCATAGTACGATTAGAATATAAAGTTTAACAAAAGGGGTTGATGCAAAGGTTGATAGAGTGTTAATTTCGAGAACACCGAAGCAAAAGTATGCTTAAATTTCATTATTGCAAGAAAAAATGAAGAAAAAAACACGTTAAGGCTCATTTTTTATTAAAATGCGTCAAAATATAGTCGGTATGCACCGATTTTTATACCTTTGTCTCAGTAGGAAGGCAGAATCCATCGGCTTTCCCATACAAACTAAATCCTTTATATGAGTGGTTTTCGTTCTTCTTCCGGGTTTATGTCGTCCGTTCCTACGGTCACTAAAAATCTGATCATCATCAACGCCCTGATGTGGGTGGCCACCTATGTCCTGCGCAGTTTAGACATACAACTCGAACATTATCTCGGTTTGCATTACATCGCCTCCGAACATTTTAACCTAAGTCAGGTCATCACGTACATGTTCATGCACGATCCGCTCAATCCGGCACACGTGTTTTTCAACATGTTCGGTGTCTTTATGTTTGGCCGTGTATTGGAAGAGGTCTGGGGTCCCAAACGATTCCTGCTGTTCTATATGGTGACCGGCATCGGTGCAGCATTGATGCAGGAACTGACCTGGTACATCGAACTACGTCCCATGATTGAAGCGGCCGCTCATTTTGCGACCAACCCGAATATGGAACCGTTCATGAAATACCTGCAGGTGTCGCCTGGTTACGTTTTCAGCCCAGAGGCAGCCATGCAGGCTAAAGATCTAATTTTGAGCAACCCGAACATGATTACCGTAGGTGCTTCCGGAAGTGTGTTCGGTATTTTGCTCGGGTTCGGCATGCTTTTTCCGAATGCACCTTTGTTCCTGATGTTCATTCCCATACCTATCAAGGCCAAATACATGGTCATTGGTTATGGACTGCTTGAACTATTCTCAGGAATATCGCGTTTCTCGGGTGATAATGTAGCCCACTTCGCCCACCTCGGGGGCATGCTGTTCGGGTATTTTTTAATTCGTTACTGGAAAAAGAAAGGGATAGGCAATGGCTTCTTTATGGGATAACCTCCGTTCTAGATTTAAGCAGGGGACCATCGTTACCAGGCTGATTTTTATCAATACCGGAATTTTTCTGGTGTTGAGGTTGACATTGGTTCTACTGAGCCTGTTCAAAGTGGAGGGTGACGGGTTCATGCAATTTCTGGAAATGCCCTCTTCATTTCTACAGTTTATTGTAACTCCCTGGACAGCATTTACCTATATGTTTGTCCATTTGGACTTGATGCACATCTTGTTCAACATGCTTTGGCTGTTTTTCTTCGGCGGCATGTTTCTGCGTTGGTTCAGCCCCAGGCAACTCGGTGGACTTTATGTGATCGGCGGACTATTCGGCGCACTCTTTTTTGCCTTGTTTTACAATTTCCTGCCCGCTTTCGAAGGCGTTAATGCCAGCCTCATGGGCGCTTCTGCCTCCATTCTAGCATTGGGTATCGCAGTGGCCTTTTATCGCCCGGACGAACCTGTTTCGTTGTTTCTCTTAGGAACCATCAAGCTGAAGTGGTTGGCCATCGTCATGCTCGTCATGGATCTTTTAAGCTTGAACGGCAGTAATGCTGGTGGCAGCATGGCCCATTTGGGTGGAGCGGTGGCAGGTTTGATGTTCGGATGGACGCTGAGGCGCAACATCGACATCACCCGATGGATCAATCCGTTCATAGATGGGATCATCACCCTTTTCCGCCCGCGTCCCAAAATGAAAGTAACGTATCAACGGTCCAAATCTGAAAGAACAAACAAAGCACCCGACGTCGACCAAGAATACAGGGACATGAAGAAAGCAGAGATGGATCGCTTGGATACCATTCTGGATAAAATCAAGAAATCGGGTTACGACAGTCTCTCTGCTCAAGAAAAACAGCAACTCTTCGAATCCAGCAAAAACGGTCGAAACCAAACTTAAGAAAGATCATGAAAGGCTTCTGGAAAATACTGCATTCTTTCATCGTGACCATCAATTTCGGGGTGGTTTTGCTGATGATTTTGTGCGGCTATGCCTATTTGATCAAACCGGAGCACACCGTCATATCGTCGTTTCTTGGATATGCTTTTCCAGTGCTTGCACTGATCAATCTCTTCTTTATTTTCTATTGGGCCGTTCGGCTGAAACTATGGATTTTGGTCTCCCTGTTCGGCTTTTTCCTGACCTTGGATTCTGTTCGATCCTGGTTTCCCATTCATTTCAAACAGGAAGTCGTTACCGCTGAAACACTGAAGGTGCTTTCCTACAATGTGGAATTTCTAACTCATGCCGGTAATGTTACAACAGATAGTCTGAACCCCATTATCGCCTATATCCGCGATTTAAATCCGGATATTGTTTGTTTGCAGGAAGTCGGAGTCGATTTCATTCAAAAAGGACGCTTCGAAAAAGAAACTAAAAAGGCTCTGAAAGCCTATTGTTATTTCGCTTCCGGTGAAAATGAGGATCGTTACTCGGTTGTTTTCATGTCCAAGTACCCCATTATACGATTCCACCGAATTGAATATGAAAGCATGTCGAATTCTTCTTGGGTGTATGACATCAAAAAGGGTGACGATACCATTCGTGTGATTAATAACCACTTGGAATCTAATAAGTTAAATAGACAAGAAAAAGATCAGTATACCGAGATCATTCAAAAGAGGGAGTCGGCCAAAATTACGAAAGTAGCTGGCCTGCTGGGGAATAAAGTTGGGAAATCAACCCGTATCCGAGGAGTTCAGGCTGATGCAGTTTCAAAAGTCATTCATGAGTCACCTTATGAAGTTGTTGTCTGCGGCGATTTCAACGATGTTCCTGGTTCTTATACTTACCGAAAAATCCGTACGGACATACTCGATTGTTGGGTGGAAAAGGGCAGCGGTTGGGGACATACTTTTCATGAAAACCTGTTTTTGTTCCGCATCGATTATATTTTGCACACCCCGGCCATCCGTTGCTTGGAAACCAAAGTGGATCACGTCCATTTTTCCGACCACTATCCCATCTGGGCCAACCTTCAGTTACCATGACAACACTGGATGTTTTTGCTGACGTTTTACTTCCACTGCCTCTGAACCAAACCTTTACATATTCAATACCTTCAGAGATGATCTCACTTGCTCAAGTGGGTTGCAGGGTCATCGTGCCGCTTGGATCGCGTAAGCTCTATACGGCCATCATCTTGAAAATTCACCGAGAAACACCTGAGAAATACCTGACCAAGCCTATTCTGAGCCTACTTGACGAACAGCCTGTGCTGCGGGAAACCCAGCTGAAGTTTTGGAAGTGGCTGGCCAGCTATTACCTGTGCGCTCCTGGAGAGGTCATGAAAGCGGCTTTGCCATCTGGATTAAAGTTGGAAAGTGAAACATTGGTTTCCCTGACGGATGAGTTTGAGGCAGAAGCCCCCTTAAAAGAGCGGGAGACGCTCCTACTCCAGACCCTGATTCCTGGAAAAGAAATGAACATTCTCGAATTGAGCCGCATCACCGGAATTGCCAATCCATTGCCTGTGGTGCAGGAATTGGTAGAAAAAGGCGCACTTGTGGTATCGGAAGGCCTTCGTGAAACGTACAAGATCCTTACCAAATCGTATGTTCGGCTCACTTCGAGATACCTGCAAGATCCGGAGCAGCTTCGGAGTTTCATGGATGAATCATCACGGGCGAAAAAGCAACTCGACGTCCTCATGATCTACCTCCAGCTTTCCGATTTTTTCAGACAGTCTCCCCCGGAGTTGGTCGGAAAGAAGGTCTTGCTGGAAAAGGCCGGTGCTACTTCAGCTGTTTTGCAGGGCCTCCTAACCAAAGGCGTGCTGGAAGTTTTTGAACTTGCCATCGACCGTTTGGTGGAATCCAGCGATGCGACTTCCCCGATTTCCATCCTAAGCGACAAACAACAGGAAGCTTTGGATTCCATCCGTGAGTCCTTTCTCCAAAAGCCCGTCTGCCTGTTGCACGGTCAAACTTCCTCAGGAAAAACGGAAGTGTACATCCACCTCATCCAAGAATGCCTCGATCAGGGAAAGCAGGTTTTGTACCTGGTTCCCGAAATAGCTTTGACCACCCAACTTTCCAATCGGCTGAAGCGCGTTTTCGGCTGCAAATTGGGCGTATACCATTCCAAATTCCCCGATGCCCAACGCGTGGAACTTTGGAAAAAAATGCTTCAAGAAGACGACTATCAGGTCATTCTGGGCGTTCGATCCTCCATTTTCCTTCCCTTCCGTGACTTAGGCCTCATCATCGTGGACGAAGAACACGAAACCAGCTACAAGCAACAGGATCTTGCTCCACGGTACCATGCGCGCAATGCTGCTTTGGTCTTGGCCTCCCTGCACGGAGCGAAAACATTGCTTGGCACCGCTACTCCAAGTTTGGAAACCTATTCGAATTGCCTAAACGGAAAGTTTGGCATGGTGGAATTGCAGGTTCGTCATTTCGACATGCCAATGCCAGAAATCATCGCTGTGAATACCAAGGAGTTGAAGCGGAAAAAAATCATGAAGTCGTTGTTCTCTCCGCTGTTGACCTCCAAGATCGGAGAAGCCATTTCCAACGAAGGGCAAGCAATTTTGTTCCAGAACCGACGCGGCTATGCGCCCGTGTTGGAATGCAAAGCCTGTGCTTGGGTGCCCAAATGCGAGCGTTGCGATGTGTCGCTGACTTACCACAAATACCACCAGAAACTCACCTGCCATTACTGTGGTTTTGAGCAGGTGCTCCCACGCAAATGCCCATCCTGCGAATCGGATAATCTGGCATTGCTGGGTTACGGAACCGAGAAGATTGAGGAAGAAGTGCGAAGTATATTCCCTGAAGCCTTGGTGAGCCGGATGGACACGGACACGACCCGCAGTCGGAAATCGTACGAGCAAATCATCAGCGATTTTGAAACCCGAAAGACCAACATTCTCATCGGCACCCAAATGGTTTCCAAAGGTTTGGATTTTGAGCATGTCCGAGTTGTCGGCATATTGAATGCCGATCAGATGCTGAATTTCCCCGACTTCAGAGCCCATGAACGCTCCTTCCATCTGATGGTTCAGGTGAGTGGGCGTGCCGGCCGTCAAGGCTTACGAGGACTGGTGGTGTTGCAGACTTCGGACCCCGACCAACCCATCATTCAGGATGTCATCCACAACAATTTCATAGGCTTTTACCGTCGGGAGATGGCTTTGCGCGAACAGTTCTCCTATCCACCTTTTACCCGGCTCATTCAGATTCGATTCAAGCACAAGGATGTAGCAGTGGTGCGACGGGCAGCACATTATTTCGCCGATGCGGTGCGCCCCATTCTGGGTGGTCGCCTTTTGGGGCCAGACCAACCCTCCATTGCCAGGATCAATAATTTTCACTACCAGCAATTGCTGCTCAAGGCTGAAGTTTCTGCCTCTGCCACAAAGGTCCGCGAGGTTTTGCTTTGGGCACAGGATGCCCTTAAGCAGGAATTGGCGTACAAGAGTGTCCAAGTGCTTTTCGATGTTGACCCGTTCTAATTTTTTTCCTACATTTGCATGCCTTGGCATGAATTCTTGCCGTCCGTAAAAAAAGCTTAATGAAATGAAGTCCCCGAAGAAATCCCTATTTTTCATCCTCACAGCCTGTGTTGGCCTGGTTATCACTTCCTGCAAAGAAGACGTCACCGTATCCCTGAAAACCTACAGTGTGTACGATGTGACCAATACATCCGCCTCAGTGAACGGTTCCGTTTCGATGGTGGGTGACGACATCGAGGAGTCGGGCTTCCTATTTTCTACTGCGCCGACACTTACGATGCTATATACAAACACCAACAAATTCGAAAGCATGGGCACCCTGAGCGATGTCAGAGTAACCTTCAATAACTTATCTGCCGACTCCAGCTACCGTTACCGCATGTATGTCAAGACGGCCGACTCCATTTATTACGGGTCCACGTATAGTTTCTATCCGGGAAGTGTTGCCCTGCCTACTGAATTCGTGGATGGAGGCTCCTTCCAAATGGGAGGCACCCCAGAGCAAGCAACCTTTGCTAAAGAAAACGAATTTCCTGTTCATGCTGTTACCGTCAGTCCGTTTCGAATGGGGGCGACAGAAGTCACCAATGCTCAGTTCCTCAAATTCATTCTTAGCCGAAAAATTACCTATGGTGGAAGCGGACTGACAGCAAGCGGTGTTACTAAAACGCTTTTATATTCAAATCTTCACGGTCTTTCTTACGATATGGATAAAGCTGCATGGCTTATCGAACCCGGATTTGAAAACCATCCGGTGGTTCGTGTGACTTGGTACGGGGCCAATGAATTCTGCCGTTGGGCTGGTGGTCGTTTACCGACAGAAGCCGAATGGGAGTGGGCTGCGCGTGGTGGTAATTCAGGTGCAAGCACCTTGTTTAGCGGCGGCAATCTGGCCGATTCCACTTCTGTTGCCTGGTACAAGTTCAACACCAAGAGTTTGCCTGAAGGGCACACGGATACGCAGCCCGTGGCGACTAAAGCCAAGAACGACTTGAATTTGTATGATATGAGCGGTAATGCCTGGGAATGGGTGGCCGATTGGTACAATCTGTATTTACCCCTTTCTCAGACCAATCCTAAAGGCATGAGTGATGCGGATGCGACAGAGTCTGGTGTAACCGACAAGGTGCGTCGCGGCGGTGGTTGGGCTGACGATAAGGTAAATGCTCTGCGTGTTTCCCGCCGTGATCACAACAATCCTGACCTGAATCTTGGTTCCTGCGGCTTCCGCTTCGCCAAGGGCATTTAATCAAATTTTCGAAAACAAAAAATCCGCAAGCCTGACTGACTGCGGATTTTTTTTGACTCTTGGGGCTAAAATTGCAACCTGATATCGGCGGCAATCGCTTCCATTTCTTCAGGCGAAAGCTTCAGCTTGGGGTTTGAAAACAACATGTCCCGTTCACTCTGAATCGGTATCAAATGGATGTGCGCATGAGGCACTTCCAATCCAATGACGGCTGAGCCTATGCGTTGACAGGGTATTGCCTTTCGAAGGGCCACAGCTACTTTTTTAGCAAACACGTTTATTTCAGCGATTTCCACATCGTCCAGATCGAACAGGTAGTCCACCTCCCGTTTTGGAATGACTAGGGTGTGCCCGGGTGTCAGGGGGTTGATGTCCAAAAAGGCGAAGTAGCGTTCGTCCTCGGCAATTTTGTAGCAGGGTATCTCGCCGGTTGCAATTCGACTGAAAATGCTGGCCATGGTATTGTTTATTTTGCCAATTCGATTTTACGTACTTCTAGGGAGATAGCTCCGGCTGGGACAATGATTTCAGCGATTTCGCCCACTTTCTTACCAAGCAAGCCTTTAGCAATAGGCGTGCTTACCGAAATCTTCTTCTCCTTGGAATTGGCTTCCGATTCGGAGACGATGGTGTATTGGAATTCTTGCTTGGTCTGGGAATTGTAAAGCGTGACGCACGTCAGAATCTGAACAGAATCGGTGTTGATTTTGCTCTCGTCCAGAATGCGGGCGTTTAGGAAAAGCTCCTTGAGTTGCGAAATTTTCATTTCCATCATACCTTGTGCTTCCTTAGCGGCATCGTATTCGGCGTTTTCAGACAAATCGCCTTTATCGCGGGCATCCGCTATCTGTTGTGATATTTTGGGACGTTCGATTGATTCAAGGTGATCAATTTCTTTTTCCAATTTTTTGTAACCGTCAACGGTCATGTAGCTCACTGACATATAAAGTTTTATTAGGTACGATTTGACATATAAAACAAAAAGAATTCCGGCCGGAACCGGAACTCTCATTAGTATTTGCAAATGTATAAAACAATTAGGCGAAAATCAAGTGTTCGCCAGTTGTTTTAAAACATGTTTTTATAAAAGCTTCAGTATCTCCTTGTTAAGGTCGTTTACCATCGCATCGCGAAGGGCAATGTCACCGTTACGGTCAATCAGGAAATAGGTGGGAATGGATTGAACATTGTAGGTGCGAAGGTACTGTGACTGAGCGCTGTTCTTGTCGTGGACACAAATCCAGGGCAGGTTGCTGGCTCCTGTTTTCCAGAATTGTTCATTGGCATCCAAAGACACTTGATAGATTTCAAATCCTTGTTCCGCGTAGTTGTGATACAGTTCCCTGAAAAACAGGTTTCTGGAGGGTGAGAAGTCGGCTTGGAAGACGGTAAAATCCAGCAGTACCACCTTGCCCTGAGAAGCACTTAACGGAATGGTCTTACCGTAGAGATTGGGCAATTTGATTTCAAACAGTGCCATCTTGGATTTTTCCTGTATTTCAATTTTGCGAGTGTTACGGGTTTGTCGGATTTCCCTCATGCCTTGCAGTGTGAGCAGTTTTAGGTGTTTGCTCCGCAATGCGTCCGGAAAGTAGGTGTCCCAGGACGTGGCGACGGCGGCATAGCTTTTGTTGTCGGTGGCGTCGTACGGGTCAAAAATGAGGTAGTCATGCAAACGTTGGAACAAGGCAAAATAGGCGGCAGGCGAACGAGGGTTCTCATAAATGATCTTTCTGGCTTTATCCCTGTGTTGGTCGAACACCATCATCAGTTTGTCCTGGAATTCAGCAGAAGGAAGGTTTCCAGTATTGTACAAGTTACTCAGAGAATCTACGCTCATTAGCGTATGGCCTTGCAGGTCTGAAAGATAGCGGATGTTTTCGCAGCACCTTGATCCGCTCACCTCATAGCTGTTCCCAAAATCCACTCCGTCAGCATTTAGCTTGATTTTAGCTGTTGAATCGGCACCGAGATGTATGAATCGCTTGTCAATGCGTAGTCTGTAAAATTCGGGCACGCCTGTCAGCTTGGTTTTGAATTTGAATCGACCGCTTTTGTCGAGTTGGACAGAATCCAACACTTGAGCCTTATCAATGCCGAAAAGCTCGAAATACAACACTTTTCCGATGGCATTGTTGATTTTACCTTCCACTTCAAGCTTCGGGCTGCGGCTGCATCCGGTTACAAGTACCAATAGGCAGATACTTAAAATAAAGATCCGGTTTCTCATGGATTTCTAGGTATGAACGACAAACCTACGGATTTCTGTTGGAAATGCCAAGTAGCGAGACAAAAAACCGGGTTTTCACTCTTTTACGATTGGACGCACAAGAGTCAAAACCCGGTTGAAGGGATTCAAAGACTTATTCCGAAGCCTTTACGAATTTGGAGTTTCTCACAACGCCATTACTGTACCAGGTCTTTTGGATGTAAATTCCTTTACTTAGATTGGCAAAATCATGTCCGGCAACAATTCCACTTAGGCTGTAATAAACCGTTTTAACAGGAACGGCGTTTAGGGTGGGGGTTGAAATGCCAGCTAATGGGTTAATCGCTGGTCTGCCAGGGGCAGAAATGGAGATGAGTCGGTATTGAAGACCAGCGGCATTATTGATTGCAACCACACCGTCTGCCAATACTGTAAAAACGTTAATGACAGAGTCAAGAGATAATTCAGCACCAGAAACGCGAACAGCATTAGGTACGACAACACCACGAGCGGAGCTAGAGCTCGCCGTTTTGGTATATACCACCAATGTATCACCGGCCAAACAATCAGGGACATTGATGGTCATGTTCGTACCATTCATGATGAGTCTTCCAGGGCTTGGAGACAGATTGTAGTCTAGTCTCAGTTTATCGGCTGCAAAAGCGCTGAAAGTCAATCCATTTGTTTCGGCAATAGCAACACCATTGGCAGTGAGCGTCGTTCCAGCTGCAATTGCAATCAAATTGTTGAATCGTGTAGCCGAAGCTGGATTCCAATTGGTGGGGTCAGCCGTTAAATTGGTAATTGTTGCAGCGCTCCAATTCATGAAGTTCCAAGTTCTGTCCACAGCAAAAGTGGAGGGGCTAAATGCAAGTAAGGTGAGGAGAGTTAGGAGTACAAATTTTTTCATACGATTTGGTTTAAGGGTTTATAGTAGGGTAAATGCGATTTTTGTACACCAAAGATAGAATGTTTTGCAAGGATTTATCACGGTTTCTGTCTGAAAAAGGCACTTTTAACGTAATTTTTTGGGTTGAATTTGATAAAATGACAATAAGTCTACGCATTTGACAATTATTCCACATGACAAAGGGTTGTGATACGGTCAATATGGCGCTTAATTTTTCATAGACAGGCTTTTGGTACTGTTATTTTTACTAACTTTGCACGATTTTTTATATAAGATACAAAAACGACAATTTAAAAGACGCTTTTTTATGATTAACCCGATTGTCAAAACAATTGAAATGGCTGATGGCAGAACCATCACCATCGAAACTGGGAAATTGGCCAAACAAGCTGACGGATCCGTTATGGTCCGCATGGGCGACACGATGTTGCTCGCTACGGTTTGTTCCGCGCAGGACGCCACCCCCGGTACTGATTTCATGCCCTTGCAGGTGGAATACAAAGAAAAATTCGCTGCTATCGGCCGTTTTCCCGGAGGTTTTACCAAACGCGAAGGTCGCGCAGGTGATTCCGAAATTCTGATTTGCCGCCTGGTAGACCGCGTATTGCGCCCTCTTTTCCCAGACGATTATCACGCAGACACCATTGTCAATGTCATGCTTTTCTCAGCTGACGGCATCGATATGCCAGATGCTTTGGCCGGTCTGGCTGCTTCTGCCGCCATTGCCGTTTCAGACATACCTTTCAACGGTCCTATTTCCGAATGCCGCGTTGCTCGCCTCGACGGAAAATGGATCATCAATCCTACTTTCCAACAACTCGAACTGGCCGACATGGACATCATGGTTGGTGCAACGATGGAAAACATCATGATGGTGGAAGGCGAAATGGACGAAGTTCAAGAAGCCGATTTGCTCGAAGCCCTGAAAGTGGCTCATGAGTTCATCAAAATTCAATGCCAGGCACAGATTGAACTGACCGAAATGGTTGGCAAAACTGTAAAACGCACCTATTGCCACGAAGTAAACGACGAAGACCTGAAAAAGGACATTTGGGCCAAAACCTTTGACAAGGCTTACGCCATCGCCGTTTCTGGAAACACCGACAAGCACGCTCGCATCGACGGTTTCCACAACATCGTGAAAGAATATATTGAAAGCATCGATCCCGAAGTTGCTTCTGCCAAGAAGGAAATGATTGGTCGCTACTACCACGCTGTTGAAAAAGAAGCCATGCGTCGCTCCATCCTGGACGAAGGCAAGCGTCTAGACGGCCGCAAGACCAACGAAATCCGCCCCATTTGGAGCGAAGTGGACTACCTTCCCGGTTGCCACGGTTCAGCTATCTTCACCCGCGGTGAAACACAGTCGTTGACTTCCGTCACGCTGGGTACCAAGATGGACGAAAAACTCATCGACGATGTATTGGACCACGGCAAAACCCGTTTCCTGTTGCATTACAATTTCCCCCCGTTCTCCACTGGTGAAGCCCGCGCATCCCGCGGTGTCGGCCGTCGCGAAATCGGTCACGGAAACTTGGCTCACCGTGCCATCAAAGGTATGCTGCCCAAAGATTATCCTTACGTTGTCCGTATCGTTTCCGATATCCTCGAATCCAACGGTTCTTCCTCCATGGCTACTGTTTGCGCTGGCACGCTGGCGTTGATGGATGCTGGTGTGGCTATTAAAAAGCCCGTTTCCGGTATTGCCATGGGATTGATTTCTGAAAAGAACGGTACCAACTTCGCAGTACTTTCCGACATCCTCGGCGACGAAGACCACTTGGGAGACATGGACTTCAAGGTGACCGGTACCAAAGACGGTATCACCGCTACCCAAATGGACATCAAGGTTGACGGACTCAGCTACGAAATCTTGGAAACAGCCTTGTTGCAGGCTCGCGAAGGCCGCTTACACATCTTGGGCAAAATCCAAGAAACGCTAGTTGCTCCTCGTGACGACTTCAAACCCAACGCTCCCCGTATCGAAGTACTCTGGATTCCCAAGGAATTCATCGGTGCTGTCATTGGCCCGGGAGGAAAAATCATCCAAGGCATTCAGGAAGAAACCGGTGCTTCAGTCACCATCGAAGAGCTGGAAGGCAAAGGCCGTGTCGAAGTAGCTGCCAACAACAAGGCCGTCATTGACGCTGCCATGTTGAAGATTCGCTCCATCGTTGCCATTGCTGAACCGGGCGAAACCTACCGTGGTAAGATCCGCACCATCATGCCTTACGGTGCTTTTGTGGAATTCATGCCTGGCAAAGATGGTTTGCTGCACATTTCAGAATTCGATTGGAAACGTCTGGAAACGGTTGAAGAAGCTGGATTCAAGGAAGGCGACGAAATCGACGTGAAGTTGCTCGACATCGACCCGAAGACTGGCAAATACAAACTTTCACGTAAAGTATTGTTACCCAAGCCCGAAGGTTATGTAGAACGTCCGGAACGCGAACGTGGCGACCGCCCCGATCGTGGTGACAGAGGTGATCGTCCGCACGGTGACCGTGACCGCGGACCCCGCCCCGAACGTCCCAAACGCAGAGAAGAATAGTCTTAAACGATTATAAATTGGGAAAATCCCTGTAAGCCTTCGGGTTTGCGGGGATTTTTTTGTAATGCCGTTGAGGCTATTCGGCTAAAAACCACTATCTTTGCACTCCCTTTGGAGAAAAGGGGATATATCCATCAGGCTTTGCGAAAGGCCCTCATAATAAAGGTAATAATGATCACAGTCAGCAATCTTCAGGTTCAGTTCGGTAAACGAGTTTTATTTCAGGACGTCAATCTCAAATTCACTCCAGGCAACTGTTATGGCATCATCGGTGCAAACGGTTCTGGTAAATCCACCCTTCTTCGTGTTTTATCCGGCGACGTGGATCCAGTTCGCGGAACCGTGATTTTTGGTCCGGGCGAACGCCTTTCCGTACTGAAACAGGATCACTTTGAATTCGATGCTTATTCGGTGATGGACACCGTTCTGATGGGCCACGACAAGCTTTGGGCAGTCAAGACCGAAAAGGACACCATCTACATGAAGGAAGACTTTACCGATGCTGACGGACACAGGGCTTCCGAACTCGAAGAAGCCTTTGCGGAAATGGACGGCTGGAATGCCGAAAACAATGCTGCTTCTTTGCTTAGCGGCTTGGGCATCAAGGAAGATTTGCATTACCTACTCATGGGTGACTTGGGCAATAAGGAAAAAGTTCGCGTATTGCTGGCTCGCGCCCTTTTTGGCAAACCCGACAATCTATTGCTGGATGAACCGACCAATGACTTGGACGTAGAAACCGTCATGTGGCTCGAAAACTACTTGGCCAATTACGACAACACTGTTTTGGTGGTTTCCCACGACCGTCACTTTTTGGACTCCGTTTCCACCCACACCATCGACATCGATTTCAACAAAATACAACAGTTTGCCGGCAACTACAGTTTCTGGTACGAATCCAGCCAATTGGCGCTGCGTCAACAACAGAACCAGAACAAGAAGGCTGAGGAAAAGAAGAAAGAACTGGAAGAATTCATTCGCCGTTTTTCTGCCAACGTGGCCAAGTCCCGTCAGGCAACCAGCCGTCGCAAGATGCTGGACAAGCTGAATTTGGACGACATCCAGCCCTCCACCCGCCGTTATCCGGGAATTATTTTCACGCCTGAACGCGAACCAGGAAATTCTGTCCTGGAAATCAGCGGATTGGCAGCCAGTATGGATGGAGATGTATTGTTTAAGGATGTGAACTTCAATGTGGAAAAAGGGGACAAAATATGTTTCGTATCCAGAGATTCCCGCGCCATGACCGCTTTTTTTGAAATCATCAACGGCGAAAAACATGCGCTCGAAGGGCATTATACCTGGGGCATCACCATTACGTCGGCCTACCTGCCGGTGGACAACAACGCTTTCTTTAATTCAGACCTGAATTTGGTGGAATGGTTGGGTCAGTTTTCGGACGATACCAGCGAAAGTTACATACGCGGTTATTTAGGAAAAATGCTTTTCTCCGGAGAAGAAATCTTTAAAAAAGTATCGGTGCTGTCCGGAGGCGAAAAGATGCGTTGCATGATTTCACGCATGATGTTGAAGAGCGCCAATGTTTTGGTGCTCGATTCACCGGCCAATCACTTGGATCTGGAATCCATTCAGGCATTCAACAATACCCTTACTGTATTTAAGGGGAACGTTTTGATGGCTTCGCACGACCGTGAATTCATCCAAACTGTTTGTAACCGCATCATCGAACTCACGCCGAACGGCATCATCGACAAGATGACCGATTATGAAAGCTATATTCTTGATCCGTTGGTCAAGGAGCAGCGTGAGAAAATGTACAGGGTTTAATCGCTGACCTCGTCCAGATCGACCTGATCCCAAAGTTCTTCGTCATCTTTGGCAGAATTCAGGAGCTCCATGAGTTCCTCCGCTTTTTCCTTGTCTTTTTCGAAGATGTTGAGGCGGACACCAATCAAATCAGTCAGTATGCCTCCCACGTATGGGCTGTTTTCGTTACTCAGGAAACAGGGTATGTTGTTCGAGTCGAGGGCCCCTTTAACAATGGAAGCTTCTCCTGAGGAGGCGAATTCCATGAAGACGATCGTTCTATCTTGTTCCATAGTGCGTATTTTTTTCAAATATAGTTCAAAAAACGCCCTTTTGGTAATGAGAAGTCAATAAAATTTGAATTGAGGTCGCGAAATCAATGCTGTTTGCTACACGGTATTCACACTCACTTAACACCTCTACGGAATCGACGATGCATCAAATTTGGTGGCGAGAAACTTCTAATTATCTATTGCTTCTTTTCCCCTTAAAACCGCCGCCCTTGCCTTTTCGGCCAAAACTGCTTCCACGATTTTTGGCTGGTGCCCATTCAGGGCCTTCGCCGACTTCGACAGGTAATGGAAGTCTATAAATGGGTTTGCCAAGAAACTTTTCAATCTTTTCAAAAGATTCCTGTTCATCTTCAGAAACGAAGGTCACGGCCAACCCGTCTGCACTGGCACGTGCGGTTCGGCCGATGCGGTGGACATAATCTTCGGCATCGTTGGGCACGTCGTAATTGATGATGACGCTGATGTCCTCAATGTCAATCCCGCGGGAAACAATGTCGGTGGCTACCAGGATGTTTACTTGGCCGCTCTTGAAAGCATGCATGGTCCGGTCACGTTCGTTCTGGTCGAGGTCGGAATGCATTTCGGCTACGGAAAGGTTCATACCGCGCAGGGTACGGGTCACTTCTTTAACTTTGATCTTAGATCCGGCAAAAATGATGACTTTATCGGGTTGCGATTCAACGAAAAGTTGCTTGACCAACCATGCTTTTTGACGTTCGAAGCAGATGTAGGCGGACTGTACGATCTTGTCATTTGGTTTGGAAACCGCGAGGCGAATTTCCTCTGGTTCAATCAGTATGGTCTTAGCCAGCTCACGAATCTTGCCAGGCATGGTCGCAGAAAAAAGCATAGTCTGTCTCCTTCTGGGCAGCTCATTGACAATGAGCATGATATCATCAAAGAAACCCATGTCCAACATGCGGTCGGCTTCGTCCAGAATAAAATATTGTACTTTTGTTAGGTCGATCAGGCCCAGCTTCAGGTAAGAAAGAAGTCTGCCCGGCGTAGCGATTACGATATCCACACCAGCCTGAAGTCCTTTCTTTTGTTGCTCCCACATGATACCGTCGCTTCCGCCATAGACGGCAACTGAAGAAACTGGCAGGTAATAGGCGAAACCAGCGACTTGCTGGTCGATTTGTTGGGCGAGTTCGCGCGTCGGCACCATGATGATGGCGTTGATGGACTCCTCAGGATGTTCGGATTTAACCAGGTGGTTGAGAATGGGAAGCAAGTAAGCTGCTGTTTTGCCGGTACCCGTCTGGGCGCAGGCGATGAGGTCTTTGCCCTCAAGTAAAATCGGTATTGCAAGTTCCTGAACTGGTGTGCATTCCGTGAAGTTCATGGCCCACAAGCCGTCCAAAACCTCTTCTTCTAAATCTAAATCGTCAAATATCATACGCTTATTGTCATTGATTCAGCAAGAAAAGCTGAAATCGAATGCAAAGGAACGAAAAAATAAGGGATTGACGGTATAAAAATGCGGAATCTTCTTTATATTTGGACTTTAGCTCAGGATTTTGATAGTCTGACGGTTCGTTTTTCTGTGTCATTTTTTATAAGCATTATGTCATTTTTTCAAGTATTAACAAATTCAACTTGTGTACTTTTGACATTGCCATTTTTCGAAGTAATCAAGCCTGAATCTAACAATAAAATGAACCTAATTATAAGGATATCGATTCGTTTTAAACATAACACCATAAAAATGCGAATATGAATTATAAGATTTTTTTGTGCCTCCTACTTACTGTATTTTTCTATCAATGCAATGATAATGAAAAGTACTATGAAAGACCGGGTTGGTTGGAAAAACCAATTTATGATGTATTGAAGCAAGAGGGCCGTTTCAGCAAATATCTGCAATGTGTGGATAGCACCGAATATGCACTGGTTTTAAAAGGTGCAGGCCTGTATACCGTTTTTGCCCCAAACGATTCAGCCTTTACTGCGTATTTAAGCCTGAAAGGTTATGCTTCGATGGCTGACTTACCCAACTCCGAGATGGACGAAATTGTCGCTTACTCCATCTGTTACAGTGCTTTTCCATCCGATTCGCTAGGGATGAGTGGAGCTTTCAAGTATAAAACGCAGTATTATGCCCTGCCATATCGCGACCCCGAATACAATAATGAATGGGTTGTTGACCAGACGAAGACATCAAGCGATTGGATTTCCTCAAGCAACAACTACAAATTCATGCCTGTCTTTACGACTGCATTTTTTAATTCTTTTACACCGGCACTTACTTCAACGGACTATAATATTTTTTATCCAAATGTTTCATGGACGGGTAAAAACATCCAAGGTGGCGAAATCGTAAAAGCCGATATGCGCGCTGAAAACGGTGTTGTTCACGAGGTGTCCACCGTAAATATGCCGTTGGATAACATCGCCGATATTTTAAAACGACCGGAAAACAGCCTTTTCAAGTCTTTTGTTGATGCCAAGGATGTGTATGGAGATTATCTTTTCAGAACCTACCTGGAAGTAACTTCGCCAAGTTTGCTCAAATCGTTGCAAAAGATTATGCCCCACGATGACATCAATACTATTTACATAAAATATTACAACGGATTGACGTATTCACTCAATCTGGAAAATATATATGATTATGAATCAACTACCTATAAACCTGATAAAGCTGGTTATACGTTAATTCTTCCAACCAACGAGGCATTAGGCGCATATTTAAACAGCCGTGTTCTGAAATACTACGGTGAAGGTCAAGCTGTGCCGATGGAAATTATCCAGACTGTCATTGATGCCCAAATGTCTTCATCGCTGGTGTGGCCAGCAAACTATGCGCAGGCGCAAAACGGAAACGGTGACTACCTTAACGGCAAGGGCAGCGGTGGCAAGTCTTTCGCTGAAAGCAGTATAATTAGTGGCACGCTGGCAAGCAACGGATTAGTTTATCGCGCAGACTCCGCCATTCGTAGCCGTATTTTCGAATCGGTTTATTCCGAAATATTCCTTAATCCCGCACACAAATGGTCGAATATCGGGTTTGTGAACAACTTCGGAACTTCCTTGCGCGAGGATTTGCAAAAGTGTGAGTTGAACGGATTCATCTCTGAACGTTACACACTGATTACTTATGATGATCAACTACTGATAAATGATGGGTTTACTTATAACACCAGCGACAATACGTTCTCCCATACTGTTGCCGGCGTGACAGCAAACACCCGATTGACACGCCTGTTACGTGAACATGTTTTCGAAGGTTTGAAAAATGGTGAAGTGAATTCCGAGATATCTAGTTTTAGTACAGCCGGAATTACGAATGAGGATAACTGGAATTTTGCGGTAACTAGTTTTGGTGACCCGGTACGATATAAGAACAACCAGATACAAGCAGCCGGCAACATCGAAGACAACACGTTCGTAAACCTTACCAAACTCAATGAAACGTACCTGAACGGTACAGTTTGGAAAGCGGATGGGCTGTTGCAATATTCTCCCCGTGTAAGCGGAGCAAGTGATGATAAAAAATTCAGAGAGTTAACCCTTTGGGAGTATTTGGATCGTGCACGCACCCAAAACCCCAATGTAAAACTGTTTGTAGATTATTTGCAAAAATGTATAAAGACCTACCCTGATGACAATACCAGCACTGTATTGGACGGTATAAACAGCGAGCAATTTTATACGGTTTTAATGCCTAACTCGTCAGCTATGCAATCGGCAATGGGCGCTAAGTTGATCCCACCGATAGACTCGGTATCTGCCGCTTACCCGGATGCTTTTGCTAGAGCTGCTTTTTTTATCAATTCACATATTTTGCAGGGGAAGGTTTTAGTTGATGACAATATCAAAAATTATCTGTATCCGGCAAATGCCAATTCGCTTAATAAAGCACTTGTCCCTGTGATGGCAAAGGTTAACAATGAGAAACTGGGGCTTACCAATCAGTCATTGCTCGTCGAGATAAGCAAAACTACTACCGGACTCTTGAATTTTGTGCCACAGAGTGTAACTCAAGCTACCAAAGTTCTTGTAACCGGCGGTGTATCGGGTACGGTACGCGCACAACGGGGTAAGCCGAGTGGAACAACCATTCCAAACAACTACCGCAGCAACCGCATTGCCTGCAAGGCAGTTTTGCACGAAGTGAACAACTATTTTACATTCAAGTTGGCGAAATAAAAATCATACAGGACTGATATGAAAAATACAAATAATTTTTATATTCTCACATTAATACTGCTTCTGGCTACGGGAGGTGTGTTTGCACAGGAAAAAATATTAGTTCGCGGAATCGTGCAATCGGCTGTTGACAACGAACCTCTCATCGGTGCGACAGTTATGGAAATAAACACTGAGAATCGTGTGGTTGCCAGCACCGCTACCAATCTTGACGGAAACTTCAGCCTTACTGTTTCCAGCAAGAAAAGCAAACTCTCCATAAGCAACGTTGGCTATATTAAGCAGGAAATTATCATTGGTGAACGCACAGCAATAAAAATCCTTTTGAAGGAACGAGGGAGTTTGAAGGAAGTGATTGTTACCGCCAAGCCAAAGCAAAAAGTCGGATCCCTGGATATTGACGAGCGAGACATATCGATGGCAATCTCGAAGTTGAGTGCGGAAGAAATTGCCGATTTGAATGTTGCCTCTGTTGATGAGGCATTACAAGGGCGTTTAGCTGGCGTGGATATCACGGCAAACGCAGGTGACCCTGGAAGTGGCATGTCCATTCGTATTCGCGGTATTACTTCCATCAGTGGAAATAACCAACCGATGATTGTTGTCGATGGAATACCGTTGGAAACGGAAATTGGAGCGGACTTTGATTTTTCTACCGCAACAGAAGAAGAATTCTCTCAGTTATTGAACGTTGCCCCTGCTGATATTAAAGAGATTGTGGTGTTGAAGGACGCCGCCGCCACAGCTATCTGGGGATCGAAGGGAGCTAACGGCGTTTTGCAAATTTCCACCAAACGTGGTAGCATTTCACCACCCAAAATTGGTTTTGTTGCCAAGGGCAGCCTTTTGCCCCAATCAGAAGCGATACCTACACTCTCGGGTAACGAGTATTCCACGATGATTCTGGAGTCTTATGTGAACTCAGGCAGGCCGCTCGATCTGCTTTCAGTTACAGGCAAGCCCTTTGCATACGACCCGCGCGATCCCTATACTTTTTACAATTACAACAACAATACCGACTGGGTAAAAGCCATTTCGCAAACTGGTAATACGCAGGACTACAACCTTTCAGTACGTGGTGGGGGCTCCAAATTGCGTTATTCATTTTCGGCAGGATATTACAATTCGATCGGAAATACAGTGGGTACAAGCCTCTCACGTATCAATACCCGCTTGAATCTGGACTATTTCGTTTCTGATAAAATCCGTTTCAGCGCCGACATAGCCTACACGCATTCGGAGAATGAGCGTAATCTTTTGCCCAGTGGCGGTGAATCAAGCGATGTACGCTCGATCGCATATACCATGATGCCCAATCAAGGGATTTTCGAGTTCAACGAGTTAGGGATAGAAATGCCAACTTATTTTACACCGATGAATGGTCCACAGGGTTCTTATCCGAGTATTTTCAATCCTGTTGCTCTGGCAAATCTTGGCAATTTTAATATTACCAGCGAAAAAATCATCCCACATTTGCAACTACAGATTACTCCCAGTCGTTCTTTACGTTATACATTCGACGTAGGTTTTGACGTAGGAAATGATCGCAAGGAGAAATTTCTTACCTCAACAGCTTCGGGTGTGAACTGGTACGACAATAGATATTTCAACGCAGCTTCAATTTCTGAACCTGAGTCATTTGTAATGCAGACTTTCAATAAGCTCTATTTTACACCAGAGTTGGTCGAAGCAAAACACCGCCTGATCATGCTATTGGGTTTGAATACCTATTCACGCGAAAGTTTTTCATTTGGCATGGGAACCGCTGGATCACCCTCCAACTATCTGACCGATCCTGTCAATTATTACATTCTCGACGACGGATTATCTTCCGGAGTAGGTCAGCAGCGCAGCATGAGTGCATACTCAAATATTAATTATACCTACTTGGATCGTTATACCATCTTCGGCAATGTGGCGTTAAATGGAGACTCACGTTTTGGTAAGAATTATCGGTACGGCGTTTTCCCAGCCATTTCGGGTCGCTGGCGTGTTTCGGGCGAACCGTTGCTGAAAGATATCAAGGGCGAGTGGCTCGATGACTTTTCGTTTCGCACCTCTTATGGTATAACAGGTAAAAGCCCTGATAGCGATTATCTCTATTTTAACCGTTACAGTTCTTACGCTTATGGTTATTTAGGTGAATCGACTACTTACCCATCGTCTCTGGAGCTCAAAGAGTTGCGCTGGGAGCGCTCCCTCCAGAGCAATTATGGTCTCAATTTTGTAGCTTTTGATTACAAATTAAACATGGAATTCGATTATTATATTCGTAAAACCATGGACCAGTACAGCGAGAACACCTCCATCCCTACATCTTCCGGTTTTTCCACTATGGCGCTTAATTTTGGGACGCTTCGCAACGAGGGTTGGGAGTTAAACATCAATTACACTGCCTTAAAAACACCAGATTGGACTGTAAATATCGCTTTCAATATGGCACGTGAAGAAAATTCCGTTACCCAACTTTCCGAATATGCCGATTTGGATAATTTTGAAGCTTGGAGCAACAATGGTACGTATATTACCCGCCTAGTCGCTGGGCAACCGCGTGGCTCATTCTATGGCTACAAATACGACGGCGTATTTTTAAATAAGGATCAGACCATAGCCATTGGCAAAGACGGCAATCAGATTGTTACAACTGACGAAAGCGGAAATGTAGTGCCAGTGTATATGAAATTCGGTTATCCGACGTTGGATTATACCTTCCAACCAGGCGATGCACGATATAAGGATATCAACAAAGACGGACAAATCAACTATCAGGATATTGTTTATCTGGGCGATTACAACCCACTTTTGTATGGCGGCATAACCCCATCCATCAAATATAAGAATTGGTCGATCAATACGGTGTTCCATTACCGATATGGTAACGACATCGTTAACCGAGCTCGAATGACACTGGAAAATATGTACGGCTTCAACAACCAAGCTACATCTGTGCTTCGTCGTTGGCGTCACGAGTATGCCAGTTCTGACGAAGCGCCCCAGGACTTGTTGCCACGTGCCCTTCACGCAAAAGGTTACAACTGGTTGGCATCCGACCGGTTTGTAGAAGACGGTTCCTTTGTTCGATGGAAGTCGTTAACCATGCGATATAATGTTTCAAAAAGTGTGATTTCGCAGTGGCATTTGCAGGAAATGTACTTTTATTTCACCATGCAGAACATCCTGCTTCTTACCAATTATACTGGTCAAGATCCCGAAATCAGACTTGGTAGTTTTGAAGACAATGCCCGTACTCCTGTTCCAAAGAGTTATACAGTTGGGTTAAGCTTGTCGTTTTAACTAATTAAAATTTTATACTCAGAGTACAATGGAAACCAAAAGCTCAATAAAAATTAATTACAGACTGCATCTATCCAAATTGGCAGGGATAAGGATGTTGCTGTCTCTTATAGTGTTTGTTATCACCTTTTCCTCGTGCAGCAATTGGCTCGACGTGCAGCCCGAGGATGGTGTGGTTCGCGAACGTTATTGGAAAACCAAGGAAGAAGTTCGGGCAGCCGTACTTGGTTGCTATTCACAAATGCTGAATTCCAAAATGATGCAGGAGTATTTTGTGTGGGGTGAAATGCGCGCTGAAATGGTCACACCTGGAAGCGGTGCAAATTCTGACATGATCGCACTTAACAGCGGTGAAATCACAACAACCAATACGTTCACTGATTGGGCTTCGTTCTACAAAGTAATTAATCAGTGTAATACGGTCATAGAATTTGCACCAAATGTATTAAAAATCGACCAGTCGTTCTCCGAAAAAAGCCTTAAAGAATACATTGCAGAAGTCACTTGTATCCGTTCGATGATGTATTTTTATTTGATTCGCACTTTCCGCGATGTTCCTTACAGCGAAACAGCAAGCGTTTATGACTATCAGGATTTTTCGCTGCCAAAGACTGACGGCAAGATCATTATAGACAAATTAATAACCTCGCTCGAATCAGTGGAAAACGACATGCCGATTAAGTTCGATGTAACCGAAGCATCGCAACAGGAAAACGCAAACGTGAACAAGGGCCGTTTCAACTATTATGGCTGGGCAACACTACTTGCAGATATTTATTTGTGGAAAGGTCAATACGACCAATGCATAGAAATGACGAATCGAGTGATCAATTCAGGGCAATTTTCACTGGTGCCTGTTGGCCGAGATTTGACCTTGAGTTACAACCTTCAAACCGGAAAGACCGATACCGTATATGAAGCCGTACAAAACGATGTAGTGGCAATGTTTCGGTCAATGTATGCCAACGGCAACAGTGTGGAAAGCATTTTTGAACTTCAAAATCCCCCGACACTGAACAATCCTTATGTTTCGATGTTCAGTGCGAATGTATCCAATACGATAGAGATCAATCAGGCAAATTTCGCCAACGAGTATTTTCCTAGCTCTCAAATTGATCGTATCTGGCGCGATATTCGAACTGAAGGAGTTGCTTATCTGGGTAAATACATTTGGAAATGGGCAGGGTTGGACAATACCACATCGCCTGTTCTCTGGCGTACTACTTCTACTTCCAACAGCAACTGGATTTTCTACCGCTATGCCGATGTCATTCTGATGAAGGCGGAAGCTTTGACAGAGCAGGCAATGGGCGACAACAACCAGTCAAAATTGCAGGAGGCGTTGGATTTGATACGTGTAATCCGTACTCGCGGCAACGCCCCCGAGTCCACCGACAAGTACTTTAAAAATAGTGGCGACCTCGACGCCAAGACAATGGAAGATTTTGTTCTTGCAGAACGAACCCGCGAATTTTCCTTCGAGGGGAAACGCTGGTTCGATCTAGTGCGCGTAGCGCAGCGAGACAGTTTCAGCGAACGTACGATGGGCTATCTTTTGCGTATGGCAGTGCTTGCCGCACCGCCCGAAAAGGTGTCTATCATCCAAAGCAAATGGCAAACAAATCATGGAAGTTTGTATATGCCCATCAATGCCGATGAGTTGCAACGCAACAAAAATTTGGTACAAAATGACTTTTATGCAAAATAACTTACAGATAATGATAGTCCTATGAAAAAGGAATTTTTATTCTCATTTTTTACAGCACTGACAGTGATGCTGGCAATGAGTTCGTGTGAGAAAAATGTGACGGAAATTGTAATTTCCAACGACAAACAAATTGACGAACTGATGAAAGAACAGAACTTGACAAAGTTTCTGTCAATTTTAGATCTGAGCGGAATGCGCAGTACTGTTCACGCATATGGTAATTACGACCTTTTCGCACCCACCAACGATGCTATTACTACGTATCTGTTGCAGATGGGTAAGGATTCCGTGAGTCAGTTGAGCGTCCAAGAAGCTGTTGAAATAGTAAAGTACCACTTGCTGCACATTACCGATAAATCCGACAGCCTTACCACTACCGGATTTGTGGACGGACGAATGACCTATCCGAACTTTGCAGGCACGTACCTTACAACCAAGCAAGAAGGTGAGGACATCGTTATCAATCGGCAGGCATATATTGTTTCTCCGCGCGACATAAAGGCTAGTAACGGTTATTTGCACATTATTGATCGTGTGCTAACACCACCCGACTCCATTACCGAGTCTGTTACTGCTCGGGTGCGGGCATTACCCGCCGAATTTTCGTTGTTCAAAGAAGCATTTGAACTTTCAGGGATGGCTGAAACACTTTCCACAAACATAAAGGGCCAATGGAATACGTTGTTCATACAGGATAACACTGCTTTTGCCAGTGCTGGTATCAACAACATTACGGAGTTGATTGCCGACTTGAAAGCCAATACACCAACCATTGATAATGCTGATACTCTGTTGCACAACTATATTGCTTACCACACCGTTCCGCGTCTGATGTATGTGGCAGACTTGTTGGTTGCGTCGAGTTTGCAAACTCTGGTTAAAAATCAGGTAATAACCTTTAACCGCGAAATCAGTGGGCTTGAAACAAGAATTTTGCTAAACGAGCTCAAACTTGGCCAGACTACCGAAGTTGGAATACCGCTCGACCGAGCCAGTGATTTTTCAGATTGGACCTGTTCCAATGGTGTCATTCAAAAAATTTCCGGCAATATTCAGATAAAAGTACGTTCGGCTTACCGCATCTATTGGGACATAGCCGAACAGCCTGAAATTATGGCGTTGCGTAACTTCCGTAAACCCGGTTGCGCTGCCGACTACAATCCAGGCGATCTTTCTGAGATTACTTGGAGATACAAATCGGGAACTCCGACTGCGCAACAGCAGATTCATTACTATTGTGGAACAGTACCACAGACGATCGCTGCATTTGATGAGAAATCGCAATATATATACGGCGACTTTCTGCGTTTGAACCTTGACTTGGGCGCCATCCAATGGATGGAGATGGTAACTCCAGTATTGATAGGTAGCGAAACAGGTACCACGTATAAAGTTTGGATTTGCTATCGCAGGGAATTGGAATGTTATGTAAAAACATCCTTCAAACAGAGTGGAAAAGACGATCAAATATTACCCTATATCTTTGATATGTCACTGTATATGGACGGAAGAGCAAGCACCAGTCCTGAGGCTGCCGAAATAGACGGCTGGAAAATGTACAATGCTAAAAAATTCACTTCTGTTGTCAATTCAAAACTGTTGGGAAACATAAAGGTTTATACCACGGGACGCCATATCCTGCGCTTGGAACCAACCACCAGCAGGCGTGTTAGTCAGTTAGGCAGCATCGATATGATTCAATTTATCCCAGTAGACGAAAACCAACTCTGGCCCCGCGTTGACGTAAAAGGCAATTGGGTAGGACCCGAATTAAAACCGTGTGAAATCTGGCCACTTGAAGAATGTCCCGTAGATACAACGGCTGCGATTTAAAATAAGTTAGAAAAAAGTGATTATGAAAAACATAAAATGCGTGATTCTTACTTTGGTTGTAGCTTCATTGGCGAGCTGCAATGCATGGGAAGACGTGAAGAAATTGGACAGCGGCGATCGTAGCAAGAATTTATACGAATTGCTGGCGGCAAATCCAGATGTTTCGATTTTTGTTCAATCTCTTAAAGCAACGGGCTACGACGAAAAGCTTAGCGCAGACATGTTCTATACCGTTTTTGCGCCCAGCAACAGTGCGCTTGCCGGCGTAATTCTGCCCACCGATACAGTGGCACTGACCAAATGGGTCCAGAACTACCTATCAGAAAAGATTGCCTACACCGATAATCAAGGCAAATTCGGAATCGATAGCCTACTCATGTTGAACGAAAAACAGGTGGCAATCGACAGCAATTTAGTTTCTGGAGCACCTGTAAGCAAATGGAACATTGCCTCAAAAAACGGAGTGATACACATCCTCGACGGTATAATCGTGGATCGTATGAATATTTGGCAATACATGCAAACACTCGAAGGCAATCCGATAGTAGATTTCATCGCTTCGTTCAGCGAAAAAGTAATGGATATGGAACGTAGCGTGCAAATCGGGGTAACCAGTGACGGAAGACCAAAGTACGATACCATTTGGATGTATCGAAACACTCTGTTGGACGCCACACCATTGGCAAACGAATCGGCCACTTCCACGTTCCTATTGCCTGACGCGAGTGCCTTGGCGGCTCTGCAAGTCAAATACAGCAAATATTTCGCCCAAAAGGACAGCCTGATTATGGTGCACGATATTATGAAGGAAATAACGAATGATATGATCTTGCGTTATACTCGAATTGAATCAGACGGGCAACGTTATCCCAATACCACTGGTGTACTGGTGGATGTAAACGCCAGTGATATTGTTATTTCAGAAAGCTATACCGCCTCAAACGGCATTGTTTATAAGGTGTCTGCGGCTAATGTAAAAATGTATCAAAACAAAATTAAGCCCCTCGCCATTGAGGGAGAAAATTACGATACCCGTTGGCCAGATGGATGGCAAACACGCCCGCGTACTTGGGCAAGCGGTGGGTTTGATGTGGCGTTGAAATCTCGGACCCGTCATTCGTACGACTGGGTAGTAAGAACTCCGATTGATACCATATTAGCAACGAACGGTAGTGATTCGATACTTTATAGCACGACCACCACCTATATCAACAACATGTACGATTTGACCTACCGCAACAACGAATGGCCGGGCACCAATGTACTGGGTGAACCGAATGCCTATATTTCGTACAAGCCACGCATGTATTCCACCCCATATAAAATTTTCTGGAAGGCATACGACGATAATTCCCAAAAGGTGCACATCGATGCACGTGGCGTTCCTATGGTTTTTTATCAAAAAATGTATGTAAGTTTCCCGGGCGAAAAGGTTCTGACACGCACTGCCGCAAATGTAATCACGGGTAATTTTTCGTCAACGTCAAAAGTTGGTTTTACAGCAAACCATACCATTATGGCAGCCAAAATGATAGCGGGCGAAAACATTGAAACGCAATTGGTGCGCTACAAAGTCAATCAAGGAAATACGGTATACCCCAATAGTTATGTACTGTATACCGATGCCGTTGTCACAAACCCCACACCCATTACATCGGAAGATGTTTACGGCAAGGAAGGCATATTAAAGTGTCCCTACTACGGGCAAGCAATGTTTTATGTCTCCAATACCACAATGGGCGAATTCACACATTCCAACGGAACTGTGCAGAGTTATTTGCAATCTGCCAAAGGTAGCAATGCTCCGGGGATGATATTTTTAGATTACATACGCTTGGAACCGCAAGTCGATCCGAATGATTAAGGGATTAAAATACAGCAAATTATATACTATGAAAAGAGTCCTATTTTTAGCATTGATAGTGTTGTTCTTCTGTGGAGATGCGGCAGCGCAGACCAGAGGCAAATTGTCGGCGAAACATAAGGTTACAGGTACGGTAAGAGATGCTGCCACAGGGACGGTGATTGCTGGCGCAAATATTGACGTGACTGGTGTTGCCTCTGCCATTACCGATGATAACGGACAATACAGCATATCCCTCCCCAAGACCGATTTGATAATGAACGCCATAGCAAATGGTTACGCTAAACGGGAAATCGTTGTTCGCGGGCGCAATACGATTGACATTGTGCTTTATGAGAAGGACTATAAGGGAATGTCCAAAAATGTATTCACTCCGTTGGGGGAGCAATCTTCCACCACCACCACGTATTCTTGGTTCGGAATTACCGAGGACAACCTAGCCTCTACTGCCCCAACTCCCGATGTCCTGCTTAAAACCCAGGCAAGCGGTCTGAATGTGCTTACGCGTTCCGGTACGCCGGCCAGTGGTTCCAACTTCTACCTACATGGCATCAGTACTATGAATGCAGGTACAATGCCTCTATTTATACTGGACGGAATGCCCTATGAGAACACCTACTATGCATCTTCGCTCATTGGCAACTATTCTTCCAATCCACTTGCCTCTATCGATCCAAAAGATATTGAGAGCATTACTGTTCTAAAAGACGGTACTTCGCTCTATGGTAGTAAAGGTGCGAACGGTGTGATTTTGATCAATACACTGAAATCAAAATCGCTCGAAACACGAATCAATGCGCGGATAACTACCGGCATTGGGCTTGTGCGTAGCGAGCTGCCAGTTTTAAACAGTATGGAACAAAAATTCCTGCTTTCGGAACTCTACCAAAAGGCTTATCCAAACGTTTCTGCCCAAGAACTGAACAATGCATTGCCCTTCCTTAATCAGAACAAGCCTGTAAAATATGCCTGGGGCTACGAAGGCAATATGGATTATTACCGCTACAACGCTTCGACAGACTGGCAAAAAGAAGTGTACTCGCCAAGTTGGAATCAGGATTATTACTTGAATGTATCGGGTGGTGACGAAATAGCAAGTTATGTGCTTTCGCTCGGTTATCTCAAACACGAAGGAATGGTCAAAAATACCGATTTCTCGCGTTTCAACACCCGTTTTAACTCTGAGATCAAGTTCTCGAGCACGTTTAAACTGCTGTCAAACATGAGTTTCATGTACGGAACGAAACATCTGCCCAACGAAGGTGGCAACACCTATTTAAATCCCCTACTTGCCGCATTGGTGAAAGCTCCGTTTACATCACCTTATATATATAACGAAGAAGGAAAACGTTCGCCCAACCTCGAAGATGCCGATTTCTGGAACTTGTCCAATCCTTACGTATTGGTAAATAACAAAGAGAACATTTTAAATATCAATTACCGATTTTTCGGTTCCTTTGGATTTATCTACAACATGAGCCGCCACATCGAACTTGGTGCAGTTGTGGGGTTGAATTTCAACAAAGAGCGCGAAAAGGCATTTTACCCCAGCACGGGTGTTGGATTTCCTAGTTCAGTCGGAGGCGTTAGTATCTTCAATGAGTCGCAGCACCGTGTGGACAGGTTGTTCTCGCTCTATGGTGATGTGTATGCCAATTACAAGAAAAAGATTACCATCGATCATTTACTAAATGCCCGCGCTGGAGTTCGTTATCAAAACAATGCGGCAAACGACAACAATGGTGTCGCTTACAATTCATCTTCCGACGAATTTAAGTCGTTACAATACGGATCATCCACTCTCAGGAACATCGGCGGACATATTAACGACTGGACTTGGATGTCCCTTTACGCCAACATCGATTACTCGTTCAAAAACAAATATTTTGTCAATTTGCAAAGTGCATTCGACAATTCATCGCGTTTAGGTACCAATGTAAATCAATTCCTGCCTTACCCCTCTGCTGGTTTCGCTTGGCTTGTTTCGAGTGAAGATTTCATGAAAGATTTTGAACAGATTAACCAACTGAAGATTCGTGCAAGTTACGGTATTTCGGGTAACGACGACATTGGCAATTACAACGGCGACCGCTATTACCTTCCTTACGCCATAGTCGGGCAATATGGATTGGTTCGCACTTCTCTTGTCAATCCTGACCTGAAACCCGAAAAAATGACCCGTATCGGTACAGGCTTGGACCTTTCACTCTTCAAAGAACGTGTTAACATCAGTCTCGATTGGTATTCCAACACCGTGAGCGATATGATCCTTTCTGTGAAACCTGCCAGCATTTCTGGTTCGCAAAACGATGTGTTGCTCAATGCAGGTTCCATGCGAAATACTGGGCTCGACCTGAACCTGAATACAAGACTAGTCAATACGAAAGACTGGAAATGGGATTTAGGGTTGATGGTTTCAACCAACAAAAACAAAGTGCTTGACCTCGGTGGCAAGGAATATTACAATGAAGCGTGGGGCGCTACGGTTCAAACCAAGGTAGGTCAGCCGCTTGGCGTATTCTATGGTTACGAAACGGATGGTGTTTATTCAACAACGGACGAAGCCAACGCAGCAGGTCTGAACATCCGCGAAGGACTTTTGCTGATTCCCTTCAAAGCAGGCGACATGCGCTTTGTGAATAAAAACACCGACAATGTAATCGATAAAAATGATCGGATTGAAATCGGCGATCCAAACCCTGACTTGTTTGGAAACATCAGCACGACACTGAAACATGATCAATTGGCCTTAAACGCCATTTTCTCGTATTCGATCGGCGGCGATGTGTACAACTATTCGCGAAAGGTATTGGAAAGTATGTCTACGGCATACAACCAGTCTCGTACCGTGCTTAGTCGCTGGCGGAATGAAGGAGACGTTACTTCCGTACCTCAGTCAGCTCCCGGCGATCCGATGGGCAATGCCCGTTTCTCCGACCGTTGGATTGAAGACGGCTCGTATCTGCGTCTGAAGAATATCACTTTGTCGTACAATTTGGAATTGGACATTCCTGTGATTGAAAGCTGCCAATTCTACCTTACAGGCGAAAACTTGATTACATTAACCCGCTATAAAGGTCTTGACCCAGAATTCGCATCGGGTGTTAGTCCGCTGTATTTGGGCATCGACCCCTGCACCGTACCGCAGTCGCGTATGGTATCTCTGGGAATAAAATTGGGGCTGTAATGTCATGATACTTGATTCATAAATTAAAAAACGATGAAAAAAATATTCTTTTCCTTGACCTTAATCGTTTGCGCACTTGCATTCAACGGATGCCAATACGATGATCTAGGTGATGCTGTACCATACGATAAGTTCTATCAGGACTTAGCCGACGCCGACCGTGCCATACTTGGCGTGTACGCGCAATTCACTACGCTGGCTGAGCAGGTCGTCATTCTCAATGAACTTCGCGCCGACCTGATGGACGTCACTTCCAATGCTACGCCCGATCTGGAAAGCCTCAACCAAAACCAGGTTGACGAAGACAATGCCTGGGTCAGTCCATTGAAATTCTACGCCGTTATCAATTCGTGCAACGATGTACTGTCAAACTTCGATAAGATGCTTGCCGAAAATAAAATCACAAGGGACGAATACGACGAACGATATTCGGACATTGGTGCATTGCGTTGCTGGATTTACCTTCAACTGTTGAATATTTACGGCAGCGTACCTTACATAACCGAACCGTTGGTGAATCTTTCTGACGTGAACAAATACATGGGACAACGCCAAAACGCCGATCAACTGTTACCGCAATTAATCGCATTTATGGAGAGTCTACCCAGTCTCGAAGATTATATTTATTCTGACTTAATCAACGGTACTCCAAATGGTTATTCGCTTGAGCCGATGTTCGTCAGCAAACGCGTTGTGTTGGGCGACCTTTACCTCTCCAACAACCAGTATGCCGAGGCGGCGCATTACTATCGGCAAGTGATGGCAACCGATGAGCAAAGCGGCAATTTGAACATGAGACGCCAGCGCTACAGGCTTTACAACTATGCTTTTACAAGTACTTCTGGCGAGCCAGGTTGGTACGCCATCATTTTTCGCGATGGGCATATTGAAGATCAAAATGGGTTGATCAATACTTGGGACGATATTTTCTACGATGCGACCACCACCCGAAAGGGAAGTACTCGTGCAGCCTATGAACGTATCTGGTGCATTCCTTTCGATGATAAATTGGAGCCAGTCAATCCATTTACCACGCTGTTTGAAGGGTTTCAGCTCAAAGCGTCCGATTATGCCAAAGATTCGCTGTGGTCAAATCCAATGCGCAACCAGTTTCCGTACGATGCACGTGGGCTGGGTGGCTCCTACAGCGGTACTGGTCAAATTACTAAATACAGCGGACGAAACTCAAGCTCTTCGTTGGGCAGGCAACACGGCTTTTGGATGCTCTACCGTGCCGCAGGATTGCACTTGCGCTATGCCGAAGCGGCTAACCGCGCAGGCTATCCCTATTTGGCATGGTGTTTTCTTAATAATGGGATAAGAAACGCAAGGTATCGTTATACAAAACCAAACGGTAGTTTTTACCCGGATGACTCTTGTTATGTTACAGGAACAAGCCCATTTGATCCGTATCCGATTGAATACCGTTTCGATGCGCGATATCCGCGTGAGTGGGAACAAAACGCCGGTGTTCGCGGCCGCGTGTTTATGCCCGCTATCAATTTCCCCGCTGGATTGACCACAACGGACAGTATTCAGTGGCTTGAAAAGCAGATTGTGCGTGAAGCTGCCCTCGAACTAGCCTTTGAAGGGCAACGTTGGGGTGACCTTGTACGTATTTCCCGCCGTATGAATAAGGAAGGGCGAGATGGATATCATTATCTATTCGATGAAAATATTAAAAAGAAATACGATCGTACAAATACCACTGCCCCAGCCTTCACTTCAGACGAAGCTAGTTGGTACCTACCATTCTATGAATAAATAGCTTAAATTTGTATATAAACCAACGATTTTAACAGAGATCTAACTCTCCTCTACTCTTGTGAAAAATCAAACACTAAAATTAAAGAGGTGACATTAAAATTTTAATTACGATGAAAAAGACCTTTACATTTCTTTTCAGTATCGCAATAGCGATTCTTGTGAGCGTAGGCAGTGCTTATGCGCAGCCAGGGACGTTTTATCCCAAATATTTCATCAATCAATCGTTTGATGGAGTTGAAACGATGCCTGCAGGCTACACAGGTGTATCAAGTACATCTTGTTTCTTCGGACACGCAGCAGCAAGTTACACGTATGGTGCGCCGGCACAAGGTTTTCTAAAAGTAACTGGTGGTGGTTCCGGTACCCGCGGTGGTGAATTCCGCTTTCCTTCCACTTTCACCAGCACAGAAAAAGATACATCTGTATGGGTGCTCGAATTTGATTGGACGGTAAATGCCGCCGACTGGAGGGCCAGCCAAGCAAATGGTATCTTCTTGATGGGGCCGAATAGCGCTAACGTAAACGTAAACGATACGTGGTATGGCGACGTGATTTTCGGTCTGTATAATTACAAGTCAACCGGTTATTTCCACTTCTTGAATCTGGATCCGACCGGTTTGCCCAAACGCGATGCATCTGGAAATATCCTTCCTGGTGAGTTTAACGGCCCTACTTTTTATAATCAGAACGGTAATAATGGTAGATTTACACGTGCTGGAGCAAGTTCAACTACTGACTTTACGCTTGCTGACAGTTTGAATATGAGTACACGGACAAAAGTCCTTCTCAAAACAGCAGTCGCATATCATGTTTTCGCGGAAATGAATTTCAAGACGCAGAAAATTCAGAAATTCATGATGTACGAAATTGCCGATCCTGCCAACGGCGATACCATTTTGAACAAAGACTTCCTTGCCCCTTGGATGGTAGGAACGGCTACGACTGTTGAATTGCAAAACCGCGTGGTAAGCCAATTGGACCGCATGGCTTCATTCCACACTCGCAGCGGTGGTACAGCGAATTTGAATCATTCCTATGATAACTGGAAACTATATACGTGGAAGGAATCGGTAGGCATAGCAGACGTAACTGTCAACTATGTGGATCAACTTGGTAATCCCGTCAAGAATGCTCGCATAGTTTCCGGTCAGCAGGTAAACTCCACCCTTTGGTTGGCCACTTCCGATAAGACCGATTTTGTTTCGACTGACAGTCTGACTAGTTATTTCTACGATGCAGCTGCTACCCATGCAGCCAATTTAACCAATCCAAAAGGTGGAACTGACGGTGAAAGCCTAGTCGTTGATTTCTCTACTGCTACTACCAACAATTTGAAGGTTGTATACAAGAAAGTAACTGTTACAGCAGGTACCTATATATGGAATGGGGACAATGGATACAATTGGAGCTATATAGACGACAATTTCAAAGTCTTAGGTGGCGCGCCCATGTCCTATCAGTCTGGAAATCCAGTAGAATTTTCAGTTGCAACTCCGATGAAAGATTCTGTAGCTGTTGTTGGTGAAATGTCATTGGGCAGTTCCAATATGATTATTTCAGCACCGGGTTATAGAATAGCAGGTACTGGCAGAATTGTAGGTACTGGTCAAATGATTATCAATGCGCCGGTAACCTTGGGAGCAGACAACCGTTTGGTTAATGGTGCGATGATTAATACCGATTCTGTATATATCAAGCATACCACACCTGCCGTCTCACTGACGTTAAGCGCCCCTACTACCAAATTGGTCTTGCAGGCGGGCGGTACGTTCAACAAACCCATTACAGGTACTACGAAAGGTACGCTGAACCTTGTTTTGGCTTCGAACAATGAATACGCTTCTGCCATTACCAATTTCTCCACCGTCAATATTCATCAAAACGTACTGTCAAAGTTGAATAGCGCAACATGGAGCACCGGTTGGGCTGGTACGTTGCCTGATAGTTCGCAAGTGAATATATACAACGATGTGGTTAATCCGTTGCACAATGGCTTTGGCGTAACAGGTACAGTTCTTCAAAAAGTGAAACTGCATTTGGGACCGCAAACCCGTTTAGTTCGACAATACAATGAAAACGGCAACAATGCTGATATTGTTTATGTAGGTGCACTTAGTGGGGACAAAAATTCCCGCCTTGAAACCGGTTTTGTTGACGGTCGTTACTTCACGTATAATATTGGTGGTTTGAATACCGATGCTGTCTTTAATGGCGAAATTGCTGCGTATACCAAAACCTATGTGGCTGCTACCGATACAACTCCGGTAGTTACAACGTATGCTGTGAATGGCTTAGCCGTAACAAAATCGGGAACAGGATCCTGGACGGTTAACAATAACATTAAATTCTGCGCATCAAACAGAGGAAGTCAAGTGAATGTATCTGGCGGTAAGTTCTTGATCAATGGTTCTATTCTCTTCCCCAACTATTCGAAGGAAGGTAGTCAGATCAATGTAACCGGCGGTGGCCTATTGGATATCAACGGAAAAGTTACTTTTGTAACCGATTCAGCCGCGCACGTTATCAAAGTAACCAACGGAACCTTGCAATTGCATGATTCCATCATGACACCTATCGTTAATCAACTAACTCTTAATATTGATACTTTAGGTATTTTGAAGACAGGCAATGCGTTTATCGGCGCATATAACACGGTCAACAACGGTATTGTAGAAGGCGGCGGCGAATTTATTTATTTCTCCATGACCGATTCACTGCACTCTGTGTTGAAGTTGAAAATTAATAGTTTCGCAGAAGGCAATTTTGACGTTTTAAAATCTCGCGGTGACATTGTTATCAAGAAAGGCGTCATCGATGTTACCGTTGGTACGACACCCTCTGCAGATGGTATGATTACCATATTGAAATCGGAAGGCAACTATGACATCAATTTGGCAAGTACAAAAGTACTGGTGAATGGTGTGGACATTACGACGAACACTGCCGAAACAGAAATACCGGCTAATTCGGTAGGTCTGTATTACTTCGATCCAGAACTAGGTATGTTGGGCTTCTTGAAAGGCACAGTTGGGTTGGGTAACAACGTTGTTTCAAAAGAAGTGAAGAACATTGAATACTACAACGCTCTTGGCCAAAAAGTTAGCAAGAACAGCGTAGGCTACAGTGTACAAAAAACCACCTATACCGACGGCAGCGTTAAAACCATCAAAGTTTTCAACCAAAAGTAACGCGAAATAAACTTCGTATCTGAAAGGAAGAGGGCATCTCAATAATTTTTGAGATGCCCTTTTTGTATGCGCCAAGGATGTCGCATCAAATTACGGTGCAAGTCCCCCCTTGGCCAGCCGTAGAAAGAAGTACTTCGATGGTACTTCGTGGACTGTTTGAGTACTTGTGTCAAAAAATGTACTAATAATGTCAAATCCATTCGTTTGAAACATGATTTTTGGGGTAGTTTTGCATTTTTACTAGACCAACTTCCATCATGAAACACCAATTTATTTTTTTCTGCAGCCTCATTTTGGCCTTTCAGCTTAACGCCCAAACTTCCTTCAAGTTCGATTTCGGTTCAGGTACTGCGCAGAAAGGGTACTTGAAAGTAGATGACAAAACGCTTTACTCCAAGGGATTGGGTTATGGTTTCGATTTTGTGGCAGCACCCAAGGCAGTAAGATTTGGAAAAGATCCTTTGAAAGGAGATGCTTGCGTGAGCGATCACGGGTTTTATTTCTCAGTGGATGTCCCCGAAGGAAATTATCGTGTGAAACTTATTTTGGGAAATGGCGCAATATCCTCGATGACAACGGTCAGAGGTGAGTCCAGACGGCTTTTCATAGAGAAATTGGCTACACAGAAAGGAGAATTCAAGGAAGTTGTTTTCACCACCAATGTGCGGTATGTGGAAATTGATTCCACCGAAAAAGTACGGATTAAAGAGCGCGAAATTGGAAAAGCCAATTGGGACCATAAGTTGACCATTGAATTCAATGACGCTGCCCCATCCGTTTGTGCAATGGAAATAGAAAGGATAGAGGATGCTGTCACGGTTTTCTTGTGTGGTAACTCTACCGTAGTCGATCAGGACAATGAACCGTGGTGCGGTTGGGGGCAAATGATACCCCGTTTTTTTGATGACAAAGTGTGCATAGCCAATTATGCTGAATCAGGAGAGGCGGCCAATTCCTTTGCTTCGGCAGGTAGGTTGAAAAAAATCATGACAAAGATCAAGCCTGGCGATTATGTTTTTGTGGAGTTCGGCCATAATGATCAGAAACAAAAGGGACCGAATGATGGTGCTTGGGCATCGTATACCACCAACCTGAGGCGGTACATTACAGAGACGCGTGCCAAGGGAGGCATACCGGTGCTGGTCACTTCCATGCACCGACGCAATTTTGACTCCGAAGGAAAGGTGAATAATACCTTGGGCGAATATCCGGATGCGGTTCGGAAATTGGCTTCGGACGAGAAGGTGGCTTTGATTGATTTGAATGCGATGAGCAAGATTTTGTACGAGGCCTGGGGGCCTGAGGAATCTGTCAAGGCGTTTGTGCACTATCCGGCTAACACGTTTCCAAATCAAGGGAAGGCGTTGGCAGACAATACGCATTTCAATTCGTACGGTGGTTATGAGTTGGCAAAATGCATTCTGGAAGGGATTAAAATAGCAGCTCCCGCACTGGCAACATACTTTCGACCCGATTTCAAAGGATTTGATCCTGCGCATCCGGATCCAGCATCAGCGTTTTCCATGCCGGCAAGCCCGTTTGTTGAAGTTCAAAAACCAGACGGTAATTGATGAAACCTATGAAAAGCACATTTGCATTGATTTTATTGATAAGCCTATCGTTGGGCTTAAAAGCTGGTGACATTAACCGACATGTGCTTTGGTACGATGCGCCTGCCAAAAATTGGAACGAAGCTTTGCCCATTGGGAATGGTAGTCTAGGTGCCATGGTGTTCGGATATCCCGAACAGGAACGTCTTCAGCTGAACGAAGAATCACTTTGGACAGGTGGACCTGCTGAACTGAATCCAAATCCGGATGCACCGAATTATTTGGAAGGCGTTCGTCAGCTGCTTTTTGCAGGTAAGAATGATGAGGCTTCGAGGATGCTTAGAAAGATGCAGGGGCCGAACACACAGATGTATCAGCCGTTGGGCGATTTGATTATTTATCAGAAAAGCCTTTCACCGGCTTCGGCCTACTACAGGGATTTGAATATTGAAACGGCCATTGCCGCCACGCGCTTTACGCAAGACGGGGTGGAATTGACGCGGGAAATCTTTTCTTCCGCGCCCGATTCTGTGATGGTGTTGCATCTCAAGGCCAACAAGAAAGGCGCATTGAATCTGGCGTTGGGCGTAACCCATCCACTCGCGTTCACTTCAGAAAAACAGGGTTCAGACTTGGTGCTGAAAGCAAAAGCGCGTATAACCTCGGACGAAAACAGAAACCAAAAAGCGATTATTTTCGATGATGCAATTGGTGACAAAGGCATGTTCTTCCAGTTTCGGGTGCGTGTTATTTCCTGCGATGGGAAGGTTTTGGTTTCTGACAGTTTGGTCGAAATAAGCGATGCGACGGATGCTGTGGTATTGGTTTCGGCAGCGACTTCTTACAATGGATTCAGGAACTCGCCCACATTGGCTGGAAAGGACCCGCAAGTGGTTGCTTTGAGACGATTGGAGGCAGCGAAGGGCAAATCGTTCGAAGCATTGAAGGCTGCGCATGTTGCTGATTATCAGAAATATTTTAAGCGGGTGGAATTGAATTTAACCAACGTCGCGGTTCCGGATCTAGCAACTGACAAACGTCTGGTTGCCTATAAAAAAGGTTCAGCCGATCCGCATTTGGAGGAACTGTATTTCCAGTTCGGCCGTTATTTATTGATTTCCTGCTCCCGTCCAGGTGGCATCGCTGCAAATTTGCAGGGTATCTGGTGCGAAGCCATTCGACCCTCTTGGCGGAGCAATTACACCACCAACATCAACCTGCAAATGAATTATTGGCCGGCATTGCCGCTCAATATGACGGAAATGTACGAACCGATTCTCACGCAAATAGAGCACATGGCGTTCAACGGCCGCTTTACGGCCAAGAATTATTACCGTGCAAACGGCTGGGCAGCCCATCACAACTCCGATATCTGGGCGCAGACCAATCCGGTGGGCGAGGGTGGTGGCGATCCGAAATGGGCGAACTGGGCGCTTGGGAGCCCGTGGCTTTCGCAGCATCTGTTTGAATATTACCGGTTTACGATGGACAAAGAATTCTTACGAGAAAAAGCGTACCCCATCATGAAGGGTGCAGCCGATTTTTGTATGTCATGGTTGGTGCCAAAAGACGGTTATTTGGTGACTGCACCATCCACTTCGCCCGAGAATGTCTACCTGGACAAGGATGGAAAGAAAATTGCCGTGACGATTGCATCCACCATGGACATGGAAATAATTTGGGACCTGTTCACCAATGTGATGGAATCCGCTAAGATTTTGAACATTGATACAGAATATGCCCAAATGCTGAAGGCGAAACGCGACAGCCTGCAACCCATCAAGGTCGGAAAGAAAGGTAACATCGTCGAGTGGTACGAGGATTTTGAAGACGTGGAACCGGAACACCGCCATGTGTCTCATTTGTTCGGATTGCACCCGGGACGCGAAATCTCACCTTTAATCGATACAGCCCTGGGTAATGCGGCACGTCGTACTTTGGAACTTCGCGGTGACGGTGGAACTGGTTGGAGCAAAGCATGGAAGATCAATTTCTGGGCCCGCTTGCTAGACGGCGACCATGCTTATAAAATGTATCAGGAATTGCTGAAAACGTCCACTCAAAACAACTTGTTCGACACGCATCCGCCGTTTCAGATCGACGGAAATTTCGGGTCGATTGCCGGTGTGAGCGAGTTTTTTGTGCAAAGCCACTTGAACGAGATTCAGTTGTTGCCAGCCTTACCCAAAGCCTGGAAAGATGGTTCGGTTACAGGCCTGAAAGCACGAGGTGCCTTTGAGATAAACTTGCTTTGGAGAAACTCCAAGTTGGTGACAGGCCAAATTCGATCGGAGAAAGGAACGAACTGTGTTTTGAGAACCAATGAGCCGGTGAAAATCTACAATGCCAAAAGCAAGGTCAAGAAAGTGAAATTTCAAGGCGAGTTCCATTACATCTATACGTTCCCAACCAAAGCCGGGTATCTTTACGGAATTCAATCAACAAGCAAGACCAATAAACATGAGATACAGGGTTATCTTCCTCCTGTCAATTATCGGACTAATTAAGGACAATGACTGACCAAAGTTTTCAAGTTTTTAGACTTGTAAAAAAGGCGTATATTTGATTTTAGTAACGAGCATAGTATGAAAACGATATTACCCATCATTGCACTACTTTTCTGGTTGTCTACAGCTTTACAGGCTGCTACGCCAAATACGACCGTACTCCGTAATGCAGCCGACCGAACAATGGTTCTGGCTCAGGGAGGCACCGATTTTGGGCTTTTCTCGCCCGAAACGGGTGGCTATCTCAAAACCGGCCTGATGGTTGGTGATAAAAGTCTGTGGCTGAAAGATGCCAAAAGTCTTCAAAGCAAATCCAGCAACCGAGGCTGGTCTTTACTTGTTAAAGATCCCATTTTGGGAACTGGCGAACTTCAGTTTCAAGTTCAGCCATTAACGGATTGTAATGGATTGATTTTGCAGGTGAGTGGCCGAAACCTGCCGGAAGGTTTGAAGTTCCTTTGGGCGTATGGCGGAGGCTCTGCCGATACTTTGCCTGCCGAAAAAACCACCTTCCTGCAACCCGAGCAATGCCGCGACAACGTTTTCAGCCGGGAAATCAATGCGTTTACTATGTATTATGGCACAACGACGAGGCTGAAAGTGATGATGGGGGTGATGCCCCTGCAGACTGAAACCAGGCTTTCAGATGTCCGGCAATTGGCCTCACCGCTGGTGTTTTGGAACTCCGGTAAGAAGACGGACGCGCCTGCATTGGCTGGAAGCAATTCGTTGATGAACGGAGAAACCTATTACTATTGCATTTATCGCCAAAACAAACTGGCGGATTATAATTACTACTTGCTGCCGGCCTTATTCGTTAAAGAAGCAGCCCTTAAAACCACAACCACGAATGAAAAAGCGAAGCCTAATTCTGATTTCGGCCCTGATTTTCATCAGCAGTGAAGTCTTTGCCGGCTTTAATGTCCGGGATTTTGGAGCAAAGGGCGATGGCAAGACCATTGATTCTCCGGCCATCAACAAGGCCATCGAAGCTGCTGCGGAGCATGGTGGTGGCATCGTGGTGTTCCCTGCAGGAACCTATCGCAGCTATTCGGTTCGTCTAAAGGACAACATAGAACTGCATCTGGAAAACGGAGCGGTGCTGGAAGCGGCACAACCCACCGACAAGGAGGGTTTTGATGCACCTGAGCCCAGCGAGTTCACCAAGTTCCAAGATTTCGGCCACAGTCATTTTCAGAATAGTTTGATTTGGGGTGTGGGTTTGAAAAACATTCGCATCACTGGTTTTGGAACCATCTCTGGATATGGACTGACAAGGGAGGAAAGCCGCATCGTCGGCGTTGGAAACAAGACGATTGCACTCAAGGAGTGCATTAATGTGGACATCAAGGACGTGACCATGTTCCATTGCGGGCATTTTGCCCTACTGGCAACGGGTGTGGAAAACATGACGTTGAGCAATGTCAAAGTGGATACCAACCGCGACGGTTTCGATATTGATTGCTGTAGGAATGTAAGGATCTCGGACTGCTCGGTGAATGCGCCTTGGGACGATGCCATTGTTTTGAAAGCGAGCTATGCGCTGGGTCGATTCAAGGATACCGAGAAGGTGACCATCACCAATTGCCTTGTGAGCGGTTTCGATCAGGGGACCATGCTGGATGGTACGTTTCAGACGGATGAACCGCAGGCTCCGGACCAAGCGTACAACACCGGACGCATCAAGTTCGGCACCGAATCGAGCGGTGGGTTCAAGAACATCACCATTTCCAACTGCGTGTTCGAAAACTGCCGTGGGCTGGCGCTGGAAACGGTGGATGGTGGAGTCATGGAGGACATCAGCATCAGCAACATTACGATGCGGGACATCGTCAACTCACCGATTTTCTTAAGGCTTGGTGCCCGTATGAGAAGTCCCCAGGGTACGCCCAACGGTGCCATGCGTCGCATCGACATCAGTCATGTGACTTGCTACGACGCCGATTCACGCTTCGGTTGCGTCATCAGCGGCATTCCCGGAGGTTTAATTGAAGATGTGACGATGAGCGACATCCGCATCGTTTACAAAGGAGGATTCAGTAAAGAAACCGCCAGCATCGTTCCGCCAGAAAATCCCAGACAGTATCCCGAGCCCTCCATGTTCGGCCTGATTCCCTCCTCCGGATTTTTCATCAGGCACGTAAAGAACATCGTGTTGAGGGATGTGCAACTGAGCTTTCAGAAACCTGATTTCCGCCCGATTTTCTATTTGGAAGATGTACAGGGAGCTGAATTCTTGCGCGTGACAGCACCGCTCCAGCCAGGAGTGGAACGAATGATCCAGAAGAATGTGAGTGAAATTAAAGCTTTTTAAGCAGCTTCTCAACATCCTTATCTTTACCGTTCAGCGTATTCCGGATCTTGGTCCAAAGGATGTAAGTGATGGGCATGATGGAAATGCTGTTGGACAGGATGAGCGGAAAATCCTTAAGTAGAATTCCGTACAAAAGCCAGAGGCTGGTTGCAATCCAAACCATGATGTACATCCAGAGCGACAGGCTGTGGGTATCCTTGCTGCGAATGGTCTTGAAGGCCTGAGGCAGTTGGTTGATGGTGGATACGATGGCGGCCAGAACGCCGATGATGGAAATCAGTGTCATTGGGCTCCTCCTTCTTTCCAGATCAAAACATTGGTGGACGTAATGGGGTTTTCGCCGATCAAAATCTGCGATTTGGATGAAAGTGGGAACACATAGTCCTGATCCGAATAATTCATAGCGATACCCAGGCCGTTACGGTATTCCACCAGAATACCTTTCGGCAGGTCGAGCACAGGTACGTTGGCCAGTTTATAGACTTTTCGAAGCACCTCCTTTTCGGCCTCACCTGTCTTGGTGTCCACACCCACGTAGGTAACGGACCCTTTGCCTAAGGGACGATGAAGTACCGCCGGTTTGCCAGTGTAGAAATCGCCTTGGTAGGTGGCCCAAACATCGGTCCCTAGGTATGCTTTGAAAATTTCCCCCCAGGAAAACCATTCGTAATCTTTTTGACCGATGCGCACTTTATCCGGACGTGTGGCCTGCAACAAATCGTAGAATTCCATTTCACCACCGATGAGGTCGAACATCTTTGCCCCGAATTTTGCTTCGAATAGGCGTCCGTTACGGTCTTTGTGCCCTGTGCGACACGTCAGTATGAGGTGCCCACCAGCGTTGGCATAGTCTTTCCAGCGTTGAATTAGCGCTTCGTCCACCAATTCGTAGGACGGAACGATCATAAACGGATATTTGGAGAAATCGGCCTTTTCAGAAATGACATCCACCGGAGCACCAAAAGATTTCAAAGCACCATAATACCAACCGATGTGGTCGGCCGTATTCCAAAATTTGTTTTGTTTTTGGCGGTCGATGTTCCAGGCATTTTCATAATTGTACAGGATAGCCGCCTGACGAGTGGTGTAAGCTGCCGGTTTCTGTTCCTTGGGTCTGAAATCTTTCCGAAGCGACTTCAGCTCATTCATATATTGGATGAACTCTTCGCCGCCCATCGACACGGTGACCCCGTCAGGACCAACGATGCCGTTATGGTATTGCTCCATGCCTGCGAGTGGTTGACGGAAGCGGTAAGTGCAAAGGAAATCACTTCCACCGGCGAACACGTTCCAACACCACAGCCTTACTGATTTGGGCAGTGGTTGGGTATTAACTTCGCCCCAGTTCACTTGACCGGGTTGCAGTTCCATCACACCATAATAACCGTCGATGGGTCGGAAAAAATCATTGGCAAAACCAATGCGCAGGGGGTCGCCAACACGGTAGCCCTTCAGGCCCACCCCAGAGCGATCTCCAAAAACCATGTATCGTGTATAACTGTTGAAATCAATTTTTTGGCATTGTGCTATCGTACCTTCGTCGTAGTTAGGAATGAAATTGGTGGTGACAAACTGCTTGTCCGAAATGTATTTTTTAAGCATATCGGTCTGTTGATCCAAAAACTGTACGGTTTGAAGCGCTGCAAAACGGCGGTAGTCCATGATTGAATGCGGGTTCATGAACATCATAGCCGTCTTTGGCAAAGTGATTTCGTCGAAGTCGCTGTATGTTTGGCTCCAAAAAGAAGTGCCCCAGGCTTTGTTCAGCTCGTTGATGTTGGGATATTTCTCCCGAAGGAACTGTCTGAATAAAGTTTCGGCCACTGGGCTGTAATCGAATTGAACAGCAGGCTCATTGTCCAACTGCCAGCCCATTACGCGTTTATCCTGACCATAATGACGACCGAGTTCGGCAATCATTACCATGGAAAGTTTGCGGTACAAAGGGGAAGTGAAAGACGCATGTTGCCTGGCGCCGTGATCGAGTTTGGTACCGTCTTGGTTGGTAATTAGGATCTCTGGATATTTTCGGGTTAGCCATACTGGAGGTGTGGCAGTGGAAGTGCAAAGGATGGTTCTCAAATGGTATTTGTCAGCCAGTGCCACGGCCTTATCCAGCCATTTAAAATCGTAAACGCCTTCTTTGGGTTCGAGTTGCGCCCATGCGAATTCACCCATGTGGACGAATTCGAAACCCACTTCAGCAATTTTCTTAAAATCTCTGTCCCACTGACTTTCGTCCCAATGCTCCGGATAATAGTAAACCCCATTGATGGTAAGGTCTTTATCTTGAAAAAAGCTCGACTGCTGACCAAAGCTGGTCAAGGCAAGCCATGCGAACAATAGGGTTAAAATGCGTTTTTTATCCATCGGTATAGGGATATTAGATTCCGTTTCTGTATTTTTGCGAAAGTAACATACACTTAATAATAAGTGTAATTTTTACGTGAATGACAAAAATAAGCTATTGTTCCTTATTAGACTTTCTAAAATTGATATAAAAACATACGAATTTGGCCGTCAATTATGGAAATAAAAGATATCAACCATTTTAATTACTTAACAATCAACGATAAAGACAGGGAATGGGGTTTGTATCTGACTACCTGTGGTTTCCAAAGTCTTCCACCCTCCAAGGTGAACCCCTTTCTGAACATCCACCCCAGCATCTACGGTTTCAATGCCAAGAGAGGTCGCGTTTTAGATGAGTTTCAATTGCTATTTATCGTAAAAGGTTCAGGGCACTTTGAATCTGCTCACTATTCACGAATTCAAATTGATGCTGGCACCATCATTCTACTCTTTCCCGGAGAATGGCACAATTACTATTACAACCCAGATACTGGTTGGGATGAATATTGGGTGGGTTTCGACGGAATCAATGTCCAGAACATGATTAAATCCGGTTTTTTCACCGTGACGAATCCGGTATTCAAGATTGGCATCAACGATGAATTCATATCCTTTTACAAATCCATCATTTCTTATGCCGAACAGGAAGCCGTAGGTTATCAGCAAGTGGCCTCCAGCATCGTTCGTCACATGATGGGACTGCTTTATTATAAAAATCAGAACAGCCTTTTCTCCGACAAAGAAGTGGTGGAAAAAATCAATCAGGCACGCATCCTGATTCGCGACAACATCTCCAATTCCGTTTCCCCCGCCGATATCGCCGACCAGTTAGGCTTGGGTTATTCCTGGTTTAGAAAGGCATTCAAAAAATATGCCGGTATATCTCCCGCACAATTCCAGTTGCAAATTCGCCTTCAACGTGCCAAAGACTTATTACTGAACACGAACCAGTCGGTCTCCGAAATTGCCTATGAGTTGACATTCGATACACCTGGTCAATTTTCAACCTTTTTTAGGCAGAAAGCGAACATGACGCCCAAGGAATTTCGAAAAACTGGGCAATTGAACCAAGATACCATGATGTAAGAAGTTTAATTACCATGAAACAAAAACACGCTTTCCTTTTGTCACTAACGATCCTTATTGGAGTTGGCCTTTCCGCACAAGTCAAAACTGCCTACTCTGGAACAATTTTTGTGGATGGCACCATTATTACCGCTGCAGATCCTACCGCTTTCAAAAGCATTACAGCCACCGGACAGGGAATGCGAAGATGCTTTGACCGCAGAATAGATCGTAACGCCACTATCAATGCCTTTTTGTTTAAGGTCGAATGGAGCGATGGCCTCACCTCCGAAATTCAAGTCAATCCTGAGTTTGGTGATTCTGCTGCACAAGCTGAAGCCAACAAATATGCCGTTATTGTCGGTCGAATACCCACCTGCCTTCGTCGAGATGTACAAGCAATAACCATTCATAAAGGTCGAAATCCTTTTGGAGGAGGAGGCCACGGAATACTCATTCACACTGGAATGAGTGTGGTGTATGAACGAACTGGCATTCTGGAAGAAACCCTGGTCCATGAGGCCTCTCATACGTCACTCGATGATTTGTACTCCAGGGCACCCGATTGGATGGCTGCTCAATCAGCCGATGTCAATTTCATTTCATCCTATGCCAAAGACAATCCCTTTAGGGAAGATGTAGCCGAATCCTTTTTAATGTGGATTGCCTGTAGGCAAAGCCCTTTACGGATTTCCCAGAAAAATTACGACTTGATAAACAGCCACATGGCAAGCCGGCTTGTTTTCTTTGACAAGCAAAAATTGGCGATGTTTCCGCTTGCCGGATTAATAAGAATGTAGCCAAATTGCTATATCTATACCGTTATTTCGTAAATCTTCGAATGCCTTCGATAATTAACGAAAAATTTCATTTATTTGCTTAATGATAACTCGTCAGCACCCTTAACTGCGACGAATTTTTAGTAGCTATCTGGTTATTAAGTAAATGATTGAACATGAAAAAATTCGTAACCTTATTTCTTTTTGTAGCGTTTGCCTGTACTTTGTTAGCACAAGTTCCCTGGGACAAGGGCAATTTGAAGATTTCTGAAAATGGTCGTTATTTACAATTCGGAGACGGAACACCCTTTTTCTGGTGTGGTGATACGTCCTGGTTGCTTTTTCAACGGTTGAACCGGGATGAAGTTAAACGCTATTTTGAAAACAGAAAGTCGAAAGGTTTCAATGTGATTCAATGCATTTTCGTGCAGGCTTATGTCCATCAGAATATCTATGGAGACTTTGCTTATGCCGACGCTGATTTGACCAAACCCATTCATACCATGGGCAACAATCCGAATGACAGTCTTCAGTACGATTATTGGGACCATGTGGATTACATCGTGGATGAGGCTGCTCGGAATGGATTCTACATGGCGATTGCTCCTACATGGGGTCAGTTGATGCTGCGCGACAAGAATATGACCACCCAAAAAGCCGAGATTTTTGCGGCACATTTGGCCAACCATTTCAAAGACAAGCCCAACATCATTTGGTTGAATGGCGGGAGTGCCAAAACCGAGGTGAATACGGACGTTTGGGAAGTGATAGGGCAAACATTGAAAAAATTCGATCCGAATCATCTTGTTTCCTTCCATCCGTTCGGAAGGACCCAATCCTCAGAGCGGTTCCAAAATGCCTCCTGGCTGAACGTGAACATGTTCACCTCGGGTCACCGAAATTACAGACAGGACACTACCGGCCGCGCTTATGGTGAAGACAACTGGCGATACGTACTGGACGATCTCTCTAAAAAACCTACGAAACCGACCCTGGATGGAGAACCCTCGTACGAATCCACACCACAGGGTTTGCATGACAGAACCCAGCCCTACTGGGCAGACAAAGATGTGCGTCGTTATGCGTATTGGTCTGTTTTTGCAGGTGCATGCGGCCATGTCTATGGTCAGAATTCAGTCAGACAAGTCTATAAGGAAGGCGAAAACAAGGCAGAAAGCGGTGCAATGATTTCTTTTTTCAAAGCTTTGGACGATGCCGGTTCCTTCCAAATGCAACATTTGAAGAAACTGATGTTGTCTCGTCCTTACTTTGACCGAGTGAACGATCAAACCGCTCTGGTCGATGAAGGCGAACGGTACAACCGAATACTGGTGACTCGTGGCACCGATTATTTGATGGCTTATACCTACACAGGTCGCGATTTTACACTGAAAATGGGTGTGATAACCGGAGAGGATGTAAACGTCAGCTGGTATAATCCACGCACGGGTGAGGTCATTAAAAAAGGACAATTGAAAAATAAGGGAACTCAAAAGTTCAATGCTCCCGGTGTAGTTAAAGAGGGTGAGGATTGGGTCTTGGTTATGGACGATTCGTCTAAAATGTTCGCAGCACCTGGAATACAATTACCATTATGAAGCGCATCTTCTACCTATCCCTATGGCACATTTTCATGATGCCCATCCTGATTTTTGCCCAAGTTCCCGACCAGAGAACACAAGTGCAAACATCTCTGATAAAAAGTGTTCAATTCTTTCAAACCCTTAATACACATGGTGGCTACGTGTATAATGTAACCCCGGACAGGAAGCTTCACTGGGGTGAGGGTTCCACCGGTGAGGATGTGATCGAAGTCCAGCCTCCAGGTACACCTGCAGTTGGGCAGAGTTTTTTGCGAGCGTACTTGGCAACTGGTGACAATCAGTCTCTGGAAGCTGCCAAAGAAGCGGCTTATGCTTTGATAAAAGGACAGAACAAACATGGTGGATGGAACCACAAAATTAATTTTGAGGACCTCAGTGACGAAACGGTAAGTTTCGACGACAACCAAAGCCAATCTGCCATCAGTTTCTTGATGGCGCTCAATGGGAAAATTCGAGACAATCGTGTTTCCAAGGCAGTAAAACGGGCATTGCATTTGATGATTGTTTCCCAGTTGAACAATGGTGGATGGCCTCACATGTATCCCCAACAAGGAAATTACCACGATTATGCGACCTTTAACGACGGGGGTATCAACGATTGTGTCCGGGTCATGATGGAAGCACACAAAATGAATCCAGCCGACAAGGTTATTGAAAACAGCCTTCGAAAAGCAGCACGATTCCTGATGATATCCCAATTGCCACCTCCTCAACCCGGTTGGGCGCAACAATACAATGAGTTTCTCCAACCGGCATGGGCACGAACCTTTGAACCACCCTCCGTTTGTCCTGCTGTCACTGTGAGGAACATGAACACATTGATTGACCTATATCTTTCTCTTGGTGATGAAACCCTGCTGGAACCGATTCCCGATGCTATCCGTTGGTTGCACGAAATCCGCTTGGAAAACGGAAAATGGGCACGTTTTGTAGAACTCGGCACCAATAAGCCCTTGTATTACGACCGGCAGCGCATTCGGGTAAACAGTGTTGAGGAACTTCATCCAGAGCGCCGTACGGGTTATGGCTACGAAACCGATTTGGTATCCAACCTCCGATCGACCGAAAACCGCTACCAAAAAGCGCTTCGATTGGGAAGGAAAGGTTTGAAGAACGAGGAACATCCCTCTTGGACCAAAGAAGAGATTCTCAAACGGTTGAATTCCATGCACGACGACGTGCAGAAAATATTGAACGAACAAGAAGCCAACGGTGCCTGGATCACGCGAAACGATCGTTTCAAAACCGAGATGCCCAAAAATGAACGCTGGAATGGGCAATACACGGTGATGGACCGAATAAGCAGTGAAGTTTTCAATCAGAATATGGACACGTTGTGTACCTATATGGAATTATGCAAACTGTTGGATGAGCGAAAATGATCGGCTCATTCGTAGCCTCGCCGGGAATCGAACCCGAATCTAAAGTTTAGGAAACTTCCGTTCTATCCATTGAACTACAAGGCCATCCGATTTTTCGGAGGAAAATGCCTTCTGGGAGGAAAGCGCCGGCAAAAATAGCGTTTTTTTGTGTTACTTTGTAGCCCTATCCCTTGAAAATATGAAACATTTCGGTCTTGATGCAGCGGATTTGAAGAAAGTCTTGGCGGCAGCGCTCGAAAAAGGCGGCGATTATGCCGATCTGTACTTTGAGCATGCGTTCAACAATTCACTTGGATTGAGGGATGGAGAAGTCAACTCCACTTTTTCCGGCATCGATTACGGCATGGGTGTGAGGGTGCTTTCGGGCGACCAAACCGGATATGCCTATGTGGAAAGTACCGAAATGACTGAGATGTTGAAAGCAGCCAGAACAGCAGCCAGAATTGCCAATGCAGCCGTTTCGGAAAACAAACTGAACCTAGGTCTTAAGGTCGAAACCAAAAATCATTATCGCATCAAACAATCTTGGGAAGACGTCAGCTTGAAGCAACGCATTCCTTTTGTCCAGAAACTCAACGACCGCATTTTTGAACTCGACGAACGGGTGGACAAAGTGATGGTGAGCCTTTCCGACAGTTCCACTCATGTGCTTTTCGCCAATTCAGAAGGCGTTTGGTACGAAGATTTCCGCCCAATGGTATCGCTTTCGGCCGTTTGCGTGATGAAGGAAAACGGCGTTTACGAAAATGGTCGCGCCGCTCGTTCGTTCCGAATGGGTTTTGAGTTTCTCAACGATGCGCTCATTGAAGAACTAGCGCAGGAAACCATAGCCGAAACCGCCATCTTGTTCAAAGCCATCAAACCCAAGGGTGGCGAAATGGCCGTAGTACTGGGTGCAGGTGGTTCTGGCATCTTTTTGCACGAAGCCATCGGACATGCTTTCGAGGCCGATTTCAACCGAAAAGGAACGTCGATTTTCTCCGACATGTTGCATAAAAAGATATGTGCCGACTTCATCAACGTGGTGGATGATGGCACGATACCCCATAATCGAGGTTCAGTAAACATCGATGACGAAGGCGTTTTGGGGCAGAAAACGTACATCGTGCGCAACGGGGTGCTCGATTCCTACTTGCACGACCGCATCAGCTCCAAGCATTACGGCATCCAGCCCACGGGCAACGGAAGGCGCGAATCGTTCCGCCATGCGCCATTGCCCAGAATGCGTGCCACGTATATGGAAAACGGGAATTCCACCGAGGAAGAACTAATTGGCTCCGTCAAAAAAGGCGTTTTCGTGGACTCGTTCACCAACGGGCAGGTGCAGATCGGTGCAGGCGACTTTACCTTCTTTGTCAAGTCCGGCCGGCTGATTGAAAACGGAAAACTCACTTCGCCCATCAAGGACATCAACATCATTGGCAACGGGCCCAAGGCACTGGCAGACATGACGATGGTGGCCAACAACTACAAAATGGACGATGGCACTTGGACCTGCGGTAAGGATGGACAAAGCTGCCCGGTCACCTGCGGGATGCCTTCCGCGCTGGTTCGTAAACTCACCGTCGGAGGCGACAATTAATACGTACAGTCATGATATCCAACGAATACAAGGAACTGGCCCACTGGGCGATGGACGAATGCCTGAAGCAAGGTTGTCAAGCTGTCCGTTTATTCATCTACTCTGGAACGAACACGGATTTCGAGGTCCGCGACAAGCAATTGGACAAACTTCAGCAATCGTCCGAGAATCAATTGGTTTTCAATTTGTACCTCGATGGTCGGTTCGGTTCGTTTTCAACCAATCGGATGGAGAAGGCTGAAATTGGAAAGTTCATAGAAAATGCGGTGGAGTCGGTTCGATACTTGGCTCCCGATGCCTGTCGTCAACTTCCGGATGCCTCCCGCTATTATAAAGGTGGAATGCCCGATTTGGATCTTTGCGATGCGACGCTGAGCACCATATCACCCGATGACAAGTTGCAGCTGGCCTACGATGCCGCCGACGAAATTCTTGGTACGGACGACCGCATTCTTTCGGTTCAATCCTCGTACAGCGACGGCGATTCGTTCAGTTATACCCTTGCCAGCAATGGTTTTGAGGGCGAAAGCGCGCATAGTTATTTTTCCCTTTCCGTGAATGTTTCTGTTAAAGGTGAGGGGGAAGCCCGCCCTGAATCGTACTGGTACGACCAAGCGCTTTCGTGGGATGATTTGCAGAAAAAGGACATCGGGAAAATTGCGTTGGAACGCACGCTACAAAAACTAGGACAGCAAAAAGTGGCTTCGGGTACGTATCCTATGCTGGTGGACAATTTGAATGCAGGGCGCTTGCTCGGTCCCGTTCTTTCTGCTCTGAACGGCAATGCGTTGCAGCAAAAGAATTCGTTTCTGATGGATAAAATCGGCGAACAGATTCTCTCGGAAAAAGTGACCATCTTGGACAATCCGCATCTGCCGCACAGCTTCGGCGCCCGCTATTTCGACAACGAGGGGGTGGCTACCCAAAAGCGGTACATTTTTAAGCAAGGCGTGCTCGAAACCTATTTCATCGATACCTACAATGCCTTGAAAATGAACGTTGAGCCTACCATCAGCAGCATTTCGCAGCTTGTTTTGGAAAAAGGCGAACGGTCTATGGAAGAAATCTTGGCGACGATGGAGCGGGGTATTCTGGTGACCGGTTTCAACGGTGGAAACAGCAACAGCACGTCGGGTGACTTTTCGTTCGGCATCGAAGGCTTTTTGATTGAAAATGGGAAACGGGTTCAGCCGATATCGGAAATGAATGTGACCGGCAACATGCTGACGCTCTGGAAGAATTTGGAGGAAATAGGAAACGATCCACGACTGAACAATGCCTATCAGATTCCTTCCTTGTTATTTAAGGATGTAGATTTCAGTGGTTTATAATAATTTGTAAAATGAAATTCAAGCTGCTATTGTTTTTGTTGTTGACAGGAACGTTGCTAAGCGCCAAGTCCAACAAATTTGTATTGGTCGATCACGAAAAAGCTTGCCCTGTACTTTTGGCGAATCCGACCAACCCGGTGAAACAAGCTGCAACAATGCTTGCAGGCGATGTAAAGGCAGTTTCCGGGGTTACGCCCATTGTTTCAGAAGATCTTTCAATCCTGAAAAAAGCACCTAATGTCGTGTTGGCCGGAATCCCGGGAACGAATAAGCTTTTTGACAAATTGCTCCAAAAAAACAAGATTGATGTATCACTGCTGAAGCGTTCTTGGGAGGGCTTTCGAATACAAACGGTTTCTGCCGGAAGGAAAAACATCCTGTTGGTGATTGGTTCCGATGCATTGGGCACCGCTTACGGATTGTTGGAAATTTCGCGTCATATCGGGGTTTCTCCCTGGATTTGGTGGGCGGATGCTGCGCCACTTCCTAAAAAAACACTGACTTTCCCAGCTGATTTCCAGATGGAAGACAAGCCTTCCGTTCAGTACCGAGGTATTTTTCTGAACGACGAAGACTGGGGCCTCATGCCCTGGGCCACCGAAACACTGGATCCCAAAAGTGCCAAGGGAGCCATTGGCCCCAAAGCCTACGAAAAAATGTTTCAGTTGTTGCTGCGCCTCAGGGCCAATGTCATCTGGCCTGCCATGCACGATTGTACGGTTGCGTTCTATGCCGTGCCTGGCAATGCGGAGATGGCCGCCAACTATGGAATTTTCGTAGCTACTTCCCATTGTGAGCCGCTGATGCGCAACAATGTAGGCGAATGGAAAGAAGCCACCATGGGCGATTACGATTATACCACCAATTCAGCCAAGGTCAAGCAGTATTGGACCGACCGCGTGCTGGCCACCATGGGAACGCCCTGTGTCTATACCGTCGGTATGCGCGGCATCCATGACGGCAAGATGGAAGGGGCCAGTTCCATTACGGAACAACGTGACTTGTTGCAGAAAGTGTTTATCGACCAGCGTCAAATCCTGAGCGATGGGTTGAAGAAACCCATTGCTGAGATTCCACAAGTGTTCATTCCCTATAAGGAAGTGCTGGATGTTTATGATGCAGGGTTGAAAGTGCCCGAAGACATCACCATGATGTGGTGCGACGACAACTATGGCAACATTACCCGTTTCAGCAATGCCGAAGAGCAGAAGCGAAGCGGAGGAGCCGGTGTTTATTACCACATTTCCTATTGGGGGAGGCCTCACGATTACCTTTGGCTGGCCACCACCTCACCGGCTCAGATTCAGTTTGAGATGACCCGTGCCTGGGAACAAAACGTCCGCAAAATCTGGGTGGTCAATGTTGGAGACATCAAACCTGCTGAATACTTGACCGAATATTACCTGGATTTGGCTTGGAACATCGGCAAACCTTCAAAACCTGCTGTTGCCACGTTGAAGGAACCGGCGTATGCAGACCATTTGCAAACGTTTATGAATCGGGAATTCGGTGCAGAAAATGCCGTTCGCCTTTCGCACATCATGCAAACTTTTTACCACCTGGCCAATCAGCGCAAGCCTGAATTCATGGGTTGGAGCCGAGTGGAAGAAGGCAGAGTGCCCGGTGGAAGAACACCGGTCATCGATACCGAGTTCAGCCAAGAAGAAGCCGAAGCTCGGATTCAGGCGTACGCCAACATCGAAGGGCAAGTGCGTTCCATCAATGAAAGTTTGACTGGTGAGGCAAGGACTTCGTTCTTCCAGCTGGTGTTTTATCCGGTTGTCGGGGCCTCCATGCTGAACCAAAAGTTGCTGTACGCACAGATGTCCAGGCAGGCTGAAGCCGCGAACTTGCCTGAGACTGCTGCCACCTATGCCGCTGCTAGCATCTACGCCTATCAGGAAATTAAAAAACTGACGGCAATCTACAATTCGGATATCGCCAACGGAAAATGGTACAAAATGATGAGTGACCACCCGCGTGATCTGAATGTTTTCAAAGAACCCTTCTTGCCGGAACGTCTCAAGAATGTGGCACCGAAGTCCATCTTGCATACCAGTGCCGTTTTACGGAGCACCTCTGTGAATAATTTGCAGGAAAAGGACCAACGCGTTGCTTTCCCGGCATCCATTGCAAGACCCGATGCAAGGCCATCTGGATTGGGGCACAGCTTGTCGGCCATCCGTCTGAAAAAGGGTGAAACATTAAATTACACGTTCAACACCACTTCCAGTGGCAATGCCGAACTTTGCGTCTGTACGCTGCCCAATTATCCACTTGACGGAGGCGCTTTGCGTTATGAGCTCATTTTGAACGACGGAAATCCGATTCGAATCAACACCCAGACCCAAGGACGAAGTGAAGCCTGGAAGTTGCGGGTGCTGCGCAATCAATCGGTGGTTCGCATCAAACTCAGCGATTTGAAACCTGGGGTTCAGCAGTTGAAACTGATTGCATTGGATGACGACGTGGTACTGGACCAGATCCAATTGGATTTCAATCCGGAACGCAAGGGCTATTTGATTCCTGACATTTCGTTGATTCAGTAAGAAATGGCGCATTCAGACATTCGGACCTACCTGTTTGCCGAAGCCTCCACCAACCCCGGCGGCTACTTGCTCAAAACGATGGAAGAGGTTTACAATGGGCCAACGCTGGAATCGGAACGACCCCACCGGCACGATTATTACGCCATTATGTTCATCGAAAAGGGGAACGGCATCCATTACGTGGATTTTCATGAGTATTCCGTCAACGATGGGCTGGTGTTCTTTTTGATGCCTGGTCAGATGCACCAGTTGTTGTTTTTTGCCGAACCCAAAGGCCATCTGCTTGCCTTTACGGAGGAATTCCTGGTTGCCAATGCCATATCCCAACGAATGATCGACGATTTGTACCTATTCAACGAATTCGGCATCTCGCCGCCCTTGCCATTGAATGAATCGCAATTGCCGGTTTTTCGCAATGTATTCGAGCAAATGCGATATTATTCGGAGTCGTCCGGACGATATGGTACCGAGGCGGTGGCCTCCCTTTTGCAGCTCTTTCTGGTGCTGAGCAACAACCATTGTTCCATCCGTAAGGAGGACAACACGCAGTTGCAAGAAACAGGCAATGCCTTGCTGCGCGCCTTCCGTAGTCTGTTGAACAAGCGGTATGCCGTGGAGCATCAGGTTTCGGGCTATGCCGATGAAATTGCGGTTACAGCAGACTATTTGAACAAAGTCGTGAAGAGCTTGACTGGGATTTCGGCTAAGGATCACATCCAAAACAAGTTGGTTCTGGAAGCCAAGCGTTCCTTGATTTTTTCCGACATCAGCAACAAGGAACTGGCCTATTCGTTGGGTTTCGAGGAGGCTGCCCATTTCAACAATTTCTTCAAAAAAATGACGGACATGTCGCCCGGCGATTTCAGATCTGGTGCCCGTTCTAATACATAATATCGGATTTTTGCATTAATCCCCCCGATTTCTTTACTTGGGGAGGCTGTTTGACCCCGTACTTTTGCATTACAATTTAAACGTAACGCAAAATGAAAACAATACTGCATACAGCCGAATCAAGGGGGCACGCCAACCACGGTTGGCTGAATACCCACCATACCTTCAGTTTTGCCAATTACTACAATCCGGACCGCATCCATTTTGGCTTGCTTCGGGTGCTGAACGACGACTTGGTCGCAGCAGGTGGTGGTTTTGGCATGCATCCGCACGACAACATGGAGATCATCTCCATCCCACTTCAAGGAGTGATCGAACATAAGGACAACATGGGAAACTCCGAGAAAATTGGGGCAGGTGAAATTCAAGTGATGAGTGCCGGAACCGGTGTTTTTCACAGCGAGTTCAATCCCGAATCCGAAGGGCTTTTGAATTTGCTTCAAATCTGGGTTTTCCCAGCCGAACGCAATACTAAGCCACGGTACAGTCAAATCTCCATTGAAGGTCTGGCCAAACCGGACGAACTCTATCAAATTGTTTCTCCGAATCCAGACGACGACGGTGCCTGGATAGGCCAACAAGCTTGGTTTCATCTGGGAGACTTGTCCAAGGATTGGGAAGGTGAATACAGCCTGAAGGGTAGCAACCACGGCGTTTATGCTTTCGTTATCGAAGGCAAGGCAACGATAGCCGGACAAACCCTGAACCGCCGTGACGGACTGGGCGTTTACGAAACTTCAAAAATTACGATCCATGCGGATGAACCCTCCAGAATACTGTTGATGGAAGTTCCGATGGATGCAAACAGCAACAAATAAATAGTTATATCTTATGAAAGCAATCAACTCCTTTTTCGCAACAGATTCAAAATCGTTGGCATTATTATTCGTTCGTTTGGCACTTGGTGTCGTCATTTTGCCACACGGCATGCAGAAAGCATTGGGCATGTTCGGAGGTTATGGCATCGAAGGTACTCTTGGGTACTTCAGTTCCATCGGTATTCCCACCCTAATTGGCGTCTTGGTCATACTGGCTGAATTCGTCGGCCCCATCGGTGTCCTTTTTGGTCTCGGTACCCGCTTCATGGCTGGAGCCATAGCCATCCAAATGACTGGCGCCATGATTATGGGTGGTCACATTCACAACGGTTTCTTCATGAACTGGTTTGGCAACCAACCCGGTGAAGGCATTGAATACTTTATTTTGGTACTCGGTTCCGCTCTTGCTTTGGTTCTTGGCGGCGGAGGCAAATGGTCCATCGACTCCTTTATTTCCAAGAAGCTTAAGTAAAAACCTCCTGCAACACCGCCAGCGATTTGATGGTGGGGAATTCGGTCAGGTGCATGCGGTAATAGTTCATCATCTGATTCAGAATTTCCACCCGCTCGCGGTGGTCGAAGCGGAAAGCCGAAAGGTTGTCGAAATTCATTCGCATCAATTGGGCGAAATCCGCAGCCTGTGCAGGATTGAGCCAGGCATTGTGAAAGGGCTGCATCGGAACGAAACAACCTCCTTGGAGGTCGAAATACCAGTTCGGAAGCTGCCCTTCCACGTTGGGGTAAAATCCCAAATAGCGGGTCAGCTTGATAAGGAAAACAAGGTGAAAATTGGCCAAGCCTTTATCGCACAAATCTAAAAATTGTACGGCGCGAAGCAGGTAATCGAACAGCGTGGGGTTTTTCTCAGATTCGCGCAACGAACGGTATAAAACCTCAGCCAGAAACAACGCGATGGTGTTCTTAACAGCATCCGTTGGTATGCCGGTGAACGGGAAGATGGAACGGACCTCCTTGATGCGCTGGAGCGAACGGCTTCCGTGGTGGTCGGCTTCGATTTCAATAAGCGATAACGGTTGAAAAAAAGCGGCACGCAGCGACGATCTCTTGCTGTGTGAATTCGTGACCAAATAACTCATACGGCCGAAATCTTCGGTGTACAGATGCACGATGTTTGTCGAATCGTTGTAGGATTGGCAGTGCAGAACGATGGCCCTAACCTTGATCAGCATGGCGTTCAGAAGGAAACGGAACCGCCTACCAGTGCCGTGAAGCCGTGAACCGGGTAGCCGTTGTAAACCTGATAACGCTGATCGAGCAAATTATTGACATGCATGAAAATGCCTACTTCCTTGCTCATCTTGTAATTCGCACCGAAGCTCAAGTCGTTGATGGGATCCATCATCGCACTGAAAGCGGTGGCAGTAGGTGCATACCGAAGCGCCTCCATGCGGTAATCGGCAAAAATCGTCAGTTTGTCCACCGGACGCACGTCTGCCCGTAGGCGAGCTTCCACACCAGGTTTGTACCATGCTTTCCGTCCGTTGGCTGCGAGTTGAGCATCGATGGTTGAATTGTCGCTGGCATTCATATAAACATTGTAACGAACGCTCCCAAGAATGGTCAGTAGATTTTCGACGGAATATTCACCGTTGATTTCGGCATGTGCTTGAGTGGAGGTCATGTATTCCACTGTAAAAAGGTGACCGCAAGCATTGTTCACGCCGGCTGCAAAGGGCAGGACATTACTGAAGAACGGCGCATCCAGCGTAGTGTTGGCACCAACTTCAGTCCCGATTCGAAGGTTGGAAAGTGGTCTGAAGTCCAGTCCGGCGGTCAAATCGTACGGTTTCCAAGCGGAACGCAAACGTATGGCTGGGTCCAACCAGGGATTCATTGCGATGCCTTCCCGGTAGGACATGGGTTCGACTCCACCATCCAGCACAAATCTCAAAACTATTTTCCGACCCAAGGGTGTAATGGCCGAAGCGATTAGATTTGGCCTCACCGATTCTCTGATGAGCGATGGTATGGAAAGTTTCACGCCCCCTTTGAACCTCCAGTTCTTATAAAACAGCGTCGCATTGGGCGAAAGCTCGAGATAGTCCCTGTTTTCAAATTCCGTACCCAAACTCGGGGGTAAATTCGGTGTGGTGGCGTCAATTTTGTAGGAAGTCGGCAGCCTGTAAGTGAAATTCCTGATTTTGGCATCCACGCCAAGTCTAACCCGGTCGTTCAGGTCGTAATTAAAAGACCCGGTCAGTTTGATTTCGTTTTCTGCACCACCGATACTGACAATGGGTTTGCTGGCGTAGGAACTGACCCCGTTGCCCAATCGGAAGAGATGTCCTTCGGATTTTACAGCCCATGAAACCGGATTGTCCAGATCTTTCGACCGCAGGCCAAAGGTGAAATAGCCGTCCGTAGACCACTGACTGCCAGGTGATTTGAGCGTATCCACTCCAACGGAAGCCACTTTCCCGTAACTATTCCAAAAATTGAAACGCTCACCCAGACTCACTTCCAGAACGGTTTTAGGCATGGTTGCCCTGTAATTCATCACGGCGTGGTTTTCGGCATTGTATGCCTCATCGATTTCTCCCGAGGGGAAAAGGACTTCGCCAAAAATGGAACGATGCAGGAAGTTGATGTCGAACGATTGCGTAGGTTTTCGCAGCAAATTCAACTGAACATCACCCAAGAAAGAACGGTGGTTACCCACTCCCAAACGCACATATCCAAGCTGTTTGGCCGAAGGGAATTCCTGTTGGATTCCAGCTGCAGGCAATGGATTGTATTCACCCTTCAGCGATGCCGGGCTTTCAGCAATGGAAAAAATCATGGGTTGCTTCACCTCAACCTGTTGCTCAAGGCTGGGGAGCACCAAAATACGGTCCACAGGTTCCAGTACCGGCTTGAATTTCTTATCGACTGAACCGTCGGAGTAGGGAATGCTGTCCTTGACCGTCGTCCTGGTTTTTGGTTTAGGCTGTTTGGCCGCTGTTGCTGTGTGGGAGACAAGAAGCAGAAGGCCAGTCAGTGCTAGTATCGTCGAGGTTCTCATAATCAATTGCTTCGTTTTGCTAAGCTGTTCAGGCGACTGGCTATCATTTCCTGCACGTCGTTTTTAACCGTATAATTCTGCTTCAGGCTGTTCAGGTATTGCCTGGCCTGCACGTCGTTTCCACGTTTGATGCTGATGTCTGCCATCAGTATGGAAGAACGCGCCAGCCAGTAGGATTGGGAAGAGCCTTCCGTCAAGAATTCCTGAATGGTTTTTTCGGAGTCCTTGTCGTTGCCTTCTGTAAACAAGCATTCTGCCAAACGGAAGCGGGCTTCTGCTCCGAAAGCGGTTTGGGCTTCTGCTCCCAAGGTCTGAAGATCGGCTTTGGCTTGGTCGTTCAACCCATCATTCAGGAGTGCCATACCTCGGTAATAAAGGGCTTCCCGTTGCATGTCCGTGCCTGGATTCTCATCGTTGAGCAACTTAGTGGCACCATCAACAGCCCCTTTGTACAATTCCAGATAGTACGAGCATCGAATGATGCCCATGCTGGCAGTCAGGCGGGTCAAGCGGTCCGAAGCCAGTGTCTCCAGTTGCTGGTAGGCATTCAGTGCCAGGGCATATTCCTTTGCCGCATAACAACCTTCAGCCAACAGCCGTGCTGCTGGAACTTGATACCGATTGCCAGTTATGGAAATGACAGTATCCAATTCAGCCATGCCTTCCGTGGTATTTCCGGTAATAAACAACAATCGACCCAACTGATAATGGCTGTCCGTCCGAAAGGCTCCGGATGGGAAGTTTTTCAAGTAAAAAACATAACCTTCGATGGCTTCCGTCGGTTTATTGGCTTCTCGTGCCGATTCTGCAGTCTGAAAAGCGAGCGAGTCTTCTTCGCCGGTTTCAATCTTCACGATGCCGCGAAGGCCTGCCGTATAGTTGAGATAATTGCTCACGGTATTGTTCGCGATCAAGATGGTTTTCAGTCCTTTCAACGCGGTCTGCGCTTCTTCACTGCCGGGATAAAGTTCGATCACCCTTTTATACGCTGCAACCGCTTCGTCCGTTTTGCCTTGTTCTTGCAAAATTGAAGCCATCTCCAATGTTGCGGTACGAGAAAGTGGCGATTCCGGGCAGAGTTTCAGCAGTTTTGACAAGGTGATGGCAGCCTGCTCGGTCTGTTTGATAAGCATGTAGGTATGCCCCAATTCAAAAAGCGCTTTGTCCAGAAATACAGACTGAGGGTATTTTTTTTCGAAACCATTCAGCAACTCAGTTTTCCCTACGTAGAGTTTACGGGCACCTTTGCAAATGGCAAGTTGGTAGGTGGCGTAGTCGTTGCCTGTTGTTTGGCTCCATTGGGCCGATTGATAGGCCTTTTCAGCCTTTGCTAAATCTTTGGCCTGAAAATAGCAGTCGCCGATCCGGTTCAACGCATCGGTATATGTTTTCTCTTTTTTCACCCCGGTCTGAGCCGTATATTTTTCGAACCAAGGGCGCGCTTCCGCATAAAGGCCTTGATTGAAGTAGGCGTAACCCAATTGGTAAGTTACGATGGGGAATGCTTTCAGCTTGACGCTGGTGGGATCCTGTGCGAAGGTCTTGAAATCTTCGGCTGCTTCATTGAGGAACCCAAGCCGGTAATTGCATTCACCTTTCCAGTACATCGTTTCGTTCATCGGTTTGTTCAACTCAAGTGCAAGTACTGCCGACTTGGTGAACAGCTGTTGAGCTTCCGTGAAATTCTGCGCATTGTATTTCTCCATACCTGCCAGAAACAAGATTCGGCATTTGGTCTGAAGCATTTTCGGCCCTGGATCGGGCAAAGCATCGATGGAAGCCAGTGATCCGGCGTAGTCTTTGGAGGAAAGATAAACCTCGGACAAAAAGTTGTTGACCGATGTCGAAAATTCAGAATTCGGGAATTCCGTCAATATCCGCTGAAAGGCTTTGGCCTGCTCGTTGAAAGGTGAATAGGAGTTCTGGTAACAGAGCAAGGCATAATTATACAGTGCCTTTTCTTGGGTGGGCTTATCGTACGTCATGTTCGCGGCCTGCTCAAAGCTCATGCGCGCCTGGTCCTTTTTTTCTTGTTTCAGGTAGCAAAGTCCTATGTGATACGTGGCACTTTGAGCAATGGCATCTTCCACTACCGAAGCCTGCGTCAGGTAGTTGATGGCCGAAGGGAAGTTCCGTTGTGAATAATAGTTGATGCCGATCCGATACAAATCCGAACGATGGATCTGCGTGGTCATGGCCATGTATTCCTGATAGTATTGCAGAGAAAGGCTGTATCGTTTCTTGTCGAACCAAGCCGCACCCAGCAATCGAACCAATTCTGTTTTTTGCTCCGGCGTTGGTTTCATCCGAAGCATGGAATCGGCATGAACCGTCATTTCGTCGAATTTTCCATCGATATATAAGAGCTGAAGCTTGAAATAATCGGTCACATTTTGGTATTGAGCCTGATCGTTCACCTTTTCGAACCCTTCCTGAGCTTCCTGTATTTTTCCGTCCGCATAGTTCATGTAGGCTAGAAAGTAAGTGGCCGAAGGCACATACCTGTTTCTACCTTCAGCGATTTGAGTGAAGAGGTTTCTGGCTGTGGTATAATCTTTCAACTGCAAGGAAGCATAAGCATAGCGGAAGCGGTATTCATCGATTTCAGCCATGGTCAGAATGGTTTCCGGACAGCGTTTGAAAAACGACAGGGCGTCTTCGTACTGTTCAGCATTCAGGGCGGTGCAACCCAGCAGGTAATAGGCCCTAGGCAATTTCACCGATAAGGGGAAGTCTTTGATGAAGCGGATCAGCAACAGGCTGGCGTCCCGCTTGTCCAATTCATAGGAAACCGTGGCCAACAAAAAACTGGCTTCTTCCAACAAAAGTGGGTTGCCATTTTGGTTGAACCAGTTCGATATGGTTCGGTAACAAGCCGGGTACTCATTTTCCCGGTACTGCTCGTTGGCCAGAAAAAAAAGTTCATCGGGATCATCCTTTGCTCGGATTTTCTGCGAGAAGACGGGACCCGCTGCAAGAATAAAAAGCAGCACTGCCCAAAAAATACGATTCATGTAGTTGCCTTTAAAAATGCAATGATACCCTTTTTTATTGAATCCAGCCCAAAGTCAGCGGGTGAAATAGTGTTAAGTTTCATGAAAAAGGCTTCCTTAACATCATCCGCCGCACGTAACGGAGCCAAATCCACCACCCTTGCCGTGAAGAGCATGTCGAGGGTGTGAATGACCATTCCTGAGTATTCATAGAGGTTGGGGATGGTTTGAAAAAAGCGGATGTCGGTCAAGTCGAGGTTCAGCTCCTCCTTGATTTCGCGCACCAGCGCCTCTTCTGCCGATTCCTCCATATCGACGAACCCTCCTGGCAAATCGAGCGTGTTCTTGGCCGGATCGTGCGCTCTGCGACAGACCAAAAGCTCACCGTCCTTATTCTGAATGAAACATGCTACGGCTGCACTAACGTTTGCATAGTACGTGAATCCACAGTCCGAACAATGCTTCGACTTGAAATTATTGATTTCCCAATGTGCTGAACCGCATACTGGGCAGAACTTGAATTTTTGGAGGGGATGGGTTTCCATGTTTTTAATTGACTAGTACTTTGGAGGTCGTTACATTTCCACTATTAACAGTTTTGCAAGAAACGATGTAAGCGCCTGGTTTTAAGGGAATACGTGTGCTGTTGCTTTGGATTTCCTGTTGGAATAGTACCTTACCGGTGAGGCTGTAAATAGTAGCAACGACCTTGATCTCCTGTGTTTTCAGAATCACAATGGCCTGTTCCGCATTGATGACACGCACTCCAATTTTTGTTTCGGCCGAAGGCATGGAATTTGGGATTCCGGACGACAGACCCCCAGGAGGCAAAGCGAACATCCACTGCCGATGACCAACAGCCGGACTAGAACCGTACGCGTAAAGTCCTACTGGTGTGCCCGGTGCATTGCCTTCGCCCGAGAGGTCGAGCCCATTGCCAGTACGCTGCGAAATCACTTTGTAAAAACCGTCACCCACAGGTTCGATGTTGAAAAGCTGCCCCGAAAGGTTGGCCGAGAGAGAGGCCACTGCGTTGTACGCTCCTGCGTCGGTGAGTGTTCTGCCGGCAATATTGCGAATGGAATAGCCGGTGGTGCCTGCTGTTAAGGTCCAGAGCTGGCTGGAATCCCATTCGACGAAAGCATCTATAGTCACACTTTCTCCAGTGGATCGTAGCGGCAGGCTGGCAATTCGTGAAAGGAGGAGGTAGGGCGTTCCAGTCAGAAGATTTTGAACAGGAACGAATCCCGATATGGGAATTACCACCGTGGTGATGCTGTAAGCAGGCAGATTGAGGGAGAGCATGGAATCCTTGAGCACATAACTCGTGTTTGCACTGTTGTTTTCGGTTTCCGAGGTTCGAGTGGAGTTGATTGGCTTACCGGATAAGTTGAACAGGCGCAAGTCAATCTGATGGAATGCCTTCATGGTGGAATTGTTCAGCATCACCAGTATCAGCGAATCGCCGGATGGACTTAATGCAGCAAGCATTTGATCGTTGGGTACCGACAAGAATCTGGAACCCTTGTTAATGTACCGACTTACCTGCTGGCGGACGTAATAATTCTTGACCTTTTGGTAGGTTTGCGTGGAAAAAGTACCCTTAACTGTACACCATTGGTCGTTTCCTTCTTCGATGTACTGCCAATCAATCCATGCTTCAGGGCGGATGTACCGAATGTCGTCCATCAGTTTCTGGGCCAAAGAAAGATTGCCGCTGATTCCGCTTCCTCCAGCTCCAACTTCACTCATCCACAGCGGCTTGTCGTAGGCTGTGGAAAGTGCACGAATACTGGCTCTGGCTTGATTGGTGGCCGAATAAGTATGGGTGTTTATTTGACCGATTAATCCGAGTGCCGTTCCGTCGGTGACAAAAGCCTTGAATCCTGTTACTGCCGATGCCACACTGGTTTCGTCGGATGCGGATATGATGGTTTTAAGGCCAGAATTCTTGAGAATGGGGGAAAGCACTTTCAAAAGCTGAATCTGCGATGCAACGCCGAAGTGGCAACCTTCCTGCCCGCCATTCGCTCCCCAGAAACTGGTGTTTGGTTCATTAAACGGATCCAGTGTTTTGAACTCCAGATTGAACGAATCCTTGTAAAACTTGCAGACATCCACCAGATAGTTGGCAAAAGCCTGATAGTATTCAGGTTTCAAATTATCCGAAGAAGCCGACGTATTCCCAGCACAGCATCCGCTGTAAGTCATATAATAAGGAGGCGAGTTGCTGAACGCTTCAAAAATAGCATCCGGTCGCTTCGCCTTGATTTTCAGCATAATCTTTCGTTGAGCCGCATCCCTGCTCCAATTGTAATCCGCATTGGCTGAATCCTTGAATCCATCCATCTCGGCCCGTAAACCTTTACCGCTTCCCATGTGGTGCGGCGTGCAATTTCTATTTAGGGGATCGTCACCACCGCCGATGTTGTAGCGGAAGATGTTGTAGTTCAGCCCCGTGGGGCTGACCAACCAATCCACGATCTGATCGATTTTAGCGTCGCTCCACTTGCCGCACATGCTGGCCCACCAACAAAGCGAAACACCCCAACCATCAAAAGTCTTGCTGAAAGCCGCATTCGGATTGATCAGGTATTTTGCCGTATCGACTGGGAAGGTAATCGCCTTTTCTGAAATGTACCAATAATGTTTGCTGTCAGTGCCTGCCTTGTCCGAATAGACACTGGATCCGGAGGTGCTATTATCTGTGCCGAGGTATTTTCCATTGGATTTGCATTTCAATCGGACGTATGCAGCGGACACTTTCTCAATCACATATTTCGATGCGTCTGTGGTGGAATCCGTTACGAAATAGGTGTCCCAACTTCCGCTCAGTGCCAGGTATTTCTGTTGGTCGGTCTTTTTGATCCAGTAGGAACCTGCTCCGTCAGAAACAAACTTCAGAAGCTGACTTCCATCACTAAGGGCCACCTGAAGTGTTGCTTTACCGTCCGTTGCACTTCCCAGTACATTACCAGCAGAATGAAATAGAAAATACTTTGTCGCAGGATTGGGGGTTGTCAGTTGCGACCAGGCCGACAAAGACCATAGGGCAAACAGAACAAGCATTAGAAATCGGCTGGTGTGCATTGGAAACATTTTGTCGGAGTTTATAGATAAAACAAAAGTACGACAAAATTAGGAGGTGTGCCAAAACAAAAAAGCCGCATCGTTTGGATTCGATACAGCTTTGTGGAGCTCTCCAGGTAGGACTTGAACCTACGACCCCCTGATTAACAGTCAGGTGCTCTAACCAACTGAGCTACTGAAGAATATTAGAAAGATGTTTGGGCTCTCCAGGTAGGACTTGAACCTACGACCCCCTGATTAACAGTCAGGTGCTCTAACCAACTGAGCTACTGAAGAGTGTAATGCACTTCTCGCAAAATGCGGGGCAAAAGTACACGTATTTCTCGAATAATGCAATATCTTTGTCAAAAATAAAACCAAAAAAATAGATACTATGATACGTCTTTTAGGAATGGGAAATGCACTCACGGATGTGCACATGTCCATTGACTCCGAAGAATTGCTCGCCGAACTGGGATTGCCTAAAGGCAGCATGCAGCTCATCGATTCCGTCGGGTTTGTAAAAATACTCAGCCAGACCTCGGCCATTTCCAAAAGTATTTCCTGCGGTGGTTCAGCCGCCAACACCATAACCGGAGCTGCCAGATTGGGCGTTCCTTCCGCATTCATCGGCAAGATTCACGCTGACGACGAAACCGGATTGCTCTATCAAAAAGATATGGAGTCCTATCAGGTGAAAGCCTTGATGCTTCGTGACCAGGAAGCATCCGGCCAGGCCATCGCTTTTGTCACACCGGACGGCGAACGTACTTTTGCAACCTATCTTGGTGCGGCTGCCAACCTTAGGACGGAAGAGCTTCAGCACGAATTTTTCAAAGATTTCGACCTTTTTTATATAGAAGGCTATTTGGTGTACAACCAAGATCTGATTCTTTCTGCTGTTAAAATGGCTAAGGAAAATGGATTGAAGGTGGCTCTTGATTTGGCCAGTTACAATGTGGTGGAAGACAACCTGGCCTTCCTGACCGGACTGCTCGAAAATTATGTGGACATTGTTTTTGCCAACGAAGAAGAAGCGAAGGCGTTGACCGGTTTGGAGCCGGACGAGGCGCTCGAGAAATTGGCTTCCATCGTCGAGATCGCCGTTGTCAAGATTGGCTCAAAAGGCGCTCTTGCCAAACGCGGAGACGAAAAAGTCCACGTACCTGCCATTCAGGCCAACTGCTTGGATACGACAGGAGCTGGTGACTTGTTCGCCGCCGGTTTCATATATGGTTTGCACACAGGCAAAAGCCTCATAGAATGCACCCGTTACGGCACCATTACCGCAGGTAGAGTCATCGAGGTCATGGGCCCGAAAATGAGCTCTGAAACTTGGAGCGAGATTCTTTCCATCCTTTGAATTCATTGATCCAACATCATTCCTACATGCGCAACCGCCTTTCCACCATCCTGCTTTGGATATTCCTGGCAGTGCTACCATTACAGCTTTCAGCCAATACACCTGACGGGAAGAAGGACTTCGAGATTTCCAAGAATTTTGACATCCTGCATGCCCTGTTCAGGGAGCTGGATCAATTTTACGTGGACAGCGTTAAACCCGAGAAGGCATTGAAAAACGCCATTAACGGGCTGATGGCTTCTTACGACCCCTATACCAATTACATGGCCGAAACCGAAACCGACGAGCTCAAGTTTTTGACGACTGGTGAGTATGGCGGCGTTGGAGCAATGATAGGTCAGCGGAACGGTAAAGTCGTGGTGTTGGAGCCTTATGAAGGTTTGCCTGCCCAAAAAGCAGGGCTCATGTATGGTGACATTCTACTGGAAATTGGCGGCGTCAAAATGAGTGGCGACAACATGTCCAGAGCAAGTGAGTTGCTGAAAGGCCAGCCTGGCACCACGGTTAAAGTGGTTTATACTCGGGAAGGTTTGAAGAAGCCGGTCGAGAAATCGTTTCTCAGGGAGTTGGTTGTGATCAATCAAGTAACCTGGCATGGTTTGGTGAACGACAAAACAGGATACATCAATTTGAGCGGTTTCACTGGGAAATCCAGCCAGGAAGTGCGTGCCGCGCTGTTGGATCTTAAAAAGATGGGTGCAGAAAAGCTCATCATCGACCTTCGTGGAAACGGCGGCGGCTTGCTCGATGAAGCGGTGTCGGTTTGCAACCTGTTCGTGCCTAAAGGCCAGGAAATTGTAAGTACGCGCGGCAAGGTCCGTCAGTGGGACAGAACCTACAAAACAACCCGTGAGCCGGTTGACACGGTCATGCCACTTGTCGTGATGGTAAACAGTGGTTCAGCCTCCTCGTCCGAAATTGTGGTCGGTGCCTTGCAGGATCTCGACCGTGCCGTCATCATGGGCACCCGCTCCTACGGTAAAGGGTTGGTTCAGACAACGAGAAGCATTCCGTACAATGGCTTGCTTAAAATAACCACCGCCAAATATTACATCCCCAGCGGGCGTTGCATCCAGGCTATCGATTATTCCAACCGAAACGAAGACGGTAGTGTCGGGCGCATTCCGGACAGCCTCACGAACGTTTTCAGCACACGTGCCGGACGAAAGGTGCGCGACGGTGGTGGTATTTCGCCTGACATCGAATGCAAAGACGAGCGGGGCGCAGACATCACCTACGACTTGATGGACAGCCTCTACTTTTTCGAGTACGCCAATCAGTATTACCGCAAGCATGAGAAGTTTGCTTCTGTGGCCGATTTCAAACTCTCTGATGCCGAGTATGCCGATTTTCTGGCGTTCGTCAAAAGCAAAGGCTTCACCTACGTAAGCCCAAGTAAGAAAATCTTGGAAAAACTGAAGGAGGCGATGCAAAAAGATAATTTCACCACACCTGCCAAATTAGAGGTTTCAGCATTGGAAGCAAAATTGGACAGGAGCCTTGATGAGAGTTTTGTAACATTCCGAGAAGAAATCGAATTGATGCTCAGCACGGAGATCGTGAGCCGATATTACTTCCAGAAAGGGGAGTTGCAGCAGTCTTTGAAGTTCGATCCATGCCTGAAGCGGTCCTTAGAGGTGCTCAAAGACATGGAACTGTACCGTAAAACGTTGCTTCCAACCTCTTCAACCAACTGATTATAAGGGCGTCCGTAGAGGTTTGAAGTAAAAAACCCCGAATCTCGGTTTTTTTTTACTCAAAACGTTTGCCAAAATAAAAAAGCGTCCTATCTTTGCACCCGCTTTAATAACCAAGGCCAACGGGTCATTTGCAGTGTTGAAGTGTAACAGGCTGGCCCATTCGTCTATCGGTTAGGACGTAAGATTTTCATTCTTGAAAGAGGGGTTCGACTCCCCTATGGGCTACAACAAAAAAAACTAAAATTAAGATTAGTCGATATGGCAAATCACAAATCCTCCCTGAAAAGAATCCGTCAGACCCTGAAAAAGCGTTTGATGAATCGTTATTATGCAAAAACTACTCGTAATGCTGTTCGTGACTTGCGTGCAACAACCGAGAAAGAAGCTGCTGTAGCTATGCTCCCCAAAGTTTCTTCCATGCTGGACAGACTGGCTAAGAAGAGCGTGATCCACAAGAACAAAGCTGCAAACTTGAAATCAAAGCTCGCCCACGGCGTCAACAAGCTTTAATTCAAAACCCTATATATTTAAAGAGGGCTGTATCGGAAGATGCGGCCTTTTTTTGGTACTTATTTGTCAAAAAAAGCTTGCAAATCCTCTTGATTAAATGGGGGATTTTTCCTATATTTGTTCGATTTTCGCGGAAAGGCCCATATAGGGTTCAGCCTCGAATGACACTGAGTTTTATCAATTACGAAATAAAGAAATCCATTTATGAGCGACGAAGAAAAGCTGGACGCCTCGCAAAGCTATTCCGCGGACAGTATTCAGGTGCTCGAAGGCTTAGAAGCCGTTCGCAAGCGCCCCTCCATGTACATCGGCGACACCGGTATCAAAGGTTTGCACCACTTGGTTTACGAAGTGGTGGACAACTCCATTGATGAAGCGTTGGCTGGTTATTGCAGCCAAATCGACGTGATCATCAACGAAGACAATTCGGTCACGGTGGTCGACAACGGCCGCGGTATCCCCGTAGGCATCATGGAAAAAGAACAACGCTCTGCGCTGGAAGTCGTTCTGACCGTACTGCACGCCGGTGGAAAGTTCGATAAAGGTTCCTATAAAGTATCCGGAGGTCTTCACGGGGTGGGCGTTTCTTGCGTGAATGCACTTTCTGAAAAGTTGCATGTCGAAGTCTGCACCGATGGAAAACGGTATATTCAGGACTATGAACGTGGCAAACCCCTCTACTCTGTCAAAGAGGTCGGTGATTCCGACAAAACGGGTACCTCCGTTACCTTCAAACCAGACGATGAAATTTTTTCCGTACTCGAATTCAAGGCAGAAATCCTGACTGGTCGTTTGCGCGAATTGGCTTATTTGAACACCGGCATATCCTTGAATCTGACCGATCGCCGAGTAGTGCTCGAAAATGGAGAATTTAAAACCGAGGTTTTTCATTCCACGGATGGCCTACGGGAATTCGTACGTTTCCTCGATGCTTCCCGCGAACCGCTCATTGAAGACGTCATTTATATTTCCACCGACAAGTTTGGCACACCGGTTGAAGTGGCCATGATGTACAACCAGTCGTACAACGAAAACATTTTCTCGTACGTCAACAACATCAACACCATCGAAGGTGGAACGCACTTGGCTGGTTTCCGTCGCGGACTCACCCGCACGCTCAAGAAATACGCGGAAGATTCCAAAATGCTGGATAAGGTCAAGATTGAAATAACCGGTGACGACTTTCGTGAAGGACTGACCGCCGTTATTTCCCTGAAAGTGGCTGAACCCCAGTTCGAAGGACAAACCAAAACCAAGCTTGGCAACAACGAGGTGATGGGTTCCGTGGACATGGCCATCAGTGAAGTGCTGAGAAACTACCTGGAAGAACATCCGAAGGAAGCCAAGATCATCGTGGACAAGGTCATTCTGGCCGCTACGGCCCGTTATGCTGCCCGTCACGCCCGCGAACTGGTGCAACGCAAGAATCCGCTGTCTGGCGGAGGACTCCCCGGCAAACTGGCCGACTGCTCCGACAAGGACCCTTCCAGATGCGAATTCTTCCTGGTGGAAGGAGACTCTGCAGGTGGTACGGCCAAACAAGGTCGCTCTCGTCAGTTTCAGGCCATCATGCCGCTTCGTGGTAAGATCCTGAACGTGGAGAAAGCCATGACTCACAAGATTCTTGAAAACGAAGAAATTCGCAACATCTATACCGCCCTTGGAGTCTCCATCGGTACGGATGAAGACAGCAAGGCGCTGAACATCAGCAAGCTGCGTTACCACAAGATCATTATCATGACCGATGCCGACGTCGATGGCTCGCACATCGACACGCTGTTGATGACCTTTTTCTTCCGCCAGATGAAGGTGCTGATTGAAAACGGATACTTATACATTGCCACTCCGCCCCTCTACCTTTGCAAAAGAGGCAAGGTCGAAGAATACTGCTGGAACGAAGTCCAGCGTCAGCAATTCATCGAAAAATACGGTGGTGGAAACGAAAATGCTGTTCATACACAGCGCTATAAAGGTCTTGGTGAAATGAACGCCGAACAACTTTGGCACACTACCATGGATCCAGAACAACGCACTTTGCGCCAGGTGACCATTGAGAACGCCGCAGATTGCGATCACGTTTTCTCGATGCTCATGGGTGATGACGTAGCACCGCGCCGAGAGTTTATCGAAGCGAATGCGACCTACGCGAATATCGATGCTTGAAGTCTAAATAGGAAGCGCATTACTGCGTTACTAATTGCTAATCGATCCTCACGTACCCAAAAGTACGCTCCGGTACGACTGCGCAATCAGTGCCTTGTACTGCACTCCCTATTTAAACTTCAACCTTGCAAGTAAATAGGAAGGAAAAGAGTGGCTGTGAGGTCGCTCTTTTTTTGATGGTATTCGAAAAATAAGTACTTTCGGAACTTATTGTCAAATCCATGAATTCCATTGTAATTGTTCTAATCGCCGCGTTGGTACTTACCATTGGCTACGCTTTTTACGGAAGATTCATTGCGCGAAAAGTGATGATGCTGAACGCAAAGAACAGCGTTCCCTCCTACACCTTGAAGGATGGTCGGGATTATGTGCCAACGAGCAGAACGGTACTGATGGGACACCATTTTGCCGCCATTGCTGGAGCCGGTCCCCTAATCGGTCCAGTACTGGCTGCTCAGTTCGGTTTTCTTCCTGGGGTTCTTTGGATCTTGATTGGGGCGGTTTTCGCCGGAGCCGTTCAGGATATGGTCATTTTGACGGCTTCCGTACGCTACCAAGGGAAATCCATTGCTGAGATTGCCAAAGAATTGGTTGGCAAACGATTGGGCGTGATCACATCCATTGCCGTCATTACCATCCTGATCATTTCACTGGCTGGTCTGGGCATTCCGGTGGTCAACGCTTTGAAGCATTCGCCATGGGGTACTTTTACAGTCGGTTTTACCATCCCTGTGGCCATTTTCATCGGGATTTATCTCAAATACATTCGTCCTGAAAAGATACTGGAGGCTACCATCATCGGTGTGGTATTAATCCTTTTGGGCGTATTTCTCGGACCCATTATTCAGGATACCGCTTTCGGTCAATTTTTGAATTTCAACGATAAGAAGTTGTCCATCATTTTGGCAGTCTATGGTTTTTTTGCTGCTGCATTACCGGTGTGGTTGTTGCTATTGCCCAGAGATTACCTGAGCACCTACATGAAGTTGGGCGTCATTGGCATTCTGGCTATTGGAATCATCATCATTCAGCCGCACATCCAAATGCCGGCATTCACACCATTCATACATGGCGGAGGTCCCATCATCCCGGGAAAGGTGTTCCCCTTCCTGTTTATTACGATAGCCTGCGGTGCTTTATCGGGTTTCCATTCCCTAGTTAGTTCAGGTACGACCCCAAAGCTGATCAAGAATGAGAAGGACATCCTACCCATCGGTTACGGTGCCATGTTGCTGGAAGGTTTCGTTGGAATCATCGCTTTGCTCGCAGCCACGGTTCTGCCAACTGCCGACTATTTCGCCATCAATACCTTGCCTGAAACGTTTGCCAAACTGCATCTGATTCCGCAGGATTTAGCTGGACTTTCTACTCTGGTGGGTGAGGATCTGGCCGGCCGGCCGGGTGGCTCCGTCTCCTTAGCCGTGGGCATGACCTACGTGTTCAAGGATATTCCCTGGCTCACCCATCTGATGGGCTACTGGTACCATTTCTGCATCATGTTCGAAGCCTTGTTCATCTTAACCACCATTGATGCGGGAACGCGTATCGGAAGGTATTTGCTCGAAGATTTGTTTCGGCCGGTTACCAAAAAGACAAGGCCTTCTTGGTTCAACGCCGTGATTTTTTCGGCGCTCATCACCATAGCTTGGGGTTATTTGTTGTATACAGGAAGCGTTTCCACCATCTGGCCGCTGTTTGGTACGGCCAATCAGATGCTTGCCGTCATTGCTTTTGCTGTCGGTACCACGTACATACTGCGTTCTGGAAAGGGTAAATATGCTTGGGTGACTATCGTTCCCATGATTTTTGTAGCCACGACCACATTGACCGCTGCAGCGATGAATATTTTCAACAATTTCCTGCCAAAAGGGTTGTATGTCTTGTCCTTTGTCTCTGCAGTATTGATCGTGTTGGTTTGCCTTGTTTTGGTCGAAAGCATCGTTTGCTGGAAACGGATTTCCAGAATGAGCACCAAAGAACGTAGTGACGTAAAAATCAAACTAATAGGTGAAGAAGGTTGACTTCATCTTCCGTAATCGCAGTTGATGATGTCGTGGATGGTAATGAGCCCAATGATGCTTGCCGAGTCTTTTGGGTCATACACGGCAATGGAAGTGATCTTGTTGGTCGTCATGAGTTCCAAAGCGTCGTTGATTTGGGCGAATGCCGAAATCTTCTTGAAACCCTTCGTCATGACATCGACGGCACGGTGGGAGAGGATGTCGTCGTAACGCTGAATGGCGCGACGAATGTCACCATCCGTGATGATGCCGGTAATGATGCTTTCCGTATTGACCACCATGGTCATTCCTTTTCGGCGGTCGCTCACCACGTAAATCACATCCTTGAACAAATCGGATTCCTTCACCGTGGGAATGTCGCGGCTCATCAGGTCTTCCACCTGCGTCAGCAAGCGTCTGCCCAAGGCGCCACCCGGATGGTAAACGGCATAATCCTCAATTTTGAAACCTCTGCGCTTCATCAGGCAAATGGTGAGCGCATCACCCATTACCAATGTCACAGTGGTGGAAGTTGTCGGCGCAACACCCAGCGGACAGGCTTCGGCAGCTACGGCTACATCGAGGATGAGGTCTGCTTCACGACCGAGCGGAGAATTAGCGTTGCCCGTCATGGCAATGATTGAGGCGCCGATGCGGCGGATCGGTGAAAGGATGTTCGTGATTTCCAGGGTGCTGCCGCTGTTGGAGATGGCAATGACCACATCGTCGCGATGCACCATGCCCAAATCGCCGTGAATGGCATCCGTGGCATTCATAAAAATGGCCGGGGTTCCGGTTGAAGCCAATGATGCGGCTATTTTTTTACCGATGAGGCCGGTCTTGCCGATGCCGGTCACCACGATCTTGCCTGGGCATTCGTAGATGAGCTCCACCACCTCGCTCATTTCCTTGCCGATGCGGGCACTGACTTTTTCGAGTTCGGTGATTTCTTGGTTGAAAACGGAGCGGCTTATATCGATGTAATTCATGTTGTTTCGTATATGTTATACAGTCGTTTCTCGTGACTCGACATAGTCGAAGCAAGCTTCGCCTCTGCACTCGCTACTCAAAACTTTTCCTTAAAAATGTTTCACCAACGCATCGATGGCCTGCGCTTGACGCAATACTTCGCGGATGCCGTCCAGTCGGAGCTGGTTGGGGCCGTCGGAAAAGGCATGATCGGGATCGGGATGGACTTCGGCAAAGACTGCATCAACGCCGGTTGCGAGGGCGGCGCGCATCAAGGGGGGCACCATCTCGCGGTTTCCACCGGTAGAAGTACCTTGACCGCCGGGTTTTTGTACCGAATGGGTGGCGTCGAAAACGACTGGATAGCCGTAGGAACGCATTTCTACGAGGCCTGTCATGTCCACGATCAAGTTGTTGTAACCAAAGGAGCTGCCTCTTTCACAAAGCAAGATTTGATGGTTGCCTGCTTCTTCGAGTTTGGTGATGACATTTTTCATGTCCCAAGGCGCCATGAACTGGCCTTTCTTCACATTGACGATTTTACCGGTTTGCGCTGCGGCCACCAACAAATCGGTTTGACGCGAAAGAAAAGCGGGGATCTGGATCATGTCCACAACTTCGCCCACCGGTTGGCATTGGTACGATTCGTGCACGTCAGTGACAACAGGAAGCTCGAGCTCGGTGCGGACTTTTTGAAGAATTCGAAGTCCCTCGTCGATGCCTACTCCGCGAGGTGCGTGGATGGAAGAACGGTTGGCTTTGTCGAAGGAAGATTTGAATATCAAGTGAATGCCAAGTTCGATGCACGTTTTTTTCAAAGACTCGGCCACGGTCAGGGTCATTGCTTCGCTTTCGATGGCGCAAGGCCCAGCAATCAAGACAAATGGCAGCGTTCCGCCAATGGAGAATTTCGTAGTAACGGGTATGACTTTGGTCGGTAGCATCGTTGTAAGACTAAAGATTCAACAGTTGTACAAAAGGATTTTTTCAGCAATTATGCACTTGTTATTGAATAAAAAGCCCTGCTGGCCTGTGCTGAACTGCACTGACCCTATGCTGAAATACCCCCGCAAAGGTATCTTTTCCTCTCAAAAAATTGGCTATCTTTGCAACATATTTTCAAAGAGTAATAGAATGAGCACCAACATACAAGAGATACTGAAACACCGCATCCTCGTCCTGGACGGAGCTACGGGCACGATGATCCAAACTTTCGGACTGACAGAAAAAGATTTCAGGGGCGACCGCTTTACCGATTTTCCCAAGAATTTAAAAGGACATAACGATTTGCTGTGCCTCACTAAACCCGAGGTCATCAGCGAAATTCATACCGCATACCTCCAAGCAGGAGCCGATATCATAGAAACCAACTCGTTCAATGCCAACGCTATTTCGCTGGCCGATTACGAGATGAGCCATCTGGTATACGAAATAAACCGCAAAGCTGCTGAGCTTGCCAGATTTGCTGCAGATCTTCAAACGGAGCTGACCCCCGAAAAACCTCGCTTTGTTGCCGGCTCCATGGGGCCAACCAATAAAACGGCTTCCATGTCGGCCGAAGTCACCAATCCGGCTGCACGCGGAGTTACCTTCGACGAACTGGTGGCCGCCTATCGCGAACAGGTTCGTGGACTTCGTGACGGCGGCGTGGATATTCTGTTGGTCGAAACCATTTTCGACACCCTCAACGCCAAAGCCGCTCTTTTTGCAATTGCTGAAGAAGCCGAAGCTACCGGCATTAGCCTGCCCGTGATGATTTCAGTCACCGTTGCCGACCTGAGCGGCCGTACCCTTTCCGGTCAAACGTTGCAGGCTTTCCTGACTTCCATTTCACACGTGGACGTATTGAGCGTCGGCATGAACTGCGGATTCGGCGCCACGCAAATGCGTCCGTATTTGGAAGAACTGGCCTCCAGCACTTCCTTCCGCGTGAGTCTCCATCCCAACGCCGGCCTGCCCAATTCGTTCGGCGAATACGACGAATCAGGTGAAACCATGGCTCATATACTGGAAGAATACCTGCAGAAAGGTTGGATCAACATCATCGGCGGATGCTGCGGTACCACGGCTGAGCACATCGCTGCCATTGCTGCCGTTGCCGCCAGATTCAGCCCCCGCATATTGCCAGCCCGCAAGCACGAGACTAAAGTGAGCGGCCTGGAAATGCTGGTGATACGTCCGGAAAGCAATTTTGTGAACATCGGGGAACGCACCAATGTGTCCGGTTCCCGCAAGTTTGCCCGCCTCATGAAGGATGAAAAATTTGAGGAAGCTCTTTCCGTAGCCCGCCAACAGGTGGAAAACGGAGCCCAGATCATCGACATTTGTATGGATGACGCCATGCTCGACGCGCAGGTTTCCATGGTTCAATTCCTCCATTTGGTAGCTTCCGAACCCGATATTTCCAAAGTGCCCCTCATGATCGATTCCTCCAAGTGGGAAGTCATTGAGGCTGGACTGAAATGTACCCAGGGCAAATCCATCGTGAACTCCGTCAGCCTCAAGGAAGGGGACGAAGCCTTTTTGCAGAAGGCCAAGCTGGTGCATCGCTACGGTGCTGCCATGGTGGTGATGCTGTTCGACGAAACCGGCCAGGCCGATTCGTTTCAGCGCAAAATAGACGTGGCCAAGCGCAGTTACGATCTATTGATTGCCAACGGCTTCCCTGCCGAAGACATTATATTTGACCCCAACGTACTGGCCATTGCCACCGGAATTGCCGAACACAACAATTATGGTGTGGATTTCATAAACGCCTGTACCTGGATCAAAGCCAACCTACCTCACGCTAAGATCAGCGGTGGCATCAGCAATCTGTCGTTTTCCTTCCGCGGAAACGACATCGTGCGTGAAGCCATCCATTCGGTGTTCCTGTTTTACGCCATCAAGGCTGGACTTGACATGGGCATCGTGAATGCTGGGCAATTGCAACTTTACGACCAGATCGATCCGAAACTGCTCCAGCTCACCGAAGACGTGGTGCTGAACCGTCGCGCGGATGCCACTGAGGAAATGCTGACCTATGCGGAAGAGTTGAAAGCTTCAGCAGGAGAAGCCGGCCCCGATGACGCAGCGGATGAAAAAAATGCATGGCGTTTGCAACCCGTTGAAGAACGCCTCAAGCACTCTTTAGTACGCGGAATCGCCGATTTTCTGTTCGAAGACATTGATGAATGCCTCCAGATTTATCCTGCTGCCATCGACATCATCGAGCAACCGCTCATGAATGGAATGAACGTGGTGGGCGACCTGTTCGGCAGCGGCAAAATGTTTTTACCCCAAGTGGTTAAGAGTGCCCGTGTGATGAAAGCCGCTGTGGCATTGCTCGAACCGACCATTCTGTCCCAGAAAAAGGAATCCACCACCAAACCCATCAAAATTTTAATGGCCACGGTCAAAGGCGACGTTCACGACATCGGTAAAAACATCGTGAGCGTGGTGCTGTCCTGCAACGGGTTCGAAATCATTGACCTAGGCGTCATGGTGCCGGGCGAGAAAATCATCGCAGAAGCAAAGGCACACAAAGTCGATGCCATTGGTCTGAGTGGTCTGATCACGCCTTCGCTCGATGAAATGAAAAAGGTATGCATCGCATTGAAGGAACAAGGTTTCGATATTCCTGTTTTGATAGGCGGCGCCACAACCAGTGAACTACATACTTCCATCCGCATCGAGCCTGAATTCGAAGGGCACGTATATCACGTCAAGGACGCCTCACGAGCCGCACCTGCTCTGAAGAATGTGACCGATCCGCTCCTGCGTGATGCTTTCCGTGCGGAAACAAAGGCGCGCTACGACATCGTTCGCAAACTGCACGAGCAGACCAAACGCAAATCCGATTACCTCCCTCTGGCCGAAGCTCGCAAGAATGCCTTCGTCATCGATTGGAAGGAAGAAAGCATTGATATCCCTGCACAATTGGGCATCCATACGCTCGATGATTTCCCCATCGATGAAATCATTCCGTATATTGACTGGACTTACTTTTTCTATACCTGGGACATGCGTGGAACTTTCCCTGCGGTCCTGGATCACCCCGAAAAAGGTGTGGAAGCACGCAAACTGTACAACGAAGCCAGGGAGTTATTGACTGAACTTTCCAAAGGCAAAAAACTAAAAGCGAAAGCCGTAATCGGTCTCTTCGAAGCCAACGCCGTGAACGATGACATCATTGTCACGTACGAAGGCAAGGAATGGCCATTTTACCAGCTCCGCGACCAACGCAAACGTCAGGAAAGCGAATCGAATCTTTGCCTCTCCGACTTCATTGCGCCCAAGAGTTCAGGTGTACAAGATTATTTAGGAACCTTTGCCGCATCCATTTCGCAGGAACCGTCCGATTGGTCCAAGCAAGCCCGTGAGGCCGGTGACGACTATACGGCGCTTCTCATTGAAACGCTCTGTGACCGCCTGGTTGAGGCTTTTGCCGAACTTCTGCACTTGAAAGTCCGTCAGACGTATTGGGGTTATTCTCCGAACGAAGTGGGCCTGCCTGCAGATCTCACCGCCGAAAAGTTCCGAGGCATTCGCCCGGCAATCGGTTACCCATCCTGCCCCGACCACAGTGAAAAAGAGCGCCTGTTCAAATTGATGGAAGTCGAAAAACGCATCGGCACCAGCTTGACCGACAGCTTTATGATGATGCCGGCTTCGTCCGTGAGCGGCTTCTACATGGCCAACGCCCGAGCCAAATTCTACAACATCATCCACATCACCAAAGACCAAGCCGACGACTACTTCAAACGCAAAGGCCGTGTGTTTGAGCCGATGAGGCAGTTGATACTGTAATTGAATGATAATTAAATAATAAATAAGTAATAGCATCGGTTTATATCGGTGCTATTATATTAATATATGGTATATTTGATGCTTTATTTGCACTAAAACAAATTAATCATCAAAAACAGTTGAAAAAGATATTCAAATGAATATCTTTGTAGAATGTTGAACCCAGTTTAACATGAAGTATTCAGAAGTAGAAAGAAAGGTGTCAAAGAAAGGCTGTTACTTCATTAAAGAGGGGAAAAAGCACCCAATATGGTTCAGCCCGATCACAGGAAAAGAGTTTCAGTTAAGCAATCATAGAAGTGAAGAAGTAAAATCTGGAACATTGAAAAGCATCAGTAGAGACGCTGGTGTAAAATTCTAAAAAAACAACAACAATGAAAGTAGATGTCATTATCGAAAGGGGTTCAGACGGTACTTATTCCGCCTATATGGATACGAACAAAGTCAGTTTTGGGTTAATTGGTGACGGATCTTCTGTAAAAGAAACGATGGATGATTTCTCGAATTCATATCAAGAGATGAAATCGTATTATAAAGAACAAGGCAAGGACTTTGTTGAACTGGATTTTGTATTTAAATACGATGTTTCTTCCTTTCTACAGTACTATTCAGGAATTTTATCATTAGCAGGACTCGAGAAAGTCACTGGTGTAAATAAGGGCCAATTAAGTCATTATGTAACCGGTCGTAGAAGACCAAGTCCTAAAACTGTAGAAATAATTGAAAAGAAACTTCATGTTTTTGCAAAAGAGTTAAGTCAAGTGCATTTTGTTTAAATGTTTCAAGTGTTTGAGCTGGTGAGCAGTTGATACTCTGATAATTGAAGGGGCTTTCTTAAGGAAGGCCTCTTTTTTTCTTTATAGTACGGTGTTTTTGAGATGAATACTTATCTTTGTAAGATTAAATAAAAAATTAGATATCATGAAGAAAACACTTATTATTTTAAGTTTGTTGATGACTATGTTTGTTTCCTGTACCGATGGGAACGCCGATGTAAAAAAATGCTGGGAGTTTACGGTCACACAATTGGGCGAGTACATCCAGGATGGGGAGGTCTTTAATACGCAAACACTAGTAACAACCGTAAATAAATGTGGATTAACCGCCAATGAAGCCAAAGATGAGGCTAAAAGCATGGAAAGTGTTACTACTACTGAAGCAGGTCCAATTAGCTTAAAGATGACAATTACAGTCACTTATAAAGAAGTAGTAGAATAATGAACTGACATCAATCAAAAAAAATAGCTCATAATCAGTGGCTTTATCTTAGTTTAGATAAAGCCACTTTCATTTTTGCCATTACCCTCTGCCAGATTTCAACACCATATCCTTGACCTTCGCATTGAAAACCTTGGCCTTCAGTAATTGCTCCAACGTCAGGTGCATTCGGTACCGCCAATAGTGTTGCGGGTTGGACGGAATGTTGATGCGTTCAGCGAGCGGGTCCGGGTTGCGGAGTTTCTTGTCGGTTGCCATCCAGTCCTGCCAGGGTAAAATGACCCAGATGGCAGGTGCGGCTAGATGGTTTTCCACCACGTTGGTTGCCAGTTCGGGGTTGCACTCCCAAGGAGCTTCGCCATCTTTCCACAAAACTTGGTTGTAGTATTGCTGAATGGTTGGGCGGTCTTCAAGCCACCAAGCCCGAAGCGGACTCATGTCGTGGGTGGAGGTGGTGCAGACCGATTGGTAGGGAATGTTGTTCAGGTTTTCGAACATGGAGCCGGTCGATTTGGGCATGCGCTGGATCTCGAGGCTGAGAATTTTTAGTTGATGCATCACGTCGGGCACACAGGTGGGAATCATGCCGAGGTCTTCACCACAGGAAAGCATTCGGGTGGACTGCACCAGAACGGGCAGTTTCTCCAACGCCTTCTGTCTCCAGAATTCCACATTGCGAACATAATAGAAATCGTTGTACAACCTACCGAAAGCGTGCTTTTGTTCATCGGTCAACCAGCGGAAACGTTCGGTCCCAAAAGCTGAAATCCGGGGATGAAAGTAGCCGATCTGATGCGGGTCAGGCACGAAAAGTACTTCGCTGCAGAGTGAATAAAGCTTGTTGCGCAATGCAATGCTCTCGGGTTCCAGTGGGCCATCTCCGAAAGCTGCCTTGATTTGTTGTTGCGTTTCAAAAGCAGGTTTCAGATGAAAATGACCGTCTTTTTTCTTTTTCAAGTAGGTTTTGATAACCGTTGGTGCATCCGTTCCGAATAAGTTGTTGAGGAGGTTCTCCGGCAAGAACGGCGTGGTCATGCTCTCCGGATCGAAATGGAAACCGTAGATCATCATGTCCTGTGAATGCAGAGGCAAGGCAGGGTTGAAGTGACCCAGCAGGCCTTCCACCGAATGGACAGGAATTTCCCATATGCGGAAGAAACCCAGAATGTGGTCAATGCGATAGGCGTCGAAATAATCGGCCATTTTGCTGAAACGGCGTTTCCACCAGTGGAAATCGTCGGCTTTCATGCGATCCCAATTGTAGGAGGGAAAGCCCCAGTTCTGACCAGTCACGGAGAAATCATCCGGCGGCGCCCCCACTTGAGCGTCCATGTTGAACAAGTCGCTTTCCGACCAGGCTTCTACGCTGTTGCGGCTGATGCCTATGGGAATGTCCCCTTTCAGGACAACCGAATGTTGGTGTGCGTATGCGCGTGCTTCAGTCAGTTGAACGTGAAGCAAGTACTGAATGTAATAATGAATGGCGATTTCCAAATAAGTGGCCTGAGCAGGATCCGACAATGCCTGAATCTTTGCGGCGTCGTATTCAGCCCATTCTCCCCAGTTCCTAAAATCGGACTGGTTTGTTTTCCAGCGCAAATAGCAGAAAGCGGCATAAGGACTCAGCCAGTCGCGATTGCTTTCAAAGAATGCTTTAAACTCGGGGGAAGCAAGAACGATTTGACCTTCCTGGTTGAATAATGCCTTGAAATACTTCCATTTGAGTTGCAAAACCTGTTCGTAATCCATTTCAGGAAGCTTGTTGAGCTGGAGTCTGGTTGCTTCCATACTGTCCATTAATGCCTGGTCCTCAAGGGCTGGCAAATCGTGCATGGAGCAGTACATAGGATGCAACGCATAGTTCGAGATGGCGGAGTACGGATACGAGTCCCGCCAGGTCTCGGTCAGGGTCGTATCATTCACCGGTAGGGTCTGAATAAGTTGTAAGCCAGTTTCAGCCGCCCAATCCGTCATTTTTTTTAGGTCGCCGAAGTCGCCACAGCCCCAACTGTCTTCCGATCGGAGTGAAAAAATGGGAATGGCCACACCGGCTCCCTTCCATGGAGCTTCCTGAAAACGGAAAGTCATCCCAGTGTGCTGAATCAATTGATTATTCGTATCCTGAGGGATAACCAACGTCCTGGGTTCTCCCCATTCATAATGAAGGATTTTACCGCTCACTCTATCCAGCAGTACGAATTTATAATTGCTGCTTATTGGCAAACTATTGGCGTCCAATGATATGATCCATTCTGGAAAACGTTCCGAATGCATTTTCACGGCTTTGTCCATTTTCCAGCCACCAAACAAACCACAGTCTCCGGATATTCCAAGGCATTGATTCTTGCGGACAAAAGGCGCATGCACTTTCAGAATGATCCTATTTGAAGCGTATAACATTTCCGCCTGTTCCTGTTCGACCTTGAGAAGGCTATCGGTATAGGCAGAAGCATAGAGGAAACTCATATCGGATTCCGCTTGCCAATAATCGTGCACCATGTAATTTTCCAACCCGCTAGGAAACACAACCCTGTGGTTTTCACCCCATTCTCGACGTTCGGTCTGCCCGTTGCTGCGTATCAGGTAACGGTATTCCAACAAACCCGCCTCTTTGATGGTTAGTTCCAGTTTCCAGAAACCCTCCCCGGTAGGAGTCAATGGTATCGCTTTATCTTCGTTGAACAGGCCGGTTTCGGGCGTGCTGCCGATAAGCATCAGTACTTGAGAACCGTACGTGATGTAGTGGATGTTGAGTTGTAACTTCATAATCGTGCGTATTGAACGTTTTAAGTAGCGAGTGAAAAGGCGAAGTAATCTTCGACTATTCCGAGTCACGAAAAACGACTGTTTAAAATAAACGAAGGTTACTTTTGATCAAAAACCAAAACTGTCAATTTTGACTTCCTTTTTATTGGTATCTACAAAGGCCTCGGCTTTCCGATGCACCGGATTGCCTTCCACATAAATGGCCTTGGCGGGTTTGGCCGGACAAACGTACTCGCAACCGCCACAACCCACGCAAATGGCCGTGTTCAGTTCAGGAATGGTCAAGTCGCCCTTGTAGGGAACCATGTACACCGCCTGTGTGGGACAATGTTCGGAACAAGCACCGCAAAACGTTTCGTCGGTATACACCACACAATTGGTCTTTATGAACTTGACAATTCCCATTTGAGTGGCATGTTTCTCGTCCATCGTCAGTTTTTTCAATGCTCCATTGGGGCAGACCTCCGTGCAAAGCGTGCAGTCGTAATTACAAAACCCATGGCTGAAATCCATAATGGGCTGCATCATGCCTTCCACACCGTATTCCAGGAAAGAGGGTTTCAGAATTTTGGAAGGACATTGCGCCACACAAAGGTGACAAGCTGTACAATGAATGTTCAAGTGTTCAGCCGAAAGAGAGCCAGGAGGGCTCAACGGACTTTTGCGGGTCCAAGGTTTGTTGGTGCCAAGGTGCATGCCTTTTGCCCAAGCATGACTGCCAGCTGCCACAAACGTCACACCCAGTGTTGTCAGAAAACGGCGGCGGGATGCCACAGAATCATCTGCTGAAACGCCAGTAGTAGGGCTGCTTTTCTTCCAGCTGAACTCATACTTGATGGCTTTTTTCGAACAGACTGTCGTGCAGTTGAAGCAGGTGACACAGCGGCTGTTGTCCACCTTTTCCAGCTTGCTGTCAATACAGGATGCCTTGCAATTTCTGGAACAACTGCCGCAACTGTTGCAATTTTCTTCGTGAATGATGAAACGGAACATGGAATAACGCGAAAGGAAACCCAAAACGGTACCGACCGGGCACAACGTATTGCAAAACGTTCTGCCAAATCTCCAGGCCAGATAGCCGATGATCAGAAACGTGAGCAATGCAACAACTAGCGAGGAAATACCAAGCAGAAAAATCTCCGTATGATAAAACGTATAGTTGCCGAAATGATTGAATATGCCTGCCAACAAGTTGTTACCAGTCATGTAGATGGGGCGCAGCAGGTGTGTGACCATCCGACCAAAGGCGCTGTACGGTTCGAGCAGACTGAGTAAAACCGTCCATCCGGCGACGTATGTTCCGAGCACCGCAACCAGCGTTCCGTAGCGCCACCAGCGTTTTTCAGGACTGAACGTGTATTTGCGCTTTTTCTTGAAAATCTTGGCCACCCGCCCCGTCAAATCCTGAAAAAGCCCCATCGGGCATAGTATGGAACAGTAAATTCGACCGAAAAGCAAGGTCAAAAGGAGAAGCACTCCGACAATCCAGAAGGAATTAGCCAGTAAGGCCGGAACCAACTGAATGTCGGCTAAGGGAACCTTACCTGCAGGAATCAATTCGGCAAAGTCCAGAAATAAAAAGGTTAGTATCAACAGGGAAAAAATCCCTAAAACAAGGCGTAATCGTTTAAGAATCATAGTTGAATCTTCTTCACTTTAAGTTTGCTGAGGTCCATGGTACCCAGTTTATGGTCTTGTGCCAAGGCGATGTGTTTCACACTTTCGAGTGGCATGGCTTCCAATTGGCTGAAAAATTTGGTGGCAGCAGTGTCAACCGCCACGATGTCGGCAGAAACGAACATGGCTTTTGCGTTGGCAACATCACTCAGTGCACGACCGCGCGGACCGTTGGTTTTCATGACACGGTACGCGTCCACCACATGCAAGATGGCAGGTTTATCAAGGGTGCATATATCGGCGATGCATTGCTGCAGGTCGTTCCGGTGAAAGAATCCACGGTCCCAAACAATGCCCATGTGATTTTTCATGGCAATGGTCATCAGCGCTCCTTCGTGATTTTTCAATACGGGCACGTTGATCCAAACGTCGCTGTCATAGATGGCCTGATGCACTTTGGCGGTCTTCAGTTTAACACCTTTGGGCAATGCTACTTCCTTGTAATACGAAACATCTTTGACTGGAAGCATTTTTGCTCCTGCAGCGGTTGCAGCTGCTTCGATACCACTGTTTTTGTATGCTTTGCGCCAGTCATCGCAGGAATTGTCAAAGACAACCACTTCGGAAGCTCCGGCCTTAAGGCATTGACGAACGATTTCAGCCACCAACTCCGGATTGGTGTTGCTGGCCATTTCTGGAACCTTGTCCCAGCCAATGTTCGGTTTGATGCAGACTTTCTGACCTTTTTTGACGTATTTGCCCATGCCACCGAGTTCAGCGATGGCTTTCTGGAACATTTGGGCAGGTTCTCCACCCATAACGGCCACCAGATCAGTGCCTCCAGTTTTTAATGCTGTTTTGGCAGATTTTTGGGCCATCAGGTCCATACCTTCGGTTAATTTGAACGTGGTGGCTAGTCCAGTAATGGCGGCAGCCTTAAGAAAATCTCTGCGTTTCATTGGGGTGGTGATTATTGATCAAGAATCCAGGGGAAACGGAAACACAATTCGTCGTAGAGACAATAATCGGCCTTCCCGTTTACCGCAAATGTTTTTATGGTTTTGGCTCCTGCTTCCAGAAGTAAGTTTTTGGCAAAATTCAGGGTGTTTCCTGTTTTGACGCGGTCTTCCACGAGCAAAATGGTTTTCCCTTTGACATTGAACGTAATTTGTTCCAGTAATAATGGCTTGTCGTAGAGTTGTCGTTGGTTGCTGTCGCGAAGATTGAGTTTGAGCAATTGAAGATCCAAACCCAGCCTTTGGTTCAGCAGCGCAGCGGGAACAATTCCACCGTTGGCCACTGCCACAATCAGATCGAAAGATTCTTCAAACGTGACTTCCTCCAACCGTTTTTTGACCGCTTCAAACGACTTATCGCTCATACGTGGCCAATGCTTTCAAAACCATCCAGCCGCCCAGAATCTGAACCATCAGCCCAGGGAAACCGATTTTGAAATCCTGGATGCCTGCCATCAAGTTTTGAGCCAACAAGCCTTCGACAACGCCTCCAATTAGTTGATAGCCAAGTACTACCAATGCTAGTAAAAGGATGGAGACCGATTTGCTGCGACGGGCAACGATGGAAGCCAAAACAGCCAACAAGACGGATTTCGTCAGTATGATCGGAAGCATTGCTACGATGGGCATACCAAAAAGCAGGCTGTTTACCAGGGGTGAAAGAACGGCTGTGAGCAGCCCGACTTTTAAGCCAAACTTATAGGCTGCAATCAAAGTGAAGAAGTAAATGGGAAGAAACATCAGGCCGCCGTTTGGTATGAAATGACATAATTGGGGCAACAGGAGGTTGCCGGCAATAAACAGCGTGGTGAACATCCATGTTCTCAATTCTTTGACTGAAAGGTTCAGCTGAATGAAAGGGGTTGTAAGTGTCATAATCGGAATAGTTATTGTGTTTCCCAAATGTAGGAACAAATCCGATTAACAATGCACTTCGGAGCTAAATTTATTCAGATAAATGCTTAATTTCGACCAAAAATAAACGACCATGCCAAAACAGTATCCGAAAATCCGAATGATTCTTGCCTTATTGTTGTTCATGCCCTCGCTTTGCATGTCCCAAAAGGGCTATTGGCACAACGTGGAACGTGAAGTTCGGTATAAGCCGGTCGGTGATGAGTTCGTCAATGTGAACGGGAACAAACGGTTCAGTAGGGCCATTTATGGAACCAATACCGGATTCCGTTTTGAAACCAGCGACTTTCCTGAATTCGGAATGTACATGCCGAATCTGGGTGGTAGTGTTTATTTGGCTGTTAAGCGGGGTGAAAAGGCGGTTTGGGTGAAAGACTTGGAGTGGGTGGAATCCCGTTTTGTTTCTGGAAAACGTACTTATACGCTCAAAGACAAGGCTTTTCTGGAGAAGGGCAGCCTTATCATTACTGCGTTGGCGCTTTCCGATGCCGATGGTTTTATGCTGCGGACTGAAGCGAAGGGGCTTCCGGCCGATGTTCAGCTACTCTGGATTTATGGGGCAGCCAGCGGCAAAGGTTTCTCCAGAAACGGAGACATCGGTGCCGATCCGGCCGATTGTTTCTGGATCTCAGCTTCCAAATGTACCGGCAATCAATTTGATATTCAAGGCAATGCTTTTACAGTGAACTATGGAAAAGACAAAAAGGTGAATGGTCTTTTCCCAACAGGAACGAACCTTAGAACGGCTGATGCAGGAAAAATCAATGATTTGGATGGGTTGTTGCGTTCTGAACCTTCAGAAACACCCTTGTTGATCGCTTCGCAACCTGTTCAAAAAGGCTTCAGCTACAGTGTTTTCTACAATCCAACCACTCATTCTACTTTGACCGAAGCTCAATTGGCTGAGGCTTTTACCAAAGGTGAGACATTCCGTGTCAACATTGCCAGTCGTGTAAAGCTCGATACCCCCGATCCGTATTTGAACACCCTGGGCGGTATCATTTCGGGCGCTGAGGACGCCATTTGGGAATCGCCTTCCTACCTGCACGGAGCCATTGGCTGGCGCATTCCGCTCACCGGATGGCGGGCCTCCTACCTGGCCGATGTACTTGGTTTTCACGACAGAGCCAGGTCGCATTTCAATGGTTACGCCAAGGCTCAAGTTACCAACGTGCCGGTAACGTTGCCTCATCTGCAGGACCCGAAAAGCAATTTGTCCCGTTCGGAGAAAACTTGGGGAACGCCAATGTACAGCAATGGCTACATCAGCCGAAATCCCAATAAGTCGAACGATATGCATCATTACGACATGAACTTGGTTTACATCGATGAACTGCTTTGGCACCTGAATTGGACGGGCGATTGGAACTATGCCCGTGAGGTTTTCCCCGTCATCAAACGTCATCTGGCTTGGGAGAAGCTGGTGTTCGACCCGGACAACGACGGTTTGTACGACGGCTATTGCTGCATCTGGGCTTCGGACGGTCTGCAATACAACGGCGGTGTGGCTACGCATTCAACCGCTTACAATTATAGGGCGAACAAGATGGCTGCTATGATTGCTTCGAAAATCGGAGAAGATCCAACACCCTATGAACAAGAAGCCAAGCGCATCTTCTTTGCCTTGAACCAAACATTATGGCTTCAAGAAAAAGGCTGGTGGGCAGAATTCAAGGACAACATGGGCGAAAAAATGCTGCATGAGGATGCCGCCGTCTGGACCATCTACCATGCCATCGACTCAGACATTCAGAATCCTTTCCAGGCATACGAAGCGACCAGATTCGTGGACAACAACATTCCACACATTCCGGTGCTAGCCAAGAATCTGAAGGACACATCCAACTACGTGATTTCCACTTCCGATTGGCAAACGTACAATTGGTCCATCAACAATGTGGCCTTGGCTGAAATCACTCATACCGCACTCGCCTTTTGGCAGGCTGGTCGTAGTGAAGAGGCTTTCAAAATGTATAAAGGATCACTTCTCGATGCCATGTATTTGGGTTCTGGCCCAGGAAACATCACGCAAATATCCTTTTACGACGCTGCCCGTGGGGAAACCTACCGCGACTTCGCAGACCCCATAGCCACGACTGCCAGAGCGATGGTGCAAGGCCTTTTCGGCATTCAACCCGATTTGCTGAACGATAAGTTGGTCATTCGGCCTGGTTTTCCTTCTGCTTGGGATCATGCCACACTTCAGACCCAAAACATGCATTTCAAATTTACCCGTAAGGGAAACATCGATCGTTATGATATCGAACCCAAGCTTCAGGTTCAATCGGAATTGGTTTTGGGATTGACTGCAAGGATGGATCACATTCGAAGCATCAGCGTCAACGGCAAGAAAGTGGCCTATGCTTTGGATGCGGATGCGGTATCTCGCGCCATTGTTGTGATCGAAGCAGGAAAAGCTAAAAAGTACCGCATTCAAATCGACTGGGACGGAGCGCCCATGCGCTATGAGCCGGTTTTGCTGGAAGCTCATAATGGAAAACTCCTTACGTTTAAACTGGATGGAAAGACAAACGTTTTTCAGGATCCTCAAAAAATCCTTTCCAACCGATCCTATACCGAAAGTACCATTACAGCTTTGATACAGGGTGTGCCTGGTCATCGAACTACCTATGCCCGAGTTGCTCAAGGTGACATGAGCTATTGGAAACCTATCGATATCCATATTGCTGATGCGACATCTCAACCTTCCCAACTGGATACCCTTCGTAATTTGACCGGCATCCGTTTTGAAAAAGTGAATCTGAACCCTTTCTTCAACGATCGAGTCCGTGACATTTGGGCCTATGGCAAATATGTTTCACCACGCTGGCCGTATACCACCCTGAATGTTCCTACCCAAGGAATGGGTGAATGGACTCATCCGGAAGATTTGTACAAGATCGACGATCGAGGCATTCGTGCCAAAGCCAGTGCAGCCAACGAAATTCGGATGCCAGGCGGCGTACCTTTTGCCACTCCAGGCGATTCTGCCTCCAACAATGTCGTGTTCACCACGCTATGGGACAATTACCCCAAAGCAGTTAGCATACCACTTTCTGGAAAAGCGTCGAACATCTATTTGCTGTTGGCAGCCTCCACGTACCACATGCAAAATCATGTCTTGAACGGTACGGTTACAGTGAACTACACCGATGGAACCTCGGACGTTTTAAAACTCATTTTGCCCGAAAGCTTGCTTCCGCTCGATCAGGACATTTATACCGACGGCTTCGCCTTCACCTTGAAAACGCCTCGTCCGTACCGTATTCGGCTGAAAACAGGAACGATCACCCGCAACCCAGCTGCCGAGCTGAAGCTCCGACAAGGAAACGGTCCCATTCTCGTTGATGGCGGATTGGCAACGATGACCGAACTAAAACTGAACCCAGCCAAAGAATTGAAATCACTCGAATTGAAAACCATAGCCAATGAAGTCATCATCGGTCTGATGTCTGCCACTTTAATACGCTAACCCTCAAAAGGATTGCTGGCCGACGCTGACTAAAACTTATAAATCGTTTCTTTCTTATCCTTCGAAATAACTCGAATGGAACGTCCGGTTTTTGGCGTATTGTCTTCCGTTTTGTTCTTAACCTTTACGATTGGATTGGTATTCACCCGCTGATCATTCCCCTTATCGTAAGAGCCACTTTTTATCATTTCACTGTCGGGTGCGAATTTCAATCCTCGTTGTATCATTTTGTGATTTGCATCAACATTCATATTGGTGCTCCAATACAGACTGACAGCTATATCATGGAATGCACTTTCCACTTCATAACGCAATTTATCGTTCCCGATGGGTGCCGGACAGGATGCTTCGAATTCAAGAAGGAACTTTTCACCTTCTTTCAACTTTTTATTTTTGTAAGCCTCCCTTGCCATTTGCAAAAGGAAAGTCAACCGCTGTGAACCAAGCGTCTCCAACGCGACAGCGCTTTTAAGCTGTTTGCTAAGACTTCGGATACTGTCCAGCCTAGCCTGATTCGATTGGATTTTGTATAGGTTCATTACAATAACACCATTCAAATAGTCGTTGACTTCTTTTAAGTTCGGCTTTATGCAAGCCGCCTTATCAATGCGAAAGATGTCAGAATAGATAGGAACCTTTTGGTTCACCCGCATCAAATTGAACGAGAAGGTTGCTTCATCAAGTAATTCCTGCTCATGAACTTTACTGGTGAAACGTTCAAACAGGGAGTCGCAAAGTCCTTCCCTATCGGTATACTCCAACTGATTGGAGATAACATTCTTGAATATATTGTTGGTCATTTCCGCATCCAGATTGCCTACTCGATACAACTGAACCAGATAATCGATATCCGATGCATTTGTAACCGTAAACTGCTCCATCTTTTTGGCCAGAATATTTAAATAAAGCAATTGGACATAGGGAGTCTGATACAGATAGAATCCCTTCTGAATCATTTCGAGACTGCTGTTCACATTCTCCAGTCCCAGTTTTCTTCCCGATTGGAAATAATAAAGCAGCCCCAAAAGCTCCTTGAGCGTAATCTGCCTTTGCTCCTTGGATTTTTCATCATAAAGCTCGATGAACGTATGCGAACGTATTTCAGCATCGCTTATTTTCTTTGTTTTCCGTAAGAAATCAACATACGTTTTTTTAAACTCGGCAGTTTGCTCAATTGTTACATGAACTGGATTGCCAACTTCCAGTTTTTGTTCGTCTGGGCCTGGGTTGGCTATCATGCAAAACTCTTCGGAGGAATCCAAAATGAGGTATGGGACGTGCAATCTGTCAAAAATCAAAGCAAGGAGGATTGTAGCTGTTACTTCGTTGTACCGACCGTTCAACAGGGTGGATGACAGCACTTCCTCCTGCACATACGTTTTAAAGCAATTCGTCTTAACTAGGGTGTATGCCAGCTTTATTTGTGCGTTTATTTTCTTTTTTTCAATCTTTTTGGCAGACAATTCTTTACAGATGTCTTCGAACTTTTTTCTCAAATACACCGCATCCTCCAAACTCAGAATATCGTCGACAGCAAGAAAGGCCTCCAAGGTGTCCGTCTGATATTGGACAAAATTGGTATAAGCCTTCTTTTCAATGGCCGAGTGAAATTTGAGGTCTGAAAACGTGACTATGGAGTCCGTTTGGGCAAATGAAAAAGCAGTCAGCATCAATCCGGCCAGTACGAAAAACATCCTTTTTTTCATGATCTGCCAATGAGATTATTTATAGATGCACAGATAAGCAGTAGGTTCCTGAGCCTTAACCTTGAATTTCAAACCTTTGTCAACGATGAAGGTTTCGCCTTTGCCGTAAAGCTTCCATTCGGTTGCTTCGGGTAGCAACACGTCCAACGCACCTGAAACCACGGTCATGTATTCCACCGTTCCCGTACCGAATTCGTATTCACCAGCAGAAATGACACCGACCGTGCTCACGCCTTCCACATTTTCAAGAGCGATGGATTTAACCTTACCATCAAAGTATTCGTTTACTTTCAACATGTTTTATTTCGTTTGTTAGCGCGAAGTTACAATTTTTTGCAGAAGTTTATCCATCGTAAATTATTTACCTTAGCTTTGTTTAAATGGTATTTTTAAACAAACCAAGTAAAGTTATGAAAATTGTCGTATTCGGAGCCAGCGGAAAAACCGGATCTTTGCTGGTAGGGCAAGCCTTGAAGGCTGGCCACGAAGTAATTGCTTACGTGCGCAGACCCGGATCGGTGACTTCGGAAAGCCCAAAATTGAAAGTAATCGTAGGGAGTTTGAGTGATATAGTTGCATTAAAAAATGCGATTACTGGTGCGGACGCTTGCCTGTCGACACTTGGTGGCGGATCGCTGACGAAGAGCAACCCAGAGGTGTTGGAAGGTATTTCTACGATAGTCGACACCATGGAAGAAGCTGCTGTACAACGGTTTGTATATCTTTCCAGCATTGGTACTGGGGAAAGCCGTTATTACATGCCTCAACCGATTCGGTTCCTTATTGTGAATGTGATGCTTCGGGTGCCTTTGGCCGACCACAATATAAACGAAAAACGCATCGCTGCGAGCAAACTGAAATGGACGGTGGTTCGACCCGGTGGTCTGACGGACGGCCCATTGACTGACAACCTGAAACATGGTTCAGAAAAGATCAAGTTGACTGGAAATTCTGGCATTTCAAGGGCCAATGTGGCTGCATTCATGCTCGCACAGCTCACAGATAAGACTTATTTGAACAACTATGTTTGGTTGCACGAATAATACGAATTTCAAAGCGTCTTGATTTCCGGATGGTTCTTGATGTAATCCACCCCATCCTTATACCCTTGGCGGTAAATGCGTTGATAGGCTTCGAACTTGAATTCGTGAAACTTTTTCACGGCTTGGCAGTCAATAATGTGATCGCAAAGGGAGCGCCCTTCTGCTGAATTCACTTTCTGGATACCCCGTAGGGTGTAGGCCATCACTTCGATGGGGCGTTTCAGATCGACCGGTGCCGAATAGGGCAGGACGTCCACCCCGATGATGGCTCGACAAATCGACTTGAGCGGTTGAGTCGGCAGGTTGTTGAGCACACCGCCGTCCACATAGTAAACACCGTCCACCACCTGCGTTTCAAAAATTCCAGGAATACTGGCTGAAGCCGACACCCAGGTCGCCAGGTTCTTGCCAGTGCTCTTGACTTCCCACTCCATGGTGTTCAGGTTGGTCACACAAATGAACATTTTCCGTTTCAGACTCTTGAAATCGTCGCGAGGAATGGTTTCACGAATGAGCTTTAAAACCGTTTCATGTGTGGAGAACCCTGATTTCCAGAAAGTAGGCTTGAATGTCATCAGTTTGGAAACCAGATAAAGCCTGTCTTCTTGAATCATTTGCATCATTTCGGCGGGGTAATAACCTGCTGCGTAAAGGGTTCCGACGATGGCACCCATGCTGGAACCGGAAACGACTTCCGGCTCGATGCCGTTGTCTAGCAATGCTTGCAAGACACCGATGTGGGCTATCCCGATGGCACCGCCGCCGGAAAGGCAAATGCCCAGTGGTTTGCGAATTTCAGTTTCCATTAGGAGGTTTTTTGCTGATACAATAGTACGGTTTTTTATGGAAAAGTGTACCGGTTTTTTCCGCTGAGACAGCAAAAAAAAGCGGCTTTTCAATAGATAGAATCTATCAATATATATTTTTGATAAACATTGAAAGTTTACTTGTATTTTTGTGCAAAATAAGTCATTATGAAAAAGTTTAAATTACTGACCGGACTCTTGTTGGTGGCTCTTGTGGCCTCCACTATTGCTTTGGCACAAACTAATAAACCCACTAAAAAAGTAAAGAAAATGAGCGTCTATTCATTCAAGGTCGAAGACAGCAAGGGAGGCCTTGTGGATCTGAGCACGTACAAAGGGAAAACCCTACTTATTGTCAATGTGGCCAGCAAATGCGGCTTCACCAAACAATACACCCCATTGGAAGCAATGTATAAAAAATACGAAGACAAAGGCTTGGTCATTCTCGCTTTTCCTTGCAACCAATTTCTGTTCCAGGAACCAGGAACCAATGAGGAAATCCAATCTTTTTGCCAATTGAAATACGGCGTCACGTTTCCTGTTTTTGGGAAAATCAACGTAAACGGCAAGGATGCGCACCCGCTTTATAAGTATTTGAAAGATCAAACCGGTGGCGACTCCATCAAATGGAATTTTAACAAATTCTTGTTGGATAAGAATGGCAACATCATCAAACGTTACGCATCCGGCGACTCTTTGGAAGGTTTGGAAGCCGATATTCAAGCCATTCTTTAAATATGGAAACTCGGAAGTTGAAGGTGTTGGTCACCGGTTCAACCGGCATGGTCGGCGAAGGTGTGTTGCAGGTTTGCCTGCAGCACCCTGCTGTTGAAAAGGTTATAGCCCTGAACAGACGAAGTGTAGGGTTCAGCCATCCCAAACTGACTGAAATCTTACTGCCCGATTTCCACCAATTGAAAACCGTCGAGGACCAATTAAAAGGGTTGGACGCCTGCTATCATTGCATGGGCGTCAGCTCCATCGGAACCGATGAATCGACTTACAAAGACATTACCTATACCTTGTCCATCCTGTTGGGTGAAACCATGAGTAGGCTGAACCCGGGCTCGGTGTTCTGCTACCTTTCCGGTGCAGGTACCGATGCTACAGAAACCAGCAAGTTGAGTTGGGCGAGACTGAAAGGCCGCACGGAAAACGAACTTTCAGAAATGCCGTTCAATGGTTTTTACCGCTACCGGCCTGGTTTTATCAAGCCACTGCCAGGCGCCACGCATGTTCAGGCTTTTTACAAGTATGTCAATTGGTTCTTTCCCATCGGCAAGTCCCTGTTTCCGGATGGTTTCAGCACCATCGAAGAAATTGGCTTATCGATGATCCGCGTTACTTTAAAGGAGGAAGAACAGAAAACCCTGGCCGGCAAGGATATTCGTCGAATTGCAAACTTTTGAAGTTGGTTCAATTTCGACTGGGTAACATTCACATACGGTTCGTTCTACCTAATATATGCAGAACAGCCAAAAAAAACGAATTTTTATTGAATCGCTTACCATCCAAAGGTGGTTGCTTTTGCTATTTTTCCTGATTGTTGGTTCGGAAACAACCGTATTTGCTCGTTCGAGCGCAGTTGCCATCGACAGTATCCTTCAATTCAGCAATCTTCCCATCCTCCACATTCAAACCAACGGCCTAAGCATCGTAGATCAGCCCAAGATTACAGCTCGGTTGAGAGTAATAGACAATGGAATATTAAACAGCCGAAACGACCCTTCCGACCAGTATGACGGGTCTATTGGCATTGAGCTCCGTGGAGAGTCCTCCTTAACCTTCAACAAGAAAAGCTACCGTTTTGAAACCCGAGACACACTCGGCGAAAACCTTAACGTACCCTTGCTCGGTATGCCAAAGGAAAACGATTGGATTCTATATGGCCCTTACATTGACAAAACGCTTTTACGGAATTCCCTGATTTTCCATCTGGGTGAATCCACAGGTCGGTACTCATCCCGTATGCGCTTTTGCGAACTGATTCTCAACGATCAGTATCAAGGAGTATATGTTTTGATGGAAAAAATCAAGCGGGATAAGCATCGGGTCAGCATCGCAGAACTCAAACCGGAAGATATTACCGGAGTTGAACTGACCGGTGGATACATCGTCCGGATGGATAAGTCCGATTCAGGGTATGTATCGTTCAAAACAGGCATTACTTTTCCGAATCATTCTCAGGTTACTCTCCAATATTACGACCCGGCTGGAAGTGAGCTTCATGCGCTGCAAAAAGCCTGGTTCAAACAGTTCATCACCGACTTTGAGACTTCCATGGTCAAATCTACGTTCAACCAACCGGGAATTGGCTTCCGCGAATACATCGATGCAGGTTCATTTGTCGATTTCCTGCTCACGGGTGAACTGGCGCTGGAAGTTGACAAATACAAGTTCAGCACCTATTTTTTCAAGGAAAAGGAGACGGATGGAGGCAAGTTGCATGCTGGTCCACTTTGGGATTTCGACCGTGGTTTTGCAAACAATGCCCCATGGCCCTATGGGCAGGCTGGTGATGTTTGGCAGTATAACGAGCCTTCTACAGGGCGCTGTTTCTGGTGGGAACGTCTGATGCAGGATCCACATTTCAGAAACCTTTGTTTCTCTAGATGGAGGTATCTGAGGGAACGTTCGTTCAGTGATGAGGCTGTCGTGCATTTTCTGGATTCCTGCGCGTTGCTTCTGGAGAACCCTCAAAAGCGGAATTTCATCCTATGGCCCATCATGGGAGTCAAGCTGTCTTTGAATACGTATGTTGGTAAAAACTACGCCGAAGAAATCGCTTTCCTTAAAAACTGGACCCTCAAGCGGCTGCATTGGATGGATGAAAACCTGATTGGTTTCAGGCTTACACCTAAAGCCTATATTCAAGAGATTCCTGAAACTTCACTAAACAGTACAAGAGGGGTAAGGCTTAGTCTGAAAGAAGACTTCTTCAATCGAAAAGTATTCCAAAAGGATGATTTTATTCTCACGAATGAAGAGGCATTCATTTCAAAAGATACCATGCTCTATGTGAATGATTCAACGGTGGATGTCTATCTTAAAATGGCATTTCCGGGAGCTGACTTGAACATGGATTTGTCTGTTATCGTCAAAGCCAAAGTGGTTGAATCCGCTATCGATATTCAAAGCAAAACCCTTTTGGCAAGCAGTTTGATTGAGAAGGTTGAACGCACTGCCTATCAGATTATTTCTCACGAAAATCAACTCTTGATTCGTACCCTTAATCAAGGAAGCGGGTTTCTTCACTTAGAGTTGTATGACTTGGCTGGTCGATTGGTCGATCAGCAAAAGCTACCAATCACGCCTGAAATCCAGGTCAATGTCCGCTTATCCAAAGGTGTTTACCTAGTACGTCTGACTGACGAAAACGTGAAATATCAAGCACGGGTATTCATAAAATGATAAAAGATCCTAAGGCTTTTCTACCGAAATAAGTTCGGTAAGCGCTCCACGCAATTCGGGGTATTGGAACGTAAAATGATGTTCTGTAAGTCGGGTGGAGCGTATGCGACTACCCTTGAGCAGTAATTCGCTGCGTTCTCCAAGCATCCATCTGATGGGAAAAGCAGGGATTAAAACCGGCCAAAAGGGTTTATGAAAAAATCGTGCAAGCTCTTTGGTGAATTCCTGGTTGGTTACCGACTCAGGAGCAACAGCATTGTAGGCTCCAGACCAATTTTCCTTTTGAATGGCTTCCAAGTATATCGCGCACAAATCATCGATGTGAATCCATGGAATGAACTGCTTGCCATTCCCAAAAGCAAAACCAAATCCAAGCCTAATGGGCAAAGCCATCTGCGGCAGGATGCCCCCATCAGCAGCCAGCACGATTCCGGTACGAATCTTGACCGTACGAACTCCAGCCTTCTCAAAGCTATCGGCCGCCTGTTCCCATTGCTGACAAACCGAAGCCAGAAAACCCTCACCGGCAGGAGCTTCCTCCGATAGAGCATCAACATCGCCGTAATATCCAACTGCCGAAGCCGATACAAATGTTTTCAATGGCCAGCCCGACTCCATGCATTTTTGGTACAAAAGCTCGCAACTCAAAACCCGACTATCCAAGATTTCTTTTTTTCGAGCCTCCGTCCATCGACTATCCCCGATGCCAGCGCCTGCCAGATGGATGATGTGGTCGGTTTTCGTCAGCGCTTCCGGGTCAATGTAACTGTTTTTCAGATCCCAACGGAGTTCATTTGAATCTTTGGGATGACGGCTCAACGTTAGCACTCGAAAACCCTTTTCTCTCAAAAGAACGGATAAATGTCGGCCTACTAGTCCGCTTGCTCCAGTTATTAAAATTGTTTCAGCCATAAAAGGGTCAATTTAATTCAGAAATACCTTGGAAGCATTATATTTGCCAGAAATCTAAAGTTAGAATAATTTTTAGGATGCATGCAGATATACCGAAAGAGTTCCTTTGTTTTTTTACTCTATGCCATTTACAGCGTAGGTCTTGCTGCGTTCGCCAATACGAGATACATTGATGCGGACAACATCTTGCAGTCAAGCATCCTGCCCATTCTCATCATTCAGACCAACGGTCAAAACATTGTAGATCAACCTAAGATTACAGCTCGTTTGGGTATAATCGACCATGGCTTCGGCATTCTAAACAATCGGAATGATCCATTCAATCAATACGACGGAGACATCGGCATTGAGCTTCGAGGAGAGTCCTCCATGACTTTTGTAAAGAAAAGTTACCTTTTTGAAACTCGCGACGCATTAGGTGCAAACCGTAATGTGCCCTTGTTGGGCATGCCTAAGGAAAACGATTGGATACTTTATGGCCCCTATGTTGATAAAACGCTTTTACGGAACTCGCTGATTTTCCATCTGGGCCAGACAACCGGCCGATATGCCTCCCGCATGCGTTTTTGTGAACTGGTCATCAACGATCAGTATTTAGGAGTTTATGCGCTGATGGAGAAAATAAAGAGGGACAAGAATCGAGTAAGCATTGCGACAATCAATCCGACGGATACTGCCGGAGTCCAACTGACCGGTGGCTACATCGTACGGATGGATAAACCCGATTCCACCTATTTGACTTTCAATACCGGTATCCGGTTTCCTAGCCGTCCGCAGGCCAAAATTCAGTTTTTCGACCCTAGGAGTGAAGAACTCAATTCGCAGCAAATTGCTTGGTTCAAGCAATTTATGACCAAATTTGAGTCAACCATCGTATCGCCCACATTTAACCAAATGGGTACCGGCTACCATGAGTACATTGATGCCGGTTCTTTTATCGACTTCCTACTCACTGGTGAATTGGCTTTGGAAGTGGACAAATACAAATACAGCACCTACTTTTTCAAGGAAAAAGATACCGATGGTGGCAAGTTGCATGCAGGCCCGCTTTGGGATTTCGATTTGGGTTTTGGAAACGATGCCCCTTGGACCTATGGGCAAGCAGGTGATGTATGGCAATATCTGGAGAAGGACATCGGCCGTTGTTACTGGTGGGAACGACTCATGCAGGATTCCTATTTCAGAAACCGTTGCTACTCACGTTGGAAGTATTTAAGGGATCATTCGTTCAGTGATGAGGCAGTTGTTAATTACCTCGATTCCTGTGCTTTGGTTTTGGATGGCCCTCAATTTCGGAACTTTACCCAGTGGGAAATCATGGGGCTCAAACTTTATGAAAATACCTTTGTCGGACAAACCTATGCACAAGAATTAGCCTACTTGAAAAGTTGGACACTCAACCGATTGCATTGGATGGATACCAACCTGATTGGTTTCCAACTGATGCCTGAAGCCGCTTTGAATGAAGTTTCTGAAGCATCAAACAACTATACAAGAGTGCTCAGGCTTAGTCTTAAGGACGATTATTTCAATCGGAAAGTCTTTCAGAACGATGATTTCAAAGTCAACAACGATGGGATTTACATTACCAAGGATTCCATCCATTACGTTAATGATTCAACCGTAGATGTCCACCTGGCATTGGCCAATTCGGGCGTTACGTTGACTTCGGAGATGAACGTTACAATTAGAGCGAAAGTTCTTGAGTCGGGCGTTAGCCTTGATAGTAAGATGCTGTTGGTCAGCGGCCTGGAGGATAATTCTGAACGGCCTGAATACCAGATTATTTCAAGAGGCAATCTGCTTTTAATCCGATCACGTTCGGCTGGAAGCGGTCTTCTTCTTTTGGAACTTTTCGATTTGACTGGACGAAAGGTCCATCAGCAAAGTCTTTCAATCACCTCAGAAATGCAAGCGAATGTCAATTTATCAAATGGTATTTATATTGTTCGTTTGACAGACGGGAACAAACGCTATCAACAACGTGTGGTCATAAAATAAGAAAAGCCGGTCTCTTAGGAGCCGGCCTTTCGGTAATAAGTTATTTGTAAGGGAGTTACTTCTTGGCAACTGGTTTAGCAACAGCTTTTTTGGAAGTAGTGGCAGTTTTTGCAGCAGGAGCTTTATCTGCTTTAGCAGCACCACATTCTGTTTTTGCAGCGCAGCATGCACTACCCGAACCGCATTCTGTTTTAGCAGGAGCATCCGCTTTCTTGGCGGTTCCTTGTGCTACTCCTATCGTAGTAAAGGCGAAAAAGGCCAAACCGGCCAACAAAATTTTAGCTTTCATATCGTTCTATTGTTTTAATTTCAAAAATATTTTCGAACCAAAGATAAGAAACTACTTTTTGAATTTTCAACAAAAAATGTTAATAATGTTTAGTAGCAACTATTAGTAATCAATCATTTCCTGCTTCCGAAGACAAAATCCAAGGTCGGCCAGAGTTGCAACTGATCTCCAAACGGGTATCTACCCCATGAAAGCACATAGCCTCCTCTGATTCGAAGCGATTTTCCTACAGCCCACATTAGAGTGCCTCCGTTTTCAGCAAAAAAATTATCCCGATAGCGAGTAATGAAAAACAACTTGCAATTTTCTTCAAAGTAAAGTTTTTCCGTAATCAGTCCCTTGTAAGAACAGCCTGCCCGCAATGAAACCCCTTCGTAATAATGAGCCATCCGCGGATAGAACAACGGCAGGTCAATGGATGATTGGTAATCGGCTTTTAATTTGCGAAGCGTAAAGCTAAATCCAGCTTCACCAGTTAGCAAGGAGTTCGTTCCCAACGGTTTGCTGGCTAACACCCCATTGCTTACAGAGATCATGGTCGGATAGGTGAACTCGGGAGATAGAAAGCCGCCAATCCCTTTGAAACTTAAGGATTTCAGCAATAAAGTAGGATAACTGAGCGCATGTTCGCTGGCAAAAAGCCATCCATTTTTCGAGCCAAGTGCGAGTTTTGCTCCAATGTTTGGGAATATGGGCAATAGAATCGCATTTGTTCGAAGTTCGATTTGATCGTTCCATCCATATCGAAACGACTGGAAAATACCTGTTTCCCATTTCCCCTCCTTTAAGGTATAGGCTGTTTTATCACTCCATCTCTTAGACAGCGTTTGTGCCGTAAGCATTCCTGGAATAAGCAGTAAAACTAGTAATAATGTATTCTTGTTCATGACTTTGCTTTGTTAGTTGCTTTTCCGAATGACCAATTCTCCTACAACGGGTACATGGTCGGATTCCACCACGCATTCCTGACGAACTGCGCTGGCTCCTGCTTTCCAACGGTTGTTGGTGAACATGTAATCGAGCACTCGGTCCCAAGTCATTTCTGGCACAGGTGTTTGTGTGAAATACAGGGCCTGATTCAGCAGGTAAACATTCAACGGAATCACATTCGTATAGGCATTGTATAGCGTTCGCATCCCATCCGTTTCAGGCTCGTAATACATGCCTTCTTTATGATATGGCTCCACACCGTCTTGATGAAACGTCTCTCCCGGACACTTGTGCTCCATGCAAAAATCCGTTGAATCACTTCCTGGGGGAATGGAATTAAGATCACCACCGGCAACAAAAACAGCCCCTTCATTCGTAATCCTGTCGAGCTCCGCTTTGAAGGAGGCCAGGTGCTTGGTCCTGGTTGCATCCTGAGCAAAGGCAGAGGCATGGATGTTGACAACGTAGAAATTATCAAATCCGGGAATAACGACTTGAGCCTCCACCATGCAACAACGTTCGTACAAGTACTTTTCGGGTGCGATCTGGTCTGTCCTTAAGGCCAGCTGAATGCGCTTTGCCTTGTCCAACGGCCAACGCGAAAGAATCACATTCGTTTCGTTCATCCTGCCCAATCCGTCGCTTGGTATATACTGAACCTCCCATTGCGAGCCGTAAACGGCATAATTGAAGTAGGTGTTGTCCAGTAGCCATTGAAGTTGATCCACATACGCCGAACGGGTCGATTGGATGTCCACTTCCTGTAGCAACACGACGTCCGGCTGCAACTGATTGATTTTTTGGGCAATCCGATTCAGGTTGGCCAAGACTTCCGATTCCGAGTAAACGACCTTATATCCGCAGGCATCTCCAAACCAAGGTCCTCGACCAATACCGAACCGAATGTTCCAAGTCATTACCTTAACGGTGGAATCCGGTGCCGGGGCATTTACAATCTGCTTTTTTTCCAGATAAATCCCATCTTCCACATCCTCAAAGACGTGTGATAAAGGGGGAATGCAGGATTGAAAGACAAAAAGCAGAAGAATTAATGAGAAGTGTCTTTGAGTTTTTCTGTTTTTCATGATGCAGTGATTTAAAAGCCAGTAACATTCTAAAAACGAATGACATAATCATGTATAAATGTATAACGGTTATTTCCTGATTGCAAGAAAATCGAGAAAAAAATGCATTCTAAACTTATTCCCTTGTTAAAAAAAAGAACCTTCAATCCGGATGTAATTCATTGAATGGCATAATGATCTTCTGTAAGAATAACCGATTTATAACCTCATTTCAACACCATTGTAATGTCAAATCTGTTGATTTGCACAGTGAAATTGTAGATATTACTTAATACTAACAAATATGAACGGTTATATGGAAACTCTTATCGATTTTATCGGAGAAGATGATATGGAATTTGCAATGGATTTTGAAAACAGTTGGATGTTGGAATTCTACAGTGATGAGGCTAATTATGATTGAACCAAGCCTTTTATAAAAGTAAAGTAAACAAGTTGGTACTATTACAGAATAAATAATTATTTTTGAGGTCATGCATTTTCTCCTTCACCTTAAAAGAAGGCCCATGAAGCTCATTAATAAGATATTCTGTATTTTATCAACACCCTTGTTGGTGAGTTGCGCTTATGCGCCATTGATGTCTGATATCCCGCTCATCAACCATAAGAACGATTTAAGAATCGATGTTGGTGCCGATTTGGCAAATAGCGTCAGATTACCGACTGTCAACTCCACTGTTTCATATGGTTTGACTGATAAATTGGCCGTACAAGCTTTTGGACGCCAAAATTTTTATCATGGGTACGATATTGGATATGTTCACGCTGCATTAGGGAACTACAACCTATTGAACAAGAACACGGTCTTAGAAAATTATGCGGGTTTTGGATATGGTAATGGATCGTTTCACGATACCGAGATGACGCCTGAGGGAGCGGGCTCCTATCAAATTTTATTTCTGCAATCCAACATCGGTCATATCAGTACTAAGACCCCAGGTTCTGCAATTGGCTTTAGCATGAAAGTCGGTTACCTTATATCAGGTATGGATGGTATTTTCCAAGGCTACACCGAAATTCCCATCGGTGACCATCTTCTGTTGGAACCCCATTTCATGGCCCGTTTTGGGAAGCATCGACTCAAGTTTAAAATTGATTTGGGATTTTGTTGGCTGCAACATTTGCAATACGAACAGAATATTGGCTTTCAACCTATAAATCTAGGCTTTGGTCTGAACTACAGTTTTTAGAGAAAACATATAATTCTTGGCACCATGAAAACAAGTGCATTATGCCCTTCTTATTGGCAGAAGTTTAGTTGTTTGTTAGTAATCGTATTTTTGGGTTTCAGCACTGTTCAATCAGCAATAACAGTCAAATTCTCCGTTGATTTGAGCAAGCTGGTCAGTCAAAGTAAATTCAATCCAGCGACCGATCAAGTGTTCCTTCGAGGTTCGTTCAACAACTGGGGTACAACGAACCCAATGGCATTGGTCAGCAACAATGTTTTCTCCGCGACAGTAAATTTGACTGAAAACAGCTACAACGAGTACAAATTCTTTATCAATACAGCCGGCGCCTCCAATGGCGGTTACGAACAAAGTTTTCCAGTTGCTCAAAACGGAAACCGAAGATTGATGCCAACGGTAAACAATCTCGTATTACCAACCGTTTTCTACAACGATGCGGATATGGTTCTGGCCAAAACCACCGCTCATTTCAATTTCTACTATACCAGCCAGGAAAACCCAGTCATCGATGATTTTGCACAACGGTTAGAAGACAATGTTGGACGTATCCTCAAAGCTGTCGAATGCAACATACCACAGAAAGTTGACATTTACATTTACAAAGACCTTCAAACCTTGCACAGTGCAACCGGATATTACGAATCATCCGATTGGGCCACCGGTTCAGCCTGGGGGAAAAATCCCATCACCATCCTTTCTCCGGTAAAATTCGATTATAACGCTTCCGTGGAAGTCCTTGTACATGAGTTTGTTCACATTGCCAATGCCTGGAAAGCAACCGTGCCCCTTCCGAGTTGGATCAACGAAGGCGTTGCAACGTACTATACCAGACAACGAGCCGGTAAACAGGATATCAAGAATCTGATTGCCGCTCAAGGCTCCAAGCGTACCCTGAAGCAAATTGAAGATGACTTTTCTGTTGGCGGGTATGGGTATTCCTATACGATAGCTTACTTCATCGCTAAAAAGTTCGGCGAACACGCGTTGGCAAATTTCGTCGGAAATATGGATTATACTGCACTTGGATATGCCGATAAGATTGCCTTTCAGACAGCATGGCAACAATTCCTGGATGTTTACACCGATGAACTAACCAAAGTAAATGTGAAATTCTCGGTGGATATGACTGGAATGAGGAACGCTGGCAAGTTTAATCCAAGTACGGACCACGTATATCTTCGTGGATCCTTCAATAATTGGGGAACAACCAATCAACTTAGTCCAGAAACCGGAAATGTTTATTCCCTGACGCTGCCGCTCAATCAGTACTTCCTTTATGAGTATAAGTTTTATACGGATGCAGCCAATGCGCTCACATTAGCATGGGAAATGAATTTGGATGAAACCATTGGCGGAAACCGTTTGCTCGATTTAGAAAATACTTCGAAGGTTTTACCCACCAAAGCGTATAAGATGTCCTCCTTGAAAATGGTAAGTTCATTTGCAGATCAGAGTTATGTGTGGGGAACAACCATACCCATTTCCTGGAACAGCACAACCGTTTCAACTATTAAAATTGATTATTCAGACGATCTGGGCGCTTCTTGGAAAACGATAGCAGAATCGGTTCCTGCAACACCGAGTAACTTCAGCTGGACCGCGCCAAGCATTACGTCTTCGAATTGCCTACTTAAACTTACTGACAAAGCGGATACGACAACCATAGCCGTAAGTAGCCCTTTCTCCATTGGAAATCCGGTTCCAATTGGTGGGCCTTACACGGTCGATGACAACACCGTAGCATTGTTGCATTTCAACAACAACCTTAACAATGAATCGAGCCTCACATCAACCGCTCTAGCATTCAATACCATTACTTTTGAACCAAATTCCGACACATCGTTGGGCTCTTGTGTCAAGATAAGCAATACCGGTACTTCGGCATTCAGTTGCATGAAGTTGCCTCATACATCGGCTCTCAACCTGGACAACAATTGGACCATCGAGTTCTGGTTCAAAGCCACTTCTTGGGGAAGTGGAACGGTAGCCTATCCAACCTTGATTTCCAAGCCAGGATTGAATTATTATATTTGGATCGATGCATCCAGTAAATTTCTTGGTTTAGGCTATGATTACGATGGTGGAACCGAAAGGGTTGTGACACCGAATAATTCTTTGGCTTTGAATAACTGGTACCACATTACCTTCCTCAAAAACGCCTCCAACACGAGCTTGAAGGCTCTGTTGCACGATTCGAATCGTCAGCTGCTTTCGACAAGCTCCATCACTTACAACGCTGCTCATATGCCCAAATTCACGACGGATGCGCTCTGGATTGGCGGTTATAGTTTCGGTTCCAATTCCCAGTTCGATGGCTATTTGGACGAACTTCGAATCAGCAATGTGGCCCGGAATTCGATCCCGACCAATATCGCAAAGGGTTCTACACCAAAACTATTCACGATTTCTCCCAACCCATCTTCGGGACTCTTGCGAATCAATAAAACCAGTTCTGAGAATGCCTTTTTAAATGTTCAAATACTAAACCTGAATGGCCAGGTTGTTTACAAAAGCTTGGAGAATTACGATGCCTTAATCGATTTAAGCCACTTTGCAAAAGGGATCTATTTGATCAAAGTAAATGATCAGCAGCAAAGTCAAACGGAGAAACTAATCTTGGAATAGACTCTATTTCTTTGAGATGTTTTTCCGAACCTTTCGTTTTCTGGTGGTTTTCTTTTGATATTTGTTGGTGAGCACACTGATGCTACCGTCCACTTCCATGATGGCCAGGTCTACTTCTTCAATGGTTGCTACCCCATGTTCACGCACGGCCTCCATGATCTCCTCTTTGGTGATTCTTGCTTTTTTTAGGTGAGCTTCAACATATTTCCCCTCATAAACCAACATGATGGCATCGCCTTCCACGACCTTTCCAAATTTTGGAAACTTGTACTGAAGGTATTTGAGCAAGTAATTGACCAGAAACAAGGTCCCTGCTGCAACCAATCCTCCCGAAAGCGTTGAGTCCGGTCCAACCATGGCATTTTGTACCGAGTTGCTGATGAGCAAGATGAACACCAAATCAATGATGGAAAGCTGTGCCAATTCCTTTTTTCCAAAAAGACGAATGGCTACCACAATGAAAACATAGACTGCCAGCGTGCTGCCAATGATGCGAACGTAATTGTTGTCAAGTAGTTCCTGCATAGGATTCTGAATTGAAGTAGTAGACCAAATGTACGTTTTTTTGAATGAATCAATCCTAATTTGATTCGTGAAGTGCAACCTATTTTTGTTTTGCAATAATTGAGTATATTTAGCAGAAATTGTTCGTATCCGAATCGTGCAAGTAGCAGGCCTCTAAATCATTGAATTAATTTTAATACGTATGAAAAACATCCTATTTTTTGTGTTTGTGTTGCTGTTTCTATTCAGTTCCATCCGCTCCTTTTCCCAAAGTGGAGTCTCCTTTAAAAACGATGTGAACGGCAAAAAAGTCGAGGTGTACCTGGACAGCAAACTTTTTACCGCCTTCATTTATCCGGACGATATGGAAAAGCAGGTGCTTTTTCCTATTCTGAGCGCCTCTGGGAAAACCATTACACGAGGCTATCCATTGAACCCCAGGCCCTTTGAACGTACCGACCATCCGCACCATGTAGGTCTTTGGTTTAATTTCGGGGATGTGAACGGACTCGACTTCTGGAACAACTCCTTTGCCATAAAGCCAGCCGACAAAATCAAATACGGTTCAGTCAAGTTCCAAAAGCTCGTTTCCATGGATCCAAAAAAAGGCGAACTGGTTACCAGTTCCGATTGGGTGGACGTTAACAATAAAGTTCTGATGAACGAATTATCCACCTTCCAATTTTATGGAAATGATAAACTACGTACCATCGTGAGAACAGCCAAACTTACCGCAGTCATTCCTGTCACTTTTACCGAAAATAAGGAAGGAATGATTGGCCTGAGAGTAGATCGGGCCTTTGAGGAACCGGCCACAAAACCGGAAAAATTTCTGGATGCAAAGGGCATCGTTACCGAAGTCCCGGTGTTGAACAATGAAGGTGTCAATGGCGTTTATCGGAATGCCGAAGGCGTAAAAGGCGCCAATGTTTGGGCAAAAAGAAGCCCATGGGTGGCACTTCGGGCCGAGAAAGAAGGCGAAACCATCACCATTGTAATTTTAGACAATCCCACCAATCCCAATTATCCTGGCTGGTCCCATGCCCGTGGCTATGGACTGTTTGCACTGAACAACTTGGGTGGCCGCGTTTTTGAACCCACTGCTGCTGAAGTAAAAGTGAATCTTAATCCCGGCGAAAGCATCACGTTCAAATACAAGGTCGTGATAGGTGGCGATCTTTCCGATGCTCAAATCAACGAAATGTCCAAACAGTTTAAATAAAAAATCATGGAAAGCAATTCAAGAAGAACGTTCCTAAAAACGGCTGCAGTAGGCGCTTTATTGGCTTCAGTCCCATCCGTTCTGAAAGGACAAATTACTATGCCATCCGTTATTCCTTCTGGAGCAAAAGGTGCCAACGACCGAATTCGCATAGCCGTATTGGGTGTGAATGGTCGTGGAAAATCGCATATTGAGGAACTGATGGGCTTGGCCGAAAAGTCGAATGTTGAAGTCGCCGTTCTTTGCGACCCCGATATGGATGTCCTTCAGACAAGGGCCAAAGAATTTGAAACTAAGTACGGAAAAAAGGTAAAGATCGAACAAGATTTCAGAAAAACGTACGACGATAAATCCATCGATGCAGTAACGCTGGCAACGCCAAATCACTGGCATGCCCTCCAAACCATTTGGGCGTGTCAGGCCGGAAAAGATGTCTATGTGGAAAAGCCAGCCACGCACAACATCTACGAAGGCAAGAAAATGATCGAAGCTGCTTACAAATACAACCGGATTGTGCAGCATGGCGTCCAATTGCGCAGCTCGGTAGCCATCAAGGAAGCCGTCAAGCATTTGGAGGAAGGACTCATTGGGCGGGTGTATATGTCGCGCGGTCTGGTTTACCGCTGGCGTCCGGATATTGGAAATAAAGGCATTTCACAAACCCCTCCCGGATTGAATTACGACTTGTGGTGCGGCCCGGCTCCCATGCGCCCGTTCTCCAGAAATCTGGTTCATTACAACTGGCATTGGCACTGGGATTACGGCAACGGTGACGTGGGCAACCAAGGCATTCACGAAACCGATCTTTGCATGTGGGGATTAGGCGTACAGTCGCTGCCCGAACGCATTACCTCAATGGGTGGCAAATTCCTTTGGGACGATTGCAAACAAGTGCCTGAAATTCAGACCTCCATCTACCATTATCCAAAAGAAAAGAAAATCATCCAGTTTGAAGTTCGGAACTGGTGCACCAACCTCGAGGACGGTGCTGGAGTCGGAAATATTTTCTACGGCGACAAAGGTTACATGGTCATAAAAGGGTATAACACCTACGAAACCTATCTGGGCGAAAAGCGTGAAAAAGGCCCAAGCCGCACCGAACCTGGAGAATTGACCCTCCATTTCCAGAACTGGCTTGACGCGATAAGAGCCCGCGATATGAGTATCCAGAATGCACCGGTTCAGACTGGTCATTTATCTTCTTCGTTGGCCCACTTAGGTAACATTTCGTACCGAATGGGGAAACAGCTCGAATTCGATCCCGTTGCCGAGCGTTTCATCGGTGATGCCGAAAGTGAAGCCAACAGCATGCTTACCCGTGATTATCGTGCACCGTATTTGTTGCCGGAAATTGTTTAAATTTATTCTGAAAAGAACGTTTCAAATGAGATTTAGCATATCCCCTCGCAGGCTGAAACCGCTTGCCCTTCTCTTACTTGTGCTCATGTTGCTCTCCTGGGGCCCAGTCGGACACGAACCGATCAACCGTGCGGCAGTATTGGCACTCCCAGCTCCAGTTCAATCCTTCTTTTACAACCACATCGACTTCATCACCCAAGAATCCACCGTCCCCGACCTACGGAAAAACCTCTTGAACGACCCTTGGGAAAAGCCCAGGCATTTCCTGGATCTTGAAAACTTTGGCTCCTACGACAGTTTGCCCGCCACTTTAGCGGAAGCCAAAAAGAAGTACGACTCCGAATTCTTACAGCAAAATGGAATTTTGCCATGGGTCCTGTTAGAAAGAATGGACAAACTCACCAAAGCATTCAAGAATACGAATAAAACGGAAATCCTATTTCTAGCCGCCGATCTGGGGCACTATCTAGGTGATGCCCATATGCCTTTGCACACTTCCGCCAATTACGACGGCCAGCTCACCAATCAAAAAGGCATTCATGCTTTTTTTGAATCCCAATTGCCCGAAATGTTCATCGAAACCTATCGTTTCAATATCGGTGAAGCCGTTTATATCCAAGACATTCCATCGGAAATCAGACGCATCATCCTTGCAACCCATTTGCTGGTAGACACCCTCTTATTGGCTGAAAAGGAATTGAATCAACAATTCCCTGCAGATCAGGTCTATTTGCATGACGCCTCCGGTTCGATTCTAAAAAATAGCTATAATTCCCCCGTACATTCCGCTGCTTATTCCCAGCAATACCATCAGAAATTGAAAGGTACGATCGAAAAGCAACTCCGCCTGGCCATGTCCGCCACCTCCAACTTCTGGTACACCGCTTGGGTAAATGCCGGAAAACCAGACCTCTCCACGTTGGATCCCCTTGATCAAACCAAACGAAACAAGCCGCATCTCAAAAAGGAACTCCGCCTGTTTAAGCAAGGGAAACTGCTCGATCTTAAAAGTGAAAAGGAATTCCAATAGGCGTTGTAGTCGGATTTTTTAATTAGCGGAATAGGTAGGCTGGTTGCACCCTACCGGACAAGCAGTTTTAGTTTTTCTTGAATTGTTGTCCCATTCAGTGTTATTAAATAAATACCCGTAGCCAGGTTCGTAAGTGGTATGAAGTTGGTTCCTGTGTTGTATGTTTTTTTATAACAGGAGGTTCCATTTAATGCTATGATTTTGAGCATTACCGGTTCGGTAAGCGGCACTTTAAATACAAGTTGGGTCAGCCCTTGGTTCGGGTTCATAATGCAAAATAGGTTGGAAGTCAAGACTTCCTTTACCCCAGAAGGCTTCCCTCCCCAGTAAAAGGGACTAGAAAAATTGCCGATAATTGCATCCGACTGAAAGCGGATGGAATCGGTCAATGCAAATGTGGTGCTATCTTTTAGGGTGTAATACCTAAACTTGATGTACTTGTTTTCATCAGCGTTGTGTCCATAAATCACCATCGATGCAATGAATTTATTCAAAGTAGGATAAAAGACCGGTTTGTTTGTGCCTCGGCATTCTTCGTTGAGAAAGGCGCCAAGTATTCCCAATGTATCCCTGACTTCGGCGTTGTTAACATGGATGATTCCAGTCACCATCATGTTTTGCTCATAATTTCCCGGAACAAATGTCCAGCCAGGGTTCTGTGCTACCATTTCTGATAAACTGAAGACATTGGAAACTAGCAGGCAGAGGCTTAAAAGCCTCTGCCGTTTTGAAAATGCTCTGCTCATTGTTTGATCATTTTTTTGTAGTACATACCCCCATTTTCCGTACGGATTTTCACAAGATACAAACCTGCCGGTGTATTCGACTCTTTGCTGTTTCTCCCCCATACAGCCCTGTTGTTGACAGGAGATATCGTTTCAATCGTCTTGCCCAAAAGGTCGCAAATTTCGATACTGCTTGCTTTTTCATTTGTATTCAGCAAAATGGTTACGGATTCACTGAATGGATTTGGATAACAGATGATCGGATCGGCTACCAAAGCGCTTTCTAGGAGTGTTAGTACAACCGGTTGATTCATTGTTCCCAACAAGGTGTCTGGGGTGAATTTAATCAATTCATTCACATCGGTTGATGCAGTAATCAATTGATTATCAACCTTTGCAAGTTTGAATGACAGACTTTCCACTGGTTCATTCCCATATAGGGTCATAAAGTAGAGTGGACCAGTATCTGCAACGATGTCAGCAGCCTTTGCTGCGCCCACCAGCTTGCCCTTATTATAGGCCAATAAGATGAAGTCAGTATAGTTGGTTCGGTCTTTGCATTTCAGCTGAGCTACGAGCGACATGGAATTCATCCATGCTTCTGGCGTGAAATCTTTGATTATCAACGCTTCATTCACTATAAGGGACCGGAGCATCGATTCACTCGGATAAATGAACGTTTTTGAACCCACGGAACCAGCTATTTTTGCTTTGTATTTATAACCCACTCCCGGCTCCATATAGTTGAGGCATCCATACCATCCAATTGATTTATCAAAGAGTGCAAAATCATATTGGCTTTTTATCACGTCATCCTGTTCGGGTGTCAGGTAAGCCAACGCTTCATTGATTGGAATTTTCACCTGTGGTGTATATCCAATCCAGTTCCATCCGTTCAGTAGCGTGATGGGAACCGATGAAACTCCAATTGGCAGCCCCGAATAGTGGATAATGCCTACTTGAGACATGTGGAACATATACATTTTATCCTTTTTAATACCACCTCCGTTAGTAAGTCCACCCATCCAGCCCAATCCTTCACTATACAGGTCATAGAGGCTCAGCCCTTTGATGGCATCGCCCTCTCTGGCAGGGACACCCTGCATCAAGGCATTTGTCGAATGAAGTTTCGCTGTTTCCAGATTGAAGGAAAGCCATTTCCATCCGTCTTTAACGCTTAAATCCCGGCTGATTTCTCCATTGCTGAAAATGATTACAGGATCATTGATGGTGCCCAGCACTTCATTTTTAATAAACGTCAATATCGGTTGGGCATCGGTATAAACTTTAGCATCACAGGCATCCCATATCTTGAAGGTCAACGTATCACCATTGGTGGTTCCAAATATATCCAGAAACAGCACATAGGTATCCAACTCTTTGATGTATTCCTGATAACCCGATCCACGACATTCATTTCCAGAAAAGACCCACACCTTGTCGTTGACATTGGTACATAAATGTTCGCCGATTTTAATTTTTCCGACCAGCGACATGGAATGTTCAAATTTTTCATTGTCAACGCTCCAATCGGGCTCAATTCCTTTTACCATCAGGTTGATGACCAGACGTTCAGGACTGCCTTCAGAGGATGAGACATAGATGTCGTGGGAGTATTCTCCTACATTGATGGCAGGATTGAGCGTAAAGGTGATGTCTTCGGTGCGCAGTGCATCGATGGTTCCCGAGGTGATGTTTGCACTTAGCCACGGGGGCAAATTGTAGATTTCCCATTCTTTGGTCACACCTCCAAGATTTGCTATTTGTTGTGTGAACGACAACGGTTCACTGATGGTGATTTCGTAAGACACTTTTTGAGCACCCCAGAACAACTGGTTCCTGTTCACAAAGGCAGACCAGGTCACCGCAGAACTCATGGTGTTGTTGTTCACATCCTTGACTCCCTGGACTGAAATTTCAAGGTTGGTATGCTCGATCTTGTTTTCTTCGATGATGGGTGTGATAATGATCTTATCCCCGTTAACAACGTAATCGAAGGCGATATCCGTTACAGGCAGATGCAATTTGATAGAAGGGGTTTCGTCTGTGTATCCGCATAAGCCAAACGTTATACTGTTACCTGCAACGCCAGTGGTATCGCTGGTCATATTTCGTAGGGTTTGAGCAGTCAGCGAAGGATCGGAGATGGTGACATCCTCAAAGGGGAAATAGGCTGTAAGACCTACTTCATCACCCGTTAGTGAGTGTTGCATGTAGCGGACAATTTGACTTTTCTGTTTCGACATGTTCCACAACCGAATTTCATCCACCACACCAGTGAAACGGTGGTCCATCCGATCGCCACTGGAAGGAGCCGTATACCTGGCGCCAATGATGCATTTGTCAGATCCGAAACCGTTGAATCCCGATGCTGAAACCGTTTGGGTCAACAATCCATCCATATAAATGCTTATGTTGTTCCGGCGATTCATACATAGGGCGAAATGATGCCAGTTGTTGTCCAGATAATTCGTATTGCCGGCTTTGATGGTTTTTAGACCGTTCCTTACAAACAGTTTTCCTTCCGAAGTAGCCCCGACTCCCCATCCTGACGGATTGAGCAAATCTCCCGAAAACAGGAATACCGTATCTGAAGCAGCAGTGCCCTTGAACCAATATTCCAGCGTAAAGTCCGATTCATTGTCGAAAGCCATTCCTTCTGTACCGAACGACAAATAACCGCCGTTCAGGGCTATTGCCTTGCCACCGCGGCTCACTTGCCAGGTGGCATTGACCACGCCATTCCGGCTGAAGGCAATATCCCTAGCTTTTGGGCCCGAGGCATCGTCCATCGGCCATAAGCTACATAGCCCTTTTTCATAGCCTGAATGGAGTATGTACATTCCTGAGCTGATATCGGTCAACAGCCGATAATGCGTCCAAACACGCAAGTCATGCATGTTCCCTTTAAAGGCTGTACCATCATCGTGGCAATATCCTGCATAAAAAGGCCCGGTAGCAAAATAGCCATAATCGACTTTTCGATAGACTTCCTCCGTCCCTGCGTCTGCTGCAACGATGAGCGTGATGCCCTTTTCGTCACTGTCACTTCCGTTGTTGAAAACACAGGCGAAGTGACTCCATTGGTTGATTAGGTGACTGTAAGATTTATCTGTTTTGACGGTCTGTCCGTTCAGTATCATAGTGAATCGGTTGTTTTCATCAAAACCAATCCATAATCCTCCCGATAAAGGTTCTTCCTGAGATATCAGACATTCCTTACCAGTTCGTTCACGTTTGGCCCAGAACTCGATAGTAAATGACGTGTATTTCAGGTTGACGCCGTCAGAAACCACCATGTGTTGCTGTATTCCGTCAAAATGCAAACTGGCATCGTGTTGGATGTATTTAAAATTGGAGAGGTCAGTATTGTTAAGTACACCCCTGACCGAAATCAATTCTTTGTGTGCATTCAGATAACCGACATTCAGCGCTTCATTGAACTGTAGGCTAAGTTCGCTTCCTGTCCAAAGTATGCCACCGGCAGGTTGTGGTTCCCCGAATTGTTTTGGTTGCATACCATCAAGTATTCCTGAATACCAAGGCGTTACGAATTCATACCCGCCCTTGCAGATGGTTTTAGCCCTGATTTCATACGTCCCGTCATTCAGGTTTTCCATTGGAAACATCCAGGTGATGCCACTCCGGTTGTTGATCAATTCTTTTGGTCCTTGAATCAATACCGTATCCGTTGCATTTTTGACAAAGGTGATCGGTGTAATGATGGGCCCTCCTGGGGAACGGTACTGAAAGACAATCTTTTCAAAATTCGAACTGTTCAGGTCGTAACCTGAAAGTATCACCGTCATGGTGTCTTTATCACTTGTATTCACGACCCAATTTTCCTGAGGATACAGGTCAACGTTCGTACAAGTGGGCAGGAAATACACAGAGAATTTCACAGTATCGGCAATATCGGGAAGATTGTCCTCCGGATTGAATTGACAAGCCGAGTGAATGATCAACCCCAGATTATTGTAATCCATAATGCCGTTGCTTCCTTTTTCGACTGTAAGTGTTTTGGTCAGAGTCTGCCCGGCTGGTATGAAGAACTGCCTGAAATTTGGATTGATGCCGTCGATGGTCAGGATGGCTCCATCCGAATTGGCTGCTTCGTCTACCTTTAAGTAATAAGTTAGATCCTTGTTGGTCGGACTAGCATTCTTCAGCTTAAGTGTGAATTCGGCCTTTGAGCTTTCAGGTACATTGACGCGTTCACCAGGTTCAATCGCAATTTCCGGCTTTTCCTGTTGCTGCGTACCTATGTGGATGATGGCAGGTTCGGAGCCTGGTGTGTTGGAATAGAAAATGGAATACTCTGGTCCTTCATAAGGACATCGGCTTTGCCCTCCGAGAATCTTGAATATGGGGGAATGGGTCACTGCCGAATAAACTGCATCGTGTCCTTTGTTTTCAATATCACTGATGAAATTTCCGAAAACACCCATGGAGATGGCCTGAAGGGTTGATGTAAGTGCCATTGCCACGACTGAACCGATATAGCCCGGTACCACTTTCCCATTATATAGGTCGTACATTTTCTTCAATACCATGCCAGTGCCTCCTGTGGCACTCACGCCGCCGGTCAGACTGTTCAGCAATTCGACCTTGTCATTCATCTTCCTATTGTCCGTTGTGAAATCCGCAACGTTCATGGGCTTCAAATATTCATTGCTTGCAATGCCGACACTGTAATAATCACCTTGGTCGCTGTCATCCAGCACGAAACCCCAGGTCATGGTTTTCGTGTCTTCCTCATTGGTTGCAATCTGTTGTTCAAAATTCATACTGGATTCAGAAGTCATGTATACGCCAATACCGTTTGTATTGAAGCCACTATTGGACCCGCCGAATACTTTGAATGATTTTTTATACCTTTTCCCATCGTAAATAGTGGAAACAATGTTGGCTTCCCGTTGGTAAGCACCTGAGAGACCGTCGAAGGAGACATTGTCATCGTAAGTGGCGTTGGCTTTTGCCGCTTCATTCGTGGCAATGGTCTGCACCCAAATGGCAATCTGCTGGTGAAGGAACTCCAACGAATCCATTTCTCCAGCTACCGTCGGGGTGAACGTGTAACTTGGAAGGGCACTTGAGTCACCCATTGCTTTCCAGGCGGGGTGCTTGTTGGGCAAGCCGTAATTGACATGGCTGGCAGGTACTTTACTTTTGTATTTGGTATTATCAGCCAGTAAGTTGTTTCTCAATTTGATGAGCTCGGGTATCAACTTGTTGATAATGTGATCCTGTGTATAGACAAACAAGGTTTTTTCGGTTTCAGGAGTGGCTGCAAAACCATCCCGGATCCCCAAAGTGAATCCTGCATTGGCAGAGGCCAACTCCGTTGTGGATAAGGATTCGAGCCCGCTGGACACACAAAAAGCGGTTGGAAGTATCTGCAGATTTTTTGTTTCCGAAAAGTAATAATTCTGAGATTGACCAATAAACACATCGGCCATGCTACCGACAGCATCAGCGGCATCACTGGTCTTGAAGTCTTCGTTGAACGTCCATTTTTCCATATATCCGCCATCATTGGAGGCGAACGACTGTACGGCCAGGCCGAGTTTCATATCATTGATGAATCGATTCTCAAATACAGGACCTGCCAGACCTCCACCGATTTGAAAGTTATAGCCTATACTGATGGTATTGTCATATTTGGTATTAGTCTCCTGTGAAAAATTGCAGGACTGCTTTACCATGTACTCACTGCCTTTCTTCAAATAGGCATAACTGTTTGATCCAGGTGGGTCGTGCAGTACGATGGCCGGCATTTGGGGCCCGTAGGAAACAAAATTGGCACCTGCTGCATCCACAGAACCAAGAACGTAACCTCTGTAAACGCCGCTTGTAGGCCAAGTTATCTGATAGCCTGTTGTCTTGGCCGTTATGGATAGTGTTTTGGTGTAGGAAGAAATATGAGGAAGATCGGTGCTCATATTGGGTACACCAACCTGAAATAAGGTATAGTCTGATAGAAAACCATGCTCATCGGTTTTAAATACCTTAATAGGAGCATTTACTTCAATTGCGTTGTTGATAGTCACTTCGGCATTGGCCACAGGTACCTGGTCCAGTTTATTGGCATTTTCATATTCCTCATAAACGAATATGTTGATTGGGTATCTGGCTCCCATCCTGAAGACAGGGTATCTAAATGGACTGGAAACATCGTTGAGATGCAAGGTGGTTTCTAACTTAGTTACCGGATTGGTCACACGGATCGTGTCTTCACCTATCAACGGATAATCGCCTTGGCTGTAAACTCTCAAAGTGGGTTGAGCGTAGTAAATGAAGTTACGTGCATAATGATAGCTTTTGGTCTGAATTTTATCGATGTTGTTCGTTTGGTTGCCTTGATTGTCTTCCAGAAAGACTGTATCTGATACTGTGGTTAGTGACGGTATGGTTGTCAAGTCTAGTATACCTAGCCCTTCAGTTTTCATTATATATCGACTGTTGCTTACAGATAGTATGTTGTATTTTTCAGGTAATAACTGAATGAAGTATTCACCTGAATTTACATCGGTGGTAAAGCTGATCTTGTCTTTGCTTCCAGCTGCTGTGGTGTCAATATCATAACTGGATGCATTGCCGAGCTGGATGGTCCCTACGCCAATGTTATTTATGGATTTGTGAAACCCGAGTTTTTTATTTCCTTCCACATTACCACCAACGAAACGACCGGCAACTTTGACACGGGTGATGTCATAGAAGGTCATGATTTGTGCAATATCGTCTTGAAAATTGAATTTCGAGTAGGGCTCGTTGGTGGTCGGTTGTGGCCATTGACCGTTGAACTCAAAGATATGCCCGTCTTTTTTGACGCTCACATAATGGTTGCCAATAGGGACATTGATGCTGAACTCTCCAAAGTCATTTGTAGTGACAGGCTCTTTGCCGTCACCAACAACCAAGGCGTTGTCAATATAGACCGAAGCCTTTTTAACAGGGAAGTTGGTGTTTTTGTAAAACACTTTCCCTCGAAATACAAAAGAGGATTTGTCTGTAAAATCGATGTTGTTTTGCACTGGGCTGTTGTCTCCGATAAACAAGGTTCGATCCGTAGGGTCGAACCGATGAATCCCTTTGATGGGTGTGATGGAGAATATTTCACCTGTTCCTGTGTATGCGATGTTCGTTACTTTGTAATTGCCATACTTGTCGGTCAAGCCGGAGGGGTGAAGTTGCTCGTAGGAGGGTGTCAGTGTACTCCATTTGGGTGCACCTGCAAACAACAAATGGTTTTTGTTGTATACACCGTCTTGTTTGGAACAATCATAAAGGTAATTGCCGGTGTTTTCGTCCATCCGCCAGTATCCCATCAATCCAGATTCATCGGCAGACATGTTTCGAACATAATCAAACCCGATTTCTTCTTCGGTCTTGCAACGCTTCCATATTCTGAATTCGTCCAATTTACCCTTGAAAGGCAGAGTATTGGTTGCAGTCTGGCTTCCAATCGTAACGAGTAGGTTTGGCAAGAATTTCAGTGTTTTTACGGTCGTATTGGCGTTAACAGTCGTTCTTTTTTTACCGTCGATGTACAAGGTTAGTTTTCCACCACCAAAAGTATAGGCGAAGTGATGCCATCCAGTTGTTTCACTGAAGTTGTATCCGTAATCGATCTTGCATTCCCTATCATCGCTGGTACTGACTCCGCAAACGACTCTATTACCCAAAAAGTACATGTTGGAAGTATAATCCATATCGAGTATCATCTGAACACCGTTCACACTGTTCCATTCACTGGAATAGACCCATGCTTCAACAGATAAAGCGGTATCAGGTCTCAAGGTCGTGGTATATGTTTTATAGGCACATCCCACTGCAGTCGAAAAATCAAGACAAGAGGTTGGTGAAGTTCCTCTGGATGACCTCACTTCTACGTTTTCAACAGCATTACCACCTTCAAAAGTGATTTTTCCACTTACAAAACCAGTCTTGATGCGGAAGCCTGTTGTCGTAATCGTGTCTGAATAGGTCGGAGTACCTTCACAATCTGCGACTGCTCTAAGCTGATACGTGTACACTTTGTTGGCTTCAACGGACGCATCGTTCCAGGTCGAATAGGTGCTGCCTTCCAAGGTCTTGATTAGAGTTAAGGCTGATGAAGCGCTCTCCTTTCTGAATATCTGGAATTGTGTGACATCTCCTATCTTATTTGGATTGACTTTCCATTCCAGTTCCACTTTATCGCCAAAATAGCCCTTGGAACCACTGAAGTATGCCCCACTGGAGGTTAAAAAGACGTTGGTGAACGGTGCTATTTTTTTCGCAACAGTAGATGCTGTAGAAATGGACAAGGTGGTGCCCCCGCAAGGAGCCAGGGCCTGGACTTTATAATAATAGTTGACACAAGAAGCCCCACTTAAGTCTGAATAGGTTCGGATGGTGTTACCCGTAGCTGTTCCTATGGAGACAAAATCACCAGTTTCGCCTGTTCTTCTAAGAATTGCAAATCGGTTGGGTGCCGAACCAGAGGAATGGACATAGGTCCAGGAGATGTTGATGGCATCACCGCTTACAACTGCCTGCACATTGGTAGGCGCTGTTGAACAGGTTGTTTTGGTGGTGGCGGTGGCTTCTCTGAAATTGGTGGTATTTCTGCCGCAGTTCAGACTGTTCTGTGAAATGATCTTGTAAATATAAGCCTTGTCCGGGACGTTCGGCGCATGAGTATACGTGAAGACATTGCCTAAAGGTACGATGGTCTGAGTACCGTTTGAGAAAGTAGTCTGATCTCCGATTTCGATCTGGTAACCAGTTGCCACTGCTTTCCTGCTCCAATCGAGTTTGATGGTGCCATCGCAGTCGGGAGTTGCAGTAAAAGTGTCTGGTGGACCTGGGTCACCCCTTCGTGCCGTGACGGTTACCCCTTCCTTCGAAAAATAGTTGGTCCCTACACTTGCAATCGAAACATTCCATAACCCTTTTACGGTGTAGGTATAATCAATATCAGGCCGAGGAGGATTGTCTGTAAATGTTTTACTATTATTCACATAGAAAAAAGCATCATCCGGTGTTCGCCAGACTCCTGCGGAAGTAGCATCGACCAAATTCCAATTTAAGGTTATGGCGTTGCAACTTACTGTTGCCGTCAGGTTGGTGACCTCCATCGGATGAACAGGTAAGTCATTTGCAGCCTGAACAGCTACATTGGTGTTGTAAACGGCGTGACCGACATAATCGTTGGAAAATCTCAAGTAGTAAAAGTATTCCGGTTTGGTGTAATCAGTTACTTTGTCATAATCGTTGAATGTGGCAGCAGAATAATCTATTTGCCGCAGCCGTATCTGAGCAATCGATCCGGTAAACGGATAACGGTTTGCAGCAAAGGAACTGTTTGGGTTGTCTTTTTGACCAAGACTCCCAAACAATAGCTTTCCGTTGTCAATCTGGTTGTATACATCGTAACCTCTGGTAACAGCGTATTGTTCATTTGGTGCCAGGAACATATCTTTCCAGAAGCCGTTGTGAACACAGTCGCCTGCCCATAAAAACCATTCGGTCGCACTTAACTTTACCCCATCTTTCTTAATCCCGTTGAAGTAGATATTCAACTGTCCGGTGGTCTGATTGTAACTGATGGCCCAATGAGCCCATTTGCCAACAATTTCGGAAGCTTCATCAAACTCGTTGATTCGAATGCTGATAACTTGCGTATTGGCAGTAAATATGAAATAGCACCGGTCGTATCTGTTCCAGGTGGGTTTGTAGATCCTAAAATACCATACATTGTTTTCGAAGACATAGCCTGCCCAAAGTCCCTTGGCATAACCTCCATTATTGCCTGACACATCGCAATTGGCATTCCCTGAACCTTTCTCATGGAAAAACAACGTATGTTTACCCAATGTGGTGTTTAATTGTGAAGCGCACGACCAGAAATCGATCACGAAGGGGTCATAAAGTTTGAGGGCTCTCATGTGCTCGTCCAAAATGAGCTGGTCTGTAGCATTGTCAAAATTGAATTTCTGTAACGTGGTGCCTTGTTGCGAAAAAAGTGAACTTGTAAACATCAGAAAGACACAAACGAGGAGAGCGTGCTGTCTATTCATGGCGGAGTAGTTTTGGTAAAATGTAAAAATAAGCCCGCTGACAGTCGAAACCTAGTTTTCTGTAGATTTCACACCTTACAAAATCTGTACAAAAGGAAGATTAAACCTAATTAAAATGAGCAATGTAGGACTGTAGATTTTCATCGGAAACCATACCCATTTTTCTTCTCAGCCGGCTTCTACCCACATCGATGGTGTTAACGCTTTTACCAGTGATGATAGACATTTCCTTAGTGGAGAAGTTCAATTTGAGAAAAGCGCACAGCTTCTTATCGTTGGCTGTCAGCTTGGGGAAACGGGCATCAAGACCGCAATAGAAATTCGGATGTGTCAGGTCGAAACAGACTTCAAATTCATGCCAGTTGTGGCAGGATTGACCAGATTTGAGGCTTGTGAGTAAGTTGTGAATTTTGCGCTTATCTACGTCCTCGTGGTCCAATTGAGAAAGCTTTCGAATTATGTCTGCAATGATGGTCTCTTTTTCAGTTAATTCAATGAGCTTTGAAGTCAGTTGCCTGTTTTTGCTGTCGAGTTCTTGTTTAAGTTTGAGGTTCTCATTTTCAGTATGAATTTTTTCCAGTTCAAGTTTGGAGTTATAATTCTGCATTTTGACTTTGTCCAAATGGCCTTTGGTGTACATGTAATTGATGGCAACGGTAAAGAGTATAAAGTTGAGCAATAGAATAAGGAACATCATACCTATGAATATGCCCTGAAGAACACTCTTTTGGTCGACTCTATTTTCAAATTCACGCCTAGGGACAATGACTATGTTTTTGAGCGTGTATTGATGGTCTACCTTATTGCAAATACGTAAAAGCAGATTTGTTTGCTGGCCTGATGGTGCCGAAAAAGGGACTTTGTCTTTGATGGATCCTTTGGCTGAACGCACTGATAATGGAACCAACGAACCTCCTCTTGTTATTTCATAAAGACTGTCTCCTTTTGTTCGAAAGAGGAGGATATCCGATTTCGTCCAATTCTCTTTGGACATGGTCGACTTTTCAGCCCTGATAAGGGTTGAAAAAGTGATCAATGGAAAAAAAAGAATAAATATTCGAACAGGTAAGAGTTTCATAATTGCTGTACAACTTAGTATGAAACAAATACTGAACCTAACTTCTGGTAATTAGATGTAAATGTAATTTATTTTTAACATAACCACCTAATTAACAGCCAATAATTGCAACTTACTCTGCACATAGAACTCAAAAAAAGGTTTTTCAGATTTATCCTTTCTATTTAACTCCTTTTTAATCGTTTCACTCCAACAAAAAGCAGATTAAAGTAGGAATTAATAAAACAAAGGTTTCACATTTCTGCAAAACCTTTGTTTATGGGGTGGGCCCAACAGGGCCGTTTTTTTTGGATTATGGTGGTTAAATGAGTGATATTTAATATATTAGAATTTACTCACTTTGTGAAGGTGGTAATAAAATTACAAAAATGTTTGACATATTAATATCTAAATAATCTATTATTGAGATTAACCGTTAACTTTTCTTTTTAATTCCAAATTTAGATCTTCGTCTTTCCCAATAAGTTGTTTAACGAGTTTATATACTGTTGTGCAAGGATTATGGTTTGCATATTTCGTATCAAAAAACACATCTTCACCATTTTTCGCCCAATTAATTGCATTATTCTGACTACCATGTGTATTCATAACTTCAAAATTGTCTATTGCATTCTTTTTATATACATACGGCTTTTTCTTTTTATATTTTAAAGAACCATTAACAGCTACTGATATAGCGTGTTTGTATTCTTCTCTTTCCATTGAGGTTATTCGATTATGAAAATGTAATAAATACCACAATTCAAAAGCCTGATTACTCCATGCGCAATTTACATTGTGTGCTTTTGCCATATTGATAGCTCCATTAAAATCCTTTGTAGGAAAATCATCTTTATCAAAAACGGCCCAAACTTGATCAAACTTTATATCTGACTTATCTCGCATTTCAATAGCTTTCTTCACAACATCTTTTGTGTTAATTCTTCCTCCGTCAATGGTAAGTTCATAAATTACATTACCATTATTTGTTTTATTAAATGATTTAAAATATTGTGGCTCTGTTTTTTCTCCCTCACAAACAATCAAAATATGACAGATTATTGGTTTGGATTGTCTTGATGATTTATGATAATTAAAATTTGCTAAATCAAAATCTTCTATCTCAATTTTTTTCGCCATTGGAATATTTTTTATTCATTAATTATAAAGGGAATGGCGCCATAACGTCCATTAATGTAATTCTTTTCATAATTACTGTCTTTGCGAGGTTTTGAACCATCTGTAAATGTAATATCCATCATTGAATATAAATCTGTTTGTTCCACATTATCTTTTTCAGTAAACCAAATTTGATCTCTACGTAGCAATCTTGATGATAATAAGTGTGTATCATGAGTAGAAAAAATCAATTGTGCATTTTTTGGATTTGTAGATTTATTGTTGAATAATTTAATAATATGTTCAGAGATTAATGGATGCATTTTTGCATCTAATTCATCGATAAACAAAATAGAACCTCTTTCTAAAGTGTCAAATAGTGGTCCTGCTATATCAATAAGTTTTTGAGTACCTTCTGATTCATGCTTTGTGACGTCAAAGTACTGTTCCCCATCAATTTGACCCTTTTTGTTATATTTATTATGTACAGTATGCAATACAATGGATTTTTTATCATTCTTTTGTTTCAAATAGTTCTTTAATTCAACTGGGTAATGGTTTGGAATATCAATTTCCTCTTCTGAACTATCGATTTTGTCAAATCCTAGTTTTAGATTCTTAAAAAATAACATAGCAGTCTTAGTACTCACGTCATTTTTATGTATCATCCTGCATGTGAATTCTTTATAAAAAATATTTTGAATTCCTGAAATTACATTAATACCACATTGAAACCAATTAACAACTTTTTTTGAAATTGTGCCCCCCAGTTGGGCGCAAAGTGAAAGGAAAAGCCTGTTATCATTAGTTTTTTCTTCTATACCTATTCCCTCAATAAAGTTTAATTTTGATACACCTATTCCTTCTTTATTTCTAATAAACAACGGTTTTTCTTTATTTGCTTCCTCTTTAATTAATAGCCATTCTTTAGATATTGATGATGAATTAAATTCAAAACCATATCTATATCTTGTATTATCAATAATAAATAATACTTCAAAATGGGTTGGTTCATTGTCTTTACCTTTAGAAAGTAAAAAGGGGTCATATTCTCTAATTACATCGTTGTCATTAAGTCTAATTGAATGTCGGACACAGTTAGACATTTCACCCATTGCTCTAATAAAGTTGCTTTTTCCACTTGAGTTAGCACCATAAATTGCAGCAGTTTTGACAATTTTGTATTTGCCTATTCTTGCTATGTTTTGTTTTGGATCTTCAGTTATCCCTTGGGCTTCTAATGAGAAGGTGCATTTCTTCTTAAATGATCGGAAATTTCCTACGTTGAATTCAATAAGCATAGTATTTTATTTTATATTAATGAGAGAAAACCTCAAACAGTGAACAAATATAAAGTAATATCTTCGATTAAAACAAAAAAAATGAGGCAAAAGCTCAAAAAAATGCACCATGCTTACTTTTCTTTGCTTTTAATCTTATAAATTGAATTTTTAAATTTGAATTGCCGAGTTAAAATTGAAAGTTGTAATTTAATTATATCTCAAGTTCCGATTTTAATGATTTAACTTTATTTATAGTTGAAAAGGAACAACCAATAATTTTACAAATTTCAGTATATTTATAGCCTTTCTCTAAGTATCTTAATATCTTTTGATTACGCGGCTTACTTATAAAGGTGATTTTTGTTTCAGTAGTTCCAATTTTGCACCCTCTGTAAACTCCTCTTGCTTTTGCTAAAAAATTCCTTCACGTTGTCGTTCTAAAATCATTTGACGTTCAAAATTTGCCATTATTGACAAAATTGAAATTATCATTTGCGATACTTCCTCTTGTCTTCTTTCTAACAAATAATTTGTCAAGTTAGGTTTTTGACATACATCTTTAGGTGCTTCATTAAACGTATATTGATTACAGTTTTATTAAGTACTTCATATCCTTTTTTACAGATCGAAGCAATATTAAAAATCGAAACTCATGTTTTTCAAGGAAGGTATGACTGAATATTATTGAATACTTTGTTTGCCTATGTTTAGAATGAATATTTTTGACTTTAACTGGGGTGATTGTTTATTATATATTAAAATCAATTTGTACTTTTAGACATTCATAGCCTTAAATACTTCATATATGATATGAGCGTTAATTAATCCTGAAGAACGTAATAATGGGTGGTTCTACCAAAAATTCATGTGTCACTGTATTTGTTTGGCTTGTGCTAATAATTGTATTGATTATCGCAACTGGTCCATATATGCTTGTAATTGGAGCAATTATTGGAATAGTGGCCCTTCTAATTCATTTTGCCAAAAACGAAAAAAAAGCTAATTCAAATATATCAACACCAAACTCTCAAACATTCAATGCCCCCCAAATTAACCCCATAAGAGAATCTTATTCCACACACCCCTTTAAGCAATCATTTGAAACTTTAGAAAATGAGAGTAATTTGCAGTTTATAGAGAAAAACAAATCACAGAACATATTAATACACGAATTAGCAGAAACATATCGAAACAGCAATCAATCCTTGGAAGCCATTCAAATGCTTACAACGATTTTCATTTATTCAAGAAAATTCTATGAAGGGAAAAAGTATGTAAGAATAAGCTTATTTGATTTTATCCTTGAAAAAGCAATTGAAAAAGACGGAATCTATAAACAAGATCAAAGGTACAAGAATAAGCTCATTGAATCTGAAGCAATAGTCTTCCACATTCAAAAGTTAAGATTAGGACTCCCCGTAAATAAAATCATTTCAGAATATAATGATTTTCGTGAAGCGTCTTTACAGAAACCGATTGTTGAAAATCAAAAAGTCGAAAAGGATCCTGAAATAAATCAAAGTCAGACGTATATTGTTAGTAAAATTGACTTCAATACTAGTGCTAGTACAGAGATTAAGATTGAGAGTCCAGTAAATATACGAGAAGAACAAATAATTAAAAATTTTCCAATTTCATCAAATGATGATCAATCGATAATTGATGTTAACAATCAATCGCTCGATTTAAGTGTCGAGAAACATGAAATAAATACTTCAAAGCAATATGAAATTCCATATTGGAGCCATACTTATGTGTATTCTCATACAGAATTAAACTACGCAACGAAAGAACAGAAAACATTTTATCAGTACTTTCGAAAAAGTTTCATAAACGGAGAAAATATTGATATACAAGGCAATACAAATTATGCTTTTATCTTATTTTATGACTTGCTAAACGAATACAAAAATCATCAAGACATTGTTTTGCTGGAAGATCAATTAAAAAGATTGGGCGAGATTTGCCCAAGAACTAAAAGCTATAGCCTTTCTCAATTAAACAATATTCTACGACAAAGAGAGGACGACTATTCAAAAAACAGATATGATGAATTACAAGATCCAGTCTATCAATTTGATAATGGATTTTCAGATTATAATCCTGATTTATACAAGTTAGGAAATCAATACAAAGATAAACTTGCCCTAAGTAAGCTTGAAGTAGCGTGGCTAAACAAATTTTACAATCCATCAAACGCATTCACGGCAATTGAAGGGTGCTGCACAACTGTAATTAGACAATATATTCTGATAATTAATGAGTTAAGCAAAGACTTAAAAGCCAAAGATACAACGTTAACTAAAGAAGTTTCATTCTTCAATACAGAATTCAAACGAATTTATAAAGAAGGTTCTGTTACACAAGGTTATAACGCTGAGTGGATGAATTATGGAAATGGCTATATCGACCATCAAGCAGAAACAGAAATTTATCTTACTATTTTCAAACGCGTTGAAAATTCAGTTAGAGAAACCTTTGGGCACAAAAGAAAATTATCGACTGAGTTTACACCAATAAACAGTATATATCTTCAAGATGAATTTGAAGAACGAATCGGTGTTTTGGTTAATAGCCTAATTATTAAACATGAAAACAAGATTATTAAACCAGACATCTCAACACAAATTGTATTAAATGCTCAAAATGTAAATCGGTGGAAGATTGAGTTCTCCAATATAACTGAGAATTTTATAAATGAGGATCTAAGCCACTTTAATTATACTATTGATCAATTAGAAATGGCGAATAAGAAAAACCCAAATATTGAGAAGATATTTTTTGAAGCAGCAAAATTCATCGCAACTTATGACAAAGTTCAATCCTTGATTTACTATGCAAAGTATATTTATTATGATTTAAAGTCTTCAAAATTTGACAACCAACAACCGACAATTTCTGTAAAAAAAGTCTTGTTTAGTTCTGAAGAACAACAAAATGAATACAAGAAAATCATAGATGAATTAATAAAAACAAAAAATCTCAAAACAGCTATTGAGAAGATCCCCAATATTTATGTACCCAAGAGGAAAAAAATAATTCTTGACAAAACTGCTATCAATGAGATCGAACAAAAACATGCAGGTACAGTCGAATTACTTAGTGGCTACTTAGAGAATGAAGATAACTCAGGTTCAGAAAAGAAAAATCAAGAGGAGGTAGAAATTTTACTTAAACAAACTTCAAAACCAAAATCCAAGTTTACTGCTGAATTGAAATTAAACGAAGTACAAGAGCGATTAGTAGAGATGATTGTGAAAAATGCATATTCTATTCATCAAAAGGATGTTGAACTATATGCTATGAAGCATGGATTATTCAAGAACCAGTTAATAGACAGCATAAATGAAATCTGTTCGAGTCACTTGGCTGGTGAAGCTCTAATTGAAGAAGATGAAGAAAGCTACGTAATTGAACAATCCTATTACAAAGAAATAGTCCAATAAAAAAATATAACAATGGATTTGATAATAAAACCAAAAGAAGCTACAGCAATTATAAATTCTTTATCTGCCGGTGTAGTTCCAAGAATTGGAATTCAACATATTACAGTGGGTCGAAAACTTGAAATTGAAGCATTTACATCTGCTCTTGACGACGTTAAAAATGGCCATAGTATGGTAAAATTCTGGATTGGAGATTTCGGTTCAGGAAAATCTTTCATGCTTCATTTGATAAATACAGTTGCTACTAAACAGAAGTTTGTTGTTGCAAATGCAGACTTTACACCTGATAATCGACTATATGCTAATGATGGTAAAGGGGTAGCATTATATAGTTCAATTATGGATAATCTTTCCATTCAAACCAAACCAGAAGGAGGAGCATTGCCAACAATTTTGGATAAATGGATTGAACAAATCATTACAAATACTGCTCAAATTAATGAAATACCAATCACAGAAATACGAGACAAAAGATACTTTACACTTATACAAAGAAGTATCATGGAAACTGTCAACGAAGTTACTTCAACTGGAGGATTTGATTTTGGATTAGTGGTCATTAAGTACTATGAAGGTTATATTAATGATGATGAATATTTGAGAAGATCTGCCCTAAAATGGTTAAAAGGAGAATACCATAGCAAGGTTGAGGCAAGACAAGATTTGGGAGTTAGAGAAATAATAAATGATCAGAATTACTATGACATGCTTCGTAACTTCTGTCGATTATTTGTAAGCATAGGTTATAGTGGTTTTATGATCAATTTGGATGAAGCAGTAAATCTATACAAAATCTCAACTGCTGTTATGAGATCTAAGAATTACGAGAAAGTTTTAATGATTTACAATGACTGCTTTCAAGGAAAAATTTCGAATTTCTTCATCAATTTTGCAGGGACAAAGGAATTTCTTGAAAATGAAAGGAGAGGACTATTTAGTTATGATGCACTGAAAACTAGATTAGAAACCAACAAATTCGAGACCTCAGCATTACGAGATTTTTCGCAACCGGTTATTAAATTAGTTCCGCTTGATCATAATGAGATATTTGTACTCCTTAAAAATCTAAAAGAAATTTATGATTCAAATTATAGAATAACACTAAGCATCTCTGATAAAGATATTCAGTTGTTTATGGAAGAACTATTCAACAAACCTGGCGCTGATGAGTTTTTAACACCAAGGGAAGTGATTAGAGACTTTCTTAATATTCTGAGCATCATAAGACAAAATCCTAGTGAGAAACTTTCTGATTTGATTTCTAAAGTTGAAATTGCTGATGAAAGACCAGATGATAATTTAAGTAATCTCATAGAAGAGCTATAATGTCATACAGCTTATTATCAGAGCCTATAAGGAAATACATACGCGATAAACGATGGGAATCATTACGCCCGATTCAAGCAGCGGCTATCACAAAAATCATCACAACGGATAATAATTACATTTTAGCTTCGAGGACTGCATCGGGAAAAACGGAAGCCGCATTTTTACCTATACTTTCGAAAACAGACTTTAATCAAGTTGGGGTTCAGGTTTTATACATATCTCCATTAATAGCCCTAATTAATGACCAATTTTTCAGGATAGAAGAGCTATGCGAGGATTTAGAGGTTAAAGTAACAAAGTGGCATGGCGAGGCTCAAAAATCGCTTAAGCTTAAATTGATTAAAGAACCAAGCGGTATTGTCTTAATTACTCCTGAATCCATAGAAGCAATGTTTGTGAATGCGCCTTACAATGTGGCGGCTCTTTTTGGTAATTTAAAATACATTGTCATCGATGAGATACATTCATTCCTGGGTGCTGATCGCGGATTACAATTAATGTCACTATTATCACGACTTCAACAAGTTAACAAAGGGAACATCATTACTATTGGATTATCAGCCACTATTGGTGACGATAATTACATTGAAGCAAAAAAGCTAACCGGAAATATTGCAAAGACATTTGTCCTTTTGGATAGAGGCAAAAAGGAGACTGAAGCAAAATTTAAGTACTTTCCAAATAGTACGGTGGAGCTTTCTTTAGATCTCTTGAAAGATTTATATTTAGAAACGTCAAGAAACAAAGTCCTTATATTTCCAAATAGTCGAGGAAGAGCCGAAGAGGTTGCAGTCAAACTTAGAAAGATTTCAGACAAACATCATGGCCATAAATTCTACTACTCACACCATTCATCCGTAGACAAAGAAATAAGGGAAAACATTGAACATTTTGCAAAGAATAATGAACGATTCAATTTTTGCATTTCTTGTACTTCAACGCTGGAACTAGGAATTGATATTGGCACAGTAGATAAAATTGTACAAATTGATTCGACACATTCAGTCTCATCACTTGTTCAAAGAATTGGAAGGAGTGGTCGTAGAGAGGGCGAGAAAAGCATTGTATCTATTTATGCAACTGATAAATGGAGTTTTTTACAAGCTCTTGCGTGTTGGTTATTATATCAAGCTGATTTTCTTGAACCAATCAAAACCTCCGAAAAACCCTACGATATCCTATTACACCAACTTCTGTCAATCGCAAAACAGTTAAGTGGTTGCAAAAAAGAAGATTTGTTAAACAGGTTAAAGATTAATTTCGCTTTCAAAACTTTAAGTGAAGAGGATCTGGTTTCTATCATAAATGAAGCCATCACCATGGATTATCTGGAAGTAGTACAGCATGAAATCATACTTGGCATTGCAGGGGAGCAAATTGTGAATTCGAAAGAATTCTATAGTGTATTTAAAACTGAATCAAACTTTAAAGTCCTACATTCTGGTCGAAAAATCGGTGAAATCCCATACTCACCTCAAGTAATTGTTGATGAAAATATATTCCTTGCTGCAAGAATATGGAAAATCAAGGATATAGATTTAAAAGGTGCTAAGATTGAAGTAATTCCAGCTATAGATGGTAAAAAACCTATGTTTTTTGGTGGTAGTGGTAGCATTCACTCCAGAATTCGATTGGAAATGCTACATATTTTGAAATCAAATGAAATCTATGATGAACTCGAAACATCTTGCCATGACGTTTTACATGATTTGAGGTATGATTTTAAGGGATACCAAATAACAGATTTTGAATATGATAGGCCATTGATTATAAAAGACGAAACTTTGATCCTTTATACTTTCACAGGAACAGTTATAAATCGAACTCTTCTTTTTTTAATTCAATTAACAGGAACACGTGTAATTTTAGAAGATCATAGCAGTTCACTTGTAATAAGCACTCAATTTGAAGATTTTCAAACTTTAATAGTAAAAGTCAATGAAGTCTATGGAAATATTGACAATCACCTTATCAAGGCTATCGAAATAGACAAATCAATTTTGAGCTTTTCTAAATGGGGCTCATTTTTACCAATGAAATATAAGTGTGAGATTTTGAAAGAAAGATACTTCGATTTTGAAGCGGCCATCAATTTTATTAATAACATAAAATTGATTCAAAAAGATTGAAAGATTGGATTTCCTATAAAATATCCAATTGTTTTGATTTGTGGATATTTTGAGTGAGAAAGCGGTATTTGTCAATAATCATATTAATTGCATATTTAATATAATCAGTTGAAAATCTTTTGCTAAACCACAAAAATAGCATTGATCTTGAGTATTATTTAGCACTATACGGAATAACTTTATTATCCTTCATCCATTCAATGGCATATATAATGTTTCGTCGAGAATACTTCTTCTTTTCTTTGGACCAATCGTATAGTAAAGAAATTAAATTGTCATCTGAAATCAACCTATTTTGGGATAAAAGTTCTTTCCAACATGCATATAATGTGGCAACTAATTCAACTTGATCAGTTTTTTCTTTTCTGAAAGTATCAATAAACCATAAAATCCGTTCCTGATTACAACTAAAATAATGACTAAAGTATTCTTTATGATTCCCAAACTTTTCTAAAGGCACATATTTATTTCTGAAATAGTCTCCATTTTTCTCTCTCTCAACTTTGAACCAACCCTGTCTTTTAAATTCTGCACCAATACTATGCATAAATTTATTGTCATATGGTCCTGCAGCCTGCTTAGAATACTCAAAGTTTATATTCACTTCTTCAATGTTTTCGCAGAGGAACATCAATTTTTGCAATTTGACATTCCCAAAAGTTGGTTCAAAATATAATTGAGTAGTAATTTCAGCAGCTAAAACAGCTCTTTTAAAATAGGTGTTTTCGGAGCACTCAAATTTGAACTTGTTTCTACCATTGGTTATTTCTGTTGTTATAGTTTCAGCAAAAGCTCTATCTGGATTTAATAAATAACCATCCAAATCAAATTCTACCTCTGAATATAGCTTGTTAAAATTATCAAGTTCGAGCTCAGTCCTTGGATAAATCAAACCGACAGACCCAAAGATATAATCTACGGTTTTCTGATCAGTGTCTATTCTTTTTTCCATATAGAAGTGTATTCATCAATTTTGGTTAAAACTTCATGTCTGTAGAAGCGAATTGTATCTTGTGATATTCCAAGTTTTATTCGAAGTTCACAAAGTAATTTTCTTGGCAATTTATGCCCCGTAATTTCGTGCTGCAAATATGTTAGATAAATTATTTTATGTTTTGGGCCTAAAGTAGAAAGAACCTTATTAATAATTTGGAATCTTTCATTGTTAATTTCAATATATTCGGATAAAATTGGAATATCATAGACGATTTCTTCAAGCCCATCATAAGGGGAAACTTTAATTCCATTTTTTTGATTAAGCAAGTCATAGAAGACATTTTGAGCAATTCTTGAAAGATATAATTCCACGCCCTTATCTGGAGTTGAGGCTCTCATCTTCTCAAGTTTAAAACCGGGGTATTTCCAGAATTTCGCAAAAGTACTTTCTGTAACTTCAAGTGCAAATTCTCTATCGTAGCCATTCCTTTTACTTACGATTTCTGATTTCTTAGCTACCATACTAAAAAATCTAAAGTAAAAAGCGCGAAATGCAGCTTTGGCATTATCAAGTTGTAGGGGTTGATCCTTTGACTTGATAATACCAATCAGTTCGATTGTAGGTGTATTTTCATAATCCTTCCACTCTTTCATAAGTTCACATTATATATACCTAAAATCGTTGGTAACGCTTTTTGTATTAATTATAAGGGATCACACGAATGCGTGATTATAATGTAACAAAATTAATAAAAAGAAAGGAGTTATCAACGGCGAGAAACTGACAAACAAATATAGGGTATCGTGAAAATGCGATTAAACAGGGATTTCAATCATTAGATCCAAAAACCGAGCGATGGATTTCAAGAAATACTGACAATGGATGATTTATCGATTAGAAATCAGATAATAAGCCATCTTAGGAAGTTCGGAAGGAAAATAATTAATTTAAAATTTTACAAAATGGGAAACGAAAAAAATGGAAATGCAGAAGAACATCGTAATGATGTTGTAGAGATTAAAGTGAATGATATTTTTAAGGAGATTCACAGAGGTAGACGAACTGTAATTGAGATAAAAACAATTGGGGGAGTTCCGCTTAATTACATGCTTGAAGAGATAATTGATGGTAAAATTACAGAACTGCCAGATGATAGTTCGATTGTCATCAAGGGAGGAGAAGTTTTTATAGGACATACAAAAGATGGTGCATCTTCTTAATAAGTATAATAATGGACTTTGAATCGGATCAAATCGATGAAGTAAAAAGGATTTATCCTGAAGTTCAAGTGAGGCTGTTCAAAAAAGTGTGTCAAAGATAATGATATGATGAACATTATTAACTTTGACATATGGAAACGAAACATCGAACGAAACAGCCTCGTTTAGTTGATTTGATACCTGACGAAGCAAAACGGACTGAGATTGTGAGTCGTCTTTATAATGGTGACCCTGTTGTAGGTGACGGAGGCATCTTTACCGATCTGCTGCAAGCCCTTGTGAATGCGGCATTGGAGGGAGAGATGGATTATCATTTACAAGAGGTAAAGTCCGACAATAAGGATGATCGTCGCAATGGTCACACCCATAAGGTGGTCAAGAGCCGAGTGGGTCCTATAGCCGTAAATACGCCCCGGGACCGCGATGGTAGCCATGAGCCCCAACTGATAAAGAAGTGGGAACGCGAGCTTGGCACCGGTCTTGACGACGTCATATTGAGCCTTTACGCCCGCGGCCAGTCGGTGGAGGACGTGCGCCACCAACTCATGGAGCTTTACGGCGTGGAGGTGAGTGCGGGTGCCATCAGCGCCGTCACCGACCGCGTTTGGAATGAGATTCTTGAGTGGCAGCAACGCCCTCTGGCGCCGTGCTTTCCGATCGTTTATCTTGATGCAATCCATTATAAGGTAAGGGAGGACGGCAAGGTTATCAGCAAAGCTGTTTACTCGGTATATGGCATCACAGTGGATGGCCAACGCGACGTTCTGGGCCTGTACTTGAACGATAGCGAGGGCGCAAGGCAATGGGGCCTGATACTGGAGGATCTCAAACGTCGAGGCGTGGAAGACGTCATATTCTTCTGCATCGACGGCCTTACAGGCTTCCAGGATGCCATCGAGAATGTCTATCCGGACGCCTTGATTCAGCGTTGCATCGTGCATATGATCAGGAACTCAACAAGATTCGTACTTGATCGTGACATCAAGGCTGTCTGTGCGGATCTACGCAACGTCTACACCGCCTCAGACAGGCAACAGGCGGCACTTGCGCTTGAATCGTTCGGCATCAAGTGGGACGTAAAATACAAGGAGATACGTCCCAAATGGGAGGCCAACTGGACTGAGCTGATGCAATTTATGGATTATAGCCAAAACATCCGAAGGATGATTTACACGACAAATCCTGTTGAAGCACTGCACCGGATCATGCGTAAAGTAACCAAGTCAAAAGGGGCATGGAGCAATGACAGAGGGCTGATCAAACAGCTGTATCTCACGCTGATGCACAACAAACAAAGCTGGAATCGTACAGCTTTCTCTTGGCCTACCATCCAAAGAGAACTGATCGATCAATTTGGACAGCGGTTCGAAAGATATCTTTTATGAACTATATTTGCCTTAAGGAATTAAGGTTGACACACTTTTCTGAATACTCCCGTTCAAGTGGCAGAAGAGGCAGGTTTCACCTACTTCTTCTTGCCAAATTTGGATCTACCGGAAAATTGTTCCCCCGCAACCCTTGATGCATTATTTTGCCCAATGCCTAGGGACGGTTACAAATCAAGACTCTTTTTTTCGGAAAAAATTACTGGATGCCAAAGCCTAAATTGGAATAGTCAAGTAAGAATTCTTGATCGTACTTGGTATGCTATATCATGGAATATCAATCCAGATCAACGGTTAATCCAGCTTATTCGTTCACATATTGATGCATTTAGAAAATGAATAAGCCTGAAATTTTAATCCGTATCCCATCTAGCTTGCTCAGTCAAATTAAAAAAGATTTGAACAAGCCTCATGCTTTTGCATTCGAAAGAATTGGTTTCATTTCTTCAACACATAAATTGCTCAAAAATGGGAATATAATTATTTGCATGTTTGCATATAGACATATTCCTGATGATCAATATATTGATGACCAAGAGGTTGGAGCAAGAATTAACTCAAATGCCATCCGTGAAAGCTTACAAGGTATACTTGACACAAAGAATGGCTGCTTTCATGCACATTGTCATCAATCAAGTATTAAGCCTGAATTCAGCACTATCGACCTTGAAGATAATCCGGAAATCATTAAATCATTTAGCTATGCCGATGGTAGTCAGGTTCATGGCATGATTCTTTTTGGAAAGGAGAAAATTAATGCACTTGTGAAATTACCGGGAGAATCTACATTAAGGAAAGTAGATAAAATCGTTGTTGTGGGTTCACCATTAGCATTTAGTTTTCCTTGCCAAGTACGTTTAAATCTTTCTACAAAAAGATATAATCGTCAATCATTTCTTGGTATAAATTCGCAGTCTATTTTAAGCCAGATTAAGATTGGAGTCATTGGATTAGGAGGAGGAGGTTCTCATATTGTTCAACAATTAGCACATTTAGGAGTAAAGAATTATGTCCTTTTTGATTATGATATTGTCGATGAAACAAACTTAAACCGATTAATTGGGGCAAGCTTATTAGACATTAAAACAAAAACAAAAAAAACAGTAGTGGCTAGTCGTATTATTAACCAGCTTCATTTAGATGCGAAAATTAATGCCATTGAAGATGACTGGTTAAATGACCCAGAATCACTTCAGGAATGCGATATCGTTTTTGGTTGTGTTGATTCATATCTGGCCAGAAGAGATATTGAAAGTGAATGTAGAAGGTACTTGATTCCGTATATTGACATTGGAATGGATGTTTACAATGATTATAAAAGCGAGGCCCCAAATATTGTGGGGCAGGTAATACTGTCTATGCCTGGAAACCATTGTATGCATTGCATGAGATTTCTAACTGATGAGAATCTGACAAAAGAAGCTGCTAAGTATGGTGCAGCAGGAGGGCGTCCTCAGGTCGTTTGGCCAAACGGAATACTAGCGTCTCAGGCTATTGGCATTTTTGTTGATTTAATAACTGGTTGGACCGGCATTAAAGATATTACACCCTATTATTCATACGATGGCAATATTGGGATTTTAATCAACCATCCTCGTTTAAAATATGTAACAGGTATTTGTGAGCATTATAAGATTCAAGATGTTGGAATTCCAAAATTCAAGAAAATATAATTAAAATGCCCAAGTGAATCTTTTAATCCTCTTTGAAACATTTATGATTTTCATTTTGGGCAAAGTAGTTCGTAGAGTTTTTTAAACCATTATGACTAATTTGATTATGTGTCTATAACTACCCTTTTTTCATCCTTTTTCACCACTTTTCAATAGTTGTGTGCAAAACGTGTGCAACGGCATAAAAAAAGCACTTACGGGAACTCCTCGTAAGTGCTTCATTATTAAGGGGTGGGCCCAACAGGGCTTGAACCTGTGACCCCCTGATTATGAGTCAGGTGCTACTAACCAACTGAGCTATAGGCCCGTTTCGACATGGTTGCCGAAAGCGGGTGCAATATTACGGAAATTTTGGGAAATGGGCAAGGGTTGTGAGCATAAATTAGTTTACCTTATACGCCATAAGCCCCTTGCCGCGTCGGATATACAGGATTCCATTCGCCAAAACCGGATGAGCTGAATGATCCTTGCTGCCTTTCTCGATTTTAAGTTTGCCTGCGAGAGTGAGCTTTTTTAGGTCGTAGTTGATTAAGTTCACTTCGCCGTTGTTCCCGTAACAAATAAATTTATTGTCAGCGAAAATCAGGCTTCCGTTTCTTACTTTCACAGAATCGGTGATGGAACCTTGATTTAGATCAATCCCTTTAAGATAATTATTTTCGATGGTGGCAAACAAAGCGTTCCCAACGATGACAAAGCCTCCCATCGCATTCCGAACCTGGTTGTTGATCCAAAGTTCTTTGACACTCATCCCATCAGGTGACAATTCAAGTTTGGTTGTGCCATTATCGATGCCTTTTCCAAAAACGAGATAAATGGAACCATCCTTATAAATGGGGGTGTTGCAATGTTGTGCATCATCCTTAGCGCCTTTTAAACGGTACGACCAGAGCAATTCACCATTCTTGCAATCAACTGCAAACAGAAAATAACGGGATATATTAACCAGGATTTTGCGTCCCGGAAGTTTGATGAGCAACGGCGAGCAATATGTCATGGTATCACCCAGTACTTTTGAGGTCCAAACTGGCTTGCCGGTAAAACGGTTGAAAGCGGCGACATTGGTTGTTGGCCCTCCTGGTGAACAATACACGTTTTCAGCATCTACAGCCAAGGATTCTGAATAGCCGAATTCAATAGGGCATCCACCAAGGTCTTTGATCATGTCAACGGCCCATTTTTCTTTACCATCGGAGATGTCATAACAGGCAATTCTTCCTAGGCCTGAACAGGCATAAGCCAGATTTCCCAAAATGGTCGGTGCTGAACGAGACCCTGGAAAACGACCTGGGAAACCGGTTCCTGTAAATTCGTTGCCATTAGGGGCTTTCCAAAGCAATTTTCCTTTTAAGTCGAAGGCAAACAGATAACTGACACTATCGGTTTCCCCATTTACAAACAACTTGTCATTTGCAATGGTCGGCGCACCATATCCGTTTCCTATTTCTTCTGTGAACCATACCAATTCAGGACCAGTTTCAGGCCATACATTTAAAAGACTGGTTCCGTTGTATTGACCATCCCGGTTTGCGCCACGCCACTGGGCAATATTCTGTGAATAAACCGGAGTAAATTCAAATGCAACGGATGCCACCACCGCGATAATAAGCAACTTGCTCAAAGTAAACTTCATAAGATTAATCATGGTACTTTCAATCAATTGATAATTGCACAAATTTTTCGCAATGTAGTAATTTTAGTTGAATGAAAACACCCTTGAAATATTGAACCCCAGATGCAAATCACCCTTCAGCCAGTTTCCGGTGGTTTCAGTCACAAAGCTCTTTTCGATCATGCCCATCGAATTGGAAAGCATCAATTGAAATATATGCCTGCCTGTTTTAATGTCGAAACCGATGGATAGCGAGTTGCGGTAATTTGGATTTTGATGATTCCAGGAGGGACTTAAAACCGGGTAATACTCCACGTTGATGGAAGACATGTCTGAAATGTTGTAGCGGGAACCAATGCCCAAGGCAAACTGGTCGTTTTTGTCCTGGATGGTCGGCACCAGATTTCGGTGAATCCAAATCGGAGCAATTTGTAATGAGAAGTGCTCGTTAAATTTGCGTGCTAGGATGAACTGACTGGCATAACTTACCCTTGAGGAAAATAGATTATCCCGATTGGGAATTGCCCACTTGGTTCCAACCACACTTGTTCCCAGCAAGGCAGTTACCGAGACTGGCATGTTCGATGCAACGGTGCTTTGCCTGCATACTCGGAATTTTGCAAAACCCGAAACGGTCTTATCCAGCGAAGCTCGATTGATACCAAATTGTAGCCAATCTTTTATACCGTATTCAAGTGAGAGAAAAGTATTGGATTGATCCAAGCCGAATAACTCATAATAGCCCTGATTGATCCGTCCGAAACGGTGCTCTACTCTGAAATCAAGCTGGCCTTCGGGCATCAATTCGTTGGAGTGACCGTTTAAAACCCGAGTTGATTTAAAGGTGTCAAAAGCATTGAGCGTTTCTTGAGCCTTCATTTGAGAACATGAAATAATCCAGACAAGTAAAAGACAAAGGTTTCTAAAATAGCTCATCTTTTAGTGCAATTAACGAAATAAATCAATTGTTAAGTCCACCTGCATTTTTCCAAATGCGCACTTTCCGAATGGTACATTCATCAATCATTGCGCTCATGTCCAAAGGCATGGGCGGATAACCTTCCAAATGTGACATGGCACCAAAGGCTCGATCCAGGTTTGTTTTTACATCGGCATAATCTTGCAAACGGACACCACCACCATTGGTTAACGCAACTGCATTGCCGTGACAGCGAAGGCAGTTGGTTTCGAAAATAGGTGCGATTGTTGCATGGAACGTGATGTTTGTCGTGTCACAGTCATTTGCAGTGTAAAGCGTCTCTTCATTGTTGTAATTACAAGTACTTAAGCCAAAAGCGATAAGGCCCAGGGCTAAGAAGAAAAGCATTTTTTTCATGGTCTGATTGGTCTTTTCTTGAGTTTATAAATGAATCACTTTCTTGTATGTTGTGTTATTCCCCATTGTCATTCGTACAAAGTATACGCCCGGGTTCAGCTCATTAGAGATTGGAAATGTTTGTGAGAACGCTCCTGAAACCGACGCTATTGGTAAAAGAGTTTGTACCAACTTACCTTGAACATCGTAAAGCTTAACTTCAAGATTTGTAGCTTCTGTCAAATTAAGTCGAACGTTCAATTGATCAACGATAGGGTTCGGAAATACCGAAACGTTGTTTTCTAGTAGGGCTTCGTCCAAAACTGTTGCTGCCTGAACGATGATGACACCTCTCATACCCATTGCTGCATGGGGTGTGCAAACGTAATAATGCGTTCCGACTGACAGTTGCTGAGGCGTAACTGTTCCACCTCCATAAGGAACTGAAAATCCGATTACAGGTGAATTTTCGTTGGCACTCCAAACATCTTCGCTTACTTCCACCGCATTGTGCCAAGATTCAATTGCAAAGTTGACGTTATCACCGAACTTAATAATTATAGATGCAGGCGTGAAAGTATTACCTGAAGTAGCAACATTAAAAGTCGTACTGAATCCACTCAAATAAGAGGAGGCCAGTAATAGTGCGAGTATAATTTTTTTCATAAAGTATCAATATTAATTGTCGATCAAATATAATCAGCAAATTGATACTATGTACTCTATGATTTACAATGAGTTAATAGATGGTATCTATTATTGTTTTACTTTTTGACGGTGAAGGTTTCACTCCATTTTTGAATCAAATCGATTTGGTCCTTTAGTAGAGCGGCTTTCGGATTTGCTTTTACGAAGGACTTGGGAGGCATGCTTCCGTTGGCGACGACATCGGCTATTGCTTTAGCCTTTTTGGCTTTAACATCAGCCGTATACTCATCCCACTTGGAGAAATCAACCTTGGACAAAACAAAAGAACTACCGCCAGTTCCATGACATTTCAAACAGGAAGTGGTGAAGATGGTGTTCAGTTCGGCAGGGATGGAAGACATTGGTTGAGGTTTCTCAGGTGTTTGGCCGTAAATTGTTGAGAAACTGAACAAAAAGAATCCTGCCAACAGAATTTTCGAGAACAAGAATTTTGGTTTCATAGCGTTGCAATTTAAATTAAAACACACTGATTTTTGCTGCAAGTTACAATAATTTTGGCTGAATGGTGGCCAAAATGGTCTGTGAAAATTTTGGGTACTTTGGCCTGACGTGTATTCTTTGTATCTTTGTCAAGAAGTGCTAATAACCTCCTATGGTTCGTTTAAAAGGGATAAAAAACATCATTTTTGATTTTGGCGGTGTGCTGGTGGATTTAAAACCACAGGCCTGCCTGGATGCCTTTGCGGCACTCGGTTTGCCGCAAGTAGCCGATTATTTGACGCCCTACGGTCATCAAGGCCCTTTCGGAAAGGTGGAAAACGGTGATATTGACTTGCATCAGTTCCGAAATGAAATCCGTGAAACGTTCAAGGTCGAATTAACAGACCAGCAAATTGAAGAAGCCTGGGGTGCCTTTTTGTTGCATACACCCTTGAACAAAATCAAAATGGTGCACGAATTGGCCAAAACCTACCGGGTTTTTCTTCTAAGCAACACCAATCCGATACATATCCGCAAGCTCGATGAATTTGATGAGGCCGGTTTTCCGGTGAGTGAATGTTTCGAGAAGCTTTATCTGTCGTACGAAGTCGGCTTGTCAAAACCTGGTCGGGCTATTTTCGAATACGTATTGAACGATGCGGGAATCCTGGCAGAAGAAACCTTATTGGTGGATGATGCGCCTGCCAATTGCCATACAGCAGCTGAATTGGGCATGCATACCTACCAGCCAGAGCCTTTTGAAGATTTCACAGGCGAGTTGCTTCAACCTGAGGCCTGTGTGGCCACGATGGGATTCTTTGATGGTGTGCATCTGGGGCATCACTTCCTGATTGACGAAACCAAACGCATTGCCGCCCAAAAGGGACTGCCGTCAATGGTCATCAGTTTTTGGCCACATCCCAGGACGGTGATTCAAACCAACTATTGTCCGCAGTTGCTCACCGACCGCTTCGAAAAGGAACAAAAACTTTCAAAAACTGGTGCTGACCTAATTCGGACTTTGACCTTCGATAAAGCCTTGTCTGAAATGCCTGCCCGACAGTTCATGGAGGAAATTCTACTTCAGGAACTGCACGTGAAAACCTTGGTCATTGGCTTCGACCACCGTTTTGGAAACAACCGTTCCGACGACTTTGATTCTTATTGCACGTACGGGAAAGAAATCGGTATGGAAGTTGTTCAAGCAACACCCTTTTCGATGAATGATACTGGAATGGAAATAATCAGCTCCTCCTACATTCGTCGCAACATTCTGGCAGGTAAAATGGCCGAAGCCAACGCTGCACTCGGCTACATTTATCAGGTGCGAGGTACTGTCGTGGGTGGTCATCAGATTGGCCGACAGATTGGTTTTCCAACAGCCAACATTGAGCCGCTCGATTCTTTCAAGCTCTTACCCGCTTTTGGCGTGTATGCCGTATGGACCGAAGTGAAAGGCAAACGTTACAAAGGCATGCTTGACATTGGACGTAGACCCACACTGCACAAGGATTCAGACGTCACCATCGAAGTGCACATCTTGGATTTTCAGGGTGATTTGTACCAACAAGTAATTTCTGTAGGCTTTGTGGAACGGTTTCGTGCTGATGTGGCTTTCCCGGACGTTGATGCATTGGTCGCACAGCTTGTGGACGACCGAAAATACGTGGATGCCCTCCTGAAATTTTAAAGCTCTATAGGAATGTGACGCTTGATGGACTGTTCCAGTGAAATCAGCGTTTCGGTGGCCGTCACGCCAGGAATTTCCTGAATCTTGCGGTTCAGCAGGTCCATCAGGTGTTCGTTGTCACGACAATGCAGTTTCACCAACACGGTATAAGGGCCGGTGCAAAAATGGCATTCGATGATCTCGGGTATCTTTTCGAGCGAAGGCACCACTTCTTTATACATGGAGCCGCGTTCGAGTTTCACACCGATGTACGTGCAAGTTTGGTAACCCAACGTTTTTGGATTGATGGTATATCCTGAACCAGTGATGACGCCCATGTCTATTAACCGTTGAACGCGTTGATGAATGGCCGCACGGGATACCCCGCATTCGGCTGCGACATCTTTAAAAGGGACACGTGCGTTTTGGGTGATGATCTCAAGAATCTGACGATCCAAAGCATCTATTTTCTCAGCAGCAAAAGGAGTATTCATAGTTCAAACATTTAATACCGCAAAGTACTTGTTTTTTTACAATAATGCCAATTTTGATGAACAAAAGTACAGATTTGGGGCATTAAATTCAAATTATGACACAAAAAAGGCGGTCAACCCTCAATTATGGGAGCTGACCGCCTTCTAGTATGTTGCTTCAATTATTTGGTAGCAGCGGGAGCGATAGAAGGAGTTGCAGGTTCAGGAGTGATACCCTTGATGCCAAGCAGTTCAACTTCGAAAATCAACAAAGAACCTGGTTTAACTTGAGCACCGGCACCATTGTCACCGTAAGCCAAATCAGCAGGAATCCAGAATTTAAACTTGGAGCCAACGCTCATCAGCTGAATACCTTCCGTCCAACCTTTGATAACACGGTTCAAGGGGAATTCGGCAGGAGTACCGCGGTCGATAGAGCTGTCAAATACGGTTCCGTCCAACAACGTACCATGATAATGAACACTTACAGTAGCGGTATCAACTGGTTTCGGACCATTACCTTCTTTGATAATAATATACTGAAGACCGGAAGGTGTGGTTTTAACACCGTCAGCCTTTGCATTCTTTTCAAGGAATTTCTTAGCTTCTTCTTTAACAGCAACGGCAGCTTCTTTTTGTGCAGTAGCCAAACAGCGTTGGAATACATCGTAAGCTTGTTGAGGTGTGATGGCCAATTTGGCAGTGTCACCTTTCAGTGCTTTTTCAAAAACAGCAAGGAACAGTTCCACATTGATTTTGGCAGGAAATTGCTCCAAATTTTGAGCTAGGTTGGTACCCATGCCAACACCATAAGCATAACTTAAGCTGTCAACAGCGGTTTTCATTTTGCTTCCGGAAGTCTTGCTGCAAGAAGCGAAGCTCATGCCCATTACGAGCATGGCGGCAATAAAAAGAATACTCAGTTTTTTCATTGTTGTGTGTTAATTTATAATTGGATTTCAAAATGTGCAAAAGTGTCGCAAAAGTAATAGAAATATCACAGATAAACACCTAATAAAAATTAAAAAAGTTTATAGGATGCCCGACATATGCAAAAAACTCGATTTTTCATCCTAGAAAGCGTCTAGAAACGCTATAAATTCGTATTTTTAAGACTTTAATTGCAATTGTCAAATTATGGGAAAAACAATCCGGGTTCTTTGCCTGAACACTAATCAATACGAGCTTTTCCCGTTGGGAAGCACCGTAAAGCAAGTTTATGAGAAAATGGCGGTAGAAGTGCTGCCCAACGCCATAGCCGCACGTGTCAACAACAAGACTGTCAGTCTTAATTTCGAACTATACAAACCAAAGCAAATCGAGTTTATCAATACTTACAGCAGCTCTGGGATGCGCGCTTATGTGCGTACGCTGACATTTGTGCTTTCAGCAGCGGTGTCCGAGTTGTATCCGGGATGTCAGATCAAACTGGAGCATCCGGTCTCAAAAGGTTATTTCTGTGTGCTGAATCTGGGACGTCCAACCGAACCTGCCGATTTGCTGGCCATCAAGAAGCGCGCTCAGGAGCTTATCCTCGAAGACTGCAACATCGAATACGTCGAGGAAGAAACAACAGCCGTGGTCGAGATGTTTCGGGAACGCGGTCGATTGGACATTGTTGATCTGCTTACCACACAAGGTTCTCTTTACAGCGGATATTTCAAGATGTGCGAGCACATTGATTACTATTACGGTGCGCTGGCCGTATCCAGCGGATACCTGAATTTATTTGACATTACGCCGTATTTTGATGGTATCCTTCTCCAGATTCCAAATAGAAGTAACCCGAAAATCTTACAGGACATTGAATATCAACCAAAGTTGTTGGGTGTATTTAAAGAGTACTTGAACTGGAACAGAATAATGTCCCTAAACAATGTAGGTGATCTCAATAAAACTTGTCTGAGCGGTGAATCGACCAACCTGATTAATATTTCAGAGTCACTTCAGGAAAAGAAAATTGCGCACATTGCAGATGCCATCAACCAACGAGAAATGGTTCGAATGGTGCTCATTTCTGGGCCGTCTTCTTCGGGTAAGACCACCTTTGCCAAACGGTTGGCCATACAATTGATGGTGTTGGGCATGAAACCGGTTGCCATCTCGTTGGACAACTATTTTGTGAATAGGGAGCAGACCCCTAAAGATGAAAAAGGCAATTATGATTTTGAGTCGCTCTATGCCCTCGATCTGGAATTGTTCAATCAACAATTGAAATCCTTGTTGCAGGGTGAGGAAGTGGAAACACCGGTTTTCAACTTTGCCATGGGAAAAAAAGAGTATCGGGGTGACAAGCTGAAGCTTACGGAGCAGACGGTCTTGATCCTGGAAGGAATTCATGCGCTGAATCCAAATTTATTGCCAGATATTCCCCCCGAAGTTCAGTATAAAGTGTATGTTTCCGCTCTGACCTCCATGTCGCTGGATGATCACAATTGGATCCCGACCACTGACAACCGCTTGTTGCGAAGGATTATACGCGACTTCCGTTATCGGGGCTACTCGGCCAGGGATACCATTTCCCGTTGGGAAAGTGTCCGCGAAGGGGAGGAAAAATGGATTTTTCCATTTCAGGAAAATTCCGATGCCATGTTTAATTCGGCCCTCATTTTTGAGTTTTCTGTTTTGAGGAGTTATGCAGAACCCATCTTGAGACAGGTTCCGCAAAATTGCCCTGAATATGCTGAAGCACACCGTTTATTACGTTTCGTAGAGTATTTCCTACCCATTTCCGACCCTGAAATTCCACCGACTTCCTTGTTGCGTGAATTCCTTGGCGGTAGCAGTTTCCGCTATTAGCGTTAGGTCGTCCTCGTATTTTTCGTATTTTTGTATCCAATTTAATTCGCATGCTACGACAAACCCTCTCGCAAAAAATGCAGCAAAAGCTTTCGCCGCTGCAAATTCAGCAGGTGAAGCTCTTGGAGGTCACCACACTGGAGATGGCTGAGCGTATCATGCGGGAAGTCGATGAGAATCCTGCCCTTGAAATTGGTGAGGACCCAGAACTGAAGCAGGAAGACGATTTGACATTCGATAATCCGGAGGGTGACAACGAGGATTTCTCCTTGGGCGATTATGCCAATGACGACGATATACCCGATTACCGAACCCGTCTTGAGAAGGCTAGCCCTGAGGAACGCCGTGAATTCGTGCCCGTTTCGGTCAATACCTCCCTTCATGATTTTTTGCAGGAACAGCTGGATTTGCAGGAGCTGGACGAGACTTTGAAAGTGGCGGCGGATTATGTGGTCGGCAGCATCGACGATGACGGTTATCTGCGACGCAATGCCGAGTACCTTTCTGACGATCTGGCCATTCAACTTGGTCTGGAGTTGCCGGTTTCGACCATACAGGAAATCATCCGGATGGTTCAACACTTTGACCCGCCTGGGGTGGCAGCCTGCGATTTGCAAGAATGCCTTTTGCTGCAGCTCAAACGTAAACCAAATTCAGTTTTGGTCGAGAAATCCATCCGTTTGTTGGAGTCTTGTTTTGAAGATTTCTCCCGAAAACATTACGATGTGATTCTTAAACGCATGGACTGGACCAACGATGAGTTGAGAGAAATCATTCAGGAAATTGTCCGGCTGAACCCGAAACCGGGCAGCATGTACGGTTCATCCCTACAGGAATCGATGGAGGAAATCACACCCGATTTCTTGCTCGAAAACGAAGATGGCCTGCTGAACCTGACGCTCAACAACAGCTCCATTCCTGAACTCCATGTGAGCCCCGATTACAACATCATGCTGAGGGATTATCAAGGCAATGTGAAGAATCAGACTCGGGAAGCCAGAGAGGCCATACAGTTCGCCCGACAGAAAGTGGAAGCGGCCAAATGGTTTATCGACGCTGTGCGTACAAGGCAGGAAACCTTGATGCGTACCATGCGCTCCATTGTGGATTACCAGTATGAATTTTTCCTGGATGGGGACGAAAAAAGCCTTCGGCCGATGATTTTGAAGGATATTGCCTTAAGGACAGGTTACGATATTTCCACCATTTCGAGGGTGAGCAACAGCAAATACATCCAAACCGAATTTGGCATTTATCCGGTGAAATTCTTTTTCTCAGAGGGCATGCAAACGGACTCTGGCGAGGAGGTTTCGGCCATGGAGATTAAAAACATACTTCGATCCAACATCGAAGAAGAAGACAAACAAAAACCGCTGACTGACGAGCAGCTCTGTGAAATCCTTGAAGCGAAGGGATACCAGATTGCCCGCCGTACCGTTGCAAAATACAGAGACCAGCTGGAAATTCCGGTGGCCCGATTAAGACGTGAACTATAATAACCTCATTTATGCATAAAACCCAACAAATTATCTCTGCCATACTGCACCCGCTTACCTTGCCTTTTCTAGGTACGATTCTGCTCTTGAACATCGGTGTCTTCGGCGAGTTGCCGTTGAGTTACCGTCTCTATGTGGAGGGAATCGTCGGACTGAACATGGGGCTCTTTCCGGCCTTGGGTATTTTCTTGCTCATGAAGGGCGGCCACATTTCCGATTTGGATGTGTCGAAACGGACGGAACGGATTTTCCCATACTTGATTGTGCTAATATCTTCTGCGGCAGGTTGTTACTTGCTATATAGAGTTCAGATGCCTTGGTGGATCATCAAATTTTTCATTGGCTCCATCTTGTCCACCATCTTGGCGTTCTTCATCACGCTTAGATGGAAGATCAGTGCCCATACCATGGCATTTGGCTGCGTTATGGGTTCTGCCATCCTTATTTGCTTGCAAGAAGGCATCAATCCTTTATTCATCCTGTCCATCCTATTCCTGTTGGCAGGGGTGCAGGCATCGAGCCGATTGTATCTGAAAGCCCACACCATGGGGCAGGTTTGCTGCGGTTTTCTGCTTGGTGCCGCTTCGGTGGCAACAGCGTATTATTTGATTCCCTGAACAAGATTATACACCCATAAATACTTAAAAAAATGAACGTACCTGCTAACTTATTGTTCACCAAAGACCACGAATGGATCAAAATTGAAGGCAGTGAAGCCTTGATTGGAATTACGGACTATGCTCAAACTGAATTGGGTGAAATCGTTTATGTTGAACTGCCTGCTGTTGGTGATTCCATTGTTATTGAAAACACATTTGGATCTGTTGAGGCTGTAAAAGCTGTTTCCGATCTTTTCATGCCTGTTTCGGGCGAAGTACTGGACACCAATCCGTTGTTGGAAGACAAGCCGGAACTGATCAATGAAGATCCGTACGGAGAAGGTTGGATGATTCGCATCAAACTCAACAATCCTGCTGAAGTCGATGGTTTGCTTTCTCCTGAGGCCTATACTCAACTTATTCAATAAAAGTACATGCAACCAGTAGTAAGCATCATCATGGGCAGTACTTCCGACTACAAAGTCATGGAAAAAGCTGCCGAAATACTCAACGATTTCAAGATTCCATTCGAAATCAATGCCTTGTCCGCGCACCGTACGCCGGAAGAAGTGGAGTCTTTTGCAAAGAATGCAGCTGGTCGGGGTATTAAAGTCATTATCGCTGCCGCTGGCATGGCTGCTCATCTTTGTGGTGTAATTGCTGCCAACACGACTCTTCCTGTCATCGGGGTACCCATCAGTGCCAGCCTTGCCGGAATGGACGCCCTGCTGGCAATTGTGCAAATGCCTCCCGGTATACCGGTAGCCACGGTTGGAATAAATGGTTCTTTGAATGCAGGCATTCTGGCTGTTCAATTCTTGGCTGTTGGTGACGCTTCTTTGAAGGAAAAACTAGCTGATTACAAGGTTGGTCTCAAAAAGAAGATTGTCAAGGCCAACGAAGAGCTTTCTGCCATCAAGTTCGATTTCAAGACCAATTAGCGCATGTACTGCTCCGATCTGTTTCGGTACGACCGTCGCTTGACGACACCTGTTCGCATCGGAAAAACTCCGCTTGGCGGAAACAATCCGATTCGGATCCAATCCATGACCAATACGTCGACCATGGATACCGAAGGCAGTGTGGCGCAATGCAAACGCATCATCGATGCCGGTGCTGACTATGTTCGGCTGACTGCACAAGGTGTTCGCGAGGCTGAAAACCTGGCGAATATTCGGACGGCATTGCGTGCAGATGGCTATGATACGCCGCTGATCGCTGACATTCACTTCAACCCGAAAGCAGCCGATGCTGCCGCCTTGACGGTGGAAAAAGTCCGAATCAACCCTGGAAATTACGTCGATCCGTCCAAAACCTTCGCGCACCACGAATATTCAGAGGAAACGTACGCGCAAGAGCTTCAAAAAATTCGAGATCGTTTTGTCCCTTTCATTCAACTTTGCCGCGAAAAAGGGGTTGCCATTCGCATTGGTGTGAACCACGGATCGTTGTCCGACCGCATTCTCAGTCGCTATGGCGATACGCCGGCGGGTATGGTGGAATCGTGTATGGAATTCCTACGACTCTGCATGGAAGAAAATTTTCAAGATGTTGCCATTTCCATGAAGTCCTCCAATGTGCTGGTCATGGTTCAAGCGGTTCGCCTGCTGGTGGAACGAATGAATACCGAGGACATCCATTTTCCCCTTCATTTGGGAGTTACGGAGGCTGGTGATGGCGAAGCTGCCAGAATAAAATCTTCTGTCGGTATCGGCTCTTTGCTGATGGACGGCATCGGTGACACCATTCGTGTCTCACTAAGCGAAGACCCAGAACTGGAGGTTCCGGTAGCCAGGCAATTGGTGCAATTGGTGGAAGCCCGCTCCAAAGTTGCTTCTATTGAAGTGAAACCATACAAAGGTTTTGACCCGTTCTCTTTTCATCGTCGGGATACCGATGCTGTCGGTCCCTTCGGAGGTGGTCAAGTGCCCGTTGTGATCGCCGATGTCACCTCCACCGACCTGAATTTTTCTAGAGCGGTGCTGAAACCCGATTTTGTCTATGTGGGCGAAAAGGTCGAGACCCGTCCCGATGGCTTAGTTCAACTTTGCGAAGCCAAAGCTTGGCAGGGTCAACCGAATGCATTGCCCATTTTTGTTACAGCCGAACGCAAACTGCTTGAGTCGTCATCTGCTCCTGTAAAATTATTACGGATTTCGTTGGACGAGTTCTCTTCACCGTTCTTGCAACACTTAAAGACCATACCCAATCTGGTTCTGATGCTCCAAAGCGAACATTCAAACACGGTTGCCGAATTGCGAGCAGCGTTTCACACACTGCTCAACGAAGGTTGCCGAATGCCTGTCGTACTGAGTATTCGCTCTACAGCCAAAGACCTTGAAGAGGAACAATTGCTGGCCGGGTTGGAGTTGGGATCCCTACTCATCGATGGTTTCGGGGATGGCATTTTCTGGAGCACACACCCTGAGAATGCGTTTCGAAGCAAATTGGCCGATCAGGTTTCCATCCTATTCGGTGTGCTTCAGTCCACCAGAATGCGCGTTAGCAAGACAGAATACATTTCATGCCCCAGTTGTGGACGAACGTTGTTTGACCTGCAGAAGGTAATCGCCCAAATCAAGGAGCGCACGTCTCACCTCAAAGGCTTGAAGATTGGCATCATGGGTTGCATCGTCAATGGCCCTGGTGAAATGGCTGATGCCGATTACGGCTATGTGGGAGCAGGCAGGGGGCAAGTTTCCTTGTACAAAGGCCAGCAATGTGTGGAGAAATCCATCCCAACAGAGCTTGCGCTTGACAAACTTATTGATCTTATTAGAGCAAACGGTGACTGGAAAGAACCGGAAAACTAAAGCATTTTTAAAGTGTAAAAAAAAATGGGAACCCTTTCGAGTTCCCATTTTTTGTATGTTTAAGTCTGACTATTGAAGCAGAGCAGCAACTGAAGCATCCGTCACGAATTTGGAGAATTCCAAGTCGTTGAGTGCTTTCTTGGCATAGCTCTTGTCGGCCTTGATGGCACCGGTCAAACCGCTGATCACGAGATCCTTGTTGTTGGTGCGAGCACCTACGATGGCTTTCAAGTAGCTGGTTTGAGCATCCGGGCTAGCAACAGCATCCAAGGTGGATTTTGCTTTGCTGTAGTCCTTGGTCAACAATTGAGCCAGTGCGGCGTTGTTTGATTTGGCATCGCCGAAAGCCTGAACTGCTTTGGCATATTGACCTTTCTTGAGGTATTGAACACCCATGGTTTCGTTAGAACCTTCTGAACCACCAGCAGCACCGAGGTAAGAATCAACTGTAGCAGCAGGAGCACCGGTAGCTACCGAGTAGATGGCTAGGTTGTTGTTTACATCCGGAGTTTTGCTCAATGCATACGCCTTGTCAAGATTGGTTTTGGCAGCAGCCAAGTTTCCAGCTTTCAAATTGATAGCACCCAAGTTATTGAATGCGCGGTAGTCATTGGGGAACTGGTTGGCAGCAGCGGTATAGATCTTTGCTTGGTCTGCACCTTTTACCAGGCTTGCAGCAAAAAGCAGTTCTTCCAGGTTCAAAGCAGTAGGATTGTTCAAAGCCATGCTTTTCAATTGTTCGTCTGTTTTGCCGATGATGTCCACATTCAGGGTCATTTTGGAACGACGTAGTTGTGGTAGAATTTCTTCGGCCAATACTTTGAATACGGAAGACATGTTCTTGATTTGTTCTTCACGTTGTTCTGGGTCATTGTACATAGATAGAACGCGAAGTATCAAGTCTTTATCTTGAATGTCAGATTTGCCTACGAGTTCTTTGAACCCATCCCAGTCTTCAGCAGTGAATTTTGCATCGATGGCACTATTGGCTTTTACTTTCTTAAGTGTGCTTTCCAAGAAGGCAACGGTAGCCTTTTCACGTTCGCCGGCCAGTTTTTCGTTCAATTCCATAGATCCGTCTGGAGAAGCGTAGGAAGAAACTTCAATACCTGTGATTTTGCGGGTAGAATCTTTTGAAGTTTGATCGATTTTTGCATTCAAAGCTGTAAGTGACTGACCTTTTAATTCCGTGTCACGAATCTTGGCTTGTTCAATTAAGAACAGAATGCTTGCATCCTGTGCTTCCTTGAAATTGCGCTGGAACTTGTCCGTAGCCATGGAACCTTTGCCTGTCAAAGCGTTAGCCAAGGTTTCGGTGGAAATCACACCGTCGGCCACTTTAATTTCAGGTACGGCGATGGTTTTTTTGCCGATCGTCGTAGTGAAACGAACGTACAATTCCGATTTGGCCATTGCCGGGATGTAATTGAAAACAGAACTGACACTGAACGTGCCACCAGTCTTGTTGGCAATCACCTTGTTGTTTCCTTTTACTTTAGAACCTTGAAGGGTAATGGGTGTGCCTTCGGTTTCACCACCGTTGTATTTGAGAACTGGGGTGATGGTAACGATAGCGGTTGTGGGGAAAGCCTTCGCAGGGAAATTTCCGTCAACCGTTGCGTTGACTTTGCCACCTTCAGAAACAAGCACTTGAGGAGTTACTGTAAAGTTATCGCTGGTCGGTATGAATTTACCGGCGCAGGAAGTCAGCAACAACATGCTTGTCAGAAGTACTGACAGGGAGATCTTTTTGTTCATGTGTTCTTTTATTTTTTGAGGTTGTTTGAAATCGAGACACAAAAGTATATATTTTTTGCAAAATTCAAAGTGCAAATGTTAATAAAAACGGCGTGAATCGAATAATTTATAATTAGTTAAGTATTTTAACCCACCTTACTCAAAACCAATCAGAGCCTTTTGAGTAGTAACCGTTTTGCCGTTGTTCAGTCGTACTAAAAGTAGTCTCGGCGATTTATCGTTGAAGTAAATTGAAGCGATCGGTGGAGTAAGCACCGTTTTAAATAGAATTTTTCCGGAAAGATCAATGACTTCGGCCGTAGTCGCACCTGTCCATTGGTTGGGGAATGCGACGATTAGCCTGGAGTCGGATGCCGACCATGCAACAATTGGGCGAAGTGCGGAAATGAGGGTTGCAGTATCCCTTATCGTAGTCATCGTATCCCTTGCAACGACTGGTTCAATCCAGAGTGACGTGTTTTGTGGATTGGTAGGATGTATGGAATAGGGAAACCATTTTCTACTGCGTTTGAAAAAAGCAGTGTTCAAACTATCGCTTCGAACAGCCCCATACAAGCAAAAGGTATCTTCGATTGAAGTGATCGGATAATGGATCTCATAACCTATGAAGAAATCCATACCTGCCGAAACCGGCTTGCTGAACCGTACATAGTTCTCCCTATTGCTGAAATAATTCTTCGTTTTTGTTACGAATCCACCACTCACGAAATCGATGTAATTGGGATTTATCACCGCTCTGCCCAATTCTTCACCAGGAGTATCTCCACCCGCATAAACAATGACATTGATTGGATTACGGGAATTATTGTTTCCTTTTCCAACCACAAGATAGGTCCCCAATATCATACTGGAATCTTGAACTGTGAAATGTTCGGCAAAATTGGTTGTCTTAAGGTAGTTGTGCCCGAATGGTGAACCCCAACCGTTTGGGATGAATGCTTTTTCAAGGGTATCGGTCTTCTGGATGTTGCTGATTCGAACGGATGAATTTGTTGCATGTGGGTCGAAGCCATCGATCGATAAAGTGCCAGAGGAAACACTGTCCGGCGTTAAAGGATCAAGCCAATGTTTGAGCTGTTTCGAAGGCTCTAAGAATTGACTCCAAGCTCTGTCGAATCTAAAAAAATAGTCGCCTTCCGTATAGGTACTGCAACCGGTAGCTCCACCCGAACCCCCACCGGTAAGCCCTCCTCTGAAACGCCTATTCTTGTCAAAAATGCCACAACCCGAAGAACCGCCCCAAGTGTGTCCTGTTTCCCATTGTTGAATGTACCAGTGATTGCCTGGGGCAATGCCATCAAATTGAGGGGGCAGGGGCTTAGGCCAGTCAATTTTTGTCAGGGAATCCTCTTCCGTGCAATATTTTCGGGTGTCCCCGTTGGGATGATGAATACCGGTAAAGGGCGTGTCACCAGTTGTTTCACTTTTGTTTGACCAGCCTGCAAGCCAAGGCCGATAATCGCTGGGAGGCGTTTCCAACAATTCAACCAGTGCAAAATCCACCTCATTGCTGAGCGCTCTGCATACACTTCCTGAAATGGAAAATTCTTCTGAACCTCGGATGCGTTTGTCGCAGTTGGGCGATTGGTAGTTTAAAAAGGCGACGATGCGGCTTCCATTTTCGATGTTGTTTTCTAAACAGTGCGAGGCGGTGATCAGATAAGGCTTGCCGTCTTTGGCCGTATTGTTCAGCAAGGTGCCTGTGCAAAAGGTGTTCCCATTGATGATAAGCAGACAGACGCTTCTGGAAATGGTGTCCAAGGTTGGGTTGCACGAAACATCAGGCTGACAAGGCATGTTTAGAGAATTGAACCTTGGAGAAGTACGGAACAAGCCTCTGTAATCGTGACTGACTTCAGTGATTCGGAGCTTGCCTGGAAAATCGGCAAAGGCTGGCTCATGATATTCCACGATGAGCTCGTCCCCATCCACTGGTGCGACCGGAAATTCACCCCCATTTGGCCTGTTTTCCCGTGTAAAAGGTCCTAGAACCACAGAGCGGTCTGGATTAAATAAAAAGACAGTTGCACCTGCAGGCAACTTAAAATCGCTGAACAAGACATTTAGGGAGAAAGCTCCGTTTGAACGGATCCCGACTTTCCATATGCGGCTGCCATCCTCGGCATTGAATACGATGCCCGAATTCTCCGGCGAAAGATCGGTAAAAAACGTATGGGCGAAACGAAGGCCACCCACCCGATTGCCTGGCAGATCATCGACAGTTCGGGCGGAATCGGTATCCAGTGTAGGCATCTCCACAAAAAAATTCACGGCTGAACGCAATTTGGACAATTTCTCCACTCCTATGGGCAGGGGTCTTGAAGTGCCATGTGGAATTTGTGCGTGCAATTGCAGGGCAATCAATAGGAAAAATGGGAGCAATACAAGTTGCTTTCTTCTGACAGCTGCCATGGCTCCCTTATTTACACGTCGTTGTCGGCAATGATACGTTCCGATTTGCGGACGTATGCTTGTACAGGCCACCAGGTAGAGGGAATGCTGATGATGAATACAGTTCCCAGAACCAGCAATACATCCTTGATCATCAGCCGCACAGGGTAGGCGTCCACGATAAAGTTTCCGCCGCCTCCAAGTTTAAGAATGCCAAAATGCTGTTGCAACAAGCAAAGAGCCGAACCCAATAAGAGGCCAAGCAATGCCCCGCTCATCGCAATCAACCAACCTTCCAGCTGAAATATGCGGCGTATGGTCTTTTGGTTTGCGCCCAGTTGGCTCAAAGTCGTCGCATCTTTCCTTTTTTCCAGGATCAGCATCGACAACGACCCGATGACATTGAACAAAGCAATCAGTAAAATAAAGGACAAGATGAGGTAGGTCATCCATTTCTCAATGCGGTTGATGCGGTAGAAGTCTGCTTTTTGTTGAGCAATGCCCTGAACGGTATATTTTTTTCCAAGAATCTTGGAGAAGCGATTGATGTATTTTTCCGGATCAACACCCTCTTTTAAGCGAATTTCCACAGCCGTCACTTCATCCGTATATTCAAAAAGATCCCTGGCAAATGAAAGGGGCACCAGCATCAAACTGTTGTCGTAGTCGGGCTGATTGATACCGAACGTGCCGCTGATCAGAATGTCTGCCGTCGTGAAAGAGGCAGCTGGATTGGCCAAGTTGATGGTTCCGATTCGTTTGGGGGCATTAATGGTTATTGGCTCAATGAAGGAGCTTCCTGTCCCAAGAATTCCAGCTAATCCGACACCCATGACAGCATAGTTGAAGTTGGCATCCTTTAAGGTAAAATTTCCAGCGGACATGAGTTTTTCTACATGGGTCAACTTCCCAAAATTGTCCGAAACGCCTTTGATGGTGGCACTTGTCTGCGCATTCTTATACTGAACCAACGCATTTTCTTCCAACGTTTCGCAAAAAACAGCCACAGCAGGATCTTTTCTGATGTTGGCGAAGTCGGCCGTATTGGTGATGAACGTCTTTCCTTCTACCACCTTAATTTTAATTTGGGGGTCGAAACTGCTGTACATGTCGCCCAGCAACTTCTGAAATCCGTTATAGACCGAAAGCACACAAACCAATGCCGCCACCGCGATGGCCACTCCGAGCACGGAAACCAGCGAAACGATGTTGATGGCATTGTGCGTTTTCCGTGAAAACAGATAGCGTCTGGCAATGTGCAAAGGTAAGTTCAAGGATTCTACGGTTATTGGTTTGAGCCGTAAAAATACTCAAATATTTGCCTTCTAAATGATGCTATAAATAAAAGAGTGAAATTTATACCACTCTATAAAGTCCCAAATTGATATTGAGTCCTTGACTTATGGCATTTTCTGAAGAACCACAAGACTGTACGCATGACCGGAATCATCACTTTTAGTACCTATAACTAATTTTTTATCGGCGCTTAAGAAGCCATGAAAATCTGTTCCAAAAGTAACAACCCCATCATGAGAAATTGACAATGCTTTAGTGCCGGTATTAAAATAAGCTCCTCCATCATCTTTAACCATATTTGAAATTGTACCATTTCCGCTTGCGTCAATAGTCATGATGCCGTGTTCTGTCCAATTCTCTGAACCCACCGAAAGAGAATGCAATTGCCATGTGCCTTTTAAGTCAGCTATGTTATATGTAGTGCCCACAACCATCTTTTGTACAATTGAAAGCATTCCTCCACCTCCGCCATCGGTCATGTTTGAAGTCATCAAAGTCTTATCGAAACTTAAAAATCCATTGTATGAGGCAACTTCGTTCATTGTGATAACTCCACTTGAAGAAACAATTGATGTCCCACCCGACGAAGTACCGCCAGTACCATCACTTTTCACTAAGGTTGATGATGTACAATTTCCGGAATTGTCAATTACTGAAACGGCATGTATCCAGCCGATCCAATTTCCACCGGAGACTAAACAATGTGTTTGCCATGTTCCTTGCAAATCTGCAGTGCTATAACTAGTACCGGATACTGTTTTTTGGTCGAATATTAGTGTATAGTAATTACTACGTTTTGTCGTTCCAACCATTAAGCTTTTGTCAGAGCTTATAAATGTATGAGCTGCGGGGTCAGAGGCTGTAGTAAGAGCACCATCTGTTATAGTAGCTCCCACACTTATCAAAGTGGTATCCATTGTGCCATTTGGTAGTATAAGGTGTGATGCAGATGAGCCATTACTATTAACAATGGTTCCGTGTATCCAAAACCCGCTATTTGAACTCGTTGTAATCAAACTATGTCGTTGCCATGTTCCTTCTACATCCGACATAGAATAGGTAACAGAATCTTTCGGAGTAGTAGTATCATCATCCCGGACGCAACGGACAGAATAACCCCATTGTTTACCGCCGGTGTAGTGCCTTCTGAAAACCCAGTTATAATCACTACCTAGATCGCGGTTCCAGGCATTGTCTGCAGAATTCTCCGAAGAACTCCACCAGTTACCGCCGGAACCAGCCATGTCGAATGAACCATCGTAGACGCGGTAACCACCAGGAAGAGCTGAAAACCCAGAAGAATTGTTTTTTGTTAAATCATTGCCAATGGCACCAATAATTGATGAAGTATTCCAACCTGTTGACGCAGCCAATGATTTGGCAATCTTATTTTCGGTAGTTGTACCATCGTAATTAAACCCATTGGCTATCAGGTAATTTTCAAGCGTGGTCCATTCAGCATCGGTGGGCACATGCCAGCCTGTTGGGGCAAGTTTGCCTGTATTTATGGTAAACCAATTGTATAAAGCTCCGTAGTGTGTTTTATTGGCAACATCGTTGCTGTAAAAACAATAGCCGGGAGTTGTAAGAGATGCCCAAGTTTTGCCGTCAGCAACATTGGGAATACTTGTGCCATCGTTATATTTCGTGGTTTTTAAGTTTTCCACCATCCAGGTTTGGGTGCCGATGGTGACCGAGTGATAAACATTGCCGTCAATGTCAGTTATACTGTTTGTTAATGTTCTAAACGAAACTTCATTTCCATATGCTGTTCCAACACTATTGGTGGCATATGCTCGAACATAATAGGTTGTATCAGATATTAAACCGATAAGTGAACTTGTAAATGAACCTGATGTTGTGACGTCAGTTGTTTTAGCGTTTGCAGTTGTTGGATTTGTTGTGGTGCTCCAGCAAACGCCACTTGCCGTAATAGGTGCACCACCATTGCTGGTAATGGTGCCACCACAAGCGGCTGTTGTTGGTGTTATGGCATTCGCTGCTGTTGTACTTAAGATTGGTTTACTTAATACGGGAGTATTGACATCCTTGAGGCAACGGACTGAGAACCCCAACTTTTTCTGGTTGTCGTACTTGTAAACAGAAGCTTCGTTGTAATTTATAAGTCGCCGCCAGGCAGAGTTTGAATTGCCTTCTGTAGAACTCCACCAGTATCCGTAGATGCTACTGTCGTAAAATAAACCATCAAAGTTTCGGCAACCAACTGGAAGTCCAGCAAAACCGGAAGTGTTATTTTTTGACAAATTGTTGCCTACAGCGCCTGAATTTGTTGAAGTTAACCAATCAGTATTGGCAGCTAATGATTTGGCAATCTTATTGCCAGTAGTTGTACCATCGTAATTGTAACCATTCGCAATCAGATAGTCTTCAAATGTGGTCCACTCAGCATCAGTAGGCACATGCCAGCCGGTTGGGGCAAGCTTCCCGGTATTTACAGTATACCAATTGTATAAGGCACCATAGGTGGTTTTATTGGCAGCATTGTTGTTATAGAAACAGTAGCCGGGAGTGGAAAGAGCTGCCCATGCTGTGCCATCAGCAACAAAAGGTATGGATGTGCCATCGTTGTACTTGGTGGTTCTTAAGTTTTCCACCAACCATGTCTGGGTACCGATAGTGACCGAGTGATAAACATTACCGTCAATATCGGTTACTTTAACGATGGTGCTAGGATTGTAAAAAATAACACTATCTATCTCTGCAACAGCCTGTTTGATTATAACTGCTCCAGCTCTATATACATACATGGTGTCTTGTGCTGTCGCCAAATTACATGCTAAAAATACCGCTATAAAAATGGCGCTTATTGTTTTCATTGCATGTCCTCCTTATTGTTTGGTTTTTTATGTATTTAATAGTTTAAACAGTTAAGAGCAACTTGTTTATGGCTGAATGATTTTTTAAATAAATCTATTGCCATCAAATATATATAGAAATTTGAATCGTTAACTTTTATTTCAGTTTTTTCTTCAATTTTTTTAGTTAGTATGCAATTATAAAACCTTTACTATCAAACCTTTTGGGGATAAATGTTGGTGATAGGCCATGAAAAGACGTGTGCAGGTGTGTTGTTAAGGGAAGATTGAATTTATGGGAAAATGGAAAAGGTGCTGAATACAAAGTTGTAAACAACACCTTTCGGATATGGAAATGGAGTGTAGTTCTATAAATATCAGTACTACAATTAATTAGAAAGAGATAATAGTTAGTTTACTTATGTGGAGCAACAGGTTCACAACAGACTACTTCTTTAGGAGCGCATCGATGTTTTCAGCGTAATCGAGCGAATCGTCGAGGTAGAAGTACAGTTCAGGAATCTTGCGAAGCTGAAAACGAACTTTGGCCGCCAGGTCGTAACGGATCTCGCGGGTGTTGTCCTGGATGTTTTTGATGATTTCAGGGCCCTTTTCGGTGGGGAAAATGCTCAGATAGGCTTTGGCGACACCTAGGTCGGGGCTAACCCGAACTTGGCTGACAGAAATGATTACACCGTGCAAGCCTTTAGCCTGTTTAAGGAAGGCGTCGCTTAATTCTTTTTGCAGAAGGCGGTTTACTTTATTTTGTCTGGTGGTATCCATGGCTATTTTATTTTATGGATGAGTGTGAGCCCGTCCCGTAGCGGAAGGAGCACTTTTTCTACCCGCGTATCGTTCGCAAGGTAGTCGTTAAATTCAATAATCGCAAGAGTTTGGGCGTCATTCGGGTCAATTTCATCCAGGATTTTGCCACCCCAAAGCGTATTGTCAACCAGTATGAAGCCACCGGGCCGAACTTTTGGCAGAACGGTTTCGTAGCAAGCTTTGTAGTCCCTTTTGTCGGAATCGATGAACGCTAAATCAAAGGTTTCAGTCATTGTTGGAATGATTTGAAGCGCATCCCCGATGTGCATCCGAATTTTGTGACCATATGATGAGCGGCTGAACCAGTAACGGGCCTGCTCCTCGATTTCGTCGTTGATTTCGATGGTGTGGATTTGGGCGTCGTCTGCGGTGCCTTCGGCGAAACACAAGGCTGAATAACCCGTAAAAGTGCCCAGTTCGAGCACCATTTTGGGTTGAATCATCCGGCACAACATCACCAACAATCGGCCTTGCAAGTGGCCCGAAACCATCCTGCCGTTTAGAATTCGTACGTGGGTGTCACGGCTTAGTTCCTGCAACAAGGCAGGTTCAGGATCCGTGTGATCCAGCACGTACTGCTCCAAATCGGCCTTCATTATGGTTGAAATCAGCCTTCTGCCGGGAAATTCGGAAGGAGGAAATGGTCGGCGTTGTTAATAATCGTATCCACGTGGTTGATTTCCATAAAAGTTGTACCACCAGCAACCCCAAAGCTGCTGCTCAGGTAGATAACCATTTCTTTTCCAGTTAGGAACGATTTTTGGATGAGCATTTTCAAAGCGGCTACCAAATAGACGCGAGTGCTTTTGCGGATTTCCTGATAAATCGGGAAAACGCCGTACGAAAGCGCCAGTTGACGAACCGTGCGTTCCTTGTAGCAAATGGCATAGACCGGATTCTTGCCACGGAAGGCGGCAAGGTAACGGGCCGTCGTGCCGGTATAGGAATCGGTGATGATGGCATCTGCGTTCAGGGCTGTGGCGCCGCGTACCGACTGTTGGGCAAGGAATGAGGTGGCGTCCATATTGGTTTCCGGCATGGGAACCTGAATGTCGTTGGCGGTCACTTTGGTTTTTTCTGCTTCTTCGGCAATCTTGGACATGGTCTTCACGGATTCAACGGGGTATTTGCCGTAGGCGGTTTCCCCACTGAGCATCAACGCATCGGTGCGGTAGTAGATGGCATTGGCCACGTCGGTGACTTCGGCACGCGTGGGGCGTGGATTCTGAATCATCGTATGTAGCATCTGGGTAGCAACGATCACCGGTTTTTTAGCTTCCACGCATTTGCGGATAAGCATGCGCTGAATGCCAGGGATTTTTTCCTGAGCCACTTCAATGCCTAGGTCACCACGGGCAATCATTACGCCATAGGCTACTTCGAGGATTTCGTCAATGTTGTCGACGCCTTCCTGATTTTCAATCTTGGCGATGATTTTGATGGGACTTAGATTGTCGTCCAAGATTTCCTGAATGGCCAAAACGTCTTTCTTGTTGCGCACAAAAGAGTGGGCAATGAAGTCCACATCGTATTTGATGGCAAGCTGAATGTTTACTTTGTCTTTTTCGGTGAGAGAAGGCAGGTTGATGCGAACTCCGGGGATGTTGACGCTCTTACGGCTGCCCAACATTCCATCGTTTTGTGCCTCGCAGACCACATAATCAGCGGTTTTTTCTACTACAAGCAAGTCAATTTCGCCATCATCGATAAGCAGATCGGTGCCAACTGAAAGGTCATTCACCAAATTCGGGTAGGAGCAATAAATGATTTCTGAAGTGGTGATGCCGTCGGGATTGCCCGCTATGCGGATGCGATCACCGGTGTGTATGGAAATGTTTTCGCCATCCTTGTTGGCCGTCGTGCGGATTTCTGGTCCCTTCGTATCCATCAGGATACCGATTTCGGAAGAAACCTCCCGTATATTTTTGATAATCATCTCGAAACCTGCTTCTCCCAGATGGGCCGAATTCATTCGGACCACGTTCATTCCGGATTCAAATAATTCCCGGATGAAATCTACGTCACAGCGTTTATCAGAAATTGTCGCTACAATTTTGGTGCGTTTTGTCATAAATCTTTTTTAATTAAATACCTGAAAATCAAATAGTCTTAAGGATGGCATCCACCCCCATGCGGTAGGAATCCATGCCGAAACCGGCGAAAGTTTCCTTGCAGGCTGCTTCAATCATCGAGACGTGGCGGAACGCTTCACGCTTCCGTATATCCGAAATATGCACTTCAATGACAGGCGTTGACACTGCCTTGATGCAATCATGCAACGCAATGGAGGTATGGGTATACCCACCTGCATTCAGGACAATTCCATCGTAATCAAAACCCAGCTCCTGGATCTTGTCAATGAGCGAACCTTCATGGTTTGACTGATAATATAAAAAATCTACCTGGGGAAAGTGGCCTTTAAGTTCTACCAGATAGTCTTCGAAAGACTGGTTTCCATAGATGCCAGGCTCTCTTTTTCCCAGCAAATTGAGGTTGGGACCGTTGATGATGGCAATCTTAAGCATGGTTACACCGGATTTTTGTATATTCGTGTGCAGAAAAAACAACCCACGATACAAAGGTACGAAATATTTTTAATTTGAAGCCTTCTCAATGGAAACAGCGCATCCAATCGTCCGAAAATACGTAACTTTCTTAAAGTTGGAGAAGTCGCTTTCCAAGCATTCAGTCGATGCCTATCTTTCTGATTTGCAGAAATTAATTGACTACTCCGGAAAAGTTGAAAAATTGCTTTTGCTGAAATCCACCGATCTGGAAGAATTCTTATGTCAACTACGTGATTGTGGCATTCACGCCCGTTCCCAAGCGCGAATTCTTTCTGGAATCAAATCCTTTTACCGCTTCCTGCTACTAGAAGATTATCTTCAGGACGACCCGACCGAACTGGTGGATGCGCCCAAACTTGGTCGTCATTTGCCCGAAGTTTTGAGTGTGGAAGAAATAGACCTTATAATAGGATGTATCGATTTATCATCCAAAGAAGGCCAACGCAATAAAGCCATGCTCGAAGTGCTCTACAGTTGTGGCCTTCGCGTTTCCGAGCTGGTGACCTTAAAGCTTTCCAATTGTTATTTTGAAGAGGAATATTTGCTGGTCGAAGGCAAAGGCAGTAAGCAGCGATTGGTGCCGATTTCGCAACGAGCCATCCGTGAAATCCGATTTTGGATGCCCGACCGTTCTGCTTTGGACATCAAGAAGGGTCAGGAAAATTTTGTGTTTCTCAATCGGCGTGGTTCAGGGCTGAGCCGTTCCATGGTGTTTCGAATCATTCAGGATCTAGCAGGGCTGGCAGGCATCACCAAAACCATCAGCCCGCATACCTTTCGGCATTCCTTTGCCACGCATTTGCTAGAGGGTGGTGCCAACCTGCGGGTCATTCAACAAATGCTTGGTCATGAAAGCATTCAGACCACGGAAATTTACACCCACATGGACAAAACGTTCTTGAGGGATCAGATTTTACGCTTTCACCCAAGGAATAACTCGTTGAATTAATAAAGTACATTTGTAGAATCGATTTTAAAGCGTTCGGTATAACTCTTAAAATAAATACCAATGAAACATTTTTCCCATTTGATGGCTGGCATCATTATTTTGGCTCTGTATTCTTGTTCGTCTTCTCAAAAGTTGACCCGAATTTTCATTGCCGGGGACTCCACCGCTCAGCGATACGATACCACCCGTACCTTGCAGCGTGGCTGGGGTCAATACTTGGGTTCCTATTTTGACAAAAAAGTGGAAGTGGTAAATCTGGCTATTGGTGGCCGAAGCTCGGGTTCCTACATCAAGGAAGGCCGCTGGGATTCGCTCATCGTTAAAGTTCGAAAAGGTGATTGGGTGCTCATCCAGTTCGGCCACAACGACACGTCCACCAACCCCGAACGGCATGTTTCACCGGAAGACTATCAAAAGAATTTCATCCGTTTCTGTGACGAAGTCCGTGCTAAGAAAGCGCATCCCATCATCCTGACATCCATTGTGATGCGTGAATTCAAGGACAGCGTGCTGGTATCCTTGAGACCCCATTTTACCGAGTATGTCGGCTTAGCCCGTGAAGCTGCTAATACGGCGAAAGCACCAGTCATCGACATGTATCAGAAAACGTCTGATCTGGTCCGAAATCTGGGTGATGAACCCTCCAAGAAGCTTTATTTCTGGGTGGCAGAAGGAGAATCTCCCAACCCTAAGGAAATCAAAAAGGATGATACACATTTGAGACAACCAGGGGCGTCCAAGTATGCCGGTTTCGTGGCCGAAGGTATTCGGGAGCAGAACCTGAAGCCTTTAGTTAAACATCTGAAGAAATGATTTTTTAAATTTACTCGGTGGTCTAAAATTGCGACAGTAATATACTCGTAAACCATGTTACTAACAAAGATTCATATTCCGACAACTGGGAATAACCTAGTTCAACGTTTGGCTCTTTATGAAAAACTGAACCTAGGGTTAGGCCGAAAGCTCATTTTGGTTTCCGCGCCTGCCGGGTTTGGCAAAACAACACTGGTAAGTGATTGGATTGGTCAACAAAAAATCCCAACCGCATGGTTTTCCCTTGATAAGACGGATAATGACCCCGTCGCATTTTTGAATTACATTGTTTCGGGGATTCAAAGCCTCCATGCAGAATTTGGAGAAAACGCCCTCAAACTGCTGAACTCGCCCAACAAACCATCCAGTGAATCCATTATCAACCTATTGATAAATGAGATTCTAACTATAAATCAAAACTTCTTATTGGTACTTGACGATTTTCATTTGATTCAGAGCAATGAAATTTTTAAAACAGTAACCTATTTATTGGAGCATATTCCCGCCAATATCCATATTGTTATCCTGACCCGTTCTGACCCGACCTTTTCAATTTCACGGTTAAGAAGTCAACAGCAATTGGTAGAGTTACGCTCCTCAGACCTTAGCTTTTCGGCAAATGATATTTCTGTATTGTTCAATAAAAAGCTAAAATTAGGCTTATCGATCGACGATGTTTACTCGCTCGAGTCAAAAACCGAAGGCTGGATTGCCGGTTTGCAACTCACCGCTTTGTCGATGCAGGGGCGGGATGACATTTCAAAATTTATTCAGAATCTAAAAGGAGACAACCGGTATATCATGGATTATTTGCTGGAAGAAGTACTCAAGATTCAAACAGATGACGTCAACGAATTTTTAGTACAGACTTCAATTTTGGAACAAATGTCAGCTCCACTCTGCAATGCTCTTTTGAATCGGAATGACAGCCAGTTGATACTGGAAACATTGGAACAAAAAAACATGTTCGTTATTGCTTTAGACAACGATAGAAATTGGTACAGATACCATCACCTGTTTGCCGATTTATTAAAACATCGCCTTCAATTGCAAGACAAAGAAGCTATTATAGAGCTTCATAATAAAGCAATCAAGTGGTTTGAGCAGCATAATTTGATTGATTTTGCCATTGACCATGCTTTGGCTATTCAAAATTATGAAAAAGGCATTCAACTGATTGGCAAGGTGGTGGAGAAGATGTGGGAGAATGGTCAGCATGCAGCCATTTTGAAATATGGTGAAATATTGCCAGAAGAGTTGATAAAGAAAAATGCAAACTTTTGTTTGTATTATTCATGGGTTCTGATCATTTCAGGTCAGGTTCAGAAAGCAGCAACCTTTTTAAATGATGCTGAAACAATTTTTGACAGCAATTACGATAATAAAAATCTGAACAACAGCAGCCCAGATAGAAAGAATTTATGGGGTAAAATTACAGTTACTTCAGCCTATTTACATTCCCAGTTAAACAATCCTGAAAAGACAATTGACTATTTTAAAATTGCACTTGCCAATTTGGATCCTGATGAATCTTTATGGCTGGGTTGGGGTTGGTTTGCATTTGGCATGGCTCAATTTAATCTAGGTGATCTGTCACAAAGTATAAACGCCTTCAATGAAGCTTTCAAATTTGGTAAACAATCGCATAACATACATCTTATCTCCACTGTTGCTCAAAGACTGTCGGATTGCGAACAACAACTTGGACATTACCGGTCAGCTTATGAAAAATGCTCAGAATTCCTACAATACATGAATGATAATGGATATTCTAACATTGTCAATTCCGATTGGTCATACGCTGGGTTACATGTCACCATTGGCAATATTCTTTATATGTGGGGCAACAGTGATAAAGCAATTGAATCTGCCCAGATTGCTTACAAAATGTACAAAGAAGGTAAAGATATTATGCTTGGAATATCAGTACTCATTCTTAATTCCATGGTATTGAGTACAAGGGGTGAAGAAAAGGATTCAGAACTGATGATTCTTGAAGCTGAAAAGCTTTGCGAGAATAATCATCTTTTGCCCTTTATGTATAATATATTACAATCTTTAAAATTGATGTTTTATCTTAACCATAAACAAGAAGAAAAGGCAAACTTAATTGTCAATAAATTGAATCTTAGCCCAATAGATAAAATAGATCATTCAAATGAGGCAGTTTACTTGGCATATGCATATCATCTTCTTTTAAGGGGACAATATAAAGAAGCGGGCAGCATACTTTCCAAATTGCATGATATTACATATACCAGCAAAAGAGTAGAAAGGTTAATTGCCGTAAATATTATCTATGCAATTTATTATAAATTGACAAGAGATATCGATAAAGCATACGAGAAACTTATCGAATCTTTAGCCCTTTCTGCGCCCGAGAATCTGGTTATGTTTTTTTTACATAATATCGGTGAAATTGAAGATTTACTCACTGTAATCTTTAAGACGCCTGCTTATAAAGAAAAAATACCGCCTCAATTCATCGTAAATATTAAGATTGCTATTGAAAAGCATCATAAAATAGCGAAAAACATCAAAATGGATGTATTAAGCATAAGGGAGATTGAGTTGATCAAGCATATAGCAAATCATTTGTCAAATCAAGAAATTGCGAACATGCTTTTTATCTCATTGAATACAGTTAAAACCCACATGAGGAATATATTTCTAAAATTGGATGTTGACAACCGTGCAAAGGCTATTATCAAAGCGAAAGAACTAGGCATTTTATAAATAATTATAACTCTCTATATATCAATTCATTTCACTCTTATTGATTTGTTTCAGCATATTTAAATCACCCTTAGGAATCACTCTTGAGGGTGATTTTCTTTTGAGGCATACACTCGATCTTTGTTGGGAATTTAATCAGTTAAAAAATATGAAAGGTAAAGCCGAGATTAAAATTGAGGGGCTTCTTGACAAAAGAAGAATGGGTTGGTTTGAAGGTATGGCTATCAGTTATTCAGGCAACAACACCATACTTATAGGAGAAATCAAAGATGAGGCCCATTTGCATGGGATTTTAAATCAAATAAGAGATTTAAACCTCAAACTTATATCAGTCAATCAGCTGTAAAATAGCATTCTATGAAAAACATAAACCTTATAAATATGAAAAAACTACTTTCAATTACGCTATTACTTACTTTCGCAATAACCTTGGTGTTTGGTCAAAACCTAACGCAAACAGTACGAGGTACCATCCTTGATGCTGATAGCCGATTACCATTAATAGGCGCCGCAGTGGTTATATTGAACTCTAATCCTGTAGTGGGTGTATCAACAGATGTAAATGGAAATTTTAAATTCGAAAAAGTAACTATAGGTCGAATTGCATTACGCACATCGTATTTGGGTTATGAAGAAAAAACAATTCCAGACATTGTAATAAACTCGGGTAAAGAGATGGTTTTAGATTTAACCATGCAGGAATCTGTTGTAAAATTGAATGCAGTAGAAATTAAATCTAGTAGGAAAGGTAAAGCTATCAACGATATGTCGATGTTAAGTGCTCGTTCAATTTCTCCAGAAGAAACGAGTCGTTATGCCGGTGGTTATAATGATCCTTCACATATTCTTTCGAGTTTTGCAGGAGTATCTCAAACAATAAGTGGAAACAACGACATTATTGTTCGGGGTAATTCACCGAAATATATACAATGGCGTCTGGAAGGAGTAGAAATTACGGCACCGAACCATCAGATGGAACAGAATGCCACCATTGGAGGATTTAGCTGCCTAAATAATAGATTATTAGCTACATCCGATTTTTTTACAGGGGCATTTTCTCCAGAATATGGTGATGTATTGTCGGGTGTTTACGATGTAAAACTCAGATCTGGTAATAACGAAAAAACGGAAGCTATGACAGGGATTGGTTTGATGGGGACTGACTTCACAGTAGAAGGACCGATTAAAAAAGGTTATAGTGGTTCTTATCTTATTAATTACAGGTTTTCTAACATTGGTCTCCTTCAAAGCCTTCAATTAGTTGATATTCCTGGAATTAAAACCACTTTTCAGGATGTTAATTTCAAGGTTGTGCTGCCAACTAAAAGAATGGGTACCTTTTCTGTCTTTGGGTTGGGTGGATTGGATAATTTGAATGTTCTTGATGTACAGCAAAATATTTGGCAAACTCCAGGGAATAACCAAATGATGCCCAATTTAATACAGGATTTCGATCAGAGTAATTACCTGGCAAATATCGGGTTGAACCATACCCTAAACATTGACAATAAAAGCTATATCAAAACAACACTTTCGTATTCCGCTATTGGTATGTACAATGACGTTTTTGAGTCAAGCATAGTAGGTACTGATACCTTGGGAAGGAAATTAAATTATAGCAGTAGCATTAAGACCTCGAAATACAGAGGAGCCATCACCTACAACAACAAAATAAATACAAAAAACAAAATTCAGGTTGGTACGGTGTACTCCCTTATTAATGAAAACAATAATCAAAGCCAACTGGAGACCGACAGGACGAATCGATTTACATTAATTGATTACAATGGGGACATCACTACGTTACAGAATTTTGTAAGTTGGAAACACCATTTCAACGACGCTATTAGTTTGGTAACTGGTATTCACAACATGAATGTTTTTCTAAACAATAAAGGCACCATCGAACCTAGGATTGCCATGAATTGGAAACTTGACAATACCAGTTCTATTCACGCCGGATATGGGAAACACAGCACCATGGAAAACATCCACAATTATTTTACCAGGGTTGAACAGTCTGATGGGAGTATCATTGAACCGAATAAAAATCTCGATTTACTGAAAGCAGACCATTATATCGTAGGTTACGAGAAACGTTTAAATGATAATTTACAAGCAAAAGTAGAAGTATACTATCAGAATCTTTACAATCTACCAGTTGAAAATAATGATGCTAGTTATTATGCAACCATTAACGAAGGCTCTGATTATCGATATGTTCCTTTAGTGAATAAAGGCACAGGCAGAAACTACGGCATTGAAGCAACCTTAGAGCGGTTTTTCAACAACCATTATTATTTCTTAATCAATGGCTCGTTGTTCGATTCAAAATACAAAACATTAGAAGGTGTTTGGCGAAATACTAAGTATAATAGCAATTATTTGGTGAACGCGTTGGTTGGTAAAGAATTTGACAAGCTTGGCAAAAAGCAAAATAAAACATTAACCTTGAATGCAAAGGCTTTTTTCAGTGGTGGGCAACGATACATTCCACTTTTACGTGACGCAAATGGGAATTTAGCTGATGATCCTGCAAATAATAGCTTCTGGGATTATGGCAAGGCGTATGATAAAACGCTGGGTAATCTTTTCAAATTCAGTATATCGGTAAGTTACAAGATTAATTTATTAAAATCCACACACGAGATTTTTCTCGATTTGCCAAATATCACGAATAATCATGGCAAATTATCCGAATATTACGATGCCAGCAAGCCCGGAAAAATTGGATACATCATGCAAATGAGTTTTTTGCCTAACTTAATGTACCGGATATACTTTTAAAAAACTAAAAATGCCAATACTATGATCCTAAAAACCTATTTTAAAACTTTTTTATTGCTCAGTTTACTGATGTTGGAGTTGCCTTCCTGTAGTGTTATACCTTTTTTTAATAGCACGAGCCTAAATCAAAGTAATGAAAGCCCTCTTAGCAACATGTCTCAAATCGAAGCTCTGAAAAGAAATGAGTACAATGTATTGAAAACAACAACTGGAAGTGCAGCTACATCGAGATTTTATTTGCTTTTTTTCCCCATTGGTAAGCATAAGACAAACACTGAATTGTATGAAAACGCCTATTATAACGCTGTTGATAATTTGTCAAATGCAGACGCACTCATCATGGCAAGACAACAGATTAAAAGATTTACAATCCCGCTAATAGTAGTTAATTACTATAGACGAGAAGTAACTGTTACAGGTTTAGGGATATCGGTAAAAGATAAAGTATTGGAAAATTAAAAGGGAATGAAAGCAGTAATTTGCACCAAATATGGATTGCCAGAAGTTCTTCAAATGAAGGAAGTGGCAAAGCCGATACCCAAAGACAATGAAGTGCTTGTAAAAATACATGCAACTACCGTTACAGCAAGTGATTGTATTATTCGGGGTTTTAAATTACCTATTACAATGTGGATTCCTGCACGTTTGTCGTTGGGTCTGACAAAACCTAGAAAAGCGATATTGGGACTTGTGCTGTCGGGAGAAATTGAACGTATTGGGGACAAAGTAACACAATTTAATATTGGAGATAAAGTGTTTGCTCATACATTATTCCGATTTGGCACTTATGCCGAATATACATGTGTTCCAGATTTCCGAGCAAAATTTACTTCTAATCCAAATGCATTTTTAGACGACATTGACCACTTAATTGTTGGTGCTCCTGTTTATTCAGGTAAGTTACCGATTCAGGTAATAGAGTGTTTCACTAGTGTCTATTAATACACCAGTCCGGTAAACTGTTGTGACAAGAGTTGCTAATCTAAAATATAGTTTAAAAGATACTATTAATACCACAAAAATGATATGAATAGTAATTTAATGACTCATTCTAATAAAATATGCAAAGTTTATTTATTTCTTTAATAGTTTTCATTTCTGGCGTCCTTAATGCTCAGGAATGTAAAATTGATTTGCGCTCATTGGCACAGCCGGATATTACTATGAGTCAATTAAATAAATTTGGGCACAATAGATTTTTTAAGATTGTTTTATCCGAGGGTTTTGATACCATTGCCAATATGGATATTATTAATCAGCTATCGCAATGGTTTATAAATCAGGATTCAAAAATCATAATAGTAAATGCCAACGATGTAAAAATAATGGAGGATAGTTGCCATTATCTAATTATTGGGTTAATTGGTAAACTGGGTGATCTTTCGATTTTTGATTTGCCCATAAAGATTAATGACAATAAATGTAAAATTGGAACAATTCAACTTACAGATTCTGGGGATGCAATAACAATAATTAACGAAAAAGCAAGCTGTTCAGCTGTAATAGGTAATTCATATTCTGCATTAAGAAATATATCATTTGGGCGTTTTTGTGGATTATATAATTACTATGTTCTTAAAAATAGTGAAATGAGCTATCTGGGTAATTTAAAGAGCAATAAGTTTACATCTGATAGTCTAGTAGATTTATCACTTATCCGAAAGGAAAACTACACTCAAAAAATTGATAATAAATATATAGAAGCTCGCTTTTCTTGTAAATACAATACAGTTAGTCAGTTTCAGGGTTCAATCGACGCTTTAGTAGCTTCTTTTGATGATTTTTGCAGTCTTTATAAAGTGAAGAACCCATCTCAAAAACTAAAATACTTTATACATAGCGATCAGATAGAGATAAATATAGTCAGTGGTGACCCAAAGCCTGGTTCAACAGGAGGATTCGTAATCGACAGTTTAATTCATACAGTTGGTTTTGATAAGGAATTATTAACCCATGAAGGGATTCATTTTATATTTAATTCCAATTTAAGCAGTCCAAATGCTTTTTTTAGGGAAGGCATCCCTTTGTCTTTTGCATTATTTCAACATCCTGAACGGATTACGAATGATTGTAAACTTATTCAAGACAATATAGAAATAGAAGATTTAATAACCGGAAAAACGGGATTCTGGAGTGGTCCATATAAAAACGGACAATGTTTATCCTATCCAATTGCTGGTCTTTTTACTAAATTTTTAATTGAAAAATACGGCATTGATAAGTTAAAAACATTTTATAATTATCCTGATGTGAGTCAGGGTTTTAAGGCAATTTATAAATTGGAGCTCTCAATGATAGTAGCAGACTGGAAAAATTATGTATTGGAAAATTTAAGTAAGTAGTGCGCCTAAGAAGCAAGAATAGTAATTAACAAAGAATTCCAAAAGCAATTCGAATATCTCTCATACTGATTAGCTAACATATATATGTGGTACAGAATGAATGCTTTGGACTTGCAAACAAATTCCGCACAAAAAGTCAAGCTACATTCAAAATTGAATTACTACTCCAATCATATTGATGCCAGAACTCCACAAGGATCAGGTTTCCAATACAGACTCATTTCTTCCTTGGTATTGAGTTTGGCAACTTCTCATTGTCTGTTCAATTTTTCGAGTCCAACTCGATTCGAAGAATGTAATCGTTCATGTAGTAGCCATTCCCGATGTGAAAATCGCCTCGGTCATGAATTTTCATACCCATTTTCTCATAGAAATGCAGGGCAGGATTGTCTCGGTTCATATTGAGTTCAACAATGCAGCGGGGCGTTTCCGCTAGCTCCCTGGCATAATCGAAGGCTTTTTCGATCAGGATTCGGCCGACACCTTTCTTTTGCAGGTGAGGAACTATGTACAATTTATGCAAATGAAACAGCTCCCCGGTCTGTTTCTCGACTGAAACGAAACCTAGTGGCAGCTCGTTTTCGTATGCGATAAAGAATTCATGGTTCTTTTCGGTCATCTGACTTAGCAGGGATTTTTCAGAATACATCATGTCGAACATGTAATCCATTTGGTCCTGACTGAGCATTTCCCGGTAGGTTTCAAACCAGGTATTTCCAGCCAGCTCCCGAATTAAAGGAATATCAAGCGTCTCTGCTTTGCGAAGTACAATCATCGGTTTTTTTTGAGTGCGACAAAATAGCGAATGGTAACTGCGGCCAACACCAGCGAAATCAGGCTCAGCCACCAGGTCTGGTCAAGGCCCCAACGGTCGGGGGCATCGGTAAGCACACCTTTGTTCTGTCCAAAGACGGTCAGTGTAGAAAGTGCGTTATTGAGGAAGTGGGCAAGTACCGGCACCCAGATGGAGCCTGTCCACCACAACAAATAGCCGAACCAAGCTCCGATAAGCATTCTGGGGAAAAATCCGAAAAACTGCATGTGTATGGCACTGAACAAAATGGCGATGGTCCAGATGGATACATGCATCACCCAAGGTTTCATAGTGGAGCCTGGCTTCGGCTTCAGCACATCGGTTACAATGCGCATTAGCAAACCTCTGAAGAACAATTCTTCGCCAACGCCGGCCAAGACGGCAACAATAATCAAATTTAAAATCAAATCAACGACAGAAGTTCCTGCCAACAGCTTGTCGGTCACAATCTTTGCGGCGTTTTCGGACTCCCGCATCCAACTTTCAACACCCTGCATGAAGTCGGGCAAATGCAAGCCTTGATTCCAGGCGACCACCGCATTGAGCAACGGCATCAGAACCACTATGCTGAGCATCCCCATCAGGGCAGGTTTCCAGTTGGGTAAATTAAGGGAAAGGAATCGAGCAGGTGGTACACCATATAATCCACAAAGGACAAAGGGTGGCAGTATGAAAATGCAAAAAGATTGCAAGGTTTGAACGATTCGGATTTGCGTCGGATCGGCCATCATTCCGCTGATGGACGAAGTGATGACTTCCAAGCTGAATCCATGTTGGATGAGCACCACCAGGAAATACAGCATGAACGTCACGAAAAGCCCGCACAGCAGGACAAAAACCAAGGTTAGAATCCGTAGCAGGAAGGTCTTTATTGCCGAAGGTGCGTTTTCCATCATTTTTTTTGCAAATATAACACTTATGGAAATGTTTTGCCAATTCAAAGAATAAGACTAATTTTGCGGCTCAAAAATTTCATAAAATGAATGTAGATAAACAAGTTATTGATTCGGTCAATGCCGTTGTCAAGATTCAGCTGCTCAAGGCTGATTATCAGGAAAAGGTAGAGAATACCCTCAAAAATTATCGTAAGAAAGCCAACGTTCCCGGCTTCCGTCCCGGCATGGTGCCAGCAGGACTTATTCAGAAAATGTACGGCAAATCAGTACTGGCCGAAGCGGTTCAGGATGCTGTTTCCGAAGCTTTGTACAACTACATCCGCGACAACAAACTCAATATCTTGGGCGAACCGCTTCCCAGTGAGTCACAGCCTATGGTCGATTTCGACACGCAGGAAGACTTTGATTTCGCATTCGACATCGCATTGTCGCCCGAACTAGATTTCAGCCTCACTAAAAAAGACAGCATTCCTTATTACACCATCACGGTAACCGACGAAATGGTTGCAGAACAGGCCAAGAGCATGGCTGCCCGCAACGGTTCCTACGTCAAAGCGGAAGCTACGGAAGAATCGGATGTCATCAAAGGTCTGCTCATCGAAGTGCAACCCGACGGTACGATTGGTCTGGAAGGCATCTCTGTTGAAGACGCTGTTCTGACACCAAAATATTTTAAGAACGACGAGGAAAAAGCCAAATTGATTGGTCTTGGCGTTGGTGATACGGTTGTTTTCAATCCTGCCAAAGCGTATAATAATACCGAAACCGAACTTGCTTCCTTGCTCAAAGTACCGAAGGAAGTGGCCAAAACGGTTTCAACAGACTTCACCTTTGAAATAAGGGAAATCACCCGTTATCAGGAAGGTGAAATGAATCAAGCGCTTTACGATCAGCTTTATGGTGAAGGTGTTGTGAAATCCGAAGAAGAATTCAAAGCCAAAATCAGAGAACAGCTGGAAGCACAGTTTGCTCCCGAAAGCGATTACCGTTTCATGGTCGATGCTGAAAAGGCATTGCTGAAGAAAGCTGCTGACGTGGAATTCCCTGTGGATTTCCTGAAACGCTGGATGCTGGAAACGCAGAAGCGTACCGCCGATACCATTGACGAGGAAATGCCCAAGATGATCGAAGATTTGAAGTGGCATCTCATCAAGGAAAAGATCGTTACGGACAACAATCTGACCGTTTCTGAAGAAGAATTGCTGGAAACCGCCAAAAAAATCACCCGTGCGCAATTTGCCCAATATGGCATGATGAACGTACCGGAAGATTTGCTGAACGGTTATGCCGCCGATATGCTCAAGAAAGAAGATTCCAAACGCAACATCATTGACCAATCCATGAGTGCCGTCGTTGCTGGATTCTTGAAAGGTGCTGTAAAAATCACCGACAAGAAAATCAGCGTCGAGGACTTCAACAAGCTTTTCGAATAGACAAATGAATAAGCGCACAAAATCGTGCGATTAACCCCCATTTTGTTATTAATAAATAATAAGACCGTGAAATAGTATTCACGGTCCTATTTTTTTGTTGAGTAACTAAATTTATTTATACATTTGTTCTAGGACTTAAAATCGCCTTTAATACGTTAACCTAAATGAATATGAACGACTTCCGCAAATACGCCACTGGTCACCTCCGTTTGAACGGTGGTGCACTAGATGATTATATGAAGATTTCCAGCAGCTATATTTCACCAACCATCATTGAAGAACGTCAGTTGAACGTGGCTCAGATGGATGTGTTCTCCCGTCTGATGATGGACCGCATCATTTTTCTGGGAACCCAAGTGGACGACTATACGGCCAATGTGGTTCAGGCTCAGTTGCTGTACCTGGACTCCTCCGATCCTGGCAAAGATATTTCGCTCTACCTGAACTCGCCCGGCGGCGGCGTGTATGCCGGACTTGGCATCTACGACACCATGCAGTTCATCACGAGCGACGTTTCCACCATCTGTACCGGCATGGCTGCATCGATGGCTGCCGTATTGCTTACCGCTGGTGCCAAGGGCAAACGTTTCGCCCTTAGACACTCTAGGGTCATGATTCATCAGCCCATGGGTGGTGCTCAAGGTCAGGCTTCGGACATTGAAATCCAAGCTAGAGAGATTCAGAAACTAAAAAAAGAACTGTACCAGATTATCGCAGACCACACCGGTAAGTCCATTGTAGATATTGAAAAGGATTCCGACCGGGATTACTGGATGACATCAAATGAAGCCAAAGAATACGGCATGATTGATGAAGTCATGATCAGAAACAAATAAAAATGGCTAAAACAACCGATAAATGTAGTTTTTGCGGACGGAATCGAGATCAAGTTGAACTGCTCATTTCCGGAACGACAGGTAATATCTGCAGTGATTGTGCAGGTCGTGCTTGGGAAATGGTGTCCGAAATTGATAAGAAAGATTCCAAAAAAAATAAGAACGGATTTGATTTGAAGAAGGAAGATCTGCCTAAGCCAAAGGAGATCAAGCAATTTCTCGATGAATATGTCATTGGTCAGGACGATGCCAAGAAATACCTTTCCGTTTCGGTGTACAACCATTACAAACGCCTTCTGCAGAAAGATAGCGGAGATGATGTGGAAATTGAAAAGTCCAACATCATCATGGTGGGCCCAACCGGTACTGGTAAAACGCTTTTGGCCAAAACCATTGCCAGGAGACTGCATGTTCCTTTCGCTATTGTAGATGCTACTGTACTTACTGAAGCGGGTTATGTGGGAGAAGACATTGAAAGCATTCTGACCCGTCTGCTCCAAGTCGCCGATTACGATGTGACTGCTGCCGAACGCGGTATCGTGTTCATCGACGAGATCGACAAAATCGCCCGTAAAGGCGACAACCCATCCATAACGCGTGACGTTAGCGGAGAAGGTGTTCAGCAGGGCTTATTGAAATTGCTGGAAGGTTCGGTGGTGAATGTTCCACCCCAGGGAGGACGCAAGCACCCGGATCAGAAAATGATCGCTGTCAATACCAAGAACATCCTTTTTATATGTGGTGGAGCGTTCGATGGGATTGAAAAGAAAATTGCGGCTCGACTCAACACGAAAGTGGTCGGTTACAGTGCCACGCAAGAAACCCTTCATGTTGACAGAACCAATTTTCTACAGTATATTGCACCTCAGGATTTAAAATCTTTCGGTCTGATTCCCGAAATTATTGGGCGTTTGCCGGTGTTGACCTACTTGAACCCCCTCGATCGCAATGCGTTGAGGGCTATCCTGACGGAGCCGAAAAATTCGATCATCCGACAGTATGTAAAATTGTTTGAAATGGATGAAGTTCAGCTGAGCTTTGAACCTGCCGTGTTCGATTACATTGTCGATAAGGCAGTTGAATTCAAGCTGGGAGCCCGCGGACTTCGAGCCATATCGGAAACCATCATCATGGATTCCATGTACGAAATACCTTCGGGAGTGCAGGAGACGTTATGCATTACCCTTGATTATGCTAAATCGAAAGTAGAGACCTTGACTCATACCCGGCTGATCAGCGCTTGATCTGCCAACAAAACCATTTATGGGGAAATCAGATGAATTAACCAGTTGCCTGAAGACCTACTTTGGATTCGACCAATTCAAAGGAAGTCAGGAAGCCATCATACGAAATGTGATGGAAGGGAACGACACGTTCGTCCTGATGCCCACCGGTGGAGGTAAGTCCTTGTGTTATCAACTGCCATCCTTGCTGATGAAAGGCACTGCTGTTGTCGTCTCTCCCTTGATTGCGCTGATGAAGAATCAGGTGGATGCCATGCGGAACTTCAGCGATGAGGACGGCGTGGCACATTTCATCAATTCCTCTTTGAACAAAGCGGCCATTGACCAGGTTAAAAACGACATACTTTCGGGAAAAACAAAATTGCTGTATGTAGCGCCGGAGTCCCTGACCAAAGAGGAGAATGTCGAATTCCTAAGGCAGATACCCATCTCTCTTTTCGCGGTCGATGAGGCTCATTGTATTTCCGAATGGGGGCACGACTTCCGCCCGGAATACCGCCGTATTCGCCCGCTGATCAATGAAATAGGTCGCGCGCCCATCATTGCGCTCACAGCCACTGCTACCCCCAAAGTGCAGCACGACATCCAAAAAAATCTGGGGATGATTGGTGCAACCATGTTCAAATCATCGTTCAACCGTCCAAATCTGTACTACGAGGTACGGCCCAAGACAGCCAATATTGATCGAGAAATCATCCGTTACATCAAGGCCAATCACGGGAAGTCTGGCATTATTTATTGTTTGAGCCGTAAGAAAGTGGAAGAGTTGGCAGCAACTTTGGCGGTTAATGGCATCAATGCCAGAGCCTACCACGCAGGAATGGAGTCGGGTCAACGCACTGAAAATCAGGACGCTTTCTTAATGGAAAAGATCGATGTGATCGTAGCGACGATTGCTTTCGGAATGGGCATTGACAAACCAGATGTACGTTTTGTCATTCACTATGACATCCCCAAAAGCCTGGAAGGTTATTACCAGGAAACAGGACGCGCTGGACGAGATGATGGGGAAGGTCATTGCATTACTTTTTATACCAACAAGGATCTTCAGAAACTTGAAAAATTCATGCAGGGTAAACCTGTTGCCGAACAGGAAATCGGAAAAGAGCTTTTACTGGAAACCGCAGCTTATGCTGAATCATCGGTATGCCGGCGAAAATTGCTCCTGCATTATTTCGGAGAAATTTATACGCAAGATAATTGCGGTAGCTGTGATAATTGTTCAAACCCAAAGAAACAGGTGGAAGCAAAAGAATTATTATGTACGGTATTGGAAACAATCCTGGCATTGAAAGAAAAGTTTAAGACAGATCATGTCATTGATGTGATGCTCGGTAAGGAAACTTCTGAAGTAATCTCCTATCAGCACGATGATCTGGAAGTTTTCGGCGGAGGAACCGACGAAGATGAGAAGACTTGGAACGCCGTTATTCGGCAGGCCTTGATCAGCCGTTATATTGACAAGGAAATTGAGAACTACGGAGTGCTCAAAGTAACTCCTAGTGGTCGTGAATACCTTAAAAATCCGATCAGCTTCAAAGTGACGGAAGACAACGATTATGAAGAACCGGAAGAAGAAGTACCAGTTCGCGGTGGTGCAGCTTGTGCTGTCGACCCTGGCTTGTACTCCATGCTCAAGGATTTGCGCAAGCGTGTATCCAAGAAGCTGAATCTGCCTCCGTATGTCATTTTCCAAGATCCATCCCTTGAAGCAATGGCCACTACGTATCCAGTCAACATGGATGAGTTGCAGAACGTTCCTGGCGTCGGTGCTGGCAAGGCCAAACGCTATGGCGAGGAATTCCTTTCGCTCATCCGCAAGCATGTGGCCGAAAACGAAATTGAACGCCCTGAAGACCTTAGGGTTCGTACGGTAGCCAATAAGTCCAAGTTGAAGGTTTCCATCATCCAGGCCATCGACCGAAAAATTGCCCTCGATGACGTCGCGCTCACCAAGGGACTTGATTTTACGGAGTTGCTCGATGAAATTGAAGCCATCGTCTATTCAGGAACCAAAATCAACATCGATTACTTCTTGAACGAAATCATGGACTCAGACCACATCGATGAGATCATGGACTATTTCAAGGAGTCTTCCACGGACAGCATTTTGGATGCCTTAAGCGAGCTTGGAGGAGAGTTTACAGAAGAGGAAGCACGCCTGGTCAGAATCAAGTTTATTTCGGAAATGGGGAATTAATCCACGCGGAATGCTTATATTTGCACGCAATAAATTTAAAACATAACCAGTATGTCTTTTATTGCAGATCGGGTCGCTTTTGACGGACTGACATTCGACGACGTCCTGTTAGTCCCTGATTATTCAGAGGTACTTCCACGGACCGTGAATTTGTCCACCCACTTTTCCCGCAACATTGAATTGAAAATTCCCTTCGTATCCGCTGCCATGGATACGGTGACCGAGAACAAACTAGCCATCGCCATTGCTCGCGAAGGTGGTATCGGTGTGATCCATAAGAACATGTCCATAGCCGAACAGGCCAAACAGGTTCAAATCGTGAAACGTGCCGAAAACGGAATGATCTACGATCCAGTCAGCATCAAAATAGGATCCACTGTTCGCCAGTGCCTCAAATTGATGGCTGAATACCACATCGGCGGCATCCCCGTCGTGGATGACAAAAATTTCTTGCTCGGTATCGTTACCAACCGTGACCTGCGTTTTGAACGCGAGATGGACAAGTTGGTGGATGTTGTCATGACCAAGGAGGGTTTGGTTACGGCCAAACAAACCACCGACTTGGAAAAGGCTGCCGACATTCTTCAAAAATATAAGATTGAAAAGCTTCCCGTGGTGGATAACGACGGTAAGCTCATCGGTTTGGTCACCTACAAGGACATTACCAAAGCGAAGGATAAACCCGACGCTTGCAAGGATTCCAAAGGTAGACTTCGCGTTGCAGCTGGTGTCGGTGTGACCGGCGATTCCAACCTCCGCATCAAAGCGTTGGTTGAAGCAGGTGTGGATGCCATCGTCATTGATACCGCTCATGGACACTCCAAAGGTGTGGTGGACATGCTTCGCAAAGTCAAGAAGCTTTACCCCAACTTGGATGTCGTAGTGGGCAACATCGCTACCGGAGACGCTGCAAAGATGTTGGCTGATGCCGGCGCAGACGGTGTCAAAGTTGGTATCGGACCTGGCTCAATTTGTACAACCCGTGTCATTGCAGGTGTTGGAGTTCCACAGCTTTCAGCCATTTACGACGTAGCCGTTGCCTTGAAAGGCACAGGTGTTCCTTTGATTGCCGACGGTGGTTTGAGGTATTCAGGCGACATTGTTAAAGCATTGGCTGCCGGTGCACATTCCGTCATGATGGGTGGCTTGTTGGCAGGTGTGGAAGAATCACCGGGTGAAACAATCATTTTCAACGGACGCAAATTCAAATCCTATCGCGGAATGGGTTCGCTCGAAGCCATGGAAAAAGGTTCCAAAGACCGTTATTTCCAGGATGGAGAGACCGATGCCAAAAAGCTGGTTCCTGAAGGTATTGCCGCTCGTGTACCCTACAAAGGCAGCCTATTTGAAGTTGTCTATCAGATGGTTGGAGGTCTACGTGCCGGAATGGGCTACTGTGGCGCCGCTACCATCGAATTGCTTCACAAGGCAAAATTCACCCGCATCACCAACGCCGGTGTGGCCGAAAGCCATCCGCATGATGTGGCGATCACCAGTGAGGCACCCAATTACAGTCGGGGAGACTAGTTTCGTGGTGGCACAATTTTATTGCATTTAGTACGTTATAGGACTTGCGGATTCGTTCGCGAGTCCTTATATGTTAACCATACTTGTAAATTTATTGATTATGAAGAAAGTAGTTACTTTGGTGTTATTTTCAGCCTTCCTTACAGTTTGCCTTGCACAAAACAACGATCCGGTTTTGATGAAAATCGCCGGCAAGGATGTGACCAAATCAGAATTTGAGTACATCTGGAACAAGAACAATTCGAATACAACACCCGACACCAAAACGTTGGATGAATATGTTGACCTGTTTGTCAATTTCAAATTGAAAGTGGCTGAAGCCGAAACGCAGGGTATTGACACTACCCAGGCCTTTATTACCGAACTCAGCGGTTACCGCAAGCAACTCATCACCCCGTACCTCACGGATAAGGATGCCGAAGAAGCGATGATCAAACTTTGCTACGACCGCCTCCGCCAATATACCGAGGTCAGCCACATTTTGCTGTCTATTCAACCAGGTGCCACACCGGAAGATACTCTGAAACAGTACCAGAAAGCATTGGCACTCTACAAAAGAGCGTTGAAGGGCGAAGATTTTGCCAAGCTTGCCAGAGAAAATTCGGATGACGGAAGCAAGGAAGAGGGAGGTTATCTTGGATATGCAACTGGGTTGCGTTACGTTTTCCCTTTCGAAAACGCCGCATACAATACACCGATCGGAAAAATCAGCGCACCCATTCGTTCACAGTTCGGATACCACATCATCAAAGTGTTGAACCGCATGGATGCTGGTGGAAAATACCGTTCAGCCCACATCATGAAAGCTGTTCAAACAACCGCTTCTCCGGAGGAAAAAGCAGCGGCAAAGGATTCCATCTTCAAGATTTACAAGGCATTGCAAGCCGGTGAAGATTTCACAAAGTTCGCAACCACACAGTCCGATGACCGTGGCGCAGCTGAACGCGGCGGCGAATATGCCCTGATGTTCTGCGGTTCGCTTCCCATTGAATACGAAACCAATGTTTACAAGCTCAAGGTTGGAGAATTTTCTCCCCCCTTCCAATCCAAATACGGCTGGCACTTGGTCAAGGCCCTTGAATTCCAGCCTTATCCTTCCATGGAAGAAATGCGAAACGACGTCACTGGTTTCATTGCCCAGGATGCAACACGCACACAGGTTGCCAAAAAGTCATTTGTTGAACGTGTCAAGAAGGATTACGGTTATGCAACCAACACGGAAAGCTTCGACCAGTTCGTAAAAGCGTATGAGGCAGCTCGTACCAAAGGTGACTCTACGTTGGTCAAAGCACTGGCAGAAAGCATGAACCCCTTGTTTGTGCTCAACGGTAAGAACTTCAGCCAAAAAGGTTTTGCACAGGCTCTGGCCAAAAAACAAGATGCATCGAACAACCTGACCGAAGCATACGAGACCTACGTCGGAGAAATTGCCATGGCATACGAAGATAAAAACCTCGAAAAGAAATACCCGGAATTTGGCCACTTGATGCAGGAATACCGTGACGGCATCCTCTTGTTCGAAGTGAGCAACCGCGAAGTATGGGACAAGGCTTCTCAGGACACGAAAGGTCTCGAAAAATACTTCAAGGATTCCGTATCCAAATACAATTGGGATAAACCGCGTTACAAAGGCTTCGTCATTTCTTGCGCCAGTCCTGCCATTGCCTCCAAGGCTAAGAAAATGATCAAGAAGATGGCTCTTGATTCCGTATCCATCGTATTGAAACGTACGTTCAATACCGATACGACTTCGCTGGTGAAAGTGGAACAAGGTTTGTTCGCTTTGGGTGAAAACGCCAATGTAGACTTCCTCGCCTTCAAGAAAACCAAACCTGAATTGGATAAAAAATACCCAGTTTCCTTCTTGAGTGGTAAAGTACTTGCAAAAGGTCCCGAGTCTTACACGGACGTCCGCGGACTGGTCATTTCCGATTACCAAAATTTCCTTGAAGAGCAGTGGATTAAGTCGCTGAGGAGCAAATACAAGGTAATTGTCAACAAAGAGGTGCTAAATACGGTTAATAAAAATTAAGCCTGCCCCCTTTAACCGCTTTTTGAAGTATCTTTACGTCTCTGAAAAAAGAGACCTGTTGGTATGAAAATAGTCCTATATCTGATGCTGATTCCGCTCCTGCTCAAAATGTGTGCGAGCGGAGATGCTTCTGACGACCGCGTCCGACTGGCAAAGGTCGGTGCGAATGTCATTTATCTGGATGAAGCCGTACAGGGTATGCCACAGGGGCTTTCGGTCAAAGACAGTTCTGCGTATGTTCAGCAATTCCTGAAAAACCGCGTCAAGGAACTGCTGATTTATGACAAGGCAGTCAAGAATATACCTCAAGGACAGGATATTGACGAATTGGTGGAGAACTACCGCCGCTCGCTCATCATCTACGCCTATCAGCAACAAGTGCTGAGTGAAAAGATGCAAAACGACATCACCGATACGGAGATTCAGGTTTTTTACGAAAACAACAGAGATCGCTTCAGCGCCGGTCATGACCTGATCAAGGGTGTTTTCGTCAAGATTCCGAAATCGGCTCCTGATCTGGCTAAATTAAAGAAATTATACAAGAATACTTCCAACGAGGCATTCACCCAAATTGAAAGTTACTGTGTCCAGAATGGCGGTCAGTTTGAGTATTTTTTGGATCGTTGGGTCATTCTGGATGACATTCTGGATCAGATTTCGTACGATACAGGCAAAAACGCCGATTTTCTGAGAACCCGTTCAACACTGGATGTGGTGGTTGGAGAATTTGAATACCTGCTTTATGTGGACGATTACGTACTTGCCGGTTCCACCGCTCCGTTGGAATACGTCAAGGAAGAAGTCAGAAACATTGTGGTCAATACCCGTAAAACCGAGTTTATCCATCGGTTTGAACAGGATCTGCTCCGTGAGGCAGAAAAAAAAGGAAGGATTACCTATTTTAATGTGAAACCTCAACTTTCCAAAAAATGAGCATACGCGGTACTTTGATGATCCTGACGTTGTTTTGCCTGTCTGCAGTTTCAGCGCAAGATAATATTATTGACGAAATTGTTTGGGTGGTCGGTGACGAACCCATCATGCGTTCCGAAGTGGAAGCAAAGCGCTTGGAGGCTCAAGCTCAGGGTGTGAAGTTTTCTGGTGATCCATATTGCGTCATTCCTGAACTGCTGGCTATTGATAAATTGTACCTGCAACAGGCCGATTTGGACAGTATTGTAGTGTCGGACAACGATGTCATGTCATCCGTTGACCAACGAATCAATTACGTCATCAAACAAGCCGGTTCAAAAGAAAAATTGGAAGAATATTTCCAGAAACCGCTTTCTAAAATCCGTGAAATATACCGGGATCAGGCTCGTACGGAGCAATTGGTCAATACCGTGAAGAGAAACCTGATTGGCAGCATTACGGTTACCCCAGGCGAAATACGCCAGTATTACAATAATTTGAAAGTGGATAGCATCCCCGTGGTGCCTGCTGAAATGGAGGTAGAAATTATTACTGCCGAACCACAATACGATCCTACAGAAATTGCAGAAATTAAGGAAAAACTTCGTGATTTTACAGAACGCGTGAACAACGGTTCCAATTTCTCCACACTGGCTGTAATGTATTCCGATGACCGCAACAGTGCCAAAGTTGGTGGTGAACTTGGTTTTATGGGCAAAGGGGAATTGATGCCAGAATTCGCAAACGTCGCTTTTTCACTCAGCGACCCGAAAAAGGTCTCAAAAATTGTTCAAACGGAATACGGTTTTCACATCATCCAACTGATAGAAAAACGGGGTGACCGCATCAATTGCCGTCATATTTTGCTGAAACCGCACATTTCTGCAACCGAACGGAATCAAGCATTGTTGCGTCTGGACAGTGTTGCCGATCTTATCCGCAACCAGAAAATGACCTTTCAGGCTGCAGCCCAACTTTTCTCCTTCGATAAGGATACCCGCAATAATGGTGGGTTGATGGTAAACCCTCGTACCGGAACCCCCCGTTTCATATTGGAAGACCTGCCTCCTGAGGTTAGTAAGTTGGTGTACACCATGAATGTGGGCGAAATCTCCAAACCCTTCAGCATGATCAATCAAAAAGATAAGGAAGTATGTGCAATTGTTCGGGTCAAATCCAAAACTAAAGCCCACAAGGCCAATCTGACGGACGACTTCCAACTTCTCAAGCAAATGGTCCAAAGCTCCAAAAGTGAGAAGATCTTAACCGACTGGGTGGTACAGAAGCAAAAGAAAACATACGTTCGGATCGATGAGAAATGGAGCAATTGTGAGTTTCAGTATCCGGGATGGGTTAAAAAATAAGAATGAGGTTATACGCAAAAACTAAATTTAGTTGGCATAAGGGGTTTTTATTAAGCCTCTTATGCCTTTTTTCGCTTTTTGCGGCAGGGCAAACTCCCATCAATGAACCTGCCAAAGTGCAGCTGCACATTCCCGAAATGACCCGGAATGCTGCTAAGAAACAGGCGGCAGCCACACCTAAGCCTGTTGTTAAGAAGCCTGCCACACAATTGCCGATGACGCAAAAGTACATCCAGTCCGGCTTAATGAAAGTTCCTGTCCTTAACGTTCCAGTCAAAAAGAGACGTCCAGGAAAGAAAATATACCTCGAACGTGCGGATGCGCTCTCTTTTGACGTGTTTGTAAATCCGGATTTTCAATTATTTTCCGGCAATGTGATTTTCCGCCACGAAGGCGCCAAACTTTTCTGCGATTCCGCCCATTATTTTCAAAAGACCAATTCCCTCTATGCTTTTGGGAATGTGCACATGGAGCAGGGCGACACGCTTTTCCTGTACGGTGCCTGGCTCTATTACGACGGTACAACCAAGTTGGCACAGGTCCGCGAAAAAGTCCGTTTGGAAAACCGCAATGTGACCTTGTTCACCGATAGCCTGAATTTTGACAGGAACTCCAACATCAGCTATTTCTTTGACGGAGGCTTGTTGGTGGACGAAAAGAACCAACTTTCTTCCGAATACGGTCAATACAATTCGGATAACAAAATCGCCAATTTCAGGAACGATGTGAAACTGGTTCACCCGAAATTCGTGATGACCAATAAGGAATTGACCTACAACACGGACACCAAGATCGCTGACATCAATGTGCCAACTGACATCGTTTCGGACAGTGGCTATGTCTATACGACCAAAGGAAAATACAATACCAATACCGATAAAAGCGTTCTTTACAACCGTTCCTACGTGATCAGCGATCACCGAAGGCTTACCGGAGACACGGTATTCTACGATCAAAAGAACTCCATTGGTGAAGCGTTCGGCAACGTAGTGCTCATCGATACGGTTCAGCAGATCACCATGATTGGGGGCTATGGGTACAGTGAGGAGAAAACAGGCTTCGGGCTGATGGCCAGGCAACCTTTGCTCATCGAGCATTCTGAAATTGACACCCTTTGGTTGCATGCTGACACATTGATTACGCAACAGGATTCCATTTATAAAGCGATCAAAGCCTATCACGCCGTACGTTTCTTTCGAAATGATTTCCAGGGTTTGTGCGATTCTATGTATTATTCGACACGGGATTCAATCCTTTCATTCTATCAAGAACCCATTCTTTGGTCGGAAACACAGCAGATTACTGGTGAGTTTATTCAGATGCATACCAAAAACAACAAGCCGGAGATGCTGCATATCCAGCGAGCGGCCATGCTGATTTCGCAGGAGGGCGATTCCTTGTACGATCAATCGTCGGGTAAGGACCTCAAAGCCTATTTCGATTCGAGTCAGGTTGTAAAAGTGGAGATTCGCGGTAATGCTGAAACCGTTTACCTGCCTAAGGACGAAAACCAGGAGATTATGGGCCTGAACCGATTGGAAGGCAGCTCCCTCGATTTGTACCGACACGACGAAGTAGTCAAAAAGGTGGTTGTGTGGCCAGAACCCAAGGGCAAGTTCTATCCGCTGAGCCTATTGGATCCGGAAGCTCGGTATCTGAAGAATTTTGCATGGTATGCCGAAGCACGACCTACTTCTCCCGAAGATATTTTCAGGGTTTACAAAAAGAAGGCTGCGGAGAAAAAAATACAGGTTTCTAACGAAGAACCGCCTGTTTTAAAGAATCCTGCACCTGCAGAACTGATTAAACAACCCGTAGCCAAACCCACGCCCAAGCCAAGAGCTGCCCGCGCTGCTCGAAAATAGCGTAGGAATGCTTATTTTTGCCTGACCGAAAAGCTCCATAAATGGAAAATATTATCCGCATTTTACCCGATTCCGTCGCCAACCAGATTGCTGCAGGCGAGGTGATCCAACGCCCAGCGTCGGTGGTCAAGGAATTGGTGGAGAATGCCATCGATGCGGGTGCAACGCAAATTGACGTGGTGTTGAAAGAAGCCGGTCGCAACATGATTCGCGTCGTGGACAACGGCAAAGGCATGTCACCCGAGGATGCCCGTTTGGCGTTCGAACGCCATGCCACTTCCAAGATTCGTCAAGCCACCGATTTGTTCCACTTGCATACCATGGGCTTTCGTGGAGAAGCCTTGGCATCCATTGCATCCGTAGCACAAGTCGAACTCGTTACCCGACGTTCCGATGACGAACTGGCCTGGAAGGTGGAAATCGAAGGCTCAGTCATCTCCAACGAAGAACCGACTTTGGCGGCTCAGGGTTCCCGCTTCACGGTACGAAATCTTTTTTACAACATTCCTGCCCGGCGTAAATTCTTGGGAGACAATGCCAAAGAGCTCAAGGCTATTCGCGAGGAGTTCATCCAGATTGCTTTGGTCAACCCGAAACTGCAATTATCACTGACACACAACGATGATGCATTGTACATGCTGCCTCCGTCCAACCTCCGGCAGCGCGTGCTGCAACTATTCGGCAAACGCAATTCAGGGCAACTCCACAAGCAATTGTATCCGGTGGATGTCAATACCCAACTGATACGCATCACCGGTTTTATCGGTGATCCTACGGCCGCATGCCAACGGGACCAGATGCAATATTTCTTTGTCAACGACCGCTTCATCAAACACAAAGGTTTCCGCAGCGCCGTGATGAAAGCGTACGAATTGTTGATACCGACCGGACAACAACCGACGTTTTTTTTATACCTGGAAGTTGACCCTGAAACGCTGGACGTTAACATCCATCCCACCAAGACCGAAGTAAAGTTCGAACACGAACAAGCCATCTGGCCCATCATTCATGCGACAGTACGGGAAGCCTTGGGCAAGTCGAATGCGGTTCCATCCATCGACTTCGACCGCGACGATGCGCCCGACATCCGTGTTTTCACTGGTGACCGGGAAGTTTCCTCTCCATCTGTCAAATTTGACCCGAGTTACAACCCATTTAAAGGCCAATCGACATCCCCTTCGAGATCCCCTCAAAATTGGGATCTGCTTTTTCAAGGATTTGAGAAGCAAAAGGACGATTTGGCATCGCAGGAGCAGGCTTGGGAAAGCCAAAGCCTTTCAAACGATGCAGTGGATGAATCCCTTTTTTCAGCCGAAAAGTTGCCTTCCAACCGCCTATTCACATTGGAAGACCTTAACAGCGAAGCCACCAAGTTTCAGCTGTTTTCCTCGTACATTGTTTTGCAAAGTCCCCATTCATTGATCTTTATCGACCAGCATCGAGCACATGTCCGTGTCCTTTTTGACCGTTACTTGACCATGATCGAAACTGGCAAATCAACCTCGCAGGTGCTTTTATTCCCAGAAAGTCTGGATCTGGATGCCGTTCAACGGATTTCCCTGTTGGAGGTAATGGACGACTTGCATACGTTTGGTTTTGATGTGCAATGCTCTGGAAACGACTTTACCATCGTGGCAATTCCTCCCGATCTGAAAGGCACGCATCCTGGATTGATCCTGGAAGATTTGCTTCAATCCTTGACTGAACCCGGTGACAATCAACTACAGGATAGGCGTCGTAAACTTGCTTTGCGAATTGCCAAAGCTGCGGCCGTTCCTTATGGACAAAAGTTGAGCGAGGCTGAAATGAATGACTTGGTTCAGCGATTGCTGGACTTGAAAGAAAACAAATACACACCAGACGGCAAGCCGATTCTGATACCTTTCACGCAAGAAGAACTCTCCAAAAGATTTTAAACCATGAGCGTAGGAATCCTTTCATTGCCCGTATTGCCCATCCGCTCGGAACCCTCCGAACGCTCTGAAATGACGACACAATTGCTTTTTGGAGAACAGTTTAAATGTTTGGAAGACCAGGATAACTGGACGTTTGTCCGAAATCGGGCCGACGGTTACGAAGGCTGGGCTACTACAAAGATGTTGACAATGCTTTCGGACGAAATGATACGAAACCTAAACCAGTATCCGATTGTCCTTTTGCAAGAACCTGTCACCGTTTTTCAAGGAGTCGATGTCGGTGCGATGCATTTACCAGCAGGCAGCCGTTTGTTCGCCCAAAGCAACCGTCTTTTTTATCCTTCGGGAGAAGACTTTGTTGAACTTTTCCTTGATAAGGAAGTTGTGGGATCGCCTTTTACCGGGTCACTTCCAGAGCGCATTCTCCAAACAGCCAACCAATTCCTGAATGCTCCCTACCTGTGGGGCGGTAAAACCATTTTGGGCATGGATTGCTCCGGTCTGACACAGGTTTCGGCCTCCATCAATGGTTTTCAATTGCCCCGCGATGCCCGCGATCAAGCATTGCTCGGTGAAGAAGAATTCCTTAGCATGTCACTACCAGGCGATCTGGCCTTTTTTGCCAATCCCGAAGGCAGAATCGTTCACGTTGGCCTAGTTTATGGTCAGAACCAAATCTTGCATGCATCGGGAAGTGTTCGTCTCGATGATTTGGATGAACGGGGCATTTACAACAAGGAATTGAAAAAATACACCCATCAGCTGCATAGCATCAAACGCATCTTTCATGCTTGAAAAGAAAATAACGACGCTAAAGAGCATTTATAAACCTTTTTGCGCGTAGTATATTTCTTTAAACGCAAATCACTAAACTTTTGCAATAGCGTGCATTTCCCTTGCATGGGGTAATTTCGTCCGTATAACGAATACCCGGTGAAGATGGCATCAAAAACGATTAATACGGACCTGAACAAGCAAATCGGTGCAAAGTTGCATCGCGTCAGGTTGCGTTCGGAGCAATCTCAGTTTCATGTTGCCGTCGACCTTAACTTCTCAACTACAACCTATTCCAAGCACGAAAACGGGAAAGTGGATTTCACGGTGACCAAGCTGAAGCAACTTGCCGATCATTTCGGAGTGTACCTCTGCGATTTTCTGGATGAAAGTGTTGAAATACCGCGTTACCTCAAGGATGTGAGGTCTACGGAAGACTACAAAACACTGGAAGCCAAGAACGAACTGCTCCGGGAATTGTTGGAAGCAAAAAGCAAATGATTTAAAACGATTTGAAACCCATGATCTCGCGAACGGCGATCAGGGTTTTTTGTGCACTGGCTCTGGCCTTTTCGGCACCTTCCGTCACCACTTGGTGCAAATACGCTTCGTCGTTGTAGATTTCCAAATAACGCTCCCTTATCGGATTGGTCACTTTGATGATGTCTTCGGCCAACTGCTTTTTCAAATCTCCGTAACGGATTTCGCAGGAGTTCCACTTCTCATCAAAGTATTGGTAGGTATCCGGCGTCGAAACCACGTTCAGTATGGTGAACAGGTTTTGGATGCATTCCGGCTTTTCTGAATTCGGTGCTGTCGGACCTGCGTCGGTCAAGGCACGCTTCACCTTCTTTTCAATTATTTTTGGATCTTCGGTCAAGTAAACACAGTTGCCTTCGGACTTGCCCATTTTTCCGCTGCCGTCCAGTCCAGGAATCTTGATCAAATCTTCGCCAAAATTGTAGGCCTGTGGTTCTTTGAAGAACTCGACGTTGTAGAAGTTGTTGAAGCGACGTGCAAACTTGCGGGTCATTTCAAGGTGTTGTTCTTGGTCCTTGCCCACTGGAACCTTGTCGGCATTGTGCAGCAGAATGTCGGCAGCCATCAACGTCGGGTAGGTAAGTAGTCCTGCATTCACGTTTTCCGGCTGCTTGCGGGCTTTTTCCTTGAAAGAGGTCGTCTTTGCCAATTCACCCAGGTAGGCGTGCATGTTGAGCATCAGATACAGTTCAATCACTTCCTTCACGTCACTCTGAACATAAATGGTGGCAACGTTCGGGTCAATGCCGGCAGCCAAGTATTCGCACAATACACTCTTGACGTTGCCGTGCAAATCCTTCGGATCCGGATGTGTGGTCAAGGAGTGGTAATCCGCAATAAAGAAAAAGCAGTTATTCTCATGCTGCATGCGAATGAAATTGCGCAATGCCCCGTAATAATTGCCGAGGTGCAGGTTGCCGGTGGAGCGGATGCCGCTCAGGACTGTATCCATAGTTCAAGTTGGTTTAAAAACGAATGCAAAGGTAGGCCTTTTCTACAGGCTTTCCAAAATCCGCTTGATCACGGTTTGTGCTGAAATCTCTCTGTTGGCGGCTTCGGGAATTACGATGCTGCGTGGACCTTCAATGACATCGTCGGTCACGATCATGTTGCGACGTACGGGCAGACAATGCATAAAGCGGGCATCCTTGGTCACGGCCATCTGGCGGTCGCTAACGGTCCATGCGCGGTCCTTCGAAAGAATCTTTCCATAGTTCGGATCCTGAAAAGCGGCCCAGTTTTTGGCATACACGAAATCGGCCCCCTCGAACGCTTTCATCTGGTCGTATTCCACACGGGCATTGCGAACAAATTGAGGAGCCAGTTCGTAGCCTTCCGGATGCGTAATCACAAAATCCACATCGGCTTCGTTCATGAAATCGGCGAAACTGTTGGGAACGGCTTGCGGGAGTGCCATCGGATGCGGGGCCCAGGTGAGCACCACCTTCGGACGGGCAGTTTCCTTATACTCCTCAATCGTAATCAAGTCGGCAAAACTCTGTAACGGATGGCCGGTGGCTGCTTCCATGCTGAAAACAGGACGGCCGGAATATTGGATGAATTGGTTCAGAATGGTTTCCTCATAGTCGAATTGCTTGCTTTCAAATTTGGCGAATGCACGGACGCCGATGATGTCGCAATAGCTGCCCATCACCGGAATGGCTTCCAAGATGTGTTCGGGCTTGTCCCCGTCCATGATGACACCGCGCTCGGTTTCCAGCTTCCAGGCACCTTGGTTGATGTCCAGCACCATCGTGTTCATACCCAAGTTCATGCCAGCTTTTTGCGTGCTGAGTCGGGTACGAAGGCTGGAGTTGAAAAACACCATCATGAGCGTCTTGTTTTCACCGAGATGTTTATAGGCATAACGGTTTTTCTTGATTTCGAGCGCTTCCTGTACGGCGGCATTCAAGTCGCCCAGATCCTTGACAGAGGTGAAATTTCTCATATGATTAGTCTTGTAAAAGTTTATTCATTCTGAACAGAGGTTTTTCGTGACTCGGCATAGTCGAAGCAAGCTTCGTCTCTGCACTCGCTACTCTAAACATTCCTTAATAAGTGCAAAAGTATTCAGAGTGGCCAAGTCGACGTTGCGTTTCCGATTTTGGCCGAACTGGAACCGCCGGGTGATGCTCTTGTCTTGGGTGCAGACCGAAATCCATACCGTGCCGACTGGCTTGCCTTCGGTTGCTCCGGTAGGACCAGCGATACCGCTCACCCCAACACCGATGTCGGAATTCATTTTTTTGCGGATGCCCTCGGCCATTTCTTCGACGGTCTCTTGGCTTACGGCTCCGAAATCGTGCAGCGTATCTGGCGAAACGCCCAACTCCTGTATTTTTAATTCGTTTTGATAGGCTACGATGGCGCCTTTAAAATAGGTGGAGCTGCCAGAAACGTTGGTGATTTGCTTGGCGATGTTGCCACCCGTACAGCTTTCGGCAGTGGCTATCCACAAACCTTTATCTTTCAACAGTTTGCCGATGACTTCTTCCACTGGAGCATCCTCTTCGGCCATGATGGCGCTTTCAAGGATTTCTCGAAGTTTTACCAGTTCGGCTTCGATGATGTTTTCCAATTCGATTCGATCGGGCAGGAAACCGCTCAGACGCAGTTTTACCAAACCGGGAGAAGGTAGATAGGCCAGTTTCAAGCATTCATGAAGTCCGTTTTCCCAGTCGGTGAGCTTCATGGCCAGACCGGATTCGGAAAGTCCCACAACCAAAACGGTTTTGTGCAATAGGGTGGGCGTATTGTATCTGGAACGCAGTCTGGGCAAAACCTCGTTGCTCATCACCCATTCCATCTCGAACGGTACACCAGGCATGGAAACCAAAACTTTTCCTTTTTTGTCGAACCAAGTGATGGGCGCGCTGCCGCGTTTGTTTTGCAGAATGGTGGCCGAAGCCGGAACCATGGCCTGCCCCAACGTCAATTCGTTCAATACGTTGCCGCGGTGGGCGAATACTTCCCGGATGTTGTCCACGACTTCCTGATTGTGAATCAAGTGTGTTCTGAAATACTTGCAAAGGGTCTGTTTGGTAATATCGTCCTTCGTGGGTCCGATGCCTCCCGAAACCAAAACAATGTCTGCTCGACTGAACGCTGCATCGATGGCTTGCAAAATATGTGCTTCGTTGTCCGAAACCGAGGTGATTTGATGCATCCGAAACCCATCTTTATTCAATTCACGGGCCATCCAGGCTGAATTTGTATCCACAATCTGCCCGATCAGTATTTCGTCACCTATGGTAATGATTTCTACCAGAGGATTTTGTGTTGTATCGTTCGTATCCATTTCAAAATGCATAAAATTACCGAATTTGGCCATCGCCACGAACCAGCCATTTGTAAGTGGTCAGTTCTTCCAGAGCCATTGGGCCGCGGGCATGCAGTTTCTGGGTGCTGATGCCAATTTCTGCTCCAAGGCCGAATTGAGCACCGTCCGTGAATGCTGTGGAAACGTTGGTGTAAACGCAGGCGGCATCTACGGCGCGTTCAAACATGGAACAAGTCTCCTCATTCTCGCTAATGATACATTCGCTGTGTTGGGAGCTGTTTTTAGCAATGTGTTCCAATGCTTCCTGCAGGCCGGAAACCGTTTTCACAGCCATTTTGTAATCCAAGAATTCAGTACCGAAACTTTCTGGGGTTGCATGTTCAAGGAGCGAGGCGGGATAATGGTCTTTCAGTTCCGAATAGGCTTGTGGGTCGGCATAAATTAGAACATTAGATGACGCCAGCGGTTCACAAAGTGCAGGCAAGTCTTTCAACCGTTTCTCGCTCACCAGCAGGCAGTCGAGGGCGTTGCAAACGCTTACCCGCCTTGTTTTAGCATTGTTCACGATGGCTGAACCCTTGTTTAGGTCTCCGTCTACGTCGAAATACGTATGGCAGATGCCGGCGCCTGTTTCAATGACAGGGATGCGTGCATTTTCACGAACGAAATTGATGAGGTTGGCACTGCCTCTGGGAATAATCAAATCAACGTAGCCTCTGGCATTCAAGAGCTCAGTCGTGGCTTCCCGTTCGGCAGGCAAAAGTGTACAGACAGCTGGGTTTACTCCATGCCAAAGCAAAACCTGATGAATGATTTTCACAATGGCGACATTCGACTGATGTGCATCTTTGCTCCCTTTAAGCAGGCAGGCGTTTCCCGATTTCAGGCACAAGGAAAAGACGTCAAAGCTTACGTTTGGCCTCGATTCGTAGATGATTCCGATGACTCCGAAAGCGACAGAAACTTTACTCAAATGCATGCCGTTGGGACGGGTCGTTTCGGAAAGAATTCTGCCAAGCGGCGATGGTAAGGCTGCAACTGCCCGCATGTCCGAAGCAATTCCGGCAATGCGTTCAACGGTTAATTTGAGGCGGTCGTATTTCGGATCGTTGGGATCCATCAAGTCCAGGTCCTTTTTATTTTCAGAAAGGATTTCAGTAGCATTCGCTTCGGCTGCATCGGCCACTTCCAGCAAAATAGCGTGTATTTTGATGTCACTTAGGAAAGCCAAACTTCGGCTTGCCTCGCGGACAGCTTCAAACGTTTCGTTCAGTTTCATATCAGTCTAAAAAGAGGTAATCGTAATGCACCAATGGTTTCTCGCCCTTTTTGCCAATGACGTCGCGGGCGGTTTCGGACCCGTATTGAGCTTTGCCGACACCGATTTGTACACCAGCCGCGTCGAAGATTCCCACGATGTCTCCCCGCTCAAAGTTCCCCTCGATGCGGGTGATTCCGACAGGCAGTACGCTGGTGGCTTTTTGGTTCAGCGCCACAAAGCAACCCTCATTGATGTGGATTTCACCCTTGGCAAAACCATCGGAATGAGCAATCCATTTTTTAACGGCAGAAGCCTTTTTAGTTGGCTGAAAGCGCGTGCAGACGACATCTTGAGCTTGATCCATCAGGTCGGTCAGAATGTGATCCTTCTTTCCGTTGGCGATGATGACAGGAATGCCTTCCTCAGCCACTTTCCGGGCAATGTTGCATTTGGTCAGCATACCGCCGCGCCCAAAGGCCGATTTCTCGTCGGCAATATATTGCTTCAGATCGACATCGGGCAGGATTTCGCGGATAACCTGCGATGCAGGGTCGCTCGGGTGCCCATTGTAAATGCCGTCGATGTTGCTCAAAATGAACAGCGCTTCTGCATCCATCATGGTGGCGATGAGGCCAGAGAGCTCATCGTTATCGGTGAACATCAGTTCCGTCACCGAGATGGTATCGTTTTCGTTGACCACTGGGATGACGCCGTTTTCCAGCATCACGGTCATGCAATTCTTTTGGTTGAGATAGTGGCGGCGGCTGCTGAAACTTTCCTTGGTGGTAAGCACTTGTCCGCAGGTCAAACCTTTCTGGTGAAACAGGTCGTAATAACGATTGATCAAAATGACCTGGCCAACGGCAGAAAACAATTGTCGTTGGTCCACCGCATCCAATTTACGAGTGGTCTGCACCAGACTTCTGCCCGATGCCACTGCTCCCGAAGAAATCAGGATGACCTCCACGCCAGCTTTCTGCAACATGGAAACCTGATCCACAATGGCAGACATCCGTGTCACATCCAATGTGCCATCCTGTTGGGTCAGCACATTGCTTCCCACTTTGACGGCGATGCGTTTGTAGCGATAGGTAATCATTCTTCGAGGGACTTGTAAACCTTTCGGTTGTACGTTTTCTTATTTGTATGGACTTTAACCTTGGCTGCCCAACCGGGTCGAAAGGATTGTTCCATTTCACGGTCGGCAATCTTGACCGCTTTTACATAATCTTCTATGGTGATTTGTGCGGTCAGTGATTTTTTGCGGTTCTTTTTCATCCCAAGTAACTGGCCAATAGACCGCGAATCACGGTCGAAGTGAAGCCGGCATGTTCCATTTCGTTCAATCCTTTGATGGTGATTCCGCCTGCAGTGGTCACCTTGTCAATCTCTGCTTCCGGGTGATTGCCGCTGGCTTCCAACAAGGCAATAGCGCCTTTTAAGGTTTGTATCACCACTTCTTTTGCCACGTCGGCATGTATGCCCATTTGTACGCCCCCCTCGGAGGCGGCGCGAATGTAACGGAAAGCATAGGCGATGCCGCAGGAGGAAAGCGCCATAAAGGCATTCAACTGAGATTCAGGCACCAACATGGCTTTACCCAATTCTCCGAAGATGGCCACGATTTTGGCTTCCTGTTCTTCAGTGGCGTTCCACGACGAAATGCAGGAGAAGCTCTCCATCACGTCGATGGCTGTGTTCGGAATCATTCGGAATAGGGTCGGAGATTGCTCGGAAGAATGCGAAAACAGCTCCCTCAGTTTTTCCAAAGGTACACCAGCGGCTATGCAAAGTACAATTTGCTTGTCGTAATCCAGCAAGTCCCTGATTTCGGCAGCAATGGAATCCACCAGCCAAGGTTTCACCGCCAAGACGACAATGTCGGCACCTTGGATGCATTCCCTATTTGAAATCGTGCAATGAATGCCCACCTTCAAATCGCTGATGTGCTTCAAATTCTTTTCGCTGATGTCGCTTACAGTGATGTTCTTGCCTTTGATGATGGTGCCTCTGGTCAATCCGTGTGCGATGGCGCCACCGATGTTTCCTGCTCCTATAATGCTTATCTTCATACTTTTAGATTTTTGAATGTCAAAGTTACTTGTTTTCGAAACGTTTAGCTCAATTCAGAAAGCGTTTCCTTGAATTTTTCAATAAAATAGGACGCCTGTTGCATGGTCAGCGTCAATGGGGGCAGCAGTCGAATCACATTCATTCCGCTGACACCGGTAAAAATATGTTTCTCAAACAAAAGTTTGCGACGAATATCCTTGATGGGAGTCTCGAACTCGATGCCGATCATCAGGCCGAGTCCACGCACTTCCTTTATACCATCGATCTTGTTCAGTTCATCCATCAGGTAGGAACCCACTTTTGCGGCGTTTTCCACCAATTGTTCTTTTTCCATGATTTCCAGCACTGCCAAACCGGCTGCACAAGCCAGATGGTTGCCGCCGAACGTCGTGCCCAGCATACCGTGTACCGCCGTGAAAAGTGGGCTGATTAGCAGCGCACCCATGGGGAAGCCGTTGCCGATGCCCTTGGCGACGGTAATCAGATCGGGCATGATGCCGAAATATTGATGGGCGAAAAACTTGCCGCTCCGTCCATATCCCGATTGGATTTCGTCCAAAATAAGGATGGTGCCGGTTTCGGTACAAAGCACCCGCAACTCCTTCATAAAGCTGGCGGATGGCACCTGAATGCCACCGATACCAACAATTCCTTCTATAATGACCGCGCAAACATCGCCTTTTGAAAGCGTTGCTCGAACCGCCTCAATATCATTAAGTGGCAGAAACGCAACATCAAAACCTTCGTTGATGGGCGCGACTATTTTCGCATTATCGGTCACTCGAACCGCTGCCGAAGTTCGTCCATGAAAACCCTTCTTAAATGCCACTATTTTTTTGCGACCATTGTGAAAGGAAGCCAGTTTCAGCGCATTTTCATTGGCTTCAGCCCCCGAATTGATCAGAAAAACGCTGTAATCTTCATAGCCGCTGGCTTTGCCCAACTTCAAGGCAAATTCTTCCTGAAGCCTGTTTTGAACCGAGTTTGAGTAGAAACCCAACTTGGAAACCTGTTCCGAAATCATCTTCACATAGGTCGGATGCGAATGCCCAACCGATATGACGGCATGCCCGCCATACAAATCCAGATATTCCGTACCCTTGTCATCGTAGGTGTAGCAGCCTTTGCCTTCTACGATGTTGATGTCAAACAAAGGATATACGTCAAATAATTTCATAATTCTACTTAAAATGCGACTGGTTTGAGACCCAGTCCAGTTTTTTCATCCAATCCGAACATCAGGTTCATGTTGTGAACCGCTTGTCCGGATGCGCCTTTCAGCAAATTGTCTATGACAGAAAGCACCAGCAGTTTCTTACCGTGTTTTTCCAGATGCAGGATGCATTTGTTGGTGTTGACCACCTGCTTCAAATCCACATTTTTCTTACTGATAAAAGTGAACGCAGCATCCTTGTAATAGTCTTTATAAAGCTTTTCCGCCTCTTCAATTGAACCTTCAAAGTCTGTATATACGCTGGCGAAAATGCCTCTGGCAAAGTCACCTCGTACCGGAATAAAATTAATGTCATGGCTGAACTCTGCCTGCAAGCCACGAAGCGATTGACCGATTTCATGCAAATGCTGGTGATTGAATGCCTTGTACACCGAAATGTTGTCGTTCCGCCAGCTGAAATGGGTGGTGGAGCTCGGTTTCACGCCTGCTCCGGTCGAACCCGTAATGGCGTTCACGTGGACTTCGGCCTTCAACAACTTATTGGCAGCCAACGGCAACAGTGCCAGCTGAATGCAGGTTGCAAAACAACCAGGATTGGCCAAATGCAAGGCCTTGGAAATCTCAGCTTTGTTCATTTCAGGCAAGCCGTATACAAAATCGTGGTCAGGCCTTGCCTCGCGGTAATCGGTGGAAAGATCGATGATCTTCACCCAGGCCGGCACCTCGTTTTCATCCAAGAACTTCTTGCTGTCTCCATGCGCCGAGCAAAGGAATAACAGGTCCACTTGATTTACCGGAAGCGCATCCGTGAAAATCAGGTTGCATTCGCCGATCAATCCGGCGTGCACATCCGTAACAGCATTGCCTGCATTGCTGCTGCTATTCACGAACACCACCTCAGCTTGAGGATGGTTCAGCAAAACTCTAAGGAGTTCACCAGCCGTATAGCCGGCACCTCCGATTATTCCGATCCGGATCATTATTTTCCGTTTTTCTTTTGTACTGCGTGAAATATCTTGGTCGAGTTCCCCAAAATCTTGGTAAACCCTTTAGCGTCTTCGGCCGTGAAGGCAGTCTGCGTTTCTCCATATTCCCCGAATTCCGATTTCATCAGATCAAAGGAACTGTCGATGCCGACCAATACATAATGGTAGGGTCTCAAACTTACATAGACCTTTCCGCTCACATTTTCCTGGGTGCTTTGTAGGAAAGCTTCGCAGTCACGCATCACAGGCTCCAGGTATTGGGCTTCGTGCAGGAACATGCCATACCAGGTTCCAATTTGGTCTTTCCAATACTGTTGCCATTTGGACAACGTATGCTTTTCGAGCATTTTGTGGGCGTTGATGATGACCAGGGGTCCTGCTGCTTCAAAACCAACACGGCCTTTGATCCCGATGATGGTGTCACCGATGTGCATGTCACGACCGATGGCGTGGCGGCAGGCAATTTCTTCCACTTTCTGGATGGCTTCCACCTTGTCGGCGTAAGCAACACCGTTCACACCACAAATTTCTCCTTTTTCGAATTCAAGGGTCAACATTTCTTCACCTGTGGCTAGCAGTTGCGACGGATAGGCTTCTTCCGGCAACGTTTTGTCCGATTTCAGCGTTTCCTTACCTCCAATGGACGTGCCCCATAAACCCTTGTTGATGGAGTATTCCATCTTTTTGAAGTCTGCTTCGAATCCGTGTTCCTTCAAATAATTGATTTCATACTCGCGGGTCAAGATCATGTCACGCGTCGGGGTCAGAATCTTGATGTGCGGAGCCATCACATTAAAAGTCAGGTCAAAACGAATCTGGTCGTTCCCTGCCCCGGTTGAACCGTGTGCCACATATTCCGCGCCAATTTCCTTAGCATATTCAATAATGGCGATGGCTTGGAAAATACGTTCCGAACTCACTGAAATGGGATAGGTCCCATTCCGGAGCACATTTCCGAACACCATGTACTTGATGCTCTTCTCGTAATATTCTTTGGTTACATCCAGGGCGACGTGCTTGACGGCACCCAGTTTGTAAGCGTTTGCTTCAATGCGTTTCAAGTCTTCATCGCTGAAGCCTCCCGTGTTGGCAACAGCGGTATAAACGTCGTAACCTTTGTCTTCGGACAAATATTTGGCACAAAACGAGGTGTCCAAACCTCCGCTGAATGCCAGAACTACTTTTTCTTTCATAGGAATATTTTATTTTTTCTCGTGTTCTTTCGGATCGTACAGCATAGCGGTACACATGCAGAATCGTCGTTCCTGTCGTTGCAGGATGTCGTAATTCACGCAGCTCATGCAACCGTGCCAGAAGGAATCATCATCCGTCAGTTCGGCGTAAGTGACTGGTCGATAGCCCAATTCGTAGTTGATTTTCATCACGGCTGCCCCAGTGGTCAAACCAAAGAGTTTTGCATTTGGGAACCGACCACGGGATAGCTCAAAGGCTTTGTGCTTGATGCGTTTGGCCAATCCGTTTCCACGGAATTTCTCGACCACGATCAAACCGGAATTGGCTACAAATTGCTTGTTCCCCCAAGTCTCAATGTAACAGAAACCGGCAAACTCATCTCCGTTAAGTGCGATGATGGCTTTGCCCTCCATTATTTTTTGAGTCACGTAATCTGGTGAACGACGTGCAATTCCAGTTCCCCTCACTTTCGCTGCGGCGGAAATGGTATCCAAGATGGTGTCAACGTATTTTACGTGTGATTCATTGGCAATCAACACATCAATAACTGCGTCCATTTCAATATGCTAAATTTCATTTTTTAAATGTCAAATCGCCCCGGTGTGATCAAAGGGGTGTAAGGCGTTAACGATCTCAGGGTGTTTTTTAGACGGGAAGTACTTCGGACAACGTTCGGAGCAACTCGGCTCTGGAAATGTGTTCCCGAGGAATGATCAGGATTGTATCGTCACCGGCGATGGTCCCAAGTATGTCTGAAGAAATTTTCTGGTCCAGGTCTGCAGCGATGCCACCGGAGTAACCCGGCTTTGTTTTGACTACGGCAAAAACTCCGCAGAAGTCGACCGATATAAATCCGTTGGCGACGTAGGAGGCTTCCTGATTTCTGGCCCAGGATGATTTGATGGTGTTTGGGCCATCGGGCAAGACGTATACATATCCACCTTCGTAATCGGGCATTTTGGCGACTTTCAGTTGCTTCAAATCCCTTGAAAGAGTGGCCTGGGTGAGGTCAAAGTTGCTCTTTTTCAGCATGTTCAGAAGTTCTTCCTGGCTGCCGATCTTATTGTTCTTGATGATTTCCTTTATGAGTAGAAGTCTGTTTGATTTATCTTTCATTGGGAGCCTGTTTGTCTGGTTCTTGAATAAAAATACAGATATCCTGCAAAAGTAGTCAGGATATCCGGTTTAGCCAAACAAAACATGCATTAAATTTCAAAAATCTTGCAAATATGCAAAATATTGAAGTAAAAGTGAGGGTTTATGTGAAAGTATATGCAAAATCAACTTAAACGGCTTTCCAACCTTGGGCTATCAAATCGAACTCGGTTCCATCCCTGGTTAAGAGGCGGCTACCCAAGTCTTTGGAACAAATATGTCCGATGACATGTATTTCTTTCATCGCAGCTATTTTTTCGTGCATCGTCAACGGCACGGTAAAAAGCAATTCATAGTCTTCTCCACCATTGAGAGCGGCCGTAGTTAGGTTCATGTTGAGTTCTTCCGCCATGGCTGCCGTCTGGTAGTCAATAGGAATCTTTTCTTCGTAGATGCGACATCCGCAATCGCTGCTATCACAAAGGTGCAGCATTTCAGAAGAAAGGCCGTCCGAAATATCAATCATGGAAGTGGGAAGAATTCCTTTTTCGGCAAGAAGTTCGATAATGTCTTTTCTGGCTTCAGGTCGCAATTGACGTTGAAGGATGTATTCGTGTCCAGTAAAATCCGGTTGTGCATTGGGTTCGTCCGAGAAAACATTCTTCTCGCGTTCCAACAAATGCAGTCCCATCAAGGCTGCGCCCAAATCTCCAGATACACAAATCAAATCGTTCGCTTGTGCACCACTCCGTAAAACAGATTTGCCCTTTTCCGCTTCTCCGATGCAGGTGATGCTAATCAGAAAACCGGTTAAGGAAGCTGAAGTGTCTCCGCCAACCAAATCCACGCCATAAATCTCACAGGCAGCTTTCAGACCTTCATAAAATTCATCCAGATGCTCCACCGAGAATTTTCTGGAAACACCGATGGAAACGATGAGCTGTTTGGGCAATCCGTTCATTGCGCAAATGTCGGAGAAATTGACCACGGCAGCTTTATAGCCAAGATGGCGTAACGGGGTGTATGTCAGGTCGAAATGGATGCCTTCCAACAACAAGTCTGTAGTGACTAAGACTTCTTTATCAGTATAATCCAACACCGCTGCATCGTCTCCGACGCCTACTTTGCTGGATGCATTTTTCAGTTCAATTTTTTCCGTGAGGTGTTTGATCAGGCCGAATTCGCCCAATTCACTTATTTCTGTACGTTCAGCCATTTTTAAGATCTTTTGATGATTTCACGCATGATGGCCGTCATTTTCGGCTGTGCCGCCAATGCTGCCAATTGTACATCTTCGTGGGAGACTTCCACGATTTTGCCTTCCAAACCGATGTCTGTAATGACTGAAATGGCAAAGCATTCGAGTTGCGCGTGACGGGCTACGATTACTTCAGGAACGGTAGACATGCCTACTGCATCGCCACCAATTATTTTGAAGAACTTGTATTCTGCAGGAGTTTCGAACGTAGGGCCGGAGGTACCCACATAAACACCCTGATGAAGACGAATGCCCTTTTCAGCAGCGATTTCAAGAGCCATTTTACACAAACGGGGTGAATAGGCATCGCTCATGTCCGGAAAACGGGTGCCCAATTCAGAATGGTTCTTTCCACGAAGCGGATGTTCCGGAAAGCGATTGATGTGATCGGTAATCATCATCAGATCACCGACAACAAATTCTTCTTTCATGCCACCTGCAGCGTTGGAGAGGAATAGTGTTTTGATCCCGATTGCTTTCATGACGCGTATGGGAAACGTGACTTGCTCCATGGAATAACCTTCGTAATAATGGAAACGACCTTGCATGGCCATAATATCCTTGCCGCCCATTTTTCCAAAAATCAGCTTGCCGCTGTGTCCTTCCACGGTCGAAACCGGGAAATTGGGGATTTCTTCGTACGGGATTACTAATTCAATATCGATGTCTTTGACCAGCTCACCCAAACCAGTGCCAAGTATGATGGCGGTTTCAGGGCTGGTGGTCATTTTGGTTTTAAGATAGTTTGCGGTTTCTTTTATTGATCCTAACATAATCCATTATTTTTTGTTCAAAAGTTCTGCCCTGACCTTCCAGAAAGTTGATTTCAAGCGTCGGGTAATAAATATTGGGGGCCAAAGTCTGCATAAATGGATTGTTGCGGATGCGTGTAGCATCTTTCTCCGTGGTGAGGATGATACCTCCGGCAGCCTTGATTATTTCAAATTCTTGAGCAATTTTTCGGGCATCCCTTTTGCTGAATTCATGATGGTCGGCAAAATGCATGGCTTTGACTTCCGGTGCAAAAAGCCGAACATGACTTTCAAGACTCAGAGGCGTTGCAATGCCGGTCAAAAGAAGTATGGGAATCCGCTGTTCTTTGATTTGTTCAAACGAATGCAGTATCCCTACGATGGGTACTTCGGTGGCAATGGCTTCTGTTTCAACAAAAGCATCGGGTGATTCAAGAGGATCTTGTGCCTTTTTTTCAGCGACTTCAACCGTAGGTAACAATTTTTCCAATGGGCCATATTTCATGGTGGTGAAATACAGGGACTGATAGGGAAGAACTCCGATTTTTGTACCTAAAATACGTACATCCATTGGCGTCAAATCAGTCGGGCATTTGCTGACGATAACCATTTGTGCCCGCTTCATCTGCCCTGCAGGTTCCCTCAAATTGCCAACCGGTAAGAGATAATCCTCACGGATAAGTCGGTTGTAATCGATCAAAAGGATGGAAATGCTTGGATTCACATAGCGATGCTGGTAGGCGTCGTCCAGAAGGATCACATCGATGAACGGTTGCATGCTAGGACTCATCAGTTTCTGAATGCCCCGACGGCGATTTTCATCCACCGCAACAATCAGGTTCGGAAACTTCCGCTTCATTTGTAGGGGTTCGTCTCCCAAATCTGCAAGACCTGTTGTTGAATCCGCCAAAACAAAGCCTTTGCTTTTGCGCTTGTACCCACGGCTCAAAACCGCTACCTGATAGTCGTTGCTCAAAGCTCGGATCAGATATTCCGTATGAGGCGTTTTTCCAGTTCCGCCTACCGTTATGTTGCCTACAGAAATGACAGGCATGTCAAAGCTGGCAGAAGGCAAAATCTCGGCATTGAACAAGATGTTCCGAATCCATACGCCGATGCCGTATAGCCAAGAAAGTGGAAGCAAGAGGAAACGAAAAACAGAGGTTGTCACTTTTTTATCTATTAGATCATTGTATATCAAAGACATCCATTCGGGTCATAATGCCTGTCTGAATCTTGGAGGTTTTAAGTTTCAACAATGGTGCATATTCTTCTCCAAGAAAAGCTTTTGCCATTTTTAGTTTGGTATCGCCAGAGAATTCTTCCATCAATTCCGTCATGAAATCTTTCTTTTCAGGGTAATAAACCATGCGGTATTTGGTGATCTTGCCCAATTTGGCAGCTAGTTGAATGGCCTTGTCCAGACCCCCAATTTCGTCAATCAAGCCAATCTCTTTAGCTTGCACTCCTGTCCATACCCTACCTTCAGCAATTTTACGAATAGCCGAGTCTTCCATTTTGCGACCGTCGGCACAACGTTTCACGAATAGATCGTAGCCTCGGTTGACATAAGCCTGTATTTTCATTTTTTCAGGAACGGACATTGGTCGTAAGGTATTACCCAAATCGGCAAGGTCATTCGTTTTGACTACATCAAAATTAAGCCCGATTTTCTTGGACAATTCATCCATGGTGAAGAACATCCCGAAAATGCCAATGGAGCCAGTAATGGTGTTGGGTGCTGCAACAATCTTGTCCGCACAACACGAAATGTAATAACCACCCGATGCGGCATAGTCACCCATGGAAACCACAACTGGTTTTTTTGATTTCAGTTCGGAAATTGCTTTCCATATTTGTTCGGATGCATACGCGCTACCACCAGGAGAATTCACTCTGAACACCACTGCTTTAACGAGTGAATCCTTTTGAATTTTTTGAATTTCTTTAATCAAATCTTTTGATACGACACCGTCTGAACCCGAATCGAAAATTTCACCTTCTGCATACAGAATTGCGACCTTTTCCTTTTCAAAGGTGGTCGATTCATCAACAGCTGTCAGCAAATCTTTGACACTGACCAGTTTCAAATCGTCTACATTGGCAACACCGGCTTCGACAGAAAGGAAATTCATCATGTCCGGTTGGTACAGCAAACTGTCTGCCAATTTAGCTTTGACCAATTCGGCGCCCGCTTCAAACAACATGTTACGGTTTGCCAATTGATTCAATTCTTCCTTTGAAATCTTCCTGGATTTTGAGATGCTTTCCAAGACGTTGCTCCAAACGCCATTCAACAATTCCTGAGTCTGTAGACGGTTGGCGTCACTCATTTTAGTGTTTATATAAGGCTCAACAGCCGATTTAAAGGTGCCGACTCGGAAAATTTCTGGTTTTACACCGATTTTTTCCAACGTACCTTTAAAGAAAAGGGGAGTTGCTGCCAGACCATGGAAATTGAGCATTCCTTCCGGATTGAAAAAGATTTTGTTCGCCACAGAAGCGATGTAGTATTCTTTTTGATCCATCATTTCGCCATAAGCATAAATGAATTTTCCGGACTTCTTAAAATCGATCAAGGCATTCCGGATTTCTTCGGCGGTTGCCATGCCAGCGTTCAGTACACCCGAAATCACATAGATACCCTTTATCTTATCATTTGTTTTGGCTTTCTTAATGGCTGCCAAAATATCGTCAAGGCCTTGGTTCCCAATTTTGGTGTCCATGGGTAATCCTGGAATGGTGAAATCAAAGGGATTGTCAATGGATTGTTCCTGAATGGTACCGTCCAGGTCGATTTTCAAAATGCTGTTTTCCACAATGGCAACCGATTTTTCAGAGCTTGAAATAGCTCCTGCAATTCCCAACAAGATTAGAAAAACAAGGGTCAGAGCAATAAAAACGCCCAACATTGATGCCAGGGTGAATTTTAAAAACTGCTTCATAATTTGATTTTTGATTGAACGAACAAAGATGACGCTAAATACCGGATAAAAAAAAGATTTCGTTAATTCTTAACAGTCGTTTTTCGTGACTCGGCATAGTCGAATCAAGCTTCGCCTATGCACTCGCTACTTAAAACGTTCGTTAATTCTTAACAGTCGTTTTTCGTGACTCGGCATAGTCGAAGCAAGCTTCGCCTCTGCACTCGCTACTTAAAACGTTGCTTTCCAAAAGGAAGTTGTCTCAAAAGTGCAAGCTGTTTTTTTGCAACCTTTTAAGACAACTACCAATTGTTTAAGTCTTTGAAATTCTCAATATTGTGGTGGGATTTCGTCCATCGCCGGCACGCCTTCCAACGGATCCAATTCCTCTACTTCTTCTTCTTCTTCGACAACTTTCTTGACAGGCCGACGGCTAAGCGGGATGCTCACCCCAAGTTGAATATTGGTGGTCAAAGCACTTAACGGTAGTGGGATAGACCCCATTTTTCCATAATGTGTCGGAACATAGTCACAAGCTAGGAATATATTGGCGATACCTGGAACAAATCCAAGTGCGAATCCAAAAATCTCCTGATTTCCGCGCTGGACAGAGTAACTGGCTGAAAGGTTGAACCAACTAAAAGGTTTCACGTTAAAGGAGGCCATTATGTCCGAATAACGTACCCCATCTTCCAGTAATCGGCTCGTATAAAGACCACCAATACTGACACGATTGCCCACTAATCCAAGTTCCACACCTGCATTGAGTGTCGGGTTCAGTTTCTGAATGAAATCTTCAGCCACTGTTTGTTGCCTAAATTTTGTAACCTCCATCAGATTATTCGTAATGGTGGTAAACTGTTCGTTATAATCGGTGTTATCCGGGCTGATGTTAGACAAGCCACTGTAAGATGCAGTGCCCGATGATGTTGCTGTTAAAATATTCTCCTTTTTCCATTTGATGCTTCCAAAATCAACGACCGCAACCGACACTCTGAAGTTCTTGATCGGTGCCCACTCCATACCGAGGTCAAAAGCCATCCCCATGCCTCCGAGTCCATAATTGCCAAGGATAGGGTTTTGTAAGTCGATTACACCGTCGGCATCTTTGGAGAAGGTGATGCCCTTGCCATAGACATCCAATTGGCCTTGTGTCGTCACGGTCCAATTGTTAGGTGTCATCGTAAGATCCAATTGCTTTAGCCCTGCTTTCACAAGAGCGCCACCTGCCAAGAACTTCCCTTTTACACCTACCCGAATGGCTTCGGTTAAGTTAAGCGAGTAACCCAAAGCACCCTCACCAATCACACTGCCATCCACCATCAGGTTTCCCATGTGGTAAGTATTCCCTGCCGAACTCGACATCCCGATTTTTGCAAATGCAAAGAGGTCTTCCGGCAAATTCAGGGATACATTCACCCTAGCGCCTACATCGAAAGTCAAGAAACCTGTTCTGCCTATCCATCTCCCGTAAGAAAGGATGCTGGTGCGGACGTTGGTTTTCAGAAACTGGTCACCACCGAGTGTTTCCATAAAGTCAGCACCGTTTATGGACGGATGCAGGAATGTAATGGGTTTCCCTCCTGAACTTGCAATAGCCGGATAGATGAAATTGGGCAACTTTAGGTTTGATTCAATACCCACGTATAATTCACCGAGAGCAGGTATGCTCAAATAGCCACGTGTGGGAGCAAGTGCCGGATTCATTAAGTGTCTGTGCGTGGAATTCTCCACGAAATAACTGGTTCTGGAGACAATTTGCGCAGTAGCAATCATGCCTACTAGGCTAAGGATCAGTGTCAATCCAAGAAGTCTGTATTTGCGTATCATGGTCTTCATCGTTTATTTGTTTCCAACTAAATCCTTGATATTGATGCCTCCATCCACACGAATTTTGAGGTCTGCCTTGACGAAGTTTGTAGCTTTAATGGGAGTCCCGGCCACCGTCTCGTTTGAACTGGCTGTGAAAATCAATCGGAATGCCCTAAGGTCTACCAGCAATCCGGTTGGATCTTTCAATTTCAAAGTTAGTTTGGAAGCCACGGCACTTCCGTCCTTAGCTCCGGCACTAATGATCTGTGTCAAGGTATCAATAGGGATCCGAGCATTGTCTTCATCCAAAGGAATGATTGCCAGTTTCAATTCAAGCGGAATGGAATTATATATGGTACCCAACAGTGCAATACCACCCACTATCTTGGACATTTCACCAATTTTAGGATCAATACCTGGAATGTCTTTCGTAATTTTTATTTTTAAATCCTCACCGAAAGCAAGCGGAATGGTCACATCGTAGAACAACTTGAAAAAGTACTTTCCGGTAACATCGAAGAAGTGCTGTTGTGTCTTATCTACGTCGATTGTGGATTTCATATCAATGTTCTCTGGAATGGTTTTGAAAAGATTTTGCACATCCGTCTTGATGAATACCGATCCGGTTGGCATTCCTGCACTGTCTGGAGAAATCCAATACGATTTCTTCAAAATGTCTAATGGACCCAACGCTTTGGGTATGCTAATGGCAAAAGCTTGTTGTCCACCAGCTACAGGGCTGCCATTAATTTTTGGTGTCAGTGAAACAGATGCGTCTATTGGTATGCTTAAATTACTTTCCGTTCGAACCGAAATAACAGGTTTGGTGATATCCAAAACAGCTTCAACGTTATTTTCCTGAAGTGATTTGTAAACTTCATCCAATGGAATGCTGGTTGTAGTTGGTTCCAATCCTGGATTCAAGACTCCGTAAATCGACCGGAACGCAATGTTGGCAATTCTAGCTTCCACTTTGATGTTGATGACTTTGCCAACCACGTCGTCACTGTTCACCGTCGGATTGGTTACACTGACCCCAGCCGAATATTTCAATTGTTCGTTAATATTCAATACACCATTCAATTTTTTACCGTCAAATTTCAAACCTCGGAGTCTTATTGTTTTGTTGAATTTCCCATCAACGATATCCTGGTTTATAATCATCTGGTTTAGTGAATTCACTTCACCTGGAGCAAAAATGAGCATTTTCGGGAAATCCACCACCAAGTTGACCTTCAACGGACTACCAAAGTTTGGCATGTTTGTTATGTCAACAGCCAATTTTACAGCGGCATTGTCTTGCAAAATGACGCTATCCAACGAAGTCAGCAAATCCGGAATTTCATCAATGTTGATTGGAAGGGGGATTGAATCTGCCGTATTAAAAGCAAGGTCTTTCAATTGGATGCTGGTTGAAGCGACACCAATTTCGGAAGTGCTTACTTTGACCGCCATGGTTTTTCCAACCAAGGATTCAATTTCGGTGCTGTTCACAACGCCAGAAAGCAACTCCACTCCCCCTGAAACGCTAATGTTCGCATCAAGGTTCAGTGTGCCACCATCGAGTTCTTTATTGATGTTCAAAGCATCCAATACCAATATGATAGAATCTGCCAGTGCGCCGTTTAAAACCAGTTTGTTTGCAACCAAGGGCGGGTTAAAACTGAACTCACTCGGGAAAGTCACCTGAAGGTTGTTTGCAGAAATAGTCAATGGCAGTGAGGGTTTTGTCAAGTCCACTCGTATCTGAGTGTTCGGTTTCATTTTAATGACCCCCAAACTCTTTATCTGATCTGAAATAGCCGTGCTTAAAGGTATGTTCAAGGCTACTGTTGGAACGCTGACGGATATTTTATTGGTGGTCACTTCTGCTGACTTGAATGAAATGGACGATCCAAACTGAACCTTCATTTTTGCGTCGTTGCCTGAAGAAGGAATGTTTTTGCTGTTGATTCGACCACCAAAAGAAACTTGCCCGTTATAGCTGATGGTCCCACTCCAGGAAAGAACTCCATCGTTCACTGGAACATTACTCATATTCAGCTCCTTCAGAGTCAGCTGTATGGTGCGACCTGCCGTTAGATCAAAGGTTTCACCTGAAATGGTGTAGACATTGTTTACAAGACCAGCCATAGGCTCAAACACAAATTGCTCTGGGAAGGAGATGGAAAGATTTTCGATCTTGATCGTGCTGGAATCCATGGCAGGCATATCCTCTGTAGCCATGTTGATGGTTATGGTCGCAGGATCATTAAAAAGCACTTTGTTCAATTTCTGAATTTGATCTGGAATGGAATTGTTGATGTTAAGGCTGGTGTTGCTGGATGGGATGTTGGCTTTTAATGTTGGAATGTCGAATTCCATAGAGCTGATTTCCACATTCTTGACTGTAACACTAACCAGCATGTCCATATCTTGCACCTGGCTTAACCGATCGGAACGCACTACGGCGCTTCTTAGGCTCATGTTCCCATTTGCAGTGATGTTTTTCGTGATTTGAAGCTTGCCTGCAACCGGATTCCCACTGATGTTGATCATACTTATGGGTAATGTTTTGGTCACTTTGAATCCGTTTGCCTTGGTCAAAGAGTCTCCATTTGCGAAAGCAATTTTGGTGCCTTCCGGTAAATTTTTAAAAGCGAATAAGTCTTTGGGGTCGATGGTGAAATCTGGAATAAGCGCGCCTGAAGTGAGTGTTGTGCTGGCTCCGCTTAACTCAATGGTCACTTCAAATACAGCCCCGTTTTTAAGCTCCACATTTCCGATATTCGTCACGCCGTCGGGCACGGAAACAGAATAATTAATATCGCTGTTTGTATTTATCCCAACAGGTGCTTGATCTGCAATGGGTAATTCGACAGGTGCGCCGCCCGGATCGGGAGGAAGTGTTATGCCAGTCAATAAGTTCAATTGATTGGCATTCACATTCATATCTGCAATGGCTGGCGTCGTAAGCCCATAACCAGTCATGCCAGCATTGGTTGTTGTGCTAGATGAAATGGACGGAATGGCAAAATTACCCAGCGAATAGGAACTTAAACCAAGATTGACATTGGTGGATTTTGAAACACCTGAAATCTTGAATTTATCCAACGTAATGTCTCCAAAGTTAACTGGCTGGTTGATGGAGTCAACCCTGTCAGGTACTCTCAACTGAGACTGGTCAATGGCGTCAAGTTCCTCGACGATAGAATCATTGATGGATAGAGCGTAACCGCCGTTTTCCATCGATTTCAACATATCTATGGTTGTGGGGTCCAGATAGTCTTTTAACATGATGGTATCCGTCGTGCCGATCGGAATGGCGAGGGAATCCCCGCCCAATTCCATATCCATGGATACTCCATTGCTTAAGTTATATAGTTCGTCGATACAGGAGGACGCCGAAAGTACGATAGCGCAGAGCATCAATCCAAAACCGGTCGATTTAAGGAATCTGTATTTCTGTGTCATAATCAAGGTGGTTTAAATAAAGATAATACGAAGATATATTTATTATATGAAAAACCGCCTTTGGCTCCTTATTTATTTTGTGTTTTTGGTTTTAGAAGGTTTTTTTTTCACCTCATAACCCCCGCAGGTCAAGGCCTTTGCGCGATTGCTCAAAAAAAAGAATGATTTTTCTTGTCGTTTAATTTGTTTTGTAAGGTAAAAGATTCTACTTTTGCACCCGCTTTCCAAGAGAACGAAACCGCAGCGAAGCGGTGTAGTGCGGGAGGCAGAAGACAAAGCGTTCTTTGAAGATATTGAATAGTAGTACAAGAAACAAGATTTTACAGGGTAGAATCAAACCGTCAATTAGATTTATTTAATTTGAAGGATATTGTCCGAAGGTCAGAGATTTATAACAAACTATACAACGAAGAGTTTGATCCTGGCTCAGGATGAACGCTAGCGATAGGCTTAACACATGCAAGTCGAGGGGCAGCACATGAGTGGCAACACGATGGTGGCGACCGGCGCACGGGTGAGTAACACGTATGCGACCTGCCCATAACTGGGGGATAACCCGTCGAAAGGCGGACTAATACCGCATAACAATGCGAGACTGCATGGTTTCGCATTTAAAGATTTATCGGTTATGGATGGGCATGCGTTCCATTAGGTAGTTGGTAGGGTAACGGCCTACCAAGCCTGCGATGGATAGGGGTTCTGAGAGGAAGGTCCCCCACACTGGTACTGAGACACGGACCAGACTCCTACGGGAGGCAGCAGTGAGGAATATTGGTCAATGGGCGAGAGCCTGAACCAGCCAAATCGCGTGAAGGATGAAGGTATTATGTATTGTAAACTTCTTTTGTCAGGGAATAAAGTGCGGGACGTGTCCCGTTTTGTATGTACCTGAAGAATAAGGATCGGCTAACTCCGTGCCAGCAGCCGCGGTAATACGGAGGATCCAAGCGTTATCCGGATTTATTGGGTTTAAAGGGTGCGTAGGCGGGCCTTTAAGTCAGCGGTGAAATCTCCCGGCTCAACCGGGGAATTGCCGTTGAAACTATTGGTCTTGAGTGTAGATGAGGTGGGCGGAATTCGTAGTGTAGCGGTGAAATGCTTAGATATTACGAAGAACTCCAATTGCGTAGGCAGCTCACTAGGCTACAACTGACGCTGAGGCACGAAGGTGCGGGGATCAAACAGGATTAGATACCCTGGTAGTCCGCACAGTAAACGATGAATACTAACTGTTTGCGATACACAGCAAGTGGTACAGTGAAAACGTTAAGTATTCCACCTGGGGAGTACGCCGGCAACGGTGAAACTCAAAGGAATTGACGGGGGCCCGCACAAGCGGAGGAACATGTGGTTTAATTCGATGATACGCGAGGAACCTTACCCGGGCTTGAATTGCAAATGAATGGCGTGGAAACATGTCAGCCGGCAACGGCATTTGTGAAGGTGCTGCATGGTTGTCGTCAGCTCGTGCCGTGAGGTGTCGGCTTAAGTGCCATAACGAGCGCAACCCTCATCATTAGTTACTAACAGGTCATGCTGAGGACTCTAATGAGACTGCCAGCGTAAGCTGTGAGGAAGGTGGGGATGACGTCAAATCAGCACGGCCCTTACGTCCGGGGCGACACACGTGTTACAATGGGGGGGACAGCAGGCTGCCACTGGGTGACCAGGAGCCAATCCCTAAACCCCCTCTCAGTTCGGATCGAAGTCTGCAACCCGACTTCGTGAAGCTGGATTCGCTAGTAATCGCGCATCAGCCATGGCGCGGTGAATACGTTCCCGGGCCTTGTACACACCGCCCGTCAAGCCATGGGAGTTGGGGGTGCCTAAAGTACGTAGCCGCAAGGAGCGTCCTAGGGCAAAACCGATGACTGGGGCTAAGTCGTAACAAGGTAGCCGTACCGGAAGGTGCGGCTGGAACACCTCCTTTCTGGAGCCTTGGACAATTATCCGACCGGTTTGATTTTACCCTGTACTACTATTCTTTATTTTATGATATAAGCACGGTGCTGATATCCATAAAGCGTGGCGCAATCAAATGCGTGAGGCCTAATGGAAAGACTGCATCGGGAGACCGAAAGGAACTGAGCCTCGAAGCCCTTGAATGAAGGGATCCATCGAAAGTGCCTATGTTCTCGGCAAGTTGTTGCGAGCACAGTCCTATAGCTCAGTTGGTTAGAGCGCCACACTGATAATGTGGAGGTCGGCAGTTCAACTCTGCCTGGGACTACGCTTTGAAAGAATGGGTTTTTTGAATTTGAAAGGGGGGATTAGCTCAGCTGGCTAGAGCATCTGCCTTGCACGCAGAGGGTCAACGGTTCGAATCCGTTATTCTCCACCATCCGGCTACCATTTTAAAACGCCCGACCCGAAAAAAGAAAGCCCCGCGAGGGACAGGAAGCAGGGAAAGGAAAACCAGCCGGTACGATCTTTGACATGTTGTGTGATTAATTATTAAGAAGCAAAAGTAATTTTTTTTTGAAAAGAAAAGGATTGGCTTTGTTGGCGGGAAGATCCGTATGAGAGATACGGCTCCTTAAAACGGGTCATGAAGAAAGTAAGCAAGGGCGCATGGCGGATGCCTTGGCTCTCAGAGGCGAAGAAGGACGTGATAAGCTGCGATAAGCTCCGGGTAGGCGCAAATGGCCATTGATCCGGGGATTTCCGAATGGGGCAACCCACATGAGTGAAGCTCATGTATCCTATTAATAGGAGGCGAACGGGGGGAACTGAAACATCTCATTACCCCCAGGAGAAGAAAATAAACTAATGATTCCCCTAGTAGTGGCGAGCGAACGGGGAAGAGCCCAAACCGCGTCTGTTTCGGCAGATTCGGGGTTGTAGGACCACGTTGTGGCAGTGTGTGTTTAAGTGGAACGGTCTGGAAAGTCCGGCGATATGGGTGATAGCCCCGTACACGTACCGACGCACACTCCTAGTGGTATCCTGAGTAGCGCGGGACACGAGAAATCCTGTGTGAAACTGCGGGGACCATCCCGTAAGGCTAAATACTCCTGAGAGACCGATAGCGAACCAGTACTGTGAAGGAAAGGTGAAAAGAACCCCGAACAGGGGAGTGAAATAGACCCTGAAACCATGCGCTTACAAGCGGTCGGAGCCCCTTCGTGGGGTGACGGCGTGCCTTTTGCATAATGATCCTACGAGTTGCCGTCCCCGGCAAGGTTAAGGAACTAGAGTTCCGGAGCCGAAGCGAAAGCGAGTCTGAATAGGGCGCTTAGTCGGTGGTGGCAGACGCGAAACCAAGTGATCTACCCATGGTCAGGTTGAAGGTTGGGTAACACCAACTGGAGGACCGAACCGAGAAACGTTGAAAAGTTTTCGGATGAACTGTGGGTAGGGGTGAAAGGCTAATCAAACTTGGAGATAGCTCGTACTCCCCGAAATGCATTTAGGTGCAGCCTCGGGTGATTACATGTGTGAGGTAGAGCGACTGATTGGATGAGAGGGCTTCGCCGCCTATCGAGTCCTGACAAACTCCGAATGCGCACATGTTTAGCCCGGGAGTGAGGGCGCGGGTGCTAAGGTCCGCGTCCGAGAGGGAAAGAACCCAGACCATCAGCTAAGGTCCCCAAATTACAGTTAAGTTGAATGAACGAAGTCAGATTGCACAGACAGCTAGGATGTTGGCTTGGAAGCAGCCATTCATTTAAAGAGTGCGTAACAGCTCACTAGTCGAGGAGTTTGGCGTGGATAATAATCGGGCATAAACTGTATACCGAAGCTATGGATTTATGGTAGGGGAGCATTCCGGTCCGCTGCGAAGGTGTGGGATAACCCATGCTGGAGCGTCCGGAAAAGCAAATGTAGGAATAAGTAACGATAATGGGGGCGGGAAACCCCCACGCCGAAAGACTCAGGATTCCTGATCAACGCTAATCGGATCAGGGTCAGTCGGGACCTAAGGTTAAGCCGAGCGGCAAGACCGATGGACGAACGGATTAATATTTCCGTACTGGCTGCATGAGCGATGTGGAGACGGAGAAGTGAAAGCGCCGCGGACTGACGGAATAGTTCGTTGAAGGGTGTAGATGTTGACTGGGGTAGGCAAATCCGCCCCGGGAGTCGAACCTGATAGTACCGAGAGCCCTTGTGGCGATCGGATAGTGCGTGTAATCATGCTCCCAAGAAAATCCGCTAAGCATATCATGCAGGCACCCGTACCGCAAACGGACACACGTAGTCGGGTAGAGCATACTAAGGCGCTCGAGTGAATCACGGTTAAGGAACTAGGCAAAATAGCCCCGTAACTTCGGGAGAAGGGGCGCCACCGGTGACGGTGGCCGCAGTGAATTGGAGAAGGCGACTGTTTAACAAAAACACAGGGCTATGCGAAATCGAAAGATGAGGTATATGGCCTGACACCTGCCCGGTGCCGGAAGGTTAAGAGGAGATGTCAACCGCAAGGCGAAGCATTGAATTGAAGCCCCGGTAAACGGCGGCCGTAACTATAACGGTCCTAAGGTAGCGAAATTCCTTGTCGGGTAAGTTCCGACCTGCACGAATGGTGTAACGATCTTCTCACTGTCTCAACCGTGAGCTCGGTGAAATTGTAGTATCGGTGAAGATGCCGATTACCCGCAACGGGACGGAAAGACCCCGTGAACCTTTACTGCAGCTTAACATTGAGTTTGGGCAACAGATGTGTAGGATAGGCCGGAGGCTGTGAGGCGGGTACGCTAGTATTCGTGGAGCCGACGTTGAAATACGGCCCTTCTGTTGTTTGAGTTCTAACTCCCCTTGCGGGAGGACACTGTTTGGTGGGTAGTTTGACTGGGGTGGTCGCCTCCAAAAGAGTAACGGAGGCTCCTAAAGGTGCGCTCAGGACGATTGGTAACCGTTCGTAGAGTGTAATGGCATAAGCGCGCTTGACTGAGAGACCGACAAGTCGATCAGGTAGGAAACTAGAGCATAGTGATCCGGTGGTTCCGCATGGAAGGGCCATCGCTCAAAGGATAAAAGGTACTCCGGGGATAACAGGCTGATCATTCCCAAGAGCTCATATCGACGGAATGGTTTGGCACCTCGATGTCGGCTCGTCACATCCTGGGGCTGGAGAAGGTCCCAAGGGTTGGGCTGTTCGCCCATTAAAGTGGCACGCGAGCTGGGTTCAGAACGTCGTGAGACAGTTCGGTCCCTATCTGTTGTGGGCGTAGGAGATTTGAGGGGCTCTGACACTAGTACGAGAGGACCGTGTTGGACTGACCTCTGGTTTACCGGTTGTGCCGCCAGGTGCATTGCCGGGTATCTAAGTCGGGATCGGATAAGCGCTGAAAGCATCTAAGCGCGAAGCCGGCCTCAAGATGAGATCTCCCTTAAGGGTCGTTGTAGACTACGACGTTGATAGGCTGCAGGTGTAAAGATGGCAACATCAAAGCCGAGCAGTACTAATTGCCCGTGACTTTGTTCATGACCGGGGCCACGTATCCCTGATACGGCCCCGCAAACAGGTCCGAAAAACATTCTTGACGAAAAGATTTGCCTTCAAGCTTCTTGATAATTTGCACGACATGTCAACCTTATTTTTAGGTGACTATAGCGTCGGGGTCCCACCTCTTCCCATTCCGAACAGAGAAGTTAAGCCCGCCCACGCCGATGGTACTGCGCAAGTGGGAGAGTAGGTAGTCGCCGTTTTTTGAACCCCCGTAAGCAATTGCTTGCGGGGGTTCTTTCATTAGACACGGATTGTGTTTGACCAGTAGGGGCAGACCCATGTCAACGTAAGTTGGTGGGGGCTTCGTCATTTTAAATATATTTGTTAGCTTTGTTATCATATCTTTAACAAGCCAAATGATGAGAATATCCATAAGAACGTTAGTTACTGCTTTTTTGCTTTACTTCTCTGGAGTTTATGCTATAGCATCAAACTTCAAAAGCGGTTATATCATCACACTGCAGCTGGATACAGTTTATGGACAAATCAACAACGACAGCTATAGAGAAAATGCATTGATATGTAAGTTTAGAACAAATCCATCCGATACGCTCAGATCTTATACACCGGATGAATTATTTGGATACCGGTTCATCGACGGAAAGTTCTATGTGTCTAGATTCGTTCCTCAACAAAAACGCACCGTTTTTCTTGAGTATCTTGTAAAAGGAAGCTTGGACGTCTATTTCCAACAAGAAGAAGACAATGTGAACAGGTTTTATATTGCCAAAGATACCCTGCCATTACGCTTGTTAAAGTATGAAGTAAAGGACATATACGATGATGGTTTGCATTACCAGCAATTGAACAATATGAGCCAAGTCATTCTGGAATATTATACTAAAGATTGTCCAGAGATGGTATCTGTCATTCGAAAGATGAAGAAACCAGAACATGAAAATATGATTCGATTGGCCACTGAATATCATAGCCGAGTATGTCCGGGAGGTACGTGTCAGGTTTTTGAGAAGAAAATGCTTCGGCGAAAGTCTTTATATCAGCGTCAATAGGTTTAGGTTATTACCCGTTGCCCTTTAAATCTAAGTTCGACCTAATTGGAACCATATCACCAAGTTTCTATTTTTCTAACGCAATGAGCCTGCTTTTTCAACAGGCTTGGATTAGTGAGTCAACATACTTTGGCATTGGTTTCGCCGATTATAAAAGAATTCCTGTGACATTAATGCATATGCCCGAAGGTAATGGCCTATTGCCGATAGCAAGCTATGAGGTTGATGTCAATTATTTGAGTGCGAGTCAGAATCTAATGGCAGGAATACGGCTACCCTTGAAAAATATATCCCTGACCTTAACTGGGAATCTGACCACCTTGATGTTCTTTACACCCATTGCTGCTTCAATCCGATTAGGAATTATCTATCAGCTTAAAGCTCCACTTCGAAAAACCTTAGAGGCTAAACATATTTGAAGGATATGAAACTTGCCCATTTGGCAATGAAAGAATAGGCGATGTCAATTGGTTTTTTTCCCCCAAAGTGACCTTCCTAGTGCATTGATACCGGCATATACAATGGTAGGTACACGGGGAGAAGCCTCCCAGTCCAATTCCCGCTGCACTTTTAGTTTCAGTGCCCCAATGGTTAAAGTATTGGTTATTGAATTGTACGACCAAGTACCAGAAAGTGCACCAGTAGCTGTGTAGTTTTGTAGCAATTTTACTGTCGTGGAGGTTTGCTGTACACCGGCTACGTAGTTTAGCGTTATGTTCTCCCAGGTTCCAACCAGGTCGTTGTCACTGATAGGTAGTTGCGGAACGTTAGCATAACGTTCGGGCGAGACAACGGGCCAACCATCGGCTGTCCACATGATCTTGCGTACATGTCCCATCATGATGGCGTTGCTGTAAGCATTACCGTTAGTATTTGCCGGCAGTCGTGCCTGCGAGCAATAAAACCATTCTTCAGTATCCGGATTCTGGAATATACTACAATGCGCGAATCCCACCCAACCCGAATGATTGTTGAACTTGTAGGGGTGTGTTAGGATGGGATAACAGTCTGCACCAGTAGTGATGTTTGCCCCGGTATAACCCAAGAATGGTCCAGTAATTGATCTTGAACGACATACTCGTGTGTTGTAATTTACAGATAGTTCATCGTAAGCCAGAAAAAGATAATAGTAACCTGTTTTAGGATTATACATGATTTCAGGCCCCTCCTGAGCTTGCCAACGATTCGCATCGTTAGCCGTACGTCGAGCTATTCTGACTCCATAATCAGCCAAAACACTTAATTTTTTAGGTTTTCCAGTTGTTGGGTCGAGTTCAACTTCTGGTATTCCACTGTGCCATGATCCATAAATTAGCCAATGGCTTCCCTCGGGAGTCACAATATAGGTAGGGTCAATCGCATTCCATTTGAAATAGGCGCTCCAATCACCAGTATAGCTTGATCGGTACCAAGGTGGGTTTCCAGTTGTTCTATCGCTAACCGAGCTGATAACATATCCTTTGTCCACCCAAATGTTGGTAGCCAAATCGGTCGATTCCATCATTCCAATAAAAGCTCGCTCTGACCAGGTGTTATCAAAGTTGGTCGAGTTGTTTTGTTTCCCGTTGCCAATAAAATTATCCACTATGATGCAGTAGTACATACGGTAAATGTTATCCACTTTACGAATACATGGCGCCCAGTACCCATAAGTCGGACTTACAATGGCAGCAAGACCCTGTCGGCCTCGCATTGCATTCAAAGAGTCTTTCACCCAGGATGGTGGTGTTTGACTCATAGCCAGACCTCTATATTCCCATGACACTAGATTCGTTGACCTTTTACAAGGAAAATGACCGTACTCGTTTAATAACACATTGCCATAAGACGCATCGGTGCCATACATATAATAATACGATCCACATTTAACGATGCTTGGGTCGTGAACATTGGCTAGATTCCAAAGAGTCCGATTTGCATAGCTTGAAATGGATGCGTAATCATCAGCGTATGTTGGAGGATAATATGCAGGAACCACTTCATTGACAATTTTAATGCTGTCAACGGACGTAACCAACATTGTTGTTACTGTAGTATCTGATTTGTAAAGATTCAGCTCAGTTTCGTTAGTACCAAAAGTGATGCTATCAATTTTGGAAATTGGCGCACCAATTAGAGCCCCATTTGTTTTGTGAATGTAGATTTTGTTTTCAGCTTGTAAAGCAATCAGATAAATTGCCCATAGCACTATTAAAAAAATGAATCTCATCGATCAATAATTTTTTTGCCCCAAATACTGTACCCATTGCTATCTAGCCCTGTGAACAAGATGGTTTCGTGATTGTTTTCCCAATCAAAGCCTTTGTGGACAAAAAGCTCTTGGACTTTGAAGGTTCCTATCTGCAAAGATAAGACATTGTTTGCTTGCATCTTCCATTGTCCTTGAGCAGAGTTTTCGACGGTGCCGTCACTTTGTAAATTGTAAATGGACGAAGTGCAGACTTCTTCCGCTGCCAGCCGATTTTCTCCCCATAGAATCTGGCCGGCCTCCGTAGTACGTTTGTAAGCACTGGGTTTCAGTACAATTATTTCCCATTTGCCAGTAATTCCATCTGTACCAATTTTGCCCGTTCGAATTCCGGCATACCGTTCAGGAGAAAACATCGGCCAACCGTCTTTTGACCAGAAAACCTCACGTACATGTAAATCCATCAGGTGATTCTCAGGTGAGAGGCGACCTTGATGCAAAACATAATAAGTGCCTTTTCCATTATCTACGATTCCGCAATGGCCCGTTCCAGCCCAGCCTGGATGATTGTTGAAGCGGTAGGGATAGGTTAAAACTGGATAATTGTCTATTGATTCACGCATATCGTTCCCGAAAAAATCCAAAAAAGGTCCATCTGGTTTCCGACTTCTTCCAACCCTAATATTATAGGTGGTCATTAGCGGATCGTAGGATACAAACAGATAATAGTAATTGAGTTCGGGATTGTAAATGATTTCAGGTGCTTCTACATTGTTTCTTGGTAAATCGTAACGGCGGACAGTGCTGTGCCCCTTATCTCCTTGTCGAAGGCACATACCCGTTTCAGGATTAAGCTCTACACAATACAATCCATCAAAAAAGGAACCATAATGCATCCATTGCTTCCCTGTTTCGGTATCGGTTACGATACTTGGGTCAATGGCATTCATTAAATCGATGTCGCTCGTTTGAATTACACAGCCTTTGATTTTCCATGGACCTTCCGGTGATTTGGATTCTGCAAGTCCCATCCAGGATGTTTTTCGGCCAAAAGCAGAAACGCAGAAATACAAACGGTAGGTCTCCTTATATTTCAATATGAACGGTGCCCAAATATTGGTTGCTCCTTGACCATCTGTTTGGTTGTGTACATAACTGACCGCTTCAGAAGGAATGGAATCAATTGCCCATCCAATAAACTCCCAATCTACCAAATTCTTGGATCTCCGTACTTGGATGTTTCCGACTTTAATTCCTAGTTTGGAGGCGTCAACCGTCGTATTCCCAAAGACGGCATCGGTTGAATAAGCATAATAATATTCTCCGAATTTCTCGCACGAGGGGTCATGTACATTGTACGTGCCCCATTGGCTTCTGTTTTCAAGTCCTGAAAGCGAAGAGTAATCGTCCAAGTAGGGCAACTTTGTCTCTTTGCAGGACATGCTCATCAGAAGCAAGGAAAGAAATATCAAGGAGAGTTTAGTCATGGAAATTGGAAACAACGTCGATTCAATGTGGCAAATACCAATTTATGGTGGACATCAATTTTTCTTTCATGTCCGCCTTGTTGATGGTGTATTTGGCTGAAACCTTATCGGCCAGATACGCTGGTTTGCCTCTTCGGTAGGCAACGCGCATCAAATCATGAAAGCGGTTTCCTTCAAAAGCGGTTTCAAGTGCGAGTTCCTCAACGATAGAGTTTTCTACATATTCGATGGTATCGATTCTTGAACTCAATCGGGGTATTACAAACACACTTGTGTCTTCATTGACTTTACCCAATCCATGTTGACGAATTCCGATATTGTTTGTAAATGCTGCATCCGAAAAATACATAAAGGAGGGTCTGGCTCCATTTCCATATTTTATAATCTCGTTTTGAATCGAGGTTGGGCTGGTTGATAAACTATTCAACCCCTTTTTTATGACAGTAAAGGCCAACTGAGGACAGCCCATCCTATTGACGGCTTCGGCATAGCGTAAATACAACAATGCATTTCGATAGATTACCAGGCACTTTTCGGTGTTGGTATTCATGCTTTGATATTTTACGATGTATGGGTTCTCTGATTTATCGTATGGATTGGGTTGTGTGCTGAAGCGTTCGTCGGTATGATAATAAGAGCCATGTGCTCTCAAATCTCCTTCACCACTGTACAGCGTGGACCAACAATAGATGGTTGTTGCCCACTTGTTGATGGCAACATTGGTTGGAGCTATATCAAAATGGTAACTCAAACTGTCTACCGTAAACTGTTGACCGTATGAAGCTGAACTGGCAATCGTCGCAATATTTTCAGGACTATTTGGTCCCAGAATTGTATTCCATAATGGGGTATAATTCAGGAAAACGCCTTTAGGATCGACTGTCCAAGTGGAATTATACTCTTTTACGTTGGTGCGTCCAGTAGTTATTATGAGATCATAATAAGATTTAGCAGCATTTTCATATTCTCCCTTCCATAAATAGAGGTCTCCCAATAGGAACTTAATTGGGAAAACGGTCATTGTTGATTTGAAAGCCCCGAATGTACCCAAATCCATTGTATTGATGTTTTTTAATGGAAGCAAGTCTGCTATTAGTGAATCTGCCAATTCATTAAATCCCATGGCAGGATACAATCTGGTAGCTTCTGCAACAGTGGTGATGGGATTGGTGTAATAATGAACCGTATCGAAATTCAGTGCCAATTGGAGGTATGTCCATGCGCGAATGGATTTTGCAGCTGCGTAAGTCCTCATCATCGCTTTGTCATTCAGTATGGTATAAGAAGTATCAATGTAGTTGGTGACATAATTGCAACTGTTGATCACTGCATAATAGTCCTTTTGACTGATGTACGGATTCCCTTCAGAAAAGTTGAAATCGTTGATTTCTTTAAGGTACCTGTTGGCGTTTTCATTTGTCTGCATCAATTCACTCCGCAATTCACCAAGTAAAACGTAACGGTCACCAAGTTTCTGTAATTGAGTAAAAACACCCACCATGGAAAATATGGTATCGTGAGCGGATTTCAATTGAAAATTCTCCTCAAAGGTGTAGCGCTCAGAATCTGCGTTCAGCAAAGCATCGCAACTGGTTAGGGCAAAGGTGCTGACCAAAAGGGAAAGCACTATGTAATTCAGTTTTTTCATATTCGTAGGATACTTATTATCTTATACTTATCGATTACAGATTGATCTTTACACCAACAAAGAAGCTTTGGGTTTGTGGTACCAGGCCTGCGTCAATGCCTTGTGACAGTACCGAATTACCTGCAGAACATTCGGGGTCAACACCCAAGTAGTTGGTCAATGTCCAAAGGTTGTTGGCGGCTACCCAAATATCCATGCCGTTGATGAAAGTGTTGTTGATGGGAATTCGATAGGAAACAGAAACTGTTTTGAGTCTCAAGTAGGAACCATCTTCAATCCAACGATCAGAGAATCGAGCATTTCCCATGGGGTCTCCATACATGGCTTTAGGTTGATTTGTTATTTGACCTGTTGATCTCCAGCGAGATAGCATGGCAGTAGATTGGTTACTCATTGTTGCACCCGATTCCAGCTGGCTGCGCAGGTAGTTGTAAACATCATTGCCATATGAATAGGAGAACAAAGCATTCAGTGTAATCTTGCGGTAGCTCATTTTACTGGAAAACGATCCGTAAAAATCAGGATTGGGATTGCCGATGATTTGACGGTCTTTCTCGTCAATTGTATTGTCTACGACTTTCTCGTCAAAAATCAGGTCCCCTGCACCAAAGTAGCTATAAGAACCATTCGTATTGACAATGTGAAGATTCGCCGTTGTTGCTTCTGCGTCTGTCGCAAAAACCCCCTTTGTTTTATATCCGTAAAATACTCCGGCAGGTTGTCCAACGCTCGTCAGAATTGAACCGCCGTAAAGGTTCAGGATTTGGTCGCCTTCAGGAAGTGATTCTATGGTATTTTTGTAATGACCAATGTTCATGCTCATTTCCCATTGGAATTTCTTCAAATTGAGCACTTTGAGATTGGCAGACAGTTCATAGCCTTTATTACTTAGTTCACCACCATTGTTCCAGTAGGCATTCAATCCACTTGTCGCATCCAATGATTTGAGCGTAAGCAAATCGCTAGTTCTGGATGAGAAAATGTCAGCAGAAAGTGTCAAACGGTTGTTGAAAATGCCCAGATCAACGCCACCGTTCCAACGTTTGGTCGTTTCCCATTGCAGGCTTTCATTTTGAATATTGGTAAGTACCAGTCCGTTTGCATAGTCAATATATCGAACAGTCTGATAATAAGACTTCGTGGCATAATCTTCTATACCGTCGTTGCCAGTAACTCCAAATCCACCTCGGAATCGCAACAAGTCAATGGCTGTAAGATTCTCCATGATGCTTTCAGAAGAAGCCAACCATGCTGCGTTGACGGAGGGGAATAGCCCCCAATTGTGCCCGAAAAGGAGGTAGCCACCCTTCGTTTCCTTTCCAAATCTGGAGGAACCGTCCAAGGAGGCTGCAACATCCAAGAAGTACTTGTTCCGGAAATTATAGTTTACGCTTGTGTAATTAGAGATGGAACGGGATAAATTGTTCGTTCCATTAGTTTGCGGGAAACTATAGCTGGAAAGTACGGCAGTATTGTTATCTGAACCCGTATTGTGAGCAGAAATATAATCTGATTCGTTGTAGTCGCTCATATAACGCCACCCCAAAAAGACATTGATGGAATGATCTGTTCCCAACTTCTTGTTGTAATTCAAGCGGGTGTCATTAAATAACCCGACATTGCGGACAATCTGATTGGCTGCTTTGTTGAAAGAATAGCCATATCCTTCCAAATAAATCTCTTTGGTTCCGAGCATGGGTTGGAAATAAAACTCCTTATTCTTTTCAAGATTATAATCGAACTGAGAGGTAATATAGAGGTTTTTATTGAATACAAATTTGGGTGTCATTCCAATATTGAACCGATATTGTCTGGAATAATTTCTGGATTTATGAATGATGGCAGATGGATTACCGATTCCGAATTCATCCGCATCGGCATAGTCCTTTGTTTTGTTTCCAAAGGAGGTGAAGGTATTTGGACTTAGGAATGGTGATTTGATCATGCTCAGAAAGGTAGGGGAAGTCCTGTAATTCACGCCGTCATCCAATAAACTCCTATCAATGGTAGTGTAGGCCACATTTAGTTTAGCAGTCAAAGCCGGTAACAAATTAATGTCAGCATTAATGCGAGTGTGAATTCTGGACATGTTTGTCGTTTTAACAATGCCATTATTGCCGGTATACCCCAAAGAAAAGTAATACAACGCCCGTTCATCACCACCATTTACATTGATGGCATAACTTTGGGTATTGCCAAGTTGATAGGCTTCTTTTGACCAGTCCGTTTGATTGTGATATAAATTGTATTCAGAGTTGGATGGATCTGATTTGAGAAATCCAAAAGCTGCGATTTCTTTTTTAGAAAGGCCCTGGGTCCCAATTAGTTCACTTGCGTACGTGCGGTATTCATCCGCATTCAAAACTGGAATGGCATTTGGCTTCTGTGTAATTCCAGACATGATATTCAAGTCTATCTTGGTTACAGCACTTTTGCCACGGTTGGTTTTGATCAGAATGACACCATTGGAAGCTTTGCTTCCATAAATGGAGGCGCCATCTTTTAATACTGTGATGCTTTCAATGTCTCCAACTTCAATGCTGGTCAATGGATTTGAAAAGTAACCGACCTGCAATGATTGGACCTCCGTAGAGGGTTTGCTCCAAACGACGCCGTCAACTACAAATAATGGTTGCGCATTAGCATTCAGAGAGTTGAACCCTCTGATGAACATGGAAGTGCCATATCCTGCATTTCCGGAACGGTACATGCTCCGAACATCACCGCCCAATTCTGAATGAATGAATTCATCGGGCGAAATGGCTTGTGGCAAACGGAACTCATTCAAGCCTTTGGCCGAAGACGTGTTCATGGTTGCCCGCTCTTTTCCGTTCAAACCATCCAACACTCGGTAAAAACTGCTGAAGGTTTCAGGGTACATGTCAATGACCAAATTTTTCTGGTTGCGTACAGCCACTTCGCGAACAGCATAGTCGAAAGCAGAAATGGAAAGCACTTCTTCTTCGTTTGAAACACGAATCTGAAACTGACCTTTTTCGTCGGTTGTAGAGGACGCTACATTGTTCAACGCTTGTATCTGAGCTGCGGAGATAGGCTTCCCAGTATTGGCGTCACGAACCAATCCTGTTACAATAATCGCTCCTTGAACAAGGACATTACTTTCCTTGGCTATGGACGGTGTCGCCGCAGTAAAAAATGCCAGCAGGACTAAAGTAAGTGAACGCATTGATGGGAGAGCTATTTTCATCTGAGCAATATTCAAGTTGTTTTTCATCTTTTTCCAAGTATTGTGTATACTGTCAATTGACAGGCTCCAGGATGATACAATCGATGAGCATGGTTCTGGTATAAAGGGTGGATTCAGATTCCTTAGCATTGTTTTCCACTTTTAGCCTAACGGTAATGTCTCCGTTATTACTACCTGAAACGATGTTGCAGTATGGAAAAGTCACTTCCTTTACAAATACTTTGCTTATTGCTGTCCCACTGGTCATAATATTAGTCCCTATCCTTTCGTTGGTTATTTTGCTGCCCGCACTGTTTACATAATCCAAGTAGAAATTCACCAGGCAGGGAAGCTTTTTGATTTCCGAAATGGCAGCAGGAGCAAATACACAATAGATTTTGTATTTCGCGGACAAGGTGTTTGGAATTGGGAACTGAACGAATACTTTCTGAGTTATGCTAACAGTAAGAGGGTATGCAACAATGTATCGGTTGTTGGACATGTCAAATCCGGTATTTTCACTACTTCTCCAATACACATTCGCGTTGCTGCTGATGCGACCATACGAGCTGTTTTCTGCTTCAATCCGAATTTCCCTGTGCCAGGATTCGGTAGTGGTATTTCGTAATGAGTCTGAGACCCACACATATCCATTACTGGCTTTATGAGGAATGGCTCCTTCAAATAAACGAGATGCATTGTCGAACTGGTGGTTGCTTGTATTCACTAAAGGTGCGGCACTGTATAGACTTGGGTCAGAAATGGATGTTTTGAAGAATGCATCTTGCATGATCGCATTTTGAGTGAGCCTTCTCTGTTTAGCCTTGCTTGAATCTCTGGAGGTGGAAGCCTGGCAGTTAAAGTAAAGTTTGATGGCATTGTACGAACGGATCCATGCCTGATTGTTAGGTAAAATGGCGGTATAGACACTGTCTTCGTTGTTGATGTCACCAAATGGCGTACTACCGAGCGGGTTCAAATAAGCATAGACAGAATCTAAACCTGCAATTCGTCCGAGCGATTCCCAAACGTTAGATGCATAAGGCACGTTCCCGTTAATGACATGTAAGATACCGTTTTTGGCAAGTAGGTTGGCGGTCTCCATATTAAAAGATCCAAAAGTGAACCCCGCAACGTCTTTATCAAAAGTCACAAATTTACCACTCAGCATGTACACCTTTTTGGTGCTTACCGAACTGAATCCTGCTGTCGGATAGTTGAATCGGGCTATGTGATTGCGAACAATTTCACTGAGCGTTGTCGTGTCGGACCAATTGATTGTTAGCAGCGATAACGCACTGTTCGAAGGTGCCCAGACGGTATACGTCTGATCAGCGTTTAAAACGGAATCGAAGCCTGTTAGTTCAATCATGCGTTTGAAATCGGTCAGGTCGGCCCGGTTATTAATTAAATCCGTCAGACTTTGAGTGCTTAAGTTAGAGCCTGCATTGTCGTAATGTTCTTGCCAGACATCGTTTACACAGGAGCTCCATGCAAGTGCAAGAGCAGATAACACGATGAAAAGCCTTTTTTTATGAAATGTATTCATGATCGTTTTCGATTTTTATCAGGCATTATTATTCGATTCCTTCGGTTTCAAGTAGCTCGGTAGGTACAAATTCCAGAAAATCCAGCATGAACTGAATGTCTGTTTTTGATGATCCAAGACCAACTACCGTGAAAGTATGTTTGGCAGCTTTGTCGAATGTATAGGTGCCAAGCACACGTCGTAAGCTTCTTATGCTAGTCCTAGCTGTTTTGGTTGGGTCGTAATACAGCGCAATAGTGCACTTATAACTTGCAGCACCCTTCAAATATCCACGGTTGTGCATCATCTTATCATTTTCATAGCCCTCTGGATCTTGGGGGTCGCTGCCAGGCAAAACCCAACCGACTTCTGCATTGTTGGCAAGCAAGGCCAAATCAAGTGGGATACCACATGGTATGCTGTCCCAATAAAGCTGTGCAATACCACGCCAATCGGTAGGTTGATAACTCATTCGAACTTCATAGGTGCCTGCAGGAATGGGAGAGGTAACCAACGAAAAATTATAGGTGCCTTCAACATAGATCTCATCACCTTGCCAGTCTTCATAAATTCCGTTGGCATTCAGGTAGGTGAAACGGGTGGTAGAGGAGGTCTTAAGTCCTTCACAGTATCCGTCCGGAATGATGTAACGGTGCGCTTTACCTGCCAGGTTTACAGCCTCGGGATTGTTACCACGCATATTATTGGTGGCAAATTCCCGGAAAAAAGAAGATGCTTCCATTCGAATCCGGTTCGATGCAATATTTGAAACAACATTTCTGCTATACACCAAAGGTTTATCTACTTCATGATAATAACCGTTGATGGCGTCGTTATCAATGTCGTTTGTTAATTGAACACCCGTTCTGATATCTGATTCTGGATCGATCAAGTTCATAAAGAACTGCAACGTATAATTCCTGTCCTTCTTGACCTTAATCAACGTATTCGATAACATGGTTTCAATAAACTCATACATATCGAAGGTTTTAATTTGAGTTGGTGTGTCGTAATCATTGATAATGCGACTTGAAGCAAGCGTTCGATTCAGACAATGATAAGCGATGTATCGATTCAGGTAATTTCGTGGATCTTTTGGATCATCCACACCTACTCCATCGGAAAAGGCGCCCTCGAATTCTCTGGAATAAAAGTATTTAGCCAAATTCTTCAGATCGTCAATTGTTTTGACACCATCTGGGCAAAGCGGACAATCTTTATAATTGGCCAAGGTGTTGTCACTTTCCATAAAAACAGTAAAACCGAACTTTCTGTGTTGAGGTATTTCCTCCTTGATGTTGTAGGTTTTAACAGTCCAAGCACAGTTTTTTGGATCGTAACTCTCGTCTTCCACAATCGCGTCATTCATGAGCTTGGCATAACCTGTGAGCCCCAAAGCCTCTGAGAATAAACTGAATTTTGGATCTTGAGCAATTTTTTCACCAAGTTTCAATTCAGAGGGCTCCAGTGTTTTACTCAACAAATGGATGTATCCGTTATGAACCCTGATATCCTTTTCGATAACGGGGCAATTGCCATTTACTAGAATTGAACCGTCCTTTAGGGAAAAATCAATGTTGACAAACCGTTCACTCATGGACATGTTGCTGAGTGGACCAACTGAGAAATCACCGGAAGGAATGGTGTCACCCTTAACTATATGGTTGTAGCAGATTTTTTTCAATTCTTCCAGCGAAAAATCACTTCTAGAAGTCTTGCCCTTCGAATGATAGTAATTATTCATGGCAGAATCACATGGAATGAAACACGTGTACTTGCCATAAGCATTCAACAGACCCAAAACGCCCGTTGTATCTAGAATCTTGGTAAATTCCGATAAATCGTCTGGTCGGCTACTCAAGTATTGACCCACCAAGAGTTCGTCTGTAGAATATAAATTCTTAGGGACATCGGTTTCTGCTACACACGAGGTGAACAACAGACAGCTTCCCAATACAGCTGTCAGAAAAGCTGTATAGAATAAAGTAAGGATACGCATATTTTTCATTGTCTGATGGTTTTATTAATTCGAAGTGGTTGTCGTTACCGTATTGTAAAATGGATTTTGTACCAGTAACGTATTAGTTGTTAGTTCGTTCTTATTGATCGGCCAGTAAAGAGCATTCATTACTGACATTCTTCCCAAAGCTTCATTTCCGGAAGTGGTTTTCGCCACATAATTGATTAAAGGCGCCGTGCTGTTGGCACGTCTGGCCATACGCACCAAGTCAAACCAACGCTTACCTTCAAATAACAGTTCACGTTGCCGTTCTCGCAAAACCAAACTTTCTACGTCACTAAAACTCGTGTATCTATTCGCAAAAAGGGTATCTGCATCCGGATTTGAACGATTGTATGTTTTGTTCACCAATGCTATTACGTTTTCAAAATCCGTGTCACCCGTTTTTTGGAGTAGAGCCTCTGCTTTCATCAGAATGACATCCGATAAGCGATAGATGATCCAGTTTGAGGTGTTTGTACGGTAGTTGTACGTGCTGACATTGGTCGTCGAATTCTCAGTTCTTGAAAGGCCTGCATATTTAAAGATATTGAAAACACCCGTTGTTGCATCCGTAATGAAAAAGTCTTTGGCACGGGTATCCTTATCGCTTTCAAAGACGCCATTGCCCAGGGCATATTTAAACGGACTGTATTGCTTGCCGGGAGCTAGGTTTGGCGGAAAACTGATACCGCCTTTAGTGTTTCCGGACCAACCGTACAAATTGCGAGTTGCGAAGTTGATTTGAACTTTTTCGTTGAATTGAAGTTCAAAAATGGTTTCAGCCGACTTTCCATCGTAGAAAACATCCTTAATTACATTTTCCGCACCTACCAGTTCCAAGGTATTGTCAGCCATGACGTTGTTGCACATTTGTATGCATTGATCGTACTTTTCATCCCACAAGTAAATATCAGCAAGTAAGGCATAGATGGCGTTTTTAGTAATCCGGCCCTTTGTGTAATTAAGGGTGGAGAAACTTGGTTTGGCATATTGTACCGCTACCAACAAGTCTTTTGTGATGGAATCCAAGACAGCACGCTCTGAAGATTGAGTAACCATAAAATTCTGAGAGTCATCAATGCTTGGAGTCGTAATATAGGGTACATTTTTAAATGCCCGAACCAGATAAAAGTAGGACAACGCTCTGATGGCTAGAACCTCAGCCTCCATGGCATGCAATTTTGCCGGTGTGAAATTGGCATCCGCCTGAACAACTTCGGGCGCAAATTTCAGGAAGGTATTGCAATTATTGATGATGGAATAAAAACCACCCCAGGAACAATTGACATTGGCTGACGTGATTTCCTGCCCCAGAATCTTATTGATGTTTTCGTCAGAATTGGCAGCCTTTGTGAAATTGTCTGAACGCATTTCACCCCAAATTAGCATCCTATAGGTAATGTCGTTTTCTATCAAGCTGCGATAGCAAGCAGACACTACACCTTGAGCATCCGATTCTGTCTTCCAGTATTGTTCCAGAATCATTTGGTTTTCAGGTAACACTTCCAGCCAGTTTGAGCAACTGCTTGCGCCTATAAGGAGAAGTACAGCAACTATAAGGGTTTTGAATTTGTTTTTCATTGTCAATCAAATATTAAAGTCCAATACTTAAACCAAGGGTGAAATCTTTGGAACGAGGTGTCTGGGCATTATCCTTGGAGACGCCAAAACCACCATAGCCCACTTCAGGATCTACTCCGGTGTATTTTGTAAATACATACAAGTTATTGAAGGTAAGGTATACGTTGACCTTGTCAATGCCAAGTGGTTTCAAAGTTGCAGCAGGAACAGCATAGTTGAAAGTCAGGTATTTGAACCGCAAGAAGGACCCGTCCTCAACAAAGCGGTCGCTACCAAGCCAGTTATATCCACTTTGATAAAGAGCTCTGGGAATCTTTGTATCGTCACCATCTTTACGCCAGCGCCAATTCACAGCGATGCTTTGATTGTCGTCGTTGTACATGTTCTCCGCATTCATGCGGGCAGCATTGACAATTTTGTTGCCATATCGGAAGTTGAAGAACAAGGTGCAATTCAGGTTTTTGTATCTGAGTGTGCTACCGAATCCACCGTTCATGACAGGATTGGAGTTGCCCAAATAAACAATATCCAGTTCGTCAATACTGCCATCATGGTTGACATCCTTGTATTTGGCATCTCCACCGCGGAATTTGTATTCGCTGGTGGTTCCATATGCAAACATCATGGGTAGTGCTTCCCCATTTTCGTCCGTCAGGATATTGCCATTTTTATCGCGGGCAACCGGTGCATCCTGATTTGCTCCGTAGTTGTAATCATCGTATTTATAGACCCCTTCATAGTTGAAACCATAAATAGATCCATATGAATGGCCGTTTTCTAGTCGCGATAGATATTCGCCGTTTGAATACGTGTATTTGGCATTGTTTTCGCGCAAGACGCTTTCATCCAAATTGATGATCGTATTGAGGTTGTTGGAGAAGTTAAAGTTGAAATCCACCGAAAAGTTTCCTTTTTTAAGGAGGCGGTTGGCATAGAAATTCACTTCATAACCATCATTGTCCATGGATCCGACATTCCTATAGGCTTGGGTCGTAAAACCTGAAGTGGATGGAACAGCTAAGCTGGAGAATAATAAATCACTGGTTCTCTTGTGATAGGCATTCAAGTCAAAAGTAAAACGATCATCAAATAAACCAAGGTCCATCCCTAAGTTCCAGGAGTTGGTTTTTTCCCATTTCAGGCCTGCAAGTCTTAAAGAAGTCGGCTTGGTGGAAGGTAAGTCGATGTAACTGTCGTAGGGTACATATCTAGAATAACTGTTCCCAGCAGAGGAAGGAGGATTTCCACTGATCCCCCAGCTGGGACGAACAGCCAGCATGCTGAGCCAGCCTTTGGTGGATTCCATGAATTCTTCGTCCGATGCAATCCATTTGAAGGAAACTCCTGGGAAATTACCCCAACGGTTGTTTTTCCCGAAAACAGAGCTTCCTTCCCTTCGTAACGTGAACGAAGCTATGTATTTGGATTTGAAGGCATAGTGGGCTCTAGCCATAAATGCCATTGTCCTTTTGGTGGAAATCGATGTTGAGGTAGAAGACAGATAACCCTCTTGCGAAGCATCAGTGCTTGTGCCTGATGCCAAATCGTACGTAACAATATCCTGGTTGGTGACATTGTTCATCGTAGCTTGGAACGAACCGTAAAGAAGCAGTGTGTGGTCTTCATTGTCGAACTTAGGTTGCCAAGTCAGGTTGTTGTCCGTTTGAATGAGCAATTCTTCTCTGTCGGTACTTCCAGCCCTGTTGACATTGGAGCTGTTGGCTGCAACATTGGATACTTCCCAAGGAAGGAAGGTTGAAGCCTTATCGTTGTTGATGTCAAACGAAACGTACATGTTATACTCCAAGTTCTTGGATTTCTCACCAGTCAAGTCATAACGTAGTCTGAATGTTGGAATAATGCGATAATTTTTCACATTGTTCGTTGCCAATCTTGCCAAGGCAACTGGATTGGCCAAATTCCGTTGGACAGAACCAAGGGTGGAAAATCTGGAAATGTTGTAGAAAAGATTGGTATCATTTCCTGAGGCATCCTGATTGTAGACACTGACATTCGGCATCTTTTGATAAGCGATACCTAAAAGGCTGCCATTATTCCGTTGATTGTCCGTATTTGTATAGGAGAATTCTGTAATGAATTTCAAACGGTCAGAAACGGAATAGTCCAGATAGGCACGACCACTGTATCGATTCATTTTTTGTCCGATTACAGTACCGTTCTGGTCGTAAAAACCGCCGGAAACGCGGAACTGTGCTCGTTCACCACCGCCTAAAACGGTTATATAATGGTCGTTGATGTTACCTATTTGAGAAACCTCATTAACCCAGTCCGTATTGTTGTTGAAATTTTCAAATTCGGAAAAAGTGGGGTCATAGTTGTATTCAGGAATGTCTGCTGCACTTTCATCTTGATTGGGATTGAAGTAAGCCTGCTTCATCAACATGGTATAATCGTCACCGTTCAGCATATTGAGTCCCTTAGGCTGTGTCGCACGGGTCAAACGATAGGTATATTGGATTTTAGTGGGACCCATTGCTCCTTTTTTGGTGGTAACCATCAATACACCGTTCGAACCACGAATACCCCAAATGGCTGTTGAGGCAGCATCCTTCAGAACTGTAATTTCCAGGATGTCATCGGGGTTGATGCTCAGCATATTGGCGTATTGCTCTTGATTTGCGTTTGCGAAGTCGAAGGAGGCATCAATACTGATGTTGTAGGGCACTCCATTCACAACGATAAGCGGATTTGCATTGGCATTGATGGTGGAAGAACCACGGATGCGCATGGAAGAGCCGCTGCCAGGGTCTCCTGAATTGGAAACAATATCCAGTCCGGCAACACGTCCCTGCAACGCTTCATCAATGGAACCGACCTGCAACCCTTCAAAAGCTTTGGCATTAATGGTCTGAACAGCGGTAGAAATTTCGCGTTCGGGAATCTTGAAACCGCCTTCACCGTACATCTTCTTTGCAGTTATAACAACATCACTTAGAGAACGACCACTTTCAGTCAATCCTAAATTGATGACTCTCAGATTGCCAATGGTTCGACTTTCTTTTACAAAGCCGAGATAGCTGAAGTTTAGTTTGTCTGCCGAACTTTTAAAACGGATCACATAGTGACCGTTCGCATCCGTGACGGTCGCGTTGACAACACGATTGTCGGGACTTATTTCCTGAACGTTGACACCAGGCAATAATTCACCGTTCGTTTTTGAAGAAATAGTACCCTGAACAATTCCGTCACCTGTCGTTTGCGCTGAAGCAAACGGAGTCAGTACCAACAGTAACAGGATTATGATATATAATTTGGATTTCATGGATCGCTTCATTATTTATTGAAATCTCAATACCTTATTTATTTGATGAATCACAGCTGTCGACGAGGTTGTGATGCTACTGCCGGAATAGACGGTGGTAGTCAGCGAAGTCATCGTTTTTGGATCCAGGCTGAATACGTAGTCCCTCGTCATGATGTTGTATTTTCCACCGGATGTGACAACTTCTGCTGTTTCAGGAATAAGTTGGCCTCCAGAGGTTGTGAATTTTTCGGTTGTAATCTTCAGAGTGCCATTTTCGGATTTTACTCCCAAACGATAGAACTTGTTCCTGTAAGTATCCCAATACGTGCCTAAGTTGTCGTTTTTGATGGTTGCTGTTTGATAGAGCCCATCGACTGGTTGTTCGGGATGTATGAATACGGAGTTGTCTTGAAAATGATACCGTACAAACCGTTCCATGACACGAATCATGGAATCTTTTCTTGCTTGATTGGTCTGGGCATTGATGGTAGACCAAGGGATAAGCGTTCCATTTGCGTAAGCATCCCGAATCGCTTCGTTGGTTGGTACATAAACCGTATAACGGAACGTGTTGAAGAACTTGATGTTGAAGTCGATTCCGTAGTAATTGGATTTACTAATAAAAACGTTATTGCTCGGAAAGTCCAAACAAATATTGAAAAATTCGCTGAAAGCGCTATCGTTTTTCAAGACATTGTAAACAGATCTGAACGGTGTCTGAGGAATCTTGTCCACAAAATAAGTGGTTCCGTTTTCCTGTTGATAAATACCACTGTCCGCTAGATAAACCCTCGAGTCCTTATCGATGTTTTCACCACCCTGGAAATTAACCAAATTTGATGAAAAATGTCCATCGATGTCGTTCGTGTTCGCTGCTTTTAGGATATTTCCATCCTTGGTAATGTAGAAACCGTCTTTAAAGACATTTTGGACGGTATCCTTGAAGTCATTGACCACGATGTTCTGGTCCAAGATTCGTACCAGACGGCTCTTAATGAAGTCGGCATTGGTGATCAAGGTGATGGAGTCACCTTGCCCATTGGGTTTGCTTGGGTCGTAGGCGAAAATTGATGCTTTAACCGTCTTGTATAGATAATCGTACCAGAATTTGATGGTGGTAGGATTGTTTGTTCCATATGTCAAAGGGTCGATGTACGACTGCATGGCAATATCGGTCGGGGCCAGAAAACCATAGGTATTTACCATTGAATTCAGGTATAGCCTGTATAAATAATTCTTGATGGCCCATCGGCAAACCTCAGTTCGTTCGCTGAACAATACTGGACCAAAAACAGAGACGTAGTCATCGGGTGGGTAGATGCTCTTTGTCGCATAGACCAAACCATTGATACCGACGTAGTTCATCGAATCAATAATGTCCGATTTCTTTACATTCAGTTTTGAACTTTGTGCATCGACCATTTTGTCGAAAACGCTGGGGATGGAGTTCAGCAAGGAAGACCTCATGTGCCGAGTCACAAATAAGGCAAGAATATCGGCAGGTATGTTTTCCCAAGTGTTGTAGCGTTCCTTGAGCGCACGTCCGCTGCCAGCATTGTTCAAGTTGAAATAAGCATCAAGCGCCTCATTTGTTGGAGCAAATAGGACGGCCATATCGGATTGCATCGTTGCATTGGGAGAGGAATAATTGTTCCAACCCGGATCGAAGGGCAGCAAAACATCCGATGATATGGTTAATGTGTTCGGATACCTTTGCACTCCTCCCCGATTGGCGACCGTAAAGTAACGCATCGTGAAGATGGAATCCAGTGGAAGGCGTCCTTCCAGTTTTTTATAATTGATTGTCGCCGTTGCATCGTAATAGGGAGCACAGAAGCGATCAAGTAGACTGGAGAAAGTAGAAAGTTTGGGATTGCTACGAATGTATTGGGCCATATTGGTGGGAGGAATCAAAACGTTTTCCAATACATTGATATAACCATTCTTACATGTTTTATCACGTTCTATCACCTTATCGCTGAAAATAAACGCATCGTTACCTGAACGATTGATCCCAGTCATGATTTTAAAATCTTCGTCCGAAATGCCGTTGAAGTCCAATTGCTTTTTCAGAAAGTGAACCATGGTCCAATCCGTATTATCTTTCAACAACCAAAGGCCGTTGGCACGACGAGAGTCCCAAGCCGCACCCTTGGGCAGCATATCGCCCTTTTCGAAGGCAACAGTATCGAGGATATTGATGGCGGTTTTTCTGCGAAGCGCTCTTCCCTCTTGAAGTCCAGCGGGTGCAGCTGCATAGTAATTGGATAACGTCTCAATTAGGTAAGCGTTGTTGATCATGGAAAAATTGAGGATCAGTTTTTTCTGTGACATCGTCAACCCTTCAAAACTGGTGACACCCCATGCATTTCCCTCACTGAAAAAACGGTCGAATGCATCATCGTTTGCTACAAAGATGGTTTTGCTACCAGTTCTTGATAAAACATCCTTGTAATTGACAGAATCGATGATGCTGGTCATGTAGGTAAAGTTGCCGTCTCGTTTCAGCTCGTCATAAATACTTTCGCCAAGCCAATCAGGTTCTTGGTTGTCGTAAATATAGACATCCTTGCAGGAAACCAGCAGTGTGCTCACAGTAACCAGTCCAATCAGCCAGTACAAAAGCCGGTCAGGGAGTTTTTTCATGTGTTTTTCCATTGATATTAGAGATTTAAGATTATTCTATCGAATCCAAGCCTTGAGGGATTTGCCAAAAAATTGATTACTGGCAACGTTTCAATACCAACCCAAAAGGTGTGTTTTTCTATAAGGTGCAAAAATACCTTCCATCGGTTTTATATTGGTGGATATTTCTGCCTAAAAGGTGGACAAATGTTTAAATTGCATCCTCTTTCCCATGCAAAAATAGTCTAGAAGCCTAATAATCAGCTAGTAGCGTTTTGGCAAAGAGCCTGGGAGTAAAAAAGGCCCCGGAGTATTCCGAGGCCTTTTAAGAGTGTTGGAAAGAACTGTTTTTATTTCTTTATGAACTTTGTGTTGACTGTTTTTCCATGTGATTCAACTTGCAACAGGTACAAACCTTGGCTGTATTTGGAGCAGTCAATGCTGTAAATGTCACTGTTTGCTCTACCTTCAAATACACGTTGCCCAGTTATGTTGAAGATTTTAACCGTTGACAAGGCATTCAGTCCCTTGATGTTCAGGAAGTCGCTTGTAGGATTCGGTGAAATTTCAACAGAAAGACCAGCTGTATTTTTCGGATTGATGACAGAAACAGCAGGATTGTTGCCCACATAATAGGTCAACGTAAAGTTGTCTATTTGCATGAAGCTGGAGGACATGATACCAATTTTTACGGTATCACCAACGTTAGCCTGGAAGTTCACAGATAAGGTTTTCCATGCAGTTGCATCATTCCAACCTGCACCGGTGATCAAACCTGGTTGTTGACCAAGCTTCGTGGATACTTTGGTTGCGAATTTGCCAGGAGTTGCATAAACGCGGGCATCGTATTTGATGATCGTGTCGGTCTTGCTGGGTGAGCTGGCATCGCAACGTGCATCGGCAGTCAGTTTGTAATAACCGGAAGCAGGAGCAACGATTTTTTGGGAAAGGTTAAAGGATACGATATCACCGCTCCACATTTCATAACCCTTGGTTCCATTGGACATTGTTCCGCTGATACCAGTCATTGCGCACCAACCGGTGGTCGGATTGACATTGCCTAATGCATTCCAACCGATTGGAGTGTTGTAGTTTCCACCTGCTGCCTTAATGGTAGCAGGATCAACACCTGCGGTAGTAGCATCTTCGAAACTTGGGTTGGTGATGAAGCTTGTCAGGTTAACAGTGGCAGGAACGTCTACACCAGTATAGGTCAACTTCATGTTGTCAAACTGCATGAATCCATTGGAGTTGAAACCAATACGAGTAGGACCACCGGTTGTGCTGAATACACAATAAACGGTTTGCCAGTTGGTCAAGCTGTTCCATCCACCCATCAGGGTGTCTTTTATTGCACTTGATACAAAAGTCTGAGCAGCAGTTCTTGCATAAATGTGCTGCGTCATAATACCAGTTGCATTCGTACGAATCTGAGCGGACAAGACATAATTGCCGGCAGGAAGATCAACAGTTTGATATACGTCGAATTCATTAATAGTGGCAGCCCAGGTTTCAAAGCACCTGATTCCGTCTGAAGGAGCATCTGAAATGAATGCAGCATTACACCAACCCGAATGATTTACATAAACTGTCCAGCCTTTTGGATAGTTGTAGCTTCCTTCGGGTGCAACAGATGTCGTATCTTTCGTACCACCGGCGCCAAGCTCGAAGCTCGGGTTTACGATGTTGAAAGTGTAATCCATCGGTTTATCCAAAGAAGCAGGTTTGGTTTTCAGATAAGCCGTTTTGGCGGTATTCAAGTCTGCAATGGTTTGAGCAGTAACAGCAAAGGTGTTATAAGCTGTTTGTGCAGCAGCAATGGCAGTATTGAAATCTGGAAGACCAGGATAATTCTTTGCAACTTCAACAGCCATGGTCGGAATTAGTTTGCCCAATTCAATCCAAGGTGCCTGAGCGGTATTGTACGTATTGATGGCTAAGGTCAAATTGGCATTGCCTTGTGCAGTAGGGGTTTTGGCGTTGTAAGCGAGTTGTGCCGTATCGATGGACAAATTCAATGCTACTAGGCCGGGTTCAAAACTTGACAACCTGGCTTTTTTTGCATTGTCCAGCAATGTAGAAAGGTCAGCATACAAATAAATCGGGTAGGTTGTGGCATTGAATGCTTCATCCAATTCTACAATAGTGTTCGGAATGTTCAAGATGCTTGGTAAGTCATCAGGAGTCAAACCAATGGAGTACATGTTGAAACCATAAACGAGGGTGTTCGTCAACCATGGGTCACCATTGTAGAACGGACGTCCGATGCTGTTGTAAATGGTTCCAATCTTGCCAGCCTTTTTCAAATTGATGGCGGGAGCGACCATAGGACCAGTAGCAACCTGTAAACCGTCGTAATACAGATAGCCAATACCAGCGATCTGAGAGTAGGTCACATTGTGCCAAGTTCCTAGTGGAACTGTGTTGTTGCCTGTACCTACGAAATTTGAACCTTCTGAACCATAGTTGTTAGGAGTGTTCACATGACGACCGCGAAGTGGCTCGAAATACATACCACCAATGGCTTCACTTCCCATATTGAGCGTATTGGAGAAGCCATAAAACGGTTGGCCATAACCTGACCAGTTTGTAATATGGTCTACCGTGGAATCTCTGCGGAAGAATACGCTGACCGTATAGTCGGTCAAACCATAGATTGCTTCACCGATTGGTTGGCCAAAGTCAAAGTATTGACCGGAATTCTTGATGGACAACACATTGAATTGTTTGGCATCACCAATTTTTACGATTTGTGCACCACCTACGCAAGTTGCCACATATCCATTGTCGGATTGGTCTTTAACAGTGATGGTTCCGTCAGTGGCTTTTGTAATATCAGCGTCGGCGAAATTCCACAGTGCAACTGTTTCAGACACTTCTCCAACAGGTATTACAATTAGTGAGAAGGTTTTTTTCAGAACTGTCGTGACACCATCTATAGTGATGCTCAGAATGGCGGTCAAATCGGCTGCTGCTCTGAACTTGGCCGGACGTGCCACAACACCAGTTGGTGAAACGAGAGCAGTATCCGTCGAAGCCCATGCAATACTTACATTGCTGCCTGCAGCGGGAGTCGGAAGAACCAAATTGGCATCCACTTTGGTCAAATCACCAGCAAGGGCCAAATTCTTATATTCGGTAATCAATGCTGCAGGAACACCTTTAAGACTCATGATGTCATCAATGGTCAATGCTCTGGAATAAATGCGGAAATCGTCGATTAAACCGTTGATGGTCGGGTCACTGTATTGTGATTTTCCGATGTAGTTCTGAAGCGTGGTTCCCATAGAAGCTGGAGTAATCGTGATGGTGCTCTTGGAGGCCGACGGTGAACCGTTGATATACATAACCATTGTTCCAATTCCGGTCGTTTCATCAAACTTGCAGGTTACTGCAACGTGTGTCCAGGTATTTGCAACGATAGGAATAGTGGACTTAATACTTTGTTCGCCACCTGCATCGGTTTGTTTGATGGCATAATAAGGATTGCCATCCTGAGGGGCAAGAAACATGTTGGTCGTCGTGCCATTGCCGAAGTCGAAAATACGACCCCAATAATTGATGGTAGCCAGGTTCACCCAACAAGCAACCGTGTAGTCGGTCAGAGTGGTAGTGACATCACTGGGAAGCTGAACATAGTCGGCAGCATTAGTCAGGTTGATGGCATTTCCCGAGGCTCCGAAACCAGCTCCAGGGACAGCTGCTCCCATCAGCATCCCATCAAGGCTGTGGCCGGAAGCGTCAGGAACAACGCCTGCAGTCATGTTGTCGAATGTGTAATGCAACAATAAGTTGCTCGTGATGTCCGCCCTAAGGGAACTTGAAGCAAATAATGCTGCTGAAATCAGAAAGAGGTAAAGTTTTCTTTTCATGGTAAAAGCATTTGGTGAATAATTAAATAAATGAAACTATGTTTATGTACTATAGTTCGAGATGATTGAGAACAGTTAAAGTTCCGAAAATTGTGTATATTTGTTCCATTTCCAGACGGATTCATTCAAGTTGTTCAGCACTGGATCTTGCGCAAAAACTAGTCTCAACTTCCTACGATGAATGACACAGTCCTCTTGCAGGAAGCAATAAAACAAATGTATTGGGCTTTCGACAGACGCAGGTGTAAAATTTTTCTTAAAAGGTGGACAAATGTGTAAAATGCACACGAAAAAATACAATAACACGATCCCTTTTTTTAAAAAGAAGGGCTTAAGTGCTTATTTTTTGATGCAAATCATAGCTTTTGCTTATTTAGCTTTTAGCCCATCAACACTACGTGCCGCTACCATTAAAGAAGATTTTTTGTTCAAGTATCTGAATGCAGATAAAGGCTTGTCACAGAATTTTGTGGATTATATTTACCAAGACAGCGAAGGCTTCCTATGGTTTGCCACTTGGGGAGGACTTGACCGCTTCGACGGCTATGAGGTAAAAAAATACAATACTCAGAATCATTTGCTTCATACCAATTTTACCCATTGTTTAGCGGAAGATTCTTATTCAAGGCTTTGGGTCGGCACAGATCTGGGTGTCAGCATCATCGATCTACATACAGGAAGAAATTCCGATTGTCTGGATGAATACCCGCAGTACAAGCAACTTTTGAATTCCTCCGTCCATGCCATTCTAAAAGATAAGGACAACAAGCTATGGATTGCGGGCGATCATGGCTTGGCATGTCTGGTTTTTGACAAAGAGGGTGGACTGAAAAACTTTTATAGTCTGAACATTTCGCCAGTTTACACACTGACGGAAGACCAAGTGGGCAGAATCTGGCTTGGGATGGTCGTTGGGCAGATGCAGATCCTTTCAAACAAAATCCCTGGACAGTTCATTTTTGAGCGGGTTCCAAAAGGTCTGCAAACCAACAATCCCATAAGAAAGTTGTTTGTCGACCGAATGGGTACTTTTTGGATTGGCACGTCGGACGGTCTTATTCGCTACAATCCCCATACCAAGCTGATTGACCGATTTGCATCGGACCCACTTCAGCCAAATATGCTACCCAACGGGTTTATTAACGACATTGCGCAGGACAAACACGGTCGGATATGGATAGCCACTCTTGGAGGTCTTGCACTGTGGGAACCCGAAACAAAAAGATTCCAACGCATTCAGTCGGATGGATCTCCAGGGTCCATCAACAATAATTTCCTAAATACCCTTTTTGTTGACAATCAGAACATCCTTTGGATCGGAACTGAAAAGGGAGGCGTGAATTGGATGTATCAAAAGCGGAAAGTCTTTCAAACTTTTGTACACCATCCTCAAGATCAAGGTAGTTTGTTTCCTGCACCGGTCAATTCCATACTAGAAGACAGCAAGTCCAGGCTTTGGGTCGGGCAGGTTGAAGGCGGAATTCATGTTCGGATGCCTGGCGCCACATCATTTAAACACTACGTTCACACAAAAGACCCTGCTAGTTTGAGCCAAAATACCATCTCCAAGATCATGGAGGATTCGAAGGGTCGGATATGGTTGGGCACTTGGGGCGGGGGCATCAATCAAATGAACGCCAATGAAAAAGATTTCATCCGATATAAGGTCGATGGCGAGCCCGGTAGTTTGGCAGACATTTTCATCTCCGACCTCCTTGAAGATGTACCGAACCAAGGTTTGTGGGTTGGCTCCAGTTCCTGCCTGCAGTTTTATGACTATCGAACGCAGAAATTCGCCACCAAAATGACCGCTTCGGTGGTAAAATACCCGCCATCACAAGTCAATGCCCTAAAAATCGACAGCAAGCGACGGCTTTGGGTTGCCACCAATTTTGGATTGTATTGTATTTATCTGAATAAATCAGACGTGCGTGCCAATAAATTCGTATTCGACTATTTCCGGAACGAACTGAGCAATTCAAAATCCGACCATTTGGCCAAAATAATCAGTATCTATGAAGATAAGTCAGGCAAAATGTGGTTTGGCAGCAACGGCAACGGACTCTATCTGATGGAAGAACGAACGAATGTGAACGAGACTAAAGATGAAGTTGACAGCTGGAATACAAGTGACAATTTGACGTTGGGTGGTAAAGTAATACGTTTTCATCAGTATGATCAAAAGGACGGGCTGGTTGATAATGTCATATACACCATTTTGGAAGACGAAACAGGTCGAATTTGGATGAGTACCAACAATGGACTTTGTAGGTTTACCCCATCAGTAGGTCAAGGAGCCTGCTTTTATAAAAGCGACGGACTGCTTTCCAATCAATTTTACTGGATGGCAGCCTGCAAATCCAAGGATGGACGGTTGTATTTCGGAAATATCGAAGGTATGAATGTTGTTGATCCCACCCGCATCCAGATCAATGATTTTATGCCAAAGGTAAAACTCATGTCGCTCTATGTCCTCAATGAACTTGTTGAACCTGGTGTTCCCTTACGAGGGAGAATCTATTTGCAGAAACAGCTTTTTGAAACACGAGAAATCATATTGCCGCAAAGAGACAAGTCCTTTTCGTTTGATTTCAGCACGTTCGATTTCGAATCACCTGAAAAAATTCGTTATTCCTACCTATTGGAGGGATTTGATGCTGATTGGATTGAAGTGGATGCGACCAGACGCTATGTACATTATACCAATCTCAAGCAGGGGCACTACACCTTTAAGGTTCGTTGTACCAACAGTGACGGTGTATGGTCCGACCACTTAACTTCACTGAATATTATCATCAAACCTCCATTCTATCAGACACTTCTTTTCCGTCTTATCTTTTTGGTGCTTTTAATTGGTTTGACTTGGTACCTTATCAGCAATCGTGTCCGTAAACTAAAGGAAGAACAAGTAATTCTTGAAAATAAAGTTCATGAGCGCACCCTGAAGGTGGAGCAGCAAAAGGATCAGTTGCGTGAACAAGCCGAAAACCTTGAAAAGACACTTCAGGATCTGATGGTTCACGAGCAAGCCATCATACAGCAGAACGATTTGCTCAAGGTGCAGAACGAGCAAATACTGGAACAGAAAGAACAACTTGAAATCTATAATCAAAGGGTAGAAGAGCTGAATCAAGAGAAAATGTCCATTTTCACAAATATCACCCATGAGTTCAAGACGCCCATCACGCTCATCATGGGTCCCATTCAGCGCATGCTTCATACCAGTGTGGATTCTTCCTTGACCAGCCAGCTACAATTGGTGGAACGCAATTCCAAACAACTGTTGTCACTTGTCAATCAACTGATGGATTTTAGAAAAGTGGATGCGGGCGCTATGACCCTAAACAAAAGTCAGGGCAACATCGTTGATTTGACAAGAGATATTTTGATACCCTTTGGTGATATGGTAGAAAAAAGAGGTGTTCAATGCTCGCTCTCCACCAATCTTTCGAATCCAGTCCTTCTTTTTGATGCGGACAAGATTGGGAAGATTTACACCAACCTCTTGTCGAATGCCGTTAAGTTCACACCAGACAATGGAAACATAACGATTCGATTGTCAGAAGTGGAGAAATCGGGAACCCCCTGGCTTCGTTTGACGGTTTCCGATTCAGGCACTGGAATTCCTGAAGAGGAATTCGATAAAATATTCGAACGTTTTTACCAAATCAAGGGGCAGCAGGTGTATCAAACTGCAGGCCAATCTGGCACCGGAATTGGACTTTACCTATGCCGCGAGTTGGCGACCCTTCATGGTGGTACCATCTATGCGATGAACAATCGGATTGGAGGAGCAAGGTTTGTATTGGAGATTCCGGTTGAACGATTAGCACAGGATGGGAAAGTACAGGAAGTCCTTCCTGATGAAAATTTTGGAGTTCAGGACTCTGACCTTAAAATTGGTTTCAAGGAAAATAAGCCGGTGCTGCTCATAGTCGAAGACAATCCGGACATGAGGCAGTTCGTTCGTTCATTTATGGAAAAAGATTTCAATATACTTGAAGCTTCCGATGGTGTTGAAGCATGGAAAATGACACAGAATTACCTGCCTGATTTCATTGTAAGCGATGTGATGATGCCCAAGATGGACGGAAATCAATTTTGCAGATTGGTCAAAAGAAACCTGAGCACCTCCCACATACCGGTCATTTTGCTGACAGCGCTTTCGTCCGTCGAAAAGCAATTGGAAGGACTGGATTCAGGCGCAGATGATTTTGTGTCCAAACCTTTTGAGGAAAAGGTCTTGATTGCCCGTGTTCGGAACATTCTGGAAACGCGTAACCGTCTACATGATCGATTTAAGGACAACATGAGCACGACAACGCTGAACATGGATGACGACTCACCTGATAAAAGGCTTCTGGATAAAGCGCTTAAGATTTTGCAAGAAAACTATCAGAATCCTGATTTTGATGTAACAGAACTGATTCAGGCAATTGGAATTTCCCGAAGCCTACTGCACAAGAAGTTGGATACGCTGGTGGGACAATCTGCCACCCGCTTCATCCGCGGATACAGATTGACCAAGGCCAAAGAAATGCTCCAGAAAGCAGGTGGGCGAAACATCTCTGAAATTGCATATGCAGTCGGTTTTAACGACCCGAAATACTTTACACGCTGTTTTACCAAACATTTCGGAGTCAATCCGAGCAGTTGGGAAAAATAACACCTTATATATACTATTAATCCAACAATCCAACATGGACAATTCCAACGACAACAACCAACTAAACATTGAACTGACCGAAGATGTGGCACAAGGGATCTATTCCAACCTTGCCGTCATATCCCATTCCAGTTCCGAATTCATTCTCGATTTTATCCGCCTGATGCCTGGTGTGCCCAAGGCAAAAGTTCAGTCCCGCATCATTCTGACACCCGAACATGCCAAGCGGCTGCTTTCCGCGCTTCAAGAAAATGTCGCCAAATATGAGAAGCAATTTGGTGCCATCAAGAATCCTACAGGAGGCGGAAATACCTTCATGCCACCCATCATTGGTTTTGGAGGAGGAGAAGCCTAAAGAAAATTTTCTTCAATGAAAATGCCGAAAATTGCTGCCTGAATATCAGCGGTTTTCGGTATTTTTTTTCTACCTTTGTCCCCGCTTTAAAGGCAAGATTACTTTTTTTTCGGTAACCCGTTGGTTTATCGGAAAAAAGCTTGTAATTTTGCAGTCCTTTTTGGAATACCTACAAGGATTTAATATCGCATACGTTTTTTTAAGTACTCTATAAATAGTAAAAATTTCTAAAATGCCTACAATTCAGCAATTAGTAAGAAAAGGAAGGGCTAAGCTAATCGACAAGAGCAAGTCTCCGGCTTTGAACTCCTGTCCGCAAAGACGTGGCGTTTGTGTACGTGTGTACACGACGACACCGAAGAAACCTAACTCCGCTATGCGTAAAGTTGCCAGGGTTCGTTTGACCAACTCGAAGGAAGTAAACAGTTACATTCCAGGAGAAGGTCATAACTTGCAGGAACACTCCATCGTACTTGTACGTGGCGGTCGTGTAAAGGATCTTCCAGGTGTACGTTACCACATCGTTCGCGGAACATTGGATACTTCAGGTGTAGCCGGTCGCAGACAGAGACGTTCCAAATACGGAACGAAGCGTCCAAAGCCAGGTCAGCCAGTTACTGCAGCCAAGAAGAAATAATCCGATTGGTAGCTTAATCATTCCCTTACAGTAATTATTCACGCTGTTTTTTTTATTGGTAAACGCTTTAAAGCGAGGTTGAGTAAATGTTCCGGTGGGAACGTTGAAGTCAAAACGAAAGAAGACAACCAAAACAAAAACGGAAAATTTTTGAGAAAAAAATGAGAAAATCAAAGCCGAAAAAACGGGTGATCCTGCCGGATCCCGTTTTCAATGACGTCAAAGTGACCAAATTTGTGAATCACTTGATGTACGATGGGAAAAAGAACACCTCCTACGAGATCTTCTATTCCGCTCTGAATACCGTCAAGGCAAAATTGCCCAACGACGAAAAATCTGCTCTCGAAATATGGAAAGCTGCACTCGACAACATTACTCCTCAGGTCGAAGTCAAGTCCCGCCGTATCGGTGGTGCCACTTTCCAAGTTCCTACTGAAATCCGCCCGGATCGTAAGGAATCCATTTCAATGAAAAATGTAATTTTATATGCCCGCAAACGTGGTGGTAAATCCATGGCGGACAAATTGGCTGCCGAGATTGTTGATGCTTACAACAATCAGGGAGGATCCTTCAAACGTAAGGAAGACATGCACCGTATGGCAGAAGCCAACCGCGCATTCGCCCATTTCCGTTTTTAATAATAGGTAAAAGGTAAGAAAGTACAATGGCTAAACAAGATTTGACATACACCAGAAACATTGGCATCATGGCCCACATCGATGCAGGAAAGACGACGACTTCAGAGCGTATTCTTTTCTACACTGGACTGACCCATAAAATTGGGGAAGTTCATGATGGAGCTGCTACCATGGACTGGATGGAGCAAGAGCAGGAGCGTGGCATCACGATTACTTCGGCCGCTACTACCACCAGCTGGATTCAGGGTGGTGATAAATATAAAATTAATTTGATTGATACCCCGGGACACGTAGATTTCACCGTTGAGGTGGAACGTTCACTTCGTATCCTGGACGGTGCCGTTGCAACCTACTGTGCAGTAGGCGGCGTGGAACCCCAGTCTGAAACCGTATGGCGCCAGGCTGACAAATACGACGTTCCCCGTATTTGCTATGTAAATAAAATGGACCGTTCCGGTGCCGACTTCTATGAAGTTGTCAGCCAGATGAAATCTGTTCTCAGAGCCAATCCTTGTCCCATTCAGATTCCCATCGGTTCTGAAGAAAAGTTCAAAGGTGTTGTCGATCTGATCAAGATGAAAGCCATTTACTGGCACGATGAAACCATGGGTGCAGAATACAACGTGGAAGAAATTCCCGCTGAATTGCTTGCTGAAGCTCAGGAATGGAGAGAAAAAATGCTTGAATCCGTTTCTGAATTTGACGATGTATTGATGCAGAAGTTCTTTGATGATCCCACAACGATCACCGAAGAAGAAATCATCAAAGCACTTCGTAAAGGCACCATCGCCATGGCCATCAACCCCATGCTTTGTGGTTCCTCTTTCAAAAATAAAGGTGTGCAGACATTGCTGGACGCCGTTTGTCTTTTCCTCCCAAGCCCGCTGGACACACCTGCTATCGTAGGTCATGACCCCAACGATCCCGAAAAGGAAATTACACGCAGACCCGACGAAGACGAACCTTTCACTGCCTTGGCATTTAAAATTGCCACCGACCCTTATGTTGGTCGTCTGTGTTTTGTTCGTGTCTATTCAGGTAGGCTGGAAGCCGGTTCCTACGTGTACAACGTACGTTCCGACAAAAAAGAACGTATTTCACGTCTGTTCCAGATGCATTCCAACAAGCAGAATCCAGTTGACGTGATTTCTGCCGGTGACATCGGTGCAGGCGTTGGCTTCAAAGATATTCGTACCGGTGACACCTTGTGTGACGAAAAACATCCGATCGTTCTCGAATCGATGGACTTCCCCGCACCAGTAATCGGTATCTCCATCGAACCCAAAACCCAAAAGGATTTGGATAAGTTGGGCATTGGTCTTGGTAAGCTTGCTGAAGAAGATCCTACCTTTACGGTCAAAACCGACGAACAGTCTGGTCAGACCATTATCTCCGGTATGGGTGAACTTCACCTCGAAATCATCATCGACCGTCTGCGTCGCGAATTCAAGGTTGAATGCAACCAAGGTCGTCCGCAGGTTACCTATAAGGAAGCAATTTCTCAAACGGTACAATTGCGCGAAGTCTACAAGAAACAATCTGGTGGTCGCGGTAAATTTGCCGATATGATTGTCAAGGTTGGTCCTAAGGACAAAGACTTTGAAGGTGATCTTCAGTTTATTGATGAAATCAAGGGTGGTAACATTCCTAAGGAATATGTTCCTTCCATTGAAAAAGGCTTCAAAAACGCCATGAAAAATGGTGTATTGGCCGGCTATCCGCTGGATGGTTTGAAAGTTGTCGTCGTTGACGGTTCTTTCCACCCGGTCGACTCCGACGCCCTTTCCTTCGAAATCTGCGCCAGCATTGCCTTCAAGAGTGCTTGTGCCAAAGCAAAACCCATTCTATTGGAACCCATCATGAAGATGGAAGTCATTACTCCGGAAGAAAGCATGGGTGATGTGATCGGTGACTTGAACAAACGTCGTGGCCAGGTGGGTGGTATGGATACCAACCGTTCAGGAGCACGCATTGTCAAGGCTCAGGTTCCTCTTGCTGAAACCTTCGGATATGTGACTGCCTTGCGCACCATCACCTCCGGACGTGCGACCAGCACCATGGAATTCGACCACTTTGCTGAATTGTCAAAATCCATCGCCACTCAGGTGTTGACGGAAGTTAAAGGTAAAGTTGAACTGTTATAAAATAAACGAATGACTGCAGAGCCTTGTGTTAATAGCTCTACAAGGCCTTGCAGCATTCATACACTAAGTAAAATAAAAAGATGAGCCAAAAAATCAGAATTAAATTGAAGTCTTACGATTACAATCTGGTGGACAAGTCCGCAGAGAAAATCGTAAAGACGGTGAAGGCTACCGGCGCTGTTGTCAGCGGACCGATTCCCCTCCCCACACACAAGCGTATCTTCACAGTTAACCGTGCAACGTTTGTAAACAAGAAATCCCGCGAACAGTTCGAACTGTGCTCTTACAAGAGACTGATCGACATTTACAATTCCAGCGCCAAAACTGTTGACGCATTGATGAAACTGGAATTGCCTAGCGGAGTAGAAGTAGAAATCAAAGTTTGATTTATTTAATCGATTAGAGAAATGCCAGGATTATTAGGAAAAAAAATCGGAATGACTTCCGTTTTCAGTGCTGATGGGAAAAACATTCCATGCACTGTTGTAGAAGCTGGTCCTTGTGTCGTTACTCAGGTCAAGACTCTTGCCACCGATGGTTATGAAGCCATCCAAGTTGGTTTCCAGGAAAAAAAGGAAAAACATACCAACAAGGCAGAAATGGGTCATTTTCAAAAGGCCGGAGTAGTACCTCAAAGACACTTGGTTGAGTTTAAAGGATTCGGTGACGAATTCAAGGCAGGTGATGTGATCACCTCCGAAATGTTTGAAGCAGACGAATTCGTAGATGTAGTCGGAACTTCAAAAGGTAAAGGTTTCCAAGGCGTTGTTAAACGTCATGGTTTCGCTGGTGTCGGTCAAGCTACCCATGGTCAGCATAACCGTCTCCGTGCTCCCGGTTCTTTGGGCGCATCTTCATGGCCCTCACGCGTATTCAAAGGAAAGCGCATGGCCGGTCATATGGGTTCTGATCGCGTAACAGTCCAAAACCTGCAAATTATTAAAGTTATTCCTGAACACAATTTGGTTTTGATCAAAGGTTCTGTTCCGGGTGCTAAAGGTTCAATCGTAATTATTGAAAAGTAATGGAACTGAGTGTATATACAATCCAGGGGAAAGATACCGGAAGGAAGATTACGTTGAATGACGCCATCTTCGCCATCGAACCCAACGATCACGCCATTTGGTTGGACGTGAGACAGTACCAGGCCAACAGCCGTCAAGGTACCCACAAATCGAAAGAAAGAAGTGAAATGACCGGCTCCACCAGGAAGTTGGGCAAACAAAAAGGCGGCGGCGGTGCCCGTCACGGTGATATCAACTCCCCAGTAATGGGTGGTGCCCGTGTATTCGGACCGAAACCACGCGACTATAGCTTCAAACTGAACAAGAAAGTGAAAGAACTTGCACGTAAGTCAGCATTGTCTTATAAAGTCATCGATCAAGCCATCATGGTCATCGAAGATTTCAACTACGATGCTCCCAAAACGAAGCAGTTCGTCGCGCTGACAAGCAATCTGCAAGTCGCTGATAAAAAGTCACTTTTCGTATTGCCGGAAGCAAATAAAAACGTATATTTGTCGGCTCGTAATTTGGCTAAGGTTCAAGTTATAACGTTGTCAGGGTTAAATACTTACAGAGTATTGAACGCTGCAACTCTTGTCTTGACCGAAAGCGCAGTTGCCGGAATTGAAAACATCTTAAACGCATAAGGAGATCAAAAAATGGGAATAATAGTAAAACCTATCGTAACCGAAAAGATGACCGCTTTGACAGAAAAGCTGAATCGTTACGGTTTCCGTGTGCAACCAAGTGCCAATAAGATTGAGATCGCCAAAGCCATCCAAGAAATGTACAGCGTTACTGTACTGGATGTTAATACGATGAACTACCGTGGCAAAAACAAATCTCGCTACACCAAGGGTGGCATGGTAAAGGGAAGCCAATCAGCTTTCAAGAAAGCCATCGTCACATTGAAGGATGGCGATGTTATTGACTTCTACTCCAATATTTAAGAAAATGGCAGTACGTAAACTAAAGCCCACAACACCGGGGCAAAGACATAAAATTATTGGTGCCTTTGATACCATCACCGCCAGCGCACCAGAAAAATCTCTTACTTTCGGCTTAAGCAAGTCGGGTGGACGTAACAATCAGGGTAAAATGACCATGCGCTACTTAGGTGGCGGTCACAAAAAACTCTATCGTTTCATCGATTTCAAGAGAACAAAAGATGGTATTCCTGCAACAGTCAAGACAATCGAATACGACCCGAATCGTTCGGCCCGTATCGCATTGCTTTATTATGCAGATGGAGAAAAAGCGTACATCGTAGCTCCCAACGGCCTTGAAGTCGGCATGAAGATCATGTCTGGCGAAGAAGCCGCTCCCGAAGTAGGAAATGCACTTCCATTGAAGAACATCCCTGTCGGTACCGTTATCCACAACATCGAACTTCGTCCGGGTCAAGGTGCCAAAATGGTACGTTCAGCCGGTACGTTCGCCCAGTTGGTTTCGAAAGAAGAGAACTATGGAGTCATCAAAATGCCTTCCGGAGAAATTCGTAAGATCCTTTTGACCTGCAAAGCTACCATCGGAACCGTTGGTAACGCTGACCACGCATTGGAAAGTTCCGGTAAAGCCGGTCGTTCCAGATGGCAAGGTCGTCGTCCCCGCGTTCGTGGTGTCGTAATGAATCCTGTCGATCACCCCATGGGTGGTGGTGAAGGTAAATCTTCCGGAGGTCATCCGAGATCTCGCAAGGGTCTGTTGGCTAAGGGCTTGAAGACTCGTGCACCGAAGAAGCATTCGAGCAAGTATATCATTGACAGACGTAAAAAATAACCGATAAATTCAATTAAACTATGAGTCGTTCATTAAAAAAAGGACCGTATATTAACATCAAGCTGGAAGCTAAAGTTCTGGCCATGAATGAATCGGGGAAAAAGAATGTGGTGAAGACATGGGCTCGCGCCTCAATGATTTCTCCTGATTTCGTTGGTCATACGGTAGCCGTTCACAACGGTAATAAGTTTATTCCAGTATATGTAACCGAAAACATGGTAGGACACAAGTTGGGCGAATTTTCCCCGACGCGTACGTTCAGAGGCCATGGCGGAAACAAGAAGAAATAAACTCAATGTCAGATAAAATAAAAACACGAATATAAAATGGGTGCAAGAAAAAGATTGGCAGCTGATGCCAGAAAAGAAGCTCTGAAGACTCAGTCCTTCGCCAAGCTGAACGGTGTTCCGACATCGCCCCGCAAGATGCGCTTGATGACCGACATAATCCGCGGTAAAGAAGTGTCTCTCGCCCTTGGTATCTTGAAGTTCTCGTCCAAGGAAGCCTCAGGTCGCCTGGAAAAACTGCTCCGTTCAGCTATCGCCAACTGGGAAGCTAAGAACGAACGCAAAGCCGAAGCCGGCGAATTGTTTATAACCGAAGTTAAAGTTGATTCCGCCACGATGTTGAAAAGACTTCGTACGGCGCCGCAGGGAAGAGGTTATCAGATTCGCAAACGCTCGAACCACGTGACTTTGAAAGTTGATACAATTACAAAAAACGAACAAAACTAAGGCTAAATGGGACAGAAAGTAAATCCGATAAGTAACCGCTTAGGCATTATCAGAGGTTGGGATTCCAACTGGTATGGTGGTGATAACTATGGAGACACCCTGTTGGAAGACAGTAAGATCCGTAAATACCTGAATGCGCGTTTGGCCAAAGCAAGCGTTTCACGTATTGTCATCGAACGTACGCTGAAACTTGTCACCATCACCGTTTGCACGGCTCGTCCGGGCATCATCATCGGTAAAGGTGGACAGGAAGTAGACAAATTGAAAGAAGAATTGAAAAAGATCACCGATAAGGAAATCCAGATCAATATATTCGAAATTAAACGTCCTGAATTGGATGCAGTCATCGTAGCAAATAACATCGCCCGTCAGATTGAAGGGAAGATCGCTTATCGTCGCGCTACCAAGATGTCCATTCAATCTACCATGCGCATGGGTGCCGAAGGCATCAAGGTCATGGTCTCTGGTCGTTTGAACGGCGCTGAAATCGCCCGCTCGGAAATGTATAAGGAAGGCCGTACGCCGCTCCATACCTTCCGTGCTGACATTGATTATGCGCAAGCAGAAGCCCTGACGAAAGTCGGCATCATTGGAGTAAAAGTTTGGATCTGCCGTGGGGAGATTTATGGAAAGGTTGATTTGGCACCGAACTTTACAACTACCAAAGAAACAGGTCGCCCCAGCGGAAATGCTGGTTCAGACCGTCGTGATGACCGCAAGGGCGGCTTCCGCAAAAAGAGAAACAATAGTAGTCGTTAACGTTACAATTTCTAAGAAATGTTACAACCGAAAAGAACAAAGTTCAGAAGACAACAAAAAGGTCGCATGAAGGGCAATGCCCAACGTGGTAACCAGTTGGCCTTCGGCTCTTTTGGTATCAAGACGATGGAATCGCATTGGATCACAGGTCAGCAGATTGAAGCTGCCCGTGTTGCCGTTACGCGTTACATGCAACGTCAGGGTCAAATCTGGATCCGTATTTTCCCGGATAAGCCCTTTACCAAAAAACCAGCAGAAGTACGTATGGGTAAGGGGAAAGGTGCTCCCGAAGGATTCGTGGCTCCCGTAACCCCCGGTAGAATTCTCATTGAAGTAGAAGGTGTATCCTTCGAAGTAGCTAAAGAAGCTCTGCGCCTTGCCGCTCAGAAACTGCCCGTTGCTACGAAATTCATCGTGAGACGTGATTTTGATATGCTAACCCAAAACGCCTAAGCCTTATGAAAATAGCAGAAGTTAGAGAATTGACCTCCAAGGAGATTGCAGAACGCGCGCAGACTGATGTCGTTCGTCTCAATCAAATGGAACTGCAACACAGCATTTCCCCACTGGACAATCCCACTCAGATTAAGGAATTACGTCGGGATATTGCGCGTATGAAAACCATTTTGCGCGAAAGAGCGTTGAATCAACAAAATTAAAGCGTGATGGAAACTAGAAATTTAAGAAAAGAAAGAGCTGGCGTTGTTACCAGCAATAAAATGGAAAAGAGCATCACGGTTGCTGTTAAGTGGAAAGAAAAACACCCCATTTACGGTAAGTTCGTTAGCAAAACGAAAAAGTACCACGCTCATGACGAAAAAAACGAGTGCACCATCGGTGACACTGTCAAGATCATGGAAACCCGTCCTTTGAGCAAAACCAAAAGATGGAGATTAGTTGAAATAATCGAGAAAGCGAAGTAATATGATACAAGCAGAATCCAGACTATTAGTAGCTGACAACTCAGGTGCAAAGGAAGTACTTTGTATCCGCGTTTTAGGCGGAACAGGTCGTCGTTATGCCTCCGTTGGTGACATCATCGTGGTGGCCATCAAGAGCACCATTCCGTCCAGTGAAATCAAAAAAGGTACGGTGTCCAAGGCCGTTATTGTTCGCACAAGAAAAGAGATAAGAAGAGCCGATGGTTCTTACATCCGTTTTGATGATAATGCGTGTGTGCTGTTGAACAATGCCGGTGAAATCCGCGGAAGCCGTATTTTCGGCCCCGTAGCCAGAGAGCTTCGTAACACGAACATGAAGATTGTTTCTTTGGCTCCCGAAGTACTTTAACCCATTGAAAAAGTAACAGTAATGAGTAAATTACACATAAAGAAAGGCGATACCGTCTATGTAAATACGGGCGAAGACAAGGGTAAAACCGGTCGTGTGCTCGAAGTGCAGGTTGAAAAACAACGTGCCATCGTAGAAGGTGTGAACATGGTCTCCAAGAGCACCAAACCCAACGCCGCCAATCCTCAGGGAGGAATTGTGAAGAAAGAAGCCGCCATCCACATTTCAAATCTGAATCCGGTCGATCCGAAATCAGGCAAGCCTACCCGTATCGGTCGTAAGGCAAATGCAGAAGGCAAGTTAGTACGTGTATCCAAAAAATCAGGGGAGGAAATCAAATAATGGCAAATACCGCTAATCTTAAGAAAGACTATGCAGAACGCATTGTTCCTGCATTGACTCAGGAATTCGGGTATTCTTCCGTGATGCAAGTACCCGTACTGAAAAAAATCGTGATCAACCAAGGCCTTGGTCTTGCAGTTGCCGACAAGAAAATCATTGAAACAGCAATCACCGAGCTGACCACCATTACCGGTCAGAAAGCGGTTGCCACCATATCCAAAAAGGACATCTCCAACTTCAAGCTTCGTAAGAAAATGCCTATCGGTGTGATGGTTACGCTGCGTCGTGAAAAGATGTACGAATTCCTGGAACGTCTCGTTCGCGTGGCTCTGCCCCGTATCCGTGACTTCAAAGGCATCGAATCCAAATTGGACGGCCGTGGAAACTACACCATGGGTATCAATGAGCAAATCATCTTCCCCGAAATTAACATTGACAACATTGTCAAACTTCTGGGTATGAATATTACCTTTGTGACTTCGGCCAAAACCGACGAAGAAGGTTATGCTTTGCTGAAAGAATTCGGCCTGCCGTTTAAAAACATCATAAAAGACTAAAGCAATATGGCAAAAGAATCAATGAAAGCCCGCGAGGTGAAACGCGCAGCCCTGATCGCAAAATTTGCGGTAAAAAGAGCTCAGTTGAAAGCCGACGGAAACTTTGAAGGTCTTCAGGCACTGCCCAAGAACTCCTGTCCAGTTCGTCTGCACAACAGATGCAAAATCACAGGACGTCCAAAAGGTTACATGCGTCAGTTCGGCCTTTCCCGTATTCAGTTTCGCGAAATGGCTTCTCAGGGTTTGATCCCGGGAGTCCGCAAAGCAAGCTGGTAAACAGAATTTTTATAAGTGTTAAATATTGTCCGGGTTTCCGGATCAATTTAAATTTTTAGTAATGACAGATCCTATAGCAGATTATCTGACCAGACTGCGGAACGCCATCAAAGCCAAACATAGAGTGGTGGAAGTTCCAGCGTCAAACGTTAAGAAGGAAATCACAAAGATCCTTTTCGACAAAGGCTATATCCTGAACTACAAGTTCGTGGAAGAAGGCCCCCAGGGTACCATTAAAATCGCCCTGAAGTACGATCTCGTGAACAAGGTCAACTCCATCAAGAGCCTGACCCGTGTTTCAAAACCCGGTTTACGTAAATACGTGGGATATCGGGAGATGCCCCGCGTCATCAATGGCCTGGGTATCGTTATTTTGTCCACCTCACAGGGTGTGATGACCGATAAAGAAGCCAAAGACCTCAAGCTCGGCGGTGAAGTATTGTGTTACATCTATTAATTGAGGAGGAATTAAAATGTCAAGAATAGGAAAATTGCCCATCAGCATCCCGGCCGGTGTAACCGTGACCATCGATGCCAACAATATCGTCAAGGTAAAAGGACCCAAAGGGGAACTCTTCCAAGCGGTTAATCCCCTTATTGAAGTTAAAGTGGAAGATTCCACGATTACTGTATCCCGTCCGAACGACGAACGCGAAGTTCGTTCCCAGCATGGCCTATACCGTTCACTCATCCACAACATGGTTGTTGGTGTATCGGAAGGTTACCGCAAGGAACTCGAACTGGTCGGTGTAGGTTACCGTGCACAGAACAACGGTCAAATCCTGGATTTGGCTTTGGGCTACACGCACAACATTTACCTGATGCTGCCTGCCGAAATCAAACTGGAAACCAAGTCGGAACGTAACAAAAACCCGATGATTTTTCTCGAATCCTGCGA